>NZ_BMKU01000005.1:153010-376591 GCF_014644495.1 Pseudarthrobacter polychromogenes
AAACGACACTTGGCGCTACTCAGTTGGGGAGGCGGACCGGCATCACCAGGTAGCGGTAGTCATCCTGGTCTTCGCCGTCGGCGTCTGCCTGGGCTGTGATCATGGCGGGCTTGGGTGCCGTGGTGAAGGAGAAACGGACAAATTTGGTTTCAATCACGCTCAGCCCCTCCACCAGGTAGTGGGGGTTGAAGGCCACGGTGATGTCCTCACCGGAAAGCTGCGCTTCCAGTTCCTCGGACGCCTGGGCGTCCTCTCCGGTGCCGGCGTCCAGGTTTAGCTGGCCCTGCGTGAAGGCCAGGCGCACCGGGGTGTTGCGTTCCGCCACGAGGGAGACGCGCCGCACTGCCTCTACGAGTTCCTGGGTCTGCACCGTGGCGTGGATGGGGGTGGAGTCCGGGAACAGCGAGCGGATCTTGGGGTAGTCGCCGTCAACCAGCAGCGAGGTGGTGGTGCGTCCGCCGCTTTCGAAGCCAATCAGCCGGCTCTCGTCATCGGCGAGGGCGAGGTGAATGTCGCCGCTGTTGCCAAGGGTCTTGGCCACTTCGTTCAGGGTCTTGGCCTTGACCAGCGCGCTGGTTGAAATGCCGGGCGTGACCGGCTTCCACGGCACCTCGCGCATGGCCAGCCGGTAGCGGTCGGTGGCGAGGAGCGTAATGAGGTCGTCCTCGATCTCCATCCGCACGCCGGTGAGGATGGGCAGGGTGTCATCCTTGCTGGCGGCGATGATCACCTGGGACACCGCCTGGGCAAAGGAGTCGCCGGGAACGGTACCGCTGATGGGCGGAAGCGCGGGAAGCGGCGGGTACTCGGCTTCCGGCATGGTGGCCAGGTGGAAGCTGCTGCGGCGGCAGGTCAGGGTGACTTTGTTGCCGTCTGTTTCGACGTCGACCGGAGCGGATGGCAGGCTGCGGCAGATGTCTGCCAGGAGCCGGCCGGAAACCAGGATGGTGCCCTCGTCCCTGATGTCCGCTGCTATTTCCAGGCGGGCAGAGGTCTCGTAGTCGAAGCTCGAGAGGCTGACGGTGCCGGCTTCGGCTTTCAACAGCAACCCGGACAGGACCGGTACGGGCGGCCGCGGAGACAACGAGCGGGCTGTCCAGGTGACGGCTTCTGCCAGGACGTCCCGATCGACTCTGAACTTCACGGAAGGGTGCCGCCTTTCATTGCTGCTGCGTTGATGTTCCTGAAACGTCCCGCCGGGAGTTCCGAAGAGTTGTTGCCCCGCTCGTGTTCCTGCATGGTCCGTGCTGCCGGAACCACACGAAAACCCGAGGATGGGAGCGCTGCTGACAGCTTAGCCGGAAGATCCGGGATTAACCCATCCCCCAAGCCAGCCATGCCCCTTCGGGCCTCTCGGCCTGGAGACGTTCGGGAGGGCGGACCGGTCTTGTTGTTTGAGGGATTTCAATTTCTTGGGATTAGTAGTGTTAATAACTGCTGTGGAAACTGTGGATAACTCCCCCTCGCCGCGAGATCCGGCGGTTAAGGCCTGTTCATGGACTGTGGGCGGCGGAGGTTTTAAACAGGGTGTGGATGGGGACAACATTTTTCGCGATTTTTCGAATCCACAGGCGCCTTAAGGGTTTTAAGCCCATTAACCGCGGTTGTCCCCTTAACTATCCACAGGCTTATCCACATGCACCTGTTAATAAGGTATAGAGACGGCGGCTACGAGTCGCGCTGCTGCTGCTTGATCCGGTTGGTCAGCTCCGTCACCTGGTTGTAGATCACACGGCGCTCGGCCATCAGCTCGCGGATCTTCCTGTCGGCGTGGATCACGGTGGTGTGGTCGCGGCCGCCAAGCTCCTGGCCAATCTTCGGCAGCGACATGTCCGTCAGTTCACGGCAGAGATACATGGCGATCTGGCGTGCAGTCACCAGGGTCCGGGTGCGCGACTTGCTGCACAGCTCTTCCATGCTCAGCTTGAAGTACTCGGCGGTCTGCTGGAGGATCTGGCTGGACGTGATCTCCTGGGCGCCGTCGTCGGTGATGAGGTCCTTGAGGACCATTTCGGCAAGGGCCACGTCAACGGGCTGGCGGTTAAGGCTGGCGAACGCGGTAACGCGGATCAGGGCGCCTTCAAGCTCACGGATATTGCTGGAGATTTTGGATGCGATGTACTCAAGTGCGTCATCCGGTGCGGACAGGCCTTCGCTGAGCGCCTTCTTGCGGAGGATCGCGATTCGGGTTTCAAGTTCCGGCGGCTGGATGTCGGTGAGGAGGCCCCATTCGAAGCGTGACTTCATGCGGTCCTCGAACCCTGCCAGCAGCTTGGGCGGCTGGTCCGAGGTGATCACTACCTGCTTGTTGTTGTTGTGCAGCGAGTTGAACGTGTGGAAGAACTCCTCGAGCGTCCGGTCCTTGCCTGCGAGGAACTGGATGTCGTCGATGAGCAGGACGTCGACGTTGCGGTAGGTGGTCTTGAAGCTTGCGCCTTCATCGTCGCGGATGGAGTTGATGAAGTCGTTGGTGAACTCTTCCGAATTCACGTAGCGGACGCGGATGCCGCTGTAGAGCCGGCGGGCGTAGTGGCCGATTGCGTGCAGGAGGTGCGTTTTTCCGAGTCCGGAGTCGCCGTAGATGAACAGCGGGTTGTAAGCCTTGGCGGGTGCTTCAGCCACTGCGACGGCGGCGGCGTGGGCAAAGCGGTTGGACGAACCGATGACGAAGGTATCGAAGACGTACTTCGGGTTCAGCCGGCCGAACTCGTGCGACGTGCTGGGAAGCATCGGCTGCGGCTTCTGCTCGATCAGCTGGTCCGCGGAGAAGGACGGCTCGACGACGACGGGTTCAGGTTCCGTGTGGATGGGCACCAAATCGGTATCGACGTCGATGGCGCAGCGGATGTCATCGGAGAAGACGTTGTGCAGCGCATCATCCAGTGCGTCCTTGACTTGGGTCTGGAGCACTTCACGGGTCAGCTCGTTGGGGACGGCCACCAGGAGGGTGGAACCGATCAGGCCCTGGGCCTGCGCGAGGATGACAAAGCCCCGCTGACGTGGTGAAACACGGTGGTCCTGTTCCAGCAGGCTGACAACACGCCGCCAGGAACTTCCGACAGTATTGGCGTGGTTGGCTTCGTCTACTGTCATCAATCGGTTCCCTCAAAACTTGCTTTGCCTGCATTGCCTGCAGCCGCAAGTCATGAACCAGGATGGATTCAGCTTCATCCACAGGGTTATGCACAGTCCGTGGATAATCGGCTACTGGGCCACTCTAGGGGATGAAAAGCCTAGAAGATAGCTGGCAAGTAGCTTGTGGATAATTACACCGGTGTGGTTCGGAAAAGGGGGCTGTGAGCCACTTCATCCACAGGCTCCGGGGGTAGGTTAGGCACAGCTGGGGATAGGGACCACAAGGGGTTCCGGTTTGACTCGGGGGCTTAAATTGCCCTAACGTTGTGAAGTCCTTTGTGTCCGCTTTTTGGCCCCATCTGAATCTCTCAGGCGCAGTGCGCTTGGGCAGCCGGGGGAAGCGTGCATATACAAAACTTAGCGTCGGCCAGTTCTTCCCCATACTGATCGGGTGGGCGCACCTTTGATCCACTGGAGTAACTAACGTGAGCAAGCGGACTTTTCAGCCGAATAACCGCCGTCGAGCCAAGAAGCACGGCTTCCGCCTTCGTATGCGTACCCGTGCCGGCCGTGCCATTCTGGCAGCCCGTCGTGGCAAGGGTCGCACCGAGCTGTCGGCCTAAATACTGACTCGTCGGTAGACATTTCTTTGCGAGTTTAAGGTGCTGGCCACCCGTAACCGTTTGAGGACTGCATCCGATTTTTCAACAACTGTACGTTCCGGTGTCCGCAATGGGCGCCGGAACGTAGTGTTATATACGGCAGCCATTGCTGCTGACGAACCCAGCCGGATCGGGTTCATCGTTTCCAAGAGTGTAGGGAACGCTGTGGTCAGGAACCTCGTTAAGAGGAGACTGAGAGAAGCAGGTGCTGCCTCGCTGCGCGAGCACGGTACCGGGTTTGCCATAGTGGTCCGGGCGCTTCCCGCGTCCGCAACTGCCAGCTGGGACCAGCTGCTGTCGGATTACAATGCCGCATTGGAATCGACGATGGTCCGGCTGGCCGGCCGCCCCGCAAGGGCTGCTGCCAAGGATTCGGCCGGTACAACACAGGAGGGGACACCGCGTGCGTAACGTCACCGCCGTCGTCGTTACTTCTCTCCAACGTGGTGCCGCATCCGTGGGGCTGTTCCTGTGGAACCTGCCCCGGAATATTCTCATTCTTCTTCTCAAGGCCTACCGCAAGGTGATTTCCCCCTTGTACGGCCAGGTGTGCCGGTTCTTCCCCTCCTGCTCGGCCTATGCGCTGGAAGCTGTCACTGTCCATGGCGCCGTCAAGGGAAGCTGGCTCGCTGTCCGGCGCCTTGGCCGCTGCCACCCATGGAACGCCGGCGGTGTGGACCACGTCCCCGCTGGCCACCGGGAATGGCCGGAACACCAGACCCCCACAATTGTTGTGCTGAACAACCCGGACAAGTACCTGGCTGCTCGGACTGATGGAGAAGGCCGCAGTGCGGCCTGACGAATAGGGATAAGTATGGACTTCTTTGAAACAATCATGTTTCCGTTCAAATGGCTTGTGTCCATCATCATGGTGGGATTCCATGAGGGGCTGACTGCCATTGGGCTGCCGGAAGCCTCCGGCTGGACGTGGACGCTGTCCATCATCGGCCTGGTGCTGGTGATCCGTGCCGCCCTGATCCCCGTGTTCGTCAAGCAGATCAAGGCCCAGCGCGGCATGCAGCTCCTGCAGCCCGACCTCAAGAAGCTCCAGGACAAGTACAAGGGCAAGACCGACCAGCTGTCCCGCCAGGCAATGGCGCAGGAACAGATGGCCATGTACAAGAAGCACGGGACCAACCCCTTCTCCGCCTGCCTTCCCATGCTGATCCAGATGCCGTTCTTCTTCGCACTGTTCACAGTGCTGTCCGGCATTTCGACGGCGAGGGACCGCGGCGAGGGCATTGGTGCGATGAGCCACGGCCAGGTGGAACAGTTTGATGACTCCACCATCTTCGGGGCCACGCTTTCCGCGTCCCTTCTGCACGGCGGTGAAGGCAACCTGACCGCCGTCTGGATCCTCTCCATCATCATGATCCTTGCCATGACTGCCTCGCAGTTCATTACGCAGAAGCAGATCATGGCCAAGAACATGTCCGAAGAAGCCATGGCCAGCCCGTTCATGCGCCAGCAGAAGATGATGCTCTACATCCTGCCGATTGTCTTCGGTGTTGGCGGCATCAACTTCCCGATCGGCGTCCTGATCTACTGGACCACCACCAACCTGTGGACCATGGGACAGCAGTTCTTTGTGATCCGCCGCATGCCGACGCCGGGATCCCCCGCCGCAAAGGCCCTCGCCGAGCGCCGGGCTGCCAAGGGCCTTCCGGCCCTCCCTATCCTGGGCGGCAAGAAGGATGAGGCAGCCGACGCCGCTGCTGCCGCCGCGGCCGTGGCCCAGGCCAAGGGCCAGCGTATCCAGCCACAACGCAAGAACAGGAAGAAGAAGTAATGTCTGCCGAAAGCACCGAACACGCCCTGTCCGAGGAGATCATTGACGATCAGGACGCGTCCGAGAACGGGGAGGCTTCCCTGCCCAAGGCCTCCTCAGCCAGCCGCCTGGAGGAAGAGGGAGACGTAGCAGCGGACTACCTCGAGGAGTTGCTGGACATCGCCGACATCGATGGAGACATCGACATTGAGGTCCGCAACGGACGCACCTACATCTCCATCGTGACCGAGGAAGAATCAGACGCCCTGGACAGCCTGGTGGGTGAGGACGGCGAAGTCCTTGAGGCACTCCAGGAACTGACCCGGCTTTCGGTTTTGTCCGCAACCGAGAACCGCTCGCGGCTGGTGCTGGACATCAACGGTTACCGGCAGGAGCGTACCGGCCACCTGCAGAAGGTTGCCGAGGACGCCGCCGCTTCAGTCAAGGAAAGCGGCCAGCCGGTGGCACTGGAGCCGATGAGCGCCTACGAGCGGAAAATCGTCCATGATGCCGTTGCTGACCTGGGACTGGTCAGCGAGTCCGAGGGCGAAGGCGCCGGACGCCACATCGTTGTATCCGCTGAGTAGAGAATGGCTGATCCGCTAACCATGGTTGACATTACGCCAGCTGAGCTTTCGGCCGCGGAGAAGATCTTCGGCGACCGGTTGGACCTGGCTAAACGCTATGTTGAACACCTGGCGACCTCGGGCACGGAGCGCGGCCTCATTGGACCGCGGGAGATCCCCCGCCTGTGGAGCCGGCACGTCCTTAACTGCGCCGTCATTGAGAGTGAGATCCCCGAGGGGAGCCACGTCGCCGATGTCGGCAGCGGTGCAGGCCTGCCCGGGCTGTGCCTGGCGATTGCCCGGCCGGACCTGGAGCTGACCCTCATCGAACCGCTGGAACGCAGGGTGATTTGGCTCCAGGAAGTTGTTGACGACCTGGGCCTGGACAACGTCACAGTCATGCGGACCCGGGCTGAACTGGCCGTGGGCCACGTTGAGGCGGATGTGGTGACGGCCAGGGCCGTTTCGGCCCTCAGTAACCTCGCAGGCCTGACCATTCCGCTTCTTGCCGGCAAGGGCGAAGTAGTGGCCATCAAGGGCCGCAGCGCCGCCGAGGAGATCGAAAAAGCCGCCAAGACCATCCGTAAGCTTGGGGGCGTGGAGACGTCTGTTCTCACCGTTGGTGAGAACCTCCTGGAGGAACCCACCACCGTGGTTCGCATCGTTGTAAACAAGTCCCAAAAGAAGGCCTAGTTCGGGCCCGGTGGCCTAACTCTGGCGGGTCCAGCAGTTAGGCTAGACAACGGCAGCAAATTTGGCTGAACGAGAGTGAGTGTGCCCCAGTGACCAGTAGTGAAGCCTCCACACAACGGATACCCCCGTTTGTGTCTTTGGGGTCAGCACGTTCTGTCGCTGGTCCTATCGCGACCCCCGCCAGAGGCGGGATTCACCCGGAACGGGTTTCGAAGGCCGCCAAGTCAGCAGCCGTTTCACGTGAAACAACTGCTGGCGGTAGATCCAACGTTATTGATGCGATCGACGATTCCAGCCCCATTGCCCGCGAGCTGGCGCATGAAACCAAACGCCGTGAACGCCTGATAGGTCGCCAACTGCCGCGTCCTGAGAACACCCGGATCTTCACGGTCTCCAACCAGAAGGGTGGGGTGGGGAAGACCACCACCACCGTGAACATTGCGGCGGCCCTGGCGGCGGCCGGCCTCAATGTCCTGGTGATCGACATTGACCCGCAGGGCAACGCTTCGACCGCCTTGGGGATCGAACATCACGCGGACGTGGACAGCATCTACGATGTCCTGATCAACGACGTGCCCCTCGCCGATGTGGTGGCACCGTGCCCGGACATCGGAAACCTGATCTGCGCACCCGCAACCATTCACCTGGCAGGCGCGGAAATTGAGCTGGTTTCCCTCGTGGCCCGTGAACAGCGGCTCAGGCGAGCCATCGACGTTTATGCCAAAACCCGAGAGAAGAACGGCGAGCAGCGGCTCGACTACATCTTCATCGATTGCCCGCCAAGCCTTGGACTGCTGACCGTCAATGCTTTCTGCGCAGCCAACGAGGTACTCATCCCCATCCAGTGCGAGTACTACGCACTTGAAGGCCTGAGCCAGCTGCTGAAGAACATCGAGATGATCCAGAAGCACCTGAATGCCGACCTGGTGGTGTCGACGATCCTGTTGACCATGTACGACGGCCGTACCAACCTCGCAGCCCAGGTTGCGGCCGAGGTCCGCCAGCACTTCCCGGATCAGGTCCTCTCTGCTGTGGTTCCGCGCTCTGTGCGTATCTCGGAAGCACCGAGCTACCAGCAGACGGTCATGACGTACGACCCTTCCTCCAGTGGAGCCCTGTCTTATCTGGAAGCCGCTGCTGAAATAGCAGAGCGCTAAAATCTTCAAACTGCAACGACTGGAGCCTGGCAACGCCTGGCTCTACCACTGGAGGGATTACCAATGAGCGAGAAACGACGCGGCCTGGGCCGCGGTCTGGGTGCGCTGATTCCAAGTTCCGCCGCCGCCAACGGGTCGGGTAACGCGACAACCGTCTCGCGTCCGGTAGATCTCTTCTTCCCTGAGGGACGCAAGAAGACGGAGCCTTCAGAGGAGGCCGTCGAGACCCAGTCGTCGAAGCCCGTAGAAGAAAAGACTACGGCGGCTGCGTCCCCCAAATCCTCCCCAGTCAAACCTTCTTCAGCCAAGTCTGCTGCAACCAAGGGGCCGCAAGCTGGTACGACGGCACCGAAGGCGAATGCTGCCGCTAAGGCCAAGAAGGAAGTGCCGGCAGTCAGCGTCGACGACGCTGATGAAGCTGGGCAGAAGCAGCAGGGCATGCCGGAGGAGGTTGCCTCGGCAGGCACCACCGGTACGCGCAATGAAACTCCTGCATGGAACGACAACGGCGTTGATCTGGTGGAGGTGCCGGGTGTCCGCTTTGCGGAAATTCCGGTCTCTGACATCCACCCCAACCGCAAACAGCCGCGGTCTGTCTTTGATGAAGACGACATGGCTGAGCTTGTACACTCGGTACGCGAAATCGGTGTCCTCCAGCCAATTGTTGTGCGGAAGTCAACCGAAGAAGGTGGCGAGCCCTTTGAGCTCGTCATGGGTGAGCGCAGATGGAGGGCAGTTCAGGCCGCTGGCCTCGAAACCATCCCTGCAATCGTCCGGGACACCACCGACGACGACCTGCTTCGGGATGCGCTGCTGGAAAACCTGCACCGCAGTCAGCTCAACCCCCTGGAAGAAGCTGCGGCCTACCAGCAGCTCTTGGAAGACTTTGGGACGACGCACGAACAGCTGGCGGACCGCATCGGCCGTTCGCGTCCGCAGGTCTCGAATACCCTGCGGCTCCTTAAGCTGCCTCCGCTGGTGCAGCGCCGTGTAGCGGCCGGCGTTCTGTCCGCGGGCCACGCTCGCGCCCTCCTGGCCCTTCCTGACGCTGCCGCGATGGAGCGCCTGGCTCAGAAGATCGTTGCGGAGGGCATGTCGGTCCGAGCAACGGAAGAGGCTGTGACGCTGTATCAGGATCCGGCGAAGCCGACAAAGAACAACATCCCCCGTCCTGGTGCCCGCCATGAGCGGCTCGACTATTTGGCTTCCTCGCTTTCCGACCGGCTTGATACCAACGTCAAGATCTCCCTTGGTGTCCGTAAGGGAAAAGTGAGCATTGAATTCGCGAGCGTCGAAGACCTCAACCGCATTATGGAGGTCCTGGCTCCCGGCCAGAGCGGCTAACCATCTTTCTGCGAGTAGGGCCCGGTTCACATCGAATCGGGCCCTACTCGTCTCTAGGGCCTTCCTGCTATGACCGAGCACAGCATATACCGGGCTTCATTTAGGGAGTACACGCTATAACGGCACCTTTAGGGCTGATAGAGTTGGCGGCCCACGGAGTTGTCACGAGCGGAACTGAGTGAGGCATGGGCCGTTTGCGAAGCCCGTCACCTTCGTTGACTGCACATCTTGCGCATTACTTAGTCGGAAGCGCGTAGGCCCGAGCAAATGCCAGTCAACCTCAGGCCCGAAACTGAAACCCCACCGTAGAAGCTGTAAGGCTTTCCGCAGGCTTTAGACGGTTACCGGTGGACCCAGACCCGATTGAGCGTGTTCCGCCAGGTGTAGCAATGTTTCACGTGAAACTCGTCGCTGGCCGCCGCAATCGGAGCTTCGCAGTACTGTGCCTATGGCCAACTGGCGCCCAAAGCGGCCAGCGTGGGGGCGAGGAGCCAGGGAGGCAGCTCTGGGCTGGCAGATAAGGTGCTTGTCTATGCCGGATGCTGGCCATTTGAGTAACCCCTATACCGGCGGAGTTGGTCTCTCCTGCAGCACGCATCGTCGTCTCACAGGGGGCGGAGCCACGCCGTTAGCAAGCGAAGATGCGGTAAATCAATGGAGTTGTCGAAAGGCAGGCCTGTGTGTGGCTTCCTGGATCGTTCAATTGGGCGCTTCGCAGGTATCCAAAACGGCAGGGCGGTGCCCCTAATGTTTCACGTGGAACATGTGGCGGTATGTAGTGGCCGCGACGCCGCCTTCGTGTCGTAGTCCTGTGGGCTCTTCTTGCGTAGAACGGCATTCTTCTTAGGAACTATTAGCCCTAGTCGTCGCTAGGGAAGGTATTTAGGCTAGAGAGCTGGAGTCCCCCACTGCGTAGGCGGCCTGGGCAAACTTGTCCGGCTTCAGGTTGATGCGATTCTCGACCGTTGTCTTGTGCAGTATTGACGCCGATGATGTCTTGTGGCCCAGCGTTGCGTTGGCGCATGTGTTCCAACGGCATTTCGGGCCTCGGTCTCAAAAGGCTGTCCAACACGTATTCAAATCCAAGACGACAACCGCTGCCCGGACTCGCTCATCTACAGTTATGGGCACTGTGACCGGACAGTTTGGTCGTGGCGGAGGACTCCATCACATTGGTCGACAAGTGCAAACGTTCCACGTATGGCCGAATTGCGCAAACGTTCCGGTTTGACCAGGTCGTGCATAGGCCCGTTTCACGTGAAACAGGGACCGATCGGTAGGGACGAGCAAAACACTGTTTTGGTCGGCTCGAAAGTTCAGGCTGTTGCCCACGCCGTAGTTTGCGTTGAAGCCGTTCTCAAGGTTCGAGTCAGCGGATCTCACGACCTCGACGAGCGGTGGGCGAGGACGCATTCCGAGCGGGAGGAGGGCACGCAGGGTAATCGCTTCAGCGTGGGGCGCACTGTTGTCGAATAGCTGCGCTGGCCCGCTGGCGGCCGACATTTACTCCCAGCTTCGACCCTACGAATCTGAGCCATTTCCCTGGACCTCGCGTATTGGTGGGCCATCGGGCGCCAATTGCTGGACATGTAGCGCCGCCCAGTGCCAGGAACTGTCGGGCGTCCCATGTGCGTGGCCATGGGACGCCCGCGGCATATCATTGACGCGCCCCCACAAGCCCGGTTCCGTGCGACAGTGGATCCAGTCCTTGCTGCTCTCCCCTGGCCGATGCCACTCTAGTCCTCGTTGAATCCTGCGCGACCGTGGTCCTTTAGCCACTGACTGTATCCCGGATTATGGTGCTTGTGCGTATCTAGAACTGCGGAGGTGCCACAAGGTTTCACTATCGCGTGCCATCCTGGCAGAGCACGAATTCGGACTATGTCGCAGGAGGTTAACGGCTTTTACGCCTCTGATCCAGGGGTGGACAACTGCATCTCCACCTGCACCTTTCGGCCCAGGATCATTTCTTGCTGGTAGCGCAGACCGTGGAAAACGCTGTGGATAACCATGTGGATAGGAGGCTGTCGGTTGGGAGAGTTTTAGGGCCGTCTTGCTTTACGGGTTTGCCAGACTGGCGCGAAATTTTTGGCTTCGCAGGTGACCGACAATGGGGCCCCTCGTGTTTCACGTGAAACACTCGGCGGTTTGCTGTACGCGGCGCGCACAAGACGAGATAAACAGCCTGGATGCAGCTATTTCAAGCAACTTTCCTGCATTAGGAGAACCGCGCACTCTGGGGCCCAGAGCCGTGAGATGCAACACTACTTGTAGTCACCGACTGGCGGCCGTATATCTGTCGATCCCCGTCAAATAGATGGCAGGGCCAAGGGCCTCGCGCCCTGCTGATATTGCTGTGAATACCCGTTGGTAGCTCTGTGGAAAAAGGTGTGGATATCTATCATGGTCTATAACCCCTGGTAGCGCGCTGGCGATGCATAGAGGTCAACGTCGATCAACACCGGTCTAGGAGTCCAAGGCTCTTCGCTTCTTTTTGACGCGCCCGGATTTCAAGTCGACGCCAATCCCAACTCAGCGCTCATCAGCTAAGTCGGTGAACCAAGGCCGTCATTCCCCTGGAGATGTCCAGTTTCTCCCTTGCGCAGTCCCCCTGATGCCCTGCACATGGATGGGCCGGCACTCTGCGGCTTCCTTTCCTGTGCTCGGCCAGTCAAAGAGCCATCCCTTTTAGCAGCGTGCCAAGTCGTCCGCGCTGAGTAGGAGAACAAATTGCGCACAAACCCCGCCTACCCATCCTCCATTGCAGGCGATAGGACCACGCACCGCAGAACTGAGCCCCGTCCTCGCTAGCCCCAAGGGGATGACATCGGCGCGTCTGCAGCTCAAGTCAGATCGTTGGCGTGCTACTGCCGAGGTGCTGCACCCTGGTGAAGGGCTGCATCGCGGTTCGAGGAGGACGGACCGCCGGCCGCGCATTCCGTTTCACGTGAAACAGTACGTCGCATCAAGGGGCTTCTGCTCTTCGCCTACGTCAAGACTGCGGCTTGAACGCAAAGCCCTACTCGGAGGGGATCGGAAAGCGCGCTTCGATACTGGCGTTCCAATTTAGGCGGGTCTGCATCAACGAGCGGCTGTTACCGCGACGCACAATTCATTCGTCCTACTGCAGGTCCGCTGCCGTACGCCCCCGTGTCTGAACATGCTTGAACTCCATGACCCCTCTGGTGCCCGCACGCTGAGTTCCACGTGGGACGGAAGGATAGAAGATCGGCTGGTGATCGTCAGCATGCACATGCGGCTCATTTGCAGCCTAAGGCAGATCGACTGCGGAGTGGACCATCATGTCTGTCGGTGACATGGCTAGCTGAAACCGCGGCACGCTGGGGCCTTGGTCGTTCTTCCACATCGGGAGGGAACGGTTTACTGTGCTTCTAAATGATGCGGAAGGGTGCAGTGCGCAGGTCGACTGAGCCAAAAGGCGTGCCGCGCGCCACCCCTGCCAGTGACTCATGGGCATTAGGCGATCGCCATCCACTTTCCTGGAGCAGGGAATGGCTGGGCGGTCGCTTGATTTCTATGTCAACCAGTGCCTGATTTCGATAATCGCACCATGCACTTGTGTTTGTTTGTTCGTGTGTCCTTATGAGGAAAGGGCTATGCGTGTTGTGGCTCGGCAGCACTGCGTGGCAATGGTCTCAACCCACTTGATGTTTCACGTGAAACCGCAGCTGACGCCTAGCCAACGGCTACGGAGGCCGTGCAGCCAGCTCAGGAGTTATCTGGTGATATCTTGTGCCTTTTCCGACCAAGCACCTCCGGAGAACAGCGGCCTGGCCTTTCCTGCTGCCGTGTCTTCTTCCGGCCTTGGTGGAGCTTTCGCCTGCTGACGCGGTCTAGGAAAAGTTCCAATGTAGCCCTTCTCCTAAGAGTTCGACGTAGCGGTTCATTTGCCAGCCCACGGAGCAGATTGCTACCCAGATGCCTTTTGGTCGTCAGGAGGCACACCGAAAGCCTGAAAGTGTTCCGCGAGTTAAGAGGGCATACCGCTCCTGGGCATCAGATGTGGACCGAAACCGCGCCACATTGGTGCTTCAGCTTGGAGCACACTAGTCCAGAGTCATGTTTCACGTGAAACACGTAGACCGCCGCGTTGGTGAACACGGACACAGCGCCTTGTCGTCGGTTTAGGCACTACGGTTGTAGGCATGTGGCAACGTTGCTGGCAACTGGCAACAAAAAAGTGGCCACCGTCAGGCAGTGGCCACTCTTCTGTTCAATTCAGCTGAGGTAGAAAAACCCCTAGGACAGAACGTCCGCAAATTCCTTTTCGAAGAACTGCTTCGGCTTGGCGCCGATGACTGTGCTCTTCACTTCCCCACCCTGGAAGAGATAAACGGCGGGGATTGAGGTGATGCCGTATTCGGCAGCGATAGCCGGGTTGTCGTCGACGTTTACCTTGACCACGTCGACCTTCTCGCTGTATTCCACGGAGATCTCATCCAGGATCGGGCCCAGCTTGCGGCAGGGGCCGCACCATTCAGCCCAGAAATCAACGATTACCGGCTTTTCGGAGGACAATACGTCCGTGCTGAAGCTTGCGTCCGTTACGTCTTTTGCGTTGCTCATAACCTGATCTCTCTCTTCGGGTATCGTGGCGGTACTTACGCGGGCAAGTCTGCGAGGTAGTGCTCAACATCGATCGCCGCGACACAGCCGGAGCCTGAAGCGGTGATCGCCTGGCGATAGGTGGGGTCCACCACATCACCGGCCGCAAACACGCCGGGAATGCTGGTCCTGGAGCTCCGGCCTTCGACGGCGATGGTTCCCTCAGAGGTGAGGTCCAGGATGTGTTTGACCAACTCGGTTCGGGGGTCGTTGCCGATCGCTACGAACACGCCTGTGACTGCGAGATCGGAAACACTTCCGTCAAGAAGATTCTTGACCTTCAGCCCGGTGACCTTTTCCTCGCCGATGACGTCATCCACAGTGCTGTTCCAGACGAAGCTGATTTTCTCATGGGCCAGGGCACGGTCGGCCATGATTTTGGAAGCCTTCAGGGAGTCCCGGCGGTGTACAACCGTGACTGACCTGGCGAACTTGGTGAGGAACAGGGCCTCCTCCATGGCGGAGTCACCGCCACCAATCACAGCGATGTCCTGATCCTTGAAAAAGAAACCGTCGCAGGTTGCACACCAGCTAACGCCGTGTCCGGAGAGGCGCTTTTCGTTCGGCAGGCCCAATTCGCGGTAGGCCGATCCTGTGGAGAGAATGACGGCTTTTGCCTTGAAGCTCTCACCGGTGGCGATGGTGACCGTCTTGACCGGTCCTTCAAGTTCAAGACTGGTGACGTCCTCGAACTGGATCTCCGTGCCAAAGCGGACAGCCTGCTTTTCGAAGTTCTCCATCAGGTCCGGACCCATGATCCCCTCCGGAAAGCCCGGATAGTTCTCAACGTCTGTTGTGTTCATGAGTTCGCCGCCGGCAGTGACGGAGCCGGCCAGCATCAGCGGCTTCAGGTTGGCACGTGCTGTGTAGACAGCTGCCGTGTAACCGGCCGGGCCTGAGCCGACAATGATGACATCACGTACATCGGACGCGGTTTTTTCTGCGATGGTCACTGAACGGTGAACCTCTTCCTTGTTTGACGCGCCCCTCGTGGAGGCCGGCCACATGGCACAACTGCTGCGTGTTGCTGATTATTCCGGCGCCAGGACATGGTTGACCACCGGTGCACAGCAGGCCGCCGTCACCGTAGGCGCTCTTTCAAGGTTACCGCCCAGGCGGCAGGAGTCCGCGTGCTCCTGGATGTGTCCAAGATTCCACACTAATGACTGCCAAGGCCCTCACGAACGCCACCCACAGTCAGGAGGAACCTGGTTACTGGACCTTGATCTCCGCGAGCCGGATGCCGAATCCGTAACGGGTCTTCGGAGCAGCCAGCCGCGGCAGGGAGTTGATGGAGACGATCACATACTCGGCCTCCACCGGCTCCGCCAAAGGCATGGTCAGGTCAGTGGACGTGAAGCTGTTGGTTCCTACTGCTTTAGCCCCATCCAGTGCAGGACGGTCGTTGGTGTAGACAGTGATGTTGCCACCCGAGCCGCCAAGCTGCGAAAGCGTAATGGAGGACACCTGGGTGGGCTCCTCGAGTTTCACCACCAGGGGGACGCCCTGGGGTGCCAATCCGCCCCAGTTCTCGGTGGCGAACTCCATGTCGGACCAGAAGCTCGCTGCGTTACCGTCGTACGCCCTGACGAGGTCGCCATCAAAGGTGGCCGCAAAGTCGAAGTTGCCCTGCCTGGTGATGCTCTCGATGGCCGGGGGTGCAGCCGGCGGGGCCGTTGTGGGTGCCTGCGTCGGAGCCGAAGTGTCTTCAGGAGCGCTGTTGTTGGTGCCCGGTGCCGTGGGCACTGCCTGCGGCGGCGAGGAGAACAGGCTGCCCAGGTTGGTGACGGCAAATACCAGTCCGGCAATGAGCACCACGGCCAGCAGTCCACCAACCAACCAGCGCATGGACCGTGGCTCGCGGGCGGGTTCGTCACGGTCGTCGTCGTCATAAGGGCCCTGATCGGGAATGGACGCGCCGCCACCAGCTGCCGGTGCAGCCGACCGTGCAAAAACGGAAGATTTCTTCTTCTTGGCCTCTGGTTCGTCGTCGACCGAGGAATCCACCGCGGCATGCTCTTCAGCGTGCGCGTAATCGTCATCGGACCACAGCGACACCTTGGGCTTACCGGCAGGTGAGCCGGGGGATCCTTGCGTGTGGCCTACAGCCGGCGTGTGGGCGGCCTGGTGATCCTCGGCGCGTGCCGAACGATCGGTTCCGGAGCCGGCGGCAGCGGACGCACCTGCGGCTCCTCCCGCAGCAAGAGCTCCACCGGCTGCCGCTGCCTGGCCTCCAGCGGAGGCCCCGTTGGACGAGCGTCCAGAGGAAGGCGCGGCAGCAGGACGAACTGGTGGTTTCGGCGGAACAGCCGGCGCTGCACGGTAAGGATCCACCTGGCTGGCGTGGTTGTCCGAGTAGTTGATGTAGCCGGCTTCTACATGGTCTTCATCGTCGTAGGGTTCCGGCTCGTTCGACCGTGGCTGGCCAAAGATTTCGCTTCCCAGGGTGTCCGTGAAAAAAGGTTCCACGTAGGGAGGATTGGAGGCCACCACCAGGTCCAGCAGATCCGCTGCGGAAGTGTGGTTGGTGATGAGGTAGGTGGCTGCCTCGCTCATGCCGAGGTCCAGGACCTGGACGGTTCCGGGACGTTCGCCGGTGGCTACTTCCCGGGCGCTCTGGGCAACCTGTTCGGTGTTGCCGGGTCCGGCCACCAGTATGCTGACGGGACGGTTCAGGACCTGATCCACACCGTCCAGCACCAGATCGTGGTCGTGCGACGCCAATACCGTGGCAGTGACCTTGTAGCGGCCGCCCAGTACTGATCCGACATCGATCGGGTTGGACACGTGTTCCTCCTAGACTGTCCGGGATTGCCGGCTTGAATGATGCAACCACCGTCCAGGAGCCGGCGGGCGCCTGACCCCTGGATGCAACTACCCCTGTACCTTTTCGATCCTAGCCGATTGCGTCCCTTCCACCTTGGACGAAGGCGGCCGGAAACCGCGGGAACGTCACTTTTTCCGGGGTTTCCTCGGCTTGAAATGGGGGTTCTCTCCGGGCTTCCCCTGGAAGGTGCGGCGCCCTGGAAGGGGGATCTGCTCCCGCAGGAAACCTCCCCGTGCCGTGCTGGACTGGTCCTCTCCCGGGAGGTAGTCGCCGTCGGACGTTGGCGGGCCATCGCCGTCGAGCGGTTCCTTTTCCCGCGCCCCGCGCCCGGGCGCCGCCTGCTCCGGGGCCGGCCCGGCCCTGAAGGATACGGCGTCGAACTCACCTGAAATCCTTGGGATGAGGCCTGTGTCAACGGACGTGGTGGCACGTTCCGGCTGCTGGCGCCCACCGGATGGAGAATCATGCGGTGAGTCAGACGGCGCACCGGAGGGCGCGTCCGACGGCGGGGTCCCGCCTCCAGCGGGAGGTGCGGCCGGTCCGCCGCGCCCCAGCCGGCCGAGGAGGGGCCGGAGAAGGTCGCGCAGTTCGGAAACCCGGAACAGCTTAAGGAGGAAGAAGTAGGCCACCAGCATGATTGGGCCCACCACAACGACGGTGATGAGGGCTGCCAGCCTGTCGCGCCAGGCAAACCCGTCCGGACTGTAGCTCCCCAGGAGCCACAGGGCACCCGCGCCGGCGATGGCGGAGCCCAGCGCTGCATACCCCATGCGGATGTAGGAGTTGGCGATCCGCGGCCCGTCCAGGTGCCCCAGGAGGCGCCGCAGGAACCAGGCGCTGATGACCACCGAGAGGATGTTGCCCACCATGTAGAGGACTGCGATGGCGTAGATGATCTGGGTGACAGGAAGGAACTGGATGGCGAACGCACCGGCCACGTACACAACAGCCAGGAGCAGCTGGACGTAGAAGGGCGTCCGGGCGTCCTCGTTCGCGTAGAACACCCGGGACATCATGAAGTTGGCGCTCATGAACGGCGTGCTGAGCGCCAGGATGGTGAGCGTCTGGGCCAGCATCACTCCGTCCTGGCGGAGCCCGCCCGAGAAGAACATGCCGAGGGGACCTGCCAGGGCAAACAGCGCCAGTGCACCGAACACGGTTGCCACCGCCATGGTCCGCAGTCCGTGCGAGAGGGCTTCACGCAACGCGTCACGGTTGCCGTCCTGGGAGGCCCGGGTCATCCGGTTGAACAGCACCGTTGCCAGGGATAGGGCAATGATGGAGTGCGGCAGCAGGTAGAGCTGGCTGGCCACCTCCAGCACGGCGTTTCCTGGCAGCATGTAGGCCGAGGGGTCCCCTGCCTGCTGGAGCCTGATGCGTTCCGCGCCGGGGATGGTGGCGATACGCATGACATAGAGGAACGCGAGCTGCCCGACGGCGGCGGTCAGCAGGGTCCAAACGCTCAGCTTGGCTGCCTGGCCCAGTCCCACTCCCCGCCAGCCGAAGCGGGGCCGGATTCCAAGCTTCAGCCTCATCACGGGGATCATCAGGATGGCTGTTTGTGAAATGACGCCGATGGTTGAGAACCCGGCTACCAGCAGGGTCTGGGTGGCGCCCCAGTTGTCCAGGGTGTGCGGGTTCACCTTGTTCTCGCCGAAAATCCAGATGAACATCCCCAGGCCGGCTATCGCCACCAGGTTGTTCAGGATGGGCGCCCACATGGCGGGTCCAAAAGCCCCATTGGCGTTGAGGACCTGCGTCAGGAGGGCATACAGGCCATAGAAGAAGATCTGCGGCAGGCACCAGAAAGCGAATGCCACGGCCAGCGCTTTCTGCTGCGGAGTGTATCCCTGCGTTGTGAGTTCAATGACCCAGGGTGCCGCCAGCGTCACCAGCGCCGTCAGTCCCAGCAGGAGCAGCACAGCCAGCGTGAGCAGCCGGCTGATGTAGTCCGCTCCCCTGTCCGGGGCCTTGCTTGCCTTGATGATCTGCGGAACAAGGACAGCATTGAACACCCCGCCCGCCACGAGCAGGAAGATCAGGTTGGGCAGGTTGTTCGCATTGATGAAGGTGTCATTGACAGTGGAGCCCAGGCCGAGCGCCGTGCCCAGCATCCAGGTCTTGCCAAAGCCCAGGAACCGGGACACGAGCGTCCCGGCGGCCATGATGGCACTTGACCGGGTTTCACTGGCAGCCACGGCGCCAGGGGTGCTGTCCGGGCCCGCCGGCTCGGGGGGAACGCCGTCCGGGACGGCATCGCCGGGCCGGCCGGCTTTATCGGAAGGAAAGTTGGTAGCTGACATCGACTTCATCGTCTCACCCGAAGGCAGTTAAAGCCGCAACGCAGGCGCCCTGCGCCCGGGAACCTGCAGTCCTAGAGGTGCTCCGGGAGGACCTCGCGGGCGAGGTCGGCAATCCGGCGTTCGTTGGGGAAGGACAGCTTCCGGGCCAGCTCCTGGATGGGAACCCAGGCCACGTCCACGGCTTCCTGGTCCGGATCGTTCTCGATGGTCAGTTCGCCGCCCGTTGCCCGCAGGAGGTAATGGTGGACCGTCTTGTGGACCCGGTGGCCGCTGACTGTAAACCAGTAGTCAATGCTTCCGAGCGGCGCGAGGATGTCCCCCTCGATGCCGGTTTCTTCGGCAATTTCCCGGACCGCTGCCTGCTCGTTGTTTTCCTTGCCCTCCGGATGGCCCTTCGGCAGGCACCATTCCAAACGTCCGCCGCGGTTAAGGCGGGCGATGATCGCAACCCTCAACTCGGCGTCGGACGTGTCCACTACAACGCCGCCGGCCGAGACTTCCTCAACCGTGGGCAGCGATGCCGGTGCCGCATGCTGGGCAGGGGCAACGTGCGCACCGATTGCCGACGGCAATGGTGCGTTTGTCCTCCTGCCGGGAGCGCTCGGTACTGGATGGGCCATGGAGTCCACTCTAACGACTGTTGCCCGTTCGTGATGACCGGAACATGACACCAACATGGACTGCATATGACGCACTTTGCCGGCGGTGGAGTGATTCCGCACGATCTTGACCGTATTTTGGCCTGCCGATGCGCTGGTTTCTGACAAGCTTAAGTAACTATGGCTCACGCACATCACAAGACAGATTCCCAGACCGTCGATTTCCAGGTGGACCCGGTGGTCCTGGAGCTCGGCCGGCGCTTTGTGGACGCCGGCCACGAGCTGTCACTGGTGGGCGGCCCGGTGCGTGACCTTTTCCTGGGCCGGACCTCCCCGGACCTGGACTTCACCACCGATGCCACCCCGGACCAGACGATTGCCCTCATCAAGAAGTGGGCGGACAACTACTGGGAGATCGGCCGCGCCTTCGGAACCATCGGCATGCGCAAGGCAGGATTCCAGATCGAAATCACCACCTACCGGGCGGAGGCGTACGATCCCGATTCCCGCAAGCCCGTGGTGGCCTTCGGTTCGTCCCTGACAGATGACCTGCTCCGGCGGGACTTCACCATTAACGCCATGGCCCTGAAGCTGCCCTCCCTGGAACTGGTGGATCCTTTCGGCGGCGTACGCGACCTCCATGCCTCCGTGCTGGCCACTCCCGGGGCGCCGGAAGCGTCCTTCTCGGATGATCCGCTGAGGATGATGCGCGCGGCACGCTTCGCCGCCCAGCTTGGGGTCTCCGTCCACGAGGACGTCCGGCAGGCCATGACGCAGATGGCCGAACGGATCACCATCATTTCCGCCGAACGGGTGCGGGACGAACTGGTCAAGCTCATCTGCGGCGCCCGCCCGCGCGTCGGCGTGGACCTGCTGGTGGACACAGGACTCGCCGAGTTCATGCTGCCCGAGGTTTCGGCGCTGCGGCTGGAATCGGACGAGCACCACCGGCACAAGGACGTCTACCAGCACTCCCTGCAGGTCCTGGAACAGGCAGCGGAGCTGGAGACGGACAGTGAGGGTCCGGTGCCAGGGCCGGACTTTGTGCTGCGCTTCGCAGCATTAATGCACGACGTCGGGAAGCCGGCGACGCGCCGCTTCGAACCGGGCGGCGCGGTGAGCTTCCGGCACCACGACATGGTGGGAGCGAAGCTCACCTCCAAACGGATGAAGGCGCTGCGTTTCGATAACGACACCACCAAAGCCGTGGCCCGCCTCGTAGAGCTCCATATGCGCTTCTACGGATACGGGGACGCCGGCTGGAGCGACTCCGCAGTCCGCCGCTACGTGACCGATGCCGGGCCGCTGCTGGAACGGCTGCACCGGCTCACCCGCTCGGACGTCACCACCCGTAACCAGCGGAAAGCCGAACGCCTGGCCTTCGCCTACGACGACCTCGAGGCCCGCATCGCCGCGCTCCGTGAGCAGGAATCGCTGGATGCCGTGCGGCCCGACCTTGACGGTGCCCGGATCATGGCCCTGCTGGGCATCAAACCCGGTCCGGTGGTGGGGCGCGCCTACAAGTTCCTGCTTAACGAGCGGATGGAGAACGGTCCCCTGCCCGCGGAGGATGCGGAAGCACGGCTGCTCCGCTGGTGGGCAGGCCAGCCTGAATCAGCACCTGCCGTCCCCGAATCCCCGACGCCTGGCGCTGGAACGTCGCCCGCCGTCGTCGAGCCGTCCCCTTCTGAGGAGTCCAAGTGACCATTCCTGCCCTTGCCCCCAGGCCCCAGCTTTGGATCCTCCGCCACGGCGAGACGGAATGGTCCAAGAGCGGCCAATACACCGGGCTTACGGATCTTCCACTGACCGTCGAGGGCGAACAGCAGGCCGTGGAGGCCCGGAAGGTGCTGGATCCCGTGGACTTCGACCTGGTGCTCACCTCGCCGTTGAGGCGCGCGCGGCGTACGGCCGAGCTTGCCGGCTTCCCCGATGCCCAGCACGAACCTTTGGCTGTTGAGTGGAACTACGGCGACTACGAAGGGATCAGCTCGGACCTGATCCGCAAGGACAATCCGGACTACCTCATCTGGACCCACGGCGTTCCCAACGGCGAAACGCTGGACGAGGTGGCGGCCAGGGCAGACAAGATTATCGGGCGCGTGCTTGAGTCCGGCATGGACAATGTACTGATTGTGGCCCACGGCCATTTCTCAAGGATCCTTACCGCACGCTGGCTGGAATTGCCGCCTACGGAAGGCCGCCATTTCATTCTGGGTACCGCAAAGGTCTGCACTCTCGGGTGGGACAAAAAGACGCCTGCGATCGTCCGATGGGGTCTCTAAGAGAGACCACCAAAATAAGGTTGGACAATTTTTGGATATTAAGTAGCCAATAGTCCAACCGGTGGTGTAATTTTATTCCTGATCCCAGAGCGTCCTGCCGGGATCGCGGCGCACGCTGCCGGGTCCTTGGCCCGCGCGGCGGCAGAGCAGAAAAGGAGGTTGGGAAAATGATTACTTTGACTAGCGGATGGAAGACGACCATCACCGCTGCCCCGGCCCCTGATGCTTTTGCGCGCCCCTTTAGGGATTACGCCGGCTCCTAGCCGCTACTCCCGCCTGGAGTCCAGGCAGCAGCGGGCATCGGTCCGGCTGGACACCGGCCTGGTGCAGGTGCAGCATTGCCAAACCGTTCCTGCGGGAGCACGGACTTTCCCCATAGCACTCTTCCGCTTTTCTCCCCTGCACAATGCTGCTTTAGTGCCGATGTGCAGGGAATTGGCGCCAGTTTCTGCGTAATTCTATTCGTGCTGCCCATAGTGCCCTGCTGCATTCCCTGATATCCACCATAAAAGGGCTTAATTGCCGTGCCCCTTTATGCATGCCTACCCCATAGAGAAAGGAGGTGATGACCATGAAAAAATTCCGAAAACTCCTATTGCCGGCCCAAGGACGGCGCAGCAGCCGGAGGAAGTTCAACGAGACCCTGCTGGAAAAGCAGCGCGAGGATGTATTCGTCCTGATGCACCAGCAGATCGGCGGTACCCGCTAGGGAGGGCACCGCCCGGGTGACCCGGGCAGCCACGAAAGAAGTACCTCAGCCAGGAGGCATCGTGAACACCAGCGAACCTGTGGCCGGAGCCCACGCCGTGACGCGTGGGCTCCGCGGCCCGTGGCGCCAACCAGGTGCCGGACACGGCGGTAAGCTCGAAGCCATGGAGGACACCCAGCCGCCCGAGCATCGAGGAAGGCTGCGCCTCGTTGTTCCAAGCCGCAGCGATGTCCTGCTGAGGAACTTCACGGAATTGGTGGGCGGCCCCCTTGGAGCCCGGTCCGCTCCGGGCATAGTTTCCCCCGGTGTCTTCACCGTGGAGCGGGTACTGATCCTGCTGACCGTCCTGGCGGCACTGGCAGGCATCCTGCTGAAGGGATACTGCCGCGCCAACGGATGGGAATCCCCCACCCAGTTCTACGCCACCTGCTATTCCGACTTCCCCGAACTGTTCCGGAACCGCGGACTGGCAGACGGGAACTTTCCCATCCTGGGCACCGGGAGCCAGTTTGAATACCCTGTCCTGACTGGCCTTATTGCCGGGATAACGGCCTGGTTGGTCCCCGGCGCAGGAGCCTCGGATGCCCGGATCCTGGCCTACTTCGACATCAATGCCGTGCTTCTGGCCGCGGCCGCGGTGGTCACGGTCCTTGCCACCGCGCGGATGAGCGCCCGCCGGCCCTGGGACGCAGCCATGGTGGCTTTAGCGCCGGGCATCATCCTGGCCGGCACTATCAACTGGGATCTCTGGGCGGTGGCCCTGCTTGCCGTGGGTATGTACTTCTTCTCCCGGGAGAGGCTGGTGCTGGCGGGGGTCTTCATCGGGCTTGCCACGGCCGCAAAGCTGTATCCGCTGCTCATTCTGGGCGCCATCCTCCTGCTTGCCCTCCGGACCGGACGGTTCCAGCCGTTCCTCAAGACGGCGGGGGCCGCGGCCGTCTCGTGGAGCGTTGTCAATCTCCCCTTCGCCGTCGCTAATTTCCCGGGCTGGGCCTACTTCTTCCAGTTCTCGGCCGACCGCGGCGCCGGATACAGCTCACCCTGGTTCGCCTACAACCTGGTGCTTGGCCGGTTAAGGGGGCAGGAACTGAGCGGTGCAGCCGTAGACCTGCTGTCCCTCGGCTTGTTTGCGATTGGCTGCGGCCTCATTGCCGTTGTTGCCCTGACCGCACCGCGCCGCCCGCGCCTGGCCCAGCTTGCCTTCCTGATTGTGGCGGCCTTCATCCTGACCAACAAGGTGTATTCACCGCAATTTGTTGTATGGCTGATCCCGCTCCTCGCGCTTGCCAGGCCGCGGTGGCGCGACTTCCTGGTCTGGCAGGGCATCGAGGGCCTCCACTGGGCTGCGGTGTGGATGTACCTTGGACAGGTGACCAGCGCAGGCTCCTCCCAGCACAACCTGGATATGCCCTACTACGTCCTGGCCGTGGCCGCGCACATGCTGGCCCTCGCCTACCTGATGGCGCGGGTGACCTGGGATATCTACGACCCCTCGTACGATCCCATCCGCCGGCACCACCTGGACGATCCGCATGGCGGTCCGTTCACCGGAGCGCCGGACCGGTTCCGGCTGAACCTCCGCCGCCGGGCCGGCTCCACGCTCCCGCAAAAAGCAGCATCCGATGCCTGACGTTACGGTGGTGGGCGCAGGACCCAACGGGCTGGCCGCCGCGGCCGTCATGGCGCGGGCAGGGCTTGCCGTGGAGGTCTTCGAAGCCGCGCCCGTGGTCGGCGGCGGGACCCGTACGGCAGAACTCATGCAGCCGGGCCACTTCCATGACGTCTGCTCGGCGGTTCATCCAATGGCCCTGGCCTCCCCCTTTTTCCGGGCCTTCGAGCTTTCCGGGCGGATGGAGCTTGTCACTCCTGAGCTCTCCTTCGGATCACCGCTGGACGGCGGACGGTCCGCCCTCGCCTACCGGTCGCTTGACCGGACCGCAGCGGGACTCGGCCGGGATGGAGCTTCGTACCGGCGGCTCATGGGCCCCATCGTGCGGAACATCGACGACGTTATGGACTTCACCCAGAACCAGCTCTTCCGTCTTCCCCGCAACCCTGTGGCCGCGGGCATTTTCGGCCTGCGGACCTTGGAACAAGGTTCGGGCCTCTGGAATGCCAGGTTCCGCGAGGAGTCAGCGCCTGCGCTCCTCAGCGGTGTTGCGGCCCATGCCGTGTCCCACCTTCCGTCCCTGGCCGCTTCCGGAGCAGGGCTGATGCTCGGGGCGCTGGGCCACGCTGAAGGATGGCCCATTCCCCTGGGCGGTTCTGCTGCCATCGCCGCCGCCCTGGCAACGGACATTGAGGCGCATGGCGGCGTCCTCCACACAAACACCCCCATCAACCGGTTGACGGACCTTCCACCCGCGCGGGCCACGCTCCTTGATGTTGCGCCGCGCGGACTGGTGGACATGGCCGGTGACTCCCTTCCCGCCCGCTACCGCAAAGCCTTGGAGTCCTTCCGCTACGGGAACGGCTCGTGCAAGGTGGACTTCATACTGTCCGGTCCCGTGCCGTGGGAGGCTGCGGAACTGGCTGACGCCGGAACGGTCCACGTGGGCGGAACCAGGGCGGAACTGGCACACGCGGAAAACGAGGTCAGTGCCGGCCGGCACCCCGAACGCCCCTACGTGCTGGTGGCCCAGCCTTCCCGGTTCGACCCACGGCGTGCTCCCGCCGGCCGCCACACCCTGTGGACCTACTGCCACGTACCGGCTGGATCAACCAAGGACATGGCAGAAGCCATCACCGCACAGCTGGAGAGGTTTGCCCCCGGTTTCAGGGACCTCGTGGTGGACACCAACGTGGTGACGGCGGCGCAGCTGGCAGAGTACAACCGGAACTACATCGGCGGCGACTTCAGCGCCGGCACCATGGACCTTCGCGGCCTGGTCCAGCGGCCCGTAGTGTCCCGGCATCCATGGCGCACTCCCCTGCGCGGCGTCTATCTTTGTTCCTCCTCCACGCCGCCCGGCCCAGGGGTCACCGGTATGCCCGGCCTGCACGCGGCAATCCATGCGCTGAAGGACATATTCCACCTGCCCGTTCCGTCGTTGGGCCTGAGTGGCGCATAGCAGCCGGCAGCGCCCGTAGAACCGCCTGTAATACCGCCAGTATGGCCAGGCGCACTGCATGTCCCGGGGCATAATGGCCGAATGGGGAAATCAACAAAACTTTCTGTTGCCGTAGCTGCGCTCATTCTGGGAACCTCTTTGGTGGCCTGCGACGACGGCAGGAGCGGGGCAGAAACCGCAGCACAGCAATTTGCCACAGCCGTTTCGGGACTGGATGTTGCGGGGGTGGCCTTCGACGGCAAGGACGCCGCTGCCGCCAATGACCAGCTGCGCGGCGTGTTCAAGGCACTGGATCCACAGAAGCCCGCAGTTGAAGCAGGCAGCATCACCCTGGACGGCGACAACGCCTCGGCGCCCTTGAACTACACCTGGAAATTCGGTGAAGCAGAGTGGAAATACACCGTACCGGCGAACTTTAGGAAGTCCGGGGACAAATGGCTTACGGTCTGGGACCCGGCAACCCTGGCACCCGGGCTCGCTGACAGCGAGATCCTCACCAAGGGGGCCCAGTCCCCACAGCGCGCGGATATCCTCGGGGCGGGGGACGTCCCCCTGGTCACCTACCGGCCGGTGGTGAACGTCGGCATTGACAAGCCCCAGCTGGGCGCTGTCGATCCCACCGACTCTGCCACCAGGCTCGCTGCACTCGTTGGGGTTGACCCGGCCGGCTACGTCCAGCAGGTGAAGGCCTCCGGGGCGGAAGCCTTTGTTTCCGCGATTACCCTGCGGGATGAGGGCCGCACCATCACCAACGAGCAGATTGCAGCCATCCCCGGCGCCCGTGCCATTGCCGCCTCGGTGCCGCTGGCACCCAGCCGGACCTTCGCCCGCGCCGTGCTCGGCACTGTCGGGGAAGCCACTGCTGAGCAGATCGAAGCCTTGGAAGGTGCCCTGACGGCGGGTGATGTGACCGGCATCGGCGGGTTGCAGCAGCAGTATGACGAACAGCTCAGGGGGACGGACGCCGTCGTAATCCGCGCGCAGCGCGCCGACCTGACCCGCGAACAGATCCAGTCCGCAGCAACTGACCCCCGGCGTGTGCTCTTTGAAGTGGCGCCTGAGCCCGGTACACCGCTGAAGACCACCATCGACCCGACGCTGCAGGCACTGGCGGAGACCACCCTGGAGGAGGTAGGCCCGGCGTCGGCGATCGTGGCGCTGCGCCCTTCCAGCGGTGCCGTCCTGGCCGTGGCCTCGGGTCCCGGCAGTAACGGCTACAACACGGCCATGCTGGGCCAGTACGCGCCCGGGTCAATCTTCAAGATGGTGGACTCGCTCGCCATGTTCCGCAACGGGCTGACCCCTGATTCCAAGGTGGAGTGCACGCCGACGCTGACGGTGGACGGGCGCACCTTCAAGAACGCCGATGGTTATCCCGAAAGCTCCCTGGGCTCCGTCACCCTGCGCGACGCCTTTGCGCATTCCTGTAACACGGCGTTCATCGCCGCCCGGGACACCGTGTCACAAGGACAGCTCGAGGCTGCCGCCCTGGCCATGGGGATCGCCGTCGAAGCACCGTCCCTGGGCGCGGACGCGTTCCTCGGATCCGTCCCCGGCGAGGCGGCAGGGACGGAGCACGCCGCGTCCATGATCGGGCAGGGCAAGGTGCTGCTTTCTCCCCTGGCGGCGGCCATGATGGCAGGCTCCGTAGCCAAGGGCGCGCCGGTGTCACCGCAGCTGGTCCTCAATCCCGACGGCGGTGCTGCCGCTGCCGGCACGACCAGCGGTTCCACGGCACCGGCGGCGCAGCCCTCCGCCACCGCCACGGCGGAAGCGCCGTCGACGGCCTCGGGCGAGCCGATCACCGCCGCCGAGGCCGCTTCCCTGGGTGACATGATGCGCGCCGTGGTCACCTCCGGGCACGCAGGCTTCCTGGCGAGCGTTCCCGGAGCACCTGTGGGGGCAAAGACCGGGACCGCTGAATACGGCAAAGAGACTCCCCCGAAGACCCATGCCTGGATCGTGGCTGTCCACGGCGACCTGGCAGTGGCCGTGTTCGTGGAGGACGGCGGACTGGGAGCGACGACGTCCGGGCCGCTGCTGAAGGAGTTCCTCACCGCAGCTGGGTAGTTTTTGTCCACATATGCAGACTTCCAGGCCGTCAAAGCCTGCATACCTGGACAAAAATTCCGTGCCGTGGCCGTGGGAAGATGGACTCCGTGGCCCATATTGACGTTTCCGGCATTGACTACTTCCTCTCCGACGGCACCCAGCTGCTTAACGGAGTGACCTTCAAGGTCCCGGACGGCACCAAGACCGCATTGATCGGCCCCAACGGCACCGGGAAGACCACGCTGTTCCGCATCATCGCCGGGGACCTGGTGCCGGATGAAGGCGTGATCGGGCGGTCCGGGAACATGGGCATCATGCGCCAGTTCGTAGGCCAGGTCCGGGACGGCTCCACCGTGCGTGACCTCCTGGTGTCCGCCGCCCCGCCTGCCCTGGCGGCAGCGGCGCGCGAGGTGGACGACGCCGAGCTGGCCATGGTGGAGCACGACGACGAGCCAAGCCAGATGCGGTACGCCCAGGCGATCGTGGATTGGGGAGATGCGGGCGGCTACGACGTTGAAACCGTTTGGGACGAGGTATGCATGGCCGCGCTGGGACTTCCCTTTGACCGCGCGCAGCACCGCCCGGCGTCGAGCCTTTCCGGAGGTGAGCAGAAGCGGCTGGTGCTCGAAGCGCTTTTTGCCGGGCCGGACGACCTCCTGCTGCTCGACGAACCGGACAACTACCTTGACGTCCCGGGCAAGCGGTGGCTTGAGGACAAGCTGAACGAGTCCAGGAAAACTGTTTTCTTCATCAGCCACGACCGCGAGCTGCTGAACAACGCCGCGGGGCGCATCGTGACGCTGGAACCCGGCATCAACGGTGCCGGCGCCTGGATCCACGGCGGCGGATTTGGCTCCTATGTGGAGGCCCGGGCAGACCGGAACGCCCGTTTCGAGGAACTGCGGAAGCGCTGGGACGAGGAGCACGTCAAGCTCAAGGAACTCGTCAACATGTACAAGAACAAGGCCGCGTTCCGCTCCGACATGGCCAACAGGTACCACGCAGCCCAGACCCGCCTGGCCAAGTTCCTGGAGATCGGGCCGCCGGAGGCGCTGCCTATCGAGCAGAACGTGCAAATGCGGCTCAAGGGCGGGCGGACCGCCAAGCGGGCCATCGTGGCGGAGAAGCTGGAACTTACCGGACTCATGAAGCCCTTCTCCACGGAAGTGTGGTTCGGGGACCGCGTTGGCGTCCTGGGCTCCAACGGCTCGGGCAAGTCGCACTTCCTCCGGCTCCTGGCCACGGGCGGAACCGATCCGGAGCGGGAACACCTGCCCGTTTCCGACGTCGAAATCGCCGAAGTGCCGCACGAGGGCACCGTGAAACTTGGCGCCAGGATCCGCCCCGGGTTCTTTGCCCAGACCCACGTCCGGCCCGACCTCCTGGGCAAGACGCTGCTGGAAATCCTGCACCGCGGCGATGAACACCGGTCCGGCCTGGGCCGGGAGGCCGCGGCCGGAGCACTGGACGGCTACGGACTGGCCGGGCAGTCGGAACAGAAGTACGAGTCCCTCTCGGGCGGGCAACAGGCACGGTTCCAGATCCTGCTGCTGCAGCTCAGCGGCGCCACCCTGCTGCTCCTCGACGAGCCCACGGACAACCTGGACCTGCACTCAGCCGAGGCACTTGAGAAGGCCATCGACCATTTCGAGGGAACCGTCCTCGCCGTGACCCACGACCGTTGGTTCGCGCGCACCTTCGACCGCTTCCTGGTGTTCGGGTCCGACGGCAAGGTGTACGAATCCGCAGAGCCGGTATGGGATGAAAAGCGGGTGGAGCGCGTCCGCTGACCCCGACGCTCTCTCACTCCCTGCAACCTTTTGGCCATCGCTCTCTCACCGGTGAGAGAGGATGAGTAATTTCCGGCATCAAGGGAGAGAGCGTTGCGGTATTTCCGGCATCAAGTGATAGAGCGTTCATGATCAAATGATCAGAGTTTGCTAGCATTTGATCATGAAGACTGACGAGCGGCACCGCACCATTGCCGGGCTGCTCCGCCAGCGCCATGAGGTAACCGTGGACGAGCTGACGGTCGCCTGCGACGCGTCGGGGGCAACCATCCGGCGGGACCTCGAGATCCTGGCAGCGAACGGCGTCCTCCGCCGTGTTCACGGCGGTGCGCGGAGCCTCATCGGGCGCGGCGAAAATCCAGGCTATGGCCAGCGCGAACTGGAGGACCAAGACGCCAAGAAGCGCATTGCGGCCGCAGTAGCAGGGCTGTTGGGGGACCGCGAGCATGTGTGGCTGGACAGCGGCAGCACCGCTACGGAGGTGGCCCGCGCTGTGGAAGCGAGGGAACTGACGGTCATGCCCATGTCGCTCAGGTCGCTGAACGTCCTTGCGGGCGGCGAACCAATTGCAGGTACCCGCCCGGCCCTGCTGTTGCCCGGCGGCAGCCTTGTTCCCGGAGAGCTGAGCTTCCGTGGCCCGCTCGCCGAATCCAACATCCGCTCCCTGCGTTTCGACACCGCTGTTGTGACACCCTGCGCCGTGGACCTCAAGGCAGGCCTCCTGGCCCACGACATCGACGACGCGGCAGTAAAGCGCGCCGGCCTGGAATCGGCCGCACGGGTGATGGTGGCTGCCTCCGCCGCCAAATGGGACGCTCAAGCCCGGGCGCTGGTTGCCGGCCTGGAACGGGTGGACGTCCTGGTGACGGACAAAAATTTCAACGCCGAAGAACGCGCGCAACTCGACGAATACTCCCTGGAAGTAGTGACTGTATGAGCATCAACACCGGTACCGGGCAGCAGGCAGGACTGAACGCTGCCGCCGCAGCCACTTTTGTGGTTTTTGGCATCAACGGCCTGGTCTTTGCCAGCTGGGCCGCGAGGATCCCCGCCGTCACGGAGACCCTGCAGATCACCTCCGGGCAGATGGGCACCCTCCTGCTGTGCACCGCCGTGGGTTCGCTCCTGGCGCTCCCTACCGCCGGGCTGGTGGTGGGCAGGATCGGGACCGCAAACACCGCACGTTTTGGCGGCATCCTGGCGGCCCTCGCGGGTGCCGGAATCGCCGCTTCGCTCTCGGTTGCGTCGATTCCCGGAACGGCCGTTGCCCTGTTCTTCTTCGGGATTGCAATCGGACTCTGGGATGTAGCCCAGAACATTGAGGGTGCCGACGTGGAGCATAAGCTGCGGCGCACCATCATGCCGCAGTTCCATGCAGCGTTCAGCGGCGGTGCCTTCGTCGGTGCACTGATCGGTGCCGGACTTTCCACCGTGGGCGTCGGCCTGCCCCTGCACCTGCTGGTCATCGCCGGTGTGGTTGTTGTGGTGATGCTGACTGCCCCGCGCTACTTCCTCCCGCATATCTCCACCGCCACACCGGACGGAGAACCAAAGGCAGCCAAGGGACCGTCAGCCTGGCGTGACAGCCGCACCCTGCTCATAGGGGTTGTGGTCCTGGGTGCCACCCTGACGGAGGGTGCAGGTAATGACTGGATCGCGAAAGCGTCCGTAGACGGCCTGGGCACCTCTGAATCCACCGGCGCGCTGATGTTCGCCCTCTTCGTGCTGGCCATGACGGCAATGCGGTTCCTTGGCGGCCGCGTCATCGACAAGTACGGCCGTGTTGCCGTCCTTAGGGCGAGCATGGCTGCCGCAGCGGCCGGGCTGTGCCTCTTTGTGCTAGCCGGAAACGTGTGGCTGGCCGCTGTGGGGGCCGCCTTGTGGGGGGTCGGAGCAGCGCTGGCCTTCCCCATGGGCATGTCTGCCGCTGCGGACAACCCGAAGCATGCTGCGACCCGGGTGTCCGTAGTATCCACACTGGGGTATATTTCGTTCCTCGCCGGTCCTCCCCTTCTGGGATACCTCGGCGACCTGACCGGCATACACTTGGCGCTCCTGGCCATCCTCGCGCCGATCCTCCTGGCACTCGTGCTGGCAGGAGCGGCAAAGCCCCTGAGGGCAGGGTAATACGGCGAACGGGCTTTCCGCGAGGCTGGAGAACCTCCATTCACCGGACGGTAGGGTGATGGAATGCAGAACACCTGGCGACGAAGCCATCGTTGGATCAGCCGCCTGGACAGATACCTGGTGCGGCATGTCTCGGATCTTCCGGGAGGCAACCATGATGCCTTCTTCCGCCGCCTCTCCGCCTCCGCAAACCACGGAAAACTCTGGATTGCGGCTGCCGCAGCGATGGCCGCCTTTCCGGGACGGCCGCGCCGTGCGGCACTGCACGGCCTCATCGCCCAGGCAGTGGCTTCCGCCGTCACAAACGGTGTTTTCAAAACCCTGCTCCCCCGGGCGCGGCCGCTGCCGGAACATCTTCCGGTGTTCCGGTTCGTCCACCCCCAGCCGACAAGTTCCTCCATGCCATCCGGGCACTCTGCGTCGGCCGTCGCTTTCGCCGTGGGTACAGGACTCGTCCAGCCCGTCATAGGGGCCGTGCTGGCTCCGGTGGCGGCAGGCGTCGCCTATTCGCGCGTCCACACCGGAGCCCACTGGCCTTCGGATGTCTTTTTCGGTTCTGCCCTGGGTGCCGGCGCTGCACTCATGACGCGCGCGTGGTGGCCGGTGCGCCCCCCTTTCCCGGACGTGGCGCGAACGTGGACCACAGCAGCGGAACTACCCGGCGGCATGGGGCTCAGCATCGTGGTCAACACCCTCGGCGGGTCCTTCACGGAGGAGACGGCTGCCGCCCTGCAAGAGGTATTCCCCAAGGCGCATATTACATCTGTCCATCCTGACCAGGATCTCCTCCGCGAGATCCGGCTGGCAGCGGAGCATCCCGGCACGCGTGCCCTCGGGGTCTGGGGCGGCGACGGAACCGTCGGAGCCGCGGCAGCTGCCGCCGTCGAGCGTTCCCTGCCCCTGCTGGTCCTCCCCGGCGGTACCCTGAACCACTTTGCCCGGGACGCCGGCACCGGGAGCCTGAAGGAGGCCGTCGCCGCCGCTGCCAGGGGAGAGGCGGCGCTGGCAGACATAGGGATCGTCACGGTGGAGCGCGGGTTGGCCGGCAGCCCGGAAAGGGCACAGCTGACCATGCTGAACACCTCAAGTATTGGCCTGTACCCGAACTTCGTGCGCCGCCGGGAACAGCTGCAGCCTGCGCTGGGAAAACCCCTGGCCGGGGTGGTGGCGATGTTCCGTACCTTCGCGGCCGGAACCCCCACCACCCTCACTGTCGACGGCAGGCGGCACAAGGTGTGGATCGCCTATGTGGGGCGGGGCCGGTACTACCCGCGTGACCACGCCCCCTTGTTCCGGCCCGTGATGGACGACGGCGTGCTCGACGTCCGCATGATTACAGCAGACGAGTCATTCGCCCGGCTGCGGCTGCTGTGGTCGGTGCTGACGGGTACCGTGGCAACCTCGCGCATCACCCACCTCTCAGAGGCAACCCGGGTGCGCATCGATGCCGGCGGGTCGCCGATGGCTTTGGCGGTGGACGGTGAGGCGCTGGCCGGTGTGCGCAGCGTCGAATATACGGTGCGCCGCAGGACCCTTGCCTACTACTCGCCACAGCCCCGGTGACCACCGGTCATCCAAGGGGACTACCCTGACCCGCCCCTGAATCATCCCTGAGACCGGCGTAATCCGCCCCCGGCGTGGGTAGCGTGGTGCGTACGTACCAGTCTTCTGCAATGCATCCCGCAGTCCACAAGCTGCCGTTCGAAGGAACACTCCATGATTGAGGCAACAGGGCTGACCAAGGTCTACGGCGACAAAACCGCCGTGGACGGGGTCAGCTTCACCGTCCAGGCAGGCCGCGTTACCGGTTTCCTGGGACCCAACGGCGCCGGAAAGTCCACCACCATGAGGATGATCATGGGACTGGACCGGCCGACGTCGGGTTCCGTCACCGTGAACGGGGTGCCGTTCGCGCAGCATGCCGCACCCCTGCGCGAAGTGGGCTCACTCCTTGACGCCAAGGCCGTCCACACCGGCCGCACCGCGTACAACCATCTCCTGGCCATGGCCGCGACCCACAGTATTCCAAGGAAGCGGGTCCAGGAGGTCATCGAGATGACAGGCCTGGGGGAGGTGGCCAAAAAGAAAGTGAAGGGGTTCTCCCTTGGAATGGGGCAACGCCTGGGCATTGCCGCCGCATTGCTGGGAGACCCCCAGACCATCATCCTCGACGAGCCAGTCAACGGCCTGGACCCGGAGGGTGTGGTCTGGGTTCGGAACCTGGTGAAGTACCTGGCATCGGAAGGGCGGACAGTGTTTCTGTCCAGCCACCTGATGAGCGAGATGGCCATGACCGCCGACCACCTGATTGTCATTGGCCGCGGCAGGATCATTGCTGATGCCCCCATCGGCGAAATTATCACGGGCAAGGGCCAGTCCCGTGCCCGCGTCCGGACGGACCAGCCGGAGCAGCTCATGCGCCTGCTCGCGGACGACGGCGTCTCCGTGGAGGTCCAGGACCACGAACTCCTTGAGGTCACGGGCCTGCCCGCCAGGGACATCGCCCGGACAGCCCTGGACAACAGGATCATGGTCTACGAGCTCACTCCCCTCCAGGCGAGCCTTGAGGAGGCGTACATGGAACTGACCAAGGACGAGGTGGAGTACCACTCCCTCATCACCACGGGAGCTGCGGCGCCCACCCAGACCGGAGGACAGCAATGAGCACAGCAGCACTTCAATCCAGCCGGCCGCAGGGCACGGCTGGTCCCGGTCCCAGCTTCCTGCGCGTCCTCAACTCGGAGTTCATCAAGTTCCGGACCCTCCTCTCCACCCTGATCCTGGTCGGATCCACCGTGCTGGTGATGGTGGGCTTTGCCGCCCTGAATGCCTGGGGCATCGGACAGTTTTCCGAGGCATCCCAGAACGATCCCCAGGCAGCTGCGGCCTTCGCCGCCCAGGGCGCTGACCTTACGGCGGGAATCCCGACATCCGGCATCGCCTTCGCGCAGCTCATTATCGGATCCCTGGCGGTTCTGCTCATGAGCTCGGAATTCACCACCGGCATGGCAAGATCCACCTTCTCGGCGGTCCCCAAACGTACCCCGGCCTTCATTGCGAAGCTGCTGGTGGTGACGGCATGTGCCTTCGTGGTGACCGTGGCATCGTCCCTGCTCGCTTACGTGGCGGCCACCCCCATCCTGGACAACTACGGTTTTGATATCGACCTCGGTTCCGACCATTCCCGGCGCCTCCTGCTGGTCAGCGGCGTGTACGTGGCAGCAGTCGCGGCAATCGGCATGTCCCTGGGGACTCTCCTGCGCAATTCAGCAGGGGGCATCATGTCACTGGTGGGGCTGTTCTTCGTGGTCCCCATTGCCTTCCAGCTCATCCCCGGGGAATTCTTCGAGGAAGCGCGGAAGTACCTGCCGGACAGCCTCTTTGAACGGATCGTGACAGCCGCGCCTGCGGAAGACGCACTGGAGGTCTGGCAGGCCTGGACGTGGCTTGGTGTGTGGGTGGTTGTTCCCGTGGCTGCAGCCATGATCATCTTGAAGAAGCGCGACGTCTAGCATCCACGGAACGGGCAACCCCGACGTATGAACCAAACGGCATTTATTAAGGACGCGCCGGCCTGGCAGGCCGACGCGTCCTTTGCCGAGCTCACGGCGAGGCGCAGAGGACGGCTTCGCCGGTACCTGCAGCGGCGCCCGCTGGTCATGGACGCTGTTGTGGCCGCCAGCTACAGCCTCCTGGTGGCACCCACCGTGGTGGACGCGGCCAGGTCCGGCAACTGGCTTGCAGCCGCCCTGCTGGTGCTGGTGGCAGGGTCCATGTTCCTGCGGCGGTTCTATCCCGTGGGCCTGGTGGCTTTTGTCGCTGTGGTGGAGGTAGCGGTCACCCTGCTCCACCCCTGGGGCTCCAACGTATCCGCGGGACTGTGGTTCTCGCTGTATGCCGTGGCGGTGGCCCACACCCGCCGCTTCGCGCTCATCACCATGGCCGCGGCCACGGCCCCGCTGGCACTCCTCTATCTCCTGGCGGCCGTGGGACCCATGGAAAACTCCTTCGTCCACGATCCGGGAGTCAACCCGGGCGACTTCCACCTCCTGACCAGCATCGCCACCGGCGCCAGCATCGCCCTGTCCAACATCCTGGCCACCGGCCTCGGCATCAGCGTCCGGCAACGCCGTGAGCACGAGCAGGAGGTCGCCGCCTGGGCCGCCCGGACCGCGAGTCTTGCCTCCGTCAACGAACGGAACCGGATTGCACGCGAAATGCACGATGTTGTGGCGCACTCGCTGACCGTGATGATCAGCCTGTCCGACGGTGCCGCCGTCGTGGTCCGGAAAAGCCCGGAGCGTGCCGGCGAGGTGCTCGGCGAACTGTCCCGGACGGGACGCACCGCCCTCGCCGACATGCGCCGGGTCCTGGGCGTCCTGCGTGATGACACGGGCACCGCCGCGCCCCGGCCGCCGCTGACTGCCGGGGACAGCCTGGCCAGCCTGCTGGAAGGCTTCCGCACCGCGGGCCTGCCGCTGCACTACTCCCATACCGGGCCTGCCCTGCCCGGCGATGCTGCGTTCCAGCTCACGGTGTACCGGATCGTTCAGGAATCGCTCACCAACGTGCTCCGCTACGGCCGCGCCCTGACCCGGGTGGATGTCACCGTAGTCCGCTCCGGCTCCACGGTGACCATTGACGTGCTCGACGACGGCTCCGGAGTGACCGGGCACCCCGCCCAGGATGGAGGTACTTCCCCGTCCGGTGCTGCTGGTTCCCATGGATCCGGACAGGGGCTGGCCGGGATGGCTGAACGCTCCAGGATCTATTCCGGTTCCGTGGAAGCCGGGCCCAGCGGCCGGGGCTGGCGAGTCCACGCTGTACTGTCCTGGCCCGGCGAGGAGTCCGCCGGATCAATCCGCCCCTACGAACTGCAAGGCAACCCATGACCGGAAACGCACCCATCAACGTCCTGCTGGCCGATGACCAGCCGCTGCTGCGGATGGGTTTCCGCCTGATCCTGGAGGGTGAAGAGGACCTGAGGATTGTCGGGGAAGCCTCGGACGGCGCCGACGCGGTGCGGCAGGCCCGGGAGCTGAGCCCGGACGTGGTGCTGATGGACGTCCGCATGCCCGTGCTGGACGGCATCGAGGCCACGCGCGCCATCACCGCCTCCGGTTCCTGTGCCCGGATCATCATCCTGACCACCTTCGACGTGGACGAGTATGCCTTTGCCGGCCTCCAGGCAGGAGCCTCGGCCTTCCTCCTCAAGGACGTGGCGCCGTCGGACTTAGTCAGCGCTGTCCGGGTGGTGGCCAGCGGGGACGCCGTGGTGGCACCGCGCGTGACGCAGCGTTTGCTGGAAACATATGTCCGGGGTGCCGCCCGCCCGGCCCCGGCCGTTCCTGCACCTGACCCCCTGCTGGCGGACCTGACCCCGCGGGAAACGGAAATGCTGGAGGCGATGGCTGAGGGGCTGTCCAATGCAGAAATCGCCCACCGGTACTACCTCTCGGAAGCCACCGTGAAAACCCACGTCCGCCGCATCCTGACCAAGCTCCACCTGCGCGACCGGGTCCAGGCCGTGGTTTACGCGTACGAAACCGGCCTGGTGGTGCCGAGCAACCCGGACTACTGAGATCCGCGGTTCAACGCCGTCTAGACTCGAGACCATGCCTTCCCTTGCCTCCGCCGCAGACCATATCCAGGACCTTGGCGCCTATGTCAGCGCATCGCCGTCGAGCTTTCACGCCGTGCACGAGGCGGGGCGGCGGCTGGAGGAGGCGGGCTTTGTGCGCCTGGATGAACTGCAGCCCTGGGAGGGCGGGCCGGGACAGTACTTCATTATCCGGGACGGCGCGCTGATTGCCTGGGTTGTTCCCGAAGGGGCAGGGCCGGCCACCGGGTTCAACATCCTGGGCGCGCATACGGATTCACCCACCTTCAAGCTCAAGCCCAAGCCCACCACGGGTGCCCACGGCTGGCTGCAGGCGGGCGTGGAGGTGTACGGCGGACCGCTGTTGAACTCCTGGCTTGACCGGGAACTGCAGCTGGCCGGACGCCTGGTCATGCTGGACGGCACCGAGCACCTGACCGCCACCGGGCCAATGCTCCGGTTCCCGCAGCTGGCCATCCACCTGGACCGCGCTGTCAACGACGGCCTGGCACTGGACAAGCAGCGGCACATGAATCCGGTGTGGGGGCTCGGCAATCCCGCGGATGCCGACCTGCTGGCCGTGCTGGCTTCCCACGTTTCCGGCGCTTCCGTGGACCCCGCCCACATTGGCGGGTACGACGTCGTCATGGTGGACACGCAGGCCCCTTCGGTTTTCGGGGGCAACGGTGAGTTTTTTGCCTCCGGGCGCCTGGACAACCTGTCCTCCACCCATGCGGGGCTGGCGGCGCTGATCGCGCACGCGTCCGCGCCCGGTACCGGCAGCCCGATCGCCGTCCTGGCGGCGTTCGACCATGAGGAAATCGGCTCAAACTCCCGCTCGGGTGCCTGTGGTCCCATCCTTGAGGATGTCCTGGTCCGGATCTCTGACGGGCTGGGCGCCACGGTGAGCCAGCGGCGGCAGGCACTGGCGGCGTCGTTCTGTGTGTCCGCGGACGCCGGACACGCTGTGCACCCCAACTACGCGGAGCGGCACGACCCCGCCAACCATCCGGTGCTTAACGGCGGACCGCTCCTGAAGATCAATGCAAACCAGCGCTACGCCACTGACGCCCCCGGTGCGGCGCTGTGGGCCCGGCTGTGCGCCGATGCCGGTGTTCCCTACCAGGAGTTCGTGTCCAACAACGCGATTCCGTGCGGTTCAACCATCGGTCCGTTGACCGCCACCCGCCTGGGAATCCGGACAGTGGACGTGGGCGTTCCGCTGCTGTCCATGCATTCCGCGCGGGAGCTGTGCGGCGTGGAGGATCCCTGGCGCCTGGCCACGGTGACCGCGCAGTTCTTCCGGACGGCGGTCTAGCGGGACGGTTCCTTCCCGAAGGCGAACAGGTGCTGGTCGATTTCGTGGGCGGGGACTCCAACCCACGTTTCTCCGGCAGGGACGTTACTGAGCACGGCAGCACCCATGCCCACGGTGGCATAGTCGCCCACCGACGTCCTGTCGCGGACGCTGGAATTCATGCCGAGGTAGGCAGCCTTCCCTACCCGGACTCCGCCGCCCAATGACACGCCCGCGCCGAACGTCGCAAAGTCCGCCACGTCGTCGTCGTGGGTGAAAGTCACCGAGGGCATTGCCACCACGTGGGAGCCCAGGGTGACGGCGGCTGTCAGGGTGACATTGCGCAAGAGGATGCTTCCCCGCCCTATCCGGCAGCCTTCGGGGTACTGCACCGAGGGATCCACCGCTGTTGCATACCGCGATTCATGGATGCCCAGGGACGTGAGGCGGTCCACCACGGCTTCCCTGGCCTTCCCGGACGCCAGGCACACCAGCAGGAACGCATGGGTGTAGTTGGCCGCATCATCGATGCTCCCCAGGACAGGCGCCCCGTCCACGGTGACTCCGGCCATCTCCTTGTCATCATCCAGCAGGCCAACGACGTCGTACTGGCCACTGCTGCGCACCATCGCCAGGACTTCACGGGCAAGGCCGCTCACTGAAATAAGGATCAGCTCACTCACGTGCCCACCGGGTGCGCTGCGTTCCGGATGGCGTTGATGACGCGGTTGATGCTGGACGAGTCGATCTCATGGAACACAGGGAGGACCAGGGTGCGGTCGCTCAGCCGCTCCGTGGACTGCAGCCTGGCGTTGCCGTTGTCGCGCCAGCGGTACGCCGGCTGGCGGTGCGCGGCATACGCCCCGCGCCGTGCGGTGATGCCGGCGTCGGCCAGCCTTTCCAGCAGGGCCTCGCGGGTCATGGGGAACCCCGGGAGGACTTCCAGCCACAGGGATTGATAGTTCGTGGTGCCGTATGGAGGATCGGACACGATCCTGAGGCCTTTGAGGCTTTTGAGGGCGTCGACGTACATGCCCGCGATCTTCCGGCGCCGCTCCACCATTTCCGGAAGCCGCCGTAATTGGATGATTCCGACGGCGGCCTGCAGGTCGGTCATGCGGTAGTCGAAGCCGACTTCGAGGCAGACTTCACGGGGCGACAGGAAGAGTTCTTCCCGGTTGAGGGCTGCCAGGCTGCTTGAATGTTCCCGCAGGGCCCGGGCCCGGGCCGCCCAGTCCGCCCGCCGGGTGGTGAGCATGCCGCCTTCCCCGGTGGTGAGGATGTGGCTGGGATGGAAGGACCATACGGTGATGTGGGCGCCGGCGCCCACCGGTTTTCCTTTGTACTGCGAGCCCACCGCGCAGGCAGCGTCTTCGATGACCGTGATTTCGTGGCGGTCGCACAGATCGCGAATGGGGTCCAGATCCACGGGCACTCCGCCCTGGTCCACCACGATCACCGCCCGGGTATCCAGGGTCAGGGCGGCGTGGATGGTCTCCGCGGTCACGTTGCCGGTGGCAGGATCCACGTCGCAGAAGACGGGGCGTGCGCCGACGTACGTCACGGCGTTGGCCGTGGCTATATAGGAAAGCGACGGGACAACGACGTCGTCCCCTGGACCGATTCCCGCCACCACGAGGGCCAAATGCAGCGCGGTGGTGCAGCTCGACGTGGCTACTGCGAACCTGGCCCCTTGTGCGGCTGCGAAGTCGACCTCGAACTCCTTGACTTTCGGCCCCTGTGTGACGCATCCGGAGAAGACAACCTCGGCAAGCGCATGAGCTTCCTCCTGGCCCAGCCAGGGCTTCATTACTTCGATGCGTGCAACAGCTGATTCGGTGGCCACGAGGCACCATCTTTCCTAGGAGGAACGGAACGGAGACCGGCAGTCCGTGTCACCTGGACCACAGGACGCTTTCAAGCCAGGATCCTGCGGCCTGCTGCTGGTAGTCCTCGGACCCTGGTACGTGGATACTCGACGCCTGGCCTTCGAGGCCCCTGCTGCGGGTCACGGCCTCCAGCATGCCGAGTACCCGCAGGCCGGATGTATTCGTGGACGGTGCCCGCTGGTGGCCGCGCGCCCGGCGGGCGAACTCGGCAGCCACGCGGTCACGCGCCTCCTGCCCGAAGGCGGGCACCTGTCCATCTCCGGCCGGCACCTGAAGTGCGCCCGGCTCCGCCCAGTACGGGGAGCGCCGCCGTTGCTGCGTGGACGAATCGGAGTCGAAAATGCCCAGTTGTTCCTGTGGAAGCGTGGCATCCCACACCAGGACAAGCTGCGAACCTGCAATGACCAGCTGATGGCTTTTCACGCGGCTCAGGTTGTTGACGTGGAGGTGCACCGTGGCGTCGTTGGGAAGCCGGAAAATCACGTGGCCAACACAGTCGCGGCCGGTTCCCAGCGGGTCACCCCCGAGCGCCGAAACTCCCTGGGGGTTGAGGCGCCCGGCGAACACATAGTCAAGGAGGGCAAGACTGTCCGGGGCCAGGTCCCAGAAGACGTCACGGTCAGTCCGGGACAAGTTGCTTTCGGTCCGCACCGCTTCGACGAAAAGGATATCGCCCAGGGATCCGCTGCCCACCAACTTCTGCATCTTTTGCACGGCAGGCTCGAAACACTGGGCCTTGTTTGCCATCAGCACAACGCCCTTGGCGTCCGCCTCGGCAGCCATCTCCTGCCCGCGCTCCAGGCTGTCCGCCAACGGCTGTTCCACCAGGACGTGCTTGCCTGCCCGCAGCGCAGTCATTCCGGTTCCGAACAGGGCGCGGAGGGAGGTGGCGATCGCCACCGCATCCACTTCCACGCTGTCCAGCAATTCGTCGATGGCCTCAAACCAGGGCGCACCGCCGAGCTTTTCCGAGACTGTCCCGGCCCGGCGGGAGTCCACGTCGCAGATGGCTGCCAGGTCCCAGTCCGGGCTGGACTGGAGGGTTTCGGCCATGCCCGCTCCCCGGGAACCTGCGCCAACCACCGCGATACGCAACCTCTCTGCGTTAGCGCCGTCCCTGCCGTGACCGACGTCCTTAGCGAAAGCTTCCATTCTCATCCTCTTTGTCAGTAGGCGCCGGTCAGTAGGCGCCGGAAGGCTGGATGACGGCACGGAAAGTCCGCCACAAGATCAGCAGGTCACCCGGGATTGACCAGTTTTCGACGTAGTAGAGGTCCAGGCGCACGGCCTCGTCCCAGGACAGGTCCGAGCGCCCGTTGATTTGCCAGAGGCCAGTGAGGCCGGGCTTGATGAGGAGGCGCCGGTGGGTGTGCTGCTCGTACCCGCTGACTTCGCGTGCAAGGGGAGGGCGCGGGCCCACCATGCTCATGTCGCCGAGGACGACGTTCCAGAGCTGCGGGAGTTCGTCCAGGGAGTACTTGCGCATCCACCGCCCGCACCGCGTGACCCGGGGATCATTGCGCATCTTGAACAGGACCCCGGCACCTTCGTTGGTCTCGTGCAGCACGGCCTGGCGCTCCTCGGCATCCACCACCATGGACCGGAACTTGTACATGCCGAAGGTCTGGCCACCCTTGCCGATCCGGTCCTGGCGGAACAGGACGGGACCCGGGCTGTCCAGCCGGACAATGACGGCAAGGAGCAGCAACAGCGGCGAAAGTGCGGTGATGGCGGCGCCGGCAAGGACGACGTCCATGACCCGCTTGAGGACGTGCTTGCCGCCGGAATACTGGGGAATGTCCACATGCATGAGCGGAAGACCTTCCACAGGGCGCCAGTGGATACGCGGCCCCGCGACGTTCGTGAGGGTCGCTGCCAGCACCATCTCGGCAGAGCACTCCTCCAGCCTCCACCCCAGTTCCCGGATGAACTTGTTCCCGCCCGGGAGGGGCCCTGCAACGATCACGGCATCGGCCTGCGCGAGGCGCGCAGTCCGGGAAATGTCATCCGTGGAAGAAAGGACTGGCACCAGCTGCTCGCCCACGCGCAGCCTGGCCCCCCGGCGCGAACCGGGAAGGCACACGCCGAGGATCTTGTAGACGGGGCCGGACTTCTTTTCGATCTGTTGGACCACGTACCGGACGTCCTCGGGTTCACCGACGACGATGGCCCGTGACAGGTGCCGTCCCTTGGCTTTTTCAGTCGCCAGCCGGCGCCGGAAAAGCCAGCGGTTCGCGGTCAGCGACACGGTGCCCACCGGTAAGGCCACAGCGAACATGGTGGCACCGCTCTGGATTGAGAAAACGACGGAAGCAATGGCAATTAAGCCAAAGAGCCGGAAGGTGGCCGAAATGACCCGTTTGTACTCGTCTGCACCGACGCCCAGGACTTTGGGATCGCGTGTCCTGTAGATTTCCAGTGCAGCGATCCAGATCAGTGCCAGTGCAACGCTGGCCGCGATCCCGGCGGCCGTTGATGTCCTGCTCAGAAGCCCTGGACTGGCAAGGTGGTAGCCGAGGGCGACCGCCCCGGCGATCAGCAGCGAGTCCGTGACACGCAACAGGTTGATGTGGACCGAAATCCAGTCCGCCGAGGACGCCTTACGGTCCAGCGCCGGGGGGACGAGGCTGACGGCCGGCCGGTAGCCGGGAGATACTCCGGGGGCGGGACCGTCGCCCGCCAGGGCCGGACGCTCGCCTGCCAGGCTGCCGGTGAGCGCTGAGCGTTTGGTCCCGTAAAACATGGGACGCCGCTGTCCGGTGACGGGTGCTTCTGCCATGGTGACCCCTTCCGGTATGTCCGCTTGTGCTCTTGCCGTGAAGCAAAACTAGTCACGGAAAGCCACCTGCGGAGGGTTTGCACGGGCCCTTTGTGGGTCCCGCGAAGGAATTTTGTGGATAATGCGGGTAGCTGCAGCAGTTGCAGCCGGCACTAGAGAACCGGCAGGATGTACGGCTCCGGAGCCGCCTTTTCCTTGCTGGCAGCCAGGGCAGTCAGCTGGGCGCGGGACTCAACCCCGAGCTTGCGGTAGATGGCGGTCAGCCTCACCTCGACGGTCCTCACGGACACGAAGAGGGTGGAGGCGATCTCCTTGTTGCGCATGCCCCGGGCAACCATTCTTGCCAGGACGCGTTCGTGGTCAGCGAGGAGCAGCATGGCCGGGTTTCCCTGTGGGCCGGGTGCTTCCACCCGTTCGTCCAGCAGGAGCGCATCCACGTGCTGGATCCAGGCGTTGGCACCGACCTCGTCGAACATGACCTTGGCCCGCAGAAGGCCGTCGCGGGCATCCCGCAGGCGGCCAAGTGCCTTCAGCCGTTCTGCATAACACAGCATGGTCCGTGCCCGTTCGAGCAACGAATCACGCGAGTTCCTGCTGTCCAGGGCCTGGCCGAACAATTGCAGCGACTGCTCACCGTCCGCAAGGATGGCACGGCTGCGGGCAACCGCCATCATCAGCCACGGTGAACGCAACCCGACGGAACGGCTCTCCAGGCTGAGGAGGGCCTGGGTTGCTTCCCGGTGGCGTCCCAGCCGGACCAGTACCTCCACGAGGTCCGCGTCGCAGCGCAGCAGCGTGGGATTGGTGAAACTCGTGCCAATCTCAGCCGCGCGTGAGAGCTGGGCAAGGGATTCTGCCAGGTCACCCCGAAGCAGTGCGAAGTGGCCCTGCCAGGCAGCAAGCTGGGCGGTGATGGCCGGGTGGCTTTCGGCGCCGGCGAAGCGTTGTGCCTCGGCCGCGTAACTGTGGGCGAGGGTTTCATCCCCCAGCGCGTGGGCGCGCCATACCCGGAAAACGTGGCGGAGGCCGCGGTGGTACTTGAACTCGGGTTCAAAAAGTTCAAGGTCATCCATCAGCTTGCTCGCCGTCCGGACGTTTCCTGCCCTGACCTCGTTGTCCACAGCCAGGAACAGGGCCGTTTCCCGCCAGTTCACGTGGGCGTCCCGTGTAGAGGTCCGCACCATGGCAAAGAGCTCCTGCGCCTGGTCGTAGCGCTCCGCGTAGCTGAAGGCACGGCCCTGGATCAGGAGGCCGGCCACGGAGCCGCCCTCAAGGGTGTACTTGCGTCCGGGCTGGACCCCCTCGCCGCTGGTGGACTCGGTGAGCAGCCTGGCACGTTCCGTAAGCTCAAGGCATTCGGCTGATGCCGCGTCCTGGAAATTGCCGGCGTACTGGAGAAGCTCGCACGCATCCTGGAATTCCCAGCGTTCCGCATAGTACACCGCGGCGACGGCGAGGAGATTGGCGGCGAAGGCAGGATCGTGCTGGCCGAATTCCTTCACCAGGCGCAGCACCATGCTGGAACGGACCGCTCCCCCCTGGATGAAGTCGATTTCGAAGGAGAGCCCCGTCAGCCGCAGAATCAAGGCAGGATTCCGGGTCACCCGCTGTGCCCATTCCAGGTAGCGCCGGGCGTAAACGAACTCACCACGGTTGAACAGCAGCTCAGCGATCGCCGCCAGACGTGCCGCCGTTTCCGCTTCCCAGGGGTTGATGGTCAGGGCGCGTTCAACGTACTCCACAGCGAAGGACAGTTCGCCGCCCCGGATCAGGTCTACGGCATGGCGGAGCAAACCGAACGGGGTCTGCCGTTCCAGCGCCGTGAAGCTCAGATGCCACCTGCGGGCGTACGGGTCAGTGTCCTGGCACGCGTCCGCCAACGCCCGGTGGTTGGCCGTGCGGACTGCCGGGGTCATGGCGCCAAAGACGTACCCGCGAAGCAGCTGGTCCCGGATTGCAAGGTGCGGGCCAGTGCGGTGCACGATCCCGCAGGCCAGCAGTTCGTCCACGCCGGTCCACACGTCCTTGCTGATCTTTTCCAGCGTGGTGATGTCGCTCCGGCATGAGAGGGACAGCAGATCCAGCACGTTCCGTGCCGGCGCGGTCAGTCCGCCCACCACCAGGGCGAATTCCGCCTCGAAGCTGCCGTTCCCGGGCAGGGGAACCGGGAGGGCGAACTTTCCCTCGGCCTGCCGTTCCAGCAGCCGGGCATAAAGTTCGACGGCGGCGAGCGGGTTTCCACGGGTCGCTGCGGCAACTGCGTGGGCGGCCGCCGTCGTGGCTTGCCGTGCGGGGATTGCTTCAAGCATCCTCACGGTGTCGCTGTAGCTCAGCGCCTGGAGGTGCAGCACGGCCAGGCCGCTGAACGGGCTGTCGGGTGTTTCGTCACGGAGGCATACGAACATGGCAATGTCCGTTCCGGACAGGCGGCGGGCCAGGAAGCCGATCACCGCCTGGCTGCCCGGATCCAGCTGGTCTGCGTCATCGATGACGATGACCGTCCGGGAGGATGCGCGCTGGTGCAGGCCGTTGAGGAGCATTGAGGAAATGGCCGGCACGTCCAGGGATCCGGCAGTATCGCGCAGGAGTTCATCAGCGATTCGGTTGAGTACGGGATCATCCATGGCGTTGAGGAGGGCCGTGACACCGGACAAGGGCCAGTCAGATTCGAACGCGCTTGCCCCGAGGAAAACGGTTTTGTAGTCGGAAAGTGTGGGGATTTCTGACAGCAACGCCGACTTTCCAACCCCGTGGCCACCGATCACCGCCAGGGCCGTGTCCTTGGGACCGCGGATCACCGAAAGAAGCCTGTCCAACTCCTTGTTTCGCCCTAACAATGACATGGGTCCCCAATCCTCGAAGAAGGAGACCAAATTCTTTCGTTAGTAGTTGTTCCAATACTGCATGCCGCCATCCGGTTATGGATATAACCATTGGGTCGGCAGGCTGTCGGCTTGCACCTCCAGCACGGTTCCCAGCCGTTAAGCGAATATAGCCCTGAATTTATGCAAAGCGCCATATATCGTTCACTTAGTATTTGCTCAAGATCACCCCTGCTTTTCCTCAAGAGGGGAGCGGATGCCCTACCTACCTAATGGCCCGCACTCCGCTGCCTCCCCTACCTAATGCCCACGACAGCCGGCGGGGTACCTATACCCGGCGGAGCCGGCAGCAGGATGCCCTTTACCTACGTAGTTCACGGGGCCAGAGCCGAAAAATGTGAGTACCCACTACTCGTGCCGCCCCATTAGGTAGGGGGTAGGCTCTCGGGACTGCCATCGGATCAGCGGTGCCGTGCCTGCGTGCAGCGGGCAAAGCACCGCCGAAATTCCAAACTATCAAGAAGTGGTGAGCGAATTGTCGAATTCTCCCCAACTTCCGGTTTCCTATTCTGAGTCGGAATTTGCCAGCAAATATCCACATGGCATGAATGCAGGCGCCATTCCAAAGGTTAATTCGGTACTGATAACGGTGTTCCGGGAACTCGATAAGTCCGGACTGCCGTGGGTTTTGCTGCGGGGTGAGGATGACTTGGTGCGGCCTGCGGGGGACGTTGACCTGCTTGTTTCGGCTGAACTGGTGCCCGGCCTGGACCGTCATCTTGCCGGTGTGGGGTTCCGGCGCGTGGTAGCGCTGGGCCACGGGAGCCACCGCTTCTACTTCCGCTACCTCGCGGACGAGGATCTCTGGATCAAACTGGACGTGGTTTCAGACATCAGTTTTGGGCTGTTCCAGGAGCTCGGGACCGCCCTGGCCGCCGGCTGCCTTCGGCGGCGCGTGGCCTTGGGGCCGTTGTGGCTGCCCGAAATCCAGGACCAGGCCTGGCTCCACATCCTTCACCTGGTGCTCGACAAGGGTGCAGTTAATCCCGCCAAGGTCCCGGCGGCCCGGTCGGCAGCTGCCGTGGCGACGGTCGAAAACCCCATCGCCCTGTTCCTGGACCGGAAATTTGGGACCGGAACAGCGGGGCAGCTGCTCAACCTGCTGCAGTCCGAGAATTTCGACGACGTCCCTGCCACCGCGGCTGACCTGAAAAGCCGGTGGGCCGGCTCCAGGGTTCCGCCGTGGCTTATCAGCTCGGGCAACAGGGCGCTGAGGCGGGTAGGCCCCAAGCTCAAGGGCAGCGGGCCCGTGGCAGGAGTGCTGGCCCCCGACGGGGCGGGCAAGACCACCCTGCTCCACGGCCTCCGCTCCAGCTGCCCCCTGCCGTCTGCCTATGTCTACATGGGACTGTGGTCCAGCAGTCCCATGGACCGCTGGCTCCAGAAGATCCGTGGCGGTTTCCTGGTCAGGAAGGTGTTCCGGATATTCCGCGCCGGACTGGCCGCGAGATACTACTCCCTCCGCGGCCGGGTGGTGCTGATGGACCGCCTCGCATTCGATGTCCTGCTCCCCGGCTCGAAGGCGGGAAGCCGCCTGGCTGCGTTGACGGATGCGCTGGCCCTGCGGTTCCAGCCACGCCCTGACCTCGTCCTGGTCCTTGACGTCCCCGGCGAGGTCATGTTTGCCAGGAAGGGTGAGCATACTCCCCAGAAACTGGAGGAATGGCGAAAAGCGTATCTGGAGCTGGCCGAGGAAATCCCCTCAGCGCACGTCCTGGACGCCAGCCAATCAGAATCCCAGGTCCGGATGAAGGCCAGCGAGCTCTTATGGAATGTCGCCGCACCCAAAGGAAAGGACGGGCAAGCCGGCACGGAACCGCTCCCCCTGCATCTGTGGACGCTGCTGGATTGGCGTTTCCTGCTTCCAATAAGTCAGCCTGACAAGCTCGGCTATGGAGGCGGGCTCAGCAGCGACGCGGTGGCGGCGATCAGCCTGCTGGACCCGTCCGCGCGCCGTATCGAGGCATCTCCCGGACCCGCCCCGGCCAATGAATTCGACGTCGTCCTGCTCTCCGAACCGGACGCGCGCCTGTTTGCCAGCGCCGCCGGGTCCCTCCGGCCGGGCGGGTGGATCTGCCTGCAGGTTCGGCGTTCATTCGGTTCTCGTCCGGGCCCGTACACCCTCGCAGGGTGGAAGCGGGCGCTGGAGAGGTCAGGCTTCGATGACGTGGCGGTCTACTGGCATGTGCCAACACTCGAACGGCCGGCACGCTTTGTGCCTACGGCGTCGAGGACTGCGGTCCAAGATACCCTGGCGCATTATTCGGGCGTACGCTTTGGAAAAGCCAAGGCTGCAATCGGGAGGCTTGCGTTAAACCTGGGCATGTTCAATGTGGCCGCTGCTGAAGGCACCGTTGTTGGCCGACGGACACCGGAAGCCGGCCGGCAGGAGTTGCAGTGAAATACATTGACCAGATCCTCCGCGATAACTACCGGGCGCTCGAGCTGAAGAAGTTCGGCCTTACCGGCCAGTGGGAAACACTCCTGCTGACGCCGCAGTTCGTCACTTCCCGGCACGTAGTGGCGCTCATTTTTTCCACGGACGCCCAGGTTCCCCGGCTCGTGGTCAAGATCCCCCGCCAGCCTGGAGACAACGAAAGCGTGCGCAAGGAAGCCGATGTACTGCTGCAGCTCAAGTCGCTGGGAGTAGGGTCCGAACAGGGTGCCCCGGAAGTTGTGGGAGTTCTGGACGTCGGGGGACAGACAGTGCTGATTGAGACCGCCGTGGTGGGCAGCCTGCTGGAGCCCCACCTCGTTGTGCAGGACTTTCCCCGTGCCTTGGACGCAGGCCTTAACTTCGTCGCTGCGCTGCCGTGCACCAGGCCGGTGCCGGAAAACACGGACTGGTACCAGCGGACCATCGCCGGCCCCTTGGCCGAACTGGCATCGCTGCTGCCGGCGGACACGGAAGTGGCCCGGTTAATTGACCGCACCCATGAGGTGTTGGCGCCACTGAGGGCCGAGCAGCTTCCGGCAGTTGTGGAACATGGTGACCTCAGCTACCAGAACCTGTTCCTGCAGCCGAACGGCCGCCTCCAGGTGGTGGACTGGGAACGCTCGCGCCTTGATGGCCTGCCCGCCCATGACCTGATTTTCTACCTGCAGTACATTGGCCAGTCGCAGGAAGATGCGTTGTCCTCCCGCCGCCTTCAGCTCCGGGCCTTCGAGAATGCCTTCAGCCCCGGTGGATGGGCCTTGAAACCCCTGGCGCAACACCTGCGGCTGCGTGAGGTGGAACCGGAACTGCTTCCCTACCTGGTCATCGCGACGTGGGCGCGTTCAGCAGCCACAATGACCTACCGCCTGGCAGGCCAGGCCGTACATGACGGGGACACCGGCCACGTCCAGGCCGCAGTGACGGCGGATCGTGACTTCTGGCTCTGGCGCCATGCGGTCACCGACTGGGCAGCGGTCCCTGCCTAGGGCTGTGATCAGCCGCTAAATTGCCTGCAAGATCGACAGTCTGGGGAGAAGATGTACACCAAGGAAACGGCCTCCGAGTTCTCGCCCAGGCTGGACATCGTCCCTTTTCTGCTGTTCTGCGGCGGCCTGGTACTTATCACCATCGCCGCCAGCCTCGGTTCGATGGCGATCCTTGCCGCAGTGGCGGCAGTGGTCTTTTTCTCCGTCATAGCGCAATTGATTCATCGCCTGGCTGAGCGGAAGGCGGAGATTTCGTTTTTCCTGATCATTCCCACGATCATGTCAGCGACGCAGAACGTCTATCTGACTACCGTCGCGGGTGACCTCGACAGCGGACGGCTCCAATTTGCCATCATCCTGAACTTCCTCTTCTCGGTTGCCCTGTATCTGGTTTTGATCTCGGCAAGAAAGCCGGCCCCCGAAGGGAACGCCCTTCGGAAACTGATCAAAGCAGTGACAACCTGCCTGGCCATCCTTGTTCTCTACGGTGCTGCGACCGTCGTGTTGTTCCAACATGATTTGGCAGCAGCAGCCGCCTCCTCAAGGAACATCATGGCTCCGTTCCTGTTCCTCCTTATTGGCCTGCACGCCAGTGCCTGGGCCAGGCATGCCGTATACCTCCGCTACCTGGTAATGCTGGGCTTCGTGGCGATTGTCTTCGGTTTCATTGAAGCGAATACGCCTGATTTCTGGCAAACACTCAATCTCCGGGACCTGTGGGAGAAAAAGGGAATTTCTGTTCAGCAGGACTCCGGCCTGCCCAAAAACTTCTTTGCTTCGGAGCAGGTGGTTCCGGGTGAGTTCCTCAGGCGTATGGCCGGTCCCTTCGCGGACCCGGTGAATTTCGGAACCTTCCTCTTCGCGGTGTTCATGGCGGCTTGGTATCTCCGCGGGCTGCTCTGCCAGATCGCAACGGTGGCAGCGATGGTTTTGGCCGTCAGTAAGGGTGCGCTCGTTGGCCTGATCGTGTTCCTGGCATTTTGGACCCGCTTCTACGCATCGAGAACCAGCCACATCATTGCGCTAATGCTGCTGGCTGCAGGGGCTTACAACTTCTATCTGTTTACCGTTTCCAGTTCAACAGGCAGTACAGCGGCACACATTGACGGTTTCACCGCTGCCTTTGTGGAGTTCCCGCATCATCCCCTCGGGCGTGGACTGGGCAGTTCCGGAGTCCTCGCTGGTCTATTTTCGGAAGGGTCCGAGTCCACGTCGGCCGTGACGGAGAGCGGACTGGGCATGGTTATCGGCCAACTCGGAATAGTTGGTCTGGCCGTGTACCTGGTGTTCTTTTTCCAGCTGTCGAGACACGTCCTACGGATCAAAGACCTCCGCGACAAGACGTTGGCGGCAGGCCTCCTGGGCGGGTTCCTCTTGAATGCCGCCTTCAATGAGGTAGCGCTCAGTCCCAACTCGGCGGCACCCTATTTCATCATCCTCGGCCTGGTCATCGGCTCGGACCTCGCGGCGCAACAGGAGCCGGACGCCGTGCCTGCTGTCCTGCGCAGGGAGGCATCCCCCTTGTAAGGGACCTGGTTTGCACGGGACCTGCTTTGTAAGGGACATGGTCTGTAACGGACGTGGGGCCGGAAGGGGACCTCTGGTTCAAGCAGGTCCTGGCGGGTCAGGCCGCCTTCCTGGCCGGGACCCGCCGTCGCGCTTTGCCGTTCGACGGCACCGGCGGCGACAGGTGGTACACCGGCTCTACGTACCTGCCCGACTACCGTCTATTCCGCCGCTGTCATGCCGGCGGCAGGTGACCGTCGAAACCGGCTTGCCCGGACACTGACACAGGCCGCATCTCCGCCTGAGCGGTTGATGATTGTCCGAGCCCTCCTATTCAGCGGGGGCGTCCTGCCGGCGGCGAACGAGGTGCAGCAGCTCATTGTGCAGGGTTGGGAATCCAAACCGGAGGACGCCATACACGGCGGCTATGGCGGTCACAAATACCAGCGCCGCTGTCAGGGGAGCCCCCAAGTAGGGTTGCAGGAACATGATTGTTCCAGCCGCCGCCACGGCGATGCTGCAGGCAAAGGCCGGCAAAACAGCGCGCAGCATTGCTTTTGGTCCGATGTGGATCACCTTGGCAGCTACCGTCTGCATTCCGATGGCAAAGAGAAGTGCTGTTGCCATTTGGGCGCACGCAACCGCGATGATCCCCCACTGGGCAGCCACCAGCAGGACCGGCACCAGCACTGCCAGCCGGATGAGTGAGAACGTGATCGAGATGCCGGGGCGGCCTATGGCCTTGTAGACGTCGTTCGCGCCCGCTCCCAGGGAGCGGGCTGCCGCATACAGGGCCAGGAAAACGAGCGGAATGACAGACTCAGACCATTGGCCGCCGAAGACCAGGGGGACGAGGATCGGTGCCAGAACTGCCAGGCCCACACCCGCCGTCATGCCGTACAGGGACTGTACGCGGACACCCTTCAGGTAGCCGTCCCGCAACCGTTCCGGCTGGTGCTGCACCTGGGTGTAAAGCGGGAACAGGACTGTGGAGAGCACAAAGAAGACGTTGATGATCAGGGCTTCGGGGAGCCTGAAAGCCAGCGTGTAGTAACCCAGGGCCTGGGCGCCAAGGATCACGCCGATGATCACATAGTCGATGTCGAAGATGAGCCGCGCCAGGAGATTGCTGCCTGCCACCGGAACGCCGAATTTAAGGTTTGCCCGGAGAGCGTTTTTTGCCACGCGCCAGATCTGCCAGGGAGCGCCCTTGCGGACCAGCCACCAGCACGTAGCTGCATACGCAACCGTCCCTGCCGCGGTGCCTGCCGCGAGCGAGAAGGCACCGTAACCTGCGAAAGCGAGGACCAGGCTCAGTACTCCTGTGACGAGCGCCCGGATAATCGGGGCCACCGCCAGCCTCCTGAACAGAAGGTCGCGTCGCAGCAGGGCTTCCGGAACCGCACCCAGCGACGTTGCCAGGACTGCGATGGACAGCACCTGCACCAGGGGGCCCACGTCCGGCAGCTGGAAAAGCCCGGCGATCCATGGCGCCGAAAAGAACGTCAAGAGTGCCAGGGATGTACCAAGAACCACTGAAACCAGCAGCGCCGAGCGGGCCGCGACGCCGGAGGGAGGCAAATAGACCAGCGCCTGCGCGACGCCGGCATCGGCAACTGTCTCGACGTAGGCCATGAGGACCAGTGCCGCGGCCACGAGGCCATACTGTTCAGGCGACAGGAGTCGTGCCAGCACGATCGTCGTTATGAGGACGATCGCCTTCCCGCCCACCAGGGCAAGCCCCTGCCACACCGCGCCCCGGAAGCCGACACGGGCAAGTCCACCAGCAACGTTCGTCATGGGTTGGAGCCTTCCTGTGGCCTCTTTGCAAAAGTTTACTGTCTGGGTACGGCCGGGTGGGAAGTATTCACAGGAATTGAGCAGTTATTGAGCTAAATACTGTTCCCGGGCATCTGAAGCCCGGGTTGCCGGCGTTCCAGGCCAACGGAAGGGGGAAAACGAATTGTTTGCTCAATTTTCCGGTGCGTCCCTGGCTGCTGGTGCATACTGTTGTCGAGGCCGGACGAATCCTTCGTGGAAATTCCTAGGGGCCGTGCCGCCTAATTATTTGTCCCTTTGGTGCAAAAGCGGAGTAACGTGGCTAATTCAGACGCAGTGCCTGTACCTAATAGTTCTCAAATTCCCGCCACACTCATTCTGGTGGCACCCCGTGTGGGTTCGGGTGGAGTCGGCGACTATGCGGAAGAGTTCATCGCCGCTGCTGTGCCCAACTTTTCCGCATTCCGTGAAATCAGGACTGAGGGACCGGGCAACGCCGGGCTCCGTGATGTGCTTCGTGACCGGCGAAGGCTCTCCAAAGCGGTGAAGGAATCCCTCGCTGCCGGCCGGGTGGTGGTTCACTTCGAGTTGTCAGCGGCGTCGCTGGGTCCCTTTTGGTTGCTGGCGGGCCGCTCGCGGGACATCACCACAACGGCTACCGTGCATGACCCCCCGCTGGCCGCGTGGTGGCCTTTCCGCTTCAAAGGGGTGGCCAGGAGCAAGCTGCTTCACCACGGCATCCATCTCCCGCTGCGCCCCGCCAGTGCCCGGCTGGAACGGTGGCTGTTGCGGGACGCCACCTTGTTTGCGCTCAGTGACGTCGGCGCGGCAGCGCTTCGAAAAACCTTTCCCGCTTGCCGGGTTCTCAGCACCTGGCACTTTGTGCCGCCCAGGCCTGCCCTGAAGTCTGCTTCCCAGCGTCCGCTGGCGGTAGGACTCTACGGTCACGCCTCTAAAGGCAAAGGGTTCGACAGGCTGGTCGAGCTTCGCCGCGAACTCCCGCCGGACGTCGAAATCCGCGTCGCCGGCAGGGGAACCGAACAGCTGCCGCCGATCCCCGGAGTCACCATCCTGGGAGCGGTCGAGGGGCCGCAGGAGGACGCTTTCTTTGAGTCCGTGAGGGCCATCCTTCTGCCCTACGACAAGACGAGCCGCTTTTATGGCAAAATCCTGCCTGCCTCCGGGGTGGCCTCAAGGGCCTTCGCATACCGCACCCCCGTGATCGGATTTGACTCCGGGACGCTGGGGGAAGCTTCCAAGGCCGGCGGGCTGATCGTGGTCCCCGCTTCTGTCCGGGAACTGGCAGAGGCTGCCCACAGGACCATCACCGATTCGGCCGAGCTGGAACGCCTCGACCGCCAAATAACAGGGCTGCAGATCGAGCGGACGGTCGCCCTGGCTGCCGCGCCGTACCTGGCCTACTGGACGTGTGCGGTCAACGGGGGAGGTTCATGACGTACAGACGGTTGTGGGTATCCACATACTCCCGACGTGGCACTTGTTGGGAGATGCTGGTCGGCATAGCGTGAGAAAGGACAGATTCCGTCACACGCGATGCTTGCGATTCTGCGGGTATTGAAACCTGTCCGGATGATTCCGGGGCTTGACCCTGCATTGCAGCGATTCTGGAGGCGTTGCAGCAAATCTCGAGAGGGACGACCAACTCGTGCTACTGCCTTTCGTTGTTACCGCTTCCGCCGTGATCAGTCTGGTGCTGATCCTAGGGCGCTCCTACCACGTACTAATCCTGCTGGTCATTGCGGCCGGCTGGTCGCAGGCGCCGCTCATCACCCTCACCAGGTCTGATGCCTTCCAATACCTGGATGATGTGCCTGCGGCGGTTCTTGTTGCCGCCGCCGTTATCAGGTCCTTCAGCTCCCAGGACAAGCGCCTGCACAAGGCGCTTGGGCTGATGCTGCTGCTGGTCATCCTGGTGGGTATCGGATTTGTCCGATCACCGGATGCGGACATCGGCATTGCCCAGGCACGGCAGGTACTCATGCCGCTTGGCCTGGTGTTCGCCGGCTTCGTCTACCGGGACGACATCAAGTGGCGGAAGATCAGCGCCTACCTTCTGCTGTTGGCCGGGCTGACCGTGGCATGGGCCCTGGCCGAGGAAGTCATGCAGGCGCCCCTCCTTGACCCGGCCTGGTACCACGTCAACGTTGTGGGCGGGAACCCCCGCAGCATGCGCATGGGATTGCCGCCCGCCTACTTCGCGGACGGAGTGTCCAACGGTGACCTCACCTTCCGCCCCGGCGGCCCGTTCATGAACCCTCCCGTCATGGGCTTCCTGCTCGGCCTCGGCGCCTTTGCTGCCGTCGCAAGGCTCAGGAGTTTAGCGCGGCTGGGAATGCTTGCTGCCATCGGCGCAACCCTGTTTTTTGCATATGCCCGGGCAGGCATATTGATCTTCCTCGTAGTCACCGTGATCTACTTCATCTGGACCAAGGTGGGGAAGCATGCCGGCATTCTTGTAGGCCTCGGCCTTGGGGGGTACCTGTTCACCACCTTCATTGAGCAAGGCAACACCGCCAGCCATTCGGATGGCCTATTGTCCGGATTCATGCTTGGCCTGCAGTCGCCCGCAGGCCTGGGCTTCGGCACAACGGGATACCAGGCCGCTCTTGAAGGCGCGTCCACCGGTGTGGGCAGTGAGAGCCTGCTGGGGCTGTATTTCGCGTGGATCGGCTGGCCCATGATTGCTGCCGCCCTCCTGCTCCTGGTCCACCTCGGGAGACTCCTCCGCCGTGTTCCAAGGACCCAAAGCCTGCCTGTGTGGCTGGCCGTAGGCTTCCTGCTGACTGTCGCTTCTTCCGAGTCCGCCTCCTCTATGGCATCCACCCCCGTGCTCTGGTTGACCGTGGGATCGGTGGTGGCCATGACGGTACCTCTGAGGCCCACAGTGAGGCCCGCGCCTGCGGTCATGGGTACGCGCTTCCCGTCCCGGCCGTCGTTGCCGCGGTCGACGTCGCGTAAGTAAGCCGCCGAGGCTGGGTTGCGGCACGGTGCTGCACGCCGTCAGGATGATTTCCCGCCATCACGGTGTGGGGGCAGGGCAGGCCTGGCTGGGGAGGTGCCTCCGTCAGCTCTCGGGATCGTACTGGAACTGCCGGACCTCTTGGGGGCAGCGGCAGGCGATGGCTAGTTTGGCAGCCCATTCAAGTGCCGCTTCCCTGGAGGGCAGCTCGAGAACCGTGTAGCCGCCGTCGGGCACTGTATGGCCCGGGTACGTGCCCTCGGTTACGGTGCCGTCACCGGACACGCGCACGGGGGCCACGTTCTCGTCGATTCCGCCGCCGAAGACATACACGCCCGCCGCCTTGGCCTCGCCGATGACGGCGTGCGCGGCTTCGACCACCGCCTCGAAGTCCTCGGCGCGGACCACCATGGCGTCACTGGGGAACGAGATCAGGAACTTGGTCATGGAGTGTTCTCCTGGAGCTAGCCGGGAAGTCGGGCGGAACCTTCGGCCAGCATGCGGTGGCCGAAGGCGCGCCAGCTCTCGGACGCCTCCTCATGAAAGAGTTTGGCAGCGAGGACCGTCTCGGTTCTTCCCTGGCCCATTGCATACTCGATGGCAGCTGCCCACGCCTCGACCTCCTGGCCGGGCAGCACGTGGTCCGCGGCGACCAGGAGCCGTGATTGCGGTCCGTACAGTTTCTCCAGGCTCGTCCCGATGCGCCCGACGATCGGAACGCCGTGCTCAAGCGCGCGCATGGCGATGCCGCTTTGGTAGAAGCGCTTATAGGGGATGACTATGGTGTCGCTGGAGACGATCAGTTCCTCCAGTTCGTCCTCCGGAACAAAACGGGCATCGACATGCCAACCCTCGACGGGAGGCCAGCCACGGCCCACTATGTCGAGGTCACATTTCGGGCCAAGCCTGCCGGCCAATGATTCCAGGAGGTCGATGTCCCTGTCGGCTTTGTACTGTCCCAGCACGCGAACCCGCGGCCTCTTCCCGGACTGCCCGCCAAAGGCGGCGTCCTTGGCGGCACCGGCGGGGGGAAGCATCGGATGCGGCACCTGCGCCAGGCCCCCGGTGAGTCCGACGGCGTCCATGGCCTGGGCAGCTTCATCGCTGTGTACCAGTGTTCCGGGCCGAGTCCTCATGCGTCTTACGAGGCCCGCCACCAGGGGGCTGCTGCCTACGGACCGGACGAGGGGTTGCGGATCGTGGTAAATGATGACCCCTGAGTCACCGCAAAGGAATTTCACCATCAGGAGGTCCAGGAAACCCAATACCGGCCACGTGACGAGGACCTTTTCAGGTGAATTCCTCTTTCGCGTCCGTTGTCCCGCTGAATAAAGCATGGCGGTATATTCGCCGAGCCACCGAAATCGGCTTTTGCCGGATTGGGAAGGCTCGGTGATGGTAAACAATTCTGTTTCTATTCCTGCATCGGCTAATTGATGCAAAAGCGCCTCGGTGTAATGGCTTAACGCCACTCCAAGGGGATTCAAAACCAATATGCGGGGGTTTCCGCTGCATATTTGTCCGGGTGATGTGAGTGCGCTCGTGCGCAATCCAAAGGTCATTGACGCACCTCGCTGCCTATCTTGGCCGCCTTTTCCCCCAGGACCGCTTCCTGAAGGGTCAGTTCGTATCTCCGGCACACATCTTCCCAGTCGTAATGGGTGGCTGCGCGGGCCTGGTTCGCTGCCCGGGCCTTCGCCCGCAGGTCGTGGTCAGTCAGCATGCGCCGCAATGCACTCTCGATGGCAAGCGGATCCGGTGCCACCAGGTGTTCATCTGCCCGCAGGACCTCGGCATTGTATGGCGTCTGCCGGGCAACGACGGGTGCTCCGCAGGCCATCGCCTGGACCAGGGCTGGATTGGTTCCGCCTACGCTGTGGCCGTGGAAATACGCGCCGGCATGATGCCATAGTGAGAGGAGCTTCTTGTCATCACTGACGTGGCCCAGCCACTGGACGTTGGGATGTTCACCCAGCCGCTGGGCGGCCTCATCCAGCGGCCCGCCATATCCGCTGGATCCGACGATCACCACAGGATGTTGCTCCGCCAGGCGTTCAGCTGCCTGGAAAAACTCAGACACCGTGTTCTCGGGAACAAACCGGGCCACCATGAGCACATAGGACTCCGGTTCGAGGCCGGGAACCACCTCGCTGGGGCTGGCAAGGTTGGCGCCGTACGGAATGAAGACGCTTTTGCGCCCAAAGTCCCGCTTCCAGCGCCGCTGGATCTCAAGGGAGTCGCTGATCAGGATGGTGCCGTAGCGCGCCGTGAGCCGCGCGCCCAGCCGGAAGACGAACTTGGCGAAACGGTTCCACTTGGCGCGTTCCCATTCGATTCCGTCCACGTTCACCACGGTTGGTATTCCGCGAAGCTTCAGCAGCGGCAGGAAGAAGCCGTTGGCAACGTTCATGACGAGCGCCACCTGGGGCTTGTGCCACAGGGCGTGAAGGACCGAAGACAGCCCGAAGGAGAGGGTGCTCAGTGACTTGCTCTCAAGCCCCACTGTCCTGGTAGTTCGGATGCGTGGGTCGCGTGCCTCGTCGTCGTCCTTGGTTTGGCCTGCCCGGCAATAGACGTTAACGTCCCAGCCGGCATCGGCGAGGAATGGTGCCAGGCGCCGGACTGCAGTCTCAAAGCCGCCGTAGTAACTTGGGTAGCCGCGTGTCCCGATGACGACGACAGACTTGGACATGGGTTCTCCTAGATGAGTATGTCGGCCGGTGCGCGCGTAACCGGGTTGGCTCGGATATGGCGCACGTGGTAGCTGCAGGCGTTGGATGGTAACTAGAAGGAAGTGACGCTCCGCGAAGTCTGTTCCCTGCTGGAACCACGGAATGCAGGGGGGCTTTCGGGCTCAATCACCACAGGTGAGTCGTCCGCATCCCCGGATGGATCGCTGTCCGCAGAGTCCGGATCCGAGGAGTAGTACGAGTAGCCGTCAAACTCCTTGGCCGGCACGCAATTCAGCAGGGTTCCAAGAACGGCTCCATGCACCTTCCGGATGTTTCCAAGCGACTTTGTCAGCTGGTCCTTGGTTGTCCGGCCAGCCCTGACAACCACAATGGCGCCGTCCGCGATCCTGGCAAGGAGCACAGCATCAGTCACCGGGAGCAGCGGTGGAGCGTCAATGATCACGATGCCCTTTTCTGACAGGGATTCGATCAGCTGCTTCATGGCATGCGAGCCGAGGAGCTCGGTGGGATTGGGCGGGATCCGGCCGGAGCCCAAAATCGACAGGTTGGGCAGATCGCTCCGCTGCTGGAGAACGTCATCTACCTCTGCCTTTCCGGTGAGGACGTCGGTGATGCCTATTCCGGGAATTACGTCGAAGATCTTGGCCATGCTGGGGTGCCGCAGGTCGCCGTCAACAACTATGACCTGTTCCCCTCCGGCCGACATCGCGGAGGCCAGGTTGGCTGCAATAGTTGACTTGCCTTCCCCGCTCACCGAGCTCGTGACGACGATGATCCGGGGTGGGTTGTCCACGTCAAGGAACGTCAGGTTGGTGCGGAGTTCCCGGAGCGCCTCGGCGAAGGCAGGGCTCTGTGCCCGTGAACCAGGCGTAGGAGCTGCGGGGACGCCTCCCAGGACCTTGTTCTCGCCCGTCAGCCGGAGGTCGACCGGGAGGGCGCCGATGACCGGTACGGAGAAGAGATGTTCCACTTCAGCTGCGTTGTGCAGGCGGCGGTCCAGCCGGTCTCGAAGGAGCGCGGAAGCATAGGCCAGGAGGAGGCCCAGTGCTGCCCCGTAGAGAGCTGTCAGTGCCACGCCGGGAGAGACGGGTTTTGTTGGCAAAGCCGCTGGATCCAGCGGTACCAGGGAGAGGGGCGGCGTAACGGCTTCGAGGGCCTCGCCTGAAGCGGCAGTGGCGGCCCTCTCCCTTTCCTGGACCTGCTTGCTCAGCTCGACGATCCAGGCGTCCGCAACCCGCTGGGCAATGGTGGGATCCGGCGACTCTGCCGTGATCCGGATTTCAGCAGTGTCGCGGGGTACGGACACAGAGATGGCACCCAGCAGGGCATCACTGGACATGCTTAGCGCGGTGGACAGGCGCACGTTGTCCGCCACGAGCCGGGATTCAGCCAATGACTTGTAGTTCTTTGCCCTTGCTTTGGCCAAGGTATCGCCGGCCAGCAGGCTGCTGACGTTGTCCGTCCCCACCGCAATAACAACTGCGCTGGCTTCAGCGGCATATATGCGGGGGCGGAACGTGCTCCACGCTGTGGCCAGCAGGGTGACGATCAGGGTCACAACCGCAATGTGCTTCCAGTACGTCCTCGCGACCCGGGCGTAGTCCCTCAGTCCCATCCCCGCGGCTGGTACGTCGCCGCCGCTAATATCCTGATTACTCAAGGATCCGATCCCTCCTGCAGGTTGACGTGCTGAATGGGCAGGTGCGACGGAAGGGCCTGGTGCGGCCGGGTCGATTCGAAAGACCTTTTCTTCTGCCATGATTGCCCCTTTTCCGGCGGGTTTCCTGTGTCTCTGTGCCGCTTTGGCGTGTTGCAAAGCTAGTACGGGGCCGGATGCCGCGGTCCGATAAACCAGGGGGCTTGTGGCTGCCCGGGGGTAAGAATGTGGAAATTGCGGTTACCTGCAGCCCGAGGTCCCCACCCAGGCCTAGCGCAGGGTGAGGACGAGTTTGGGTGCGGTGGTGCTGCCGGCTTCCTTGGAGTTGAGGTCCAGGCCGTCGGTGCTGGTGGCGTCCAGGCCGAGGGAGAGTTGTTGGCCGGGCTCGCCGGCCAGGGCGCTGGCAGTGAGCGGGACGCTGTAGTTGCTGTTGGCTGCTGTGGGTCCGAGGGTGCCGATGCTGGTGCCGAGCGCGGGGCGGTTGTTGTAGGTGATTCCGCTTTCGGTCCAGCTGTCATCGGTGACGAGTTTGATGTTTTGTTTGCCTATTGATCCGCTGCCGGCGCTGCGCAGTTGCAGTGTTGCGCTTTCCACGGTCCGGCCGGCGTAGGCTGAGAGGTCGAATTTCAGGTAGGTGGTTTCCACGGGACTGTTGTCCACGCTCATTGTGGTGGAGGTGCCGTAGTTTGTGTTTGCTGCTCCGCCTGCCACCCAGCTGTCAGCGGTGGCGGTGAGGGTGACGGTCTCGGACGTCCCGCCGCCGCCGCTCGCTGGGGCTGTGGTGAAGGTCCAGGTCTTGTCCGAGGCCAGCGCGTTGCCGGCAGCGTCCTTTACCCCGGTGGAGCCGCTCTTGACGGTTGCGGTGTAGGTGGTGCCGGCTGCCAGGTCGGTGCCTGGGTTGAGCGTCGCGGTGTTGCCGGTGCCGCTGTACGTCACTGCGGCTGAAACCGCCGTCGTCCCTGTCTTGAGAGTGAACGTGGCCGCATTAATGGTCGAGGTGTTCATCGCCTCGGAGAACGTGGCAGTCACGTTTGCCGTCGCTGCCACGCCGGTAGCACCATCAACCGGGGACGTTCCCGAAACCGTCGGAGCCGCCGTATCACCGCCACCACCACTGCCGCTCCCGGACATCGTGAGGACGAGTTTGGGTGCGGTGCTGCCGGCTTCCTTGGAGTTGAGGTCCAGGCCGTCGGTGCTGGTGGCGTCCAGGCCGAGGGAGAGTTGTTGGCCGAGCTCGCCGGCCAGGGCGCTGGCAGTGAGCGGAACGCTGTAGTTGCTGTTGGCTGCTGTGGGTCCGAGGGTGCCGATGCTGGTGCCGAGCGCGGGGCGGTTGTTGTAGGTGATTCCGCTTTCGGTCCAGCTATCATCCGTGACGAGTTTGATGTTTTGTTTGCCCGTTGACCCGCTGCCGGCGCTGCGCAACTGCAGTGTTGCGCTCTCCGCGGTCCTACCCGCATACGCTGAGAGGTCGAATTTCAGGTAGGTGGTTTCCACGGGACTGTTGTCCACGCTCATTGTGGTGGAGGTGCCGTAGTTTGTGTTTGCTGCTCCGCCTGCCACCCAGCTGTCCGCGGTGGCGGTGAGGGTGACGGTCTCGGACGTCCCGCCGCCGCCGCTCGCTGCCGCCGTGGTGAAGGTCCAGGTCTTGTCCGAGGCCAGCGCGTTGCCGGCAGCGTCCTTTACGCCGGTGGAGCCGCCCTTGACGGTTGCGGTGTAGGTGGTGCCGGCTGCCAGGTCGGTGCCTGGGTTGAGCGTCGCGGTGTTGCCTGTGCCGCTGTATGTCACTGCGGCCGAAACCGCCGTCGTCCCTGTCTTGAGGGTGAACGTGTCCGAGGTGATGGTCGAGGTGTTCATCGCCTCGGAGAACGTGGCGGTCACGTTTGTCGACACTGCCGTGCCGGTGGCCCCATCAGCCGGGGACGTTCCCGTAACCGTGGGAGCCGCCGTATCACCCGGAGGGGGAGCCGTTCCAAGCGACCGGTCCGAGTACCAGTAGCGCGAGGTGGCCGTGTTGGTGGCCATAACCACAACACCCGTGGTGGCGTTCACCCCCTGCTTAGTGGTGGTGACATTGTTCATGTTTGCTGACGCGCCGTCCTGGATAACCGGTGTTCCCCGTCCGGTGCCGAAGACAGGACTGTCCATGGAGGCGGTCTTCTCGTAGATGCTGCCGGACATTCCCGAATATGCGCAGCCGGATACTGATGTTGACGGGGCTGTATAGAACGCCCTCACCTGGTTAGTGGCCGTATCCAACAGGATTTGAGGTCGGGAAACACAGTCAGCAATGGTTGCGATAGTTGATTTTGTGAACGCACCTGTTCCGGGTTTGAAGACCAGTAGCTGCAGCTGGGGCAAGGTCTTATCCGATGAGGTGCCGTCAAGGCTGGTCTTTGTCGCTGCGTAGACCCGTCCTGCCGAATCAGCCAAGAGGGCTTTAAGGTTCAGGTGATCGTCGGCCTGGCCTTTGCCCTGGACGGCGGGCTGCACCTTCCACGACGATGCTGCTGTTGGGGACGTCCCGTCGGTGCGGGTGGCCCAATAAACGGCTCCCGCAGGCTGGTCGCTCCACATTACGCCGATCTTGTTGTTGCCAAAGGCAACAACTGCCGAGATGTCATCGGGGGCGGGGTTTGGATCCGTAACAGGTAGCACGAACGGAGACCCCCAACTGGTCCCGCCCGGTGCGGACGAGTTCACGTAAACGCTGCTGGTGTAGCCGGAGCTTGAGCTTCCTGCCACCTGCGTCCACGTCGCCCAGATGGCGCCGGTGGTGTCCTTGTCGATTGTCAAGGACTCGCTGCTGTTGTTGTTGATGTTTGTGGGAAAGCCGGAGTCGAGCGTGTACTTGCCGGCACTGTAGCTGTACCTGTAGAGCTTGGCGGGCTGCCCTGGGACTGAAGCTTTTGCGCCGGAGTCCCCGGACACCGTCACCACATGGGAGGCGATGTAGAGTTTGTTCCCATCCCACAACGTGTCCGCTGACGCAGTGCCGCGGCTGTCATTCGTAACACCCGTGCTCACCCAGGTCCTCGTGGCCCTGTCCAGCCTGTAGATCTGCCAGCCGGTTCCGGTGGTCCACATCTGCGCCCACCACGATCCGTCATTCCACCACAGTTTGCTCTGCGGTTTATCAGCGGTCGGGGGGTTGTCCACGCCGGAGTAACTGATGCTCTGGTAGCCGTAATTCTCTGCCGCATGGGCTGGGCCGCCAGACGTAAGAAGGCCTAGGACAAGCGCAACGGCCAAGGCCAGGGCTTGCGGAACGGGATGGCGAACTTTTGCTGTGTGCATATTCAGGTCCTTGGTGGCGCAGGTAGTCCTTAACGGCGTACCGCTGCTCTGGCGTCCCTCGCTTGAGTGCGGGTGGAAGCCAATGTAGACCTCCGAAATTGCCGGGGGCAATGGGGGAAACCGGGAGTAAAACCACTAGGGGATACGGGGCTGCGGACTATTTCCTCCGTGTTTCCTTGTTGCCTGTCAGGCTCCACTTGTTTCGTGGGTGTACCTGCAGTTGGGCCAGGGCCAAAATTCGGCAGCCCAAGGCTGTGCCGATGCACAGCGCATCCGCTTATCGGCGCAATTTACAGTGAGAGAAATGTGTGACCGGCCCCACTGGAGGGAGCGGTCCTCAATCTTTCCGGCAAGCCCTGCCTGCCGATCCCATCTGCATAACCACCGAAGGACGGCACTCCCATGCCCGCTGACCAGCAATTAGCCAAGTCGCTTAAGCCGCGGCATCTTTCCATGATCGCGATTGCCGGCGTTATCGGCGCCGGCCTGTTTGTCGGCTCCGGCGCCGCCATCCAGCAGGCGGGACCGGGGATCCTGCTCGCCTACATGGCTGCCGGCGTCGTGGTCATCCTGGTGATGCGGATGCTCGGTGAGATGGCGGCGGCCAACCCGGAGACGGGCTCCTTTTCCACCTACGCCGACAAGGCGCTGGGCCGTTGGGCCGGTTTCAGCATCGGCTGGCTGTACGCCTGGTTCTGGATCATCGTGCTGGGCATTGAGGCGACGGCCGGAGCGGCCATCATGCACCGCTGGGTTCCCGGAATCGACCAGTGGGTCTGGGCGCTCATCCTGATGGTCCTGCTGACGCTGACCAACCTTGGGTCCGTGAAGTCCTACGGTGAATTCGAGTTCTGGTTCGCTTCCATCAAGGTCGCTGCAATCGTACTTTTCCTGCTCTTCGGCGCCGCCGCCATCCTCGGGCTCGTCCCCGGCGTCCCCGCTCCGGGGCTCAGCAACCTCATCGACAACGGCGGATTCCTTCCAAACGGGCCGGGTGCTGTGCTGGCCGGGATCCTGGTGGTGGTCTTCTCCTTCTTCGGTGCGGAGATCGCCACCATCGCCGCCGGCGAATCGGAGAACCCCGTGGACGCCGTCAAGAAGGCCGTCAAGTCCACCGTGTGGCGCATCCTGGTCTTCTACATCGGGTCGATCGCCATCGTTGTCACCCTGCTGCCCTGGAATGACGCCAGCGTTGCCAAGAGCCCCTACGTTGCAGTCATTGAACTGTTCGGAATCCCGGGCGCCGGCACCATCATGGACATCGTGGTCCTCACGTCCGTGCTGTCCTGCCTCAACTCCGGCCTGTACACCGCCAGCCGCATGCTCTTCTCGCTGTCCAAGCGGGGAGACGCCCCGGCCGCCTGGACCAGAATCTCCCGGCGGGGCGTCCCCGCTGCTGCCGTGCTCGCCTCCACCGTGGTGGGTTTCGTAACAGTGGGCCTCAACTACATTGCACCCGACACGGTTTTCCTCTTCCTGGTCAATACCTCCGGTGCCATCGCCCTGTTCGTGTGGCTTGTCATCGCGTCCTCCCAGCTGATCCTCCGCAAGCGCATGGGTGCCGCAGGCAAGGATCTTGCGCTGAAGATGTGGCTCTTCCCCTACCTGACGTGGCTTTCCATCGTCAGCATCGTGGCGCTGCTGATCGGCATGGTCATCCTGGAGTCCACCAGGGAGTCCCTGCTGCTGTCCGTGGCCCTGGCGGCTGTTGTGGTGGCCCTGGGCGTGTGGCGCTACCGCAAGTCGGGTAAGAGTCCGAAGGACGGGGAGCCGCAGGATCGCACAACCCGGGAGTCGGCTGTGGAGGCCGTTTCGGCGTCGTAATTTCCTTGTTTGTTCGCTTGCACATTTTCCACATAGGAGCCGTTGGTGCTGCAGCCCCTGCCAACACGGCCATAGCCTAGAGTCAGGCGCGAATCGCCTATCCGGTCCAGATGCACTAAGATATTGAAGTCTGTGCTGCGTCCTGCCTCCGTTCCGGCGGCGGGGCCTTGCATGGCATCGCAAATGAACCTCCTGTTACGGAAATGCCGTAACCGCTTAGCCCAAAGGAGGTGGGTTCACATATGCGTCCTTACGAATTGATGGTAATCATCGACCCCGAGGTCGAAGAGCGTACCGTTGAGCCGTCGCTTCAGAAGTTCCTGAACGTCATCACCAACGATGGTGGAACCATCGAAAAGGTTGACATCTGGGGCCGTCGTCGTCTGGCTTACGAAATCAAAAAGAAGTCTGAAGGTATCTACGCCGTGGTGAACTTCACCGCCAAGCCGGACACCGCCAAGGAACTTGACCGCCAACTGTCTCTTAACGAGACCATCATGCGCACCAAGATCACCCGCCCCGAAGAGCAGAAAGTTGTTGCTGAGTAATTTCAGCACCGATTCTTCAATCTCTAACGCAGGAACGCACCCTTCACCCAGGATCAACAAGGAGGCAGTAGATGGCAGGCGAGACCACCATTACGGTCATCGGTAATCTCACCAATGATCCGGAATTGCGGTTCACACCGTCCGGTTCAGCAGTAGCGAACTTCACCATCGCTTCCACCCCGCGTACCTTTGATCGCCAGTCCAACGAGTGGAAGGACGGGGAAACCCTGTTCCTCCGCGCCGCTGTCTGGCGTGAAGCAGCCGAGAACGTCGCCGAGTCCCTTACCAAGGGAATGCGCGTGATCGTGACCGGCCGCCTGAAGAGCCGTTCCTACGAAACCAAAGAAGGCGAAAAGCGCACCGTTATTGAGCTTGAGGTCGATGAAATCGGCCCCAGCCTGCGCTACGCCAATGCCAAGGTCAACCGCACCCAACGCTCCGGCGCTGGGGGTGCCGGAGGCGGCGCCCAGGGTGGCTTCGGCGGCGGCAACAGCGGCGGCGGCTTCGGAGGCGGCAACTCTGGTGGAAACCAGGGCGGCAACTCCGGTGGAGGCTGGGGCGGCGGCAACCAGCAGGCTGCGCAGGACGACCCCTGGGCAACGCCCGGCGTCTCCAACGCAGGCGGCTGGGGCAACGGCCCCGATTCCGAACCTCCCTTCTAAACACCCATTCAAGCCCGACGCCGGGACAGCCGAAAGTGCCTCCGGGCACCCCGGTGACTGCCGCCGTCGGACCACCACCATCCCGTGGATCAACATCCACGGGCTCCCTAGAATAGGAGCTCCACGATGGCTAAGGCTGAACTCCGTAAGCCCAAACCAAAGTCCAACCCCTTGAAGGCCGCTGACATCACTGTCATCGACTACAAGGACGTAGCATTGCTGCGCAAGTTCATCTCCGACCGCGGAAAGATCCGCGCCCGTCGCGTCACTGGCGTCACGGTGCAGGAACAGCGCAAGATCGCCCAGGCAATCAAGAACGCCCGCGAAGTTGCTCTGCTGCCTTACTCCGGCGCTGGCCGCGGCTAAGGAAGGGATTAACTAACATGGCAAAGCTCATTCTGACCCACGAAGTAACCGGTCTCGGTGCTGCTGGCGACGTTGTCGAGGTCAAGGACGGTTACGCACGTAACTACCTGCTGCCCCGCAACTTTGCCCTGACCTGGTCGAAGGGTGGCGAGAAGCAGGTTGAGTCCATCAAGGCTGCCCGCGCTGCCCGCGAGCACGCTTCCCTGGAAGATGCTCAGAAGCAGGCCGCTGCACTGTCCTCCAAGCCGGTCAAGCTCGTCGTCAAGGCTGGCGAAACCGGACGCCTGTTCGGCACCGTCAAGCAGGGCGACGTCGCTGACGCCGTCGAGGCCGCCGGCCTTGGCAGGATCGACAAGCGCAAGGTTGAACTGCCCGTGCACATCAAGTCGGTAGGTTCCTACCAGGCCAACGTCCGTCTGCACGAGGACGTTGCCGCTGTCATCGAACTCGATGTTGTGGCTGGCAAGTAGTCCCTGACTGCTCGAAAGACCCCCGCTGCCGGATTCCGGCGGCGGGGGTCTTTTGCTTGATAGCTTCGTACGGTGAACAGAACCGAACTTCCAGCCCGCAGCCGCCCGTTCCACCAGGTCGATGTCTTCTCTCGCGAGCCCTACCGCGGAAACCCGCTCGCCGTCGTCGTTGAGGCCGAGGGGCTGACGCCGGAGCAGATGCAGCAGTTCGCCAACTGGACCAACCTCTCGGAGACCACGTTCCTGCTGCCCCCAACCGATCCGCGTGCAGATTACCGGGTCCGCATCTTTACCGGCAGTGAGGAATTCCCCTTCGCCGGGCACCCCACGTTGGGGTCTGCCCACACGTGGCTTGAGCGCGGCGGAATTCCGCAAACGGACGGCTTCGTTGTCCAGGAATGCGGCGCGGGCCTGGTTCGCGTTAAGCGCGACGGCGGGATGCTCGCCTTCGCAGCTCCCCCTTTGACCCGTTGTGGTCCAGTGGACGGGGCTATCCGGCGCCGGATCGCTGCGGGGCTCCGCCTGGCTGAAACCGATGTGGTGGATGCGTCCTGGCTGGTGAATGGTCCCGAATGGATCGGTGTGCTGCTGGGTTCCGCGGAGCAGGTCAGGGCTGTGAATCCTGACGTCGCGGCCCTGGGCAGCCTGAAAATCGGGATTATCGGGCCGGGGCCGGGGGATGGCGGCGCAGACTTCGAGGTCCGCACGTTCATCCCGGGCGACGCCATGGTGGAGGATCCCGTCACGGGCAGCTTTAATGCGGGTGCAGCGCAATGGCTGATCGGCAGCAACAGGGCTCCGCAGGAGTACGTGGCGGCCCAAGGGACGGCACTGGGCCGCGCAGGCCGCGTCCACGTCAAAACCGACGGCAGCGACATTTGGGTGGGCGGACACTCCACCACCTGCATCCGGGGATCAGTGCTTCTTTAGCGGGAATACTCCGCACGCTCCCACCGTTCACCGTGTAGATGCATATGCATATATGATGGAATGATAGAGCAACAGGAGAATGCCATGGAGACCCGCCGCATCACAGTCCTTTCCGCCGGACTCGGCGTACCGTCGTCGAGCAGGCTGCTGGCCGACCAGTTGTCAGCCGCAGCCGAGCGGCACCTGAACGGCGCCGGCCTCAGCGTGCAGGTGGACGTCGTCGAACTCCGCGACCTGGCGGTAGACATCGCCAACAACTTCGTCACAGGCTACGCCGCGCCCCGGCTGGCCGAGGTGATAGCCGGCGTGGAAGCCTCGGACGGGATCATCGCGGTGACGCCGGTGTTCAGTGCGTCCTACAGCGGCCTGTTCAAATCCTTCATCGACGTCCTTGACCCCAAGTCACTCGACGGCAAGGCCGTCCTGCTGGGCGCTACCGGCGGCACCGACCGCCACCAGATGGTCCTGGACTACGCCCTCCGCCCGCTGTTCAGCTACCTGCGGACCAGGATTGTAGCCACGGGCGTCTTTGCGGGTCCACAGGACTGGGGCACCGCGGACGACGGCGGCTCTTCACTTTCGGACCGCATCGATCGGGCCGCAGGGGAGTTCACGCGGCTCCTTGAAGGGGCCCAGCCCGGCCGGAAGCCCGCTCCAATGGAGTCCCTCCCCTTTGAGCAGCTTCTGGCCGGCATCTCCGGCAACGGGTGACGGCCGGCCGCCCCAAGTGAGGTAGTGTCCCGTTCGAATTAGGGGTTGCAATTATGGGCTTCGCGGTTGACACTGATCGAGCGTGGGGACCGACGTTCAACTCCGGGGAGCGCACATGGGCGGACATGCTACAGGTCGGCGTATTCATGCTGTAAGCCGGGGAGGTGGTTGCCTGGACGGTGCCCGTTCACGCCGGCCGCGGACCCCATGGCTCGCTGCACTGATGGCCGCGCTGATGCTTGCCCTGGGCGTTGTGGTGGTGCCGGTTGGGGCGTCGGCTGCTGAGGGTGACGTCGGGGTCGAGGGCCCGTCGCACTCGGGGACGGGAACGCCGACGGGTACCAAGCGGGCGACGAGTGCGTTGTGGTTCAACGACGGTCTCTGGTGGGGGAACCTGTGGGACACCGCCAGTTCGGATTTCCATATCTTCCGGTTCAATGCCGCCACGAGCGCGTGGGTAGATACCGGCGTGGCGACGGATACCCGCTCGAACACGCATCACGACGTCCTCTGGGACGGCGCGACGCTGCATGTGGCGAGTTACCGGTTCGTCAACGACGGTTTGCCGGCTGAGCCGAACTTCCCGTCGACGATGAGGCGTTTCAGCTACGATCCTGGTACAAAGACGTACTCGCTGCAGAGCGCTACAAACATCAACAACTACCGCGTTGAAACCCTGTCCATTGACAAGGATTCGACCGGCCGCGTGTGGGCCACCTGGCAGCAGGGAAACCGCGTCTACCTGAATGTCACGGGCACGGATGGCAGGACGTGGGGGACACCGTTCCCGCATCCTGCGTCGTTGAGCAACGTGTCTGTTGACGACTCGTCAGCGGTGATCGCGTTCGGGCCGGGCAAGATAGGTGTGATGTGGAGCCGGCAGCTCGATGATTCCTCCGACGGCATGTACTGGAGCTATCACGTCGACGGAGCCTCGAATACCGACTGGACTACGCCCGTGGCGGCTGTCTCGGGGCAGCGCAGCGGTGATGACCATATGAACCTGAAGTGGCTTGACTCCTCGGGTGGCCGGGTTTTCGCCGCGATCAAGACGTCGTTCACCTCGGCGGCCCAGCCGCTGATCCAGCTGTTGGCGTTGAACGGAACCACATGGTCGGCGCACACGATCGCGACTGTGTCGGAGTGCCCGAACCGGGTGATCGTCCTGATCGACGAGAGCGCCCAAAGGCTGCGGACCTTCGCCACCTATCCGAAGCCGAGCGGCACAACGAACGCCGGTACCTGCACCAGCTCGGGTGGTGCGATCTATGAGAAGTCCACGCCGCTGGACAACATCAGCTTCAGCAGCGCTAAGACCGCCCGGATCGTCGACGCCGACCAGTATGTCCACAACGTGACGTCGACGAAGCAGAACCTCAACAGTGCGGCGCGGGGCACGGCCGGCAGCGGTTTGCTGCTGCTTGCGGATGTGAACGCCACCAGCCGGTACTGGCACATTTACGATCCCAGCGGCGGTGGCGGTAGCGGTGGTGATACGACGGCTCCGGTGGTGTCGGGCACGTCCCCGGCTGAGGGCGCTACCGGCGTGGCGGTGACGGCGGACGTGACTGCCACGTTCTCTGAGGCGATGGATGCGTCCACCGTTGGGTCGGGCACGTTTACTTTGGAGTCCGGGACGGGGGCGGTCACGGCCTCGGTGACCCTCAACGGCGCTGGCAACGTTGCGACGTTGAGCCCTGACGCGGACCTGGCGGCCGGCACCAGGTTCACGGCCACGATCGAGGGCGGTTCCGCCGGGGTGAAGGATGCTGCCGGGAACGCATTGGCGTCGGATAAGACGTGGACGTTCACCACGGCCTCTGCGGGCGGCGGCGGCACACCGGAAACCGTCACCCTCACCGCCACGGCGGACAGTTACGTGGCGGGCACGTCGGCCGGCACGAACTACGGGTCAAGTACCCTGCTGGGAGTGGACAAGAGCCCAGTGGAGGTCACGTACCTGAAGTTCGACCTGTCGGCGTACGCTGGCCGCACCCTGGAGAGTGCGACACTCCAGCTGCGCAGCGCCGGGAGCGGGTCCAAGGGTACGCAGAACGTCAAACTGGTGGGTGTCGACACCTGGACAGAGGGCGGAATCACGTACACCAACCGCCCCGCGCTTGGAAGCAGCATTGCGACCTTCGGCCCGACGACGGCCAACACGAACTACAGCGTTCCGCTCACGGTAGCCGGCCTGGCCGGTGAGCTCGGCCAAGAGCTTTCGCTGGGCCTGGACACCGGCAGCAGCGACGGCCTGGACCTCAACTCCAGGGAGGCCGGCAGCGCTGCCGCACCCAAACTCGTCCTGGCGCTGAGGTAGTCCTACAGGACCGCTCAGGTAGTCCAACATGACAGGGATGATCCGGCCGCCCCAGGGCGGCGAGGCGCCTGGCCAGGCTAGTCGTCCAGCAGTTCGATGAACTCCCGGGCCTGTTTCATGGAGATATCCGAGTGCCGCGTGAGCGCCGAGGCAGCAGCCTCCGTGTCGCCGTTGCGGGCCAGGGTGCGTATCCGGCCATAGATCTCGTCGTTGAGCATGTTGCTGCTGACCTCGCGGGTCACGTCGCCCTTGCTGGCGATCGCCCGGTAGCGGTAGGGGAACCTTTGGGGCTCATCATCCTCATCGTCCGGTTCCGGGGTGGCCACCTCCGGGCCCCGGTAAGGCTGCGGGTGTGCCGCCAGCGCTCCTACGGCATCGCGTGATGCGCGCAGTCCGTCGCCGGTGGCTTCGTAGTACAGCTTGATGGCGGCCATGGCCTGGCCCTGTGCGATCAGGGCATAGAGCCGCCGGTGTTCGTCCTCGGAAAGTTTGGCAGCCGCCGCGCGGGCGAGGTCGGCGGAGGTGGCTGCGGGCGCCTGCGGCTCGGCGCCCGCGGAGGCCTTCCGCTTGCTGATGGCGCGGGCCGCCAACGTGACTCCGGCAGCCACGGCCAGGAGGATGAGGACAGGGACCACAAGCGATTCCATTTTCTAGCGCCGTTCTGTGTACTTCCTGGCTGGGGCAAGGTCTGAATGCATCGCCTGGGTGTTTTGGCTTGGCCTCGTGGTGGACTCCAGGCGTGCGCGGGCCGCCGTGGCAGCCTGGACCTGGGCCGCGTAGTGCTGCGCTGAACGTTCCGCCAGGTCACGCTGGTATTTCTCGGCATCGGACAAGCCCGTATCCCGCGGACTGAGGGCCGTGGCCAGACCCCAGATGAGCGCCACCAACACAATCGCCGGCAGCAGTACCAGCACTAGTTCGCCCATGTATAGAGCTTATGCCAGATCCGGTTTATCCACAGCAACATTCATCTATGCGCATACTCAACGGTCCGCTGGGGCGTTGACCCCGCGACCCGGGTAGCAACGGTCCGCACCGGTCGCAGCATGAACTGCATCACTGCCACGGGCGGGGCGGTTTTACTCCACCGGTGCTGCCATGGGCTGTGGATGAAATTATCCGGAAGAAATCTTTACTCCACATGCTGGCGGCGACGTTTCCGCTGGTCAGCACGCTTAAGGCGCGTAAAGATTTTTGCTTTCCACAGCCTTTCCCACAGGCTGTGCACAAGCTATGCCCCTTAGTGCACAGGTTTTCCACAGGGCCTGGTGCCTGTTGACTTTGCCGCTGGGGCGCGGGGGACTAGCGTAGCGGGGTACCTGTTTTTCAGGGCTCCTGTGGTTCCGGACGGATGCCGGGAAGGGCAGCCGCAGTGCATCCGGAGCCTTAAGAAGAGGCCCATTGTGGAAAACCTGTGGATATGGGGATAACTCTCAAAATTCCCGGCTGCAGGGCTGGATCCCCAGCGATTGTCACACCCCGCTGGTACACCTGGACAGGTAGCGGAGCCCGGCTTTCGGGCAACGCCCTCGCAGGACGGTTAACCACCGGTGCCACCAAGGCCCCGGCTCACATGGAGGACGGCAGCTTTGTCAATCGCGCATCTGGATCCGGTAGAGACAACCCGTGGATCTGAAGCCAGCCGCAAGCCGCCGCAGGACATCCCTGCCGAGCAGTCCGTGCTGGGCGGCATGATGCTGTCCAAGGATGCCATCGCCGATGTTGTGGAAATCCTCCGCGGCCAGGACTTCTACCGCCCGGCTCACGAAACCATTTACGAAGCCATTATCGACCTCTATGGCCGCGGTGAGCCCGCCGACGCCGTGACTGTCTCCGATGAACTCACCAAGCGTGCAGAGATCAACAGGATCGGCGGCCCTGCCTACCTGCACGAGCTTATCCAGACCGTTCCCACCGCCGCCAACGCCGGCTACTACGCAGAGATCGTTGCTGAACGGGCCGTGCTCCGGCGCCTCGTGAACGCGGGCACCAAGATCGTCCAGCTGGGCTACGGCTCCGACGGCGAGGTGGAGGACCTGGTGAACCAGGCCCAGGCCGAGGTGTACGCGGTGGCAGAGCGCCGCACTGCCGAGGACTACGTCGTCCTGAAGGACGTCATGGAGTCCACGGTGGATGAGATCGAAGCCTCCGGCCACCGCGGTGAGGGCATGACCGGTGTGCCCACGGGGTTCTACGAACTGGATGAGCTCACCCACGGCCTGCACCCCGGCCAGATGATTGTGATCGCAGCCCGCCCGGCTGTGGGTAAGTCCACCTTCGCGCTGGACTTCGCCCGCTCGGCAGCCATCAAGAACAACCTGGCCACAGTGATGTTCTCGCTCGAAATGGGCCGGAACGAAATCGCCATGCGCCTCCTGTCCGCCGAGGCCACCATCGGGCTGCAGGACCTCCGCAAGGGCACCATCAAGGACGAGCAATGGTCCAAGATCGCCACCACCATGGGCCGGATGAATGATGCCCCGCTCTTTATCGATGACAGCCCCAACATGTCGCTGATGGAGATCCGGGCAAAGTGCCGGCGCCTGAAGCAGCAGCACGATCTCAAACTCGTGATCCTCGACTACCTGCAGCTCATGAGCTCCGGTAAAAAGGTTGAGTCCCGCCAGCAGGAGGTCTCCGAGTTTTCACGTGCGCTGAAGCTCCTGGCCAAGGAGCTCCAGGTCCCCGTGATCGCACTGTCCCAGCTCAACCGTGGCTCTGAGCAGCGCCAGGATAAGCGGCCCATGGTCTCCGACCTCCGCGAATCGGGCTCCATCGAGCAGGACGCCGACATGGTGATCCTGCTTCACCGTGAGGACGTCTACGACAAGGAGTCCCCCCGCGCAGGGGAGGCTGACATCCTGGTGGCCAAGCACCGTAACGGCCCCACCAAGGACATCGTGGTTGCCTTCCAGGGCCATTACTCACGGTTCGCCAACATGGCAGCCGACGCCGGCGGCGGCGGCTTCTAGGAGCGCCGCCGTGGGTGCCCCGGGCTTAGCCCTTGGCCAGCAGGTGGTTGGGCAGCCGGTTTCCCGGGGCTGTGCCCCTGATTTCCAGCAGTTCGCGGGCATGGGCGTGCAGTCTCTTGTCCTCTTCGCTGACCGGCACCCACGAGGGCACGGGGACGGAGTTGCCGTCCGCGTCGCGCGCCACCATCACTGTCAGGCAATAGGTGGTGAGGTTCATCTCGCGGCTCTTGGGGTCGCCTGAGCGGACATGTACGGCAATGTGCATGCCTTTGGTGCCGGTGTACACCAGCCGCGCCTCCACCTCCACCACGTGGCCAATCAACAGGGGACGGTAGAACCGGACCCCGCCGGAGAAGACAGCCACGGTGTCCATGCCGCAGTACCGGGAGGCGCACACGTAGGCGGCCTCGTCGATCCACTTCATGACGATCCCGCCGTGGACCTTGCCGCCCCAGTTCACGTCTGTGGGTGCGGCCATGAACCGCAGGGTAACCCGTTCGGCCGTACCCGCGTCCGTATATTCCTGCCGGTTCATGGCTTCGACGATCTGTTCGCGTACCTTGATCCGTGCCAGCGCGTGGTCCCGCTGTTCAATCTCTCCGGCGGTGACGGGTTCGAACTGCTGGACCGGGATCGGTTTTCCATCCTCGCCCACAGCCACGAAAATCACCATGCACTGGCTTCGCATGGTGGCCGGACCGCCCTTGGGATCCCCGGAGGAAACTACGGTGCGGATGTGCATCGAGGACCGTCCGGTGTAGACGATGGTGGCTTCGACCTCCACCATGTCGCCGCTGTTGACGGGATCGGCGAAGTGAATGTTTCCCACGTAGGCGGTGACGCAGTAAGACTTCGCCCACCCCACCGCAGCGGCATACGCGGCCTTGTCCACCCACTCCAGGACGGTTCCGGCGTCTACGGAGCCGCTGTGGCCCACATCCATGGGAGCGGCCAAAAAGCGGAGTGTCACGGAGTTGGAGGCAGGCGTCTCGGTCATGCTGTGATCATACTGACGCCCGGTGTTACCGGCGGGTTGCATCCAAAACGGGCCCGGACATGGCGCTGCCCCGCCCGCCGGGCTGGCGGACGGGGCAGCGGGCAGATCCGACGGGTCAGCCTGCGCGGGTGTACACGATGTCCGGCTGGGCCGGCAGTTCCATCCCAACACCCACGTAGAAGCTGGGGTGTGGCGGCTGGTTGTACGAGACGTTCTCGCGTGCAACCGAGAGCCGGTATACGGGATCGTGCATCAGCGTCCGGAGCCGGACGTCGGTACCGGCGGTGGTGGTGTAGATGCGCAGCTCCGTGCTGTCCGACGACGGCCACGCAATTTCCTCACGCCAGTCACCGAGGAGGTCGGCCTGGATGGCCGGGGTTCCCTTGGTGCCGTTGTTGGACTTCGCACCGGTGGCCGTGAGCAGCCGGTCGCTGGATTCCGTTTCCCAGTTCCACTTGGCGATGCTGGGCGTGCCGGTGGTGGTTGCCGCGTTCCAGTCATGGTCAACGATCTCCCGCAGCAGGTCGCCGTCCCACCAGGCCAGGAAGTTGGCTGCCGGGATGCTGTTGGCGATCAGCTCGCCCCTTGCGGAGCGCAGCTCGCCCACCGGGGAGTTCCAGGCAGCGTCGCCGCCGATGGCCCAGCCCTCCGCCCCCGCGTGGCGCGGGTCGATGTCACCGGCGGCAGCGCGTCCGGTGTCCTTGGCGGCCGGGATGCTCCAGAGGATCTCCCCGGTGCGCGCATCACGGAATGTGGCTCCCCTGTTGCCGCTGGCCCCCATGTCCTCGTGGGCCGCGAACGTTTCCAGGCCCGGACGGGACGGATCGAGGTCGCTGGTGTGGATGGCATCACCGTGGCCCAGGCCAGTGTTGTACAGCGGCTTGCCGTTGTCGTCGATGGTCAGGGAGCCGAAGACGAACTCGTCCTTTCCGTCGGCGTCCACATCCGCTACGGACAGGTTGTGGTTGCCCTGGCTGCGGTACTGGGCGCCTGCGGCGTCCGAGTCGAAGATCCAGCGCTTGCTGATTTTGCCGCCCACGAGGTCGTAGGTGGCAAGCACGGTGCGGGTGTAATAGCCGCGGCTGAACATCATGGACGGGCGTTCCCCGTCCAGGTAGGCCACTGCGCCGAGGAAGCGGTCAACGCGGTTGCCGTAGCCGTCGCCCCATGCTGCCACGTCACCACGGGGAGGGTCGTAGGCCACCGTGTCCATGATGGTGCCGGTTGCCCCGTGGAAGACACTGAGGAACTCCGGGCCCGTCAGCACGTAGCCGCTGCTGTTGCGGTGGTCTGCTCCAGCGTTTCCAATCACCGTTCCGGCAGCGTCGCGCGTGCCGTCCGCCGTCTTCATGGCAACTTCGGCCTTGCCGTCGCCGTCGAAGTCGTAGGCGAGCAACTGCGTGTAGTGGGCGCCGGCGCGGATGTTTGGACCCATGTTGATCCGCCAGAGCCTGGTGCCGTCCATGCGGTAGGCGTCCACGTACACCAGTCCGGTGTAGCCCGCCTGTGAGTTGTCCTTGGAGTTGGAGGGCGACCACATCTGGAGGATCTCGTACGTTCCGTCGCCGTCCAGGTCAGCCACGCTGGAGTCGCCGGCGGAGTAGCTGTACGGCTGTCCGTCCTTCGTGTAGTCATCCGCAGGCTTGTCCAGCTTTACGGCCAGGTAGTTCTTCGCCAGCGGCGTGAACTCGGCGGTGAGCTGTTCCCCGCCGTTGCCCACGGTCTTGACGGCGTACCGGGACGATGAGGTCCCGGAGGGGTCCAGGAACGTGGTGCTGCTGCGGATCGGCTCCTCGGTGAGCTGAACGCCGTCGCGGATGACATGGAAGCCGATCTGTTCAGGGTCCAGGCCGAGCATGCGCCAGCCCACCCGCACGCCTTCGCCGGTCAGCAGGGCCACCGGTGCCCGGTCCAGGTTTTCCATCTGCCGGTTCACTACGGTGACCTTTTCGGTTCCCACCACGGGTGAGGGCGCGGATTCGCCGCCCTTGTTCACCGTGGTGACCCGGTAGTAGTACTTGATGGTGGTCAGGACCGAGTAGTCGGTGTAGTTCACTTCGGTGGCGCGGCCCACGTAGCCGAAGGGGCCGTCGGGTGAGGTGGACCGGTAGACGAGGTATGCGGCAGCGCCGGACACCTTCTGCCACTTGAGCATGACGCTCGTCTTCTCCACTGCCTTCACGTCCACCTTGCCCGTGGCAGCGGGCACCGGAGTGGCGGGGTCAACCAGGGCGGTCTCCACCGTGTTGGACGGAACGGACTCGAGGCCGGTGCTGTCCAGGGCGCTGACGAAGTACGTGTACGTCAGTCCCGCGAAGGCCGTGGTGTCCTGGAATGACGCAGTGGCCACGTTCCCGGCGATCAGCTGCGGTTCGGCTTCGAAGGACGCCTGGCGGAAAACCTTGTAGCTGGCGGCGTCTGCCACGGCGTCCCAGGCGAGGTCCACGGTGGGCGGCTCGGAAGCCGCATTCACACCAGTGGTGTGCAGGTTGGTGGGTCCCACGAGCAGCGGGGTGACCTCCAGGCCGTTGAGCCGCTGGCCGGAGCCGCTGATGGTGAGGTTGAGCTGCCCGTCGGAGACCAGGACCTGGTTGATGATCTTGGTTGCCGAGGATGCCCGGCCGGACGAGACCTGGCCGTAGGGGGTGCCCTCGGCCGCAACGTCGGTCCTTGTGGAGCCGATCCAGTCGCTGTGGTAGGTCTTCAGTGCGTAGGTGCCGTTGGGGACGTCCAGCTGGAATTCGAAGCTGGAGCCGCTGAGGACGAAGTCCCGCAGCAGGTTGCTGGTCACCGCTCCCCGGTCCCGGTCGCTGAGCACCGAGATGTCCTTGAACCCAAAGCCGCGCCCGCCTGTGTAGCCCATGGTCCGGTTGACTTCTGTGTACCCCGCCTCGACCGGAGCTCCCACGGGCCCAAAGTCGAACTTGTACTTTGCCTGCTTGGTGGTCACGGTGAGCGTTTCGCTGGGTTCCGAAAGCCCCTTGCCGTTCAGGGCGGCGACGCGGACGTCATACGCGGTGCCCTCAGCCAGTCCGCCCAGGTTTGCAGTGGGAACCGTTGCTGTGGTGGTCAGCTTGTAGGCGCTGTCCGGCTCGGAGGCCAGCTTGCGGTACACCTTGTAGATGTCCGCGCCTTCAACGGGCTGCCACTTGAGGAGCGCGCCGGCGTTGGACACGCTTCCGGCCACCAGTCCCTGCGGCTTGGCGGGAACGGACGACGGCGGTGCGATTTCCTTGACGCGGGAGGCCAGCGGAACGTCGAGCTGCTTCACGCCTCCCGCCACCAGCCGGGCAATCTGGATGGCGCCGTACTCCTGGAAGTGGGTGTTGTCCACTGTCCCGGTGGGGCGGTTGGGGTACACGCCGGCATCGACGTGGAGGAAAACGGACTTAGTGTCCTCCGGGCCGATTTCGTCGTAGTAGGCGCGGCTCGAGGCGGACAGGTCCACCAGGGCCACGTTCTCCTCGGCCGCGAGTTCCTGCATCTTGGCCACGTACTCGGGGAAGCTGACGCGGAACTTGCCGGTGGCTTCGTCGTAGTCCCGGCGTCCCACGGGGGTCACCAGGACAGGGGTTGCGCCGCGCTGGCGGGCGCCGTTGACGTACGTGCGGAGGTATTCCTTGTAATCGGCGGGGGAGGCGTAGCGGTCGTCCACGCCGATGGTGGCGTCATTGTGGCCGAACTGCACCATCAGGTAATCGCCCGGGTTGATGACCCGCAGGATCTCATCCAGGCGTCCCTGGGTGATGAAGTTCTTGGAACTGCGCCCGCCGATCGCGTGGTTCTTGAAGGAGACGCCGTCCTCGAAGTACCGGTCGATCATCTGGCCCCAGCCTGCCTGCGGGGCGAAGCCGGGGTCGTAGGTCTGCACCGTGGAGTCGCCGGCGAGGTAGACGCCCGGGTCCGTGGTGGCCGTGCGCGGCGCCCGCGCCGCAACCACCAGGGAGTTGATTTTGGCCGCTGTGCCCGTGAAGTCGAGGTTGAGCTGGCCGTCCACGAGGGAGATGGGGAACTCCATCTCCAGGTACTGGCCCGCCGGCTTGTCGGTGAGCTGGACCTTGGCCATCTTTTCGGCGGTGATGGCAATGTTCGTGGCTTCGGCGGCGTCGCCGGCAATGAGTTTGACGGTGTAGTCGCCATTGGGCAGGTCCACCTGGAACGTGCTGCCCTGCGCCTGGACAAAGTCGGACCGCAGCGGGTCTCCGGTGCCCCGGTCCACTCCGGAGGTGGCGGCCGTGTCCGTGAAGCCGAACCGCGCGGCGGTGGAGTACCGGCTGGCGGCGCCTACCGGCGTGTAGCCGTCGGCTGCCGCTCCGGGACCGAAGTCGAACTTGAAGCCACTTCCCACTGCGGGGAGGGCGGTGTCGGCCTGAACGGCCGGGAGCCCTGTGAAGGCGATGGCGGCAGAGGCAACGGCCGCCGTCACGGCTTTTGCGCCGGCCGGCAGCTTGCGGCGGGGCGGAGGCCCTTCCTGTGGAAGCGTGGTCAGTTGAGGGGGTCGATTCACGAACATCTCCTTCGATGAGCGGTGGCAAGGCGGACCCAGGAAGTTTGGAACGATTCAAAGACACGCCGGCGCGTCAGTCGGACGTATAGCGCGAAAGGTTCCGGGTGATGACTCGGGGAATGGCTGAGACCTGGGAAGGGTGCTGCAGCTCTCACTGCGGCAATCTTGGTTTACCAGTCCGGACGCCGTCATGGCAAGCGTTTTCCCATCTTTCCCGTGACTTTGTGGTGTTTGATGTTCGGGATTGTTAGGTGTAGGCGGGCTGTTCAGAGGGCAGCGGCGGCGGAATCGCCGAAAGTCGCCCGGCTCGCCGCTTCCGAACGGCGAGTTCGCACCGTTCCGGCGATTCCGGCCGGGGGGATCAGGACGTAGCGGCCCGGCGGCGGTCCTGCCGGGTTAACGGCCGACGGCGGATGCGCACCAAGGTGCCCATCCGCCGTCGCGCGTTTCCGGACTCGAGCCGGAGGTGGTGGGTCAGGCCAGGACGGCGAGCTTTGAGTCGCTCCGGCCGAAGAGGGCGCGGTCCACCGAGGCGCGGCCAGCGCCGGTCAGGGCCAGGGCAAAAGCTCCAGCCGCGAGGAGCAGCACCAGCTCGTACCCGCCGTTGGCGGCAAAAACGCCGGCCGGGGCGTGCACCAGGAAGAGGGCGCCCAGCATGTTCAGGGCCAGCAGGGCTGCCACTACGCGGGTGAGAATGCCCAGGATCAGGGCAATGCCGCCTACAAGTTCCAGCACGGCAACGGCCGGTGCGGTAATTTCCGCAGCCGGAACGCCCATCTTGGCGAACGAGGCCTGCGTTCCCGCGATGGTCCATTCATTGAACTTCTGCCACCCGTGGGCTGCAAAAAGGAAGCCCAGGACAATCCGGAGGGCAGTGATGGCGGTAGTGGTGAGTCGTGACTGATTCATGAATCCAGTGTCCACGGTAAATGGTTGAAGAGTCAACTATTGGCGTCATAATGTGTCCCTTGTCATGCAAGTCTGCCTGCGTGCGGCCGGCCGATTAGGCTGGCAGCGTGCCTTACCTGCCTGCCCCTGCCACCGCTGCGCCGCGCAAGGGGCAGGCCCGCGAAATCCTTCGCCTGGCCGTCCCGGCATTCGGTGCGCTTGTGGCCGAACCGCTGTTCCTGCTTGCCGATTCCGCCATCATCGGCCACCTCGGAGTGGCGCAGCTGGCCGGGGTTGGACTGGCATCGGCGGTGCTGCATACCGCTGTGGGCCTGATGGTTTTCCTGGCCTACTCCACCACTCCCGCCGTGGCGCGTGCCATCGGCGACGGCCAGCTGGGGAAAGCCCTGGCGGCCGGGCGCGACGGCGTGTGGCTGGCACTGCTGCTCGGCGTCGTCCTCGCCGTGGCCGGCTTCCTGGCGGCGGATCCGCTGGTCGGACTCCTGGGGGCGGACGGCGAGGTGCGCGTCTTCGCCGTCGATTACCTGCGCTGGTCCATGCCGGGGCTGGTGGCCATGCTGCTCATCTTTGCCGGCACGGGCCTCCTCCGCGGACTGCAGGACACCCGGACACCGCTGGTGGTGGCCACTGCCGGATTCGCCCTGAACATTGTGCTGAACCTGTGGCTTGTATACGGGCTGGGATGGTCCGTAGCCGGCTCGGCGGTGGGCACCAGCGTGGCGCAATGGGCCATGGCCGGCGTCTACCTGGCCATCGTCAGGCGGAACGCCGTGCGGAACGGTGTGGGCCTGCTGCCCAGCTGGCGGGGCATCCGCAGCATGGCGCGCGTGGGATCCTGGCTGATGCTGCGCACCCTGAGCCTCAGGATCGCCATCCTGGCAACGGTGGTTGTGGTGACCTCGCAGGGCGCTGTCAACCTTGCCGCCCACCAGCTGGCAATGACCATATTTTCCTTCCTCGCCTTCGCCCTGGATGCGCTGGCCATTGCCGCCCAGGCGCTGATCGGCAAGGAGCTGGGAGCCTCGAATGCCGGCAAGGCACGGCTCCTCACCGGAACCATGGTCCGCTGGGGGCTTGGCTTTGGCGCAGTGACGGGACTGCTCCTGGCGGTGGCGGCTCCGTGGGCCGGTGCCCTCTTCACTTCCGATCCCGAGGTGAGGTCGGCGCTGGCCCTTGCCCTGTGGGTCCTCGCCGTGGGCCAGCCCCTCGCCGGATACGTCTTCGTCCTGGACGGGGTGCTGATCGGCGCCGGGGACGCCAGGTACCTAGCCCTGGCCGGTGTGATGAATCTCGCCGCCTACGTGCCGATGCTTGTGGCCGTTGCACTGCTGGGAGCCTCGGGCGGCGCGGGCCTGGCCTGGCTCTGGGCCGCCTTTGCCCTCGGGTACATGGCGGCCCGTGCCGTGACGCTCGGCCTGCGTGCCAGGTCGGACCGCTGGATGGTGCTCGGGTCCGCATGAGCGCCGGCCGGGACGCGCGAAGTTCGGCCGGCGGCGCGCCGCCACTAAACTGGACCGGTGACGCAATCAAGGACACCCGCAGGCACCACTTCCGGAACCGACGCCGGGCCCGGCCTTTGGCAGCCGGTCCTGCTCCGCTCGGCCGCAGCCCTGGTGTTCGGTGCCCTCACCATCTTCTGGGTGGCTCCCTCCGTCGAGGTCATGGGGTGGGCCGGAGGACTGTACCTTCTGGCCACCGGCGTGCTGCTGCTCCGGACTGTTCCGGCCACCGGGCTGCCCCAGGGAGCCGCGCCGGGCAAGATGCTCGCGGCCGCGGGTGCGGTGATGGCCGGCGCGGGATTCTCACTGGTGCTGATGCACGGGGACCTGCTGTTCGGCGTGGTTGCTGCCGTGGGCCTGGGCCTGGCGGGAGCGCTTGAACTGGCCTGCGGGCTGAAGCTCCGCGGCCGGCATGTCCTGGCCCGCGACTGGATCACCTCCGGGATCGTTGGCCTTGGCACCGCAGCCCTCCTGCCGTTCTTTATCGGGCTGGGCGCCCACGCGCTGCTGGGTGTGGCCGGCGGAGGGGCGATTATTTCGGGTGTCCTGTGGGTCCTGTCAGGCCTGACTCTCCGGCACGATGCCCGCAGCGCCGCCGGTAAGCCGTAAACTAGGAAGGCGCGGTTCTACTTCTTGTAGAAAAAATTGCCGGGCAACCACCGCAACACTTAAACCAGGCCGGCCGGCGTGCCGCCTGCAGGGAGGAACCACCGTGGCAGACCAGCATCCAGGAAAACCGCGCAAGCTGCGGACCTCGGTGAGGGGCCCGCTGATGTTCTCCGCGTTCTGGGCCGTGATCGCTTTCCTTGCCGTTGTCATCTTCGCTTCCGGCGGCAGCGCCCGTGCCCCCCGCTTTGACCTGGCCTTCACCGCGGCCGGCATCGCATTCATCGTCACGCTGGTGGTGGCGGCAATGCTCTCCATGAGCCACAAGGAGAACGCAGAGCACCTGGGCAAGGGCTCCGGCGTGAACCTCAGTTCAGCCCGGAAGCCGTCCCACGGCTACGGCGCAGCCCCAGGCCCGCAGGACCCGCCGGCTGACGGCACGGACACCCGGGGCAGCCACTAACCGGTGGCCGCCTGCCGCGCCCGGTAGGCGGCAACGTGCGCGCGGTTGGCGCAGTTGCCCGTATCGCAGTAGCGCTTTGACCTGTTCCGGCTGAGGTCCAGGACGGCGGCATCACAATCCTCCGCCTCGCACGTCCGCATCCGGTCCATTTCCTTGCCGCGGATGACATCTGCCAGGGCCATCGCGGCCTCTGTGCTCATCCTGTACACCAGCGGAGCCTCCGGCGTTGTGGCGTGCAAGTGCCAGTCCCAGTCGTCGTGCTTGACCAGCTGGGGCAGGGCGCGAGCTTCCCGCAGGAGGCGGTTTACCGTCTCCACCGCGGCGTCCTCATCCGCCCTCCACAACTGGGAAAGCTCGTGGCGCAGGCGGCGGACACTTTCCAGCTCATCCCCGTCCCGGGTGCGGGACCCGCTGAAGCCCTCGGCCGCCAGGAAGCGGTCCAGGTCCGCTTGGGTGCCAAGGCCCTCGCTCCCGTTCGCAGCTGAATTGACCAGGTTCACCACGGTCCGCAGTGCCACCTCAGTGTCAGGGGCAAAAACCATCTTGACTCCTTACAGCGCCGTCCCGTACTGTCATGACCATAACCCCATTTTACTCCTGACAGGAGCCGACCAATGTCCGCTGCACGCCGCGCGCCCGGCCGTCTGCCCGCAGCCAGGCGTGGCTTCCTCGCCTCCGGCCTGGGCATTGCACTGTTCTCCTCCGCGGTCTTCGGCCTTTCCGGGTCCTTCGCCAAGGCGCTCCTGGAAGCGGGGTGGACGCCGGGGGCGGCCGTCACGGCCCGGCTCACCGGGGCAGCCCTGATCCTCGCCGTGCCCGCCATCCCTGCGCTCCGGGGCCGCTGGCATCAACTGCGGGACAACTGGGTGACCATTGGGCTGTTCGGGCTGATCGGCGTCGCAGCCTGCCAGCTCTTCTACTTCAACGCAGTCGCAAGGCTGTCGGTAGGCGTGGCTCTTCTGCTCGAATACCTCGCCCCGGTGATCATTGTGCTCTGGCTGTGGGCCGCCAGCCGGAAGCGGCCGCGCCTGCTGACCTTCGGCGGGACGCTGCTGTCCCTCGCCGGCCTGGTCCTGGTCCTTGACCTGACCGGCGCCGTCAGGATCGATGTTGTTGGCGTCCTCTGGGGAATGGCCGCCGCAGTATGCCTTGCCATCTACTTCTTCATCACCGCGAAGGAGAATGACACACTGCCGCCCATCGTGCTTGCCTCGGGCGGGCTGTTTGTCGGTGCCGCCGTGATGTGGCTTGCGGCTGCCACCGGCCTGCTGCCCATGGCATTCAGCACGGCCGACACCAGGCTGGGACCCTGGATCACACCCTGGTGGGTGCCGCTGGCGGGGCTGGTGGTCCTGGCAACCGTGCTGGCCTACGTCTCCGGCATCATGGCCGCACGGGCGCTGGGCTCCAAGGTGGCGTCCTTCGTGTCGCTGACCGAGGTCCTCTTCGCCGTCGTGTGGGCTTGGCTGCTGCTCGGTGAATTGCCGGGGGCCATCCAGCTCCTCGGCGGCGTCCTGATCGTGGGCGGCGTGGTACTGGTCCGGCTCGATGAGTTGCGGGGGCCGGCCGCCGGCCGCACAGCGGGCGGGGAGGAGCCGCGCGGCCAGGAACGGCCCAGGGCGGCGTCGCCGCTGGAACACGCGAACGACGTCGAACCCGTCCCTTAGCCTGTGCGGCACCAGGGCGGACCGGCTCTTAAACGCAGCGGGGCCCGGACACCGGTGGGGTGTCCGGACCCGCTTGACAGGCCTTGCGCAGTGCGCAGGGACTAGTTGGAGGCCTGCTCCTGCTGTTCGGCGTTGCGCTTGGCCTTGGTGCCGGCTTCCCGGAGCGCGTCGGCCACCTTGGTCAGCATGGTGGTGTGGGTACCGGACCATTCGTCGCGGAACTTGTCCGCGTCCGGTCCCTTCCAGTTGGTGCTCTGCAGAAGGCTGTTGAGATTGGACTTCTGGTTGTCGATCTCGGTTGCACCTGCCTGAAGCTTGCTGCCCAGCTGACGAAGCTGCTGAACGTCTGCACCCCAAATAGCCATCAGTTTCTCCTCATAGAATCGTGGATCCGAACCAGGTCGGCATCCCCCTCGGCCCCCCGGCTCATCCGGAAGATCCATTGCCTAAAACCTACCCCGCCCCCTGAGGCAGCGTCGATGGGCAGCCCTGCCCATGCCGGGCTCCCCATGGCCGGTGCTTGCGCAAACCGTTCCGAGGGGGGTCGATCCCAGGCGTTCCAGAGCCTAGCATGGCTGTATGTGCCGGAATATCCGAACCCTCCACAACTTCGAACCGCACGCCACGTCGGAGGAAGTGCACGCCGCCGCACTGCAGTACGTGCGCAAGATCAGCGGCAGCACCAAGCCGTCCAAGGCCAACCAGGAAGCCTTTGATGCGGCCGTCCACGAGATCGCCCACATCACCCAGCACCTCCTGGACGCCCTGGTCTCGCAAGCGCCGCCAAAGGACCGGGAGGCCGAGGCAGCCAAGGCCAGGGCGCGGGCAGCCGTACGGTACGGCGCCGCCTGAGCCCAGAAGCTACGTGGCGTGCCCTAGCTGGCCGGCGGCTGCTTGCCGAAGCTCCGCAGGCGCAGGGAGTTGGCCACCACCAGGACGGAGCTGGCGGCCATGGCGGCCCCGGCGATCATCGGGTTGAGCAGGCCCAGGGCAGCCACCGGGATGCCCACGGCGTTGTAGAAGAATGCCCAGAAGAGGTTGGTCTTGATGGTGGCCAGGGTCCTGCGGGAGAGTTCGATGGCCTGCGCCACCTGGGCAAGGTTGTTGCCCATCACCGTCAGGTCCGCGGCTTCGATGGCCACGTCCGTGCCGGAACCCATCGCAATACCCAGGTCAGCCTGGGCCAGTGCGGCAGCGTCATTCACGCCGTCTCCGGCCATGGCCACGGTGGCGCCGCCGGCCTGCAGCCTGCGCACCGCCTCCACTTTCCCTTCGGGCAGGACCCCAGCGTAGACGTCTTCCTTGTCTATGCCGACGGCGGCCGCCACCTGGGCGGCAACGGCCGCGTTGTCGCCGGTGAGCAGGATGGGGCGCAGGCCCAGCCGCTTCAGGTGTGCGATGGCGGCGGGGGAGCCTTCCTTGAGGGTGTCCCGAAGGCTGATGATGCCGGCAACAAGACCGTCCACGGCAACCCAGATGGCGGTGGCGCCGGAGGCTTCCGCAGCTGCCAGTGAAACCTGCTGCTCCTGCGGGATGGTGATGTTGTTCTGCTCCAGCCAGCCTGTCCGGCCTGCCAGGACCACCCTGCCCTCGACGGTTCCGGTAACGCCGCCGCCGGGCGCGGAACGGAAGCCTTCCACGGCAGGGAGGGCGCCGTCGTCGTCCGCTGGGCGCAGCCCCCCGGTATCCGCACGGGCCGCGGCAGCGATGGCCCTGGCCACCGGGTGCTCCGACGCTGCCTCCACGGCGCCCGCCAGGCGCAGCACCTCCGCCTCGCTGAAGCCCTCAAAGGCAAGCGTCGCGTCCACGGCAAGGACGCCGGTGGTCACGGTCCCGGTCTTGTCCAGCAAAATAGTGTCTACGGTGCGGGTGTCCTCCAGAACCTGCGGCCCTTTGATGAGGATGCCCAGTTGGGCGCCGCGCCCCGTTCCCGTCAGCAGGCCAACCGGGGTGGCGAGGCCCAGGGCGCACGGGCAGGCAATTACCAGGACGGCGACGGCGGCGGTGAACGCCGAGCGCAGGTCGTCGCTGGTCACATCCGGTCCCGTAAAGAGAAGCCACAGGACGAACGTGAGCGTGGCAATGGCCAGCACCACGGGGACGAAGACGGAGCTGATGCGGTCCGCGAGGCGGGCAATGGGTGCCTTGCCGGTCTGCGCCTGCGAAACGAGCCGTGCCATTTGGGCAAGGGTTGTCTCGGAGCCAACGCGGGTTGCACGCACCAGCAGGCGGCCCGAGGTGTTGATGGTGGCGCCCGTGACCCGGCTTCCCGGGCCTACCTCCACGGGCACCGATTCGCCGGTCACCAGTGAGGCGTCCACGGCCGAGTCTCCGTCCGTCACCAGGCCGTCGGTGGCAATTTTTTCACCGGGGCGGACCACCAGGACGTCGTCCACCTGCAGGAGGTCGGCCCTGATGCGCTGTTCCTTGCCGTCACGGAGGACGGTGGCATCCTTGGCCCCCAGGTTCAGGAGTGCCTGGAGCGCGTCGCCGGCCTTTTGCTTGGCATTGGCCTCGAGGAAACGTCCCAGGAGCAGGAACGTGGTGACGACGGCTGCCACCTCAAAGTAGAGGCCGCCGGTCTCCATGCCTTCCATTCCCGGGTGTTCAGTCATGCGGGGATCTGCGAGCAGCTGCCAGGCGGAGAACAGGTACGCCGCCGTCACGCCGATGGACACCAACGTGTCCATGGTGGATGCAAGGTGGCGGGCGTTAATGGCCGCGGCCCGGTGGAATGGCCAGGCTGCCCAGGTCACCACCGGCAGGGCCAGTAGGGCTGCCACCCAGCCCCAGTGGGGGAACTGGGCTCCCGGCACCATCGAGATGACGAAGACAGGGACGGTTAGAACCGCTGCAAGGATCAGGCGGGGGCGGAGCTTCGCTGCGGGGAGGTCCCCGGTTTCGCTGGCCGGGCTTTGGCCCTGTTTGAGTGGCTGGCGGATGGTTGCCTTGTACCCCGCTGCCTCCACTGTTGCCGTGATCTGCTCGTCAGTGATGCCTGCCGGCACCGTGACGTGGGCTGATTCCAGGGGCAGGTTGACCGAGGCCTGCACGCCGTCGAGCTTGCCAAGTTTCTTTTCCACCCGGTTGACGCAGGAGGCGCAGGTCATGCCCTCGATGTCGAGTTCCACCACCCGGGTGGCGGGCTGGTGGAGGAGTTCCTGGTTGCTCATGGGGTTCCCTGCTTCAGTGGCGTTCTTAGGCTTCGTTGGCGACGACGAGGTAGCCGGCCTCGGCGACCGCTTCCCCGATCTCTGAAGGGGCCAGCTCCGAGCTGGAGGTGATGGTCACTGTGGAGATGCCTCCGGCGTTCAGTTCCACAGTTACCTCTTCGACGCCGGCCAGCGCTTCGAGTTCTTCGCTGACCGCCGAAACGCAGTGGCCGCAGGTCATTCCCGAGACGCTGACCCGTGTGGTGGTGGGGGAGGTGGTGCTCATGGCTGCTCCTTCAGGTTTGCCGGCGGTAACCGGCGCTGGTTGGGTAGGTTTTTCGTCAGCGGAGCAGCCGGCCGATGGCGTCGGCGGCTTCCTTGACCTTGGCGTCGATAGCGTCGGCACGGGCTGCCGGGTCCGGTTCGGAGGCGGCCCCCACCACGCAGTGGCCGATGTGCTCTTCCACCAGGCCAAGGCTGACGGCGTGAAGGGCCTTGGTGACGGCCGCGACCTGCGTGAGGATGTCGATGCAGTACTTGTCCTCATCCACCATGCGCGCGATCCCGCGGACCTGGCCCTCGATGCGCTTCAGCCGGCGGAGGTAAGCCTCTTTGTTGCCCGTATAGCCGTGCGGCGGCTGCAGGTCCGTAGCGTGCCCGCTGACTGCTTCTTCAATTCCGCTCATGATCACACCATATACCCCCTTGGGGTATATCTACAAGTACCCCCAGGGGGTATGCGCTGCCCTGGGCGGCTCCGAAGCCGGGGCACAAAAAAGCTCCGGAGTGCGTTATTGGGGGATACGCACTCCGGAGCAGCTTTTGGGCAATATCCGGATTCCAACCTTCTTCCATCATGCTGGAACCCGTCTTGCTTGATTCAGCATACTGGCTGGTAGTCCGGTCCGCCAGCACCCCGAATAACTACTTTCGCTTTAGTTTCACGGCCGGTCGTCATGGGCAGGCATCCGGTAGGGAACTATGAGGACAGGCCTGCTCTGATGGTGCGTGAGCCAGGCACCCACGGACCCGCTGAGGGCTTCCGCCAGGCGATGGGAGAAGCCGCGCTCAGAGGTTCCCACGATGATCATCGGCGCGTCGTTTTCGGCTGCGAGCCGGGCGAGTGCGCGCGCAGGATCCCCGGCGAGGGTCTGCAGGGTCCATTCCGCCGCTGCGGTACCGGGCGGGACGCCGGCCACTGCCTCTTCTATGGCCGACTTAAGCTCCAGTGCCACGGCTCCGATGTTGGCGTCGTCCGTGTCGGGGTGCAGGGAAAGCCGGTGGGCGGGCCGCGCAGGGTCCCAGTCCACCAGGAAGCTGGCCTCATCCACATAGGCGCAGAGCAACCGCGTCCCCAGGCGCGCGGCGAGTGAGACGGCGGTCTGCAGGACTTCCGCGTGCTGTCCGGGTGCGATGCCCACCACCAGGGGAGGGTTACTGCTCATCTGTTCCGGGCTCATAGCTTATTTTCAGCCTCCTTGAATGCTCTTGGATAGGGCGGGTGGAGAGCGTGTGCCTTTCGGGCCGTCAGGGAACGGCGGGCGAGGCCGTGACAACCACGTTTTTCCCCCATGGGTCCTCCGTGTAGCAGCTGATCAGGACCAGGCGGTTGGGCACGATCTCCCAAATGAGGCTGTCCTTAAGGGTGGCCTTGAGGTACGTGGTGACGGTGTCCACATGGTAGGGGATAGTGCCGGTTGCGGTGTCCACCTCGAACCGGTCACCCACCGTTGCCGCTGAACTCAGGTGGTTAAAAGGTGCCTCCGCGCCGTCCCAGCTGTGGCCGATGACGTAGGTGGTGTTGGCTGAGCCGTGGCCGGGGGTGCCGAAGGGCGCCAGCCAGTAGCCGTCCTTGGTTTCGGGCGGCACAACGGTCTGGTTTGCCTGGGCGTCGCTGTCCAGGTCCAGGCGATGGACGGGGACGTCGAAGCCGGCGGCTGGGTAGCGGATGCGGCGGGGCTCTGCGGCGTCGGGCAGCAGGGGGGCCGGGGCGGGACTGGCGGAGGAGTCGAAAGGCGCGGCGGTTCCTTCCGTTGTACCCGTTACCGCGATAGGCGCCGAATCTATGGTCGGGATGCCAGCGGCGGTTGGCTGGACAACCACCAGCGAACCCTGCGCGCTGACATTGGGGGCCGTGTGCGTCAGGAGTGGTGCGCCAAAGGTGATGGACAGGAACGCCAGGACGCCGCACAGGAGGATGGTCAGGTCCCCACGGTTCCAGCGCCGCGGTGCGCGCTTCGCGCCCGCTGCGTGCCGGCTGTGGACCTTGGCCATGGTGCTCCTCGATATTTTGACGAAGGGATTAGACGAAAGGAGGGAAGGCGCCCCGCCGGGCACTGGCGGGACGCCTTCCCTGTCAAGGGCCGCAGCCCAGTCCGTGCTCACCAAGCCACGAGCCAGGGCCTGCGGTGATGCTGCCCGCTGCTGTATCAGCCGGCCGGGGTGAACGGGCGGGACCGGCGGCGGAGAGCCACTGCCGCTCCTGCTGCCGCCAACGCTCCCAGCCCGGCCAGCCATGACGGGGTGCTGGCAGAACCACCGACGGCGGTCTGGGCGTTGTACCCCTGGTTGGTACCGAGGCTGGTGGCCCCCGTAACAGCGGTTGGCTGCTGAACGGCTGCCCTCTGAGCAGGGGCAGCCGGCGCGGCTGCCTGCGGGGCCACACCGGCCCCTGCTGCCGGAGGAACCACCGCGGACTGTTCGGCAGGAGGTGTCAGCGCGGGTGTCTCCCCGGCGGGCGCCTGAACAACCGGAGTTTCCACGACAGGCGTTTCCACAACCGGCGTTTCCACAACAGGCGTCTCCACAACCGGCGTCTCCACCACCGGTTCCTCCTCAGCCGGCTCCTCGTCCGGCACCTCCGGCAGTGTTTCGCCCGGCGGCAACGCAGCGCATTTCTCGACGTAGAGAAGCTTTCCGGCGTCGGTCCAGTTCTTTCCGGGCGACTCGGAGGTGGGCGGAATGATGTCCAACGGATGCTGGTCGTGGCCGTTCAGGCCGTTGATGTTGAATTCCAGCGGCGACCAACTGCCTCCGTCGTTGTGGCAGACGATGACTCTTTCAGGCGCTGCCATGGCCGGTGCCGTCACGCTGAGCAGCCCCAGCCCGACAACCCCCACAGTCACAAAGGTACGTTTCATTGTTTTCTCCCCAGACTCTGATGAACGGACCATGATGAGGAGGCCAGCACTTGCGCCGAATGCCCCAGCAACACGGTCAGCTTGCTTGAGTTTTCAGGCTAGGGGTGGCAGCCGGAGGCAGTCCTGAGTAGGGGGTACTCGTCTTTTCCGGCGGCCCGTCCATGCGGTTACTTGCGGGTACCCGCATCATCAGCGGACTCCCCGCACCGGGTACCTGCCTGCCACAGGTGCGTCTTGTCCGCGCATCCGCCCGGGCCTAACGTTGGAACATACGAAAGGTGCATGAAGTCATGGAAATCTACATGTGGTGGCTGGACCTGGACCTGGCAAGCAAGGAATGGCTGCGGGAAAACCTCCGGGCCGATGAGCTGCCCCTTCCGGTACTCCAGGGGATTGCGGAAGCGGGCGGCCCGCATCCGGACAATCCGGCGGCCGTCCTGACCCCGGCGGACTGGGACTTTATTGAAACCCAGTCAGAGTTCGTGGACTAGCCCTCCGCACGCCCGGCATGGAGACAAAATAACCATTGCGGGCTGCTGTGCGCGGTGGTTGCATGGTGGGCATGGCAACCGCAGAGAGTTTTGTCTTAGCGATCGGGACCAAAAAGGGCCTCTGGCTGGCCACCAGCAAGGACAGGCAACAGTGGTCTTTCACCGGCCCCCATTTCCTGATGAGCGAGATCCCCAGCATTGGCATAGACACCCGGGAAGGCCGGACCAGGATCATGGTGGGCGTCCGCAGCGAGCATTGGGGTCCCACCGTTGCGCACTCCGATGACCTGGGCGCCACCTGGTCCGAGCCCGAGCAGGGCGCCGTGAGATTTCCGGAGGACACGGGTGCCGCGCTGGAACGCATCTGGCAGATCTATCCGGATGCGGAGGCGCGGCCGGGCGTCGTCTGGGCAGGAGCGGAGCCCATCTCCGTCTGGAAATCCACCGACGGCGGTGAACACTTTGAACTGAACCGCGGGCTGTGGGACCACCCCCACCGCAGCGAGTGGGGCGCGGGCTACGGCGGTGCCGCCGCGCACTCCATCGTGGTCCATCCGGCCGGGGACACGGTCCACGTGGCCATGAGCACGGGAGGCGTCTACCGGTCACTCGACGGCGGCACGTCGTGGGAGCCGCGCAACCGCGGCATTTCGGCCTACTTCATGCCCGATCCCAACCCGGAGTTCGGTCAGTGCGTGCACAAGATCGCAGCGGATGCCGCCGTCGACGGCCGCCTCTACGCCCAGAACCACCACGGCGTCTACCGCACGGATGACAACGCGGACAGCTGGGACTCCATCGCGGAGGGACTGCCGGCGGATTTCGGCTTTGTGATGCTCACCCATCCCCGCCGGGAGGGAACGGCGTGGGTCATCCCCCTGAAAGCGGACGGCGAACGCATTCCGCCGGACGGCGAACTGGCCGTCCACCGCACGGACGACGCCGGGTCCACCTGGCAACGGCTCAGCAACGGCCTGCCCACCGGGGAGTACAACAGCGTCCTGCGCGATGCTGCCTGCGTGGACACAGCGGAACCGGCCGGGGTCTATTTCGGGACGCGCGGCGGCTCGGTCTACGCGAGTGCGGACGAAGGCGGGACGTTCCAGGAGGTTGTGTCCCATCTTCCGGATGTGCTCTGTGTCCGGGCAGCCGTGATAGCCGGTGCCTGAGAGCAGCATGCGGGAAATCAGGGTGGTGCTTCCCAGCGTCCTGCAGCCACTGGCCGGCGGGCAGTCCGTCCTGACTGCGCCCGCCGACGGGCCGGTTACGGTGGGAAAACTCCTCGATGCGGTGACCTCGGACTTCGCAGTGCTGGCCCGGCGCCTCCGTGACGAGACCGGTGCGCTGCGGCGCTTCGTGAATGTGTACGTCGGCGGGGACGAGGTGCGGCGGTTGCAGGGCCTGGAAACCGAGGTGGCCCCAGGCCAGGAGGTGCTGGTCATCCAGTCGGTGGCCGGAGGCTGAAAGGCCTTGGTGTCGAAGATTCCGGTGCGGCGGGCAGCCCTTGCTGGCTACACCCGGGCCGCGGATCCCGACAATTTCAGGCGAGCCGCCAGACGCTGCATTCGTCCGTATTGATGGCTTTGCGCAGGCCGGTGAGCCGGTCCAGGATCCAGACCACGCCGATGCCTGGCGCGGTTTCCTGAACACTTCCGCGGCGGATCACAACGTCGTCGTAGGAAGGGCCCACGGAGAGGCGGGCTTCAATCTCGTCGCCGCGGTGGAGCTGGTCCAGGGCACGGACTCGGGTCACATGTGGTGTCGCTTTCTGCTTCATGGCGGGGCCTCCTGACTGGGGCTGGTGCCGGCTCTTGCCTGCATAATCCAGTGTGCCGAGGCAATGTTGCGCCCGCGTTTCCCCGCGGTTAGGCGCGGGTTAGTTCTTCGCGCCGGAGCTGTTTCCCGGGCACTGTTTTTCGTCCACCGCAGCAGAACAGGCGGGGCTAGGCCCGACGGCGGCCGCGGCCTTGAGGGGCTACGGCAGTTCCACGCTGGCGCGGTATGCCGCCAGGAAGGTGGAAATGCGGTGCACAGCCTCCCGGATGTCCAGGACGGACGGAAGGATCACAAACCGGAAGTGGTCCGGCGTGGGCCAGTTGAACGCGGAACCGTGCGAGACGAGGATCTTTTGGTCCTTCAGCAGGTCCAGAACGAACTGCTCGTCACTGCTGATGGGGTAGAGCTCCGGATCGAGGCGGGGGAACAGGTACATGGCCCCCGCTGCGGGAACACACGTCACGCCGGGTATCTCGGTTAGGAGCTGGTAAGCAAGATCGCGCTGTTCACGGAGCCTGCCCCCTGGCCGCACCAGGGCGTCGATGCTCTGGTAGCCGCCAAGGCAGGTCTGGATGGCGTGCTGGGCCGGAACGTTGGGGCATAGCCGCAGGGAGGCCAGCAGCTCCAGTCCTTCCCGGTAGGCGGCGGTGGCGGCAAGTGGTCCGGTGACGGCAACCCAGCCGGCCCGGTAGCCGGGCATGCGGTACGCCTTGGACAATCCGCTGAAGGTCAGGCAGCAGACGTCCTCGGCTACGGCCGCAGTGTGGATATGCTGGGCCTCCTCGTAAAGCACCTTTTCGTAGATCTCGTCGGAGAACAGGACCAGGTGGTGTTTCCGGGCCAAAGCCGCGAACTGCTCCAGGATGTGCCGCGGGTAGACGGCGCCCGTGGGGTTGTTGGGGTTGATGATCACAATCCCCTTGGTGCGGCTGGTGATCTTGGCCTCCACGTCGGCCATGTCCGGCCACCAGTTCTCGCCCTCGTCGCAGAGGTAGTGCACAGGCTTGCCCCCTGTCAGCGTGACCGCGGCAGTCCACAGCGGGTAATCCGGAGCGGGCACCAGGATCTCGTCGCCGTTTTCCATGAACGCCTGCAGGCACATCGAGATGAGCTCGCTGACGCCGTTGCCGATGAAGATGTCCTCCACCCCGATCTGCATCAGGCCGCGCGTCTGGTAGTACTGCGAGATGGCGGTACGCGCGGAGAAGATCCCTTTCGAATCGCTGTACCCCTGGGCGCCCCGCAGGTGGTGGATCATGTCCACCACCACGGACTCCGGCGTTTCCAGGCCGAACGGGGCAGTGTCCCCGAGATTCATCTTGAGGATCCGGTGCCCCTCCGCCTCCATGGCCTTGGCGGCCTGGAGGATGGGTCCGCGGAGTTCGTACCGGACGTTCTGGAGCTTGCTGGAGTGCTGCATGGGGCGCATGGTTGATTTTTTCATACCCGGACGACGACGGCGCGCCGGCTAGGGTGCCAGCCTGTCGCCTTTGCGGTGCAGGCGGTACCAGCGGTAGCCGTAACGTCCCAGCTCAACCTTGAAGCCGCCGTCGGGATCCAGTGGTACGTTGTCGCCGTCGAACAGGTCCAGCAGGATGGCGTCCTTGAAGGCGTTCCGCGGCCCGTCCTCGGTGCCCAGGGTGCCACTGACCTTCACGGGCTCCTCCCCGAAGTTGTGCAGGAGCACCAGTGCGCCGGTGTCCGTGCTGCAAGTGTGCGCGAAGACGGCCGGCTCGGGCTGGTCAATGATGGAGAATTCTCCCCAGCCAAGCTCTGCGGACTCCCGGTAGCGGCGGATCAGGGTCACCATGAAGTTGAACAGCGAGTCCGGATCGCGTTTGGCGGCAGCGGCGTTGACGTGCTCCGGGCCGTACTCTCCCCGGGCCAGTGGTGCCACCAGGTCCGCAACCTTGGCGGTGGAAAAGCCGCCGTTCTTATCGTCGGTCCACTGCATGGGAGTGCGCACCGCCGCGCGGCTCTTTTGCCGGAGGTCCTCGCCCATGCCGATCTCCTCACCGTAGAACAGCACCGGTGTGCCGGGCAGGGCGAACATCAGCGAATAGACCATGCGGAGGCGCTCAGGGTCGCCGCCAAGCATCGGCGGAAGCCTCCTGCGCAGCCCCCGTCCGTAGATCTGCATGTTCTTTTGGGGCCCGAAAGCTGCGAACACCTCTTCACGCTCGCCGTCGCTGAGCTTGTCCAGGGTCAGCTCGTCATGGTTGCGCACGAACATGGCCCACTGGTTGTCCGGGTGCAGCGGCGGCCGGCTCTTCAGGGTCTCAGCCAGGGGCCGGGCATCCCCGCGGGCCAGGGACAGGTAGATGTACTGCATGGACATGAAATCGAACTGCATGTTCAGTTCGTTGCCGTCCGGTCCGCCGAAGAACTCCACCTGTTCCTTGTAGGGCAGGTTGACCTCGCCCAGCAGAACGGCGCTGCCGTTGCGGCGGCTCACGAAACTGCGCAGGGCGGCGAGGAAGCCGTGCGGATCCAGGTTGGCGGCCTCGTCCCTGGGCTGCCCCCGGGTTTCCAGGAAGAAGGGCACAGCGTCCAGCCGGAACCCGTCCAGGCCCAATTCCAGCCACAGGCCCATGGCCTTGGCAATCTCGTTGCGCACGTCGGGATTGGTGACGTTCAGGTCCGGCTGGTGCTTGGCGAACATGTGCAGGTACCACTCGCCGGTGGCGTCATCCTTTTCCCACAGCGAGTCCTCTTCGCCCGGGAACACCACCTCGGAGGACGTGTCCGGGGGAGTGTCGCTCCGCCACACGTAGTAGTCCCGGTACTTGTTGTCCGTTGATTTCCGGGCCTCAACGAACCACGGGTGCTGGTCCGAGGTGTGGTTCACCACGAAGTCGGCGATGACCCGCATGCCCCGGTCCCTGGCCGCCCGCATGAACTCCACCAGGTCCCCCATGGTTCCGAGCCGGGGGTCCACGGTGAAGAAATCCGTCACGTCGTAGCCGTCGTCCCGGTCCGGGGAGGGGTAGAACGGCATGAGCCAGATGCACGTCACGCCCAGCGCGGCCAGGTAGTCCACACGCTGGGTGAGGCCCGCGAAGTCACCGGTGCCGTCGCCGTCGTCGTCAAAGAAAGTCTCAACGTCCAGGCAGTAGATGACCGCGTTCTTCCACCAGAGGTCCGAGGTTTCCGCGAGCCTCATGCCGGTGCCTGCGCCCGTGCCTGGGCCCGCGAGCCGCGCAGCTGTGGAAGGACGTCCGTGGCAAACGCATCGATGAACGGGGCCTGCTCCTGCCCGACGAAGTGCAGGTAGATTTCATCAAAGCCAAGGTCCGCGTAACCGGCCAGCCACTCGGCGTGCTGCTCCAGGCTTGCCGAGACGTTGACCGCCTTCCTGACCTGGGCCTCGCCGATCTGCCCGCTGACGCCGTCGAAATGCCCGGCGGTGGGGAGGTCCCACGGGACCGGCGGGGCGAAGGTGTTGGTCCGCCACTGGTCCAGGGCAATGGCTGCCGCGTCCTGTTCACGGGGGGCCCATGACAGGTGCACCTGCAGCACGGCCTTGCCGCGGCCGCCGTTGTCCCGGTATGCCGCCAGCATGTCCTTGAGCTTGTCAGCGGGCTGGTTGATGGTGACCAGGCCGTCCGCCCAGGCGGCCGAGCGGCGGGCGGTCTCCACACTGATGGCCGGGGCGATCAGCGGCGGCGGGGAGTCCGGAACATCCCAGATTCGGGCCTGTTCCACGGTGACAAGGCCGTGGTGGGTCACCTCTTCGCCCCGGTGCAGCCGGCGGATCACTTCCACACACTCTTCAAGCCGGCGCTGCCGCACCTCTTTGGGCGGCCAGGCGTCGCCGGTGACGTGTTCGTTCATGTTCTCGCCGCTGCCGGGTGCCATCCAGAAGCGGTCCGGAAACATGCTTGCCAGGGTGGCGGAAGCGTGGGCGATGATGGCGGGGTGGTAGCGCTGGCCCGGCGCGGTCACCACGCCGAAGCGGAGGGTGGTAGTGGCCAGCGCCGCGCCGAGCCAGGACCAGGCGAAGCCGGAGTGTCCCTGCCGGGCGGACCAGGGCTCAATATGGTCCGAGCACATGGCGGCATCGAATCCTGCCCGTTCCGCGTGCTGGACGTCTTTGAGCAGTTGGGCGGGACTGATCTGTTCGTGTGAGGCGTGGAAGCCGACGGTAACCATCGTTAACCTCTACCGTCCGGAGGGGTGCCGTGTCGAGGGCTGGCCTGCCCGGCACCACTTGTCCGATGAGTCTTAGGCTTGTAATACTGCGCTTCCCGGAGCTCCCGCGCAGGCGGAGCTGGAAGGCAAGTACGGGCGCGGGGTTGCCGTGGCCGGGAAACCGCTGTCCACGGCGGGTGTGGCGCCGTTGCTGATCCTCATCGTGTGGCTGCTCGCGGGCTGAGCCTGCCGCCTGCTGACTGTGGTCTTACGCCGGAGCACCTTCCCGGGCAAGAATGGGCAGCATGGAACTTCCCGTGATGCCGCCCGTCCCGCCCATGCTCGCCAAGGCCGTCAGCGGCATTCCTGGTGTTGCAGGAGGCGGGGAGCTCAGCTACGAACCAAAGTGGGACGGCTTCCGGTCCATCATCTTCCGCGACGGCGACGACCTGGAGATCGGCAGCCGCAACGAGAAGCCCATGACGCGCTACTTCCCCGAGCTCGTTGAGGCACTGAAGGAAAACCTGCCCCCGCGCTGCGTGGTGGACGGCGAGATCATCCTGGTGGGCTCCTCCGGGGACCGCCTCGATTTCGAGGCCCTGCAGCAGCGCATCCACCCTGCCGCCAGCCGGGTCAAGCTGCTCGCTTCCCAGACGCCGGCCTCCTTCGTGGCGTTCGATCTTCTGGCCCTGGGTGACGACGACTACACCGGGAGCCCCTTCACCGAGCGGCGGGCGGCCCTGGAAAAAGCCCTCGCGGCAAGCAAGGCCCCGGTCCACCTCACCGCCGCCACCACGGACAAGGACACGGCGGAGCAATGGTTCCGGCAGTTCGAGGGCGCCGGGCTGGACGGCGTTGTGGCCAAGCGCCTGGATGGCCGGTACGAGCCGGACAAGCGGGTGATGTTCAAGACCAAGCACGAGCGCACCGCCGACTGCGTGGTGGCCGGATACCGCCTGCACAAGAGCGGGCCGGATGTGATCGGCTCGCTGCTGCTGGGGTTGTACAAGGACGACGGCGGCCTGGCCAGCGTGGGCGTGATCGGCGCCTTCCCCATGAAGCGGCGCAAGGAACTGTATGAGCAGCTCCAGCCGCTGGTGACCACCTTCGATGACCACCCGTGGGCGTGGGCCAAGCAGGAGGAGGGGGAACGGACGCCGCGCAACGCCGAGGGCAGCCGCTGGAGCGCCGGCAAGGACCTGTCCTTCGTGCCGCTCCGCCCCGAGCTGGTGGTGGAGGTGCGGTACGACCACATGGAGGGGGAACGGTTCCGGCACACGGCCCAGTTCAACCGCTGGCGGCCGGACCGGGACCCGGAATCGTGCACATACGCGCAGCTGGAGGAACCGGTCAGCTTCGACCTGTCATCGGTGCTGGAGACCGGCCGGCCGTAGGCTTCGCCGCTCGCTGCCAAGGCAGCCCGTTTTTCAACGGGGAAAGCCCGCCATTTGGGGGAATGGCGGGCTTTCCGGTCTGAAAACCGGGCTGGAACGTGTCCTGTCCGGCGGAAGTGCTACTTCAGGCCGAGCTGCGAGGTGGGGACCTTGTAGGATTCCTTGGCAGTCAGGGCGGAGATGGCCGCGATGCCGCAGATGACGGCGGTGAAGATGCTGATCTGCACCCAGCCGCCGGGCCTGATCCCGCCCATGGCCGCAACGATCGCCGGGGCGAAACCTGCCATCAGGAAGCCCAGTTGGGTGCCGATGGCCAGGCCGGAGAAGCGGACCTTGGTGCTGAACATCTCGGCGTAGAAGGACGGCCAGACGGCGTTGGAGGCTGCGTAGCCGCAGGAGAAGAAGCCGATGGCGGCCAGGAACATCAGCGGCACGCTGCCGGATTCCAGGCTGAGCAGGAAGACAGGCGTCAGGATGGCGCTGGCCACCGCCCCATAGATGAAGACGGGCTTGCGGCCGATCCTGTCCGCCAGCATGCCGAAGAGCGGCTGGGTGCCCAGGGCTACGAAGTTGGCGCCGACGACCAGCCAGAGGGTTGTGGTTCCGTCCACGCCCGCCACGGTCTTGGCGTAGCTGATGGCAAGCGTGCCGAACACCGTGGACACGGCGGCGATGAAGGCGCAGCAGATCACGCGGAGGACGTCGCGCCAGTGGGCCTTGAGCAGATCGGCAACCGGGAGCTTGGAAATCTGGGCGGTTTTCTGCGCTTCCTCGAAGGCCGGCGGCTCGTGCAGCGTGCGCCGGATGAAGAAGGCAACAACAACCACAACGGCGCTCAGCCAGAACGGAATACGCCAGCCGATGCCGTACTTGATCTCGTCCGGGAGGGCAAGGACGGGGATGAAGACCAGGGCCGCGAGGATCTGGCCGCCCTGGGTGCCGGTGAGGGTCCACGAGGTGAAGAAGGACCGGCGGTTGTCCGGGGCATGCTCCAGCGTCATGGACGATGCGCCGGCCTGCTCGCCGGCGGCGGACAGGCCCTGGCAAAGCCGGGCCAGCACCAGCAGGGCAGGAGCCCACCAGCCGACGGTGTTGAAGTCCGGCAGGCAGCCGATGAGGAAGGTGGAGGCACCCATTAGGAGGAGCGTGAACATCAGGACCTTTTGCCGGCCCACCCTGTCGCCGAAGTGGCCCAGGATCACGGCGCCCACGGGGCGGGCCACGTAGGCGAACCCGAACGTGGCGAAGGACATGATGGCCGCGTTTGCATCAGCATCCGGGAAGAAGACCGTGGGAAAGATCAGCGCGGCGGCGGAACCGAAGATGAAGAAGTCGTAATATTCGACGGCGCTGCCCAGGAAGCTGGCGAGGGCTGCCTTCTTCGGCGTCCCGGCCGGGGCGGCAACGCCTGGCTCGGCGGACGGAAGTGTCTGGCTCATGGAGTTCCTTAGGTGTGACGACTTTGTCGCGGATGGATCAGGGGGCTCGCGGCCGGCGCTGCCTTCAGGTGGAGGCGCGGCTCGGCATGTGCGGGATAACCCGGGTAGTAGCCACATGGTGGGAGCTACTTGTGCGATACAGCAATAGTGACTGTGAGTGCGGTCACCTGTCAAGAAAATAATCACTATCTAGAAATAACTCTCACGATGTGGGAACATTAATGCATGAGTGTGAACCATGCCACAGTTGACAAAGACGTAGCTGCTGAGACCCCCGCGGACACCAAGGTGGCCAAGCCGGACCGCACGGACATGGTGGGCAAGGCCCTGGGCCTCCTGGTCCTCCTGGGCGATGAGCCGCGCGGGGCCAGTGCCGCGGAGATTTCACGACGGGCCGAGCTGCCTTTCAGCACTACGTACCGCCTGCTGGGGTCGCTGACCCGCGACGGTTTTGTGGACTACGAGCCGGACGGCCGCCGCTACCACCTGGGCCTGCGGATCTTCCAGCTGGGCCAGCGGGTCTCCAACCATCACGGTTTCGCCGGCACCGCAATGCCGGTCCTCCGCCGGGTCACGGAACAGACGGGCGAGGCCACCATCCTCAGCGTCCGCGACGGGCTTCACCACCTCACGGTCAACAAGGTGGACGGTCCGCAGATGTTCCGGGTGACCAGCGACCCCGGCCACCTGGGCTCGCTGTCCACCACCGCCGTCGGAAAAGTGCTGGTCGCCTTTGCGGAGGATGCCGAGCGCGAGCGGCTGCTGGAGGACCTTCCGCTTGATCAGCTCACCGAAAAGTCCATCGCGGACCGGGACGCCTTCCGCGCGGAAATCGAGAAGGTCCGGCGCCAGGGATATGCCGTGATGGACGAGGAAAACGAGATGGGCATGCGTGCCGTCGCCGTACCCCTCCTCAACACCCAGGGCCACGCCTTCGCCTCCCTGGCAACGGCGGTGCCCGTCTTCCGCATGGGCATGGAGGAACTGGAGGCGTGCGTCCCGCTGCTGCAGGAGGCGGCCGCGGAGCTCGCGGCGCGCCTTCCGCAGCGCTGACCTGATGCATTGTTCGAATGTAGAACAAAAGTGCGCTGAGTGAACAAATAATGTACTGTAACTTTCAACACCGAAGCAGCAGCATCCGCTTGGCGCACTGCTCCTGCCCGGTGCCGTACCAAAGGAGCTGCACGGATGAGTAATCGAACTGAGTCCTACCTGGTGGGACTGGTCGGCGATGGTGTGATGCCGTCACTCACCCCGCCCATGCACGAGCGCGAAGGGGATGTGCAGGGCCTGCGCTATCTCTACCGGCCCATCGACCTCGTGGAGCTCGGCCTTCCCGGCAAGTCCGTGGGAGAGCTGCTGCGCAGTGCCAGGAACCTCGGTTTCAACGGCCTGAACATCACCCACCCCTGCAAGCAGCTGGTCCTGCAGCACCTGGATGAGGTAACCCCGGACGCCTTGCGGCTCGGTGCAGTCAATACCGTGGTGATCGATGATGGCCGGTTCATAGGCCACAACACAGACTTTTCCGGCTTTGCCGCGGCCCTCTCCTCAGGACTTCCCGGCGCCAAGCTGGACCGCGTGGTCCAGCTGGGCGCCGGCGGGGCAGGTTCCGCCGTGGCCTACGCCCTCCTCACCGCCGGTGTCCGCCACCTGGACCTCGTGGACATGGACGCCGCCCGCTCCGCCGCCAGGGCGGCGGAACTGGCCGGCTTCTTCCCGGACAGCACCGTTGTGGCGCGCACGACGGCGGAGCTGCCGCAGCTGATGCCGCTGGCCGACGGCCTGGTGCACTGCACCCCCGTGGGCATGGCCGCCCACCCCGGCGTTCCGCTGGACCTGGAGCTTCTGGAAGGACGCCACTGGGTTGCGGACATCGTGTACCGCCCCATCGACACCGAACTCGTCCGGGGCGCCCGCGCCAAGGGCTGCGAGGTCCTGGACGGCGGCCGGATGGCTGTGGGCCAGGCCGCAGACGCCTTCCGCATCTTCACGGGCCTGGAACCCGATCCGGACCGCATGCGCTCGCACTTCCTGGAGCTCGTGGCCGCAGAAGAGGTGGCTGCCTGATGCGCACCGGAATCGCTACCGTCTGCCTCTCCGGCACCCTGAAGGAGAAGATGCAGGCCTGTGCCATCGCAGGATTCGACGGCATCGAAATCTTTGAACAGGACCTGGTCACCTCGCCGCTGAGCCCGGGGGACGTGCGGGCCATGGCCGCAGACCTTGGCCTGGGGCTGGACCTCTACCAACCGTTCCGCGATTTCGACGGCGTGGCCCCGGACCTGCTGAAGGCGAACCTACGGCGGGCGGAGGCGAAGTTCAACCTGATGTCCCGCCTGGGCATGGACACCATCCTGGTCTGCTCGAACGTCGCCACGGCCACCATTGACGACGACGGCCTGCGTGCCTCCCAGCTGGCGCAGCTGGCCGAACTTGCCGGCGACCACGGCATCAAGGTGGCGTACGAGGCCCTGGCCTGGGGCAAGCACGTGAACGACTACGAGCACGCCTACCGCCTGGTGGAGATGGTGGACCACCCCAACTTCGGCACCTGCCTGGACTCCTTCCACATCCTGTCCCGCAGCTGGGACACCGCGCCGATTGAAAAGCTCAACCCGGAAAAGATCTTCTTCGTCCAGGTTGCGGACGCCCCCCAACTCACCATGGATGTGCTGTCCTGGAGCCGCCACTACCGCGTGTTCCCGGGCGAGGGGCAGTTCGAGCTGGCCAAGTTCATGGGCCACGTGGTCCGGGCGGGCTATTCCGGCCCGGTCTCCCTCGAGGTCTTCAACGACGTCTTCCGCCAGTCCGACGTGGACCGCACAGCCGTGGACGCCATGCGCTCGCTCATTTGGCTGGAGGAACAGAGTGCCGCGTGGCTGGCAGGCAGCGCGGAAGCCGCAGGGGGAGGCAGTGCTGCCTCCCGGCGTCGTTATCCCATGGAACTCGCCACGCTGCCCAAGGTCAGCGAACCGGCGGGCTTCAACTTTGCCGAGGTCAAAGCTGACGATACCGCCCGGCTGGAGAAGCTCCTGGGGCAGCTCGGCTTCGGGTTCGAGGGCCGGCACCGCACCAAGGACGTGCAGCTGTGGACCATGGGCCAGGCGCGCGTGATCATCAACGAGCAGGCGGCATCGCACGCCGAACCGTCAATTGCCGCGTTGGGGTTCGACGTCGATTCACCCGTGATTGCCTCCGCCCGGGCCCAGCAGCTCAAGGCTCCCGTGGTTGCCCGCAAGGTCCAGGCCGACGAGGAAGTCTTCCAGGGCATCTCCGCGCCGGACTCAACGGAAATTTTCCTGTGCCAGGGCAGCCCTGACGGCACGGCAGCCTGGACCCGTGAATTCGGGGAAGGCCTGGAACACCGCGCTCCTTCCGGGGGGCCGGGTGCCGCTGCGGTCATCGACCATGTCAACCTTGCCCAGCCGTGGCAGCACTTCGACGAGGCCGTCCTGTTCTACACCAGCGCCCTGGCCCTGGAACCGCAGCCCTTCGCCGAAGTACCCAGCCCCAGCGGGCTGGTGCGCTCCCAGGTGATGACCACTTCGGACGCCGCCGTCCGGCTGGTGCTGAACCTGGCGCCGGTGCAGCAGGCCCGCAGCGAAGTCCGCAAGACCTACCAGGAGCACATCGCGTTCGCCGTGTGGGACCTCGTGGCCACCGCCCGGGCCGCCCGGGACCGCGGCCTCGAATTCCTGCAGATCCCCGCGAACTACTACGAGGACCTGGACGCCCGGTTCGACCTCGACCCCGGGTTCCTGGCCACACTGCAGGAGCTCAACCTCCTCTATGACCGCGATGCCGACGGCGAATTCCTCCACTTCTACACCGCCACGGTGGGCAGTGTGTTCTTTGAAATGGTGGAACGCCGCGGCGGCTACGACGGGTACGGGGCGCCCAACGCCCCAGTCCGGCACGCGGTCCAGTACGACTCCCTGCACCGGACCTGAGCCGGCCCGCCGAACCACTGTCCCCGCCGAACTGCCCAACGAATCACAACGAAAACCAGAAAGGAGCCAGCCGTGCCGGAAGAAACCAACGCCCAGCTTGATACCGACGAGTCTGTGCCGCCCGCCGAGCCGAAGGCCGCACACATGCCCCTGGACCGCGCCATTGAAACCCAGGCTGACCTCAGCGCAGAGATCAACGCCCTGGGCGAAGCCTATGCACGGGCCCTCAAAGAGGGCTCCCCCGCCGAAACCCAGCCGCGGCTGGACTACCCGCCCTACCGCTCCAGCATCCTGCGGCACCCCACCAAGAGCCTGCACCACGCGGACCCGGAAACCATCGAGCTGTACTCGCCGGCCTTCGGCCACCAGGACGTGCACGCCCTCGAGTCCGATCTCACCATCCAGCACAACGGCGAGCCCCAGGGCGAGCGGATCATCGTGGCAGGCCGGGTCCTGGACGGGAACGGCCGCCCCGTTGCGGGCCAGCTCGTGGAGATCTGGCAGGCCAACTCCTCCGGCCGGTACATCCACAAGCGCGACCAGCACCCGGCGCCGATCGACCCGAACTTCACGGGCATCGGCCGCTGCATCACCGGCCCGGACGGGTCCTACCGGTTCACCACCATCAAGCCCGGGGCGTACCCGTGGAAGAACCACCTGAACGCCTGGCGCCCGGCGCACATCCACTTCTCCCTGTTCGGAACCGAGTTCACCCAGCGGATCATCACCCAGATGTATTTCCCGGGCGACCAGCTGTTCCCGCTGGACCCGATCTACCAGACCATCGTGGACCAGGACGCCCGCGACCGGCTGGTGGCCACTTACGACCACAGCCTCACCGAGCCCGAGTGGGCCCTGGGCTACAACTGGGACATTGTCCTGACGGGCCCCAAGCGGACGTGGACCGAAAACGAGGCGCTTGGCGCAGAAAGTGATGAGGAGTAGGGACATGAGCAACCAGACCAAACTTGTCCCCACCCCGGGGCAGACCGTCGGACCGTTCTACGGCTACGCCCTGCCGTTCGAGAAGGACAACGAACTCCTGGCCCCCGGCTCGCCGGGCTCCATCCGCCTGCAGGGAACCGTCTACGACGGCTCCGGCCAGCCCATCCCGGACGCCATCCTGGAAATCTGGCAGCCCGACGCCGACGGCAACATCGTCCAGAAGACCGGGTCCCTGGTCCGCGACGGCTACACCTTTACCGGATGGGGCCGCGGCGCCGTGGGCAACTCCGGAGTCTTCACCTTCACCACCGTGAACCCGGGCCCCACCAAGCCGGTCCCAGGAAAACCGGCGGCGGCCCCCTTTATCTCCGTGGCCATCTTCGCCCGCGGGCTCACCAACCGGCTCTTCACCCGCATCTACCTGCCCGAGGACACGGAGGCGCTGGCCAATGACCCGCTGCTCAGCTCCCTGGATCCCGAACGCAGCAGGACGCTGATCGCACGCCGTGACGCCGACGGCGGCCTCACCTGGGACGTCCGCCTCCAGGGTGAGGGCGAAACAGTCTTCCTGGACTTCCAGTGACCGGGTCCGCCGGCCTGGGAGATGCGGACGCCTTCGGGGGAGAGGGCGACGCCGGCCTGCTCAGTCCCGTCTCGGCGTCGCCCCTGGTGGGTGCGCTGACGGGTGACCGGGCTGTGCTGGCGGCGATCCTCGCCGTCGAGTCCGGCTGGGCCGCCGTGCTGGAGAAGGTGGGCCTGGCGCCCGCCGGTTCCGCCGCCGTCGTCTCCGCCGCGGCCGAGCCCGGCAAGTACAGCGTGGCAGGCATCGCCCGCCGCGCCCAGGGCGGCGGTAACCCGGTGATCCCGCTGCTGGCGGACCTTCGGAAAAACGTCCAGGCGCTGGACGGCATCGGCATCGGCGCCGGAAAGGCAGTGCACACGTCCCTGACCAGCCAGGACGTTCTGGACACCGCCCTGATGCTGCTGGCACGCAACACCGTGGAGGCGCTGCTCGGCGACCTGAAACGCACGACGGCGGCACTCGCCAGTTTGGCGGAAGAACATGCGGACACGCTGTGCGTGGGCAGGAGCCTCACCCAGCACTCGCTCCCCTTCACATTTGGCCTGCGGTCTGCGCAATGGTTCCACGGCGTTGCCGCCGCGGGACGCGAGCTGGAGGGCCTGGCCTATCCGGTCCAGTTCGGCGGCGCGGCAGGTACGCTTGCTGCGGGAACCGTGCTTACCTCCGGCTCACCGGCCACCCCCTTCAGCCTGGCCGACGCCCTGGCATCCCAGCTGGGCCTCGCCGCCGCTCCGGCTCCCTGGCACACCAACCGGCTGGTGGTCACGTCCCTGGGCAACGCCCTGGCGGCAGTGCTGGACGCGTTCGGCAAGATCGCCGCGGATGTCCTGTTCCTGAGCAGGCCCGAGGTCGGCGAGCTGGCCGAGCCGCGCGCCGCCGGCCGCGGCGTCTCCTCTGCCATGCCGCAGAAACAGAACCCGGTGCTGTCCGTCCTGGTCCGCAGCGCGGCGCTGCAGGCACCCCAGCTCGTGGCCCAGCTGCACCTGGCGGCCGCCAACTTCAACGATGAGCGCCCGGACGCTGCGTGGCACACCGAGTGGCCCGCCCTCCGGCAGCTCCTGGCCCTGGCGCTGGGGGCGGCCGGGCACGCCCGCGAGCTCACCGAGGGCCTGCAGGCCTTCCCCGACGCGATGCGCCGCAACCTGGACCTCGCCGGCCCGCTGCTCCTGGCCGAGGGAGTGGGCGCGGCGGTGTCGCCCCTGCTGGAGGAGAAGTATGGCCTCACCGGGAAGGAGCAGCTGCAGGCCATCGTGGACCAGACTCTGCGGGCACCTTCCGGGGAGCAGGCGGCCACCTACCGCAAGCTGCTCCGCGACGCCGTGCCCGCCGGGGTGCTCACCGACCTCCGGCTCGAGGAACTCCTCAACCCCGCCAGCTACCTGGGCGAGGCGGCAAACATTTCCCGCCGTATCCTGGCCGCCTTCCCGGAATACGCGGCGCCCACTGCACTTCCCGATACCGATCCGAACGGAGACCCCCGTGGCTAAGCCTGCCCTGAAAGCCGCCCTGCTCTCGCCCCAGCGCCCCCTGGGTGACCACCCGCTGCTGGTGGTGGGACCCTCCCTGGGCACCTCCACCATCCTGTGGAACCGCACCGCCTCGGTGCTCGGCAACGATGTGGACGTCGTTGCCTGGGACCTGCCCGGCCATGGGGTCTCACCCGCAGCCACCGGGACCTTCGATGTTGCCGCCCTGGCTGATGCCGTGGTGGACCTCGTGGACTCCATCGCACCCGGAGAGGCCTTCCACTACGCGGGCGTCTCCCTGGGCGGTGCCACCGGCCTGCAGCTGGGCATTAAGCACGGGGAACGCCTCAAGAGCCTGTCCGTCCAGTGCAGCGGCGCCAAGCTGGGTACGCCCGAAGGGTGGCTGGAACGGGCTGAAACAGTCCGCAGCCAGGGCACCCCGGTGATGATCCAGGGCTCGGCGGAACGCTGGTTCGCCCCCGGTTTCATGGAACGCGAGCCCGAACTCAGCAGCCGGCTCCTGCATGCCCTGCGCGACGCCGACCGGTTCAGCTATGCCTTCTGCTGCGAAGCACTGGCCGCGTTCGACGTCCGGGAGGACCTGGGCAGCATCCGGGTACCAACCCAGGTCATCGCCGGGGCGCTGGACGGGGTGGCCCCGCCGTCGCTCGCTGAAGAAGTGGCGGCCGGCATCACGGCCGGAGGAGGGACGGCCACCGCTGTCACCCTGGAGGGCGTGGCCCACCTTGCCCCGGCCGAAGCCCCCGCCCACGTGGCCGAGCTGATGCGCAGCCTCATCACCTGGACCGAATCGCAGGGAGCAGCCAAGTGAACGGCACTGACGGGAAGAACCCCGAACGCAACGGCGCCGTCCAGCCCGGTGCCACCAGCCAGGACATTTACGACGGCGGCATGAAGGTGCGGCGCGAAGTGCTGGGCGACGCGCACGTGGACCGGGCCAACGCCGCCAAGGACGAATTCACGGACGACTTCCAGGACATGATCACGCGGATCGCGTGGGGCGGGATCTGGACCCGGCCCGGCCTGACGCGGCAAATGCGCTCCGCCGTCACCATCACCGCCATGGTGGCGCACGGGCACTGGGAAGAGCTGGCCATGCACATCCGGGCAGCCCTCACCAACGGACTCAGCAGGGACGAGATCAAGGAAATCCTGCTGCAGACCGCCATCTACTGCGGAGTGCCCTCCGCGAATACGGCTTTCAAGACCGCCCAGCAGGTGTTTAAGGACATAGACGCGGACACCACCGCCCCACCCACCAACGAAACCCCCACCCCGCCCAACTAGGTAGCGCCAAGTGTCGTTATGAGCCTCCAAAACGACACTTACCGCTACCTAGTTGGGCCGTACAGACAAAGATGTAGAGGAACAGTGATGAACCAGGCTTTTGTGTACGACGCCGTGCGCACCCCGTTCGGCAAATTCGGATCCGGCCTCGCCGCCGTCCGCCCGGATGACCTCGCCGCGCACGTGATCAGCGAAACCGTGAAGCGGGCTCCTGCCCTGGATCCGGAGCGGATCGACGAGGTGGTCTTCGGCAACGCCAACGGCGCCGGCGAGGAGAACCGGAACATCGCCCGGATGGGCACGCTACTGGCCGGCCTGCCGGTCTCGATCCCGGGCACCACGGTCAACCGGCTCTGCGGGTCCTCGCTGGACGCGGCGATCATCGCCTCCCGGCAGATCAACGCCGGCGACGCAGAGCTGATGCTGGTGGGCGGGGCGGAATCGATGTCCCGGGCCCCGTGGGTGCTGCCCAAGACCGAGAAGCCCTACCCGGCCGGCGACATGACCCTGGCCTCGACCACGCTGGGATGGCGCCTGGTGAACAAGGCCATGCCCAGGGAATGGACCATTTCCCTGGGCGAGGCCACCGAGCGGCTCCGCGAGAAGTACGGCGTGAGCCGCGAGCAGCAGGACGAATTCGCGGCGAACTCCCACAACCTCTCCGCCGCGGCGTGGGACGAGGGGTTCTACGACAACCTCGTCTCCCCGGTGCCGGGCACGGACCTGGTCCGGGACGAGGGCATCCGTGCCGGGTCCTCAGCGGAGAAGCTCGCCGGCTTGAAGACGGTGTTCCGCACCGAGGACGGCACGGTCACCGCCGGGAACGCGTCCCCGCTGTCCGACGGCGCCTCCGCGGCATGGGTGGGCTCCGAGGCTGCCGCCGGGCTGCTGGGGTTGGACCCGCTGGCCCGCATCGCCGGGCGCGGCGCGCACGCCAACGACCCCCAGTACTTCGGGTACGCCCCGGTGGAGGCGGCGAACAAAGCACTCGCGAAGGCGGGCATCGGCTGGGACCAGGTGGGCGCCGTCGAACTTAACGAAGCGTTCGCCGCGCAGTCCCTGGCGTGCATCAACGCCTGGGGCATCGACCCCTCCATCGTGAACCGGCACGGAGGGGCGATCGCCATGGGCCACCCATTGGGTGCCTCCGGCACCCGCATCCTCGGCACCCTGGCCCGGTCCCTGCAGGCGTCCGGGGAACGCTGGGGCGTCGCGGCGATCTGCATCGGCGTTGGCCAGGGCCTGGCCGTGGTCCTCGAAAACGTCACCTCCTCCGCAGGCACCAGTACAGGAAAGGCATAGGCAATGCTGAACTTCGTAGAGTCGGTCCAGGAGGCCGTCTCCGGAATCAAGGACGGTTCCACCGTGATGATCGGAGGGTTCGGCAACGCCGGGCAGCCGTTCGAACTGATCGACGCGCTGCTGGACTGCGGCGCCAAGGACCTGACGGTGGTGAACAACAACGCCGGCCAGGGCGACCAGGGCCTGGCCCTGCTCATCAAGGAAGGCCGGGTCCGGAAAATGATCTGCTCCTTCCCGCGCCAGTCCGACTCCTGGCATTTCGACGCCAAGTACAAGGCCGGGCAGATCGAGCTGGAACTGGTGCCGCAGGGCAACCTGGCCGAGCGGATCCGGGCCGCCGGCGCGGGAATCGGCGGGTTCTTCACGCCCACCGGGTACGGCACCATGCTCGCCGAGGGCAAGGAAACCCGGATCATTGACGGCCGCGGCCAGGTGTTTGAGACCCCCATCCATGCCGACGTCGCCCTCATCAAGGCACTCAAGGCCGACGGCAAGGGCAACCTGGTGTACCGCAAGACTGCCCGGAACTTCGGCCCGATCATGGCCGCGGCCGCGAAGCACACCATCGTCCAGGTGTCCGAGATCGTTCCCACCGGGGCGCTGGACCCGGAAAACGTGGTCACTCCCGGGATTTACGTCAATACTGTGGTCCGGGTTCCCGCTGCTGCCGGCAATACCGCCGGCAGCACCACTGGCACTGAAGAGAAGGTGGCCTGAGATGGGCGTCATGGAATCGAGCATCAAAACCTCCGAGGCCCCGCTGAGCCGGGACGACCTCGCCCGCCTGGTGGCCAGGGACATCGCCCCGGGCTCGTTCGTGAACCTCGGCATCGGCCAGCCCACGCTCGTGTCCAACTACCTCACCGAGGACCAGGACATCACGCTCCACACGGAGAACGGGATGCTGGGCATGGGCCCGGAAGCCAAGGGTGATGAGATCGACGAGGACCTCATCAACGCCGGCAAGATCCCCGTCACCGAACTCCCGGGGGCGTCCTACTTCCACCACGCCGACTCCTTCGCGATGATGCGCGGCGGGCACCTGGACATCTGCGTGCTGGGGGCGTTCCAGGTATCGGTGACCGGCGACCTCGCCAACTGGCACACCGGCGCTCCCGGCGCCATTCCCGCCGTCGGAGGTGCCATGGACCTGGCTACCGGCGCCAAGGACGTGTTCGTGATGATGACCCTGCTCACCCGCGAAGGCGCCTCCAAGATCGTGGAGTCCTGCACCTACCCGCTCACCGGCGTCGGCTGCGTCACCCGCGTGTACACGGACAAAGCCGTCTTCCTCACCGGGCCCGGCGGCATCACCGTCCGTGAGACCTTCGGCTGCACCTTGGAGGAACTCCAGGAACTGGTGCCTGTTCCGCTCAAGGCGGCCGCCGCGGCCTGAGCCGGCCCTAGGATTGGTAACCATGACCGACGCAGCATCAGCGGGTGCCCCGCAGGCCAGTGACCAGTACGTCCAGTCCCTGGCCCGCGGGCTCGCCGTCATCCGTGCATTCGATACGGACCACCCGGTGATGACCCTGACGGAGGTGGCAGCCCGCACGGGGCTGACGCGCGCCACTGCCCGGCGGTTCCTGCACACGCTGGTGGAACTGGGCTACGTTCGAACGGACGGTAAAACCTTCGCGCTGACGGCCAAGGTGCTCCAGCTGGGTTACGCGTACCTGTCCGGGCTGTCGCTGCCGCAGATGGCGCAGCCACACCTTGAGGAACTGTCCCTGAAGCTGGGGGAGTCCACCTCTGCGGCGGTGCTCGACGGGGCTGACATCGCCTACATCGCGCGGGTAACCACCCGCCGGATCATGAACGTGGGCATTACCGTGGGCACCCGCTTCCCTGCGTACGCCACGTCCATGGGCCGCGTTCTGCTCGCCGGGCTGCCTCCGGCGGACCTGAAGGCCTACCTGGCCACGGCCGAGATCAAACCGCTGACCCCGCGCGCCCTGGGCACTGCCAAGGACCTTCTGCCAGTCCTTGAGACGGTCCGGGCGCAGGGCTGGTGCCTGCTGGACCAGGAGCTGGAGCTGGGCCTGATGTCCGTGGCGGCCCCGGTTTACGACCGCTCCAGGGTAGTTGCCGCTGTCAACGTGTCCCTGCAGGCCCAGTCCGTCGCTGCCAAGCCGGACCCGGACGCCTTCCTGGCTTCGGTGGCGCAGGAGATCATTGCGACGGCGAAACTCATCTCCGCCGATCTCAGCGCGCGGGGTTAGCCGGTCCAGGGGGCCGCATACTGGTGGTGCCTAGGTCCCCTGCCGGAGCATGGACAGGAAATGCTGCCTCATGCGCGAGCGGTCCGGTTCCACGCCCGTGATGAGGCGGAAGGCGTCCACCGCCTGGCCCACGGCCATGTGGCCGCCGTCCAGCACACGGCACCCTTTGGCAGCGGCGGCTTTGACCAGTTCGGTTTCGATCGGGCGGTAGACGATATCGGCCACCCAGTGCCGGGACTGGAGCAGGTCCCCGTCTAGGGGCATGCCCGGATGGGCGTGCATCCCCACAGGGGTGGCATGCACCAGGCCGTCAGCCTTGGACATCAGATCCCCTAGCTCGCCGATCGGCCGCCATTCGATGGTCCTGTCCGGGAAGAACCGTGCGAGGGCCTCGGCCCGCTCCCGGGACCGGGCGGGATCCAGGTCCACGACGCACAGGTGCTCCGCCCCTGCTGCAAGGAGCGCGTACGCCGTAGCTGCGCCGGCGCCGCCGGCGCCCAGCTGCACCACACGTCCAAGGGACGCGCCTGGAAGGCCTTCCTCGAGGGCGGAGCCAAATCCGGAGTAATCGGTGTTGTGGCCGATGAACTTGCCATCACGGATAAGGACGGTGTTGACGGCCCCCAGCCGGGCCGCATCGTCCGAAAGATCATCAAGGTAGCCAAGGACAACCTGTTTGGCGGGAACGGTGATGTTGAAGGCATTGAAGCCGAGGTCGCGTCCGGCCGAGAGCAGGGACCCCACGTCTTCAGCCGGACGTGCCAGGACGGTCAGGTCCACGGTCCGGTAGATGTACCGCAGTCCGTGATGGTCGGCTTCCCTCTCGTGAAGGGCAGGGGTCAGGGAGTGCGTGGTTCCTTCGCCGATCAACCCCACCAGGTACGACTCCGCCGGAGTACTCATTCTGTCCACCTTCCGGCCCCGCCAGTGCGAAGCGTCCATGGGTCGGATTGCCTGGTCACAATTTCGGCCGCGGCCTTGTTCCGGGCCTCGATGTGAACTAGATTACAACTACTGTACGTTTTATGCACACATGTTCGTAATGCGTACAAAGTCCCAGATGAGGCGCACTGTTGGAGATGACAGCCGGCAGCCTTGTCGGAGTACGGGTATCAAAGGAGAAAACCGTAGTGAAAACCCTTCTAAAATCACTCGCAGTGGGCACGGCGGGGTTGCTTGCGCTGACTGGTTGCGCCTCGGGCAGCAACAGCAGTTCCGAAGCCGACTTCCCCGCACAGGACATCCGGCTGACCGTTCCCTGGGCCGCAGGCGGCTCGGGGGACCTGACAGCCCGTACCATTGCACCGCTGCTGGAAAAAGAGCTGGGCGTCGAGGTTATCGTCGAAAACAAGCCGGGGGCCAACGGCTCGGTGGCCTACAACTGGCTGAAGGACCAAAAGCCGGACGGCTACAACCTGTCGATGATGGGCGTAGAGGTAGCCACCCTGCAGTTCCAGGATTACGACATCGACCCGTCCAACTACGCGCCGATTGGCCAGGGCCTGGCCGGACCCGGTGCCATCGCTGTCCCGGTGGACAGCCCCTACCAGTCGCTCAAGGACCTCGTCGCGGACGCCAAGGCCAACCCCGGAAAGGTCACCTACTCCAGCCCGGGCGTTGGCTCGGTCTGGGATTCCCCCGCCCAGGGCCTCCAGGAACTCGCCGGAATCGAGCTCACGTCCGTCCCGTTTGACGGCTCCGCCCCGGCAGTTGCTGCTGCGGCTGCCGGTGACGTCGATTTCTCGATCGATGCGATCGGCACGCAGAAGAACCAGGTGGACGCAGGCAAGCTCCGCTACCTGGCCATGCTGACCGAGGAACGGGATCCAAAGAACCCGGACGTCCCCACCGCCAAGGAAGAAGGAATCGACCTGCAGAACGCTTCATGGGTGGGGATCATGGCTCCGGCCGGTACGCCCGAGGAAGTTGTCAGCAAGCTCTCCGACGCCATGGGCAAGGCTGTTGAGGACCCGGAGTACAAGAAGGTCATCGAAGGCTCCAACCTTGTGCCGACCTTCAAGGACGCGGAGGAGATGACGGCGTTCCTTGACGAGGAAGCCGACCGCTACGGACCGTGGATCAAGCTCGCGCAGGGCAAGTAGCGCAGGCACACACTTCGAGGCAGACGGGCCGGCCAGCCTTCCGCTGGCCGGCCCCTACTGAGGAACCCCAATGAACGATCACACAGCAACAGGGCCGCCGGCAGGCCTCAACCCAACAGACCCTGGGCAGGACCACGCCGAAGCCCATATCCACCCGGCGTCAGAGGTGCTGGTCACGGACCGTGCGCACCGGCTCAGGGAACTGGTTCCGGCCGCCGTCACCATCGGCCTCGGCGTCCTGGTCCTGGTGCTCGCACAGGGCATCCGCTCAGGGGTCCGGGTGGAACTCGGGCCTCCCTTCTGGCCCACCATGCTCGCATGGAGCCTTATCGTGTTCGGCGTCCTGCAGGTGGTGGTCAACGTGCTGCGCGGGGTCAGCCGGGCCAACCTCCCTGATCCGCTCAGCGGGTGGGGCATCGGCCGGATGCTGCTGACCGCCGTGATCCTGGTGGGCTACCTCATGCTGTGGAACGTCCTCCAGTTCTGGTTGATTACGTTCGCAACGTCAGTCGCGCTGACGGCCCTGTACGGCGGCCGGGGCTGGAGGCCGCTGCTCGTGTTCCCGGCCATCGTTACGGCCCTCCTCCATTTCCTTTTTGTCGTCGCATTGCGGGTGAACCTATGATCCAGATCGCTGCCTCGCCCGTCACGGACGGCATCATGACCGTCCTCCAGGTGGATACCCTCCTCTACATAGGCCTGGGCATCCTGGTGGGCATGCTCGTGGGTGCCTTCCCGGGTGTGACTGCCACCATGGCCGTGGCCCTCGCCAGCGGGTTCACGCTGACGCTGGAACCCATCCAGGGCCTCGCCGTCCTGCTGACCATCTACGTGGCCGCCCAGTTCGGTGACCGGGTGCCGGCCATCCTCATCAACACCCCGGGCACACCTGCCTCCATTTCCACAACCTTTGACGGCTACCCGCTTGCCCTGAAAGGACAAGCGGGCCTGGCCCTGACAACGTCCGCTTTCGGCTCAGCCTTCGGCATGCTTTTTGGCATCCTTATCCTGGCGGTTGCCGCGGTGCCCCTTTCGGAATTCGCACGCCAGTTCGGGCCGCCGGAAATGTTCGCGCTGGTGGTCTTCGGCCTGACCATGATGGTGGGTGTCTCCTCGGGACGAATCCTCAAGGGCCTTGCCGCCGGAGCCTTCGGTCTCCTGCTGGCCACCGTGGGCCGTGACCCCATCACCGGTGACGCCCGCTTCACCCTCAACGTCCTGGAACTGAACGGCGGCGTGCCGTTCATTCCGGTCATCATCGGGTTCTTTGGCGTGGCGGAAGTCCTCAACCAGATTCTCACCAGGCGCAGGCACCTGCACCACGTCAAGCCCGTCACCCAGCTGGGCCAGTGGATGCCCGGGCGGAAACTGATGCAGAGGCTGTTCAAGCCGATGGGAATCGGCGCGGTGACCGGATCCGTCGTCGGCCTTGTCCCGGCGGTGGGCGGCGACATCGCCGGCATCATCGCGTGGGACAACGCCAGGAAAGTCTCCAAGCACCCGGAGGAGTTCGGCAAGGGCTCCCTTGAGGGCCTGACTGCCGGCGATACCTCCAGCACGGCAACCCTGGGCGGCAGCGTGACCACCACCATGGCGCTCGGCGTCCCCGGCGATTCCGTCATGGCCGTCATGATCGGATCCATGATGATCTGGGGCATCCAGCCGGGGCCCAGCCTCTTCAGCAGCCGGCCGGACCTCGTCTCCTCGCTGGTCACGATCATGCTGATCGCCACCATCCTGACCCTCGGGCTGAGCCTCCTGCGCATGCGCGGCATGGTCAAGCTGCTGGAACTGCCCAGCCACTACCTGTGGGTCATCATCCTGATCTTCTGCATGGTGGGGACGTATTCCATCAACAACAGCGTCTTCGATGTGTTCATGATGATGATTTTCGGAGCCGTGGGGCTGTTTATGCTGCGTTTCGGTTTCCCTGCAGGCCCCGCTGTTCTGGGCCTTATCCTTGGCCCCCTGGCCGAGGCAAACCTGCGCCGCGCGCTCATCACCGACGGGTGGGCATCCGTCTTCACCAGTCCCATTGCGCTGGTGCTCCTTGCCATCTCTGTTGCGGCCCTGGTTGTCCCTCCCCTCCGCGCGCAGCTGAAGCGGCGCAAGGCCGTGGGTGCTGGAGCGGACCCGGCGAAGGTTTCGAGCTAGACACGCTTACGGACGCCGGGACCCACCCAGGTGGGCCCGGTGTCCTGTATTTTTCGGAAGGGCAAGAAGTCCATGGAAGAAGAACATCCGGCGTACTTTGTGAAGTCGGTGGGGAAGGCCTTTGACGTCCTCAGGGCGTTCACGTCGGATACCCCCCGCCTGACCGTCTCCCAGATTGCGGCGGCGACGGACATAACGCGCGCCTCTGCCCGGCGGTTCCTGCTGACGCTGGCGGACCTTGGGTACCTGCGGACGGACGGACAATCTTTTGAACTGACCGCCCGCTCCCTGGAGCTTGGTTCATCCTTCCTCTCCACCCTGTCCCTTCCCCGCGTAGCCGAGCCGCACCTCAAATTGCTGGCGTCCGAGCTCGGCGAGACGGCGTCGCTTTGCGTCCTTGATGGGGCGGACGTCGCCTACGTCGCCTGTGTCCCGTCCCCGCGGCTCCTCAACGTATCCATCAGCGTGGGCACCAGGTTTCCGGCGTGGGCGACGTCCATGGGCCGGGTGCTCCTCGCTGCCCTGCCGGCCGACAGCCTGGAGGCGTACTACGAATCGGTCCACCTGCAGCGTTATACCGAGCACTCCGTCGGCAGCCTGGAAGCCCTCAAGGACGAGGTCAGCCTTGCCCGGAGCCAGGGGTGGTCCATGGTGTCCCAGGAACTGGAGAACGGCCTGCGCGGCGTTGCCGTTCCCATCTGGTGCGGAGACGAGGCCGTCGGCGCCGTCAATGTCTCATTGCAGACCCACCGCTCCTCCCAGGACGTGATCGAACAAACAGTTGTCCCGCTCCTGCAGGAAACAGCCCGAGGGATAGGGCTGGACTACCAGGGCCGCCCGGCAAAACGCCTCGGCAGGGTGAATGTACTTGGGCCCGCAATGGCGGACATGCAAACCTGACAGGGCCCGCACGGCACCCCGGCCCGCGGCACCAGCGAACCAGCCGGCCCTTGCCCCGGAGCGGCAGGAATGCCACTGTGTCTCATGGCCACAGAAGCTGACGTCCGCAGGATTGCCCTGGCGATGCCGGGCGTCACGGAGCGGCTGAGCTGGGGCCAGCCCGCATGGTTCGCCAGGACCCTGATGGCCCGCATCTGGGAACCCGGAGTCCTCACCGTCAAGACTGACGAACGCGAGGCCCTGGCGGGAACGGAGCCGGAAACGTTCTTCTGGACCCCGCATCACGAGCGTTCTCCCCAGCTGGTGCTGGTGCGCCTGGCCGGGATCAGCGGGGAGCTGCTGGCGGAACTGCTGCAGGATTCCTACCGGCTGGCGGGCGGGGAACACAGCAGCCGCATGCAGCCGTAAGGTAACTGTTTGCCACAAAAGCACGCCGCCCTACTCCCGCGGCACCGGTGCGGGCCATAGACTCAAGCCAACTACGTGCAGCAGCGCCGCTCCGCGAAGCCACCTCGTCCAGGTGACCAGGAACGGCCCGGCAGGGCGGCGCTCCCGCATCCATGCAGCGAGGGGAGTCAGCGGGTGAAACTGGGCATACCGCGGGAACGCCGGGAGGGTGAACGGCGGGTGGCCGCCACCCCGGAAACGGTCAAGCAGCTGGCGGCGCTCGGCGTCGAGATACTCCTCGAGGAAGACGCCGGCGCCGCGGCCGGGTACCCGGACCTCGCGTACAGCCAGGCGGGTGCACACATTGTCCCTGAGCTCGATCCCGCCCAGCTGGACGTCCTCGCCCACGTCCGGCCCCTCGACCCGGACACAGCCCGGTCCCTCAAAAGGGGAGCCGTCACCGTGGGCCTCGCATCGCCGTCGTCCGAACTGCCAACCGTCCAGGCGCTCGCCGACGCCGGCGTCACATCCTTCGCCCTGGAACTCGTGCCCCGCATCTCCCGGGCCCAGTCCATGGACGCCCTCAGCTCGCAGGCACTCGTGGCCGGGTACCGCTGCGTCCTTGAGGCGGCCATCCGGCTGCCCAGGTTCTTCCCGCTGTACATGACCGCCGCCGGTACCGTCCCGCCCGCCCGGGTCCTGGTGTTGGGGGCCGGGGTGGCGGGCCTGCAGGCCATTGGCACCGCAAAACGCCTGGGCGCCCGGGTCTTCGCCAACGATATCCGCCCCGCCTCCGCGGACGAGGTAGCCTCCATGGGCGGCACCTTCATCCGGCTGGACCTCGAAACGGCGGAGGCTGCCGGCGGCTACGCCCGCCAGCTCAGTTCCGACGCCGGCACCCGGCAACGCCAGCTGCTGGCACCGCACGTGGCCCAGGCCGACGTCCTGATTACGACGGCGGCCGTCCCCGGCAGGCGGGCACCGCTCCTGGTCACGCGGGAGATGGTGCAGGGCATGCGGGCCGGGTCGGTGGTTGTGGACCTCGCTGCCGAGTCGGGCGGCAACGTGGAAGGCGTCGTGGCGGGCCAGGACGTTCCCGTACCCACCGCGGACGGCTCCGGCCACGTCTGGCTGGTCGGCCTGAAGGATGCACCCTCCGCCATGGCGTCGGACGCTTCCCGCCTGTACGCCAAGAACGTCGCCAACCTGCTGGTGCTGATGGTCCGGGACGGTGCGCTCGCTCCCGACTTCAGTGACGAGGTTGTCGCCGGGGCCTGCCTCACCCACGACGGCACGGTACGGCACCAGGCGACGGCGGACCTGCTGGCCGAGCGGGCCGGCGCCCGGCGGGAAGGGGCGCTCTGATGGACGGTATGAGCCTGCTGACCATCACGGTCCTGGCCGTCTTCGTCGGCTTCGAGGTGGTGTCCAAGGTCTCCAGCACCCTGCACACGCCGCTGATGTCCGGCGCCAATGCCATCCACGGCATCATCCTGGTGGGCGCCATCATCGTCGCCGGCCAGGCTGCAGACCCGTGGGTGCTCGCGGTGGCGCTCCTCGCCGTCGTCCTTGCCACCGCCAACCTGGTGGGCGGCTTTGTGGTGACCGACCGGATGCTGCACATGTTCCATGCGCGCAAAGCGGCCGGTACCAAGCAGGCCGCCCGGAAGGCGGACGGCAAATGAGCCTCCTGAACCCGGTGTGGACGTCGCTGCTGTACCTGGTCGCCGCCGTCTTCTTCATCCTGGCGCTGCGCGGGCTCAGTTCCCCGCGGACCGCCCGCCGCGGCAACCTGATCGGCGCGCTGGGTGCGTTGATCGGCGTCGTCACGGTGTTCCTGTCCGCGCAGCTGGACAACGTCCCGTGGATCCTTGGGGCCATCGTGGTGGGGTCGGCCGTGGCTGCCCCGGTGGCCCGGGGCGTGAAGATGACGCAGATGCCGCAGCTGGTTGCCGCCTTCAACGGCGTGGGCGGCGGAGCTGCTGCCCTCGTGGCGCTTCTCGAACTGAGCCACGCAGGCGATCCCTGGGTGCGGCTGGCCATCGTCTTCACGCTCCTGATCGGTGCCGTGTCCTTCGCAGGTTCGGGGGTCACGTTCGCGAAGCTCCAGGAACTGATGACCACGCGGCCGGTGGTGTTCCGCGGGCTCCCCGTGGTGATGGCCGCGGTGCTGCTCGCCGCCGTGGCGGCCGCCGTCGTCGTCGTTTTTACCGGTTCCCTTCCGCTCGCGTTGCTGCTGCTGGTGCTGGGACTGGCCGCCGGAATCCTGCTGGTGCTGCCGGTGGGCGGGGCCGACGTCCCTATCGTCATCTCGCTGCTGAACGCCTTTACAGGCCTTGCCGTGGCCGCCTCCGGCGTGGTGCTGGGCAACGTGCTGCTGGTGGTGGCCGGCACCCTGGTGGGCGCCTCGGGCACCATCCTTACCCGGGCCATGGCGGCGGCGATGGGACGCAGCGTGGCGGGCATCCTGTTCGGCGCCTTCCGGGGAGGCTCGACGGCGGGATCCACCGCCGTGAGCGAACGTCCCGTCCGTTCCTCCAGCGCGGAGGACGTTGCAGTACTCCTGGGCTACGCGCAGCGCGTCATCATTGTTCCCGGCTATGGGCTGGCCGTGGCCCAGGGCCAGCACACCGCGGCCGAGCTCGCACTGGCACTGGAAAGCCGCGGGATCGAGGTGGACTTCGCCATCCATCCCGTGGCCGGCCGGATGCCCGGACACATGAACGTGCTGCTGGCCGAAGCCAACGTCCCGTACGAATCCCTCAAGGAAATGGGGGAGATCAACCCGGAGTTCAAAACGGCGGATGTGGCGCTGGTAGTGGGCGCGAACGACGTCGTGAACCCGGCAGCCAAGACGTCCTCCGGTTCACCCATTTACGGCATGCCCATCCTGGAAGTGGCGGATGCCCGGCAGGTGGTGTTCCTCAAGCGTTCCATGCGTCCCGGGTTCGCCGGGATCGAGAATGACCTGCTGTACGAGCCGCAGACGTCGCTGCTGTTCGGCGACGCCAAGGACTCGCTGGCCCAGGTGCTCGGGGCCGTCAAAGCACTGTAGCCGCGCCCCTCGCGGCGAAGCTCCTGCCGGCCTGCTTCGAGGCCCGGGCGGGGCAGGCTAGTCTTCTCTCAGACGTAGCCTTTCCACTTGCCATCAGAGGACACCATGACTGCCAACAGCTCCACCTCTCTCCAGCGTGCTGCAATCATCGTCAATCCCGCCAAGCCGGTGGACATCGACGTGCGCGGCCTGGTGGCAAAGCACTGCGTGGAGAACGGCTGGGGCGAGCCGCTCTGGTTCGAAACCACCAAGGAAGATCCCGGTGTAGGCCAGGCCAAGGAAGCACTCGCGCAGGGGGCGGACATTGTGATCGCCGCCGGCGGCGACGGGACCGTCCGGTGTGTCGCCGAGGTGCTGTCCGGCGGGGACGTGCCCATGGGGCTGCTCCCGCTGGGTACCGGCAACCTCCTGGCCCGCAACCTCGGCATGGACGTCACTGATTACGACGGCGCCATGGCCGGGGCCCTGACCGGCACCGAGCGGAAGATCGATGTGGTCCGTGCCCGCCGCAGCGACCCGGACATGGAGCAGCTGTTCCTGGTGATGGCCGGGGTGGGATACGACGCCACCATCATGGCCGACACCAACGAGGAACTAAAGGACAAGGTGGGCTGGCTGGCCTACGTGGACGCAGGTATCCGGAACCTGCCCGGCAAGCCGGTCAAGGCCACCATTGTGATCGACGGGAAGCCGGCTGTCCGCCGCGGTGTCCGCAGCGTCATGGTGGGCAACTGCGGCAAGGTCCAGGGCGGCCTGGAAATCTTCCCCGAGGCAAAGGTGGACGACGGCCTGCTGGACGTTGCCGTGCTGGCGCCGCACCACGGGAAGCTGGGCTGGTTCTCGGTGGTTGCCGGAATGATCGGCAAGGGGCGGGGGAAGGACACAGCCGTAGAGTACTTCCAGGGCAAAACCGTGGAGATCACCCTGGAGCACAACGACGACTACCAGCTGGACGGCGACCACGAAGGGCAGGGCAAGCACGTGGTCATGACCATGGAACCGGCAGCCCTGACCCTCCGTATGTAATTCCCAACTGGGTAGCGCTAACTGTCGTTTTGGAGGGTCATAACGACACTTAGCGCTACTCAGTTGGGCGGGGACGGGGCGGGCCGGTGCGCCAGGATTTCGGCGAGCTCCGCGAGCCGGTGGGCGCGGGCTGACTCCGCAGGAGTGAACGGTTCCCCGGGCCGGGCAAAGGTGATGGGGCCGTGCCAGGCCGTCGGGATCTTAAGCCGGGTGCCGGCGTCGTGCCTTTCCAGCAGTGCCTCGGCAGGGGAAAGGACCCGTGCCCGCAGGAGCTCGGCCACGGCCAGCGGAAGCTCGTCCGGCGCCTCAGCTATCCGCGCCGCCAGGCTCAGCGCTTTTGTCTGCCCGTCCGCCATCGCCAGCGCGGTGGTTGGCCAGACGTGGGAGTGTGTACCGCCAGCCAGGTGCAGCGACTCCAGGAGCTGGTATTCGTCCACATCGCCGGGCGTGGACAGCACAAACTCGTCCAGTACGCCGCCGGCCACCGGGTGAACGTGGATGCTCAGGATGTTGGTCTCCAGGCGGGCCAGGGCCTTGGTGACTTTCTGCAGCGCCCCCGGCTCATCCTGCAGGACGGTGCGTGCCCTCCATAGCGCCGGCGCCCCGGCGAGCCGGCGCCTGTGCCGCAGCGCCGGTGCATGCAGCCATCCGCGAAGCACCCGTGCCGCGGAGGGCTCAGCCACCCAGATCACCAGGACGGTGGCTGTAACAGTCAGCACAAGGACCTTGGCCAGGTAGGAAAGCTGGGTGTCCACCACCAGGGCGTGGACCAGGAGCTCGATCGGCAGCATCACGGCCACGTTCGCCAGGGTCAGCCGGGTCCTTGTTGGTTCGGGCATCAGGCCGCACACTTCGCAGCTCAGTTCAGACGCGGGAGTCTTGCTTGCACCGGGCTTCATGGTCCAAGGATCGCGTCGTGCTGTTTCGGCGGTGTTGCCCGGCCGTTCCGATCGTGCGAAGCATGCCGGGCGTAGGATTTTTGGTGGAACGTCAGCGCGGCCGCCCGTCTCACCAGAAACAGATCCCAGACGCCCGGCACCGCAGGAAGGCCCTATTCCACGTGAAGATGCTCACCGAGATGTTCAACATTGCCCCCGCCAACAAGGACCACCACCCGGCCCTGAGGTGCGCGGTGGGTGTCTTCGTGCCACTCTTCACGCTTGTGCTGCTGGGCCGGCTGGACCTTGCCATCTTCGCGTCCTTCGGGGCTTTCACAGGCATCTACGGCCGCGGCGAACCCCACGGCATCCGCTTCGCACTGCAGCTGCGGGCCGGCCTGCTGATGCTGCTGGTCATCCTCCTCGCAGCGCTCGCTGCCCGGGCCGGCGGAGCCTGGGGACTGGACGAGGCCGGAACCACGTGGCTCCTGGTCCTGGCCACCACGCTGGTGGCAGGCGGCTGTTCGGTGGCAATCGCGTGGTTCCGCCTGCGCCCGGCGGGATCGCTGTTCCACATCTTCGCCTTCGCGGCCATTGCCTCCATTCCCAACCAGCCGCCGCTGTGGGAGGGCATGCTGGTGGCCTCCCTCACCACCGCCTTCTGCCTGCTGATCGGGTTCTCCTCCCGGATACTGCCCAGCCGCCGGGCAGCATGGTCCCGGCCGCGCCCCATCCGCCGCACCCCCGACGAAAAGCGTGCTGCCCTGCTTGAGGGCTTGGGCTACCTGGTGGCTGCAGGCCTGGCCGGTGCGCTGGCCACCTGGGCCGGCAGCCGCCTCGGGTTCGGCCACAACTACTGGGCCATGGTGGCCGCCGTCGTGCCGCTGGTGGGCCACACCACCCGGCACCGGGTCCGCCGCGGGGTGCAAAGGATCATCGGCACCGTGCTGGGGCTGGTGGTGATGGCGGGCATCCTGCTGCTGGGCCTGCAGCCCTGGCAGACCGTCCTGGTCATGGCGTTGTGCCAGTTCGGCGCCGAGATGTTCATCATCCGGCAGTACCTGCTGGCCCAGGTCTTCGTCACGCCATTGGCGCTGGTGTCCACCCTCCTCGTGGTTCCTTCCTCGCCTACCATCCTGCTCCGGGACCGCATCATTGAAACGGTGATCGGCGCCGCCGTCGGCATCGCCGTGGTCCTGGCCCCCGGCGCGTGGCGCCGTCTCCGCGGACGCGCGACGGCGGCCCCGGCCGAGGTGCCTTAGCCGCCGCAGCTGCGGCGAAGGTAGGCTGAAAGCGTCCCATTCAACGGAAGCGGTGCGTGCAGTGGCGAATTCTGCCTCGGGTGATTCGGTGGTGGACCGCATTGTCCGCTTGCTCTCCGCCTTCCCCGAGGACGTCAGCGCCCTGCAATTGTCCGAACTGGCGGAGCGCGCGGGCCTTCCGCTCACCACTGCCCACCGGCTGGTACGCCAGCTTGCGCACCACGGCCTGCTGGACGCCGCTCCCGGCGGCCTGGTGCGCCCCGGCCTGCGGCTCTGGGAACTGGTCAACCGCACCGCACCCACCCTTGCCCTGCGGCAGGCCGCCATGCCGTTCATGGAGGACATCCAGCAGGTCCTCAACCAGAACGTGAACCTGGCCGTGCTGGACGGCTGGGACGCGCTTTTTGTGGAACGGCTGTCCCGCCGCGGATCCGTGGCCAACCGGGCGAGGGTGGCCGGCCGGATGCCCGTCCATACCTCGTCCGCGGGACTGGCGCTGATGGCCCACCAGGACAGGCTGCTGCAAAGCCAATACCTGGACCAGTTCGCGGACCCGGACGGTAAGGTCGCCACCGACGCTGTCCGCTTGCTGCTCAGCGAGACGTTCCACCAGGGCTTTGCCCAGCTTAAGGGCGTGGTGGACCCGGACACGTGGGGGATCGCCGTCCCTGTGCTGGACGCCCGCCAGCGCGCGGTGGCGTCGCTCGGCGTCGTGGTCCCTTTGCGCGAGATGCGGCTGCAGGCACTGGTGCCCGCACTGCAGACGGCCGCCAGGGGGATAGCCCGCAGGCTGAACGACTCGTAGGCCGGCACCAATTCTTCCGTTGAACGGAATTCATATAACGCCGCTCACCTGCCGGAGCGCACACTGTTGGCAGAAGCACCACACGGCCGCGCAGCTGCGGCCCCGCAACGAAGCGAGAACGCCATGCCACGCACAATCATCACCACCCAGGTGGCCATCATGGGCGCAGGCCCGGCCGGCCTCATGCTGTCCCACCTGCTGGCCAAGGCCGGCATTGAGTCCACCGTCATTGAAGTCCGCAGCCACAAGGACATCTCGGAGACCGTCCGCGCGGGCATCCTGGAGCACGGCACCGTCAACATGCTCGTGGACAGCGGGGTCTCGGACCGGGTGCTGCGCGACGGGGACCGGCACGACGGCATCGAACTCCGGTTCAACGGGGAGAGCCATCGCGTGGATTTCAAGGACCTGGTGGGGGAGTCCGTCTGGCTCTACCCGCAGACCGACGTGTTCCTGGACCTCGCCGCCCGCAGGAAGACCGACGGCGGGGACGTCCGCTACAGCGTCACGGACACCACCGTGCATGACCTGGAAGGCCGGCCAAAGGTCTGGTTTACGGACTCCGAAGGGGCGGAGTTTGAGATCCAGGCCGACTTCCTGGTGGGTGCAGACGGGTCCCGCAGCCACTGCCGCTTCCAGATTCCCGAGGCCAGCCGCAAGTGGTACTTCCACGAGTACCCGTTTGCCTGGTTCGGAATCCTGGCCGAGGCTCCGCGCAGCGCCGACGAACTGATCTACGCCAACTCCGCCAATGGCTTTGCCCTGATCAGCCAGCGGACCGAGACCGTCCAGCGCATGTACTTCCAGTGCGACCCCAAGGAGAACGTGGCGGAGTGGGATGACGACCGGATCTGGGCGGAGTTCCGCAGCAGGGTCAACGGCAACGGCTTTGAGCTCAAGGAGGGGCCGGTGATCGACAAGATGGTCCTGCCGTTCCGCAGCTTCGTGCATACGCCCATGCGTCACGGCAACCTGTTCCTCGCCGGCGACGCCGCCCACACGGTCCCGCCCACCGGCGCCAAAGGCCTCAACCTCGCCATCCACGACGTCAAGATGCTCTTCGAGGGTCTGGATACCCATTACAACTCTGGCTCGGACCACCTCCTGGACTCTTTCAGCGGCCGGGCCCTGGAGCGGGTGTGGAAAGCGCAGCAGTTCTCCTACTGGATGACCACCATGCTGCACACCTCCACCGATGCGGACGACTTCTCCCGGGCGCGCCAGCTCGGCGAGCTGAATTCCGTGGTGTCGTCAAGGCACGGCATGGCCTACCTGGCGGAGGCCTACACCGGCTGGCCGGGCCACGCCTGACGTGCAGAGTTTTTGTCCAGATATGCAGGGTAAATAGCCCTTACACCCTGCATATCTGGACAAAAACTCTGTGGGGAGGGGCGACGGCGGGAGGCGCCTTAGGGGGCGAGCAGCCGGCGGACTGCGGCTGCGATGGACGCGGCCTCAGGCCGCTCGTCCCGCCTGACCGTGAGCAGGTGGAGCAGGACACCGTCGCCATAATCCGCCAGGTCCCGTGCCCGGGCGGCCGCATCGGCCACCCCCAGCGCGGTGAGGGCCGGGACCAGGCCGCCCACCAGCCGGAAATGCCCGGCAGTTACCGCTTCCGGCCGGTCCAGCGAAAGGGCCAGCCGGGCGCGGGTCAGGCCCGCGTGCTCGCCGGCCAGCGCCAGCAGCATGGAAGCCAGTTGGCCCGCAAGTTCCTCGAGGTTCCGCGGCGGACCAGCCGCTCCCTGGTCCCGGAGCAGCTGGGTGTCCAGGTGCTCCAGGCGGTCCAGCACCGCTTCCACCAGGGCGGTTCGGTTGCGGAAATAGTTGGAGGTGGTCCCTTCCGCCACCTGCGCGGCGGCGTCCACGGCCCGGTGGGTAAGGCCCTTCATTCCCTTGTCAGCCACGAGGGCGAGGGCGGCATCAAGGAGCTGGGTCCGGCGGTCAGGCATGCGCCCAGTGTAATTGAGCCCTTCCGGATCACTACAAAAGTAGTAAATTTACGTGCATGGACACAATCTCGATTGTTGGCGGCGGCATTGCCGGCCTGGCGCTGGCCGCGGGCCTGGACTCCAGCCGGTTCCTGGTGACGTTGTACGAGAAACGGCCCGAGCTGCCGGCAGTGGGCCACGCGCTGGGGATGTGGCCCAACGCCCAACGTGCGCTTGCGAGGCTGGGAATCCTTGAAGAGGCCCGGGCGGTCAGCCCGATGATCGGCAGCGGATCGGTCCGTGACGCCCAGGGAGAGCCCTGGATCACCATCAACGCGGGGGAGATGTTCGGCATCTCCCGGGTTGACCTGCTGCGGTTGCTGGACGGTGCCGTCCCGGGAACCGTCCGCCGGATCACCAGCACCGTCAGGTCACTTCCCGACGACGGCAGCCTGGTGGTCGGTGCTGACGGCGTGCACAGCGCAGTCCGGCGGGATGTCTGGGGCGCCGGAACGGATGCACGCCTCACCCCGTACCTCGCCCTCCGCGGGACCCTGCCTGCTCCGGTCAGCCAGGACGAGGTGGGCGAGTACTGGGGCCGCGGCGACCTGTTCGGCATGGCTGCCGCCCGGGGAGGGTCCTTCTGGTGGGCCAGCTACCGGTCCGGGATGGGCCCGTACGGGATTGACGCAGCGTCAGCCCTGGAATACGCCCGGGAGCGCTATTCCGGCCACGCGCCCGCCATCCGCCGCACGCTGGCCGCAGCCACGCCCGAAGCATGCCTTGTCCAGCGGATCTGGACAGTTCCGCATCTTGGCTCCTACGTCCGCGGGCGGACCGTGCTCATCGGCGATGCCGCCCACGCCATGCTGCCCACCCTGGGGCGCGGCGCCTGCGAGTCTCTGGTGGATGCCGTAACACTGGCTGACCTCCTCAACACGCTGCCCGAAGGCCAGGCACTGCGTGCCTACGACCGGCAGCGTCGGCCAAGGACCCGCGCCCTCAGCCTGGCGTCCTCTGCCATGGGGCGCGTCGCCTTTGCGGACGGTGCCCAGCCGCTGCGTGACGGCGTCCTCAAGCTGGCCCGGCGGCGGAACGCCCGCGCCGCCGTCGTCAGCGGTTCCGCTGGCTGATCAGCGCACGGGAGCTGCAGGCTGCGCGGCGTCCTCCCCGGCCACCGGCGTTCCCGGAAGCCCCGGACCGGGAACCTGGGAGGCCGGCGGGACGGCCGGCAGCTTCTTCTTCCGGGACCGCTCCCTGCTGGAGCGGCCATAGACGAGATACATGGTCACACCGGTGATGACCATCAGCAGCACCGTGTAGACGAACGTGTTGGCGACTCCGTCAACGCCCTCCGCGCCGTCGGTATTGGCCTTGATGACCAGGCCCAGCGGCTGGACCAGGGGGTGGGCCAGGAAGATCGCGGTGTCGTAGTCGTCCAGCAGGCTGTTGAAGTTCAGCGCCGTGATGGCGGCGGCCGCCGGGAGCACCAGCGGCAGGAGGATCCGCCGGAAGACGTACAAGGTCTTGGCGCCCATGATGGCCGCAGCCTCCTCCAAGGAGGAGTTGACCGAGGCGAAGGACGCCTTGAGCATGCGCAGCGTGAACGGGATCTTCACCGTGACGAACGCGATCAGCAGGATCACGGTGGTCCCGGTGAGGACTGCCCCCCCCACCAGGGGATTGGGGTGGTCGTAGCTGATGATGAGGCCCAGGGCCAGGAGCGCGGACGGCAGGATCCACGGAATGTGGAGCAGGTATTCGAAGACTGAGGCCACCCAGTTCTTGTACTTCTGCAGCAGCCGGGCCACAAACAGCAGCCCGCCCACGGCGATCAACGCCGCCAGGGCGCTGTACACCACGCTCACGATGAACGGCCGCAGCCCGGACGGCTGGGTCAGGACCCGCTGGTAGTTCTCCAGCGTGAGGCTGCCGAACACCAGCTCGCCCGTCTGGATCGCGGCGCCGTCGGCAAAGGAGTACAGCACAATCAGCACCACCGGCAGCGTGTACACCGCAAACAGCAGATAGGCCACCGCGTGGACCACCACGTTGGCCACAGGGTTGGTGATGTCCTGCTTCTGCAGCGCCGAGGAAACTTTGGACACCGAAAAATACGTGCCGCCCTTTTCCAGCCGGGACATCACGGCGAGCATCAGTATGGTGGCCAAACCCAGGATCACGGCCAGCAGCGCCGCCAGGTCCCGCGAGGTGGGGCTGTTGGTGAACGTCAGGATCATCGGGGTGATGGTCTGGAAGTCTCGTCCTCCGAGCACCTGCGGAGCGCTCAGGGCGCCGAGCCCGGTCAGGAAAGACAGGATGGTGACGGCGAACAGGGTCGGCTTGAGCATCGGCAGCACGATCCGCCGCAGGATGGTCCAGGTGGACGCCCCCAGGTTCCGGGCCGCTTCAATGGTCTGGTAGTCAACGCCTTTCAGGGCGTTGGCCACGAACAGCATGTGGTTGGTGGTGGTGGCGAACGTCATCACCACCAGGACGGCGAAGAAACCCGAGAACCACGCGGGGTCCATGCCGGGAAACACCTTGACCAGCAGGGACGTGACAATTCCCTTGTCCCCGTAGATGAACTTGTACCCGGCAGCCAGGACGATGCCGCCGTAGATGAAGGTGGACGCGTAGCCCAGGAACAGGATCCTGGAACCGCGGATCTGGAAGTAGTGCGTCACCAGGACAATGAACACACCCACCAGGTTCACCGTGATGGACAGGGCCACCGCCAGCAGGAAACTGTTGCCCAGCGCCTTCATGGCGCGTTGGGACGAGAAGAGCTTTTCCGCGGCCCGCCCGGAGAAGCTGCCGTCCGGGAAGAAGGTGGCGATCAGGACGTTGATGTTGGGCCAGACCAGGAATGCCGCGATGAACCAGGTCAGGACGGCCCCCACGATCAGTACGAAGGGGGAGCGGACCATGGCGCGAACCGCCGTGCTGCTCATGGCAGGACTGCTGCCGGGTCCCGCTGCCGAAGGGCGGCGCCTGTGTCCGGGTGGTATTGCAGAACGTGGGCAGGCTGGAGGTAGACGGTGGTTTCCGTGCCGGGGTCGTGGTGGGCGCCGCCTTCTTCCTTCACCAGGAGGCGGATGTCGGCGCCGTGGCTGCGCACCACGTACCGGCTGTGCAGGCCGTGGTAGGTGCGGGACACCACCGTGCCGGGAAGTCCGACGGCGGCTCCCCCTTCAGGCGCGGGGCTCAGGGACGCCTTTTCCACCCGCAGGTAGGAATTGGCGTCCGGGCTGAGCCCCGCCCCTGAGAGCCGGTTCAGCTCCGCCACGAACTCCGGCGTCAGGGCCGAGCTGTCCCCGATGAAGTTGCAGACGAATTCGGTGGCCGAATGGTCGTAGATCTCCTGCGGGGTCCCCACCTGCTCCACCGCGCCCTTGTTGAACACGGCTACACGGTCGCTCATGGCCAGGGCCTCGTCCTGGTCATGGGTGACGTACACCGTGGTGATCCCGAATTCGCTCTGCAGGTCCTTGAGCTGCTGGCGGAGCTGGTGGCGCAGCTTGGCATCCAGGTTGGACAGCGGCTCATCCAGCAGCAGGATTTTGGGCCGCAGCACCAGGGCCCGCGCCACCGCCACGCGCTGCTGCTGCCCGCCGGACAGCTCGGCGACGTTCTTGGACAGCTGCTCATCGCTGAGTTCCACCCGCCGGGCAATGTCCCGGACCAGGCGGTCGCTGTCCGCGGGTTTCTCCTTCCGGACCCGCAGCCCGAAGGCGATGTTTTCCCACACGCTCATGCTGGGGAAGAGGGCATAGTTCTGGAACACCATGCCCACCTGCCTTTTGTCGCTGGGAAGCCGGGTGACGTCCTTGCCGTCAACGTGCACTGTGCCGTTGGAAGGCTGGATGAAGCCCGCCAGCGTGCGCAGCGCCGTCGTCTTCCCGCAGCCGGACGGCCCCAGGAGGGTGAAGAACTCCCCCGGGAGCACGTGCAGGTCAAGGCCCGGGATGGCGGTGAAATCACCAAAGGAAACTTCGATGTTGTCCAAGCGGATCATGGCAAACCTGTCTGATGAAGCAAACGGCTGGGTGGACGGGGACCGGCAGTGTGCCGGGTTACGTCATGTACTCCAGCTCGATCTTTTCCACCCAGGCGCCCATGTTTTCCTGCACGAAGTCCCAGTCGATGTCCTGCTGCTTGAGGTCCGCGAAGAAGTCCACCACCTCGGGATTGGCCTGGGCTTCGGCCTCCTTGTTCACCGGCATCGCGTTGAACTGCTGGGCAAACTCGCCCTGGACTTCGGCGCTGCCGAACCAGTCGATGAACTTCTGCGCCTGTTCCTTCTTTTCTGTGCCCTTCACCAGCGCGATCTGTTCCACGGCCAGCGGGACGCCAACGGACGGGACCACTGTTTCCACGTTGACGTTGAAGGACTTCTCGCGTTCGGCGATGATCGAGGACGGCATCTGGCCCATGTCCACTTCACCGGCCGCGATCCGGGCAAAGAGGTCGGTCTTCGCAACTGCAGGGCTGCCGTTCTGGAAGTACTGCTCCACCTGCTCCCAGCCTTCGTCCGAGACGCCAAGGTCGCCGGAGTCGTCCTGGTAGCGGCTGAGGATTCCGGCGAAGACCAGCTGTGCCGTGGCGGTGCCCAGGCCGGTTACCCGCTCGTAGCGGTCTTTGAAGTCGTCCTTGGTCCACAGGTCGGTCCAGTCCTGCGGGGCGTTGTCCGCGGGGATCTTGTCCGAGTTGTAGCCGAGGAGGATGGCCTGCTTGACCAGCGGCCAGTACGTTTCGCCGTCGCCCAGTTCCTTGTCCACCTCGCCCGCCCACGACGGTTCGTAGGCCTCCAGGGCGTCCTCGGCCTGGATCTGCGAGAAGTACATGTTGTTGAGCCCGAAAGCGACGTCGGCGATGGGGTTGTTCTTTTCCGCGATCAGCTTGTTGGTGGCGTCCGCACCGCCCGCGCCGACGATCTCGATCTTGAAGCCGGCCTCGGCGGCCTTGGCGGTCCACCATTCCCCGCGGCCCTCACCGTTGGAGTTGGTGTAAACCACCAGGGTGTCCCCGGAACCGCCTGCCGGGGCTGAGGCATCACCGGACGCTCCCGGCGATGCTTCACCTCCTCCGCATCCGGCAAGAAGGGTGACGGCGACGGCGGCGGCAACCAAAGTCTTCAAAGTACGCACGATCTGGACTCATTTCTGGACTGGAATCGGAGCATGTCCGGCAAGCCTAACGCCGGGCAGGCGGAATTCACGGCTGTTATGGCTATCGATTCGATAAACAGCCCGGCTGGTTACTCTGGTCCAGTCAAAGGAACGGCCGGGGGCGTGCGGGTAAACAGGCGGTAAAGCGTCAGCCGCTACTGTGCGTCTCCGCTGAGCGTCTCCGTCAGGTGGTGGGTGGGGATCCTGTCCCGGTCGTAGGTGATTTCCGTGTAGCCGTGAGGCTCCGGCCTGCCTGATGGGTTGAGGTTCACGAAGACGATTTCCTCGATGGTGAGGATGCTCTGGCGGGTGATCATGTTGCGGACCTCGGCGCGCATGGTCAGGGATGTCCGGCCGAAGCGCGTGGCAGTCAGCCCCATTTCGATCAGGTCGCCCTGCACTGCTGAGCTGACGAAGTTGATCTCCGAGATGTACTTGGTGACGGCGCGCCCGTTGCCCAGCTGGAGGATCGCATAGATGGCCGCTTCCTCATCGATCCACTTCAGCAGGCTGCCGCCGAACAGCGTCCCATTTGCGTTCAGGTCCTCGGGCCGGACCCACTTGCGGGTACGGAAAGTGATGTCTGCTGTCTCCATAGGCCGAGGTTAGCCGAGGCGCTGCGGCCGCACCCACTGTGACGAAGCCCGCCCCGGAAGCCGGGACGCCTGCCTAGGCCATTGCGGTCTGCGCGGCGCTGCGGGCATTGATGCTCTTGGCGTAGCAGTACGAGTGCGCCACCCCAATGTAGTGGCCAAAGTTGGGCACACCCTCAAATCCGGAGTTTTCGTAAAAGTTCCGGCCGTCCGGCTGGGCAGATCCCGCTTCGGCCTTGATGCGCGTGTATCCAAGTTTGAAAGCTTCCGCCTCGAGGGCCGCCAGTATCGAGCTGGCCACGCCTGAGCCGCGGGTGTAGGGAAGGACGTACAGGCGCTTGATCTCTGCAGTGGTGGCGTCGATCATCCGCAGGCCGCCGCAGCCCACGGGCTGGCCCGAGCCTTTGTCATAAGCCACCAGGAAGACGGCACAGTCCGCGCTCGACGGCGGCGGGCCGGGTTCGTGGTCAGGGGTGCCAAAGCGGGCGTCGAGTTCGGCCTGCTGCGCGCGCCGCAGGTCGGCGCCTACGGGGTTGGACCAGGGCACCTGCCTGATGTTCAACCGCGGGTTGGTCTGCATTCTGCCTCGCTTCGCCGAAGGGTTATGCAAACTTAGGCTACGAGGAGGCGGTTACGCCGGTGTTTCCTGCCGGTTAGTTCCCGGAGAACGCATCAGGACTCGCCTGCCGCAACTTACTTGGCTGCCTAGTTATTAGCTGGTCTAATATGATTGCATGCGTTCTACGGGTAATGAGGGGTCCGGTTATTGGTACGGGCCCGACGGTCAGTTGGATTACAGCGCCGCGGTGTTGAAGTCCCTGCGGGACTACCGGACCGCTGAAACGGCGGTGCGCCGCTCCACCCGGGACTCCATGGGCATGGGGGAGACGGATATCCTGGCCCTCCGCTACCTGCTGCGCGTCCAGGCCTCCGGAAAGTCGGTGGTACCCAAGGACATCAGCCAGTTCCTCGGCATCACCAGCGCTTCCACCACATCCCTTATTGACCGGCTCGTGGCCAGCGGGCATGTCCGCCGCGAGGCCCACCCCACCGACAGGCGCTCCGTCGTTGTGGTTCCCACCGTTGAGTCCGACAGGGAGGTGCGCCTGACCCTTGGCAACATGCACCGCGAAATGATGGCGGTAGCCGAGGGCCTCTCGGTAGACGAGGCGAGGGTGGTGGTGGAGTTCCTGAGCCGGATGACCGAAGCGCTGCAGAAATCGCACCATGAGGAAAAAAGTAACTAGCCTGACTAGCTAGATGGACTAGCAATATGTATGCTTACGAATAATCCCGAACATTTACAGCCGGAGTCGTGAGCGTGTTGGTTACCTTTACTGAGCTTTTGCCCCTGGATTCCCCTGCATCCAACCCTGACTCCAGCGCACCGTGTCCGTCGGACGGCACTGGCAGCGGCGCTGCCCTCCATTGCGGAACGGCCATGGACCTCGTCACCCCCGCCGTGGGGCCGGCCGCCGTCGGCTACTCGTTTGAACCTGAGGGCGGCGGTCCCGTCCAGCTTCCGCCCGTGTGGCGCTGCGGGTGCGGCTTCCAGTTGGACGCATGGATCCGGTCCCCCTACGCCCGCGCATCCCGGGCCGGTGCCGCTGTGCAGGATGCGCCGCACTCCGCTGCCCTCTCAGCGTGAGCATCCCGTCCCCGGCGCACAGGCAGCCGCCTGGTGCGCTCACCCCCGGCGGGGCCGTGGTGGCCGGCCGCTACCAGTTCAAGGACCTCCTGGGCCGCGGCACACTGGCCCAGGTTTTCCGGGCCGCCGACCTTGACGGCGGACCGGATGTGGCCGTCAAAGTGGCGGTGGACGATTCCGTGAAGCATTTCGAGCGGATCAGCAGTGAGGCCGCCGTCCTGGCTGCCCTCAGCCACCCCTCGATTGTCAGGTATATCGGACTGGGCGTAGTCCCCAGCGGAACGCCGCTGGCCGGGCGGCCGTTCCTGGTGGAGGAGCTGGCCCTGGGCCCGAGCCTCTCGGAGGCCGCCCGTAGCAGCCGGCACCATCCCGACGCCATAGCCGGCTGGGCGCGGGGGCTCTTCGAGGCCCTGGCCCATCTCCATGGAGAAGGGCTGGTCCACCGGGATATCAAACCCGCCAACCTGATGCTGAGCGGGCTGCGGCGGAGCCCGGTGCGCATCGTGGATTTCGGCATCGTGGCGGCTGCCGGCTCACCTGCGGAACCAGGGGTTTCCTCAGGAACCGTGCACTACATGAGCCCGGAACAGGCCTCGGGAGGTCCCGTCTGTCCTTCCTGGGACGTCTATGCGATGGGTTTGGTCCTCCTGGAACTCCTCACCGGATCCAAGGCGTTTCCCGGGACGGCCATCGAGTCGCTCGTGGCCAGGACCCTTCGCAGTCCCCAGGTGCCGGACTCCCTGGGTCCAGGGTGGTCTTCCTTCCTCCGGTCCCTGACGGCCATGGACAGTGCGGAACGGCCGACGGCGGCGGAGGCCGCAGGCATGGCCGCGGGGCTCGTGCCCGTACCTGTGGACGAAGCCAGCAGCCCCTGCCGCAGAATGGCGGTTTTTCCCGCCCGCCGGATCCGGCAGCTGACCTAAGCCCCGGCGGTGTCCTGCCCGGTGGGGTCCTCCGCAGTTGGATCAGCCAGGGCGAGTCCGCCTACCGGGCTGCCGTCCCAGTGGAGCAGTTTCCAGCCGCGGTCCGGGTCGCCTTCCAGCGCCACGATTCCGGTGTTGGCCAGCACATGCCGGGCCGCGAACTCATGGTCCGCATCCTCCGCCCGGCGCCCCGCCCAGGTCCGGATGGCTGCGCCGTGGCTCACGACGGCCGCCGCCTCATGCCGGTGGTCGAGCGCCTGTTCAACCACCCGGCGGATGGCGGCGTCAAAGCGTTCAAAGAAGGTATGGCCGTCAGGGCCGGCCGGCATCCTCCGGTCCAGGTCCCCTGCCGCCCAGGCGAAGACCGTTCCCATGTAGCGCTTGTGGGACTCCTCGTCCGTCAGTTTCTCCAGGGACCCGGCTTCAATCTCGTGCAGGCCGTCCAGCACCTCGACCTCCAGACTGTGCACCCGGCCCAACGGTGCGGCGGTGATCTGCGTCCTGATCAGTGTGGACGCATACAGGGCGCCGATGGGTTCGTTCGCCAGCGAGCGGGCCATTGCCTCGGCCTGGCGTTCACCCAGTTCTGTAAGGCCGGGCCCCGGGTGCTCAGTGTCCAGCTGGCCGAGCACGTTACCGGGGGTCTGTCCGTGGCGGATGAGCAGCAACTTCATGCTTCCAGTTTCGCACTCCCGGCACGGCCGGGTGACCGCAACAGAAGGCGCCGGACCCCTTGGGAGCCCGGCGCCGCCGTCGTACTTTACTGCCGTACCGTCCGCGGAACGGGAGCGGGAGCTACTTCAGGTGGTCCACCAGCTGGTCCGCGATGCCGGTGTACTTGCCGGGCGTCAGCGCCAGCAGCCGGGCCTCGGCTTCAGGTGACAGGCCCAGGCTCTGCACGAATTCCTGCATGCGGCCGGCGTCCACCCGCTGGCCGCGGGTAAGGTCCTTGAGGCGCTCGTAGGGGTTTTCCATGCCTTCGACGCCGGCAATCGCTTCTGCGCGCATGACCATCTGGATGGCTTCACCCAGGACTTCCCAGTTGGTGTCCAGGTCTCCGGCCAGCACATCCTCAGCCACATCCAGGCGGTCCAGGCCCTTGGCAACGTTCGAGATTGCCAGCAGTGAGTGGCCGAATGCCACGCCGATGTTTCGCTGGCTGGAGGAGTCGGTGAGGTCCCGCTGCCAGCGGGACGTCACCAGCGTGGAACCCAGGACGTCCAGCAGCCCGCACGAGATTTCGAGGTTGGCCTCCGCGTTCTCGAAGCGGATCGGGTTGACCTTGTGCGGCATGGTGGAGGAGCCGGTGGCACCCGCAACCGGGATCTGCGCGAAGTAGCCGATGGAGATATAGCTCCAGATGTCCGTGCAGACGTTGTGCAGGATCCGGTTGAAACGCGCGACGTCGGCGTACAGTTCCGCCTGCCAGTCGTGGCTTTCGATCTGGGTGGTGAGCGGGTTCCAGGTCAGCCCCAGTCCCTCGACGAAGGACTTGGACACCTGCTGCCAGTCGGCGCTGGGCACGGATGCCACATGGGCGGCGTAGGTGCCGGTGGCGCCGTTGATCTTGCCCAGGTACTCCGTCCGGGCGATCCGGTCCAGCTGGCGGGTCAGGCGGTGCGCGATGACCGCAAGTTCCTTGCCCAGGGTGGTGGGCGTCGCGGGCTGGCCGTGCGTGCGGGACAGCATGGGGACGGCGCGGTTGTCCTCCGCCATCCTGCTGATCTGGGCCACCAGGGCGCGCGCGGCGGGCAGCCACACGTCCTCCACAGAGCCCTTGACGCCGAGCGCGTAGGAGAGGTTGTTGATGTCCTCGGAGGTGCAGCCGAAGTGGACCAGGGCGGTCAGGTTTTCGATGCCGATGGCGGGCAGGCGGCGGCCGATGTAGTACTCCACGGCCTTGACGTCGTGGACCGTGACGGCTTCGATATCCGCGAGTTCGGCCACCGAGCCTGCGTCGAATTCGGTCACGATGGCCCGCAGCTGGTCCTGCTGTGCAGAGGTCAGCGGCCCGGCACCCGGAAGGACGTTGTTGCTGGTGAGGTGGATCAGCCATTCAACTTCCACAGCCACACGGTCACGGTTGAGAGCCGCCTCGGAGAGGTAGTCCACCAGGGGCGCGACGGCTGACTGGTAGCGGCCGTCCAGCGGGCCGATCGCAATCTTTTCCGGGGACGCGGCAAGGGCCAGGCGTCCTGAGGGCGTACGGGTGTCAGCTGTGGCGGCAGTTTCAGGCATGTGCTGATTCTTTCACGAACTCCGGCGGCCCCTTAAGCGGCGGCCTGCACGTTACTTGTCCACATAGCCGACGGCGGCCCTACAGCCCGGGACAGTCCTTTCGTAGCGTCGGGGTAGGGAAGAGGGCCGGGCGGTGTGTCTTGGCGGGGTGCTACGGAAGTGGGGCGGCATGGAAGGGGAAGCTGAGGGATGGGAACGGGACTGGCGGCGGTGCGGGGCGTCCGTGGGGCGGAAGGGTGAGCAGTGAGCTGGCAGGGGCGGACCTGCAGGCCGACTTGCGCCGGGTTTCCCAGGTGGACCAGCTGGCTGCTCGTGTGGCGGCCTGCGTGGTTCGGGGAGAGGAAGTGCTTGCGGGATTCAGGGACATCCAGCTCCTGCAGTGGGAGTCGCCGGCAGGGCGGGCCTACCGGGACACCGTGGCTCTGCAGGCGTCGGCCCTGCGGCGCGCCCTCGAATCATTGATGGAAGCAAAGGCAGCCGTGGAACGGCACAGCCGGGAGACCCTGGTTGCCGGCTGCTCCTACGGCGGCAGGTTCTAGGTGGCCGAGGCCACGCCGTCCGGCACCGGCGGCCCTGTCCGGGTTACCGGCCCGGAACAGGACGGCCCCCTCACAATCCGGGGCGGGGTGGGCGGCATCAGCTTCCAGCTGGAGGAGCTGGCCGCGGGTGCGGAAAAAGTGGATGCCCTGGCGGGACGGCTTGCCGGGGTGGAGGCCGAGGTCCGCCGCATCTGGGAAGAGCTTATTCCGTTCCAGGACCAGCCCCGGTGGACCGGGACCATGGCCCTGAGCGCGGTGGGCGAGTCAGAGCGGAGCCTCCAGGCCGTGCGGACCGAACTCCAGCGCATCAGCAGCCAGGTCCGGGCGTGCAGGCAGGAGTACGAAATGGCGGAGGCAAGGGCAGCCGCTGAGCGGTCCCTTGGGATGATGGGCATTGGAGACCTCGGCAATGCTCTTGTGAACGTGTCCGTCACAGGCGCCGCTGACGAGAGAACGATGGAAACACTCGTCGCGTCCCTCGGGCTCGATGCCCCGGGAGTGAAGAAGCGCATTGAAAAGGAACCCTGGCCGTGGGAGGTGCTGGAGGACGCGGGCGCGTTCAACCGTCCCCTCGTTCTGGACCGCCAAGAGACGGTTTCCATTGATCTCGATTCCTCCCCGGCCGGCCTGCTGGAGCGCATCCGGCTCATCGATGCCCGCGGCCCGGGATTCATCGAGGTCATCCAGGTCCACGGGGGAGGAAAAAGTGCCTATGTGGTGGTGATTCCGGGCACGCAGCCGGAACTACTGAGCGCCGGCGGCAACAACCCCCTGGACGAGGTAGGGGTGGGTGAAGCGATGCTCTACGACTCTGACGAAATGAACATGGCGGCCCTGCAGGCTTTGAATGCCGCAGGTGCCGGGCAGGGAGACCCGGTGGTTGCCGTGGGATACAGCCAAGGTGGGATTCACGCCATGAACCTGGCTGCAGATCCCAGGTTTCTCCGGCAATATGACCTGAGGTACGTCCTGACGGCGGGTTCCCCCGTCGCAGGGATCAACGCCGCGCCGGGGGTGCAGTCTCTTCACCTCGAGCATCGCGCAGACTGGGTGCCCGGCTCCGACGGTGCACCCAATCCGGACACAAAGGACCGTGTCACCGTGTCCATGGGCCATGCCCCGAGGGCAGCGGAGGGGGAGGGCGGCCTCGGTACCGGCCACACCCTCACTACGTACCAGGACGGCGCCCGGCTGGTCTCAGCAAGCGACGACCCTTCACTGGTGCAGTCCACTGCGGCGCTGGGCGCTGTCCTGGGCGCCGGGGGCACAGCAACGGCCATGCGGTTTTCCCTGGCACGGACACCGGCGCCTGCATCACATCTCCACGCCGCGGACCTCCGCCGGCGGGAACGCGGGCATGGCGGGCGGTAGGCCGGTCTGCTAGCGGCGGACTCCGGTGATCCGGCCTGCCACCAGCGAGATCAGGGTGATGATGATGGCAGCGAACACGGCCGTCCAGAAGAACGAATCGATGGTGAAGTGCACCGGCGTGAAACTGCTGATCCAGGAGGTCAGGTACAGCATGGCGGCGCTGATGACGATGGTGAAGAGGCCCAGCGTGAGGATGGTGATCGGAAGGGACAGGAAGCTCACCAGCGGGCGGATGAACGCATTCACCAAACCAAAGATCAGGCCGATGAACACATACGCCAAAGCCGTGCCGGCCACATCCGTTCCCTGCGAGACACCCGTCTGGGCTACCGCGTCTGTTGTTGCCGATGTGGAGATTTCCAGCCCGGGAAGGATCCAGCTTGCAATCCACAGCGCCAACCCGTTGATGAGGACCCGGCCAATGAAAGAGAGCATGCGCCCATGCTTTCACACCTGCCTGTGAGCCAGGTGCAGGAGACGGTTCGATTGGGCAGTCGGCCGGAGTCGGCCCGGCGGCACCCGCCTCCTTCGGCGGGTGTCACACGTTTGCTTCCGGTATGACATCGGTGCAATGGATCTTGTCAATCTCCGACTGAAGCCTTGACATTCGGAAAGCGGTTTCTCATAGTAGAGAAATCGCTTTCCGACGTGCAGGCCGTCGCCTGCGCCGAAGCGTGGTTCATTCCAATGGAGGAAGAGAGATCATGCGTCATAAGAAGCCCCTAACACCCGTGTCTGTGGTGGCGGCCCTTGCCGTTTCACTGCTCGCAGCGCCAGCCCCCGCGTTGGCATCGCCCGCGCCGCAGGCGGACCCAACAGCCCAGACGGCCCGGCAGCCGCTCGAACGCCAGGTACTGCCGGAAAACGACGGCTGGGCGGCGGCGGGTGCCGGCACCACCGGCGGGTCCGCCGCCGGCGCTGACCGCGTGTACGACGTTTCCAGCAAAACCGAACTCCTGGCCGCCTTCGCAAGTGGCGGCGCGGACCCGAAGATCATCCGGGTCCACGGGGACATCGCGGCCAACGTGGACGCGAGCGGCTCTCCGCTCAGCTGTGAAGACTATGCCAGTGGCACCGGCTATTCCCTGGCGCAGTACCTTTACGATTTTGATCCCGCCCGGTATGGGACAACCAGGGAACCTGAGGGCGCCCAGGAAACTGCGCGGCGCGCAGCAGCGGCCAAGCAGGCTGCCAACATCCGCTGGGACATCCCCAGCAACACCACCATTGTGGGCGCCGGCCCGGACAGCAGCATCACGGGTGCAGCACTGCGGATCAACCGCGCCGGAAACGTGATTTTCCGGAACCTCACCGTGCGCGATGCCGCCGACTGCTTTCCGGCCTGGGATCCGACCGACGGCACCACCGGCAACTGGAACAGTGAGTATGACCTGCTGCAGATCATTAACGGTTCCACCAACGTCTGGGTTGACCATTCCCACTTCACCGACGCCCCCAACCTGGACAGCGCCCAGCCCAGCTACTTCGGCCGGCCCTACCAGGTCCATGACGGAGCGGTTGACGTCACCAATGGCTCGGACCTCGTCACCATGTCCTACAACCGGTTCTCCGACCATGACAAGCTCCTGCTCATCGGATCCACGGATTCCACCAACCGGGGTGACGCCGGCAAGCTGCGCGTAACAATCCACCACAACGTGTTTGAGAACGTGGGCCAGCGGGCACCGCGGGTCCGCTACGGCCAGGTGGACGTCTATAACAACCACTTCAAGACCTCCGCTGACTCCGACGTCCCCTACGGATATACCTTTGGGGCAGGGGTGGAATCGCACCTCTACGCCGAGGCAAACGCTTTTACCCTTCCCGCAGGTACCCCAGTCGCCTCGCTCATCGCATATTTCAAGGGCAAGGTCATCGCCACCACCGGGAACGCGGTCAACGGCAAAATCGTCGATCTCCGGGCAGCCTACAACGCAGCTGCTCCGGCGGACCGGCAGCTGGGTGCCGACGACAGCTGGACGCCGGTGCTGCGGACCCATGTGAACGCCGCCCAGGCCGTTCCCGCCCTCCTCGCGGACGCCGTCGGGCCCGTCTTTACGGCAGGGGCGGCCAACTGATGCGCCGCCTCAAACCCAGCCGCCGTTCCATCCTGGCTGCTGTTGCGGCTGGAGCAGCGACGGCCGCGGCGGGACTCTCCGGACCGGGCGCTGCGCGCTCGCAGGCCGCCGTCCGCCCCGCCAATGCGTCCCCGCAGGACCGGACCCGTCCGGTGATCTTCGTGGTGGGGGACTCAACCTCGTCGGCCTACCAGCAGTCGGAACGGCCCCGCGCAGGCTGGGGCCAGGCGCTCCCCCTGCTGCTGGGGCCGCAGGCAGGGGTATTCGACTACGCATGGTCCGGCGCTTCGTCCAAGAGTTTCGCCGACGCCGGCCTCCTCGATGAGGTGGCGGCCATGCTCCAGCCGGGGGATTACCTGCTGATTTCCTTCGGGCACAATGACGAAAAGGTCCAGGACCCGGCCAGGGGCACAGACCCCCAGACCACGTTCAAGGAATACCTGCAGAAGTACATCGACAGTGCCAGGGTCCGCGGCGCAAAAGCCGTGCTGGTCACACCGGTGGAACGCCGGCGGTTCAGCGCCCTCGGCGTTGCCCAGGATTCGCACGGCGCCTACCCCCAGGCTGTCCGGGAGCTTGCCGCTGCGACGGGGACGCCCCTCGTGGATCTCACCGCCTCCTCCAAGGACCTGTGGCAGAAGCTCGGCCCGGAAGGGACGAAGTCGCACTTCCTTTACGCGTCGCCCGGCCACTATCCGCAGTACCCGGAGGGCGTGGCGGACAACACCCACTTCCAGGCGGAAGGTGCCCTTGCCGTGGCCCGGCTGGTGGCCTCGGAGCTGCAGGCGCAGCAGGCAGGCCCGCCGGGATACTTCCAGCATGTTGATGCCCAGCTGGACCCCCTTGACGGAATCCACTGGCCCAGCGAACGTCCCATCGACAAGCCCGTGGTCCTGGAGGTCGGGGCAGGATCCGTGTTCCGGACAGTGCAGGCCGCCGTGGACGCCGTGCCGGCCGGAAGCACCCACCGCACGCAGATACGCATCGCTCCCGGAACCTACCGGGAACTCATCAGGGTGCCGGCCAACAAGCCAAGGATTTCGTTCATTGGTCTGGGGGAGAGGGCCGAGGATGTTGTGCTGGTCTACAACAACGCCTCCGGCACTCCGAAACCTGACGGCACCGGACCTTATGGCACGGGTGGAAGCGCCAGCGTGCGGATTGACGGACCGGACTTCGCAGCCGCGAACCTCACGTTCAGCAACGACTTCGACGAGGCCGCCAACCAGGAGATGAAGAACCGGCAGGCGGTGGCCCTCTTCCTGACAGGAGACCGGGCCGTCCTGCGCAATGTCCGGTGCCTGGGGAACCAGGACACCCTGCTGGTTGATTCGCCTTCCCGGGGGGTGCAGTCACGGTTCTTCTTCAATCACTGCTACGTGGAAGGGGACGTGGACTTCATCTTCGGCCGGGGAACGGCGGTGTTTTCCGGCTGCGAGATCCGGTCCCTGGACCGGGGGTCTGACAGCAACAACGGCTACGTGTCGGCCGGCAGCCTCAACATCCAGATCAAACACGGCTACCTGTTCACCGGCTGCCGGTTCGTCTCGGATGCCGCGGCCGGCACGGTTCACTTGGGCCGCCCCTGGCACCCGAGCGGCGACGTGGAGGCGATTGCCCAGGTGCTCATCAGGGACTCCTGGCTAGGTGCCCACATCTCCGGCACGCCCTGGACGGATATGAGCGGGTTCTCCTGGCAGGAAGCGCGGTTCCACGAACTCAACAACAACGGCCCCGGATCACGGGTGGCCCCCACCCGGCCCCAGCTCGACCCGGCCCTGGCCGGGGAGTACACGCTGGAGGCCTACCTGCGCGGCGCAGACGGCTGGGCGCCGCAGCTGGCAGGCACCAGGGCGGACAGCACCGCAGCACCGTCCGGCGCCTAGGCCAACAGCGTGTGACCAGCCTGCTTCCCTCCTGCAGCACGGGAAGTAGGCTGGTCTGCATGACGTCTTCTGAGACCCTCACGGGTGGTGTCCAGCCCCGTCCCGTGGTGGCTGGCCTGCCCCGCTATGCCGCTGGGAAGCCACCCGCCGCCGTTGACGGGATGGCCAGCTACAAGCTGTCCTCCAATGAAAATCCGCTGCCCCCGCTTCCTGCCGTCCTTGAGGCCATAGCGCACCAGGCCGACTTCAACCGGTACCCCGATCCGCTCAGCAGCAGGCTGCGTGCGGAGTTGTCCGGCTTCCTGGGCGTGCCCGCCGAGGACATCGTCACCGGCGCGGGCAGCCTGGGCGCACTGAACCAGCTGCTGGCCACGTTTGCCGGACGGAACGACGACGGGACGCCGGACGAAGTGGTCTACGCCTGGCGCTCCTTTGAGGCGTACCCGATCAGCGTGGGGCTCGCCGGGGCCGAAAGCGTGCGCGTTCCCGTTACTGCCGACGGCAGGCATGACCTCCGGGCCATGGCGGCTGCCGTGACCGCCCGGACCAAAATGGTCCTCCTGTGCACGCCCAACAATCCCACCGGACCCGTCCTGGGCACTGCCGAAACAGAGGATTTCATCAGGCGCGTCCCACCGCACGTGGTGGTGGTGATCGATGAGGCCTACCAGGAATTCGTCAGGGCTGAAGGTGCCGTGGACGGGATCGCCATGTACCGCAAATATCCCAATGTGGTGGTGCTCCGTACGTTCTCGAAAGCACATGGCCTGGCCGGGCTCAGGGTTGGCTACAGCGTGTCCAACCCCGCGCTGACGCAGCACCTCAGGGTCGCAGCAACGCCCTTTGCCGTGTCCCAGATTGCCGAGAAGGCCGCTATTGTTTCGCTGCAGAACTACCCCCAGGTTGTAGAAAGGGTACAAAGCCTGGTGGACGAACGCGAGCGTGTCACGGCAGGGCTGCGGAGCCTTGGCTGGGCTGTTCCTGATGCGCAGGGAAACTTCGTGTGGCTGGACCTGGGCGAACACAGCGCCGGATTTGCTGAACTTGCGGGCGCCCAGGCGCTGTCAGTGCGGGCGTTCCCCGGCGAAGGGGTACGGGTGAGCATCGGCGAGGTGGAGGCCAACACCAGGTTCCTCCAGCTGTGTGCGAACTATACAAACGCGCCACGGGCTTCCTAGCGCTTAACAAGTAGCTCGGCGCGTACCTACTGAAGATAAAGTTAGGATCAGTAAAGCAATATATATGCCGCGCCGGGAATCTATTCCTCTTGAGGCATATATCCCAGCGACATTGCACTGCATCCGCATGCGGCAAGCGAGGAGACGGTATGGGCACACATCTGCCTTCCACCGAGTTCGACGGAACAGCGGTAGACGACCAGCGTGAGGCTGATGCCGAGGCGGTCATGGGCGAGCCCCCCGCGCAGATGGTCCAGCTCCTGGGCCCCGACGGGAAGCTCGGTTTCGACCCCGTCTTCACCGAGTACGCGGAGAAGGTTACCCCCGAGGTTCTTCGCGGCCTCTACGCGGACATGGCCGCCATCCGGCGCTTCGACGTGGAAGCTACTGCGCTGCAGCGGCAGGGACAGCTCGCGCTCTGGGTCCCGCTGACCGGCCAGGAAGCCGCGCAGATCGGCTCCGGCAGGGCCAGCCGGCCGCAGGACTACATCTTCCCCACCTACCGTGAGCACGGCGTCGCCTACACCCGCAACGTGGACCTTGCCGAACTCCTCCGGCAGTTCCGCGGAGTGTCGAACGGCGGCTGGAACCCCAAGGACACGAACTTCCACCTCTACACCCTGGTCCTGGCCGCCCAGACGCTCCACGCCGTCGGCTATGCAATGGGCATCCAGCGCGACCAGAAACTTTCGGCAGCGCACGGCAGCGGGGAGGAAGCCGCGGTCATCGCCTACTTCGGTGACGGTGCAAGCTCCGAGGGTGACGTCCACGAGTCAATGGTCTTCGCCTCCTCCTACAACGCGCCCGTGGTGTTCTTCTGCCAGAACAACCACTGGGCCATCTCCGTCCCCACCAACGTCCAGACCCGCGTGCCGCTGTCCAACCGCGCCAAGGGCTACGGCTTCCCGGGGATCAGGGTTGACGGCAACGACGTCATCGCCGTCCACGCCGTCACCGAATGGGCGCTGGAACACGCACGCCAGGGCAAGGGCCCGGTCCTGATCGAGGCCTTCACCTACCGGGTGGGCGCCCACACCACCGCGGACGACCCCACAAAGTACCGCCAGTCCGCCGAGGAAGACGCGTGGCGGGCAAAGGACCCCCTGGCCCGCGTGGAAAAGTACCTGCGCGCCGAAGGCCTGGCCGACGACGCGTTCTTCGCCAAGGTCAAGGCCGACGGCGATGAACTCGCCGCGTACGTCCGCCGCACCACCCATGACCTTGAAACCCCGGACATCCGCTCCGCGTTCGCCAACACCTACGCCGAGGCTCATCCCCTGGTGGCGGAGGAGCTCGCATGGTTTGAGGAATACACCGCAGGGTTCGAAGGCGGAGACCTGCCGGCCGGATCTTCCGGACAGCCCGCAGCAAAGGCAGGCCACTGATGACAACCATGACCATCGCCAAGGCCATCAACGAGGGCCTGCGCGAGACACTCGCCAGCAATCCAAAGTCCCTGCTGATGGGGGAGGACATTGGCCCGCTGGGCGGTGTCTACCGCGTCACGGACGGCTTGATCGGCGAGTTCGGCCCCGACCGGGTGGTTGACACGCCGCTGGCTGAATCCGGGATCATCGGAACCGCTATTGGCCTTGCGCTCCGCGGGTACCGGCCGGTCTGCGAAATCCAGTTCGACGGGTTTGTCTTCCCCGGCTTCAACCAGATCACCACGCAATTGGCCAAGATGCATGCGCGCAGCAATGGCAACCTCACGGTCCCGGTAGTTATCCGCATCCCCTATGGCGGCGGTATCGGTTCCGTTGAGCACCACTCCGAATCGCCGGAGGCGCTGTTTGCCCACACTGCCGGCCTGCGCATCATCACTCCCTCCAACGCTCATGACGCCTACTGGATGGTCCAGCAGGCCGTGGAATGCCAGGATCCGGTGATCATTTTCGAGCCCAAGCGCCGCTACTGGCTCAAGGGTGAGGTGGACACCGCCGCGCCGGGCCGGGCAGAGGATCCCTTCAAGGCGCACGTCCTCCGCGAGGGGACAGACGCCACCGTCGTGGCATACGGCCCCCTGGTGCCGGTTGCGCTGGCGGCCGCGAACGCCGCGGAGGAGGACGGCCGGAGCGTGGAGGTGATCGACCTGCGGTCCATCTCCCCGCTGGACTTCGACACCGTCACAGCCTCCGTGCAAAAAACCGGGCGGCTGGTGGTGGCCCATGAGGCGCCCACCTTCGGCGGAATCGGCGGAGAGATCGCTGCCCGGATCAGTGAGCGGGCCTTCCACTCGCTCGAGGCGCCGGTCATCCGGGTAGGCGGCTTCCACATGCCCTACCCGGTTGCCAAGGTGGAGGAAGACTACCTTCCGGACATCGACCGCATCCTGGAGGCGCTGGACCGCGCCCTTTCCTACTGAGGCTTCCCAACCGAGGACACCATGACTCTCAACAAGTTCAACCTGCCTGACGTCGGCGAAGGGCTCACCGAGGCCGAAATCGTCTCCTGGAAGGTCAAGCCGGGCGACGCCGTCGCCATCAACGACGTCCTCTGCGAGATCGAGACGGCCAAGTCCCTTGTGGAACTTCCCTCGCCCTTCGCCGGGACCGTCACTGACCTGCTGGTCCCGGAAGGGGTGACCATCGACGTCGGCACCGCCATCATCAGCGTCAGCGACGACCTGTCCGGAGACCCCACCCCTGCGGATGTCCGGGCGCCTGAGGCTCCCGCGCAGCCGCTCTACGGCAAGCTTCCAGCGTCCGACGGCGGCACAGCAGACAGTGCCCAGGCCACGGAAAGTGCCCTGGCGGGAGGGCCCCTCGTGGGCTCCGGCCCCAAGGCCGACGCCATCAAACGCCGGCCGCGGAGGACGTCCCCCGCCTCTGCCCTGTCGCCCAACGCCCCGGAAGTGGAGCCCGTCCAGCCCCATTCGCCGGCCGAAGTGACCCAGGATCCGGGCCCGGCAACAAGCCCGGCCGCCGACGTCGACAACCGTCCCACCTTGGGCGGCACCATCACCGGCCTGGTCAACCGCGTGCTCGCAAAGCCCCCCGTCCGCAAAATCGCCCGCGACCTGGGCATCGACCTGGCAGACGTGGTGGCCACGGGATCCCGCGGCGAGGTGACCCGCGAGGACCTGGTGAGCTACCAGGCCCAGCGGGACGCGGAACTGGACAAGGCTGACGGGTTCTGGGGCAAGGCGGGCAAGCCGCAGGACCAGCGCATCGAGCGTATTCCCGTCAAGGGCGTCCGGAAGGCCACCGCAAAAGCCATGGTGGATTCCGCGTTCGCGGCACCGCACGTCAGCATCTTTGTGGATGTGGACGCCAGCCGCACCATGGAGTTCGTCAAGAGGCTCAAAGCGTCCCGGGACTTCGAAGGCATCAAGGTTTCGCCGCTGCTCATCCTGGCCAAAGCAGTGATCTGGGCGGCCGCCCGGAACCCCAGCGTCAATGCCACGTGGGTGGACAACGCCGACGGAACCGACGGAGCGGAGATCCAGGTCAAGCACTACATGAACCTGGGCATTGCAGCGGCCACACCGCGCGGGCTGATGGTGCCGAACATCAAGAACGCCCAGGACCTCTCCCTGAAGGAACTGGCGCTGGCGCTCAACAACCTGGCCGTTACCGCCCGGTCCGGCAAGACGAAGCCCGCCGAAATGCAGGGCGGCACGCTGACCATCACCAACATCGGAGCCCTGGGGATCGATACCGGCACACCCATCATCAACCCCGGCGAGGTTGCCATCGTGGCCTTCGGAACCATCAAGCAGAAGCCGTGGGTCCTTGACGGGGAAGTCATCCCCCGCTGGATCACCACGCTGGGCGGATCGTTCGACCACCGCGTGGTGGACGGCGACCTGTCCGCGCGCTTCATGGCCGACGTCGCCGCCATCCTGGAAGAGCCTGCGCTCCTCCTCGACTAGGACAGGACACTGGCAATCAACGGCAGCACCCTCCGGGTGAAGAACAGGGCCGCGCGGTGGGTGACGGAGGTATTCCAGCCGCCCGTGGTAGTCAGCATCCAGCTGCTGCTCAGTCCCATAACGCAGCCCGGCTTTCCCGGAACAATGGGGTACGGTGCGCTGGCCGCCCTGTTCGTCTGCGTGCTTCCGCTGTTCCTGCTGCTGATGCTGGTACGGCGGGGGAAAGTCACTGACCACCATGTCAGCGACCGCCGGCAGCGTGCCCCCGTGCTGCTGATGGCGCTGGCTTCCATCCTGGCCGGGCTCCTGGTGCTGGCGGCAGCGGGTGCCCCGCAAAGTGTGGTGGTGATGGTCCTCGCCGTGGTGGCGGGCGTAGTGGTGCTGGCGGGAGTCAGCCCGTTCTGGAAGATCAGCGGGCATGCAGCGGCGATGTCCTCGGCGGCAGTGATCAGCGTGCTCATGCTTGGCCCGGCGTGGCTTCCGCTGCTGCTCCTGATACCCGCCGTCGGCTGGTCCAGGGTGGTGCTGCGCGCCCACACCGTGGCGCAGGTGATCGCCGGTTCGCTCTTCGGCGGCGTGGTGATGGCCGGGATCTGGTGGGCCCTCCAGGGCCGGATGGTGGCTTAGCCGGTCTCAGTAGGCAGTGTATGCGGTCAGCATCTCAAGGGTGGCGGGGTCCGCGGTGGTACCCAGGGCCACGGCAGCGCCCGTCATGAGGACAGCCATGGCCGCTGCCATCCCGCCCCAGGCCGTCAGGAGCTTCCAGTCCTCCCGCAGCACGCTGCCCACCGTCTCGGGGAGCTTGATCCCCGGCGCGATGAGGTTGGGGGCGCTGTCCATGCTGCCATCATCCAGTAAAGCCACGACCCGGTCGTTGCTGCGGTCAACGCGCATGGAGCAGATGTGGTTGCCATGGCGGGCGAGGAGGATATCGTGGCCGGCAAGCTGGCGGCGCTGGAGGGTGATCAATGGGGCCCCTTGATGGTGGTGGATGCTGGGTGTCCGCACCGTTGGGGGCTCCTCCAATTTTATCGCCGGGGCGGAGCCGGGAACGCGTTTTTGGGCGTGAGAACGGACACCATGCGGGGCGCGCCTTCCGCATGGTGTCCGTAAAGTCTGCTACTCGGCGTCGTACGTATTGGCGATGTAGACGTCGCAGGGCGCGTTGTGGGCCACGCTGTTGGCAACGCTGCCAAGCACGCGCCCGATGCCGTGCATCCTGCGGTTTCCCACCACGATGATCCGTGCGTCCATCCGCAGGGCTTCCTTGATGAGGGCGTCGGCCGGCCTGCCGCGGGCGGCGGAGTAAGTGACCTTGATGTCCCTGCCCAGCGATTCCGCAACTGTCCGCGCCACATGCTCCGCTGCATCGGCGTCGGATACGATCCAACGGTCACTGCCGCTGCCGAACACCTCGGTGCGGTCGCTGTCGAAGGCGGACACCACGTGGAGCGAGGCGCCAAGGGCTGCTGCGAGGTCGCGGGCCGATTCGGCTGCCTTCTTGGCAGTTGCGCTGCCGTCAACCCCTACAACGATGATTCCGCTCATGTGTGCTCCTTTGCTTGGTTTCAGTAGCGCTGGTCAGGCCAAGGCTACAGCGCGGCGATGGCTTGCTGAAGCACCGGCGCAAGGCGGCGTACCCCTTCGGTGATGGCCTCGGGCGGGACGGCGCTGAAGGCGAGGCGCAGCTTGTTGGAAGGATCGTCCGACGGCGTGAAGGCGGCTCCCGGGATGAACACGACGCCGGCGTCGATCGCCTTGCGCAGCAGAGGGTAGGTGTCCACACCCTCGGGGAGGGTCACCCACACGAAGAAGCCGCCTTCCGGACGGGTCCACGTGGTGCCCGGTGGCATGTGTTCCTCCAGGGCTGCCAGCAGTGCGGCGCAGCGCTCGGCATACAGCCCGCGGTACGTTTCGATCTGGCCCTTCCAGTCGTAGTCGCGGAGGTAGGCCGAGACCAGCATCTGGTTGAAGGCCGGCGGGCAGAGCGTTACGGCCTCGGCTGCCAGGTAGTAGCGGCGCTGGAGGTGTTCCGGGACGAGCGCCCAGCCGATCCGCAGGCCCGGGGCGAAAATCTTGGAGAAGGACCCCATGTAGATGACGTCGTCCGGGTTCGCAGCCCGCAGTGGGGCCAGCGGTTCACCGCTGAAGCGCAGCAGTCCGTAGGGGTTGTCCTCCACCACTAGAATATTCGCATTGCGGCATATATCGACGATCTTTTGGCGCCGGTCCGCCGCCAATGTAATTCCCGAAGGGTTGTTGAAGTTGGGGATGGTGTAGAGGAACTTGATGTTCTTGCCGGCCAGTTGAAGGGCGGCAATGCGTGCCTCCAGCTGCTCCGGAACCAGGCCGTCGTCGTCCATCTCCACGGTTTCCACCTGGACCTGGTATGCCTCGAAGGTGTTGAGGGCGCCCACATAGGTGGGATCCTCCACCAGGACCACATCGCCGGGGTTGCAGAAGACTTTTGTGGCCACGTCCTGGGCGGACTGCGAACCGGCGGTGATGACCACGTTCTGCGGAAGCGCGTCCATGATGCCTTCCGCGGCCATCACGTCGCAGATCTGCGTGCGGAGTTCCTCCGACCCCTGCCCACTGCCGTACTGCAGGGCGGTCAATCCGTCCTCCGCGATGATCCTCGCGGCTGTAGCGGCAAGGCGTTCCAGCGGAAGGGACTGCAGGTAGGGGCTTCCGCCGGCGAGCGAGACGAGTCCCGGCCGCAGGGAGATGTCGAAGACGTCCCGCACTGCTGACTGCCGGATATTCGCGGCCCGCTCCGAGAAGAGTTCTTCGTGGCGGTGCGCGGAGGTCGCCGCCCGCTCGATGGCATCAATGGCTTCTGCTGGCAGCGTCCCTGCTGCGGCGTCGAGTGTTTCGTGGCTCACACCTTCAGGATACAGCGAGGTGTTGCCCTAAAAGCAACACCTGTTTATATATAAGCCACAGCTGGAGGCTTAGGCCCGCGCCCGCTAATCGAGGCTCAGCACTTCCGCGAGGGTGAGGCCATTGACGTAGATTTCTGCCCGGATTGCACCGACGGCAGCCACCGCTGTTTGCGTGAGCTGCGCTTCCAGGCGCGGGAGGTCGCACGCTCCGCCGGGGCGGAGGGAGCCGGCCAGGTAGACCGTCACCGTGGTCCCGTCAAAGCTGCCCGAGAGGAACTTCAGGCGCGAACTGGCGAGGGCGTTGTAGAGATCGGGTTCGTGCGCCCCCACCGCTGCGCTGCCTGGCGAGTCAAGCAGCGCACCGACTGCGGCAGGAAGGGCCTCATCGGCAGCGGAAGTTTCATGGGGGACGCCCACCAGGCTGTCGTTGCATCCAAAACGCACACCGTTCCGGCCGCCGTCGTCCAGGAGCACGTAGTACGCCGTCACCGTGTGCGGCGCGGCCCGAGTGTTGGTGGGCCCGGGCTTGTCGGAAGCCCGCAGCACCGCAGCATCGCCAAGGTCCTGGGGGGCTGCGGTGATGGGGCCCGGGTTGGGCGGACCCGGGGTACTTGGCGTGGAGGAATCCGCTGCCGGGGAGCTTGGCCCGCCGGCCCCGGCGGAGAAGCCGGCGGTTGCCTGGTTCAGCGATCGGGCAGGGGGAGCGGCCGCCTCCGTTCGGGCGGGATCCTGCAGTTGTGGGGCGGGCGTAACGGGCGGCGGGGCGGCCGGTGTGCTTCTGCTGATGGCAAGCGGAGCGGACGGTGCGGGCGTGGACTCCGGGGGCGCCGCTGCCACGCAGGCGCCGAGCCACAGCGGAAGCGCCAGGCTGGCTGCTGCTGTAATCCGCAGCCTTGCCCCGCGCTTTCCTGCCCCCCGTGCCCGCATGCCTCCACCGCAATCCCGTTCCGGTTTGGTGGATTAACGTTACGGCTGGCGCCCCGGCCCGGGAATGCCGGGAATGTACCGGTTGGGACAAGACTTGATCACGGGAGCAGTGCCTGCCGGGCCTGCGCCACGTTCGCGGCCGCTGCCCGCCATCAGGACGTCGGCCGGGCCGGCCACTCTTTACCCGCCCAGGGATCGTAATCGGCAATAAGGTCCTCCTGCGGCGGACGCTCGCCCTCTGGGACGTGCTGCAGGTTCACCCGCACCCGGTACCAGAGCGAGCTCGATCCGCGCATTCCGTCCACCAGCACATCGGCCGGATGCAGGGCCGGGACAAGGTCCGCGTGCCGGGATTTCCATTCGTCGAGGGCGGCTTCCGCTTCGGGCTTTGTCCTGGTCCGGGCAACTTCAATGAGCGGCATCACCGACTGCCGGCGGCCGGAGCCGTCGCCGCTGCGAGGTGGTTTTTCCGCAGGGCCGAGCTCCGCGGCCAGTCTCAGGAGTCCATCCAGGGTGCCTGCCGCGTCATCAATACCGGCGTGCGGGTCGCCCATGTCCGCGAAGCGCCGGGGCACGGTGGGCACCGTGAACTGGTCCGGCCTGGCGGTCTGGACCTCGTCCCAGGTCAGGGGGGTGGAGACCCGGGCGTCGGGCAGTGGCCGCACTGAGTACGCGGACGCCACGGTGCGGTCCTTGGCGTTCTGGTTGAAGTCAACGAACACGCTCTCGCCGCGCTCCTCCTTCCACCACCGTGCGGTGGCAAGGCCGGGCGCGCGGTTCTCCACCTCGCGGGCAAGGGTCTCGGCGGCGAGCCGGACCTCCCGGTAGGTCCACTGCGGCGCGATGCGCACCAGGATGTGAAGCCGCGCGAGCCGCTGGTCTTCGGCCACCCCACCAGGCCGGCGTCATCGAGCACGTCCCGCGCCACAAAGGCGGCGTCCACGATCTGGGACCACTCCACGCCCGGCATCGGATCGAGGTCCACCCGGAGTTCGTCGGGGTGTTCCAGGTCCTCCGCGCGCACGGGGTGGGGGTTCAGGTCGAGGCAGCCGAGGTTCACCACCCAGGCCAGTCCGGCGGCGTCCCGGATGACGGCTTCTTCCGCTGAGGTTCCCGAGGCGTAGTGCAGGGTGGCGGTGTCGATGAAGTCCGGGTGGTTTTCGGGCACCCGTTTCTGGAAAAACGGCTCGGCGTCGATGCCTTTGGGAAAGCGCTTGAGGACCATCGGCCGGCCCCCGGCGCCGCGGAGTGCCCCGTCGGCGACGGCCAGGTAGTACCTCACCAGGTCGAGCTTCGTCAGCCCGGGTTCGGGAAACAGCACCTTGTCCGGGCTCGAGATGCGGACCTCGGTCCCGGCGATGGTGAGGATCTCGGCCGGGGTCTTTGAGGGACTCATGCGGTCACGGTAGCAACGATCGGGTGCGGCAGCCAGAGCAGCACTGGCGCGGTCGGGCGCCGGGATCAGGCGTCCGGGCGGGCTTAAAAAGCAGTACCCGGCGCGTTGGCTGCGCCGGGTACCGGGGGCGGCGGCTAAGCCGCGGGCTGGGACGCGGTGATTGCGTCGAACACGCCCTTGATCTGCTCCACAACCTCTGCGTCGTCTTTCGGGTGGACCTCGGCGAAGCGGACCATGGATCCCGGCACGGCGAGCTTGACGTCCTCGAGGATCTGCGCGCCGGCGATGCCTGCTGCCTTGCGGGCCTCGTCCTGGGCCCAGACCCCACCGTACTGGCCGAACGCGGTGCCGACGACGGCGGTGGGCTTGCCGGCGAGGGCGCCGGCGCCGAACGGGCGGGACAGCCAGTCGATGGCGTTCTTCAGTGCGGCGGGAACGGTGCCGTTGTGCTCAGGAGTGACGAGCAGCAGCGTGTCTGCCTCACTGGCCGCAGCGCGCAGGGCGGCCGCTGCCTCGGGGACCTGGCCCTCGACGTCGATGTCCTCGTTGTAGAACGGGATGTTGCCAAGGTTCCCGTGGATCACCACGTCAACCTGCTCCGGCGCGTTCAGCTGGATGGCTTCGGCCAGCTTCTGGTTAGTGGACTCGGCGCGGAGGCTGCCGACGAGGGTAAGGACGGTGCTCTTGGTCATGGGAACTCCTGGGGTCTGGGTCCGCGGGAGGGCCGCGGGCCGGTCTAAGCTGAGGCTTGTCAGTGCCTTCACCCATCTAAACGGACTACGGTCCGCTTAAAATTCCCGAGGTCTGAAATGTCGGATGTGAGTTCCATCCCGCCGCGGCCCGGCCTGCCGGTGGGAACGGCGGCAGAGCGCCGGGACGCCGCACGGAACCGGGAGCGCCTCCTTGCTGCTGCCCGGGAGCTCATCGCTGACTGCGGGGCGGAGGGGCTGACCATGGACCGGCTGGCCGAGCATGCCGGGGTGGGCAAGGGCACGGTCTTCCGCCGGTTCGGCAGCCGGGCAGGGCTGATGCTGACGCTGCTGAGCGAGTCCGAGGCCGTCTTCCAGTCCCGGTTCATGTTCGGGCCGCCACCGCTGGGCCCCGGCGCGCCCGGGCTGGAACGCCTCATCGCCTTCGGGGTGGAGCGGATCTCCTACGTCATGGAGTTCGGGGACCTGGTGCTGGCCGCCGAGCATGCCTCGCACGGGCGTTTTGAAGCCCCCGCCGCCGTCCTGTGGCACCGCCATATCGAGATCCTCCTGCGGGAAGAAGGCTTTGGGTCCGACCCCTGGCTGATGGCCTGGTCCCTGGCGGCCACCCTAGATCCGGAGCGGCTGTTAAGCCTTGTCAAAGTCCACGGGATCACGCCTGACAGGCTTGCCGCTTCCTGGCGGGATCTTGTCACACGGGTGGTCCGCGGCGCGTAGAGTAGGCCACACACCGAATGTGTGTCCAGTCACACCAACTTCACAGAAGTATTCATAACGATCTGATACGGGCGGGTAGCTTTCCGGGCATTCGCCCGCATTTTCGGTTCCGGCTTGTGATAGTTTCCTCTGGAATGTGACCCGCGACATAGTCCACAAGGGCTAAGCCTGAAAGGCTGCGGGACGCCAGCTACCCGCTGGCAAGGACCCGGTGAGGCGGCGCAACCCCCCGCTGATCAGGGGAAAACGGAAGGATCCAGCACGTGATTGTTGATTTGCCTAGCAGCCTGGCCCGCCTGCGGATGACGCGGTGTCTGACCGTCCAGCTGCCGGCGGCGACGATCCAGAAGTAGCTGCGGCATGCTCAGGTACCTCGCCAAGCGCGGCATCACGTACGTCTTCATGATCTTCCTGACAACGTCGGCGGGATATTTCCTTGCCGTCAGTTCCCTCAAGCCCGCGCTGCTTGAACAGGAACGGATTCCCCGTCCCACCCCGGAGCAGGTGGCAAACTCGATGCGCCTGAAGGGCCTCGACCCCGACCTCAGCCCCTGGGAACGCTATGTCGAATGGCTTACTGCCATTCTCACGCGTTGGGACTGGGGCCGCAGCCCCAACGGCGCCTTCATCAACGCGGAGTTCGGGGACCGCGTCTGGATCTCCACCCGCCTTTTCCTGGCCTCCATCATCCTCACCCTGGTGATTGGGGTGGCCCTCGGCGTCTATTCGGCCGCCCGGCAGTACAAGTTCCAGGACCGCGTCATCACCTCGTACAGCTACCTTGCGTACATCGTGCCGGCCCCTATTGCCTACTTCCTGGTGCAGTTGGGCGCCATCAACATCAACGAGACTGTGGGCGAACGCATCTTCTTTGTCACCGGCATTTCCACCCCGGGGATGGAACCGGGCTGGGCCCAGTTCATCGACATGCTGGCGCACTACGCCGTCCCCACTGTTGCCATCACGCTGGTGGGCTGGGGGTCCTACCAGATTGCCCAACGCCAGTACCTCCTGGACAACGTCAATGCCGACTTCGTCCGGACCGCCCGGGCCAAGGGACTCACCAGGAACCAGGCAATCTCGCGGCATGCGCTGCGGGTCTCGTTCATACCCGTGGCCCAAAGCATTGCCTTCACCATCCCGGCCATCTTTGCCGGCGGCTTCTTCGCGGAGAAAATCTTCGCCTGGCCCGGCGTGGGTTCCTGGAGCATCGACGCCATCTCCCTCCAGGACGTCAACGCCGCCACGGCCACGCTGGCCTACGGTTCCGTGATCTTCGCCCTGGGAGCCATTCTGGCGGATTTCGCCACCACCCTTGTTGACCCGAGAGTGCGGGTGCAGTAGCCGTGACCAACCTCAATGCAGTAGACCCCGCCGCCGTCGCGCAGGACGCCCACCTGGAGGGCGCCGACGTCGTCATTGGCAAAAACACCATCATCTTCCGCCGCTTCATGCGGAACAAGACAGCCGTGGCAGGGCTTGCCATCTTCCTCGCCCTGACCGTTTTCTCCTTCGTGGGCGGGTACTTCACCCAGTGGGACAAGCAAACCATCGACCCCTTCAACATCGGCATGCCGCCGTCGGCCGAACACTACCTGGGCACCTCCCAGGCCGGGATCGACCTCTACGCAATGACGGTGGAAGGCACCAGGATCTCCATCCTGATCGGACTTATCGTCGGGCTCGTGTCCGTCCTCGTCGCCGCCGTCTACGGGTGCACCATGGCCTACTTCGGCGGCAAGGTGGACAAGGTGATGCTCTTCATCCTCGAAGCGCTCATCATGATGCCGGCCCTCCTGGTGGTGGCTGTGGCCACCAGCGGCGGAGGCGAAGGGCTCAGGCGGGACCTGCCGTCCTGGCTGCTGCTGATCATTGTGCTGCTCGTCTTCAGCTGGATGGGAACTGCGAGGCTCATCCGGTCCCTCTCCATGTCCCTCATGCAGCGGGATTTCGTCAAGGCCGCCCAGTACATGGGTGTGCCGGCGCGGAGGATCGTGTGGCGCCACCTGGTGCCCAACATCGGATCGCTGCTGGTCCTGGACATCACCCGTGGAGTCACCGGTGCCATCCTCGCGGAAGTTGCCTTCTCCTTCATCGGCATCGGCATCAAGGTTCCGGATGTGAGCCTCGGCGTGCTGATCGGCGGCGCCACATCCCAGGTGCAGACCTTTCCCTGGATGTTCTGGGTGCCGTTGACCGTTATGTTCCTGCTCACGGGCTCGCTCGCCATGATGAACGACGGACTGCGCGACGCCTTCGATCCAAGCTCAAGCTCCTCCGGCAGCGCCAAAAAGCGCACCGCCCTGAAAGCCCGTGTTAAGGGGAACGCCTCATGAGCAGCGAAATCGCCGCCGGACCGGTTGACCAGCCCCAGTCGGCTGTGGAGCGGCTGCACATCGCCGGCCTTCACGCCCCGGCGGACGCAATCCTGTCCGTCCGGGACATGAATGTACGCTTCAACACCGAAAACGGTGTGGTTCATGCAGTCCGGGGTGTCGACTTTGACCTCATGCCTGGAAAAACACTCGGCATCGTGGGTGAATCCGGCTCCGGCAAATCGGTCACGTCCCTGGCAATCATGGGCCTCTTGCCCTCCACGGCGGAGGTCACCGGCTCGGTCCGGCTGAAGGGCAAGGAGTTGCTGGGCCTCAGCGACAAAGCCATGTGCGAATACCGCGGCAATGAGCTGGCCATGGTCTTCCAGGATCCGCTGTCCTCGCTGACGCCCGTCTACACCGTTGGCAACCAGATCATCGAAGCGCTGACCATCCACAACCCCACCATGAGCAAGCAGGCGAAAGAAGCCCGCGCCGTCGAACTTCTTGCCATGGTGGGCATTCCCAGCCCTAAGGAACGGCTCAGGGCCTTCCCGCACGAGTTCTCCGGCGGCATGCGCCAGCGCGTGATGATCGCCATTGCCATCGCCAACAACCCGCGGGTCCTCATCGCGGATGAGCCGACGACGGCGCTGGACGTCACCATCCAGGCGCAGGTGCTGGAGGTGCTGCATACGGCGCAGGAGGAGACCGGAGCCGCCGTCGTGATGATCACGCACGATCTCGGCGTGGTGGCGGGCATGGCGGACGACATCATGGTGATGTACGCGGGCAGGCCGGTGGAGACCGGGGCGGTGGATGATATCTACTACAACCCGCGGATGCCGTACACCATGGGCCTGCTCGGCGCCGTTCCGCGCGTTGACGTTGCGGAGAAGTCGTCGCTGGTGCCCATCGAGGGTATGCCGCCCAACCTGATCCACACGCCCACCGGCTGCTCCTTCGCGCCCCGCTGCCCGCTGGCCGCGGACGCGTGCCTGGAGGGTGAACCGGCGCTGGCGCCGGTTCCGGGGCCGGCCGCCCACCGCGCTGCCTGCATCAAATCCGGTTCGCTGGGCGGCGACGTTGATGTCCATGACGTCTTCGCCGCCCCGCCGGTGCCCGTATCCCGCTTCGACGCCATCCCGCGGGAGGAGCGTTCCACCGTCCTGCAGCTGAAGGACGTCCGCAAGCACTTCCCGCTCACCAAGGGCGCACTGCTGAAGCGCCGCATCGGCACCGTCAAAGCCGTGGACGGACTGAGCTTCGATATCCGCGAAGGGGAATGCTTCTCCATCGTGGGCGAGTCGGGATCAGGCAAGACCACCACCCTGCTGGAAATCATGGAATTCCACAAGGACCAGGACGGCGAGGTGGTGATCGGCGGCATCAGCAACAAGCAGGCTGCCGACGGCAAGACCAGGAGCGCTATGCGCCGGGAGCTCCAGATGGTGTTCCAGGACCCCACCGGCGCGCTCGATCCGCGCTTCACCGTGTATGAAGTGCTAGCCGAACCGCTGCAGAACGCCGGCATGAATAAGGTAGACACCAAAAAGCGCATCATGGAACTGATGAAGCTGGTGGGCCTGCAGCCTGACCACGTGAACCGCTTCCCCAACCAGTTCTCCGGCGGGCAGCGCCAGCGCATCGGCATAGCCCGCGCACTGGCCGTGAACCCGAAGCTTGTAGTCCTGGACGAGCCTGTCTCGGCCCTGGACGTCTCAGTGCAGGCCGGCGTCATCAACCTCCTGGACAAGCTCCGGGCCGAGCTGGGCCTCAGCTACCTGCTGGTGGCGCACGATCTGTCAGTAGTCCGGCACATCTCCAACCGGGTGGCGGTGATGTACCTGGGGAAAATCGTGGAAATCGGCGAAGTGGACCGGGTGTTCGACAACCCCCGCCACCCCTACACCCGCGCCCTGCTCTCCGCCATCCCTGTACCGGACCCCCAGCTGGAGCGCACCCGGGAACGCATCATCCTGCGGGGCGACCTGCCGTCTCCACTGGGCACCCCCAAGGGCTGCAACTTTGCCACCCGCTGCCCTGTGTTCGCAGCGTTGCCGGCAGCCAAGCAGGAAAAGTGCCTGACCCTGGAACCGCCGCTGGAACAGGTAGCACCCTCCCCGGCGGCCCGAACCCTGGCGGCGGATCCACTGCCCGCCCTGGACCAACGCTTCGCCTGCTTCTTCCCTGACGGAGAACTGGACGAGGACATGCTGGTAGTCCACGAATCGGCGGACCACCATGCGCCCTAGGTTTCTTCGACCCATCACAAGCACCACCACTCGCACCAACGAAGGGAACACCATGAGGAATCTGAACAGGATCGGCGGAGCGGCGGCCATCACCGCAGCTCTGGCGCTGACGGCCTGCGGCGGCGGTGGCGGGTCCACCGGCCCGGAAACGGCCAAGGGACAGGAGGCAGGCAGCGACCTGTCCAAGCTCATCAGCGTCAACGAGAAGCCTGCTGCGGACCTTGAACAGGGCGGCAAGGTCACTCTTCCGCTGGGCAACATCGGCCCCGACTTCAACGGGTTCTCCAACAACGGCAACAGCGCTGACAACTCCGCGCTACAAATCCCAATGAACCCGGTCGCTGTGAACAGTGGCGGCATCGGGGGCTGCTGGAAGCTCGACTTCGAGGGCAAGGCGTCCCCTAACAAGGACTTTTGCGAGACCGTGGAAAACGAAGTCGAGGATGGCAAGCAGACCATCACCATCAAGGTCAACGAGAAGGCCACCTACAACGACGGCACCCCGATCGACGTCAAGGCCTTCCAGAACACCTGGAACATCCTGAAGAGCCCGGATGCGGGCTACGACATCGTCAGCTCGGGGGCCTATGAATTCGTGGAATCCGTCGAGGCAGGCAGCAGCGACAAGGAAATTATCGTTAAGACCAGCCAGCCGGTCTACCCGCTGGAGGACCTGTTCTTTGGCCTGATCCACCCCGCCGTGAACAGCCCCGAGATCTTCAACGAGGGCTTCAACGGCGAGCTGCACCCGGAATGGATGGCCGGTCCGTTCAAGCTGGACCAGTACGACACCGCGGCCAAGACCGTCACGCTGGTGCCCAACGAGAAGTGGTGGGGCAACAAGCCGGTCCTGGAGAATGTGGTGTTCCGCCAGCTGGAGACCAGCGCCCAGATCGCTGCCTTCAAGAACGGTGAGATCGACGCCATGTCCGCCAACACCATCTCCCTGTACAAGCAGCTTGAGGGCACCAGCAACTCCGAGGTCCGCCGCGGCCAGCGCCTGTTTGCCGGCGGTATGAACCTCAACGCCCAGCGCATCACCGACGTTGCCGTCCGCGAGGCCATCTTCGCCGCGGTTGACCGTGAAGCCCTCCGCAAGGTGCGCTTCAACGGCCTGAACTGGGAAGAGCCCAGCTCCGGTTCCATGATGCTCCTGCCCTTCTCCGAGTACTACCAGGACAACTACCCCGTGAAGGAAACCGGACCGGAAGCCGCCAAGAAGGTGCTGACGGACGCCGGCTACACCGAGAACGCGAACGGCATCATGGAGAAGGACGGCAAGCCCGCGGCCTTCAAGATCAGCAACTTCGGTGACGATCCCACCACCCTCGCCTTCACCCAGACCCTGCAGCAGCAGCTCCAGGCCGGCGGCATGGATGTTGGAATTGACCAGCGCGCCTCGGCCGACTTCGGTAAGGTCCTGGGTTCACGCGAGTTCGACATGAGCGTCTCCGGCTACACCGTGGGCGCGGACGCCACGTCCGCCGTCAAGCAGTACTACGACTCCAAGACCAACGAGAACCAGCTGGGCGACGCCGAGCTGGACAAGAAGATCGCTGATCTGGCCTCCATCGAGGACAACGCCGAGCGTAACAAGGCGGCCATGGAAGTGGAGAAGGAGCACATGGCGAAGTACTTCTCCATGGGTGTGGTCATGAACGGCCCGCAGATCTCCTTCGTCCGCACGGGCCTGGCCAACTACGGCCCGTCCCTGTTCCAGAGCCTCTCCCAGGTTCCGGACTGGACCACCCTCGGCTGGGAAAAGAAGTAACCCCACCCAGTAACGCTCTCTCACTTACTGCAGGTTTTCCTGCGACGCTCTCTCACTTTCCCGGTGATCCTTACCGGAAAGTGAGAGAGCGTTCGTGTTTTTGGGGCAGCAACTGAGAGAGCGTCCGGAGTACGGTAGCCCTATGACCGGGACTGAAGCATCAGCACGCACTATTCGCACCGCCGTCGTGGGTTTCGGGTTGTCCGGGAGCGTGTTCCACGCGCCCCTGATAGCAGCGGACCCGCGGTACTCACTCAGCATGATTGCCACGTCCAACGCCGGGAGGGAAGCCGCCGCGGCCGCGCAGTACCAGGATGTGAAGACCGTGCCGGACGGCGAGGCAGTCCTGGAACACGCCAACGATGTGGACCTGGTGGTGCTGGGGACTCCGCCCGCCACCCATTACCCGCTTGCCAAGGCCGCCCTGGAAGCAGGCCTGGATGTGGTGGTGGACAAGCCTTTCGCCGTGACCAGCGTGCAGGGGCAGGAACTCATCACGCTGGCCCGGCAACTGGGCCGGGTCCTGACGGTGTTCCAGAACCGGCGCTGGGACGGCGACTTCCTGACCCTGCGCAAGCTCCTGGCAGCTGATGCCCTGGGTAACGTGACACGGTTTGAATCGCGCTTTAAGCGGTGGTCGCCCGCTATCGCCAAGGCCTGGAAGGCCCGCTCCACTGCGGCCGACGGCGGCGGAACGCTGTTCGACCTTGGCAGCCACCTGATCGACCAGGCCCTTCAGCTTTTCGGGCCGGCCGCCGTGGTCCACGCGGAGCTGAAGGCACGCCGCTCCGATGAGCGGGCGGACGACGACGTTTTCCTGGTCCTGCGCCATGAGTCCGGCGTGATCAGCCACCTCACCATGAACATGCTCTGCGCGCAGCAGGCTCCGCGGTTCCGCGTGCTGGGTTCCGTGGGCGGTTTCACCAAGAACGGGGTGGACCCGCAGGAGCCGTACATCGCCGCCGGCGGCAGCCCCGTGGACGCGGAATACGGCCAGGAGGCGCCCGAGTGGGCAGGCCTCCTGGGCCGCGATGGACACCTGGACGCCCTGCCCACCGAGCGCGGCGCGTACCCGGAGTTCTACCGGCTCCTGGCAGAGAAGATCCTCGACGGCGGCGCAGCGTCAGACCTGCCCCTCCCCGTAGACCCAACAGACGCCGTCGAGTCCCTGAAAATCATTGAACAAGCACGGGAACTGGCTTCGGCGCAGAGGCATTAAAGGACGGAACGGCAGTCATCCAGAAAGCGTGCGTCAGAGCGACGAAGGAGCAGCACGCGTTGGATGACTGCCGTTCCGGCAGCTCAGAGACCTACGCCGAAACCAGTTCGTGCCAGTCCGCTACGAGGGGCAGGTTGTGGGCCTCGGACACGGAGTGGTGCGCCACGTGGCCGGCGGCGATGTTGAGGCCGGCTGCGAGGGCGGGGTCGCGGTCGAATGCTGCCCTGACGCCCAGGTTGGCGAGGGCCACCGCGTGCCGCAGGGTGACGTTGGTCAGCGCGTAGGTGGAGGTGTTGGGTACGGCGCCGGGCATGTTGGCCACGCAGTAGAAGATGGTGTTGTGCACCTTGTACGTGGGTTCCTGGTGCGTGGTGGGGTGGGTGTCCTCGAAGCAGCCGCCCTGGTCCACGGCGATGTCCACCAGGACTGAGCCGGGCTTCATGCGGGCCACGAGGTCGTTGGTGACCAGCTTGGGGGCCTTGGCGCCGGGGATGAGGACGGATCCGATCACCAGGTCCGCGTCCACCACGGATTTTTCGATCTCGTACTTGTTGGAGGCCACGGTCTTGAGCCGGCCCTGGTACTGGGCGTCCAGTTCGCGCAGGCGGTTGATGTTGATGTCCAGGATGGTGACGTCGGCGCCCAGGCCCAGGGCCATGGCGGCGGCGTTGGTGCCGGCCACGCCGGCGCCGAGGACAACGACCTTGGCGGGCCGGACGCCGGGAACGCCGCCGAGCAGCACGCCCTTCCCGCCTGCGGGGGCCATGAGCGAGGATGCGCCCACCTGCACGGAAAGCCGGCCCGCAACCTCTGACATGGGGGCGAGCAGCGGAAGGGTGCGGCCCTCCTGGACGGTTTCGTAGGCGATGGCGGTGACGCCGGAGTTGATGAGCTCGCGGGTGAGTTCGGGCTCGGCGGCCAGGTGGAGGTAGGTGAAGAGGATCAGGCCCTTGCGGAAGCGGTGGTACTCGGCTTTGACCGGTTCCTTGACCTTCATGACCATGTCCGCGCGTGCCCAGACGTCGTCCGCCTCGTTGACGATCTCGGCACCGGCGATGGAGTATTCCTCATCGGTGATGCCGGAGCCCAGCCCCGCGCCGCGCTCCACCAGCACGGTGTGGCCGTTGCTGCGGAATTCGTGGACGCCGGCGGCGGTGATGGCCACCCGGAACTCGTTGTTTTTGATTTCTTTGGGGACGCCGATGATCATCGTGGGCTCCATATCTTCGGCCTGGTCAGCCGGAAAGTGCGGAAGGATTTCGTGTATCAACGATAAATCCGGTTGTGAGCCAGCTGACATGAAAGCAAGGTGGGGGCGGAGGCAGATCCCCGTCGTTGCGCGGATCCCGCCGTCCTCAGCTGGACGTTTGTCGAGCCGGAGGGCGGCAGGTGTCGCCTCATGTCCGTTCGTCCACGGGACCTTCCGGGCAGTAGTGTTGGCGCATGCAGCTGCAGGGTGTGGAACAACTGGTTGAGCAGGTGGCGCAGAAGCTGGGCCGTGGCCTGTCGCTCGAGGACCTGGACGGTGTGCTGCTTGCCTACAGCTCCAACCAGTCCCACGCAGACCGCGTCCGGGTGAACTTCCTGCTGAGCAAGAAAGTCCCGGCGGACGTCAGCGCGTGGCAGCTCTCGCACGGCATTGCCACGGCGGTGCGGCCGGTGGTGGTTCCCGCCAACCAGGACCTTGGCATGCTGGGCCGGGTCTGCGTTCCCCTGATGGTGCGCGGCTTCCGGGTGGGATACCTGTGGGTGCAGCAGGACTCGGCGGATGAAAGCCCGACGGCGATCCTCACCCAGCTGCCGGCCGTCAACCACGAGCTCGAGATGCTCTCAGGGCTCCTGCTGGACTCGAACACTGCGGAATCGGAGTTTCGGCGCGGACGGGAGCGGGAGTTCCTGGCCGCCTGCGCCGGCGAACCCAATGCGGTGGCCGCTGTCGCGGGCTGGAAGGAGGTCCAGGGCCGTGGCCCCTGGCAGGTGGTTACGGTGCTCGACGCCGACGGCTGGTCCGGCGGGCCGGACCCCATCGCGTCCACCCTGATCCACCGGGCCGCCGCCCTGCAGGCGACCATTGGTGTGGACTCTGCCCTGTTCAGCGCCGGCACGGAGACGCATTCGGTGGTCCTTTTCCGTGAGTTGTCCGGCAGGGCCAACCACGCCCAGGTCCTGGTGCACTACCAGCTGGAACTCGCCAAGCGCTCCGGACGTCCGGTCCACCGCATCATCCTGGGCCTCAGCGAGGGCTTTGGCCGGCCGCGGGAGCTCGCCTCGGCGTACCGCCAATCGAAGGTGGCGGCCCAGGCCGCAGCCGTGGACCCGCAGCTCGGCGAACTCGTCGACTGCCGGGCCGCCGGCGTCTACCAGCTCCTCGCATCCGCAGGGGGCGGCGCCAGTGCCTGGGCTGACTCGGGTTCGGTCTACGTCCGCATGCTTGAGGACCACGACCGCAACGGGGAGCTTTTGCCGGTACTGGAACTCCTCTACGACAATGACGGCTCCGTCCAGGACGTGGCCACCAAACTCCACCTTCACCGCAGCAGCATCTACAACAGGCTGGGCCGGATCCGGCAGCTGCTCGGCGTGGATCCGCTCAAGGGGATGCCCCGCCTGGAGCTGCACGCCGCGCTGAAGATGCGCCGCTGGGCAGGCAGGCCCAGGATCTAGCCGCCCGCCCCGGGGTCCTTGCCCACGTCGCGCAGCTCGGATTTTTTCTGCCCCTCCAGCCACGCCATGATGGCGGCCCGCGGAATCCGCCGGTGGGTGCCGCGGTACTCCACGGGGATCTCGCCGCGGTCCGTCATGTTCCGCAGGTAGGTGTGCGAGATGCCGGCCAGCTCCGCTGCCTTGGATGTGGTGAGCATGTCCTCCACGCTGCTGACCGTCACCGCGTCGCCGCGGCTGAAGCGGTGCAGGAGATCGACGACGGCGTCCCTCGCCTGGGGCGGCAGCCGGTGGACCGTGCCGTCCACGAAGACGGTGATGTCGTCGCTGCCGGCCAGTGCACGGCCCAGCTTCTCGGCATCCTCCGACGGGAGCGCGCCAGTGATCCGGGGAGCTATCAGTGCCATGCACCCAGCCTACCGGCGGCCACCCCGCCCCGGGCGGGTATGCTCGGCTGATGGAACTTAGTGGCGGCCGGGACGTCGAGGCGGGCGGACTCCGGGGCAAGTTGTACGCCTCGGTAAAGCCCGCAGGAGCCCAGCCCAGGCCCGCCTACGTCCTGCTGCACGGCATCGGAGTGTCCCACCGGTACCTCGCCCGGCTGCATCTGAAACTGGCCAGGGAAGCGGACGTCTACACCTTCGACCTCCCGGGCTTCGGAAAGGCTTCGAGGCCCCCGCGCCAGCTGCAGATCGGGGACTTTGCGGCGTTCGTGGGCGCTGTACTGGCGGAGTCAGGAGTTTCCAGCTATGTGGTGGTGGGCCACTCCATGGGGACGCAGTCAGCGGTGGAGCTCGCACTCCTGGAACCCGGCCGGGTGGCGGGCGCCGTGCTGATGGGACCCGTGGTGGACTCCCCCCGGAAGACAGTCACCAGGCAGGCGCTGGCACTCACGCGTGATGCCCTGTTCAGGGAGAGCCTGACCTCGAACGCCCTCGTGTTCAGCGACTACTTCAGGGCCGGCCCGCGCTGGTACCTGACCGAGCTTCCCGTGATGATGGACTACCCCATGGAGGAAAAGGTGGCCGCCGTCAGCCAGTCCGTCCTGGTCCTTCGGGGCGCCAGGGACCCCATCGCGCGCCGCCCCTGGTGCGAACACCTTGCCGCAGTCGCCCGTCAGGGCACCATGGCCGAAGTCCCGGGGCAGGGCCACGTCCTGCAGCACACCGCCCCGGGCGCATCGGCCGAAGCCATCAGCGGCTGGGTCCGCGCCCTGGACGGCTTCGGCGTCACCGCCTAGGCCGGGCGACTCCAGCCCAGGCGGGCGTCGCCCCTAGAGTCCGAGTTCGTCCAGGACGGGCAGCTTCTCCCGAACCCACGCCCGCGCTTCCGTGGCGCTGGGAGCGGACAATGCCAGCTTGGCCAGCTGCTGCGCTTCCTCGAGCGTGACGGTCTTCAGGACGGCGGCCACGGCAGCGAGGGAGCGGGCTGTCATGGACAGGGTGCTGACGCCCAGGCCGGTAAGGACGACGGCGAGGGCGGGGTCGGCGGCTGCCTCCCCACAGACGCCCACGGGTTTGGTGTTGCCTTCCGCCCGGGAGCCTTCCACTGTCAGGCCCACGAGGCGCAGGACGGCAGGCTGCCACGGGGTGTTGAGGTTGGCGAGCGGGCCGAGCTGGCGGTCCGCGGCCATGGCGTACTGGGTGAGGTCGTTGGTGCCGAGGCTGGCGAAGGCCACCTCCCGAAGGATGGCTTCCGCGGTCAGGGCGGCGGAGGGAACCTCAACCATGACGCCGGGGGTCTTGATGCCCGCATCGGCGCACATCGAGGCAAAGCGTGCGGCTTCTTCTGCGGTGGAGATCATGGGCGCCATGACCCAGACGTCCGCCTCCGACTGCTTCTCGGCCAGGGCGATTGCCTCGAGCTGGCGGTCCAGGACCCCGGGGGTGGTGAAGTCGGTGCGGTAGCCGCGGACGCCCAGGGCCGGATTGGGCTCGGTGGAGTCGGTCAGGAACGGAAGCGGCTTGTCCGCGCCGGCATCGAGCGTTCGCAGGACCACTTTCTTGCCCGGGAAGGCATCAAAAACACTCTTGTAGGCTGCGGCCTGTTCTTCGACGCTGGGCTCGGTGTCCCGCTCGAGGAAGCAGAATTCGGTGCGGAACAGGCCGACGCCCTGGGCGCCCAGCTTGGCGGCCGCCTCGGCATCCTTGCCGCCGCCCACGTTGGCAAGCAAAGGCACCAGGTGGCCGTCCGCCGTCGCTCCCGTTCCGCTGAAGTCGGCCAGCAGGGACGCGGTGGCAGCCCACGCTTCCGCAGCTGCGCGCAGGGATTCGTCGGGTTCGGAGGTGATGCTGCCGGCGGCGCCGTCCACATAGACTTCGGTGCCGTCGGGGAGCTCGTCCACGCCGACTGCGGCCACAACGGCGGGAAGGCCCAGGGACCGGGCGATGATGGCGGTGTGGGACTGCGGACCTCCGCCGGCCGTGACCAGTGCCAGGACCTTGTTGGGGTCCAGGGTGGCGGTGTCAGCGGGGGCCAGGTCCTCGGCCACCAGGACGAACGGGGTGCTGGAGGCGGGGATGCCGGGGGCGGGCACGCCCCGCAGTTCGGCAACGATCCGGGCGCGGACGTCCAGGACGTCGGTGGCGCGTTCGGCCATGTAGCCGCCCAGGTTGTGGAGCATCTCTGACACTGAGGAGCCGGACTCCCAGATAGCGCGCTCTGCGGACATTCCGCGTGCCACAAGCTTGGCCGCACCCTTGATGAGCATGGTGTCCTTGGCCATCAGTGCGGTGGCTTCCAGGACAGCCTTGCCGTCTCCGGTGGCGTGGGCGGCGCGGGCCTTCAGTTCATCGTGCACCGCCTGGGAGGCTGCCTTCAGCGCTGCAGTTGCTTCCTCGGCGGTGGTCCCTGGCGCCAGCTGCTCGCCGGCGGGAGGTTCGCTGATGGGTTTGGGCATCTGCCGGACGGTGCCGATGACGCGGCCTGGGCTGACGCCTACTCCTGGGAAGTTCTGCACTGAAGGTCCTCATTCTCTGCCGGTTGCCAGGCCCGCCCGATATGTCCGGCGCCATGCCGGTCCGCCGGAAGACTGCTGCGTCCGGAGGCGTGAAACGTGCCTGAAAAAAATTGTATGTGATTCAGTTCATATAGCAATGCTATAGGTGCTAGGGTAGCGGTTATGAGTTTGGATGGCCAGCTTCCCCCCAAAATGCGGCTGCTCCGTGCTGCCGCGGAGCTGCTGGCAAACTCCGGGGGAGCACCCGTCTCCACCCGCCAGATCACCCAGCTGGCGGGGGTCACAGCCCCCACGCTGTACCACCACTTCGGTGACAAGGAAGGTCTGTTCGACGCCGTCGTCGCCGCAGGGTTTGAAGAGTATGTTGCGGGCGAAAGGGATTTCGCCCCCTCCGGACAGCCGCTCGAGGATATCCGGAGAATGTGGGACAACCATGTCCAGTTCGGGCTGAACCAGCCGGAGCTGTACCTGGTGATGTTCGGCAACATCCGCCCGGAAAGCCGCCCGGCAATCGTCGCAGATGCCGAGGCACTCATGGAGGAGATGCTGAATAAGGCAGCGGTGGCGGGCCAGCTGAACGTCCAGCCCCGGGAAGCAGCCAGGTCCATCCTGGCGGCCAACGTGGGCGTGACGCTGATGCTGATCGCGGAGCCCGCCTCCGAACGGAACCTCGAACTGTCCACCATGACCCGGGACGCCATGATCTTTGCGGTGTCCGCCGAGCCCGCCGGCGGCGCGGCTCCGGGCGACGCCGGGAAGTCCTCGGTAGTGGTGGCCGCGATCGCCCTGAACGCCGCACTTCAGGCCTCGCACTCTGACCAGCTTTCAAGCTCGGAACTCAAGCTTTTCCTCGAATGGCTTCACCGCATCTCCACCAGCCCGGCGGGCTGAACCCGCACATTCCGGCAGTACGTCGTCGTAAGTATCGGACCATCCTGCGGAGCCGCAGGAATGACGGTTAGGAAATCACATGGCAACAGAGACAGTTGCAAAACCCCGCACCAGCGCACGCGTGCACGTCCAAAAGTTCGGGACGTTCCTGTCCGGCATGATCATGCCCAACATCGGCGCCTTTATTGCCTGGGGCCTCATTACCGCACTCTTTATTGAAAAGGGATGGTTCCCCGTTCCCCAGCTGGGCGGCTTTGGGGAGACGGACGGGGTGGCGAACACCGGCCTAGTGGGGCCGATGATCACCTACCTGCTGCCGCTCCTGATCGCCTACACCGGCGGCCGGATGGTTTATGACGTCCGCGGCGGCGTTGTCGGTGCCATCGGCACCATGGGCGTGATTGTGGGTGCCGGCATCCCGATGTTCATCGGCGCCATGATCATGGGCCCGCTGGGCGGCTGGACCATGAAGAAGATCGACTCCATCTGGGACGGCAAGATCCGTCCCGGCTTTGAGATGCTGGTCAACAACTTTTCTGCCGGCATCTGGGGTGCCCTGTTGGCCATGCTGGGCTTCTATGGCATCGCCCCACTGGTTTCGGCGTTCAGCACAGGCGCCGGCAACGTGGTCCAGTTCCTGGTGGACAACGGACTGCTGCCGCTCACCAGCATCTTCATCGAACCGGCCAAGGTGCTCTTCCTGAATAACGCCATTAACCACGGCGTGCTCACTCCGCTGGGTGTCCAGCAGTCGCTGGAGCAGGGAAAGTCCATCCTGTTCCTGCTTGAGGCCAACCCCGGACCCGGTTTTGGCATCCTGCTGGCTTATATGGTGTTTGGCCGCGGTGCCGCCAAGGCGTCCGCCCCGGGTGCCGCCATCATCCACTTCCTCGGCGGTATCCACGAGATCTACTTCCCCTACGTTTTGATGCGCCCGCTGCTGATCCTCGCTGCCATCGCCGGCGGAATGACCGGCATCGCCACCCTGGCCATCACTGGTGCGGGCCTGGTGGCGCCGGCCGCCCCCGGCTCCATTTTCGCCGTGCTCGCCCAGACCTCCCGGGACAGCTACATCGGCGTGATCCTTGCGGTCCTGCTGGCGACGGCCGCCTCCTTCCTGGTGGCCTCGGTCATCATGAAGACCACCAAGCACAGCGATGAGGTGGACCTCAACGATGCCACCTCGCGGATGGAGCAGATGAAGGGCAAGAAGAGCTCTGTGGCCTCCACCCTGACGGGCACCGGGGCAGGTGCTGCAGCGGGCGGCGGTGTTGGCGTCCTGGCCGGGCCGGTGCGCAACATCGTGTTCGCGTGCGACGCCGGCATGGGCTCCAGTGCCATGGGCGCCTCGGTGCTGCGCAACAAGATCAAGGCGGCCGGCTTCCCGGACGTCAAGGTCACCAACGCGGCCATCGCCAACCTCAGCGACACCTACGACGTCGTGATCACCCACCAGGACCTGACGGAACGGGCCAAGCCCGCCACGTCCAGTGCCGTCCACTACTCCGTTGACAACTTCATGAGCAGCCCGCGCTACGACGAAATCGTGGAGCTGGTCAGGGAGAGCAATACCGAGGGTGCTGTGACAGCGGAAGGTCCGGACACCGGTGCCGGAACACCCGGCGGAGCATCCGCCTCCGGGCCCGCAACTGCCGCTGCAGCAGGGGCCGGGGCAGGGGCTGCCGCCGCCAGCCACGGCGCCCACGCGGCCGACGCCCCCGTGGACGCGGCTCCCGCCGCCGGAACCGCCGGCGCGCCGGAGATCCTGGCCCGTGAGAGCGTGGTGCTGGACGGTTCAGCCACAACCCGCGACGCCGCAATCGACGAGGCCGGCAGGCTGCTGCTGGCGCGCGGCGCCGTGGATGAGGGCTACATTGCCGCCATGCACGAGCGCGAGGAATCCGTGTCCACCTACATGGGCAGCTTCCTGGCCATCCCGCACGGCACCAACGCCGCCAAGGACCACATCCGGAAGTCCGCGGTGTCCGTGATCCGCTACCCCCAGGGCATCGACTGGAACGGTAAGCAGGTCAAGTTCGTGGTGGGCGTGGCAGGGGTCAACAACGAGCACCTGCACATCCTGTCCTCCATCGCGAAGGTCTTCACCAGCAAGGAGCAGGTTGCCCGGCTGGAGGCAGCCACCTCGGTGGATGAAGTCCTGGAACTCTTCGGAAAGGTCAACGCATAGTGAAGGCTGTTCATTTCGGGGCCGGGAACATCGGCCGTGGCTTTGTGGGCCTGCTCCTACATGATGCCGGGTACGAGGTGGTGTTCGCCGACGTGGCGGAGGAACTCATCGCCCAGCTGGCAGCGGCGGACGGCTACTCCGTGCACGAGGTGGGGGAGAACCCTGCAGTGCGGACGGTCAACAACTTCCGGGCGATGAACTCCACCACGCAGGAAGCGGAGCTCATCGCAGAGATTGCGACGGCGGACATCGTCACCACCGCCGTGGGCCCCCACATCCTGAAGTTCGTGGCCCCTGCCATCGCCAAAGGCATTGCGGCGAGGGACTCGGGCCTGGCCCCGCTGCAGGTCATGGCCTGCGAGAACGCCATCAACGCCACGGACATCCTGGCCAAGGAGGTGGCCTCCCAGCCGGGGGCTGCCGCCAGCGCGCTGGACGGGAAGGCTGTGTTCGCCAATACCGCCGTGGACCGGATCGTTCCCAACCAGGAAGCCGGGCAGGGCCTGGACGTCACCGTGGAGACCTTCTACGAGTGGGTCATCGACCGCACCGCCTTTGCAGGGGCGGCACCGGCCATCCCGGGTGCCACGTTCGTGGACGATCTCTCGCCGTACATCGAGCGGAAGCTGTTCACGGTGAACACCGGCCATGCCTCGGCAGCGTACTTCGGGTTCGAGGCGGGCCTGGAGAAGATCTCCGAGGCCATGGCCGACCAGGACGTGGCCGAGGATGTTCGGGCGGTGCTGGAGGAGACCAAGCAGCTGCTGGTCTCCAAGCACGGCTTCAGCAACGACGAGCAGGAGGCCTATGTCCAGAAGATCCTGGTCCGGTTCTCCAACCCCTACCTTCCTGACACGGTGAACCGGGTGGGCCGCGCTCCGCTGCGGAAGCTGAGCCGGCATGAACGGTTCATCGGTCCGGCCGCTGAACTGGCGGAACGGGGCATTGTGCCGGAGGCGCTCCTGGGCGCCATCGCCGCGGCCCTGCGCTTCACCGATCCGGCCGACGCCGAGGCAACGGAGCTGGCCGGCATCCTGGCCTCCTCCAGCCCGGCGGACGCCACTGCCCGCATCACCGGGCTGGAGCCCGGCCACCCACTGTTCAACGCGGTGGCAACCCTGGTGGAGGAGCGGCAGGCGGAGGCTGCCAAGGCCCCGGCCTAATCCTCCCGCACTGACTGCACCCTCTTGCACTTGCTGCAGCCTTTTCGGGAACCCTCTCGCAGTTGATGCGGTTTTTTCCCCAACCCTCCTGCAATCACGACGCCGGCACTCACCTGGGTGCCGGCGTCGTGCGTTGTGATGTCCCCCACTTGTGACGGAATACTGCCCCTCCCGCTTTGAAGTTAGCCTTCCCTTACTTATAGGCTCTGGGCTATTAGGCAACGAACTTGTGACGTATTATCCGAGCGGAGAACAAAGTGAAGAAGAGGCTGTCGAGCTACCTGGGGGCACTTGCGGCGGGAGCGGCGCTCCTGACCGTCACGGCGTGCGGCGGGAGCGCGACGGCGACGCCCGCTGGTGAGGCGGCCACCATCACCGTGGAGCACGCCCAGGGCAGCACCGCCAACGTTCCCGTCAACCCGGAGAGGGTCTTCACGTTCGACCTCGGCGTCCTGGACACCCTTGACGCGCTGGGCGTTGAGCCCGCCGGCGTGCCCGAGGCTGCCTACCCGGACGCGCTCAACAAGTACGCCGACGCGAAGTACACCAAGATCGGTTCCCTGAAGGAGCCCGACTTCGAAGCCGTCAGCGCCGGCGACCCCGACCTCATCATCATCTCCGGCCGGACCGCCGGAGCCTACGAGGAACTGAGCAAGATCGCCCCCACCATCGACCTGTCCATCGACGCCGCCGGGCCGATGGAAAGCTTCAAGGAGCAGGCCGGGAAGCTGGGAACCATCTTCGGCAAGTCCGCCGAGGTGGAGGAGAAGCTGGGCGCGGTGGACGCCACCATCGAAGAAACCAAAACCAAGGCGGCCGGCGCCGGCAAGGGTCTCATTGTCCTGACCTCCGGCGGCGAGGTCACCGCCTACGGCGCAGGCTCCAGGTTCGGCATCATCCACGACGTCCTGGGCGTCCCCACCGCGGCAGACGTCAAGGTTGAGGGCAGCCACGGCGAGGCTGTGTCCTTCGAGTACATCAAGCAGGTCAACCCGGACATCCTGTATGTCATCAACCGCGACACCGCGGTGGGCACCGAAGGCGCCGACGCCAACCCCATCCTGGACAACGAACTCGTCCGGTCCACCAACGCCGTCCAGAACAACAAGGTCATCAACCTTGACCCTGCCGGCTGGTACATCGTGGGCTACGGCCTCAACAACGTCGAAGCAATGGTGGACGCCGTTGCCGACTCCGTGGCCTAGAGCCTCCAACCGGGCTCCACACACCCATGACCGCCACCGCCGTGCGCCCGCTTGCGCCGGCAACCCGCAGCCGGGCCCGCCACAGTGCCGGCCTGGCTGCGGCCGCAACTTCCGTCCTTGCCCTTGCCATCGCCAGCATGTTCGTGGGCGTCAGCGACGTCTCCCTGCCGGGCCTTTTATCCGGCGATCCCGCGACGACTGACGTTTTCTGGATTTCCCGCGTTCCCAGGACACTTGCCGTGGTCCTGGCCGGGATGGCGGTGGCGGTTGCCGGGCTCATCATGCAGCTCATGGCCCGCAATCGCTTCGTGGAGCCTTCCACCGTAGGTACTGTCGAGTCCGCCACCCTGGGAATCCTGGTAGTGACGGTTTTCGCACCGCAGGCCCCGGTGCTGGCCAAAATGCTGGTGGCCAGCACCTTCGCGATGCTGGGGACGGCCCTTTTCCTGGCCATCCTGCGCCGCCTGCCGGCACGCAACACCCTCCTCATCCCGCTGGTGGGCATCATGCTGGGTGGGGTGATTGCCGCCGTCACCACCTTCTTTGCCTACCGCTATGACCTGCTGCAGACCTTGAGCAACTGGATGATCGGCGACTTCTCCGGTGTCCTCCGGGGCCGGTATGAGCTGCTGTGGATTGTCGCCCTCCTGATGCTCCTGGGGCTGCTGGCCGCGGACCGGTTCACCGTGGCCGGGATGGGCCAGGACTTCACCACCAACCTGGGACTGAACTACGGCAGGACCATGAGGCTGGGGCTCATCATCGTCTCGCTGATCTCTGCCGTGGTGGTCACCACCGTGGGGGCCGTACCCTTCCTGGGACTCGTGGTGCCCAACATCGTGTCCCTCATCTTCGGCGACAACCTCCGCCGCGCCGTTCCGTGGACAGCATTGTTCGGGGCCGCTTTCGTGCTGGTGTGCGACATCATCGGCCGCACCATCCGCTACCCCTACGAGGTCCCGGTGGGCATGGTGATGTCCGTGCTGGGCGCTGTCCTGTTCCTCGTCCTGATCCTGAGGAAACGCAATGCCTGACAGCACAACACTGCGGCCGCCGGAAGATCCTGCCGCCGCCCAGCTGCCGGCCGCAGTGCAGCGCCCGGTTCCCCGGAAACTCAAAGCCGCCATCCGCAATGCCCCGCCGCGCATGGTGGCAGGCATCCTGCTGGCGGTGGCTGCCGCCGTCGTCTGCTTCTTCCTGTTCTTCGACCTGAAGGGCAACGTGGGCTACATCCTGCCGCGCCGGGCCATCAAGCTGGCCGCCATGCTGCTGGTGGCCGTTGCCGTGGGCGTATCCACGCTCCTGTTCCAGACCGTCACGGCCAACCGCATCCTGACGCCGTCCATCATGGGCTTCGATTCGCTCTACATCCTGGTCCAGACGGTGCTGGCATTCACCCTCGGAGCCGCCGCAGTGGTGGCCGCCCCGCCCACGCTGCAGTTCGGCCTCGAAGTGCTGCTGATGGTGGCGTTCAGCGCGCTGCTGTACCGCTGGATGTTCACCGGTGCCACCCGTTCGCTGCATCTTCTCCTGCTGGTGGGGGTGGTCCTCGGCAGCCTCTTCCGCGGCCTGTCCTCCCTGCTGCAGCGGCTGATGGAACCCAGCGAGTTCATCATCCTCCAGGACCTGTTCTTCGCGAGCTTCAACAACGTGGATCCGGCACTGCTGGGTGTCTCGGCGGTGATCGTTGCGGCTGTCTGTGCTGTGGTGTGGCGGGCACGGCACACCCTGGACGTGCTGGCGCTGGGGCGGGACGTAGCCATCAACGTGGGCGTCGACCACCGGAAGGTGGTGATGCGCGTGCTGCTGGGATGCTCGCTGCTCGTGGCCGTGTCCACCGCGCTGGTGGGGCCCGTTACGTTCTTCGGCCTGCTGGTGGTGAGCCTGGGCTACCAGCTGTGCCGCGGGTTCAGCCATGCCTGGCTGCTGCCCATCGTGGTGCTGATCGGCGCTGTGGCCCTGGTGGGCGGGCAGCTGCTGCTGGAGCAGGTCTTCGGCTTCAGCACCGCCCTCAGCGTGGTCATCGAGTTCGCGGGCGGCATCCTGTTCCTCTACCTCCTTTTGAAAGGCTCCCTGAAATGACCCGCCCAACTCCTGACACCGTGGCCGGGGGAGTCCGGCCATGATCGACGTCCGGAACGTCTCCAAGAGCTACGGCAGCCAGGCCGTCCTGGACGGCGTCAGCTGCGTCATCCCCGCCGGCGGCATCACTTCCATCATCGGCCCCAACGGGGCCGGGAAATCCACGCTGCTCTCGCTCATCAGCAGGCTCCAGCCTCTTGAGTCCGGTTCCGTCTCCGTTGCCGGACTGGATGTCGCCGCCACGGACAGCCGGGAACTCGCCCGGACCATGGCCATCCTGCGGCAGGAGAACCACCTCACCATGCGCCTCACGGTCCGGGACCTCGTGGCCTTCGGCCGGTTCCCGCACTCCGGCGGCCGGCCCACCGTGGAGGACCTGGCCAAGGTGGAAGAGGCGATCGGCCACCTGGACCTGGCGGCCATGGCGGACAAGTTCGTGGACGAGCTCTCGGGCGGCCAGCGCCAGCGGGCCTTCATTGCCATGGTGCTCGCGCAGGACACCCGCTACCTGCTGCTCGATGAGCCGCTGAACAACCTGGACATGAAGCACTCCGTGGAGATGATGCGGCTCCTCCGGCGCCTGGCTGACGAGTTCGGGAAGACAATCGTCCTGGTGGTCCACGACATCAACTTCGCATCCTGCTATTCGGACACCATCCTGGCCATGAAGGACGGGCGGCTGGTCCATCAGGGCAGCCCCCGGCAGATCATGCAGCAGGCCATGCTCCGCGACGTCTACGACATCGACATCCGCATCGAGGACATCGACGGCAACCGGATCGGCGTCTACTTCGCCTGACCAGCCGCTGCGGCCCCGGTGAGCACTGAGCCCACGTACCGCATCACCAGGGATCCGGCGATCAGCGCCGCGGAGAACGGCAGGAAGAACAGGGTGACCAGCTGGAACACCACACTGAGGAGCGTGCCCACTGCCTGCGAGTAGGACGGCCCCAGCTGCAGTGACTGGAGGATCTGGGGAGCAAGGATGACCGCGACCGCGCCGGCCGCACCAATGATGATTCCTGCCCTCAGGGTTGTTTTAGGCAGGGCTGACAAAGTTTTCTGATCCATGGCGAACCTCCCCCAATCAGGTAATTCATTCCAACGCTCGTCCCCAAGCCAAACATGGGGCGCGGCTGAGGGCAGGGACGCAGGCGAGGCCGTGGAATGCTGGTTCCGTGACAACGCAACCCACTTCTTCCGGTACCCCGCCCTTTTTGATGACTGCCGACGTCGGCAGCGGAACCTTCCGCCTCCGCCCCGCCACACGCGGAGACCTGCCTGCCATCGTGGAGCTCCTTGCGGACGATTCCATGGGTGCCGCGCGCGAAAGTCATGGGGACATGGAACCGTATGAGCGGGCCTTTGAAGCGATCGACGCCGACCCCTGCCACCTGCTCGTCGTGGGGGAGTTGGTGCGTCAAGGGTCAGCGGACAGTCACGTGGTGGCCACCTTCCAGGTCAGCTTCCTGCCCGGCATTTCGCGGCGGGGCGCCTGGCGCTCGCAGATCGAGGGCGTTCGGGTGGCGGCCGGCGTCCGGGGCCAGGGCCTCGGCAACCTCATGGTGCAGTGGGCCATCGACGAGTCCCGGCGCCGCGGCTGCACACTGTTGCAGCTGACCACCCACAAATCGCGGACGGCGGCGCACCGTTTCTATGGGCGCCTCGGCTTCACGGCGGACCACGAAGGCATGAAGCTTCCGCTCTGACCGCTGCACCCACAAACGGGCACTGCACCCGGGAGTTCCGGGGTGCAATGCCCGTTGAAGGGTGCAGAACGGAGGCGGGCGCTAGGCCTTCTTCGAGCCCTTGGCCACGAACAGCGTTTCGGCCTGCTCCAGGGACATCCCGTTGGTCTCCGGCACCTTGAACATCACGAAGAAGAAGGACGCCGCGGCAAACAGGGCGTACATGGCGTAGGTGAGCGGCAGCGAGCCGGCGGCCATCACCGGGAAGCTGAGCGTGATCACAAAGTTGGCCACCCACTGGGCTGCCGCGGCCAGGCCCAGGGCCCGGGCACGGATCCGCGACGGGAAGATCTCACCCAGCAGGACCCACACCAGCGGACCCCACGAGGCGCCGAAGCTGACCACAAAGACGTTGGCCGCCACCAGTGCCACCGGACCCCACGCGCCGGGCAGGGAAATGTCCTCACCGGAGCCAACGGCGGTGGAGAAGGCTACGGCCATGGCTCCCAGGGACACGGCCATGCCCACGGAGCCGGCCAGCAGGATGGGCCGGCGCCCGATGCGGTCCACCAGGGCGATCGCCACCAGCGTGACCAGGATATTGGTGACGGACGTGGCCACGGAGATGGTGAGCGAGTCCTTCTCCTGGAAGCCCACGGCCTTCCAAAGGGTGGTGGAGTAGTAGAAGATCACGTTGATGCCCACGAACTGCTGCAGGACGGACAGGGTGATGCCCACCCACACCACTGCCTGCAGGCCGAACGTCTTGCCGCGCACGGAGCCTTTTTGGCCGGCCAGCTTGTCCTCTTCGATGGCGTCCTGGATTTCCCGGATGTGGCGGTCCGTTTCTCCGGCGGGGACGATGGAGTCGAAGACCTTCCGGGCTTCGTCTTCCTTGCCCTGGAACACCAGGAAGCGCGGGGATTCGGGAAGGGTGAAGGCGATCCAGCCGTACACCACTGCGGGCAGCGCTGCGGCCAGGAACATCCAGCGCCACGCCTCGATCCCCAGCCAGTAGGCCTGGTCGGCGCCGCCGGCGCTGGTTGCCAGGAGCGCGTCGGACAGCAGCGCGGCAAAGATGCCTGTGGTGATGGCCAGCTGCTGCAGCGAGGCCAGTCGGCCGCGGACGTGCCGCGGCGAAATCTCGGAGATGTAGGCGGGGGCGATAACCGAGGCGAGGCCGATCCCCAGGCCGCCCACCAGGCGCCAGAAGACCAGGTCCCAGACGCCGAAGGCGAAGCCCGTGCCCAGGGCGCTGACCAGGAAGAGCAGCGCACCCAGCTTCATGGCAGGGATGCGCCCGTAGTGGTCTGCCACCTTGCCAGCGAGGTAGGCGCCGGCAGCGCAGCCAAGCAGCGCGACGGCCACCGCGAAGCCGGTCACGGCCTCTGACAGCGCGAACTCGTCCTTCATGGCATCCACGGCGCCGTTGACCACCGACGAATCAAAGCCAAACAGGAATCCGCCCACCGCGCCCGCGAGCGCCAGCCAGATCACCCGCTGCGGTATTTGGGCGGTTGTCTGCTCCTGTGCAGTGGGCATGGGTCTCCCTAGGTCTGGGTTTTGGTGGATGCGGTGCGGACGTCGTCGGCTGCGGAACCGGCCCTGGGCCGGCGCACACGCGTTACACAGTGTTCCATGCCACGGAGCGCCGTTCCAGTCGGGCGGGACCGCTTGGCAGCAAACAGGGGACGACGACGGCGGGAGTCGCCGCCGTCGTCGTCCCCTGTTTGGAGCGGGCTGGCTTAGTGGGCCGGCACCGGCTCCTGGGAGGCCGCCTTGGAGTCCGTGAGCTTCTTGTTGGGCAGCGCGAAACTGATCAGGAACGCCAGTCCGGTGAGCACGGCCGCCGTGAGCATGACGGCGTCGATGGCGTACGCGAAGCCCTCCGTGATGGGGCGCGTCAGCGTGCTGTTGGCTGTGTGGAGCCAGCTGGTGTCATTGAGGGATTCGTTGGAGGCGCCGTTCTGGAAGAACTCGTACAGCTTGGCGTTGGCCGGGTCCGTTGCAACGGCCGGGTCCTGCAGGACGGCCTGGTACTCCGGGCTTCCCATCGCCGACTTCATGGTGTCGGCAATCCGGGCCGCCGCCAGGCTGAACAGCATGGAGATGAACACGGCCGTGCCCACGGCACCGCCCATGGAGCGGAAGAACGCAGCTGAGGAAGTGCCCACGCCCATGTCGCGGCGCGGCACGGACACCTGCATGGCCAGGGTGAGCGGCTGCATGCAGAAGCCCAGGCCCATTCCGAAGAACACCGCGATCACGCCGGGAACCCAGAGGCCCGTGTCCACGCCCAGGGAGAGCCCCATGGCGGTGGCGGCCGCCGTGAGGATGGCCGTGCCCATGATGGGGAAGATCCGGTACGTGCCGGACGCCGAGATGATGCGGCCCGCCGTGATGGAGCCGGTGAGGATGCCCACGGTGAAGGTGATCATCATCAGGCCCGCTTCCGTGGGCGTGAGGCCCTTCACCAGCTGCAGGTACAGCGGGAGCATGGCGATGGCCCCGAACATGCCGATGCCGATGATGAAGTTCAGCAGCGAGGACAGGCCGAACGTGACGTTCCGGAAGAGGCGCAGGGGAATGAGGGCGTAGTCGCCGGCACGTTTCTCGGCCAGCAGGAACCAGGCGATGCCCACCACGCCCAGGCCATAGCAGAGGAAGGAGTGGAAGGACGCCCAGCCCCAGCTGCGGCCCTGCTCCGCCACCAGCAGCAGCGGCACGATGGCCAGCGTGATGGCCGCCGCGCCAAAGTAGTCGATCTTCTGCTTCACGTGCTTGGCTGGCAGGTGCAGGAACAGGAACACTACGGTGAGCGCGGCCAGGCCGATGGGGAGGTTGATGAAGAACACCCATCGCCAGCCTTCAAAACCGAGGATGTTGGCGGAACCGGCAAACGCGCCGCCCACCACCGGGCCCAGCACGGAGGAGATACCGAACACGGACATGAAGTAGCCCTGGTACTTTGCCCGGTCCTTGAGCGATACGATGTCGCCGATGATGGTCAGCGCGAGGGCCAGCAGGCCGCCCGCCCCGAGCCCCTGGACGCCGCGGGCCAGCGCCAGTTCGGTCATGGAGTGCACCGACCCCGCATACAGCGAGCCCGCAAGGAAGATCACGATGGCGGTCAGGTACAGCGGGCGGCGGCCGAAAATGTCGCTCAGCTTGCCGTACAACGGGGTGCTGACCGTGGAGGTGATCAGGTAGGCAGTGGTTGCCCAGGCCTGGAGCGAGAGCCCGTCCAGGTCGTTGGCGATGGTGTAGATGGACGTGGACACGATGGTCTGGTCCAGCGATGCCAGGAACATGCCCAGCATCAGGCCCACCATGACGGTGACGATCTGGCGCTGTGTCAGGGTTTCTCCGGCAGGGCGCGCGGCAGGTGCTGTGGACATGGGTACTCCAGGGGGAAGGAAAGGGATCACGCGTTGATAGTTGCTTTCAGTAACTATCCTAGGTGCAGTCCTATTCCTCCCCCCGGAGAAATATTCCAGGCGGGGGACTACCGCTCCACGAGGATCCCGTCCGGGTCGCACCAGATCATGGACCCGGGGTGGATGGTCACGCCGTCGATTTCCACGTCAACATCCACCTCGCCGGCGCCGGCCTTGGCGCTCTTGCGGGGGTTGCTGCCCAGGGCCTTCACTCCGAGGTCCAGTGCGGCGATTGCCTCACGGTCGCGGATTGCGCCGTTGATGACGACGCCGGCCCAGCCGTTTGCCACGGCGCTTTCGGCGATCATGTCCCCCATCAGGGCGGTGTCCAGCGAGCCTGCGCCGTCCACCACCAGCACGTTGCCGTTGCCGGGCGTGGCCAGCGTGGACTTCACCAGGGCGTTGTCCTGGAAGCAGCGGATGGTCCGCACCTGTCCGCTGAAGTGGGAGCGGCCGCCCAGGGTCTGGAACTGCAGCGATACGGACGCCAGTTCGTCTCCGCGTTCGTCGTACAGGTCCGCCGTGTTGACGGCGGCGGTGCCCTCCGCCGGCGTTGGCGCTGCGCTCATGGTGTTCTCCTCGGTGCTGGTGGCCGTCCTGGTGACCGCGGCCGTCTTACAAGCCGGCACGGTACCGCCCACGATAGTCTGACTCCGTCGCCATTTAGCCGCAGCCGGGGGAACACGTCATGAGTCTGTCCGATACGCCCGCACCCCTTGGCCCCTCACCCCAGGGCCACAGTGCCGTTCCCCCGGACGGTCCGGCGGCGGCGCTCGCCGAACCAACGCGGCAGGTCAGCGCGCGGTGGGTGACCGGGCTGGTCCTGGTGAACGTGGGCATCAACGCCGCCTTCTTCGGCCCCATCAACGTCTTCATTGGGCAGCAGGCCATCAGTATCGACGAGCCCAGCAAGGAAGCCATCCTGTCCCTTGCCACGGCATGCGGGGCTGCGGTCTCGCTGGTGGCAAACCCCCTCTTCGGCGCCCTCTCGGACCGCACCACGTCCCGCTTTGGCCGCCGCTCGCCGTGGGTACTGGCGGGTGCCGTGCTGGCGGCTGTCGCCCTCCTGGCCATGTCCGGGGCGGGCACCGTGGCCCTCATGGTGCTGTTCTGGTGCCTGGTCCAGTTGGGGGCAAACGCGGCGTACGCTGCGATTACCGCCGCGGTCCCGGACAGGGTGCCCGTGCCCCAGCGCGGGAAGGTAGGCGGACTGGCCGCCATGGGCCAGACGCTGGGTATCCTCACGGGCGCTGTCTTCGGAGCCGTGGTATCCGGCAACTTCATGGTGGGCTACTGGCTCTGCGCCGCCGCCCTTCTTCTGTCCGTGCTGCCATACCTCTTCCACCGGGACGATCCCGTGCTCCACAGGGGCGTCCTGCCCCGCTTCCGTCCGGGGCTGTTCCTCCGGGGATTCTGGATCAGTCCGCGGCGGTACCCTGATTTCGCGTGGGCCTGGCTTACCCGCTTCCTCGTGAACGTGGGCAACCAACTGACCATCGTCTACCTGCTCTTCTTCCTCCGCGACATCCTGAAGCAGGAGGATCCCGCGGTGGGCGTGCTGGTCCTCACGGGCATCTACGCGGTGATGGTGATGATCACCGCGGTGGCTGCCGGCCCGTGGAGTGACAGGGTTGGCCGCCGCAAGCCGTTCGTGATCGGCTCCTCGGCCACCATTGCCATGGCGGCGCTGATCATGGCGTTCTTCCCCGTGTGGCCCGGAGCCCTGGCGGGCGCAGCCGTCCTGGGGATCGGGTTCGGCGCATACCTGGCGGTCGACTTCGCCCTGCTGACGCAGGTCCTGCCCCTGGCGGCGGACCGGGGCAAGGACATGGGCATCATCAACGTGGCCAACTCCCTTCCGCAGGTGGTGGCCCCGGCGCTGGCCCTGGCCGCCGTCACCTACTGGGGCGGGTACCGCTCCCTGTTCATCACCGCTGCCGTCATCGGCCTGCTGGGTGCCGTCTTTGTGGTGAAGATCAAGAGCGTCCGCTGACCTGCCGGGCGCCCGGAACTAAGGCCGCTGACTAATTACGCCACACTGCCGTGCCGTATAGTTGATCCGGATTTGGCGGCGGTCCGGCAGGGGACGATCGTGGCTGCTGCACCATTGGAACACAACCCCGGAACGCTGATGCCCGACACCATTTCAGACCATCCGCCCATGGCCCCGAGGCCCTCCGCACCGCGCCAGAGGCACCGGTATACCAAGATCCTGGAGGCTGCAGGAGGGGTTGCGCGCAAGGGGCTGGAGTCCGTGGACATGGCGGAAGTGGCGGCGAGGGCGGACGTGCCGCTGGGGACGCTCTACCGGTACTTTCCTTCCCTGGTGCACCTGATGCTCGCGCTCTACCGCCACCAGCTGGAGGAACTCCAAGGGACCGGACGGACCACGGCGGCCCGCTTCCGCGGCAGGGCCCTCGGGAACCTGGTGATGGAAATGTTCCATATGCGCGTGATGCAGCCTGCCGTGGAACAGTGCCTCAGCCGCGGCGTCTACCTCCCGGACCGGGACACCACCGTACTCCTGCGTGAAATCGACGCGCTGAGTGAAAAAGCGGTTGCTTCAGCCTCCGGTGACGCCACTGCCGCCCGTGTGCTGCTGCTGGCGATCACTGGTCTGGTCCAGTCCGTCCGGAATCGCCGGCTGTCCCTCTTCGAGGCGGAGGAAGACCTCAAAAAGGCGTGCGCGCGCCTCTCGCCGGCCAGCGAGCCCGGCTACACACTCCACCACAGCGCGTAACAGGTCTAGACCAATCCGGCCTTAAATCAGCCATAATGCCGTGACGTGGACCACATATCCGCACGGTAAAACGCTTAGGCAGCAGCTGGCCCGTGTCAAGCCGGAGGCTGTCCCGTGTGGCGGGCCCTACGATTGTCCAAATGGAGCAGCGGGGACCAATCCCCCAGGCTCCCACGGGCCCGCCACCCCTGGGTATCCGGCCGCACCCTAGCCACCGCCGAGCCATTGGCTCATGCCCCACGAGCCGTGCGCCCACGGCCAGCACCAGGAGACAACGACGTGTCCATTGACGCACTTGCAGCAACTGACAATTCCGCAGCCACCGCCCTGACCGAAGCCGAGATCTTTGACGCCCACCAGGGCGGCAAACTCTCCATCGCCAGCACCGTCCCGCTCTCCAACAAGCGGGATCTGTCCATCGCCTACACGCCGGGCGTAGCAGAGGTCAGCCGGGCCATCCACGCCAAGCCCGAGCTTGCCCGTACGCTCACCTGGGCCGAGCGGCTCGTCGTCGTGGTCAGTGATGGGACAGCTGTCCTGGGCCTGGGCAACATCGGAGCCAGCGCCTCGCTCCCCGTCATGGAGGGCAAGTCCGCCCTGTTCAAGACCTTCGGCGACCTCGACTCGATCCCCCTGGTCCTCAACACCACCGACGTGGACGAAATCGTGGAGACCCTGGTCCGCCTGCGCCCCAGCTTCGGCGCCGTCAACCTCGAGGACATCTCTGCGCCCCGCTGCTTCGAGCTGGAGGAAAAGCTGATCGAGGCGCTGGACTGCCCCGTCATGCACGATGACCAGCACGGCACCGCCGTCGTTGCCCTCGCCGCCTTGACCAACGCCGCCAAGGTGACCGGCCGCGGCCTGGAGGGCTTGCGTGTGGTGGTTTCCGGCGCGGGCGCCGCGGGCATCGCCGTCGCCGAGATCCTGCTCGCGGCCGGCATCACCGACGTCGTCCTGCTGGATTCCCGGGGCGTCATCAACAGTGCACGCGGGGATCTTGCCGCGGACACCGCCAGCAAGAAGGCGGACATCGCCGGACGCAGCAACCCCCGCGGCGTGGAAGGCGGCCCGGCCGAAGCCCTCGACGGCGCCGACGTCTTCATCGGCGTCTCCTCCTCCAAGCTGGACGAGGAGCACCTGAAGCTCATGAACCGGGACGCCATTGTGTTCGCGCTCTCCAACCCGGATCCCGAGGTGCTGCCCGAGGTCGCCGTGAAGTACGCCGCCGTGGTGGCCACCGGGCGCAGCGATTTCCCCAACCAGATCAACAACGTCCTGGCCTTCCCGGGAATCTTCCGCGGCGCCCTGGACGCCGGCGCCCGCCGCATCACCCCGGCCATGAAGCTCGCCGCAGCCTACGCCATCGCCGACCTTGCGGCGGAGGACCTGTCGGCGGACTACATCGTCCCCAGCCCCCTGGATCCGCGGGTTGCCCCCGCCGTGACGGCGGCAGTGGCGGCCGCGGTGGTAGCCGAGTAGCGCCCCTTCCCTCAAGGAACGTACGACGGCGGTGCCTCCCCTGCGCGGGAGGCGCCGCCGTCGGGGGTTAAGCGGGCGCCAACCATAGACTGGGACCCATGAACTCGGAAACCGTGGTGACCATCCTGTGCGGCCTGGCAATCCTTGTGGGCGTGGCGGGAACGGTGATTCCGGTCCTCCCGGGAAGCATACTCATCGGCGCGGGGCTGCTCGCCTGGGCCATCTGGGGCGGGGCCGGGACTGCGGGCTGGGTGGTGTTCGCGGTTGCCATGGTGTTCGTGGTGGCAGGCATGGCCGCCAGTGCAGTACTCACCGGCAGGAAGCTCAAGGAGCACGCCATTCCGAGCCGGAGCATCGCCGTTGCCCTGGTTGCGGGTGTGGTGGGCATGTTCATCATTCCCGTGGTGGGGCTCTTTGTGGGTTTTGCCGCGGGCCTGCTGCTGAGTGAATTCCTGCGCACCCGGAACATTGGCTCCGCAACAACCTCCAGTTGGGCCGCCCTCAAAGCCACCGGGCTTGGCATGCTTGCCGAGTTCGGCCTGGCCTGCCTGGCCGCCAGCACCTGGGTGATCGGCGTCTGGGTGGCCGCCTCCAACGGCTGAAAGTGCTTGCGCCTGCATGCCTCAGGGCGTACAACGGCACCATGACGGACCAACCTTCAGCCCGGGACCACGTGCACGCCTGGATGGAAAAATACCAGGCCGCCTGGGCCAGCAACCAGCCCGGGGACATCCGGGACCTCTTTACGGAGGACGCGCGGTACGAGAAGCGGCCGGGCGATCCGGAGGCGTGGATGGGCCAGGACGGCATCGTGGACGGCTGGCTTGCGGCCCGGGACGAACCGGCAGACTGGACCTTCATGTGGAAGCTCCTCGGAGCGGACGCGGACACCGCCTTCGTCCAGGGCGTGACCACCTACTCGGCCGGACGGCCCTCCTACGACAACCTGTGGGTTATCCGGTTCGACGGGGAAGGCCGTGCCGCCGCCTTCACCGAGTGGTTCATGGAGCGGGCCTAAGCCGGTCTGTGCTGCCGTGCACGGCTAGCATGGAAAGATGACCGCCGGGGACACTGCACCGATCTATTGGGACAGCCGCGACCTCACACCCTTCGGCCAGCCGCAGCTGCGTACGCCCGTCCATGACCTCGCCGGGGGAGTGGGCGAACTGCTCACCGGCGTGCTTGGCGGGCGCCACCCCTCGCTGCTCTCGGTGGACGGTGAGATCCCCCGCCTGAAGCGCATGATGCCCAAGCCGGCCAAGGCTGTGCACGACGCCGTGTTCACCAGCCGCCAGCCCGAGCAACTGATCACGCTCGCCAGGGCGTACCCGGGGTGGGCCGGGCTCTGCTACCTCATGTCCGGACTGCTGGTCTACAAGCAGGGCGGCTACCTCCGCGCATCGGAGCTTCTCCAGCGTGGCCTCACCACCAGGAACGAGGACGAAGCCAACCGCTACTCGTCCACTTACCTCACCAGGATCGTTACACGGATCGAGCTGGTCGAGCGAGTGGAAATCCCTGTCCTGTTCAGCGAGGAGTCGGTCTTTCTGGCACTGGCGCACTCGCTGCGGGAGACGGGGCGCACGGAAGCTGCACTGGACGCCCTCTCGGGACTGCCGCCGTCGCTTCCTATGGCCCTGGCGCGCTGTTCGCTGGCGCTGACCTTGGGCAGGAGCCGGACAGTCATCGACTGGACCGACGGGCTGCTCAACGCGGATGATCTCTCCGCCGCGCTGCTCCTGGTCCGGGCCCGGGCACTGCGGCGGGAAGGGCGCCTGGAGGCCGCGAACCAGACCCTCGCCGAGGTCCTGCGCCGGCGGAAGACGCACCTGACGCTGCGGAACGACGCCCTCACGGACAGGGCGCTGCTGCTCCTTGACTCCAGCCGGAGGTCGCTTAACCCACGGGACTGGGGACGGCGGCACGAGGACCCGGTGCCGCAGAGGGAGATCGCCGCGCCGGTGCCCATCCGCAAGGACGAGGAGATGCGCCGGATCTGGGAACAGGACTGGAAGAAGCTCAGCGACGACTAGGGTGGCCTACCCGGCTGCAGCGAAGTTGCTGGCCGTGAGGACCGGCAGCAGCTGCTCGGCAAGCAGCGCCAGCGCCAGGACCACCATGATGATACCGCTGGCCAGGGTCACCGTCCGGGCTGCGCCGGGGCGGGTCTGCAGCAGGGTGCGGGACAGCAGGGCGACGGCGGTGTACACGAGTCCCGCGAGCAGCACGAACGTCATGCCCAGCAGGCCCGACTGCACCGGGACCGGCAGGGAGGCATCCGCGCTGACGAACTGGGGAACGAGCGCCACGTAGAACAGCAGGCCCTTGGGATTAATGCCACTGGTGCCCATCCCCTGGAGGAAGGTGCGGAGCCCCGTGCTGCCGCCGCTGCCGTCCCCGGCCGTGAAGCTCGCCGCCCGCCAGGAGCGGAGGGTGCTGACACCGAGCCACATCAGGTACCCGGCGCCGGCCAGGGTGATCCAGCCGAGAACCCCCGGCGCGCCCGTGAGGACCGCAGCCAGTCCCGCCACCAGCAGGACCGTGTGCAGGACGTATCCGCCGCAGAGCCCCGCCACCGCCGGCACAAAGCTGCGCTGCCTGAGGCCGGCAGCGATGGAGTAGGCCCAGTCCACGCCGGGGGTGCAGGCAAGGGCGGCGGCCACCAGTACAAAGGCCAAAAAGAGCTCGGGGTTCATGGTTCCTCCTGCTGCGCGATCCAACAGGGGAAACACTAGATACTTTGGGTGCGGAAGTGCTGTCCTTTTTCGCTGGTCGGACACCCTGAACGGTAAGATTCTTGCGTGATTGACCATGTTGACAGAAATATCTTGCGGCACCTCAAAGAGGACGGCCGCATGACCGCCACTGCGCTCGCCGGAAAGGTGGGCCTGACGGTTGCTCCCTGCCACCGGCGGCTGCGCGAACTGGAACGGGCAGGCGTCATCCGGGGCTACAAGGCGGACATCGACCCCGCAGCCGTGGGCCTGGGGTTCGAGGCGATCGTTTTTGTCACGCTCCGCCAGGTGGACCAGGCAACCATGGAGATCTTCGAGAACCGCGTGGCGGACAATCCCAACATCGTGGAGGCCCAGCGGCTCTTCGGTTCCCCGGACTACCTGCTGAAGGTCATCGCCGAGGACCTGCCCGCCTACCAGCGCTTCTACGACGCCGAGCTTACGTCCCTGCCCGGCGTCGAGCGCCTGACGTCCACGCTGGTGATGAAGAACCTGAAGTCCAACGCGGGCCCTCCTGTCTAGGCCTGGGCCGGGATGTTGCCGGGGACCTGATGCGCAGCCGCTCCCGCGCCCTAATCCTTGAGCAGCCCCGTGGTGCGGTACGGAATGACCTCGCGCAGGAACATGCTGGTGGAGGTGCGCACGATGCCCGGGCAGAGCCTGATCTCCTCTGACACCCGGTAGAGGTCGTCAGGGCTGGTGGCCACCACACGGATCAGCAGGTCCGTGTCGCCGGCGGGAGCGTGGCATTCCAGGACCTCCGGGATCTCCCGGAGGGCGGCAATGGCCTCGTTGAGGTGGCTCTGGTCCAGTTCGGCGCTGACGGAAGCGGCTACCCCGCGTCCGAGCGCGGCGGGAAGCACCCTGCTGCTGTTGGGGCGGAGGGCGCCCGACGCCGTCATGCGTTCCAGCCGGGACTGGACGGTGCCGCGGGCCAGGCCCAGCCGCTGGGCCAGCACCATGATGGGAACCCGTGGATCCTCGTCCAGCGCCCCGAGGATCCGCTTGTCGGTGGGGTCCAGTTCCTGCAATATGATCACTTCCTGCCGTTCTGCGCCGTTCAGAGTAGTCAAACTGATCAACGGCGACTGCGCCTGTTGCACCAACTGTACGGATGCTGGTGAAATATTGGCAATGAGGGCAAAGCTACCGCTGATCCCCGCAGGCTCACAGGCTACCGGCACACCACCCGGACACTGGACACCGCTTCCCGCAAGGAGGCTGCCCTGATTGACTCTTGTTCACACCATGGTCTTTCTGTAAACACGGCAAGGGCCCCTGAACTACCGGCGTCGGATGTCCGAAGTCATCGGTAGCTGAGGGGCCCTTGTGTTGTCCCCGGGCCCCGGGTCCCGCGCATAGTGTTGAACCATGAATTCCGCCGGCCGCTTCGCCCCGAGTCCCTCCGGGGAGCTCCACGTAGGAAACCTGCGCACGGCAATCCTCGCGTGGCTGTTTGCCCGCTCCACCGGCCGGACGTTCCTGCTCCGCGTGGAGGATCTCGACCGTGCCCGGTCCGGCGCAGAGGCCGGGCAGCTGAGGGACCTGCACGCCGTAGGGGTCACCTGGGACGGCGGCGTGGTGCGCCAGACCGCCCGCGGCCCGCTGTACGCCGGGGCGATCTCGCGGCTGGAGGCGGCAGGCCTCACCTATGAGTGTTTCTGTACCCGGCGCGAAATCCAGGAGGCGCCGTCCGCTCCGCACGCGCCCCAGGGTGCCTACCCCGGAACGTGCCGGAACCTCGATCCCGCTGAACTGGAGTTCAAGCGCTCCACCAGGCCGGCCGCCATCCGGCTCCGCGCTGAAGCCGCCGAGTACACGGTGCGGGACCTCCTGCACGGGGAGTTCACCGGAGTGGTGGACGACTTCGTGCTGCGCCGCAATGACGGCGTGACGGCCTACAACCTCGCAGTGGTCGTGGACGACGCCGAGCAGGGCATCGACCAGGTGGTGCGCGGCGACGACCTTCTTCCGTCCACCCCGCGGCAGGCTTACCTGGCATCCCTGCTGAGTATTCCTTCTCCGGAATATGCGCATGTTCCCCTGGTGGTGAATAACGACGGCGCCCGGCTGGCAAAGCGCGACGGAGCGGTAACGCTGCAGGACCTTGCGGACGCGGGGTGTCCCCCCACTGCCGTGCGGGACCGGCTGCTGGAATCGCTGGGGCTGCCGGCAGGGCCGCTCGGGAACGCGCTGGCTGCGTTCGACCCGGATGCCCTGCCGAGGGAGCCTTGGGTGTGGAGCGGCCCGTAGGCTTAGGGCATGTCAGACCAGCATGCTGCGGAGCAGATCCCGGCGCCCTCATTCACCGTAGAGACCGCGAAGGTCCTCGCCGAGGTGGCCCACAACCGCCAGAAGGACAAGCTCAAGAGGCCGTACAAGGACCACGTCCTCGCCGTGGGGGACGCGCTGGCCGATTTCGACGACGACATCCGGATCGCCGGCTACCTGCACGACATCGCCGAGGACACCCCGATGACCCGGCAGGCCCTGCTGGACATGGGAGTTTCCGAGCGGGCCGTTGAAATCATTGAACGTGTCACCAACCGGCTGCACAGCAACCCGGACGACTACCAGGCCGGGATCCGCGAGATCGCCGAGGACCACGATGCCGCCCTGGTCAAGATCGCGGACAATGCCCACAACTCGCTGCCTGAGCGCGTCCAGGCGCTGGCGGACAAGTGGCCGGACAGGCCGCCTGTCACCAAGTACCGGGACGCGCGCCCGGTGCTGTACGCCGCCGTCGAGGTTGAGGAGATCCGGAAGATCCTGGCCCGCGTGAATCCGTGGCTGCTGGAGGAACTGGACGACCGGTTGGACGAGGAGGACACCACGGACTACGAGAACCTGTCCTACGGCGACGGCGGTCCTGCTGCGCCGGAGGGGGATGATGCCGGCGGTGAGGCTCCCGGCGCTACATCGCTCGGGGAGCGGTAGCGCCTGCTTCCAGCTTCTGTAGGGCAAGATGCAGCCGGCTGGACGCGCGGCGTTCATCGATCACGATGGAGGCGCCGAGCGCCAGCACAATGACCAGGAGGCAGACGGGGACCGATGTGCCCGCCGCAGCGAGGCCGACTGAAGCGGCCATGGCGGCCAGTACGCCGCCGGCAACCGTGATCACCGTGCGGTCCCCGCCCACCATGATGCTGTACAGCCACGTCACGGAGCCCTTGAACAGTGCCACCGGGATGGCGATGCTGGCCACCGCGGCGGCTGCGCTGATGTGGGCTTCGTGGTCAATGTAGTACGCGGCGACGTGCAGGCCCGCGCCGGTGGCCGCAATGGCGGCGAAGATGGGGATGTGGCCGTAGCCGAAGAGGAAGGACCGGTGCCGGCGCAGGTGCAGGGCCCGTCCGGCCGGCAGCATGAAGTAGATCCACCACATGGCAAATGCCAGCGCCGTCCCGCCGAAACCCACCAGCGCCGCGTCAACGCTCCAGCCGTGGTTGGCCACGATGGCCCGGAGTGTCTCGATGGCGCCGATCAGGCATTCACCCAGGGCGATGATGGCCAGCAGGCCGTACCGTTCGGCGATGTGGTGCGCGTGCCAGGGCGTCCGGGTTTTCCGTTCGGCGGCGAAGGGGGTGACCATTTCGAGGATGATCAGCGGCGCAATCATGAGGAGCGTGGTGGGCACGTCAGCCTCGATCACGGCTACCGCGATCCACCCCAGCTGCACCAGCGCGAGGTACCGCGCGTAGCGGAGGCACGTTTCGCGGCGGGCCGGGTCCTGCCGGGCTGCCCTGATCCACTGGGATACCAGGGCGAGCCGCATCACCACGTAGCCGCCCACCATCACCGCGTTGTCCACATGGTCGCCCTCCACCAGCGAGTGGAACATGGGTTCGATCCCCATCGCCAGGACCAGGACCCCCACGATCTGGATCATGGTGACCACGCGGAAGATCCAGTCGTCCGTGTCATAGGCGCTGGCGAACCACGTGAAGTTGATCCATGCCCAGATCACGGCGAACATCGCGAAGGAGAAGCCCAGCAGCCCGGCCAGGACGTGGGCTTCCGCGATTTCGTGGGCGAACTGGCTGCCGGCAACCCCAAAGGCGATGACGAAGGTCAGGTCGAAGAAGAGTTCAAGCGGAGTGGCGGCCCGGTGTGCCTCGTGCGGGTCTCGGCCGCCCATGCGCGCCATGGCATGGCGGAGGGGATTGGAGGACATGCGTCAAAGATTACGCCCCGCCGTTCCCACCCCGAAAGTTATGTCCTAGACGCGGCCCAGGGCGTCGATGTCCTCCAGGAACTCCTGGTGCACTTCGGCGCTGACGGTGGTCCTGGTGTCGCCGATGGCGTCCAGGTAGTCTTCGGTGGACGGGCCCTTCCGCACCGCCTCCCGGACGGAAAGGCTGCCTCCGGAAGCGAGCCCGCCGTCGTCGTCCTTGCCGTAGACCACGTTCTCCAACGCCCGCTGCGACGCACTGCGCGCGGCGTACTCAATGTCCGCTGGGGAAAAGCCCTCGGTCCGCTCCACGAGCAGTTCCACGTCCACGGTGTCTACCACGGGCGCGGGGATGAAGCGCTGCCACATGGCTTCGCGGGCCTGCCTGTCCGGAAGGCCGATGGGAATGACGTAGTCGAAGCGGCCATGGCGCAGGAAAGCTGAGTCCAGGGCGCGGATGAAGTTGGTGGCGCAGACCAGCAGGCGGCCGGGCTGTTCGCGGAAGGCCGGGATGATCTTGAGCAGCTCGTTGGTGACGCCCTGCAGCGGGGACGGCGGCTCACCGGAGCGCTGGGACGCGATCTCCTCCACCTCGTCGATGAACACCACGGCGTGCTCTAGTTCGGCAATCTCCAGGAACGTCTCGCGCAGGGCCCCGGCCAGGCCCTGCGGGTCGGCCGCGAGCCGGGACGGGAACACTTCGACGAACGGCCATTCCAGGCGGGAGGCGATGGCTTTCGCGAAGGTGGTCTTGCCGGTGCCGGGCGGGCCGAAGAGGACCACGGCGCGCGGCGGGACCACACCGAACTCGTCGGCGAGGTCCGCTTCGGCGAGCGGAAGGACCAGGCGGCGTTCCAGGAGTTCCTTTTCCTTGCGCATGCCGGCCACGTTTTCCCAGAGGTCCCGGGCCAGGACGCGTCCGCCGAGCTGGCCCAGCGCACCGAGTTCCTGCCGCTGGACGGGGATGGTGCGTTCGAAGTAGCGCAGGTTCTTCTTCAGGGCGAAACCCCGGCTGAGGAACGCTTCCACCCGGGTTTCGGACTCCGGCATGAGGGCTGAGAGCTTGTTGAGGCCGTGGGGTGCCATGCGGTTCTCGACGGCGGCGAGCAGCGAGGTGCCGATCCCGCGGCCGCGGTATTCGGGCAGCGTGGCCAGGAAGACGATCCAGCCCTGGTCATGGGCGGCGCGTCCGACGGCGGCCCCCACCACCTGTTCGCCCTGCACGGCCACCACGGCATGGTCCTTCTCGCAGGAAGCCAGTACCTCGGAGAGGGCGTAGACGGGTTCCACGTTGCTTGCCTTGAGGCTTTCCCAGAGGTGCAGGATCCCGTCCAGGTCCGCCGAATGGAAATCCCTGATGCGCCAGTTGGTCATGGGTCTACTCCTGTGGTGGTTCGTCGTTGAACTGTTAGAGCAGCGGTGTGCAGCGCTCTGCTGAGCATATGCGAACCGCGGCGGCCCGGGGGTTGCGGGGGCGTTGCATGACGGCTGGCCGGGCGCCGGCGGAGGCGCTCAGATGCCCAGGGTGCCCAGCGTGTGCCGCAGGGTGTCGGCGGAATGCTGCAGGGCTGCCAGCTCGCCGTCATCCATGGGCATTTCCAGCACAGTGTGGACCCCGCCCCGCCCCACGACGCTCGGCAGGGAAAGGGCCACCCCGGAGATCCCATGCTGTCCGTCCAGCACCGTGGACACCGGCAGCACCGCTTTGTCATCGCGGAGCAGGGCTTCCACGATGCGTGCGCCGGAGAGGCCGATCGCGTAGTTGGTTGCGCCCTTGCCGGCGATGACCTTATACGCCGCCTGCGTCACTTCGAGTGCCGTCTCGGCCAGGTATTCGGGGGTGAAGACGCGCTCCCCGTCCACCGTCCAGTCTCGGACCGGGATGGGGCCGATGGTTGCCGTGGACCATACGGGGAACTCGGTGTCCCCGTGCTCGCCCACGATGCTGGCATGGACGCTGGGCACGGCCACTCCCGCCCGGCGGGCCAGCAGCCAGCGCAGCCGGGAGGTGTCCAGGACCGTGCCGGAGGAAAAGATGCGCCCCGCCGGGAGCCCGGAGATCTTCTGCGCTGCCACGGTGAGTACGTCGCAGGGGTTGGTGACCAGGACGTAGACAGCATCGGGGGAGTGCTTGAGGAGTTGGGGCATGAGTTCTTCCAGGATCCGCACGTTGGTTCCGGCGAGGTCCAGCCGGGTCTGGCCGGGCGCCTGCTTGGCTCCGGCCGTGATGACAACGACGTCGGCGCCCTCCGTCACGGCGATGTCGCCGCCGCCGGTCATGGACGCAGCGGCGGCAGCGAACTGGGTGCCGTGGGCGAGGTCCAGCACTTCGGCGTCAGCCTTGGCGGTATTGACGTCGAACAGGGCGATGTTGCTGGCCGAACCACGGATCAGGGCGGCGTACGCAAGGGAGGTTCCCACACTCCCGGCTCCCACAACGGCGAGTTTGGATCCTGACATGAGGTACCTCGTTTCCCTGGCCCGGACGGGGCCCGTGTTGGTGGTGCAACTGCCGGCAGTGGCTTTCATGCTACCGAGGCAGCAAGGGTAGGCGGGAGCGTTGAGTGTCCATTACGGGAGGAGTAGCGTGTGATCCACCTCACTCGCACCCTTTTCAGGAGCAACCATGCCATATCTGGGACGCCGGTTCGCTGCGGTCACTGCAGCGCTGGCGATGAGCGTGACAACCGGTGCATTGACCAGCCCGGCATCTGCTGGTACCGGGCAGGGCGACGACGCTAAAAAGACCCCGGTAGCGACCGGCTACGGCGGTGCCGTCAGTACCGTCGACCTGGACGCATCCGCGGCCGCCATCAAGATCCTCCGCAAGGGAGGCAACGCGGTGGACGCTGCCGTCGCCGCGGCCGCAACACTGGGCGTGACCGAGCCGTACAGCGCCGGGATCGGGGGCGGCGGCTACTTTGTGTACTACGACGCCAAGAAGGAGAAGGTCAGTACTATCGACGGGCGTGAGACTGCTCCGGCGGCGATGCCAACAGACGCGTTCATCAATCCGGCCGACGGCAAGCCGTATGCGTTCAAGAAGCAGGCCACGAGCGGAATTTCCGTGGGTGTCCCGGGAACGCCGGCCACGTGGGAGCGGGCTCTGGAGCGCTGGGGACGGTTCAGCCTCGACGACGTCCTGGAACCCGCCATAGAAGTGGCCACGGACGGGTTCCTGGTGGACGAGACCTTCCGCCAGCAAACGGCGGACAACCAGGACCGCTTTGCTCCGTTCGAGGCAACAAGGGAGCTGTTCCTGCCCGGTGGCGCCCCTCCGGCCGTCGGAACTGTCTTCAAGAACCCGGACCTGGCCGAAACGTACAAGCTTCTTTCCCGCAAGGGCATGGACGCCTTCTATGAGGGCAAACTGGCCGAGGACATTGTGCGGACAGTGCGGAACGCCCCCTCAGCGCCCGGAACGGATGCGTTGCCCGGCCCCGCAGGCGTGATGACAACCGAGGACCTGGACGACTATGAGGCGCTGGACCAGGACCCCACCCATGTGAACTACCGGGGCTACGACGTCTACGGCATGGCGCCCTCCAGCAGCGGCGGCACCACCGTGGGAGAGGCGCTGAATATCCTGGAGGTCTTCGACCTTCCCGGCCTGAAGAAGGACCAGCCTGCCGCCCTGCACCACTATCTCGAGGCGACTGCGCTGGCGTTCGCGGACCGCGCCAAGTACGTGGGGGACCCGGCCTTCGTCAAGGTTCCCACCAAGAAACTCCTGGATCCGGTCTTCGGCAAGGAGAGGGCCTGTGAAATCGACCCGCTTCAGGCAGCAACGAAGCCTGTGGCGGCAGGTGACGCAGCGGACTACGACGGCACCTGTGACATTGAGCCCGCGGCGCTCGCCGATGAGAAGGACACCGAGAACATTAACACCACCAACCTCACGGTCTCGGACAAGTGGGGCAACGTGGTGGAATACACCCTGACCATCGAGCAGACCGGCGGATCGGGAATCGTTGTGCCGGACCGCGGGTTCATCCTGAACAACGAACTCACCGATTTTTCGCCCGTGTTCAGCGAATCCGATCCCAACCGGATCCAGCCCGGCAAGCGGCCGCGGTCCTCCATGTCACCCACCATCGTGCTCAAGGACGACGAGCCGTTCCTGGCCCTTGGCTCTCCGGGTGGCTCCACCATCATCACCACGGTGCTGCAGACGCTGATCAACCGCATCGACCTCGGCATGACCATCGAGGAGGCGCTCGCCGCCCCGCGCGCGTCCCAGCGGAACACCGCGAACGTAACGGCCGAGCCGGCGTTCATCGACGCCTTCCCGACGCTGGGGACGCAGTATGGCCACAAGCTCGTGCCGGCCGGTGATGCGTTCACCTCTGCAGCGGAGATCGGCGCAGCGACGGCCATCGAGTTCAGCGAGGACGGGAAGAAGGTCACTGCCGTCGCCGAGCCGACGCGCCGCGGCGGGGGCTCGGCCCTGGTGGTCAAACCTTCGCGGAAGTAGCCAACGCCGGATTTTTCGTTAAACCCCGACGGCGGCACCCGGGTTCTGCAGCCACAGAACCCGGGTGCCGCCGTCGAGCGTTAAAGCGGGGCTATTTCATGAAGGTGTTGGCTGGTGGGTTGGCGATGACGGGGGAGAGTCCGGTGTGGCCTTCGCGGGTTTGGGCGATGTCGCGGATGCGGGTGCGGCAGGCGTACCAGCCGATGACCATGAGGATGGAGGCGATGGCGGTGACGAGCATGGTGAGGGGGGATTCGATGAAGACCATGATGAGGACGCCTGTGAGGAAGAGGAGGGAGAGGTAGCCGGTGTAGGGGGCGCCGATCATGCGGAAGGAGGGGCGGGTCAGCCAGCCTTTGTTGGCCCAGCGGTGGAGCTGGATCTGGCACAGGACGATGGTGGCCCAGGTCATGATGATGCCGACGGAGGCGACGTTGAGGACGATTTCGAAGGCTTGGGCGGGGACGAGGTAGTTCAGGGGGACGCCGAGGAGGGAGACGCCGGCGGTGATGGCGATGCCGCCGTAGGGGACGCCGGCTTTGTTCATGCGGCCCGCGAATTTGGGGGCGGAGCCGTTGACGGACATGGAGCGCAGGATCCGGCCGGTGGAGTAGAGGCCGGCGTTGAGGGAGGACAGGGCTGCGGTGAGGACGACGAGGTTCATGATGACGTCCACGCCCTGGATGCCGATGGAGCCGAAGAAGGTCACGAAGGGGCTGACGCCTTTTTCGTAGGAGGTGTAGGGCAGCAGCAGGGCCAGGAGGATGACGGAGCCGACGTAGAACACGGCGATGCGGAAGACGACGGAGTTGATGGCTTTGGGCATGATTTTTTCGGGGTTTTCGGTTTCGCCGGCGGCGGTGCCGACGAGTTCGATGGAGGCGTAGGCGAACAGGACGCCCTGCATGAGGATGACCATGGGGAGTAGGCCGTTGGGGAAGATCCCGCCGTTGTCGGTCAGGAGGCTGATGCCGACTTGTTGGCCGTCCACGGGGGTGCCGAAGATGATGAAGTAGGTGCCGACGATGAGGAAGATGACCAGGGCTGCGACTTTGATCAGGGCGAACCAGAATTCCATTTCGCCGAAGACCTTGACCGAGACGAGGTTCAGGGCGAGGACGACGACGAGGGCGGTGAGGGCCCAGGCCCATTGGGGGACGGCTGCCATCCAGGGGATGTAGTTGCCGAAGAAGTTCATGTAGAGGGCGGCGGCGGTGATGTCCACGATGGTGGTGGTGGCCCAGTTGATCCAGTAGAACCAGCCGGAGACGAACGCGGCTTTTTCGCCGAAGAATTCGCGGGCGTAGGAGACGAAGGAGCCTGAGGAGGGCCGGTGCAGGACCAGTTCGCCCAGGGCGCGGAGGATGAGGAACGCGAAGAACCCGCAGACGGCGTAGGCGATGACCAGGGATGGGCCTGCGGCGTTGAGCCGGCCGCCGGCGCCCAGGAACAGGCCGGTACCGATCGCGCCGCCGATCGCGATCATCTGGATCTGCCGGGGCTTCAAGTTCTTGTGGTAGCCCTGGTCCTCGGCATGCAACGCCGACTCAGAAGCATGGGCATGACCGCCGTCGATCACGTGGTCAGGGAGCGTGGAATTAGACATGGGGGTCCTAGGGGTATCCGTTGGCATGGGGGATTACTTGCTCAGGTTGGCGAGGCGCTCAGGGCTGAGGAGTTCCTGGAGCTGGGTGTTGGTGAGGAGTCCGTGTTCCAGGACGAGTTCGGCCACGCCCTTGCCGGTTGCCAGTGCTTCCTTGGCGATGGCGGTGGCGGTGGCGTAGCCCAGATGGGGATTGAGGGCAGTGACCAGGCCGATTGACTGCTCCACTGTGCGGCGCAGGTGCTCGGTGTTCGCGGTGATGCCCCGGATGCAGCGCGCCGTGAGGGTGCGGCAGGCTGCTTCCAGGTGGGAGATGCTCTTGTGGAGGCTGTGGACGATGACCGGCTCGAACGCGTTCAGCTGGAGCTGCCCGGCTTCGGCCGCCATGGTGATGGTGACGTCGTTGCCGATGACCTCGTAGGCCACCTGGCTGACCACTTCCGGGATCACCGGGTTGATCTTGCCGGGCATGATGGACGAGCCGGACTGGACGGCCGGCAGGTTGATTTCGCCGAAGCCGGCGCGCGGTCCGGAGGAGAGCAGGCGAAGGTCGTTGCAGATCTTGGAGAGCTTCACGGCCACCCGCTTGAGCACGCCGGACAGGTGCACGAAGGCGCCAACGTCCTGGGTGGCTTCGATCAGGTCCGGCGCGGTCACCAGCGGCAGGCCGGTCACTTCGGCGAGGTGCCGGCAGGCAGCTTCCGCGTAGCCCGCGGGGGCGTTCAGGCCGGTGCCGATGGCGGTGGCGCCGAGGTTGATCTCGTGGATGAGCAGATCTGCTTCAGCCAGGCGGAGCCGGTCCTCGCCGATGGTGATGGCGTAGCTGCCGAACTCCTGGCCCAGGGTCATGGGTACCGCGTCCTGCAGCTGGGTACGCCCCATCTTCACCACCGTGCGGAATTCCAGCGCCTTGGCTGCGCAGGCTTCCTCCAGTTCGGCCAGCGCCTCCAGCAGTTCCCGCGCGGCGAAGATGGTGCCCAGCTTCACCGCGGTGGGGTAGACATCGTTGGTGGACTGGCTGAGGTTCACATGGTCGTTGGGGTGCAGTCGGGCGTAGTCGCCCTTGGGGTGGCCAAGGATTTCGAGGGCGCGGTTGGCAATGACCTCGTTGGCGTTCATGTTCGACGACGTCCCGGCACCGCCCTGGATGACGTCCACCACGAACTGGTCGGCGAGCTTGCCGTCGAGTACGTCCTGGCAGGCCTGCTCAATGGCGTCCGAGCGTTCCGCGTCCAGCAGGCCCAGTTCCCGGTTGGTGCGGGCGGCGGCCAGCTTGACCGCAGCGAGGCCGCGGACCAGGTGCATGTTGGAGGACAGCTTCTGGCCGGTGATGGGGAAGTTCTCCACGGCCCGGAGCGTGTGCACACCCCAGTAGGCGCCGGCGGGGATGTCGCGGTCGCCGAGCAGGTCGTGCTCGGACCGGGTGTGCGCAGGTGTGGTTGCAGCTGCGGAGGCGGGGGTATCGATGATGGTCATGTGTCCTTACAGGGCTTCGTTGACGGGTGCGGACGGGAAAGTGTGGGTCAGGAAATCGGTGGCCTGCAGCAGGCCCACGTGCTGGCCGCCGCCCAGGACGGGCGCCGTTCCAATGCCGGCGAGCGGGGCGGTGTCCACGCCCAGCGCCTCCAGCAGCTTGACGGTGGCGGGCATCCGGGCGCGGTCGCCGCCGTCGGAAATCTTCACGGCTGCCGAGCGGCCGTCCGCAAGGCCCACCAGCTGGACGCCTTCAAAGCCGTCCTTCGCCACCGCGCCCGGGAGCAGGCGCATCAGCTCGGTGACGTCACGGCCTTCCCCGGCCACCATGTCCGGGTGCTGCTGCATGGCGAGGCCGACGGCGGCTTCCGCGCCGAGCGGGGCCGGCCCGCCGTCGTCGTTCCTGCCGCTGCTGTCCGCGGCGGCGCGGGCGATCGCACCGAAGGCGCGGGCCATGCCCGGCAGGGTCAGGGCATACAGGGGAGTGCCGCAGCCGTCGGTGCTGAGGGCGTGGGGTTCTTCGCCGGTGAGCTCGGTGACGGTCGTGGCCACGAGCCGCTGCAGCGGGTGCGTGGGATCCAGGTAGCCCTTGACCGGCCAGCCGTTGATGGCGCAGGTGGCGGCCATGGCGGCATGCTTGCCAGAGCAGTTCTGGGTGAGCTGGGTGGAACGGCCCCCGTTGCGCAGCCACTCCTCCCGTTCGCCCGGGCCGTAGGGGAGGTCCCTGCTGTTCTCGAAATCGCTGACACTGAGTCCGTGCAGTTCCAGGATCCGCAGGGCTCCCTGGCGGTGCTTTGCGCTGCCGGAGTGGCTTGCGGCAGCCAGGGCGAGGAGCTCAGCGGGAAGTTCGAGCCCGGCCCGGACCATGGCCACGGCCTGCAGCGGCTTGAGCGAGGAGCGGGGGTAGAACGGTGCCAGCGGATCACCTGCGGTGGCCACTGTGGTGCCGTCAGCGTCCAGGGCAATGGCTGACCCGTAGTGGATGCTCTCCACCATTCCGTCGCGGGTGGCAGCGACCAGGGGTGTGTGCTGCGGGAGGGCGGCAGCACTGAGGGCAGGTGAGAGGGCAGGGGAAAGCATGGATTCCTTGGCTGGGTTGGGGCGGGGCTATTTGTTGAGGATGGAATCGAGGGCCAGGCCCACGGCCTGCAGGTGGTGGGCCATCGCAGCGCGTGCATTCTCGGCGGAGCCTGCCTCGATGGCGGCGAGGATGTCCTGGTGTTCGATGTCCGAGGCGTGCTGCCTGTCCGCCACCATGTTCAGGGTTTCGGACTGGTGGGCCAGGGCGCCGCGGATGTCCGCCACCACGCTGGCGAACACCCTGTTGCCGCTGGCCCGGGCGATGGCTGCATGGAAGCTGGAATCCAGGGCAACCCAGGATTCGGGATCGGTTTCGGTGCGCATGGCGGCCACGAGGTGGCGGAGTGTTTCCAGCTCCCCGTCACTGCGCCGCTCCGCGGCCAGGCCGGCTGCGGGAACCTCGATGTGGGGGCGGGCTTCCGTGAGGTCCCGAGCTGAGTACTGGCCGAGGGAGAGGTCATTGGCCACCTTGTCCGCCACAACGAACGTGCCTTTGCCGGTTTTGGTGACGGTCAGGCCCAGGGCCGTGCAGGAGCGGAGGGCCTCGCGGATCACCGAGCGGCTCACCCCGTACTGCTGGGAAAGCGTGGACTCGGAGCTGAGCTTGCTGCCAACGGGAACGGCACCTGACTCGATGTCCTGCCGGATCGCATTGAAGACCGCTTCGGCGGCACTGAGCCGCGCGAGGGGTGCAGGCTGTCCTGCTGTCCGGCTGTCTGACAGGTTCACGCTTTAAATATGGCAGGCGTCACACGCGGTGTCAATGCGGATCAGCGCAAAAGGGAGGTTGGCGCCGTGACGGCGCCAACCTCCCTGTCCTCCGGGTGGAGGGAAGAAGTCCTCTGCTGATGCTCCAGTGCTAGGAGCGGGGGCTCTCCACCTCGTCAATCTCAGCGCCCAGCTTGTGAAGGTCGCCGCGTTTGCGCTCCGCAAGATAGGCCTTCATCTCGCGCTTGATCACCGGCAGCAACATGTAGACGCCCAGCAGGTTGATGAATGCGCAAATGAACAGGGCAGCATCGGCGAAGTTCAGCACCTGTCCGAACGTCAGGACGGTTCCAACAACGGTGAAGAACAGGAAGGCGACCTTGTAGGAAATTTCAGAGGCCTTGCTGCGGCCGAACAGGTACTCCCATGCTTTCAGGCCGTAGTAGGACCAGGTGATCAGGGTGGAGAAGGCGAACAGCGTCACAGCTACGGCCAGGACTACGGGGAACCAGGGCAGGACTGTGGCGAAGGCGTCGGACGTGAGGATGACGCCGTCGGGTGCGCCCTCGCCGGCCTGCACCTGGTCGATGCCTGCCTGCAGGCTCGGTGCACCTGCGATAACAATCGCAAGGGCGGTCATGGTGCAGATGATGACTGTGTCAACGAGGGGTTCAAACATGGCAACGAAGCCTTCACTGACAGGGCGGCGTGTCTTCACGGTTGAGTGCGCGATGGCAGCAGATCCCAATCCTGCCTCATTGGAGAACGCTGCGCGCTGGAAGCCGACAATCATGACGCCCACGAGGCCGCCGGCCATGCCCGACGGGTTGAAGGCGCCGGTAATGATGGCGTTGAACGCGGCCGGCACCTGGCCGATGTTCACGAAGATCACGAAGAGGCAGGCAAGCACGTAGACGGCTGCCATCGCCGGAACGAGTTTGCTGGTGGTGGCGCCGATGGATTTCATCCCGCCGAGGATTACGGCCGCGACCAGCGCCGCGAGGATGAGGCCAAAGATCAGGGCCGCTCCGGCGCTGCCGAGGAAACCTTCGTCACCGCCGGTGACGTTCCGCATCTGGGCGAACGTCTGGTTGGCCTGGAACATGTTTCCACCGGCCACCGCGAAAATGAGGATGGAAACGGCGAAGATTCCGGTGAGGATCTTCACTGGCCATTTGCCAAACTTATGGAAGGCGACGGGCAGGTATTTGAACGGCCCGCCCGTTACCGTGCCGTCCTCATGGATCTGGCGGTACTTGACGCCGAGCGTGCACTCAGCGAATTTCGAAGCCATGCCCAGCAGGCCGGCCAGGATCATCCAGAAGGTGGCGCCGGGTCCGCCAAGTGCCATGGCGGCGCCCACGCCAGCGATGTTTCCCAGGCCGACAGTGCCGGACAAGGCGGAGGTCAGTGCATGGAAGTGCGGCACTTCGCCGGGATCGTGGTGGGCGGAGTACCGTCCGCGCACCACTTCGTAGGACACCTTGAGGCCGCGGAACTGGATCAGGCCCAGGTAGATGCTGATGATGACACCGGCGGCGATGAGCCAGGCCACCACTGCCGGAAAGCTGACATCGCCAATGGTGATGGGGAAGAAGACGATCGTCGAAAATACCTCAGCGACCGGGCGGAACACCGCGTCGATCGCTTCTTCTACTGATGCGAGCCAGCCGACGTCGTCCGTCACGGCCATAGGAATTGATTGCATTGGTTCCATACTCTTTTCGTTGAGGGCCTGCGTTCTGCCCGCCTCTGTTCCACGACAGCTGTAGATGCTGCCTGACCCCCCGCACGGATGTGAGCTGCGACATATGCGACCCAACTTATGTCAACTGGGCTGAAAACTCGACCTTGGGCTTGCCGGGCTAATCTGCTATGGAGCGCGCCTGCGCCGTGACGGGACTGCGCCGGAGGGCGCCGACTTTGGAGGCGCCTGGGATGTCCCTGCTGCGCCATCGGTAGGTTCGTGCCGATTCCCCACTAGTCTTTGGTCCTTGGCCGTCATTACACTTGCCATAGGGGTTGAAACGGCACGATCGTACCTAGGGGGTGCCATGGCCCAGGGCTTTTCAGCGGCGCTGGCGGGAGAAGTGCGCGCTCGCCGCGCAGTCCTTCGCCTGACCCAGCACGACCTCGCCCAGCTGGCCGGAGTCTCCGAGCGCTTTGTCCGCTTCGTCGAGCAAGGCAAGCCGAGCGTCCAGCTGGATTCCCTGGTCGCCGTACTTGAAACGCTGGGGCTGGAGCTGAAGGTCGCCGCCCGGACCAGCCAGGCGGCCCGCGCGGCCGGGCAGCCGGCTGAGAACAGCGCTGAACAATGAGGCACCGCATCGCGGACATCTACAAAGCGGGTGTCCTTGCAGCACGGCTCGAACGGCAGGACGGCGGTACCCGCTTCAGCTACCTGCCCGCCTACCTCCACACGGGAGGGCCCGCCGTCGCGACTTCCCTGCCGCCCAGCCTCGAACCGGTGCTGTCCGCCGCAGGGGCCGCGCCGCCCTATTTCACCGGGCTGCTGCCTGAGGGCCGCCGGCTTAATGCGCTGCGGCGCTCCATCAAGACCAGCGCCGATGACGACCTGTCCCTGCTCATCGCCGCCGGCGCGAATCCTGTGGGCGACGTGCAGATCGTGGGCCACGGGGAGCCGTTGGACCCGGATGATCATGCGGTCCGGCTCGACCCGAAAAAGCCGGTGGACTTCGACCAGCTGCTGGGGGACCCCGACCTGATTGACCCGGTGGCCCTGGCCGGCGTGCAGGACAAGCTCTCCGCCGGCATGATCTCTGTCCCCGTGACCGGTACCGGGCGGCAGTTCATCCTCAAACTCAACGCGCCCGAATTTCCGCATGTGGTGGAGAACGAGCTGGTGATGTTCCGTTACGCGGCCAAGCTCAGGATCCCGCTGAGCAAGGTCCGGTTGATCCGGGATGTTGCCGGCAGGCCCGGGTTGCTGGTTGAGCGCTTCGACCGCATTCCCAGGGCGGCGGGCCAACCGGGCGGGGTGGAGCGGCTGGCGGTCGAGGACGGGGCACAGGTGCTGAAGCTTTATCCGGCGGACAAGTACAACGTGGGCTACGGGCAGGTCTGCCATGCGTTGGCGGACCACTGCGCTGCGCCCCTTCCTGCCCTGAGGAACCTTGCCATCCAGGGAGCCTACGCATGGCTTGCCGGCAACGGGGACCTGCACGCCAAGAACGTGTCCATGGTCCAGCAGCCTTCCGGTGAGTGGACCATCGCGCCGGTCTACGACATTCCCTCCACAGTGGTCTACGGCGACAAGACGCTTGCACTGACTATGAACGGCAAACGGACCGGCGTCTCACGCCGTCATTTCCTGGGCTGGGCCACGGAGCTCGGGCTGACTGAGCGCGCGGCCGCCCAGGTGGTAGAGATTGCCCTGAAAGCGGCGGGTCCGCTGCTGGCGGACCTGGAGTCCGGGGCCGCCTTCCGTGGCCAGGGCGGGTCCGGGCAAAGGACTGACGACGGCGGCGGCTCTCCCTTCCCTGACATGGTCACCAGGGCATGGGTCAAGGAGTTGAAGCACCGGCGGCGGCTGCTTGAGGGCTAAGCCGGTTCAATGGCCGGCGGCCTATCGGCCCTCGTACCACCTGAGGGCCCGCAGTGCGCGGAGGGTGTTCCATCGGCTGGGTTGCCCGTCGCCGTCCTCCAGCGCGAAGTGCACCTTGCCGGGGTGGGTGTTTTCCAGAAGCCACGAGCCGTCCGGCTGCTGCCTGGCGCGGTCTGCCTCCGCGGCTTCTCCCAGCCGTTCGTCGGGTGCGCCGCCGGCGGAGCGGAAGTAGTCCAGCCCGCGGAGCACGTCGTAGAACCAGCGGGTGGGGTAGGAGAACTGCAGCCATTCGGGATTGACCTCGGCGCCCGTGCTTTTCCGCCGGTGCAGCCTGCGTTCCAGCAGGTATTCGTCGCCGCGGTGCCGGGCCGTCCGTGATGCGCCGGTCCCGCCGGTGGCGTGTTCGTGCTCGAGCAGTCCTTCCAGCACGCAGATGGTGGTGTGGAACGAAGAGCGGACGGATCCCCGTTCTGCTTCGCAGTTCCATCCGCCGTCGGGAAGTTGTTCACCGACCAGCCGTTCCACTACAGCGTCGACGTTCTCTCCGAAGTAGGCGCCCAGCCCCACCACCATGCCGTTGATGCAGGGCTCGGTTTCGCCGTCGAAGAAAGACTGGTTGCCTTCCTCCCAGCGGCTGTTGTCCCTGACCAGGCTGACCGCCCGCCGGGCTTCCCGGCTGGCAGGGTTCAGGCCGAAATCGCGCAGCAGCAGAAGGGTGTAGGTGGTTGCGGTCCAGGGCTGGCCGTGGGGGTCGTCGTCATGGACCGGCCAGTAGGTGCCGCCGTCCCATTGTCCGTCCGCTCCCTGCAGCGCAAGGAGGCGTGCGCCCCAGCCGCGGGTGGCAATGAGGTTCCGTTCGGCAAGCACTGCCTCGGGCGGCGCTCCGGTGAGGTCGCGCAGGACCTGCCAGCGGAGGGCTGGATCGGACTCGAGCAGCCAGGCGATGACATCCATGCCTTGGGCGGCGGAATATTAGAGGTGCTGGATCCCTGCCCGTTGCATGGCGTCCTTGTAGATGTCCACGTTCTTGGCCAGGAGCTCTTCCTGCTTCGCTTCCGAGACGGCGAAGGCCCGCCCTCCGAGTGCGGTGGCCTTGTACACCTTGATGCCGCTGTTCTTCAGCGACTGGTGGTAGGTCTTCTCGAAGAGGGTGAGGAAAGTGGAAGCGTCGGTGCCGTGGGCGATGACCGCCGACACCCGGGAGTTGATCTTCAGGAACTGCCGGAAAGGTCGGAGGCCGTCAGTTTTCTCCTGCACGTTCAGGGCGGACGGCATATCCGCGTCGCGGACCCAGGGGTAGGCGTGCCACGGCATCACGTAGCGGGGATCAAGTTCTGCCAACTCGTAGATCTGGGTGGCGCGGCGGGCGGCTTCATCGTCGTTGTAGTGCGAGACAAAGCCGGACACGGTGCCCTTGCCGGGGCTGACCTGCAGGCTGACGATCCGGCACTCATCCTCGTCGTGCACAGGGTCGATATAAGGGACGACAGACCCTGGCTTCTTCTCCATCAGTTCATCGCAAAGCTGGGTGACCTTCGCAATGTTCGGTTCCTGTAGCAGGGCCTTTTTCTCGTCCCAATCAATCGTCACGATTTCTCCCTCAGCAGCAAGGCGTCCAGAATCAGGCGTCTTAGGCCACTCTACGCTTCCACGCTGATGGGTGGGCAGGTGAAGTTCTCTCTCCCTTCTGCTGGACTCTGCTGGAGCCGTCAGGCGTGCTGTTGAATGAGGGAATGCAGTTCACCAGAAAGGGCCTGAAAGCCGAGGGGTTCGCGGGCTTCCGTCCCATCGGGTCGCTCGAGGCCATGCGGATACCGCAGGGTACAGGCGTCTTCGCCGTCCTGGCGCCGGAAGGGTTCCAGCCCCGCTTCCTGAAGAAGAGCACCGCGGGCGTCTTCAAGAAGAAGGACCCGTCGCTGCCCGGGCCCGCCCTCGCCGCCGAATGGGTGGACGCCGCCGTCGTCCTTTACCTGGGCAAGGCAGGTCCCGGCAGCAAGGGCAACCGCGGCCTCCGGCGGCAGGTCCAGGAGTTCCTGGACTTCGGGCAGGGCAAGCCGCCGGGGCACTGGGACGGCCGGCTGGTCTGGCAGCTCGCGGACGCGGACCAACTGCTGATCGCCTGGAAGGAACTGCCGCCGGAACACCTCCCCAGGGCAGAAGCGGACTACCACACGGCCTTCGTTGAGGAACACGGAAGGCTCCCGTTTGCCAACCTCGTGAGGGCACGCACAAAGGCGTGAGCCCGCAGCCGGACCTACGCCAGGCCGCCGTCGTACGTAAAACGCCCGGCGACCAGCGTGGCAGCCACCGGCATCGCAGCGAACACGTCGGTCGGCGCTGCAATGGAATCCTCGTCAAGAAGTACCAGGTCGGCAGGATCACCCACGCGCACCCGCGAACGCCCCCGGCTCGAAGCCAGCAGCGCCTGCCGGCGGGTAATGGCCTCCTGGGGATGCCACGGCCCGCGCCCGTCATCACGCGCCCGCACAGTGGCCACCGCCATGGCAGCCCAAGGATCGAGCGGGGCCACGGGTGCATCCGAGCCCAGCAGCAGCGATGCCCCCGCGTCGAGCAGGGAACGCAGCGGGAAGGCGCGGTCAGTCCGCCCGGACCAGTTGGTCTCCGCGGCATCGCGGTCATCCAGGGCATGGACAGGCTGCACACTGGCCAGCACGCCCAACGGACCGAAACGCGCCAGGTCCTCCCGGCGGACAAACTGGGCGTGCTCGATCCGCCCGCCAATCCCCGCCCGCTCAAAAGCGTCGAGGGCCACCTGGTTGGCCGCATCCCCTATCGCGTGGACGGCGGGGATGAACCCGGTATCCCTGGCCCGTTCCAGCAGCGCCAGGAGCTCCTCCGGCTCCACCGTCAGGAGCCCATGACCGCCAAAGGGGTAGGGGTCCACGCAATAGGCGGTGCGTGTGTTCAGCGCCCCGTCAATGAGTACCTTGAGCGGCCCCACCCGCAATAGTCCCTTGCCGCCGTCGACCCCCTGCCCCGTCCGCATGCCAGCCGCCACGGCGCGCTCAAGGTCGGCAGGGTAAACACCAGCGTCCACGCGGAGGGCATCAAAGCCGCCGGCAATGCGCCGAAGCCATGGGTCCCGGTTCCATGTCATCTCTAAATCCACCACGCCCACCACGCCGCGGGCAGCAGCCGCCTTGGCGGCTCCGGCCACCCAGGCATCCACCACGGCGTCGGGCAGGCGGCCCAGCTCCCGGGTCAGGGCAAAGGCCGGGTCCTCGCGCAGCAGCCCGGAGGCGTCCACCTGAACCGCGTACCGTCTGGCCGCAGCGGTATTGAGCCACACGCTGTGCAGGTCGTGGCTGACCAGTGCGGTGGGCTGGCTGCCGGCTGCCTCATCCAGCAGCGCCAGGGAGGGGGCGTCCGGCCACAGGGCGTCACGGAAGCCGACGCCAACGGCGGTCACCGCCGGATCGGCACCGGGCATCGAAGAACGTACGACGGCGGCAGCATCCTGGGCGCTGAGGGCACCGGAGAGATCAACGCGGTTCGCATGCAGCGCCCACTGGGTCATGTGGACGTGCTCGTCCCAGAGCCCCGGAATCAGGCAGCGTCCGCCGGCGTCGATGACGCGCGCCGCGCCCGGAGACTCGGCACCTGCGCCGAGCCGGCTTACGCGGCCGTCACTGATGTGCACGCTGTACAGTGCGGCGTCCCCGGGTATCCGAACGTTTGCAAGGACCAGGTCTGTCACGCCGGACCGCGGAGCCGTTCCATCTCGCGGCGGTCCTTCTTGGTGGGCCTGCCGGCGCCCCGGTCGCGCTGCGGCAGGCCAAGCGCGGGGGCGATCGGTCGCGGCGGCGTGTGGTCGGTGAAACAGTGCGAGGCCGGTTCAGCCCCGACGCGCTTGTTGATCAGCCGGCGCACCTCGAGGATGCGTTCGTAGCCTGACATCCGAACGGTGACTGTGTCGCCGGTGACCAGCGTCGCGGATGCCTTGGCCGGGCTGCCGTTGAGCCGGATGTGGCCCGCCCGGCAGGCAGCGGTGGCCGCGGAGCGGGTCTTGTAGGCGCGCACGGCCCACAACCACGCATCGACGCGGACACTGGCGGGGGAGGAAGGAAGGCTGGTCATGGCTGGCACCGAGTATAGCCCGGCCCGGTTTCCCGGCGCCGGACCTGTAGGCGGCTCCAGCACCAGCCGGGCCGCCCGGCTACCCAACCGTTACGCTGATGCGCTGCACCACGTTGTTGCCCATTCCCTGGTAGTTCCAGTTCTGCTCCAGGGGCTGGGTGGCACCGGTTGCGTCCGTGGCACGGCAGGACAGCACGTGCCCGCCCGGGTCCGCAACCCACGGCAGGGTCCACTTCCGCCACGCGTACCCGCCCGCAGGCTTGTCGAGCTGGGCCGGCAGCCACGCGCCGTCGATGCCCACCTCCACCGACGTGACGGCACCCCCGCCGGACCATGCCCTGCCCTGCAGCAGCACCGGCCCGGGTTTCAGCATTCGGTTGCGGGTAAGGAAGTCCGGGATGCCCGGCGGAACCATCAGCGAACGCACCCTGATCCGCGAAACCGGCGTGCCGGCGTCGTCCGCTGATTCCTGGTAGCGGTAGGCGACCTCCTGCTGGAAGCCTTTGAACGGGGTGGTCACCACTTCGATGGATTGCAGCCATTTAACGCTGGCCATGCCGTACCAGCCGGGCACCACCAGCCGCAGCGGAAAGCCGTGCTGGGGCGGCAGTTCGCTGCCGTTCATCGCGTAGGCAAGGACGACGTCGGGACGCAGCGCCTCATGGATCGGCAGGCTGCGCGCGTAGCGGTGGGGGACGCCGCCCTGGACGCCTTCGTCCACCCCCGTGAACACCACTTCGACGGCGTGCGGATGGACGCCCGCCTTTCCCAGGAGGTAGGCCAGCGGCACGCCGGTCCAGTGCGCGGTGCCCACGCCTTCCAGGAGCCACGGCTGGCTGACCGGCCGCGGATCCAGGAGCGACCGTCCGTTCCCGGCGCACTCCAGGGTGACGGGCACGGTGATGACGGGGTCCCTGCGGAGGGCGGCCATGGTCAGCTCTATGGCCATGTTCACCGCGCCGCTGATCCGCAGGTGCCACGAGGACTCGTCAATGTCCGGGATGTCGAAGTGGGTCAGGACGTAATGCAGCCCGGGTGGAGTGACGTCCCGGCGGAGGGCCTCCAGCGGCATGGAGTGGTTGCGGGCCCCCAGCTGGAGTTCCTCGCGGGTGATCGGGCCGGTGGTGGGCCCGGCCGTGTGCGCAGCAGGGCTTTCCGCCGCTGCGGCCGGACCGGCGGACTGCTGGTTCGTGTAGGTCTGTTTCATGGTGGTGCCACTCCTGCCGGCCGGCTCGAACGTCCCCTGTCCATAGGTCTACGCCAGCCCCGCAGCCCCGTCAACGCCCCTCCCAATTGGAGTTTTTGTCCAGATATGCAGGGTTGGAGGCCCCGGAAGCCTGCGTATCTGGACAAAAACTCCGGGGGAACTTAGAGGACCGGGCGGGAGAGGAACTCGCGCAGGCTGATAGGGTCCTCGCCGGTGAGCCCATGGACATCCGGTGAAATCCCCGCCATGTCCCCCGCCGCGATGGCGGTATACGTACTTACCCACGCGTCCACCTGCCAGGGAGGGGCGCCATAAGAGGCCCGCGAAGCGTACGCCTCCTCCACCGTCTCCGGCTGGTAGGTGACGGTGCGGCCCGTGCTCTCCGTGATGATGCCCGCCGCCTGCGTGAAGGTAAGTTCCTCCGGGCCCGTCAGGTTGTAGGTGGCGCCCTTGTGGATGGCGGGGTCGCGCAGGACGGCCACCGCACACCGGGCGACGTCCTCGCGGGCCACCCCCGAGAAGGCGCCGTCACCGGCAGGTCCGCGGATCACGCCGTCCTCCCCGGCCAGGAGCGGCAGGAAGTCCAGGTAGACGTTGTCCCGCAGGAACGTGAAGTCCATGCCGGACGCCCGGATGTGCTCCTCCGTGGCGTAATGGTCCCGGGCCAGGGTGAAGGTGGCATCGGGCGCCGCGCCGTAGAAGGACGTGTACACCACATGCTGCACGCCGGCGCCTGCCGCGGCGTCGATGAAGGCGGTGTGCTGCTGCACACGTTCCTGCGTTTCCGCGGCGGACACCATAAACAGGACTTTCACGCCGTCCAGTGCCTGCCGGGCGGCCGCGGAATCCGCGTAGCTGCACACGGCGGGCGTTGCGCCGTCCAGCTCGGGGGCACGCGCGGCATCGCGGACCAGCAGCCGCTGGGCGGAACCCAGCGCGGCCAGTTCCCGAGCCACCATCCCGCCCAGCCCGCCGGTGGACCCCGTGACGCCGAGGCCGGGGAAGTCAGGCAGTTCGGCTGCGGACGTCACCAGCCCGTCCTAGGCTTCCCGCGCGGCGGGGGACTTGGTCTGGGCAGGGTCCCGCTCCGCCAGCGATCCGATGGCGTCGTCGATCTTCTTCAGGATCTCCGGTTCAAGCTTCACGCCTGCCGCCGCAACACTGTCCGCGATCTGCTCCGGCCGCGAGGCGCCGACGATGGCCGAGGCAACGTTCGGGTTCTGCAGCACCCACGCCACGGCCAGCTGCGGCATGGACAGGCCCGCTTCCTCGGCGATGGGCTTGAGGTCCTGCACGCCGGCCAGGACGTCGTCGCGCATCCAGCGCTCGATCATCTTCGCGCCGCCCTTGTCATCCGTGGCGCGGCTGCCTTCAGGGGCAGGCTGGCCGGGCAGGTACTTGCCGCTGAGCACGCCCTGCGCCATGGGGGACCAGACAATCTGGGACACGCCCAGCTCCTCCGACGCCGGCACGACCTCAGCCTCGATAACCCGCCACAGCATGGAGTACTGGGGCTGGTTGGAGATCAGCTGGAAACCGAGCTCCCTGGACAGCTTGTGCCCCTCCCGGAGCTGGTCTGCCGTCCATTCGCTGACGCCGATGTACAGCGCCTTGCCCTGCCGGACGATGTCCGCAAACGCCTGCATGGTTTCTTCCAGCGGCGTCTCGAAGTCGTAGCGGTGGGCCTGGTAGAGGTCCACGTAGTCCGTCTGCAGCCGCCGCAGCGAGCCGTTGATGGATTCCATGATGTGCTTGCGGGACAGGCCAAGATCGTTCTTGCCCTTGGGGCCGGTGGGTCCATAGACCTTGGTGAAGATTTCCAGGGATTCGCGCCGTTCGTTCTTCAGCGCTGCGCCCAGGACCGTTTCCGCTGCCGTGTTCGCGTAGACGTCAGCTGTGTCGAACGTGCTGATGCCGGCGTCGAGCGCTGCCCGCACGCACTGGGTGGCGACGTCGTTCTCCACCTGCGAGCCGTGCGTCAGCCAGTTGCCGAACGTGATTTCCGAGACTTTGAATCCGCTGTTTCCGAGGTATCTGAATTCCATGGGTTTCACGCTAACCCAGATGGTTGCTCAGGGTAAGGGCTGTCTGCCCTTCGAAGCGGACCCTTTGGAACCCGCTTCCCTGGCTGCCTCCGCCGCGGCCCTGCTGATCTGCGCCGGGCCGGACAGGGACACCAGTGACCCGGTGTCCAGCGGAGCCAGGACGTGGGGGACCTGCGGCTTCTTGAAGGACCGGGGCAGCTCCCGCGAGGGGCGGCTGTTATCCAGAGCGGACTCCACCAGCGGGGCCACTTCCGCGACCTCTTCTGCCGGCACCTGGGGATCGGGCAAATCCCGCACTGAAACCTTGATGTCCGGCGAAGCCGCGCGCGCCTTGGCCGCCCTTGCCCGGGCGTCCGCGTCCGCAACGGCAGTGGCCCAGTCCTCCGCGAGGACCGGCGGCTCGCGGCGGGCGGCGGTCAGCGCGGGGTGGTGTTCGACGGCGGTGCGCAGCGTCGTTTTCATGTGCGCGGGCTGCAGCGCGGCGCGCCAGTCACGGGGAGTCTTCCCGGGCCTCTTGCGGAACGCGCGTGCAAGCAGTCCGGGGCGTGCCGAGCCGGCTGCGGACTCCGCGCCGGCGCCGCCGTCGGACGCCTGCTGCTGGCTCCCGGCAGGTCCGGTGAAGCGCACCAGGGGAAGGGATTCTTTTCGGGAGCGCCGGCCGAACAGGGCCATCAGCACCGCGGCCGCCAGGCGCCCAAGCCCCGCAAGGACCAGGGTGATGGCGCCCAGCAGGAAGAGGACCAGGAACATCAGGAATGCCACGCCCACGGTGCCCAGGAAGGTCAGGTTGAGGATGAGCGTATCCGGATTCTCCACGTCATCTCTCCTCTCTGCCAGGGCGCCGGCTCCCCCTCCACCTTACGGATTTTTGGGGTGCCGTGCCGCCGGACACCGGGGCGCGCCCCGGGTTGTAGCAAAGCTGTTACCGCGTGTGACAGCATCTTTTGCATGACGGTATCCCTCGACCAGGAAAACTGCCGGTGCCTGTCCGGGGAGCAGTACGGACAGTGCTGCGGACGCTTCCACCGGGGCGCGGCGGATGCTGCCACCGCAGAGCAACTCATGCGCTCCCGCTACAGTGCGTTCGCATTGCTGGACGCGGACTACCTGATGCGCACCTGGCACCCCCGGACAGCGCCGGCGGAGCTGGAACTGGATCCGGGGATGGAGTGGCGGCGCCTGGCCATCCTCTCCACGTCCGGCGGAGGACCGCTGGATACCGAAGGCGTGGTGGAGTTCACGGCGCACTACCGGCACGGCAACGGCCGCGGGGTCCTTCACGAGACCAGCCGCTTCGTGCGGGAAAACCGCCGCTGGTTCTACGTGGACGGGGACGTCCACGGCTGACTACTCGTTGTCGTAGGCGCTGTCCGGCGTGAAGCCGGCCCGGTCCACCTTGCGGTGGAACCGCATGCCGGCAAGTCCGCCGAGGACGGCGCCAACCAGGGCAACAGCGGCCACCACAACGGCGGCGATGATGCTGGTGGTGGTCAGCTGCCCTTCGTTGATGGGGATCCGCGGGAAGCTGTTGAGGTTGGCCAGCACGTTGAACTGCTGCCCTGCCACCAGGCCCAGGATGGACACAAGGATCGCCACGATCAGCGCCCAGATCCACACCATGAGGCCCTGTTTGGCGCCATTGAAGCGCGCCATCCTGCCTGCCACGTACCCGCCGGAGTAGTAGGACAGGAAGAGGATCACCAGCAGGACGATGATGCCCACCAGGCCCACCGTGCCCTGGTTCTGGGCTGCCTGGCTGACAGCTTCATTGACATCGGTGTTGGTTGCCAGGCCTACAGCCGTTCCTGCTGCCGCCACAAAGGCGGTGAGCAGGACGGCCATGCCGGTGGCGGTCAGCCAGCCGAAGAAGGCGGAGCCCACCTTGATGCCGCCGAACTGTTCCTTTTCCCGGGCCACGGCGGTCTGCCGGTCCGTCAGGTTGGGATCAACAGCCGGCGCGGGAGCTGTGGGAACGTACTCCCGCTCGGCGGAGGCACCGGCCCGCCCTGTGCGGTCCGGCACCCGGTCATAGGTGGAGGTCGGCGCGGCATCGCTTGCCGGCACCTGCGGGTAGGAGCGGGTTGGCTCGCCGCCAACGGCATCGTCGCGGCGGCTCCCGGTTCGGTCAACATCCTCGCGGGCACGCCTCGGGGGCAGGTTCTCTGGGTCTGTTGAGCTACTCATGGCTCCACTCAAGCATCACCCACCAGTGATAGCAAGGATGCTTACTATTTCGTGACCTGTGGCGTCACCGGTATTTACGGTGCAGGTTTTCCCGCCGGGAGGCTCCGGGGGAGGCGTCAGCGATCCACGGGCCGGTCCCTTCGGACTGGTCCAGGACGCCCTCCTCCAGCCAGGTGTAGTCCCCGGCGAGGACCTTCCGCGTGAGGGCGTGGTCGGCGTCGTCAGTGTTCCGCCACAGCTGGTCAAAGTACTCGTCCACGCGCACCCTGGCCTGCTCGCAGTAGGCCTCCGCGAGCTCATAGGCGCTGGCGGCCTTTTCGGGTGCGGTGTGCAGCAGCATCTCTGCCCGGGCGCAGCAGGCGGTCATGGCGAACAGCTCGGCGCCGATGTCCACCACCCTGCCCAGGAACGCCTGCTTCCGTTCGAGTTTCGCCTGCCAGCGGCCCATTCCGTAGAACGTCTGGCGCGCCAGGCGCCGTGACGAACGCTCCACGAAGCGCAGCTGCTTGGCCAGCCGCCCGAACTCACTGTAGGAGCGCGGGTCCATGCCGGCGCCGGCCACCAGCTTGGGAAGCCACCGGGCGTAGAAGCCGGAAGCCCCGACGGCGGCCCTCGCCTTGTCGGACAGGCTCGCGTCCAGCGACGCAAGGTCGCCCGCGGCGGCCAGGTGCGCATCCACCGCCTCCCGGGCGATCAGCAGCCGCATGATTTCCGATGAGCCCTCAAAGATCCGGTTGATCCTCAGGTCCCTCAGCTGCTGCTCGGCGGGAACCGCGCGCTCGCCGCGTGCGGCCAGGGATTCCGCGGTTTCAAAGCCGCGGCCGCCCCGGATCTGGACCAGTTCATCGGCAATCCGGCAGCTGATCTCCGTGGCCCAGAGCTTGGCCAGGGCGGCCTCGATCCGGACGTCCTTCTGGCCGGCGTCGGCAAGTTCGGCGGAGAGCTCGAACACCGCGTCCAGGGCGAAGGCGGAGGCGGCGATGAACGCGATTTTCTTGCCCACTGCCTCGTGCTCGCCCACCGGCCTGCCCCACTGGGTCCGGGCGTTGGACCATTCCCGGGCGATCTTCAGGCTCCACCGGCCCGACGCCACGCACAGCGCCGGAATGGAGAGCCGCCCGGTGTTCAGGGTGGTGAGCGCAATCTTCAGGCCCTGCCCCTCGCGCCCCAGCCGGTTGGCGGCGGGCACCCGGACCTGGTGGAACCGGGTCACGCCGTTTTCGATGCCCCGCAGTCCCATGAACGCGTTCCGGTTTTCCACCGTGATGCCCGGCGAGTCCATCTCCACAACGAAGGCGCTGATGCCGCCCTTGTGGCGGGTGCCGTCAGCATCCGTGTGCGCCGGCACCACGGCCATCACCACCACCAGTTCCGCAATCACCCCGTTGGTGGTCCACAGTTTGACGCCGTCCAGAAGGTACGCCTCGCCGTCATCCGTGGGCGTTGCAGTGCTGCCCAGCCGGGCGGGGTCGCTGCCCACGTCAGGTTCCGTCAGCAGGAAGGCGGTGATGGCGCCGGCCGCGCAGCGCGGCAGGTACTCCCGCTTCTGTTCGGGCGTCCCAAAAACCTTCACCGGCTCCGGCACCCCAATGGACTGGTGCGCCGAGAGGAGTGCGCCGAGGCTCGGGTGAACGCTGCCCAGCAGGGCCAGGGCACGGCCGTAGTACACCAGGGACAGTCCCAGGCCGCCGTATTCCCGGGGGATCTTCATGCCGAAAACGCCCAGGTCGGCAAGGCCTCGGATATATTCGTCGGGAATTCTGTCATCGCGCTCGATCACCCGCCCGTCCAGGGTGCCGGCGAACTCCAGCAGCCGGGCCATGAACGCTTCGCCCCGTTCCACGGAGGCCGGGTCCGGGGTAGGCCAGGGGTGGACCAGGCTGAGGTCGAAGCTGCCCAGGTAGAGGCCTTTGGCGAAGCTGGGCCGCTCCCAGCCGGATTCCCGCGCGGCCTCGGCCACGGCGCGGGCCTCATCAGCCGTGACGCCGGCGCCGATCTTGCCTGCGGGTACTGGGGTTTCCTCGGCGGGGGAGTCTGTTGCCGGTCCTGTGGAGGTGGGGAGGCCGGTGGCAGGGCTTGTTGCGGGGCTGTCAGTGGCGGAGCTCATGGGTCATCTCCTTGGCCGGATTGGCCGGTGTAGCCATGGATCCGCCGGGTTGGAGAACCCTTCAGCTGTCTCTCAAGATTACCCGCGGGTAGGTTCCGGTGCTAGGGGAAGCCTGCGCCTGGAAATCGCCTGCAACGTCCACCGTGGCGGCGTGGTGCACCAGCCTGTCCCACCCTGCATTAATGCCGTGGACCACGGCCAGGAGCGTTTTGGACGCCAGCGTCCAGCTCAATTTTCCGGCCCCCAATAGGACCAGGGCCACCAGTCCCGAGGCCAGGACGAAAGCGGCCAGGATAAACCCGAATACCAGCGTGCCCACGAACACCAAAGTGGCGTTGTCCACTGCTGTCAGATCGAACGGCATGAGTCCCCCTGCTGCGACGTTGCATGTGTTAAGAGTTGGTTGAGACCAGTAGCACGAGCGTAGGGGTAGCCTCCCTTTCCAGCCAGAGCCACAGCCGCCCGGAAGCCCTGTTGATATGGGATCGAAACACTACCGCCAAGTAGGTCACGGAGTGGTCGCGGCGCCTGCGTTAACCTTGTAGTTGGCGGTTTTCCGATCCAGGCCGCCGCCCAGCCCCCGCAAACAGTCCAAGGAGAGTGCGTGCCCCGCTCCGCCAGGTCATCCGCTGATGCCATCAGCGCCCGGCTTCGGGACCTCGAACTCCTCACTAAAGGACCTGCCTGGGCGCTGACGCGCTCGGCCCCCTGGGTGATCGCGGTACTGCAGGCCTCCTTTACCCGCACCCGGCCGCAGCTGCCGCTGGAGGAATTCCATGCCGACGTCGACTCCTTCCTTGAGGAGCTCCGCCGCCAGGACCCCGGGCTGGGTGGAGGGGCGAACGGGAAGTCCTTTGGCGACGAATGGACGCGCCGCCAGTTCCTGACGCGGCGCAACCAGTCCGGTCAGATCGTCTACGAGGTGACGGAACCCGCGGCACGCGTGCTGGCGTTCCTGGACAGCCTCTCCAGCGAACGGTCCACGCTCAACGGGTCCCGCCTGGGCACGCTGCTGGGGGACGTCGAAAAGCTTGCCAACGAGACCAACCCGGACCAGAGCGCCCGGCTGGAGTCCCTTGAAGAGGAGATCGAAGAACGCCAGCAGCTGATCCAGGACATCAGCAGCGGCGAGTTCGACGGACTGCTGGATGACGACGAGGCGGTGGAGGCCGCGGGAAACATCCTGGACCTGGCTGCAAGCCTGCCCGCCGACTACAAGAAGATGCGTGACAGGATCGAGGAACTGGTAGGCGAACTGCGCAACCAGATCATCGAGGAGTCCCTGACCAAGGGCGCCACCATGGCCCAGGTGCTGGAAGCGGACAAACGCCTCCGCCAAAGCCCGGAGGGCCGGACCTTCCGGTCCTTCACGGCGTTCCTGGAGGACCCCCAGCAGCAGCTGCGGTTCCGCTCCGCCATCGGCGAGGTCCTTGGCCGGCAGTTCGCGGACGATCTCTCTCCGGAGGACAGGGAAACCCTGAAGAACCTGGTGGCGGAACTGCGCCAGCAGCACAGCCAGATCCAGCGGATCTACGGCAAGCTCAGCGAAAGCCTGAACACCTACGTCCAGAGCGATGACTTCCGCCAGTCCGTCCGGCTCCGGCAGGTCCTTCGGGAGGCGGAGCAGGCCATCAGGTCCCTTCCCTATGAGCGGGAACGCCCCGGCCTGGTCCCCGGGCCGGTCCTCTTCAATGCGGGGTTCGAGTCACTGTCCATGGTGAAGCTCTTCGATCCCGACGAGTTTGCCGCCCCGCCCAAACTTGCCGATCCCATCGCCTTCAGCGACTCTGACCGCGTGCGCTCGCCGAGGACCGGCAAGGCCAAGCCGGAGGTGGTGCGCGCGGCCCTGGCCGGTGCTGCCACGCTTTCGGAGGCGTGGCAGCAGCTGCCGCCCGGGGAGCAGCACATCAACACCATCCGCGCGCTCCTCTCGCACGCGCTCCACGCCGGCGCCCGCTTCGACAACCAGGGCCTCGAGGCCCTGGACTACGAACAGATAGACGGCACCACGCGCAGGGCCTACCTGCCGCTGGTCACGCTTCCAAAGGATCCTGATGACTGAAGAGACAACCACGACGACGGCGGAGCGGCCTTTCGCCGTCACGCCACGCGACACTTTCGTTGACGGTGCCGCGCTCTTCCCCGGCGATACCGGGGTCCTTTCCATGAAGGTGCGGCAGGCACTGGTGAAGCTCCTTAAAGGCCCCTATGTGGACGGCGGCCGGGACGAAAAGCTCTGGACCGTCCTGCTGGACAACCAGGTGATCCTGCGGAGCCGGCTGTCCGAGCTGTTCCTCACCATGGAGCTGGACCACGAGCGCAAGATCGCCGTCCTGCGCCCGGTGGACCCCGACGCGATCGGCGGCAGCACCCGCTCCAGCATCCTGCGGCAGCAGCGTGCCCTCAGCCGGGTGGAGACCATCGTGCTGCTCCGCCTGCGCCTGCTGCTGGACCGCCACGTCACCGCGCAGACGGACCCCACGATCACCCGCGAGGAAATCGCCGACCTGGTGGCGCACTACCAGCCCGCCGGCCAGCAGGACGCACTGCGGGACTCGGACGTGGTGAACCGGGCCATCACCAAGCTCCTGGCCCGCCAGCTCCTCCTCCCCACAGGGCTGGACGACGTCTACACCATCTCCAACGCCCTGCCCCTGGCCCTGCCGTTCGAGAACATCGGCGACATCCCCGCCCAGATAGAGGCCCTGGTGGCAGCAACCACAGACCCCGCGGGCACGGAGGCGCTCCTGGAGTTCGACAACGGAGACGCCGTTTCCCCGGACAGCGACACGGACACGGAGGACGCCCAGTGAGCATCGCTTCCATGCTCCCGATAGGTGAGCTGACAAACCCAGGCCAAATGCGCCTTGCCCTGGTGCAGGTGGTCAACTGGGGCACGTTCCACGGAGCCCACACGATGCACGTGGACCGCAACGGCACGCTGCTGACGGGTAATTCGGGCGTGGGCAAGTCCACGCTGTTCGATGCCATGCTGCGGGTTTTCGATGCCCGGCCCAGGTCCAACGAGGCCGCTGCCCAGCGTTCGGGCGGAGCCGTCGAGGACAAGCGGACCACGTTCACCTACATGCGGGGCAAGGTGGGCGACAAAGCTGTTGGAGAGGGCTCAGCCAGCGCCTTCCAGCGGCCGGGTGCCACGTGGTCCGCTGTCGCCCTGACGTTCGATAACGCGGTGGGCACGCGGGTAACCGTCTCGGCACTGTTCGACCTTCCCAAGAACGGCACGGAGTCGAGCGTCGGACGTTTCTACGTCATCGACCACGATCCGCTGGACCTGGAGGCGCTCGAAGGCATCGCGGACAAGCGGTTCACCAAGGCTGCGCTGGAGACGATCTTTCCCGATGCGCAGGTTTTCGACGTCCACAAGGCCTTCGCCGAGCGGTTCCGCCGGCTGCTGGGCATCAACTCGGACCAGGCCCTTCCGCTCCTGCGCGTCATCCAGGCAGGCAAAGGCCTGGGCGGCAGCGTCAACACGTTCTTCCGCGACCAGGTCCTGGACGCCCCGGCCACTCTCGCGGCGGCGGACGACGTGGTGGAGGAATTCAGCAACCTGATGTCCATCCGGCAGCGGCTGGAGGACGTCCGGCAGCAGCGGGACCAGCTGGCCCCGGTTCCCGGGCTGAACCGGGAGTACGCGCAGGCTCTGCTGGATGCCAACAGGCTGCGGGACCTCGCCGGTGAGGAGTTCGAGGCCTACAAGCAGAAGCTGGCCGTCACGGTCCACCAGGGATTGCTTGAGCGCTTCAAGGGATTGGCCCAGGCGAAGGCCAAGGAGCTTGGTGCTGAGCGGACTGTCCGGGACGGGCTGGCCAAGGACCTGCGCCAGCTGGAAGCGGATTACAACAACCAGGGCGGCAACGCCATCTCCGCGATCGAGCAATCCCTGGAAAACGCCCGTGTTGGGTTGAAGCTCCGCCAGCAGGTGGAGGAGACGGCGCGCCAGGCCCTGGCCGACGCCGGCCTGCAGCTTGAGTGGACCGAGGAAGGCTGGGAGCAGGCGCACGAGCAGGCGGCAGCAAGGTCCGCCGAGCTCAACAGTGACTCCCAGGCCCTCCAGGAACTCCGCTTCGAGGCCTTCGACGCACACGCAACGAAGAAGCGCGAACTTGCCGCGGCTGAGCAGGAACTCGTGTCGCTGAAGACGCGCAAGTCGCTGCTGCCGCCGTCGAGCATTGAAAACCGGGCCGCGATTGCCGCCGCCACCGGCATCCCGGATGACCGGATGCCGTTCGCCGGCGAACTGATGGACCTCGCCGAGGGGCAGGAGAAGTGGCGCCCGGCCGCCGAGCGGGCACTCCGCAACCTTGCCACCACGCTGCTGGTGCCGGGCGAACACTTCGCCGCGGTCACCCGGTACCTCAACGATCACGCCGTGCGCGGCGCGCTGCGGGCGGTGGACGTCTCCAAGCCGCTTTCAGGCGGCGCGCTGGCGCTTGAGGACGTGCGCGACGGCGACCTGCTGACCAAGCTGGACATCCTCACCACGGGCGTCGCGGCCGAGGCAGGTTCCTGGATCCGTGAACGCATCGCACTGGACTTCGCCTACCCCTGCGTAGAGGACCCGGACGAGCTGGCCTCACTGGACCGCGGCCTCAGCCTGGGCGGCGTGGTGAAGCGCAACCGCCACACCGTGGAAAAGGACGATCGCTTCACCAGCCGGCAGGATTACGTCCTCGGGTTCGACAACGCCGCCAAGCTGGAACTTGTTGCCGGGCAGGCGGAGGACCTGCGGCAGGAAGTGGGCAAGGCGGCAGAGCTGGCGCAAAGCCGGGAAGACTCGCACCAGGGCATGGCCCGGCAGCTTGAGGCCCTGCGCCGCATCGTTGAGGACCACCGTTCCTGGGACCAGGTGTCGGCGGCGGTCGCGGCCGAGGAACTCGCACGGCTTGAGCAGCGGCTGAAAGACGCCCTCGCGGCACAGGCGGACCTGGAACCGCTGCGCGCCGGCATCGAGGAGGTGCGGCAGAACCACCAGTCCAGCACCGAGGCCGCCGCCGTCCTGCAGAGCGAGTACAAGGCACTGGACCGGCAACTGAGCGCTGCCGATTCCCTGCTGGAAGGTGCCCGCCAGCGCCTGGCCCAGGCGCCGCCGTCGGACGCCACCATCACTGCCCTGGAACCGTACTTTGCCGATTTCGGCGACGTGACAGAGATGCACGAGCTGGACAACCTTTCGAACCGGGTGCGCACCGCGCTGCTGGGGGAGCTGCACACGGCCGAGTCCCGCGGGCAGGCCGCCGCCGAGCGGCTCACCCGTATCTTCGAGGCCTTCGTCCGTGACTGGGGGAGCGCCATCTCGGCAGACCACGGCACCACGATCGGTGCTGCCGGCGAGTTTGAGACGCGCTATCACGCGATTGTGAGCGACGGCCTCCCCGCCCAGGAAGCGGAGTTCCGCCAGTTCTTCAACCAGCGCACGCACGAGTCCTTCAGCACGCTCCTGCACCTGCTGGATGAGGAGCGGCGCTCCATCACCAGCCGCATCCTGCCGCTCAACGGCATCCTGTCGCAGGTCAACTTCCACGAGGGGAGCTTCCTTGAACTGGACATCAAGCAGACGCTGCCTCCTACGGCCAAGCAGTTCAAGGACGCAATCCAGAACGCCCTGAAGGCCCGGCATACCCGCCCGGCCAAATCCGAAGCGTCCAGGAAAGTCGCCACAGGCTTGGAAACAGTCGTGGAAGCAGGCGGGGAAAGGGACGACGACGCCGAGCTCACCGCCCGCTACAAGTCGCTGGAGACGCTGGTAAAGCGGCTGGGCTCGCAGGCGCCGGAGGACCGGCGGTGGAGGGCCGAGGTGCTGGACGTGCGAGGGCACCTGTTCATCCAGTGCAAGGAGCACCGCGAAGTTGCCCAGCCGGCGTCCGGCAAGAAGGGTGAAGCGAAGAAGTCCGAGGTGTTCATGCACGCGGATACCGGATCCATGTCCGGCGGGGAGCGCCAGCGGTTCACGGCCTTCATTATGGCTGCCGCACTGAGCTACCAGCTGGGCATCGCGGAGCAGGGCTTCACCACGTACGGCACCGTGATGATGGACGAGGCCTTTGTGCTGGCTTCCGAGGAGTTCGCCGGCGCCGGGATCAAGGCGCTGCACGAATTCGGGTTCCAGCTGCTGCTGGCTGCCCCCGAGAACGTCATTGACCTCTCCCGGCACCTTGGTTCCGTCACCGAAATCCTCCGTGACAAGCGCACTAACCGCTCCGGAGTGCTCACAGCGCCGGTCATCACACCCCGGCAGGGCGAAGAGGGCGCATGGCGCTCGGAAGCGAACCCGGTGGACATCGTCCTGCGTTAGCACGCACCCGCCGGGCCGCTTTATAACAAATCGATGGAATTATTGTTGAAGCTCTGGTGAGGGGTATTTCTGCTGTGCCACTCTGGGCTTTACCAACTCACCTCGCCTGAGTAAATCCCATAGGTACTACGGAATGCTGGGTTCCGCCCTGTTCCCCAAGAGAATGATGGCGTCCTCTTGAAAGGCATTCCCATGCGCTTACCACAACGCGCGAAATTCCTCCTGGCAGCGGGCGCCGCAGCGGTACTGTTCCTCTCGGCCTGCGCGGCAGGCGGTCCGGCAGGGAGTGGGAGCACCCGGGAAAGCCCTGCCGTTCAGGCATCCACGGCGAGCCAGCCGCCGTCGTCCGCCCCCGCCTCCACTGCTCCCGCCGCCGCCCTGGCAACCTTCACCTTCCCGGATGGCCGGCTCTCGTTCCAGCACCCGGCCGACTGGCGCGTGGAGCTCTTCGAGGCATCCGCCTCGCCGTTCGTGGGGACTGCCACGGTTTACGATCCCGCCGGGCAGTTGCAGGTCAGCATCTACACAGGCGAGATTGCCGACGTCGTGGCCACCTCTGCTGCCCGGACCGTCCTCGAGACGGACCCGGTACCGGGACTGGTGGGACGGTCTGTGCCAACGCCCCATTCGTCGTTCTTTGTTGACCGCAGCGGTGACGCCGCACAGTACCGCATGGGGCTCACTCCAGGGTTGCCCGTCTCGCCGGACGGGAGGGTGCAGGACGGGCTCATCATGCTCGGCGAGCGCATCCTGACCGCGGACGTGGTGTTCGATGGTCCGCCGTTCGAGAATGACGACGCAGCGAAAGCCTGGTACTGGGATGCTGAAGGCCGAACCCTTAAGGCTCTGCTGATGAGCTTCTCCTACCGCTGACCACGACCCTCGTTACCTTTTTCGTAGCCCGTTTCCTGTTGCAGGATGAGGGTGTGCTGGCCTGCCGGTCCCGGGC
>NZ_BMKU01000006.1 GCF_014644495.1 Pseudarthrobacter polychromogenes
GACCCACAGCGCCGATGGTACTGCACCCGGGAGGGTGTGGGAGAGTAGGTCACCGCCGGACACACACTAAAGGGTCGAGGCCCCAACCACTAATGGTTGGGGCCTCCCACATTTAACACACACAACACGGGCCCCGCGAAGCCCGGACGACCCACCCCCCGACGCTCTCTCATTTAACGTCGCCTTCCCGAACGATCCTCTCGCACTTGATGCAGGCACCGGGCGGACCCTCTCGCAGTAGATGCCGCTTCCCGGACGATCCCGCACTTGATGGCGCTTCCCGAACGATCCTCTCTCACATGATGGCGCTTCCCGGACGATCCTCTCCCACCTTCTGCCGGCAAGAAACGGCCGCAACCCGACATCGAGTGAGGGAGCGTCCCGGGAAACCCCGCATCAGGTGAGAGAGCGTCCCGGGAAACCCCACATCAGGTGAGAGAGCGTCCCGGGAAACCCCGCATCGAGTGAGAGAGCGTCGCAGGGGGAGGGGCGGTAAAGTTGGGCAGCATGGACAGCCTCTTCAGCCACAAGAACGAACCGTCCGGGGGTGACGGCCACGCCGCTTTCGAACTCCTGGAGCCACTGGTGCACACGGTGGTCGTACCGGGAAGCGTCGCGCATGCATTCACAGGTTTCACGGACCACACCCACCTCTGGTGGCCACTGGAATCGTACGGCGTCTATGGGGCCGGCTCATATGTTGAGTTCGAGGAGAACCTCATCCTCGAAACGGCGGACGACGGCCGCACCAGCATCTGGGGAACGCTGGATGACTGGCAGCCTCCGTTGTCATTCCACGCCACCTGGCATCCCGGTACCACGGCGCTGTGGTCCACGGAGCTCCTGGTCGCCTTCCGGTCTGTCCCGGACGGAGCCGAAGTAAGAATATTCCACGACGGTTGGGAGGGGGCTGAAGACCCGGCTGCCACACGGGCCACCTACGCCCAAGCCTGGCCTGAGATCCTTGGCAGGTACGCCCGTTTCATGGGCGCTGCCTGAGCTTGTATTCACGGCTGCGGACGAGTGCCTGCCTGGGGCATCCGCCAACGAGCCCCGTGGGGTTTTCCCCCTAGACTTGGGAGAATCCGCCGACGACGTAGGGAGGCCAGGTTGGGAAGCGTAGTTGACGAGCTGGAGAGGGTCCTGGCACCCGGCCGGCTAGACGCAGGGGAAGTTACCCTCCGCCGGTATGCGGTGGACCAGGCTCCGGTGATCGACTTCCACCTGCCGCTGGCTGTGGTCTTCCCGGAATCCGTGGAAGAGGTCCAGGCCGTAGTCCGCGCGTGCGCCGGTACCGGCGTAGCCATCGTGGCGCGCGGCGCGGGCACTGGTGTGTCCGGCGGGGCCCACGCCACGAAGAACTGCATTGTCCTGTCCCTGGAGCGCATGGACCGGATCCTCGCGCTCAACCCGGACGACGAGACGGCAGTGGTTGAACCGGGCGTCGTCAATGCTGTCCTGAACGATGCGGCGGCGGACCATGGGCTGATGTACGCGCCCGATCCCGCCAGCTTCCGAACGTCAACCATCGGCGGGAACGTGGCCACCAACGCCGGCGGGCTGCGCTGCGCCAAATACGGGGTCACCCGGGACTCCGTCCTGGCGCTGGACGTGGTGCTCGCGGACGGCTCGCTCATCCATACCGGCCATCAAACGTTCAAGGGGGTAGCCGGCTACGATCTCACCGGGCTTTTCGTAGGCTCCGAAGGGACGCTCGGCATTGTGGTCGGAGTTACCGTGCGCTTGAAGTACCTGCCCCGTGACGTGCATACCGTCGCAGCGTTCTACCCCGACTTCCGGCAGGCCGCCGCAGGCGTCCTGGCAGTGGGAAGGGCCCGGGTCCAGCCAGCCATCATGGAACTGCTCGACGGCGGCACGCTGGCCCAGCTTGATGACATCCACGGGTCCGATCTCTCGACCCGCGGCCGGTCGCTGCTTCTGGTCCAAACCGACGGGTTTGGTGCCGCAGCGGAGGCCCAAGTGGTCCGTGAAGTGCTGCTCGCGGGCGGCGCGGCCGTTACCACTGAAGCCAGCGCGGAGGCTGAACGGCTGGTGGAGCTCCGGCGCCACAGCCGGGGAGTGGAGGTCGACGACGAATACCGCGTGGGCGAGGACGTCGCCGTTCCCCGTTCCCGGCTGGTGGACTACGTTGCAGCCTTGGATGCCATGGCGTTGGACTACGGGGTGCACCTCAAAGTTGTAGCCCACGCGGGAGACGGCAACCTGCATCCCACCTTCTGGATCGACCGGGCGGGCGGCAGTGTGGACGCCGGCGACCTGGAACGTCTCCAGCGGGTCCTGGACGAGTCCATCACCGCCGCGCTGGCCATGGGCGGCACCATCACCGGCGAACACGGTGTGGGGCAGTACAAGCTGCGCTGGCTGGGCCAGGAGCAGCCGGAGCCGGTCCGCGAGATCCAGCGGAGGATCAAGGAACTGTTTGATCCCGAGGGGATCCTCAACCCTGGAAAGGCAATCTAGCCTTAGTCGTCGGAGTCCGGGTATTCGTCAATCGACTCATCGTCGCCGTAGCGGGACTCTTCCGTCTCCACTTCAAGGATCTTCAGCATTCCCGTGTCCGGGTTCAGCATGATCGCGGCTTCATCACGGCGGTGGCGCAGGATGGAGTCAATGTAGGACTGCACGGCCTCCGCCAGCGGAATGTGCCGCTCCTGCTTCTCCGACATGTACCAGCGGTGCTCCAGGACCTCGTGCACCACTTCTGCCGGTTCCAGCTTGCCCGAGAGGTCCCGCGGGATGGATCTGACGATCGGCTCGAAGATCTGGCTGACCCAGAGGTGGGCGCTGTATTCCTCGTCCATGTTCGGGTTGTTGTCCGCACGGAAGGAGTCCATGTCGTTCAGCAGCCGGCGCGCCTGGTTCTCCTGCGCGTCGATGCCCGTGAGGCGCAGCAGCCGCCGCTGGTGGTGCCCGGCGTCCACCACCTTAGGCTGTAGTTGAATGGTGGACCCGTTCTGGGTGGTCTTGATGGCGTATTCCTCGACGTCAAAGCCGAGTTCGTTGAGCCGCCGGATCCTTGCACTCACGCGCCAGCGCTCACCGAGTTCGAAGGACTCCTTCTCTGTAAGCTCCGCCCAGAGCCGGCGGTAGCTGTCCATGATGAGCTCGCTGGTGGCCACAGGGTCCACCTTCTCCTCGATGAGCCCGCCGTCGAGCAGGTCCATCAGCTCACCGGCGATGTTCACCCGTGCGATCTCGAGGTCGTATTCCCGCTGGCCCGTGGACAGGTCCGGGTAGAGCTCGCCGGTCTCAGCGTCAACCAGGTATGCAGCGAACGCGCCGGCGTCGCGCCGGAACAGCGTATTGGAGAGGGAAACATCGCCCCAGTAGAAGCCGATGAGGTGCAGCCGCACCAGGAGCAGCGCCTGGGCGTCGATGAGGCGCGTCAGGGTGTCCTTGCGGAGCATCTGGGAGAACAGGGCGCGGTAGGGCATGGAAAACTTCAGGTGCCTGGTGACGAGGACCGGGTTCAGCGGCCGTCCGTCCAGGGTGGTGCGTCCGGTGATGACGGCGACGGGCTCCACGCAGGGGACGTCCAGGCGGGCCAGCTTCCGGAGCATGTGGTACTCGTGGCGCGCCACGTGCTCGGAGGTTTCCTTGATGGCGATCACGGAGCCGCCGAGGTGGGCAAAGCGCACGATGTGGCGGGAGATGCCCCGGGGGAGGGCAGCCAGGTTTTCCGCCGGCCAGTCCTCCAGGGCAATGTGCCAGGGAAGGTCCAGCAGTTCGGGATCGGCCGCAGCCGCCGTGATGTTCAGGGAGCTGGAAACCGAGGCAGCCTTGCCGTCATCGGCACTGGCGGCAACAAACCGCGGCAGTTTGCCGATCTGCGCATAGTCGGTGGGTTCGTCGTGCCACTGGGCGCTGTATTCCTCGGTCATGGGGTCAATTCTTCCGTACGTTAGGGGCGGCCAGCTAATTTCTTCTGAGGGCACGGTTAAAAGCCGACGGCGGCCATCCGGAAAGGAGGGCCGCCGTCAGTGATGCAGGGGGATTAGTCACCCAGGCGCAGGCCGGTCTTGGTGTCGAACAGGTGCACGTGGCCCGACTGCGGACGGACGTAGATGATCTCGCCCTTCATCGGAGGGCGGCGGCCGTCGACGCGGGCCACGATGTCGTGGTCCTTGCCGTCAAGCGTGGTGTGGCCGTAGACGTAGGCGTCGGCTCCGAGCTCTTCGACGACGTCGACCTCAACTTTCAGGCCTTCGCCCTGGGGCGCAGTTTCGAGGTCCTCGGGACGGCTTCCGAGGGTAACCGTGGAGCCGTGCGCCTCTTCCAGGACGTTGCGCGGCACGGGGTACACCGTTCCGCCGAACTGGACGCCGCCGTCGACGACCGGGAGTTCGAGCAGGTTCATGGCGGGGGAGCCGATGAAGCCGGCAACGAAGACGTTCTTGGGCTTGTCGTACAGGTTGCGCGGGGTGTCAACCTGCATCAGCAGGCCGTCCTTCAGCACAGCAACGCGGTCACCCATGGTCATGGCCTCGACCTGGTCGTGGGTCACGTAGACGGTGGTGACGCCCAGGCGGCGGGTCAGCGAGGCGATCTGGGTACGGGTCTGGACGCGGAGCTTGGCGTCCAGGTTGGAGAGCGGCTCATCCATGAGGAAGACCTGCGGGTTACGCACGATGGCGCGGCCCATGGCGACGCGCTGGCGCTGGCCGCCGGAGAGTGCCTTCGGCTTGCGGTCCAGGTACTGCTCAAGGTCAAGAAGCTTGGCTGCTTCGCGGACGCGCTCGGCGCGCTCTTCCTTGGAGACGCCTGCGATCTTCAGGGCGAAGCCCATGTTGTCGGCCACGGTCATGTGGGGGTACAGCGCGTAGTTCTGGAAAACCATCGCGATGTCGCGGTCCTTCGGCGGAACATCGGTGACGTCGCGGTCGCCAATAAGGATACGGCCGGCGTTGACGTCCTCGAGGCCTGCGAGCATGCGCAGGGAGGTGGACTTACCGCAACCTGAGGGTCCGACGAGGACCAGGAATTCGCCATCGGCGATGTCGATGTTGAGCTTATCGACGGCGGGCTTATCTGTGCCCGGGTACAGACGCGTAGCGTTATCAAAAGTAACTGTAGCCACAGTTATCAATCCCTTCACCGGCAGGTACGTGCCGGACGATCCGTTGTGAATGGTTCATGTTTGTTCAGTTTTGTACTGCAGGCGCCGTCCAGCCGAAACAGGAGGGCATTGAGTGACGCCGCACGGTTCTTGTGCGCCACATCACAAGCAAGAGTATGTCAGATGTTCCGCCAATGGTTGCAAATGTTACGGACGTCACACGTGAGCTTGCACAACCCGCGTGCGCCGCATCACGGCGCTCAAGTCCCGGGGTCTTCCTCCGCGACGGCCATGCTGCGCTCCTGAAGCAGTACCTCCAAAAGTTCCGCCACGTGGACCGGCGCCTCTACCCGGTACTGGGCCTGGGTGAAATCCAGGCCCACCTTGACGCCGACGTCCCCCGGCTCCAGCCGAGCCAGGGCGTCCTCGTCCGTGGTGTCGTCGCCGGCGAACAGGACCCCGGTGGCGCCGGTGATTTGCCGCAGGAAGGTGACGCCTTCGCCCTTGGAAGCATTGACCACCGAGGTCTCAAGGACGCGCTTGCCGTCCTTGAGGAACACCCCTTTGCGGTCCTGCAGCAGGGAACGCGCAGCAGCCACGGCATCGTTGGCGACGTCATCGGGGGCGAGGCGGGTGTGCAGCACCACCCCGGCCGGCTTGTCCTCGAGCATGGTGCCCGGTGCTTCCTTGACGATGTCCTCCAAGACGGCGCGCACCTCGGCAAGGAGCGCTTCTTGCTCGGGTTCGAGCGTCAGCCCGGTGGATCCAGGGCCCAGCCATGCCTCTGCTCCGTGGCTGCCGATCAGGAGGGTGTTCACCGGAGGGGACGCGACGGCGCGCAGGCTGGCGAGGGCGCGTCCGGAGATGAGTGCCGTCGTCGTTCGTGGAAGTACGGCCAGCCCGGCGAAAGCCGTTGCGGAGCGCGGCAGGGGCCGCGCGTCGTCCGCGTGGCCGACGATAGGCGCCATGGTTCCGTCGAAGTCCATGGCCACCAGCAGGTGCTCGGTCCCGGCGATCTCCCGGATGGCCTCCCGAAGTTCAGGAGTCAGCGCGAGCTTGTCCTTCGCGTGGCTGGCATCAGGAGTCATCACGGACAACCTTTTCGTTGAGCGCGTGCAGGAAGTCGGCAGACCAGTGGTCCACATCGTGCTCGAGGATCTGCTTGCGCATGGCCCGCATCCGGCGGCCGGCTTCCCGTGGCTGCATCTCCACGGCGCGCATGATGGCGCCCTTGAGCCCGTCGATGTCGTGGGGATTCATCAGCAGGGCCTGCTTCAGCTGGTCGGCTGCGCCGGCGAACTCACTCAGGACCAGGGCGCCGTCGTTGTTGGTTCGTGCCGTGACGTACTCCTTGGCGACGAGGTTCATACCGTCCCGGAGGGCCGTCACCAGCATGACGTCGGCGGCGAGGTACAGGGCCACCATCTCCTCAACGGGGTAGCTGTGGTGCAGGTAGCGGACGGCAGTGTTCTCGATGGTGTCGTAGGTGCCGTTGATATGGCCCACGGTGCCCTCCACCTCCTCGCGCAGGAGCCGGTACTGCTCAACGCGTTCACGGCTGGGGCTGGCCACCTGGATCAGGGTGGCGTCACCGACAGAAAGCTTGCCGTCCGCCAGGAGCTCCTCGAAGGCCTTGAGGCGGTGCCGGATGCCCTTGGTGTAGTCCAGCCGGTCCACGCCGAGCAGGATGGTCTTGGGGTTGCCAAGGTCCTGGCGGATCTGGCGTGCCCGCTCAACGATTTCCGGTGTGGCGGCCAGCTCGCTGATATGCCGCACATCGATGGAAATGGGGAAGGCCTGGGCCCGGGCAATGTGGGTGATCTTACCGTCCGGACCCTTGACGTGCACCTGCTGCTGCTTGACGCTGGCGCCCAGGAAGCGGCGTGCGGACCGCATGAAGTTGCCGGCATCGCTGGTCCGCTGGAAGCCCACCAGGTCTGCTCCGAGGAGCCCGTCGATGATTGCCTGGCGCCATGGCAGCTGGGCAAAAATCTCGGGCGGAGGAAAGGGGATGTGGTTGAAGAACCCGATCCGGAGGTCCGGCCGCGCTTCGCGCAGCATGCGCGGCACCAGCTGGAGCTGGTAGTCCTGCACCCATACCGTGGCGCCCTCGTCGGCATGGCGGACGACGGCGTCGGCAAACCTTCGGTTGACCTTGCGGTAGGCGTCCCACCAGGTCCGGTGGAACTCCGGCGGTGCGATGACGTCGTGGTAGAGCGGCCAGAGGGTGGCGTTGGAGAACCCCTCGTAGTACAGCTCCACGTCGTCGGTACTGAGCTGGACCGGGACGAGGTCCATGCCGCCGTGGCTGAAGGGCTTGACCGTCTCGTCCGGCGCGCCGTGCCACCCCACCCAGGCGCCGTCTGTCTTAGTCATCATGGGCGCCAGTGCTGTCACCAGGCCGCCTGGGGAGCGGCGCCAGCCGGAGCCGTCGTCCCCGCTGTCGCCGGGGGCGCAGCGGTCCACAGGCAGCCTGTTGGACACCACCATGAAGTCGTACTTTGTTTCGCCGCCGTGGCCTGCTCCGGCGGCGCCGGACGTCGCCGGGGCGGTGGGTTTTTCCTGGACGGGTGTTTGCATTGCGGCCCCCTGGGGTTGCTTGTGCCTCTCTGCCCACCCTAACGGGACGGAATCTTCCGTGCTATTCGGCCGTTCGTCAACCCCGCCAATACTTGAAGGAGCAAGCTCCCAGCTTTCTCCCCTAAAATGTTTGGAGTTGCCACGAAGTGGTCCCCCCACGTCAACCGACCCAAGGAACACATGAGCCCTGCAAACGAAGTCCGTAAGTCCAAGGCTGAGCGAACCGCGGAGGCGCGCGAAAAGGCGCGCCTGATCCGTGAAGCGCAGCTGAAAAAGGACAAGCGCAACAAACTGCTCATCGGCTGGGGCATCGTGGCGGCTGTCGTGGCCATCCTGGCTGTTGTCGCATTGGTGGTGACCACCAGCATCAGGCAGAACACCCCCATCGCCGACCAGGGGCCCGTGCCCGCCAACGCAAACGTCAATGGCGGCGTGACCCTCCTGGCCAACACCGACGTCAAGCAGACGGATCCTGCCACCGTTGACGTGACCACCCTGACCAAGCCCGAAACCCCGCCCAGCCCCGTGGTGGCACCGGGGGCAGAAGCCGAAGAAGGGCAGCCCGTCAAGGTCATTGCCTACATCGACTTCATCTGCCCGGTCTGCCTGCGCTTCGAAGAGACCTACAACGAGGCACTGACAAGCCTTCGCAATGAAGGCAAGATCACCATGGAGTACCGCCCCCTGGGCTTCCTGGACCGCCAGTCCAGCACCAACTACTCATCCCGGTCCGCCAACGCGGCTGCATGTGTTGCCGACACGGCCCCCGACAAGTACGGGGAATACGTCAATGTCCTCTTCGAGAACCAGCCCGCCGAAGGCGGTGCCGGCCTGTCCGATGACAAGCTGAAGTCCCTCGCCACCGACATCGGTGCGGACATCAACAGCTGCGTGGACGACAAGACCTTCCGCCCCTACGTCAAGTACTCCACGGAATTGGCAGCAAACACCGGCATCACCGGTACGCCCACGGTCTTCATCGACGGCAAGCAGTGGGACGGCGGCACCGACCTGAACGCCGAAATCCAGGCGGCGATCGACGCCAAGGCCTAACACCTTTCCCGCACCTGTACACCCAGCGGCCCGCTCCCGGATTCTTCCGGGAACGGGCCGCCGGCTTTAACCCTGAATCCTGTGGGGGCCGCCGGCGTTTTTACCACCGGCAGCAGTTGGGCTAACCTTATCTAGCGCCGTTCAGGCGCCGCCCGCAGGGGCACGCCTCCTTAGCTCAGTTGGCCAGAGCACCGCTCTTGTAAAGCGGGGGTCGTCGGTTCGAATCCGACAGGGGGCTCCACCGCCAGACATTCCGTCCAGGCCGCCCGCCTCTCCGTGCACCCCGCCAGTTAAGCTGGTGTCATCCGTATGATCAGCCTGCTGATGAAAGGAGTGTGGGTACCGTGCCCAAGACCGGCAAGAACGACCACGCCCGCAAGGAAGAGCTTCCCTCCACCCTGCAGCGCTCTGAGCAAAAGGCCCAGGACACGTTCGCCAAGACCTACGATTCAGCCCTTGAAAGCTATGACAATGACGAGGGCCGGGCTGCGCGGGCGGCCTACGCCTCCCTCAAGCACAGCTACGAGAAAGTGGGAGACCACTGGGAGCCGAAGGAAAAGCGCGGCCCCTCGGACAAGCGGGCCGAGGAGGGCGGCACGTCATCCGAGCCCACCGCGGGAGGGGTGGACGCGAACGCCTCAAAGGAACACCTCTACGAGCTTGCCCAGGAGCTGGACATCGACGGCCGGTCCATCATGGACAAGGACGAGCTGGTCAAGGCCATCCAGAAGGCCAATGACGCCGCCACCCGGAAGGCGCGCGGCAGCTAATCCCAAGCCCTGCGGCTCTTGCCGATCCACCCTCCAGGGTGTCGAATCAGAGGACACATTTCCGTCCGGTCGGATGGCAAAGACGCCAGGAGGTTTCCCATGTCGGTCAAGGGCACCAAGGACCCAGGCAGGACGGCAGCTGGCCGCAACGGAGCCGAATCGCGCCGTGCAGACGCCTCTGCCGGCATTGCCGCGGAGGATCCGGCCAGGATCCGGAATGTGGCACTCGTAGGCCATTCGGGCGCCGGAAAAACCATGCTCATAGAAGCACTGCTCGCTGCCCAGGGCATGATCACGCGCAAAGGATCCATCCCGGACGGGACAACGGTCAGCGATTCCGACCCCGCTGCCGTGCACCAGCAACGCTCCGTGACCCTGTCTTTGGTGCCGCTGCTGATCGACGGCATCAAAGTGAACCTCCTGGATACTCCCGGTTACCCCGATTTCATCGGCGAGCTCCGGGCGGGCCTGCGCGCGGCGGACGCCGCCTTGTTCGTGGTGTCCGCCGTCGACGGCATCGACGCCACCACCACCGCGCTGTGGGGTGAGTGCGAGCTCATGCAGCTGCCCCGCGCCGTCGCCATCACCCGGATGGACCACCCGCGGGCAGATTACGACGGCGTCCTGGCCGCCTGCCGGAAGTCCTTCGGCGAGGGCGTCCTGCCGCTCTATGTCCCGGTGCGGGCGGGCGGTGAGGTCACCGGCCTGCTGGGACTGCTGTCCGGCACGGTTACGGACTATTCGTCCGGGGAGCCGGCCGCTGCCGTGCGGGCAGCGGATGCGGCGGAACTCGCCGCGTCCGGTGCCGCCAGGGGTGATCTCATTGAGGGGATCATCGCCGAGAGCGAGGACGAGACCCTGATGGACCGCTACCTCGAAGGCGAGGACATCGACACTGATGTCCTCATCGCCGACCTGGAAACCGCCGTCGAACGCGGCACCTTCTTTCCTGTCCTGTCCACGTCCGCCGTGAGCGGGCTGGGCACCGCGGAACTCCTGGAAGTGCTGGTCCGGGCATTTCCAGCACCACCGGACGGCAGCGTACCCGGGGCGACCGACCTCGCGGGAGCACCCGCAGGGGCCCTGCGGTGCGACCCCATGGGACCGCTGGCGGCGGAGGTGGTCCGGACCTCCGTCGATCCGTTCCTGGGCCGGGTGTGCCTGGTCCGGGTTTTCTCCGGGACACTGCGGGAGGATGCGCCCGTGCACGTCGGCGGCCACGGGCTGGCGGACCGCGGCCACCAGGACCACGACTCGGACGAACGCGTCACGCACCTCTACTCACCGCTGGGGGCCTCCCTGCGGCCCGTGCCGTACTGCGTGGCCGGCGACATGTGCGCGGTGGCCAAACTGGGAAGCGCCGAAACGGGGGACACCATTTCCGGGCGGGACCGGCCCCTGCTGTTGGCCACGTGGGAGATGCCCGAACCGCTGCTGCCGGTGGCGGTGGAACCCGATTCGCGCAGCGACGAGGACGCGCTGGCTCGCAGCCTGGGGAAGATCGCGGCCGGCGATCCCACCCTCCGTGTGGAACGCAACTCAGAAACGCACCAGCTGGTCCTTTGGTGCATGGGCGAGGCCCACGTCGAGGTAGTCCTGGACCGGCTCCGCGACCAGGGCGTGAAGCTGCACACGGTGGACGTGGTGACGCCCCTGCGGGAAACCTTTGCAGCACCCGCGGCAGGACACGGCCGGCACGTCAAGCAGTCCGGAGGCCACGGGCAGTACGCCGTCTGCGACATCGACGTGGAGCCGCTTCCCCGCGGCGGGGGGTTCGAATTCGTGGACAAAACGGTGGGTGGCGTTATTCCGGGGACCTTCATCCCGTCCGTGGAAAAGGGCGTCCGTGCGCAAATGGAGAAGGGCGTGAGCGCGGGTTTCCCCGTGGTGGACCTGCGGGTCACCCTGACAGGAGGCAAGGCGCACAGCGTGGATTCCTCGGACGCAGCATTCCAGGCGGCGGGGGCACTGGCGCTCCGGGAGGCCGCGGCGGCCGGACGGATCCAGCTGCTTGAACCAGTCTCGTCAGTGACCATCTCGGTGGCGGACGAGCACGTGGGGTCCGTGATGAGTGACCTGTCATCCCGTCGCGGCCGGCTCACCGGCACCACGTCCGCGGGCGGGGGCCTGACTGAAATCGGCGCTGAAGTCCCGGACCAGGAGCTCCTGCGGTACGCCGTGGACCTGCGGGCGCTCACCGCCGGAACGGGGCGCTTCCGCCGCCGGTACCTGCGGCATGATCCCGTGCCTGCCAGCTTCAGCCCCTCGTAGCAGCCCTCCATGAACGCGGCTGCCAGGAAGATCCAGCGCGTCTATCTCACGCTGACCCTGGGAAACACCCTGGCGGCCTCGTTCATCTGGGGAATCAACACCCTCTTCCTGCTGGACGCCGGGCTGACCAACCTTGAGGCCTTCGCCGCGAACGCCTTCTTCACCGTGGGCATGGTGCTCTTCGAGGTGCCCACCGGCGTGGTGGCGGACAGTTGGGGGAGGCGGGCTTCCTTCCTGCTGGGGACCGTCACGCTGGCCGGGTCCACCTTCCTGTACTTCCTGCTGTGGCAGTTCTCGGCCCCGTTCTGGTGGTGGGCCGGCGTCTCGGTCCTGCTGGGCCTGGGCTTTACCTTCTTTTCGGGGGCGGTGGAGGCCTGGCTGGTGGACGCCCTGCGCTTTTCGGGATATGAGGGCGGGCTGGAGGTGGTGCTCGGGCGCGGACAAATGGTGTCCGGGGTCGCCATGCTCACCGGCTCCGTGGCCGGTGGGGTGATCGCCCAGGCCACGAACCTGGGGGTACCGTTCCTGGTGCGCGTGGGTGTGCTGGTGGCGATGTTCGCGGTGGCCTTCCTGCTCATGCACGACGTCGGCTTCACGCCTGAACGCTCGGCCCACCCCGTGCAGGCCACCCGGGCCGTCCTCAAAGCTTCAGTGGACGGGGGCCTCAAGCATCCGCCGGTGCGATACATCATGCTTGCTGCGCCGTTTACCGAGGGCGTGGGCATCTACGTCTTCTACGCTCTGCAGCCCTACCTGCTGCAGCTGTTTGGAGATCCCCGGGCCTATGCCATCGCCGGCCTGGCGGCGGCACTGGTGGCAGGAGCGGACATCGTGGGCGGGTGGATGGCGCCGCGCATCCGGAAACTGGTCAAACGGCGGACCAGCGTGCTGATCGCCACCAACATCGTCAGCGCAGTCATCCTGGTGGTACTGATGTTCACCACCGTCTTTTGGCTTGCCCTTGCGCTCCTGGCGCTGTGGGCCGTGGTGGCCTCGGCAGGCACTCCCGTGCGGCAGGCGTACCTGAACGACATGATCGCATCGAAGCAGCGGGCAACAGTGCTGAGCTTCGATTCCCTGATGGGTTCGGCAGGGGGAGTCGTGGTGCAGCCTGTGCTTGGCAGGACTGCAGACCTCTACGGCTATCCGGCTTCCCTGGCCGTGGGCGGTGCGCTGCAGCTGATCGCCGCACCTTTTATCCTGCTCAGCCGCAGGCAGCGACCGCCGGCGGACACGGCCTCAGAGGGAACACCGCCGGCGCCCTAGCAGCGGCCCCGGCTACGGCGGACGTTCCGGTCAGTCGGAGTCCATCAGTCCGAGCAGCTTCTTGGCCGCTTGCCTGATGTCATCGTGCCCGTACTGCGCCGCCCTGCTGTCCAGCGTAGAAGCGAGGAGGCAGGGAAACCGGCACGGATTAACGCCGGCGAGACAGCGACGAAACGCGCCCACAACAATCGCTGCGTAGCTTTCAGGCATGATCGCAAACATCTCCGACCGGTTCCGCGCGTGGCTCATTGACACGTTTACCTACGAATCCGGCCAGCAGGCAGCCGATGCCATGGCTGATGCCACCCGCTGGGGATGGCTGCCGGCCCTGAGCGGAGTGGCGGCCGGGGCAGAACACGCCAGGCGGAGCCACAATGAATCCGTGGTCCAGGGCAGCGGAGTGTCCGGTTGAGCACACTATTGCGCCGGTAGCGGGATCATGCCCTAAACTGCTTCACTGAGGTGCCTGAAATGGCGCTGCGCAGCAACGAAAGTGAACACGCTATGGCTACCGATTACGATGCCCCACGCAAGCAGGAAGAAGAAACTCCGGCCGACTCGCTGGAGGCCCTCCAGGCGTCGCGTAGCGGCAACGCGCAGACCGCAGTCATTGACGTCGATGAGAACGACACCGCCGAAGGCATAGACCTGCCCGGCGCGGATCTTTCCAACGAGGAACTGACGGTCATTGTTGTTCCAGAGCAGTCTGATGAATTCACCTGCTCATCCTGCTTCCTGGTCCGCCACCGCTCCCAGGTTGCCCGCGAAAAGAACGGCATGAAGTACTGCCGCGACTGCGAAGGCTGACTCCTCCCGAACTTCCTGCGCCGGCCACCTCCAAAGGTGGCCGGCGCTTTTTCGTCTCCTGCCGCCGTCGTTATGCCGGTAACGGCAAGGTGCAGGAACAGCGCAGCAACAGGTCAGAAACAGCCCGTATGGGGCCAAGGAAAGCCCGTTTTCCGCCCCGGATTTATGCGCGCGTGATGCGCGGCACCGCAGCCTAACGGTTGCGCGGCGAAGCGGCCACAGGCCTCGATCTGCGCCGAAAACGCTCCTACCCTTGAGCTATCACATCGCTCTACGCATGGGTGGCCCCACAATGAAAAAGTTCTCCACCTGGCTCGCCGCCATCCTCATGGCCGCCGGGCTCGGAATAGTGGCACCGGGGCCCGCCTCGGCAACCACTTCCTATTGCGGGCTCGTCTGGGGGTCCCTGGCGAAAGCCGACCGGGACATGAGCACCGCCAACGTTACCAACGTCCGCACGGGGCAGCACTACTGCTTCGACAGGATGGTGGTGGACCTCAACGGCCCTGCCGCCGGCTACACCGTGAGGTACGTTCCCCAAATAGTGCAGGACGGATCCGGGTTCACCATCCCGGTCCGGGGAAACGGGCGCCTGCAGGTGACAGTCAACGCACCCGCCTACGACGGGAACGGTAACTCCACCTATAACCCGGCTGACCCTGCCGAGCTCTCTAACGTGGCCGGTTACCAGACCTTCCGCCAGGTGGTCTGGGCCGGGAGCTACGAGGGCTACACCAGCATTGGCCTGGGTGTCCGCGCCCGACTTCCGTTCCGGGTCTTCACCCTGGACGGGCCGGGTTCGGGATCCCGCCTGGTGGTGGACGTGGCGCACTACTGGTGACAGGTGGCCCTAGACGGAGAGGTGCCGTTCCCCCTGTGTGCGGGGAACGGCACCTTTCCTGCGGTCGGGCGGTTGGACTAGCTCACGGCGGCTACTCCGGCACCACCAGCGCGGGGGTATCCCGCTTAAGGGTTTCGCCGCGGAAGAAGCCGGGGCGGACCTTGGCCATGATGAGCATGACGGCGGCGCCTGAGGCCAGGATGCCGACTCCGAGGACGAACACCAGGCCCACTCCAAAGATCTCCGAGCCGCTGCCGAACTCCGGGGCCACGCTGTCCACTGCGGTCTGCAGGAACACCACGAACAGCCCCACCCCGCCGAGCACCGGGCACACCAGGCGGAGAACGAAGTGCCGCAGGCTGTCGAAAACGCTGTGGCGGAAGTACCAGGCGCAGGCCAGCGCGGTCAGCCCGTAGTAGAAGCAGATCATCAGCCCGAGTGCCAGGATGGTGTCGTTGAGGACGTTCTCGCTGACCACATGCATCACCGCGTAGAAGCCGGCAGACATGATGCCGGCGGCAACGGTGGCGAAGCCCGGCGTCGCGAACTTCCTGCTGACGCGGCCGAACGGTGCGGGCAGGGCGCCGTAGAACCCCATGGCCAGCATGCTCCGGGAGGGTGACATGAAGGTGGACTGCAGGGAAGCGGCCGAGCTGGACAGTACGGCAAGGGACATCAGGATGGCGAAGGGACCCATGATGGGGGAAGCCAGGGCGGTGAAGATGTTCTCGTGGATCTCGGTATTGTTCAGGCCGTTGCCGGTATCCCCGACGCCGGCGAACATCATGGTGGCGATGCTCACCAGCAGGTAGATCGCCAGGACAATGAGGGCGGTGAGCGTGCCGGCGAGCCCGGAAGTCTTCCTGCCGTTGGACGTTTCCTCATTGACCGTCAGGCAGACGTCCCAGCCCCAGTAGACAAAGATGGAGAGCGAGATGCCGGCGGCGATCTGACCGAAGGTCTCGATCCTGGTGACGTCGAACCATTCCCAGCTGAAGGGAATGGCGGTTTCCGAGGAAGACCAGTTGGCGAAGGCCATGACCACAAACAGCCCCAGGACCAGCAGCTGGAATCCCACCAGGCCGTACTGGACGAGCTTGGTGGTGTGGAGTCCGCGGTAGCTGACCCAGACCGCCAGGGCTACGAACACAAAGCAGGTCAGCACGTTCAGGGCTTTGTTTGCGGACAGGTCCGCGAGCTCCGGGGAGCCGGTCAGCTGTGACAGGAAGAGGTAAAAGAAGTCGACGGCGACGCCCGCGAGGTTGGAGAGCACAATGATGTTCGCGGCCAGCAGGCCCCAGCCTCCCATCCAGCCCACCCAGGGGCCGAAGGCCTTGGTGACCCAGGTGAAGGTGGTGCCGCTGTCCGGGAAATCGGCATTGAGTTCCCGGTAGGCGAGGGAGACCAGGATCATGGGGATGAAACCGATCAGGAAGATGACAGGCAGCTGGAGCCCGGCTTCGTTGACCGTGGGACCCAGGGCGCTGGTGAGGGTGTAGGCGGGGGCGATGGTTGAAATGCCCAGGACGACGACGGCGAGCAGGCCCAGCTGCCCGCCCTTCAGTCCTTTGGGACTGGTGCCGGACGTCCCCGGGGAGTGCGGCCCGGAACCGGCAAGGGATGTTCTGGTGCGGATGGTCTCGGTCATGGCACCACTTTCTGGAAGATGTTGAGACAACGGTCACTATATGAATGGCGTTCATTTAGTATGAGTGGATGTGATGCAGGACGCAAGGGGAAATATGAATGCCGTTCGTTTATGTCCGTGTTCACAAATTAGTAAGCTCACTGAGAAATCCTCCGCCGACCGGCCACAGCACGCTGCGGTGCTGATAGCGTCGGGACTACTGGACCCACTTGAGGAGGACGCATGAAAGCTTCACCGACACTGACCAACAACCTGCAGGCCGTGCTCGCCGACCTGATCGAACTGCACATCCAGGGCAAGCAGGCGCACTGGAACATCGTGGGAACCAACTTCCGCGACCTGCACCTGCAGTTGGATGAAATTGTGGACGCTGCCCGCCAGTTCGCTGATGACACTGCCGAGCGGATGCGGGCACTGCACGCCCTGCCGGACGGCCGCAGCTCCACCGTGTCCGGGTCCACGAGCCTGGCCCAGTTCCCTGAAGGCCTGATCAGCACCAAGGACGCGATCGAACGCATCGTCGCTGCCCTTGAGGCTGCCGTTGGCACCATGCGCAAGGTTCACGACGAAGTGGATGAAGAGGATCCCACCACTGCGGACCTGCTGCACGAGTTCATCGCCAAGCTGGAGCAGTATGCCTGGATGGTCAACGCGGAAAACATGAAGCCTACTGCCAGCGTTACGGCGCCGGACGCAAAGTAGCAGCGTCCGCAGCGAAGCGGAGTGCAGGGCGCCCGCGGCCGGAGGTGGAATCCTCTGGCTGCGGGCGCCTTTTGCTGTCCCCGGTGAGCAGGGCCCCTTTCAGCTGTCCGCCTTGGGCACTTTCCGAAGCACGACGGCGGCGAGGACTGCCGCCGTCGCCATCAGTACCAGCCCAATTGCTGCGGTGATGTGCACTCCCGAATCGAACGCCGCTGCCGCGGCCAGGCGCACGGCGTCTGCCATTGGCTGCGGCAGCCGGGCCGCCATCTCCACGGCGCCGGCGAGGGTCTCGCCGGCCTGCGCAGTTCCCGCGGTGGGGGCGGCGTCGGTGATGCCCGCCGGCAGCCGCAGGTTGTGCTGGTAGGAGGCCGTAAGAATGGAGCCCAATACCGCGGTTCCCAGCAGGGCGCCCACCTCGTAGCCCGTCTCGGAGATCGCTGCTGCTGCGCCTGATTTTTCCGGCGGCGCACTTCCCAGGATGAGGTCGTTGGAGATTGTCTCGGCAGTCCCCACGCCCAAGGCGAGGATCAGCAGTGCGGCCAGCAGCAGTGAGGGACCGCCCGCATGGCTGCCGAAAGTGACCAGGCTGTAGCCCGTTGCGCTCATCGCGAGCCCGGCCGCCACCACGAAGCCGGGGCGGACTTTGCGTACGGCCGGCACCGCGGCAAGCCCCGCAATAACGGTGGCCACCAGGGCCGGAATCATCGCCATTCCGGCGGCCGAGGGTGACATGCCCTCGATGAGCTGAAGGTGCTGGGCCAGGAAGAGGATGAACCCGTTGAAGGAGAACAGGGCCAGGATGTTGGCGGTGATGGCCATGCTGAAAACCCTGTTCCGGAACAGGGAAATGTCCAGGAGTGGGCTGTGCAGGCGCTGCTGGCGGCGGACAAACACAACACCCATTGCCACGCCGAATGCCATGGTTCCCAGTGCTGCGCCGCCGGGCCCTTCGGTGGCGAACTCCTTGATCCCATAGACCACCGGGGCCATGGTGAACAGCGAGAGCAGGATGCTGGGCGCGTCCACCTTCCCCGGGGACGGGTCCCGGGATTCCGGAATGAAGGCGGGGCCCAGGACCAGGAGGGGGAGCATGATGGGCACCGCGACCAGAAGCACTGCTCCCCACCAGAACTGTTCCACCAGCCAGCCGCCAAAGATCGGCCCCAGCGCGGCGCCGCCCGAGAACCCTGCGGCCCAGACCGCGATGGCCAGCCGCCGCCGGTTGGGATCCGGAAAGATGTTCCGGATCAGCGACAGCGTGGAGGGCATCAGCATGGCGCCAAAAAAACCCAGCGCGGCCCTGCCTGCAATAAGCCAGCCAGCGCTGGGGGCAAAGGCGGTGGCTGCTGATACTGCCGCGAAGCCAATACTGCCGATGATCAGCAGCCGCCGGCGTCCGATCCTGTCGCCCAGGCTCCCCATGGCAACCAGCAGCCCCGCCAGTACCAGCGGGTAGGCGTCCACGATCCAAAGAAGCTGAACTCCCGAGGTGTCCAGGGCGCTCGCGATGGCCGGCAGCGCAAAGGTCAGCGCCGTGTTGTCAACGGCTACCAGCAGGACGGGGAACATCAGTAGCGCCAGCGCCAGCCAGTCCCGCCGGCTTGCCCGGAAGCGGCTGCCTGCGGGCAGGGGGGACAGGGTGGGGCTGAAGCTGTTCGGCTGGGCGGCGGCGGACGGTGTCATGGAATTAACTGTACCGTCTGGACGGTATAGTTAAGAAATCGAATCCCAACCGTGCATGATGGGACCATGGCCAGGAAACCCGTCGCGCGAGATGCAGTCCTCGATGCTTTTGAAGAGCTCCTTATCGACGTGGGGGAGCGGGCGGCCACCCTCGATGCGGTCGCCAGGCGGGCTGGCGTCTCCAAGGGCGGCCTGCTGTACCACTTCCCCAACAAGGAAGCGCTGATCACGGCCACCCTCGAGCGGCTGGACCGGCTGGCGGGGGAGGACCTCGCGGCGATGGCGGCCGCGAAGGAAGGCGCCGCCGCGTACTTCATCCGATCGTCCCTCTGGTCCGACACCCCCATGGACCGCTCCTTTGTTGCTGCCACCCGCCTGGCGGAAGTGGCGCACGAGGAGGCACGGCGCCGCTTCGCGGCGATCCAGCAGCAGTGGCTGGACCTCATCGGGAAGGATGTGGGCACGGCAATGGCCAAGGCGGTGCTGTACATGGGGGATGGGCTGTACTTCAATGCCATGTGGGAGAGCGGGCCGTCCGGTAACCCCGGGAACAGGCGGGAAGATGTGGAGGAACTCCTGGCGGCAGTGGAGCGGCTGAAGGGCTGACCGGCATTTGCCCGCGGGCCCGCAGCGTAGGAGAATTGGTCCATGTGTGGGCCGTCACCGGCAACCACAAACATTACAAATCAATAGCCTTTGATCTGCGGCGGGAGAGTTCTGCCAGAAGGTACAAGCAGGCGCCGTAGGAGCAATACCTCCCCAGGAATCTCACAGGCCCATGTACCGCCGCGGCGAGGCAACTCTGGAAAGCAGCAGGCTGTCGGCTCGGAGATCCGGTTCCGGAAATCCAGGCAGCTGTGCTCACCGACGGTGCAAGCGAGGCCAGCCCAGGCAGGCCACGCGGAAACTCTCAGGTCCAATACAGAGCGGGGAGGGACACGAATCGATGTGGCGTACCCTGCGCCGCCCTATCTATGGAGTTCCTCGTGACTGTATCTCCGGCCTCCGCCACCCCGGCAACCGCCACCCATGCTTCTGCCGAACCCGCTGCCGCAGCCTTCGTTGACCGGCACATCGGCGCAAGGCGCCAGTCCGACGTCGACACCATGCTCAAGGCCGTGGGATACGACACCGTGGACGCACTGGTAGATACCGCCGTCCCCAAGGACATCCGGCAGGACTCCCCGCTGGAACTGGCAGGCGCGCTGAGCGAGGTGGAGGCCCTCGCTGAGCTCCGCAGGCTGGCCGGCAAGAACAAGACGGCCGTGCAGATGATCGGCCAGGGCTACTACGACACCGTTACGCCGCCGGTGATCCGCCGCAACATCCTCGAGGGGCCGGCATGGTACACCGCCTACACGCCCTACCAGCCGGAGATTTCCCAGGGCCGGCTCGAGGCGCTGCTGAACTTCCAGACCATGGTGCAGGACCTGGTAGGCCTGCCCATCGCCAACGCCTCCCTGCTGGACGAAGCCACCGCCGTGGCCGAGGCCGTGCTGATGATGCGCCGGGCGAACAAGGCCACAGGGCAGAATGCAGATGCCCGCGACGGCAAGACGGTGCTGGACGCAGACTGCCTGCCGCAGACCATTGCCATTGTGAAGGGCCGCGCCGAAGCGCTCGGCTTCGAGGTTGAAGTGGCGGACCTTTCCCAAGGACTGCCGGACGGCGCCATCAACGGGATTGTCCTGCAGCAGCCTGGTGCTTCCGGCCGGGTCTTCGACCACTCCGCGGTGATCGCGGAGGCCAAGGAGCGCGGCGCCCTGGTGACCGTTGCAGCCGACCTGCTGGCCCTTAGCCTGATCACCCCGCCGGGCGAGCAGGGCGCGGACATCGCCGTGGGCTCCGCCCAGCGCTTCGGCGTCCCGCTGTTCTACGGCGGCCCGCACGCGGCCTACATGGCAGTCCAGAAGGGCCTCGAACGCTCGATGCCCGGCCGCCTGGTGGGCGTCTCCAAGGACAACGCCGGCGTTCCCGCCTACCGCCTGGCCCTGCAGACCCGCGAGCAGCACATCCGCCGCGAAAAGGCCACGTCCAACATCTGCACCGCCCAAGCGCTGCTCGCCATCGTGGCTTCGATGTACGCCGTCTACCACGGCCCGGAGGGCCTGAAGGCGATTGCGCAGTCCGCCCACACCCATGCCAGGAGCCTGGCTGCGTCCCTCAAGGCCGCAGGCCTCGAAGTGCTGCACACCAGCTTCTTCGACACTGTCACGGTTTCGGTGCCGGGCAAGGCTGCCGGAGTCGTCGCCGCGGCCGAGGCGATGGGCATCAACCTGCGCAGCATCGATGCCGACACCGTCGGCTTCTCCACCGATGAAACCACGACGCCGGACATTGCCGCCCGTGTCCTCGACGCTTTTGGCGTGAAGGCCTCCGGCGTCCCGGCCACGGCGGACGGCGACGCAGCCTTCGCGCTGGACAGCGCCGTCGAACGCTCCTCCGACTTCCTGCAGCACCCGGTGTTCAATACGCACCGCTCCGAGACCCAGCTCCTGCGTTACATCCGGAAACTCAGCGACCGGGACCTGGCGCTGGACCGCACGATGATTCCGCTGGGTTCATGCACCATGAAGCTGAACGCCACGGCCGAGATGGAAGCCATTTCCTGGCCGGAGTTCGCCTCCATCCACCCGTTCGCTCCGGATTCGCAGACTGAGGGCTGGCGCGAACTCATTGCGGACCTGGAAGCGCAGCTGACGGAGATCACGGGCTATGACCAGGTGTCCATCCAGCCGAACGCCGGTTCGCAGGGTGAGCTCGCGGGCCTGCTGGCGATCCGCGGCTACCACCACTCCCGCGGCGACCAGCAGCGCAACGTCTGCCTCATTCCGGCGTCGGCCCACGGCACGAACGCCGCATCGGCCGTCCTGGCGGGCATGAAGGTTGTTGTGGTGGCGACCGCATCGGACGGCACCATCGACCACACCGATCTTGCCGCGAAGATCGAAGCCCACAAGGACGTCCTTTCGGCGATCATGATCACCTACCCGTCCACGCATGGTGTGTACGACTCCGATGTTCGCGAGGTGTGCGACGCGATCCATGCCGCCGGCGGCCAGGTGTACGTTGACGGCGCCAACCTGAACGCGCTCGTTGGCCTGGCGCAGCCGGGCAAGTTCGGCGGGGACGTGTCGCACCTGAACCTGCACAAGACCTTCTGCATCCCGCACGGCGGCGGCGGACCCGGCGTCGGACCCGTTGCTGCCAAGGCGCACCTGGCACCCTTCATGCCCGGCAACGCCGCCACCTGGACCGAAGGCAACGACGTCCCCATCTCCGCCTCCAAGTTCGGTTCCGCCGGCGTGCTGCCCATCTCCTGGGCCTACGTGAAGCTGATGGGCGGGACCGGTCTCACCGAGGCCACCAAGTCCGCACTGCTGGCAGCCAACTACGTCGCGGCACGGCTGAACGAACACTTCCCCGTCCTCTACACCGGCGAAGCCGGACTGGTGGCGCACGAGTGCATCCTGGACCTGCGCGAACTCACCGCCCGCACCGGCGTCACCGCCGAAGACGTGGCCAAGCGCCTGATCGACTACGGTTTCCACGCGCCCACGCTGGCGTTCCCCGTGGCCGGCACGCTGATGGTGGAGCCCACCGAGTCCGAGGACCTGGGGGAGATCGACCGCTTCATCGAAGCCATGATCGCCATCCGCGCCGAGATCGACCAGGTGGCGAACGGCGACTTCACGGTGGCGGACAGCCCGCTCCGGAACGCCCCGCACACCGCTGCCGCCGCCATCAGCAGCGACTGGGACCGCGCCTACCCGCGCGAGCAGGCCGTGTTCCCGGTGAAGTCACTCAAGCAGGACAAGTACTTCCCGCCGGTGGGCCGCATCGACGGCGCAGCCGGTGACCGCAACCTGATCTGCTCCTGCCCGCCGCTCTCCGAATTCGAAAACTGAGGACGCCTGCCATGACTGAGAAGCGCACCGCCCTCTATGACGAGCACACGAAGCTGGGTGCCTCCTTTACCGACTTCGGCGGCTGGCAGATGCCCCTGAAGTACAGCTCCGAACTGGCCGAGCACCACGCCGTCCGGAACTCCGCAGGGCTTTTTGACCTGTCCCACATGGGCGAGGTCTGGGTCACCGGGCCGGAGGCCGCCGCGTTCCTGGACTATGCGCTGGTGGGAAAGATCTCGGCCATGGCCGTGGGCAAGGCCAAGTACTCGCTGATCTGCACTGAAGACGGCGGCATCATCGACGACCTCATCACCTACCGCCGCCCTGCGGCCGATACCGCAGGAGACGGGACGGACCGCTTCCTGGTGGTTCCCAACGCAGGCAACGCGGACGTGGTGGCCGCGGCCCTGGCCGAACGTGCAGCCGGGTTCAACGTCCGGGTGGACGACGCCTCCGCGGCCACCTCGCTGATCGCCGTCCAGGGTCCCAGGGCGCAGGAGTTGCTGCTGCGCCTTGTCCCGGCTGCCCAGCACGGGCTGGTCACGGAGCTGAAGTACTATGCCGCCGTGGAGGTTCCGTTCCTTGTGGGAGGTGCCGGGCAGGAGCTCCTGCTTGCGCGCACCGGCTATACCGGTGAGGACGGCTTTGAGATCTTTGTGGCGAACGACGACGCCTCCGCCCTTTGGCAGGCACTCGCCGCCATCGCGGAGGATGGGGAGCTGACGCCTGCCGGGCTGGCTTCGCGCGACTCCCTCCGACTTGAAGCGGGGATGCCGCTGTACGGGAACGAGCTCTCGCTGCAGGGTGACCCCTTCGCCGCCGGACTGGGTCCCGTCGTCGCGCTCTCCAAGGAAGGCGACTTCGTGGGAAAGGCCGCCCTGGCCGCCAAGAAGGAGGCCGGAGCCGGTTCCACTGCAGGCCGCAGGCTTGTGGGACTCAAAGGACTGGGCCGGCGCGCCGGCCGCGCACACTACCCCGTGCTCAAGGACGGCAAGACCGTGGGCGAAGTGACCTCCGGGCAGCCTTCGCCCACCCTGGGGTACCCGATCGCCATGGCGTACGTCGATGTTGAGTTCACCCGGGCCGGCACGGCATTGGACATCGACCTGCGGGGCAAGGCGGAGCCGTTCGTCGTCGTCGATCTCCCGTTCTACAAGCGCGCCACGTAGTTTACCTTTGGAGTTTTTGTCCAGGTATGCAGGGTGTGGGGGTGTTTAGGCCTGCGTATCTGGACAAAAACTCTTGGCTTTTCGATCTGTTAGGAAAACCCGTCATGGCTGTTGGCGTTTTTGATCTTTTTTCTATTGGGATCGGGCCTTCGAGTTCTCATACTGTGGGGCCGATGCGGGCTGCTGCTGTGTTCGCCGGGGAGTTGAAGGGCTCCGGGGTGTTGGCGGGGGTGGCGTCGTTGCGGGTGGATCTGTATGGGTCGTTGGCGGCGACGGGTCATGGGCATGGGACGATGACTGCCATTTTGTTGGGGTTGGAGGGGTTTCATCCGGAGCTGATCCTGCCCGATGAGGTGGAGGAGCGGCTGGCCGCGATTGCGGAGACCGGGTTGCTGCAGCTGGCCGGTGCGGTGGCTTTGCCGTACGGGGTGAAGGATATGGTGCTGCGGCCGTTGACGGTCCTGCCGCGGCATACGAACGGGATGACGTTTACGGTCTCGGACGCCGACGGCAACGTCCTGCACAGCGCCACTTTCTTTTCGGTGGGTGGCGGGTTCATTGTCCGTGAGGGTGAGGAGGACGCGGCGCTGCAGGAGTTGGAGGAGTCCAAGCAGGAGCTGCCGCTGCCGTTCCGGACCGCGGCGGAGTTGCTGGAGCATTGCCGGGTGACCGGGCTGGGGATCAGTGAGGTGATGCGGGTCAACGAGGAGGACAGCCGCACCCCGGAGCAGATCCGGGCGGGCCTGCTGCACATTTACTCGGTGATGGAGGGGTGTGTGGCCACGTCCCTGAAGCGTGAGGGGGTGTTGCCGGGCGGGTTGAAGGTCCGGCGGCGGGCCCCTGACTGGTATGACCGGTTGCGGAAGGAAAGCGCCCGGCCTGCCGGTGACAGCCAGGACGGGGCGGGGGAGTTCCATGATCCGAAGTATTGGCAGGAGTGGGTTAACTTGGTCGCCTTGGCGGTGAATGAGGAGAACGCTTCCGGGGGCCGTGTGGTGACGGCGCCGACGAACGGTGCGGCGGGGATTATTCCGGCGGTGCTGTATTACGCGCTGCATTTCGCGCCGGGGATGGAGAACGCCTCCCAGGAGGACCGGGATGATGTGGTGGTCAGGTTCCTGCTCGCCGCCGGCGCTGTGGGGGTGCTGTATAAGGAGCAGGCGTCGATTTCGGGGGCTGAGGTGGGGTGCCAGGGCGAGGTGGGGTCGGCGTCGTCGATGGCTGCTGCGGGCCTGGCTGAGGTGATGGGCGGAACCCCGGCGCAGGTGGAGAACGCGGCGGAGATCGCGATGGAGCACAACCTGGGGTTGACGTGTGATCCGATCGGCGGGCTGGTCCAGGTTCCGTGTATCGAGCGGAACGCGATCGCGGCGGCGAAGGCGATCAACGCCGCGAAGATGGCGCTCTGGGGCGACGGCTCCCACCGCGTCTCGCTGGATGAGGTCATCGTGACCATGCGCGAGACCGGCAAGGACATGAGCTCCAAATACAAGGAAACGGCCATGGGCGGCCTCGCCGTCAACGTCGTCGAATGCTGAAGGAACAGGAAACCTTCAGTTGTGGACTGCAGCCCACCAATTCAAGGTGGACGCGAAGACCAGCCAGGCAATGTAGGGCAGCAGCAGCAGTCCAGCGGTCCGGCTGATGGGGCCGAAGTAGAGCACCGTCACCGTGACCGCGGCGATCAGGGCCACAATAATGGCCATGGCCAGCCAGAGGGCAGCCGTCCCCAGAGCGGGGTAGAGGCCGAAGAACACCGGAGTCCAGGCGAGGTTCAGCCCCAACTGGACCGCGTAGGCAGTCAGCGCCCGCCTGGTTTTGGGAGCCCGCTTCCGCCAGACCAGCCAGGCAGCCACCGCCATGGCTGTGTAGAGCAGTGTCCATACCGGGCCGAAGAGCCAGTTGGGCGGGGACCAGGGTGCCTTGTCAGCCGTGGCATACCAACCGTCCACGTTGTCCACGGTGGAGAATCCGCCGAACCCGGCCACCAGGAAGGATGCCACCAGGAATCCGGCCAGCACCGCTGCCTGGACCCGCGCGCTGTACGGCTGGTCGCTTCCATCAGGCGGGTAAGACAAGTCTTGACGGTTCGGCTGCATGCCTCCACCCTTGCCAACCGGTCCGCCCGAGTCAAGGGCGCGGGTGACGGCAGGCACGGGCCGGCTGCTGAAAAGCCGTGGGGGCTTCAGGCTTTAGACTTGAGGCTGCATGTCCGCACGCAGACACGAGTACCGAAACCGCGCACGACACCGATTGGACACGGCCCCCTTGCGAGAATTTACCGCACGTTTTGCCACAGCCGAAGAGATTGAAAACTGGGACAAGCACGTCACTGCCAACCCCAACGGCGGCAACATGCTGCAGTCCGCCGCGTACGCGTCAGTGAAGAACGGCAGCGGCTGGAAAGTCCGCTTCCTGGTCCTCGAAAACGGTGGATCTGCCAGCTACAACCTGGTGCTCGAAAAGAGCTTCCCTGTGCTGGGCCGGCTCTGGTACCTCATCAAGGGCCCCGACCTGGAAGCGGCGGCGGACCTCAAAGCGGCGCTGGAGGCCTGCGCAGCTTTGGTGCGCGGCCGGAAGCTCAACGTCTTCACCATCAAGATCGAGCCGGACATCGTGTACTCGGAGGAGGCCCAGGCACACCTGAGGGGGGCGGGCCTGGTCAAGGCGCCCAACATCCAGTCCAACGACTCCACTGCGCTGCTGGATATCTCCGGCCCCGAAGAAGCGGTGTTCAAGGCCATCTCCTCCCGGGCACGTAACGCCATCCGACGGGCCCAGCGGGAAGGCTGCGAAGTGGTCCGCAAGGAACACGGTCCGGAAACCTACCGGGCCCTTTATGGCCTGATGGCGGACACCGTCAGCGCCAAGGGCTCCATGCCCTTGCGCAGCTACGAGTATTACGCTGCGTTCTGGGACGAATTCTGCAACCGGGGCCAGGGCAACTTCTTCTTCACCTATGAGGACGGAAAACCCAGTGTGGGAGCCTTCGTCATCAACTATGGTGCCAAAGCCACCTACAAGGACGGCGGCTCCACCCAGAACCGCACGCAGTACGGCGATTCGCACCTCGTCCAGTGGGCTGCCATCCGGCGCATGCAGGAACTGGGCTGCACGGAATACGACTTCTGCGGCACCCCGCCAGCCTCACGGATCAAGGACAAGAGCCACAATCTCTACGGGATGGGCATGTTCAAGACCAGCTTCACCAAGACTGTCACCGATTTTGTCGGGTGCCACGACTACGTTCTCTCGCCCCTCAAGCACCGGCTCTGGGTTAAGGGAGCCGAGAAGGTGTTCCGCCGGATCGAAACTGCCCGCACCGGCCAGCAGTTCTACTGACCCGGAAGGCGGGGCCGCAGCTGACTTCTCAGCCATCCCCGCCGCCGGCCTGCCCACATCCTGCCTATGCCAGCCCCCATTCGTGAAGAAGGTAACCCCTTGACTGCAATCTCCGCCGCCGACCTGGAGTTCGCCATGCTCAGCGATGCCGAATTCGAGCAGTTCGCACTGAAGCACCCACAGAACAGCTTCCTCCAGTCCCTCGACTTCGCCCGGTTCCAGCGCGCCCGGGGACAGCAGGTTGAACTCTTCGGAGTGCGCCGCGACGGTGAACTGGTGGCGGCCGGCAAACTGAACTACACCACCACGCGCCTCGGCTACACGGTGTGCGAATGCGCCAAGGGCCCCCTGATGGACTACACGGACCCTGAACTGGTGCGCGCCGTCGTCGAACTCCTCCGCAAACGTGCAGCGGAGCGGAAAGCCGCCGAGCTGCGGATCTCCCCGAACCTCAGGTACATCGCCCGCGATGCCGACGGCGCGGAACACCCCGAAGTGGAGGACAACAGGCCGCTGGTGGACCAGCTCGGCGGGCTGGGGTTCCAGCACCAGGGGCTGGACATGAACTTCGTGAACGTGAACTGGATGTTCATCAAGAGCCTGGAAGGCATCCAGGATGCGGAAGAACTGATCATGGGCACCAGCTACCGCACCCGGAAGGCCATCCGCAAAGCGGAAAAGAACGGTGTTTTCCTGGAACAGGCAACGCTGGAGACCCTTGACGAGTTCTACGGCGCCCTGAGCCGGGCCGGCGACGAAAAGGGTTTTGTCTACCGCGAACGCGCCTACTACGAACAGCTGCTCCGCACCACGTCGGCCGAGTTCACCAAGCTCATGATGGCCAAGATCGACATTCCCGCCTACCGGAAATCCATTACGGAGCGGCTGGCCGCGGAATCGGAAACCGCGGCAGAACTCCGCCGCGACGTGGAGGAGACCGGCAGCAAGAAGAAGGCCAACCGGCTCAAAGTGGTCCAGGACCTGGTGGACAGCTACGAGCGAAGCCTCAAGGACATCGAACGTTTTCCGGATTCGGTTGGCGTTGCCACGGTGGCCGCCATCCACTTCGTCTGCTACGGCGACGAAGTGGTCTGCGTCATCGGCGGCACCGTGCAGGACTACATCTACTTCAACGGCGCCACGTCGCTGTACTGGGGGATGATGCTCCACGCCCTTGAAAAGGGTTACCGGCGGTACAACTTCTACGGTACGTTCGGCATCTCCGGCCAGGACGAGGAAGGCCACGGGGGCTACGAGTTCAAGAAGGGCTTCGGCGGCGAAGTGGTCCAGCTCGTGGGCGACTTTGTGATGCCTCTCCGCCCGGCAGTGTTCCGCGCCAACAAGCTTGCCCGCGCGGCAGCGGGCGCCGCCCGCCTCCTGCTGACCAAACTGCCCCTGCGGCGCTCCGCCTGACGCGCTCCGCAGCCACGCTGCACACCATTACAACGGGAGGAGGGACCCATGACCGACCGGCCTGACTATCCCGGCGGCGGATCACCGAAGGCAACGCCATCACCGAAGGCAACGCCGCGCACGGACGGCCTGCCCAAAACCGAGCCGCTGACCCCCTCCCAGCTGCGGCAGAATGCTGCGGCGAAAAGGATGCTGCGGCGCCTGGTCCAGGGCGAGAACCCGCCTACGGCTCCCATGAGCATCGTGGACAGGCTCACCGGGAGCCCCTATGCGAACCCCATGATCCAGGTGGGCGGCGTGGACACGTCCGCCCGGAAAACCCTGGATTTCGCGCTGCACCTGGCCGAAACCATGTTCCGCTACGGTGCGGGAGCCCTCGAGGTTGAAACCAGCATCATTGCCGTCACGGCGGCGCTTGGCCTGAAGAACATCGAAGTGGACATCACCAACCAGTCGGTGGGCATCAACTACGCCCCGAAGGACCAGACCCCCATTGCGCTGCTGCGGGTGGTGCGGTCCTGGACCAACAACTATGCGGGCCTGGCGAAGGTCCACCAGCTGGTGACGGACATCGTTGCCGGGGGAGTGGGGCGCGACGAGGCGATCCGCCGGCTGGATGAGGCAATTACCAGTCCCAAGCCGTTCCCCCGCTGGATGGTGACGGCGGCGTTCGGGGTATTTGCCGCCGCGTTCGTTGCGGTGCTGGGCGGCGGCCCAGTGTCCTCCGCCATAGCGTTCGCCGTCAACATCGGCGTGAGCCTGCTGGCCCGCCAGCTGGGCCGCTGGCGCGTGCCGGACTTCTTCACCACCGCCAGCTGCTCCTTCGCCGTGACCCTGCTGGCGTTGCTCTTGTGGCAGTTTGGGCTGACCACCTCGCCGGCGATCGTGGTGGTGGGCGGAATCCTCCTGCTCCTGCCCACAGGCCGGCTGGTCTCCTCCGTGCAGGACGCCATCAACGGCTTCCCCGTGACCGCCGCGGGGCGGTTCCTTTCCACCCTGCTGACCTTTGGCGCGCTGGTGGCAGGCATCGCCGTAGCTTTCGTGGTGGGCCAGCTGACCAGCATGCAGGCCATCGACGTGACGCAGACCTTCCCGCCCGCCTACGACTTGTGGGTGCTGGTGATCCTTGTTGCCGTGGCGGTGATGGCCATCGGGGTGACCGAGCAGACCACCTGGCAGCTCCTGCTTCCCACCGCGGCCGTGGGGGTCGCGGGGTACCTGGTCCTGCTGGGCGGCGGCCTGCTGGGCATTGGTGACCGGTTCTCGCCGGCCCTGGCCGCCGTGGTGATCGGCCTGCTGGCCCGGGTGGTCGCCTTGCGGATGGGAGCACCCCAGCTGGTGGTGGCGGTACCGGCGGCACTGATCCTGCTGCCCGGCCTCACCATTTTCCGCTCCATGTACGTACTGACCATCGAGGAAGCCGAGATCCTGCTCGGCGCCGGCGGGATGCTCAACGCCGGTGCCATCGTCCTGGGAACTGCCGGGGGGATCGTGCTGGGGGATACCCTGGCGAGGCCACTGACCCGCAGCCTGGCCAGCAACGAGCGCCGGCGGGCCCGCCGCCGCTGACCTGGCCTGGCTGCCTAGATCTGTCCTACGGGCAACTTCTTCTCCGCTTGGAAAACGTCCTCGACGCGGCCCTTGGCCCAGTAGCCGGACAGGGACACCTGCTTGCGTTCCAGTCCGCGCTGGACGAAAAGGACATCCCGGAGCGCCTTCATGTACCCCCGCTCGCCGTGGGCAAAAACGTCCACCCTCCCGGCAGGCCAGTCAGCGTCCGCGACGGCCTGGACCAGGAGGTTGCTTTCGCCTGCGGCGACACCGTGGCGGAAGAGCCAGCGCAGTTCCAGCCCGGCCGGGGCGGCAATCGGCTGGATGTCGGCGTCGGAATCGACCTCGAGGAACGCGACGCCGGCCGCTTCCGCAGGCAGGGATTCAATGCAGGCGGCGATGGCGGGCAGGGCGGCCTCGTCTCCGGCGAACAGGTACCAGTCAGCTTCGGGATTCGGGTTGTACGCTCCGCCCGGGCCGGTGAAAGTCAGGGTGTCGCCCGGCTGGGCCCTGGCCGCCCACGGCCCAGCCAGCCCCTCATCGCCGTGGACCACAAAGTCGATGGCGAGTTCCCGGGCCGCCGTATCCACCCAGCGAAGGGTGTATGTGCGCGTGAAAGGCCATTGTTCCCGAGGCATGGTCTCCCGGATGCTCCACAGATCGAGGGGTGAGGGGTACTGGACACCCGGCTGCGGAAAGACGATCTTGACGTAGCGGTCAACAAAGCCGTTGTTGACGAAATCGGCGAAACCGTCACCGCCCGCGACAATCCGGACCATCTGCGGCGCCAACTGTTCCCGGCGCACCACCGTGAGGTTGACCTGGGGGCGGCTTTTCTTGCTGGCGCTGGTGGAGGCGGGAACAATGCTCATAAGGCAAGCCTAAGCTAGGGCACCGCCGGAAGCTCCCAGGTTACGTCCGCGGCCCCCTGCTCACGCAGGAGCTCGTTGACACGGCTGAACGGGCGGGAACCAAAGAAACCCCGTGAAGCGGACAAGGGGCTGGGGTGCGCGCTGGACACTGCCGGGACCCCGGGCAGCAGCGCGCGCACGCTCTCGGCGTCCTTTCCCCACAAAACCGCGACCAGCGGCAAGGGCGACCCGTCCGGTGCCCGCCGCGCGCCCAGCGCCTCGACGGCCGCCGTCGTAATTTCTTCCCAGCCCTTCCTCCGGTGGGATCCCGCAGATCCCGCCCGTACCGTCATTACGCGGTTCAGCAGCAGCACCCCCTGCCCGGCCCACGCGGAGAGGTCACCATGCGCCCTCGGCGGGATTCCCAGGTCAGCCTCCAGCTCCCGGTAGATGTTCGCGAGGCTCCTGGGAATGGGCCGGACGTGCGGGTCAACGGCAAAGGACAGTCCGACGGCGTGTCCCGGTGTGGGGTAGGGGTCCTGTCCTACAACCAGCACTTTCACTTCCGCGAGGGGCTGGCGGAAGGTCCGCAGGACGTTCGACGGCGCCGGCAGGACCTGGTGCCCGGCCGCCACCTCGCCGGCCGCGAAGCGAAGAACGGCGCGAAGTTCCGCGTCCACGTCCGAGAGTGCGGCGGCCCAGTCGGGCGCCATCAGCTCCGCCAGCGGCAGCTGCGCCAGACCGGCGAAGCCGGTGCTGCCTGCCGGTTCCTGCTCCAGCTCAAACAAGGCGTCCGATTCAAACATCAGTCCATTCTTGCAGGCGGCTGGAGGCGCCGGCTGTACCGTTCGGCGTGTGCGGCAGGGCTATGCGCAAATGACAATGGTGTTGTTCGTCCGTAGCATGGGGGTCAGACATTTACGTAACCAGCTAAGGAGAGTGCGCCGTGGCGGAGCCAGCTCGGGAGCACCTGCCGGCGCAGGCACAACGGAACACCCTGCTGGCGGATTTCACGCTGCGGGAGTCGCCGCTGAGCGAGCGGGACCAGCAGATGCTCGCACTGGAGCGGCAGTGGTGGAAGTATGCCGGCGCCAAGGAACAGGCCATCCGGGAACTGTTCGATCTGTCCGCCACCCACTATTACCAGCTCCTCAACGCCCTGATCGACACCGAGGATGCGCTGGCGCACGACCCCATGCTGGTCAAGAGATTGCGTAGACTACGTACGTCGCGTCACCGTGCACGCACTGCACGCCGCCTGGGGTCCGACGCATAAGACGCTCACGCTGAGTCCTCAGCAGCTACACACAAGGATGTCTCTTTCCCATGACCAAATACGCCCGCGATGAATTCGACAAGGTCCCGGAGACCGCGTCGCGACAAGGTGTACACCGCACAGCCTCCGCTCCGGCACGGGTCCGTCTTTGGCCCATCCTGACTGCGGGGATTGTTGCGCTGGCCATTGGCGTGGTTTCCTTCCTGATCCTGCCCAAGCTGGGATTCGACGGTCCGGCAACCCAGGCGTCGTCGAGCCTGGAAGCAGCGCCGCTGGCCGAAACCGGTTCGACTCCGTCCGCTACGCCTGAGACGGCAGGAGTCCCCTCCACCGAGCCGGAGCCGTCGTTTTCCCCCGAACCGGCAGGCACCGCGGGGAACGGGATCCCGTCCAGCCCCCGGAGCACTGCTCCGGCCGCAACAGTGGACAAGGCCCAGGCAGTGGCGGTCTACAACGCTGCCGGAACTGCCGGGCTGGCCAGCCGGGTGGGCGGAACCGTGCAGTCGGACGGGTGGACCCTGGGCCAGGTAGGCAACTGGGCAGGGGCGCCCCAGCAGGGCTCCATCATCTTCTACGCGGGAGCGGCGCAGGAGGCCAACGCGCAGGCCCTCGCGGAACTCCTGGGAGTCCCCACCGTGGTGGAGAGCACCGAATTCCAGGTTCCCCTGGTGGTGGTGCTCGGCCCCGGGTACCGGTAGGCCGGGGTCCCCAACAGGGCGCCTCACGCCACATGCGCGCAGGTGAAGGCCGGGGGGTCACGCCTGAATAACGTTTGCGGCCGGCCATGCTGTGCCCCGGCGCTGCCGGCGAGCATTGGCTAGAGTGAATTCCGGGCTTCGAGCCACGGCGGCACCGGCGCAGCATCCCGGACCTAACGGAAAGAGTGGTCATCATGGCACGAGGAACCGTCAAATGGTTCAACGCGGAAAAAGGCTACGGCTTCATCACCGTTGACGGCTCCGGGGACGACGTTTTTGTCCACTGGTCCGCCATCCAGGGCGAGGGCTACCGCGCACTGGACGAGGGCCAGCGCGTGGAACTCGAAGTTGGCGAAGGCGAGAAAGGCCCGCAGGCCGAAAGCGTCCGGCCGGCCGAGTGAAGCACCCGTTTTCCTCCGCTGCACCCATCCGTCCGTTGTTCGCCGCAGCCCTCTGCGGCACGCTCGCCCTCACCGGCTGCTCCGGGGTGACCGGAAACGCGCGCACGGAACCGGCGGAGGCCTCAGGTGACGGCACGCTGCGGGTCGGCCTCATCCTGGACAACACCGGTGCCAACAGCTTCCTGAACGGTCCCCAACTGGCTGCCGCCAAGCTCGCGGTCAAGGAAATCAACGCTGCCGGCGGGCACAAGGGCCGGCCGGTGGAACTTCTCCCCGTTGAAACAGGCCAGGACACAGCGTCCCAGGCGCAGTCCCTGGTCCAGGCCAAAGCGGATGTGGTCATTGGCCCCACCGACTCCAGCCACGCCTCCGCAGCCGTCGACATCCTCTCCAGGGCGCGGACGCCACTGATTTCGCCTGCCAACACCGCGGCCGGGCTCAGCAGCATTGCCAGCGGCGGATACTACTTCCGGACGGCCGCCGCCGACGTCGCGCAGGGACCCGTGCTGGCCAAGCTCGCCAAGGATGCCGGCGCCGCAACCATCTCCGTGGTGTACCAGGAAGGCTCCTACGGCAGCGATGTCTCCGCGGCCGTCTCAGCGTCCGCTGAACAGGCGGGCCTGGACGTGTTGTCAGCGGTGGGCTTCACGCCGGGTGAAGCTGGATCTGCGGCTGCCGCAATCCGCGAGGCGCAACCCGACGCCGTCATCCTGGTGGCCCGTGACGGCGCACAGGGCGCCCTGGCTGAGCTGAACAACGCCGCCCTCGCAGGCTCAAGGCTTATCCTGAGCGACGGCGCCTTCAGCCCGTACGGCTCCAAACTGGGAACCAAAGCCCTGGACGGTGCCCGGGCGGTCGTCCCGGGGCAGCTTCCCTCGGCAGGGTTCCAGGAAAGACTACTGGGCATTGATCCGGCCCTGAAAGATGTGTCCTTCGCTGCGGAGACATACGACGCCGTGACCCTTGCCGCGCTGGCAGCGGCCAGGGCTGAGGACGATTCCGGGCGTTCAATCGCCGCAAGCCTGATCGCGGTATCAGGCGGGACTGCTGACGGAACCGGCCCGGCTGGAACGGCGCCCTGCCCCAGCTACAAAGACTGCCTGGCAGGCAAGGCTTCCGGTGCGGACATCAATTACGACGGCGAATCGGGCCCCATCGCCTTCGATGCCAACGGTGACATCACCTCGGCCGCCTTCACGGTGTTCACCTACGGTGCCGACAACATTCCGGCGGCCACCGGCGTCGAAACGGCAGGCCGCGCCGCCGGCTGATCGCCCTCGGCGAAGACGTGCCCGCCAGGGTGCTTTCCGCCGGTTATTCGCTTGCACTCTCACGTGGGGAGTGCTAATTATTGAGTTAGCACTCTGACGTACCGACTGCTAAGCAAAGCGTGGCTCCGGCCGGCGGCGCCGGCATCGGTCGAAGAGCGAAGAAACACCTAACTGGAGTGAGACCCACACCCGAAGGCATACAGAGGCCGCCGGCAACGGGTCGTCCGTCGCGGGCACTGCAGCGAAGGTTCATTCTTAACGACTGTCCCGAAAGGACTACTGCCGTTATGGCCAAGATCATTGCATTTGATGAAGAGGCACGCCGCGGCCTTGAGCGGGGCCTGAACATCCTCGCCGACGCCGTTAAGGTCACCCTCGGCCCGCGTGGACGCAACGTCGTCCTCGAAAAGAAGTGGGGCGCCCCCACGATCACCAACGATGGTGTTTCCATCGCCAAGGAGATCGAGCTGGACGATCCTTACGAAAAGATCGGCGCCGAGCTGGTCAAGGAAGTTGCCAAGAAGACGGACGACGTCGCCGGCGACGGCACCACCACAGCAACCGTGCTGGCACAGGCACTGGTGAAGGAAGGCCTGCGCAACGTTGCTGCCGGCGCCGACCCGCTGTCCCTCAAGCGCGGCATCGAGAAGGCCGTTGAGGCCGTCACCGCCGAACTTCTGAACTCCGCCAAGGAGATCGAAACCAAGGAAGAGATCGCCGCCACGGCGTCCATCTCCGCCGGTGACGAGGAAATCGGTGCACTCATCGCCGAAGCCCTGGACAAGGTGGGCAAGGAAGGCGTCATCACAGTCGAGGAGTCCAACACCTTCGGCCTGGAGCTTGAGCTCACCGAAGGCATGCGCTTCGACAAGGGCTACATCTCCGCCTACTTCGTTACCGACGCTGAGCGCCAGGAAACGGTCCTCGAGGATCCGTACATCCTGATCGTCAACTCCAAGATCTCCAACGTCAAGGAACTGGTTGCTGTCCTGGAGAAGGTCATGCAGTCCAACAAGCCGCTGCTGATCATCGCTGAGGACATCGAGGGCGAGGCCCTGGCCACCCTGATCGTCAACAAGATCCGCGGCACCTTCAAGTCCGTCGCCGTGAAGGCTCCGGGCTTCGGCGACCGCCGCAAGGCACAGCTTGCCGACATCGCCGTCCTCACCGGCGGCCAGGTCATCTCCGAGGAAGTCGGCCTGAAGCTGGAAAACGCCGGCCTGGAACTCCTGGGCCAGGCACGCAAGGTTGTTGTCACCAAGGACGAGACCACCATCGTCGAGGGTGCCGGCGACGCCGACCAGATCGCCGGCCGCGTTTCCCAGATCCGCGCCGAGATCGAAAACTCCGACTCCGACTACGACCGCGAGAAGCTGCAGGAGCGCCTGGCCAAGCTGGCCGGCGGCGTTGCAGTCATCAAGGCCGGTGCCGCAACGGAAGTTGAGCTCAAGGAGCGCAAGCACCGCATCGAAGACGCCGTGCGCAACGCCAAGGCTGCCGTCGAGGAAGGCATCGTCGCCGGTGGCGGCGTAGCCCTCATCCAGGCCGGCGCCAAGGCCTTCGCCAACCTGCAGCTGTCCGGCGACGAAGCAACCGGTGCGAACATCGTCCGCGTTGCCATCGACGCCCCGCTGAAGCAGATCGCCTTCAACGCAGGCCTCGAGCCCGGTGTCGTGGTGGACAAGGTCCGCGGCCTGCCCGCCGGCCACGGCCTGAACGCAGCCACCGGCGAGTATGTCGACCTGCTGGCCGCCGGCGTCAACGACCCCGTCAAGGTGACCCGCTCTGCCCTGCAGAACGCGGCTTCCATCGCCGGCCTCTTCCTCACCACCGAGGCAGTTGTTGCTGACAAGCCGGAGAAGAACGCTGCTCCGGCCGGCGGCGACGACATGGGTGGCATGGGCGGAATGGGCGGCTTCTAGCCACTCCTGCCGGGACCTGTCCCGCTAAACACGAATGTGGCCCCCTCTCCGGAGGGGGCCACATTCGTGTTTTACCGCAGGATGTTACTACCTGGCGCTGGCCAGCATTCCTTCAACTTCCTTCTTGAACGCGTCAGCGGCCGCCTGGGGCGTGAGGCGGTCATAGAGCACCTCATCGGTGTAGCGCTTGATGACGTTCTGCACGCTGCCCGCCCCCACCGGCGGAACAGGCGGCGCATCTTTGATATCGGGTGCGATGTCCTTCAGGAAGCCCACCACCGTGGTGTCGGCAGGCTTCAGGGACGGCGTAATGCTCTCAACGATGTCCGTGTTGGTGGGCACGCCGCGGTCCGTCATCAGGATGGCCCCGGCCTCCGGGCTGTTGGCCAGGTAGTTGATGAAGGTGGAAGCGGCTTCCGGGTGCTTGGAACGTGAGGAAGCCGACCAGAACATGGTGGGCTTGTAGTACATCCCGTTCTCAGCCGACGATCCGTCGACGCTGGGTGCCCGGAGCATCTTGATGCTGCTCCCGGTGGTGGACTCCAGGGACCCGAGCTGGTTGGTCCACCACCACGCCATCCCTACCCTGTTGGTGCCGAAGAGGCTCTCCTCGAGTCCGGCGCCGGAGTCCTCCGTGGCCACCGTGGCCGGCGGACTTGCCTTGGAGTCGCGCTGTTCCTTCAGCCGTTCCCAGAAGGACGCGGCCGTGGCGGTATCGAAATCGAGCTTGCCGTCCTGCGAGTACAGGTTCTCCCCGTGCTGGCGCAGCCAGATGATCAGGTCGGCTTCATTGCTTCCGTAGGCGGCACCGTAGTTCTTGCCGTCCCCGGCGGCGCTGATCTTCGAGGCTGTTGCCATGAACTCCTCCCACGTCCACGTGGTGTCATCCGGGACGGGAACATTGGCTGCTTCGAAGACCTTGGTGTTGGCCATGATGACATAGGCGTTCTGGCCGGTGCTGAGTCCGTACTGGGCGCCGTCATACTGGCCCGACACCAAGGCTTCCTGGTCCAGTTTGGAGGTATCGATACCGCCCTGCTTGGACAGGTCAAGGAGCGCCCCGCGCCCGCCGTATTCCGCGATGTACTTCTGGTCCATCTGGATCACGTCCGGCGCATCGTTGGCGGCTGTCTTGGTGGCCAGTTTGTCCCAGTAGCTGCCCCACTCGCCCGGCTCGGATTCAATCTTGATGTTCGGGTGTTCCGCCTCGAAGGCGTCGATAACCTTCTCGGTCTGGGCGTTGAGGTACTCGTTGCCCCACCAGGCAAACCGGAGGGTTACTTCCTCATTGCTCTCAGAGCCTGAAGAGGTGCCACAGCCTGTGGCGAGGAGGGAGAGTGCAACGGCGGCGGCGCCGAGCTGGAACTTCCTCCGGCTGAGGTTTGGGATCGTCATTGATGTGCCTTCCTGGTGCTGAGGGCGCTTTTCGTTGGCTGCCGCCGCGCGGTGCGTGTTGGGGACCGGATGAGAAAGCGCTTTCTCGTTTCAATACAGCGATTGTGCCTGCCCGGCTCTCCCCGCGTCAAGTACTTTCGGTAACCGCTTTCCGGACAACGGTCCGGGGTGGACTCCGGTTTGTCGTGCCGGTCTGGCAGGATGGACCGGTGACGATTACTGCAGCGGCTGACGGTTCGGCCTTGGGAAACCCTGGTCCGGCCGGCTGGGCCTGGTACGTGAATGACGACTGCTGGCGTGCCGGCGGTTGGCCCCACGGGACCAACAACCAAGGCGAACTGATGGCGGTCCTGGATCTGTTCCGGGCCACCGCCCACCTTCCCCAGGAGGACCTTCACATCCTCTGCGACAGCCAGTACGTCATCAATTCGATCACCAAGTGGATGCCGGGATGGAAGCGCAAAGGCTGGCGCAAAGCAGACGGGAAGCCGGTCCTCAATGTGGACCTGCTTAAGGAGCTGGACCGTGAGCTTGCCGGCCGGAAGTACACCTTCGAATGGGTGAAGGGGCATGCCGGGCATGACCTGAACGAAGCCGCGGACGAACGTGCGCGGGCGGCCGCAACGGCCTACCAGCAGGGCGTGGCTGCCCGCTCCGGGCCAGGCTTTCCCGGTGCCCACCATGCACACCCGGCGCCGGCGATACAGGAAGCCAGGGACGCGCCCCCGGAACCAGAAAAGCCGGCAGTGGCCTACGAGGAACCTGATCTGTTCAGCCAGCTGGACAACCGGGGTTTCGACGCGCCCGGAACTGCCGCAAAGGCAGCTGAAGCCCCGCCTGAGGCCGTGGTGGAGGAACTTGAGCGGGAACTGCTGGGCCCGCTGGTGCGCGGGGACATCGGCCGGACAGCCGTCCTGCTCCACCCCGATTTCATGGAGATCGGCAGCTCAGGCAGGATGTGGACCCGGGACGCCATGATGATGGCGCTCGAGGAGGACCCGGGCGAGCGGACGGACATCGAGATCCTGGGTGCCGAACGCGTCGGTGCTGAGGCGGTCCTCCTCACGTACCGCAGCTATGCGCGCTCCGGCACCACCCTCAGGAGCTCGCTGTGGGTACTGGACGGCGGCCGGTGGCGGCTGCGGTTCCACCAGGGCACACCCGAAGCCTAGGCGCAGCTCAGCTGAACCGCTGGGTATTGCCCTGTTCCGCCTGCGCGTAGGTGGCTGCTGCTGAGGCAAGCGCGGTGTTGATGGATGCCAGTGATGCCTCCACCCTCCCCTGCGTGAGGGTCCATTCCGTAATCAGTGCCTGGAAGTTCGTGGCGGCGGAGCCCCGCCAGGAACCCTGGAGTTCGTCCAGTCCGCGTTTCATGGCCTGGACATCGGCGCTGATTCTGTCCATGGTGGCCTGGACGCTGGCGGACTTCAGCTGCAGGAGTTCGGTATCGACGGAGATAATGCTCATGGTGGTGCCTTTCGCTGTGCGGCAGCTTGCGCCTGCGGGCCCGGCCGGTCCGGACCCTTGCCCTCGAGCGTAGGGAAGCCGCTCGGGACGCTGCCACTGCAAACGGCTATATGTGCATAACCTCGCCGCCGCTGCCCTTGCTCTTTTCAGCACGGTTCTCTTCCACGCGCATCCCCGTATCCGGGATGTCGTCACGCTGCGGAAGGCTGACCACGAGGGTGGCGCCGCCGCCGTCGGTCTTTTCAACCCGGACGCTGCCGCTGTGGGAGCCCACGATCGCGGCAACAATGGCGAGTCCCAGCCCGCTGCCTCCCGTTTCCCGCGTCCTGGAGGTGTCTGCCCGGTAGAACCGTTCAAAGACCTTGGACGCGTCTTCTTCCGAGATGCCCGGCCCGTGGTCCCGAACTTCGATCACGGAGAGCAGCTGCCCGTCTTCCGCCGCCCGGACCCCCACCGCCAGCTCGATGGGGCTGCCCTCAGGGGTGTAACGGAGGGCGTTGCCCACGAGGTTGCCCACTACCTGGCGGAGCTTGGCTTCGTCGCCCAGCGCAGGGGCAGGCGTGGCGGGGCCGCCGTCGAGGCCGGTCAGCGAAATCACGCGGGAGCGGTCGCTGGCCTGGGTGTCCACTACGGCATCATGCGCAATGAGCTGGAGGTCCACGGGTTTTTGCTGCAGCGGCCGCTGCTCGTCAAGGCGGGCCAGCAGCAGCAGGTCCTCCACCATCGAACCCATGCGCTTGGCTTCGCTTTCGATCCTTCCCATGGCTGTGGACACGTCTTCCTCCGTGGCCAGCGCGCCATGCCGGTACAGCTCGGAGAACCCCCGGATGGTCACGAGCGGGGTCCGCAGCTCATGGGAGGCGTCGGCCGCGAACCGCCGCATCCTCGCCTCCGATGCGGTGCGGGCCGCGAAGGCTGTTTCGATATGGGCGAGCATGGCGTTCAGTGACCTGCTCAACCGCCCGAGCTCGGTGCCGGGGTTTTCGACCTCCACGCGGCGGGAAAGATCGCCGGCGGCGATTGCGGCCGCCGTCTTTTCCACCCGGGCCAGCGGCCTGAAGGAGCGGGAGACGGTCCAGCTTGCAATGAGGGACGCGAGCAGCAGGGTGAGCAGCCCCACCCCCGTCACCACCAGGGTGGCATGCTTAAGGACGTCGTCGACGCTCCGCAGGGGCAGCCCTATGGCCACCACTGCTGTGGTCTGGCCGTTCTGCACGGGCACCGCGACCACCCGCCAGTTTTCGCCGTCCGTGCCCCGTACCTGGTAAGGGACTGTCCCGCGTGCCTGGGCCTGTTCCACGGTGATGGAGCTGATGTCCGGGCGGTTCTCCGGATCGCCGCCGAACGGATAGGGCTCCTCGCCGGGGGCGAAGAGAATCAACGAATAGTCCGTGGGGACCATCGGGTTCGTGGGAGCCTGCAGCGGCGTGAAGGAGCGCTGTTTCCGGGCCAGGTCCACAGCTGCATACAGTTTGCCGTCCACCTGCCCCTGCAGGTAACTGTGCAGCAGCGCCAGCGTTCCAGCCCCGGTCACTGTCAGGGCAACTATCAGCAGCGCCATGATCATGGCCACCAGCTGCGTCCTCAGGGACGCCGACTTCCATCGCTGCAGCAAGGTCAGCGCTTTTCTGCCGTCCGGAGCACGTAGCCCACGCCGCGCTTGGTCTGGATCAGTGCGGGGGCGTCGGGGTCGATGTCCACCTTCCGGCGAAGGTAGGAAATGTACGACTCCACGATGGAGGCGTCACCGTTGAAGTTGTATTCCCAGACGTGGTCCAGGATCTGGGATTTGGAGAGCACCCGGTTGGGGTTGAGCATGAGGTAGCGGAGCAGCTTGAACTCGGTGGGGGAGAGCTCGATCACGGTACCGCCGCGGCGTACTTCGTGCGCGTCGTCGTCGAGCTCCAGATCGTCCACGCGGATCACGGCGTCGTCATCCATCATCGGCTGCGTGCGGCGCAGGACGGCGCGGATCCGGGCCACCACCTCATCGAGGCTGAACGGTTTGGTGACGTAATCGTCCCCGCCGACAGTGAGCCCGGTGACCTTGTCCTCGGTGTCGTCCTTGGCAGTAAGGAACAGGACCGGGAAATGCTTCCCTGCGGCGCGGAGGCGGCGGGTGACAGTGAAGCCGTCCATGTCAGGGAGCATGACGTCCAGCACGGCCAAGTCCGGGGCATGGGCATCCGCGGCTGCAAGGGCGTCACGTCCGTTTGCTGCCGAGACGACGTCGAATCCGGCAAACCGCAGCGAAGTGGAGAGCAGCTCGCGGATGTTGGGTTCGTCGTCGACAACGAGGAGCTTCGCTTCTGGACCGTTCTTGTTCATGCTCCCATCATGCTCCCAGACTCTGGGAGTTGTCTGGATATTTGTTGGAAGCCAGGTGGGGAAAGGGGGTGCTCACCAACCCATGGTCCCGGGTTCGCCCTTGAACGGGCCAGCCACGCGGTCAGTGATCCAGCCTCCGTAGAAGCCTCCCGCCTGCGGACGGACACGCTCGCCCTCCACTTCGCAGTAGTCCATCCTGCCCGGGTACACGGCAACGCGGTCAGCCAGTGCCTCATACCCCTTGGATGGCTCAGGGTAGAACCACGCTGCTGCTTCAGCCGCCGTCCCGCCGCCGTGGACAGTCAGGTACTGTGCTGCGCCTTTGAACTCACAGAAGCTGCTTCCGGGGGCCGGTTCCAAGGACGCTGGCGGGAACGCCGACCGGGGCAAGTAGTAGACCGGCGGGTGGCTGGTTTCGAGCACCCTGAGCGAGTCAGCGGTGTCCAGGATCAGTTCGCCGCCAAGGACGATCCGGATCCGTTCGGTGCCCGGCTCCACGCGTGGGGGCCGGGGGTAGTCCCATACGGATTCCTGTCCGGGGCGGGGGATGGCGGGGGTAACTTTTGGGCGCATGCCTCCAGTGTGCAGGACGGGAACCCAAACCGGAGTAAGAACGTTCCGTGCTTCACGCCTTCCACCGGGTGCAGCACGGGAATACAGTGATGGTGCCGGGCTTGGGTCCATCCCTAATCCGGCACCGCAGGGCCCTCCCGGCGCCCGCGGATCCGTGCCTGGCTGCTGTACAACATGTTCTTCAAGGATTTCCGGCCCAATGAAGGGGATAGACCATCATGACTGACCTGAGTGCATCCGAAAACACCGCATCCAACGAACGCAGCATCCGGGACTGGGCGGACCTGGCGGAGGAGATGTGGTCATACCTCACCGGCAAGGGTGCCGCGATCAACTACCAGTTCGTTGATATGACCGTCGAAGTGCCGCGTGACATTGGCCCCGACGCTCCCCGGGCCACCTGGAAGCTGAACGGCAGCCTGCGCGTCACCACCAGCGACAAGGATGCCGCCGGCTCCGATCTGAACCGTGGCTGACGGATATGGCTGACTACCGCCTGGACGTGGATCTGGACTTCTCGTACACAGATGAGTCCGGATCGGTTACGAGGGGCAGCGCCCGGTCCTCGGGCACGGACGTCACGGTGTCCATGGACAGCCTGGCACCCCTGGGAGGCGGCGGCATCCCGTCACTGGACGAAATCAGGCCACTGGCGGAGATGCTGGCCGGGAAGGGACTCAGTGTCACCCTCTCCGGCCCGGACGGAAGCATCGTCAGCCTGGGTGCGGTGAACAGCCCCGCCTCACAGCGCCTGGTGACGCGCTCGCCCCACATCAAACTGGGCAAGCTGGGAGCACTCGTACCGATTGTCAGGCAGAGCCGGCGCAAGGCGGCAGCCGTCCCGCTGCTGCCGCCGTCCACTCCGTTGCCCTTGCTCCCCACCGTCCGGCGGAAGATAAACCGCCGGATCACCACCACGCACTACACCCGGGGCAGCGGCCGGCCGCGGTTGATCTTCGTCCAGGATTCAGCCACATGGACCGGACAGATCCCCAGGGAAGTGACGCTTGCCGGGGAGAAGACCACGATCGGAAGCGACCCTGGCTGCGACATCCTCCTGGAGGGGCTGGAAGGGCTCCATGCCGAAATCAGGCATGACGAGCTGGACGAGTACGTCCTGGTCCCTCACGGCGTGGTCAGCGGCAGCGTGGCGCAGGGCGGACCTTCAGTGCTTCGCACCGGCGCCAGGATCCAGATGGGGCAGTGGTGCCTCGCCTTCTTTCGGGAAGAATTCGCCGACCACGGGCGCCCTTACGGCGGCCGCAGCGGTGGAGAACTGGCGTACGAGCGCCCGCAGTTCGATCCGCGGACCGGCACCATGGAAAGGGACAGTTCGCGCGGCGTGACCTGACAGGACCCAACCTGACCGGGGCACGGCCTAGTCAGCCGTCTCCACGTCTTTGGCGTCCATGATCCGGTACGCGTAGCCCTGTTCCGCCAGGAACCGCTGGCGCTTGGCAGCGAAGTCCTGGTCCAGGGTGTCCCGCGCCACGAGCGAGTAAAAGCGTGCCGAGCGGCCGTCCTTCTTGGGCCGCAGTAGCCTGCCCAGCCGCTGGGCTTCCTCCTGCCGGGAACCGAATGAGCCCGACACCTGGATCGCCACCGAGGCCTCGGGAAGGTCGATGGAAAAGTTGGCCACCTTGGACACCACCAGCGTCTGGATCTCCCCGGCACGGAAGGCGTCAAACAGCTTCTGGCGCACCTTCACCGATGTATCGCCCTTGATCACGGGCGCCTTGAGGCGCTCGCCGAGCTCGTCCAGCTGGTCGATATACTGGCCGATGACCAGCAGCTGTTCACCGGCATGCCGGCTGACCAGCTGCTCCACCACCCGGGTCTTGGACTCGGAGGTGGCACAGAGCCGGTACTTGTCAGTGTCCTCAGCCATGGCGTAGGCAACCCGTTCGTCCTTGGGCAGGTCCACGCGGACTTCCACGCAGTCGGCTGGCGCGATGTAGCCCTGGGACTCGATGTCCTTCCAGGGCGCGTCGTACCGTTTGGGCCCGATCAGGCTGAATACCTCGCCCTCGCGGCCGTCCTCCCGCACCAGGGTTGCCGTCAGTCCGAGGCGCCGCCGCGCCTGCAGGTCCGCCGTCATCCGGAAGATCGGCGCTGGCAGGAGATGAACCTCGTCGTAGATGATCAAACCCCAGTCGTTCCCGTCCACCAGCTCCAGGTGGGGGTAGAGGCCGCCGCGCTTCATGGTGAGGACCTGGTAGGTGGCGATGGTCACCGGGCGGACTTCCTTGACCGCCCCGGAGTACTCGCCGATCTCGTCCTCCGTAAGGGACGTGCGCTTCAGCAGTTCGTCCTTCCACTGGCGCGCGGCCACGGTGTTGGTCACCAGGATCAGGGTGGTGGTGGACCCGGTAGCCATGGCGGCAGCCCCCACCAGCGTCTTCCCGGCGCCGCAGGGCAGCACCACCACGCCGCTCCCTCCGGACCAGAAGTTGTCGCTCGCCATTTGCTGGTAGGGCCTCAGCTTCCAGCCGTCCTCGTTGAGGGCGATCAGGTGCGGAGTTCCGTCCACGTAGCCCGCCAGGTCTTCGGCCGGCCAGCCGATCTTCAGCAGCAGCTGTTTGAGCTGTCCCCGCTGGGAGGCGTGCACCACCACTGTTTCACCGTCAATCCTTGGCCCGAGCAGGGGCTGGATCTTTTTGGCCCGGATGACTTCCTCCAGCACCGGATAGTCATCGGTCCGCATGACCAGCCCGTGCTGGGGGTCCTTCTCCAGGCGCAGCCGTCCGTAGCGGGACATGGTTTCTTCGACGTCGATCAGCAGCGAATGCGGCACGGGGAAGCGCGAGTACTTCAGCAATGTATCCAGAACCTTCTCCGCATCCAGTCCGGCTGCGCGGGCGTTCCAGAGCCCCAGGGGCGTCAGCCGGTAACTGTGCATGTGCTCCGGTGCCCGTTCGAGCTCCGCGAAAGGTGCGATGGCGTGGCGGGCTTCGGTTGCCAGCTCATGGTCCACTTCCAGCAAAATGGTCTTGTCGCTTTGGACGATCAAAGGTCCGTCGTTCACGCCGGGAAGTCCTTCACTGGCGCAGTTTCCTCTGCAGCCTCAATGTCGATGATGCGGTGGATGGACAGCACGCGTTCAGTTTCCCTGGCGGGATCAAACACCCGGACGCGTCCGCCGCTAACAGAGAGCGGAACAACCGTTTCCAGGTTGGCATTCCCCAGGCCGTCCACCACGTTCATGCTGATCCGCTGCTTGAGCCTGATGGCGCGCTGCAGGGCCTCAAGCCCCAGCTGCGTCCCCGTCTCGCCGGCGTGGTCTCCGGACGCGCCGCGGTGTCCGACGGCGGCGCCACCCTGGCGCAGGACCGCCAGCTGGGCTTCCACCTCCTCCGTCCCGGGCGCCATCCGCGGCGCGGTGTACACCGGGCGGTGGGCGTCCTGGGCGGCCTGGGTTCCGCGGAGCCGGACGACGGGCTCATCCGCGCCGTCCACGGCAGGGGAGAGGCCCAGGGTGCGGAGGACCTGTGCGGTTTCCCGCGGTGGCGCGGACGAAACCAGGACAGTTGGGGCAATCTTCTCCAGCTTCAGGTGGGCTGCCGTAGGCCCGGACAGAAGCTCCAGCAGGGCGCCCTCGTCCTCGCTGTGGACGAAGCTGGCCGCCGGCCCCACCCGCAGCCTTCCGTGCCGCAGCGATGTGTCCTCCACAAGGTATTGGAGAGGCTGGGGCACCGCGGTGGCGGAGTGATCGCGGAGGAACTCCAGGATGCCGGCAGCGTCGTACCCCGTGTCCAGGGCCCGCTTGATGGAGCCTTCCGAGAAGCGGTAGATGGTGGCCGGCCCCTGGCCTTCGGCGTCAGCCATCACCAGTAGCTTCTCGGTCAGCCCGGGGTCGAGGTACCCCGGGGCGACAGCTGTGAGATCTGCCTGGAGCAGGACATGGCTCAAAGCTGCCGGCAGGTGTTCGCCGAGGATGGCAATCGCGGCTTCCGGCTGGTCCTCCGCGAGGGCGCTGCCCAGTTGGCTGAGGGCGCCGGACCCCACCAGGCCCAGGAGTTCAGCTTCGGCGAGCACACCGCGGATCATCGAGCTGAAGCGGCGGGCCATCCGCGGCTGGGCCCATTCCGCGCGCTGGAGGACCGCTGCGGCATCAAGCACCGGTGCGGTGCCGTCTGCGGAGCCGGCCTCCACGGTCAGTTCGTGCAAAATCTCCAGGATGCGTTTGCGGACCAGGGGAGCGTCCGGCCGTTGGGCTTCCGCCGACAAAGCGATGATGGTGCTGCCGGAGGCTGAACGGTGCGCCGCCGGCACGCCCCGCGTCCCGTTGATGGGCTGGCCCACCAGGGACGGCACGCGCTCGCTGGCCAGCCAGGCATTCACCAGCCAGAGCCACTGTTCCTGGCGCGGCAGGACCAGCCATTCAAGCTGCGGAGGCTGGACCCAGGACGAGGAATCGACGTCCAGGCGAATCAGGCCTGCCAGTGCGGCCAGCTCCAGCAGGAGTCCCGTTTGCTGCTGGTCGATCCGCAGCAACTCGGCCAGCCGCCTCATCTCGCGCACCCCTACGCCACCGCTGCGCAGCGTGGCCAAGGGTTGCTCCCGTACGGCATGGAGGAGCTCGCCCATCAGCCGCAGCGTCTCCGATATTGCGCTGAGCGCAGCATTCCTGCGCAGGACCGCAGAGGTCCGGCCGAGCTCTGGGACAGGGGGCTGGAGGGTGAAATCGTTGATGATCGCGCCGCCGCGCAGCGAGAGTCCCACGCTGTGGGGCAGCTCCACGTGTGCGGCGTCCAGGGGCACCAGCAAACCGCGCGCCAGCAGCCAGTCGACGGGCCCGACGTCGGACCCCTCCGTGGTGATGGAGGCCTTGCGTTGCGCCTGGGGGACCGCCCCCATGGCCCAGTTGCGGAACCTGGCGAGCAACGCCGTCGTCCGCTCCGGTGCCGTGGACAGGATGGTGTTGAGGGCCTCAGGCGAGGAGGTCCAGTGCTGCAGCGCCAGCGCCGCCTCCATGGGAGTAGTGGCATCGTGGATGGCCACGCCGCTGCGGTGCAGCTCGGAGACCAGCTGCACCACGCGCTGGGCGAAGGCGGGCTGAAGCCGGACCAGTTCCGTGTAGCTCCTGCCCAGCCCGGCGGGATAGATCCCTACCACATCCTTAAGCGAACCCACCGGGAGGTAGTGGCGCTGTTTTGCCGCAGATTCCGGGGTGCCATGGGGAGGATCGGCACGGTGCACCAGTGCCAGGTCCTGCAGAGTGTGCAGGATCCGTTCAACCGCGGCCCCTGACGATCCCGGAATCATTTTGCGGAGTCCAGCCGCCGAGGCGCTGTGCCCGGTGTCCGTATTGGTGCACAGGTGGAGTGTCTCAAGGACCTGCATCTGCGGCCTGTTGAGCCGTTCCAGCGCACGCTGCACGCTGAGCCTGGCGCTGGCCCGCGCCGCGAGCGCGCCGAAGTCGGGGACGGGGGGAGTGATGAGGTCCGGCCGGGCGTCGAACAGCGCACGCAGTGAATTGTCGCTGCGTGCCTCCAGCTCCTTGCTCAACGCGCGAATGAGGGACATCAGTCCAACGTTACCGCCGGTCCGGCTTTCCTGCCCGGCGCCGCCCGGCAACGCTGTCCAGAACCAGGAAAAGCATCAGGAGGAACGCGACCGGCAGGCCGTACAGCGCCGAGTACGTTACCCAGGAGGGGGCCACTGACCCGGCGAAGGCCAAGGCCATCACAGTGCCTACTGCCACCAGGGAGAGCACGGCGACAGCTGCGGCGAGGATCATCAGGGCGCGCCGGTAACGCGAGGGAGTCATGGACGTAACGCTACAGCTCCGGCACCCTCCGGCGTGAACGCTGCTGCACGGAGCCCCGGAATGCCTCCGCAAGGCACATAAAAGCAGGAATAGGGCGGTGGGCAGGATAACCTTGGGGGATAGACCAACACGGCCTGCAGCCGCCATACCCTAAACCCGCACAGCAATGCGGATGCGGTGGCGGGCGGCCGTGTCAGAAGACGCAGAACGAAGAAGGTTGATTACGTGCCTACCGGCAAGGTCAAGTGGTATGACAAGGACAAGGGCTTTGGTTTCCTCGCGGGCGAGGACGGCCAGGAGGTATTCCTGCCCAAATCGTCGCTGCCCGAGGGCGTAACAGAGCTTAAGGCCGGCACCCGGGTTGAGTTCGGTGTGGCTGACGGCCGGAAGGGCGCCCAGGCGCTTGGCCTGCGCGTCCTGGACAAGACACCTTCCCTCGCCAAGGCAAAGCGGCCCAGTGCAAAAGACCTTGCTCCCCTTGTCCAGGATCTGGTGACTGTCCTGGACAACCTGTCCGGAACGCTCTCGGCAGGCAAATACCCGGAAGGCAACAAGGGCAAGGCCATCGCTGCTGCCCTGCGTAAGGTTGCCGACGAGCTGGACGTTTAGGCACTGATGATCCCGGAAGCTGAACAGCCGGTCCCGGCCCCGCCGGAACAGGACATGCCGGAACAGGACGGTACGACGGCGGGTGGCGCGGCCGCTGCCGGCCCCGCAGTTGCGGGGGCGAAGGCTGCCTCCAAGCGCCGCGCGGGTGTCCCGGTATGGCGGACAGGGAAGCCGGATGCTTTCCTTGCCGCCGCCGTGGACGCGGCGCGTGCTGCTGTGGAGGAAATCACGCCTGCACCGACCGTTGGCCGGCACCTGGCGGCCAAAAGCGAAGGCGACCGCCTGGTGACGCACCTGTTTGAATCCCGGCTGCCTGGCTACCTGGGCTGGCAGTGGTACGCGGTACTTACCCGCAACTCCCGCTCCAAGGTGGTCACCGTCAGCGAACTCGGCCTGCTGCCGTCGGAAGATTCGATCCTTGCCCCTGAATGGGTGCCGTGGGCTGAACGCGTCCGGCCCGAGGATGAGCAGGACCAGGAGCCGGAGCAGGTCCGGGCAGGGGAGCCGGAAGCTGGCGGGCAGGAAGCCGGGCCCGTGGAAGGCGAAGCCGATGACGACGCCCAGGATGCCGGAACAGAGCCCGCCATAGCAGAGCCCGCCGTCGACGCTCCTGATGGTGCCTCTCTTTGGCACACACAGCACGCGGAAGACGACGCCGTCACACCTTGAGGCATGCTGAACACTCCCTACGACATACACAAAGGCGCCGCCCGGAACTAACTCCGGGCGGCGCCGTCGTAATTTAACGCTCTTTGCTGCTGGGTGCGCTGCTTTTGGGACCACTGAGCCGCAGCGCGGACTGCTGCTGGAGTCCGCTACTTGCGCAGCTTGCCCACCACGAAGTCGATGCTGGCCAGCAGCGCGGAAACGTCGTCCGGTTCGATGGCCACGAACGTGGCAATGCGCAGCTGGTTGCGGCCGAGCTTGCGGTAGGGTTCGGTGTCCACGACGCCGTTGGCCCGCAGCACCTTTGCCACCACGGTTGCGTCCACTGACTCGTCAAAGTCGATGGTGGCGATGACGTTGGAGCGCTCATCCGGGTTGGTGACGAACGGGGTGGCGAACTCGGAAGATTCGGCCCAGCTGTAGATGCGGCCGGCGGAATCGGCGGTGCGTGCGGAGGCGAAGTCCAGGCCGCCGTTGGCGTTCAGCCACTGCACCTGGGCATCCAGCGTCACCAGGGTGGACAACGACGGCGTGTTGTACGTCTGGTTCAGCCGCGAGTTGTCGATTGCGGTCTGCAGGTCGAGGAAATCCGGGATCCAGCGGTCGGTGGCTTTGATGCGGGCCGCGCGGTCCAGGGCGTTGGGGGAGAACAGGCCCAGCCAGAGTCCGCCGTCGGAGGCAAAGTTTTTCTGCGGGGCGAAATAGTAGACGTCGCTCTCCGCCACGTCCACGTCAAGGCCGCCGGCCGCTGATGTTGCGTCAACCAGCACCAGTGCGCCCTCGTCCGCGCCTGCTACGCGCTTCACGGGGGCGGAGACGCCTGTGGAGGTCTCGTTCTGCGGCCAGGCGTAGGCATCAATGCCCGCTTCGGCCTGCGCGGCCGGGCGGGTACCTGGTTCGGACTTGATGATGGAGGAGGCAGCCAGGAAGGGCGCCTTGTTGGTGGCGGCCGCGAATTTGGACCCAAACTCACCGAACGAGAGGTGCTGTGCCTTCTGCTCCACTAGGCCGAAGCTGGCGATGTCCCAGAACGCAGTGGAACCGCCGACACCGAGGACCACCTCATAGCCCTCGGGTGCCCGGAAGAATTGGCTGAGGCCCTCGCGCACCGACCCCACCAGGTTCTTCACCGGAGCCTGCCGGTGCGAGGTTCCCAGGATGGTTTTCGACGCGGCGGAAAGCGCATCGATCTGCTCCTGCCGGACCTTTGACGGGCCGGCGCCGAACCGTCCGTCCTTGGGCAGGAGGTCGGCGGGAATAGTGATGCTGTTTTCGCTCACAGGTGCTCCAATTTCGGCGTGGACGCGGCTAGGGTCCGGACGGGTGGTTGCTTGGCGGACAGTTGGCTGTGACTGCAACTTTCGGCCCTCCTCATTCTGCCTGAACAGGCGTTGTGGCGGGAACCGGCGCCGTCATAGTCCAGACACTGAGACGGCCTGGTGTGACGGCCGCCAACTATTCGGACAAAGTCAAAATAGGCTAAGCTTTTCAACGGACTACGTCGCGCGGAAGGCGATACGGTGGGACAACGCAAGGTACTGCGCTCGAGGAGCTGAGCTGGATGACGGATCTGATCGACACTACGGAGATGTACCTTCGGACCATCTTGGAGCTTGAGGAAGAGAACATCGTTGCCCTTCGCGCCCGAATCGCCGAACGCCTGCGCCACTCAGGGCCCACAGTGTCCCAGACCATTGGCAGGATGGAGCGGGACGGCCTGGTGGTGGTCTCGGGAGACCGGCACCTCGAACTCACCGAAGTTGGCCGGAAGCGCGCTACCGAAGTGATGCGGAAGCACCGGCTGGCGGAGAGGCTGCTGGCAGACGTGATCGGCCTGGACTGGGCCTACGTCCATGACGAGGCCTGCCGCTGGGAGCACGTCATGAGCGAACGCGTGGAACGGCGCATCTACGAGCTGCTTGACCACCCAACGGAGTCCCCATACGGCAACCCCATACCTGGCCTCGCTGCCCTCGGCGGCCAGGCATCACAGGGCTTTGCCGACGGGGCCATCAGCCTTCTGGAAGCAATGAAGTCCTATGGCCCGGCGTCCGAGGTAACCGTAAGCCGCCTGGCTGAGCCGATCCAGGTGGAACCGGAACTGCTGGTCCAGCTGGACGAGGGCGGAATCCGCCCCGGGGCCGCAGTCTCGCTGGAGCGGGTGGGGGACTACATTTCGGTCCGCGTGCCCGGCATAGAGGGCGCCCTGGAGCTGCCACCGGAAGTGGCGGCCCACGTCTTCGTTGCCATCCGGTAAACGGGCCTACTACCCCGGCTGGGGCAGAATAGGCAAAGATAACGGAATTGTTACTTTGGGACTTCTGGCCCTATAGTTAAACCCAAGCGTAGATACTAAAGCGTTACCTGATCCGGAGCCGAGCTCTGCCAGCGGATCAGGTGCACGAGTCATTACTGGCAGAGGCGGGGGAACCACAACCGGCAGACGGGGGACTGCCTTGGGGTGAAGTCCGTCAGCAGCAAGCCTCTTCCAGCGTTGGATCCTTCCGGGGATACCTCTGTGCCGAGCTTGCCCAGGCGGACCGGGTCTGTGAACTCTCTGACCCGAATCCGACAGCTAACTTCGCAGGCTTTCCAGAGAGGAACCCTTCTTGTCCATGCAGACCCCCAAGGGGCGCCGCCGCGCGGCCGCCCCCGTTTCAACGCCGCGCGTTGTCGAGGTCATCACCACGGAACGCCCCCGCGATCCGCACCGTGATGCACGCCGCCGTCGAGGACCCTTCCGGCAAATCACTGAATTTGCCTCCGCCAGCGGAATCGGCCAGAAGGCCGGAATTGCGCTGGCCGCCACCGGGCTGGTGTTGACCGTGACCGTTCCGGCCACCAGCCCCGTCATGGCCACCGACAGTGCCGGCAGCGTTACCCCGGTGGCAGCCTCGGCTGTCACTCCGCAGCCGCAGGTATCGGCCGAGGCCGGCGCACAGATCGACTTCAGCCGCTCTGCCGTGGTGACCCAGGCGGATCCCGACGGCAAACTGAAGCAGCTGCTCAGCGCGCAGTCCGCAGGTTCCGTGTCCCGCGCAGCATCTGCCGGAAGCCTCGGAGCCCCTTTGGCCGCGCTGTCCACTGCTTCCCCGTTCGGTTACCGGGTCAGCCCGATCACCGGCGGCTCTGGTGACTTCCACCGCGGCCAGGACTACGTGGCCCAGTGCGGCACCTCGGTCCTGGCAGCAGCCACCGGCACCGTGACGTTCGTGGGCTGGCACCAGTACGGTGGCGGAAACCGGGTTGTCGTGGACCACGGCAACGGCCTGGAGACCACGTACAACCACCTCTCGTCCTTCAGCGTCACCGAGGGCCAGACGGTCTCCCGCGGCGATGTCCTGGCGCTCAGCGGCACCACGGGTGCTTCAACAGGCTGCCACCTCCACTTCGAGGTCCAGGTCAACGGCGAAGTCGTCGATCCCACCGGCTGGCTGTAGTCAAATGATGGTTCACTCTCGAATCATCGTGACCTGCCGTGACCTGAATGTGACATTCAACGAAAACTGCTGTACCGTCTAACTCGCGTCAACTTTTCCGAAGTTGACGCTCTTGTGCGGATTGCCTAGCTCTGCCACCGCTCAAGGTCCGTTCGCATTTCATCGTCTGGCAGGGGCGGGGGAACCAATTTTGGTCTTTGCTTCAGCGAAGGCCTTGGGGTTAAGTCGCACAGCTTCCTTGGAAGCGGTGTGGCCGGGTGACTCCCATCCGAATCCGACAGCTCACCTCGCAGGCATTGGGAGAGGCTACCTTCGTGTCTTCACGCCATAATTCTGCGCGCCACCGTGCGCAAACGGTTCGTACCAACCCTTTGGACACCGTGTCCAAGGCTGTTAGTGCCAATGCCGGGACAGTAGGTCGCCAGGCTGCCGTTATCGCAGCCGCTTCCGGTCTCATCCTCAGCATGGGCCTGCCTGCAAACGCCGCGGACACCACCGCCGGCGTTTCCGCTTCCACCGAGTCCGGGTCTGCCCAGTCCGCCCTCGCGGTGACCGCAGCACCCACCGCCACCGTCTCCTTCGAGCGTCCCGTGGTGAAGACCACCGCCGCTCCGAAGCCGGCACCGGTACGGGCACAGTCGACCGATTCCGAGAGCCGGACTGCTTCCGGAACCCGGACGGCTTCCACCGCGTCGGCCTCCACCGCGCCGGCTCCCGAAGCTGCAGCTGAGAAGCAGGCCGAAACGGTTTCCTCGGCCTCCACCTCCGGCATTGCCGCACTCGCGTACACCGGCATCGGCCGTCCCTACGTCTGGGGCGGCACCACCCCCAACGGCTGGGACTGCTCCGGCTTCACCCAGTGGGTTTATGCCCAGGCCGGCATCAGCATCCCGCGCGTCAACGCCTGGACGGCAATGACGCCCACCTCCACCCCGCAGCCGGGTGACCTGGTCATGCAGAACGGTGGCGCGCACGTAGGCATCTACGTCGGCAACGGCATGATGATCAGCGCGCTCAACCCCTCCCAGGGCACGCTGCTTCACTCGGTGGCCGCCACCGGAAGCTCCGCCTTCTTCACGATCAATAAATAGTTCTTGGGCCTTCGGGCCCAAGAGCTATTTCTTTGCTCCACCACTTTCCACAAACACCACATCCCCGTTCGGGGCGTGCCGGCGTACCCCCAAGATGCCGGCACGCCCATACCCCTTGGTGCCCACAACGGCCTGAGGAAAACGAAAGAGAGAACTGATGACTACTCGTGCCACCGCACGGCATCGCGCCGAAGTCACCAAGACCAGCTCAATCGCCGTTATCGCCAAGGCTGTTGGCGGCAACGCCGGCGGCATGGGCCGCCAGGCAGCGGTTATTGCTGCTGCTTCGGGCCTGGTGCTGACCAGCGGCATCGCTGCAAACGCGGCTGACTCCAGCGTCCAGCGCGACTCCGCCCCGGCGTCCACCCTGGAAGTTGAGTCCTCTGTCGAGGCGCCGATCTCCGCTGCTTCCACCATCGCCATCACCTTCGAGAAGCCGGCCGTCACCACCACGCCCGCGCCTGTTGTGGTTGTCGAGGAAGAGCCAGCTCCTGTTGAGGTCGAGGAAGCCGAGCCGGCTCCCGCCGTCGTCCAGCCTGCCGCAGCCCCCAAGGTGACCGCCAAGGTAACCACCGCCTCTGCACCCGCTGCAGCTCCTGCCGCTTCCGCCAGCGGCAAGGGCGCAGCCATCCTCTCCGCTGCGTACGCACAGCTGGGCGTCACGCAGGACTGCACCATGTTGGTGACCAACTCCCTGGCCGCAGTGGGCATCAACTTCCACGACTGGCCTGCCGGGTACCTCTCCCTGGGCCGCACCGTAAGCGCCGCGGAAGCCCAGCCGGGCGACCTCATCTACTACGCAGACGGTGGCGCGGGCATGGCCCACATCGCTGTCTACGCCGGCAACGGCCAGGCTGTCCACGGTGGATACAACGGAAACCAGACTGTGGTGTTCAGCGCCAACGTTGGCTCCGGCCCTGTTTTCATCCGCGTGAACTAACGAGCCCCGCGTTAGCCTTTCCCTGGGAACGGCACGAAGAACCCCTGCCCCGCGGCAGGGGTTCTTCCATTTAAGGACGATGCCGGCGGAGTGCAGCCCGCAGCCACCTGGGGAACCCCGCCAATGGGCCCGACACGGCAGTTTTGGAAAACCGCAATTAGCTGATAATGCGCTTCTATGTTTACTCTTGTGGTGTCGATCCATAGCCCGGACATGCCGAGGGCAGCCGGCCCTCGTGCCCCTGACGGGTGCGGCCGTGAAGAGGTACGTGCATGCGCACTCTCGTTCTGAATGCTGGATATGAACCGCTGGCGGTCATCACGTTCCGCCGGGCGCTGGTGCTTGTGCTCACAGGCAAAGCCAGCGTGGTTGCCGAGGGTGATGATCCCGTGGTGGGACCGCAGGAGATATTGGGCCGCCCGTCCGTTATCCTCCTGAACCGCTATATCCGTCCCAGATACAACCAGGCCACGGCCGTCAGCCGCCGCGGAGTGCTGAGGCGTGATGGCCACCGGTGCGCCTACTGCGGAAAAGCAGCCCACACTATCGACCATGTCCAGCCCAAGTCCCGCGGCGGTGCCGATTCCTGGGAGAACCTGGTGGCGGCCTGCCTGCGCTGCAACAACGTCAAGGGCGACCATACTCCCGCCGAGATGGGGTGGAAGCTGCGGTTCGTCCCGGAGCCCCCGCACGGAACCATCTGGCAGATCAAGGAACTCGAAAAGCCCACCCCCGCCTGGGACCCGTTCCTGCTGCCCGAGCGCGCCGCCTGACCCCACCCCGCACCATGCGCTTGGTGACTAGGCTGGGGGAGTGGAAGAGAACCGGTTGCCCTTCGATGCCCTCATCCTGGCCGGCGGCCGGTCGTCCCGGCTGGGCGGAGTGCCGAAGCAGGACCTTGTCTTCCACAATGCCACTCTCCTGCAGCGTGCGCTTGCCGCGTCCGCAGGTGCCTCCAGCACGGTGGTGGTGGGTCCCCGGCCGGAATCTTCCGCTCCCGGGCTGATCTGGTGCCGTGAAGAACCGGAGTTCGCGGGGCCGGCTGCAGCCATCGCGGCCGGGCTGGAGGCTCTTGCACAGCACGGCAGCAGCACAACGGAATACACCCTTGTGCTGGCGTGCGATATGCCGCTGGTCCAGGACGCCGTGGCGGCACTGAAGGAGGCGCTGATCCCGGGAGGGGGTGACGGCGTCGTGGCCCGTTCCGGTGACGGGACCCTCCAGCCGCTGGCCGGCATTTACCGCACGGCCGGGTTAATAAAATCAGCGGCGGAACTGTCGTCACGCGGTGCCTTAATCAACGGCTCCGTGCGCTCCCTCCTTGCTAGTCTGGAGGTGCAGCCTGTCACCGTCCCCGCAGGTTCCACGGCAGACGTGGACACGTGGGATGATGCCGCCGCACTAGGGATTGCCGCCGGGAACCAGGACAAGGGCCAGGACCGGCGCAGCCGCAGTTAACTTGGGAGGCACGTTCGTGAAAAGTCAGGATGAAACGCTGGAGGAGTGGTGCAGGTCCCTGCTCCAGGCCTATGAGCTCGAGGACGTCCAGGTGGACGTCAACGCCATCCTTGCCCTGGCTGGTGTGGCCGCCCACTCGGTGGTCCGCCCGGCGGCACCGCTGACCACCTTTATCGCGGGTTATGCCGCTGGGCTGGCGTCGGGTTCCGGGCAGGCAACGAACGCCGCTTCCATGGAATCCGCGCTGGCCGTGGCCCGCACCCTGGCCGCCGACTACGATGCTGAAGCCGCCGGGACTCCCGGCGAATGACCAGCGACGCCCAGGAGGAACCGAGCAAACCCGAAGCTGACCAGCCCCGGCATCTCGACCACACATGGGACGAAGCCCGGCAGGCCGCTTTCGACGCCGCCCAGCCGATTCCCGCCGGGCCGGTTGCGCTGGAGCTTGCCCTCGGACGGAAACTGAACCAGGACATCGTGGCGCTGCAGGACATGCCCCACTATGCGTCGTCGGCAATGGACGGCTGGGCGGTGAACGGCACCGGACCCTGGATCCTGGTTGAACCCGGTACGCCCCTTGCCCCGCACCAGGCCAGTCCCATCGCCACGGGGGGACTCATCCCCCCGGGTGGCAAGTCGGTATTGCGCAGTGAAAGTGCCCGGCTGGACAAGGACGAGGACGGACTGCCCATCCTGATGACGGGCGGCACGGCCCGCCCCGGCGAGCCCCGCACCGGCCAGCACGTGCGGAAAGCGGGGGAGGAGGCTTCCGGGGGCGACGTCCTGGTCAGGGCAGGAGTGGTGCTCAACCCCGCACACCTGGCGCTGGCCGCCCTGGCTGGATATGACGAACTTGTGGTCCAGGGAAAGCCCCTGGTCCGGCTGCTGCTGACCGGCTCCGAAGTGGTTGGCCACGGCGTGCCCGTCCCCGGCCAGGTGCGGGACACCTTCGGCCCGCAACTGCCGGCCGTGGTGGGCATGCTGGGCGGGATCCCCGGCGGGCAGCAGAGGATCGGCGATTCCTATGCCGAGTGGCTGGGCGCGCTGGAGGACGTGGTCCCGGAGGTGCCGGGGGCGCCGGACCTGCCGGCCGACGTCGTCATCACCACCGGCGGGACAGGAAAATCAGGCACCGACCACCTTCGCCGGGCCGTAGCTGAGCTGGGAGGGCGGCTGATCATCGACGGCGTGGCCATGCGTCCGGGGCATCCGGCCGTCCTGGCCGAACTTCCGGACGGGCGCTTCGTGCTGGGACTGCCGGGCAACCCGCTTGCCGCCATGATTGCGCTGTCCACGGTAGGGGCCCCGCTCCTGGCGGCGCTGGGGCACGGCGAGATGCCGGCGGTCCAGGACGTGCCGTGCGGAACCACTCTCGAGCCGGAGCCGGGGCGCACCCGCCTTATGCCGTTCCGGCTGCTGTACGGGATGGCCTCCCCGGCCCAGCACACCGGCCCGGGCATGATGCGGGGGCTGGCCTCCGCCGACGGCGTTATGGTTGTTCCTCCCCACGGGGTGAAGCTCGGTGAGCTGGTGCCAGCCTTCGCCCTGCCCTGGGGGCAGCCCATCCCTGCGCCCCCTGACCCCAATGCCAGGCCGAAGACGCGCAGCGCCGGAAGGACAGGCCGGACAGCTGCAAAGCCGGCCGCCACCGGTCCCGTGGACTGGAGCGAACTCCTTGGCTGACGAAGCCCGGGAGGGGCCGGCTGCGCTGGCGTCACCACGGGGCGGTTGCGATGATGGAACCATGAACAGGAACGGTGGGACATGGGACGTGTAACCCAGCGCCGCAAGGTGCACAAGTACGTGCTGGATGGCTCGCCGAATGCCCTCGAGTTCCCCGTCCGGTACCGGGAGGATGTCCTTGCGGTGGAGGAGCCGCTGGAAATACGGCTGGGCAGCATGTCCTACTCCGTCACGATGCGGACCCCCGGCCATGACTTCGACCTGGTGGCCGGGTTCCTGGTGTCCGAGGGCGTCATCTGGGATTCCGGGCAACTCGTCTCGCTGCGCTTCTGCGCAGGGGAAGACGAAAACGGCGTGCAGACCTTCAACGTGGTCGAGGCCCAGTTGCGGCCGGATGTAGAGGCTCCGTCCATAGGCCGGCACGTGTACACCTCCAGTTCGTGCGGCATTTGCGGCACTGATTCCATCGAATCCGTCAGCAAGTCCTCGCACTACAGTCCCGCCGCAGATCCCCTCAGCGTTTCCGCCGAGGTGCTTGCCTCGCTCCCGGACATCCTTCGGGAGTCCCAGCGCCTCTTCGACGACACCGGCGGCGTCCACGCTGCCGGGCTCTTCCGGATTGAGGACGACGGCGGCGCGAACCTTCTGTGCCTCCGGGAGGACGTGGGACGGCACAACGCCGTGGACAAGGTGGTGGGGTGGGCCCTGCGGGAGGGCCTGCTGCCGCTGAGCGGCACGGTCCTCCAGGTCTCGGGACGGGCATCGTTCGAGCTTGTCCAGAAGGCTGCGCTGGCCGGAATACCCGTCCTTGCTGCCGTGAGTGCGCCATCCAGCCTTGCGGTCGAGCTGGCCGAGGCCAGCGGCCTGACACTCGCCGGCTTCAGCAGGGTAACCAGCCTCAACATCTACGCAGGTGACGGGAGGATACGGCGGCCGGTGGCAGCTGCGCCGTCGTAGGCCAGCCCAGCTGCCTGCTGGCCCGGAAAACAGCCGGGAAACGGTTTCGAAAGGGTTGGTAAAAGACTTACCAGCGGGTAGATTTATCCATCGAATGGACACCAGGATCCAGTCCCAAGCGCTAAAGAGGGCACACATTGCATGACGACCGCCGGATCACTGAAGTGCGCCTGCACAGGTTCGTGCGGGAGCGCATCACCCCTGCGGTCTACAGCCGGACCCTTCCCCTCACGCTGAGCAGCTGGGATGCCCCGGATGAACCCGTCCCCGCGCTGGAAGCCATGCGGCAAAAATTCCAGCCGCAGGAACACGGCGCACTGTGGGGAAAGCCTTGGGGCACCAAGTGGCTCCGTCTCCAGGGGGAAGTTCCCGAATCATGGGGCACGGAACCGGACACCACCGTTGAAGTGCTGGTGGACCTTGGGTTCACCGTTGAAATACCCGGGTTTCAGTGCGAGGGCATCGCGTGGCGCCCGGACGGCACCATCATCAAGGCGGTCTCGCCCCGGAACCAGTACATCCCGCTGAAACTCTTGGGTGGCGGCATGGCGGTGGACTTCTACGTTGAAGCTGCGGCGAATCCGGACGTCGCCCAGGGCTGGACGTTCGCCCCCACGCCCTACGGGGATAAGTCAACGGCCGGGGCAGCACCGCAGTACAGGCTGGGAAGCATTGTCATCGCCGAACTGAACCAGAACGTCTGGGAACTGCAGCAGGATATTTCAACTCTCTCAGGCCTCATGGCGGTACTGCCCCTGGAACTGCCCAGGCGGCACGAGATCCTCAGGGCCCTCGAGCGCATGATGGACATCATGGATCCGGACGATGTAACCGGAACCGCTGCCGCAGGACGCGAAGTGCTCGCGGACGTACTTGCCCGGCCGGCATATGCCTCTGCGCACCAGCTCGTAGCCACCGGTCATGCCCACATCGATTCCGCCTGGCTCTGGCCGGTCCGGGAGACTGTCCGGAAATGCGCCAGGACGTTTTCCAACGTCGTGGCGCTGATGGACGAGAACCCGGACTTTGTATTCTCCTGCTCCTCGGCCCAGCAGTTCGCCTGGATCAAGGAGTTCTATCCCGAACTCTTCGGCCGCATCCGCGAGAAGATCCGTGCCGGCCAGTTCGTTCCGGTCGGCGGGATGTGGGTTGAATCGGACACCAATATGCCTGGCGGTGAGGCAATGGCGCGGCAGTTCGTAGAGGGCAAGGGCTTCTTCCTCGCGGAGTTCGGTGTGGACTGCCACGAGGCCTGGCTGCCGGATTCGTTTGGATACTCCGCTGCGCTGCCGCAGATCGTCAAGTCCGCAGGCAGCCGCTGGTTCCTGACCCAGAAAATCTCCTGGAACCAGGTCAACAGGATGCCGCACCACACCTTCAACTGGGAGGGCATCGACGGCACCCGGCTCTTTACCCATTTCCCGCCTGTGGACACCTACAACTCGGAGCTGAGCGGACGCGAACTTGCCCACGCGGAGCGGAACTACCGCGACCACGGCCACGGCACAGTGTCACTGGTGCCGTTCGGCTATGGCGACGGCGGCGGCGGACCAACGCGGGAAATGCTGGCTGCTGCCTCACGCGCCGCGGACCTGGAAGGTTCCCCAAAGGTCCGGATCGGCTCCGCGGAAAGCTTCTTCACGCAGGCCGAGGCTGACTACCCGGTCCTGCCGGTCTGGGTGGGCGAGATGTACCTCGAGCTGCACCGCGGAACCTATACCAGCCAGGCCAGGACCAAGAAGGGCAACCGCCGCAGTGAGCACCTGCTGCGGGAGGCAGAATTGTGGTGCGCAACGGCTGCTGTGCGCACCGGCGGCAGGTTCGCCTACCCGGCTGCGGAACTCAAGCGGTTGTGGCGGCTGGTCCTCCTGCAGCAGTTCCACGACATCCTTCCCGGCAGTTCCATCGCCTGGGTCCACCACGATGCCGAGCGAAATTACCAGGCCGTCAGTGATGCCCTTGAGGCCATCATCGGCGGGGCTGCCGCCGCCGTGCTGGGCAGCGGCGACCGGGCATTCCTGCTGAACGCTGCGCCGCATGCCCGGGACGGCGTGCCTGCACTGGCTGCAGGCGAGCCGGCTGCAGCGGAGGGCAGGGTCCAGGCCAACCCGGACAACGGGGGCTTTGTCCTGGACAACGGAGTCATCCGCGCCGTCCTGGACGCCGACGGGCTTATCGCCTCGCTGGTGGATTACGCCAGTGGCCGGGAAGCGATTGCTCCCGGCCAGCGGGCAAACCTCCTTGAGCTGCACCGCGATACTCCCAACGAGTGGGACGCCTGGGACATCGACGAGTTCTACCGGCGCAACGTCACGCCACTCACCCGGGCCGCTTCCGTCCGGCTGGTTCACGAAGAGGCAGACGGCGTGGTGCTGGTGGAGCGGCTGGCTGGCGCTTCCACCATTACCCAACGGATCGCACTTGCGCCGGGGAGCCCGTCCCTCTCCATCACCACCTCGGTGGACTGGCAGGAACGCGAGAAACTGCTGAAGCTCGGCTTCGCGCTGGACGTCCGGGCGGACAGGTCGGCTGCAGAGACGCAGTTTGGCCACGTGTTCCGGCCCACCCACACGAATACGTCGTGGGAAACGGCAAAGTTCGAGATTTGTGCGCACCGCTGGATCCACGTGGCGGAGCCGGGGTATGGTGTGGCGATTTCCAACTCCTCCACCTACGGCCACGACGTGGCGCGGAACATCAGGGACGACGACGGCGGCACCACCACGACGGTGCGCCTGTCGCTGTTGCGCGCTCCCAAGTTCCCCGATCCGGAGGCGGACCGCGGGCTGCATGAGCTGACCGTCACCATCCGTCCGGGGGCGGATATTGCCGGCGCAGTGGAGGAGGGCTACCGGACTAACCTTGCTCCCCGGCTGGTCCGCGGCGGTTCCCCGGTGGAACCGCTGTTCTCCGTGACGAACCCTGCCCTGGTGATTGAGGCCGTCAAGCTGGCCGAGGACGGGTCCGGGGACGTGGTTGTCCGGCTCTACGAGTCCTTGGGCCAACGGTCTGCAGGAAAGCTGACCGCGAACTTTCCCGTGCAGGGCGTCACACCGGTCGATTTGTTGGAACGTCCGCTCGAGGCCCCAGGTGTGAACGTCAGCGCTGACGGAGCGGAACTTGGCCTCCGGCCTTTCCAGTTGGTGACCCTGCGGTTCGCCTGCTCGGCCGCGGCAATCACCAGCTAACTGAACCGGAGCGTGGGGCCGGGCACTTCGGGCTGCTCACGTTTGCCACGATCGGCCAAAACGGGCCTTAACCAGGCTGAGTGGGGGCGGTCCCCAACGGCCGCCACCACTCATCCCCCCAATAGGTGTGAAGGCCCCCGGAGCGGCCAACGCTTTGGAATTTATCCCCGTTCGAAAACGACCTGCGCTCCACCTTCACACAATCATGATTGTTTCACATTCTAATGAATTTGTGAAAGCCAGCAGGGTTACTTTTCGGTATATGTCCTCTTGGCAGGCGAGGTCCGGCTGCTTCGTACCCTTGCAGCCCAGATCAGCGCCAGGCCAAGGACGAAGCACAGCACGGCCGTGTAGTTGATGACGAACTCCGCCGCCCCCCACTCCGGAGGCACCGCGGGAAAGAGCAGTGTCAGGGCGATAGCTACTCCGCCTGTTGCGAGGAGCGCGGCAGCGACCCGCACCAGCAAGGGCAGGCGGCTTCGGACAGCGCGGACCATGGCAGGCAGCAGCACCAAGGATATGTACGCGGGATAAGCCCGTCCGGCTGCTCCGTAGTATTCAACAAGAACAAAGTTCCGTTCGCTCTTTTCTGACACAGCTGCAAGGCCTGCCGAGGAACCCACTGTATCCATCATGAAGAACAGGACCATCAACGCAAGGGAGATGACCAGCAGCACAACCATGCCCGCTTTACCCGTGATGAGCCGGTACGCGCTGTCGGCGCCGAAACCGCGGGTGACCCGGATCCCGACAAAATAGATGGCTGCGAAGATGATGAAGCGCAGCAGCAGGTTGGCCAGGTTGATGCCGCCCAGGGCCTGGTCGATGGCCACGTAGGGCGCCTCGATGCTCAGGAGGATGGCGACGGTCATCAGTCCGAAGATGTAGAACAGCGACCTGTTCTCTCCACGGATGGCGCTGGGCACCCGGGCTGCAGCGATGAGTCCGCAGGTGGCAAGCGTGGACCACTGAAGAATTTCGATCATCCCAGGTTCTCCCAGATCTTTTCCGTTTGTGCCTGATCCTGCTCCTGGCGTCGCAGCACCTTGCCCAATGCCTGCAGCCTGTCGCCCGCCAAGGCGGTGAGGTCGCCGTCGGAAAGGCTGTCCAGGGCGGCCTGCCGCGCACCCGGCGGCCAGCCCGCTTCCTCTTCGGTGATCAGGCCGGTGGCCACAAGGCCGCCGGCCGGTCCAACGCCGGCAGCAAGGGCGGTGGCAAGCGCCAGCTCCGGTGACAGCCGGTTGGCGGTCAGCTGCGCTGAATAGTTCTGGGGAGCCACTCCGGTGGCTGCGGAAACGCGGTGCCTCACTTCGCCGTCGTCGATCGCGTCAACCCAGTTTTTTACCGAGGTGGCGTGCGGGGCGGCGGAAAGAGGCGGGGACGCAGTCCCGGAGCCGGCGGGCTCCATCGCCGGACGGGCAAGGACAGCGCGCAGGATGTCGGGGGTGGAGACCTGGCTGACAAGTTCGCAACGGGTGGGCGGAACCTGGGGACCGGCCAGGTCCTGGTAGGCCTCGAAGGTGGCCAGGGCCGAGAGTGGATTCACGTTGTAGGCGCGGCTGATGCTGACCACAGTGCTGACTGAGACTTTTCCACGGACCAGCTGCTGGGCCAGGGTGGTCCTCTTGATCCCTGAGATCCTGCAGACGTCAGCCGTGCTGGCGTCCGGCGCAATGCCTTGCAGCCAGCGCTGGAACGCCTTGGCGGGGAGGGTCATGGACAGCTCTCTGCAGAACGGATGGTGTGTCGATTTTAGCGTGCCGCATCCTGGCGGTTTTACCCCTGCTGCCGTTTCGACTATGCTTGATGGTCGAGCCCGTTGGTCCGTACACCCCCCAAGTCCGGACCAGCGGGCTCTTTCATGTCCTGCGGCCCGGGCTCCTTCCTCCCCGGGTAAATGTCAGGGCCCTGCCAGCCAGTGCTCGGGCAGGAAACCCGCTGCGGACGCAGTGGCGAAAGGACAGAACCATGACTGCAACCCTCGTAGCGAAGGACGTTTCCGGCGGCCACGACCACCGGCAGCTTTTCTCCGGGCTCTCCCTGACAGTGGCCCCCGGGGACGTGGTGGGCGTGGTGGGTGCCAACGGAGCCGGAAAGTCCACGCTGCTGCGGCTCCTCGCCGGCGTGGACCAGCCGCAGGAAGGTTCCGTCAGCCTCGCCCCCGCCGACGCCTTCGTTGGCTGGCTTCCCCAGGAGCACGAACGCGTGCCGGGTGAAACGGTGGCAGGCTACATTGCCCGCCGCACCGGCTGTGCCCAGGCCACTGCTGAGATGGAATCCACCGCTGAGGCCCTTGGCAGCGGCGCGCCCGGAGCGGACGACGCCTATGCGCTGGCCTTCGACAGGTGGATGGCCTCCGGTGCGGCCGATCTTGATGACCGGCTTCCCGCTGTCCTGGCGGACCTTGGGCTGGACACCGGTCCGGATGCGGCCATGACCGGCCTTTCCGGCGGGCAGGCAGCGCGGGTGGCGCTGGCGGCGCTGCTGCTGAGCCGGTTCGACGTGGTGCTGCTTGACGAGCCCACCAACGATCTTGACCTCGAAGGACTCGCCAAGCTGGAGGACTTTGTCACAGGCCTGCGCGGCGGCGTGGTGCTGGTAAGCCACGACCGCGAGTTCCTTGCGCGCTGCGTCACCACTGTGGTGGAACTGGACCTGGCGCAGAACGCCGTGGCCGTGTACGACGGCGGCTACGACGCCTTCCTGGAGGAACGGTCCGTTGCCAGGCGGCACGCACGGGAGAAGTACGAGGAATTTGCGGCCACCAAGGCCGACCTGGTGTCCCGGGCGCGCACCCAGCGCGAATGGAGTTCCCAGGGTGTCCGGAACGCAATCAAGAAGAGTCCGGACAATGACAAGATCCGCCGCGCAGCCAGCACGGAATCCTCCGAGAAACAGGCCCAAAAGGTGCGGCAGATGGAATCGCGGATCTCACGGCTGGACGTGGTGGAGGAGCCGCGGAAGGAATGGCAGCTGCAGTTCTCGATCGGAAAAGCGCCGCGTTCCAGCTCCGTGGTGGCAACCCTCCGAGACGCGGTGGTCCGGCAGGGCGACTTCACCCTGGGGCCCGTCAACCTGCAGCTCAACGGCGGGGAACGCATCGGCATCACGGGGCCCAACGGCGCCGGCAAGTCCACCCTGCTGCGCCTGCTGCTGGGCGGCATCCAGCCTGACTCAGGCAGTGCCGCGATGGGTGCTTCCGTGGCCATCGGCGAGATCGACCAGGCCCGCGGACTGCTCGCGGGCAACCTGACACTGGCCGACGCCGTGGAAGCAGTCCTCGTTGACCTGAACCCGGCCGAGGTCCGCACACTCCTGGCGAAATTCGGACTCAAAGCCGACCATACGTCCCGGACTGTGGAGTCCCTGTCACCTGGGGAGCGGACGCGGGCGGCTTTGGCCCTCCTGCAGGCCAAGGGCGTGAACCTCCTTGTCCTTGACGAGCCCACCAACCACTTGGACCTTCCGGCCATTGAGCAGCTCGAAGAAGCGCTGGAAAGCTACGAGGGCGCGCTGCTGCTGGTCACCCACGACCGCAGGCTGCTGGAAAACGTACGGCTGGATGTACGTTGGAATGTGGACAACGGAACGGTAGAGGAGCAGCAGCAATGAGCATGGAAGGGGTGGCCTGGAGCTCCCTGTACAAGATCACCCGGTCGACGAGCGGTTCCCAACCCTTTTCGAAGGCCACCCTGAAGCGTGTCCTGGGCTTTGCCCGGCCGCACCGCGGAAAGTTAATCGCCTTCGTGGCACTGTCCGTGGTGATGGCGTTCCTCGCCGTTGCCACGCCTGTCCTCGCCGGACAGGTGGTGGACGCCATCGTGGCGAAGGCCGCCACCGGGGAAGTGGTGCGGCTCGCCGTGCTGATCGCCGTCGTGGCCGTAGCAGAGGCAGGCCTGGGCCTGGTGAACCGCTGGCTTTCGTCCACGATTGGCGAGGGCGTGATCGTGGACCTGCGCACCAGGGTCTTTGACCACGTGCAGAAGATGCCCATAGCGTTCTTCACCCGCACACGCACCGGGGCGCTGGTCAGCAGGCTGAACAATGACGTGATCGGTGCCCAGTCCGCCTTCGCCGGCACCCTGTCCGGCGTGGTCAGCAACGTGGTGGCCCTGGTCCTGACCCTCATCGTGATGCTGGGAACCTCCTGGCAGGTGACGGTCCTGGCGATGATCCTGCTGCCGGTCTTCCTCATCCCCGCCCGGCGCATGGGCTCCAAACTCGCGGACCTGCGGCGCGAAGCGGCGGAACACAATGCCGCCATGGGCACGCAGATGACCGAGCGCTTCTCCGCCCCCGGCGCCACCCTGGTCAAGCTCTTCGGGCGCCCCGACGAGGAATCCCGGGAATTCGCCGTCCGCGCAGGACGTGTCCGTGACATCGGAGTCCGGACCGCCATGCTGCAGTTCACCTTCGTCACGGCCTTGACCCTCGTTTCTGCGCTCGCGCTCGCCCTGGTCTACGGGATGGGCGGTTGGCTGGCGATCACCGGCCAACTGGCTGCGGGCGACGTCGTGGTCCTGGCGCTGCTGCTCACCAGGCTGTACGCCCCGCTCACTGCACTGTCCAACGCGCGGGTGGAAATCATGAGTGCCCTGGTCAGCTTCGAGCGCGTCTTCGAAATCCTTGACCTCAAGCCGCTCATCAGCCAGAAGCCGGACGCTGTGGAATCGCCGCGCGGCCCGCTCTCCGTGGAGTTCGACGATGTCCGGTTCTCCTATCCCTCTGCGGACAAGGTGTCCCTGGCCTCCCTCGAAGACGTCTCCACCCTGGATACCCGCGGCGGCGAGGAAGTCCTGCACGGGGTCAGCTTCCGGGTTGAGCCCGGGCAGACGGTGGCCTTGGTGGGCTCTTCGGGTGCCGGCAAGTCAACCATCGCGCAGCTGCTGGCCCGGCTTTACGACGTCGATTCCGGCGCTGTCCGTTTTGGTGGAGTGACGCCCGGAAAAGGGGTGGATGTCCGCGACCTGACCTTCGACTCGCTCCGGGACACACTGGGCATGGTGACCCAGGACGGCCACCTGTTCCACGAGAGCATTGCCTCCAACCTGCGCCTGGCCCGCCCGGACGCAACCGAAGAGGAGATGTGGGAGGCCATCCGGCAGGCCCGGCTGGAGTCCATGATCCGGTCACTCCCGGACGGGCTGGACACCGTGGTGGGGGAGCGCGGCTACCGGCTTTCCGGCGGTGAACGCCAACGTCTCACCATCGCCCGGCTGCTGATCGCCCAGCCCCGGGTGGTCATCCTCGATGAGGCAACGGCGGCGCTCGACTCCACCAACGAAGCTGCCGTGCAGGCTGCCCTCGGGGCGGCACTCGAGGGGCGCACCGCCGTCGTGATTGCGCACCGCCTCTCCACCGTCCGCGCCGCGGACGCCATCCTGGTGGTGGAGGACGGCCGGATTGTGGAACGCGGGACCCACACCGAACTCCTCGCTGCCGAGGGGCGGTACGCCGAGCTCTACCGCACGCAGTTCAACGAGGCCACCGCTGTTGCCCAGGAAGCAGTTCCCGAGCTCTAGGCCTGCCTGTCCGCGCTCCCGGACCTTGCCAGCTCCGGGAGGATATGGTCCGTCAGCAGCGGGGCAAGGTCCCGGGTGGGTTCGGCGCCCAGCGTCAGCCACCGGATCTCGGCGATTTCCGCGGAAGGGTAGGCCTCCCACACTCCCGGGGCCATAAAAACTGTTGCCTCGATGTCCGTGGCGGCCTCATTCGCGGCATCGGCGATCCACACCCCCATCAGCTGCAGTTCCCGGGGATCGAGGACGATGCCCACCTCTTCCGCGAGCTCACGTGCTGCCGCCTGGACGGCTGTCTCCCCGGCCTCGGGTTTGCCGCCGGGATGCATGAACATGGCCGTGCCGCGTTTCCTCACGGTCAGGAGCCGGCCAGCCTTGTCGAAGACACAGACAGCCGAGACCACAATGCGGTTTTTCATGCTGCGGGGCCCTGCCTGCGCACCAGGTGTGACGTCAGCAGCAGGTCCTTGCGGGGGCCCTGGACGTCCCAGGTGTAGCTGAACCTGTCCTGGCCCCCATAGACGTACGTAACGCGGTAGGTATCGGGATCGCACCAGTGGTTGTCAAGGTTGGACGCCGGAGTGAAGCTCATCCGGTGGAAAGGCCTGCCGTCAGGGAAGAACACGTCCATCGCATCCGGGCCCCCGGCAGCCCGCAGGAGGTATTCGCGGGAGGCGGGGCCCGTGAAGGAGGGCCAGCGCATGGTGCCTTCCTCACGGAAGGCCAGGCCGCCGTCGTCCGTGGGGACAAAATGTACGACGCCGGAGAAGGTTCCGCGGGTGCCATCCGCACGGTCCAACAGGTCCCGCTGGACCGTCCACTGCCCGGCTCTGGCAGCGTCCGCGGCGGGGCCGGGTGAGGCGGGGCCGAGGAGGTAGGCGCGGAGCGCGAACTCCGGGGGAGGAAAGTTCAAGTGCCCTCGATTGGAATCGAACCAACGACACCGGCTTTAGGAGAGCCGTGCTCTATCCACTGAGCTACGAGGGCTTAGCATCCGGCGGATCGGCAGGCCAGTCCGGCCGGACACGGATACAAGCATACAAGGTGCTGGGCCGTACTACGCTCAAGGCATGAGTTCAGCGCCGTCCGCCGCCATGCCTGCCACGTTAATTCCGGATACCGCGTCCACCCGCCAGTACATCGGCGCCTGGTCGGTGCTGAGCGTCCTGCAGTATTTTGCCGCGGAAGCGGCAGTGATCGGTGCCTGGGCTGGCCCCAGGCACTATGACCTGCGGACGGGGTACATCAGTGACCTTGGCGCCCTAAACTGCGGCATCTTTGACGGCCGTGCGGTGTGTTCCCCCTTGAACTGGCTGATGAACGCCTCATTCGTGGTCCAGGGGCTCGGCATGCTGCTGGGTGCCCTTTTGCTGAGCTCCGGGCTGCTCTGCGTGGCGGCCCGGGCGGATCTGCGGGTGCAGCCGCGGCGCAGGCCCTGGCTGGCGGCTGTCTGGGTCCGGATCCTGACCGGGACGGCCGGGGCCGGCACTGTGATCGTGGGGCTGGTGCCCCAGGACGCAGGTTCCGGCTGGCACATCGTGGGGGCGGTGATGTACTTCCTCGCCGGGGCCGCCGCCCTGCTGGTCCTGGGCATCCTTTGGCTGCGGAAATCAAACTTCGCCTGGTTCATCCTGGTGTGCGGTGCCGTGTCCCTCGCCGCCTTGGTGACGGGCGGCCTGACGGGAATGGACATTCCGGAGCCTGGCACGCTTGAGCGGCTCATGGGTTATCCGGTCACCCTGGGCATGGCCACTGCAGGACTGGTTATTGCCCGCCAGGTCCACCGCCACCGCAAAATGATGCGGGCCCGGGCAGCCCTCAGCTAGCGGCTCTGGGCTTGCGGGCGCCGAGGACAACGGCGGCGGCGCCCGCCAGCAGGCTGAGGACCAAGAGGACCCAACCGGCCACGGTGAGTCCGGAGGCGAGGGCCACCTGGCCGGCGTCGGCAGTTCCGGAGACCAGCACTCCGTCGATGGCGGCGTTGCCCCAGAGCCGGACCACAACGAACAACAGCGGCAAGGACCAGAGCGCCCAGCGCAGGGCCTTCCGGGCCACGTTCGTGCCGATCAGCAGCAGCCAGGTGAATCCGAAGATCAGCGGGAACAGGGTCCCCGCTGTTTTGTGCACGTAGTTAAGCTGGCCGCGCGCGTCGTCGTCCATCACGGCCTGGAGCTGGCTGACGTAGGCCGCATCGAAGCCGCCGATGAGCGAATCCGGCATGGCCAGGCCTGTGGAGAGGTCACGCATCTGCTCCAGGGTCAGCAGGTGCAGGTACCAGAAGAGGAACAGGCTGGCCACCACGCCGGCGATCAGGATGAGGTTGCTGTTGTTTTGGGCTTTCTGCGGCGTGCGCGCCGTGGTGGGGTTCACCACCGGCGGCAGATGGTGCTGCGGTACCGCCGCCTTCGAGCCGTGTTTCTTGATCCGCTGGGCAGGTGTTTTGGCCATGGCTTCATTATCGCGCCCCTTAAACTGAAGCCATGACCACTGGCCGGCACAGCGCTGTTGAACTTGACCCATCTTTGGACGACTACCAGCTGGCAGCAGCCCTGGTGCGGGAGGCCGGGCAGCTGGCGCTGCTCATGCGGATGGCAGGCCTGCAGTCACAGCAGAAGACCTCCATTTCAGACGTCGTGACCGCCGCTGACCATGCGGCAGAGGCCTATGTCCTGGAGCAGCTGCAGCGCTGCCGGCCACAGGACGGCATCCTGGGGGAGGAAGGCGCATCGGTACAGGGCAGCAGCGGCCGGACCTGGGTCATCGATCCGGTGGACGGCACGTACAACTTCCTGCACGGCTCCACGTACTGGTGCTCGGCCATCGCCTTGAAGGACCAGTCCGATGTGCTGCTTGGTGCCATCTTCCAGCCGGAGGAGGACAAGCTCTGGCTTGGTGGCCGGGCGCATCCGGCCAGCCTCAACGGTGAACGGCTGACGGTTTTCCACGACAACAGGGGAGAGCGCAATGCTACCCCCGCGGCCCAGCTGGGGGCGGCAACCTACATCCACCCCAGCTGGCTGATGGATCCGCTGTGCGCCATGCCCTGGCACGCGGCGGCGACGTCGGCTGCAGCCCTGCGGATGCTCGGCTCCGGCTCGTGCGACCTTGGCCGGGTGGCGGACGGCCAGATCGGGTGCTGGTTCCAGCACAGCTGCCCGGAATGGGACTGGCTGCCCGGCAAAGCGATTGTCCGGGCCGCCGGAGGCGCCGTGGACACGGTGCGGGTCAACGGTTTGGAGTGGTTTATGGCTGGAGGGACGACGGCGGTGCGCGAGCTGCGTGCGGCCCTCGAGTCTGGGTCCGTGGCATAGCGCAATCTCACGCCGCCTCCCGTCGGCTGAAGCGGAGGCGCTTGAGCACCCTGGCCTGCTGACGCTGTCTTCTGCGGCGTTTCCGGCTGCCCCGGGTAGCCGACCTGGCCGCCACGGCAAAGCCCGTGCCGCCTGGCGGGCTCGTGTCCAGCCCGGTGCCGGGTGGGGGAGGCGCCGTGGAGTGGTAGGTGTGGCCGGTGGGGGTGTGGAGTTCCACCGTGTGCCTGGGCCCGGGTACCGGCGTGGCTGTCCAGCCGGGTGTTTCTTTGGTGTGGTTGCAGGCTTCGCAGAGGCCTTGGCCGTTGGTGCTGGTGGTTGTGCCGTCACTGTGCCAGGGGGTGATGTGGTCGTGGTGGCGGATGGGCGCGTCGCAGTAGGGGGTGCGGCAGGTGTCGTCGCGGACCTGGTTGAACCGGCGGAGCCCGGGCGGGAAGAGCCGGGCCTTGGAGTCCATGGCGAGCAGCTCACCGGTGCCGGGGGCGGTGTAGAGCCGGCGGATCCACGTGGTGAACTCTGCGGTGTCAGTGTCTTCTCCGAGGACTGTTCGTCTGGCCCAGTGGGCGGGGACGATGCCGTAGCCGGAGAGCTTGGCTGGTTCGCTGTCGCACTGGAACAGGGTGCGGTCGGTCATGACCAGCTGCACCTCGATGCCGGCGACCCCGCCAGGGGTGCCGGTAACGTTCTCAACGAGCTGATCGGCCATGATCTGGCCCTTGGACCGTTCGTCCCCAGAGGACCGCAACGTATCCGCATGCCGGGTCAGGGCCGCGTAGACGGCCACCCCCTGGGCGACGGGCAGCAGAGCGGTCAGGCGGGCCATGGTGTCCGGCGCCGGGCGAAGGGTCGCGGTTCGGTCGTTCACCGCATGGCTGGCGCGTTTTGCCACCGAGTGCGGGTCGCGCCGGTACGCGGCAGCCCGGACCGCGGCAATGATGGCCCGGTCCCCGGTCCCCGGCCCCTGCCAGTGACCCTGCACCTGCCAGGGTGCCGGTGTCGGCGGCGAGTTCCTCGTCCACCGCGCACCGGTCTTCGGCGGACAGGCACGCTGTTTCCTTCACGACGAGGGTGGCGCGCCATTCGTTCAGCTCCCCGGATTCCAGGGCGGCAAGGGTGTGGGGCATATCGGTGACGAGGGTTTTGGCCAGGCCCAGGAGCCTGCCGCCGCGGGCCGGGGACTCCCGCCGCGCCAACGCCACCTGCGCGGCAACACCGGCGCCGCGCTCCTTGGCCGGGACACCAGCCGCGGCCTGCTCCCGCCGCTGGGAGAGATCAAAAGCCACAGCGATCCGGGCCTGTTGCGCAGCCGCCAGCGACTTCAGATCCTCAAGCTCCCGCAACTGATCAATCATCCCCGGACCAGTAGAAGCAGGACGGACGGAAGCCAGGGTTTGTACAACGTCGCCAAGGCGAGTGCCATCGAGACTTTCTTCACTCCGCGCCGGCGCCGCCGCCGTCATCATGGCTTCCATCCGCTAAGCCTTTCAACTGCATGCCCTCCTTGCACGCACCGCTCAGCGCTATGTGGATAAAGCTTGCAGGACCGCCGAAAAGGCGTGGGCATGGAGCCCGTCATCCACAGCCGGGAAGTCCGTGTCGGTCCCACCGCCTAGACTTGTAGGCACCATGGATATGTTGTTTGACCCGTACTCTGACGGACCGTTCAAGGCTGCTTCCCCGGCAGCTGCCCGCACCAAGTCGCGCGCTGAAGGCGCCACGACGGCCGGTCCCGGCGGTGCTGTGCCGTGGGAGAACCGGCAGGGCGCCGGGCTGTCCGGCGGCACACAAGCGCCGCATGCGGATGGTCAGCATGCGGAGGGCCACGGCCACGGCCACCGCCGGCCGGACGCGGCCCAGCTCCTGGAAGGGCTGAACCCGCAGCAGGAGGAGGCCGTTAAGCACGCAGGTTCCGCGCTGCTGATCGTAGCCGGCGCGGGTTCGGGCAAAACCCGTGTGCTCAGCAACAGGATCGCCTACCTGATCGCCACCGGCCGGGCCCACCATGGGGAGATCCTCGCCATCACCTTCACCAACAAGGCCGCTGCGGAAATGCGGGAACGCATTGAAGCGCTGGTGGGTGGGCGCGCCAAAATCATGTGGATCTCCACCTTCCACTCATCATGCGTACGGATCCTGCGCCAGGAAGCCGCGAACGTGGGGCTGAAATCGAACTTCTCCATCTACGACTCAGCCGACTCCCTCCGGCTGGTCACCCAGGTGTCCAAGGCCCTGGACCTGGACCCGAAAAAGTTTGCCCCCAAGGCCATCCAGCACAAGATCTCCGCCTTGAAGAACGAGCTCATCGATGCTGACTCGTACTCTTCCGCCGCGAACTACAACGATCCTTTCGAGCAGGCCGTGGCAGAGGTCTACAAGGGCTACACACAGCGGCTGCGCCAGGCCAATGCCATGGATTTCGATGACCTGATTGCCGAAACGGTGTTTATGTTCCGGGCCTTCCCTGCCCTCGCGGATTCCTACCGCCGGCGGTTCAGGCATGTCCTGGTGGACGAGTACCAGGACACCAACCATGCCCAGTACGCCCTGGTCCGGGAGATCGTGGGCGAAGGCCCCGGCGCCTCCGAGTTGACGGTCGTGGGCGATTCGGACCAGTCCATCTACGCTTTCCGGGGCGCCGACATCCGCAACATCGTGGAGTTCGAAAAGGATTACCCCGAGGCACGGACCATCAAGCTGGAGCAGAACTACCGCTCCACGCAGAACATCCTCAGCGCAGCCAACTCGGTCATCTCACGAAATCCCAACCGTCCCGAGAAACGGCTGTGGACCGCCGAAGGCGACGGCCACAAAATCATCGGATACGTGGGCGAGAACGAGCACGACGAAGCCCAGTTCATTGCCAAGGAGATCGACCGGCTCCAGGATGAGGACAACCTCCGTCCGGGGGACGTCGCCATCTTCTACCGCACCAATGCCCAGTCACGCTCCATCGAGGACGTGCTGGTGCGGGTGGGCCTGCCGTACAAGGTGGTGGGCGGCACGCGGTTCTACGAGCGCAAGGAAATCAAGGATGCCCTGGCCTACCTTCGTGTCCTGGTGAATCCGGACGACGACGTCAACCTGCGGCGGGTGCTCAACGAACCAAAACGGGGGATCGGCGACCGCGCCGAAGGTGCGGTGGCGGCACTGGCCCAGCGTGAGCGCATCTCGTTCATGGCAGCCGCCCGTCGGGCCGAGCAGGCCCCGGCGATGGCAACCCGATCCGTCAATGCCGTCCTTGGGTTTGTGAAGCTGCTGGATGACCTCGCCGAAGTGGCCGCGGGTTCCGGCGCCGCAGCAGCCCTTGAAGCCGTCCTGGAGCAGACCGGCTACCTGGCCGCGCTGCGCTCCAGCACAGACCCCCAGGACGAGTCCAGGGTGGAGAACCTGGCGGAGCTTGTGGCCGTGGTGCGGGAGTACGAGCAGGAGAACCCCGAAGGATCGCTGGGCGCGTTCCTGGAGCAGGTCTCGCTGGTGGCCGACGCGGACCAGATTCCTGACGCTCCCGGCGGGAACGCCGAAGACACAGCCGCCGCCGTTGCGGAGGCCAAACGGCTTGGCGTGGTCACGCTGATGACACTGCACACCGCCAAGGGCCTCGAGTTCCCGGTGGTATTCCTGACCGGCATGGAGCATGGACTGTTTCCGCACCAGCGGTCAGCGACTGACCCCAAAGAACTGGCGGAAGAACGCCGGCTTGCCTACGTTGGCCTGACGCGTGCCCGGAAACGCCTGTACGTCACCCGTTCCGAGGTCCGGAGCATGTGGGGCCAGAGCCAGTACAACCCAGCCAGCCAGTTCCTGGAGGAAATTCCCGCCGAGCTCCTGGAATGGAAACGCGAAGGAACCAGCAGGCAGTCAGGCGGGTGGGGCGGCGGATCAATCGGTTCGAACCGCTACAGCGGATCCTTCTGGGGCGCCGGGACGGCCAGGGGCGCCGCTGCTGACTCGTCAGCCGGATTCAACGCGGACGTGCCCGCGGCCATTGCGAAGAACCGTGTGCAGCCGCAGAAAGAAATCGTGGCGGTCACCGTGGGGGACAAGGTCAACCACACGAGCTTCGGCAACGGTACCGTCCTCGCGCTGGAGGGGGCGGGGGACAAGACCGTGGCCAAGGTGAAGTTCGACGTCGGTGAGAAGCGTTTGCTGCTGCGCTACGCGCCGCTGACCAAGCTCGACGCCTAGCAGTTCCAGGACAGCGAAGGCCCGGGCCGCCAGGGTAGGAAGCCTTGCCCGGCACCGGCGCCCAGTACTAAGGTTCAGGAACCGTCCTGCTGCAGCGCAGGACCAGTCGGAGCGCGGCCATGAAAATCCTGTTCGCCAGCCAGGCCATCGATGGACACTTCAACCCCATGACGGGGGTGGCGGTTCGCCTCAAAGAACGGGGCCACAACGTCGCCTGGTACACAGGCCCCGTCTTCCGTGACAAGCTCCGGGACCTGGACATCCCGCTCCTTCCTTTCCAACGGGCCATTGAGCACCGCGTGGATAACCTCTTCGAGCTGTACCCGGAACGCGCCAAGCTCAAAGGACCCCGGGCCATCGGGTTCGATGGGGAGAAGATCTTTGCCAGCAACGTCAGCAACTTCTTCGAAGATATCCGGGAACTGGAACAGGACTTTGCCTTCGACGTGGCCGTGGTGGACAGTTCAATGTTCATCCACCGCCTCGTGGCGAGCTTAATGGGCAAGCCGCTGGTGAACTTCGTGGCGATTCCCAACATGGAAAGCGACCCGCAGGTACCGCCGCTGTTCTTCGGCTTCAAGCCTGCCCGCAACCCGGTGGAGAGATCCATCCAGGCCGCGGCGGGCTTCCTGTCCGACAACGTCATCCTGCGGCCCGCCGGCCTGAGCTACCGCCGCCAGCTTGCGGCCTACGGGCAGGCCGCCCCCAGGCACGGACGTCTGACGGACGAGCCCTACCGGTCCTCAGCGGCCGTCATCCAGACCGGCCCGGAAGCCCTGGACTTCCCGCGGCGGCACAGGAACCCCGCGGTGCACTATGTGGGGGCACTCCTGCCGTACAGGCCCCCGCCCCCGGCACTGGCTGCGGCTGAACGTGGTGCCGAAGAAGCGGAACATTGGCCGCTGTACCCACGCACGTTGCTGGTGACCCAGGGAACGGTGGACAACGTAGACCAGGACAAGCTGATAGTTCCGGCGCTCGAGGCGGTCAAGGACATGGACGCGCTGGTGATTGTGGCCACCGGTGGCCGCGGGACGGAGGTCCTCAGCGCGCGCTACCCGCAGCCCAACATCGTGATCCGCGACTTCGTGGACTTCGCCAGCGTGCTGGATTTCACGGACGTGTTCATCACCAACGGCGGCTTCGGCGGGGTGCAGCTCAGCCTGTCCAAAGGAGTGCCAATGGTGGTGTCAGGGATCAACGAGGGCAAGAGTGACGTCAATGCCAGGGTGGAATTCGCCGGCGTGGGCATCAGCCTCAAAACGGAACGGCCCAAGCCACAGCGAATTGCCCAGGCAGTGCAGGAGATCCTCTCGAACGCTGCCTGGCGGACGCGGGCACAACAGATGCGTGACCACTTCGCCGCAGGGGATCCCGCTGCTGTTGCCGCCGCCGTCGTCGAAAAGGCAGCCGGACTGGCACCAGACTGAGCGCCGCCATGACGCATAATGGACCGCATGCGACGGACTGTACAGGGGATGCTCGCCGCCCTTTTCCTCTTGGCTGCAACAGGCTGCACCGTGACGGTGGAGGACCCTGGATACGTGGCACCGCCTCCATTGCCGCCGATTGAGCAGCTGGAACAGGCGCCGCTGGTTGACCCGCAGGAATTTTCAGGCAGTGACGATGTCATCTCCTTCCTTACCGAGGACCGGACAGTGGCGTGCTCCCTGACGGCAGCCCGCGGGCCGCACATCAATCTCCCCTATGAGCAGAACAGCTTCAGCGACAGCGAAAACAACAAACTGGCCATTGTGCCGGTAGCCCACTGCGAACTGGCCGGATACCCGAAACCTGCCCCGGACGACGTAGCGGATGACTGCGCAGGAACGAATATCGGATACCTGGGCGGGGTAGCCCTGCTGACGCCGGACAAGGCTACGTACGGAGAATGCCGGTCCGGAGTCACACAAATGGAAGCAACATACGGCCCCCGCGGCAGCAAGGCCGGCCCGATCGCGGAATTGGCTGTGCTGGCTGACGGGCAGAACCTTGAGCGAAACGGACTTCGCTGTTCCGCCTACAACGGCGGCGTAGCCTGCGGAAACGTCTCGGCCGGCGTGGGGTTCTTTGTTTCGGAGGACCGTTACGAGCTGATTTCCAGCCCTCCGGAGAGTGCCCCGCCGGCACTGTGAAGCCCTCAAAAACCGCGTAAATCCGCGGTTTTTCTACGTTCCATAGAATAGTGTCCTTACTCACATAAGGGGTACTCTGGGACGGGCCGGTCCTCCCAAAGGACTAGAGTTCCCAGTGGAGCATCACGCCGCGTGGCTCGTTTCCAACAGGCCGCCGGTGCGTGCAATTCCGCAGCCCGGTCATCGTCTTCGATGGTGTCCGACTGTACAGAAACTACTTCGACGTAGAAGGACACTAAACCGTGGACCTGTTTGAATACCAGGCGCGCGATATGTTCGAGGCGCACGGTGTACCCGTGCTTGCCGGCATCGTGGCGTACACCCCAGAAGAAGCAAAGGCAGCTGCCGAGAAGATCGGCGGCGTAACTGTCGTTAAGGCCCAGGTTAAGGCCGGTGGCCGCGGTAAGGCCGGCGGCGTTAAGGTTGCCAAGACCGCCGATGAGGCACTTGAGCACTCCACCAACATCCTGGGCATGGACATCAAGGGCCACACCGTTAACAAGGTGATGATTGCCCAGGGTGCGGACATCGCCGAGGAATACTACTTCTCCGTCCTGCTGGACCGGGCCAACCGCAACTACCTGGCCATGTGCTCGGTTGAAGGCGGCATGGAAATCGAACAGCTCGCCGTCGAACGCCCTGAGGCGCTGGCGAAGATCGCCATCGACCCCGCCGTGGGCATCGACCAGGCCAAGGCTGACGAGATTGTCGCAGCAGCCGGCTTCGCCGAGGAACTGCGCGGCAAAGTCGCCGCCGTGATCCTGAAGCTTTGGGATGTCTTCAAGAAGGAAGACGCCACCCTGGTGGAGGTCAACCCGCTGGTCAAGACCGGTGCCGGTGAGATCGTGGCCCTTGACGGCAAGGTCTCCCTGGACGAGAACGCCGACTTCCGCCACGCCAAGCACGCCCTCCTTGAGGACAAGGACGCTGCTGATCCGCTGGAGGCCAAGGCCAAGGCGCAGGACCTGAACTACGTCAAGCTGGACGGCGAAGTAGGGATCATCGGCAACGGTGCCGGCCTGGTCATGTCCACCCTCGACGTCGTTGCCTACGCCGGCGAAAAGCACGGCAACGTCAAGCCCGCCAACTTCCTGGACATCGGCGGTGGAGCTTCCGCCGAGGTCATGGCCGCTGGCCTGGACGTCATCCTGGGCGACGAGCAGGTCAAGTCGGTATTCGTCAACGTCTTCGGTGGCATCACCGCGTGTGACGCCGTCGCCAAGGGCATCGTTGGTGCGCTGGCCGAGCTGGGCCACTCCGCGAACAAGCCGCTGGTAGTCCGCCTCGACGGCAACAACGTTGAGGAGGGCCGCCGCATCCTGGCCGAGGCCAACCACCCGCTGGTTACCCTGGCCGCAACCATGGACGAGGGCGCCGACAAGGCCGCCGAGCTCGCCAACGCAGCTAAGTAAAGGGACGCACCATGTCTATCTATCTGAACAAGGACTCCAAGGTCATCGTCCAGGGCATCACCGGCGGCGAAGGCACCAAGCACACCGCCCTGATGCTCAAGGCCGGCACCAACATTGTTGGCGGCGTCAACGCCCGCAAGGCCGGCACCACGGTCCTGCACGGCGACAAGGAAATCACTGTCTTCGGCACCGTCAAGGAAGCCATGGCGGAAACCGGCGCGGACGTCTCCATCGTCTTCGTGCCGCCGGCTTTCACCAAGAGCGCCGTCGTTGAAGCCATCGAGGCCGGCATCGGCCTGGTGGTTGTCATCACCGAAGGTGTGCCGGTCCAGGACTCGGCCGAGTTCTGGGCACTGGCCCAGTCCAAGGTGGACGCCGACGGCAACCAGGTCACCCGCATCATCGGACCGAACTGCCCCGGCATCATCACCCCGGGCGAGGCGCTGGTTGGCATTACCCCGGCCAACATCACCGGCAAGGGTCCCATCGGCCTGGTCTCCAAGTCCGGCACCCTGACCTACCAGATGATGTACGAGCTGCGCGACCTGGGCTTCTCCACCGCCATCGGCATCGGCGGCGACCCCATCATCGGCACCACGCACATCGACGCCCTGGCCGCGTTCGAGGCCGACCCCGAGACCAAGGCAATTGTGATGATCGGCGAAATCGGTGGCGACGCCGAAGAGCGCGCTGCCGACTTCATCAAGGCCAACGTCACCAAGCCGGTTGTCGGCTACGTTGCCGGCTTCACCGCGCCCGAAGGCAAGACCATGGGCCACGCCGGCGCCATCGTCTCCGGTTCCGCCGGAACCGCCCAGGCCAAGAAGGAAGCCCTCGAGGCCGCTGGCGTCAAGGTCGGCAAGACGCCGTCGGAGACCGCCAAGCTGCTGCGCGAAGTCTACGCAGCGCTCTAGTTCCAAGTAAGAACCAACGCGGGGTCGCTTCCCGCCCGTCACTCGTGGACGGGCCCGAAGCGGCCCCGCGTTGCTGTTAAGTACGACGACGGGTGGGTCACCTTCCACATGGAAGGTGACCCACCCGTCGTCGTACTTTTGCGCTCTACACCTTGGCGCCGTTGAGGAGTTCGTCCAGCCGCTCATAGCCTTCCGACATGCCGCCTTCCATGCCGGACTGCGCCATGCCGTCGCGGGCCTCCTGCGTGGGATAGACCGAATGTCCGCGGAGGCGGCACCGGCCATTGCCCAGGTCCTCGAACGTCATGAACTCCAGGCTGACGACGTCCGGATACCCGCCGAACTCGAAAGTCTGGATGGCGAACTCGTTCTCGCGGACCGTGTGGAAGATGCCTTTGAACTCATAGGGCACTCCTTCCGGGCCGGTGTGCAGGTAGCTGTAACTGCCGCCGGTCCGGAAGTCGTAGTGGTCGATGTCCATCTTGTAACCACGCGGACCCAACCACTGGACGAGAAGGTCCGGCTCCTTATGGGCCCGGAAGACGTCCGCTACGGGGAAATCAAACTCGCGCTCGTAGTCGATGAAGGGGACTCCCTCAGGAACGCTGAGCTTCAGGGAATTGCTCATGATGACTCCTTTGTATCTGGCCCGCTGCCGGTTGCAGCGTTTGACCTCAGCGCGGCATCGAGGCTGCGGAACTGCCCCTCGCGGACCAACCTGTACTGGTCGATCCATGCGGTGAGTGCCTCAAGCCGTGCGGGATTCAGGTGCACGGGCCGCCGCTGGGCTTCCCTGGTGCGGGTGACCAGTCCCGCCTGCTCGAGTACCTGGATGTGCTTCGAGACAGCCTGTTTGGAGATCTCGAAGGGTTCCGCCAATTCATTCACGGTGGCCGGTCCCCGGCTGAGCCGGGCTATGATGCTCCGCCGCACGGGATCGGCCAGGGCCATAAAGGCCGAGTCCAGAGCCGCTGCGTCGGGTTCCATCGTTGCTGCTCCACTCCTCAACTGGTGCTTTAATCAATCAGACAGTTTATCAATCTGCTAGTTGTTTAAGAGTACTCCCACTGCGTCCATGCGGCAATGTCTCCGTTGCGGTTCATTCGCTTACTTTGTTAGTATGTCAGAACAAACTTTAAAGGAGCGAAAGTGCCACTTGTTCGAATTGATGTAAACCAGGGGCGCAGCCAGGAGGAACTCCAGCGACTGAGCCGGGGGATCCATGACGCGATCCTCGCCGAGTACGGAATCCCGGAGCGCGACTACTTCCATATCCTGACCGAGCACCCTCTGGGGCAGATTCTTGCCCAGGATGCCGGGCTTGGCTTTGAGCGGACCAGCGGGGTTGTGATGATCCAGATCTTCACGCAGGGAGGCCGGTCACAGGAGGCCAAGCAGCGCCTCTTTGCCGCGGTGGCGGAAAAGCTCGCGAAGGTTGGCATCGCCGGAGAGGATGTATTCATCGGCTATGTGGAGAATGCGGCGGGCGACTGGTCCTTCGGTTTTGGCCGGGCGCAGTACGTCACCGGCGAGCTGGCCGTGCCGCGCAAGTAGCCAGCCTTCTGCGGCCCTGGACGCCGTGCCAAAGGGCGCTAAATGGCCGCTATGGCAAGTTGTAAACATGTCAGTACAAACCTTTGACAGGACATTGATTCTAGGGCAAAGTAGTGGATGTGACCCCGCTCATGGAGGGGCCAGCCAGTCACTGGAGCTCTAGCTGTTGAGGGCAGAGTTCAAATTAGAAAGGTCCGCGATACCGTGACCCACGAACTGCTCACGATCGGGCGCATCAGCGTTGATATCTACCCGAACGACATCGGGGTGGACCTGGAGGACGTGACGTCTTTCGGCAAGTACCTCGGCGGATCGCCGTCGAACGTTGCCGTAGCAGCCGCCCGGCATGGCCGCCGGACAGGCGTGATTACCCGCACCGGTGACGACGCTTTTGGAACCTACCTCCACCGGGAATTGAAGAAGTTCAACGTCGACGACGCGTTCGTCACCCCGGTCAAGGAATGGCCAACGGCGGTGACGTTCTGTGCGATCAAGCCGGCTACGGACGAGTTCCCGCTCTACTTCTACGGGCGCTTTCCCACCGCCCCGGACCTGCAGATCAAGGCCGAGGAGCTCGACCTGGACGCCATCCGAAACGCAGGGATCTTCTGGTCCACCGTGACCGGGTTATGCCAGGAGCCCAGCCGAACAGCCCACATCAAGGCACACGAGGCACGTCCCCGGACCGGGTTGAAGGAAGGCCAGTTCACCATCCTCGACCTCGACTACCGGCCCATGTTCTGGGCATCTGAAGAGGAAGCGCGGGCTGAGGTGGCCAAGATCCTGCCGCACGTCACCGTCGCCATCGGCAACGACAAGGAATGCGCCGTGGCGGTAGGGGAGGGAACCCCCGATGAGCAGGCGGACCGCCTGCTGGCCGCCGGAGTCGAGATCGCCGTCGTTAAACTCGGCCCCGAAGGCGTCATGGCGAAAACCCGCACGGAACGCGTAGTTTCCGCCCCTGTGCCCGTGCAAACCGTCAATGGCCTGGGAGCCGGCGATTCCTTCGGTGGTGCCTTCTGCCACGGACTGCTGTCCGGCTGGCCGCTTGCCCAGGTCCTGGACTACGCCAACGCCGCCGGTGCGATCGTCGCCTCCCGCCTTTCCTGCGCCGACGCCATGCCGACGCCGGAAGAGGTCACCTCCTTGCTCGCGGAACGCGGCCGCCTGGTACCTGGCCAGTTTGCCACCGAAGGAGCAGCACTGTGACCCTCACGCCGCTGGCCTCAAACAATGCGCTGGATGACGACCCGCGCCGCTACGCCCACCTGAGCACCATCCGGCTTGAGGACCCGGACGCCATTGCCCGGGCAGCCAAGGCCCGGCGCCGCCACCCCGGCCTGAAGTACGGCAAGCAGAACTTCATCGTTGCCGCCGACCACCCTGCCCGCGGCGCCCTGGCCGTCGGCAGTGACCCGGTGGCGATGGCAGACCGCCGCCAGTTGCTGGACCGGCTGCAGATTGCCCTGGCAAATCCGGACGTTGATGGCGTGCTTGCGTCGCCGGACATCATGGATGACCTTCTCCTGCTGGGTGCGCTGGAAGGCAAGCTGGTTTTCGGCTCGATGAACCGCGGCGGACTCGCCGGCCTGGTCAATGAAATCGACGACCGTTTCACCGGCCACACGGCAGCCGCCCTGGAAGCGCTGGGTGCCGACGGTGGGAAAATGCTGACCCGCATCTGCCTCGGCGACCCGGACACGGTGGCAACCTTGGAGGCCACTGCCAAGGCCATCGACTCCCTTGCCGAGCGCAAGCTCATTGCCATGGTGGAGCCCTTCCTTTCGGTCCGGGACAACGGCCGCGTCCGGAATGATCTCTCCACGGATGCCGTCATCAAGTCCATCGCCATCGCCGAGGGCCTGGGATCCACCAGCGCCTACACCTGGATGAAGCTTCCCGTCGTGGCGGACATGGAGCGGGTTATGGCGGCCACCACCATGCCCACCGTCCTGCTGGGCGGGGATCCGGACAGCAGCCAGGACGAGGTTTTCGCCAGCTGGCATGCAGCCCTCGCGTTACCCGGAGTGCAGGGCCTCACTGTTGGCCGGACGCTCCTGTACCCGGCCGACGGCGATGTTGCCGGTGCCGTGGCCACGGCCGCCTCACTGCTGAACCACACCACCCCAAACCGAACCGAAGAAGTATCGGAGTAGCCTCCCCATGGGAACAACATCAGGAATTGCCACCCGCAGAATGACGGTCGCCCAGGCCGTGGTGGAATACCTTTCCAAGCAGTACACGGTGGACTCCATTGGCGGGGTTGAGTACCGTGAGCGGCTGATTCCGGGAACTTTCGGCATCTTCGGGCACGGGAACGTGGCCGGCGTGGGCCAGGCCCTGAAGCAGTACCAGCAACTGGACCCGGCCATCATGCCGTACTACCAGGGCCGGAACGAACAGGCCCAGGCGCATCAGGCCGTGGGGTACGCCCGGCACACCCGCCGCCGCCAGACCTTTGCCATCAGCACGTCCATCGGCCCTGGCTCCTCCAACCTGCTGACCGGAGCAGCCCTGGCGACGACGAACCGCCTGCCGGTGCTGCTGCTGCCGTCCGACACCTTCGCCACCCGCGCTGCGGACCCGGTGCTGCAGCAGTTGGAGCAGCCCTACGCCTACGACATCACGGTCAATGACGCGTTCCGGCCGCTGACTAAGTTCTTCGACCGCGTCTCCCGGCCCGAGCAGCTGTTCTCCGCCTTCCACCATGGCCTGCGTGTCCTGACGGATCCGGCGGAAACCGGCGCCGTGACCATCTCGCTGCCCCAGGACGTCCAGGCGGAGGCCTTCGACGTCCCTGCGGAGTTCCTGGCAGAGCGCGAATGGCGGATCCGCCGCCCGGACGCGGACGACGACGACATCGCCCGCGCTGCCGACGCGATCCGTTCTGCGAAGCGGCCGCTGATCATCGCCGGCGGGGGCGTCCTCTACGCCTACGCCAATGAGGAACTCGCGAAGTTCGTGGAACTGACGGGCATCCCGGTGGGCAACACCCAGGCCGGCGTCGGCGTGCTGCCGTGGGACCACAAGTTCTCCCTTGGAGCCATTGGCTCCACGGGCACGACGGCGGCAAACGCCATTGCTGCCGACGCGGACCTGATCATAGGCATTGGCACGCGCTACGAGGACTTCACCACCGCCTCCCGCACCGCGTTCCAGAACCCGGACGTGAAGTTCATCAACATCAACGTCGCGGCGATCGACGCCTACAAGCACGGCGCCACGCTGCCGATCGTGGCGGATGCCCGCAAGGCCCTGGTCAAGCTGAATCAGGCACTGGGCGGCTACCGCGTCGGAGCGGACCTCGAGCAGAAGATCGCGGCGGAGAAGAAGCGCTGGGACGCCACCGTGGATGAAGCCTTCGATTCCCGTTCCACACCCCTGCCGGCACAGAACGAGATCATCGGTGCCACGTCCCGCGCCATGGACGCGGCCGACGTCGTTATTTGTGCGGCGGGTTCCCTCCCCGGCGACCTGCACAAGATGTGGCGGGTCCGTGACCCGTTCGGCTACCACGTGGAATACGCGTACTCCTGCATGGGCTACGAGATTCCGGGCGGCCTCGGGGTCAAGCGCGCGGCGATGGCGGAAGCTGTTAACGGCGGAACCCAGCGCGACGTCGTCGTCATGGTGGGGGACGGCTCCTACCTGATGATGCACACGGAACTAGTCACCGCCGTCGCCGAACGGATCAAGCTGATCGTGGTCCTGATCCAGAACCACGGCTACGCCTCCATCGGCTCGCTCTCCGAGTCCCTGGGCTCGCAGCGGTTCGGCACCCAGTACCGGTCACTCAACGAGGAACAGCACAGCTTCGACGAAGGCGACACCCTGCCCGTTGACCTGGCCCTGAACGCCGAATCCCTGGGCGTGAAGGTCATCCGGATCGAACCGGGGGAGAAGGTCATTGCCGAACTCGAACAGGCCATCCGCGACGCCAAAGCCGCACCGGAGCGCGGCGGCCCTATCCTGATCCACGTCGAATCAGACCCGCTGCTCGACGCGCCGTCCTCTGAATCCTGGTGGGACGTTCCCGTCTCCCAGGTTTCCGAGCTGGACTCCACGCAGCAGGCCTACCAGGCCTACACCGACCACAAAGCCCGCCAGCGCAAGCTGCTTGGCTGATTCCCTCTTCGACACCCGAACGCTTTCAACTCAAGGAAGAGCCGCCATGACTGTTACAACCGAGACCTCCACCATCAACCACTTCATCAACGGCGCCGAAAGCGCCGGCGAGGGTGGCCGCACCACGAACGTCTACAACCCGGCCACCGGCGCCGTGTCCGCGCAGCTGCGGCTGGCCAACCGGGCAGACCTGGACGCCACAGTAGCTGCTGCCCGCAAGGCCGCCGACACCTGGGGCGACATCTCCCTGGCCAAGCGCACCGCCGTGCTGTTCAAATTCCGCGAGCTCGTCGCCTCCCACGTCGAGGAGCTCGCCCAGCTGGTCACCGCCGAACACGGCAAGGTCCTCTCCGACGCCAAGGGCGAAATCGGACGCGGCCTGGAAGTCATCGAGTACGCCTGCGGCATCCCCACGCTGCTCAAGGGCGACTACTCGGACCAGGTCTCCACCGGGATCGACGTCTTCAACTTCCGCGAACCCCTCGGTGTGGTTGCCGGCATCACCCCGTTCAACTTCCCCGTCATGGTCCCGCTCTGGATGGCACCGATGGCCATCGCCACCGGCAACGCCTTCATCCTCAAGCCCTCCGAACGCGACCCCTCTGCATCCATGCTCCTGGCCAGGCTCTGGAAGCAGGCAGGCCTGCCCGACGGCGTGTTCCAGGTCCTGCACGGGGACAAGGAAACCGTGGACGGGCTCCTGACCCACCCGGACGTGGACGGCATCTCCTTCGTCGGCTCCACCCCGATCGCCCAGTACGTCCACGAGACCGCCACCAAGCACGGCAAGCGCGTCCAGGCCCTGGGCGGCGCGAAGAACCACGCCATCGTTATGCCTGACGCCGACCTGGACAACGCCGCTGACCACCTCGCCGCCGCCGCCTTCGGCTCCGCCGGGGAACGCTGCATGGCCATCTCGGTCGCCGTCGCGGTCGGGGACGCCGCGGACCTGATCGTCAAGAAGGTCGAAGAGCGCGCCCTGGCCGTCAAGGTCAACAACGGCACCGCCCCCGGCGCCGAAATGGGCCCGGTCATCACCCCGGCCTCCAAGGAACGCATCGTACGGATCGTCACCGAAGCCGAAGCAGCCGGCGCCGCCATGGTGGTGGACGGCCGCGACCTCGTGGTCCCCGGCCACGAAGACGGCTTCTGGGTAGGCCCTACAGTGATCGACCACGTCAAGACCGAGATGACCGCCTACACCGAGGAAATCTTCGGACCCGTCCTTGTGGTGGTCCGTGTGGATACCCTTGAGGACGGCATCAAGCTGATCAATGCCAACCCGTATGGCAACGGCACCGCGATCTTCACCTCCTCCGGCGCCCACGCCCGGAAGTTCCAGCGCTCCGTCACGGTGGGCATGATCGGTATCAACGTTCCCCTGCCTGTCCCGGTGGCCTACCACTCCTTCGGCGGATGGAAGGCATCCCTCTTCGGCGACAAGCACATCTACGGCCCCGAAGGCGTCTCCTTCTACACCCGCGGCAAAGTCGTCACCTCCCGCTGGCCCGAACCCACCCACGCTTCCGGCGCCTCCTACAACTTCCCGTCCAACTAGCGACCCGACTACCCACCATCGACTGCTCCGTAACGGCCGTTTTGAGCGTCCAAAACGGCACCTGCGGAGCAATCGATGAGAAGGAATGGCAATGACTGAGAACAAGCTGATCATCGGCACGGCGCCGGACTCCTGGGGAGTCTGGTTCGCGGATGACCCCAAGCAGACGCCCTGGGAACGGTTCCTCGATGAGGTGGCCGAGTCCGGCTACAAGTGGATTGAACTGGGCCCGTACGGCTACCTGCCCACCGATCCCACGCGGCTGGCAGAAGAACTGAACCAGCGCGACCTCAAGGTCACCGCCGGCACGGTGTTCACTGCCTTCCACCGTGGACTGGACCAGTGGGAATCCGCCTGGGAACCGGCCCGCAAAGTGGCCGAACTGACGGCGGCCATGGGCGGCGAGCACATCGTGGTCATTCCGGCCATGTGGCGAGACGACGTCACCGGCGAGGCGGTGGAGAGCGGCACCCTGACTGACAAGGCGTGGAGCGACCTTTTTGCCGGCCACAACCGCCTGGGCAAGACCCTGCTGGAGGATTTCGGCCTGAAGCAGCAGTTCCACTCCCACGCTGACTCCCACGTTGGCGCGCAGGAAGACATTGAAACCCTACTGGCCGCCACGGACCCGAGGTACCTGAACCTATGCCTGGACACGGGCCACGCCGAATACTGCGGTGCCTCAAGCCTCGAGCTGATCAAGAACTACCCGGACAGGATCGGCTACCTGCACCTGAAGCAGATCAACCCGGAGATCCTCAGGCAAGTCAACGAGGAAAACATGACCTGGGCTGCCGCCAACCTGGCCGGCGTCATGACCGAGCCGCCGAACGGGCTTCCCGACCTGCGCGCCGTCATCGAAGCGGTGGAGGCCCTCAACCGGCCCATGTTCGGCATCGTGGAACAGGACATGTACCCGGTAGCCTTCGATGTGCCCATGCCCATTGCCAAGCGCACCCGCAACTACCTGCTGTCCTGCGGTTCCCGAACCGCCGTCAACTGACAGCAACACCGCCGCATCCGCTAAGACCCCTGAAGGAACGAAACAATGACTGAAGCACTCCGCGTCGCCGTCATCGGCGCCGGGCGCATGGGCGCCGACCACATCCAGCGCCTTAACACCCGAATCCACGGAGCCGAGGTTGCCGCCGTCGTGGACGTTGACCTGGCCCGCGCACAGGCGGCAGTTGAAGGCATTCCGGGCGCCGTGGCCCTTGCCGACGCCGAGGAAGCCCTCAACAACGGCGACGTCAACGCAGTACTCATCGCCACGCCCGGCTTCCTGCACGAGGACATCCTGCTGAAGGCCATCGCCAAGGACATCCCGATCCTGTGCGAGAAGCCGCTGACCCCCGATGCCGAGTCCTCCTGGAAAATCGTGGAGGCTGAGGTTGAGCTGGGGCACAAACGCATCCAGGTGGGCTTCATGCGCCGCTTCGACGCCGAATACGCGGCCCTGGGCCAGATCATCCACAACCACGAGCTGGGCGAACTGCTGATGCTGCACCACCAGCACCGCAACCCCACCACGCCGCCGGGCTTCACCAACGAGATGCTGATCAACGATTCCGTGGTCCACGAGTTCGATGCCATCCGGTTCTTCACCGGAGAGGAAATCACCAGCGTCCAGGTCCGCATGGGGAAGGCCACCAAGAACGCCCCCGCCGGCCAGCACGACCCCCAGCACGTCCTGCTGGAAACGGAATCAGGCGTCCTGGCCGACGTCGAAATCTATGTCAACGCCAAATTTGGCTATGAGGTGGCCACCCAGGCCGCCTTCGAAGAGGGCATCGTCAACATCGGCGGGGACAAGGGCCCCTACACCCGCAGCGCCGGCCGCTGGGGCGGCAACGTCACCCCCGGATTCGAAGAGCGCTTCGGCGCGGCATACGACGTCGAAATCCAGTCATGGGTGGACGCTGCGCTGAAGGGCGAAATCGGCGGCCCCACCGCGTGGGACGGCTACGCCACCGCGGCGTGCTGCGAGGCTGGCGTCGAAGCGCAGAAGAGCGGCGAAAAGGTGGCCGTGAAGCTCGCCGCCAAGCCTGACCTATACCGCTAACCCGCGGAGTTTTTGTCCAGATACGCCGACTTCCGGGCCTTCCAACCCTGCGTATCTGGACAAAAACTCCCGCCTGACGGATCCATACATGGAGTGTTTACGTGAAAATCGCACTTGATCCCACCCCTTTCCACCACTCGCACAGCCTGCTGGAGTTCCCGAAGGTGGTGGCCGATCTCGGCTACAAGTACATGCAGATGACGCCGCACGCGGACTTCATCCCCTTCTACAACCATCCCAAAGCCGATGACGAACTGGTGGGCCAGCTCAGCAAAGCCTGCAGGGACGCGGGAATCGAAATTGCCTCCGTCCTGCCGGTGCTCCGCTGGTCCGGCCCGGACGAGGACGCCCGCGAAGCTGCTGTCCGTTACTGGAAGCGGGTCATCCAGATCACCGTTGACCTCGGCGTCGGCACTATCAACACCGAGTTCAGCGGCCGCCCCGAAAAGGCTGAGGAGTCCGAGCGGGCGTTCTACCGCTCCATGGAGGAGCTCCTGCCGATCATTGAACGCGAAGGCATCGACCTGCTCATTGACCCGCACCCGGACGACTTCGTAGAGGAAGGCCTGGCCGCAATCCGGGTCATCAGGGGACTGAACTCGAAGAATGTTGGCATGGTCTACGTGGCCTCGCACAGCTTCCACATGAAAAACGCCCCGCTGGACATCATGCGCGCGGCGGGGGACAAACTCCGCCTGGTTCACGTTGCGGACACCATGGACCACCACGCCTCACACGGGCTTCGCTACATCACCAACCCGCCGGGCAACCCCGTGCGCGTGCACCAGCACCTGAAGATCGGTGACGGCGACGTGAACTGGGACGAGTTCTTCGGCGGACTGAAGGAGATCGGTTTCCTGGACCGGGATGACACAGTGATGGTCTCCAGCGTCTTTGCAGAGGACGAGAACGCCGAGGACGTCTCCCGCTACCAGTTGGAGACCATACAGCAGTACGTCCAGAAAGCTACCGCATGAGTCTCTCCGGGAAGGTCGCGGCGGTAAAAGGGCAACAGCCTCCGAACCATAAGAGGGCGCTGCGGACCGCCACCATCATCTCCACGTTCGGCGGACTCCTCTTTGGCTACGACACAGGGGTCATCAACGGCGCGCTGCCGTACATGCAGGAGGATCTGGGCCTGACGCCCCTGACCGAGGGCCTGGTCACATCGTCGCTCCTCTTCGGCGCCGCGTTCGGTGCACTGTTCGGCGGCCGGCTGGCCGACCGGAACGGCCGCCGCAAGATGATCATGGTCCTCGCGGTCATTTTCCTTGTGGGCACGCTGGCGTGCACTTTCTCGCCAAACACCGAGGTTTTGATCGCCGCCCGGTTCATTCTCGGCCTCGCTGTGGGCGGTGCCTCCGTCACCGTGCCTGTGTATCTGGCCGAAGTTTCGCCCAGCGCACGGCGCGGACGGATCGTCACACAGAACGAACTGATGATCGTTACCGGGCAGCTGCTGGCCTTCATCTTCAACGCCTACCTGGGCAACACCTTCGGGGAGACCGGCGGCATCTGGCGCTGGATGCTGGTGATCGCCACCCTGCCGGCCATTGCACTGTGGATCGGGATGAATTTCATGCCCGAGAGCCCCCGATGGCTGGCCTCGATGGGAAGTTTCGGCGAAACCCTCAGCGTTCTCCAACGCATCCGCTCCCAGGCCGAGGCGCGAACAGAATTTGAGGAAGTCAAGGCCATGGCCGTCGAGGACTACAAGTCCAAGATGGGCTCCTGGAGGGACCTTGGGATCCCCTGGCTGCGGCGGATCTTTGTCGTGGGCCTCGGCCTGGCCGTGATCCAGCAGATCACGGGCGTGAACTCCATCATGTACTACGGCACCCAAATCCTCGCCCAATCCGGATTCGGGCGCGAGGCTGCGCTGACCGCCAACATTGCCAACGGCGTCATCTCTGTCCTCGCGACGTTCGTGGGAATTTGGCTGCTCGGCAAGGTGGGCCGCCGTCGGATGCTTATCACTGGGCAGATAGGCACGACGACGGCGCTGCTGCTGATCGGCCTGTTCTCGCTGATCCTGCCTGAAGGCTCAGCCCGTGGTTTCGTTATTCTGTCCCTGACTGTGACCTTCCTGGCCTTCCAGCAGGGTGCCATCTCACCGGTCACGTGGCTGATGCTCTCCGAGATTTTCCCGCTCAAGATCCGCGGGCTCGGCATGGGCGCCTCCGCCTTTGTCCTTTGGATCGTCAACTTCATGGTGGGGTTCGGATTTCCGCAGCTGCTGGCGGCGATCGGTCTGTCCAGCACCTTCTTTGTGTTCGCCGTGCTCGGAGTGGGCGCCATAGCGTTTGCCGCCAAGTACGTTCCCGAGACCAAGGACAAGAGCCTTGAAGACGTGGAGCACTACTTCAAGAACGTGGCCGGGACGCAGCCGGAGGCCGTCGCGGGCCAATAAGAACACCTAACCGTAAAGGGCACCGTCGTCTCCCGAGACGAAGGTGCCCTTTTGGGTTTCACAGAGGGTGCCAGCGGCCCGTATGCCGCGGACACCGCCCGGTTTTCACGGACGTTAGCGCCCACATTACGTGCGTACATACTAATGTCAGGACAAACTATTGACATGTGTGGTTCAAGTCACCATGATCGTAGTAAGCACATTCCGGCGACTGCACCGTGGCAGTCCGGAGCTGATATCAAAGGAGATACTCGTGGCTAGATTTTCCTGGCGTAAAGCAACACTTGTAGCGGCTGTCGTGCCGATGCTGGCACTGAGTGCCTGTTCGAGCACCGGAGGCAGGACCGAGGAGGCCGGCGGCGCAGCAGGCGGCGGCCAGGTCGCGACAACAGAACGCATGAAGGTTGCCCTCATCACCCACGCCGCTCCCGGTGACACCTTCTGGGACATCCTCCGCAAGGGTGCCGAAGAAGCAGCTGCAAAGGACAACGTGGAATTGCTCTACACCTCGGATCCTGAGGGCGGACGCCAGGCCCAGCTGATCCAGCAGGCAATCGACCAGAAAGTCGGCGGCATCGCCGTGACATTGGCCAAGCCGGACGCCCTCAAGGACGTCCTCAAGAAGGCAGTGGACGCCGGCATCCCCGTAGTCAGCCTGAATTCAGGTGCTGATATTTGGCAGCAGGTAGGCGCCTTCACCCACTTCGGATCGGACGAGAACCTCGCGGGTGCGGCCGTGGGGGAGAAGCTGTCCTCGCTGGGAGCAAAGCGCCCCATCTGCGTGATCATGGAACAGGGCAACGTGGCACTGGATGCCCGGTGTGCCGGCGTGAAGTCCAAGATTCCGGCTACGGAGAACCTGTTTGTCCAGGGAACCGACATGACCCAGGTTTCCTCCACAGTCACTGCGAAACTCCAGGCCACCCCGGATGCAGACGCCATCATCGGACTGGGAGCGCCGTTCACGCTGACCATCAACAAGGCAGTGGAGTCCCTCAGCCTGCAGGACAAGGTCAAAGTAGCCTCCTTCGACATGAACGGTGAACTGGCCCAGGCCATCATCGACGGCAAGGTTGCCTTCACCGTCGACCAGCAGCCGTGGCTCCAGGGCTATGGAGCCGTCGACGCCCTCTGGCAGGTCAAGCGGGGCGGCATCCACGTAGGTGGCGGGCTTCCGGTGCTGACCGGCCCGTCGATCATCGATCAGGCAGCAGCTCCTGACGTCCTCAAATTCGCCAAGGAAGGCATCCGCTAAGGATGCTTTGAGCGGGTTCCGGGGCCCTTGCGGCTCCGGAACCCGCCATAGCAGGAGAATCCCCATGACCCAGACCCTGACCAAACCCTCCGTCCCCGCGACCGATGAACGCATCGGTAAGCGCAGCCCCCTCCAGAAACTGCTCGGCCGCCCTGAGGTCGGCGCCCTGGTGGGCGCCATCGTCCTCTTCGTTTTCTTCGCCGTGGTTTCCCCGACCTTCCTGCAGCCTTCGTCCTTCGCGACCGTTCTGTACGGCAGCTCAACCATCGGAATCATGGCCGTCGGCGTCGCGCTGCTTATGATCGGCGGCGAGTTCGACCTTTCCACAGGTGTCGCCGTCATTAGTTCGGCCCTTACCGCCTCGATGTTCAGCTGGTACTTCAGCACCAACGTCTGGGTTGGTGTGGCCCTGGCACTGCTGGTTTCCCTGGCCATCGGATACATCAATGGCTGGATCCTGATGAAGACCAAACTACCCAGCTTCATCGTCACCCTGGCCACGTTCCTGATGCTGACCGGCCTGAACCTGGGCCTGACCCGCATGATCGGCGGCGGCGTATCTTCCCCCTCGATCTCGGACATGGACGGCTTCGCCTCCGCCCGCGCGGTGTTCGCGTCATCAGTGAGGATCGGCGGGATTGATGTCCAGATCACCGTATTCATCTGGATTGCCCTTGTGGCAGTGGCCACCTGGGTCCTGATGCGGACCCGCGTGGGGAACTGGATCTTCGCCGTCGGCGGTGATGCGAATGCGGCCCGTGCCGTGGGCGTTCCGGTCAAGGCCACCAAGATCGGGCTGTTCATGGCAGTTGGTTTCTGCGGCTGGATCCTGGGCATGCACAACCTGTTTGCCTTCGACGCGGTGCAGTCCGGTGAGGGTGTGGGCAACGAGTTCCTCTACATCATTGCCGCTGTGATCGGCGGGTGCCTTCTCACCGGCGGCTACGGTTCGGCTGTTGGCGGCGCCATCGGCGCGTTCATCTTCGGCATGGCCAACAAGGGCATCGTCTACGCACAGTGGAACCCGGACTGGTTCAAGTTCTTCCTGGGCCTGATGCTCCTGCTGGCCACCATCGTCAACCTCATCGTCAAGCGCCGCGCGGAACTGAAGTAAAGGGGTCCGGAAAATGAATGCCCAAAAAATCGACCAGCGCACATTGCTGCAAAACGAAAAAGATCCGCTCACGCATACTCCGGTGCACCTGCTGTCGCTTGATGCCGTAGGCAAGCACTACGGCAACATCGTGGCACTGAAAGATGTCACGATGGCAGTCGACAACGGCCGTGTCACCTGCGTGCTCGGTGACAACGGCGCCGGCAAATCCACGCTCATCAAGATCATCGCCGGACTACACCAGCACGACGCCGGAACGCTGAACATCATGGGCGAGGAGCGGAAGTTCGATTCGCCCCGTGATGCACTGGATGCAGGCATCGCCACTGTCTACCAGGACCTGGCGGTGGTGCCGCTGATGCCGATCTGGCGCAACTTTTTCCTTGGCTCTGAACTGACCAGCGGTTTCGGTCCTTTCAAGAGCATGGATGTCCAAAAGATGAAGGACATCACCAAAAAGGAACTCGCCGAGATGGGCATCGACCTCCGCGACGTGGAACAGCCCATCGGCCAGCTCTCCGGCGGTGAGAGGCAGTGCGTGGCCATTGCCCGCGCCGTCTACTTCGGCGCCAAGGTCCTGATCCTGGACGAGCCGACGGCGGCGCTCGGCGTGAAGCAGTCGGGCGTAGTTTTGCGATACATCCTCCAGGCCAGGGACCGGGGACTCGGGGTCATCTTCATCACCCACAACCCGCACCATGCCTTCCCCGTGGGGGACCGGTTCCTGCTGCTCAAGCGGGGCAAGTCCATCGGCTACTACGACAAAAAAGACATCACCCTGGACGAGCTCACCGCGCAGATGGCCGGCGGCGCTGAACTTGCCGAACTTGCGCACGAACTCGAACAGCTCGGCGGCCACAGTGATGTGGTCAAGGAAGTGCAGGCAGAGGTCGCTGACGTCACCCACGGCACAGAGACGCCAAAGCAAAGCGGCCCCCGGCACGCCTAGCACGGACCGGAGCGGGGCCCGCCGGAAAGCCGGACGGGCCCCGCTCAACATTGCGCACAGACAACGAACAGCAGACAGGAAGACATCATGCCGATCCGGGTGGGCGTCATCGGCGCCGGAGTCATGGGCGCAGACCACATCAGGAACCTTTCCGCCGCCGTCAACGGTGCGGAAGTCACCTTCGTGGCAGACCTCGACGCCGGGCGGGCAGCGGCAGCTGCGCCGCCTGCGGCCCGGACCACCACGGACCCCTCGGAACTGATCAACTCGAGCGAGGTGGACGCCGTCGTCATCGCCTCGCACGACTCCACCCATGCCGGACTGGTGCTGGAATGCTTCGAAGCGATGACGCCTGTGCTGTGTGAGAAGCCCCTGGCACCTACGATCCTGGAAAGCCTCGATGTGGTGGAGGCTGAGGCGGACATCCTGGCCGCCACCGGCGGCAGGCTGCTGTCCATGGGCTTCATGAGGCGGTTCGATCCGGGCTACGCCGCACTGCGCGAAGCCACGCGGGTCCGCAACTACGGCGAACCGCTGATGGTCCACTGCACCAGCCGCACGGCAACTGCGGGCCCCGGTGCCAGCTCTGAATCAGCCATCACCAATTCAGCCATCCACGAGTTCGACATCATCCCCTGGCTGCTGGGCACGCCCATCGCCGAAGTTTCATGGCAAGCGGGGCGCAGCTCCCGGCACAGCACCGGAGACCTGCAGGACCCTGCGCTTATGCTCCTCCGGACGGCCGACGGCACCCTTGCCATCCTTGAACTGTTCCTGAATGCGCAGTACGGCTACACCACCAGGTGCGAGGTGGTGTCCGAGCATGGTTCGGCTGCCCTCCCCGAGCCCGCAGCACTGGTGGTCCACCACGAAGGCCAGCAACGGTCCGGCATCCCGGCCGACTGGCGACCACGCTTCGCCGACGCCTACCGCCTGCAGCTCCAGGCCTGGATCTCCGCCCTGGAACGCGGCGAAACCGCGCCGCTCGCCACCGGGGAGGATGGCCTGCGGGCGTCGCGGGTGGCCCAGGCCATGATCCGTTCGCTGCACAGCGACGGAGCCTTCACGAAGGTGATCTAGTGATGGCTCAATTTCCCTGGTGAAGACAGAACGAAGGAAGAACTGTGAAGGATTTAACTCTTGGGCTGGTGGGCGTAGGCCGAATCGGCGCCATGCACGCGGACAACATCTCGGCGCTCAACGGCGTACTTAATGCTGAGGACATCAATGTCCGGCTCCGGCTGACGGACGTCGCCGAAGAGCACGCCAGGGCCGTGGCTGCCAGAGTGGGTGCCGAGTTCCTGCCGTCCGTGGAAGCACTGCTCGCCTCGGGCTTGGACGGGCTGGTCATCGCCACCGGCACAGGCACTCATCCCGGCCTGATCAAGGCGGGGGTGGACGCTGGAATCCCGGTCTTCTGCGAGAAGCCGGTGGCACTGGACGTGGCGGACGCCCTGCCGGTCCTCGAGTATGTCCGGGAGCGTCAGGGAGTGGTGCAGATCGGCCATCAGCGGCGCTTTGACCCCGGCTATCTCGAAGCACGGCGTGCCTACCAGGCCGGTGAGCTTGGCTGGATCCATTCACTGCGGGCCGTCACCTGCGACATGGCACCGCCGCCCGTCGAGTTCCTGGCTGGCTCGGGCGGACTTTTCCGGGACTGTTCCGTGCACGACTTCGACATCCTCCGCTGGCTGACGGGCAGGGAGATCGTGGAGGCCTATGCGAAGGGCTCCAACAACGGGGACCCGGCCATCGGGGCTGTTGGGGACGTGGACACGGCCCTCGCCCTGGTGACGTTCGACGACGGCACGGTGGGGACAGTCTCGGCCACACGCTACAACGGGGCCGGCCACGACGTCCGGCTCGAAATCCAGGGCTCCAGGGGATCGCTGCTGGTGGGCCTGGACGACAGGACCGCATTGGCCTCGGCCGAAGCGGGCGTTGCCTTCCCCGCTGGACAACCGCACCAGACCTTCGCCGAAAGGTTCGATGCCGCGTACCGGGCCGAGATGGCGGCGTTTGTGGAGCTGATCCTTGGCCTTCGGGACAACCCGTGCACGCCTGAGGATGCGGTGGCAGCTTCACGCGTGGCGGATGCTGCCCAGGAGTCGCTGCGCAGCGGATCCCCGGTGAGGGTGGAGCTGGACCCGGCCGTCGCGGGCTGACCTCCGGGTGTGAGTTTTTGTCCAGATATGCAGGGTTGGAGGCCCTTAAAGCCTGCATATCTGGACAAAAACTCCTGCCGGCTGGGGACCCGCGCATCACCAGGGCTATGTCACGGACCTGGCGGGGTCAGGCGCCGAACGGGAGCCGCGGATCGATGTCCTGGCCGTCCCATGCCTGGCGCACCCAGCCGTGGTGGGGGTCGTCGCTGATGAGCCATTCGCGCACGGGCCCCGGCCCGGCCATGACGTTCAAGTAGTAGAGGTCGTACCCGGGTGCGGCCATGGCAGGACCGTGCCAGCCGTAGGGAACCAGGACGACGTCGCCAGTGCGCACCTCCGCCGACACGTCGATGGGACGCTCGTCCGAGGCGTAGACGCGCTGGTAGCCGATGGCGTCCGCATCCGCCGGCGCCGCTGAGCCTTCCGCCACGCGCGTCTCGAAGTAGTAGATCTCCTCGAGGCGGGTCTCGCCGTCCTTCTCCTCGTCGTGCTTGTGCGGGGGATAGGAGGACCAGTTGCCTGCTGGGGTGAGGACCTCGCAGACGATGAACCGGTCGGCTTCCAGTGCGGCCGGTGTGCCGAAGTTGTGGACCTGGCGGGAGCAGTTGCCGGCGCCGCGCAGCTCAACCGGGGTTTCCGCGGCGGTCACCAGCCGGGTGGGGTACGCGTCCTGTGCCGGGGCAGTGGCTACCGCCACCCTCCCGCCGTCAGCCGACGCGATGCTGACGGCGCGTCCGGTGCCCGAGTACAGAACATCGCTGGGGCCGTGAAACACGGACGCGCGCCCGTCCAGTCGGTATTCGGTGCCATCGACCGTGACCGTGAAGGATCCGTTAAGGGGCACCACAATGCGTTCCTCATCGGCGGCGGGAAGGACGACGTCGGCCCCTGCGGCGAGCGTGGCCACCTTCAGCCCGGTGTGTGCCCAGCCGTCCACGGACAGGGATGAGTCCGCGGTCCCGATCGAGACGTCCCATGTGCCGTCGGTGGCGGTGCCCAGTGGATAGACCCAGTTGGTCATGGAGTGTGGCTCCTTGCGTTAGCGCTGTACGAGTGTCATTTCAAAGCTGTAGGAATCCCCGCGGTACACGTGGTGCCCGGTTTCCACGCGGCGGCCGGTGTCATCCGTGGCGGTACGCTCCATGGTGACCAGGGCGGATCCGGGCGCGGTCTCGAGGAGGGAGGCCTGGTAGTCGTTGGCCACCACGGCGCCGATGCGCTGGTTGGCGAGCCGGAAGTTCACGCCCCCGCGGCGCAGGATGGCGTAGAGGCCTTCCGCCGACAGCGTGGCTTCATCCATCTCGGCGATGTCATCACGGACCCAGTTCTCCATGAGCGCCAAGGGTTTGCCTGCCACTTTCCGCAGCCGCGTGAAGTGGTAGACCTTGGAGCCGGCAGGCAACTGGAGGGTGGCCAGGGTGGCCTCGTCGGCCTCCACATGGGCGAAGCTCAGGACGTCGGTGGTGGGCTTCTTGCCGTTGTTGGTGAGGTCGTCGTAGAGGCTGGAGAGCTCGAGCGGACGGCGCACCTGGCTCGATACAACCTGGGTTCCGACGCCGCGTTTACGCACCAGCAGCCCGGACCGGACCAGTTCATCCATGGCCTTGCGCATCGTGGGGCGCGAGAGGTTCAGCTGTGCCGCCAGGTCGATTTCGTTATCAAGCCGGCTGCCGGGCTCCAGCACGCCGCTGAAAATGGCGGCTTCGATCCCCTGCACCACCTGGTGGTAAAGCGGGACGGGGGAGGAGCGGTCGATGCTGAGACCCAGGTTGTGCGCCACGGTACTTCCCTCATGTTCCTTGTTGCGGGACGTCGTCGCCCGGGTGGGGCGGGAACGGCCGCTTTGCCGCCATATGTTCTCTTGATAGGACATACTTTTCTTCTTCTCTGATCCTAGCAGCCGCGCCATCCGGGTCAAGGGGAGCGGGCCCGCGTTGCTTTAGGTTTAGACAGTGAACCTCTCCGGAAACGTGGGCCCCCACCCGCACAACCTTGAAGTGCAGGACCTGGACAGCTTCGACCGCCTGGTCAGCGCCGGTGCGGTGGACATGCGCGGTTGGCACGCGCAGTCCCTGGACCTGCGGGGGAGGACCGGCGCACTGCAGAGCCTGCGCGTGGAGGGTGCCATCTTCCTGGGCTGCACCTTCGACGACGGCGTGGAAGACCTGCTGCGCCGACGGGGCGCGCTGATCTTCCCGCGGCTGGAAACCGTGCCCTTCAACCCCTACCGGGCCGCCTTGTACTCGCCCCAGGAACTGTACGCCGGGCTGCCCGACGCCCCCTACGAAGCCCTTCCGGACGCCCGGATCTACCAGTGGAGCATCCAGCCCGGCATGCGGCACCGGCTGGACGCCACCCTGGCCTCAGCGTTGCACGACCACGCCATCGGTGACGCCTTGGACGATATGACCCGGACAGGCCCGTTGCACGGCCGGGCCATGGTGGGTGTCATGGGCGGGCATGCCGCACAGCGCGGCAGCAGCGGGTTTGCCCAGGCCGCCCTGCTGGGCAGGCTCCTCGCGCAGGACGGGTACGTGGTGGCCACCGGCGGGGGACCGGGGGCCATGGAGGCGGCAAACCTCGGCGCGTACCTCAGTGAAGTGGACGACGACGGCGTGCAGGCTGCGCTGGACATCCTCGCCTCCGTCCCCGGCTTCCGTCCCTCGGTGTCCGCGTGGGCGCGTGCGGCGGCCGCCGTCGTCGAACGCTTTCCGGGCGGTACGCCGTCGCTCGGGATCCCCACCTGGTTCTACGGGCACGAGCCGCCCAACTACTTCGCCACGCACATCGCAAAATACTTTGCGAACGCCATCCGGGAGGCGATCCTGCTGGAACTGTGCACGGGAGGAATCGTGTTCCTGCCGGGAGCTGCCGGCACCGTCCAGGAGATCTTCCAGGATGCGTGCGAAAACTACTACGGGGCACGGGAAAAGGTGACGCCCATGGTGCTGGTGGGCCGGCACCACTGGGAACGCCAGTACCCGGCCTGGCCCATGCTGCAAAGCCTTGCGGCCGGCCGGCCGATGGAGGACCGGATTTTCCTGGTGGACACTGTCCAGGAGGCGGTGGAGGTGCTGCGGCTGCCCGCCTGAGCCGTGGAGCAGCCGGCCGGTCAGAGATCCTTCCGGCACTGCGCCTTGCTGAGCTCGTAGAGCCCGTTGAGGTCCCCGGCGGACAATCCCTCGGGGGTGCCGATCTCGGGATACATCAGCTGGGTGGGGTCAGCCACGTGGTCGAGGCCCATCACGTGGCTGAGCTCATGCAGGATCACGGCACGTGCGTACAGGTGGCCGTCCGGGTTCAGCAGTTCATCGGCGATCTGCGGCGCGTCCAGGTCCAGGCCGCCCGTGACAAAGGCCTTGGGGCCGTCGTCGTAACTGAAATGGGTGCTGCCCCCGGTGCCGATCACCTTGCCCTTGAGCTGCGGAGCCACCTCCGGTGTTGTCCAGGCGATCAGCAGCGGCGCCCAGCGCTCGCCGTAGGCCTCGGGCTGGTACGGCGGACGTTGGGGGGAGGGCTGCTCTGCGGTGGTGCCGTCGTAGATGAACCGCATGCCGGTGGCGGCGGAAATGGTGGCGATGGATTCGGTGACCAGCTGCTGCGAGCCGGCCGGTGCGAGCTCGTCATTGATGACGTAGTGCAGCGGCCTGCAGGGGGAATACCCCACCGGGCTGCCGTCCCCGTTGACGGCGAGGAAGCGGTAGGAATCGCTGCCCAGCGGCGGAGGGTCTGCGGCGGCCAGGGGAGCGTCAGACTCCTCCAGCCCCGGGGGAGGCGCGCCCAGCCGGCCCTCGGCCCGGGGCGCCTGGCCTGCTTCCCCTGCAGTGCCCGGGTCCTGCTGCCCCGCGGACTGCCCGATTCCCGGGCCGATCCGGACGTCCAGCAGCTCTTTGAAGCGAGGGTCGTTCAGTGCCAGTGCTGCTCCGAACACAGCGCCCGCGGTCAGCGCGGCGGTGAGAATAAGCTCCACGCCCCGGCGCACGCCCAGGCGGGCTTTGGTCCCCGCATGGCGCGACGGCGCGCGGTGCGGCGGCCGGTTTTCCACTAGCCTACGACGGTGCCGAAGGCCAGCCCCAGCAGGTAGGTGATGGCCGCAGCGCCCAGGCCGATGGCCAGCTGGCGGAGTCCACGCGTCAATGGCGACGTGCCGGAGAGCAGGCCCACCGTGGCGCCGGTGACCAGGAGGGCGAGGCCCACCAGAATGCCGGCCGCCACCAGGGCGGCAACCCCGGTCAGGCCAAACAGGAACGGCAGGATGGGCACGATCGCACCGGAGGCGAAGAAGCAGAAGCTGGACAGGGCCGCGCCCCACGCGGTCCCCACTGCTTCATGCTGGTCCTCGACGTCGGGCAGTTCCGGCTGCAGCGACAGGCTGGGATCGCAGTCGCAGGGCAGCAGGCCCATGCGTTCGGCCACCCGGTGCTGGGCCGCTTCCTGGGTCATGCCCCGGGCCAGGTACACCAGCAGCAGTTCGTTGTGTTCCAGGTCCAGCTTGGGGGCCGCCAGCAGGGTGACCTGGGTGGGGCGCGTCGCCGCGAGCAGTTCGCGCTGCGACCGGACGGAGATGAACTCGCCGGCGCCCATGGACATGGCGCCGGCCAGCAGCCCCGCGATTCCGCTGAGCAGCACCACACTGCTGGCGACACCGGACGCGGCCATGCCCATCACCAGGGACAGGTTGCTGACCAGGCCGTCATTCGCGCCGAACACGGCGGCGCGGAAGGTGCCCGCGAGGCGGTTGCGTCCCCGGGTTGCCAGCCCCCGGACCACTTCCTCGTGGATCTGCTCGTCCGCCGCCATCGCCTCCGTGGCGTTGGGGTCCTTGGCGTAAGGGGAGCGGCCTTCTGCGCGCTGGGCCAGGGCCAGCACAAACACCGACCCGAAGTGGCGGGCCAGGAACCCCAGCATCCGGCTGCGCAGCGAGGCACGCCGGGGCTTGCCCGCCCGTTCCCCCAGCAGTCCCAGCCAGTGAGCTTCGTGGCGGCCCTCGGCTTCGGCCAGGGCCAGGAGGATGTCGCGCTCTTCGCCCTGGCGGTTCTGTGCCAGGTCCCGGTAGACGGCGGCTTCCGCCCGTTCGTCCGCGAGGTATTGCCGCCACCGCTTGACGTCCGACGGCGATGGCTGGGCCTGCTGCCGGGCGCCGGCTGGTTCCTGGGGTGCTGAAGGTTGCGACGCTTCTGGTGTGGCGTGGCGGTTGAACCTGGCGTGCTGAGACACGGAAACTCCTGGGCTGGATGGGGCATGGCGCGGCCCCATTGCAGTGCAAGCTTACTGCGAAAATCCGCGGATTTTTGGCCGGTCAGCCTCCTCCGGATATTTCGGTGCGCCGTAAACCGGACGGGATATTTAGGTCCCGTGGCGCGCTATTGACCACCCTTCGGTGCGGTGCTGTGATGAAGGTGTGGCGCGTCCAGCGCCCTCACTGAAAGAGCACGTCAGGCGAACAAACGGAGGTTCAATCATGAGCACCACCGGACAGCACCCGGACATGCCGCACCTGGATGCCGTAGAGGCGGATCCCGCCTATGACTACGCCGAGGATGCACCGGTAGTTGAGGACGACTGGGATACCGAGGACGACCTCCTGGACGAGGAGGAGCCGGTGGTCCAGGTTCCTCCCGTCGTGGTCGACGCCGAGGACCGCGTGGTCCCGCTGGATGACCCTGACGAGGTCCGCGAAACCGATTAGGAAACCAGGACTAAACGACGGCGGCACCTCCCCTTCGCCGGAAAGCGAAGGGGAGGTGCCGCCGTCGTGCCCTGTTCCTGCTGTTCTACCCTGCCGGGGCCTAGCGGGCAGCGGTGGGAAGGGGCGATTCTTCCGCGGCCTGCCCGGCCACGCGGCGCTGCCAGTTGCGCATAACCTGCGGGTCGGTTGGTTTGGTCAACAGGGAAACCGCGACGTAGACCAGGGCGGACGCCAGCAGGCCGTAGTAGATGGGCTCGTTGGCGTAGATGCCGTCCAGCGGTGCCTCGGCGTTGATTTCCAGGACGATCATGGTGCCCAGCGTCACCACGGAACCCACAGCCATGGATGCGGCCGCGGCGATGCCCGTACCGCGCTTCCAGACCAGTCCGCCGAGGATCGCCACGAGGAGGCCGCCCACCAGGATGTCGTAGGCAATAGTCAGGGCTGCCACCACGTCCTTGGTGATGATGGCGATGACGATCGCGATGATTCCCAGGGCAAGGACCCAGATGCGGTTGGCCTTGACGTCGTGCTCAGGGTTGTCCGAGTCCTCCGTGTTTATGTCCCTGCCAAACCAGCTGGCAACGAACGGCAGGACGTCGGCGCGGGCCACGGTTGCGGCGGCGATAAGGGCGCCCGATGCGGTGGACATCATCGCTGCCACCGCTGCTGCCAGGACCAGCCCGCCGATGCCGACGGGCAGCAGGGTCTGGGCCACCTCGGCGTAGACGTCGTCCTTGACTGCGATGTCGATGCCGGATAGGGCCACGCTGGCGGCCATGCCGATCAGGGCGCCGGCAACGCCATAAAGAATGCAGTAGATGCCTGCGGTGGCGCCGCCCCAGCGCGCCACGTTGGGCGTTTTCGCCGTGAAGACGCGCTGCCAGATGTCCTGGCCGATCAGCAGGCCCAGGGTGTAGACGACGAAGTAGGTGATGATCGTCTGGACACCGATGCCGTCAATCTGGAAGAAACTCTCGTCCACCCGGCTGCGGATGCCCTCAAAGCCGCCCGCCGCGTTGAGCGTGAAGGGCAGCATCAGGAAGAAGATGCCCACGGTCTTGATGATGAACTGCACCTGGTCGGCCAGGGTAATGGACCACATGCCGCCCACTGTGGAGTAGACCAGAACGATGGCTCCGCCAACGCCTATCGCAATCGGACGCTCCCAGTCGAAGAGCACCACGAAGATGGTGGCGTAGGCGCCGGTGGATGTGGCGCACAGCATCAGGGTGTAGGCGAGCATGACAATGCCGGAGGCCTCCGTGGCCCTGCTGCCGTAGCGCAGGGTGAGCATCTGGGACACCGTGTAGATCTTCAGCTTTTGGATGGTCCCGGCAAAGAGGAGGCTCAGCAGCAGGACGCCGGCGCCGATGGCCACCACCAGCCACATGCCGGAGATGCCGAACTTGTAGCCGAGGCCCACGCCGCCCACGGTGGAGGCGCCGCCCAGGACGACGGCGGCCATGGTTCCGGTATAGAGGAAGGGGCCGAGGCGGCGGCCGGCAACCAGGAAGTCGCTGTTGTTCTTGGTACGGGACTTGCCCCACCAGCCGAAGGCCAGCATCGCGAGCAGGTACACCACCACGATGGCGATGTTGATGAAACTTGCATCCATGTTGGGCTCCTTGGAGCGTGTTGGCAGCGTGGCGCACGCCGGAAGGAAGGTGGACCGGGCGCCGCTGCAGGATTTGGGGGAGTGAGGGGGGATTCTCGGCTATTGCTCTATAGGCAACAAGTGTTTCCAAAGCGTAGGCTGTGACGGTGATAACAGTCAAGACCGCGTTGGACTCCGGGCCACGCGTGCAATGAGGCGTCACAGAAGGGGCCGGCCACTAGTATTGCTCCAAAGTGGGGCCGGGCTGCCGGCCATGAAAGGTTCGTAGATGAAGGCACTGCCAGTTGAGCCGAGCAACGTCCCAGTGGCCATCGGCTCGAGGATCCGGGCCGCCCGGCAGTCGCAGCGGCTGACCATTGAGCAGGTTGCTGACGCGACGGGGCTGACCAAGGGGTTCCTCAGCAGGGTGGAGCGCGACCTTACGTCCCCGTCCGTGGCCTCCCTGGTCACGCTGTGCCAGGTCCTCTCGGTCTCCGTCGGCGACCTGTTTGCGGCGCCCGAGACGCACCTGACCAAGCGCAATGACGGGCCGCGGATCTCGCTGGGCGGGCAGGGCATCGTGGAGCGGCTCCTCACCGCGCGCTCGGAGCGGCGCGTCCAGATCATCCAGGCCTGCATTGAACCGCACGGCCGCGGCGAATCCGAGCTCTACGCGGTGGACTGCGACGTTGATGTCCTCCATGTGATCAAGGGCAGCATCCGGCTGATCCTCACCAACGAGGAATACGACCTCAGTGCCGGGGACACCGTCACCTTTCCCGGCCGTGAGCCGCACACCTGGATCAACCCCACCGACAAGCCCGTTGAGGTTCTGTGGGTCCTGGTGCCGGCCGCCAGCCGGTAACTCCCGCCTGTCCGGCCGTCCTGTGCGCTCCCGCCCAGTTGCCCGGCCGCCCTCCGGGGATTTGCGCTGCTCCGCGCCCGGCCGGCCCTCGCCCGCCGCAGGAAACTGGGCGGGAGCGTCCGAGGGTCAGCCTCGGGTTGCCAGTGCAGCCCTGATCTCGGAGACAACCTGCTCTTGGTTGAACCAGATGTGCTCGGGCATGTAGCGGAGAACGGCGTAGCCCTTAACCGTGGAGGAATTATTCCTGTCCCGGTCCCTGAGCATGTCCGCCCGCTTGGAGTGGAACGCGTAGCCGTCAATCTCCACGATAAGGAAGCCGTTGAGGAGGAAGTCCACATACCCGCCCGATTCCGGGTATGTGGACCTGAACTTCAAAGTCGATGCCGTTTACCCGGAAAAGGTGCTGGGCGTCCACTTCAACGATGGATTCGGCGCGGAGATCCAGGTCCTGGAGAGCCCGCAGTGCCGGCGCGGACCGGTCCGCGCGGAGTTCCTGTTTCAGGAGCTCCAAAGGCAGGCTGTAGAGCCGGATGGCCGACGTCGCCAGGGCAGTTGACGCTGGCGGCGGCAGGCATCCCAGCGCGTGCAGCACGACGTCTTCGACGCCCGCCAGCGGCAGGGTTGGGTGGCCGCTGAAGCGCACCGATCGGTGCCGGATGAACCCTGCGCCGTGGCCATGGTTGCAGGCCAGATGCAGTTGGAGTGGCGCCTTCCTGAGCCAGAGTCCATAGTGCGGCGCTGCGCTCGCGCAGGTCAGCCGCGCGTTGTGATGGATGGCTGCCGCCAGCTCTTTGTTGCAGTTGGGCGCGAGGAAGACTCCGCGCTTGGGTTGGTGGGCGCCACGCTGCGTGAGCCGGGCTATGTCCCTTCGCGAGTACCCGGCGTCGAGCAATTGGGCCGTCCGGGCGACTCCGCCGGCTTGTTTCAGGTGCTCGAGGATGTCCATCTGGCAATTCCAGTCGGACGGGACCGGCAATTGGAACAGTGCCCGGGCCGTATGTGGATTCGGTGGGCAGCGCTCTGCCGTACGTTCCTGCCCAGTTGGTGGCGGGCGCCCGGGCAGTCCTTTCCGGCTGAGCGCGGCCGGCCCGCGGACCGCGTGGTGCGGCAGGGTCGGGGTCCGGTGGCAACTGGGGAGGAACGCGCGGCGAGAGTGGATCCAGGACGGGACCATGCCGATGAAGTAAACAAGTGGTGCACATGAGGAAACCACCTGTATGATTGCAGTCACACCAGTCCCTCAACTCCTCGAAGGAGAGGCCTCTATTGGAAGAGCTGCGCATCGAAGCCAACGGCAACCTTGGCCCCATCGATTCATCCCGGATTCCCCGTTACGCGGGAGCTGCCACCTATGCCCGCCTTCCCCGCCTGGACCAGGTGGCAAAGGCCGATGTCACGGTGGTGGGCGTGCCCTTCGATTCCGGCGTCTCCTACCGCCCGGGTGCCCGGTTCGGCGCCAACCACGTCCGTGAAGCAAGCCGGCTGCTGCGCCCGTACAACCCGGCATGGGACGTCAGCCCCTTCGAGAACATCCAGGTAGCCGACGCCGGGGACATGGCCGTCAACCCGTTCAACATCAACGAGGCCATCGAAACCATTCAGCAGAACGCCCTGGACCTCACGGCGGGCGGCGGCAAACTGGTGACCCTGGGCGGTGACCACACCATCGCTTTGCCGCTCCTCCGCGCCGCTGCCGAGCGTGCCGGCGGGCCCATCGCCATGCTGCACTTTGATGCGCACCTGGATACCTGGGACACCTACTTCGGGGCCGAGTACACGCATGGCACCCCGTTCCGCCGGGCCGTCGAGGAAGGCATCCTGGACACGGAAGCCATCAGCCACATCGGCACCCGCGGCCCCCTCTACGGCAAAAAGGACCTCGACGACGACCATCGCTTCGGGTTCGGCATCGTCACCTCTGCCGACGTCTACTACCAGGGCGTCCTGGAAACCGTGGCCAAGGTCCGTGACCGGATCGGCAACCGCCCGCTGTACATCTCCGTTGACATCGACGTCCTGGACCCCGCCCACGCCCCGGGCACCGGCACCCCCGAAGCGGGCGGCATCACCAGCCGCGAGCTGCTGGAAATCATCCGCGGCTTCCGCGGCATGAACCTCGTGGGAGCGGACATCGTGGAGGTGGCCCCCGCCTACGACCACGCCGAGATTACCGGCGTGGCCGCCAGCCATGTCGCCTACGAACTGGTCACCCTGATGGCCGACAACGCCGTGCCAGGCGACCGCTTCGGAGAAGCCAACGGTTACGCCGCCCAGGCCCTCGGCCAGGAATCCCGCCGCCCGGCAGGCTTCGCCCCGGCAGGCAAGGAGTAGCCGGATGGGCGACGTCACTGCGGGCGCGGCTGCCGCACCCGCTGCAAAGAATCCGGGCCCGGGAGTGCGCAACGGCGGGGACCTCGTCGTCGAAACCCTTGAGGCGCTGGGCGCCAAAACCGTCTTTGGCATCCCGGGCCAGCACGCCTTGGGACTCTTCGATGCCATGGGCCGCGGCAACCTGCAGTTCGTCTCCTCCCGGGTGGAAAACAACAGTGCCTTTGCCGCGGACGGGTATTCCCGGGCGACGGGCGAGGTGGGAGTCCTGTTCCTGTCCACCGGCCCCGGCGCGCTGACGTCCCTGGCCGGGCTGCAGGAAGCCTACGCCACGGGGGTTCCCATGGTTGTGGTGGCCAGCCAGATCCCGCTCGAGGGCCTGGGGGCCAGGCGCAAGGGCATGCTGCACCAGCTCGATGACCAGAAGGCGTCGGCGGCCAACGTCACCAAGAGCCAGCGGCTGATCCAGCACGCGTCCGGCATCCCGTCTGCAATCCAGGACGCCTGGACCGAGGCGATCTCCTCGCCCCAGGGTCCCGTCTGGCTGGAGATCCCGCAGAACGTCCTGCTCGATCCCATCCTGGTGCCCCCGGTGGAGGATGCGCTCGCCGAGGCGGCGGACAATCCGCCCCGGGTGGAGCTGGTCCGGGAAGCGGTGAAATGGCTGCAGTCCGCGGAACGTCCGGCCATCATCGCCGGCGGCGGCACGCGGCGGGGCCGGGCCGAAAAGTCCCTGCTCTCAATTGCCGAGAAGCTTCGTGCACCCGTGATCTGCACGCCGGGCGGAAACGGTGCCTTCCCCTGGAACCACGAGCTCTCGCTGCAGTCCTGGATCGAGGACCGCTACATGACCGACCTGCTGGAGGACGCGGACGTCCTGGTGGTCATCGGATCATCCCTGGGCGAGGTCACCTCCAACTACTTCACCTTCGAACCGCACGGCCGGATCATCCAAATCGACGCCGAACCAAGGGTCTTAGAGTCCAACCGCCCCGGGCTGGGGATCCGGGCAGACGCAGGCCAGGCGCTCGCCGCCCTTGACGAAGCCCTGGACTCCGGGGCCGGCCGGGCCGCGCCCGCCTGGCACGGAAAACCGCCCGAGGAACTGGTCAAGGAATCCCTGGCGAAGGTCCGCGCACGCCTGGAGTCGCAGGACCTGGCCAAGGAACTGACGTTCATGGCGGACATCCGCGAGGCGGTACCGGCGGACATGCAGACCTTCTGGGACATGACCATCGCGGCATACTGGGGCTGGAGCTGCTGGGACGCCCGCGAGGGCCAATTCCATTCGGCCCAGGGCGCCGGCGGGCTGGGCTTCGGCTTCCCGGCAGCCATCGGAGCGGCCGTGGGACTCGAAACGGTGGGCAGGCCCGCTGGCTCTGCGCGGGTCCTGGCCGTATCCGGTGACGGATCCTCGATGTATTCCATCTCTGAACTTGCCACCGCGAAGCAGCACAACGTTCCGGTCACCTGGCTGATTGTGGACGACGGCGGCTACGGCATCCTGCGCGAATACATGGTGGGCGCCTTCGGCAAAGCCACGGCCACCGAACTGGCCCGCCCGGACTTCGTCAAACTTGCCGAAGCTTTCGGTGTGTCTGCCGTTAAGGTGGCGCCAGAGGACGTGGGGGACGCGCTGAAGGCAGGCTTCGCTGCTGACGGGCCGAACGTCGTCGTGGTGGAAACCCTGCTGAAGATGTTTGCGCCCACGCACCTGGCGGAATGACCCGCCACTGCTCCTGACCAGCCCCTCCTCCTGACCTTGGTCTCCTTGAGGCCCCAGCTCGCACAGAGCTGGGGCCTTTCGCGTGCACCCCAGCAAGCGATTAGTTTCCCAAAGCAACAACTTTTAATATATAGTTGCTTCAGGCAAACAACTGAGGAGCCCTTCAACCATGGCAGTAGCGCCGGACACGGCAGCAGATCTTGTGTACCAGATCTTCGACCTCCAGCGGGCGGTGCGGTGCATCGCAACCGCCAGCGTGCGTGGGCAGGACACGGGGGTGGCGCTCCAGGGCGTGCTGCGCTTCGTGGGGGAGGGGGAGTCCCGGGCCACGCGGCTCGCCGAGCGGCTGGGAGTCAGCGCGCCGGTGCTCAGCCGGCACATCGCGGACCTGGAGGAGCACGGGCTGGTGGTCCGCAGGCAGGACCCCGACGACGGCCGGGCCCAGCTGGTTGCCCTGACGGCCCTGGGAGCGGAAAAACTCCGCCACATCGAGGACCAGCGGACGGCGGTCCTGCAGGAGTACCTGCGCGACTGGAGCGAGGAAGACGCCGGCAACACGGCCAGAATCCTGCACAAACTCACCGATTCACTCAAGCAATCAGCCCGGGCAACGGCGGCCGGCACCATCACAACCACCGCTTAGGAGCAGACCTATGGCCAGAACTGCCGCCCCCGCCACATCAGCAGGCGCCCCCGCGGGCACTCCGCCCGAGATGTCCCACCGCCAGATCATGGAAGCCCTCACCGGGCTCCTCGCCGCCTTCTTCACGGCGATCCTCAGCAGCACCATCGTGGCCAACGCGCTGCCCACCATCATGTCCGACCTGCACGGCACCCAGACCGACTTCGCCTGGGTCATCACCGCCGCGCTGCTGGCCAACGCCGCCACCACCCCCATCTGGGGCAAACTCGCCGACCTCTACAACAAGAAGGTCCTGGTCCAGCTCAGCATCATCATCTTCGTTGCCGGCTCCGTCATGGCCGGCCTGTCCGAAACCATCCCGCTGCTGCTGGGTGCCCGCGTGATCCAGGGCGTGGCCATGGGCGGACTCACGGCACTGTCCCAGGCCATCATCGGCACCATGATCCCGCCGCGGAACCGAGGGAAATACTCCGGGTACATGGGCGCGGTCATGGCAGTCGGCACCGCCGGCGGACCGCTGCTGGGCGGCTTCATCGTGGACAGCCCGCTCGGCTGGCGCTGGACCTTCTTCGTCTGCGTGCCGCTCGCCGTCGTCGCCCTCATCCTGCTGCAGGTCACCCTCAAAATCAGCCACGTCCGCCGTCCCGCCAAGATCGACTGGCTGGGCTCCATCCTGCTGACCTCCGGTGTGAGCCTCCTGCTGATCTGGGTCTCGTTCGCCGGCAACCCCGCCTACTACGACTGGATTTCCTGGCAGACGGCCGCCATGGTGGGCGGCGGCATCCTCCTGCTGGCCCTGCTGGTACTGGTGGAATCCAAGGTGGAGCAGCCCATCATCCCGCTCAAGATCATCTCCGAACGCACCACGGCACTGGCCATCCTCGCCTCCGTCGCCGTAGGCGTGGCAATGTTCGGGTCATCCACCTTCCTGGGCCAGTACTTCCAGGTGGCGCGCGGCGCCAGCCCCACGGAAGCCGGGCTCCTGACCCTTCCCATGATCGCCGGAAACCTTGTTGGTTCAGTGGCCTCGGGACAGCTGATCAGCCGGACGGGCAAGTGGAAGGGCTACCTGATCGCCGGTTCCATCCTGCTGATCGGCGGGCTGGGACTGTCCGGAACCTTGGACCACACCACAGAACTCTGGCACGCAGGGGTCTTCACCGCAGTGCTGGGCCTTGGCCTGGGCATGCTGATGCAGAACCTCGTTCTGGCCGTGCAGAACACTGTCCGGGCTTCAGACATCGGCACGGCAAGTGCATCGGTTGCCTTCTTCCGGTCCGTGGGCGGCGCCATCGGCGTCTCCGTCCTGGGCGCCATCCTGGCAAACCGGGTCAGCGAGCTGGCCACGCAGGGCTTGGCAACCGCAGGCATCCCCGTTGAGGGAGGTACGGCCGGTGCCAGCATGGACCTGGCGCACATGCCGGAACCTGTCCGCGACATCATGCGGGCCGCCTACGGTGACGCCACCGCGGAGGTGTTCCTGATCTCCGCCGCCGTGGCCGTCGTGGCGCTGGTGTCCGTACTGTTCATCAAGGAGAAACCCCTCCGGCGCACCGTGGACATCCAGCCGGGGGCCGAGGGAAAGAGCACGACGGCGGAGCGCGCCCCGGCTGGCAGGTGACCCTGAGGGGTAATCCCCGCGGATGATCTTTCCCTGCGCCTGTTTCACCACAGGAAGGAGTTTCGTAGAGTGGGAAGGCTGAGGATGTCCGCCCCGGCTGCTACTACTTAAGCCTCCTACTCTTGACGAACCCATCATCGAACTCATCCCTAAGGACCCGTGGGCATGCTCCTCACCCTCATACGGCGGTTTTCCAGGCCGTATAGGCCGTTCATCGCGGCCGTCATTGTGTTCCAGCTGGCGTCCACCATCGCGGCGCTGTACCTGCCCAGCCTGAACGCCCAGATCATCGACCAGGGGGTGTCCCGCGGGGACACCGACTTCATCTGGCGGACGGGCGCGGTGATGCTGGCGGTGGCGTTCCTCCAGGTGGGCACCGCCATTGCAGGTGTGTACTTCGGCTCGAAGACGGCCATGGCCATGGGCCGTGACCTGCGCCGCGGGGTGTTCCGCAAGGTCACCAGCTTCTCGGCCATGGACGTCAACGCCTTTGGTGCCCCAACGCTCATCACCCGCGGCACCAACGACGTCCAGCAGGTCCAGATGCTCGTGCTGATGGGCCTGAACTTCATGGTGGCAACGCCCATTATGTGCATTGGCGGCATCATCATGGCGCTGCGCGAGGACCTCAACCTGTCCTGGCTGGTGTGGGTTTCCGTGCCCCTCCTGACCGTGGTGGTGGGGTACCTGGTGGTCCGGCTCATGCCGATGTTCCGGTCCATGCAGAAAAAGATCGACCGCATCAACGCCGTCCTGCGCGAGCAGATCATCGGCATCCGGGTGGTCCGCGCCTTCGTCCGGGAGCCGTATGAAACGGAGCGCTTTGGCGGAGCGAACAAGGAACTGACGGATGTCTCGCTGAAGATCGGCGCCCTGTTTGTCCTGATGTTCCCTGCCATCGGCATGATCCTCCACCTGTCCACCGCGGCCGTGCTGTGGTTTGGCGGGCAGCGCGTGGACTCCGGCGAGATGCAGGTGGGCGCCCTGACCGCCTTCCTGCAGTACCTGCTGCAGATCCTGATGGCGGTCATGATGGGCACCTTCATGGCCATGATGATCCCGCGCGCGTCAGTCTGCGCGGACCGTATTGGCGAGCTGCTCGACGTCGAGCCCTCCATCCACGATCCTGAACGCCCGGAGGTGCCGGGCACGCTGGCCGGCGTGGTGGAGTACCGGAACGTAACCTTCGCCTACCCTGGCGCCGAGTCGCCGGTGCTGAGCAACATCAGCTTCACGGCACAGCCCGGCCAGACCATCGCGATCATCGGATCCACCGGCTCGGGAAAAACCTCCCTCCTGTCCCTCCTGCCCCGGCTCTACGACCCCGCGGAGGGGGAGGTCCTGCTGGACGGGGTCCCGGTCAGCAGGATGGACCGGGCCGACATCACCCGGCGGGTGGCCATGGTGCCGCAGCGGCCATATCTCTTCTCCGGAACCATCGAGCACAACCTGAGGTTCGGAAAGACCGGGGCCACTGACCAGGAACTGTGGGACGCACTGCAGGTGGCGCAGGGCGACGAGTTTGTCCGCGCCAAGAAGAACGGCCTCGGATCCCGCATCTCCCAGGGCGGGACCAACGTCTCCGGCGGCCAGCGCCAGCGCATCTGCATCGCCAGGGCACTCGTGAGCAGGCCCCGCGTGTACCTCTTCGACGATTCTTTCTCCGCACTGGACGTGGCCACAGATGCCCGGCTCCGGGCCGCGCTGAAGGGCATCACCGCAGACGCCACCGTGATCATCGTGGCGCAGCGGATCTCCACCATCACCGAAGCGGACCAGATCCTGGTGCTGGACAACGGACGCATCGTGGACCGCGGTACGCACCAGGAACTCCTGGAAACCTCGCCCACCTACCAGGAAATCGTTGAATCCCAGCTGAGCGTGGAGGAAATGGCATGAACGCCCGCAGGAAGGACTCCACCGAGATCAGCGAAGCAGCAGCTGCCCAGGACGCACCCGACGCGGAGCTGGTGGACAAACCCGTCGAGGACGACGACTTCGTGGAGGAGGAGTTCAAGCCCTCCGAAGCCGACGGAGACATGTTCGGCGGGATGCCCGCCAAGAAGGCCCAGCACTTCTGGCCCTCCGCCAAGCGGCTGATGGGGCTGCTGAAGCCTGAGGCACTGGGAATCTACGTGGTGGTGGGCATGGTGGTGATCGCCGTGGTCCTGAACGTCATCGCCCCCAAGATCCTGGGCCAGGCCATGGACGTCATCTTCGCCGGAGTGGTGGGAAAGCAGCTTCCGGCAGGCGCCAGCAAGGAACAGTTCGTGGACGGTCTGCGCCAGCAGGGCCAGGACAACTTTGCGGACATGGTCTCCCGGATGGAACTGGTGCCCGGCACCGGCATCAACTTCGACAAGCTCAGCATGCTCATCGCGGTGGTCCTGCTGATGTACTTTGTGGCCAACATCTTCCTCTGGCTGCAGGGCTACGTGCTGAACCGCATCGTGATGAAGGTGATCCGGCGGCTCCGCGATGACACCGAACGGAAGCTGAACCGCCTCCCGCTCAACTACTTCGACACCCGCCAGCGCGGCGACGTGCTGTCCCGGGTAACGAACGACGTCGACAACATCCAGCAGGCGCTCCAGCAGGCCTTCGCCCAGCTCATCAACTCGTTGCTGACCGTCATCGGCATCGTGGTGATGATGTTCATCGTGTCCTGGCAGCTGGCCCTGATAGCGCTGGTTGCCCTTCCCCTCTCTGGGGTGGCAGCGGGCATGATTGGCGTGCGCAGCCAGAAGCTCTTTGCCGCCCAGTGGAAGAACACGGGGGCGCTGAACGGGCAGATTGAGGAATCCTTCTCGGGGCATGACCTGGTGAGGGTGTTCGGCCGCGACGCGGACATGCTGGAACGGTTCGAGGAACGCAATGAGGAACTGTGCAAGGCCAGCTTCGGGGCGCAGTTCGTCTCCGGCATCATCTTCCCGGTCATGCAGTTTGTTTCCTACCTCAGCTACGTGGGCATCGCCGTGGTGGGCGGATTGCGGGTGGCTTCCGGGTCCATGTCCCTGGGCGACGCCACCGCGTTCATCCAGTATTCCCGCGAGTTCACGCAGCCGCTGGGCCAGATGGCCGGCATGGCAAACATGCTGCAGTCCGGCGTGGCCTCCGCTGAACGGGTCTTCGAGTTCCTCGACGCCGACGAGCAGGACGAGGAAACCGCCACCGAGCACCTCCCGGCCAGGACTGACGGGCACGTTGATTTCAACAACGTCACCTTCAGCTACACCGAGGACAAAAAACTGATCGAGGATCTGTCCTTCACCGCCGAACCGGGAAACACCGTGGCCATCGTGGGGCCCACCGGCGCCGGAAAGACCACCCTGGTCAACCTGGTCATGAGGTTCTACGAGCTCAATGCCGGATCCATCATGCTGGACGGCGTGGACATCACCCACCTCAGCCGCTCCGAACTCCGCTCCAAGGTGGGCATGGTGCTGCAGGATGCCTGGCTGTTCGGCGGGTCCATCTACGACAACATCCGCTACGGCAACCTCGAAGCCACCGAGGAACAGGTGATGGCCGCCGCCAAAGCCACTTTCGTGGACCGCTTCGTGCGGGCCCTTCCGGAGGGCTACAACACCGTCATCGACGAGGAAGGCAACAACGTCAGTGCCGGCGAAAAACAGCTGATCACCATCGCCCGTGCCTTCGTGGCGAATCCCTCGCTGCTGATCCTCGATGAGGCCACCAGCTCCGTTGACACCCGCACCGAGCTGCTGGTGCAGAAGGCCATGGCCGCGCTCCGCACGGACCGCACCAGCTTTGTGATTGCCCACCGGCTCTCAACAATCCGCGACGCCGACACCATCCTGGTGATGGAAAACGGCAGGATCGTGGAACAGGGCAACCACAAGGTCCTCCTCGCCGCGAGAGGCGCGTACTACCGCCTGTACATGTCCCAGTTCGCCGGGTCGGACGCAGAGGACGTCCCGGTGGACGATTCGACGGCGGTGCACAGTTGAGCAGCAACGGAAGCCAGCGGATCGAGGTCCTCATCCCCATGCGCTGGGGAGACATGGACGCCTACGGGCACATCAACAACGTGCAAATTGTCCGGATGCTTGAGGAAGCCCGCATCGCGGCCTTCGGCCCGCCCCGCGGTGCCGGCCTGCCCGGAGTTGACCCGCACGTCTCCCTGTTCAACGACGTCCCGGACGGCACCATGGCTTTGGTGGTGGACCACAAGATCCGGTACGTCAGGACTCTTGAGTACCGGAACGTGCCGGCCGTGGTGCAGGTGTGGATTGGCGCCGTCAAAGGGGCCAGCTTCGACATCCACTACCTCATCCAGGACCCGGTCACCCTGGAGGACTGCGTCAAGGCGAGCAGCCACCTGGCGTTCGTGGATGAGGCCACAGGCCGCGTGCAGCGGCTGACACCTGAACAAAAGGAACGCCTGGCGCCGTACACGGCCTGACGCGAATGGGCCGGTACCGGCACGCCCCGTTGCGCAGGAGCAGCAAGCACCGGAAACTGAAAACCTAAACAAGGAGCAAACATGGCCCAGAAAAAGACCTGGAAAGAAATGTCCCCGTCAGCAAAGGCCGGCACCATCCTGGTGGCCATCGCGCAGGTGTCCCTGCTGGTGGCAGCGCAGCGGGACATTTCGAAGCGGCCCGCAGCACTCATCAACGGTCCCAAAGCCGCATGGCGGGCAGCATCCTTCATCAACTTCATCGGCCCCGTGGGCTACTTCACCTTCGGCCGAAAGCGTCCCGGCGCCGGCAAGTAGCGGCACCGGGGCTGCCGGGGGGCTAAAGAGGACTAGACCGGCACCCGGAACATGAAGGTGGTCCCTTCGCCCAGGGCGCTGTCCACCTCGATGGTCCCCCCGTGTGCCTCAACGATCGCCTTGCTGATCGGCAGGCCGAGGCCCACGCCGGGGATGGCTGTCCTTCGGACAGTGCTGGCGCGGAAGAACTTGGCGAAGACTTCGGACGCGTCTTCCGGGCTCAGTCCCATGCCGGTATCGGTGACCCGGCAGGCCAGGTGCCCGTCCTCCTCCGCGAGTGAGACCATCACGCTGCCGCCGTCGGGGGAGTACTTGATGGCGTTGGACACCAGGTTGTCCAGCACCTGAGAGATCCTTGGCCCGTCCACGTGGGCCTCCAGCCGGTCCGGGGTATCAGCCTCCAGCGCCACTCCCGAAGCTGCTGCCCGGGGGATGGCAGAGGAAACGCTGGCGCGCACCAGTTCTGCCACGTCCACGGCCTCGGGCGTCACGATCAGCTGGCCGTTCCGGCTGGACAGCAGGTCCGATACCAGCGTCAGGAGCCGTTCGGAGTTCCGGCGGATGATTTCCAGCATGTCACGCTGGGTGTCCTCGGGCTCGTCGCCAAGAAGGATTTCCACGTAGCCCAGGATCGAGGTCAGCGGCGTCCGAAATTCGTGCGAGACGCTGGAGACGAAATCATCCTTGGCCGTCAGGGCGTTCACCAGGTCCGTCACATCGCTGAAGACAATCACAGAACCGGCAAACGCGCCGTCGTCGTCCTTCATGGCCCGGGCGGTGGTCACGAAGGCGCGCTGTTCTCTTCCGGAGCCCAGCCAGACAAGGTAATCGGTGAAGGTTTCCCCGAGGACGGCGCGGCGGACCGGCCGCTGCTCAACGGGAACCAGCGTCACGCGGTCCGGCCCGAAGACCAGCAGCTGGGACTCGTTCGGATCCGCGATGTCCTTGGGCCGGGCGAGTTCGTGGTTGATCCGCTGCCTTCTGTTCATCAGGACGTCGTGCCCGTCCGCGTCGACCGCAAGGACCCCCAAGTGGACAGTGTCCAGGATGGTGTTCAGGAGCGCCCCCTGGCGCTGGCTGGTGCGCAGGTTGTCCTGCAGTTGGGCATCCTTCTCCTCAAGCGCGCGCTGCTGCCGCGTCATGCTGAGCGTCAATACGCTGACGGACACCCCGATGCCGAGCATCATGACCGGAAGGAGCAGGGACCGCGCCAGGTCCTGGGGCGTCGGGCTCCCCTCCAGCAGCAGCGGGACCCAAATGATGGCAAGCGGGGCCAGGAAGGACAGCCACAGGGATGTCCGGGGGTAGTATCCGGACGCGCACAGCCAGATCACCGGGAACACGGCCAGCAGGCTGATCCCGGTGAGGCTTTCCTGCCCGCCGCCCTCCCGGCCCACGGCGATGGAGACAAAGTCCAGCAGCGGAATGATGAGGAAACTCGTGTACGGCAGCCGGTCCCACGGAACCAGGTAGCAGAGGGCCATGATCACCAGCTGGGACACCAGGAAGGCCACGAACAGCGGGTTGTCCATGGTGACGGGGAAAAACGCCCACACCAGGAATGCCGTGAGGAGCGTTGTCACGAACAGCGGCATCTGGCTCAGCGCCACCCGGTCCGTCAGCCGGTACTCGTGGAAGGGCCGCCGGAAGAACCTCAGCTTGCCCGAGGACCAGGCCACAGGGTGGTCCATGGCGCGGAACTTGCGGGGCGGGGTGTGTGAAGCCATGCCAGCAGGATATCGGCAGCCAGCTATACTTCAGACGTTGGCTGCTGAGGGGGCGCTATGAGTGATGCACGAGTGGGACTGGTCATCGAGGATGACCACGACATCCGGGAACTGGTACGCACCGTGCTGTCCCAGGCCGGGTTCGACGTAAGCGTTGCCAGCAGCGGGGCAGAAGGTGTCCTCGTGGCTAAGACCCTCAATCCGGATGTCATCACCCTGGACCTCGGACTTCCGGACATCGACGGGTTTGAGGTCTCCCGCCAGATCCGAGAGTTTTCGGACGCCTACATTGTGATGCTCACGGCCCGCACCGAGGAGCTGGACACCCTGATCGGGCTGGAGTCCGGGGCTGACGACTACCTCACCAAACCGTTCCGCCCCAGGGAGCTCCGCGCCCGCATTGCCGCGATGATGCGCCGCCCCCGTTCTGTCGCCGATCCTGCTGACGCCATGCCGGGAGATGCCGCGGCCGATGGCGGAGCCGCCCACCCTGAGCGCGGGAACTTCAGCCACAACGGGCTGGAGCTGAGCTACGCATCCCGGACCGTGGTTGTTGACGGCAAGGAAATGAACCTGACCCGCACGGAGTTCGAACTCCTGCACGCCCTCCTGGAAGCCGGCCGGACAGTCCGGACCAAGTCCGACCTGGTCCGGCGGCTGCGGGACGAGGATTACGACGTCGGCAGCTACATCAGCGAGGCAGACGAACGGTCCGTCGAGGTCCACATGGGCAACCTTCGCAAGAAGCTGGGCGACTCACCGCAGAAGCCGCGCTGGCTCCAGACCGTCCGTGGCGTGGGTTACCGCCTGGCTCCGGGCGAGCACTGAGACTGCAGGCGGTGCATGGTTTGCCGGCTGCAAAGGTTGATGGGCCGGAGGAATGCGGCGGCCAGTTGCGGCAGGACGACTGCCACATCTGAGTGGCGGGCTTCGCTGCGGAGCTCACCCTCCAGGTCCATGGCCAGACCGGCCAGCCGCTCGGCGCCCACCATCTGGCTGGAGGTTTTCAGGCTGAGGACTGCGTCCACCGAACCTTCCAGGTCTCCCGTGGTCAGCGCCAGCCGGAGGCGTCCAATCCGGTGCGGCAGGTACTCGATGAAGTTCCCCACGAAGACCTTGCAGTACCCCTCGTCCTCCTCCAGCTCCTCCCTCAACCGGTCGAGAACCGACTGGTCCACCAAGGGCCGGGGGGCATCATCTGCGGCGCTCATGACGGTCCTTTCGGCGGGAACAGTCCCTTCCTGGAAGGGGGCGGTTACGTGGGGCATTTGTTTCACTTCAGGTTAGGGGCGTTGCTTTCGCGCGACGGGTTTTGGAAACAGAATTGTGGGTTTCTTGATGAGACTGCGGGTTTACCCCTCCGCCGTGGGCACGTGGTTTTTGTGCCCGGTTTTGCGCCCGGTTCCCAGCATTGGGAGCGGTTGCAGCGGGGCCGAGAACGGGGTGGCGGTTTGCCTGGATTTGAACCCATCCATCCTTCCTGCCAGCACTCAAGAACTGCGGCGGGAATGCCTAAAGATTGGCTCAAGATGCCGTGAAAGCGGCGAATCCTGGTTGGGAGCAGGCACGCAGGAGCGGCGATTCAGCGGCCGGTTTCCAGGAACCGCACCAGCTCGGTTTCCAGCGCGGAGCTGTCCTTGAGTTCGCATTCCCACACGGTGAGGACCTGCCAGCCGGCCTCTTCCAGCAGGCGGCGTTGATGGGCGTCCCGGTCGCGGGTCCGGCTGCGCTTGGCGGCCCAGAATTCAGCGTTGGCCTGGGGCGCGTGCAGGCCCACGCGGCAGTCATGGAAGTGCCAGAAGCAGCCGTTGACAAAGATCACCTTGCGGCGGCCGGCGAATACCAGGTCCGGGTTGCCGGGCAGGCGGGTGGCGCCGGCTCTGCCGTGCAGCCGGTAGCGGTATCCCTTGGCATGGAGGAGCCTGCGCACCAGCAGTTCCGGCTTGGTGTTCTTGCCCCGTATCCGGGACATGTTCCAGCTGCGCCGCTCAGGAGTGAGCTTGTCCGCCATGCCTTCAGTCTAGGAGCTCCTAGATTTCGCGCTCCGGCTGTTCGCCGAATTCGAAGTGGCGGCCGCTGACGGACGTCGGCTCAATCTCCACGTAGAAGTCTTTCAGGGTGGGTACCCAGGTCTTCAGCCCCAGTTCCTCCACCGCTGCCAGTTCCGCAGAGTTGCTGAGGACGCGCGCTTTTCCACGCAGCACCACGGACCAAGCCTCCTCCGAGAGGATGCCGTCCGTTTCGAATAGAACCGTGGAGTTGATGGTCAACTGGGCCAGCTTGTTGCCAGGAGCCGTCCGGAGATAGATTTTCCGGTTGGCGGTGACGTAGTTGACCGGGAAGATATCCGGCTCTCCCGCGACGGACACCACCAGCCTCCCGTGCTTTGTGCCCTCCAGCAGACGCCAGGACTGCTCGTCGTCGAGTTCCAGAACGGGTTGTCCATCCACATGTTCAAACATCATGACGCCATTCTTCTACGTAATGTAGAAACATGCCAGAGGGTAACAGGAACTTTGGGCGCCGTTCAGGAGGTGACGGTTCCATGCCGTGAGCAGCTGGCAGTCCAGGCATGGGGTGACACCTGGACCTTGAGTCGGCGCCCGCACTGGCCGCAATAGCGCGGCGGTTCCAGCTGAAGCCGCGCAGCGCACTCCCGGTGGGCGGTGCCCGCCACGTGCACATCGCCCGCCTGGAGGACGTTCGACGGCGGTGCGCTCCCGCCGTCGAACGTTTCCGTCGGGTACAACTCGCCGCAGTGGCCGCAGAAGCTCCCGATGAGTGAGCTGGTCGAGCGGTTGGGGATCATAGGGTCTTCTGGAGTTCCTTGATGGGCATGTTGAGGTCCACCAGCAGGGTGAGGTCGGCAGCGGCGGGACGGCCCAGGGTAGTCAGGTAGTTGCCCACGATGACGGCGTTGATCCCGCCCAGTAGCCCCTCTCGGGTACCGAGGTCGCCGAGGGTGAGCTCCCGGCCGCCGGCGTACCGCAGGACGGTGCGGGGCATGGCCAGCCGGAACGCGGCGATGGCGCGGAGGGCATCCTTGCCGTCCATCAGTTGCTGGTTTTCCAGCGGCGTGCCGGGCCTCGGATTGAGGAAATTCAACGGCACTTCGTGCGGTTCCAGGGCAGCCAGTTGCGCGGCCAGCTCTGCGCGCTGTTCGAGTGACTCGCCCATGCCGATCAGCGCCCCGCAGCACAGTTCCATGCCGGCCTCCTTGACCATGGCGCAGGTCTCCAGCCGCTCCTCGTAGCTGTGGGTGGTAACCACCTGCGGGAAGTAGCTCCGTGCCGTCTCGAGGTTGTGGTTATAGCGGTGGACGCCCCAGCTGGCGAGCTGGTCCACCTGGCGCTGGGTCAGCATGCCCAGGGAGCAGGCGATGTTGATGTCCACTTCCTCATTGATGCGGTCGATGGCGAACTTGATCTGGTTCATGAGTTTGATGTCGGGTCCGCGGACGGCTGCCACGATGCAGAATTCAGTGGCCCCTGTTGCTGCTGTTTCCTTGGCCGCCCTGACCAGCTCCGGGATGTCCAGCCAGACGCCGCGGACGGGGCTGTCAAAGAGTCCGGACTGGCTGCAGAAGTGGCAGTCCTCCGGGCAGCCGCCGGTCTTGATGGAGATGATCCCTTCAACCTCCACGTCCTCACCGCAGTGCTTGAGGCGGACCTGGTGGGCAAGCTCCAGCGCGGCGGGGACGGCGGGGTCGGGGAGGCGCAGAACCTCCAGCAATTGAGCCTCCGTGAGGCCGATCCCATCCTCCAGGACCTGCTGCCGCGCGGTCTCCAGGATTGGATATTCCGTGGTGGGGGAAATGGTTGTCATCGCCGTCCTAGCTTTCGGTTGTGATCTCCTTCCGACAGTAATTCCGGTATCTTTAGCCGGTTTTGTGGAAGGGCAACAATGGGCGGTAACGGCTTTTGTTTACGGCAACAGTCAAGGCACAACTCCTCCGAATAACCGGACATGGTGCGGTCGGCGAACGACGCGCCCGACGGCGGCCCGCAGTATGACTCGTCGCCCGCCTCGTCCACGGACAGCCGGGGGAGTTGGCGTTGCCTCCGCAGAAGTAGCTTCTCCAGGGCAGCGCTCTGCCATACCAAATGTGCACCGGCCTTTGTAATGACTTCTTTCAAGGTCTCCAGAGAGTGATCAACCTTGGGCGGGTGTCTGTGGATAAGTCTTATCGCTGAAATGTGACCTGGGCTACCCTTAAGTCATTGTCCGGAGTTAGCCGTCTTGAAACAACTGGGGGATTAGCGGCCCATGACATCAATCAACGTCTCCACGCCTTGGGGAATCCGCTCAGCCGCTGCCGGTGCTGTTGTTGCCGCGGCACTCTTGCTGGCCGGTTGCGCGGGTGGAGCGCCCGCAGATCCAGGCACCGCGTCCTCCACGCCAACGGGCTCGGCCACCACCAGCCCGCCCTCCACTCCGACCCCGACACCCACCGCCGTGTACAAGCCGGCCGACGCCTCCGGCCCCGCCCAAAACGTCCCCGTCCCCGTGCTTCCCGAGGTGGCGAAGACGGAGACGAAGGAGGGACTCGAAGCGTTCGCAAGGTACTGGTTTGAACAACTCAACTACGCCTATCAAACGGGCGACATGACTGGCTTTCAAGGCATGACATCGCCAAATTGCGAGTACTGTTCAAAGATCACTACATCCCTCACCACGAACTATTCAGGTGAGCGTTGGTTGGCAGGTGGAGAAATTACCCTTCCTGTCGCCACAACGTCATTTGAACGGGCCGCTGACGGTAACTATCAGGTCATACTCCAGGTGCAGCAAAATCCGATCAGCTACTACCAGGCGGGTGGCTCGGAATTCCGGGCTGCAAGCGGCGCTTCCAATACGGGTAACGTGCTTTTGGCTACTTTTGAAGATTCTGCCTGGCGCGTCAATGGGCTTCATCCAATCCGCTGATGAGAGCATCAATGCGGACATGGACCAGTCTGGTCATGGTCTTGATGTTGCACTTGGAACTGACGCCTTCAGTACCGGCATCTGTTGATGACGGTACTGAAGCGAATTTCGGCGCAATCGGCGTAGACGTTGGTGGATTGGTCAGGGATCCACTGACAGGAGAGATGGTTCCAGAAGCTCCGGGTGCGGTGCCTACCGACCCGAACGAGTACAAGTACGAACTCCAGTGCCACCTCGGTGGGGGAGACTTCGATACTCCTTGCCTTGGTCGTCAGCTGGAGTGCAAGGATGGGCCGGACGGTGAAGAGGGCATTCCCGTCACCTGGCTCTCCCGGCCCCGAGGTGTGCCCGGCGCTGTTTGGGCTCATCATTCCGGCCCTACGTGCCTTTTCGACGCCAGGCCCGAGGACTTGCTGCCCAGGATCGCAGCTGACATCCAGCGGGAGTTCCAGAGCCTGCCGGTGAATGCTGGAACGGTGGTGGCCCAACCCAGCCCCCACACGTTGAGGGGTGCTGAGACCAACTTTTATGCGGAAGCAGCCGAGCAGCAGTTCGACGTCACCATGTTCGGGCAGCAGGTACACATCGTGGCCACCCCGGTCCAGTACACGTGGGACTACGGCAACGGGACCGTGTTCGGGCCCCAGCCTTCCATGGGCGGGCCGCTGCCCCAGGACCGGTGGGGCGAAAAGACCCGGACCAGCCACGCTTACGGCTCTACCGGCGACTTCCAGGTGGTGCTGACCACCACCTTCCAGGGAACCTACTCGGTCAATGCCGGGCCGCCCCTGCCGATTCCCGGACAGGGCCAGTTCAGCGCTCCTCCACAAACCATCAGCGTGTGGCGCTCGCTGACGCGCAACTACGCGGACGACTGCAACGCCAACCCCCAGGGCCAGGGCTGCCCCGGGACCGCAAGGTAGGCGGCGGCCAATAGCCCCGAAGCCCAACGTCCACGTCCTGTGATTCCCATCGCAACAGGAATAGTTGCAGCTGTATCCCGGTTGGCCAAGGCAGTAGACCTTCAGCCTTCGAAAGGAACCGCGCATGCTGTTTTCCCCCCTCAACCTCGGCGAACTTGAGCTTCCGAACCGCCTGGTCATGGCACCCTTGACGAGGCTCCGCGCAGGTGAGGCAGGGGTCCCCGGCCCGCTCGTCGCAGAGCATTACCGCCAGCGCGCGTCCCTCGGCCTCATCGTCAGTGAAGGAACGTTCCCAACCCCCGCCGGCCGCTCCTACGCCGGCCAGCCCGGCATCGTCACCGAGGAACAGGTTGCCGGCTGGAAGAAGGTCACCGACGCCGTCCACGCCGAAGGTGGTCGCATGTTCGCCCAGATCATGCACGGCGGACGGGTATCGCACCCTGACATCACCGGCGGACTCGAGTTGGTGGCCCCCAGCGCCGTCGCAATCGACGGCATCGTCCGCACCCCGCAGGGCAAGCAGCCCTACCCGGTGCCGCATGCCCTGACCACGGACGAGCTCCCCATGGTGATCCAGGAATTCGTCAACGCGTCACTCAACGCCATCGAGGCCGGATTCGACGGCGTGGAACTGCACTCGGCCAACGGGTACCTGCTGCACGAATTCCTGGCCCCGAACTCCAACGTGCGGGACGACAGCTACGGCGGCTCACCTGAGAACCGTGCCCGGTTTGTCATCGAAACAGTCAACGCCGTGGTGGCAGCCGTGGGCGCCAACCGCGTGGGCATCCGCATCTCCCCGGAGCACAACGTGCAGGGCATCGCCGAGACCGACGCCGCTGACGTCCGCGACACTTACGAGGTTCTGGTGGACAGCATCGCCCCGCTCAACCTCGCCTACCTGAGCATCCTGCACCACGAGCCTACGGGTGACCTGGTCCAGGACCTCCGGGTCCGTTTCGGTGGGACCTTCCTGGTCAACACCGGCTTCGGCGTGATCACCACCCGCGACGAGGCCGCGTCCCTGGTGGACGACGGACATGCCGACGCCGTGGTGGTGGGCCGCCCCGCCATCGCCAACCCGGACCTCGCCCGCCGCTGGAAGGAAAGCCTTCCCCTGAACGAGCCGGATCCCTCCACCTTCTACGCTGACGGCGCGGAGGGCTACACGGACTACCCCGCCTACCAGAACTAGGACGGCAATCAACGACGGCGGCGGCACCCAGCTTGGGTGCCGCCGTCGTTGGCTGCGCGGTGTGCTGTCCCGGCAGCGGGCGCCGCAGGCCATCCGACGGCCTTTGGCTCAAACTCTGGAGATTTGGCCCGCCGGGTCCTCAAGGATGCCGGCGGTGATCAGATCGTACTCCAGCGAATGGACTTTTACTAGGGCCATATTTGAGCTGCTTCAACCCACTACAGCAGCGCCTCCCTGCCGGTCCCTTCCTTCATCACAAGCCTGCCGTCCTCGATCGAAACCAGCACGCTCTTCGGCCTGCCGCTCACCTTGGTGATGGCCTTCAGGCCGCGGTTCGTCACCTCCACGCCCACCTGCGCGCCCTTCGCCGGCAGCTCCACGGACACCTCGTTGGCGATGCCAAGGATCGGATTGGTGGAGACCCCAATATCCCGCCGCGCCTGCTTCCCGTTAACCGTCACGGTGATGTTGGCCTCGTCGAACCCCTCCTGAAAAATGATAAGCAGTTCCCTCATGGTGGCCTCTTCCTCGAGCATTGGGTGCCTGTGACGGCACCTCAACTACAGCACTTTGCCGGCGGCAGCGGAATACCCTTGCCCGGAACAGCCGGGGTGGAGCGGACCCGTGCCCAGCAGTGGAGCCGCGCAACCCGGTAAGGCAAGATGTTCTGGTGACCCAACTGCCGCAGGCCCCTTCCGCCCCGTCCGCCTCCCCGAAAGCGGACGATGCCATCTACAACCAGATCGCCACCGAACTGGGGGTCAAACCATGGCAGGTGAAGGCAGCCGTTGAACTGCTCGACGGCGGATCCACCGTGCCGTTCATCGCCCGCTACCGCAAGGAAGCCACCGGGACGCTGGACGACACCCAGCTTCGTGAGCTCGACGAACGGCTCCGCTACCTCCGCGAACTTGCCGACCGCCGTCGTGCAGTCCTGGAGGCGATTGAAGCGCAGGGCCAGTTGACGCCGGAGCTGACGACGGCCATCCTCGCGGCGGACACCAAGTCCCGGCTGGAGGACATCTACCTGCCGTTCAAGTCCAAGCGGCGGACCAAAGCGCAGATCGCGCGGGAAGCCGGCCTTGAACCCCTGGCTGACTCCCTGCTGAAGCGGCCGGACCTGGACCCGGAACGCGAGGCCGGCAAGTACCTCAACCCCGAACATGCCATTACCGACGCCGCAGCGGCGCTCGCCGGGGCACGCTCCATCCTGGTGGAGCGGGTGGCCCAGGACCCGGACCTGGCCGCCGACCTGCGCGAGCGGCTGTGGGCGCAGGGCCGCATGGTCTCACGCGTAAAGAAGGGGAAGGAAAGCGACGGCCAGAAATTCGCTGACTACTTCGAGTTCGCCCAGGCCCCCGCGGGCATGCCGTCCCACCGGGTGCTCGCGCTGCTGCGCGGGGAAAAGGACGGCGTCCTCGAGCTGGACCTTGCCGAGGCAGATCCACAGGACGACGCCGCCCTTGCCGCCGCGCGCACGCGCTACGAGTCAGCGGTGGCCAGACGCCTCGGGGTCGCCGACCGGGGACGTCCCGCCGACCCCTGGCTGATCCAGACCGCCCAGCTGGCGTGGCGGTCCCGCCTGCTGTCCCGGCTGACGGCCGACCTTCGCGGCCGGATGTTTGCCGCCGCCGAGGACGAAGCTGTCCGTGTGTTCGCGGCGAACCTGCGGGACGTCCTCCTGGCTGCCCCCGCAGGGAACCGGGCAACCCTTGGCCTGGACCCCGGGCTCCGGACCGGCGTCAAAGTGGCCGTCGTGGACGGCACCGGCAAGGTGGTTGCTACCGACACCGTGTACCCTCACGCCCCCTCGCGGAAGTGGGACGAAGCGCTGGCCACGCTGGTCCGGCTGGCGCGGCAGCACAGCATTGAACTCGTGGCCATCGGTAACGGCACGGCGTCCCGCGAAACCGACAAGCTCGCAGCCGAACTGATCAAGCGGCTGCCGGAGGTGGACCGCAAGCCCCAGAAGCTGGTGGTTTCGGAAGCGGGAGCATCCGTGTATTCCGCCTCGGCACTGGCTGCGGCGGAGCTGCCGGGCATGGACGTGTCGCTGCGCGGCGCAGTGTCCATAGCCCGCCGCCTCCAGGACCCCCTCGCCGAGCTGGTAAAGATCGATCCGAAATCCATTGGCGTGGGCCAGTACCAGCACGACGTGACAGCCTCGAAACTGGACCGCAGCCTGGACGCGGTGGTGGAGGACTGCGTGAACGCTGTGGGCGTGGACGTCAACACAGCTTCGCCCGCGCTGCTCAGCCGCGTAGCCGGCGTCGGACCCATGCTGAGCGAGAACATCGTGGCCTACCGGAACGAACACGGGCCCTTCGCCAGGCGCACTGACCTGAAAAAGGTGCCGCGGCTGGGTGCGAAGGCGTTCGAGCAGTGCGCGGGCTTCCTCAGGATCACCGGTGGAGCGGAGCCGCTGGACGCCTCCAGTGTCCACCCCGAGTCGTACTCGGTTGCCCGGAAGATCCGGGCCGCGGCGGGATCAGCCCCGGCCTCCTCCCTGGACCCCCGTGACTTCGTGGACGAGACGTTCGGCCTGCCCACGGTCCAGGACATCCTGTCCGAGCTGGATAAACCGGGACGGGACCCGCGTCCCGCGTTTGCGGCCGCAACCTTCTCCGACGGGATTGAAAAGATTTCCGACCTTAAACCAGGGATGGTGCTGGAAGGAACCGTGACGAACGTTGCGGCGTTCGGCGCGTTCGTGGATGTGGGTGTCCACCAGGACGGACTGGTGCACGTGTCCGCCATGGCCAACCGCTTTGTCTCCGATCCGCGGGAAGTGGTGAAGTCCGGCCAGGTGGTCCGCGTCAAAGTGCTGGAGGCGGACCCGGACCGGAAGCGGATCTCCCTGACGCTGCGCCTCGACGACGAACCCGCCGGCGGCAGGACGGGTTCCGGGCGCGCTGGCGGCAGGGAACAGGGCGCGGGACGCGCCAATGCGCAGAACGCGGGACGCGGCCAGGAGCGGGGCGGCAGTCAGGCGCGGAAGACGCCGTCGTCCGGCCGTCCCGCGGCGCCGCCGGCACCTGCGAAAAAGGAAGCCCCGGTCAATACGGCCATGGCCGAGGCGCTGCGAAAAGCAGGCCTGGGCAAATAGCCGTTTTTTGTGGAGGTTAGGCGAGCGACAGGACGAACGCCAGGATGAAACCCGCTGCGGTGCTGAGGGCCACCGCGGGGCCGCCATGTTCATAGGCTTCCGGCATCAGGGTATCCGCCAAGGATGCGATCACGGCTCCCGCGGCAAATGCCAGCGGTATGGATATGGCTTCCGGGTCAGTCCCGGACAGGGGCCCGGCGCCGAGCACGACGGCGATGACCAGCAGGGCGGCACAGGCCACCCAGAGCCCGATGATGCTTCCGGCCGACCGGCCCTGGCTCCGCATCGAGGCTGAACCCACCAGCGCTTCAGGGAAGTTGGAGACAAAGATCGCGGCCAGCAGTGCCAGCCCGCCCGTTCCTTCGCCCAGGGAGATACCCAGGGCAAGGTTTTCCGGGACTCCGTCCAGGGTTACGGCAGCCAGCAAGGCCAGGCCTGCCGCTCCGGCTGTCGACGCCGAGGTAGGGCGTTTGTCGCTGGCCGCCGCGTCAGTGTCGAGCTTGGCGCTGCCCTGGACCTCGTCCGCCGCCTTGGCCCCTTTCGCGTCGCCGGCCTGGGCCCACCGGTCCAGCATGGCGCTCAGGACAGTAAAGACCACCGCACCCAGCATCAAGCCGATAGCGGCACGGATGATGCCGCCGCGTTCGTACGCGTCCTCGAACAGTTCGAAAGCGAGGGCGGTGATGAGGGCGCCGGCGGCGAACGCCAGGAGCATGGCCAGCAGCCGCTTGGGAAGCTCGAACCGGACGCCGATGATGGCACCCAGAACCAGGGCACTGGATGCTATGACGCCAAACCACAGCGACATCATCATCCGGCAAGTATAGGAGCGTCCGGTTGACGTGGGAAGACGCCGCGTTGGCCCATGGAACACCTCCGCGCAGGCGGGCTTTCGGCGCCGAGGGGATTCTGCAAAGGTGGTTTCATGACGTATTTCCTGGAGTACACGATTCCCGCCGCAGGCGACGACGCCGGGTTTGATTTTCCCCACGACGAGATCAACCCCGGCACCACCATTCCGTTATCGGAGACGGGAGCGGACACCGTGCACACCACGGAGCTCCCGGCCAGGACTGGCATCATCGGTGCCACCGTTCCGGAGGCGAAACTTGAAGCTGAGCAGCTGATCAGCCACAGCCGCGCCTCTGAAGGCTCCCTCTACTTTGACCCGTCCAATTCGCTCCAGTCCGGGGTCGGAACCCTCGTGGCCACCTTCAGCGAAGGCCGGGGCTGGCAGGACGCCTGACTTCCCGGCGCTGGCTTTACTTCCGGCCTCAACCCCGAGCGCCGGTGACCACCCTCGGCCAGCCGAACTGGGTCCGCACCCCGGGCGAGTACAGGACCGATTCTGGCGGGCCGTCCACGTCAATGCCTGCCGAGCTGATGAGTCCATCGTGAAGCTCGTGGAGATCAGCCTTGTGTAATGCCCAGGGTTCATGGGTGTTGGGGATGTGGATGGTCCGCCCCTGGAACCTGCTGTGCAGCCCGAACCGTGCTGTGACGTGGAGGGAAAGGGGGTCGTCAGTAACCGAATGCGGGTCGGGAGTGACGCTGAAGCGGCTGGACGCGCCTTTCCGGAAGCGGCTGACGGAATAGCCGCTGGGGCCGCCGCCCACGTCTTCAGGCGGTGTTCCCCATGACCGGATGCGGGACCACACATAAGGTATCCCCGCTTGCCGGGCAGCCAGGACAACGGGCAGCCGGTTCGCGTCAAGGCTCAGGAACACCACGCCCCTGGTTCCGTCCGGCTCCCGCGAGTAGAGGCGCACGTTGACCTCGTTGAAGCTGCCCAGGTACGGAATTCCGGGGCCGCGACCTATTCCGGCGCCCTTCATGCGGAAGCCGATGAGGCCCACCCAGGAAGAGCCGTCGAATACGTCCGGCGCCACCCCTGGCGGCATGAACCGGGCAGCGGATGATTCCGGGATCCGCCAATGCAGGAAAACCGCGTCAAGCCAGCGCTGGTCCATGATGGCCGGCAGTGGCAGGTCAGGCGGATCGGGCCAGAGGGCAGCGGCGCTCGGGCGTTGTTCCATGGCCAAATCCCTACGTAGGACGCGATATTAAAGCGAGTACACATTACTGGTGTCTACCTTGCGGGGCCGACTCTATGCTCAACCTACCCGGGGCCGAGGAAGGAACCAAGGCCCGGTGATTGCTCCTGCAGTGGGGCGTCCAGCGGCCGGAGTTCTCTAAGTGCAGTGAAGTGGTGAGGCGTTTGTCCATTTCCACCCAGCCCCCAAACTCTTTCTTTAAGCCTTCGGCAGCGCCGGAGGGAGCATCCATCAGCGTGGTCATTCCCACCCTGAACGAGGCCCAAAACATCCCCTGGGTCCTTCGGCGCATGCCGTTGTATGTGGACGAAGTGGTGATTGTTGACGGCCGTTCCACGGACAACACCGTCGGGGTGGCCCAAGCACTGCGCAAGGACATCGTGGTGGTGAACGAGCCGCGCAAAGGCAAAGGCGTCGCGCTGCGGTCAGGATTTGCCGCGGCCACGGGCGATATCATCGTCATGCTCGACGCCGACGGAAGCATGGATCCAAGGGAAATCGGCTGGTTCATTTCTCCACTCCAGCACGACTACGACTTCGTCAAAGGCTCCCGGTACGTCACGGGAGGGGGGTCGGAGGACCTGACGTGGCTGCGGCGCACAGGAAACCGTGCCCTGACCGGGCTGGCCAATGCGGTCCTGCACAGCAACTACTCTGATCTTTGCTACGGCTACATCGCATTCCGGCGGGAGTGCCTGGAAGTCCTGCAGCTGGAATCCGACGGATTCGAGATCGAGACTGAGCTGATCGTCCGGGCCGCCAAGGCCGGCCTCCGGATAGCCGAGGTCCCCAGCCTGGAGTTGAACCGCATCTCCGGGGCATCAAACCTCCAGACTTTCCGGGACGGCTGGCGGGTGCTGGGGACAATGGCCCACGAGTGCCTCCTCTGGGAGGCCCCCACTGCCGGTGCACGCCCCGAGGCGCTGCGCCGCGTGAAGTACGCCTATGCCAACGTGAGCTTTCCGCGAACGCCCACCGATCCGATGAGCGTCCTTCCTGCCATAAGCGTGGCGTGAACATGACGCATGTGGTGTTCCCTACGGTCACCGTGATCATCTGCGCTTACACGGCTGAACGCTGGGTGTGGCTGCTGGACGTCATCGATTCCCTCCGCTTGCAGACCTGGGCACCCAACGAAGTCTTCGTGGTTGTTGACCACAACGAGGAACTCTTCGAGCAATTAGCCAGGACCGTCCATGACGTCACCGTGGTCCGGAACACCGGCCCCCGCGGACTTTCCGGGGCACGCAACACTGGCGTGGGCCTGGCGGACTCAGACGTCGTCGCCTTTCTCGACGATGACGCAGAGGCCGCACCGGACTGGCTGGAACGCCTGATCACTCTGTACGACGATCCCGAGGTGCTCGCAGTGGGCGGGCGGGTGGAACCTGTCTGGGAGGCGGGCCGTCCCGGGTACTTCGGCGAAGAGCTGGACTGGATCGTTGGCTGCAGTTACCGGGGCCTGCCAAGGGTTGCAACCGAAGTCAGGAACGTCATTGGTGCCAATATGTCGTTCCGGCTCGATGTCATACGAACGGTGGGCGGTTTCAACCTCTCCTTGGGCCGGCGCGGTTCCATCCCGCTGGGCTGCGAGGAAACCGAGATCTGCATTCGGTCGAAGATGGGGGCGCCCGGATCCCGCATCGTTTACGAGCCGGCCGCGCTGGTGCGACACCATGTACCCGCCAGCAGGGGAACGGTCCGCTACATGCTTTCAAGGTCCTGGTCGGAAGGTATCTCCAAGGCCCAGGTCAGCCGCATAGTCGGGCACAAGCGGGCCCTGGGCCCCGAGCGCAGGTACGTCCGCAGAATCCTGCCCCGGGCCATCTTTGCAGGGATGAGGGACTGGAGCCGTGGCGATCCTGCCGGCCTTGGCCGCGCGGTTGCCGTGGTGGCGGTGGTGGCCTTTACGTCTGCGGGGTACTTCCGGGGACGCCACCTTGCCCACTTTCCCGGGCGCCCCCTGGACCAGCCGGTCCTGGCCGGGGTCAGTCCGTGGCGGGAGGTGCAGTGAACGTCTCCACCTGCCACCGCGACGCCACCGCGGACACCGTGGACACGGCCGGCGCCGTCCACATCATCTGACCGACACCACCCAGACAGGGGACGACAATGCGCACCTCGCAGACCAACGCACTGCACTTCGATATCCACGGCCGCGTCACCATCCGCGTCGACGCCAAGGCGCCGGCGGCACACCAGCTCCGGAGCATGTTGGCCTGTTTCGCCACCGACGCAGAGCGGCCGGCCGACATCGTCGTCGACGACCAGCCGGAGCCGATGCCTGATGCGGGCCTGCTCGAGCACGAGCTTGCCTACACGGAGGACAGCGTCCGCTTCAATGCCGACAGGGTCCAGGTGGTGAGGGACGGAGAACAGTGGCGCATCCACGGCGCGGGCGAGCTGCTGACCTCCGTGGTACCTGTCCTGGACGCCGCCATGATAGGCCGGGGGGCCGCCATGATCCACGCGGCAACGATGGCTTACCGGGGCCAGGCCATCGCGCTTCCCGCCGCCGGGGGGACCGGCAAAACGAGCACCGCCGCCAAGCTGATGCGCCGCGACGGGTGGTCGTTCATGGGTGACGACTGGGCCTTCCTCGCCGAGGACGCCACACTGCTTGGCTACGCAAAGCCGATGTTCATCAAACCCCATCACCGGGCCATCTACCCGCACCTGTTCGAAGGTGTCCGGAAGCCCCTCGTGCCGTCGCGGCTCTCGCAGGGCGTCGGCAGGCTCACCACAATCGTGCACCCGTACGTCATCCGTTATCCGCGCCTCGCGGACTTCTCCCGGAGATGGTCGCCGGAGCACCGCATGGTGACGGCGGAGACCGCGTTCCCCGGACGGAAAGTCACCACAGCGGCCCCACTTGCGGCAGCAGTGTACGTCGAGCGCTTCGAGGGCACACGGACCCGGATTCTCGAGCGGACAGCCGATTGGATGGTCGACCGCATGATCGGCAACTTCCATATCGAGATGGCAGGTTTTTCGCAACAGGTTGTGACCGGCCTGGCGGCCACGTCCGTCGTCCCGTGGCGGGAGCACTTCGCGGCCAAGGGGGTTGTGTTGAGCAAGGCACTCGACGGACGGCCCTGCCACCTGCTGCAGGTGCCTTCCGCGTACACGGCAGACGAGGCATCGGACGACATTGTCCGGCATCTCGAACAGTTGCTGCCGTCTGTCCTCGACGAGCAGGCCTAGGGGGCGGACACCGTGGATCACAGTCCTGCCGAGGTCACCGCGGTTGTCCCTGCCCGCAACGCGGAGCACATGCTGCCCCGTTGCCTGGAGGCCCTGCGACAGTCGGGGGTCGCCGAGATCATCGTCGTGGACGGATGCTCCACGGACGGAACCGTCGCCATCGCCCGCGCCGCCGGCGCCCGGGTGGTCAGCGACGAGGGCCGCGGCCTGCCGTGGGCGCGAACACTTGGTGTGCGGAACAGCAGCACCCGTTGGGTCCTGCTGGTTGACTCCGACGTGGTGTTCGGACCCACGGGGGTCGCCGACCTGCTCACAGAGTTGGTGGAGGGCGGCTATGACGCCCTCCAGGCCGGGTTGGAGAGTGTCGGCGGACCGGGATACTGGGGACAGGCGCTCGCGCACCACCATCGCACCGGGCGCAGCCGCAACTGGTTCGGGCTCGTCGCCACGCTCGTTGACCGGGAACTGATGCTGGGCATGGGTTTCGACGACTCGTTTAAGTCGGGGGAGGACATTGAGCTGCGCTGGCGGATGCGGGACTCAGGCTTGCGAACGGCTGTGTCACAGCGAGTGATGGTCGAACACCGCTTCGCTGCAGACGACTTCGACTTCGCGCTCGACCAGTTCCTCATGGACGGAACCGGCCTGGGAAAGATGATCCGCAAACACGGCTGGCGCGGTGCGAGGCTGGTGCTGCTGCCCGCCGCCGCGGCAGTCCGGGGCAGCGCTTTGAGCCTTGCGGCGGGCCAGCCCCGGTGGCTGCGCTACTACGTTGCCTTCTGCTGGTACAACTACGCAGGCCTGGCGCGGGGTCTCGCGTCGTGAGGGCTGGGCGGGGGACAGCTGAGACGGACGCCTCAACCGTCCGGCACTCCGCCCTGCGCAGCTCGCTCGGCCTCGTCGTCGCAAAAGCCGCCCAGACGGGCGCAGGTTTCGCTTTCTGGGTCGTGGCCGCGCGCGCCACGTCCGACCGCGAGGTCGGGCTCACCATGGCGGCGGTCTCGGCGGTGATGCTCTGCACGCAGCTCGCGGTGCTCGGTGCAGGGTCGGCCGTGATCGTCTCGGTGGGACGCGGGGAGCCGCCCGCGCGGGTGCTGGACGCCGCGTTCGCCATCGTGGGGGTGGCGGGCACCGGACTGGCCCTCGGCTACCTTGTGCTGCAGGCGGCCGTGACGCCGGATACAGCCTCCTTGTCGGTTCTCTTCTGGCTCACATTCCTTGTTGCTGCCGTCACCGGCACCCTGGTCATCGTGCTGGACCAGGCGCTCGTAGCGCTGGGACGAGGTGCCAGCGCGGCCCCAAGGTACGCGTTGGGCGGCGGGGTGGCACTCGGGGCCGCGGGGCTCGTGGCCTGGCGGGCGCACGGTGCCTCCGCCGATGTGCTGATGGCCTGCTGGACGCTCGGGACCACCGTGGCGTGCGTCGTGGGTGCGATCCAGCTGCGAAGACTGGTCGGCTACCGGCCGAGGCCCACCTTGCGCGCGGCGCGCGGCCGTTCACTGCTGGCCCTGGGCCTGCCGAACCAGATCCTGACGCTGACCGAGCGCGCCCCCGGGCTGTTGCTCCCACTCCTGCTCGCGCACCTGGTGTCGCCGGAGGCAGCCGCCTACTGGTATCCCGCCTGGATGATGGCCTGGGCCGCCTACACCGCTCCCATGTTGATGGGCATCGTCCAGTTTTCCGAAGGTGTCCGGGAGCCGGACCGCCTGGTAGCCACCACCTGGGCGAGCCTCCGATGGTCGCTCGCCGTAGGAGGCCTGGCCGCCGTCGTCCTCGTCGTCTTTGCCCGCCCGCTGCTCGGTCTGATGGGCGAGCGCTACGCCGACTCGTCCGCGGACGCCCTGCGGCTGTTGGCGGCAGGGCTGGTGGCATATGCCGTGCTGCAGGCCTACAACGCGGTGTGCCGGGCCCGCGGACGGTACGCTGAGGCGATCATTGTTGGCGTGACGCTCGGATCCGCCCTCTGCGTCGGAGCCCTGCTGGCCGCCGAGCGTGGGGCCAGCGCCATGGCGCTGGCGTGGCTGGTGGTGCTCTCCATCGGTGCAGCGGCGGCCGGCATCCGGCTGGTGGCCGTCCTCCGGCGAGTCAAGCAGGACTCGCGATGACCAGCACGATCGATGCCCCCAGCCGTACCGAGCGACGCTGGAAGCTCCGCGACGTGGGGTGCGTTGTGGCTGGCGCCGCGTCCCTGGCTCTCGCCGCGGGGGCCGCCTCCACGGTGGAGGTCCCCATTAATAGCGACCTGGGGCTCCTCGCCGTGCTGCCCTACCCGTTCTGGGCTGGGGTCCTGCTCCTTAACGTCGCCTTCGCCGTCGCTCTGCGCGGCGACGGCGAGGGCCCGGCACGCCGCCCGGTCATGCTGTGGCTCATCGCGGTGCTCGTGCTCATGCTCTTCGGGACCGCGGCCTTCGTGACGGATATCCCTCGGGGGGAGGTCGCCTTCCGCCACCTCGGCATCGCCGACGCCCTCTCCGAGACCCAGGGGATCAACCCGGACATCGACGCGTACTTCAACTGGCCGGGCTTCTTCGCCCTCCTGGCGACGCTGCTCGAGGCGACGGGGCTCGACCCGGTCACCGTAGCTTTGTGGGCGCCGGTCCTCAACATGGGTCTATGGCTCGCTGCCATGGGCGTGCTGACACGCTACCTGACGCGCGATCCGCGACGCCGGTGGCTTGCGCTCTGGCTCTTCTGCCTCGGCAACTGGCAGGACCAGGACTACCTTTCGCCCCAGGCCTTCGGATTCTTCCTCTACCTTGTCGTCGTGGCACTGCTCGTCGGGCCCCTGGCCGCACGGACCCCGGCCTTCGGCGGATTCAAACGCACCGCCCTTGAATCGTGGTGGCGGCGGCGGTCGCCCGCCGAGCCGCGGCATGCCCACCGGGTAAGCGCCATCGCGGTGGTTATCCTGCTCGTCACGGTCATCTGCGCGAGCCACCAGTTGACGCCGTTCATGCTGCTCATCGCCATGATCGCCCTCACCCTGAGCGGACGTGTCTGGCCCAGCCGGCTGCCCCTGATCACCGCTGTGGTGCTGTCACTCTGGCTCGTCTACCCCGCCAGTGCCTACCTCGTGGGCCACCCGCCCCTGGAGGACGCAGGCCTGCTGGCCGCGGCCGAGGCAAACGTCGTCGACCGCGTGAGCGGGACCCCCGGGCACGTGTTTGTGGTCCAGGTCCGGATGGCCCTCACGGTGGTGCTGTGGCTGCTCGCGGCGGTGGGCGCGCTGCGCGACTGGCGCAGGGGGCGCCTCGACATCAGGGTGGTCCTCCTGGCTGTCAGCCCGCTGCTGCTTTTCCCCGCACAGCTGTACGGCGGGGAGATGCTCATCCGCGTTTCGCTGTTCGCGCTGCCCTTCGTGGCGGTCCTGGCCTGCTCGGTCCTGCTTCCCACGCATCGCAACAGGCGCCCCCCTGCCGGAGCCGCGGCCGGACTTGCCCTTGCCTGCTCCCTGCTAGCCATGCTGACCGTGACAGGACGCTTCGGGAACGCCCAGTATGACGTCTTCACCGACGGCGAGATGGCCGCCGTCGTCGCCGCACAGCGCCTGGCGCCCCCAGGCTCCGCGATCATCTCGGCAGCCCACCCGACGCCTTGGCGCAGCGACTCCTACCTTGAGAACAAGTACCGGACGATCGACGAACTGTGCCAAACGGACTTGTCAGCGGAGGTGTGCGGCCCCCTCGTCTACAATTACGCCCGGCACAACCCTGCCGGTGCCGTGCTGCTGCTCACGCGCTCGTCAGAGGCGAGCCTCGTGCTGCAGGGTGCCACCAGCGAGAGCGGCTTCGCCGAACTGGAGGACTGGCTGGGCGCACAGGACGGCGTGGAGTTCGTCTTCGGCAACGCCGACGCACGCGCGTACCGGGTGGCGCCATGAGCGGCAGCGTCAGCCGGCTTACCCTGGCGCTCGGTCTTGCGGCGGTGGCACTGTCGCTGGTGACGCTCATCGGGCTGCCGACACCGCTGCAGGCGGTGGCGGCGACGGCCGTCCTCGTCCTGCTCCCGGGGCAGGCCCTGGCCCGGCTCACGCCGGTGACCGACGCCGCGCTCGGCGCACTGCTCGTCCTGGCGCTTGGCCTCGCCACCCTCACGGCGGTGTCCACGGCGATGTTCTACCTCGCTGTGTGGTCGTGGCAGGCGTGCGTCGTCACGATGGGCGCCATCACCGTCCTCGCCTGCCTGGCGCGCGCGCGAAGGGAGGCGTCATGATGATCGACGTGTTGATCGACCTGGCGGGCCTGCTCGCGGCCGCTGCACTGCTTTTCACACTCGTCGCGCTCGAGGTCCGGCGCACGCAACCGGACACCGGGCAGCCCGCGCGCCCAAGGATCCTCGGCCGGGCCGTGGGCACCAGGGTGGTTGCCGCCATGTGGGTGACGTACCTGATCCTCTTCCTTCCACGCGTGCTGGGACTGCTCATATGAGCGGCGCCGCGCGGTGGTTGCTCCTCAGCGACCTCCACCTGGGCGTGACGGACCACGATCCCCGGTACCCAGGCAAGGTGCTGACCGGGTTCCTGCGGCGCGAGGTGCTCGCAGCCTCCGGTCCGCAGCAGCACGTCGCGTTTGTGGGCGACACGTTCGAGCTGGCCGGCTGCAGCGGGGACGGGAGCGTGGCCCGGCTCGACTCCATCCGCGCCCGCCATCCCGGCACGTTCCAGGCGCTGGAGGAGTGTGCGGCGCGGGGAGTGCAGCTGCACTTCGTGTGCGGCAACCACGACGTGGAGCTGGCCCGCCCCTCGGTGGCTGCCCGCCTGGCGGCGCTGCTGTCACCGGCCGAGCCCGCACGGGTCCAGGTGCACCCGTGGTTCCTGCACGTCCCCCGCGTGCTGGTGGCCGAGCACGGGCACCAGCACCACGCGCTGCACCGGATACCCGATATTCTCCGCGCTGCGGTCAACGGCACCGACGGACTGGACCTGCCCCCGCTCGCCGCCTGGAACGCTGATCAGTCAAGGTCGCGCCTGGGCCGTGCCGGGGCGGTTGCCCAGGCCTGCCTGGCGTCCGAGCGGGCGGAACGCCGCGTGCGGGAGCCCGCATACGCCGAGCTGTTGCAGGCCGAGTCGTTCCGGCTGGGGCTCGACGGGGTGGCTGTCCGGGACTTGGCGCGCCTGTCCCGGTTCCGGACCGTGTCCGCGCTCCCGGCGGCCGCTACCCGCATGGCGCTCGCGGCCGCTGGGCGCAGTGCCGCCGGCGGAAAGGCCCCTGCCGCGGCGGTCCGGGTGGCCCGTACTCTTGAGGCGCACGGTTCCGGGGTGGCCTGGTACCTGTCGGGCCATACCCACCGTGCCCTGGAGTCGTCCCTCGGGGCCTGCGCCGCCCGGTACGTCAACACCGGCACCTGGTGTTCTGACGTGCGCGGCCGCGGACCCGACCAGTCGGACCGCCGGGTATTCCCGTATGCCGTGGTGGACGTCGCCCCCGACGGCGGCACCAGCGGCGGGCTGCGGTACTGGCGTCCGGACGCCGGCTGAGCCGCACCGGCAGGCTGCAGCACTGCGCCGGCACCGGCAGCCAGGCGGGAGCTACGGGTGGCGAACCCCGGTGCCGGCGAGGACGGCCCGGTAGCCTTCCCGGAATGTTGGATAGGTGAACGCGAATCCGGTACTGAGCAGGAGACTGTTGCGGCAGCGCTTGTTGCCGCCCCGCGCCGGCCCGGCATCACCCACCGGGGGTTCGGGGAGGCCCATCTCCGTGGCGAGGAACCGCAGTACCGTGCCAAGATCGGCGGGATGGTTGTCCACGCCAACGTAGGTTGCTTCGGGATTGGCGGCCATCGTGGCGAGATGGACGATGGCAGCCGCAGCGTCGTCCCGGTGGATGCGGTTGGTATACCGGATGTCCTCCGGAACAACGGCGGAACCGTTGCGGACCTGGTCGATCAACCTGGTGCGCCCAGGGCCATAGATGCCGCCCAGCCGGAGGGACGTGGCCGTGGTGGCCGTGCCGCTGAACCGTGCCTGGAGGAGCTGCTCGGCTTCCAGCAGGACGCGTCCGGAAAATCCGCCCGGCGCAGGCGGCGTACGTTCGTCCACCCAGCCACCGGCGGCGTCCCCGTATACGGCCGTGGAGGAGACAAAGAGCATCCGGCCCGGCTGTACGTGGTCGCGTTCCAGGGCGTCGAGGACGTGGGTGAGTCCATCCACATAGCTCGCGCGGTACGCCTCCTCGGAGGGCGAATCGGCAGCAACGGCTATGACGACGGTGGTGGTGTCGGCGGGAACCGGCGGCAGTTCCGGCGCGCCCAGATCGGCCGCGACACCTTCGATGGCGGACGGCAGCTTTGCGGGGGAGCGGCGCCAGCCCACCACCCGGTGGCCCAGCGCGTGGAACCGCAGCCCTGCCTCGGTCCCGAGGTCACCACAGCCGGCTAGGAGGATGGTCATGGTTACGGTGCCTCCACCGGGAAGAACACGCGCGGGTCCTGCAGGAGCGCCGGATAGGTGAACGCGGAACGGTCGATGACTTCGGTGACCGTGAAGTTCCTGCCGAACCTGCCGTCCTCCAGCGTGATGGGCCGGCCCACGACCTGCCCCACCGCGAACTTCGCACCATGCTCGAACGGGACGGCAACGGGCGTCTTTCCGGGAAGGGTGGAGAATGCCTCCTCCTGCGCCAGCCGCTTGCGGGTGGGCTTTTTCACCAGCTGCTTGGGCGGTGCTTTGCGGGACTGCCGGGACGGGCGCCGGGACCCGTCGTCGACGAACACGGGGGAGTAGTCCCCGTCCGCACCCGGCGCATCAGCGGCGGCAGCGGTGCTCCCGTTCACCGGCGGAAGGGCCACGGTTTCGAGCGTCTGGGGATCGACGTCGTCGTGCGGGGACCTGAGGATCCACAGGATGTCACCCTCAGGCTCCTGCGGCAGGAACTCATGCCGCGGCTCCGGCCAGACGTAGTCCATCTCCGGTATCGCATCCGCGAAGACCGGGGTGTAGAACTTGGGTTCCTTGCGCACCAGCTTGGAGCGGTGGCTCAGGTGGAAATCCGGGTCGCCAAGCCACGGCGGCATGGGAATCTTCGCCGCGTAGTCCGGGTGGGCTGCCTGCGGCGCGAACTCCGCGATGTTGGCCCGGGTGTTGTCCGGGTGCCCGCGCTTGGTCCACTCGTCAACCATTGCCAGCCCGTACATGGTGAGGGCCGGCACGTACCCCATCCACATCCGGATGGCCGGGTGGGTCTGCCAGCCGTAGCCGGGAATCACCAGGGCACGCAGTGTCTGCAGCGCCTCAACGCGCTGCTTGCCCAGCCTGGCGGTGTCCAGGGCAGCGGCGCTCTGCCGGAAATCAGGGTACGGGAGGAAGGTTTGCATCCCTTCAGTCTGACGGCACCCGGCGGATGTGCCAATTGCAGTGCCACGGACCACATGCGAACGGCCTGGATGTTCACATAGTGGACCTATGCATACGTAAGTGATCTTCACCCACTAAGATCACCGCAACCACCCCAGCGTTTTGGAAGCTCCCTCATGACATCAACTCCTGAAAAGACCACCGCCGCCACCCCCGCGCTGCCCCGCTACGGGCAGATGCTGGGCCCGGAGGCAAAGGGCATCCTTGTCCTTGACGAGTTCACCCTTGATCCCGCCGCGGCCCGCAAGGAACAGCACCGCTTCCGCGACGGCATGGCCGCAGTCGCCCTGACCATGCGCCGCATCGCCGCGCTCCGCATTGTGATCGCCATCGTGGCCGTCGGAAACCTGCCTCTGTTCCTGCTCTCGAGCGGCTGGTGGATCTACGGCGTTTCGCTCACCCTCGTGGTTGCCGTCCACGCCGCCGTCAGCTGGCTGAACCGGCACGAGCCGCGGCTGAAGCAGCGCTCAGCCCTGGAGCTGCACAAGCACCGGGAAAGCAGCGCGAACTACCGCAAGGTCCGCGACGCCGTGAAATACATGATCGATACCCCCGCAAGGATGAACGAGCACCTCTACCTTGAGCTGCTCGCCGCCAAGCGCGTTGCCCTCAACCTGGCCCACGGCACAGTCGCCCTGCTGGACACCAGCGACGATTCAGCCTGGAAGGTGCGGATCGTCCGGGAACTGCCCGCCGGCGCCTAAGGCCCCGTCCCTGGCTGCGGCTTACAAGCGTTAAAGAACGACGCCGGCACATCCCCTTGTGGGGGCGCGCCGGCGTCGTAAGCGGTCAACGGAATTTGTCTATCGCCGACCTGATTTTGGTGCCCCGGAGGGCAGCAGCCTCACAGGCACTAGGCCGGAAGCTGGATGACCTGTCCCGCGAATACAAGGTTGGGATCCGCAATGGTGTCCAGGTTGGCGTCGGCAAGGTGCTGCCAGCCGCCCGCGATCCCCAGCTTCTCAGCCACGGTGCTCAACGTGTCCCCGGCCTGCAGCGTGTAGGTCTCTCCGCTGAGGGCCACGGCCGTCACGTGCTTCGCAACCGGAGCCGCCTGCACGGCGGGTGCGCTCTGCTGCACCGGTGCAGCCTGGACCGGAGCCGCCTGCACTGGTGCGCTCTGGACCGGAACGGACTGCGGCGCAACGCCAGTGCCGCTGCCGCTCAGGCCCAGCTGGGCGGAGCAGGAGGGCCAGGCGCCCCAGCCCTGCGATGCCTGGACCCGCTCAGCTACGGCGATCTGCTGCTCGCGGCTGGCGTCAGCGGCGGAACCCGTGCCGCCGAAGGCAGCCCAAGTGGTGGGGCTGAACTGCAGGCCGCCAGAGTAGCCGTTGCCGGTGTTGATGGACCAGTTGCCGCTGCTCTCGCACTGTGCCAGGGCATCCCACGTGGAGGCGCTGGTGGTGGCGTTGGCAGCGGTGGCTGAGAGAGCCAGGCCTGCAGCGGAGATGGCGGCTACAGTTGCTCCGCGGCGTGCGGCAGTACGGAATTTGGTGTTTTTCATGATGGGTGATGCTCCTGAAGGCCACCTGCGCTGCTTCCGTCCCCGGAGATCATTGCGCCACTGCCCGCCCCTGACGAATAGAGGTCGTTTCGGTGGCTGCCTGCTGGGCAGTTGTGGTGAAGGCAGCACCGGGCATTCATGGGTCCGCCAGCGGCGGGCATGCCTTTTACGCTAAGACATTGCGCTGCCGTTATCAAATCGAGATGTTTCTGGGCGTTAGCTGGTGGTTCCCTGACCGAGCGCGGTTGCCAGGTACGGGGCGGTGCGGCTTTCGGCGGAAAGGGCGACGGCGGCAGGTGTCCCGGTTGCCATGATCCGGCCGCCCTTGTCCCCTCCTGACGGGCCGAGGTCAATGACCCAGTCGGCGCCGGCAACCACGGCCATGTCGTGTTCAACCACCACCACTGAGTTGCCGGCGTCCACCAGGCCATGGAGCTGTGCCATCAGGAGCTGCACGTCGGCGGGGTGCAGGCCGGTGGTGGGTTCATCCAGGAGGTAGAGGCTGTGGCCGCGCTGTGCCCGCTGCAGCTCGGTGGCCAGCTTGATGCGCTGGGCCTCCCCGCCTGAGAGCTCCGTGGCCGGCTGCCCCAGCCGCAGGTAGCCCAGGCCAACATCCCGCAGGCTCTTGAGACTCCTGGCCGCAGCGGGCACGGCAGCCAGGAACCCGGATGCGGCATCAACCGTCATGGCCAGGACCTCGGCGATGTCCCGCCCGCGGTACTGCACCTCAAGGGTCTCAGGGTTGTAGCGGGACCCGGCGCACTCCGGGCACGGGCCGTAGCTGCCGGGCAGGAAGAGCAGTTCGACGGCGACGAATCCCTCGCCCTGGCAGGTTTCGCAGCGCCCGCCTGCCACGTTGAAGGAAAACCTCCCGGCGCCGAAGCCGCGGGCCTTGGCCTGCTCCGTGGCGGCGAATTCCTTGCGGACGGCGTCGAACAGCCCGGTGTAGGTGGCCAGGTTGGACCGCGGGGTCCGGCCGATGGGCTTCTGGTCCACAGTCACCAGGCGGTCAATGCGGTGGCTGCCGAGGACGCTGCCCAGCTCCAGGGGCTCCGCGGCCCCATCCTGCTCCACGGGGGTCCTGAGTCCGGAGCCGACAGCCTCGCCCAGGACCTTGCTCACCAGCGTGGACTTGCCGGAGCCGGACACCCCGGTGACCGCCGTCAGCACGCCCAGGGGGAACTCGGCATCCAGCCCGCGAAGGTTGTGCCGGGTGATGTCCTTCAGCTCCAGCCATTCCTCAGGTTCCCTGGCCCGGCCGGCACCGGAACCGCCGCGCGGGACGGATCCGCCGTCATCGAACAGGAACGGCCTGGTGACGGACTCCTCAACCGCGGCGAGGCCGCCAACCGGCCCGCTGTAGAGCACTTCGCCGCCGCCTTCGCCGGCGCGGGGGCCCACGTCAACCAGCCAGTCCGCCCTGCGCACCACATCCATGTTGTGTTCCACCACGAACACCGAGTTGCCAGAGGACTTCAGCTGCTCGAGCACCTCCAGGAGCGGCTCGGCGTCGGCCGGATGAAGCCCGGCGGATGGCTCATCCAGCACGTAGATCACACCGAACAGGCCGGACCGCAGCTGCGTGGCAATCCTGAGCCTCTGCATCTCGCCCGGCGAAAGGGTGGGGGTGGCCCGGCCGAGCGCCAGGTAACCGAGCCCGAGGTCCAGCAGGACCGTGATGCGCTGGAGCAGGTCCCGGGTGATGGCCACAGCCACCTCGTTGGACTCTCCGGAAAGCTGAGTGCGGGAGGCCGTGCCGGCGTCGTCCAATACAGCGGTGGGACGGACAACCTCGGCGAGCTCCACCATGGGGAGCCCGTTGAGTTCCGCAATGGTCCTGCCCGCAAACGTGACGGCCAGGGCCTCGGGCACCAGGCCCGTCCCGGAACAGCGGGGGCACGGCCCGGACTCCATGTAGGCCAGCACGCGGTCACGCATGGAGGCGCTCTGCGAATCAGCCAGCGTATGGAGGACATAGCTCCTGGCGCTCCAGAACCGCCCCTTGTAGGGTTTGGCCACGCGGTCGCGCTGCGGGGTCACCTCCACCACGGGCTGTTCCTCGGTGAAGAGGATCCAGTCACGGTGTTTTCTGGGCAGCTTGCGCCACGGGACGTCGACGTCGTAGCCCAGGTGGGTGAGGATGTCCCTCAGGTTCTTTCCCTGCCAGGCGCCCGGCCAGGCCGCGATGGCGCCGTCGCGGATGGTCAGGGACGGATCCGGGACCAGCGAGGACTCTGTCACGGTGTGCGCGACGCCCAGGCCGTGGCATTCCCGGCAGGCGCCGGCGGCGGTGTTGGGGGAGAAGGCGTCAGAGTCCAGCTGGGTGCTGCCGGCCGGGTACGTTCCCGCCCGCGAGAACAGCATGCGGAGGGAGTTGGAGAGTGTGGTGACGGTTCCCACCGTGGACCGGCTGCTGGGAGCGCCGCGGCGCTGTTGAAGGGCGACGGCGGGCGGCAGCCCGCTGATCAGCTCCACCTTGGGGTTGTGCCCCTGCTGGATCAGGCGGCGGGCGTACGGGGCGACGGATTCGAAGTAGCGCCGCTGGGCCTCGGCATAGATGGTGCCGAACGCCAGGGAGGACTTGCCGGACCCGGAGACGCCGGTGAACGCCACGATCGCATCGCGCGGGACATCCACATCCACGTTGCGGAGATTGTTTTCGCGGGCTCCCCGGACCCGGACAAAGCCGTCGGTGGCCGGGGCAGGAACCGGGTACTGCAGGTCATCAGCGTGCTTAGCGTTCTGCATTGGTTCGACTCTAGTGGTGATTCCGGCGCGGGGCATTATCCTGACCCGATGGATAACTTTGCCGGCGGCACTGCCGTGCCCGAAACAGAACTGGACGCAGCAGAGCTGGAAGTCCCCGCCAGGATCCTTCCGGTGGCCGAGCTGCACCTGCACATTGAGGGAACCCTCCAGCCGGAGCTGATCTTCGCGCTCGCGGAGCGGAACGGCATCGCGCTCCCGTATGCAGGCCTGGACGAGCTCCGGGAAAGGTACGAGTTCACGGACCTGCAGTCCTTCCTCGACCTGTACTACGCGAACATGGCCGTGCTGCAGACGGAGCAGGACTTCGCCGATATGACCCGCGCCTACCTTGAGCGGGCCGCTGCCGCAGGGGTGCGGCATGCCGAAATCATGATGGACCCGCAGGCGCACCTCTCGCGCGGAATCCCGCTGGAAACGTGCGTCAACGGCGTTGCGTCCGTCCTGGCCACGTCCCAGGAGGAGTTCGGGATCTCCACGCTGCTGATTGCGGCCTTCCTGCGTGACCTCTCCGAGGAATCCGCGCTGGAGGTCCTGGACGGCCTGCTGGCCATGAACGCTCCGATTGCTGCCATTGGTTTGGACTCCGCCGAGGTGGGAAACCCGCCGTCCAAGTTCGAGCGGCTCTATGCGAAAGCCCGCGAGGCAGGGCTGCGGCTGACCGCGCACGCAGGGGAGGAGGGGCCGGCGTCGTACATTATCGAGGCCCTGGACATCCTGGGCGTGGAGCGGATCGACCACGGCATCCGCTGCATGGACGACCCGGATTTGGTGGAGCGCCTCGTGGGTGCCCGCATCCCGCTGACGGTGTGCCCGCTCTCCAACGTCCGGCTCCGGGCTGTGGACACCCTGGCAGACCACCCCCTTCCCGCCATGCTGGCAGCCGGCCTGAACGTGTCCGTGAACTCCGATGATCCGGCCTACTTTGGCGGCTACGTGGATGATAACTTTGCCCAGCTTGGGGCGGTCTTTGAGCTCTCTGACTTCGACAAGGCCAGGCTCGCCGCGAACTCCATCCACTCGTCCTTTGCTTCCGAGGAGCGGAAGGCTGAGCTGCTGGATGAACTGAATAGCGGGGATGTGGCGCACCCGTAACGTGTCCGAGGCAACAGCAGTGCCGTCGTACCGCTAAACTGGGTGCCGCAGGCGTGTCTGGGAAGTGCAGTGCGGCACCCATGTCAGCGCTCAGGGGTTGTGCAGCCAGCCCGTTTCCCGAGACCTCAGCCTCACTTGTTGGGACGTCCGCTTAATAGTCGGTCACGACACGCAGTGTTAACCATTTCAAGTCGCGCGATTTAACGGGCAGTTGGCAAGATGCCTAAGACCGATCGCTTTTATAAAGGGGAATCATGGCCAAGTCCACCGCAGAAAACACCTTCCTTCGACTCAAGACCGTATTGGATGTCCTGACCGAAGGTGTGTGGTCCGGCGATGCACTGAACGCGGGCCAGGTCCTCGCCGAGGCAACGGCCAGGGTGCCGTTCAATGAGCATGAGGCCGAGCTGCTCAGCGGCGGCATTCCCCGCGGCCACAAGACGCTCACCTCGGCCACGGCAAAGCTGGTCAAGGCCGGCTGGCTGGTCAAGGGCCGCTCCGGCTGGACCATCACCGACGAAGGCATGCGCGCCACGGTCGCCTTCCCGGATGCGGTTTCCTTCGCCAGCGCGCTCGACGCCGGCACGCCCATCCCTGCCGACGTCCAGGTTCCCACTGCTCCTGAGGGCTTCGTCCGGAAGACCACCGCGGTTCCCGAAACGGCAGCTGCCGCCGCGGAACCCAAAAAGGCCACTAAGAAGACACCTGCCAAGAAGGCCGCCGCCGCCGTTGGCAAGGCAGCCAAGGTACTTGAGGACGCCGTGGAACCCGTGGTGAAGGCTGTCCGCAAGGGCAAGGCCCCGGCCACGACGGAGGCAGCTGCTGCCCCCGCAGCGCCCGAGGCGTTTGAGGACGCGGACGTCGAGACGCACCCGCAGCCCGAAGCCGTGGCTGTTGCCGGTGACTTCAACACCATCCTGGGTGCGCCCGAAAACTGGGCTCCGCAGTACGACGAAGCGCAGATGGAATTCGACTTCCTGGACCAGATCTGGAAGAAGAGCGCCGAACTTCCCGCCGGTTTCTACACCTTCAAGATCGCCATCAACCGCTCCTGGGATGAGAACTACGGCGCTTACGGCACGTTCGACGGCCCCAACCACGAACTGCACCACGCCGGCGGCACCGTCACCATCCGCTACAACCACAGCACCCGCGACATCACCATCAACTAACGGGTTGCCCTTCAGCCCAACTAGGTAGCGCTAAGTGTCGTTTTGGAGGCTCAAAACGACACTCGCTGCTACCTAGTTGGGAGGGACGGCGCCGACTCAGGGGAGGCACCATGGCGAGGCACGCAGGTCCGTCATCCGGAGCGACTGAGGGGCCGGACAACGACGCTGCGGCGGGCACGCCTGAAGGGGATGCCGTCCGGCTGGAGGCGCGCGTTTTCGGCATGGTGCAGGGGGTGGGCTTCCGCTTCTGGACCATGGGCAAAGCGGAGGAACTGGGCCTGGCAGGCGAAGTGACGAATCTCGGCGACGGTTCGGTCGCCGTGGTTGCCGAGGGCCCCGAGCCACAGGTCCGGGCGCTTCTCGACTGGCTGAATTCCCGGAACACCCCCGGCCGGGTGGAGCGGGTTGAGGACTCGCTCTCCGCAGCGCAAGGCAACTTCCGCGGGTTCAGGGCCCGCTGACCGGTATTTCCCGTCAGGCGCGCGAGCTAAGGCCCAGGAACGCGCCCAACTCCTCCAGGGCTGCGGGCCGGTGCGGCATGTAGCTCGTGAGCTCGGCGGAGCGGATGATGACTGCCCGCCACTGCCCCCGCGACACCGCAACATTGATCCGGTTCCTGTTCAGCAGGAACTCCGCTCCCCGCGGTGCTTCAGCCACGGCCGAGCACGCCATGGACACGAGCACCACGGGTGCTTCCTGCCCCTGGAACTTATCCGCCGTCCCCACCCGGACCTGGGAAAGGCCGGCCTCCTCCAGTGCCTTGCGGACCAGGTGGACCTGGGCGTTGTAGGCGGCCACCACGAGCAGGTCCTGCTGCCCGAGGGGCCGGAACTCATTCTCGGCGCCAGGCTTCCACTTCAGGCCCAAGTGCCGCCGTGCCTGCCGGACCACTTCGGCGGCCTCCTCCCGGGATGCAGTGGTATTGCCGGAGTGCCCCACGAACACGGTCTCGACGCCGGGCGGCAGCTCCTCGAGGTTGCGCAGCGATGCTGCCGGTGCGGACTGCAGCTTTCCTTCATAGCTGAGCCGTGACACCGCACGGCACAGGTCCGGATGCATCCGCCAGCTGTCGGCCAGGAAGTAGCCAAGGCTGGCAGGCAGGGTGGCATGCCCAGCGGCCAGCCAGCCCAGCGCCGATTCATCCACCGGCTCCGGGTGGGCGCCCTGGGTGACCTGGGGCAGCTGCTGCGGATCACCGAGCAGGAGGAGCCGCTTGGCCGCCCGCGCAACGGCAAGGGTATTGGCCAGCGAAAACTGTCCGGCCTCGTCGATCATTAGCAGGTCCAGCGAGCCCGCCGGGACTTCCTTGCCCGTCATGGTCCACGCGGTTCCGCCCACCAGGCAGCCGCCGGGCGATGCGAGCAGCTGGGCGACGTCGCCGTCGGCCGTCCGGGTCCAGGGGACGTCGTGCGGCGCAGCCAGCTTCTTGGCCACGGCCGAGGGGGAGACGCCGCCCGTGTCGATGGCACGGCAGAGCAGGTTTTCCACCACGTTATGCGACTGGCCCACCACGCCGATCTTCCAGCCGCCGGCCACCAGGCTGCCGATGACGTGGGCGCCCACGTACGTCTTTCCGGTTCCGGGTGGACCCTGGACGGCCAGGTAGGAGTGCTCAAGATCCCGGAGGGATGCCGTGATGGCCGCGGCGTAATCCGGGGAGCCCACGGTGTCATGGCGTACCTCCACCGGGCCGGGGAGCGTGCGGAACCGCGGGGCCTTTCTCCGCAGGATGTCCAGGCCGGGGTGGGCTGGCAGCGACGGCACGGAGGAACCAACCCTGCGGGCAAGCTCGGCGATGGCAGCCTCAATGCTGGTGGTGGCCAGCGGCTGGTCCTCGGTGAGGGCGACCGGAAGGTGCGGGTATGCGGCCACCTTTCCGGTCTCCCGCTCGGCAACGGTGATGATGGTGTGCTCCGGGTTGTCAGGCGCCGGGGCGACGTCGCTGATCCTCGTTCCAAAGGAGAAAGCCCGTGCGCCGGGAGCAGCATCCGGGGCGGCCATGCCTTCCGGTGGCGGCGCTTCGTACAGCCGGCACCACGTGGAGTCCGCGCGGAAGTCCGAGCCCTCCGTCATGGTGCCGCGCAGCCGGAGCGTCCGGGTACGCATCCGTTCCCGGGGTTTGGCCAGCGCCCAGTCCGAGGCAACCTCCGCCGACGACACCAGGAACACGTTCCGCTGGTCCGCCCAGCTCTCGACCGGTGCCTCCACCCGGTCGAAGTGCTGCCACCAAAACTGCTTGCGTTCGCGGCGGTGGTAGCCGGTGGCGGCGGCCACCATGGCGATGGCGCGTTCGTCGTCAGTCCAGGCCCGGTCCTCCGGCAGGCCTGCCAGGTATTCGCGCAGAGCGGTTTCCTCAGGCTTTTCCTGAGCCGCTTCCGGGAGTGTTTCCTGTTTCGTTTCCTGAGCCGCTTCCCCTGCCGCCGCTGGCTGGCGGGTCTCGGCCTCTACGGCTGCCAACCTGCCGGCCTGCCTGGCGACGTCCAGCAACCAGTCCCGAAGCCGGAGCGTGGACAGGCAGTCGTAGTGGTTGTAGTCGGAGATGGACGCCAGGACCTTTCCTGCCTCGGCGTGATCCCCCGCGTCGCTGGCCGCGCAGTAGGCGGCGTAGGCCACCACGGACGCGCCGGCGTCTTTGACGTCACCCGAGCGAAGGTTGCTGCCCATGTACAGCGGTTCCAGTTTCTTGATGGAGTAGGACGCCTCAGAGATGCGCAGCGACTGCCGGACCGTGGCGTAGAGATCCACCAGCAGCCCTTCCCGCAGCCAGGAGTCCACGGTGTCCTCCCCGGCCTGGTGCGCCAGGGAGAGGTTGCGCAGGGCCGTCTTTTCATAGGCGGCGTAATGGTAGACGTGCATGTCCGGGTAGCGGGCGCGGCGTTCTTCCACGTACGCGAGGAAGTCCAGGAAGGCGCGGCGCTCCTCGGACCGGGAATGGGCCCAGAACGGGCGGAACACGGGATCGCCGAGATGGTCCGCGTCCGGCGCCTCAACAACGCCGAACAGGTACTCGATGCCCCAGGCGCCGGTAGCCGGATCCTGCCAGAGGGGATCGCCCTCGAAGTCGAAGAAGATGTCCCCCGGGCTGGACGGTGGGAGCAACCCTATGGTGTTGTCAGGCAGGACGGCGAACGAGACGGTGTGGGGCCCGCCGTCCTTGGTGAAGGTCCGGGACCCCGCCACGGCGTCCAGACCCAGTTGCATCCGCGCCTGGGCCCGCAGCCGGACCACGGAATTCCTGGCGTCCGCGGCAGGCATCGCCGCCAGTTCATCGATGGTGCTGATGCCTGCCGCGTGCAGCTTCTTCCGCTGCACCACGGACATTCCCGCCACCATCAACAGGTCCCGGTGCGCCTGGACCTGCTCGGCGCAGTAGTCGCACCGGCCGCAGTGGACGATCCCCGGTTGCTGCCACTTCACAGTGGCGTCACCTGCCCTGTGCTCCGCGGTCAGCTCGCGGAAGCGCCGGCGCCGTTCACGGAAAACCGGCAACAGGTCGGGAAGGGAGTGGCTGCTGCGGAGCCAGTCTTCGCCCACGCGGGTCCCTAGGACCAGGGTGACCACCGGCGAGGGGTCCAGCCCCATCCCTAGCAGTTGGTCGCCGTAGGCCGCCAGCTGCAGGAGGGCGCCCACCTTGGCGTGCCGGGCAAGTTTGGTGTCCCAGACCTCGTACCGGCCCGGGCTGCCTGTGCCCGCGGCCTCGTTGACCAGGAAGTCCGCGTAGCCCAGGAACTCCCCGTCAAAGAAGGTAGCCTGGAACACCACGTCAGCCCCGGACCGCAGGGCGAGCTCGGTCTCCGCATGCTTGGCCTGCAGGTCCCCGCGCAGGTTCTGGCCGCGTTCGAGCGAATAGACGCCGGCGCCGCGGCTGGCATCCCACTCTCCGTACCGTGCAACCAGGCTGGCCAGGACGGTCTGCTCGTGCCGGTCGCCCAGCTCGCCGGCGCGGACCTGCATCTCGTCCGCGGGGAACTCCGCCTTGGGAGTGCGGCCCAGCTTCTCGTCAAGGATCCGGAGCGTGCGGTACTCACACTCGCTGGCGGCAACCAGGTCGCTGGCCGAAAACACCAGGTCCGGCGGCGCGCCGGCCGCTGCGGCTTCGAGCAAGAACACGGGGCCTCCCCATCGACAGCCGGGTTGTCATCGCCAGGCTGTTATTGCCAGAACCAGGGACTGTTCCCCTGGCCTGGTCCAAACGTAGCAAGGGGCACTGACAAACAGACAAGCTTCAAAGTAGGTAGCAGCAAGTGTCGTTCTGAGCCCTCAAAACGACACTTACTGCTACCTAGTTGGGTGGGACGATCAGTTTTCGGCGGCCGCCCGCACCCGGGCTTTGTCGTGTTCGTCGTGGGCTTTCCGCAGCAGGTCCAGGAACTCGGTCTCGTTGCGGATGAGCCGCTTGTACTTCTCCGGAAGCTTGCGGATCTCGTTCTCCTCGCGGCACATCGCGGCGAAGATCTTATCCCGCTCGTTCATGTCCGTCTCGTAGTTGAGGTCCAGGTACTCGACGGCGTGCCGCCGGGCGCCGGAAACGGCATTCTTGGCCTTGCCCTTGGGGCTGAAGATGGACGCCAGGACCGTGATCACCAGGACGCCGAGGATGACGCTTAGCGAAACGCCCGTGCTGACCTCCACCACGCTGACGTGCTCGCCGTCGTTGATGAACGGCAGGGTGTTCTCGTGCAGGGCGTGCAGGATGAGCTTCACGCCGATGAAACCCAGGATGACGGCGAGGCCGTAGGACAGGAAGATCAGCCGGTCCAGCAGTCCGTCGATCAGGAAGTAGAGCTGGCGCAGGCCCATGAGGGAGAACGCCGTGGCCGTGAAGACGATAAAGACGTTCTGGGTCAGGCCGAAGATCGCCGGGATGGAGTCCAGCGCAAACAGGATGTCCGTACCGCCGATTGCCACCATCACCAGGAGCATCGGGGTCAGGACGCGCTTCCCGTTCTCAACGGTGAACAGTTTGTCGCCGTCGTAGTGTTCCGACGCCGGCAGGAACTTCTTGGCGAGCCGGACCACCAGGCCCTCGGAGTCGTCGTCGTGGCTGCCCGGCTTGAGCAGGTTGCCTGCAGTGATCAGCAGGATCAGGCCGAAGATGTAGAACACCCACGCGAAGCTGTTGATCAGCGCAGCGCCCAGGAGGATGAATCCCGTGCGGGCGATCAGGGAGAAGACGATGCCGAACAGCAGCACCTTCTGCTGGTCCGCGCGGGGTACCCGGAAGCTGGCCATGATGATCAGGAACACGAAGAGGTTGTCCACGGACAGTGCCTTCTCCGTGATGTATCCGGCGAAGTATTCGGTACCCATCGTGGGTCCGCCAAACAGCAGTACGCCCAGTCCGAAGAGCACCGCGATGCCCACATAGATCGAGGACCAGACGGCAGCTTCCTTGAGGGTGGGCGTGTGGGCCTTGCGCACATGGAAGAAGAAATCGAAAGCCAGCAGGCCCACGATCCCGGCAATGGTCAGGGTCCAAACATAAGCAGGTACTTCCATGCTGCGGGCCTTTCGTCGGAGTCTCCTTAAAGCCTACCCACCTATGCCGGCTTCAGGAGTTCGTGTTCCACAACGGCTGCGCGCGAGAGGGTCTTGTAGCCCTCGTGTTCGAACAGGATGGTGATGACGTCGTCCTCGTGCCGCATCACCAGGCCCGGTCCCCACACCTTGTGGACCACGGCAGACTGGAGCGGGAACGGTTCCGCCGCCCGGCCACCCGAGGCTGCGCCGCCGTCGTCCGCCCTGTCACTTGCGGGGTGCCGGGCGGCGTCGGCGCAGGCATCACAGTTGCCGCACGCCTCCGCCAGCTCCTCGCCGAAATAGCCCAGCAGGAACTGGCGGCGGCAGCCGTCCGCCTCGGCGTAGGCGCGCATCATGGTGAGCCGGGACTGGTCAACGCGCTGGCGGGCTTCGGCGAGTTCGACGGCGCCGCGCACCAGGGCGGGCAGCTTGGCTTTGGAAGCCAGCCGGACACCGCGCTTGCCAAGTGCCACGGCGCCGGTTTCCTCCAGCTGGTTCAGCAGTCCGGTGATGCGCCGGGCGGGAAGCCCCGTGAGATCAGGCAACGATGACTTGGGCGTGGGCCCGCCCGCTGCTTTCAGTACTTTCAGCAGAGCCAGCAGCGAGTCGGGATCCGGGGAGTGGGTGGCGAAGAACTTCCGCAGCCCCAGGTCCTCTGACCGGTAGTGGAGAACCGCGGCCGACGATTCCCCGTCACGTCCGGCCCGGCCGATCTCCTGGTAGTAGGAGTCCAGCGACTCCGGAATATCCGCATGGACCACGAAGCGCACGTTGGGTTTATCGATCCCCATGCCGAAAGCAGTAGTGGCCACCACCACGTCGAGCTGATCGTCCAGGAACTGTTCGTGGATGTGCTCCCGGTCCGCCGCGGAACGGCCGGCGTGGTAAGCCTCCGCGCGCAGCCCCTCCCTGCACAGCTTGGCGGCGTACTTCCCGGTGTCCTTGCGGGTGGCGGCGTAGAGGAGCCCATGCCCGTTTTGGGCCAGGGCGGCCACCTGCTTCAGCACGGCCTTGCGCTTGTCCTTGTCCTCGTGGTGGCGCACGACGTCCAGCCTGATGTTGGGCCGGTCGAATCCGCGGACCAGGACCAGCGGGTCCTTCATGCGCAGCCGTTCCACGATTTCGTCCCGGACCGGGGGTGATGCGGTGGCGGTGAGGGCGGCAACGGGAGGATTGCCGAGCTGTTCGCGGACGTGGCCCAGGCCGAGGTAATCGGGGCGGAAATCGTGGCCCCAGGACGAGACGCAGTGGGCCTCGTCCACCACGAACAGGGAAATGCCCAGGGCTGCGATGCGGTCCACGGTCTTGTGCTTAGCCAGCTGCTCCGGGGCCAGGAACAGGAAGGTGGCCGTGCCGCTTTCCATCGCCTGCCAGGCCGCCTCCACCTCGGAATCGCTGCGGGAGGAGTTGACGGCCACCGCCGCACCCGGACCCAGGTCCGCTTCCAGCCCCTCCAACTGGTCCTCCTGCAGGGCAATGAGCGGGGAGACCACGACGGCGGGACGTCCCGTGGTGCTGTGCAGGTGCTGCGCCGCGACCTGGTAGATCGCGGACTTGCCATAGCCGGTGGGCATGACGGCCAGGACGTCGCGGCCGGCGGCGAGGGCTGCCATGCCGGCCAGTTGGCCGTCCCGCAGGCGGGGGAGGGAGAAAGAGGATGCCGCGAGGGCGGCAAGGGCAAGATCGTCGGACATGGGGGCGCTCCGCACAGAGAGGTTCCTCCGGCCGCTTGCTTCAGCCAAGGTAACCAGCCTAACGCCAGCCGCGTGCCGCCGTCGTCCGTTGCCCATGCTGCCCGCCGGGCAGGGGAGCCGCCTCCTTGACTTCCCCGCCACCCTGAACAAGTGTGGGAACGGAACCGGCCCGCCGAAACATCGGAAGATGGCCGCGCCTGCAGAACGCAAGGAGAACCAGCCGTGACGCGCAAGAATCCCGAAGTTGAAGAGGCCGACGAATCCGACATTGAAGTCAGCGGCCACCCGAAGACATGGGCAGCGGGAGTGCCGGGCGTCTACCATTCCATGCAGCCGGCTCTGAAGCACATGGGCCTGGAACGGTCCAGGAAGACACTCCTGGCGCTGAACCAGAAGGACGGGTTCGACTGCATGAGCTGCGCGTGGCCGGACCCGGGCCACCGCAAGACGTTCGAATTCTGCGAAAACGGCGCCAAGGCCGTGACGTGGGAGGCCACCCCGGTGGTGATTGGCTCCGACTTCTGGCAGGAGCACCCCGTCAGCGAACTGCTGCAGCGCTCCGAATACTGGCTGGGCATGCAGGGACGCCTGACCGAGCCGGTGTACAAGCCCGCCGGGGAGGACCGCTACCGGCCCGTCAGCTGGGACGAAGCGTTCGGGATCATCGCGGACAAGCTGAAGTCCCTGCCCAGCCCGGACCAGGCAGCCTTCTACACCAGCGGCCGCACGTCGAACGAGGCTGCCTTCCTCTACCAGCTGTTCATCCGCGGGTACGGCACCAACAACCTGCCGGACTGCTCCAACATGTGCCACGAGTCCTCCGGCTGGGGCATGGGCCAGACCATCGGCGTGGGCAAGGCCACGGTTTCCTATGACGACTTCGCCAAGGCTGACCTGATCATCATCATGGGCCAGAACCCTGGAACCAACCATCCGCGGATGCTCACCGCACTGGAGGAGGCGAAGGAAGCGGGTGCAAGCATCGTGGCGGTCAACCCGCTGCCCGAAGCCGGGCTGATGCGCTACAAAAACCCGCAGAAGGTCAAGGGCATCATCGGCCGCGGCACCGATCTGGCGGACCAGTTCCTCCATATCCGGATCGGCGGGGACATGGCGCTGCTGCAGGCGGTGTCCCGGCGGGTCCTCGACGCCGAGGCCGCCAACCCAGGAACCGTGCTGGACCATCAGTTCCTCGAAGAACACTGCCAGGGCCTCGAGGAGCTTCGGGCGCACCTTGCCGAATTGGACGAGGCAGCGGTCCTGGAAGCCACCGGCCTGCGGGCCGAGGAAATCGACGAACTGGCCGACCGCTACCTCCGTGCGGAGAAGGTCATCATCACGTGGGCCATGGGCATCACCCAGCACAAAAAGGGTGTGGCCACCATCAAGGAGATCATCAACCTGCTGCTGCTGCGCGGCAACATCGGCAAGCCCGGCGCGGGCGCCTCACCCATCCGCGGGCACAGCAACGTCCAAGGGGACCGCACTATGGGCATCTGGGAGCAGATGCCGCCGGCGTTCCTGGACGCCCTGGGCAAGGAGTTCAGCTTCGAACCGCCGCGGGAGCACGGGGCGGACGCGGTGGAAACCATTAGGCAGATGCGCGACGGCGGGATCAAGGTTTTCATCGCGATGGGCGGGAACTTCGTGGGTGCCATGTCGGACACCCGGGCTGCCGAGTCGGCAATGGCCGGCACGGACCTCTCCGTCCAGATCTCAACGAAACTCAACCGCTCCCACGCCGTGACCGGCTCCGAGGCGTTGATCCTGCCCACGCTGGGCCGCACCGAAATCGACATGCAGGAGTCCGGCCCACAGTTCGTCTCGGTGGAGGACACAGTCTGTGCCGTACACGCCTCCCACGGCACCGTTGCACCGGTGGCCCCGCACCTGCTCTCCGAGGTGGCGATTGTCTGCCAGCTGGCGCAACGTGTGCTGGGAGACAAGATTTCCGCAGACTGGGCCGGATTCCAGAAGGACTATGACCTGATCCGCGAGCATATTTCCCACGTGGTGGTGGGCTGCGAGGACTACAACCGGAAGATCCGGCAGGAAGGCGGCTTCGTCCTGCCCAACGGGCCCCGCGATTCCCGCACGTTCAACACGCCCACCGGCAAGGCCATGCTCACGGTGAACGAACTGGAGCATGTGGAGCGCCCGGCCGGCACCCTGATCCTGCAGAGCATGCGCTCGCACGACCAGTTCAACACCACCATCTACGGCCACAACGACCGGTACCGGGGGATCAAGAAGGGCCGCGAGGTGGTGTTCGTGAATCCGGAGGACCTGGCCGAGCTGGGGCTTGAAGACGGGCAGCACGTGGATGTGCGCGGGGTGTACCCGGACAACGTGGAGCGGGTCCTGCGGAACTACCGGCTGGTGTCCTACCCGTCCGCACGGGGATGCGCGGCCGCCTACTATCCGGAAGCGAACGTCCTGGTGCCGCTGGAGAGTGTGGCGGAAGGCAGCCAGACGCCGGTCTCCAAAGCGGTGATCGTGAAGCTGGAGCCCGTTACCGCGCTCGAGGAGGAGCCGACGGCGGCCGGCTAGGGTGTCTGGCCCGCACGAGCGGCCCGCGCCCGCATAAGCGGCGCGGGCCAGCACCGCATTTGCGGGCCGGGGCCGCTATTGCGCTGTGTCCGCCCAGCCCTTGCTGGCCGGGCCGCCATCCTGCCCGTCCTCGCACAGCTGGAACGCCACGTCCGCCGCTTTCGTTATGGAGGTCGCTGACGCCTCCTTGGTGCCGGCGCTGCCCGTGCCGGCTTCCAGCCCGGCGGCGTAGCCCACCATGAAGGTGGTGATCGGGGCTGCGGCATGGGTCACGGAGTCGGCGGATTTACGGGCCAGGTCCAGGAGCAGATCATGGTCCACCTTCAGATCCAGGATCTGCAGTGCCTGGGCCAGCCGGTTGCTCCATTGGTCCAGGATCTGCATTTCGTCCTCGTTGGCTGGCATGTCCACTCCCTTGTTTTTACGTCAGTGTCGGGACATTGGATCGTCCTCCGTGCCGAGACTACAAGGCTTCGCAGCGGAAGTCATCGGTTCAGGCGGATGCCCGCGTAACCCCCAATCCACAAACAGGTAGTCAGCCGGGCTTACGACCCCTAGATATGGCGGCGGTCCGTGCTTAGACTGGGCCCACCCCACTCCAGGAAGCTCTCCGGCAACTGATCCCCAGCCATCAGCAGATGCTGGACGGTGCCTGTCCGGCGGGGTGTGCATCACCACTCATGAATCACGGCCGCCCTACCGGGCGAACCGTGGGATAACAGGAGAAAAAGATGACAGGGAACAAAGCCGTTGCCTACAAGGGGCCAGGGAAAGTCGAACTGATCGACATCGACTACCCCACGTTCGAACTGAAGGACGGGCCGGGCGTCAACCCGGCAAACGTCGGGCGCGCCGTCAACCATGGCGTGATCCTGAAGACAGTGGCCACCAACATCTGTGGCTCGGACCAGCACATGGTGCGCGGCCGCACCACCGCACCGCCGGACCTGGTGCTGGGGCATGAGATCACCGGCGAAGTGGTGGAAGTTGGCCGCGACGTTGAGTTCATCAAGGTCGGGGACGTTTGTTCAGTCCCGTTCAACATTGCCTGCGGCCGTTGCCGGAACTGCAAGGAACGCAAGACGGGCATCTGCCTGAACGTGAACCCGGACCGCCCGGGCAGCGCCTACGGATACGTTGATATGGGCGGCTGGGTGGGCGGACAGGCCAACTACGTGCTGGTGCCGTATGCCGACTGGAACCTGCTGAAGTTCCCGGACAAGGACCGGGCCATGGAGAAAATCCTGGACCTGGCCATGCTTTCGGACATCTTCCCCACAGGCTTCCACGGCGCCGTCACCGCCGGAGTGGGCGTAGGATCCACCGTCTACATTGCAGGCGCAGGTCCCGTGGGCCTGGCAGCGGCCACCAGCGCACACCTGCTGGGCGCCGCCGTCGTGATTGTTGGCGACCTGAACGAGGACAGGCTGGCGCGGGCGCGCAGCTTCGGCTGCGAAACGGTGGACCTCACCAAGGGGGGACCGGCGGAGCAGATCGAGCAGATCCTGGGCGTACCGGAAGTGGACTGCGGCGTGGACGCGGTGGGCTTCGAAGCACGCGGCCACGGACACGGCAAGGACGCCGAGGAAGCTCCGGCCACGGTGCTGAACTCGTTGATGGACATCACCGCTGCCGGCGGTGCGCTGGGCATCCCGGGGCTGTACGTGACGGGCGATCCGGGCGGCGTTGACGAGGCGGCCAAGAAGGGTGCCCTGAGCCTGAGCCTGGGTACCGGTTGGGCGAAGTCGCTGAGCTTCACCACGGGCCAGTGCCCTGTGATGAAGTACAACCGGCAACTGATGATGGCCATCCTGAACGACAAGGTGCACATCGCCAAGAACGTGAACGCCAAGGCCATCACGCTTGAGGAGGCGCCCCAGGGCTACGCGGAGTTCGACGCCGGTGCGGCCACCAAGTACGTCCTCAATCCGAACGGTTACCTGAGCTAGGCCGAAACGGGGCAAGGCGGCGCCGCCGTCAGCGGGGCGGCGGACGGTGCTGTCCGGTAAGGGACGGGTGCGGAAATAGATGCCCTTCGGCTGAGGTTAGGCTGAAGGACACACCGCATCGAAGGAGATCCCCTTGAGTGACATCACCGTCCGCCACAACCCCGACCGCGACCGCTTCGAGATCCTCGACGCCGGCAATGTGATTGGCAAGGCAGCGTACAAGGAGTACGACGGCGGCGCCTCGCCGCAGCGGATTTTCTACCACACGGTGATCAACGAGGAATACGGCGGACAGGGCCTTGCGGGCCAGCTCGCCACCGTTGCCCTGGACGAGACGGTCAAGGCGGGCGTGGGCATTGTTCCCGTCTGCCCCTTCATCAAGAAGTTCCTCGCCAAGCACCCCGAATACTCGGGCGATGCTGTGGCCGTGAAGCCCGCGCACCTGGAGTTCCTCGATGGAGCCCTGGCAAGCCGCGCCCGCTGACGTGCAGGGCATCCGCCCGACTGTGTGATCGCCGAGTTGGCAGGAGCTCCGCTGGTGGCGGACCCGCGGCTGCGCCCGGGCAGTCCGAGGTGATCCGCAAGCTCACCGGCATTGTTGAAGAAACCCTGTTCCCGCCTGTGCAGGCGGGCGCGCCAGGGCGGTAGGTTCCATAAAGTCGCGCCAGTCCGGCGGTATGCAGCAGACTGTTTCCGTGAGCAACAAACCCCGGACTGCACTGGCCGTCGCCGGCCTCAGCCTGGGCACGGCACTGAACCCCCTCAACTCCTCGATGATCGCCGTCGCCCTGGTGGTGCTCCGCGCGGACTTTGGACTCGACGTCGCCGCCGTCACCTGGGTGGTCACCTCGTTCTACCTGGCCTCAGCTGCGGGCCAGCCGGTGATGGGCAGGCTTGCCGACAGGTTTGGGCCGAGGCGGATGTTCATGCTGGGAATGGCGCTGGTGGCGGCCACCTGCGCGCTGGCGCCGTTTGCCCCGAACTTTGCGCTGCTCTGCGTGGCCCGGGCCGTGATGGCGCTGGGCACGGCCACTGCCTATCCCAGCGCCGTGGTGATGGTGGGCGCCATTGCGCACCGGGCCAACGTGGAACCGGCACGCCCGCTGGGCATCCTGCAGATGGCCAACACATCGGCGGCAGCGGTGGGGCCTGTGGCCGGAGGGCTGCTGGTGGGCTTTGTGGGCTGGGAGGCGTTGTTCCTGGTCAACATTCCGCTGGCACTGGCCGCGCTGCTGATCGTGCGGCAGGCGGCGCCGGCGGACAAAGCCCGGGAACGCGGCAGCGTGGCCGAGCTGCTGCGGGACTCGGACATTCCCGGCATCCTTGGCTTCATCACCGCGCTGCTGCTGGTGATGATGGCCGCCCTGAATGTCCTGCCGGGCTACCGCTGGTGGATGCTGGGAGCGGGAACGGCAGCGGCGGCACTGTTTGCCTGGCGGGAGCTCCGCTTCGCCCGCCCGTTCCTGGACCTGAGGCTCCTGGGCCGCAACAGGCCCCTCATGCTCATCTACGTCGCCTTCGCGGTGTTCAGCAGCGTCTATTACTTCGTCTTCTTCGGCCTGCCCCAGCTCCTGCAGGAGGCCGGCGGCTATGAGCCCGGCGTGGTGGGCCTGCTGATGCTGCCCCTGGCGGGCATGTCCGTCCTGGCCACCCCCTGGGCGGTGAAAGCGATGGGAAGATTCGGCGTGCGGCGGGTGCTGGTTGCCGGCGTCATGCTCCTGACTGCGGCCGCCGCCCTGATGTGGTTGCTCACCGGCACCCTGGCGATCCCGCTGGTGGTGGTGCTGACAGCCCTGATGGGTATCCCGTACGGGACCGTGGGCATCGCCACGAACCAGGGCATGTTCGTGTCCATCCGGCCGCAGGAGCGGGGTGTCGCGGCGGGCATCTACCAGACGTGCCGGTACGTCGGCGCGATCACGGCCACGGTGATGATCGGCGTGTTCGCGGGCGGCGGCGTGGACCAGGAAAGCTGGGCCCGGATGGTCCTGGCAATGCTGGTCTTGTGCGTGGTGACGTTCGCCGTGAGCCTGCTGTGGCGGCAGCGGACGGAGTAGCCGGCACGAAGCGCGCCTAGGTGTACATCAGCGAGCCTGGGGTGGTCAGCTGCTCGCCAGTCTCCAGCCAGGTCTTCAGCCCGGAGAGGATCATCGGCCAGCCACCGTAGAGCTGTTCGTTGGCGCCCTCGCGGAGGTCGCTGTGGGTGACGGTCAGGCGGCAGGAATCGCCCACCGGCTCGATCTCCCACGTGACCTTCGAGGTTCCCTCGGCCTTGACGTCCGCGCCCCAGAGGGCCCGCATGGTCTGGACCAGCCGGCGGGGCGGGTCCACCTCCAGGTTCTCGCCCTCGCCCAGCGGAGCACCCGCCTTGACGTTGTTCATAGTGAAGCTGCTGCCCGGCGTCCAGTCCGTTTCGATGGTGTTCCCGAACTGGTACTTGCTCCGGATGTCACTGTCCGTGATGGCTTCCCAGAGCCGTTCCGGCGTGGTCTTGATGTAGATTTCGAAGATCTTTTCCATGGGACTTTCCAATCTGGATTTGAGGTCGCTGAGGCCAGCGGCCCATGGTTCTGAATACTTGCTCACCCAGCGGTCGTGGATAAGCCTGATGGGCACGGGATTCAGGAAGTGCAGTTTTTTCCGCCCCCGACGGCGGGTCACCACCAGGCCTGCATCTTCCAGGAGCTTGAGGTGCTTGGCGATCCCGAAGCGGGTCATGTCGAAGCGGGCCTCAAGCGCACTCAGGGACTGCCCGTCCTCGCGGAACAGTTCATCCAGGAGGTCCCTGCGGGTGGGGTCGGAGAGTGCCTTGAACACTGCGTCCATATAGAAAATGATAGGTGACCATATAGTCACCTATCAAGGGTTTTTCTCTGGTTCTTGAGAGGAACCTAGGAGCGCCCGCCCACCTTTTCCGGCGCCGCTTCGGCGATGGGCCGCGGCTCCAGCCACACCCGCTCCCGTGGGCCCTGCGGGTAGGCGTGCTTTTTGTTGGCCAGGGTGATGATCCAGGCTGCCACTACCGGCAGCGCCGCGGCCACGGGAACCAGCAGCGGACCGCCCACCACCAGCGCCGCGGAGCCGTAGAGTGCGCCGACGGTGATGCCGAGCTGGATAGTCAGCACGGTGAGGCCGTTCGCGGCTTCCTGGTACTCGCCGCCCGCCCGAAGGATGGCGGACTGGTTGTAGATGCCGATCGCGCCGAGCCCTGCACCCCAGACGGTCATGAGGACCACCGCCACGGCGAAGTTGCCAACCGCCAAGGGCAGGAAAAACATGGACAGGGCGATCGCCGCCGTCGTGACCAGCAGGGAACGCCGGGGCCGGGAGTCCACAGTGAGGCCCGCGATCCAGATGCCCAGCAGCCCGGAGCCGCCCAGCACGGTGAGCGAGAGGCTGATGGCGTAGTCCGGGAAGCCGGCGTCGCGGATAAACGGAGCAATGTAGGTGAACAGGGCGAAGTGCGCCAGGACCAGCAGCGGCCAGGCAATGGCCACCGGCTTCACCCCGGGCTGGGCGATGGCCTTGCGCAGTGAGGGGCGGACGGCGTCGGAAATCCGCTGGACGCGCGGCAGGAGGAAGAACGCCAGTACGGTGAGGACCAGGCCGAACCCGGCAAGCACCATGAACGCGGCACGCCAGCCCAGGAAGCCGCCCAGCGCGGTGCCCACGGGTGCACCGATGGCCAGGCCCAGGCTGTTCCCGCTGAAGACGATGGCCAGGGCCTTGCCCACCTTGTCCGCCGGGACCACCCTGGTGACGAACGGGGCCATGGTGGTCCAGAGCAGGCCATGGGCCAGGCCGCCCACCAAACGGGCAATCATGGCGGACGTGAAGTCAGGCGCCAGTCCCACCATGGCGTTGCTGGCGGCGAACGTCAGGACCAGCCCCACCAGCAGCGCGTGCCGCGGTATCTTCACCAGCAGCCGGGCAGCCGGAACCACCGTGACCACAATGACCGCGGCATAGGCGGCAGCCAGGTAGCCGGCCACCGGCTCGGACACGTTCAGGCCGGCGCTGATCTGCGGCAGCAGCCCGGACGGGAGGAGCTCGGTGGTGATGGCCGTGAAGGCGATGGTGGCCAGGACCACCATCGCGGCGTACGGAAAACGGGCAGGCGCCGGCGCGGAAATCGCGGAAGACATGGGGGAGGGATCCATTCAAGGGGGAGGGGTGGAACGCGGCTCGCTGGCCGGACGAATTCCTCCCTTAAATTTACAGGATCCCGCCCCCTGCTCCGTGCCGTTCCCGGCGCGTCCCCGTTGCCGTTTTCGGCGCGTCGGGCCGGCACCGTGGGAATCAGCGGGCTGCCGGTTCCCTGACCTGCGCGGCGGCGGTCAGCCGTGCGTCCAGCAGACCGGCCGCGACGGCGGGAGCGAGCCCCGGCGCCAGCGGAAGGCGCGGCACTACTAGGCAGTGCCAGAGGTGGTAGATGTCCGCCTTGCCGGACCATACGGTGGAGGTGACATTGCCGTGCTCGTCGAGCTCCTGCTTCCAGGATCCGTGCTCGTAGTCGATGAACCAATCGCGGGCGTGGTCCCAGATCCGCTCGTACCAGTCGGAATACTTCTTCTCGCCGGTGGCGATGTACAGGGCCGCCGCCCCGCCGATCGCCTCCGCGGGAACCCAGCGGATGCGGGTGGTGACCACCGGCTTGCCCTCCCAGTCGACTGTGTACACAAATCCTGGATTGCCGTCCGGTTGCCAGGCGTCGCGGATGGCGGCGTCGAACAGGCCGCGAGCGTCTTCGAGCAGCCAGTCCGGGACGTCCAGGCCGCGGGCCTCGAGCCCGGCACGGAGGTGCAGGAGCAGCCGCGCCCACTCCACCCAGTGGCCGGGGGTTCCGCCATAAGCCCGGAACTGGCTGGCCCGGTCGTCGGTGTTGTACTCCGGCATGGGAGTCCAGTCCGGGTCGAAGTGCTCGAAGACCCGGTAGTTGTTGTTGCGCGCAAATTTGTGGATCAGCACCTCGGCGATGTGGAGGGCCCGTTCCAGCCAGCGGTCCTCCCCGGTGACATCGGCCACGATGAGGTACGCCTCGACTGAGTGCATGCTCGCGTTGCCGCCACGGTAGGCCTCGGTTTCCGTGAAGTCCCGGTTCCACGAGTCGAAGCACATGTTGGCTTCATGGTCCCAGAACCTTGTGTCGGCTATCCGCAGGGCCTCGTCGAGCAGTTCCCGGGCTCCTGGGCGTTCTGCCGCAACGGCGCTGGCGGCGGCGAGGAGCACGAAGGAGTGCTGGTAGCCGGATTTGGTGTCGTTCACCGGCCCGTTCCCGTCCACCTCGGCGAACCAGCCGCCGAACTCGTCATCGCGGAACACACCGTTGAGCGCCGCGATGCCGTGGTCCACGAGCGTCCCCGCACCCGGCCGTCCCATGAGCGCGGCGACAGCGAAACTGTGGACCATCCGGGCGGTGATCCAGAGATGGGTCGGCTTGTCGGTGAATACCTTGCCGTTGTTGTCGAGCCAGCCGAATCCCGTGGGCACCTTTGACCCTGCGGCGAAATTGATCAGCCGGTCGGTTTCTGCCTCGAGCCATCGTGCGTGGGCGGCACTGTTCAGCCACGTCATGTCATTTCCTCTTTCTGATGCGGGTGCACGTCCGAAACTAGTCCAGTTAGCGCGTGCCGAAGTCGGTATCTGTGTATGCGCCGGCGCGCCGGGCGGCGCCGCCACGGCTGCAGTCGTGTCCAACGTCAAGCTGAATGGTCACCGGAGCACCGGCATCAACCGTCAGCGAGATGGTTTCGCCGTTGCTGGTGGACACGCGCAAGGGGCTTTTGTGCGGGGAGGTGGCAGTCATGGCCGCCCTTTCGTTAGTGGTGTTCGTTGGATACATGCATTCGTTACCCGACGGCGTCGAGGACGCCGCGGACAATGGTGGCTGCCGCGCCCAGGTAGGCCAGGACAATCAGCAGGATCTGGGCGGCGCGGGCGGGGACAAAACGGGCAGCGACGTCGCCGAGTACCAGCCCGACGAGGCAGGCTCCGGCAACCGCCGCCCACATGGCAACGGGAAGTGAGGGGAACGTCGCGGGCGCCGTCAGGGCTTTTGAGGCCAGGGAAAGCGCGCCGATGGTGAAGAAGTACGGCTGCATGGTGGCAGCGAAGGACTTGTGCTGCCACCGGGTGGCGATGGAGTACATGCTCACCGCTGGCCCGCCGACGCCGGCCGCAGTGTTCATGAACCCGCTGAGGCCGCCCGCGGTGAGGAGGTAGCGGCGCCGGGCTGGCAGGGTTGCGGACTTCAGTGCCAGCAGGACGGTCAGCCCGACGGCCAGGATCACCCCGATGGAAATCTCCAGGACCGCCGGCGGGATGAGCCGGATCAGGAAGGCCGCCGGAACGATTCCCAGCACCGCCGAGGCCGTGAGGGCCGCGTACCGTTTCCAGTCGATGTCCCGGACAACCCGGAAGATGATGGCTCCGGCAGTCACGGCGCCGCAGACGTTCACCAGCACCACCCCCTCCACCGGGCCCAGGAGCAGGACCAGGAAGGGGGCGGCCACCAGGGCGAAGCCCATGCCGGTGATGCGCTGCATCCCTGCACCCATAACGACGGCGCCCAGCACCAGCCCGGTGGTCAGCATTTAGGGCCGCCAGGCCACGTATTGGACCTCCTCGAACTCCTCCAGGCCCAGGCTTGCGCCTTCCCGGCCCAGGCCGGACTGCTTGGCACCGCCCATGGGCGCGAAAGCCACGGACGGCAGGGGGTCGTTGACGCCCACGATGCCGGCCTCGAGCTGCTCCGGAATCTCCCAGCCGCGCTTTGGGCTGCTGCTCCAGACGTAGGCGGCCAGGCCCATCTCGGTGGCGTTGGCCTTCCGGATGGCGTCCTCCTCCGAGGAGAAGGTCACGACGCCGGCTGCCGGACCAAAGACTTCCTCGGTCACCAGGAGTGCGTCGTCCGGAACGTCCGCCAGGAGCGTGGGTGCCAGGAAGGAGCCCTGGGCGGGTACGTCGGTCCGCTGCGTGACGCGGCGGGCGCCGTGCTCCAGCGCGTCGTCCACCAGGGCCTGCACGGCTGAGACCCGTTCGGCGTCGATCACCGGGCCAAGGTCCGGGACGGGAGTGCCGTCGTCGGGAACGCCGTGGCCGATGCTCATCGCGTCAAAGCGCGCGGCCAGCCTGCTGGCGAACTCCCCGGCGATGCTGTCCTGGACCAGGAACCGGTTGGCAGCCACGCAGGACTGGCCCGTGTTGCGGAGCCGGCCGAGCACTGCGCCCTCGACGGCGGCGTCCAGGTCGGCGTCCTCAAAGACGATGAACGGCGCGTTGCCGCCCAGTTCCAGCAGCGGCCGGACCACCCGGTCCGAGGCGGACGCCATGATGTGCTTGCCCACGCCTGTGGACCCGGTGAAGCTGACGGCCCGGACGGCCGGGTGCTTGAGCAGGGCCCCGGTGATTTCCCGGGAGGGGCCGTGGACCAGGTTGACCACGCCCGCCGGGAAACCGGCGTCGTGCAGGACCTCGAAGAGGCCGGTGGCGGCCAGCGGCGCTTTTTCGGAGACCCTGCCCACCACGGTGCAGCCTGCGGCGAGCATCGCGGCGAGTTTGCGGGCCTGGATGGAGACCGGGAAGTTCCACGGGGTGAGGCTGAGGGCCACACCGATGGGCTTCCGCAGGCTCAGGTGGCGGCGGCCCTGCAGCTCGGGCGGACTGACGGTTCCGGTGGTTCGCCGTGCTTCCTCGGCAAACCAGCGGAAGTATTCCATCGAGAAGTCCACCTCGCCCTGGGCTTCGGGGAGCCGCTTGCCGGCCTCGAGCGCCAGGGTGTGGGCGAGTTCGTCGCGGCGTTCGGCGAGGAGGTCCGCTGCGGTGCGGAGCAGGTCGGCGCGGTTCCGCACCGTGGTGCGGGACCAGGACCCAAAGGCCTCGGCGGCCGCGTCGGCTGCCTGGGTGGCGTCGGCGGCGGTGCCCCAGGCCATCTCTCCGACGGTGCTGCCGTTTCCGGGGTCCGTCACGGTCTTGGAGGTGCCGGTGGCGTGCCAGGTGCCGTTGATGAGGTGTTGGGCTGATTTGAGGTTCACGGATGATGCCTTTCGGAGGGCGGGGAGAGGTCCAGTACGGCGGGGCGGGCGCGGAAGGCCGCCGCCGCCGTCGTCATGCTCATCCCTTGCTGGCGCCGGCGGTGATGCCGGCAACGAAGTACCGCTGCAGGAAGACGTAGGCCACCACCACGGGCAGGGAGGCCAGGATGACGCCGGCGAACAGCAGCGGGTAGTCGGTCTGGAACTCGCCCTGGAAGCTCAGCAGCGCCAGCGGCAGCGTGCGGTTGCCGGGGGACTGGATGAACAGCAGCGGGTACAGCAGTTCGTTCCAGTGGATGACGAACAGGAAAATGGCAGCTGCGGCGATGGACGGCGCGGACAGCGGCAGGGCGATGGAGACGTACGTCCGCCAGGGGCCGGTGCCGTCAATCGAGGAAGCTTCGTAGAGTTCCTTGGGCAGGGTCCGCATGAACCCGCCCAGGATGAAGACGGCGATGGGCAGGGTGGATACCAGGTTCGCCAGCACCAGCCCGGCCAGGCTGTCCAGCAGCCCCAAACGGCCAAAGAGGACATACAGCGGAACCATGTTGGCCTGCGCCGGGATGGCCATGCCGAGCACCAGGAACCCGAAGATGGCCCAGGACATGAACCCCTTGAGCCGGGAGACAGCGTAGCCGGCCAGGCTGGCCAGGAACAGGGTGAGCGGGACGGAGATGGCGGTGACAATGACGCTGTTCATGAAGGACGAACCGAGGTCCTGGCCGCCGATCACCTCTGCGTAGTTGCCGGGGGAGAGGGACTGCGGCAGGCTGAACGGCCCGGCAAACAGTTCCTGCGTGGACTTGAAGCTGCCGAACCCCACCACGGTCAGCGGAACGATGATGATGACCGCGTAGATCGCGAGGATTCCGCGGCGGGTTATTGACGAGAGCATGCTGTCATTCCCCCTTCGGGGTGAGGCGGAGCAGCCGGCGCTGGAGCCAGGTGACCAGGGCGATCATGGCCATGAAGATGATCGACTGGGCGGCGGCGTAGCCGAACTCCGAGTTGGCGAAAGTGCTGTAGATGCGGGTGGAGAGGATGTCCAGGGACTGCTTGGGCGGGTTGCCGGCAATGCCCAGGATCAGGTCGAAGGCCTTGAACGACTGCACGGTGGTGTAGGCCACCACGATGGACGTTGCCGGGGCCACGAAGGGCCAGGTGATGGACTTGAACTGCTGCCACTTGTTGGCACCGTCCATCTCAGCTGCCTCGTAGAGTTCCCGCGGGATGGCCTGCAGGCCGGCGATGTACACCACCATCATCTGGCCGGCGTGGAACCACACCTGGGTCACGGCCACCCAGTACAGGGCTTGGGCGTCGTTGCCGAGGTAGGAGCTCTGGAGTGCTTCCAGCCCTACCCCGCCCAGCACCGCGTTGGCCAGACCGAAGTTGGGATCGTAGATGAACTTCCAGATGAAGGCCACGGACACCGAGGACAGGATGGTGGGGAAGAAGAACAGCGCGCGGAGCAGGACGCTTCCCCGTGAGTTCTTGGTCAGCAGCAGCGCCAGGATCAGCGAAAAGAAGGTCTGCGCGATGACCACCAGCAGCACGAACTTGAGGTTGTTCATGAGGGCGTTCGTGAACAGTGAGTCGTTGGTGAACGCCCGGATGAAGTTGTCCAGCCCCACGTAGTTGAACGCTGCCGAGAAACCGTTCCAATCCGTGAGGGCGTACTGGAAGGCCTGCAGCGTGGGCATTACCAGGAAGAAGGCAATGACGGCTACGGCGGGAAGCGGGAAGAGGTACAGCGCCGGATTCACCCGGGTGGGGGAGCGGCGGCGTCCTTTATTGGCATTCACGTCGGGAGGGCTGCCTGGTGCCTTCCGCTTCGCAGGCAGCCCGGTATGGGTGCTCATATCCGTTCGTCAACAATCTTCTGGGCGGCCTCTGCAGCCTGCTCGGGGCTGGTGCCCGAGATGACGGCGGTGGCGCTGGCTTCCACGGCGTTGCGGACATCCAGGTTCTGGAACTGGAACCGCGCGGCCAGTGCTGTGTTCTTATCCAGCCAGGGACTCAGGCGCTTCAGGTCCGGGTTGGTGTAGTCCACGTCCTTCACGGACACGTGCTGCGCCGTCTCGTTGGCGTAGTAGGCGGCATTCTCCGGCTCGGAGAGGAAGTCGATCCAGGCAGCCGCTGCGGCCTGGTTCTTGCTGGCCGAGTTAACGCCCAGGATGAAGGTTGCGTTGTAGACGCCCTCATACTTGGCGTTGCCGTCGGAGGTGTTGGGGAACACCAGCTCGATGGGGAACTGGGCGCCCAGGCCGCGGACGGCGGCAATGTGGTACGAGCCGGTGGCAAGCATGGCTGCCTGGCCCTGCGAGAACAGGTTCTGGGCCGGCTCCACAGCGGTGCCGGTGGCGTTGGGCTGGAGGTACGGAACCAGGTCCTTGTACTGATTGAGCATCTTGATGAACCAGTCGTCCGTGACCTTCAGCTTGCCCTGTTCGATCTGGGCGCACATGTCGTCCACAGGGGCGTTGTTGGCGATCATGCAGTTGAAGAGCTGGCCGCCGTTTCCAACATCGCCGCCCGGCCAGGAGATGGGGATGACGCCGGAGGACGCCAGCTTCTCGCACATGGCCAGGAACGAGTCCCAGTCCTTGGGGGCGAGGTCAGCGCCGGCCTTGTCAAACAGGTCCACGTTGGCCATCGGCATGGGGAACACCACCTGGTACGGCAGTCCCAGCTGGCTCTCTCCGGACTTTCCGGCGGAGAGCAGCCCTTCCTGGTAGTTCGAGACGGCCTTGCTGTCCTTGAGCTCGGTGTAGATGCCGGCCTCGGTGAAGTTCTTGAACTGGGACCCGCGGAAGGTGGCAAACGCGTCGCCAATGGAGCCGCCGCGCAGCTTCTGCAGGGCCTGGGCGTTGTAGTCGTTGGACGTCGAGATGTCCTGCGCCACTTCAACGCCGTTGTGCAGTGCGGCAAAGCGCTTGACCAGCTCGTCGAACACCACCTTGTCCTCACCGCGCCAGTGCGCAAAGGACACCTTGCCCGTGATGTCCCCCGTGGCGGGGGCGGCGGGGCCGGTGGCACCGCCGGGCGCCGTGGAACCGCCGGGACCGGCGCATGCTGCCGCGGTGGCGCCGAAGCCCAGGGCCCCCAGGAGTGCGATGGCCTGCCTGCGTGAAATCTGACTCACAATAATCTCCTCGTTGAGTGTTTTGCTGTGCCTTGCTTGCTTGACTGCGGAAAGGGGCTTGCCACGGCCCTGACGCTGTGGCGCTCCCGGAGTGGTTACGCGTTGGTCCTTTGCGCGGTGACAACGTCGTCCACCACGGCGCAGAGGCGCTGCAGCCGGCGGACGGCGTCCGTGGACAAGGATTCGACGACGTCGGGCGCACCGATGCAGGAGGCCCAGACCGCGCGTCCGGACAGGAAGCCGCTGGCACCTTCCAGGCAGGCCCACCGGACTGCATCCGGAAAGACGTCTTCGGGGACGCCGGAGGAGAGCACCACCCAGGGTCCGTCGATGGCGTTGGTGAGCTCGGCGCACGCGGTGCGGACTTCGGCTTCGGGGGCCTGGCCGTGGAACGGGACTTCAGCCTTGTACAGGTCCGCCCCCAGGCTGCCCAGCTCCCTGGCGGCTGCGAGGATGCCGGCGTTCCAGTCGAATTCCCCGCCGGCCAGGGGCTTGCGGGAGACGGGCTCGATGATGCTGATGAGACCCGCGGACCGGCAGCTGTCCACGAATTCGCGGACCATTTCCACCCTGCCTTCGGCGGGCTCGTCCGGGCGGTACAGCACCAGGAGCTTGAGGGCCTTGACGCCCAGGGCCTTGTATTTGTGCGGGTCCACGAGGCGGTCGATGGTTACCTCGCCCACCAGCTCGCCGTGCGCGGATTCGAAGTGGTCCGCCGAGGCGATCAGCCCGCAGCTGGGATCCACCACGTTGTCCGCAATGGCCTGGTCCAGGGCGAATTGCCGGTCGATGAGGACGCCGGATGCGTAGGGGGTGAGGATTTTGGCGGCCTGCAGCTTGAAGTCCTGCAGGTCCTGGTCAGTGACGGGCTGGTCGGTGTGTTCGGCGAACATGTTGCGCATGGCTTCGCGCTGGTCGACGGCGAGCATTGCGAAGGCGCCTGACGGGCGCTGGAGGGGTGAGAGGTCTGTGTGGCTCATGGGCTGCTTCTTTCAGCTAGGCGGTGTGGTTGGAAGTAAGGACAGGTGTGATGGTCTGGTGCGGGATGGCGGAGCGGCCGTCCAGCCCTTCGCAGGATGCGGAGGCGGTGCGGCCAGCGAAGGCTGCCGCGTCAGCCAGGGAAAGGCCGGCGGCGACGGCGGCGAGCAGGGCGCCGTGGTAGACGTCGCCGGCGCCCAGGGTGGAGACGATCGTGGCTGGGGTTGCGGGCACGTGGAGCGGGTCCGCATTGCCGTCCTTGACCCAGGCACCGTCAGAGCCGGCGGTGGCGACGACGGCGGAGGCGCCGTCGTCGGCTGCTTTGCCCAGGAGCGCCTCGGGGGAGTGGTGCCCGCCGTACTCCGCGTGGAGCCGTTCGATGGTTGGGACGTAGAGGGCCACGCCCTGCGGGCTGAAGGACGCGATGGGGTTGCCGGCATCCACGCTGACGTTCAGGCTTCCGGCGCTGAAGGCCGGAAGGGACGCCACGGCGTTCCAGCCCAGGTGGTCCACGTGGACCCAGGCTGCCGATTCCACCAGTTCATGGAACCGGCTGCCGGCCGGAAAACTGACCGGCGGCACGGGCCGGGTGACAATCGCCCGGCTTTCGGATGCCTTGCTGACCACGATCACGCTGGCACCCGTTTTGACGTTGGGATCGCGGATCACCGCGGAAGTGTCCACGCCTTCGGCCTGTAGGCCGGCGATGATGCGGTCGCCTTCCTCGTCGGTGCCGAGGACGCCTGCGAAGGCCGTGTTTGCTCCGGCACGGGCGGCCGCCACGGCTGCGGTGGCGGCCGGGCCGCCACCCGCCGTCGCGAAGTCCGAAGCGACGGTGCGGCTGTCCGCTGCGGGGTAATCCTCCACCAAAGCGATGGAGTCAAGCGTGGCGCAGCCTACGAAGAGCAGGGTTCCAGTTGACGGTTGGGGCACGTTCCACCTCGTTGTAGTTCCGGCTGGTACTGAAGAAATATACACACGCTATGTTGGAATAACAACACTTTCTGTATAGTTCTGTTTGGGATGCAACGCCACGGTCCCCCCAAAAACTCAACGTAGAGAAACGGAGCAGCACATGTCATTGCCTTCTGCGGAAACGGTCCGGACCATCCGATACGGCCTCATCGGCGCAGGCCACATGGCCCGCGAACACGTCCGGAACCTCGCCCTGATTCCCGGCAGCCGGATCACCGCAGTCTCCGATCCCCAGCCCTCATCCCTGGAGGAGACCGCCGCTGAGATCGGCTACGAGGTTCAGACCTTCCCCTCGCACCAGGAGCTGCTCGCTTCAGGCCTGGTGGACGCACTGGTAATTGCCAGCCCCAACGACACCCACCTGGCCATCCTCAAGGACATTTTCGCCAGCGGAACCAATCTGCCCGTGCTCGTGGAAAAGCCGGTGTGCACCACCGCCGCGCAGGCAGATGAACTCGAGGCGCTGGCCGCGGACTACCCGGCACCGGTATGGGTTGCCATGGAATACCGCTACATGCCGCCGGTCCAGGAAGTCATCCAGGCCGCACACAACGGCAAGCTCGGCAACATCTACATGCTGTCCATCGTGGAGCACCGTTTCCCGTTCCTGCACAAGGTGGACTCCTGGAACCGCTTCGCTGAGCGGACCGGCGGAACCCTGGTGGAGAAGTGCTGCCACTTCTTCGACCTGATGCGGCTGATCCTGCAGGACGAGCCCGTCCGCGTGTACGCCAGCGGCGGCCACGACGTGAACCACATGGATGAGGTGTACGACGGCCGGGTATCGGACATGATCGACAACGCCTACGTGATTGTGGACTTCAAGGGCGGCCGCCGCGCGATGCTGGAGCTGTCCATGTTCGCCGAGGGCTCCAAGTTCCAGGAGCGGATCTCCATCGTGGGGGACGCCGCGAAGATCGAGACGCTCATCCCCGTGGCGGCCAACCACTGGATCGAAGGTGATGAAGCGGAAGCCACGGTTGAGTTCAGCCCGCGCTCGCCGCTCGGACCGGAAAAGCATGAGGTTCCGGTGGATGAGGCAGTGCTTGCTGCCGGTGCCCACCACGGCTCCACCTACTACGAGCACCTGGGCTACCGGAAGGCGATCCTGGGCGAAGGTCCGGTTGAGGTAACGGTGGCAGATGGCCTGCAGTCGGTCCGCATGGGGCTGGCGGCCGAGCGCTCGATCGTGGAAGGACGCCCCGTTGAGCTTACGAATGCCGGTGCCGGGGTACGTCACTAGGTAAGTTGGTGTTGGAAAAGCAACACTTCGCTGGCTTGCGGGCCGGCGAATGGGGCGGGAAGAAGGGGATATGAGCACCGCACGTGAAGAGGCGCCGCTGACGCCCCGCCAGCGCACCATCCTGGAGGAACTTGGCCGGCGCGGGTTTATTTCCACTACGGACCTGGCCGAGACTTTTGCGGTATCGGACATGACCGTGCGCCGGGACACCCGGGTACTGTCCAAACTGGGCCTGGTCAGGGTGGTCCACGGCGGGGTCAGCGCCATCCAGGGCCAAGGCCAGAACGCGGACTTCGCCGCCCGCGTGCGGGAGGATTCCGACGCGAAGCTCCGGGTGGCCCGTGCCTGCATCTCCATGATTGGGGAACGCGATGCCATCATCCTGGACGCCGGCACCACCACGTACCAGATCGCCCAGGAGCTGCCCAGCTCTTTTACGGGCACCATCATCACGCACTCCGCACCGGCCATCCAGCGCTGCCTGCAGTTGACCGCTGCCCGGACCATCTGCCTGGGCGGTGAACTGCTCCTGGACAGCCAGGCATTCAACGGTCCCATGACTGTCAGCGCCGCGGCGGGCCTCCGCGCCAAAACGGCCTTCATTGGCGTGAGCGGAATCCACGACGAAGCGTTTTACATTGAGCGGGACGTGGAGCGCGCCACTAAGATCGCCCTCATGAACTCTGCGGAACAGGTGGTAGTGGTGGCAACACACCAGAAGATGCTGCGGTACGCGCTGGCCAGGCTGGCCGCCTTTGACGCGGCCGACGTGCTGGTGACGGATGCGCCCCCGCCGCGGGAAATCGAGACGGCGCTGCGTGCCGCGGACGTCAAGCTCGTGGTGGCCGCGTGAGGGCGCCGCTGCAGGTTTCCCTGCCCGACCAGAAACTGCTGGACGCGCTCGCGCCGGCTTCCGGCGTCGAGTTTTATGTGTGGGACTTTTCCGGGTCCGCCCCCGCTGAACGGCTGGACATTGTGGTGCCGCCGTATATGCGCGGGCCGGAGGTGCTGGCCGCGCTGGAGTCCGTGGAGATCGGCCTGGTCCAGAGCCAGTCCATAGGGTACGACGGCGTGGCGGACGTGCTGCCCGCGGGTTGCGTTTTCGCCAACGCGGCAGGGGTCCATGAAACGTCGACGGCGGAACTCGCCCTGGGCATGATGATCGCCAGCCAGCGCGGCATGGACGACTTCGCGCGCAACCAGGCCAGCGGCACGTGGGACAACAGCCAGCGGCCCAGCCTTGCGGACCGGCGGGTGCTGCTGGTGGGTTACGGGGGAGTGGGCAAGGCCATCGAGGCCCGGCTTCTGCCCTTCGAAACGAAGGTGACCCGGATGGCGAGCCGTGAACGCGAGGATCCCAGCGGGAAGATCTTCGGCATCGACTCCTTGTATGAGCAGCTGCCGCTGCACGACATCGCGGTGGTCAGCGTGCCCCTCAGTGAGCAGACCCGCCAGCTGGTGGACGCGAAGTTCCTGGCCGCGATGCCGGACGGGGCGCTGCTGGTCAACGTGGCCCGCGGCGCCGTGGCGGACACGGATGCGCTGCTGGCCGAGGCGTCCTCGGGCCGGTTGCGTGCCGCTGTTGATGTGACGGACCCCGAACCGCTGCCCGCGGACCACCCCCTGTGGACCACGCCCGGCGTGCTGATCACCCCGCACGTGGGCGGGGCCAGTTCGGCGATGTTCCCGCGGATGGTCCGGCTGGTCCAGCAGCAGATTGGATTGATGCTGGAGGGCAAGGAGCCGGTGAACGTGGTGTTGGGCGGCGCTGCCGGGTAGGGTCATTTGCCCGAATCTGGGCGTTGTCCACATAGGGTCTGGGCAGCCTCTGATTGTCAGGGGTCGCTGGAAGACTGTGGTTATGGATGGCACCGTTCAGGACTTGATTAGCCGGGTTCGGTGTTTGCCCGTGTCCTCGGACAGTGCCGGGCTGATTGATCAGTTGCGGGGCCTGGAGGAGCTGAAGGCGGCCACTGCGGCTGCGCAGGCGAAAGTTGCTGTGGCGTTCGATCTTGCCCAGCGCCGCGAGCAGGCCAAGGCCGGGATACCGGTTGCGGAGCAGGGGCAGGGCGTAGCGGCGCAGGTTGCGCTGGCCCGGGGTGAGTCGCCGTCCCGGGGCGGCAGGCTGCTCGGGCTGGCCAAGGCGCTGGTGGCGGAGATGCCGCGTACCCTGGCTGCGCTGGATGCTGGCCGGCTGAATGAGTGGCGGGCCACGCTGGTGGTCAGGGAGACGGCGTGCCTGGGCGCGGCGGACCGGTGCGCTGTTGATGAGGAGCTTGCCGCTGATACGGGTACTTTTGCTGGGGCCGGGGACCGGGCGGTGGTGGCTGCGGCGCGGGCGGCGGCGTACCGTCGGGATCCGCGTTCGGTGACGCAGCGGGCTGCCCGTGCTGCCGGGGAGCGGTGTGTGAGCCTGCGTCCGGCCCCGGACACCATGGCGCGTCTGACGGCGCTGCTGCCGGTCGCGGAGGGTGTGGCGGCTTATGCGGCGCTGAGCGCACATGCCGACACTTTGCGCGCCGGCGGTGATGGCCGTTCCCGGGGACAGATCATGGCCGACACCCTGGTGGAGCGGACCACCGGCACCCCGGGCGGTGTCAGTGGGGTGGAAATCCAGCTGGTGATGACCGACAGGACCTTGTTTCAGGGTGATTCTGAACCGGCACGCCTTCCCGGTTACGGGATTGTCCCGGCCGGCTGGGCCCGCGGCCTGGTCACCAGCGGTGGCAAGGGCGGCAAAGCCAGGAGTCCGGGATCAGCTGCCGGCGGCAGGGAGCCTGCGCTGGATGGACCGGAAAGTCCGGGCAGCAGGACGCCCGCCGCCGGCGCCTGCCAGCCCGCAGCCGAAGTGCTTGAGACCGAGCCCGGAAAGCAGGATTTCATGGTGTGGCTGCGGCGGCTGTACGTGGCCCCCGGGGCGGGGGACCTGGTGGGGATGGATTCGCGGGCGCGGTTGTTCCCGTCAGGGTTGCGCCGCTTTATCCAGGCCCGTGATGACACCTGCCGCGCGCCCTATTGTGATGCGCCCATCCGGCATCACGACCACGTGGTGGCCTGGCATGCCGGCGGAGCCACCAGCCTCGGCAACGCGGCCGGGCTCTGCGAGGCCTGCAACCATACAAAGGAAAACCACGGCTGGACAACCGTCCCCCGGCCGGGTTCCAGGCACACCATCGAATACCGGACGCCCACCGGACACACCTCCCACTCAACGGCACCCCCACCCCCCGGAAGCCCGGTGGCTGGTCAGTTGGTGCGTGCCACGAAGCTGGTTCGAACTTAGCTACCCGGGTGTGCGCCGCGCAGTTTTTGGCGGCTGGCCTTGCGGACGGCCTTGGTGACGCGGACGAGCCGTGGTGAGTCCAGGGTCCAGGTCTGCCAGTAAAGGGCCACGTCATGGTGCTCGCGTTCCTTCAGTACTACCAGGGAGCCGTCGGCGAGGTCCGTTCCCAGCTGCAACTCGGGAATCATGCCCCAACCCAGGCCTGCCCTCAAACCTGCAAGGAATCCCTCGGATGAAGGGATGAAATGTGTTGGCGGCGCCTGCTGTACGCCGCGGGCCTTGAGCTGCAGTTGCTGCAGGTTGTCCTTGGCATTGAACTGGAGCATGGGCATGCTCTGCCAGTCCACACCGTTGCCGGCTTTGAAGCGCTTGCGCAGCCCCGGGGTGGACACTGGCAGGTACCGCATATCGCCAAGCCGTTCCACCCGGCAGCCGTTGACCGGTGTGGGGTCGGAGGTGATCGCCCCGAGAACGTCTCCGCGGCGCAGGAGTTGGCTGCTGTGGTCCTGGTCCTCCACATGCAGGTCCAGGGTGGTCTCCGCCCACGTGCTGGCCTCGTGAAGTACGTCCACGAACCATGTGGCCAGGGAGTCGGCGTTGACGGCAACGGGGGTCACTGCCCGGGAAGAGACGCCGTTTCCCAGTGACTCCCAGGTTTCTGCCTCGAGGACCTGCACTTGGCGGGACATACGCAGCAGGACCGATCCAGCTTCCGTGGGAGTACATGGCACGCTACGGCGGACAACCACCAGCCCCACCGATTTTTCCAGTGCCCTGATGCGCTGGCTGACGGCGGAGGGACTGATTCCCAACAAATCGGCCGCAGCCTCGAAAGTTCCCTCGTCCACAATCGCTGCCAGGGCCCGGAGATGCTCGAAGTTCATGAAGTTATTCTAATGGAACTGTAGAATCTATCGTTTGTCTTCATATGAGCGATCGGGCTACGGTCTAGGCATGTGGAGCATTTGGAGTACCGGGCTGATGACAGGCCTGGCGTTGATCATCGCCATCGGCGCCCAGAATGCGTTTGTGCTGCGGCAGGGAATCCGCCGTGAACACGTGGGTGTGGTGGTGGCGCTCTGCATGCTCAGCGATGCGTTGCTGATCCTCGGCGGCACGGCGGGGATCGGTGCTTTGGTGTCCAGGTTTCCGTTGGCACTGGACGTGCTGAGGTGGGGCGGCGCTGCCTACCTGGCATGGTGGGCGGTGCGGTCATTCAGGTCCGCACTCAAGCCTTCAACCCTGACGGCTGAGGCGCCACGGTCCAAGGGATCGGTCATCGCCACCACCTTGGCGTTGACCTACCTGAATCCCCATGTGTACCTGGACACCGTGGTGCTGCTGGGCGGCCTGGCCAACCAGCACGGTCCGGACGCGCGATGGGTCTTCGCGGCCGGGGCCGTGGTGGGAAGCGCCCTCTGGTTCTCCGCCTTGGGATATGGAGCCCGAAAGCTTTCCGGGGTGCTCAGCAGCCCGCGGACATGGCGGATTGTGGACCTGGCCATCGGTGTTGTGATGCTGGCGCTGGCCGTAACACTTGTTCTCGGCTGACATCAGCCGTGCCACACAGCGCTACCGCCTGAATTCGATACGTACCGAGTTGTCGTCCGGGAGCACGATGACCGTTCCGTCCCGCGGTGTCCAGCCGTCGTGCAGGAAGAAGAAACGTCCGCCGCTGAGCACCAGCAGGCGGAGGCCGTCGTACCGGTAGAGCGCTGCGTCCCCGGTTCCCACCTGGACCTCCGTGACCGCAGCCGAACCGATGCCCAGCGGTTTGGGCGAATAAACCTCCGCCCGGGGCATGTACTGGACCCCCTGCTCGAAGTTCAAGGCGAGCCGCCGGCCCACCGCCTGGGCGTAGTCGGCCGTGCCCCAGAAGAGCAGCAGCGTCACGATGCTGAGGATCAGCGTGGTTTCCACCGCCCGCTGCTCGGAGCTGAGGGTTGGTGATGTACGGTCCCGGCCCAGCCGGCGCAGGCGCATGCACCAGGTGGCCACCAGGACGCCTAACGCCATCAGATACGGAGTGAACAGCGCTGTCCGGGCGGGTTCCACAACCGCCAGGACCAGGCTGACGCCCACGAGGAGTCCGCTGAGCAGGGCTGTTATGCCGGCGGCCTTCAGGATGACGGCCCGGCCGCGGTCCTCTTCGATGCGGCGGCGCAGCCAGCGGTCCAGGGCCAGCCAGACGACGCTGGCCGCCAGGATGCAGACGAGCGGCAGGAACAGCGCGTTGATGCTGATCAGGATGTAGTCCTGCACTGCATACCCGAACAGGCTGACGTTCAGGCCCATCTGTGCCGCCTGCGCCTCGGCGCGGGCCCAGCCGAAGTAGAACAGCAGGGCCGTGGCCACCGTGACCGGGGGGCCGATGGCCGAAATGACACCCAGGGCACGGGACCAGGAGGAACGTTCGTCCCCGCCGGCCTCCGTCATGGCGCGGTGCCGGGCGCCTGCGGGCATGTGCCCTGGTCCGTTGCGTACTCGAAGGAAGCGGATCCGCGCACCGGCCAGTCGGCGTCGGCGATGCTGACCTCGGCCGTGGTTGGCTGCCCCGGGTCCAGGAGCGGTGCCAGGAAATAGAACTCAAGCGGATGGTTAGTGTCGATGAAGCTCTGGCGCTGCAGGACCGCTGCGATCGTGGCACCTACGTACACCGAGCGGACGGTCCCGGCGGGGAGGCCGGTGATGTTTCCGGACAGGACGATGGACTGGCCGGGGCAGACCAGGAAAGGAGGGGAGTTGCCTTCGCTGTCCTCCAGGCCCGCCAGCTCCGGCGGGCACGCGGTTCCGCGGCGAGGGGCAAGCTCCACGGAGACGCCCGGATTCTGTTGCCGGACCACAGCTATGGTGCGGAGGATCTCGATGGCGGTGGCGGACCAGCAGTCGCCCTCGAATGGCGGCGGCATCGTGTCCAGCGCAGAGGCTCCCGCATCCCAGGCAGCCTGGTCTCCCGTCAAGCCGAGGCACAGCGTTTTCGCCCCCTCTTCGACGGTGTTGAAGGGTCCGGCGTACTCGGGAAGGGATCCGCAGTCCATGCCCCTCAGGTTCCTGTACCAAATGGGGTCGCCCCTGCCAACCGGGCCGATGGGCAGCCAGTCAAGCACCACGGTCTCCGGTGCGGGCGGCAGGTCAGGGGCGGGTGGTCCCGGCGGCGGGGCGGGCGGCTGCACAGGCGGCTGGTTTGGGGCAGGCGGAGCGGGCGGTTGATCGGGTGGCTGGTTCGGGGCCGGTGGTCCCGGCGGCGGGGCAGGCGGCTGCGCAGGCGGCTGGTTTGGGGCAGGCGGAGCGGGCGGTTGAGCCGGCGGCTGGCCCCGTTGCGACTTTTTGGACTGGCTGCGCTCCCCGCCGAGGGTGGAGCCGCCACCAGAACCGCCGGGCTCGGCGGGCTGGTTCGCTTGCGACGTGCTGTTGCTGGGAGCCGGCTCACCATCGCCGCCGGTTGCCAGGCACGCAGACAGCAGCAGCGCCAGGGTGACCGCCCAGGTGAGGGCGATCGGGCGGCGGCTGCAGGAGTGCATCTCGCACCATCACTATCTGTACTGCCCGGGTTCCAGCCTTGGGTAGGGTCCCGGCGGCCACGGAAGGCATGGACCGTCAGGCGATCATTGCGTCCACTGGAATTAGACCTTCCAGGCGTTACAGCGGCGTTACTGCCGGCGGACAGCGAACGACGGCGGTGCGGGCCGCCGAAGCAGCCCCACCAGGGGTGCCTCCAGGGCGGAGTCCGCAGCGCCGTCGTCGTCCGTTGGCTGGTTGCGTTGCCCTAGAGGGCAGGCTCGCGCCGCCGCCGGAACACCATGCGGAGGTTGTCCCGGAAGCTCAGGCTGCTCCGCCGGCTCACCACGGCCACGGCGGCCACGGCCGCCAGCAGCACGATGATCCCGCCTGCCGCCACGGCCCAGCGCGCGCCGAACTCCGAGCCGATCCAGCCCATCAGCGGAGCGCCCACGGCGGTTCCGCCCTGGAGCACGGCAAGGTACAGGGCCAGCACCCGTCCGCGGAACTGGGGCTCCACCGAGAGCTGGATGCTCGTGTTGCAGCTGTTCAGGAAGGTGATTGAGGCCAGGCCCACCGGGATCAGGACTGCGGCAAACAGCCAGAACGACGGCGACACGCTGCCAAGGAGGGTGAAGGCGCCAAGCCCGAGCGCCCCGCCCAGCAGGAACCTCAGCCGGGGACCGGCCCTGCGTGCGGCAAGGAGCGCCCCGGCCAGGGTGCCCACCGCCATGATGGAGCCCAGCAGACCGAATTCGCCGGCGCCCACCCCGAACTCGGTGGTGGCCATGAGCGCGTTGATGATGGGGAAGTTCATCCCGAACGCGCCGAGGATGCCCACCAGGACCATGATCAGCACCAGGTCCGGCCGGTTGCGCACATAGCGGACGCCTTCCGCCACCTGGTGCTTGCCCCTGCTGGCCGGCGCCGCAGGTGAGAGCTCCGAGGCCCGGATCCGGAACAGCGAGATGATGACCGCGCCAAAACTGGCGGCGTTGAGCAGGAACACCGGCCCCGTTCCCACCCAGGCAATCAGCAGGCCCGCGATGGCAGGGCCGGTAAGCCTGGCCGTGTTGAAGGACGCAGAGTTCAGCGCCACCGCGTTGGCGATGTTGTCCTGGCCTACGAGTTCTGAGACGAAGGCCTGGCGTGAGGGTGCGTCCACGGCGCTGGCAATTCCAAGGCAGAGGGCGGCCACGTACGCGTGCCACAGTTCGGCGGTACCGGTGACCACCAGCAGCCCAAGCGCCAGGCCGGTCAGGCCCATGGCCACCTGTGTCCACAGCAGGATCACCCGTTTGCGGTAGCGGTCAGCCAGGACTCCTCCGTACGGTCCGAGGAGCAGCATGGGGAGGAACTGCAGGCCCGTGGTGATGCCGACGGCGGCGCCGGAGTAGTTGGTGAGGACGGTCAGCACCAGCCAGTCCTGGGCTATCCGCTGCATCCAGGTGCCGATGTTGGACACCAGCGCGCCGCTGGCCCAGATCCGGTAGTTCCGGTTCTCCAGGGCCCGGAACATGGCGCTCATGTGCCGCTCATTTCCTGCATGATGTGCGCCGCGCGGCTTAGGACCTGCCGGTCCTCTTCGCTCAGCCCGGCCACCCGCTGCGCCAGCCATGCCGTCCGCTGGTTCCGGGCCTCGGCCAGGACTGCCCGGCCGGCGTCGGTGATGTCCACGCGGACCTGGCGGCCGTCGTCGGGGTTTGCCGCCCTGGACACGAAGCCCTGGTCCGCGAGCGCGTTGACGATCCGCGTCATGGACGGGGCCTGCACATGCTCGCTCTCGGCCAGTGCGCGGAGGGTACTGGGACCGTTGCCGTTGAGCAGGGCCAGTACCGTGTACTGCCCCGGGGTGATGGCGTCCCCGGTGGCCTCGACGCGGAGCCGCCGCGAGGTGCGCATCACGGCCGTGCGGAGATCGATGGCCAGGCTGTCCGGGCTGGTCGATCCGGTGGTTCTGGGGTGCTGGGTGTCGGTGGTGGTCACGCCGGGGTTGCGCCTCCTGAAATACTTAGCACTGCTAATTAGTCCCGCTAATAAGTATGCTCCCGTTCCCGGCCTCCGGCAAGGAAGTGTGCTTGGACTAACAGCCTTCCAGGGCCTTCCGATAGTTTCCATGTTCAACAGGAAAGGCCGGGCCGCGGAGTTCTGCCGGCCGGTCGGTGGCGCACCAGACCAGAAAATCCGGCATTGACCTGCGCATGGTCTGCCCGGAACGGATTCCGCTCCTCCTGCGGGAGGGTGCTGTCACTTCACGCGAGGCTGTTGTTATTGCTGAAACTTTACGATAGTTTCTACGTGTGATGCAGGTCGCAACGGTGGGGAGCCGGCGGCCACTTGCCTACCAAAGGACAATGATGACCAGCGAGCCTCGCGCCAGCACCCCCGAAACCCGCCTCAAACGCCTGCACGAGAGGCTGGGCGGTATAGCCTACGGCGGGGACTACAACCCGGAGCAGTGGCCCCGCGAGGTGTGGCAGGAGGATGTCCGCCTCATGAAGGAGGCCGGCGTCAACCTGGTCACCCTGGCTGTCTTTTCCTGGAGCCGGCTGGAAACCGCGGACGGTGTCTATGACTTCGGCTGGCTGGACCAGATCATGGACCTGCTGCACACCAACGGCATCGGCGTGGACCTTGCCACCCCTGACGCCGTTCCGCCGGCCTGGCTCGTTGCCCAGCACCCGGACATCCTTCCGGTCCTGGCGGACGGCACCACCTTCGGCTTCGGGTCCCGCCAGCACTTCGACGTCTCCCACCCCGCATACCGGGAGAAGTCCCTGGCCATGGCCGAGAAGATGGGGGAGCGCTACGCCGGCCACCCCGCCCTCTGCATGTGGCACGTCAACAACGAATACGGGCCCGTCTCCTATGGCCCCCATGCGGACCGGGCCTTCCGTGCATGGCTGCAGCAGAAGTACAGCAGCCTGGACCAACTCAACCAGGCCTGGAGCACGGATGTCTGGGGCCAGGTCTACTCGGACTGGTCCCAGGTCAACGCCCCCGCCCAGCCCCGCACCTGGTCCAACCCCTCCCGGCGCCTGGACTACCACCGCTTCACCTCGGACAGCATGCTGGAGCACTACAAAGCCGAACGGGACATCCTGCGCCGGCACACCCCGGACCTGCCCATCGTCACCAACTTCATGCGCTTCTACAAGAACAACGACTACTGGGCCTGGGCCGCGGAGGAAGACGCCGCCGCCCTGGATATCTACCCGGACCCGCGCGAGGAAGACGCCCACGTGGCCGCCGCCCTCAACTTCGACCTGATGCGCTCGCTTCGGAAGGGCCAGCCTTGGCTGGTCATGGAACAGGCCACCGCAGCGGTGAGCCAGTGGTCCGTCAATGTCTCCAAACTCCCCGGCAAGATGCGGCTGGGCTCCTACCAGGCGATCGCCCAGGGCGCGGACTCCATCCTCTTCTTCCAGTGGCGCCAGGCCAAGGGCGGCACGGAGCGCTTCCACTCCGGCATGGTCAACCACGCCGGGCCCAACACCCGCGTCTTCCGGGAGGTGTGCGAACTGGGCCGGGAGCTGAAAGAGCTCGGCGGGGTTACCGGCACGCGGTCCGCCGCCAAGGTGGCCATGGTGTTCGACTGGGACTGCTGGTGGGCCCTGGAACTGGGCAACTCGCCCCGCTCTGACCTGAACTACACCCAGGAAGTCCTCCGCCTCTACCGGCCGTTCTTCGAGGCGAACATTCCGGTGGACTTCGTCAACACCGCCTCAGACCTCAGCCAGTACGGCCTGCTGGTCCTGCCGGCGTCGTACCTCCTTTCAGACGAGGCCGCGCAGCGGATCGAGGACTACGTTGCCGGCGGCGGCCGCCTGGTGGCCAGCTACCTCTCCGGCATCGTGGACCCGGACAACACCATCCGCCTGGGCGGCTACCCGGGCGCCCTCCGGAACGTCCTCGGTGCGTGGAGCGAGGAGATGCACCCGCTGGCCGGCGAGGGCGAGGAAGAAAAGCTTACAACGGCCGACGGCGGCACGGCCTCGGCCAGCTACTGGACTGAGCACCTGCACGCCGAAACAGCGGACGTCCTGGCGAGCTACGCGTCGGGACGGCTTGCCGGCTCACCCGCTGTCACCTGCAACACTTTCGGCGAGGGCACAGCCGTCTATCTGTCCGCCCGGGTGGACGGCGCCTTCCTGGAGGAGCTGCTGGCGGCCGAGCGCGCTGCTGCGGGAATCCGCCCGGAACTTGACGCTCCGCTGGGAGTGCAGGTCCGCCGTCGTACGGGCAGCGGACGCAGCTACCTGCTGGTCCTGAACCACAACGACGCCCCGGCCCGCGTGGAGATCAAGTCCGGCGGCATCGACCTCCTCACCGGCAACGCCGTCCAGGGAACCGTAGAGCTCGCTGGCTACGGCGTCCTGGTGATTGAAGAACCCACAGAATCCATCACCGCAGAAACCGCCCGATAGGAGGCCCCACCATGGCCCTGCGACTGGAAGTACCTCCCGAGGCGGTCACCCCGGACCCGCCCGGCGCCACCCGGAACCGCCGCAACAAACCCGGCAGCTGGGGGCTGGCCCTGACACGGGACTGGCGGCTGTACACCCTGGTGCTGCTGCCGCTGGCGTACTTCGCCGTGTTCCGCTACCTGCCCATGGCCGGCAACGTGATCGCCTTCCGGCAGTTCCAGCCCGGCGGCAGCATCTTCGGCGAGAAATGGGTGGGGCTGAAATACGTCACCCTGTTCATCAACGATCCCAGCTTCTGGCAGGCGTTCCAAAACACCATCATCCTGGGCGTGCTGACGCTGCTGTTCTGCTTCCCCATGCCCATCATCTTCGCGCTGATGCTCAACGAGCTGCGCTCGCAGAAGTTCAAGAAGTTCGTCCAGACCGTGGCGTACCTGCCGCACTTCATGTCCGTGGTGATCATCGCCGGCATGATCCTGCAGAACTTCTCCATGACCGGCACGGTCAATCAGATCGCCAACACTTTGTTCGGCACCACGGTGAACTTCACCCAGGACGCCGGCTGGTTCCGGCCCATGTACATCAGCTCCGAGGTGTGGCAGACCATGGGCTGGGGCGCCATCCTCTACCTCGCCGCGCTGACCCGCGTGGATGAATCGCTGTACGAGGCCGCCCGGATTGATGGTGCCAACCGCTGGCAGCAGACCTGGCATGTGACGCTGCCGGCCATCAGGCCCACCATCATCACCCTCCTGATCCTGAACATCGGCACGTTCATGGCCGTGGGCTTCGAAAAGATCCTCCTGATCTACAACCCGCTCAACTACGCAACCTCCGATGTCATCTCCACCTACCTGTACCGGGTGGGCCTGGAGTCCAGCAACTTCAGCTACGCCGCGGCCATCGGCATGTTCGAATCCGTCATCGGCCTCACGCTGATCCTCTCCGCCAACGCCATCTCCAAGCGGCTGGCCGGAACGAGCCTGTGGTGAAAGGGCCAACCATGAAAGAAACCGGCGTCCTGCTCAAGGACATGAAGGTCTCCCGCGGCATGCGGGTGTTCCGGATGTTCAACCTGGTGTTCCTGCTGGTGGTGGTGTTCCTGACCCTCTACCCGTTCCTGAACATCATTGCCCAGAGCTTTTCCAGCGAAGGCTTCATCAACGCGGGCCAGGTCAACCTGTTCCCCATGGGGTTCAACACCGAAACATACAAGCTGATCCTGGCCGACTCCACCTTCTGGAACAACTACAGCAACACGATCCTGTACACGGTGGTGGCTACGGCCATCTCCATGGTCCTGACCACCAGCTTCGCCTACGCCATCGCCAAGAAGGACCTGAAAGGCCGCAGCGTGTTCATTGGCATCGCGGTGTTCACCATGTTCTTCAACGGTGGCCTCATTCCCAATTACGTGCTGATCAGCTCGCTGGGCATGCGGGACACCCTGTGGGCCGTGGTGCTGCCCAATGCCATCAGCGTGTTCAACCTGCTCATCATGAAGTCGTTCTTCGAGAACATGCCCCGGGAGCTGGAGGAGGCCGCCGCCATTGACGGGCTGACCCAGTACGGTGTGCTGTTCAAGGTGGTCCTTCCCCTGAGCAAGGCGATCGTGGCCACCATGGTGCTGTTCTACGCCGTGGCCAACTGGAACTCCTGGTTCCAGGCCTTCCTCTATCTGGACAACCCGGACCTGTTCCCGGTGACCATCTACCTGCGCAACATGATCGCCGGTGTAACCACCGCGGACTCTGCCGGCGGCACGGCCGAGAACCTGGGCCAGATCGCGGCGAACATCCAGTCGGTCACCATCGTCCTCACCGTCATCCCCATTTTGTGCGTCTACCCCTTTGTCCAGAAGTACTTCTTCACCGGCGTCATGCTCGGTTCCGTCAAGGAATAACCCCTTATGAAAGGAAAACTTATGATCCGCAGACGAGAGTTCCTCGGCCTCTCCGCCCTCGCCGCCTTCGGCCTGGTGGCGGCAGGCTGTGACTCCGATTCAGGCGCCAAGGTGGATACCTCCAAGGCCCGCACCGGAGCTATGGACAGCTTTGGGGTGGGGGATACGTTCAAGGCGACGGCGCCGGTGAGCTTCACCTTCCTCTTCAGCGACCAGCCCTCGTACCCGTTCAAGAAGGACTGGCTGCTGTTCACCCAGATGGCGAGCGCGAACAACGTCACGCTGGAACCCACCATCGTCCCCAGCAGCGATTACGAGCAGAAGCGCAGCCTGCTGATCAGCTCGGGCAACGCCCCGGAAATCATCGCCAAGACCTACCCGGGCCAGGAGAGCGCGTACGTCTCCTCCGGGGCGGTCCTGCCGGTCAGCGACTACGTGGACCTGATGCCGCACTTCCAGGACAAGGTGAAGAAGTGGAAGCTCGAACCTGAGATTGCCGGGCTCACGCAGGAGGACGGCAAGTATTATGTGCTGCCCGGGCTGCACGAGGAGCTGTGGCCGGACTACACCCTGGCGTTCCGCACCGACATCCTGGAGAAGGAAGGGATCACGGATCCAAAAACCTGGGACGAGTTCCGCGAGGTGCTGCGCAAACTGAAGAAGGCCTACCCGGACGTGGTGCCGTTCTCCGACAGGTTCAACGGCAACAGCGTGCTGAACATCGCCGGCAACGCGTTCGGCACGGTGGCGGGCTGGGGCCTGGTGGACGGGCTGAACTTCGACGAATCGAAGAAGGAGTTCGAGTTCGCCGCCGGAACCTCCAGGTTCAAGGAACTGGTGACCTACTTCAACTCCCTGGTCTCCGAGGGCCTGATGGACCCCGAAAGCTTCACCCAGACGGACGACTCCGCCATCCAGAAGTTCACCTCCGGCAAATCGTTCGTGATCAGCGCGAACTCGCAGAACATCATCACCTACCGCACATCCATGGAGCAGTCGCTGGGCAAGGGCAACTTCACCGTCCGCAAAATCACCGTCCCCGGTGGGCCCGCGGGGGATATCATCGGCGGCTCGCGGCTGGAGAACGGCATCATGCTCAACTCGTCCGTGAAGGACAAGGACACCTTCGTGGCGCTCATGCAGTACATCGACTGGCTCTTCTACAGCGATGCCGGGCAGGAGTTCTCGAAGTGGGGTGTGGAAGGCACCACGTTCACCAAGGAAGGCGGGAAGCGCGTCCTCGCCAACGACATCAATTTCCAGGGCCTCAACCCGGCCGGCACCAAGGACCTGCGGGTGGAATACGGGTTCTCCGGCGGCAACTTTGCTTACGGCGGCACCACGGACCTGCTGCACTCCACCTTCAACGAGGAGGAGCTCGCGTTCCAGGAGGCCATGAAGAGCAAGACCCCGAAGCCGGTGTCCCCGCCCGTGCCGTTCAGCGACGTGGACCGCGAGCAGGCCACCCTGGTGCTCACCCCGCTGAAGGACCACGTCAAGCAGAACACCCTGAAGTTCATCACGGGGCAGCGGAGCCTGGGCGAGTTCGACGCCTACCTCAAGGAACTGGACAGCAAGGGCATGTCCAAGTACGTAGAGTTGGCGAACAAGGCGTTCACGGCTTACGAGGCCAAGTAGGAAGTACGACGGCGCCGGCCGCCCTGGCCGGCAACCGAAAGGCAGTGCGTGGTTCAGAAAAAAACGGAATACGGTGCCGGCCCCCTGTTCAGGGCGGCCGGCACCGTGGCCGGCGTGATGATGGGCCACGCGCTGCTGGTGCTGGCCAACGTGCTACTGGTGGTAACGCCACTGCTGGGCAACTGGCTCCTGGTGCTGCTGGCCTTCGTCCCGGTTGGCCCGTCCCTGGTGGCTGCCATGTACGCGTTCAACCGGCTGCTTGCCGGCCATGACACCGGGGTGTTCCGCGACTTTGTGCGGGGCTACCGGATGAACTTCGTGCAGGCCCTGATGGTGTGGCTGCCATACCTGCTGGTGCTGGCCGTGGTCACCTTGAACCTGGCCGGGCTGCCGCTCATCCCCGGCGCCGGGCCCGGCGCTGAACCGGCCATCCGGGTGGCGCTGCTGGTCCTGGGACTCCTGGTGGCAACGGCGGCACTGCACGCGTTGCTGCTGCTGTCCAGGTTCACCTTCCCGGTGCGGGACATTTACCGGTTGTCGCTGTACAGCTTCGGTGCGCAGAAGAGGGTGGCGCTGGGCAATGCCGGCATTCTCTTTGTGGCCGCGTTCCTGCTGCTGATGTCCACCACCTACCTGATGCTGGTGGCTGCCGGGGCCCTGGTCTTCCTCGTATGCCTTAACTCCCGGCCCCTGCTGCGGTTCATCGAGGACAGGTTCACCAAACGCTGAAAGATCAAACTGGCCTGTAGGCTCTGGTCAGTGATTGCTCAAGTCTTAGGAGAAGGCCTTCCGCTCGTAGTAATCCACGGATTCGGCGTTGATCATCGGATCATGCTGCCGTTGGAGGACGTTATCGATGAGTCCGGATGGCAGCGGATCTATATCGATCTGCCGTGGGCCGAGGGGAATGCTGACGCCAACGTCTCCAGCGCAGACCACGTCGCGCAAAGCGCTCTGAACGATGTCCATGAGTTTCTTGGAGACCGGCCGTTCGCCGTGATCGGCAACTCCTTCGGAGGCATGATTGCCCGGCACGTAGCCCACCTGCTTCGAGATCAGGTTCTTGGCTTGGCTACTCTTGCGGGCGTGTACGAGCCGACCCATCAGGCTCGCAGCCTTCCCCGCCGGCAGGTTGTCCGGGAGGACCCTGCTGTCCTGGCTTTGGCTGGCCAGGTGCGGGATGACTACGAGGAGATGACGGTCGTCCAGAGTGAGGCCACGTTGGAGGCATTTACCCGGTATGTCCTGCCTGGTCTTCGCGGAGCGAACCAAGCAATCCTCGAACGGGTGGCGGCGGAGTATGGGCTCTCTGTCGAACCCGAGGTGGCACACCCTGTTCCCTTTGAGGCGCCGTCGTTGCACCTTTTCGGGCGTCAGGACCATGTCACTGGCTACGAGGATGGGTGGAAACTGCGCAACCACTATGTCCGGGGCACCTACGCGGTGCTCGACGCCGCTGGCCACAACGCCCATCTTGAACGGCCGGACCTCACTGCCGCGCTGGTGAATGATTGGCTCGTACGGAGCAATGAAAGCGTTGCAATTCCCCATAGCCTCAGACTTTCATAGTTCCGGAGCTGTGGCTTTTCCCTTGTGTTTGAATGGCGGGATGGACAAAAGGGGATCCACCGGACCGGCACCAAAACTCCGTAAGGGTGACCGCGTGGCGATTCTGTCGCCGTCATTCGCCGCTCCCGGCTTCGCGCCAGCAGTTCACGAGCAGGCCATGAATCGGCTCGCCGACGCGACCGGCCTCGTGCCAGTGGAATTCCCGACGACCCGCCGACTCGGCGCAACCGCTGAAGACCGTGCCGCTGATCTCAACTCGGCATTTGCTGATCCAAGCATCCGGGCAATCCTCGCCACCATTGGCGGTGATGACCAGATCACTGTCATCCCTCATTTAGACTCCGGTCTTGCCCGTGCCGATCCCAAGATTTTTCTTGGATACAGCGACAACACAAACCTGCTGAACTGGCTCTGGTCACACGGCATAGCTAGTTTCTACGGTGGTTCCACACAAGTTCATCTCGGTCCCGGCCCCGGCATTGATGAAATCCACCTCACCTCCCTGAAAGCTGCCCTTATGGACGGCGGTGAGCTCACGATTACCGATCCGGGTGTTTCCGAGGACTTCGGCAGGGATTGGCGTGACCCCAAAGCCCTTGTCGAATTCGGAGAACGGGAGCCCACCGAGCCGTGGGCGTGGGCCGGGCCGGAGCGGCAAGTATCGGGGCCGACCTGGGGAGGATGCCTAGAGGTCATCGACGAGCTCGCGCTGGCGGATCGGCTGCCGCCGGTTGATGCGCTGCACGGATCCATCCTGCTGCTGGAAACCAGTGAGCTGATCCCACCTGCCGACTGGGTGAAGCGGTGGGTCCGCTCACTCGGGGAGCGAGGCATCCTCAGCGCGGTCAGCGGGGTTCTCGTCGCCAGGGCACCAACCAGCAACTTCGAGCACCGGCCGGCACTCGAGGAACGCTCCCGCCTGCGGGCCGCCCAGCGCGACGCGGTGATTGCCGAGGTCACCCGGTATAACCCGGAGGCCGTCATCTGTGTCGGGGTCCCTTTCGGCCATACCCGGCCCCAGTGGATACTGCCCTACGGCGGAGAAATCACATTGGACGGATCAACCCGCACGGTCAGCGCTCTCTACAGCTGACCACCCCTGGGCAGCAGCCAAGGACAATCTTCGGCACATCGCCGCGCCGTACTGGCCTGTACAGCGGGTACCGACTCACGGGAAACTGACGCCATGCGCAAACTGGCCTTCGGCATGAACCTGAGCCTGGACGGCTACATCGCCGCGCCCGGCGATGACCTCGGCTGGAGCGTCCCGAGCGACGAGCTGTTCCAGTGGTGGTCCGACCGGGTGGGGGCGACAGGCCTGGCCCTATACGGCCGCAAACTGTGGGAGGCGATGAGCTCCCACTGGCCCACCGCCGACCAGCAGCCTGGCGCCACATCGGCTCAGATCGAATACGCCCGCCGCTGGCGGGACATGCCGAAGGTCGTGTTCTCCTCGGCGACCAGGACGGTTGACTGGAACACCCGCCTGTTCACGGGCGACGCCGTCACCGAGATCACCCGCCTCAAAGCCGACGACGGCGGCTCCATGGACATCGCCGGTGCCACACTCGCCGCGGCGGCCATGCGCGCGGGGCTGATCGACGAGTACGCGCTTGTCACCCATCCGGTCCTGGTGGGCGGCGGCACGCCGTTCTTCACAGCCGTGGACAACTGGGTGAACCTGAATTTAGTGGAGACCCGGACGTTTCCCGGCGGTGTGGTCCTGACCAGGTACGAGACCAGGCGCTGAGTGCCCGACGCCAAGCTCAGCCTTGCCGGGTGATCCTCACCGGCGTCAGCATTTCGCGGTCGAAACCCACCACGCGGCGCTCGCCGTGAAGGATCACTTCATGGGTGTGCACATCCTGCGTGCTTGAGGTGGCCACATGCAGTTTCACCAGGCCGGGCGTGACCACGCGCTTCAGGTCCACACCCGTGAAGGACATGCGGTCCGCATGCACGGTGAACTCGACCGCTGCCGAGGACCCTGCCGCGAGTTCCACCCGGGCAAATCCGATCAGCTCCCGCACCGGCCGGACCACCTCGCCTACCGGATCCTCCAGGTAGAGCTGCACTACCTCGGCCCCGTCGACGGTTCCAGTGTTGGTGACCGTGCAGCTCACGGTGACCGCTTCCGCCGTCGACATTGCAGGGGCGCCGGCCACGTGGTCCGAGAACGCGAAGCTTGTATAGGAGAGCCCGTGGCCGAAGCCGAACAGCGGCGACGGGTCCAGGGCGCTGACGCCGGACGGGCCGGCCAGCCGGCTGCGAAGGTAGGTGCCGGGCTGCCCGCCGGGGGTGCGCGGAACGGACACCGGCAGTTTGCCGGAAGGATTGACGACGCCGGTCAGCACGTCCCAGAGCGCCTCGCCGCCCTCCTCGCCGGGGAAGAAGCCTTGGATGATGGCGCCGGCGCGGTCCACGAAGTCCCCGAGCGCGTAGGGCCGGCCGCTGAGGACCACCACGACGGTGCGCGTCCCCGCGGCCTCGGCGGCCGCCAGCACGCGGTCAAGCATGCGGTGCTGGTCACCCGGGAGCCGGAGGTCGGCGGCATCGTTTCCTTCCCCGGATGTGCCGCGGCCGAAGAGGCCGGCGTTGTCTCCCACGGCGATCACGCAGGTGTCCACCCCGGCAGCGACGGTGCATGCCTCCTCGATCTGTTCCTCCGTGATGGTCTCGCAGGTGCCGGTGGCGGCGCTGCGGACGGATCCGAAACGGGAGGCGGCAGCGTCGATGACGGTGGGGATGCGGATACCCATTGGCACGTCAGGATGCGAGGCACCCACGTGGGCGTCGAAGGAGTAGCAGCCCAGCATCGCGAAGGGGTCCTGTGCCAGCGGCCCCACCACGCCAAGTGCACCGCCCAAGGTGCCGGGCAGAGGCAGCGCTGGGCCGCCGTCGTGCGTCCTGTTGCTCAGCAGCACCAGCGACTGCGCTGCGATCTCCCGTGCCAGGGCGCGGTTCACCGCAGGGTCAAGGTTGACGGTTCCGGCGGAAAGTGCCGGGGGCGCTGGGTTGAAGTCCGGGGACAGCAGCCCGGCCTCCTGCTTCTGGGTCAGCACCCGCCGCAGCGCGGTGTCCACCAGCGCCTCGGCAACCGAACCCTCGCGGACCCGTTGGTGCAGCGGCTTGCCGTAGCAGTTCACCGTGGGCAGTTCCACGTCCACCCCGGCGGTCAGGGCAAGGGCGGCGGCTTCGCCGGAATCGGCAGCAACGCCTTGGGTGACGTTGAGGAAGGCGACACCGAAGTAGTCGGCCACCACCGTCCCGGCAAAACCCCACTCGTCGCGGAGCAGGTTGGTGAGGAGCGCACGGTTGGCGGCCGCCGGGAGGCCGTCGGTATCCGTGTAGGCGTGCATCACGGAACGGGCTCCGCCGTGCTTGATGGCGAGTTCGAACGGCGGCAGCATCACATCGGCCAGCTCCCGCGGGCCCATGGACACCGGGGCGTGGTTGCGGCCGGCGCGGGACGCGGAGTAGCCAACGAAGTGCTTGAGGGTAGCCACGATCCCTGCCCCCTCCAGGCCCTCCACGTAGGAGCTGGCCAGGATGCCCACCAGGTACGGGTCCTCGCCGATGGTCTCTTCCACCCGGCCCCAGCGCAGGTCGCGCACCACGTCCAGCACAGGGGCAAGGCCCTGGTGGACGCCGAGCTGCCGCATCTGGTCCCCGATCAGGCCGGCCATCCGCCGGACAAGGGTGGGGTTGAAGGTGGCGCCCCAGGCCAGGGGCACCGGGAACGCCGTGGCCTTCCATGCGGCCAGGCCCGCGAGGCATTCCTCATGGACCTGCGCGGGGATGCTGAAGCGGGAGGCTCCCATGATCTGTTCCTGCGCGGCCGCCAGCCGGCGGGCACCCTCCAGCGGCTCCACGGGGACGGTGCCGTACATGCGGGTGATCTGTCCCAGGCCATGGGAGATCACTTCCTCCCAGGAACGTCCATCGCCGGCCATCTCGTTCTGCAGGGGAGCCACGGAGTCGCCGTCCGTTGAGGCATTGACCCAGACGCCGGCCAGCTGCGCCAGCTTCTCTTCCAGCGTCATCTCACGGACCAGGCGTTCGACGGCGTCGCTGCCGCCGGCCGGAACGCTGTGCTGGCTTAGTGCTTGCTTCTCGGCGGCACCGCTCGTCACGGGCTTCTCCTAGGGATAGTGAGTGTTTCTCTGAAACTATCAGAAACTTATTACAAGTTTCTAGGTCCTAAATCCTTGACGGGGGATCAAGAAGCTCCATACGGTTGATTGCAGAAGCGGGAAGAAGCTCAAGCCTGTGTTCGAAACTTCTGTATTTTCCTTAGAAAGTTTCGAATCTTTGACTGCAACAACATCTACTGCAACAACGGAGAAATCATGCGGACGTACAGAGTGGCCATCGTGGGAACCGGCGGGATAGCGGCGGTGCACGCGGACAACCTTGCCCGGACAGGAGGGAGGGCGGAGCTCGTTGCTGCATGCGATGTTGACCAGGGCAGGCTGGACGCCTTCGCCGGCCAGCACGGCATTGAGGGCAGGTACCTCAACCTGGCCGATCTGCTGGCCGGGGCCAAACCGGACATTGTGCATCTCTGCACCCCGCCCATGTTCCATATCGACCAGGCCATCGAGTGCCTGGAGGCGGGCGTCCACGTCCTGTCCGAGAAGCCGCCGGCGCTTAGCCTCGCTGACTTTGACCGGCTGGAGAAGGCGCAGGCAAAGGGTGGTGCCCAGTTCTCCTGCGTCTTCCAGCACCGCTTCGGCGATGCGTCGGCGGCTGCCAAAGAACTGATCGGAGCCGCGGAATTCGGCCGTCCCCTGGTGGCCCGCTGTGACACGCTCTGGTACCGGCCGGACAGTTACTGGGACCTGCCCTGGCGCGGCACCTGGAACGCGGAGGGCGGCGGACCCACCATGGGCCACGGCATCCACCAGTTCGATCTCCTCCTGCACCTGCTGGGCCCGTGGGAGGAAGTCACCGCCATTGCCACCCGGCAGGACCGTGCCACGTCCACCGAGGACCTGTCCGCGGCGCTGGTCCGGTTCGAGAACGGCGCGGTGGCCACCATCGTCAACTCGCTGCTGTCACCCCGGGAAACCTCGGAGATCAGGATCGACTGCGAGTTCGCCACCGTGGAACTGAGCCACCTCTACGGCTACAGCACCGACAACTGGACCATCACGGCCGCCCCCGGCCACGAAGAACAGGTCAACAACGCGTGGACAGGGCAGCCGCTGGAACGGGGGAGCGGGCACTCGGCGCAGTTCCTGGCCATGTATGCCGCGCTCGACGCCGGGCGTCCCCTCCCGGCCGGCGCGGACTCCGCACGCCAGACGCTTGAACTTGCCGCCGCTATCTACGCCTCCGCCTTCACCGGCACCCCGGTCCGGCGCGGCGATATCGTCCCCGGCCACCCCTTCTACGCCGGCATGGACGGCGAGGGGCTGGGCGCCGAAGTGCTGGACGCCACCGCCCTCCGGGCCGCCCGCGCCTGACAACCCGCAACTTTCAAGGAGACTTTTCAATGACCATGCCCGCAGCCACCACAACCCGCCAGCTCAGCGTCCTGGACGACGGCGCCGCCCTCAGCTTCACCGCCAACGGCCGGACCATCGCCACCTATACCTACAAGCCCACCGACGACCAGTACGAAAGCCCGCGGCCGTTCTTCCACCCGCTGACAACCCTGGAAGGCGACGAGGTCACCATTTCGCGTCCATGGGACCACGTCTGGCACAAGGGACTGTCCTGGGCACTGCCCAACGTGGGAAAGCACAACTTCTGGGGCGGTGCCACGTACACCCGCGCCACCGAGTACGCGAACCTGGACAACAACGGCGCCATGACCCACCAGGCATTCGCGGCGGTCAAGGAAACCGAAGCGGGGATCACGGCGTCGGAATCCCTTGCCTGGACGTCCCAGGACGGGGAACCTGTCATCGCGGAGAACCGCCGTTTCAGCATCCAGCTCCTGGACGGCGACGGCACGGAGGGCGCCTACGCCATCCTGTTCGAGTCCGAAATAAGCAACATTTCCGGCGAGGTCATCACCATCGGAAGCCCCACCACCGAGGGCCGGGACAACGCAGGCTACGGCGGGCTGTTCTGGCGTGGCCCGCGGTCCTTCACCGGCGGCGAGTTCCGCAGCCCGGAGGGAACGGGCGGGGACGAGTTCATGGGAACACGCTCACCGTGGATCGCCTTCACCGGGAAGCATGACGACACATGCCGGTCCTCCACCATCCTCTTCACGGAGGACGGCGCCAACCCCGGTGCTCCTACCCAGTGGTTCGCCAGGTCATCGATGTTCGCATGCCTGGGCTCGGCTCCGTTCTTCAGCCGGGAGGTGCCGCTGGAGGAAGGCTCACCCCTGACCTACCGCTACGCCGTGGTGGTCGCCGACGGCGCGGTGGACGGGACGCGCGCCGCAGCCTTGGCCGGAGCGGCGCAGCAGGCACTGGAAAGCTGGGCATAACCGTGGGATCCACGTTCCCCGGTGCCACCGGTCTTTCCGAGGTCACCATCTATGACTGGCCCGGCGCGGACGGCTGCGCCGGCGGTTCACCGCACATGCACACCGCCTCCACGGAAGCGTATGTGGTGCTGGAAGGCACAGGCCGGCTGGAGACCCTGAACTCGGACGGCTTCACCTCCACGCCGCTGGAGCCCGGGGTGGTGCTGTGGTTCACCCCCGGAACGGTGCACCGCGCCGTCAATGACTCGGGCGATCTCAAGGTCCTGGTGGTGATGCAGAACGCCGGGCTGCCGGAAAACGGGGACGCCGTGATGACGTTCCCGCCTCAGCACCTGATGGACGCCGAATCGTACGGAAGGGCCGCCGCGCTGGAAATTAAGGATGCCGACGCCGGACTGGCCGAAGGGGAAGAGGCGGCCCGCCGTCGTCGTGATTTGGCGCTGGATGGGTACTTGGCGCTGAAAGCCGCCGTGATTGAATCCGGGCCTGCGGCCCTCGCGGAGTTCCATGCCGCGGCTGCCCGCCTGGTGGCTCCCAGGACCGCAGCCTGGGCCGAACTCCTGGCTGGAGGCGCAGCGGGGCAGGCGGAGAACACCCGGCAGCAGCTGGCCTCTCTGGACGCGGCGGAAAGTTTCTACCTGGGCAAGGCGCGGACTACCATGGGGCAACGGAAGAATCGCAGGGTTTACGGCATGTGCGGCCGCATCCAGACGTGGGAACTTTCCGATAGCTAAGCCGGGCCTGTCCCGGCCGAAAGGACGGCTTGGTGAGCAAGCAGGACACGGGGCGCGCCACGATCAGTGAGATTGCCCGCGAAGCCGGGGTCTCCGTTCCCACTGTTTCCAAGGTGTTGAACGGGCACGCCCATGTGGCGGCGGAGACCCGGGCGCGGGTGGAGGAGATCATTGCCCGGCGCGACTATGCGCGCCGCCCGGCCAAGCAGCGGAAGAAGGCCGGGCTGGTGGACCTGGTGTTTCCGGGGATGGGCTCGGAATGGGCCCTGGAAATCATCGAGGGCGTTGAGCGCGTGGCGCAGCTTGCCGGCTACGGCACGGTGGTGAGCAGCCTCAGCCTGGACGGCTCGCGCATCCGCCCGTGGTTGGCGAACGTTGCCGAGCGGAAGTCGGACGGTCTGCTGATGGCGGTTTACCAGCTGGACGCCAAGCAGATCCAGCGGATCAAGTCGCTGGGCATCCCCGTGGTGCTGATTGATCCGGTGGGGCAGCCCGGCCCGGACCTGATGACGGTGGGCGCAGCCAACTGGGACGGCGGGTACTCGGCCACGCAGCACCTCCTGCAGCTGGGGCACAAGCGGATCGGCATGATTGGCGGCCGCGAGGACCTGCAGTGCAGCAGCGCGCGCGAAGACGGCTACAGCTCTGCGCTGCGCCGGGCGGGGATTCAGGTGGATCCTGCCCTCATGGTTCCCGGCGACTTCTCCATCGAGTCCGGCGAGGCCGCCACCCGCAAACTGCTGCAGCTGGAGGACCGGCCCACCGCGATCTTCACGGGCAACGATGACCAAGCGCTGGGTGCCTACCGGGCGGCGCGCGCGGCCGGGCTGAGCATTCCCGACGACCTGTCCATCGTGGGGTTTGACGACATCCCCGCGGCCGAGTGGGTGGAGCCCGGGCTGACAACCGTCCGGCAGCCCGTGGTGCAGATGGCCGAGACGGCCATGCGCGCGCTGCTCCGCCACCTGGACGGGGACGAGGAACTGCCCCAGCGGATCGAGCTGGGAACCGAGCTGGTGGTGCGCGGCTCCACGGCTCCACCGCGCAAAGGCTGACCAGCCGCCGGCAGGTCTGTTGCCCGCGGCCCAACGCCCATAGGGTGGGGGCCATGGCTGATACATTCCCGTCCCTGATTGAAGCATTCAAGAACATTGGCGTCTCCAGGGCGTACGGTTCCCCGGTCCAGCTCGGAGGGGAAGAGGTCATTCCAGTGGCGCTGGTGTCCTTCGGCTTTGGCGGAGGCGGCGAAGCCGGGCCGGACGGTGCCTCCGGCGGCGGTGGAGGCGGAATGGTGCTGCCGCTTGGTGTGTACCGGAACGTCGGCGGGCAGGTGTCCTTCCGGCCCAACACCGTGGTGGCACTGGTTTGCCTGGTGCCGGTCATTTCGGCGGTCGGGGCGGCGGTGCGTAAGGCGATCAAGGCCGCGAAAGCGTAGCGGGAAAGCCCGGTGCTACCTTGCCGCGCAGCGAGGTGCCGCCGCGCTGGAACCGGCCGTCCCGCCGTCGTACGCCCGGGTCTAGACTGACCGCATGGGTGACGTTGACGATTCCCTTGCCGCTCTGCCCGAACCTGAACGTGTCTGCCTGCAGCGCGTTATCGCGGCCGCGCGGCGTATCGTCCCGGACGCCGAGGAAGGCCGAAGCTACGGGATGCCTGCCCTGAAGCTGGACGGCAAACCGCTGATCGGCGTGGTGGCGGCCGCCAAGCACCTCTCCATCTTCCCTTTCTCGCCCGAGGTGGTGGACGCCGTCGCACCCAGGCTGGAGGGCTTCTCACTGTCCAAGGGCACAGTCCGCTTCACCCCGGACCATCCCGTCCCCGAGGACGTGGTGGAGGAGATGGTCCGGCTTCGGCGGGCGGAGATCCGCAAGAAATGACCGCTGCACGAAGGACGGAACCGTGAAAACCAACGAACTGCTGCTGGACGCCTTTGGCCGGATCCGCGAAACCGTGGAGGCCACCCTTGAAGGGCTCGACGCCGGGACGCTGGCCCTGCGGCCAGAAGGCACCGGCAACTCGATCGCCTGGCTGGCCTGGCACCTGGGCCGCGTGGAGGATGCGCAGGTGGCGGACGTCGCCGGCCGCGAGCAGGTGTGGACCGCGCAGGATTTTGTGGGCCGCTTCGGCCTGCCGTTGTCCCGGAAAGACACCGGGTACGGCCATTCCAGTGAGCAGGTGGACGCCGTGCGCGCTGAGCCGGGACTGCTCCTGGATTACTACAACGCCGTCCACCGGCAGACCGTGGACTTCCTGGAGACACTCGGTGATGGCGACCTTGACCGCGTCGTGGACACCCGCTGGGACCCGCCTGTCACCCTCGGCGTGCGGCTTGTCAGCACTCTCGCGGACTGCCTCCAGCACGTGGGACAGGCCGCGTACGCCAGGGGCCTGAAACCGCCGCAGGGACAGTAAAAATTACCTATTTCCGTGGGCGCAATTCGGTTCCATAATGGCCACGTAGGCTTCGGGGACCCTCGCGCCATTGATGGCTGGCGGGGCACGCAGAGTTCCAGGTGGCCGCCCCGGAAGTGGCGCGACGGGCGGCCATGTGCCCCGTACCGGACTGTCCCGGGGGAGCGCAGCCGGGGGAGAGCAACCGCCATCAGCGCGCACAACGCATAAAGGAATCACCATGCTCAAAGATTCAGCAATCATGGCTGTTCTTCCCGCGAAGGACATCAACAGGGCCAAGGATTTCTACCGTGACAAGCTGGGGCTGGAACCCTCCGAAACCATCGAGGACAGCCTGATGTACCGCTGCGGCAACGGCACCAGCTTCCTCATCTACCAGACCGACAACGCCGGCAGTGCCAAGAACACCCAGATGGGCTGGGAGACGGACAACCTTGAACGCGAAATGGAGGAACTGCGCGGCCGCGGCGTCACTTTCGAGGACTACGATTTCCCCGGCCTGAAGACGGAGAACGGCGTGTCCACCGACTCATTCGGAAAGGGCGCCTGGTTCCTGGACAGCGAGGGAAACATCCTGAACATCGCCCAGCGCGCGTAGTTCAGGGGGCGGTTCCCGAAGGGAAGATTACGACGGCGGCACGCGCCGCCGTCGGCCGCCGCACCGTGGTGCGCAGGGCTTTTTATCCGCAGTGTTACACCAAAGATCAAGGCGGGATCAAGGCAGAATCAACGTTGCCTCAGGCTTCCCGCAGTTTCCGCATTTCCGGGTTTCCCGGGAAATAGGCTCCTCACCATAACCACTTGTGGCTAAGCAAAAGGCCCGGCGTGCTGCCGGGCCTTTATTTGTTGGGGGAAAAATCAATGACGAACCATGGGACCGGGCTGGGGCCTGCCCCGTCGGCTTCGACGCCCGGACCGCGGCCGCGGCCACGGCGGAAATCCGGCGCCATCGCACTCGGGATCTCCCTGGCACTCTTCGTAGCCGGAGCCGCTTCGCTGCCTAAGGCATTCTCCGGAGACCTGGAGCCCGCCGCCGCGCAGAGCACAGCTACGGCAGCCCCCCTCCACAGCCAGCACGGCCCCATCAGCCGCGCCTCCACCGTCATCCGCTCCACCAGCCCGGGACACGGGCGCGCCGCTGGATCCAGAGACCACTGCCCTGGTGGCGCAGGGTGCCACGGTGGAAGCTCCAAGGCTGCAGCCTGCCTTCGCCACCAAGGCGGCCGACCTGCTGGCCACCCTGCCCATCAAGGGCCGTGCGCCCAAGACTGGATATGACCGCGCCTTGTTCGGCCAGGCGTGGGCGGACGTGGACCGGAACGGATGCGACACCCGGAATGACATCCTGGGGCGCGACCTGACGGGTATCACGTTCACGAACAGTGTGCCCTGCAAGGTGCAGTCCGGGATGCTGGCCGACCCGTACACAGGAACATCCATCAGCTTCCTGCGGGGGAGCGGGACCAGCAGCAAGGTTCAGATCGACCACGTTGTTGCGCTCAGCGACGCCTGGCAGAAGGGTGCCCAGCAGTTGACCACGGAACAGCGGACGGCGTTCGCCAACGATCCGCTGAACCTGCAGGCCACGGACGGGCCCACCAACCAGAAGAAGGGCGACGGCGACGCCGCCACGTGGCTGCCGCCGAACAAGGGGTTCCGGTGCGAATACATTGCCCGGCAGATTTCGGTGAAAGCGACATACCGCCTGTGGGTCACCCAGGCCGAACACAACGCGATGGCCGCCATCCTGGCCAGTTGCGCGGACCAGTTGGCGCCCACCAACCAGGCTCCTGCCGCTCCAGCGCCCGCACCAGCCCAGGCTGAGCCGGCACCGATCGCCGCGGCACCCGCCCCGGCTCCGGACGCGGTTCCGGCTCCCGTTGCGCCCGCACCGGTGGTTCCAGCGGCTGCCCCTGCTGCCCCGGCACCTGCCTACTACGCCAACTGTGCCGCTGCCCGCGCTGCCGGTGCTGCCCCGATCTTCGCCGGCCAGGCAGGTTACCGGGCCGGGCTGGACCGCGATTCTGACGGCGTCGCCTGCGAAGGCTGACCCACTGGCTTGGGGTTTACACGCCCCATGTGCATCACCATCACCACCATTTCCTAGGGGGAAACATGACCAATTATTCGAACCACCCATATGCTCCTGCGCAGCCGCAGCAGCGCTGGAAACCAACCGTGCTTTTCTGGATTGTGGCGGCAGTGCTGCTGCTCCTGCTCATTCCCTTCGCCTTGGTGGGTGGGCTGGGAATGGTGCTGTTTATTCTTGGCCTTGCTGCCCTGCTCACCGGGCTTTATGCATTCCTTTTCAAACGCCGGTCCTGGGTGGGGCTGCCGCACCGCAAGTCCGGCGGGCTGGTAGCCGTTTCCGGATTTGTTGCATTGATCCTGGGTGCGGGCGTAGTTGGTGCTACCGCTGCCCCGCGCGTGGATACGGACAAGGCAACCCTGGTCAGTCCCGTTGAACAGTCGGCAACGGCAACGGCTACGCCAACTCCCACACCAACGGCAACGAACCCTGCCAACTCCACCTGCGCTACGGCTGCTGAGACGCGCAAGCACAACAACCAAACGCTCATCTGCACTGCGGGAAGCGACCAGCGGTTGGTGTGGATGTCTGAGGCCGATTCACAGCGAGTCGTTGCCGAGAAGGCGGCAGCAGAAAAGGCGGCGGCAGAAAAGGCTGCTGCTGAGCAAGCCGCCGCTGAGCAGGCTGCTGCCGCGCAGGCTGCGGCGGAGAAAGCAGCGGCGGACAAGGCTGCCGCTGATCAAGCTGCGGCTCAGCAGGCTGCCGCAGAACAGGCAGCACAAGCAGCTGCAGCCCAGGCCGCGGCTGAGCAGGCGGCGCGGGATGCAGCAGCCCGCCAGGCTGTCCCCGTTGAACCGGCTCCCGCAGCGCCGGCGCCGTCGTCCGTTTACTACCCCAACTGTGCAGCTGCCAAGGCAGCGGGAGCGGCGCCGCTGTACCGGGGCCAGCCGGGCTACCGCCCAGGGATGGATGGCGACTCCGACGGCGTGGCCTGCGAGCGCTGACCATCTGCGCCCAGCAACACGATGCCGTGGATACCCTCGCAGGGTGTCCACGGCATTTTTGTTGGTTGGTCCTGGCGTTCCACCTGTCAGTGCGACGTCAGTTCGCGCATCAGTCCGAGCTGTCCCAGGAACTCCACCTGGTCGAAGTAGAAGTGGTGGGACGTGATTTCGCCTCCTTCGACCCGGGCGATATCGCAGCTCCGGACCCTGATCTGCTTCCCTGTCGCCGGTATTGTCTCTCCGGTCGGCAGGCTCAGCGGCCCGGTGTTTGTCCCTACGACGAAGCCCTCGTCAATGGCCACGTTCCCGGCCTCGTAGCTGTCACCGTGCTCGTACCGGACGTCGGGCATCGACTCCCAGAAGTGGAAGAGATAGGTGGTGATGGCGTCGCGCCCGGTCAGTTCCCCCTCGTCGGGGGTGTAGGCAACAGCGTTGGCGGCGTAGCACCGGGCCAGCGTCTCTTTGTCTTTTTCGTCCATGGCCGTGGTGAGACGGTCCATGACTTCGCGTGCCTGTCCCATTGTGGACCTCCAATTTTGGGCGGCCTCACGGAAGCGGGGGCCGCTTCGTGGATTGGCTTCGGCTGCTGCCGGAACCACTTTAATTGCACGTCCGCCGCAATATGCTGTCAACGGACACGGCTACCCTGCTTCAGAACGGCAGCGTCACCAGTGCCAGCAGGGCCGGAACGGTGGCGCCCAGGGTGCCCGGGATGCTGTCGCCCTTCTTCGGATAGTGGCCCAGCATGTCCGCCAGGAACATGGCCGGAGCGGTCAGCACCATGTTCAGGCAGCAGTAGACCACCAGGGTGTAGCCCACCACCAGGTAGCCCATGTTCACCGCGGCCACCCCCGCCAGGACTCCCAGGCCGATCACCAGGTTCCGGAACCCGGTGGGGATGGCCCACATCATCACGGCCGGAACGTTCCGCGGCGGGGTACTCAGGAACTTCTGCGCCCACGGCCGGTGCATCAGGAAGCTTTCCAGCGGGAACACCGCGATGTACACCACGGCGGCGAGGACCGCGAAGATCTGGGATACGGCGTTCATGAGGGAAGAGTACGACGCCGGTGCTCACCTTCCCCATCCCCTGCCAGGGTGTTCCGGGGTGCTCGGGGATTCCCCACTTTGGGGGATTGCGGTGCGGCCACCCGGGCGGATACTGGAGCTATGTGGGAGGAGCGCGCTGAGCGTGCCCGGCGGGACATCGCCGCCCTGGGCACCAGCGGAATGAACCTGGCGGAGCTCTACCCTGCGGCGCTCGCCGTGGTGCAGCGGACGGTGCCGTTCGAGCAGGGGTGCTGGGCCGGCGTCGACCCCCAGAACCTGGTGATGACGTCCATCACCAACTGGAAGCCGTGGCCGGTGCGGAAAGAGGAGTTCGTGGAGTACTCGGCCCGCTTCGCAGAGACCGAATACGCGGGCAACGAACCCAACACCTTCGCCCAGCTGCTGCGGCGTCCCTGTCCCATCGCACGCATGTCCGACGCCCCGCACCGGGAGGTGGTCCGCAGCGTCCGGATCAATGACCTGCTCAAGCCGCAGGGCCTGGAGCACGAACTGCGGGCGGCATTCCGGGTGGACGATGCCTGCTGGGGTGTCGGCAGCATCTTCCGCGATGCCGGACGTGACTTCACGGACCGCGAGGTGGAGTTCCTGGCTGCGGTGACAGCCACCCTCGCGGCAGCCACCAGGATCGCCGTGAGGGCAGGGCACCCAGCCCGGGCAGCCGCCGTCGGGCCTGTGATTGTCATTGCCGGCCCGCACGGGGAACTGAGGGCGGCAACCCCCGCCGCCGTTTCCTGGCTGGCCGGGGTGGAGGATGCCTTGCCGGGCCGTTTCAGCATGGTGCTGTACTCGCTGGTGGCGCAGGCCTCCGCCGCAGTGTCCGGTACGGCCAGAGCCAGGATGCGCGACGCCGGGAACAACTGGGTGGTGCTGCAGGCCAGCCGCCTGATCACCGGTGACGATCCCGAGCAGATGGTGGTCACCGTGGAGCCCGCAACCACCCATGACCTGGCCACCCTGCTGCTGGCCGCGTATGGCGTCACGGCACGCGAGCAGGAGGTCTGCCTGGAGGTGCTGTCCGGTAATCCGACGGCGGACATCGCCCGGCACCTGTTCATCTCGCCGCACACTGTGCATGACCACCTGAAGTCGCTCTTCGAGAAGGTGGGCGTGGGCAGCCGCGGCGAACTGGTGGCCAGGCTGGTGGCCTGAAGGCCCCGGCGCTGCCCTGGAAACGCGCCACAGCGCCAGTACTGTACGGCCCTTCCACGCCGGTGCGCGCGCTTGTATGCTGTGGATCGGAGAGCCGGGAAGCCTGGTCGGCCCGCAGTCAATTCCTGCGGAACGCCTTGGCGCCGCCAAGGGCGTTCGCGTGACGAGCCAAGGAGCGGACTGCCGATGAATGCAGCAGCACAACCCGTTATCGAAGCCCGCGGCCTGGTTAAGGACTTCGGCAGAACCCGGGCGCTGGACGGCCTCAACCTGAGTGTGGCGCCGGGGGAGGTGCACGGATTCCTGGGTCCCAACGGCGCCGGCAAATCCACCACGCTGCGGATCCTCCTGGGCCTGATCCGGCCCACCACGGGCATCGCCCGCGTCTTCGGGCTGGACCCGTGGGCCGACCCGGTCAGCGTGCACCGGGACGTTGCCTACGTTCCGGGCGACGTGAGCCTGTGGCCGAACCTTTCCGGCGGCGAAGTCATCGACCTCCTCACCGGCCTCCGCGGCGGTGCCGACGACAAGCTGCGCCGCGACCTCATCGCGGAGTTCGAGTTTGATCCCCGCAAGAAGGCCCGCACCTATTCGAAGGGCAACCGGCAGAAGGTCGCCCTGATAGCGGCGTTTGCCCGCCCTGCGCGGCTGTACCTGCTGGATGAGCCGAGCGCCGGCCTGGACCCGGTGATGGATGCCGTGTTCCGGCGCCAGATTGCGCGGGTCAGCCGGGATGGAGCCACCGTTTTGCTGTCCAGCCACATCCTCAGCGAAGTGGAACAGCTCTGTGACCGGGTGACCATCATCCGCGCCGGGACAGCCGTGGAAACGGGCACCCTGGGCGAGCTGCGGCACCTGCAGCGCACCCATTTCCGCGTCACCGGGCTGGCTGATCCGGCACGGCTGGCTGCGATGCCAGGAACCCACGGGGTGAGCATTGCCGGCAGCGCCGCGGAGTTCGACGCCGACCCCGGGGACCTCGGGGCTGTCCTGGCCGGCATCGCGGAACCGGGGATCAGCGGCCTGTCGGTGGCTCCGCCGTCGCTGGAGTCCCTGTTCCTGCGCCATTACAGCGACGGCAATGGAGAGCAGCGGGCCGGCAACGGCAAGGACAGCAGCGAGCGTACGGACAGCGGGGTGCTGTGATGTCCGGGGTGCTGCGACTGCTCCTGTTCCAGGCCCGGCGGGACAGGGTGGCGCTGCCGGTCTGGATCCTGGGCATCACCCTGCTCAGTTTCGCCACCTCCACCGCCGTCGCCACCCAGTTCGGGGATGAGGCAGCGCAGGCCGCCATCCTCACCCTGGCGGCAGCGAATCCGGCGTTCCTGTTCCTCCGCGGCCTGCCGGACGGGACCGGCGTGGGCGCGGTGGTGTTCTTCCAGGGCTACGCGTTCACCGCAGTCCTGGCCGGCCTGATGAGCACCTTCCTGGTGGTGCGGCACACGCGCTCGGATGAAGAGCTGGGACGGGCCGAACTCCTCGGTTCGGTGCCTATCCAGCGGGCCGCGTCCCTGGCGGCAACGCTGCTGCTGGGCGCCGCGGCCAACCTGGTGCTGGCCGTCTTTGTAGCCGGTGCCTTCATTGCGGCCGGACTGCCCGCAGCCGGTTCGGCTGCGGCGGGTGCCGCCGTCGGGGGCGTGGGCATCTTCTTTGTGGCACTTGCGGCCGTGGCCGCACAGGCCCTGCCCTCGGGACGCAGCGCGAACGGTGCCGCCGCGGGACTGGTCGGCGCGGCCTACCTGGTCCGCGGCATCGGAGACGCGCTGGGGACCCCGTCAGCGGACCTGCTGCACGTCACGAGTGCCTGGCCGTCGCTCCTCTCGCCCATCGGCTGGGGCCAGCGCACGCGGCCGTTCACCAGCCCGGACCTGGCTTTCCTGCTGGTGCCGCTGGCTGCGGCGGCCGTCCTGGGCGCCGTGTCGGTGATGGTCCGACGGCGGCGGGACGTGGGTGCCAGCCTGCTGCCCGAGCGTGCCGGCAGGGAGCGCGCAGGGGTGGGCGGTACCTCCTTTGTGGGCCTGGCGTGGCGCCTTCAGCGGGCCACGGTGGCTGGCTGGTGCATTGCGGCGGGAGCCCTGGGTGCCGTGGCGGGTGCCCTTGGCCCGGCAGTCACTGAGACGGTATCCAGCCTGGGGCCGGTGAAGGAGTTGATCGAGCGGCTGGTGCCCGGCGGGCAGGCCGGACTGATCGACGTGTTCGTCACGGCACTGCTGGGCATGGCCGGGGTGTTCGCGGCCGCCGCCGGGATCCAGGCAGTCCTTCGGATGCGCGCCGAGGAAGCGGAAGGCAGGGCGGAGATCCTGCTGTCAGCGCCGGTATCCCGTGCCCGCTGGCTGGGCGCCAACCTGTTCGTCGCCGCGGTCTCCGCCGCCGTGGTCTCCACGACGGCGGGAGCCGCTGCCGCCGTTGGCCTGGCTGTCTCAGGGACCTCCGACGGGCCCGCCTGGTCACTGGTGCCGGCGGCGCTGGCGCACGTCCCCGCAGCCCTGGTGTTCCTGGCCGCGGCCGCGGTCGCTTTCGCGCTGGCACCGCGGCTGAGCATCCTGGTGGCGTGGGGCGTGCTTGCTGTGGCTATAGTCCTGGGCGAGTTCGGGGAGCTGTTCGGCCTGCCGGCGTGGCTGCAGGACGCGAGCCCGTTCCGGCACTCTTCCGCCATGCCGGTGGAATCCTTCAACCAAGCGGGGGCGGTGGGCCTGCTGCTCGTGGCGGCGGCCGGGGCCGCGCTGGCCGCCTACTTCCTGCGCAGGCGGGACCTCACAGCCTGATGACGCACCCATGGTAAAACATAGAACCTTCGGGCTTTTCCCGCACACATGACGCTCCTATAGCTGTCAATCGTCGAGTTGAGCAGTGGCAGTGGCAGCTTGGTGTCAGCTGCCCACAATTGGGGACAATTCTTAACGGGTTATCCACCGCTACGACTGCCGAGGGAGCTGCCCAATGGCTCCCAAATATTCCAGCCGTGGATAACCCGAATTGCCCCCAACCGTGGACAGCTCAAAGTCACCTGGTCTGCGGATAGACCAAGCACCGGAGGATGTCAGAAGGCTACAAACCAATCAACCGCGTGCCAGCTTCTTTCGAACGTGGTAGTGCGGCTGTTCTCATGGAACAATCTGCCCATCGGCGCCTAGACCACCCTTCGCCGCAAAACACCAAAGTCGGGAGCATCAACATGTTGCGTAAGCAAAAAGTCTTGGTTGCCTCGTTGATCACCGCTGCCGTCGTCGTGACACTGGGGCTTTTGTTGGGTTGGGAGTGGGGCGCTGGCGTTCTTATAGGTTTGGGTGCCGGCTTGGGCACTTGGATTGGAGTTAGGTCCGGTAACAAGCATGCCAAGGAAACAGACGAGTATCGCGAGCAGTGGTTGAACAAAAGAGCCAAGCGTCAGCAGCCTGGGCAAACGTCACCTGAGTCCTTGGACAGTGACAACCCCGGAAATTAGTACGTCCTAGGAGACTGCCTCAAGTACAGGGCTCTGGGATCCAGGAGAGGCTGCCGCTCGGATATGTAGCCACGGCGGAAGCCCGCAAGGGAGCCCTCAGCGTACGCCGGGCGGCCAGTACCTTGTCATGATCCGGCTAGTCGCTGGTCCACATGGCATCAATGAGGGAACCGTAGCTCATGTCGCTGTTTGTCATCTTCCCTGCGTCTTCGTAACGCAGCACGAGCCAGTCCGACTGGTACCCGTCCTCCCCTAGCGTGCGGGCATACTCCTGTGCGGCACCACGTGTCCAAAACTGGTACACCGCAATCTCGTCTGCCACGATTGCTGCTCTACAGCTCACCTGAGCTGAGCAGACCTCGGAGGTTACGTCCCGGGCGTTGGTCACCGGAAGGTTCGGCTGGTACTCAAAAGCCTCCACTGCGTTGCCAGGACTCAGGTACCAGCGATTGAACAAAGCGACGTGCGTCAGGAACAAAGCCGGCAGGAGCACCACAACAGCGGCAATGACCCACCGACGGAATCGACGCGACTGACCAAGCCTCTCGTTATCCCCCATGCCGAGAGTTTAGTGGAAGCGGTGGGCTGGTTGCCCTTGCCCTTGCCGATCCCGGATGAACGGTCAGCCTCAGCCTCTCGCCGGCGCCGCTTGTTCCTCCAGCCATCGCCGATACGCGGAGATGAGACTATCGTTTCTGGTTTGCCCGCGCTCCAGTCGGGAAAGGTAAGACGGCCATTGATGTAGGTGCTCGGCCGCGTTCTGAAGGGTCAGTCCCAGCTCTTGTCGGAGCGGTCGCAGATCGGCAATTGAAGGGGCCGGGACGGGGTTCATAATCTGTCGAAAAAGCTCGCGGGCGACATAGCGCTTCAGGCGCCGCATGATTTCCCGTTTGCCTTTACCTTCCAGCGTTCGTTTGGCCACGTATGCCTTCGTCCTGGGATCAGAGCCCATGCGCACCAACACGACATGATGAAGGGCCTTGTTGGCATTGCGGTCCCCGCCGCGGCTCAGCCTGTGACGGCTCGTTTTGCCCGAGGACGCGGGGACGGGCGCTACCCCCACCAGTGCCGCGAACTGGGCCTCGCTGCCGACACGTTCCAGGTTGTCGCCCACTGTCACCAGCAGCTGGCTGGCAACCTCAACACCGACTCCCGGAAGGTCGCAGAGCAACGGCGCGTACGCATCAAGAATTTCCTTCAACGCCGAATCGGCCTCAGTGATTTCCTCGGTAAGTGACTGATATCTGCAGGCCAGTTTCTTCAGAGTCCACGCAGTCACATGGACGGGGTCTGCATGATGACCAGCAGGCCTGGCCCGTGACATCGCCGCGATCATGGCCGCCGTCACCATGCCACGGTATTTCTCCCTGATCACCTCGGGAGAGGAGACCAGAAGATCCTTGATCTGGTTGATCGCAGCAGTCCTCGCCTTCATGGCCGACGATCGTGACGCCCGCAGCACACCCATGCACTCCACCGGGCCGTCCTTGTCCTTGGGAACAGCAGTGCAGCGCTCAGCCAACACCGATTCAGTGGCGTCATATGCATCCAGAGGATCGGACTTGCCCCTGAGCCGGCGCTGCTGACGGTTGGGCCGGTTCACCTCCACCACGGACAGGCCTTCGGAGCGCAGCACCTTGGTCAGCGCAGCACCGTAGGTGCCGGTGCATTCAACACCGAACGCAACAACCTCCCCATAGGACCGGGCGAACTCAACAATTTTCCGGTACCCGGATCCTGTTGCGACGAATTCACGGTCCGCCAGAGGCCGGCCGTGCTCGGTAACAACGGCAACGTGATGAGTGTCCGCATGAGTATCCACACCGACAATGACTCGGACTTCTTCCTTATCCGGCATAGTGCCTTCCCTGACGAAGCGAGATCACGTGGCCTGGGTGGGCAGACAACACGGTAAGGGGATCATGGTCAAGCTACTATCAAGTCATGACCGCCCAGCCCAACGCGAAAAGGTCATGAACCAGCGGACAATACATGTGAAAGACAGCGCCCCGAAGAACGCGTCAAGTGGACGAAGAGTCACACCGGTTCAAAACCAATACCATCATTACCGTGGACGACGGGGACCCACGTGGCCGGCTGCTCACAAGCGCCAGGACCACGAGCGGGAATTTCACCACCGGGGCCGGCGAATATGCACAGCCTGGAAACAGCGAGCACGCCTTGGAATGAATTAGCTTCCTACTTCACTTTCCCGCCAACTTTAAAGATCAGCTCAAGCCATTTGATGGAGCCGGAGGAGGTCTTTAGTAAGTACCGCAAGTTTCCCTAGTCGGCCGCACCTAAAAGGACTATCCTTCGCATAGGTGTCGACGCAAAGACGTAATTGGATACCTTGATAAAGCCCCGGCGCAATACGCGCCACGGGACTGTTCGGCCTCTCAGGCCGTCGCATTGGCTTCAGCGTGTGTATCTACGCACCCAGTGAGTCAACCAACAACTCAGATGTCCAGGGCACACTTGTCCATGTCTTTGTGTGCCTTCAAACCGTGCAGGCTTTCCACCCGATCGCCGTGCTTAATCACACGTCAATTTGCTTCGCATCTGACTCATGCTTGGAATCCTTTGAAAAGCGGACAAACAATGAAATCCCTGAAGATACTCCTTGTGCCACTCCTGCTCGTTGGCGGCTTGGCCGGCGTCCCCGGAGCGCAAGCAGCGGAATTACCCCCCAGCCTCGCCGGTGAAGTCCTTACAGGGACTCAAGGTCCGGAAGGTGCCGTGGGGACCTGCAACAGCGGAGCAGCAGCGGGCACATTCACCTATCATGCAGAGGGAACGGCCACGGGCCCATACCCCGGCACTTTCGTGGAGGACATCACCATCGGTGCGGGGTACATGCCCTTCAATTTGCCCGAGTCGGCACCGACCATGTCTTCCTTCCACGCCACCTTCACCATCACCAGCGGCTCAACAATAATCACCGGCACCAAGGAATTACCTGAATTCGCGCCCGGATTCGCCTGGTGCACTGGTACCTCACAGCCCGTTTTCTACGGCTTCTTCGAAACCACTGCCCTGACCTACTCCGCGACCATCGAGACCGACGGCAGAACATACGTCGACAGCGGAACAGCCAAAGCGCGGGACGCAGAATTCGACGGCAACCGCGCGGCTGCGCACAAGACCTTCACCGAGGAGTTCCTCACATCCAACGGCGTCGCCCCTCGTGAGCCGCTCACCAAAGAAGAGTGCAAGAACGGCGGCTGGAAGATCTTCCCACAGAAATTCAAGAACGAGGCTAAGTGCAAACAATATGTGGCCGAGCACTGACCGCCTAGAGGAGCGACTTGGATTAGGGTGCAGTTCACGGTGAGACCCAATAGGGCACCCGCACGCAATAGGCAGTGACAAGAGTCTGCCTATTCGAACTGGATCCCGAGCCCAGCCGGCTTCCCCTTTGTCATGATTCGACGGCCATAGGAGCATGATGAGATGGAGCACCCAGCGATGAAAATGATGCTGCTGACCGCCGGGACGCGCGGCGACGTGGAACCCTTCTTTGCGCTGGCCCGGGCCGCCGCGGCCCGGGGGCACCAGGTCCGGATTGCCATTCCGGAGAACTCCGGCGCGGACACCGCCGGGCTGGACACCGTCAGCCTGCGCATGGACTTCGCCCGGCTCGTCAGTGACCAGGGGGTTTCTCCCCGGGCTGCGGCCAGGACGTTCCGGACAGTGATCCGGCCCGCGGTTAGCCAGCTGCTCTCCGCGGCCGTGGAGCACATCGCGGCCTACGCCCCGGATGTGGTGGTCTATCACCCGAAAATCCTCAGTGCTCCGGCCGCGGCCCACAGGCTGGGGATCCCGTCAGTGCTGGTGGAGACCGTGCCCGCGCTGACGCCCACCAGGGAGTTCCCGTCGCCCATCATCCCCGCGGCCAGCCTGGGCCCGCTGAACCGGGCCAGCTACGCACCGGCGAGGGCGGCCACACTGATGTTCAGGCGGGAACTGCAGGCTGCCCTGGAGATCCTGCCCGGCAGAACCGGACCTACAACGGAAACCCGCGCCACACTGATCCCCGTCAGTCCCCACCTGCTTCCCCGCCCGTCCGATTGGCCGGCGTCGGTGCACCTTACGGGCCACTGGGCCGAAAAACCCGCGGCCGCGGAGATCGACGACGAGCTGTCGGCTTTCCTGGAGGGCGGGGACTTTGTGTACGCGGGGTTCGGCTCAATGAAGGCCGGTGACGCCGCGGGCCGGGGCACGGCGATCATTGAGGCGGCCCGGAGGAACGGCCTGAGGGTGCTGGTTGCCACGGGCTGGGGAGGGATCGACATTCCGGCGGCCGCGATGGGCGGCGACGTCCTGGTCAGGGAGTCGGTGGCCCACCACATGGTCCTGCCACGCGGCGCGGCCGCTATCCACCACGGCGGCGCTGGAACGGTCCACGCCGTGGCACGGGCAGGTGTTCCGTCCGTGGTGGTGCCGTTCATCGCTGACCAGCCGTTCTGGGGAGCGGTCCTGCACCGGCGCGGCCTCGGCCCGAGTCCGCTCCCGTACCGGAAACTCACCGCGGACAAGCTGGCCAGGGCCCTTGGCGAAGCCCGAAGCTGCCGGAACCAGGCCGCGCGCACCGGTGAGCTGATGCGCGCAGAGGATGGGACCGCCGTCGCGCTTGGTGTCCTGGAAAGCCTGGCGGGTGCGTAAGGTTCCGCGGGCCGGCGTTCAGGCAGCCCCGGGAACGCTGGCCGGAAGATGGCGGGCGGGGTCGAACGCGTCAAAGGATGACGCGCCGATCAGGAAGATGCCCCGCTGCGGAATCCAGAAGTCGCCCAGCCGGGTCTGCACGCGCAGGGGCTGCAGGCTGCCAAAGTCTTGCCCGGCCAGCGAGGCAGAGCTCCGGGAGACGAACCACATACGGCGGGGTTTCGCCCGGAAGCCCTGCCCGTTGGGGACGGCGCCCGTCAGCCCCAACCGGCCCGCGCGGAGCGCCGGACCCGAGGCAGCACCCATGGCCTTCAGGACCGCCGTGTTCTCCAGGACCGCGGCAGGCAGGGCCGCCAGCACCGCCGTCATCGCACGGGTGACGGGCGTTGATGCCAGCTCAAGGTCCCACGCCAGGTCCACGTCCCCGCCAATGCGGACACTGAACGCCGAATCGCCCGTCCAAATGACCGTGATGGGGCATTGGACCGCAGCCTCCAGCGCCGCTCCGAAGTAGCGGGCGCAGGACACAGCAGGCGGGGCGTCGGCGTAGATGGTCCAGGAGCCGGAGGGCCGGCGTAGCCACACCGACCTGTACCCGGGCCCAACACTGGTCACGGGGAAACGCCGCATGGCCAGAACATGGCCGGAACTGAAGGACAGGCCCATCACCCCGTACCCGGAAAACCGCTCATCGTCCCCGGGCCCCAGGACGGCACTTTGTTCAGCTTCGAGGACCTGCGCCCGGATTGTCTTCATGGCTTCCTGCCTCCACAGTCAGCGGTGGCGTCAGTCTACGCCCGCCTGCCCGTCCGCAGGAGTCACCCGGATCCGGGAGATGCGCAGCCGGTCCATCGCCGTCACGGTGAGCACGTGGCCGGCCACCTCCACGCTGTCGCCCACCCGGGGGAGCCGGCCCAGCCGGTCGATGACGTACCCGGCCACGGTCTCATAGTGGCCCTCCGGCAGTTCGATGCCGGATGCGGTTTCGAACTCCTGCAGGATCAGGGCGCCGTCCACGTCCACCGTCCCGTTGGCCCGGATGATGCGGTCCTCGGCGTCCACGCCGGTGTCATACTCGTCGTAGATCTCGCCCACCAGCTCCTCCACCAGGTCCTCCAGAGTGACGATGCCGTCCGTGCCGCCGTACTCGTCCACCACCAGCGCGATGTGCTGGCCCAGCCGGCGCATCCGGGACAGCGAGGGCAGCACCTTGTTGGTGCCCGGCAGCGGAAGGATTTCCCGCGCGATGCCCCGCACCGGACCGTCGTCGTACTCTCCGTCGCGGGGCATGAGGTCCCGGATATGGACAAAGCCCAGGACGTCGTCGGGCGTTTTGTCCATGACGGGATAGCGCGAGAACGGGCCGTCCCGCACCATGCTGCGCGCCTCGGCGATGCTCATGCTGCCGTTGATGAAGGTCACCTCGGTGCGCGGGCGCATCACCTCCTGCAGCGAGCGCTCGCCGGCGCCGAACACGTCGTTGAGGATGCTGCGGCTGTGTTCCTCCAGCATGTCGCTCTCGGCCACCATGTCCCACAGTTCCTCGGAGCTGATGCTTTCCTGCTTGGCGTGGGGGTCGCCGCCGAAGAGCCGCACCACCGCGTTCGTGGAGACGGACAGCAGCCAGACGGCGGGCCGCATGATCTCGGAGAGGACGCCCAGCGGCGGGGCCAGGACCCTGGTGAAGCCGACGGCGCTCTGCATGGCCAGGCGCTTGGGCACCAGTTCGCCGAGCACCAGGGAAAGGTACGCCACCAGCAGCGTCATGCCGATGAAGGCGATTGGTTCGGCGGAGGAGCCGAAGCCGATTCCCTCCAGGAGGGGCTCGACGTCCGGCGCGATGGTGGAGGCGCCATAGGCGGCGGAAAAGAATCCGGACAGGGTGACGCCGATCTGGACGGTGGACAGGAACCGGTTGGGGTTGCCCGCCAGTGCGGCGATCCGGGCCCCGCGCTTGCCGGATTTCTCCAACCGGCGGACCTGGCTCTCGCGGAGGGACACCAGCGCCATCTCCGTGCCGGCGAACACCCCGCCCAGCAGCACAAAGAAGAGGACCAACAGGAAATTGAGCAGGGTGTCGATGTCCATGATCAGACATTACCGAATGGCGCCGCGCGGGTTACGCTCCGGGGCTTTGCGGCGTAGGGTCTGAGGGACCATGACTGAACAGCAACCCTATGAGCTCGTGAAGCGCTACCCGCACTTCGAGCTGCGCCGCTACCCCGCCTATGCGGTGGCTGAAGTCCAGGTCAACGCGACCTTTGACCGTGCCGGGAACGCCGCCTTCCGGCACCTCTTCAACTACATCAGCGGCAGCAACACCGCACGGCAGAAGCTCGCCATGACGGCGCCCGTCATCCAGGCGCCGGGGGCCTCGCAGAAGCTGGCGATGACCGCCCCCGTGCTCCAGAGCGGCCCGCTGCAGGGCGGTGCTGCCACTGATTTTTCGGTAGCTTTTGTACTGCCCGCGGGCGTCACTGCCGAGACGGCGCCCGTGCCGCAGAATCCCGACGTGAAAATCCGTCCGGTCCCCGGCTCCCTGACCGCGGTTGTCCGGTTCTCGGGCAGCGGGTCGGAGGCCGCGTTTGCCCGGCACAACGAGGGGCTGCAGGCCGCGCTGAACCTGGTGGGGCTGGCGCCGGTGGGTCCGCCCCGGTTCGCCCGCTTTGATCCGCCGTTCAAGCCCTGGTTCCTCCGCCACAACGAGGTACTGCAGGACGTCGCGGACGCCTAACGGAAGGACGACGGCGGGTGCTGCGTGCCGCCGTCGGGCCCGCCCTTGCTGGTTCCTGCTTTGGCCACAAGTGCGCTGGCCAGGAGTGCACTAAGCAGATGGTGCACTGGTCAGGACGCGCGGTCCTTTGCCAGGAACCGGCGCAGGACGGTGGCCGTCACCCAGGTGACCAGGCTGCAGGCCGCGGCGCCCCAGAGGATGTCCGTCACGGCGACGACGGCGGGGAAGTCCTTGAGCACGGCGAACGCCGTCAGCGCCCAGGTGGCGTAGGTGAAGAAGCCGAACAGCGCCGCACCCGTGACCCGCTGCCGCATGGTGGCGTGGGCGTCGTTGGGCCGGACGCCGTAGTGCACCATCCCGGCCACGAAGATGAGGTAGAAGGCCACAGCGCCGGCAGCGTTGGGCCTGGGGGCAATCAGGTGGCCGATCTGGCTTTGGTAGAGGTTGCTCGCCACGAAGCTGATCCAGATGAGGTCCAGCACAGCGAAAATCACGGCGGTGACCGCGTAGGAAATCAGCCATCTCTTGGTCCGGGTGTTCATGCTTGGCTCCTTGATTCGGCGTAGAGGTTCTCCACGATGTGGCGGGCGCGTTCGGTGAATGCAGTGCGTTTGAGTTTCATGGTGGGTGTGACCATTCCGTTGGCCTCGCTGAGGTCTGCCAGGAGCAGCACGAATTTGCGCACCTGCTCGGAGCGGGCAAGCTTCGCGTTGGCGGCACTGACAGCTTTGCCGATGGTGCTGAGGAGGCGCGCGTCCTCGATCTGGACGGCGCCGCCGTCGTCCGGGATCCGCAGCCCGGCGAGGTCGGCGATGCCCTCGCGCTCGGCCCACGCCGTGACGGACTCGGGGTCCAGCAGCACCAGGCCGCCCAGGTAGGGTTTGCCCTCGCCCACCATGACGGCGTGGGCCACGAGCGGATCGCCCTCCACATAGCCTTCCCAGATGGCCGGGGTGATGGTCTTGCCGCCGGCGGTGACAATCACGTCCTTGATTCGGCCCTTGAGGGTGAGCCGTCCCAGCTCGTCGAGCTCTCCGAGGTCCCCTGTGTGGAAGTACCCGTCCGTGAACGCGTCCTGGTTGTCCGCCGGCCTGCGGTAGCCGGCGAACACGCCCACGCCGCGGGCCAGGACCTCGTCCCGGTCCGAGATGCGCACGGTGGTTCCGGGCATCGGGACGCCCACCGTTCCGGCGCTGATGGCGCCGGGCATGTTCCCGGTGAGCGGCGCGGTGGTTTCCGTGAGGCCATAGCCCTCGATGACGGGCAGGCCCAGGCCGCGGAAGAACAGGGACAGCTCAGCATCCAGCGCGGCGGCGCCGGAGAGCAGGTAGTCCAGGCGGCCGCCCACCAGCGCGCGGAGCCGGGCGTAGAAGAGGCGGCTGAACATTGCGTGCCTGGCACGCAGGCCGAGCGGGGCGCGGACGGAGGGGTCGGCGTCGTACGCTTCCGCGAACCGGCCGTACTCGACGGCGGTGCGCTGCGCCGCTGCCCACACCCGGCCCAGGCGCTTCTGTGCCGCGGCGGCGGCAGCGGACGCCTGGATCTTCTGCAGCACGCGGGGGACCACCACCAGGAACGTGGGCTTCAGGACGCCGAGGGCGGGCACCACGTCCTTGGGATCGGAGAGGTGGGCGATGCGCATGCCGTTGGCCAGGCAGATCAGCTGCAGGCCGCGGGCCAGCACATGGGCCATGGGCAGGAAAATGACGGTGTTGCCGCCTTCGCGGACCACGCCCGTGTAGGCGGCGCCCACGTTGAGCACCTGGCCCACGAAGTTGCCGTGGGTGATCAGGGCGCCCTTGGGGGCGGCGGTGGTGCCGGAGGTATAGACGATGGTGGCGACCGAGTTGAGGTCCGGCAGCAGGCGCCGCTCCTCAACGGCGTTGTCCGGGACGGCGGCGCCGCGCTGCATCAGCTCGGCAAGGTCCGCGCCGGGACGTGCGTCCATGGTCCAGACGCCCAGGCTGGTCCGCCCGGCCTGTTCAAAGCCCTGTTCCAGCAGGAGGGCATGCCCGGCGGTGCCGGCGATGGCCAGGCGGACGGCGGCGTCGTCGAGGACCGCGGCCACCTGGGGCAGGGCGGAGGTTTCGTAGACGGGGACCACGACGGCGGCGGCGAACCACGCAGCCATGTCCGCCACCGCCCACTCGTACCGGGTGGGGGACATGATGGCGAGGGATTCGCCGGGCTGCAGTCCGGCGGCGATGAGGCCTTTGGCCAGGGCGCGCACCTCCCCGACGAACTGCCGGGTGGTCACCTGGCGCCAGGGATCCGTGATGGCGCCTTCCGGGGCGCGCACCTCGAAGGCAACGTGGTCCGGGGACGTCCTGAACCGCTGCATCAGCAGCTCCGTGGCGTTCCGGTGGCTGGACGGTTCAACCAGCAGCGGGGTGGAGAACTCTCTCAAGCGGTGTCCTTTGGTGTAAGCGTGTGCAGGTGGTCCTGCATGAGGCGCTGGGCGGTGTGGAGGAACCCGGCCACGGCGTCCTGCTGGGCGGCAGGCAGCGATTCGATGTGCCGGTTGGTGGCGTCCATGAGGGGCCGCATCAGGTGCATGATGTCCCGGGATGCGGCGGCGGTGGCGCTGACGTGGACATGGCGGCGGTCCCCTTCGCCGCGGAGGCGTTCGGCGTAGCCGCGGGTTTGCAGCCGGTTGACGATCGCAGTGGTTGTGGCGGCTGTGGCGCCCAGCTTCACAGCGAGGGTTCCCACCGTCATGGGTCCGGACTGGGACAGGGCGGAGAGGGCGCGGTAATCGGTGAGGTTCAACCCCAGCCTGCCTGCCACTTCGCGTTCGGTTTCGTTGGCCAGTGCCAGCACGGCCTGAAGGGCGACGGCGGCCGGATGGTAAGTAGGTGTGCTCATGGTTCCTCCTCTCCTTCGCTAGTCTATATAGTAATTAGATAAGCTTGTAATCAAATCAGTTTGAAGAGGCGGTTGTGCCGGTGCCTCCTGCGGCTCCCGGCGCGGCGTGGGAAAGGAACATCCTCATGAAGGATTCGGACCGTAAGGCGCTCATCATTTTTGTGGTTGCGGTGCTGGTGGGGGCTCTCGTTGCCGTCGCGGGCAGCCAGGGTGGTGCCACCGTAGGCGGCTTCCCGTTGTTCGGCCTGGGGGTGGCGGCGGCGTTCCTCATTCAGTGGCTGGCCTTTATCCCCGCGTTCAAGGCGCAGACCGAAAAGTACTACGACCTCACCGGCGCCCTCACCTACATCTCCATCACCGTCCTCCTGGTCCTGCTGACTCCCGGCGTTGATGCGCGGGGGCTGCTGCTGGCTGCCATGGTGGTGGTGTGGGCGGGGCGGCTGGGAAGCTTCCTGTTCCGCCGCGTCAGCAAGCACGGCAAGGACGACCGCTTCGACGAGATCAAGCCGTCCTTCCTCCGCTTCCTGAACACCTGGACCGTACAGGGGCTGTGGGTGGTCCTTACCGCGGCCGCGGCCTGGATTGCCATCACCTCCGCCACCCGGGTGGGACTGGACTGGTGGGCGCTGGCGGGTTTCCTGGTGTGGGCTGTTGGCTTCGGTATTGAGGCTGTGGCGGACAGCCAGAAGGGCCGGTTCAAGGCGGACCCGGCCAATGAGGGCAGGTTCATCTCCACCGGCCTGTGGTCCAAGTCCCGGCACCCCAACTACTTCGGCGAGATTGTGCTCTGGATCGGCGTGCTCCTGATCGCCGTGCCGGTCTTGGAAGGCTGGCAGTGGGTGGCCCTGCTGTCCCCGGTGTTCGTGGCGCTGCTGCTGATCAAGGGCAGCGGCATCCCGCTCCTGGAGAAGAAGGCGGACAAGAAGTGGGGCGGCGAGCCCGACTATGAGGCGTACAAGAAGAACACCCCGGTCCTGATCCCCAAGCTGTAGGGGAGCTGGCGAGCTTCCTTTGGCCAGTGATAGGGACGCTGGACCCTAGCCCTGGCTGAACCCGGTGGGTACGGTGTCCGCATGCAGAAGATATCGATTGATGCCCTGGCCCGCCAGCAGCTCGAGGCGGCGGTGGCGGCTCCCAGCGGACGGGCGGCGGACACGGCCTTCGGCGGCCACGAGAAGAAGCTGCGCCAGACTGTCATGGCCTTCCGGGCCGGCACCCAGCTGAGCGAGCACCAGAACCCGGGCGAGGCCACCGTCTACGTGATCAGGGGATCGGTCTGGCTTAAGTCCGGCGGCGAGGCCTGGCAGGGCAAGGCCGGGGACCTCCTGATCGTCCCGGACGGGCTGCACAGCCTGGAAGCCGAGGAGGACTCGGCGGTGCTGTTCACGGTGGTCAAGACCGACCGGTAGTTTCAGCGGCCCGCAGCTGTGCCAGCAGCCAGACGGTCCGCGGGATGGGCCAGATGATCGCCAGCACGAGCACCGGCACCAGCGAGACTCCGACGTCGGGAAACTGGCGGATGATCACGGACAGGTGGGTGTCGAACCGGGCGGGCGCGTACGCGAGGCACAGCCACAGGGCGAAACCGTCCAGGGCGAGCGCGGCCGTGCCCACGGCCAGGGGTGCCAGCCGGCGCCCCGGGGCGGACCGTCCCCTGAGCAGGAAACGGAGCGACAGCCACAGGCTCATTACCTCCGCCCCCAGCAAAGCCAGCGCAACTGCCCAGCTGTAGCGCTGCAGCCAGTCCTCGTGAATGACCGCAGACACCGGGGAGTGGCCGTGGAGGATCCGCAGGATGTTGGTGTCGATGGCCTTCAGCCGGGATGGTGCGGCGGTGTCGTTGCCGTTGATCACCAGGGCGACGCCCAGGCCGGAGGCCGGAACCATGGCCAGGTAGGTGTGGCTGTTGCCCCATTCCCCCTGGTGCTCCAGCAGCAGCGGCAGCTCGGTTTCCGGGACCGTTTCGGCCGTTGGGTCCACGGACTCCACCAGTGGCCGGGTGAACCAGCCCATGGCGTACCCCTTGGACCCCTCCACCTGAACCCGGGGTTCGAACATCGCCGCCACGCTCGCAGGCTCAAGGATCCGCGCCCCTCCGTACCGGCCGCCGTCGAGCAGTGCCGCCAGCCCGTTGCCCAGGTCCTCGGCGGAGGCATAGAGAGTGCTGGACGGCATCCCGGCGACGGGTGCAGGGACGTCGGTGGGGAGCCAGGACGAGCTGAACCACCGGGAATAGCCGGCCGCTACACTGTCGTCCTGCGCGGCAGCCCGCGTGGGATGGCTGTGGACCATGTCCAGCGGCCCAAAGACATGCTCCTCCAGATAGTCCCCGAAGGGTTGGCCGGATACGGTCTGCACCAGGACGCCCAGAATGTTGAAGTTGGCGTTGGCGTAGTGGAAGCCCCGGCCCGGTTCACCGGCCAGGGGAGCGTCCGCCAAGGCGCGGACGGTCTCCTCCAGGGCTTCCGGGTCCTGGCGGCGGGAGGCTTCGAAGGCGGTGTCCCGCGAGCTCATGCCGCTGGCCTGGTGGAGCAGGTGCCTGACGGTGATGGCCGCCGAACGGGGGTCATCGAGCGTGAACCACGGCAGGTAGGTCTGCACCGGTTCATCCAGCCGCAGCCGCCCCGCCTCAACCTGCTGCATCACGGCGATTGCGGTGAGGGACTTGCTGGTGGAGGCCAGCAGGACAGGGGTCTGGGGAGTCATCGGTCTTCCGGACGGGTCAGCCTGGCCGAAGGCGGCGGAGTGCACCCGGGTCCCGTCCCGGACGACGGCGATGGCGGCACCGGGAATGCCGAGCGTTTCCATTTGTTCCCGCAGGAACGAGTCCACGGCCTGGTAGTCCTGCCCGCGCTGGGCAGGCGGGGTAGCAGCACCGAGAGTGGTGGCCAGGAGGAGGCACAGCAGGAGGCCGCGCGATAACCACGAGATACTCCGCATGGCTGCACCTGCTTCGGCCGACCGTCCCTTCACGGTAGGGCGTGGCGGGACGGAAGACAATGCGGCACGGGCGCCTGCACGGCTACTCGGCTGGGGAGCGGCACGCCTCACTGGTTAGGCTGGCGCCATGGACTTTCAGCTTCGCCAGGCCACACCGGAGGACGCCGAGGCGGTGGTGCTCATGCAGACCCTGGCGCATGAGGAATGCTACCCGCACCTGCTCTCACCCGGGTTCTTCCGCGGACGCCGGGCCAGCATCCCGGAACGGGTGGAGCGGCGCCGGCCGCACCTGGCCGTCCCGGATCCGCGGATCATCGCCGTGGACGCCAGCAATGAACTGGTGGGCTTCGCGGACGCCGGCCCGGGCCGCGACGACGACGGCCCCGAAGCGCTGGAGCTGTACTCGATCTACACCCTCCGCCGGACGTACGGAACGGGGCTCGGCGCGGCGCTCATGCGTGCCGCCATCGGCGACGGCCCGGCCTACCTGTGGGTGGTGGAGGACAACCCAAGGGCGCTGGCCTTCTACCTGAAGCAGGGTTTCCGTCCCGACGGCAAACGCAACACACTGCCGCCCGAGTGGGAGGCGCTGCCCGAGTTCCGGATGGTCCGGCAGGCACCGGCCTGGCTTACCCCCGCATAGACTCGCCAGCATGAGTGACAGCCGGACGGAGATCGATTGGGATTCCGCACGCGCCAGCAACCTGGCCAACTGGGAGGACCGGGTCCCCCTGCACGAAGAGGCGTACGGCCTCAGTGCACTGGATGATCCCAACCATCTGACCAGCGTTGCCCGGACGGACCTCTCCGCCTTGGTGCCCTACCTCCCGAACGGCACGGTCTCCGGCCTGGACGTGTGCCACCTTCAGTGCCACATCGGCACGGACACGCTGTCCCTGGCCAGGGCCGGGGCACACGTCACCGGCGTCGACTTCTCCCCGGCCGCCCTGGCGTCCGCCGCCAGCCTGGCCGCGCGTCTCGGCCTGGACGCCACGTGGGTGGAGACGGACGTGCTGGAAGCCCGCGCCGCCGTCGTCGGCTCTTTCGATCTGGTGTACACCAGCATCGGCACGATCAACTGGCTGCCGGACCTGGACCGCTGGGCGGTCCAGGTGGCAGGGCTCCTGCGGCCGGGAGGAACGTTTTACATCAGAGACGGGCACCCGGCCCTGTACGCCATTGACGAGCACGCGGACGGACTGCAGCTCCGGTACCCGTACTTCGGCACAGGCCAGGCGCAGGTGTGGGACGACGCGACAACCTACGCCGGGGACGGCACGGTGGCGCATTCCCGGACCTATGAGTGGGCGCATCCTTTGTCCGCCATCGTCAACTCCCTGATAGGAGCCGGCCTGCAGATTCTCCGGCTGGACGAGGGAAGGACCCTCCCGTGGAAGTTCGCGCCCCGCATGGTGGAGGTGCCGGACGGTTTCGCGTGGCCCGACGCCGAGCGGGACCGTGTGCCCTGCACGTACACGGTCATCGCCCGGAAGCCGGGGGAGCAGGCGGAGCCTGCAGGACCTCCGGAAGGAACCCGGACTACTCCGTAACGGCCGCCGGAACCGCCTCGCCCTGGCGCTGCGCGGGAGTGCTGCGGCGGCGCCAGTAAGCGGCCAGGACGGCGCCGGACACGTTGTGCCAGACGGAGAAAATGGCGCCGGGCAGTGCCGATTCGGGGGTCAGGTACTGCCGGGCCAGGCCTGCCGCGAGGCCGGAGTTCTGCATGCCCACCTCAACCGCGGTGGTGCGGCGGGAAGGAACCGGCAGCTTGAACAGGCGGGCGGCGCCGTAGCCGAGGGCATAACCGAGGCCGTTGTGCAGGATGACGGCCACAAGGACCAGCAGCCCTGCGGCGAAGATGGCCTTCGCGCTGGCGGCAACCACTGCAACCACCACGGCCGTGATGGCGAGGACCGAAATCCAAGGGAGGGCGGGCAGCGCCTTGGTGACCAGGCGCGGCAGGAAGAGCCGGATGATGAGCCCCAGCAGCACGGGGAACAGCACGATCTGCACGATGGACCACGCCATGGAGCCGGCATCCACCGGCATGTACTGGCCGGCCAGCCACAGCGCCAGGACGGGGGTCAGCAGGGGAGCCAGCAGCGTGGACACGGTGGTCATCGCCACGGACAGCGCGACGTCGCCCCGGGCCAGGTAGGAGACCACGTTGGAGGCTGTTCCGCCGGGGCAGCAGCCCACCAGGATGACGCCGGCTGCCAGCGCCGGCGGCAGCCCCAGCGCCGCCGCGATCAGCCAGCCCAGCAGCGGCATGATGGCGTACTGCGCCACCACGCCGATCACCACGGGGACAGGTCGTTTGGCGATGACGGCAAAGTCGGGGGGAGTGAGGGTCAGCCCCATGCCGAACATGATGACCCCCAGCAGGGGGTTGATCCAGGGGCCGAGCCCGGTGAAGGCGGTGGGGGTGGCGAGCGCCACGGCACCTCCGGCGAGGATCAGCACGGGGAAGAGAGTGACGGCGATGCGGGCGCTGCGTTCTTCGGCGGCAGAGGCCGTCGTCGAAGATTCGGGTAAGGAAGACATACCTACCGGATTATCACAGCGGAGGCCGGGTTTTGGAATCAGGGAGTCTTGATGACACCGCCCACCCGCCGGGGCGGGTGGGCGGTGTGGCCGTGCGCCGCGCGAACTGTGCGGCGCACGGCCGGGTGTGTACTTGTGCGGTGCGTACTAGATGCGCGCGGATTCCTTCTCGCGCTCGGCCGGCTTGTAGGACTCCCAGAACGTGGCCCCGGTGATGCCGAGGGGGCGGGGGTCGAAGACCGGGTCGAGGCCGAGCTTCTGCTGGCGCTCAAAGTCCTTGAGCGCCTTGAAGGCCGGCTTCTGCAGGATCAGGATGCCGATGATGTTCAGCCACGCCATCAGGCCCACGCCGATGTCCCCCATCACCCACGCGTTGGCGGCGGTGTTCACACAGCCGTAGGCGACGGCGATCAGGATGCCCACCTGCAGGGCCATGGTGGTTACGCGGCCTACGCTGGCACGGATGCCGGGGATGACCTTGCTGGAGGACTTGCCAACCAGGAACCGGAGGTTGGTTTCGGCCATGTAGTAGTAGGCGATGATCGTGGTCAGGCAGAAGAAGAACAGCGTGACGGCGATGAACGCGGCGCCCACGCCGGGGAAGACGGAGTCGAACCCGGTCTGCACATACTGGGGACCCACCACGGCCGTGGCTGAGAGCAGGCCGCCTTCGGCGAGGACCTCGCCGTCTTCGGTGCCTCCGGAGAAGACGCGGTAGGCGCCGGTGGAGAGGATCAGGAAGCCGGTGGCCGAGCAGACGAACAGCGTGTCGATGTACACCGCGAAAGCCTGGACCAGGCCCTGCTTGGCCGGGTGGGACACCTCGGCGGCGGCAGCGGCGTGCGGGCCCGTGCCCTGGCCGGCCTCGTTGGAGTAGACGCCGCGCTTGACGCCCCACATCACGGCCAGGCCAATGATGGCGCCGAGGGCCGAATCCATGCCGAAGGCGCTGCGGAACACCAGCGAGATGATCTCCGGGAGCTGGGAGGCGTTGATGACCACAACGATCAGGGCGAGGATGATGTAGCCGACGGCCATGAACGGCACCACGAACGAGGCGACGCTGGCGATGCGCTTGACGCCGCCGATGATGACGAACGCCAGGACGATCACGGAGCCCACCGAGACGATCCACGGGTCAATGGTCCATGCGCCGGCGATTGCGGTGGCCATGGAGTTGGCCTGGACACCGGGCATCAGGACGCCGCAGGCCAGGACGGTCACGGCGGCGAAGACGTAGCCGTAGACCTTGAAGAAGCCGGCGCCCTTGGTGTGGGACAGCGCGCGGGAGAAATAGTAGGCCGGGCCGCCGCGGTATTCGCCGGACAGCGGGTCGCGGGTCTTGTAGATCTGGCCCAGGGTGGACTCGATGAAGGACGTGGATGCGCCCAAGAAGGCCACCGCCCACATCCAGAACAGGGCGCCAGGGCCGCCGAAGGCGATAGCAGTGGCGACGCCGGCGATGTTGCCGGTGCCCACGCGTCCGGACAAGGACATTGCCAGGGCCTGGAATGAGGAGACGCCGGAGGCGGATTTTTCGCCCCGGAACAGCTGCTCAATCATTCCCTTGACGTGCCGGACCTGCAGGAAGCGTGTCCGGACCGAGAAGTAGACGCCCGTGGCGAGGCAGAGGTAAACGAGCCAATCGCTCCAGATCACGCTATTTATTGCTGACAAAACACCGCTCATAAGTGTGGGTTCCCTCCATGGAAGAGCGCGGGTGATGCGGTTCGGGTGTGGACGCTGTTGGGTGAACGAAAGTGGCGCACACCACACCAAAACCTGTGAAGTGTCGCACAAAGGCGCGTCGTCCGTCCATTTGACTAATTCCCAGGCTGCCGCACACGTCACATTGGCGAATTTGTGGTGGATGCTGCAATGTGCGCGAGACTTGGATTCCGGCCCCGACGAAAGCAGTTGTTCCTTGATCACTCTCCAGCAGGACGCAGAAGGCTTTATCCGGATGAACCGGCACTACCCCGCAAGCGTCCGCATCAGGATCCATTTCCAGGACGGCAGCACCGGCGAGTTCTCTGGCCAGGCCCTCAACAACGCCTACGATGCGGCCCTTGCGGAGTTTCGGGCGAAGAACAACCTCGACGCGCGGGGATACTCCCGGACGCCCGCGAGCCGCTCGAACTCCGGCAACAAAATCGACTTCGTTCCGGTGCACCCCGGGATGGGCGGGGAGTAGGCGCACCCGCTTCCCCTCAAGACCGCCGCTTCGACCCCTCCGTCGTTGGGTCGGCAGCGCCGACGGCGGCCGTCGGAGGTGCAGGGAAACACGCTGCTTTCTGATTGGCGACAGAAATGAAGCACTCACTTTGCCCTGACGGTTGTTGGTAGGTTCGAGAACAGCCATTTAGGGGGGACATCATGAAAAATCGGATTTTTACAACGGTGGCCATCGCCGCCGCACTACTGGTATTGCCTGCCTGCTCGGGCTACCAGGGAATTGCGGCTGTCCACCGGGAAATGGACGCGCGGGATAATCTGCCTGCCGACGTTCGGAACTCAAGCCCCGACCAACCTTTTGATTTCAGGCTTCTGGTCGAGGACGCGGGAGTGAAGTATTTCGCAGCCGAGAGCGAAGACTTCACCAAGGCATGCATAGCCGTCTATCCCGTCGATGAGCCCGACCAGTGGAGCATCGGATGCAGCGACGGGATTACGCATGACCGGGAAATTGTGACGGTAGGCCACGTCGGCCAGCCGACAGCGAAACTGGTGACGACAGGCTTCGATACCCGCGCTCTTGAAGACAGTGGTTGGAAGAAGATCCACGACAATGTCCTCATCGGCAGAATGTAAAAGCTGCTCAGTACGTCAGCGCGGGTTCTCCAGCGAGATGGTCTCCAGGTGCTCCGGGACGCGGACTTTCCAGCCGAGCTGGTGCTTGATGCGCGCCCGGAGGGCGTCAGAGGCGTCCGGTTCCCCGTGGGTGATGTACGTCATGGACGGCGCCTGGGGCGCAGCCTTCATCCATTCGATGATGCCGGTGGAATCAGCGTGCGCGGACAGTCCCTCCATCTGGATGACCTCGGCCTCGATCCTGACCTCCTGGCCGTAGATGCGCAGGTACTTCCCGCCCGCTGCCAGGCGGGCGCCCCGGGTTCCGCCCGCCTGGTAGCCGCTGAGGATGATGGCGTTCCGCCTGTCAGGTCCATAGCTTGCCAGGTGGTGGAGGATCCGGCCGCCGGTGAGCATGCCGCTGGCCGAGATGATGATCATGGGCCCGCCGCGGAGGTTGAGCAGCTTGGACTCGTCCGGGCTGCGGACGGGAACGGCCACTTTGTACATGGCCTCGAATTCGTGGTCCTTGAGCCGGTGTTCCTCGCGGTGCCGCTGGTACATGCCGGACGCGTCGATGGCCATCGGGCTGTTCAGGTAAACGGGGATGTGCGGAATGGCGCCCTTGGCCAGGAGGCGGGAGAGGTGCAGCAGCACCGTTTCGGCCCGGCCCACGGCGAACGCTGCGATCATGATGACCCCCTGCCGCTTGGCCACCCGCGTGATGATCGCGCCCAGTTCTGCTTCCGGATTCCCTGCCGGGTGTTCCCGGTTGCCGTAGGTGGATTCGGTGACCAGCACATTGACTGGTTCCAGCGCCCGCGGCGGGTACATCAGGGGGTCATTGGCGCGGCCAAGATCCCCGGTGAAGTGGACGGTCCGGCCGCCCAGTTTGAGGTGCACCTGTGCGGCGCCGAGGATGTGGCCGGCGGGCAGGAAGGTCGCCTCGATGCCCCCGGGCAGCGGGAACGGCGCGTCGAAGTCGCGGGTGATGAAACAGTCGAGTGACCGGACGGCGTCGGCTGCCGTGTAGAGGGGAACGGGAGGATGGTGCGCCGTGGACCCGGTGTGGTCGGCGTAGCGGGCTTCCTCTTCCTGGAGGTATCCGCTGTCCGGAAGCAGCAGCTTGCACAGCTCGGTGGTCCCGGCCGTTGCGTAGACGGGGCCGCGGAAACCGTCCCGGACCAGCGCGGGGACGTAGCCGGTGTGGTCCAGGTGCGCGTGGGTCAGGACAACGGCGTCGATGTTCGCTGGATTGACCGGGAAGGGCACACGGTTGCGGTCGCGGAGGCGTTTGTACCCCTGGAAGAGCCCGCAGTCCACCAGGACGTGCCGGCCCTGCGACCGGAGAAGATACCGGGATCCCGTCACGGTATCCGTCGCCCCCAGGAAACGCAGTGTCGGGGGATGCTGTTCCCTCATGCTTGCTCCTCACTCACGGATGCTCGATGGTGACCGTGCCGGCGTCGCCATCCACGGTGACCTGCTGGCCGGTGGCCAGCCGCTGCGTGGCCGCCCCGGTGCCCAGGACGGCGGGGATGCCGTACTCGCGGGCCACGATGGAGCTGTGGCTCAGCGGGCCACCCACGTCCGTCACGATGGCGGAGGCCATAACGAACAGCGGTGTCCAGGCGGGCGTGGTGATCCGCGCAACCAGGACATCTCCGGGCTCCATCCGGCCGAAGTCCCGGGGCCCGCCCAGGACGCGGGCCGGAGCGGTGACCCGCCCCGAACTGGCACCCACACCCTTGATGACATCGCCGTGCTGGCGCTGCGACGCCGCCGGCATCATGGACCCGAAGGCCTTCTCCATCCACGGGCGCTCCGGGAGCATCTGCGGGGCGGCGGCCCTCGCCTGGCCCCGCCACAGCATCCGGCGTTCCTCGACGGCGGCTGCCCGGACGGGGCGGTCCGCTCCGGTGATGACGGCCTGGGCCCCGGGTGCGGCGAGGCCGAACTCGACGGCGGTCCGCACCTCCTGGAAGCGCAGCCAGAACACGTCGGCGGGCTCCGTGATGACGCCGGAGGCCACCAGCCGGCGCCCGAGTTCCAGCAGCATCCGCCGCAGCAGCGGCCAAGCGAGCCCGACGTCGGCCAGCGCGTCCTCGCGGACTGGAGCGGTGGCCTGGGCCCACCGGAGCAGCCGGAGGAAGGCGGTCCGGCGGCGCGGCCCCAGCCGGGCGGCCACCTGTTCAGTCAGAGCCTCCCGGCGCTCGGTCAACAGCCGCTGCCGCTCATGCGGGTCGGTGCCCTGCCCCCGCAGGTAGAACTTCACCGTCGCCAGGAGGGTGGACGGATCATCGGCGGCCACCGGGGTAGCGAAATCCAGGTTGTAGACCGCATGGCCGTAGAGGTCCAGGTACTCCCGGAAGGCGAAGCGCCACTCCTGCCACAGGGCGTCGTCCACCCCTGCGGGCGGCGACCCTGTGCGCTGGCATTCGGCGAGCTCCGCCGTCGGCCGTTCCAGCAACACTGATGTCAGCCCGGGGTCACTGCGGGCCCAGGCGGCCAGGTCCCACAGGGACTTCTCCGCCCGGATGGGTTCGCTGTCGTACCCCAGGAGGAAAGTCTGGGCCGGCGGATCCCCGGCCCGCCGGGCCAGCTTGTCGTAGAAGGTGCGGAAGGCGAGCTCGCTGCTGGTGGATAGAGGAATGATGGACTGCACGGCCGTGTAGTACACGGTGCCGGCGTCCAGCAGCGCCTGGGCGCCCGCCAGCAGTTCTGCGCCGGTGAGCTCCGCCGGGGGCTTCGCCTGCCAGTCCTTGATGGTCTGCTCGTAGCGGGGGTGGGAGAACCCGCGCCAGCCTTCGATCCCCATGTGCGCCTTGCCGCGGGCCAGCGCACCCACCGCCGGCACCAGTCGGCCTGTCATCCGCAGCAGTCCCGAGGTGCGGTAATAGTAGTAGGCGTAGCCGTTCACGGTGGGCAGCCCCACGTCGCCGTCGCGGATGACGTTCCTGCCCAGCGCCTCCGCCATGAGGGCCTGCAGCGACCTTGCCACGGAGCCGTCCACCAGGTCGGCGAACAGCGGCGTGAGCGGATCCGGCAGCTGTTCCACGATGCTCGCGCGGAAGTAGAGCCCGTTCGGGTACGGCACGGGCCAAGCCTCCGGGGTGTCGGCCGTCGGCTCGGGCAGCGCGGTGATGGGGCGGGACTGCAGGATGAAGAACCTGCCGCCGGCCCGCGCCCACTCGATGTCCTGAGGCGCACCGAAGTGCGCGGCGGCCCGCTGCCCGTGGCCGGCAAGTTCCGCGGCCTCCCGGTCATCCAGGACGGGTTCACGACGGCGGGCTGCCGCCACCGGCTGCTCCCGGGTGCCGTTCTCCGCGTATACAGTCATGACGTCCTTGCTGGCCGTCCGCCGCGACAGTACGGAGCCGGTCCCGGCATCCACCACCACGTCATCGGTGGTGACAGTCCCGCTGACCACCGCTTCGCCCAGGCCCCACGCGGCACTAATCACCGTCTGGTCCCGCCGGCCGTTGGCGGGGTTGGCGGTGAACATGACCCCGGCGGCGTCGGCCTCCACCATCTGCTGGATCACGACGGCGAGGCGCACCTGGCCGGGTTCCACTCCTTCACGCGCGCGGTAGGACATGGCGCGCGCCGTCCAGAGCGAGGCCCAGCAGCCGGTCACTGCCGTGGACAGTTCCACCATGCCGCGGACGTTCAGGGTGGTTTCCTGCTGCCCCGCGAAAACTGGCCGAGGCGAGGTCCTCGGCCGTGGCGGAGGAGCGGACTGCCACGGGTGTTCCGTTGCCGAGGCGCCCGTAGGCGGCACCGAGTTCGGCGGCGATCCCGGCGGGCATGGTGCCGGTGGCGAACAGGGCGCTGATCCGCCGGGAGGCATCCTGGTACGCGTGCGGCTCCGCCTCCGGTGGCAGCGCCGCGAGTTCCTGGATGCCGGCCGCGAGGTTGTTGGCGTCCACGAACTCTGAGTACGCGGCGGTGGTAAGCACGAACCCGGGCGGGACCGGCAGCCCGGCCCGGATGAGGCCGCCCAGCCCCACGGCCTTGCCGCCCGCCACGGCGATGTCGCCTGGCCCCACATCGCTGAGGTCCCTGATATAGGTCATGGCCGCGCATCCTTGCTGCCCGGCTGGGGCGCCTGGGGGTGAACCTGATGCTCACATACTGGCACTGCCAGGGGCGGGTGGCCATGGGTCCAAAGTCAGGTGCCGCCGTCGTAATTCACGACGGCGGCAGGCAGCGGTGAGGCGCGCTTCCCCTTCGACGCTGGAGTGGGGATTCAGCGGGCTGGCGGCGGAGCGCCTGGCACCGGGCGGGCGGGGCGAGGCTTTGCAACCGGTCCCTGGGCGCGGCGGTAGATGAAGTATTCGGCCACGGCCAGGCTGAGAACCCATGAGGCCCCGATCAGCAGCGCCCGGGTCAGCTCGTCAACCGGCCCCACCAGGACAATCCAGGGGATAGTGACCACCACGATGGTTCCCTGGGCGATGCCGATGGCATACGCCCGGGACATCCACTCGCTGTGGCGGACGTAATTCCGGCGCCGCACCGCGACGAATCCCAGGACGATGAACGCCACCATGGCGGATCCGAACACCAGCCGCAGCACGAGCAGCAGCGGCCCGTCCAGCGGCGGGAGGTCGTAGAAAACGGCCATCCACAAGCCGGAGAGGGCGGCAAGCAGGCCGGTGGGGGCAAGGATGCGTCCGGCCACCTTGTGCCAGCTAGGGCGTGTCTCCTAAATCGAGGGATGGCTGGCTGGAATGCTTAAGGTGTGTCGCGAACTTCTGTCTTG
>NZ_BMKU01000007.1:0-129706 GCF_014644495.1 Pseudarthrobacter polychromogenes
CACCTGCCAAGAACTGGGGATCACGGCAAAGAAGACCCGGCCATATCGCCCACAGACCAACGGCAAGATCGAACGCTTCCACAGAACCCTTGCCGACGGGTGGGCCTTCAAGCGCTTCTACGCCACGGAATCAGCCCGCAGAAACGCCCTCCCGGCATGGCTGCACCACTACAATCACCACAGGCCCCACACCGCAATCGGAGGCCACCCGCCCATCAGCCGCTTAACCAACCTGCCTGGGCAGTACACCTAGCGCCGCCCCGGTCAGGGGACGGCTGGGGTATGCGCCGCCAGGGCCAGCCTAGGAGGCGCGCGCCAGCTGCCGGATCGGGATCCAGCGGGAGGCCAGGCGGCGGTAGGCGGCAGCAGCACCGGTCATGTCGCCCTCCGCGAGGCACTCGATGCCCAGCCTGATGTCCATGGGGGATTCGTCCGGGTACACCTTGTCCGCGACAGCACCGTAATCGAGCTCCACCATGGAATCCACGTGGAACAGTTCAAGCCACTCGGTGAGCTGGGCAAGATCGTCCAGCATGTCCAGGTCCGGCGCCGCCAGGGCCAGGTTGGCCACCGCGTAGCGGGCACGCTCCAAAGCCTCGGTGATGGGCGCCCACACCCGCACTGTGACGATCCGCCCCCCGGCTTCCACAACGTCCTTGTGGTCCGACTCCATGAACAGCGAGAACCAGCTGAACGGGATTCCCCATGTGGATGCCCGGGTGTGCACGCGGGTGGAGCCGTCGCGGGCCTTCACCTGGTCGATCCGTTCCTGGTGCTTGTCCCGCTGTTCCTCGGGGATCAGCAGTTCCGCCAGCGGGCCGTGGATGCCCTCCATCAGGGCGTTGGCGGCCAGGCCCGCGCGCAGCACCAGCTGGCTGGGGCAGTACAGCAGCACAGGCTCAGCGCCGGCTCCGTCGGCAGATGGTTCGCTGTCGCTGCCGCCGGCAGGTGCCGGGGCGGCGGTGACGCGCACCAGGTCTGTGCGTCCGGTGGGGAAGGGGTCGCCTCCGGAGCGCGTGATGCGCCCCAGCGAAGCAAGCAGTTCGGCGTTTTCGACGGCGGCGCGGGAGGCAGCACGCGCCCCTGCCTCCTGGATCGCCTGCCGTTGCTCTTCGGGGAAGGCGTCCAGCGGTTCGTAGACGCGCAGGGTCGACGAGAACGGCAGGCCGGCCTGGCCCCGGTAGAGGTTTCCGGTCACGACGGCCTCCTTGCGTGGGTCCAGGTCACGGTCATCAGTCCGCCAGTTCCACCAGCACGGGTGCGTGGTCCGACGCTCCCTTGCCTTTACGCTCCTCGCGGTCAATCGAAGCGCCGGTGACGCGTGCTGCCAACGCCGGGGAGGCCAGCACGAAGTCGATCCGCATGCCTTCCTTCTTGGGGAAGCGCAGCTGGGTGTAGTCCCAGTAGGTGTACACGCCCGGTCCCGGCGTGTAGGGGCGCACCACATCGGTGAAGCCTGCCGACTCGAAGGCATGGAAGGCGGCGCGTTCCGGCGGGCTGACGTGCGTGTACCGGTTGTTGACGAAGAGGTCGATGTCCCACACGTCCTCGTCGAACGGCGCGATGTTCCAGTCACCCATCAGGGCCACCTGGGCATTCGGGTCCTGCGCGACGAGCTCCTGGGCGTGGGTCTTCAGGCTTTCCAGCCACTTGAGCTTGTAGGGCATGTGTTCGTCGTCCAGGGAACGGCCGTTGGGGACATAGAGGCTCCAGATGCGGACTCCGGCGCAGGTTGCAGCCATGGCGCGGGCCTCCTGGACCGGGTCCTTGCCTGCTTTGCCGAAGGAGGGCTGGTCAAGGAACGTACGCTCAACGTCCTCCAGCCCCACGCGGGAAGCGATGGCAACTCCGTTCCACTGGTTCACGCCGAAGTGGGCCACCTCGTAGCCCATCCGCTCAAAGAGCTCCCACGGGAAGTTGTCGTCCTTGCATTTCGTCTCCTGGATGGCCAGGACGTCGCAGTCGCTGCGCTGAAGCCAGGCTTCAACACGGTCGGCGCGGGCACGGAGCGAGTTCACATTCCAGGTAGCTATCTTCACAGTTCCTAACCTACCTTGAGCGCCGGAATTGCGGACCCGGAAGTGCCGCCGAAACGGGGCACAACGGCGCGGACACGCCCGTGCGTGCAGCTCTATTCGGCAGCATTAGGCACCCATCTGGCCCGGCACGGCGGTGCCTGCCATGTGGCTGGGACAGTGGAACAAGGACGGGCAACGTCCGGTGGAAGTTAGTAGGAAGTCCGAGTATATTCGCAACCAGAAATGACCTGGATCACATGCGAAGGAGCGTGCAGTCATGGTCCGTGAACTCTCCCACTACATCGGCGGCCATCACGCCGCAGGCCTGTCGGGCCGGTTTGGCGACGTCTTCGACCCCTGTACCGGCCAGGTCCAGGCCCGCGTGCCGCTTGCCGGCGGGGATGAGGTGCAGAACGCTGTGGCCGTCGCGGAGAAGGCGCAGGTGGAGTGGGCGGCCATGAACCCCCAGCGCCGGGGGAGGATTTTGCTGCGCTTCGTGGACCTGGTCAACCGGGACCTGGACGTGCTCGCCCGGCTGCTGTCCTCCGAACACGGGAAGACACTCGCCGATTCGAAAGGCGACATCCAGCGGGGCCTGGAGGTGGTGGAGTTCGCCGCCGGGGCGCCGCACCTGCTCAAGGGTGAGTTCTCCAGCGACGCCGGACCGGGGATAGACATCCACTCGCTGCGCCAGCCCCTGGGTGTGGTGGCGGGCATTACGCCGTTCAACTTTCCGGCCATGATCCCGTTGTGGAAGTCCGGCCCTGCCTTGGCCGCCGGCAACGCGTTCATCCTGAAACCCTCCGAACGGGACCCCTCGGTGCCGCTCCGGCTGGCCGAACTTTACACGGAAGCCGGCGTCCCGGACGGGGTGTTCAACGTGGTCAATGGGGACAAGGAAGCCGTGGACGCGCTGCTGGAGGATCCGCGCGTCAAGGCGGTGGGCTTTGTGGGTTCCACCCCGATTGCCCAATACATCTACGCCACGGCCGCCGCCCACGGAAAGCGGGCCCAGTGCTTCGGCGGGGCCAAGAACCACATGGTGATCATGCCCGACGCCGATCTGGACCAGGCAGCGGACGCCCTCATCGGCGCCGGCTACGGCTCCGCCGGGGAGCGCTGCATGGCCATCTCCGTTGCGGTACCGGTGGGGGAGGAAACAGCGGACCGGCTGGTGGCCAAACTCCAGGAGCGCGTCGCAGCCCTCAAGGTGGGCCACAGCCTTGACCAGGAGTCCGACTTCGGCCCGGTGGTGTCCGCGGATGCCAGGGAACGCATCGAGGGCTACATCCAGGCGGGGGCTGACGCCGGGGCCACCCTCCTGGCGGACGGCCGGGGACTCAATGTGCCGGGCCACGAGGACGGCTTCTGGGTAGGGCCCACCCTTTTCGACCACGTCACCACGGACATGGCGATCTACCGCAACGAGATTTTCGGCCCTGTCCTGTGCGTGGTCCGGGCGGCAGACTACGATGAAGCGCTCGAGCTGTGCACCAGGAACGAGTTCGGCAACGGCGTGGCCATCTTCACGCGCGACGGTGATGCCGCCCGCGATTTCGCCACCCGGGTGGACGTGGGCATGGTGGGCATCAACGTCCCCATCCCCGTCCCCATCGCCTACTACACGTTCGGCGGCTGGAAGGCCTCGGGATTCGGCGACTTGAACCAGCATGGCGCGGACGCTTTCCGCTTCTATACCAAGACCAAAACGGTGACCACGCGGTGGCCCTCGGGAATATGGCACGGAGCAAGCTTCGTGATGCCGGAAGGAAGTTGATGACGCACAGCGCACCACAGGGCACGGCTGATACAGGGGTTTCAGTGGACAGCAGGGAGGTGCTGTTTGAACGCCGCGGCCGGCTGGGCGTCATTACCCTCAACAGGCCCAGGGCGGTCAACGCTCTCACGGCCGGCATGGTGGGGCAGCTCCTGGAGCAGCTCACCGCCTGGGCGGACGACGACGGCGTTGCCACGGTCCTGGTGCAGGGCGCCGGAGACCGGGGCCTCTGCGCCGGCGGCGACATTGTGGCCATCTATCGGGACATGCTGGAAGGTGGGGAACGGACCGCGCATTTCTGGGCAACCGAGTACCGGGTCAACTCCCTGATCGCCCGCTATCCCAAACCCTACGTGGCAGTGATGGACGGGCTGGTGCTGGGCGGCGGCGTCGGAATTTCCGCCCACGGGTCCGTGCGGGTGGTCACCGAACGCACCCGGACAGGGATGCCGGAAACCACCATCGGCTTTGCACCCGATGTGGGAGGGACGTTCCTGCTGTCCCGCGCCCCGGGCGAAACGGGCACCCACGCAGGCCTGACCGGCGCACACCTGGACGGAGCGGATGCGCTGTACCTTGGCCTGGCCAGCCACTTCGTCCCGTCCGAAAAACTGCCCGCCCTCGTGGCCGCGCTGGAAAACGAAACGGCGGAAGCCGCCGTCGGGCGTTACAGCACGGAGGCCCCGCCCTCGGCGCTGCAGGGACAGCAGGACTGGATCGACGCCTGCTATTCCGCCGACGACGCCGAGGAAATCGTCCGGCGCCTGCGGGGACGCGAAGGAGAAGGAAGCGCAGAGGCCTTCCAGGCGGCGGAAGCCATCGAGGCGAAATCGCCCACGTCGGTGAAGGTCACGCTGGCCGCCCTGCGCCGCGTGAAAGGCCGCACCCTGGACGAGGCCCTGGCGCAGGAGTACCGGGTGGGCCTGCGGTTCCTGGAAGCGCCGGATTTCCGGGAGGGCATCCGGGCGCAGGTGGTGGACAAGGACCGGAACCCCCGCTGGAACCCGGCCACCCTGGCGGACGTGACGCCGGAACAGGTGGAGCGCTTTTTTGAGCCCCTGGGGAGCCGGGAACTGGACCTTCGGGGCGTGGAACCGCAGCAAAAAGGAGCCTGACCATGACTGATAAATACACTGTCGCCTTCCTGGGCCTCGGCCACATGGGCGGTCCGATGGCCGTGAACCTGGTCAAGGCGGGTTATGCGGTGGCCGGCTTCGACGTGGTGCCGGCGGCCCTGGACGCCGCCACAGCCAGCGGCGTCCCGGTCGCGGCGGGCGCTGTTGAAGCCGTCTCCGGGGCTGACGTGGTCCTCACCATGTTCCCCAGCGGCCGGCATGTCCTGGATGCCTATCGTGGCCGGGAGGGGCAGCCCGGACTGCTGGCGGCGGCGAAGCCCGGGACCATGTTCCTGGACTGCTCCACGATCAACGTGGACGAGGCCAGGGAAGCAGCATCCCTCGCCATTGATGCCGGCCACCGCTCCGTGGATGCCCCGGTCTCCGGCGGCGTAGTGGGGGCCGAAGCAGGCACACTCACCTTCATGGTGGGAGGGGACGCCGCGGACTTTGAGGCTGTGCGGCCGCTGCTGGACATAATGGGCAAACGCGTTGTCCACTGCGGTGCCCATGGCGCAGGCCAGGCTGCGAAGATCTGCAACAACCTGATCCTGGGCGTCTCCATGATCGCCGTCAGCGAGGCATTTGTCCTGGGGGAGAAGCTGGGCCTGAGCCACCAGGCGCTGTTCGATGTGGCCTCCGCGGCGTCCGGACAGTGCTGGGCGCTCACCACCAACTGCCCGGTGCCCGGCCCCGTTCCCACCAGCCCCGCCAACCGCGGCTACCAGCCAGGTTTCGCCGGCGCCCTGATGGCCAAGGACCTCTCATTGGCCGTCAATGCCCTCAACAGCACCGGGGTGGCTGCCCGGATGGGCCCGCTCGCCGCGGAAATCTACGGTACGTTTGCGGCAGGGGAGGGCGCGGGAAGGGACTTTTCCGGCATCATCACCGACATCCGCGATATGTCCGGCCGCCGGGCGGGCGGCGGACCAGAGAACTTAGCAGGCAGTGCGTCGCAGGGCGCAGCGCAGGACGACGGGAGCCCGGAGTGACCGAATACGCGAACATCCTTGTGGAGCAGCGGGGCCGGGTTGGCCTGGTGACATTGAACCGCCCGCAGGCACTGAATGCCCTTAACAAAGCCACCATGGAGGAACTGGTGGCCGCGGTGAAGGCCATGGACGCCGATCCCGGGGTGGGGGCGGTTGTTATTACCGGCTCCGGCAAGGCCTTCGCAGCCGGCGCCGACATCAAGGAGATGGCGGCGCAGGGCTACATGGACATGTACGCCGCCGACTGGTTCCGCGGCTGGGAGGACTTCACCCGGCTGCGCATCCCCACCATTGCGGCCGTCTCGGGATTCGCCCTTGGCGGGGGCTGTGAACTGGCCATGATGTGCGATCTGATCATCGCCGGCGACAACGCGAAGTTTGGGCAGCCGGAAATCAACCTGGGCGTCCTGCCCGGCATGGGCGGCTCACAGCGGCTGACCCGAGCCGTGGGCAAAGCCAAGGCCATGGACCTAATCCTTACGGGGCGGTTCATCGGGGCGGAGGAGGCCGACCGCTGCGGCCTGGTGTCCCGGGTGGTCCCCGCCGAGGACGTGGTGGACGAGGCCTTGAAGGCCGCAGAGGTGATCGCCTCCAAGTCCAGGCCGGTGGCCATGGTTGCCAAGGAAGCCGTGAACGCCGCCTTCGAGACCGGTCTGGCCCAGGGGGTCCTGTTCGAGCGCCGGCTGTTCCACTCCCTCTTCGCCACCGAGGACCAGAAGGAAGGCATGGCGGCGTTCACGGAGAAGCGCCAGCCGGAGTTCAGGCACCGGTAGGGGACAGCGACCTCCGGTAGGCGTCGATGTCCGCTGCCAGTTCCTCCGCCATGAGGTGGTTGTTAATGACGACGGCGGTCCAGGCGGCAGTGGCCGCAGAGGCCAGCACCTGCGCCTTCAGGTCCGTGACGTTGCCGGCGGCCCAGACGCCGGGGACGGGCGTGCCGCCGTCGGCATCCGTTTCAAGGTAGGTTCCCGCTCCTGACGGATGTTCGGACGGAGCCAGGCCAAGGCCGGCAAAGGCGTCCAGCCGGGCATGGACACGGGGCCCCACCACCAGCGCTTCCACGGCAACCTCCGGACCTCCGGCCAGGGCGACGCCCCGCAGCCGGTCACGTTCAACCCGGACAGCTTCGGCAACCCCGTCCACCACCCGGATGCCGCGCGCAGCCAGCTGTTCGTATTCGGCGTCGGACGGGGCAACCCTGTTGTTCAGGAAGAGCGTGATGTTGCTGCTCCACTGCCGGAAGAGCAGGGCCTGGTGCACTGACCACGGGCCGTTCCCCAGGATGCCGATGGCCTGGTCCCGCACTTCCCAGCCGTGGCAGAACGGGCAGTGCAGCACGTCCCTGCCCCAGCGCTCACGCAGCCCGTCGACGGCGGGCAGCTCGTCCGTGAGCCCGGTGGCAATCAGCAGGCGCCGGCCGCGCAGCTGCGTGCCGTCGTCGAGCGTTACATGGAAGCCCTGCGCCAGGCCGCCGCCGGCAGCCACGACCCTGCCGTGGACCACGGCAGCCCCGTAGCCCTCAGCCTCCGTTCGGGCGATGGCAAGGAGCTCACCGGGGCTGATCCCGTCGCGGGACAGGAATCCGTGGACACCGGCGGCAGGGGCGTTGCGCGGTTCCCCGCTGTCCACCACGGCTACGGACCGGCGGCTGCGGCCCAGCATCTGGGCCGCGCTCAGTCCGGCAGCGCCGCCGCCAACAACCAGGACGTCATGGAGTGTTTCGAAGTTTTCAGTCATGGCTCCCATGCTGCTGCGTTCCGTTCGGACTGGCAAAGTATTTTGCTGGAATGGCAATATGGTGCCATGGATATGGGAGCCGAAAGCGGCATGGACGGGGGAACGGACGCTGTGCTTGCGGCGGTTGGACCGCGGCTCAGGGCGCTCCGCCTGGCCCGGGACATCACCCTGTCAGCGTTGGCAGACGCCACGGGCATCTCGGTGAGCACGCTCTCCAGGCTGGAGTCCGGCCAGCGGCGCCCCAACCTCGAGCTGCTGCTGCCCCTGGCGAAGGCCTATCACGTCCCGCTTGATGAACTGGTGGGTGCACCCGCAACGGGGGATCCCCGGGTGCACCTGCGGCCCATCACGGCGCGGGGGATGACCATCATCCCGCTCACCCGGAAGCCGGGCGGCATCCAGGCCTACAAGCACATCCTTCCGGCTGGGCCGCTGGACCAGCCCAACCCGCAGGTGCACGAGGGCTACGAGTGGTTGTACGTCCTCAACGGAAAGCTCCGTATGGTGCTGGGCAGCCAGGACCTGGTCCTGGGGGCGGGGGAGGCCGCCGAGTTCGATACCCGCGTGCCGCACTGGTTCGGCCGGGCGGATGGAAAGCCGGTTGAATTCCTCAGCCTTTTCGGCACCCAGGGGGAGCGGATGCACGTGCGTTCCCGGCCGTCCTGACCTTGGTCCAGCTTTTTCCCAGCTGCCTAGGGTAGACAGGACGGGACGGCCGGAAGCAGATGGGGAGTTCTATGTGGGGAATGGCGGCAGGCGCTGGCGGCTCAACTGACAATTTGACCGGCCTGGTGGGCGTTGCTGCCCGGACCATAGAGCACATGGGCGAGTGGGGCGTGGGTGCTTTCACCCTCGCCGAAACGGTGGTTCCGCCCATCCCCAGCGAGGTGATCCTGCCGTTGGCCGGCTACCTCGCCAAACAGGGTTCCCTGCAGCTGATCCTCGTCTTTGTCACCAGCACCCTGGGGGCCTACCTTGGTGCGCTGTTCCTTTACTGGCTGGGCGCGAAGCTGGGCCTTCAACGTTCCATCCGCGGGCTGTCCAGGCTCCCCCTGGTGGACCAGGAGGACTTTGAGAAGGCGGCTGGATGGTTCCGCCGCCACGGCAGGTCCTCCATCTTCTTCGGCCGGCTGCTCCCCGGTGTCCGCAGCCTGATTTCCCTCCCGGCCGGAGCGTCAGGGATGCCCCTGGCCACCTTCAGCGTGTACACCCTGGCGGGCAGCGGACTGTGGAACGGGGCCCTGATCGGCCTGGGGTACCTGCTGGGCACCCAATACCAGTTGATCGAGCAGTATTCCAGGTTCCTGAACTACGCTGTCTACGCTGCGCTGGGCGTGACGGTAGCCCTGCTCGTGGTGCGGCGGCTCAAACGGGAAAAAGTCCGACGCTGACGGGCCCATCCAGAAAGCCGCGCTTCACGCCCCAGGCCACGCATCACTCCTCGAAGTCGCCGGCGTTCCGGCGGAAGGCGCCGAGGATGCGGATCAAGTGGTCCACGTCGCCGGGGTCGAACCCCGGGGCGCTGAACACCTCGGCGTTGAGCGCCGCCGTCGAACGCTTCGCCAAGGTGCGCCCCGCGGTGGTGAGCTCAATCAGCGTGGTCCTGCCGTCGGTGGGATGCGGGGACCGGTCCACCAGGCCCGCCCGCTCAAGCCGGTCCACCGCATTGGTGATGGACGTGGGGTGGACCTGGAGCAGTGCGCTCGCCTTATTCATGGGCAGTGAGCCCTTCCTGGTGAAACTCAGCAGTGCCAGGAGTTCATAGCGGGCAAACGTCAGCCCGAACGGTTTGAGCGTGGACTCGATCCTGGCCAGCAGGATCTGCTGCGTCCGCATGATGGCGGTGATGGCAGCCATGGGAGCCGCGACATCCGCCCAGCCATGTTCCTCCCAGTTCCGCCGCGCCTCGGCAATGGGATCGCGGGACAATGGGGTACCCATTGAACACCTTTCGTTCGGGTGACGCGCATCACTCTTTCATCAGCGATGTGAATATACTAGGACATCCAATGGTTGGGCGAAGCGGAGGTGGATGCCGGTGGGGCCGGAAGGAAGCGGCGAAGCGCTCCCCTTTCCCGACGCCGACCTCATGTACGTTGCGGACCTCCTGGCAGGGCCTGAGCGGGAGCGGTACCTTCGCGTCCGTGAATTCCTGCAGGACCGCGTGCGGGGGCAATCCATTCCGTACTGGAACCGTGAAGAGTTCCCTTTCCATCTCCTTGCCGAGATGGGCGGATATGGACTGGGTGCCCTCCAGGTGGACGGCAGCTCCATCCTCCTCAAGGGCCTGATGTACGTGGAGCTGGCCAGGGCGGACGTGTCCCTCTCCGCCCTCACGGGCATCCACAATGAGCTCATTGTGGGCACCATCAAGGAGTTGGGATCCGCGGAACAGAAGCTCCGCTGGCTGCCAGGCCTTGAAGCCTTCACCAGCCTTGGGGCGTTTGCGCTGACGGAACCGGACCATGGGTCCGACATCTCCGGCGGGCTCGCGACCTCAGCCAGGCTGGACGGCGCCGAATGGATCCTGAACGGCGCCAAGCGCTGGATCGGGGCCGGCACCATCGCCGACTTCGCCCTGGTCTGGGCACGCGACGTGGAGGACCACCAGGTCAAGGCCTTCCTGGTGGAGACGGACCGGCCCGGCTACACGGCTGCCAAAATCTGCAACAAGATCGGCCTGCGGATCATGCAGAATGCGGACATCACGCTGCAGGACGTTCGGATTCCGGCGGCCAACCTGCTGCCCGGGGCCACCTCCTTCGCCAAGGCCAACGACTTACTGCGGGATTCCCGGGCCTGGGTGGGCTGGCAGGCCGCCGGAATCCAGCTCGCCGCGTTCGATATAGCCCGCTCCTACTCACTGGCGCGCCGTCAGTTCGGCAAGGAGCTGGCACAGTTCCAGCTGGTCCAGCAGCAGCTTGCGGACATCCTGGGAAACGCCACGGCTTCCCTGGCGCTGATGGTACAGCTTGCACGGATCCAGGAGGAGGGGAAGCTGGAGATGGCGCAGGCAGCCCTGGCCAAAGCCACCACCACCAGGCTTGCCCGGGCCTCAGTGGCCATGGGGCGGTCCCTGCTGGGCGGCAACGGCATCAGTGCCGACTTCGAAATGGGCAAGCTGTTCGGCGATGCAGAAATCCTGTACACCTACGAAGGCAGCTACGAGATCAACTCCCTCATCGTGGGGCGGGCCGTGACCGGGAAGTCGGCGTTCGCCTAGAGACGCTTCTCTGCGTAAGCCAGCAGCGCGTCCCGCACGAAGCCTGCTCCTTGCTCGCCGCCATAATTGGCCGCGAACCGGGCATCGGCAACATACATCTCCGCCAGGCCCACAACATAGCCCTTGACGTCTCCGCCGTCCTCCGCGGCCGGGGTGCCCGGGATGGACGTCAGCCACGCAACGTGCCGCCGCGCCAGGTCCTGCGCCTCGGGACCGGCAGGGGAAAGCCCTGAGCCTGCAGCAGCTATCCAGTCGTTGCCCAGCTTCGCAGCGCGGGACTTCCACTCCCGCTGTTCCACCGCACCCATTCCACGCCACCAGGCGTCGCTTTTCGCGTAGGAGTCCTTGCCCCAGCGCTCTTCCACCTCGTCCTTGTACTGCGTGTGGTCGAACCCGTCGAACATCTTTTCCGCCACCATGTCTCCTCCGTCTTTCAGTGTTTCAATGGTTTGCCGGACGGATGCCATCTGCTTCGTGAGCCGTTCCTGCTCCCGCGCCAGCCACTCCAGGTGCCGGCCCAGGGCCTTGGCAGGATCCGTCTGCCGGCGGGAAACCTCGGCAATGGCCGGCAGGCCCAGGCCAAGCTCCCGGAGCAGGAGGATCCGTTGCAGCTGCAGGAGGGCGGCGCCGTCGTAATAGCGGTAACCGTTGCTGCCCACGCGGCTGGGCTTCAGCAGCCCAATCTCGTCGTAATGCCGCAGCGTGCGGCTGGTGGTGCCGGCGAGCCGTGCCACGTCCTGGATGGACCAGTCAGGCCCCGCCTTGGCATCCGTTGCTTCCATGGTCTGAGCGTAGGGGTTGACGTTGCGTCAAGGTCAAGCAGGTTTTTCCGGGAATCCGTGCCCGCGTGGACGGCGGTGTCCGGACCGGTTCCGGGCCTGCGCCACGAGGCGCCTGAAGGCGAAAATGAAGACTGCCTCGATGGCCAGCATCAGGCCCACGAGCAGCCACTGCCCCCGGGCGGCGAAGACAATGCATCCGGTCAGCGCCAGGACAGTTCCCAGCGCCAGCGTGTAAATGGCGAACCCGACCGCGACGCGCGCGCTGCGGACACCGGTGCGGAACCCGAAGCCCAGGGGTTCACCGCCGGGGTGCCCGGGAACGCGGTCGGGCGCGGCCGGGCCCAGTTGGTCGAACTCTTCCCAAGGGTCCTGGTCCTGTCCCGTCACCCTCCGATTGTCCCAAATTTCGGAACCCGAAGGGTTAATGGCCAGGGGCGGCGGGCAACAAAACAGCGGCCCCTCCAGCAAAATGCTGGAGAAGCCGCTGCAGGATACGGGGTTCCGCCGGCGCGGGGCCGGCGGTCACCTAAGCCTTAGAGCGGGCGGATGTTTTCCGCCTGCGGGCCTTTGGGGCCCTGGGTCACATCGAATTCAACCTTCTGGTTCTCATCGAGGGAGCGGTATCCGCTGCTGGCGATTGCGGAGTAGTGGGCGAAAACGTCAGCGGACCCGTCATCGGGGGCAATGAAGCCAAAACCCTTTTCGGCGTTGAACCATTTAACTGTGCCTGTTGCCATGGCTGCATTCCTTCGTGTGACTCTGATTCTCTCCCCGTGCCATCGGCCCGGAGTGCGAGGAGAACGTCCCCCGCAGTCCCCAACGTACGGGGCGCAGGCCGTGCGTGCAAGGGTTAGGCAACATTTGGCGAGGTCAGCGCATCCCTTCGCGGCGTATTGCGGTTGCTTTTGCCGCCGACGTGGTGTCCACGAACCCCCTAGGAGTTTTTGTCCAGATATGCAGGGTTGCGGGCCGCCGAAGTCTGCATATCTGGACAAAAACTCTTCGGGTTAGAGGGCCTCCAGGATGCTCACGTAGTTGGCGATGCCCACCCCGCCCATGTTCTGGACGGCTGCGCGGCGGGGGTTGGCAAGCTGCATGCCGCCAGCGGTTCCGGTGAGCTGCATCGCGGAGATGACGTGCTGTGACACCCCTGTGGCGCCCACGGGGTGGCCCTTGGCCTTCAGCCCGCCGGAGACGTTCACGGGCAGCTTGCCGTCCTTGAAGACCCACCCTTCTTCGATGGCCCGGGCGCCCCTGCCCGGCTCGGTCAGGCCCATGGCCTCGTACATGAGCAGTTCCGCGATGGTGAAGCAGTCATGGACTTCGGCGAAGTCCAGGTCATCGAGTCCGACGCCGGCCATCGCCAAGGCGCGCTGCCAGGACACGCGGGTGGCTTCGAACGCCGTGGGGTCCCTGCGGGCGGCGGGGAAGAAGTCGTTTGCCTGGCCGAAGCCGGCGAGGCGGACCGGCGCAGTGGCGCCTCCGGTAGGGGCCACGGACAGCACGACGGCGGCGGCGCCGTCTGAGACGGGGGAACAGTCCGTGCGGCGCAGCGGATCAGCCACCATGGGGTTCTTGTCCGACACGGTGCGGCAGAACTCCTCGCCGAGGTCCTTGCGGAGCTGGGCGTAGGGGTTGTCCACGCCGTTGCGGTGGTTCTTCGCGGCGATGGAGCCCAGGACGTCACCCAGGTTCCCGTCGCCGTACCGCTTCCCGTAGTGCTTGGCCACCTCGGCGAAGAGCCCGGTGAAACCGGTGGTGGATGCTTTGCCGGCCATGTCGTAGTCCGCACCCAGCAGCCCGGCCCCCACAACCTCGGCCCCGGCGTGCGTCATCTTCTCCGCCCCGATCACGAGTACTGTCTTCGCCGTGCCCGCGAGCAGGGATTTCGTGCCCTGCTGGAACGCGGCGGAGCCTGAGGCGCAGGCGTTCTCCACCCGTGTGGCTGGAACGTTGGCCAGGTCCGGCGAGACCTGCAGTGCGAGAGAGGACGGGAACGCCAGCGGCATCATGCCTGAGTTGAACTGGCCCAGGTAGATCTCGTCGATCTGGCCCGGCTCGATCCCGGCATTCGCAATCGCCTCGGTGGCAACCTGGACGATCAGTGACTCCAGGGTATCGTCCGCCAGCTTACCGAACCGGCTGTGCCCCCAACCGGTCAGCAGGACATCCTTGCCGAACTGTTCCCGCAGGCTCATGCCGCCACTTCCTCGTTGTCCAGTTCCACGACAAACTCTGTTCCGGTCTTCTCCCGGATCTCCTCAACCGTGACCCCAGGCGCCAGGCGGGTGAGCGTCAGCTGCCGCCTGCCGTCGTCGTCCTTGACCAGGTCAAACACCGCGAGGTCGCTGATGATCCGGTCCACGCAGCCCAGCCCGGTGAGCGGCAGGGTGCACTCCGTCACGATCTTGGCAGTGCCGTCCTTGGCATTGTGCTCGGTGAGGACCACCACGCGCGGGGTTCCGGCCACGAGGTCCATGGCCCCGCCCATGCCTTTGACCATCTTGCCGGGGATGGTCCAGTTGGCGAGGTCGCCGCTGCCGGAGACCTGCATGGCGCCGAGGATGGCAACTTTGACGTGTCCGCCCCGGATCATGCCGAACGAGGTGGCGGAGTCGAAGATGCTGCCGCCCGGGAGCACGGTGACCGTCTGCTTGCCGGCGTTGATCAGGTCCGCGTCCTCCTCACCCTCGTAGGGGAAGGGGCCCATGCCCAGCAGGCCGTTCTCGCTTTGCAGGACCACGCGGACGCCGTCCGGCAGGTTGTTGGCCACCAGCGTTGGGATGCCGATGCCCAGGTTCACGTAGTCGCCGTCGTTCAATTCTTCGGCCGCAATCGCAGCCATTTCATCCCTGGTCCAGGCCATGGGGTTCTCCTTTTCGGTAGGTAGGGAAGGGGATCAGGCCGGCACGGCTTCGGACGCTGCACGGCGAGAAGCCGGACGCACCGTGCGCTGCTCGATGTCCTTGACCCGGTCCCGGGCCTGCACGAGTCGCTGCACGTACACGCCGGGGGTGACGATGTGATTGGGATCCAGGTGGCCCGGTTCCACAATCACTTCGGCTTCGGCGATGGTCAGGAGGCCGGCGGTGGCAACGATGGGATTAAAGTTCCGGGCCGTGTAGCGGTAGATAAGGTTTCCGTCCGTGTCTGCAGTGTGCGCATGGACAAGCGCGACGTCGGCGCGGATGGCGCGCTCGCGGACGTACGTTTCGCCGTCGAACACCTCGTGCGGCTTGCCTTCGGCAACGAGGGTGCCCACTCCGGTCCTGGTGTAGAAGGCGGGGATGCCTGCTCCGCCGGCGCGGAGCCGTTCTGCCAGGGTGCCCTGCGGGGTGAACTCCACCTCCAGCTGGCCGGCCAGGTACTGCTCGGCAAACAGCTTGTTCTCGCCGACATAGCTGGCGATGACCTTACGGACCTGCCCCGCATCGATCAGGATGCCCAGGCCTTTGCCGTCCACCCCCATGTTGTTCGAGACCACCGTCAAGTCCTTCACTCCGGAGTCCCGGACGGCCTCTATCAGATCCGCGGGGATCCCGCTGAGGCCGAACCCGCCCACAGCGAGTGTCATGCCGTCCCGCAGGACGTCCTCCAGGGCAGCGGCGGCAGTGGACTGAAGCTTTGTCATGACTCTCCTCATCGAGCATCCGGCACTTATCCACTTTGTGGACAAGGTTCCTGAAAGTGGACACTACGAGGGTTCCCTAAGGCTGTCAAGGAGCGGATTTGTCGTCGAAAAGCGCGAAATTCACAGTATGGACGGTACGATGTTGACTATCCATAATGTGGACGTAAAGGGAGAATATGAACACGTCGCCGGTACAGGGAGCCCAAGTGGTGAGCCGGATTGCAGGGTTGTTACGGCTCGTGGGCAGGAGCGCGGAGGGCATGGCGCTCACCGGTCTGGTCAAGGAATCCGGCCTCACCCGGCCCACCGTCCACCGCCTCCTCTCCTCACTCGCGTCGGAGGGGCTGCTGGACCACGACGCCGTTTCCGGCAACTGGGTGCTGGGTCCGGAGATCCTCCTGATGGGGTCGGTGGCAGCAGCGCGGTTTCCCCTCGAGGACATCGCCCGGCCCAGCCTCCGCCGGCTGGCCGAAGCCACCGGCGAGAGCGCCTTCTTTTCCATCCGCCGTGGCTCCGAAACAGTGTGCCTGCTGCGGGAGGAGGGCAGCTTCCCGGTACGGTCCTTTGTCCTGCACGAGGGCGTGCGCTTCCCGCTGGGCGTTGCCTCGGCCGGCACCGCGATCATGGCCTTCATGCCGGAAGCCGAGCAGGAAGAGCTGCTCGCTCACTGGGCCGAGCACGCGGGTGCTTTCGCTGCGTCACACACCGGGGACCGGGTCCGGGCCAACCTCGCCCAGACCCGGCTGGCGGGATACTCGGTGAATCCGGGCCTTGTCCTGGAAGGGAGCTGGGGAATGGGCGCCGCGGTGTTCGATGCCTCCGGCAGGCCCGCCTGGGCGCTCTCCCTTACCGGCATCGAGCCGCGCTTCAAGCCCGAGCGGCAGGAGGAACTGGGCAGCCTCCTGATGGCCGAGGCGCACCGCATCACCCAGCAGCTGGGCGGAGCGGGGGACAAGGGGCGCTCGCCCCGCTGAAACCCTACAGTCCGGCGCGGGGCTCCTCGGGGCCCTGGTGCTTCCACCAGGTATCAAAGATGGTGACCGGGACGGTGCGCTTGTGCCGCGTGCGCAGGTATTTCTCCTCGATGGACGCAGCCGCGGATTCAGGCACCTCACGGCCTTCGAGGTAGTCGTCGATCTGGTCGTAGCTCAGGCCGAGCTCGTCCTCGTCGGTGCGGCCCGGCCTGTCGTCCAGCAGGTCCGCCGTGGGCACTTTTTCCCAGACGCGGGCGGGGGCGCCGAGCTCGGCCAGCAGGGCCCGGTTCTGCCGCTTGTTCAGGCCGAACAGCGGAAGGATGTCCGCGCCGCCGTCGCCGTACTTGGTGAAGAAGCCTGTCACGGACTCTGCGCCGTGGTCCGTGCCGATGACCAGGTAGTTGTGTTCTCCCGCGAGCGCATACTGGGCGATCATTCGGGTGCGTGCCTTGGTGTTGCCCTTGTGGAAGTCGGAAATTTCCGAGCCCACGGTCTTCTCGAATTCATCCTCGAACCCGTCCACGGCAGCCGAGATGTTGAACGTCCACTGGGTCTTGGGCTGGATGAAGTCCAGGGCAGCCTGGGCATCCTCCTCGTCGTGCTGGACGCCATAGGGCAGCCGTACCGCCACGAAGTTTGCGTCCACCCCTTCGGCTTCGAGTTCTTCCACCGCCAGCTGGGCCAGCTTCCCGGCCAGGGATGAGTCAAGCCCGCCGGAAATGCCCAGGACGAAGCCCTTGGTCTGGGTGGCCTTGAGGTAGTCCTTCAGGAATGTGACGCGATTGCGCACCTCCCCGGCGGGGTCGATCCGGGGCTGGACGCCCATTTCCTCAATGATCTTTGCCTGGAGTTCGCGCATATGGTCCAGACTAGCCAGCCGCGGCGACAGGCCTCAAGCATCCACACCGGCCTGCCCGCACTAAACTGGAGACCATGACTTCCCCCAGTGACACTGCAGTGGATACTGCAGCCGCCCGTGCCCGACTGCTGGAACTGATCAAGGAACTCGCCGTGGTCCGCGGCAAGGTAACCCTGTCCAGCGGAGCCGAGGCTGACTACTACATCGACCTCCGCCGGATCACGCTGCACCACGAGGCCTCCAAGCTGGTGGGCCAGGTGATGCTTGCCCTGGCGGACGACGCCGGCATCGACTTTGAGTGCGCAGGCGGGCTCACCATGGGCGCGGACCCGGTAGGTACGGCAGTGATGCACGCCGCCGTGGACGCCGGGCGGACTGTCGACGCGTTTGTGGTCCGCAAGGCGCAGAAGTCCTACGGCATGGGCCGCCAGGTGGAGGGCCCCTCCGTGGAAGGCCGCAACGTCCTGGTGCTGGAGGATACGTCCACCACAGGCGGCTCCGCGCTGACGGCTGTGGAAGGCGTCCGGAAGGCCGGAGGCAACGTGGTGGCAGTGGCCGTCATCGTAGACCGCGACACCGGAGCCAAGGAAAAGATCGAGGCCGAAGCCGGTGTGCCCTACCTGTTCGCGTTCGGCAAGGACGAGCTCGGCCTGTCCTGAGCATTCGTCACAACGGTGTTTAGGTCCATCGGGCCGGCTGCGGCGGCCGCCGGCCCGTTGGACCGCAACGCGGGGCTGTTCTATCATTTGCGATAACCCCTCTTCCCGTACGGAGAACGTGCACCATGCTCCCCCCTGAACAGCCCTTGAGTACCACCGACCAGGTCCAGAACCTCATTTTGGAAAGTGCCGACTTCGAGGACTTCCTCAACGAACTGGCGCGTTTTTCCGCCCACCAGATGGCCGGCGGCGGCGACGACGCCCTGTGCGGCATCACGCTCCTCCGTGACCGGAAGGCCGCCACCATCGGCTGGAGCAGCGATTCGGCCAGGGAAGTGGATGAGATCCAGTACTCCCTCGCGCAGGGCCCCTGCCTCACCGCCGCCAAGGAGGAACGCGAAGTCAACGTTCCGGACCTGTTTGAGGAGAACCGCTGGGGTCCCGACTACGCTGCGGCGGTTGCCTCCCATGGGCTGCGTTCGGTACTGTCCCTGCCCTTCATCCTCCACGGGGAGGCGAAGGCTGCGCTTAACCTGTACTCGGACGCCCCGCACAAATTCGATGAGCGTGCCGTTGCGAGGGCACGCGAATTCACCCGCGAAATCTCCCAGGCGCTGCGCCTGGCCGTGCGGTTCTCCCTCCACACTGACAGCGCCGCCAACCTCCGCGCCACCCTGGAGTCCCGGACCATCATCGACCTCGCCATAGGAATCGTGATGGCCCAGAACAGGTGCAGCCAGGAGGCCGCAGTTGCCATCCTCACCGAGGCCTCCAGCAACACCAACACCAAGCTCAGGGATATCGCCAAGTCCCTGGTGGACTCGGTGGGAGGCGTTGGCACCCGCACGCATTTCCAGGAGCCGGGAAAGCGGCAGGCTGACCAAAGCGCGTAGCCGGCAACCAGCCCACCTCGTTGTTACTGGCGGGTTGTGCCCGGCTTCCGTGGGGGGTTACGCTTACCGAGGTTGAGCCGTCGGCCATAGACACCCTCTTTTGGAGTACCTATGGACCGCGCATTAAATGCATTCGTTAACCTTGATGTCCCCGCCGACGTCGTCCGCATTGATATCAGGGGCAGCCTGAACCAAAGCTCCCGCCCCGAGCTCGTGCACATTGTCCGGCGCGTCCGCCGGATGGGCATCCGCTCCCACATCCACGTTGAACTCTCCGGGGCTGGGAAGGTGGAGTCCTCTGCCCTTGCCGGTCTCCGGAGCGACCTCAACTCCATCGACAGCGATACGCTGCCGGGGATTTACGGTAACGGCGTTTCATTGGCCTTTTCCCCAAGCGCCGATGGATGGGCCGGGCAGCCAGACCCGACCCAGCAGCCGCTGGCACTCATCGACGTCCTCACCGACGTGACGGAGAACGGCGAGGACTTTGCTGATGGCTACCCGCTGGTGCCGACCGGACGCCTGGAAGACTTGTGCGGCCGTCCGCTGGAGGAGTACTCGGACGCCGAACTGCTAACTGCAAGCGACTGGATTTTCGGCCTGCTGGACACCCCCAGTGCTTTCGCCGGCCCGGACCTGCTGGGCCGGTACAACGACATTGGACTGGAGTTCCGCAGGCGCCGGCAGGAGGACGCGGTACCTCTTACCGCCTCGGAGGGCCAGGCAGCCAGTTGAGAGGTGCCTGCTGACCGGGCGTCACTCAATGGTTACACCGGGATTCTTGCGGCAGCGTCTTCCATTGTGCATACGGTAGAGGCGTGCCGTATGAGGGGGAGGTTAGTCCGCAGGGCCGGCTCGTGGTCCCGGGGGCGCGGCTGCTGGCAGAAGGTGCTGCCCTCAAACAGTTCTCACGGCGTGGCTTCCTGGCAGGCACCGGTGCTGCCGGGCTGCTCGCGGCAGACATGCTGCTGACCCGGGAGGTGCAGGCCCAGCGCCGCACGGACCGGATCCTCACTGTTGCCGACGACTTCGCCGACACCTACTACCCGGACGCCAGCTGGTTCCTGTTCCCCGGATACAAGACCAGCTGGGAGGAGTCGCAGTGGATCCTCAACTCGCTCCGCGGGGCCCTGAACAAGCGGGCACGGCTGGCTGCGGTGGGGTACTCCAACCAGGGCCTGGATATAGACAACATCGTCATTGCCGTCATCGAGCACGTCCGGGCCCAGAAACTCACGAAGCTGTTCTTCTACGGCCACAGTTTCGGCGGAATGGTGGCCACCCAGGTTGCTGCCCGGCTCCTGGAAATCCACGGGGTGGAGGTTCAGTTCATCGTGCTGGACTCAAGCCCCTACAGCAAGCACGATGTCCTGGACCAGAGCTGGTTCGACGGCGTGGTGTTCCTGTACGAGCGGGGCTTCCGGTTCCCGTCCACCCTTCGCGGCGGGTACGAGCTTGGTGAGCGGGTCATCCACAAGGACGAGCGGAGCTGGCGCCAGATCCTTGACCAGACCCTCGAACAGCTTTCCCCGATTGCTCCCTCGAGCCTGCTGATCCAGTCCGAATCGGCCTACATCTACTACTTCGACGGCAGCAGGTTCGCCGGCAAGCTGGGTGGCGCCAAGATGGCCTACATCGGCAACCCCCGGGACCGCACGGTCCGCTACCAGACGGCGGTGGAGGCCTGGGCCGTGGCGTTCAAGGCGAACATGGTCTCGAGCAGCCTCCACACCGAAGGCGCCAGGCCGGCCCACGCAAGCCCCGGATGGAACCCCAACGTGTACCGGCCGGTCCTTGAACAGCTGCTGGACGAGCACTTCCCGCTTCCGCGCGGCGGATCCCGGGTGACAGTCTTCTAGGGCCCCCTGCTAGATCTGGTTCTTCAGGTCGGCCACGGAGTTCAGGACCTGGTTGGGCCGGAACGGGTATGAACCGATGTCGTCGCGCTGGGTGATGCCGGTCAGGACCAGGACGGTGTGCAGGCCGGCTTCCATGCCCGCGATGATGTCCGTGTCCATCCGGTCCCCGATCATCGCCGTAGTCTCGGAGTGGGCATCGATCTGGTTCATGGCCGAGCGGAACATCATCGGGTTGGGCTTTCCCACAATGTAGGGCTCGCGTCCGGTTGCCTTGGTGATGAGTGCTGCGATGGCCCCGGTGGCCGGCATGGGGCCGTCCTTGGACGGCCCGGTGGCGTCCGGGTTGGTGGCGATGAAGCGTGCACCGGCCAGGATGAGGCGGATGGCCATGGTGATCGCCTCGAAGGAATACGTGCGGGTTTCGCCGAGAACGACGAAGTCCGGGTCCTGGTCGGTGAGGATGAAGCCTGCCTCGTGCAGCGCCGTCGTAAGTCCTGCCTCACCGATGGTGTAGGCGCGGTTCCCTGATCCGGAACCTTCCACCTGGTTCTTCAGGAACTGGGCGGTGGCCAGGGCCGAGGTCCAGATGTTCTCTTCGGGGACCTCCAGACCGGACGCTCGCAGCCTGGCAGCCAGGTCGCGCGGGGTGAAGATGGAGTTGTTGGTGAGCACCAGGAAGCGCTTGGACGTGTCCACCCAGCGCTGGATGAGCTCGGCGGCGCCGGGAACTGCCTGGTTCTCGTGGACCAGCACACCGTCCATGTCCGTGAGCCAGCACTCGATCTCCTGGCCGCTGCGGTATACCGCCGGGTTTCCTGCTACCTGGTCTGCTTCTGCCACGTCTACCTCCACGGGTGATGAATGCTCCAGTGGTCCAGTCTAGTGTTGAGGGGTGAACCAAGCGCCCGGCCTCCCAGACGAACCCGACCCCCAACCTGAGGAGGCCCGCCCGCACATGGCGGAGGTCGGCGTCGGGCCCTGGGAAGGTGAACTGCCGGAAGGCGACCACTGGGACCCCGATCTCCTCGCCGACGGCGACCGCCGCAACGTGCTGGACAAATACCGGTACTGGAAGCACGAGGCGATCGTTGCGGAACTGGACTCGCGGCGCCACAACTTCCATGTAGCCATCGAGAACTGGCAGCACGACCTGAACATCGGCACGGTGGTGCGCACCGCCAATGCGTTCCTCGCGAAGGAAGTGCACATCATCGGACGACGCCGGTGGAACCGGCGGGGCGCCATGGTCACCGACCGCTACCAGCACGTCCGCCACCATCCCACGGTTGAAGACTTCGTGGCTTGGGCGGAGGGGGAGGGGCTGGCGATCATCGGGATCGATATCTTCCCCGATTCGGTTCCGCTGGAAACCTACGAACTGCCCAAGGACTGCGTCCTGGTGTTCGGCCAGGAAGGGCCCGGGCTGACGCCGGAGGTCCATGAGGCCGCCGTGGCCACCCTGTCCATCGAACAGTTCGGCTCCACCCGGTCCATCAATGCGGCCTCCGCCGCAGCCATCGCCATGCACGCCTGGGTGCGCCGGCACGTGTTCAACCAGCACGTGTAGTGCGGCGGAGCGTAATCCGGAACACTCTTTGGGCGTCAATGACTAGGATGGTGCTAGCCGTAAGCGGTACTCCAGGGTTACCAGCCCACAGACGAACCTCAGCATAGGAGTCAGCATGCCCATTGCAACCCCAGAGATCTACTCCGAGATGATCGACCGCGCAAAGGCGGGCGGCTTCGCATTCCCGGCCGTGAACGTGACGTCCTCGCAGACGCTGAATGCGGCCCTGCGCGGCTTCGCCGAAGCCGAGTCCGACGGCATCGTCCAGGTCTCCACCGGCGGTGCGGCCTACTGGTCCGGCGCCTCCACCAAGGACATGGTTGCCGGTTCCCTGGGCTTCGCGGCGTTCGCCCGCGAAGTCGCCAAGAACTACGGCGTCAACATCGCCCTGCACACGGACCACTGCCCCAAGGACAAGCTGGACGGCTTTGTCCTGCCCCTGCTCGCTGCCTCCGAGGCTGAGGTCAAGGCCGGCCGCAACCCGATCTTCAACTCGCACATGTGGGACGGCTCCGCCGAGACCCTGCAGGAGAACCTGCGCATCGCCCGCGAACTGCTGGAGCGCACCGCTGCCGCCAAGATGATCCTCGAGGTCGAAATCGGCACCGTGGGCGGCGAGGAAGACGGCGTTGAGAACGAGATCAACGAGAAGCTCTACACCACGGTGGAAGACGCCCTGGCCACCATCGATGCCCTAGGCTCCGGCGAGAACGGCCGCTACATCACGGCCCTCACCTTCGGCAACGTCCACGGCGTGTACAAGCCCGGCGGCGTCAAGCTCCGTCCGGAGATCCTGAAGGACATCCAGGCCCAGGTGGGTGCGAAGATCGGCAAGGACAGCCCGTTCGACCTCGTGTTCCACGGCGGCTCCGGCTCCTCGGACCAGGAAATCGCGGACGCGGTCTCCTACGGCACCATCAAGATGAACATCGACACCGACACCCAGTACGCCTACACGCGCCCGGTTGCGGACCACATGTTCAAGAACTACGACGGCGTCCTGAAGGTCGACGGCGAGGTTGGCAACAAGAAGACCTACGACCCGCGCGTCTGGGGCGCCTCCGCCGAAGCCGGCCTGGCAGCCCGCGTGGTGGAAGCCACCAAGCAGCTCGGTTCGGCCGGAAAGACCTTCTAGATGTCGGACGAGTTCCGCCGGAATTTGATGGGCCCGGAGCCCACGCTCCTGCCTGCCGAGACCGAGGTCTACGAGCAGCTGGACGCGGGCCAGGAGGCCCTGGACCTCGTGGCCAAGCACCCCACCTCGTCACTGTTGTGGGCCGTGCTGGCCGAGGAGGCCTGGGCGGAGGGGCGCACCATCGATTCCTACGCCTACTCCCGGGTGGGTTACCACCGGGGACTGGACTCGCTGCGCCGAAACGGCTGGCGCGGCGTGGGGCCCATCCCGTGGGAGCATGGGCCCAACCGGGGGTTCCTGCGGGCCCTGTACTCGCTGGGCCGGGCTTCCGCCGCCATCGGCGAGGCGGAGGAGCCTGAGCGGATCGAGAAGTTCCTCAACGACTCCGACCCGTCGGCGAAGGCTGCCATCGAGGCGAAGTAACAGGCACTGAATAAAGCACGACGGCGGGTGGTCACCTTTGGGAAAAGGTGGCCACCCGCCGTCGTAAGCGGTGATTCTGGCGGCATGGGCCCACGTCCGCAGGGTTCCCTGGCCGAGCTTGCGAGGTTAGGGGGCGGATGGGGACTTTTGCAGGCCCGTCCGCGCCATGGCGTCGGTGTAGGCGACGCGCATGTCCTCGAGGTACTCCTCCTGGCGGGCCGGCGAACCGGCGAACGCGCGGCCGCTGAGGGAACGCACCTTGTAGGTCTTCAGTCCGCGGCGCCACAGCAGCGGAACTTCGGTCTTCAGCAGCAGGTTGGCGAGCCGGTTGGCCTCGGTGCCGTGCGCCACGATCACCGACGCGCGGGGAACCAGCGCCAGGAACTTCAGGAGCGGTTTGAGGCCGGCGGAGATCTGGTCCGGGGTGAACTTTCCGTTGGGCTCTCCCGGGAGGTGCCACGGGTGCACGTTCCACGGCATCACGAATTCGGGGCGAAGGCCCAGTTTCCACTGGATGCCGAGCATCCGGGTCACGGCATCATGGTCCCCGGGGGTGATGAAACCGGACTTGTCGGCCTCGCCGATGTTCGAGTACAGGCTGATGATGCGGCACTCGTCCACGTCGTGCATGGGGTCGACGTAGGGCACCACGGTGCCGGGCTTGGCGTCCTGCAGGGAATCGCACAGTTCATTGACGGCCGCGACGTTGGGTTCATAGCGGCGGCTCAGGAGTTGCTCATGGAAAGATTCGGGTGCCAGTGCTGTCATGTAGTGCTTGATCTCCTGCGGGGATTGGTGTTGCTGCCACCACGGAAATGGGCGCACGATGGCGCGCTACATCCGCGGTGGTTGAAATGGGGTGGGCCGATTCCTGGTCGGCCTTTCCCAGTTTAGCAAGCCCCGCGAAACGAAACGCCGGTCCGAGGCAACCAATAAACGCGTGGCACAGGGTTTCGCAACGTAATAACTGACTGCAGATTCCTGTCACGCCCATTGACAGCATTCGTTCAGGTTGGTTGGCTTTTGTCACAGCTCGCACATGGGGGATCACCGCTGGCTGGACACACCCTATGCACTCGAAAGAGGTACCGCACCGTGAGAAAAACCCTGGCAACCTTCAGGACCCTGGCACTAACGGGAGCCCTGGCACTGGCGGCAGTGACCGTCCCGGCACCGGCCCTCGCCGTCGGCGAAGGCCCCAACTATGACGGCAACGGCCAGATCACCACATCGAAGCTTGCCACCTATGACCAGATGGTTGCGTTCCTCAAAGACCAGGACGCCCGCCAGCCCGCCATGGAGCTGGAAGTCATCGGCCAAACGGTCAAGGGCCGGGACATCCACCTGGTCAAGTACATTTCGGACCCCGCCAAACCCACCATCCTCTACCTGACGCAGCAGCACGGCAACGAACAGCTCACCACCGAGGGCGCCCTGGAATTCGTCAAGCACCTGGGCACCGGTAAGTCAGGGGACATCCTTGACGGCGTGAACATCCTCGTTGTTCCCATGCTTAACGCCGACGGTGCCATGGGGGACGTGAACTTCTCCTTGGAGGATTACATCGCCAAGGGCGACCGAAACATGACCCGCTACAACGCGAATGAAGTGGACCTCAACCGTGACCACGTGGCCAAGGTCCAGCCTGAAACGCAGGCGCTGCACAACAACGTGATGCGCAAGTACCAGGTGGACTACATGATCGATCTCCACCACCAGGGCACCCGCAGCGAACGCGACGGAAAGCTGGTGTCCGGCTCGATCCTGTACCCCACCACACCCAACGCCGATCCGGCAGTGGTGGAGAAGTCCAAGCAGCTGGGCGCGGTGGTCTTTGACAATGTCGACTCCACCGGCTGGGGCCACCTCGGCAAGTACGTGGGGGGCAGTGCCGAAACCATCAGCCGCAACGGCATCGCCGTGGAGTACGGCATTGCGACGCTGCTCTTCGAGATGCGCGGCATGTCCGACCACTACCTGGACGGCTACGCACTGGGGCTGCGGAGCAACGGCTACCTGATCAAACAGACAGTCACCACGCTGACCGCCACCGCCGCCGCCATCGCTGACGGTTCAATCGCCGACGCCGACACGTCCTTCTGGGACAGCCTCGCCACCCAGACCTCCCGCCCGGGAGAGGAAGCCGACGACGAGTAGCAGCACCCGCTGACGCCCCGCCGCGGTCCCGTCCTGCAGCAGCCCCGCGCTGCAGGATGGGCCGCGGCGGACCAACGAGTGGACAAAGTCGCCCATCGGCTAAACTTGGGTGGTAAGGGCCCCGGAACTCTTGCGTCGCTGTGCCGCCATCGGACCAGTGACAGCCGGTACATTCGGGGCATTCTCATGAACGGCGCTGCGCAGGACCGCCACAGTGTGGCCGGAACCTGGCAGCCCGAACGAATGGGGGAGGATCCCATGCCAGCAATTGTGATCGTAGGAGCCCAGTGGGGCGACGAAGGAAAAGGCAAGGCCACCGACCTGCTCGGCGGCCGTGTTGACTACGTCGTCAAGCCGAACGGCGGCAACAACGCCGGGCACACCGTCGTCGTAGGCGGTGAAAAGTACGAACTCAAGCTGCTGCCGGCAGGCATTCTCAGCCCCAACGCGGTCCCCATCATCGGCAACGGCTGCGTGGTCAACCTTGAGGCCCTCTTCCAGGAGATCGACGGCCTGCAGGCCCGCGGTGCCGACACTTCAAAGCTCCGCGTCTCCGCCAACGCCCACCTGGTGGCCCCGTACCACCAGGTTCTGGACAAGGTCACCGAGCGCTTCCTCGGCAGCCGCGCCATCGGCACCACCGGCCGCGGCATCGGTCCGGCCTACATGGACAAAGTGGCCAGGCTGGGCATCCGCGTGCAGGACGTCTTTGACGAGTCCATCCTCCGGCAGAAGGTGGAAGGCTCCCTCCGCCAGAAGAACGAACTCCTGGTCAAGGTCTACAACCGCCGCAGCGTCGTGGTGGATGAGATCGTTGACTACTTCCTGTCGTTCGCTGAACGGCTCCGCCCGCTGGTCATCGACAGCACGCTGGTCCTGAACACCGCGCTGGACGAGGGCAAGGTGGTCCTGATGGAGGGCGGCCAGGCAACGTTCCTGGACGTGGACCACGGCACCTACCCGTTCGTGACCTCCTCCAACCCCACGGCCGGCGGCGCGTCCGTTGGTTCGGGCATCGGGCCCACGCGCATTTCACGCTCCATCGGCATCATCAAGGCCTACACCACCCGCGTTGGTGCCGGGCCGTTCCCCACGGAACTCTTTGACGAGATGGGCATGTACCTCCAGAAGACCGGCGGTGAGTTCGGCGTCAACACCGGACGCCCCCGCCGCTGCGGCTGGTACGACGCCGTCCTGGCCCGCCACGCTTCACGGGTCAACGGCTTCACGGACTACTTCGTCACCAAGCTGGACGTCCTCACCGGCATCGAGCAGATCCCTGTCTGCGTGGCCTACGACGTCGACGGCGTCCGGCACGACGAAATGCCCATGACGCAGACCGAGTTCCACCATGCCGTACCGATTTTCGAGTACTTCGAAGGCTGGACCGAGGACATCACCGGCGCCCGCACCCTCGCGGACCTCCCGGAGAACGCGCGCAACTACGTCCTGGCTCTCGAGAAGCTGTCCGGGACGCGCTTCTCCGCCATCGGCGTGGGCCCGGACCGTGACCAGACCATCGTGGTGAACGACCTCATCAACGATTGACCGGTCCATGACCGGGTAGAAGCAGGAAATTACGACGGCGGCGGGACACCTTGCAAAGGTGTCCCGCCGCTTGTGCCTGCCCGGGCGGGAAGGTCCTGCGGCAATTTACACAGGGTTAACGTGGTTGGTCTTGTGAGGTTGCCGGGAAGCCCGCGAGACTCGTGTGTACACCCTGTGACTCCGAGGAAGGACTTGCCATGGCCGGGAAATTCGAGGCATTTGTGGACTCTGATTCGTCTTTCAGGTTCCGGCTCCTGGCCCCTGACGGCGCAGTGATGGCCGTGTCCGGCCCGTACCAGGACAAGGCCGCCCTTGCTGCCGGCATCGCCGCCGTCCGGGAGTGCGCCGGTACCGGACTGGTCACAGATCTTTGTTCCGCCGGGGCCGCAACCCGCCAGGCCCGCGTGCCTGCTCCGGCGGAGAAACCGGTCCCGGCTGCACCCCGGACCGAGTGCGACGACCAGCGCGTCCCCGCCGGAGGGCACACCTTCGTTTTCGCCAAGGGCCCGCGGCGGCAGGGCACCCGGCCCCGCTGGACTGCCGCGGCCCGCTGACCTGCAAAAGTTTTCAAAGTTTTTCCGTGAGCGCGTAACCCTTTACGTGCCTGCAGCGATTACCCCTATGTAGCGCCGGCCTGGAACTTGTCCCCCATCACGTTCCAGGCCGGCTCTTTCACTTTCCGACGGCAGGGGCAGCTGCTTTGTCGGACCGGCAGCAGACGCGTGGCGGTCCCGGGCAGTGGTTACTGAGCGGTAAAGTGAGGCGGGGAAAAGGCGTTCCGCAAGCCGGACGGCCTCTCCGCGCAAACAACCCCATCTTTGACCGAAAGCTCCACGTCCGTGACTGATGCCCTGACAGACGAGGCCCTGGACGGCCCCGCCGGGACAGCAGTGTTCAGCGTTGTCTACCGGACGTATGCATCACAGGTCCTGGGCTATCTGACGGCCCGGGGAGTCGAGGATCCGGAGGCAGCCATGCAGGAAGTGTTCCTCTCCGTCCTGCCGCGTCTTGGCTCGGTGCACGGGGGAGCCACCGGGCTGCGCACCTTCATCTTTTCGGTGGCCCATGCCCGCATGGTGGACGACCACCGGCGCCAGAGCCGTACTCCCGCCAAGCTCCCGTTTGAACCTGAGCTGGACCTGCGCGAGGATTCGTCGGCGGAAACAGAAGCGCTGGAACGGATAGCACCGCAGGAGGTCCTTGGCCTGCTGGATGCGCTGCCGCAGGACCAGCGCGAGGTACTGGCCCTCCGCCTCGTGGCCGGGCTTACCGTGGAGCAGTCCGCGGAAGCCATGGGCAAGAGCGAGGGCGCAGTAAAGCAGCTACAGCGCCGGGCGCTCCTGAAGCTCCGGGAACTTGCGGACGTTAAGGAATACCTGAAGCCATGACACCACAAGCGCACCCCACAGCGGACGCTGTGGAGGAGATACTCCTCGACGCGGGCCTTGGGCAGGACGCGGACCTGCGCCGGGCCCTCCTGGCCGTAGGTTCGTTGGCGGACCTGCCCGTGCCGGCTCCCACGGGACAGCTGGCTGCCCTGCTGGCCGGCGGTACCTGCAATGCAGCCGGGAAGGACGCCCAGGGCAGCGATATGGCACAGGGGAGCCCGGGCGACGAACTCGGGCGGCGCCGGCTGCGTGCACACCGGCCCACCGTCGTCGGGCTGGCGCTGCTGGCGGGCATGGGAATGGGAGTTGGCACCGTGGCCGCCAGCTCCCCGGGCCCGGCCCATAGCGGCAGCCCCTCCGTGCAGCAGCTGCTTGAGGACTGGTCCCCGTCCTGGACCATCCGGACACCCCAGGCCGCCGCACCCGGACCACTCCAGGAGGGCAGCGGCGACGCTGCGCAGGATGACGGCGGGCTGGCCGGCGGCCGCACCCCTGGCGGGGAACCGCCGGTGGCGCCGCAGCCCGCGGAGGAGTCCTGGCAAGCCACAGCCTTCCTGCTGCCCGGCCAGGGCTGGGAAGAACCCGGCGAAGTTCCAGCGGCCGGCGGACAGGACGGGACCACGGAACGGAAAGAGGCCGCAGAAGCCGATGCGGCAGCAGCGCCGGAACACACCGGTGGGCCGGATGCCGGGAACCGCAACGGGGGCACCCCGGACAACCCAGGACAACCGCCAGTCGATGCTCCCGGTGTGCCGGGAAAAGCCGGACAGGGACCGTCAGGGCAGGGAGCCGAGGCAGCCGCCGGAGAAAAACCCGTGCCCGGGGCCAAATGGAGGGAAAAGTTCGTCCGCTAGCTTTACCGACGTGAGAGGCTGGGGACGCTGCGCAGCGGGGTGCACGCTTGCCGCCGCTGCCTCCGCGTAGGCTGAACCCATGGGCCACACTAACGATCCTGCAGTCATAGAACGCCTGATGCGCACCAAAGGACGCTGGGCCATTGTCGGCCTGAGCACCAACGAATGGCGCGCCGCCTTCGATACCTCGCTGTTCATCCGCGACCGGCTGGGCATGGAAATCATCCCCGTCAACCTGCCCGGCGACCCCGTCCACGGCGAACCCGGGTACGGCAGCCTCCTGGACATCCCGGCCGCCAAGCAGCCCATCGACGTCGTGGACTGCTTTGTGAATTCCCAGAAAGTTGGGGCCGTCGTGGACCAGGCGATTGCGGTGGGCGCGAAAGCGGTGTGGATGCAGCTGGGGGTCGTCGATGAGGCGGCAGCCAAACGGGCCAAGGACGCGGGGCTGGACGTGGTGATGGACAGCTGTCCCGCGCAGCAGGCTTGGAAGTTCAATCTCTGAGAGGCCCTCAGCCTTAGCTCTTCAGCAGCTCCGGATAGTGCCGCTCAGTGACATCCGGGTGCGCCCGCATCCTGCCTTTCAACATGTTCATTCCAAACGAGGCCAGCAGGGGGTTCGCCGGATCATCCGTGATTCCCCTCGCTGCAGCCTTCAGTTCCGGCGGCAGCGGCACCGGGTGGATGACCGCGTCGAGCCGTGGCGACCAGAAAAACGGAACGGAGTACCGGTCCACCCCCGGCGGCGGTGCCTGTACCCGGTGGATGGTGGCTGCCAGGTAGCCTTCCGTGGCCACCTCAAGCATTTCGCCGAGGTTCACCACCAGCGCCCCCGGGAGCGGCTCTACCTGAACCCACGCTGCCGCACCTGGCGGCAGGACTTCCAGCCCGCCCACATCGTCCTGGAGCAGCAGCGTGACGAATCCGTAGTCCGCGTGCGATCCCACGCCCTGGTCTCCAGCGGCCTCCACCACGCCGCCCACGTAGTGCACCAGCTTGCCCATCCATGCCGGTGACCCCTGGAACGGCTCGTCGAAGTAGTCCTCCGGAAGCTGCAGGGAAACGGCGATCCCCCTAAGCAGCTCCATCCCCACCGCAGACATCAGTTCAGCCCAGGCCATGGCCACGGGGCGAAGTTCGGGGAACGATTCATCAGGCCAGAGGTTGGGGCCCTGCAGCAGCCAGAACGGCTGGTCCTCCGGATAGTCCGTAACGGGCTGCCGCTCCGGCGAGTAGTCGATCTGCTCCCGCGCGTCTGCCTTTCCCTGGGTGACCTCGGTGCCCATCCGGGTGTAGCCGCGGAAGTGCGGTGAAAGCCGGTTGTCCAGCTTCAGGCGCTCCTCGAGCGGAAGGCTGAAGAACCGCCTGATGGTGTCCAGAAGCTGTTCCGGTTGTCCGGGGGCCGCGCCGTAGCCGGTGATCTGGAAGAAGCCCACATTGTGGGTGGCGTACCGCAGCTGCCCGATGAAATCCGGGCTGAAGGACCCGTCGGCCTGCCGCGCCGTGCCCAGGTCCAGAACAGGTATCAGCCCCTGATCGCGTGCCATCCTCGCAGACTAGCACCGGACGCGTTGGCTTTATAGGCTTCCTGGATGGACCCCGACGCACTGCGGAAAGTTTGCCTCTCATTCCCCGGCGCCTACGAGGATTACCCCTTCGGGCCGGAGACCGCTGTCTTCAAGGTGCGCGCCTCCAGTGCCGGCGGTTCCCCCACGCAGGGCAAGGTCTTTGCCCTGTCGTCGATGAGCCCGGACGGATACGTGAACCTCAAGTGCGAGCCGGGCCTGGCGGTACAGCTCCGCGCCGCGCACCCTGAAATTTCCGGGGCCTGGCACATGAACAAGACCCACTGGAACGGTGTGCGGCTTGATGGGACGCTTCCTGACGACATGGTCAGGGACATGGTGGAGGACTCCTACGACCTCGTGGTGGCAGGCCTGACCAGGAAACAGCAGGAGCAGCTGGGGTGGGCCCGGCTGAGCGGATCGGCGGGTAGGGAACGTGCCTGAGAAAAGGCTGGCTGGGGGCGGGCTCAACTATCCTGGGATTGGCAGCACCCAGCGCGGCACCGCCCCTGCGGGCTATCCGCGGGTCCTGGAGGAAGCCTTTCTGGGCTGCGGCATGGCGGTGTACCAGCGGGTTGCCGCCGGCATCCTGGGTTGGGAACTGCAGCGGCGGGCGGGGCTCCGCGTCCGTGCCGATTCACCCGTGGCGGCACCGGGGGTGCGGGTGGTCAGCGGCTTCGGTGCCGGGCCTTTCCGGCTGAACGCTCCGTGCCAGGTGGTGTGGGTCCGGGAGCCTGCGCCCGGGGAGATGCCGCAGTCAGCTGGCTTTGGCTACGGAACGCTGCCCGGGCATCCCGCGCGGGGCGAGGAATCCATTGAAGTGGAGATCAACGGGCGTGGAGAGGTGTTCCTACGAATCCGGGCTTTCAGCAAACCAGCCAACTGGTTCTACGCTGCCGGCGGACTGGTCACCCGCGCTGCACAGCGCCACGTGACGTCCCGGTACATTGAAGGGGCACGCACTCTCGCCTCGGAAGGAATGCCCCCGTGATCTTCATTGTCGTCAAGTTCAAGGTCAAGCCCGACTGGTCGGAGCGCTGGCTCGACCTGGTGGCCGACTTTACCCGGGCCACGCGGCAGGAACCGGGAAACCTGTGGTTCGACTGGTCCCGCAGCGTGGACGACCCCAACGAGTTCGTCCTGGTGGAAGCCTTCAAGGACGACGCCGCCGGCGACCACGTCAACAGCCCCCACTTCAAGCAGGCCATGGCAGACATGCCGCAGGCCCTGGCCGAAACCCCCAGGATCATCAGCCGCCAGCTCGACGGCGAAGGCTGGGACCGGATGGGCGAACTCACCATCTGACCCCATCGATTGCTCCGTACCTGCCGTTTTGGCCCTCCTAAACGCCAGATACGGAGCAGTCGATAGCATGAAGGCATGTGGATCGGCTGGATCGAATTCGACATCCTCCTGGGCGACGTCCAAAGCCTCAAGGAAAAGCGCTCGGTCATCAGGCCGCTTCTCGCCGAGATCAGGCGGCGCTTCGACGTCTCCGTTGCCGAGGTGGGGGACCACGAGCAATACCGGCGCTCGCAGGTGGGCGCGGGCCTGGTCGCGGCCGACCGCGCCCACCTCATTGAGGTGCTGGACGCCGTCGAACGCTTTGTGGCAGCCCGGCCGGAGTTCGAACTGCTCAGTGCCCGGCAGCGTGACCACCACAGCGAGGACTAATCCCATCGACTGCTGAGTATTTGCCGTTTTCACGCGCGAAAACGACAAGTACTCAGCAGTCGATGAGGGGTGTGGATAACTTCTGCGGCCTTTCCCCGATTCTGGTCTCATGGACCGATGAAGACGCCCCGCCCGTTGCCGGACGAACTCCGGACCGGCCCCTTCACCCTTGCAGATGCGGCGCTCGCAGGAGTATCCGCGCGGCGCTGGCGTCACGGGTCGTTGGTGCGCCATGGCAGGGGCATCCGCATGGAACGCACGACGGCGGCGCTCCCCCTGAGTGCCAGGGTGCGGCCTTTCATCGAAGTCAACGGGCGATGCGCCGCATCGCATGCCACCGCCGCGGAGCTCCATGGCCTGCCGCAGCGGCGGCAGAACGAAGGCCTCGAGGTCTACCACCTCATCCGCCCCGAAGGCGCAGCGCATCTGGCGCGCCCGCACGTCATCGTCCACCGGATGAAGCTCTTCGAGGACGAGGTGATGATGATGGGCGGACTCCCCGTCACCACCCCTGAGCGCACCTGGCTGGACATGGCGGAGATGTTGTCCGTGGATGAAATTGTGGCCATGGGGGACAGCTGTGTCCGCGTACCCAGGCTGGAGCTTGAGGGCCGGGACATGCCGTTGTGTTCCATCGGCGATCTTCAGCTCATGATCAACCGGCACAAAGGCAAACGCGGACTCCGCAAGGCCAAAGAGGCCATGGAGCTCATCCGGGTGGGCTCGGACTCGCCCCAGGAAACCCTGCTGCGGCTGGCCTTGGTCCGGGCAGGCATGCCCGAACCTGAGCTGAACGTCGCCATCATCGACAGCACCGGCCAACGGCACCACGAGCCGGACCTCTCCTACCGCAAGTACCGGATCGGGATCGAATACGAGGGTGAACACCACGGTGAAGAGGGACAGATCCTGCGGGACATTGCCCGCTCGGAGCGCTACACCGCCCTGGGCTGGACCGAAGTCCGGATATCCAAACGCCATATGCTCAACGACGCCAAGTCTGCTGTCATGAAGGTGCGCAGTGCGCTTGTCCAGGCCGGCTGGCGTCGAGGCGATTAAGAACGATTGCTCCGTAACTGTCGTTCTGAGGGTTCAAAACGACAATTACGGAGCAATCGATGGGTGGGGTGGCCTAGCCGAAGTACTTCGGCAGGGTCCCTTCGTGGGCTTGGCGGAGGGCGTCCAGGGGCAGCGACTCCACGCCGTTGATCTCCAGGGTGCCGCTGGCCGCATCCACCACGCCGATGCGCGTGTGGGCGAAGCCGCGGGCGGTGCACATGTCCGTGAAGCGGACTTCCTCGGAGCGCGGGACACCCACAACGGCGCGGCCCTGCGACTCGGAGAAGAGCGCCGTGAACAAGTCCACGCCGTCCCGGTCCAGGACATCCTGCAGCGCGATGCGGGCACCTACGCCGTAGCGCAGCGCGGATTCCACCAGGCCTGCCGCGAGGCCGCCTTCGGACAGGTCGTGCGCGGAGTCGATCATGCCGTCGCGGGATGCGTTGATCAGGATCTCGCCCAGCGCGCGTTCGGCCTCAAGGTCAACCTTGGGCGGCTGTCCGCCCAGGTGGCCGCGCATGTTCGCCCACTCGGAGCCGTCCAGCTCGGCGCCCGTGGTGCCCAGCAGGTAGATGGCTTGGCCGTCTTCACGCCAACCCGACGGCGTACGGCGGGCAACGTCGTCGAGCTTGCCCAGGACCGCCACCACGGGGGAGGGGTGGATGGGCGTGGTGCCCGTCTGGTTGTACAGGGAGACGTTGCCGCCGGTGACCGGGATGCCCAGCACCATGCACGCGTCGGACAGGCCGCGGATGGCCTCGGCGAGCTGCCACATGACGTCCGGATCCTCGGGGGAACCGAAGTTCAGGCAGTCGCTGACTGCCATGGGTACGGCGCCCGATGTGGCCACGTTGCGGTACGCCTCGGCCAGGGCCAGCTGCGCGCCGTGGTACGGATCGAGGTAGGTGTAGCGGCCGTTGGCGTCGGTGGCGAGGGCCACGCCCAGGCCGGTTTCCTCGTCGACGCGGACCACGCCGGCGTCATCAGGGAAGGCCATGGCCGTGTTGCCGCCCACGTAGCGGTCGTACTGGTTGGTGATCCAGTCCTTGGAGCACATGTTCGGCGAGGCCACCAGCTCGGTCACGGCCTTGGCCAGTTCGGCCGGGGCAGCGGGCCGGCCCGCGTCCTGCACTGAGCCGGTGAAGGTGTCAGCCTGCACGCTGTCCTGCCACTCGGGGCGGGCGTACGGGCGGTCGTAGACCGGTCCGTCGTGTGCCACGGTGCGGGGATCGACATCGACGATCACCTCGCCTTCCCAGGTGATGATCAGGCGGCCGGTGTCGGTCACTTCGCCGAGCCAGGAATACTCCACGGCCCACTTGTCCATAACGGCCTCGAACGCCTTGACGTTCTCCGGCGTGACCACGGCCATCATGCGTTCCTGCGACTCGGACATCAGGATCTCGCCCGGGGTCAGGGTGGGGTCGCGCAGCAGGACGGACGTCAGCTCAACCTGCATGCCGCCGTCGCCGTTGGAGGCCAGCTCGGACGTGGCGCAGGAAATGCCGGCGGCGCCCAGGTCCTGGATGCCTTCCACGAGGGAACCCTTGAACAGTTCAAGGCAGCACTCGATGAGGACCTTTTCAGCGAAGGGGTCGCCCACCTGCACCGCTGGGCGCTTGGACGGTTTGGTGTCGTCGAAGGACTCGGAGGCCAGCACGGAGGCGCCGCCGATGCCGTCGCCGCCGGTGCGGGCACCGAAGAGGACAACCTTGTTGCCCTTGCCGGATGCGTTGGCCAGGCGGATGTCCTCGTGCCGCATGACGCCCACGGCCAGCGCGTTGACCAGCGGGTTGCCCTGGTACACGGAGTCGAACACCATTTCGCCGCCGATGTTGGGCAGGCCCAGGGAGTTGCCGTAGCCGCCGATGCCTGCGACCGCGCCGTGCATGACGCGCGCGGTGTCCGGGTGGTCGATGGCGCCGAAGCGCAGCGGGTCCATCACGGCAACGGGGCGGGCGCCCATGGAGATGATGTCGCGGACAATGCCGCCGATGCCGGTCGCGGCGCCCTGGTAGGGCTCAACGAACGACGGCGAGTTGTGCGATTCGATCTTGAAGGTTACGGCCCAGCCGTCCCCAAGGTTGGTCACGCCGGCGTTTTCGCCGATGCCCACCAGCATGTCCTTCTTCATTTCCTCGGTGACCTTCTGGCCGAACTGGCGCAGGTGGTTCTTGGAGGACTTGTAGGAGCAGTGCTCGCTCCACATCACGGAGTACATGGCCAGTTCGGCGCCGGTGGGGCGGCGGCCCAGGACCTTGACGACCTCGTCGAACTCGTTCTGCTTCAGGCCCAGTTCGGCCCAGGGGAGTTCGACGTCCGGGGTCTTGGCCGCGTTTTCGACCGTGTCGATGTTGAACTTCTTGGTGGTTTCCGTGGTCACTTGGCGCCTCCCACAATCTTGTTCAGGACGGAGGTGAAGAATCCCAGGCCGTCGGTGCCGGACCCGGCGATACCCGTCTCCCGGGACACAACAGTCTCGGGGCCGAAGCCAACTTCCACCGCGTGCTCGGGGTGCGGCATGAGGCCCACCACGTTGCCGGCTGCGTTGGAAATGCCGGCGATGTCCCGGCGGGAGCCGTTCGGGTTGAAGCCAACGTAGCGGAACACCACGCGCCCCTCGGCCTCAAGGGCGTCCAGGGTTTTGTCGTCGGCGATGTACTGGCCGTCCTGGTTTTTCAGCGGGATGGTGATCTCCTGGCCCGCTTCGTAGTCCAGGGTCCAGGCGGTGTTGCTGTTCTCGACGCGCAGGACCTGGTCCCGGCACATGAACTTCAGGTGGTCGTTCTTGATCATCGAGCCGGGCAGCAGGTGTGACTCGGTGAGGATCTGGAAGCCGTTGCAGATACCGAGCACCGGCAGCTTGGCGTCGGAGTTGGCGGCGTCGATGATCCTGGACATCAGCGGCGCGAAGCGTGCAATGGCGCCGGCGCGGAGGTAGTCACCGTAGGAGAACCCGCCGGGAATAACGACCGCGTCAACGTCACCGAGTTCGGTGTCGGCGTGCCAGAGTTCGACGGCGGTGCCGCCTGCGAGGCGGACGGCGCGTGCGGCGTCGCGGTCATCAAGGGTGCCGGGGAACGTGACGACGCCGATCCTGGCGCCGGTGAGCCTGCTGGCGCCGGAAGCGTCGCCGGGGGCTTCTCCGATGAGGGGGAGCTCAGTCATGTCAGGCCTCGACGACCTCGACGTTGACGACGTCCTCGATCACGGGGTTGGACAGGAGGGTTTCCGCGGCGTCGCGGGCCTGGGCCAGGATTTCCTCGGTCACCTCGCCGTCGACCGTCAGTTCGAAACGCTTGCCCTGGCGGACAGAGCTGAAGCTGGTGAAGCCCAGGCGGGGGAGAGCGCCGACGATCGCCTTCCCCTGCGGGTCCAGAATCTCGGGCTTGGGCATGACGTCAACAACGATCCGGGGCATCCGGTAACTCCTGTGCGTGAGCTTGGGTAAGGGCGCAGCGGAGTGGTGCCGTCTCACGCCGTTCCGGGTCCGGGGCACGTTGTGTTAGACAGTGACGTCAGGCCGTGAGTTCAGACAATGAGGACGGGCGCTCCGCGAGCTTGCTCGTCCATTCTACCGGCCGAAGGGCCACAGCCTGTATTCGGCCGGTTCGGGCAGGACGACCGCGGGCAGCCTGCTTGCCGGACGGGTGGTGGCAGCGGTTTCCGGCTTGGTGCTGTGGAGTTGGACGGGCTGCGTCACTAGGATTGTTGGATGGCTGAAAATTCGAAATCCGTACTGTTGCCCGTGGTCGCTGCAGCAGTGTTCGCAGGACTGGGCCGGATGGTGTTCCAAAAGATTAAGGCCGACCGTTTCGCCCGGGAGAACAGGGTGGCGGGGCCGGTGGATGAGAAGACCCGGCAGTGGATCAGCGACGTGGTGCGTACGCCGCGCCAGTAGCGGCGGAGCGTATCCCCCTGGTTCCGAGGGCGTCCTTCAGGGCGCCCTTTTTTCGTGCCCTTTCCTGCTGCGGCAGGTCCCCGGCTTGCCGGCGTATGACTGGCGGAATTTTCACTTTTGTGTCCTATGTCATATTCAGCTATCAGTCTGTACTCTGTGATCGGCTGGTCTCACGAAATGACAAGATCTGTAACTTCGCGTGCCATGCCATGTCTTTTCGGGCCCCCAACCGTGGATGGGCCGGTACATCGTGAAAGGTTTGCACGTGAGATCTACTGGAAAGAGCCCCATGCGGGGCGGGGGACTCCGGAAGGCAGCGGCGCTTGCCGTGGGCTTGCCGCTACTCCTCACCTCGATGGCCATCACTCCCGCCACCGCGGCGCCGGCCGGGCAGGACAAGGCAGTGACGGCCAAGGAGAATGCACCCGCCGACTTCAAGGATGGACGCTACATCGTTGTCCTGGCGGGCGCTGCAGCGGCCGCCTATGAGGGGGAGACGCCCGGACTTGGCGCAACCAAGCCCGAGAAGGGGCGGAAGCTGGACGCCGGCGGCCCCAACTACAGGGCCTATGACGCACATCTCCGCAAGCAGCAGCGGGAGGTCGCCGCCAGCCAGGGGGTAACCCCTGGAAAGCAGTACACCGCTGCCCTCAATGGCTTCACGGCAGAACTGACCGCCGCCCAGGCCATGGAGCTGTCCAAAGACGACCGCGTGCTGGTTGTGGCCCCGGACGTGGAGAACGCCCCGGATTACACCACCACCGACTTCCTGAAGCTGACCGGCACCGATGGGGTCTGGGCAACCCAGTTCGGCGGCGAAGCGAACGCCGGCAAGGGTGTGGTTGTGGGAGTCATCGACTCCGGTTACGCGCCGGACAACCCCTTCCTGCAAGGCGAACCGGTCCAGCCGCTGACCGGTCCTGCCCAGGTGGGCGTTCCCTACCGCACCGCTGAGGGTCGGATCGCCATGCTCAAGGCTGACGGCACCACCTTCGAAGGAGAATGCCAGAAAGGCCAGGGGACGGGGGCCTCCTTCGACGGCTCCCTGTGCAACTCCAAGGTCATCGGGGCCAGGTACTTCGCCGATACCTTCATGCAGTACGTGGCCCCGGAGAACCGTGCGCCCGAGGAACTCATCTCGCCTGTCGACGTCGGAAGCCACGGAACCCACACCGCCACCACCGCGGCCGGCAACGCCAATGTGGAGCAGGTGATCGACGGCGCAAGCTTCGGCAAGAGCTCCGGCGTTGCCCCCGCAGCCAAGGTCTCGGTGTACAAAGTCTGCTGGGAAGACACCAACCCGGACACCGGCGGCTGCTACTCCTCGGCATCCGTGGAAGCAGTGGAAGCCGCCATCAAGGACGGCGTGGATGTCCTGAACTACTCCATCTCGGGCAATAACAACAACACCGCCGACCCCGTGGCCCTGGCGTTCCTTAACGCAGCAGCTGCAGGCGTGTTCGTTTCCGCTTCGGCCGGCAACTCCGGCCCCACCGTGTCCACTGTCAACCATGCCTCGCCCTGGCTGACCACGGTTGCCGCATCGACGTTCCCCAGTGACCTGCTGGGCACCGTCAAGGTTTCTGACGGCTCGCTGTACCGCGGAGCCTCCATCATGAAGTCGGAAGTGGCTGACAAGCCTGTGGTGGTTGCGGCTGCTGCCGCAGCGGCGGGAGTAACCAACGCCAACCTTTGCGGCCCCGGCAGCCTGGATGCGGACAAGGTGGCAGGCAAGGTTGTTGTCTGCGACCGCGGCGTGGTGGACAGGACGGCCAAGAGCCAGGAAGTCCAGGACAAGGGCGGCCTCGGTATGGTCCTGGTGAACCTCACCAGCAGCTCCGAAGATGCAGACAACCATGTGCTGCCCACCGTGCACGTCAATGCGCCCAAGAGCCTGGAACTGAAGTCAAAGCTGGAAGCGAACCCCGCTTTGACCGTCAGCCTGGTCAAGGGCGACCTGACCGGTGAACCGCCGGCCCCGGCGCCGCAGATTGCCGGTTTCTCCTCCCGCGGCCCCACCCTCGCCGCCGGCGGAGACCTGCTGAAACCGGACATCGCAGCACCGGGCGTCAACGTCCTGGCGGGCGTCTCCACCATCGGTAACGACGGCGACCAGTTCGGCTTCATGTCAGGCACCTCCATGGCTGCCCCGCATATCGCCGGATTCGCTGCGCTGGTCCTGGGCAAGCAGCCCACCTGGTCTCCCGCCACGGTCAAGTCGGCCATGATGACCACCGCCTACCCGCTGGTCAACGCCGATGGTTCGCCCAATGCCGATCCCTTCCAGGGCGGCGCGGGGCACATCGACTCAACCCGCGTCCTGGATCCGGGCCTGGTCTACAACTCGGGCATCAAGGATTGGCTCGGCTTCCTTAACGGGCAGGGCGTGGACACCGGCGCACCGCAGGCCGGTACCATCGCTGCCCGCGACCTGAACCTGCCGTCCGTTGCGCTCGGCAGCCTGGTGGGAGAAGTGCAGGTCAAGCGGCAGCTGACCGCGCTGGTTCCGGGCATGTACCGGCCGGAGGTCAACATGCCCGGCTTCAACATCCAGGTGGAGCCGAAAGCACTGAACTTCGCCAAGGCAGGACAGACCCGCGAGGTCACCCTGACCATCCGGAATGCCAGCGCTCCGGTAGGCAAGTTCAGCACGGGCACCCTCACCTGGAAGGGCCCCCGCACGGTCAGCTCGCCCATCGCCATCCGGCCCGTTGATGCACAGATCGCTCCGTCCTTCTCCTTCAGCTCGGCCACGGGCAGCGGGAGCGGCACGATGGAACTGGTGTCAGGTTCGGACAACCCCATCGATGTGGGCGTGGAAGGCCTGGCACCGCTGAGCCAGACCGCCATCACCAAGACACCCGGTGAGTACGCTCCCCGGAACGATGACCACAACGCGCTCCTCCAGGTGACGGTTCCGCAAGGAGCATCCTTTGCCCGGCTGGGTGTCCAGGCGCAATCGGACGACGTCGACTGGGACATGGTGGTCTACGCACCCAATGGCTCGGGTGGACTCACAGCCACCCAGGTGGCGACGGCTTCCGCCAGTGAGTTCCTGAACCTGGAGTCTCCGCGCGCGGGAACGTACTACCTCGCAGTCAACCTGTACTCCACTCCGGACAACGGACCGGCCAGTGCCTCCGTCCAGGCCGTGACCTTCGCGGGTGACGCCGGCAACCTGACTGTGGAACCGAACCCGATCGTGGCTCCCAACGGAACTGCCACCTCGGCCACGGTGTCCTGGACGGGACTCTCCGAGGGTGCCTACCTGTCCCGGCTCAGCCTGGGCGGCAACGGCATCAGGACCTGGGTCAACGTCCAGGTGGGCGCTGCGCCTGCTGCCCCTGCCGGGGCTCCGCAGGTGGCGTTCGCAGACGCCGTACCAGCGGCGTAGCAGCCTGACGCTATAGATGAGGACAGGACCCCGGGCGTTTCAACCGCCCGGGGTCCTGTCCTGTGTCTAACCGGCCTTACGAGCTTCCTTAGGCTCCGCCCCCGCTCCCAAGCAACGCCGCCATGGCATTCCAGCGCGAGATTTCGCAGCCATCCGTGCGTGTGAACACGGAATCAACGGTGCGCCCATGAAAGATGCCCGTGACCAGGGCTACCTGGGGTCCGCCGTACTGCTGGGTGCACAACCGGGGTGGGCCGGGCTTGGGAAAGAAGATGCCCTCGCCGTACTTTTCCACCGCGGCCAGGGCCGCATCAGGGTCCGGCAGGGTGGTGGCCGGCTGGGCGCGGCCGCCGTCGGCCACCAGCCGGAAGACATGTTCGACGGCGGCAGGATCTTCCCGGAGCCTGACGGTCAGGTCGATCACGCCGGAACCGTCCGGGGCAGTGCATCCAGTTCCACGGCCAGCTTCTCCCGGAGTGCAGCCGCTTCCGCGGCAAAGGAGCGCTGGTGCTCCACATACTCGGCCTTGCCCTGCGGCGTCTCGATGGGAATTGCGGGGTAGCCCCACTCCGCAAGATCGTAAGGGGAAGCCTGCATGTCCATGGCGCGGATCCGCCAGGACAACTCAAAACAGTCCATCACCAGCTCGCTGGGCAGGGCCGGCAGCAGCTTGTACGCCCACTTGTACAGATCCATGTTGGCGTGGAGGCAGCCGGGCTGTTCGAGGTGCCGCTGGGTGTCGCGGCTCGGCGCCAACTCATTCAGCGGGACGGCGTCCGGAGTGTAGAAGCGGAATGCGTCGAAGTGGGTGCAGCGGATCCGGTTGTCCTCCACCACCTTGTCCGTGCCGGCCGGCCCCAACCGCAGCTGCAGGTACTCGTGGCGCAGGTCGAACCTGTCCTGGTGGTACACCATGGCCCATTCGTGCAGCCCGAAGCAGCCAAACTGGGCGGGGCGCGCTGCAGTTCCTCGCAGGATGATGCCCGCAAAGGCGATTGCCTCGCTGCGGTCGGCAAGAAAGGCGTCCCGGTCAAAGGTGACCGCGGTGCTGCCTTCCGGCAGCCCCAGGAAGGCAAGCTCGCCGTCGTCGAGCTGCCGGTAGTGCTTCCAGCCAAGGCGCCCGGCCGCTTCCCCGCCCAGCAGGACGTTCCCTGCGCCGGGGTGCCACCGGCGCAGCTGGCCAGGTTTCTGGGTGTAGTAGGTGAAGAGGAAGTCCTCCACCGGATGCTTTTTACCTGCCGACCTGCGGGCCAGGTAGGGGTCCGCGTAGCGGCTGACGCGCAGTTGGTGTGCCTTCTCCAGCTCCTGCCATACGTCCGCCGCGAGGAGCCTAGGCTCCACCGGCAACACCAAGAACATCCCTTGCAGCATCCCAGCTGCCGATCTCACAGCCGTTGGTGCGCGAGAAGGCAGCGTCTACCGGGACGCCGTCCACAACTCCCGTCACGGTGGCTTTCTGGGGGCCGCCCCACTGCTGCGTGCAGGCCTGCGCGGTTCCCGGGGTGTTGGGGCTCAGCAGCCCCGCGTTTTCCTTCAAGGCGGAGCAGGCTGCATCCGCGGCGGGATGCACGCTCTCGGCAGCAGGGACTCCGTCTGTGCAAACCAGGGTGTAGCTGGTCTCGGGTTCTCCCTCTGCGGTGGTCACGATGATGGACAGTTCGGCATTGCCCTGCCCGGGCCCGGAGGGTGCCGCTGACGGTTCCGGGGCGGGGGCAGGGACGGAGGTCTCGGTGTCGGCGGACGGGCTGTCCGAGGCAGTGGCGGAGGCTGTGGGAGTTGCGGAAGGGCTGCCTCCGCCCTGGTCCGGGGAGCACGCCGGGAGCAGCGTTGCCGCCAGCAGCAGGGCGAGCGCCGTCTTCCTCATGGACCGTGGACTGTCCGTCATCCCATCATTCTACTGCCGGTTCTGGTGATGTCTCCTGGCCGGAGGTGGCCGCAATCAGCCCCATCATGGAGGTGTGCAGTTCCGTGACCTCGGCGCGGGTTAATCCCAGGCGTTCCATCATGGTTCCCGGGACCTTGAGGGCCTCCTGGCGCAGCGCGGCGCCTTCGGGGGTCAGTTCGACGGCGAGGGCACGCTCGTTGCCGTCCGCCCTCCGTCGCGTGATCAGTCCCGCGGCCTCAAGCCGGCGGAGCAGCGGTGAGATGGTGGCCGGTTCCTGGGCAAGGGCATCGCTGATGTTCCGGACCGTGCGCGGACTCGCCTCCCACAGGCACAGCATCACGAGGTACTGCGGGTGGGTCAGGTTCAGTCTCTCGAGGACGGGCTTGTAGGCACCCACGACGCTGCGCGCAGCCACTGTCAGCGCGAAGCACAACTGGTGCTCCAGGAGCAGGTCCCCGTCCTGCCCCGGCTCGATGCCGGTCGCCGTCTCCATAGCTCCTCCAATTGTTAGTGCACTAACTATTAGCGTACACTTCGAATAGTAATCATGTCAGGTAAGGAGCCGGTTCATGGGCAAGAGCAACTCTGAGGGTAAGGAAAACGCGTCACAGCGTTTCATGCGGGCCACCGGCAGGCTGCGGGCCATCTTTGGTCCGGCCAACCGCTCATCCCTTGTCCACGACATGACGGAGGAAAACCGCAGGCTGCTGGCCCAGCGTGAGGCGGAGACCCAGCAGTGGGAGACCGTTACCCGGCCCGATGGCAGCACCTACGTTGTACCCAGGAACCCGGAAGACAAGTCGCTCCGCTGAGCCTGCCCAAGCGGGTATGGGCGGGAGCCTTTTCCGGTCCGCGGGCATAAAATAAGGGCACTGGCTCCAGCACGGAGGCAGGAACTCTTTCCCCCGGATAGTCGGGAAGGGGGTGGAAACAGTGGCACATGTAGTCGACAGGTTCATGGGCCTGACCGACAGGCTCCGGTTCTTCTTTGGACCAGCCGCGCGGCTGGACCCCGATACGCCGGTAACGCACAGGCACGACGCTTTCGAACAGGCCTCGGAAGAGGAACTCTCGCACTTCGTTGTGGAAACCGATGGTGCCGGCCATCACTACGCCGTACGTCGCGAAGACCTCGAAAAGCAAAGCTGAACGGACCCCGGCTGCTCCGGCAATCCCGTCAGCAGGACAAAAAACCGGGCCCCTCTCCGAACAGGCGGAAAGGAGCCCGGTTTTTCGTTTCCGGCTAGCGGCCGGTGCCGCCGTACACGGTGGCTTCGCTTTCGCTGTCCAGGTCAAAGGCCTTGTGGATGACGCGGACAGCCTCATCCAGCAGGTCCGCGTGGGTCACCACGGAGATGCGGATCTCGGAGGTGGAGATCATGTTGATGTTGATGCCGGCGTCGGACAGTGCCTTGAAGAACGTTGCCGACACGCCCGGGTGGGAGCGCATGCCCGCCCCGATCAGGGACAGCTTGCCGATCTGCTCGTTGTACTCGATGCTCTCGAACCCGATCTGGTCCTGCGCAGCATGAAGGGCTGCCAGCGCGTCGGCACCCTCCACGATGGGAAGCGTGAAGGAAATGTCCGTCCGCCCCGTGCCGTGGGTGGAGACGTTCTGCACGATCATGTCGATGTTCGAGTGGGCGTCGGCGATGACCTGGAAGATCGCTGCGGCCTTGCCGGGGATGTCCGGGACGCCAACAACGGTGACCTTGGCTTCGGAACGGTCGTGCGCAACGCCGGAGATGATTGGCTGCTCCAAGGCAACTCCCTCTTGTGTGGTGATCTTGTCTTCGGCGCTGGGGATGACCCACGTGCCTTCGTGCTGGCTGAATGAGGAACGTACGTGCAGGGGGACGCCGAACCTGCGGGCGTACTCCACGCAGCGCAGGTGCAGGATCTTGGCTCCGGATGCAGCGAGCTCGAGCATCTCCTCGCTGGAGATCCGTTCAATCTTCTGGGCGGAGGGAACAACACGGGGATCCGCCGTGTAAATGCCGTCCACGTCCGTGTAGATCTCGCAAACGTCCGCTTCCAGCGCAGCGGCCAAGGCCACAGCGGTGGTGTCTGAACCGCCCCGGCCCAGGGTGGTGATCTCGTTGGTGGCCCGGCTCATTCCCTGGAAGCCGGCCACGATAGCGATGTTGCCCTTGTCCAGGGCGGTGCGGATCCGGTGGGGGTCGACGTCGATGATCCGGGCCTTGCCGTGGATGCCATCGGTGATCATGCCGGCCTGGGAACCGGTGAAGGACTGGGCGGAGGCGCCCAGCTTGTTGATGGCCATGGCCAGGAGTGCCATGGAAATACGCTCGCCCGCGGACAGCAACATGTCCATCTCGCGGGCCGGGGCGGAGTCTGTCACCTGGCCGGCAAGGTCCAGGAGCTCGTCAGTGGTATCACCCATGGCCGAGACGACCACCACAACTTCGTTGCCCGCAATCTGTGCGTCCACCACGCGTTTGGCAACCCGCTTGATACCGTCCGCGTCCGCCACGGAGGATCCGCCGAACTTCTGCACGATGAGCTGCTTTGTCACCGCACGGCCGGCGGGCGGCTCCTGCTGCTGCGTTGCGTTGTGCACTTCGGTAGTGGGCGTACTCATGCGCGTACCTTCACTGGATCAATTGGAGTCCGGCCAGACAGCCGTAACGCTGTGCTGGCCCTGACGCTGGGAACTAACGCCATCGATGGCGCGACTTCTTCCTCCAGTTTATCGCCGCCCGCAGCCCGGGGTTGAATTGTGACCATTTTCAGGCCCGGGATGCGCCGCTGGAGGGCACGCGTGCTGGAGAATGGCGACGCCTGGAGCCATGGCAGTGGGGGGGGGAACTTGTTGTGGTGCGCAGGTTGTTGCGCCGTGTCAGGTGGTACCCGGTCAGGTCAGGGCGTTGCGGCGGCCCTCGAAAGCGCGTCCCAGGGTGACCTCGTCCGCGTATTCCAGGTCTCCGCCCACCGGGAGCCCGGAGGCGAGGCGGGTCACCGTGATCCCGATCGTCTTCAGCATGCGTGCCAGGTAGGTGGCGGTGGCCTCGCCCTCAAGATTGGGGTCCGTGGCGATGATGACTTCCTGAATGGCGCCGTCGTTAAGCCGGGTCAGCAGTTCGCGGATCCGGAGCTGTTCTGGTCCAACGCCCGCGATCGGATTAATGGCGCCGCCCAGCACGTGGTAGCGGCCCCGGAACGACCGTGTCCGCTCCACGGCCAGCACATCCTTTGATTCCTCCACCACGCAGATCACGGCCGGATCCCGGCGAGGATCCCGGCAAATATTGCAGAGTTCCTGCTCGGTGACGTTGCCGCACACCGAGCAGAACTTGACCCGTTCCTTGACGGTGGTGATCGCCTCAACCAGCCGTTTCATGTCCTGCGGGTCCGCCTCAAGGATGTGGAACGCGAGCCGTTGGGCGGACTTGGGACCCACCCCCGGAAGGCGTCCGAGCTCGTCGATCAGCTCCTGGACAGCACCTTCGTACACGTTTCCCTCTTCAGCTTGGTGTGATTTGCGGGTAAAGCAATGACTTGCAGATGCGCCCCCGGCTCGCCGGGGCCGCGGTCAGTACCGCGGCGCGATGGGGCTTCCGTCCGGGGAACGCTCCTCAATTAGCTTCCCGCCCAGAATACGCTCCACGGCGGCACGTCCGAACACTCCGGACTCTTCGATCGTCTCATCGTCGGCGCTGGGGATGTCCTGGACGTAGGTGGCAGCAGCTGCAACCGCCCTGGCTGGCGCCTTGGCACGCCCGGCCTCTGCTTCGGGGCTGTTGGACAAGCGCTGGTACAGGCTCTGCCGTGCTTCTGCTGCGGCAGCAGAAGACCCCTGCGGAGAGTTTGCCGGGGCCGCCTTCGCGGGAGCCGCCTTGGCAGGAGCAGCCGGCGCCGCCGCAGTGATCACCGAAGCCGCCGGAAACGCTGGCGCCGGAGAGGATGCTGGTAGGGACGGTGCTGCTGGAGATGGTGCCGTTGGGGCTTGAGCAGCGTGCGCGGAGGGGGCTGCAGCAGCGGAGGCAGCCGATGCCATGGCGTACTCGGGCGCGCGCACGTGCTGCGGTGATGAAGGCGCCTGACCGTCATCATCGGCTCCGGGCTGTCCGCTGCCGGGAGCCGGGGCAGCAGGCGCCAGGCCCCAGTCCGGTTCAGGGCTGGAGCCGGCCTTGGTGACCGGGATGGAGGGCGGCACCTGGGCGGCAGCAGGTTCGTAGTGCGGCGTTGGAGCAGGCGGCTTTGGTGCCTCTTCGGGTCCTTCCGCGGAGGCACTCTTGCCCACGTTGCTTTCCTCGCCTACCACCCAGACTCCGGGTGCCTGTTCGACTGCGCGGGTCCAAGGATCGTGGGGACTTCCGGCGGCCGACGCCGGATCAGCGCCAGGCTGGCCGTTGCTGTGGGCGGTGGTACCGGCGGCGGAGCCGACCGGAGCAGAACCGACCAGTGAGGAACCGGCCCTGCTTGAAACGCCACCCGTGCCTGAATTGCTTGAACTGGTGCTGCTTGAACCGGTACCGGCCGATGGCGCCGGCGGCATGGACTGGGCGGAAGGGTCCCAGTCCATGGGAGGTTCTTCTTCCAGCGGGGGAGCGTCCTCGTCCCTGGCTGGTCCCCAGTCGTCGTCAGAATAGGAGTAGTCGCCTGCCGGGGCGGCAGGAACCGCAACAGGGGAGGCGTTTACAGTGGCGGGGACGTGTCCGGGCGCCTGCCCGGGGCCGGACTGTCCGGCACCGCTCTCCGCAAACTGGCTGCCAGGGTTCGCCGGGACGGCCGCCTGAGCCGCAGCGGGCTCCGGTGCGGCGCCGCCGGTGCGGCCGGCATTTTCCCCTGCAGCCGCGCCGCCCGTGGGCTGTTGTTGCGCGTCCCGCAGAGGGGTCTGCGGGGCAGCGCTGTTGGCGCCATCCGGACTTGGCGAACCGCCTCGCGGGCTCACAGCGCTGGGGCGGCCTGAGGTCTCCGGCTGCCGGACTGAGTGCTCGGGTGACGATGAGGGCGCAGGGGCCAGGCCCCAGGCGACGTCAGCCGACGTTGCCTGGGCCACCCGGGTGGCGGGCACTTTTGGGTCTGGGTCAGAGCTCGCCTGCGCGCCGCCGCCGGCCGACGCAGTGATCTGGCAGTCGATGCCCACGGTTTTGTGGATGGCCTGCCGCAAATTCTCTGAATGGTCTGCCCGGCCGAAGGCGCCGGCAAGCCCGGGCGTGGTGAAGGCCAGGGTCAGGAGGTGGCCGTCGAACGCGGCCACCTGGGCGTTGGGTTCGACGAGCGCCCACGTGCTGCGCTTGATTTTGGACAGCGTTCGCAGGACATCCGGCCAGGCACGGCGCAAGACCTCCACATCGCCCATGGGCCCAGCCGCTGCGGCAGCCACCGGGGCAGGCCTGTCCTGCTGGGCGGGGGCCGGGGCCGGGGCAGGGGCAGGGGAGGGCTGTGGCCCGGAAGCCGGCGCCGGCCGGTCCGCCGGCTCCTGCATTGCACCCTGTACCGGGCCCGGGGCTGCCCCGGGATTGCCGCCCTGTGCCTGACTGGGCGCAGCGGACGGTTGCTGTGCCGTGCTGGCGCGGGGCACATCGGCGCCGCGGCCAGCCGGAGGGGTGGATGATGAAGTGTTCCGCGCCCGATCCTCTACGGGCCAGTCATCGGTGCTGACGCGCGGTGCGGTCAGCGGGCCGCGGGGTGCGCCAGCGGGGGAGGAGGCGTCCTCTGCCGGGCCGGCAGCATGCGTTGCCGGAGCGGCTGGTGCTGCCGAAACTGGCGGAGTGGCCGACGCCGAGGCAGGAACCGGCGTCGAGGGCGAAGCCGCCGACGTGCCCGCAGGCGTGCTCGAAGCGGCGGACACTGCAGGCGATGGCGGGGCGGCAGGCGCGCCAGAAGCCCCACCCGCTGCCGGAGCGACAGGAGAAGCTTGTCCGCCACCAGAACCCCCAGCCGCTGCCGGACGGGCAGGAGAAACGGGTACTGTGGCCGGGGCGGGGGCCGGAAGTGCCCCCGCTTGAGGCGTGGGGGAAACGTCCGCCGCGGTGCGGGGCGCACCTGGGGCGGCGGGAGCACCGACGTCGTTCCCGGCGTAGTTCAGCCGGCGTTCCACACGGTCTATCCGTGCGGCCATGCCGCGCTCGTTCTGCTCAGAGCTGGGCAGCAGGATCCTGGCGCACAGCAGCTCGAGGTGCAGCCGCGGGGAGGTGGCACCGGTCATCTCGGTCAGTGCCGTGTTGGTGACGTCTGCGGCCCGCGACAGCTCGGCGGCGCCCAGGTTGTGGGCCTGGTTCTTCAGCCGGGCAATCTGGTCCGCGGGCATGCCGCGAAGGATGGTCTGGGCGCTTTCCGGCATGGCCTGGACAATGATGAGGTCCCGGAAGCGTTCCAGCAGGTCCTCCACGAAGCGGCGGGGATCATGGCCGGTTTGGATGACCCGGTCCACGGCCCGGAAAACGGTGGCGGCATCGGATGCGGCCACGGCTTCAACCACGTCATCGAGCAGCGAAGCGTGGGTGTAGCCCAGGAGGGCGACGGCAAGTTCGTAGTCGAGGCCGTTCGGGCCTGCACCGGCCATCAGCTGGTCCAGGACAGAAAGCGAGTCTCGGACGGAACCGCCGCCGGCGCGGATTACCAGTGACAGGACGCCGGGGGCCACAGGAACGTTCTCCTGGTTGCACAGCAGCTCAAGGTAGGCCATCAGCGGCTCAGGGGGCACCAGCCGGAAAGGGTAATGGTGGGTGCGGGAGCGGATGGTCCCGATGACCTTGTCCGGTTCCGTGGTGGCAAAGATGAACTTGATGTGTTCCGGTGGTTCTTCAACGATCTTCAGCAGGGCGTTGAAGCCGGCTGACGTGACCATGTGGGCCTCGTCAATGATGAAGATCTTGTAGCGGTCACGCACCGGGGCGTAGGTAGCGCGCTCGCGGAGGTCCCGGGCATCATCCACACCACCGTGGCTTGCGGCGTCGATCTCGATGACATCCAGGGAGCCTGAGCCGCCGCGGGCAAGCTCAACGCAGCTGGGGCACGTCCCGCAAGGGGTGTCAGTGGGGCCCTGGGCGCAGTTGAGGCAGCGCGCCAGGATCCGTGCGGAGGTGGTTTTGCCGCAGCCCCTTGGCCCCGAGAAGAGATAGGCGTGGTTGACCCGGTTTTTCCGCAAAGCGGTCATCAACGGCCCGGTGACATGTTCCTGCCCGATAACGTCTGCAAAGGAGTCTGGACGGTACCTGCGGTAGAGGGCGGTAGTAACTGTCACAGAGAAAACCCTACCAATCCGGGCCGACATCCTGCCGCCCTGTGGGGGAATAGTAAAGACCCCCCATGCACCCGCCAGAGCCCATTTACCCTTGCTACCTTCCGGTCCTGGGGGAGTTCAACAGGATGACGCCACATGAGGGGCCGTCAGACACTTTACCCGAACTTGCTGCCCGACTCGAATCGGCCGTCCGTCCGTCGCCAGCCTTCAACCGGCCAGCTCATGAAAGCAGGCTCCTCGTACGGATGCGTTGCCCGCACGGCGGCGATGACCCCTTCCAACAGAGGCTCTTCAACCACGCATTCGATTCTGTCCTCGGCGGCTTCTTCCGGCTCGCCGACCCGTCCAAGGTACGGTTCTGCGCCGTCCAGGGGAGTAAAGCGGCCCGTCCCCGGCGTGACGAAGGAACAGTGCGAATACTTGCCGATCCTGCCCGCTCCGGCGCCGCCGATGGCTGTGAGGAGCGCCTCAGTGTGAGTACGCGGGACATAGATCACCAGTGCGTGCAGCTCGCTCATAGCTTCATCCTGCCGGAACCGGGTGGGCGTGGTGGACGAAAGTCGTTGCTTATCCTGCCGGTGCCCTTGATCATTGGTATATACACCGATTGGGGCAATCTCAAGGTTGTGAGCTGCGTGGCCTGGCTGAACGGGGCCGGACCCGGCAGCTCAACGGTGTCCGGGGAATGGACGCGTTGGGGGCGTCCATTTCGTGGTTAAAGAGCATCCGCGCAGGCGTGAAGCCGCATGGCGGGGAGCACCTTCGGCTGTACCTCCGGCCGCGCACCCGGGGGCCAATTGGGCGATGCGGAAAAGATCAGGTAATCTAGTATCTGCTTTTGATTCAGAAGCAGCTGGAGAATTCGCCTAGCGGCCTATGGCGCACGCCTGGAACGCGTGTTGGGTTAACGCCCTCGGGGGTTCAAATCCCCCATTCTCCGCCGGTTAAGAACCCGGCTTCGGCATCCGCCGGGGCCGGGTTCTTTCGTTTCTCAGCTTGTGGCAGAGGCGAGTACGCCGTCACGCGTCAGCGCCTGGCACGCCCAGCCGGCGAAGGCGCTCCCTGGCGGCCAGTTCGCTGGGGCCCCTGCGCCCCAACGCCAGGCGTACGACGCCGAGGACCAGCTTGGTTGCGAGCCTCACCGGCAGCGTCACGGGTCCCAGCCGTGGTACAGCCAGTCCGAGCATCTGGCGGTACCTTGGCTCCAGGCTGTACACCGCACCGGCAAACAGGATCCGGTAGCCCGGCCGGAGCACCCGGTTCAAAGGCGGGTTGCGGATGAACTCCACCGTCTCCGCCACCCGGCTGTCGACGCGGAGCTCACCGCTCTGGTACCAGCGGTCCAGTTGCCTGTGCATCTCTGTCTCGCTCAGCGGCGGTTCCTCCACTCCCATCAGTCGGCCCGCCTGGGACCACTCGCGGACATAGGCGTCGGGGCCGCCGGGTATGGCGCCACCCCAGATTTTGTGGGCTGTCAGGAACGCGTCCGTGAAAGCAAGGTGGATCCAGCTGGCCAGTTCCGGGTCGTTGGCACTGTAGTCGCGCTGCGTTCCGAGGTTGTCGCTGTAACTGCCCTGGACTGCCTCGTGCAGGCGGCGCACCCGGCGTGAGGCGTTCTCCGCGGCTTCGGTGGAACCGTATGTCACCGTGAAGATCCAGCGGATAGTGTTTGCCAGCCTGCCCAGCGGATCCTCGCGGAAGTTTGAATGTTCGTGGACGCCGGCAAGAGCTCCGGGGTGGAGGGACTGCATCAGCAGTGTGCGGATCCCGGCGACGATGGGCGACATGGAACCATGCACCGCCCACACCGCGGAACCGGGCAGGTGGTAGCCAGGGTCGTCCCCCTTCGCCAGATCGAGCTGCCACTGCGGAACGCCCTCGGAGCCGTTGCTGAACGTGTGGACAAGGCGTTTCTTGATGGGACTCAGGATGTTCTTCATTACGCACGCCCTCCTGCGGCAAACCCCGCTCTTGGGCTAATCGTAAGCACAACCCGGGCTGTCCAGGTTCGTGAACGGACTACCCGGTGGCAGCAACCGGACAGCGGTCATCCACAAAAAAACCGCAGTGTCCCGCTGCAGGGTTCCCAGGGTCCCGGCCCGTATGTTCCCATGGGAGATACCGTCAAGACAGGGGCGGCCAGTCACGTCCTGGAGTCAGTCTCATGGGCAATCACGCGGTATCCGGGAAGGACGCCACAAGCCCCAAAGGGTTGTGCCTGCCCGTTGTGCGAGCTGTGGCGGCCAGCGGGGTGCTGGCCATGGCCGTCTGGGCCGTGAACCCTTCCGGCCCCGCACCTGAAGCGGGGACCGTTGCGGCCTCCGTTATCCGTCCCGGCGCAGGCATGGGTGCCGTGGGGATTCCGGCTGGCTCCAGTACCGGCACCAGTCCAGACCGGCACGGCAGCACGGGGACGGGCGCCCCGACGTTGGACGGCCTTGTTGCAGGCCCCCTGACCGCGGCCATCCTGAGCGACCCAGATGTTGACATCGCCTTCCCGCGTCCGCTGGTAAGTGGCCACGGAGAGGAGACCCCGTCTTCCCTGGCCGTGGAGCTGACAGGGGTGGGCAGGCCGCCGGCGGGGTACCTGATGGCTCCCCTCAAGCAGTTGGCCCCCTCGTCGCCCTTCGGACTCCGGGTAAGTCCGCTGTCCGGAACAGCTGGCGATTTCCACCTTGGCCAGGACTATGCGGCTCCCTGCGGCACCCAGGTCTACGCGGCTGACTCGGGAAAGGTGCGCGCCGCGGGCTGGCATCCCTGGGGCGGCGGCAACCGGGTTGAGATTGACCACGGCAACGGGCTTATCACCACCTACAACCACCTGGAGTCCATCGCCGTCCGCAGCGGGGATTCCGTCAACGCCGGGGAAGCCATTGCGCGGGTGGGCTCCACCGGATGGTCGACGGGATGCCACCTGCACTTCGAAACAATCCTCGACGGGCACCACGTGAGCCCCCAGAAGTGGCGCCTGATCCCGGTCCGGGCTTTCGGCGGCGGACCGGCTGACCTGCGGTCATACCTGCCGGGCACCGACGCTCCGTCCACCGGGCCCATACGCTGGACCATCCCGGTGGGCCAGGGCAACGAGCCTCCTCCGGCTCCCCGCTGGGTCAAGGACCCGACGACGGCGGCTGGGTCTCCTTCTGGGCCGGCATCCTGGCTGTCGACCCTGAGGCCCGCGGACTCCGGAACGCCGTCGCCGACTGCGTGGGCCGGGTATGGCACGCCGACGCCGTCCGCGACGGAGACTGGGACGGGCACGCCGACGCCGTCCCCGACGGAGACTGGGACGGGCACGCCGACGCCGTCCCCGACTGAGACGGAGACGGGTACGCCAACACCGTCGGAGACGGGTACGCCAACACCGTCGGAGACGGGTACGCCAACACCGTCGGAGACGGGTACGCCGACGCCGACGCCGACGCCGACTGAGCCGGGCACTCCGACCCCGACGGATCCGGGAACGGTAACACCGACACCGGTTGAGCCACCGCCTGCACCGGTTGAGCCGGAGCCTGCGCCCGTGGTTCCGGCACCGGTTGAACCCCCGCCTGCGCCGATTGAGCCCGCACCCACACCGGTCCAGCCTGCGCCGGTTGAGCCCGCGCCTACACCGGTTGAGCCCGCGCCTACACCGGTTGAGCCTGCGCCGGTTGAGCCCGCGCCTACACCGGTGCAGCCTGCGCCGGTTGAGCCCGCGCCCACACCGGTTCAGCCTGCACCGGTTGAGCCCGCACCGGCGCCCACTGCGACCTTTTCAGTCGAGCCGATTCCGGCACCGATTGAGACCACAGAGCCAGAGCCGCTGCCAACAGGCACGTACGCGACCCCGGAACCCTAAGATCGAGCCGGAAGTTCACCCAGGAAACTCCAAGCCCGGACCAGTACAGTGGTTCGCCGGTAACGAATTCCAGGCATGAACAACTTTCCGAGGACGCAACCTGTGACATCCCTGTACCCGATCCCATTGACCCTGAACGACGGCACCGCCACCGACTTCGGCATGTTCAAGGGAAAAGTGGTGATGGTGGTGAACGTAGCCTCCAACTGTGGGTTCACGCCCCAGTACGCCGGCCTGGAGACGCTCTACGAAAAGTTCAGGGACCGCGGGTTCGAGATCCTCGGCGTCCCGTGCAACCAGTTCGCCGGGCAGGAACCTGGCAGTGACAGCGAGATCGCCGAGTTCTGCCAGCGGAACTTCGGGGTGACATTCCCTCTGACCGTGAAGGCGGACGTCCGCGGCAGGGGCCAGCACCCGCTCTACACGGAGCTCACCAAGTTCAAGACAGGACTGTTGCCCGGATTGGTGAAGTGGAACTTCGAGAAGTTCCTTATCAGCCGGGAAGGGGAAGTGATGGGACGCTTTGCGCCCACAGTGGAACCCGACTCGGCGGAGGTGATCGACGCCGTCGAGAACGCCCTCGGATAAAAATGCGCCGCTGCGCCGAACGCAGCCACGCAAAAGCGCAGTTCTTGCAACTTTTTCCACATCAGCCACGGCGATTTACCCAAAGTTTGCCAAATGTCTGATTGGATAAACCTTACTGAAGGGTACAAGGGAAGCGCCGTTTCCCACCGACCACAGAGGCAGCAATGGAGCACATCGAGGCCGAACATCCCCGGCCACGCCACTTCCTTCTCCACCTGAGCGATCCCCACTTGATGGGAGGTCCGGACCCCCTTTACGGCGTCGTTGACAGCGAAGCCCGGCTCATTCAGCTCTTCGAAGAGGTCAAGGCCTCCGGTGCGCGGCCCGAGGCCGTCATCTTCACGGGGGACCTTGCCGACAAGGGCGATCCCGAGGCCTACGTCAAGCTCCGGGCCATCGTTGATCCAGCCTGCGAGGAGCTCGGGGCCAAGGTCATTTGGGCGATGGGCAACCACGACAACCGTGCCAACTTCAGGACGGGCCTGCTGGATGAGCCCGCCGACGACGGGCCCGTGGACAAGAGCTACTTCATCAACGGGCTCCGCGTCATCACAATGGACACCACCGTGCCCGGATACCACCACGGTGAACTGAGCACCTCCCAGCTTGAGTGGCTCACACGGCAACTGGACACTCCGGCCCCCGACGGCACCATCCTGGCGCTGCACCACCCGCCCGTTCCGTCAGTCCTGGATCTTTCGGTCCTGGTGGAGCTGCGGGACCAGGCCTCGCTGGAGGCTGTGGTCCGGAACTCGGATGTCCGCACCATCCTTGCCGGCCACCTGCATTACTCGACGACGGCGAGCTTTGCCGGTATCCCCGTTTCCGTGGCCTCAGCCAGCTGCTACACCCAGGACCTGAACGTCCCCATCGGAGGCACCAGGGGGCAGGACGGCGGCCAGTCCTTCAACCTGGTCCACGTCTACGAGCACACAATCGTGCACTCGGTGGTTCCCATGGGACGTTCGACGACGGTGGGCGAGTACGTCTCCCCGGAAGAGACAAAGCGGCGCCTGGACGCCGCCGGGGTCCGGATTCCGGAAAGCGCCAAGCAGCGGAGCAGCGCGAAGCTCGGGCTGCCCACCAGCCGCTAGGAGCATAAAGCAAAGGTCCGTGCCGCCAGCGGCACGGACCTTTGTCTTAAGCCCTATTTTTCCCAGGGCGCCTTGATGGGGAAGTACTTGTCCAGGAAATCGGTGACCAGTGCAGCGCGCTCGTCGGCCGGCACTTCCGGGAAACTGCCGTCGTTCAGGCAGAAGAAGTCCATGTTCCGCTTGGCCAGGAGCTTGGGCAGGTACTTCAGCCCCGATTTCATGGTGGTGTCGATGTAGCGGACCTTCGCCGCCGTCTGGGTTACCGCCCGGCCGGTGAGCAGTGCGTAGTAGTGGTAGAACGAGTTGGTGACGGAGATGTTGTCCGCCGCCCGGAAACGGCTGGCAGCCGTCTTCCGGAACTCTTCCGGGAACTCGCGCTCCATCTTTGACACCACGCTGCGGCGCAGCGGTGCCGCACAGTGCTCCAGGTGGCGGGTGGTGATCCGCCCGAACCGGTTCCACAGCAGCTTGCGGTTAACGCGGGCTGCGTTCTCGAACCCGCTCCGCTCAACGGCGTTCTCACCCAGGCCGATCCGGGTTTCCGCCTCGACGAACTTGGTGATGCCGCCCGGCGTGAAAAACAGGTCCGGGCTGACCGGCCGGCCGAAGAACATGTCGTCGTTCGAATACAGGAAGTGCTCCGAGAGTCCTTCGATGTTGTGGAGCTGGCACTCCACCGCCTGCGAATTATGCGTGGGAAGCACCGAGGGGTCCGAGAAGAACTCTTCACTGCGGACAATGGTCACCGAGGGATGGTCCGCCAGCCACTCAGGAGCCGGTGAGTCCGTGGCGATGAAGATGCGGCGGATCCACGGGGCGAACATGTACACGGACCGGAGTGCGTATTTAAGTTCGTTGATTTGCCGGAAACGGGCCTCGTGGTCGTCGCCCTCGCCCAGGACAACGTCCTTCTGCTGGGCACGCCGGGCGGCAATGTACTCGGGGGAGCTTCCGTCCACCCAGGAGAACACCAGGTCGATGTCGAAGCTGATGTCGCTGGCGTGGTCGGCGAACATGTTCTCGATGGTGGGCCAGGTGTGGCCGTACCGCTCCACCGTGCCGCGGACGGCATCCTGGCGGAGCAGGGTCCTGCGCGTGAGGGAGTTCTCGATCGGCAGGATGATCTCATTGGCCTTGAAGGACCAAAGCTCAATCTGCACACCCGCTGAAGAGCCGAACTCGAAGCCGCCGTTGGGTTCCACACGGGGCCGGTACAGGCGGAAGATGCGCGCCTGCCGGTTGGTGGAAAGCTCGCCGTCCGCAACCAGCAGCGAGGTCTTCTTCTTGGCATCCACCGTCATGGAGTAGAACGGCTCGTCCCGGCAGGCTTCCACCAGGGCCACCCGCAGCTTCTTCCGGTCTTTCCAGTCCAGGGCAATGACCGGCCGGTCGTTGTTGCCCCTGACCAGCAGGTACGCAAGGTCCGCATTGGCCAGCACGTTGCGCACGAACAGGAGGTCCTCCACCATGGCCTGGTAAGGGGTCCTGGTCTGGTTGATCAGCGCGATGCGGCCCTTATGCGTGATGACATCAGGGCGGGGGTTAAGCCGCTGCTCAGCTTCGGGGGAAGTGATCTCCGCGTGGAATTGTTCCTCTACGGATGCCTGGCCTCCGTAGTAGACCTCGTCTTGAACCGGTGCTTCTGTAATGGTCGTCTCCGTGCTCGTCAAAGTAAGCGTTCTTACCTGCATGATAGCCGGGCGGCTTAAACAGCAGGTTTCGGGCAGGTTCCCGGGGCCGGGGAACCGGCTTAGGCGCCCAGCGCCTCCCGCCAGCTGCGCAGGAAAGCCCCGCCGGCGTCGTCGTGGATAACGGACGCCTCAAGCCCCAGGTCCCCGGCCGTCAGGACCGGGTACGGTTTCTCCGGGATGCCGTCGGCCGGGCGGACGTCCACATGCTTAACCGCGTGATCGTTGTGGTGAAGCCAGTCGGCCATGGCGTAGTCGGTGCGCGAATCGCCCACTGTCCGCCAGGCCGCCGGGGTGATGCCCTGCGCGGCGAGCAGTTCCACTGCCCGGCTGGCGCCCAGGTCCTTCCCAAGCCGCACCGACTCGATGTCCGTGGAGATGATGGTGGGGTCCACCCGGTAGTCCACCTCGTCGTCGGAATTGGGGGCGTGGTGGTCCAGCCGGACCACGCCAAGCCCGTGCCGGGCCATCAGTTCCATGGCGTCGGCGTCGAAGAGTTTCTGCTCTGCGAGGTAATCGGCGCTGGGTACCTCGATGTGCTGCTCCACGGACACCATGGCGCGCTTGGTCTCATCAAAGAACATGTGCCCGGCATAGTCCTCCGCCACCATGCGCCGGATGTCGTCCCCGTAAGCCGCGGGCACGGCGAGCTCCCGGTCCACGTGGACGGGGCCGGGTCCGGCTGCGGTGTAGCTGAACCACACGGCGCCCTTTTCGCAGATGGCGTGGATGATGGTCCCTGCCGGGATGCCGGCGGCGATCATGGGCTCCATCACCTGTTCCCGGATGAAAGCGTCGGAACGCCCTGTGTTGAAAACAACGGGAATCCCCGCAGCCGCGAGGGCCACCAGGTCATCGATGATCTCCCGCTTCACGTCCCGGGTCACCGGGCTTGCCACAGGCCCGTCCACATCGAGCAGGAGTGCCAGCGGCGGCATGGCAGGCGCGTGGATTCCGGGTGCGGACACGGCAGGGGACTCGGAGGCTGTCATGCCCCCATTCTGTCAGCTGAACCTTCCACAGCGCCCACGGCGGCCGGTACCGGCGGTGGCTGCAGGCAGGCCATGGTTACTGTTTGGCCACAACCTGCGGAAGGAACCGCCGGGTACTTTCGCTGGGCCCGCAGGATGCCTAGTGTGGCAAGGTGATATTCAAAGCTGTGGGCGAGGGCCGCCCTTACCCCGACCATGGTTACACAACGCCCAAGGAGTGGGCGTCGCTCCCGCCGCGTCCGGTCCGGCTGGACGAGCTGGTGACCACCAAGCGCACCCTCGACCTGGAAGCGCTGCTGGCTGAAGATTCCACCTTTTTCGGTGACCTGTTCCCGCACGTGGTGCAGTACCAGGGAACCCTCTACCTGGAGGACGGGCTGCACCGTGCCGTCCGCACCGCCCTGCACCAGCGCACCGCAATCCACGCCCGTGTCCTGGTGATAGATGGCTAGGAAGAAGCAGCAGGATGTCAGCGTCCTCCACGGCCACCACGTCGTCACCGGCCCGGAACTGCGTGCCACTTTTGGGGCCGCCCAGGCCGACGAAACAGCCCGGGTGCGCCGGCGCGTGCTGCACGGGGTTGTCCTGGTCCTGCTTGTGGGCCTCATCGCGGCGGCCATCATCACGGCGTTGGCGATCATCAACGGGCAGCTGAAGATTCCCGCAGCGGCGCCCGCGGAAGAATCAGTCTCCACCTGCCCGGCCGCAACGTTCGACTACACCCCGAACGACCAGATCAACCTGAACGTGTACAACTCCACCAGCCGGCCCGGGCTGGCACGTTCAGTGGCGGATGAGTTCCTGGCCAGGAAGTTCGTGGTGGGCGCCGTGTCCAACGTTGATGCGGGCTACCGCGGGGCCGCTGCCGTGATTTCGGGAGCGGCCGGGCAGTCTGCGGCGTTCAGCGTCCAGCGGAACCTGCCGGGCTCGGACTACTTCCAGGACAGCAGGACGGACGGGAGCGTGGACGTGATCCTTGCCCAGGACTACTCGGCGCTCACGCCGCCGGACCTCGTTGACCAGACGCCGGGAACCCTCAGCTGTCCGCGGGAAAGCCGCCGAGTTGCGGACGACGACAAGTGGCCAGTCTTCCCGTCGGCGGCGCCCACCCCGTGAACTTCGGCGGGTACATCAGCCGGCCACAGCCGGAAGGGGGCTTACCCTGATGGGGCGGCCGTCGTCGTCGAACCTGGCGCCGGCACCGAGCTGGATGAAGCGGACGGTCCGGGCCACGCGTGCTTCCAGTTCGGCGGGCTCGTCACTGCCCCTGGCTGCGCTGGAGGACAACGTGCCCAGGATGAGCTGTGCCTGCTGGTTGATGTCGGCCGCCGGCAGGTAGCCCTGCTCCATTCCGTCCCGCAGGATGCCCTGCAGCAGGACGCTGAGCTCGCCAACGTGGTCAGCGAGCTTGGCAAAGGACGACGGCGACAGCACGGCTCCCATTGCGGGTCCCGGCGGCAGGTGGCGGCGGCTGAGGTCGACCACCTGGGCGCGGACGTACAGGGCGAGCCGGTCCACGGGGTTGTCCAGCTGCCCCAGGGAGTCCCGCAGTTCGGAGAGGAACTTCTCGGTCTCATCGAGGGCGTAGGAGATCAGCAGCTCCTCGATGTCCGCGTAGTAGTTGTACACGGCAGTCCGGCCCACGCCCGCATGCCGGGCCACGTCCGTCATGGTCAGGCCGGGCAGGCCGTGGGAGAAGAGAAGTTCGCCGAAGGCGGTGAGGATGCGGCGCTGGGTGTCCGCTCGCTGCTCGGCGTTGCTGGCCGCTGAAATCCTGGGCATACAGACACTTTACCGCGATGTGTCAGTAAACGCCCTGACATTTCCTTGGCGCTCTCCTAGGCGGGGCAGCCGTCCGGCCCGCAGGCTCCGCCCTCCGCGGAATTGACCAGCACCAGCGGGTTGGCGTCCTGCCATGCCTGGTCCAGGGCTGCCGAGAACGTCTCCGTAGGCTGGGCCCCGAAAAGGCCGAACTTCCGGTCGATGACAAAGAACGGGACACCGCTGATACCCAGGGACCGCCCCTCTTCGACGTCGAAGCGGACGTCATCCGCATACTTGTCCGTGGTGAACAGCTCGTCCACCTCGGCCACGCCGATGCCCAGGCCCACCGCCAGCGACGTCAGGTACTCGCGGCTGCCGATGTCCTTGCCATGCTCGAAGTGGTCACTGAGCAGGCGCTCCTTGGCGGCGTCCTGCTTGCCGTGCGCGGCAGCGAGGTGGATCAGTCGGTGTGCCGTGAAGCTGTTGGCCACAACCACGGAATCGAAGCGGTAGTTCAGCCCTTCGCCCCTCGCTTCCTGGGCTACGTGGTCGAACATCTGTGAAACCTGCTGCGGCGGCATGCCCTTGCGGGTGCTCAGGTAGTCCAGCTCGGTTCCGTCGTAGTGTTCGGGAAGGGTTGGGTCGAGCTGGTAGCTCCGCCAGGTCACCTCCACCGCGTCCCGGTGCGGAAACGCTGCCAGGGCGGCTTCAAAGCGGCGCTTGCCGATGTAGCACCACGGGCACGCGACGTCGGACCAGATTTCAATCTTCATGGTCCCAACAACCCCGCCGAGGCTGCGGTCATTCCTTGGCCCCGTGTTAGATACCTCTCAGTAGGCCTTGTCCCCGTACAGTTCGTGGGCAATAGTCAGATTGTGGGTTATGCAGACGCCCTCGGGGTATCGCACTCCAACAGCGCCGCGGGCCTGGCCAGGTTCCGCGGAGGCGCCCGGCCCACTGGGGAGCCCGGCCTGTCATTTTTCCTGGAGGTCAGGGATGCGGATAGGACTCGTTGCTGGACCCTGGATACCGGTTCCACCATCTACTTACGGCGGAACTGAGCGGGTTGTGGACAGCCTGGCCAGGGGCTTTGCCGCTGCCGGGCACGAGGTGTTGCTGGCGGCGCCGTCGGACAGCTCCTGCCCGGTGCCCCTGGCTCCTGGCATGAGGACCTCGGTCCCGCACCAGCTGAACCGGACACTCTCCGAACTCAGCCAGGTAGCACGCGCCTATGCGGGAATGGGTGGCGTGGACATCATCCATGACCACACTCTGGCCGGGCCTTTGTATCTGCACAGGCCAGAGGGGATCCCCGTGGTGACGACGATCCACTGCAGGCTCGACGCCGGCGCGGCTGACATCTACGGTGCAATTGCCCGTAGGGCCGCGGTGATTGCGATTTCCCGTGACCAGGCTTCGCACGCTCCGGACGTGCCCGTGACCCGGGTGATCCATCATGGGATGGATATCGCCTCGGTGCCTGTAGGGTCCGGCCGCGGTGGGTACCTCTGCTTCGTAGGGAGGGCTTCCCGGGACAAGGGGCTGTTGGAAGCCGTGAGGATCGCCCGGGAGGCAGGAATACCGCTGAGGATCGCGGTCAAAGTGCGCGAGCAGGATGAGGTCACCTATTTCCGCGACGTCATCGAACCCATTCTGGGGCCGAACGAAGACTTTATGGGGGAAATGGATGACGCGGCGAAGTACCGGCTGATGGGGGAGGCAATCGCGTTCCTGAACCCGATTCAGTGGCCCGAACCATTCGGCCTGGTCATGATTGAGGCACTGGCCACCGGCACGCCGGTCATCGGCACCCCAGCAGGCTCAGCGCCCGAAATCATCGATCACGGGCGGACCGGATTCCTGGGGTCCACCGACCAGCTGGCCGGCCTTGTCCATAAGGCAGCGGGCCTGGACCGCGCGCTGTGCCGGCGGACGGTGGAGCAACGGTTCAGTGAAGAACGCATGGTGAACGATTACTTGCGGCTGTTCGGGGATCTCCTTGGGGGCAAGATGCCCGCAGGGGTTCCGCATGCCGCCGGCTTGCACCAGAATCTTTAAGGGGCGGGCAGTCTTCGGATCCCCGGCAGGAGCCCGCCCCTAATCGAAGGAGCCCCTTCATGACTGCATGGAACGCCGACACCGAAGCCGCTGCCTCAGAGTCAGGTTCGGTCACGGTGGTGGAGGGGTCCTCATTCTGCATTTCTTCCGGAACGGGGGACATCAGCGCTGACAGCGGTACCTACGGAGCCTTTTTCCAGGACACGCGCATTGTTTCCCACTGGATCCTGAGAATCAATGGCTCCCTCCGCGAGCCTCTGGGCGCGCAGCGGCCCAAACCCTTCGAAGCTGTGTTCGTTGGCAGGGCAAAAGGGTCCCGACGCCAGTTTGATGGCCCCCTGGTGGTGCGGCAGCACCGCCACGTCGGCCCTGGCCTGCAGGATGACATCACGCTGGAAAACTACTCGGCGGAGCCTGTGGAGTGCGAGGTTGAGCTTTTTGTGGACGCAGACCAGTCCGACCTTTTTGATGTCAAGGTCGGGCGGAGCTCCCGGCACCCGGACTCTGTCCGCACGGTCCGCGACGGCCAGCTTGTGATCGAAAGCGCCCGCAACGGGCAGCGGCGCGGCACCGCTGTCCGCGCCCGCGGTGCCGACGTAACTACAGACGGGCTCCGCTTCCACGTGACCGTCCCGCCCCGCGGCAAGTGGGCCACCAGCGTCATCGTGGTTCCCCTGATCAACGGCGAGGCTCCGGCCGGAGCCTTCTCCGAGGCCGGGCCCCCACACCACCGGGAAGGCGTCCGCCGGCACCGCAACTGGGAGCAGAAGGTCCCGGTGATCACCGTGGCGGACGCCAACCTGCAGAACGTCCTGAACCGCAGCCAGAGCGACCTGGGTTCACTCCGCATTTTTGATCCGCACCACCCCGAGCGTGCAGCTGTGGCGGCCGGCGCACCCTGGTTCATGGCTCTGTTCGGGCGTGACTCCATCCTGGCCTCCTACATGAGCCTCATGGTTGATCCCACGTTGGCGGCAGGGACGCTGCAGACTTTGGCCGGTCTCCAGGGGACGAAGGTGGACCAGGATTCAGAGGAGGAACCGGGGCGCATCCCGCACGAAGTCCGGCTGGGCGTCACCGCAGGCCTGGCATTGGGAGGTACAGCCTATTACGGAACCGCGGATGCAACCCCGCTGTTCGCGGCCCTCGTCGGGGAACTCAGCAGATGGGGCCTGTCACGGGACATCGTTGAACCATTGCTTCCCCATGTGGACCGTGCACTGGACTGGATCGAGCATTACGGCGACCGCGACGGTGACGGGTTCGTGGAGTACATCCGGCCCAATGACCACGGGCTCGTCAACCAGGGTTGGAAAGACTCCTGGGACGGCATCAACTTCGCTGATGGCACCATGGCAGAGGCGCCCATTGCCCTCTGCGAAGTCCAGGCCTACGTCTACGGCGCCTACGTGGGCCGGTCCCTGCTGGCCCGCTGGAGCGGCGACCGCGCCCTGGAACAGCACTGGGAGGCGCGCGCCGCCGAGTTGAAGGCTGCTTTCAACGAGAAGTTCTGGCTGCCGGACAAGGGCTATTTCGCCGTGGCATTGGATAAGGACAAGCGGCCCGTGGACGCCTGTACTTCAAACATGGGCCACTGCCTGTGGATGGGCATCGTGGATGAGGATAAGGCGGCATCCGTCGTGGAGCACCTGATGTCGCCGCAGATGTTTACCGGCTGGGGGATCCGCACCCTGGGTTCCGACATGGGCGCCTACAACCCCGTCAGTTACCACAACGGTTCAGTGTGGCCCCATGATTCCGCCCTGGTTGCCACCGGGCTGATGCGCTACGGGTTCGTGGAGGAGGCCCGGCAGCTGGCCACCGGTCTCTTCGACGCCGCCGAACACTTCGATGGCAGGCTGCCCGAACTCTTCTGCGGCTTTGACCGCGGCGAGTTCGAAGCTCCTGTGCCGTACCCAACCGCATGCTCGCCGCAGGCCTGGGCTGCTGCTGCGCCGGTGCAGCTGATCCGCGCGCTCCTCCGGTTCGACCCCGTGTTCACCCGCGGAGTGGTGCACCTCGCGCCCATCCTGCCGGAGGCCCTGGGCGACTTCCAGGCCGCGAACGTCCTGCTGGACACCTCCCGGATCACCATCAGGGCCCACGGAACGGGCGGCAGCATTGATGGGCTGCCGCCCGGCCTTAAACTCCTCGCCGAGCCACGTCCGCCCCTGGCCTACCCGCCCCAGGTCTATCCGGCCCAGGGCGCCTGACAGGAGCAGCGCGGACCAGTCAGGGAACCTCCCGCTCAAGCACGAAGTCGTGTTCAACCGCGCTGCCCAGCCGGAATGACTTGGTTCCCACCTTGCGGAACCCGGACTTCCCATAAAACCGGATGGCCCGGGCGTTCTGGCTGTTGACTCCCAGCCAGACGCCCCGGCCGCCGGCTTCCCCCGCCGCCTGGAGGCTGGCGTGCATCAGTTCGGCGGCGGCCCCGAGCCCGTGGTGTTCCGGGTGGACGTAGCACTTGCTCAGCTCCACGGACGGAACGATTCCCAGCGCCGCAACGACGTCCGGGTCTTCGGGCGGCCGGTTCACCAGCAGGCTGTAGCCACGCAGCCCGCCGCCGTCGATCACCAGGATGGTGGTGTCCGGATCGGCCAGGTAGTCCTGAAAGTGGCGTTCACTGAGCGTGTTCGCAAGGTGCGCTGCGATGTCATCAGGTGACGCCGACGGCGGGCACGCCAGCGGAAAGGTGACAGCCGCCAGCGCGGCCAGCGCGCCGGCGTCGTCCGCTGCCGCCTTTCGGATGGAAGAGGTCATGCAGGGATTTTACGTCCCTGCCGTCGGAGTTTTTGTCCAGATATGCAGGTTTCAAGGCCTCACAACCCTGCATATCTGGACAAAAACTCTTGGGGTTACTGTTTGAAAGCGGCGTCGAAGGAAGTGTTCGACGGCGGGAAGTCGAACTTCTTGAGGGCAGCGAGGGCTTCGGGGGCGCCGTGCAGGCGGTCCATGCCGGCGTCTTCCCATTCGACCGAGATGGGGCCGTCGTAGCCGATCGCGGACAGCGCGCGGAAGGACGCTTCCCAGGGGACGTCGCCGCGTCCGGCGGAGACGAAGTCCCAGCCGCGGCGGGGGTCGCCCCAGGGGAGGTGGGAACCCATGACGGTGTTCCGGCCTGTCTGGCGGACCTTGGTGTCCTTGCAGTCCACGTGGTAGATCCGGTCCTTGAAGTCCCAGATGAAGGAGACGGGATCGATGCCCTGCCACATCATGTGCGACGGGTCCCAGTTCAAGCCGAACGCTTCGCGGTGGCCAATAGCTTCGAGGGTGCGGACGGTGGTCCAGTAGTCGTAGGCGATTTCGGAGGGGTGGACCTCGTGGGCGAACCGGACGCCGCATTCGTCGAAGACGTCCAGGATGGGGTTCCAGCGGTCGGCAAAATCCTGGTAGCCGGCGTCGATGACCTTTTCGGGGACGGGCGGGAACATGGCGACGTACTGCCAGATGGAAGAGCCTGTGAAGCCGACGACGGTGTCCACGCCGAGTGCCTTGGCGAGCCGGGCGGTGTGCTGCATTTCCTCGGCGGCACGCTGGCGGACGCCTTCGGGGTCGCCGTCGCCCCAGACCTTGGCCCCCACGATGGCCTGGTGGCGGAAGTCGATGGGGTCATCGCAGACGGCCTGGCCTTTGAGGTGGTTGGAGATGGCCCAGACTTTGAGGTTGTACTTCTCCAGCAGGGCGAGCTTGGACTCGACGTAGCCGGGCTCGTCCCAGCGCCAGGCGTCCAGGTGGTCTCCGGAGACGGCGATTTCCAGGCCGTCGTAGCCCCAGCCGGAGGCGAGCCTGGCGACTTCCTCGAGCGGCAGGTCGGCCCACTGGCCGGTGAACAGGGTAAACGGGCGGGGCATGTCAGGCTCCTTCGGTGGCGGGGGAGAGCTGGACCAGGGTGCTGTTGGAGGCGGCTGATTGCTCCACGGCGTCCAGGATGCGCTGGACTTCCAGTCCGTCCTCGAACGACGGCGACGGCGCGGTTCCGGAGCTGACGGCCAGCAGGAAGTCGCGGACCTCGTGCGTGAACGTGTGCTCCCAGCCGATGATGTGGCCCTGCGGCCACCACGCGTCAAGGTAGGGGTGTTCGGGTTCGCTGACCAGGATCCTGCGGAAGCCTTGCTCCCGGGCGGGTGCGGTTGCGTCGAGGAACTGGAGTTCGTTGAGGTTTTCCAGGTCGAAGCGCAGGGCCCCCTTGTCGCCGAAAACCTCGAGCTGCAGGGAGTTCTTCCGGCCGGTGGCCACCCGGGATGCCTCCACTGAGGCGATTGCCCCGGAGGCGAGGGACAGCGTTGCCCAGGCGGCGTCGTCGACCGTTACGTCCTCGAGCCCGCCTGCGGGACCGCCCGTGCCGGGGCGGCGGTTCACGAAGGTGTGGGTCCGGCCCGAGACTTCCGTGACCTGGTCTCCGAGCAGGAACAGGACCTGGTCGATCGCATGGGAGGCGATGTCGCCGAGGGCCCCGGACCCGGCGGTTTCCTTGCGGAGGCGCCAGGTCATGGGTGCCTGGTCATCCGCGAGCCAATCCTGCAGGTAGGCGGCGCGGACGTGCCTGACCGTTCCTATCCTGCCCTCGCCGATGAGCTCCCTGGCCAGGGCGAGGGCCGGAACCCTGCGGTAGTTGAACCCCACCATCGACTGCACGCCCCGGGCCCTGGCGGCGCCGGCGGCAGCGGTCATGGCCTCAGCCTCCGCCATTGTGTTGGCCAGCGGCTTTTCCAGCAGTACGTGCTTGCCGGCAGCCAGGGCGGCGATGGCAATTTCGGCGTGCATCCAGCCGGGTGCGCAGACGTCGATGATGTGGATGTCGTCCCGGTCCAGGACAGTCCGCCAGTCCGTGGCGGTTTCTGCCCACCCGTATTTGGCGGCGGCCTCCGCAACGGCTTCGGCGTCCCGTCCCACCAGGACTTTCTGCTCGAACGCGGGGACGTCGAAGTAGCTGGCGACGTTCCGCCACGCGTTGGAGTGTGCCTTGCCCATAAAGGCGTAGCCGATCATGGCCACGCCCAGCGGCGCGGTAGTGCCTGCGCCCGGGCTCATGCGGAGTCTCCGAGGGTCAGGGTTTCCGGTGCCCAGTCTTCGGGGAGGGGTGCCGACGCCGGCGCGGAGCTTGCCACGTCCACGAACGTTCCCGAATCCATGGACTCCGAGATGGAGACCATCGCATCCAGCACGTGGTAGGCCAGGTCGCCGGTGGCACGGTGCGCGACACCGGCGCGGAGCGAGCGCGCCATGTCCAGGACGCCCATGCCGCGGCCGTTCGCGGGCCCCGTGGCCGGGACGGTGGTCCAGTCCTCGTCGCCTGCCCGCCAGAGCTTGACGTCGCCGTCGAAGTTGTTGGGATCCGGCAGGGAAAGGGTGGCCTCGGTTCCGGTGATCTCCACGAAGCCCATCCGGGTACGCGGGGACTCGAAGGAGAAGACGCTGTGGGAGGATGCTCCGCTCTCGAACTGGGCCATCGCTGAGACGTGGGTGGGGACCTCCACCGTGAATTCCTCGCCGGCCTTGGGGCCGGAACCGATCACGCGGACTTCTTTGGATTTAGAGCCGACGGCGGCCACCTTGCGGATGGAGCCGAAGGCCTGCACCAGGGTGGTGAGGTAGTACGGGCCCATGTCGAACAGCGGGCCCGCCCCGTACTGGAACAGGAAGGCCGGGTTGGGGTGCCAGGACTCCGGTCCGGGCGTCTGGAACGTGGTCATGGCCGTCAGCGGGGTGCCGATGTCGCCGCGCTGGATCAGGCGCAGCGCGGTCTGGAGGCCGGCGCCAAGGAAGGTGTCGGGGGCGCAGCCCAGGCGGATGCCTGCGGAGTCGGCCGTCTTGAGGAGCCCCAGCCCGGATTCCCGGTCCAGGGAGAACGGCTTTTCCGTCCAGACGTGCTTGCCGGCGTTGACGGCTGCGGTGGCCACCTCCACGTGGGCTGCCGGGATGGTCAGGTTGACGATGATTTCGACGTCGGGATGGTGCAGTGCCTTCTCCACCCCGCCCCACTCGGCGATTCCGTATTCCTTGGCCCGGGCCTCGGCGGCCTCCTCGAAGAGGTCCGCGATGACGTGGACCTTGAGGTCAGGGAACGTGGTGAGGTTGTCCAGGTACTGCTTGCTGATGTTGCCCGCGCCGATGACGCCGACGCCAACCGGGCCCTTGGCCATGGAGGGGATGCTCATGCCTGGGCTCCTTCGGTGTTGGCGGCGGCGTTCTTTGCGGTGCTCCCGGCGGCCTTGAGGAACGCAAGGCTCTCCGCGATGCCCTCGAAGATGTCCCCGGCGTAGTCGTCGAATTCCACCACGCCCACCTCCAGGGAGGTGGCGGCGGCGATCACGTCCAGGACCGGAACCCGGCCCTTGCCTGCAGGCTGCTGCGCCTTGGTATCTGTGGTGAGGGGCCCGTCCTTGATGTGGATCAGCTTCACCCGGTCGCCGAGCTTGGCGAGGATGTCCACGGGGTCCTGCCCGCCGACAGCCACCCAGTAGGTGTCCACTTCAAGGACCAGTTCCGGATCGAGCAGGCCGGCGAAGTACTCCAGGGCGGTCCGGCCCTCGATGGTGGACTCCAGCTCCCATTGGTGGTTGTGGTAGCCAACCCGGATGCCGTATTCGGCACCCTTCTTGGCGGCTTCATTCAATGCCGCTGCCGTGGCCTGGATGTCCTCTGCCGTCTGCCAGCGGTCGGCGGGGATGAACGGATCGATCACCGTGGTGATGCCCAGGCTTTTGGCCGCCGCGAAGATCTGGTCCTGGTCCTGGCTGAGCAGCGGTGCGTGGCCGGACGGTGCCGTCAGTCCGTTCTCTTTCAGGGCAGCGCCCAGTTCCTTTGCGGTGGCCACGAAGTTGTAGGGCTCCACCTGGGTAAAGCCGATGTCCGCGACCCTGCGGATGGTTCCTTCGAGGTCCTCCTGGATGGCGTCACGCAGGGTGTAGAGCTGAATTGAGTAGGACAAGGTGTCTCCCGGTTGCTTGGCCGCGATGGCAAGTGCTGTGATGCAGGTCTACCTGCAAAGCTAGGATCACTTTTGCCGAACGTCAAGCAAAAGTTGCTGCCGTGACATAAATAAGTAGATCTGCTATCCATGTCCTATGAACAAGACCACCGCCCGGCAGGCTCCCGCTGAGCCCCAGGCGTTGCCCGGCCGCGCCGGCGACATCTTCCAGCTGCTGCGGGACGGCAGGGCCCGCACCCGCGCCGAGCTGGCCGGCACCACAGGCCTGGCCAGGTCAACCGTTGCCGCCCGGATTGACGCCCTGATCTCTTCCGGACTCGTTGGCCCGGCCGGTGAGGCAACCTCCAGCGGCGGGAGGCCGCCGTCGCGCTTTGCCTTTAACCCGGCCGCCCGGGTGGTGCTGGCGGTGGACGTCGGAGCAACGCACGTAGCGCTCGCCGTGACGGACCTGGGCGGCTCTGTGCTTGCTGAACGGCGGGTGGACCAGCAGGTGGCGGACGGGCCGGAGAAAGTCCTGGGGCTGGTGGTCCGCGAGGCAGTGAAACTGCTGACGGCGGCATCGCGGGGCGTGGCGGATCTTGCGGGTGTGGGGATCGGGCTGCCCGGACCCGTGGAGCATGACACGGGGCGCCCCGTAAAGCCGCCCATCATGCCCGGCTGGGACGGGTTCGATGTGGTCCGGTTTGTCCAGCGCTCGCTGCCGGTCCCCGTGCTGGTGGACAATGACGTCAACATCATGGCACTGGGCGAGCGAACCGCCCATTGGCCCGACCATGACAACTTCATCTTCGTGAAAGTGGCCACGGGCATCGGCGCGGGCATCATCAGCAGCGGCGAGCTGCAGCGCGGAGCCAACGGCACAGCCGGCGACCTGGGCCATGTCCGCGTCCCCCGCGGAGACGACGTCCTGTGCCGCTGCGGAAACCACGGCTGCCTTGAAGCCCTCGCCTCAGGACCGGCGATCGCCGCAGCCCTGCGCGGTGAAGGGCTGGAGGCGGCCAAGGGGGCGGACGTGGTCAGCCTGGTGGCCCAGGGAAACCAGCAGGCAATCCAGGCCCTGCGCCAGGCAGGCCGGGACGTGGGCGATGTGCTTGCCACCGTGGTGAACCTCCTGAACCCCTCCGTCATCGTGATCGGAGGAAGCATAGGAGACTCGGGTGAGCACCTCGTGGCCGGCGTCCGGGAGGTTGTCTACCGGCGCTCGCTGCCCCTTGCCACGTCGCAGCTCCGGATCGGGCTGTCCCATGCGGGCGACAAGGCCGCCATCCTCGGCGCCAGCCAGCTGGTGACCCAGCATGTCCTTTCCCCGGCGGTTATCGAGGCAACTCTGGCCGGAAACGCCATGGCCGGCTGAGACCCGGCTACGGTGTGATGGTCCGGACGGGCGCGCCGGCCAGCCAGGCGGTGATGTCCTCAAATGCCCCGCCGTAGAACTGGCGGTAGCTTTCCCGCGTGACGTAACCGAGGTGCGGCGAGAGCACCGTATTGGGCGCGGTGAGGAGCGGATGCCCTGCCTGCAGCGGTTCCTGGTCGAACACGTCCAGCGCCGCCCCCCGGATCCAGCCCTCGCTGAGGGCCTTCAGCAGTGCGTCCTGGCTGACCAGCGGGCCCCGGGCGGTGTTGACCAGGATGCTTTCGGGTCCCAGCAGGCGCAGCTCCGGTTCGCCCACGATGTTTTCCGAGCGTGCGGAGAGCCTCAGGTGGAGTGTGGCGACGTCGGACTGGCGGAACAGCTCTTCCTTGGACACCAGCCGCGCACCGGCCTCCTCCGCCGCCCCGGCCGTCAGGTTCTGGCTCCACGCCAGCACCTCCATCCCGAAGGCCTGCCCGTAGGCTGCAATGCGGCGCCCGATCTTGCCAAGCCCCACAACGCCGAGCGTTTTTCCTGCCAGCTCGAACCCCACCGAGGTCTGCCAGTTACCCGCCCGCAGGGAGTTTTCCTCGGCCGTCAGGTTCCGGGCGATGGCCAGCAGGAGTGCCCACGTCAGCTCGGGAGCGGCGGTGGGAGAACCCGGAGTGCCGCAGACAGTGATGCCCTGCTCGGCAGCGGCGGCAACATCAATGGAGGCATTCGCCATCCCGGTGGTCACCAGGAGCTGGAGGCCGGGAAGTTTTTCGAGCACTTCGCGCGGAAAAGCGGTCCGCTCGCGCATGGCCACCACCATGGTGGCATCCGCCAGCGCTGCCACCAAGGACTCGGGTGAGGCGAAAGGTTCACGGTAGGTAACAACACTTACCCCTTCCGCTTCCAGGGCTGCCCAGTCGGCAAAACCATGGGCCACATTCTGGTAGTCATCAAGGATGGCGAGGCGGTGCTGCATGGCGTTGTCCTTCGTCCCGGATCTCTCTGGCGTGAAGTTCATCGTAAGCCCGCGGGTCCTGCGGGGACGCCTGGAACCGCTGAACCGCCGGCCGTGATAGCAATGGGAGTGATGAAACCACCCCCAGACCGGTCCCTGGCCCTGTGAGCGGCCGGATCCTCGCCCGGATTCCCTACAGCTGGATCCTGCTGGCCTGCATAGGCCTGTTGGCACTTAACCTTCGGGGCCCGTTCATAGCCGTTGCCCCGGTGGTGGACCTGATGCAGGCCGAGCTCAACTTCTCGCCGGTGATGTTGGGGCTGCTGACCAGCATCCCGGTCCTCTGCTTCTCCCTGGCCGCGCCCCTGGCATCCTTGGCAGCCAGGAAGTTCGGCGCCGAGTTCGCAGTGACGCTGACCATCCTTGGGGTGCTGGCCGGCGTCCTGGTCCGTTCCTCGGGAGGCCCGGTCCTGGTGATGGCCGGCACGGTTGTGATCGGCCTGGCCATTACAGTGGGCAACATCGCGGTGCCCCTGATTATCCGCCGCGACTTTGCGCCGGCCCGGCAGGGGACCGCGATGGGCATCTACACGGCAGCCCTCAACATCGGCTCGTTCCTGACATCGGTGATCACGGCGCCACTGGCCAGCGTGGCGGGGTGGAGGTTCGCACTGGGATCCGTGGCGGTCCTGGCGGTGGCAGCGGTGGCGTTCTGGACCCTGGCGGTGGGTCCGCGAAGCGCATTCCTGGTCTCGCCCGAAAGCACAGCGAACAGCAGCCTGGCGCCGGTCCGGGGCTCGCGCTGGATCACTGCGGGGCTGACAGCGGGCTTCGCCGGGCAGGCGTTCTCCTACTACGGGGTGACAGCCTGGCTGCCCAGTTACCTCAACGACGAGCTGGGAATGTCCGCAACCGAGGCCGGCGCTGCTTCCTCCATCTTCCAGATCCTCGCCATCCTGGGCGGTCTTGGAGTGCCGTTTGCCGCCAAATACATGAGCATGGCGTCCCTGGCGGTCACCTTGGGTGTCCTGTGGATTACCGTGCCCGCCGGGCTGCTGCTGGCTCCCGGGGCCTGGTGGCTGTGGTCCACCGCCGGCGGTATCGCCCAGGGCGGCGGCATCACCGTCATCTTCATCGCCATCATCCGGCTGGCCAGGGACCAGGCGTCGGCTGGACGCATGTCCGCCGTGGTGCAGGGCGCCGGCTACGCAATCGGAGCTTCCGCCCCGCCGCTGGTGGGCTACATCCACGACGTCTCGGGCTCCTGGACCCCGGCACTGCTGGTGATCCTGGCGTCCGTGCTGACGTTTTTTGCCAGCACTGCCCTCTCCGTGCGGCAGGTGCCAAAGGGCCGCTGAGCCAGGCGCCGCCGTCGTACGTCCTTCCCCTACTTGGGGACGCTCTCTCACTTAACGCAGCTTAACGAGAAACGCTCTCTCACTTTCCGGGGGAAAGTGAGAGAGCGATCGGAAATTCCCTGCGTTAAGTGAGAGAGCGTCCGGGGTGGGGATGTTCCGTCGCCGGGCGGCCCTCCGGATTTCGGAGGTGCCTGTTGCGAAGGGCGTGCCGGCCCGGCGAACGGAATTCTGGTTATGCGGCGGCGAGTTCCTCGACCGTGGCCTTCTCGCGGGCTTCGGTCAGGTACCGCGCATAGGCGGGGAGGGTGAGGAAGGACGGGAAGTCCTGGGCCATGGTGACCTCCTCGAAGATGTCGCGGGCGTCTTCGAAACGGTCACCGTCGAAGCGTTCCAGCCGCGCGAATTCCTCGTCCAGGAGTTCCTCGATCCAGTGGTGGGTGACGATTTCTCCCCGGTCCGTGATGGCGCTGGAGAACATCCACTGCCAGAGCTGCGAGCGGGAGATTTCCGCGGTGGCGGCGTCCTCCATGAGGTTGTGGATGGCCACCGCGCCGTTGCCGCGGAGCCAGGATTCGATGTAGCGGATGCCCACTTCGATGTTGTTGCGGATGCCCTGCTCGGTGATGGTGCCGGTGGTGGCAGCAACGTTGATGAGGGCGCGGTCGTCCGGGACCACGTCCTCGCGGGTGCGGTCCAGCTGGTTGGGCTTGCTGCCCAGGATGCTGTCGAACACCTCGCGGCAGACCGGCACCAGGTCCGGGTGGGCCACCCACGAGCCGTCGAAGCCGTCGTTGGCCTCACGGGTCTTGTCCGCACGGACCTTCTCCAGGGCGTTGGCGTTGGCGGCCTCGTCCTTGCGGTTGGGGACAGCTGCGGCCATGCCGCCAATGGCCATGGCGCCGCGCTTGTGGCAGGCACGGACCAGCTGTTCGGTGTAGGCACGCATGAAGGGCTGCGTCATGGTCACCTGGCTGCGGTCCGGCAGGACGAAACGGGGGCCGCGGGTGCGGAAGTTCTTGATCAGCGAGAAGATGTAGTCCCAGCGGCCGGCGTTAAGTCCGGCGGCGTGGTCCCGCAGTTCGTAGAGGATCTCCTCCATTTCGAAGGCCGCGGTGATGGTTTCGATCAGCACGGTGGCGCGGATAGTGCCCTGCGGGATGCCGAGCAGGTCCTGGGCCAGGATGAAGATGTCGTTCCACAGGCGGGCTTCGAGGTGGTTCTCAATTTTCGGCAGGTAGAAGTACGGGCCCTTGCCCTGGGCCAGGAGGCGGCGGGCGTTGTGGAAGAAGAACAGGCCGAAGTCCACGATGCCGCCGGCGATGGGTTCGCCGTCGATCAGCATGTGCTTTTCGGGCAGGTGCCAGCCGCGGGGGCGGACCACGATGGTGGGCAGGTCACCGGCGGGGCGGAGCTTGTACTCCTTGCCCTCGGGGGAGGTGAAGTCGATGCGCCGCTCCAGGGCGTCGGTGAGGTTCAGCTGGCCCTTGATGACATTCCGCCAGGTAGGGGTGGAGGAGTCCTCCATGTCAGCGAGCCACACTTTGGCCCCGGAGTTCAGGGCATTGATGGTCATCTTCTTGTCCACCGGTCCGGTGATTTCCACGCGGCGGTCCTCCAGCCCCGGGGCCGGGGGAGCGACGCGCCAGGACGGGTCGTTGCGGATTTCCTCGGTTTCGCGGAGGAACCGCGGGTCCTGCCCGGCAGCGATCTCCGCCCGCCGCGTCCGGCGTGCCTGCAGCAGTTCCTGCCGCCGGGCCGCCGTCGACCGGTGCAGCTTTGCTATGAAAGCCAAGGCATCCGGGGTAAGCACCTCGTCCTGCCGGCAAATCGGCTGCGCGGTCATGGTGATTCCATTGATGGTGAAACTGTCAGTGAAGCTGTTCATTTCGGTCTCCTGGTGCAGGGCCCAACTGGGTAGCAGTAAGTGCCGTTTTGAGCCTTCAAAACGACACCTACTGCTACTTACTTGGGAAAGATTTAGTGGAACTGGCCCTCTTCGGTCGATCCGACCAGTGCGAGGGTGGATGCGTTCGGGTTGAGCGCAGTGGCGATGTCGTCGAAGTAGCCGGTGCCGACTTCGCGCTGGTGCTTGGTTGCGGTGTAGCCGCGGGATTCGGAGGCGAATTCCTTCTCCTGCAGTTCGACGTAGGCGCTCATGCCTTCCCGGGCGTAGCCGTGGGCGAGATCGAACATCGAGTAGTTCAGGGCGTGGAAGCCGGCCAGGGTGATGAACTGGAACGTGAAGCCCATGGCGCCAAGTTCACGCTGGAACTTCGCGATGGTGGCGTCGTCCAGGTGCTTGCGCCAGTTGAACGACGGCGAGCAGTTGTAGGAGAGCATCTGGTCCGGGAACTCGGCCTTTACCGCTTCGGCGAACTTGCGGGCCAGCTCGAGGTCCGGGGTGCCCGTTTCCATCCAGATGAGGTCGGAGTACGGGGCGTAGGCCTTGGCGCGGGCGATGCAGGGTTCGATGCCGTTGCGGACCTTGTAGAAGCCTTCTGCGGTGCGCTCGCCAGTGATGAACTCCTGGTCCCGCTCGTCGACGTCGGAGGTGATCAGGGTGGCTGCCTCTGCGTCGGTACGGGCGATGACCACGGACGGGGTGCCGGCGACGTCGGCGGCCAGGCGGGCGGCGTTCAGAGTGCGGACGTGCTGTTGGGTTGGGATAAGCACCTTGCCGCCGAGGTGGCCGCACTTCTTCTCCGAGGCGAGCTGGTCCTCCCAGTGAACGCCTGAGGCGCCGGCCTGGATCATGGACTTCATCAGTTCGTACGCGTTGAGCGGTCCGCCGAAGCCTGCCTCGGCATCGGCGATGATCGGGACCATCCAGTCCTCGACCGTCTGGACGCCTTCGGAGAACTCGATCTGGTCTGCCCGGAGGAGGGCGTTGTTGATGCGGCGGACCACCGTCGGGACCGAGTTGGCCGGGTAGAGCGACTGGTCCGGGTACGTGTGGCCGGAGTTGTTCGCGTCGGCTGCGACCTGCCAGCCGGAGAGGTAGATGGCGCGGAGGCCGGCTTTCACCTGCTGCACGGCCTGGTTGCCAGTGAGGGCACCAAGGGCGTTGGTGTAGCCGCCCGTCTTGTGCTCTTCGGTCAGCTGCTTCCACAGCTTCTCCGCGCCACGGCGGGCCAGGGTGTGTTCTTCGGAGACGCGGCCGCGGAGGCGGACGACGTCGGAAGCCTTGTAGTCCCGGGTCACACCTTCCCAGCGCGGGTTGGCGGCCCACTCGAGCTCCAGGGCGGCGGCCTGCTCTGCGGGCGTCTGCTGGGTGGGCTCAAATGCTGCAGTCATCGTTGATCTCCTTGATTGAGCTCCGGAATCGGTAGGCGGGAACTGCGCCTTTGCAGTTCCCGCCGGCTTCCCGGTGCGGTGTTTCTTTCCGTAATCACTACTTTTCAGCACTTTCAAGCACCTTTCTAGGGAAAAAGTATGGAAAGAAATGCATTTCTTCACGTATCCTTCAGAAATGACGCCTGGAAGCTGGAACAGAGAAGTCTCGCCGCAAACACCCTCCGCCGCGCCCGCTGGACTGGACGTCATCAGCCTGGGCCGGCGGGTCAGGCATCTGCGCAAGCAGGCTGGACTGACCCTCGATGACCTCAGCGCCGCCGTCGGTACGGCGCCCAGCCAGCTGAGCCTGATCGAGAACGGAAAGCGGGAACCCAAGCTGGGGCTGCTCCAGCACCTGGCCTCCGCGCTCAACGTCAGCATGGACCAACTTCTTGGTGCCGAACCGCCCAGCCGCCGCGCCGCCCTGGAGATCGAGCTGGAACGCTACCAGCGCAGCCCGCTGTACGAGACGCTGAACCTGCCCAAAATCCGCATCAGTTCGCGGCTTCCGCTGGATGTGCTGGAGGCCCAGGTGGGCCTGCTGCACGAGCTGGAACGCAAGATGAACGAGCAGGTGGCCACCCCTGAGGAAGCCCGCCGGGCGAATGGTGAACTGCGGGCCATGATGCGCGAGCGCGGCAACTATTTCCCTGAGTACGAGGCCGAGGCGCAGAAGGTCCTCAAGGCCGTGGGCTACACCACCGGTCCGCTCAGCCAGCACGTCATCGCGGACATCGCCGAGAACCTTGGATTCACGCTCCACCACGTGGGTGACCTGCCGCATTCAACGCGGTCCGTAACCGACCTGAAGAACCGCAGAATTTACCTCACCCAGAACCAGCGGACGGACCATGACCCCCGGTCGGTGCTGCTGCAGGCGCTGGGCCACTACGTCCTGGGCCATGAAACCCCCAAGAATTACGGCGACTTCCTGGCCCAGCGCGTAGCAACGAACTATTTTGCCGCCGCGCTCCTGCTCCCCGAGCAGGCCACCATGGAATTCCTGCACCAGGCCAAGGCCGCCAAGGAGATCGCGGTGGAAGACATCCGCGATGCTTTTGCCGTGTCCTACGAAACGGCCGCCCACCGGTTTACCAACCTCGCCACCCAGCACCTGGGCATCACCACGCACTTCCAGAAGACCCACCAGAGCGGGATCATCTACAAGGCCTACGAGAACGACGGCGTGGCGTTCCCCCAGGACCACACCGGCGCCATCGAGGGCCAGCCGTCGTGCAAGGCGTGGACGTCCCGTGCAGTGTTCGACGTGCCGGACAAATTCAGTGCTTACAGCCAGTACACCGACACGCCCTCGGGGACTTACTGGTGCACCGCCCGCACCGAACGCTCCGCCACCGGAGAGTTTTCGCTGAGCATCGGGGTTCCGTACCAGCACGTGAAATGGTTCCGGGGGCGGGAGACGACGGCAAGGGCCAAGTCCACCTGCCCGGATCCAAACTGCTGCAAGCGACCGCCGGCCGAGCTTGCGTCCCACTGGGCCGGCAATGCGTGGCCTTCCGCGCGGGCCCACTCGCACCTGCTGGCTGCAATGCCACCCGGGGCCTTCCCCGGCGTGGACGAGACCGAGGTGTACAGCTTCCTTCAGGCGCACTCGGGGAGCTAGCCAGCGGGGGCAGCCGTGACGACGTTAGCCGTCTCCGCGCCGCCGGGTGCCGAGCGCATGTCCAGGCAGATGATGTCCGTCAGGATGCCGTTTACTGCCCGGTACGATTCAGGCTTGCCGGACCACCGGCCGGAATCGTGGAGAAAGCGCAGGAACGTCGTCAGCGAATAGGTGGCCACGATGCCTTCATAGACGGTATGGATGATGAGGGACGCCAATCTTGCTGCGACCTCGGCCGGGTCGAGGGCAGTGATGGAACGCTTTTCACCAAACTCAGGGTAGAAGCGGAAGAAGAGCTTCAGGCTCGCCAGCACCTCTTCCACGTCTGTGCTGAAGGGGCGCTGGACGTACCAGCACATGAAGGCCGGGGCCAGGGTTTCCAACTCCCGGACGTTGCCCGATGAAGGGGTGGCCACTTGCGGTGCGGAGGCTTTGAAAGGGTCTCCTGGTTGGTTCCGCACATGGTTCGTTCGTCCCGCCCGTCGGCGCTGGTTCCTGCCCACAGTGATCCTCGCTTCCTTCCTGCTCTCCTGGTCCTCCAAACAGTAGGGAGGAAACCCTCAGCCCTGCGACAGCCTGAAGCGCGTATGTGGATAAGAAGGCGAAACCTGACCCAATGCCTGCCCGCTTGTGGTGGGCATGGGGCGTTGGCGGATACGCGGCGGGAAGTGATGGGGCTTGGGTCAGCCCTGCAGCGCCCGGTACGCGTCCGCTGCCGCCGGGTGCAGGGGGACTCCGACGGTATTCATGAGGCTTTCCGCGCTGAGGAACTGCGCGCCCGAACCTGCGGCAGGACAGTTGACGTACGACGGCGGGTGCCCACCCGCCGTCGTCCGCCCACCACGCCAGGACGCTCTATCAGTTCCTGCAGGAAATACCTGAACGCTCTATCACTCTCTTCAGGAAAGTGAGAGAGCGCCGCAGGTTTTCCTGCGCTAAGTGGGAGAGCGTGCCGGGTTTTCTTGCGCTAAGTGGGAGAGCGTCCCGGGGTGAGACCAAATCGAGCGCAAAGCGTGACCCTGCCGGCATCGTCCCGCGCCGTCGTCGCTGTTTCACTGGGAGGAGGCGGATTCCCGCCCGCGGCATGCCGGGGAGGCAACAGAGATGTTTCGTTTTCAGCGGATGATCGCGTGGGGTGCCTTGATGGGACTGGCAGGGTGCGCGGCGCCGGGCCCGTCCCCGGCCCCGGAGCTCCTCACGGCTGACGGCGTCGAGCGGGTCTATGTGGACCGGGAGGAGTACGCCGCTGAATTGCGCTCCTTCCGGGCTTCGGCGCTCTTCCTCGGCGGAGCATTGCTGGCCGACGGCGGCGACGGCGCAAACGGGAACGTGGTGTCCTCGCCCGGGAGCCTCCTAATTGCCCTCGCCATGCTCCGTGCAGGTGCCACCGGTAAGACCGCGGCCGAGATGGACAGCATCCTGCAATTTCCTCCCGAGACGCGCGATGAGGCCATGAACGCGGTCCTCCGCTCGCTCGAAAGGTTCGACGGTGACCCCGGTGCGGTGGATGAGGAGAACCCGCCGCAGAAGCCGGTCATGCACTCGGCCAACGGCCTGTTTGTAGATACGGACGTGCCTACCGGGCAGCCCTTCCTGGATACCCTGGCCCGGCACTATGGGACAGGCGTTTATCCCGTGGATTTCAGTGATGAGGGTGCAACGAAGCCCGCCATTGATGCCTGGGTGAACAGGAACACCGGCGGCAGGATCAAGGAAGCCCCGGCGGAGTACGACCCCAACAACACTTTCAGCCTGCTCAACTCGTTGTACTTCGCCTCTGCCTGGAGCGCACCGTTCGATCCGAACGCCACCTCTGACCTGCCCTTCACAACAGCGGTGGGCGAGGAAATCATCGTGCCAGCCATGCACAACGAACTCACGATGAAATATGCGGAAGGTGCCGGCTGGCAGGGTGTGGATCTTCCCTATGCCGACGGTTTCGTCATGCGGCTGGTCCTGCCCGCAGGGAAAACCGCTCCCGACGGCACGGCCGCCCCTGTGGCGTTCGACGCGGAGAAACTTGCGGAAGTCGCGGACACGTTTGATACCGCCCGGCCCGCGTCAGTCCAGATCCAGCTGCCCCGCTGGGACCACAAGTCCAGTTTTGATCTCCGCCAGGTCTTCGATGCGCTGGGCCTGGAGAACATGCTCGGTACCACGGAGGACTTCAACAACATCCAGCCGCAGATGATGATTACCCAAGCCGCCCAGGCTGCCAACATCACGGTGGCCGAAAAGGGCACCATTGCCGCCGCTGTAACCCAGATCAACGGAGAGGCCACCAGCGCTCCACCGGAGCCCGAGCGGACCATCGCGTTCGACCGGCCGTTCCACTACCAGATCGTTCATGGCGAAACCGGGCTGCCGCTGTTCATGGGAACTGTAACCGACCCCAGGTGAACGAACGTCTAGGGCTGCCCCGCGCCGTCGTCCCTCCCAGACGACGCTCCATCAGCTAATGCAGGAAAATACGGAACCCTCTCGCGCACAGTGCAAGAGGGTTTCGGGAAAACGCGCATCTAGTGAGAGAGCGTCCGGGGCTGGGTGGCGGGTTAGCGGGCGCCGCCCTGCCACAGTGCATCAAACGGGGCGCCGGAGGCCACGCGATTGCGGATCCCCGCGGTGACAAAGTCCTTGGCTGTGCGGGCTGCGTCGAGCGGCGATGCCCCCTTGGCGAGTTCCGCTGTCACTGCGGCAGCCAGCGAGCAGCCGGCGCCGGAGACAGCCACCTCGCCCACCTTGGGTGCGCTCAGGACTTCCAGGGTTTCGCCGTCGTAGAACACGTCGACGGCGTCCGGGCCTTCCAGCCGCACCCCGCCCTTGGCGAGTACGGCCGCGCCGCTGATTTCGTGGATGCGGATGGCGGCGGCCTTGAGGGACTCGACATCGGTGATTTCCAGGCCAGACAGCGATTCGGCCTCAAAATGGTTGGGTGTGACAAACGTGGCCAGCGGCAGGATCTGCGCCTTGAGGGCCTGGTCCGTGTCCAGCGCGTGCCCCGGCTCCTGGCCCTTGCAGATCAGGACCGGATCCAGGACCACGTTGCCAAAACTGTTGGCTTCCAGTGCACCAGCCACGGTGGCGATGGTGGCGGGGCTGCCCAGCATCCCGATCTTGACGGTGTCCAGCACCGGCCGGCCGGGCAGTGGTTGACCATCTGATGCCAGCCCGTAAGCGGCCGTGGTCGCCTCCAGCTGGTCCGCGATGACCTGCTGGTCCACCGGGACAAACCGGTGGTTCCAATCGTCGTTCGGGTCGAACGAGACGATGCACGTCAGGTTGGCGATGCCAAAGACCCCCAGCTCCTGGAACGTCTTCAGGTCGGCCTGGGCACCGGCGCCGCCGGTGGCCTCTGAACCGGCGATCGTCAGGACAACGGCGGGAGCGGCAGCGGGGGACTGGACATCAGCGGAAACGGAAGTCATGGCACCATCCTGCCATCCGGCGTCGAACGCCCGCTTTGTGGGGCCGTACAGCATCTGGACGTGCGGCTGGTCAGGGTTCCAAGACCGCCGCTGCTGGCGACGGCCCAGCGTCGTGGCCCTGTTCCGTTTCATCGTGCGCCTTGACGATTGGTACCACGGCCGAGCGGCCCAGCGCGGCGCAAAATCCGGCCCATAGCGCTAAGCCCCACATCGAATACCACCGGGTGCCAACGAGGAAGAGAAGTGTCACCATGCCGGTGACGATGCCGGCCCCGCCTATAGCGAGGATATGAATCCACTGGTTGCGGACAGACCGCAGAAGCATCCCCACCAGAAGAGCCAGCGGCATGCCGAATAGCAGGGCCGCTCCAATTGAGAATACGTACCCCGGGGGACCGAATGGCAGGCCAAAGACAAAGACAGTAAGGGCGGCGCCGAGGAGGAAGGCGGCGGGGCCAAAAGTCACCCGGCGCGGCCGGCTCACCTGGCTTTGGCGATCTGCTGGAGCGCGCGGCCCAGTTCTGGCTGGCTGTAGACGAAACCCGCGTCCAGCAGCTTCTCCGGCTGGACCCAGCGGCTCTTCAGGACCAGCTCCGTCTCTGTCCGGATCAGTACGGCACCCAGCCGCAGAAGCCAGGCGGGAGTGGGGATGCCGAACCGGGCCCCGTACGCGCGGCGGACCATGCGCATCAGTTCGCGGTTTGTCACCACATCCGGTGAAGCCACGTTCACCGGCCCGGTGATGTCCTTCCGCGCATGCACGAAGCGCACGCACCGGTAGAGGTCCTCCACATGGATCCAGCTGAATTTCTGCGTGCCTGGTCCCATCCGGCCGCCCAGACCCAGCCGGGCCAGGATTACGAAGGGCCGCAGTGCTCCTCCTCCGCGGCCGAGGACGATGGCGATCCGCAGCGGAATCTTGCGTGTCCCCGGCGTCACGGCGGCGTCGAGTTCCGCTTCCCAGGCGCGGGCAACGTCCACGGAGAATCCCGTTCCGGGTTCGCCGTCACGTTCCGACTGCGGGCGGTCGACGGCGTTGCGGTAGATGGTGCCGGTGCTCGCATTGAGCCAGGTCGACGGCGGCTGCCGGCAAAGTGCGATGGCGCGGCCAAGTGCCGCCGTGGTCGCAACGCGGGACTGCAGTATGGCTGCCTTGTTCCGGTCGTTGTAGCGGCAGGAGACGGAGCGTCCGGCGAGGTTCACGAGAAACTCCGCACCGTCCAGCACCTGGGCCAGGCGGCCGTCGTCGTCATCCCACGTGGCCGCTGGCGAACCCTTGGCGCCTTCACGGCCAATGGTGCGCACGGTCCAGCCATCCTTCTCGAAGCGGGCCCGGATATATCTGCCGATGAATCCGGAAGCTCCAGCCAGTACCACCGTTCTGGTGCCGCTCATTTTCCCCCCAATGTGTTTTGTTTCGGATTAGCCGCGGATGCTGCGGCTCAGGCTCAGGAAGTCGTCGAGGATCCTGCCTACGCCCGGCATCCGTGCCAGTGAGAGTCCCCGTGTGATCAGCGGGACGGCGCCGTCCACCAGCCGCCTGGTTCGCTGCTGCCCCTCGGAGGTGTCGTAGACCCAGAAGAGGGTGACGGCCATATAACAAAGCCACAGCAGTTCCGGAAGATCGGGCCTGAGCTTTTTAGGTGCCAGAGGCTTCGCTGCCTCAACTGCCGTGCGGAAGATGGTCAGCGACGCCTCGCGGGCCGCCGATGAACCGGCGGCGAAGGGATTGACCGGGGACGTCGGGCGGATGGCCGTAGCTATGAAGTCGCCGCCAAACCGGTGGTAGGGGGCCATGGCGTCCAGGCCTGTGTGGAGGGTGGCCTTGAGCCGGCCGGTGAGGTCGGCAGCATCCTTGAGCGCTTCGGCAGCCCTGGCCGCATGCTCCGCCTGTACCTGCAGATACAGCTCCTGGACCAGGTCGTCTTTTGATGCGAAGTAGTAGTAGGCATTGCCCACCGAGATGCCGGCCTCGGCTGCGATGGCCCGCATGGTGGTCTTGGCGAAGCCGATCTCCCGGAACATCCGCAGGGCGACGTCGGCCACCAATTGGCGCGTCTGCTCGCTTTTTACGGTCATGGGCTTCCCTAAAATTGAACGTGTTCAAGAAAAGTACCACAGATTTGAACACGTTCAGATTAGGCCCGTAGAGCCGCTGCACAGCTGCCGCTCCCGCAGTGGGAGAATTGGGGGACAGTGCTAATACAGCCGGTGTTCCCGCCCTTCGGGTACCGAGCGAACCACTACGAACGGACCTCTGCAATGACCTCAGCTTCAGGCCACCACGCCCTGCCCCCGACCCCTTCAGTTCCGGACCGCGCACGGTTCGCTTCGATTGGCTCCCCGTTCTTCGGCATCATGCTGGCGATCATGGCGGTGGTGCTGATCCTGTCCAACATCGGGGCGTCCAAGGGGGTGGCGATCGGGCCGATCATCACGGACGGCGGCTTCTTCCTTTTCCCGCTGGCGTACATCCTGGGGGACGTCATCAGCGAGGTCTACGGTTTCAAGGTGGCGCGCAAAGCCATCCTCACCACCTTTGCGCTGTCCGTCTTCGCATCGCTTTGCTACTGGGCGATCATTGCCCTTCCCGGCTTCGATGACGAGTTCGGAACGTCCAAGCAGGCCGCCCTGGAGGGCGCGCTCGGCCCGGTTCCGCAGATTGTGCTGGCATCGCTGCTGGCCTTCCTGGCTGGGCAGACCATCAACTCCTGGATCATGGTGCGGATGAAGGCGCGCTCCGGCGAGAAGTCCCTGTGGGCCCGCATCATGGGTTCCTCGGTGGCCGGCGAGTTCGTGGACACGCTGATCTTCTGCAGCATCGCCGCCTCGGTCATCGGGATCACCGACGCCGCGACGTTTGTGAACTACGTGGTGGTGGGCTTCGTGTACAAGACCCTGGTGGAGTTCATCCTGGTCCCGGTGACGTCGCTGGTGATCCGTTCGGTGAAGAAGCGCGAACCGAGCTACGGGGCCCCGACGGCAGCGGTGACGAACGCAGCGTAGCCGCCGCCCGGCGTCGTACCTTCCACCTGCAGCGGGATCGCCGGAAAGCTGCAGGCCCGCCGGAACGCACCGGCGAACTCGCCCTGTTCCGGCGATTTCGGCGACGGCGGCCCGGCGCCTGCGTGCGCCGGGCAGGCTACGAGTAGTACTGCCCCAGCGTCTCCGCCTTGAAGTCGAAGAAGGTCCCATCCTCGATGGCCAGGCGGGCGTCGTCCACCATCTTCACCACGAACCGTTCGTTGTGGATGGAGATCAGCGTGGCGGAGAGCATCTCCTTCGCCTTGAAGAGGTGGTGGATGTAGGCCCGCGAGTAGTTGGTGCAGGCATAGCAGTCGCAGCCGTCCTGGAGGGGGCCGAAATCGCGCTTGTACTTGGCGCCGGAGAGGTTGAATCGTCCCTGCGGCGTGTAGAAGGCTGAGTTTCGGGCCACCCGCGTGGGGGAGACGCAGTCGAAGGTGTCCGCGCCGTTCTCGATGGCCGTGAAGATGTCATCCGGCTCGGAGATGCCCAGCAGGTGGCGCGGCTTGTCCTCGGGCAGTTCCTCGTTGCACCAGCGGACAATGGTGCCCAGGTTCTCCTTCTCAAGTGCCCCGCCGATGCCGAACCCGTCGAACGGCATGGCGCCCAGGTCCCGGCAGGCCTTCCGGCGCAGGTCCTCGTACTGCGCGCCCTGGATCACGCCGAACAGGGCCTGGTACGGCTTGCCCGCCCGGGACGAGGTCAGCCGGAAGTGCTCCTCGAGGCACCTCAGCGCCCACAGGCGGGTGCGCTCCAGCGATTCCTCCTGGTACCTGCGCGAGTTCTGGAGGGTGGTCAGCTCATCGAAGGCGAACATGATGTCCGCGCCGATCTGGTGCTGCACCTGCATGGAAATTTCGGGGGAGAACCGGTGCCGGTCGCCGTTGAGGTGGCTCTTGAACCACACGCCGTCGTCGTCAATGTGGGCCAGGCGTTCCTTTCCGGGGGCAACGGCGTCATCCGGGCCGGGCGCGCCCGCGGCAGTAACGGTGTTCATGTCGATGACCTTCTTGAAACCCGAGCCCAGGCTCATCACCTGGAACCCGCCGGAGTCCGTGAAGGTGGGTCCGGACCAGTTCATAAAGGCGCCAAGGCCGCCTGCCTCGTCCAGGATGTCCGCGCCCGGCTGCAGGTACAGGTGGTAGGCGTTGGCCAGCACAGCCTGCGCGCCGAGGTCCGCCACGGCCTCAGGCAGCACTGCCTTGACGGTGGCTTTGGTCCCGACGGCGATGAACGCCGGGGTCTGGATCTCACCGTGCGGCGTGGAGATGGTCCCGGTCCGTCCCAGGAACTGGCCGCCGTTGGAAGCCACCTGGGCAGCGGACGGCGGACAGTTCTCGCTGAGCCGGGTGCCCACCCGGAAGGAGAATTCCGACTGCCGGTCCGCTGCGGCGCCGGCCGCAGTCCACGGGGCCGTTCCAGTAAGGGCCGTTTCAGCCGTGGCGGCGGCAGGGAAAGGAGCTGGGGCAGGGTTGGCTGGCACCGTACCAGTGTGCCAGCATTCTGCGCCATCCCGGCAACCGCACCGGCTACCGCCCGGCTGCCGCCCGGCAACCGGGCTGTCAGCTCACCCGGTCAGCTGACCGGTTCGGATGCCGGGTAGTTCTCAGCCCGCCAGGAATCCCAGGAGGAGCGTACCGATTCGAGCCTTGCGGCGCCCAGGTCGTAGGTGGAGGCGATGACCAGCGAGCCTTCGCCGTCCTCGCGTACGTCCTTGATCGCGGGATGGTCGGCCACCACCAGGAGTCCCTCCCCATGCTCGGCATAGCTGTGGACAGTGAGGCCCACCTGATGGCTGGTCCGGTACCAGACCCTGCCGCTGATCTCCTCGCCGGTCCCCAGCCGCACCTGGTAGTTTTCGCCCGGCGCCGGGAGATCGGAAAGCCCAAGCTTTTCGATCGCGGAGCCCTGTCCCTCCGTGAGGTGCAGGAACAGGGTGTGGCGCTTGCCGTGCGGATGGCGTTCCAAGGCAAAACGGAGCTGCTGCAGGAACGTGAGCCAGCCCTGGGTGATGTCCTCGTCCCAGGCAGCCCATTCGGAATCGTGGTCCAGCGCCCCGCGGGTCACGCTGACCTGCGTTCCGTTGGGCACGGGTTTCAGCTCAAAGACGTCCCCGCCATGGACAGTCAGGCTGGTGTGGTCCGGTGACTCCTCAACATCGCCGGAGAAGTAGATCTCCTTGATCTCGGAGTCCAGGTCCTCTGCCTGCCAGCCATGCCATTGGGCTACTTTGGACGGTTCACGCAGCATGGTCCAGACCTGCGGCGCGTCGGCGTTGATCACTACGCTGAGATTGTTCGTCATAGCCCCGAATGTACAACTCCGGCCGGGCGCCGGGTAGGGGCAAATTACCCAACCGGGCGCCGTGCCCAAAAGTCAGGCACCCTCAGGCGCGGACGGCCTCAAGCTCATTGCTGATACGCCGCTCCAATTCGACCATCCCGATGGTTTCGGAGCCGCCGTGGGCACGCAGGAACAGCAGGGACTCGAGCCGCAGCAGTCTCCATTCGCGTTCGGCGTCATGGTTCGAGTTGTCGATGGAGCGGAAAATTTCCTTGTCGTACAGGTTGGGCTCATTCAGCGATCGCTGCCGTACTTTGGCGGCCATCCTGGCCTTGAACGGGTCCGTCTCCTGGTTTTCCGGGGTCCGGATCAGCTTCTCGTACACCTCGGCCCGTTCCGACTGGCCGTTCTGGCGGCAGATGTAGCTGGAGAGCGCCAGGGATGCTTCCACGGATGACCACCGGCCGGGGTTCCCGTCGAAGGGGAGGACGTTGAGGAGGTCGGCCACCGCCAGCGAGCCATCGGCGTCCTTGAGCGTGATGAACAGCTCGTGGGCAAGGTCGCTCAGGTCCTTCAGGCAGCTGCCGGACTTGAAGTTGACGCCCTTCGCCAGCCGGTCGGACAGTAACAGGACACCCATCGCATCGGGATGCGCCTCCGCCGCAGCCTCCACAACGGACTCCGGGGTACCCTGCGGTGCTGGAATCAGTGCCAGGTCCTCTTCGCTGGGTCCGCTGAGTGCCGGCGGGACTGGAGGAAGGGGAGGTACGACGACGGCGGGAGCCGCCGCAGCCGTCGCCGCCTCTTCGCGGAGCTGCCTGGGCTGCTCCTGCCCTGCGTCCTGCGCTGCCTTCTGCCCTGAGTCCTGCCCAGGGCGGGCTGTCCGTGGAAGCTGGGTGACGGCGTCGGCGTTTCCGTCCACCACCGTCACAGTGGTGCCCACTGCGATGCGCAGGGTTCCGCCGCCGGTAAGGCTGGCGAGCACGAGTGCGGGGGCTCCGAAGTCGTCCCGCTCCAGCTCGACCTGGTGGACTTCCGCCGTCCGCCCGCCGTCGGGCAGGACAATGTGGGTGCCGGTGGTCAGAGATCCAGCCTGCTGTTCAAGATGGTGCCTGGCGGCTGGTGTTTCGGTCATGGGAGTCCTTAAGTTCTCTTGCGGTCCGCCCTACAGTCTACAAAGGCGGGCACCTAAAATCGGGGACCCCCAGGTTCCGGCGTATGTGTCAGAAGCCAACGCCGGCGAAGGCCAGCGCCTGGCGGATAAGGCTGCCGCGGCCGCCGACGAACTCCATCTGGACGCCGGGGCTGAGGACTTCCTCGGGGGTCATCCAGGTCAGTTCCAGGGCGTCCTGGCGGGGCTCGCATTCGCCCGTCACCGGGATGACGTAGGCCAGGGCCACGGCGTGTTGCCGCTCGTCCGTGAATCCGGTCTGGGACGGCGCAGGAAAGTATTCCGCCACGGTGAAGGGCACCGGGCTGATGGGAAGCTGCGGGAACGCCAGCGGTCCCAGGTCCTTTTCCATATGCCGCAGCAGGGCAGCGCGGATGGTCTCGCGGTAGATGACGCGGCCCGAGACCAGGGACCGGACCATGGTCCCGTCCTCGTCGGCCTGGAGCAGGGTCCCCACCTCATTGACGAAGCCCAGCGGGTCCAGCCTGACCGGCACAGCCTCCACATAGACCATGGGCAGCCGCCCGCGTGCCTCAAAGAGGTCTTCTTCGGAGAGCCAGCCGGGATTCGGGTCAGGGGTGCGCACGTTCATGGTTAAGTTCTACCCCATGGGACGCTGCGTGACGGGTGGAACTCAGCTGCCGGCGGAATGCGTCGGTTCATCCGGCCGCTCTGTGTCCGACCTGTCATTCGTGACGCTGGGAGATCCAGAGAGTCGCCGGCACGTGCCCGGCTGCCCCGGCCCCGGCATCGGGGCTGGCAACGTGGAGGGTGTGCGCGAAGGCTTCCTCCGTGATGCTGGCCTCGATGCCTGCTGAGGCGAGGCGTTCCCGCAAAGGCTCCAGCCCGCCGTCGTACTCAAAACCCAGGCCGGAACGCGGCGCTCCCGAGGCCGGACGGACCATCAGGACCCCGCCGTTCTTTGCGGTGAAGTCGGCGGTGTCGTCCTGGTCCGGGACCGGGCGGGGCCGCGCGCCCACCTGCTGCAGGGTGCGGGAGGCAGATGCGGGGTCCTCCGTGAACCAGACCCCGACGACGGCCAGGGCAGGATCGGCGTCGGCGCACTGGGCGCCGTGGGCGGCTTTGTCCGCAAGGAAGCTGAAACCGTCGGGCGCCGTGATCCGGCAGGCGTCGCCATGGTCCGCGGCGACGAGGTCTGCGGGTGTGGTTCCGTCTTCCTCGGCAGCCAGGTTGGTGCGCCGGGCGAACTCTGCGAGGTCTCCCACCTCCACTGCCAGCGCGGTGCTGCCGTCCTCCGCGGCCCCCTCGGGGACGGCGTGGAGGGCCAGGCGTCCCGATCCGGCGTCGAAAACCTGCCAGCCGGCGTCGTTCTCGGTCCGGACCATGCCCAGGGCGGTGAGGAGCCTGTCCCAGGAATCCAGTCTGGACGTGAAGTGAAGGGGGCGCACACGGAGCATCTTGGATTCCTTTTTCCTCGGTAGCCAGGGACCTTAGGCCCATGATGCCACGGCACCGGCGCTTGTGGAGAGGGGCTGCCGTGGCGCCGTGATGCGGGGGCAGAATAGGGGCATGGCCGTTGAACTTGAGGAGCTGCTGCTGCCGGACGCGGCGGCGTGGCGCAGCTGGCTGGAGGCAAACCACAGCACCAGCCCGGGGGTGTGGCTGGTCCTGCATAAGAAGGGCGGAACCGTCACGGAACTGGATTACGCCGCGGCGCTGGATGAGGCCCTGTGCTTTGGCTGGATCGATGGCCAGGCGCGCCGCCGAGATGAGCAGACGTCGCTCCAGCGGATGACGCCCCGCCGGCCCCGGAGCCCGTGGTCTGCCCGGAACGTCGGCCATGTGGCGCGGCTGGACGCGGCAGGCCGGATGACCGATGCCGGCTGGGCAGCTGTGAACGCGGCGAAGGCCGACGGCCGCTGGGACAATGCGTACGGCGGCCAGGCGGTGGCTGAAGTTCCAGCTGACCTGGCGGCGGCCATCGCCGCGGTTCCCGCCGCCCAGGCGATGTTCGATGTCCTCACGGGGACAAACCGGTTTGCAATGATTTACCGGGTCAACTCCGCTGTCCGGCCTGCCACCCGCGAGAAGAGGATCGCCGAATTCGTGGAGATGCTGGCGCGCGGAGAATCGCTGTATCCGCAAAAGAAACGGCCCGGCGGCGTGAACTGACCGCGCGGGCAATGGATCCGGGAATCCGTGCCCGGTTGGGTTCCCGCCGGCATGCCTGTAAAATTGACGGTTCACTTGCGCTGGTGCCGTTCCCCTGCTGGGGAGCGGCACTTGTGCGTTCAGCGACGGATCGAAAACCATGCCCCGAAAAATCCTCGGACCCGTACTCCCTGCCCTTAAACGCCGGCCCCTGATCTGGGTGGCTGCCGCCCTGGCTGCTGCCCTGGTCCTGGTGGTCTCCCTGGTGCTCGCCGGCAACGCCCGGACGGGCCCGGCCGCCGTTGCCGGCCGTGTTCTGGACGGTGTTGCGTCGGCGCAGGCAACGGCCAGGGACTCCACCGGCAGCTACGCGACGCTGTGGCTGGAAGGCGGCGACACCACTCTGGTGGACCATGGGCGCGCGCTCGATACGCAAGGTGCGGAGGATGTGCGGAGCATTGAATGCGGTGCGGGCTGGCTGGCCGGAGCGCGCGTGGACGGCAAGGTTTTCCTGCGAAGCAGCGCGGCCCCGGACACGGTTGGGGATGCTGCTGCGGTGCGCCTTCCTGACTGCATCAGCTCCGAGGCGCGCGATGCGCTGCTGGCTGACCTCGGCGTGGAAAGGACGTGGCCGGAGCCGGCTGCGGACCGCTTCGAGGCGCCGGCTGGCGAGTACCGCCCGGCCTACCACCTCACCCCGGACCAGCGCTGGATGAACGATCCCCAGAAGCCTTTCTTCCTGGACGGCCAGTGGCACTACTACTACCTGTACAACGCCGATTACCCGGAGGGGAACGGCACCGAGTGGTTCCACGCCACCAGCACCGACCTGGTCAACTGGAAAAACGAGGGGGTGGCCATCGAGAAGTTCCGCAACGGGCTCGGCGATATCGAGACCGGCACAGCAGTGGTGGATACGGAGGGCACCGCAGGATTCGGCAAGGGAGCCGTGATCGCGGTCCTCACCCAGCAGCATGAGGGCGTCCAGCGGCAGTCACTGTTCTACTCCACGGACAACGGCTACAGCTTCCAGGACTACGGGCAGAATCCGGTGATGGACAACCCGGGCGAAGAACACTGGCGTGATCCCCGCATTGTCCGCGATGACGCCAACAACCAGTGGCTGATGCTGCTGGCCGAAGGCCACAAAATCGGCTTCTACACGTCCCCGGACCTCAAAGCCTGGACCTATGTTTCGGCTTTTGAGCGCGACGGACTGGGCATCCTTGAGTGCCCGGACTTCTTCCAGCTGGACGTCGACGGCGACCCGTCCAAACGGACGTGGGTGCTGGCCGCCAGTGCCAACGGTTCCGGGGAAGGCCGCACCACGGGGCTGGCGTACTGGACGGGAAGCTGGGACGGGAAGACCTTCGCGCCGGACTCCGGAGACCACCAGTGGCTCGACGGCGGGACGGACTTCTACGCCGCCGTCACCTGGGATGACCCGCGCCTGACGGACGGCCAGCGGAAGGCTTCGCGGCACGCCATCGGCTGGATGAACAACTGGGCGTACGCCCGGGAACTGCCCACCGGGGAATGGTTCGGGGCAGCTTCCGTGGTGCGTGACATCCGGCTGGTGTCCGACGGCGGGCGTCCGGCTTTGGCCTCGGCGCCCACCCCTGCGCTGGAGGCCTTGGAAGGCAATCCGGAACAGATCCCCGCGGGCACCGTCCGGGAAGGCGCGGGGGAGGAGTTGCCGGTTCCGGACAGCGGTGCGTTCAAGGTGGACCTGGAACTGGAAAAGCCTGCATCCGGCAGTGGTGAAGCGCGCGTCCTCCTGCAAAGCGGCGGCAAGGCCTACGCCACGGTGGGCTACGACTTTGGGACCGGGCAGGCCTTTGTGGTCCGGGACGGGGATTCGGTGGCGCAGGCTGCCGGCGGCCCGGCGGAGGGCTACCGGACGGTGAGCTCGGCCAGTGGCAACACCGGCGCGGACACGGTTCAGCTGACCGCCTACATTGACCGGTCCTCCGTGGAAGTGTTCGTGGATGGCGGCCGCGAGACGCTGACGTCGCTGGTTTTCCCGCCGGCGGGGGCCAGAGACGCCCGGCTTGCGGCCTCGGGTGCTGCCGTCGGCATCAGGGGCGGCGCAGTCACGCCGCTGGCCGCCATCCGCTGAGCCGGCCGTCCCGTGGGGAACGTGGGCCTGTGCCTGTGCGCGGGCCCGCCGTTCAGGAACTGAGCGTGTTCAGGGATCGAGCGTGTTCAGGAATCGAGCGGGAACGCCACACCTTCGCCCACCACACGCAGGCACAGCTCCATGCCCGGGCGGGCGATGGAGGCGTTCCAGTGCCGGATGGTGATGATCTCGCCGCCGCCGGGATAGCGGTGGTCCGGACTGGAGGCCAGCTGCGGCGGGACCGAGAGCTTCAGCCGGACAGTGGTTTCCGGGCCAAAGTAGTCCGTGTCCACCACCACCCCGCGGATGGCTGCGTCCTCGGCGATCCGGATCTGCTCCGGCCTCAGCATCAGCTGCACGCGGCCCTGCGCCGGCGGCCTGCGGACGGGGATGGCACCCAGGGAACAGGTGGCCAGCGAGCCCTCAAGCCAGGCATCGAGGATGACGGCGTCTCCGAGGAACTCCGCCGTGGCACGGTCTGCGGGGCGGGTGTACACCACGAACGGGTTGCCGATCTGGGCGAGCTTGCCGCCGCGCATTACGGCCACCTGGTCCGCGAAGGACAGTGCCTCGGCTTGGTCGTGGGTGACCAGGATGGTGGTGACCCCCGCCTCGTTCAGGACCTTGGCCACGGCACGGCGGGTGGCCACCCTGAGTCCGGCATCGAGTGCTGAGAAAGGCTCGTCAAGGAGCATCAGTTCCGGTTCACGCGCCAGGGCCCGTGCCAGGGCAACCCGCTGCTGCTGGCCGCCGGACAGCTGGTGCGGGCGGCGCTTGGCCATGGCCGGGTCCAGGGACACCATCTCCAGTAACTCGCTGATCCGTCCGGCCACCGCCCGCCGGCCGCCCGGCAGGCGGTCCTGGTCCAGCCCGAACGCGATGTTCTTCCCCACGCTCAGGTGCGGGAACAGGGCGCCGTCCTGTGCCACGTACCCAATGTGCCGTTTGTGCGCCGGCACCCACACGCCGTCGCCCGCCACCTTGGCGCCGTTGAGCGCGATGCTGCCCGTGTCCGGGTGCTCAAACCCGGCAATCAGCCGCAGCAGGGTGGTCTTGCCCGATCCGGAGGGTCCCACAATGGCTGTGGTTCCGCCCCTGGCCACGGAAAGGTTGACGCCCTTCAGGACGGCCTGGTTGCCGAAGTTCTTGGTGACGTCGGTGATCTCCAGGTGGCTGTTCGTGGTGGGTGCCACGGACGGGGCCACCCGCGGCTCCGGCAACCTGGAAGGGGCTTGTTCTGTCACTGTCCGGCTACTTTCTTGGACTGCTGGAAGAGAAGGTACGTCATGGGCGCGGAGAGCAGGATCATCAACAGCGCATACGGCGCGGCGCCGGCGTAGTCGATTTCGCTGCTCTTGCTCCAGAATTCGGTGGCAAGGGTGCGCGTTCCGTTGGGGGACAGCAGCAGGGTGGCGGTGAGTTCGTTGGCGATGGCCAGGAACACCAGCGCTGCGCCGCCCGCCGCTGCCGGCGCCGTAAGCCGCAGGGTGACCCTGATGAAGGACACCAGCGGCGGCTTGCCCAGCGCCTGCGCCGCCTCGTCCAGTTCCTTGGGCGCCTGTGCAAGGCCGGCCCGGAGGTTGACCAGGGCGCGGGGCAGGAACAGCAGCACGTACGCCGCCACCAGCACCCCTGCGGTCTGGTAGATCCCGGGGACCACCCGGATGCTTACCGTGACGAAAGCCAGGCCCACCACGATTCCGGGCAGTGAGCTGGTGATGTAGTTGGAGAGCTCCAGCGACTTGCTGAACCAGCCGGGATGGCGGACAGCAAGATAGGCCATGGGGAACGCCACCACAATGGTGGCAAGGGCGCCTACCAGGCCGTAGCCGAGCGTTGTGAGCAGCGCCGGAAGGAACTCGTCCGCAGCCCAGGCGGCCGTTCCGCCGGAAGCCACCCAGCGCAGCACAAAGAACAGGGGCAGGCCGAAAGCCAGTGCCGTGAGCGCCAGCAGGAACGCCTGGGCTGGAAGCTGGTACACGTGCAGCGGCAGGCGCAGCGCCTTGGCCTGCGCTCCGGGGCCAATGCGTGCATACCGTGCAGTACCGCGGCTCCGGACCTCGGCCAGCAGCAGGAGGAGGCAGAAAAACACCAGCACGCTGGCCAGCATGTTCCCTGCCGCCCCGTTGAAGGTCGACTGGTACTGGACCATGATCGCCGTGGTGAACGTATCGAAACGGATCATGGCGAACGCCCCGTACTCGGCCAGCAGGTGCAGGGCCACCAGGAGCGCGCCGCCGGTCATGGCGATGCGGAGCTGGGGGAGGACCACCCGGAAGAACGTGCGCCAGGCTCCGAGGCCCAGCGCGGCCGCGGACTGCTCAATGGCCGGGTCCAGCCGGCTGAGGGCAGCGGCGGCCGGGATGTAGACCAGCGGGAAGTAGGACAGGGTGGCAATCAGGACTCCGGAGCCCAGGCCACCAAGGGAAGGAATGGCGGAAACCCAGGCGTAACTGTTGACGAACGCCGGGATGGCCAGCGGCGCAGCCAGCAGCACGGCCCACACCCGCGCGCCCCGCAGGGTTGTGCGTTCCACGAGCCAGGCGCCGGCAACCCCCAGGACCAGGCACAGCGGGACGGTGAAGACCATCAGCAGGACGGTGTTCAGCAGCAGTTCGGCCACGCGCGGCCGGAAGATGAGTTCGACGGCGGTGTCCCAGCCCGTTGCCACGGTCATGTAGACCACGTAGCCCAGCGGGACGACCGAAAACAGGGCAATCAGCACCGCCAGGGCGGACACCGCAGAAACGCCGAAAGGCGGGCGGGGGCTGTTGCCCCGGCCCGCCGTCGTCGTGCTCCCCCGTGGGGGAGCCGATAGATCAGGAGTCACGAAATCAGAGGAGTCCTGCCGAGGTCATCAGTTCGGTGACCTTCTCCGAGTTCAGCTTGGCAGGATCCACGGTGGGAGCCTGCAGCTCTGCGATGGGAACGAGCTTCTCGTTCGCGGGAACGTCGGAGGCGATGGCGTACTCGAAGGAGGTGCCGTCCTTCAGGATTTCCTGGCCCTTCTTCCCGGTGACGTACTTCAGGAACTCCTGGGCAGCTTCCTGGTTCTTGGAGGTCTTCAGCACACCGCCGCCGGATACGGACACGAACGCGCCCGGATCCTGGTTCTTGAAGTAGTACGGGGTGACGTTGTTGGAGTTCTCGCCGGTCTTGGCCTGGTCGCCGTAGTAGTAGTAGTGGTAGATCAGCGCGGCATCAACCTCGCCGGCGTTGACGGCCTTCATGGCTGTGCTGTTGCCCTTGTAGGCCGTGAAGTTTTCCTTCATGCCCTTGAGCCATTCCTCCGTGGCGGCCTCGCCCTTGAGCTCCAGGAGTGCCGAGACGATGGCCTGGAAGTCGGCGCCGGACGGGGAGGCAGCCCACTTGCCCTTCCACTCCGGGTTCGCCAGGTCCAGCATGGACGTGGGCAGCTGGTCTTCGGTCAGCTTGTTCTTGTCGTACACCAGGACGGTGGAGCGGGCAGCGATGCCGGTCCACTTGCCGGTGGACGGGCGGAACTCTTCAGGCACCTGCGCGATGGTGGCTTCGTCCACGTCCGCAAACAGGTCGGCGTTCTCCACCTGGGTCATGGCCGGGGAGTTCTCCGTCAGGAACACGTCAGCCGGGGATGCTGCGCCTTCCTGGATGATCTGGTTGGAGAGCTCGGTGTCCGAGCCCTGGCGCATGGTCACCTTGATGCCGGTCTCGGCGGTGAAGCCATCGATCCATTCCTTGGTCAGGCTCTCGTGCTGTGCGTTGTACACGGTGATTTCGCCGTTGCCCGCACCAGCGGAGGCGTCGGACGAGCCAGTGGCTGCGGGGGTGGTGCTGCCGCCGCAGGCGGTCAGTCCAAGTGCTGCGGTGGCGGCGAGTGCGATGCCGGCCAGGGCGCTGTTGCGGATCTTCATGGGGGGACTGCTTTCTGGGGAAACGTCGGGCGGACGGGGTCCTGTTGGGCGTCGGGGAAGGATGCCCACGCTTGGAACTGTAGGGTAGGCAAACCTAAGCAACAAACCAGAAACCGCTTTAAGTGACGAGGGTCACAACAATTACAAAACTATTGCGTGCCCTAATTGCTGCTGGCGTTGCCGGCGTTGCCGGGCAGGGTTGCCGCTGCCTCCAGGACCATCCACGCCTGCAGCTGGGTGGACAGTTCGACGGCGGCCCCCGGCGGGTATGTTTCGCCCCCCGGTTGCGCGGCGTGCTGGGAGAAAATGACGGCGCCGTGGCCCCTGTCCGCAGCCTCGCCGGCCTGCACGGTGCGCTTTCCGGACCACAAGGCCTCAGCCGTTCCTGCCACCAGCCGGGCGGCGGTGGTGCGGGTCTGCGCGGGAAGCCGGCCGTCGGCAGCGGCGAGGGCAAGGTAGCGGCACAGGATGCCGGTGAACAGGCCGCCGTCGCCCGATCCCTCGCAGCGCAGCACCCGGCCCCCGCTGCTGGTCATGGGGCTGCTGGCCACGGCGCCGGTGGATGGCGCGCTGCCGGCTGTACGCACCGGTGAAGGAGCCTGTGGCTTTCCGGTGGAGGATGGGACTGTGAGCAGCCGGTCCACGGCGTCCACCACCATTGCTGCCCGGGCAAGGTCTGCCTCTCCGCCCATTTCCAGGAGGGCGCCCAGTACGGGGCCCTGGTTGTAGGTGTAGACCGTGCGTTCCACCAACACTTCCCCGGCCGGGCCAAGCCGTGCGCCGTCCAGGTACAGGCCCTGGTCCGGGTCGAAAAGGGTGGCATCCAGCCAGTCCAGCAGCGCCCGGGCTTTCTGCGGGTGGTCGGTCCGGGCAAAGTGGAGCGCTATGGGCGCCGAGGCCGGGGTGTTCTTGAAATCCCGTTTCTTGCTCCAGAAGGCGCCGCCGTTCAGGTCATCCGTGCAGGCGGCCTCGAACTGGAGGGTAAGGGACCTGCGGACGCGGGCGTTGCGCCGGCGGCCGCGCCTGCGTGCCTCCCCGGCGAGGGTGTCGAGGCGGTGGGTGGCCAGTGCGAGCCAGGCCATGTCGTCGTAATAGCTGTTGACGAAGGTGAAGGCGTTGCGCAGGCGGATTCCCGTAACCAGCCGGGAAGCCAGGCGACCGGCGCTGGGGTGTCCGGGGCCGTTGAACCTGGCGGCCGGCGTGGCGCCGTTGGCCAGTTCCCGCCGACCCGCATCAACCAGGCAGTCAACATAATGTGCCTGCCACCAGTAATGCCAGGGGCCTGCCAGCGCTCCCATGGGGTCCTTGTGCCATGCGGGGGAAGGCCATTTCACGGCCCCCAGGTGGGTGCCCGGCAGGAAGAACAGCCTCCGCCCGAAGAGCGCGGTTACGGACTGTGCAGCCTGGTTGGCCCTGGCGTCCCAGCGGAACGGGTCCTGGCGGGCGGGGGCGGGGTCCAGGCGGGTCATGCTTTCCACCCTAACGCGCGGCCCCGGCCCGGTCCCGGCCGGCCGCTGGTGCGGGTTACCGGTATTTCAGTTAACATTCACTAACTAACACCTGGCGGCCTTAAGCCGCCGCGGGCCCGCATCAAGGAGGATGTATGGACGTCAAAGGCGCTGTTGCACTGGTGACCGGGGGAGCCTCCGGCTTGGGGGCGGCTACTGCACGGCGGCTGTTCCGCGACGGCGCTTCCGTGGTGCTGGTCGACCTCCCGTCCTCCGGCGGCGCGGCCCTGGCAGAAGAGCTCAATGCGTCCCGGACTCAAGGGCGGACCGCCGTCTTTTCCCCCGCAGACGTGACGAACGAAGCCGAGGTGCAGGCCGCCGTCGGCACCGCCGCCAGACTGGGGCCGCTGCGCATTGTGGTGAACTGCGCCGGGATCGCCACTCCCGGAAAGGTCCTTGGCCGGGACGGCGTGCTTCCCCTTGAAGCATTCAGCCGCGTCATCCAGGTGAACCTGATCGGCACCTTCAACGTCCTGCGGCTGGCGGCGGCCGCGATGGTTGAGACGGAGCCGGCCGTCACGGAACTGGGCGGCCCGGAACGCGGCGTGATCGTCAACACCGCCTCCGTTGCCGCCTTCGAGGGGCAGATCGGCCAGCCCGCCTATGCTGCTTCCAAAGGTGCCGTGGCGGCCATGACCCTGCCCATCGCACGCGAACTGGCGCGCTCGCTTGTGCGGGTGGTCACCATCGCCCCCGGCATCTTCGAAACGCCCATGATGGCCGGGCTGCCCCAGGACGCCCAGGATTCCCTGGGCGCACAGGTGCCGCATCCCTCCCGGCTCGGCAAACCCGGCGAATACGCGGCCCTCGTGGCGCACATCGTGGAGAACGCCATGCTGAACGGAGAGACCATCCGCCTGGACGGGGCCATCCGGATGGGACCGAAATGATGGGGGCTGACAAGGCGGGCTCCGAAACAGTGCGGGACAGCATGCCGGACCTGCCCTCAGCGGACTTTTTTGATTTTGAGTCCCTGCTGGACCGGAAGGAACGGGACAAACTGGCCGAACTGCGGGAATTCCTGGCCGCGGAGATCGCACCCCATGCGGGCGACTGGTGGAACAAGGCCGAGTTCCCGGCGCAGATCCTGCCCAAACTGGCTGCCCTGGAACTGAGCACTCCCGCCGAGCGCGGCTACAGCCATCTGTTCGCCGGCCTGGTCATTGCCGAGATGACGCGGGTGGACACGTCGATCGCCACGTTCTTTATGGTCCACCACGACCTGTTCGTCCAGTCGCTCTATGACTTCGGCAGTGAGGACCAGAAACAGCGGCTGCTGGCCGACGCCGCCAGCCTGCGCATCACCGGTGCGTTTGCCCTCACCGAACCCAACCACGGTTCGGACGTTGCCGGCGGGATGGAGACGCGGGCGCGGCGGATCTCGTCGGCCACCGGAGAGCCGGACGACGGCGGCGATACCTGGGTGCTGAACGGCGCGAAGCGCTGGATCGGCAACGGGACGTTCTGCGACTACATGCTGGTGTGGGCCCGCGACGAGGCTGACGGGTCCGTGCGCGGGTTCATTGTGGACGCCACCCTGCCGGGCGTCAGCCGGACCCGGATCGAAAACAAGATCGCGTTGCGGACGGTGCAGAATGCGGACATTGTCCTGGCGGATGTGCACGTGGCCGAGGCCGACCGGTTCGCGAATATCAGCAGTTTCGCCGACACCAGGGAGCTGCTGCGGGGTTCACGGATCATGGTGGCGTGGCAGGCCGTAGGCCAGCAGCTTGCCGCCTTTGACGTCGCCCGGCGGTACGCCGTGGAGCGGCATCAGTTCGGCAGGCCGCTGGCCCAGTTCCAGCTCATCCAGCAGCAGCTGGTGACCATGCTGGGCAACGCCGTGGCGGGTATGGGGATGATGGCCGGGCTTGCCCGGCTGCAGGACGCAGGCGCCGCGGACATGCCGCAGGTGGCACTCGCGAAGTCGTACGTGAGCGCACGGATGCGGGAGACGGTGGCTCTGGGCCGGTCCATCCTGGGCGGCAACGGCATTGTCACCGACTACCGGATGGCGAAGATCTTCTCCGACGCCGAAGCGATCTACACGTACGAAGGGTCCTTCGAAATCAACACCCTGATCGCAGGCCGCGCCGTCACCGGAATGTCAGCCATCGCCTGACTCAGCCAATCATTCAATCGGAGGCGGGCAGCTTCTCGCCCGCCTCCACGCGCACATCCAGCGAATTGTTCTTCACGGGCATGGGGCACGTGCCGTAGGGGGTGAACGCGCTGGGATAGTTGATGGCGCGGTTGAAGTCCAGGACCACCGAATGGTCCGGCCGCGGGCGGGGCACGGCGAGCTTCCGCCAGTCATCCGTGGTGTCCCCGTTGGTCTCGTCATGGAACGTGACGGTCAGTGCTCCGAGTTTCTCCCCTTCCGCCTGCAGCCGGAACTCGTGGCCGCTGCCGGGGACCCGGAACACCACCTCACCCACGCTCCGGTGGACGCCGTCCACCAGGGGGTTGGCGGTGGCGATGGGAACGTCCACGGGTTCGGGATACGGCTCGAACCGGCCCGCCACCTCCCACTCCGGTTTGTATCCGTAAGTGGGGACGCCGGTGAATTCGGTGAGCACCGGCGAGGCCGCGTCCCGGGTCCGGATGGCGTAGCGCCCGGCCCGCCTGGCCAGTTCCACCACCACCTGGTCCCCGCCGGGGCCGCCGAACTGCACCCACATCAGGGACTCCTCATCGGCAAGGGCCGCCGTGATGGTAGCGGGCACAGCGTCCCCTGACTCCACCAGGGACAGCCCGTCCGCGGGCACTGCGGTGAGTGACGCCGTCGTACCATCCGTTGACCAGAGGCCGGGTGCCAGTTCGACGGCGGCGGGAGAGTCCTCCAGCCACTGGAACGAGGTGAGGGTGAGCCAGCCGTGGGGGGCAGCGAGGGCCTTGTTGCGGTTGTCGCGGAAGCGCTGCCAGCGTTCCACCTTGGCGGCCGGGAGGGTGCCCATGGTTCCTTTCGAGCGTTTCGGTTTGCCCCGGCTACAACCGCTCCGCGCCGTTGTTCATTCCGGCGCTTGCCTTGTCCGGGCCGGGGAGTACTCTCGGAACCAGCAGGCAGGTTGCTTCACAGCCTTCGCGCCTGCATTTCACACGACTTTCAAGCTGTCTGCTTTCCACAGGAGGAGGCCATGAAGATTGCGGTGCTTGGCACAGGCATGGTGGGGCGGACCCTCGCGGGTGCGTTCACCGCGCTGGGGCATGACGCGGACATCGGAACCCGGGATCCAGGCGCCACGTTCGCCAGGACCGGGCCGGACATGATGGGTGCGCCTGCGTTCAGCGAATGGCATGCCGCGAATTGTCACATCCCGCTGACAACGTTCGCCGAGGCTGCGGGGGCCGCCGAGTTGGTGGTTAATGCCACGAACGGCGCTGGAGCGCTGGAGGCACTAAGCTCGGCCGGGGCAGCACGGCTTGCCGGCAAAGTGCTGATGGACGTTTCCAACCCCCTGGATTTCTCCCGGGGCATGCCGCCGGTACTGAACCCCGTGAACACGGACAGCCTCGCCGAGCGGATCCAGCGGGCCTTCCCCGGCGCGCGGGTTGTAAAGACCCTCAACACGATGAATGCCGGACTGATGGTGGATCCGCGCCGGCTCGCCGGCGGCGACCATTCCGTCTTCCTGTCAGGGGATGATCCGGACGCAAAGACCGTGGTCAGGGGTTTGCTGGAGGAGTTGGGCCACCGCGATGTGATCGACCTGGGCGACATCACCACCGCCCGCGGCGCCGAGATGCTGCTTCCGCTCTGGCTGCGCCTCTACTCCGCCCTGGGCACACCCAATTTCAATATCAAGGTGGTCCGCGCGGTTGAATAGGTGCCGTGGACATACTTGCTGGAGTAAGCACTGAGTGGCTGAGGGCCCTGACCTGGATCGCCGCCGCCGCAGCCGGCCTGGCGGTCCTCCTGTGGCGCCCGAGGCGGCCCCACCTTGCAGGTTTGGCCGCAGTACTGGTGTTCATGGCCGCCAGCGCGGGCGCCGGAATCTACGTGCTGAACCACTTGGGGGACGGCCGCTGGGGCGGTGACCGGCAGTCCCGGATGAGCCCGCCCCCGCTTTCCGATGCACCCATGGTGGGGCAGTTCCTGGAACCGCTGGAAGGGATGCTGGGCGGCGTGGCCGACGGCGTCAACGAGTTCGTTGACTTCCGCTCCGCCCTGCCGGTGGCACTGGAGTTCTTTGCTGCCGCGGGCTGGGCCCTGGCGCTTTCAGTGCCGCTGGCCCTGGTGGGCATGGCAGCCGGTGCCAGGGCTGCCCGGCGCCGCACCGCGGAATTGACTGCGTACCGGGCTGAAGTTGAACAACTCCGAAAGGAGCTGGACCACGTCAAACGGCATGTAGGTTACCCCGTACGCGACATTATCTGAGACGGATTCACCCACGGCGCCGCACTGCGGGTAGCATCTTTAGCTAGTTACGTGGCTCACAGTATCCAGCGCAGTGTACGAGCCAAGTCCGAACCCTCGAAAGATAGTTTCCATGGCTCACACTGCAACGAATCCCGAAACCGATCTTGCCTCCGAACTGAGGGCAGACGTCCGCCGCGTGTCCACCCTGCTGGGTGAATCGCTCGTCCGCCAGCACGGTCCCGAACTCCTTGACCTGGTGGAGCAGGTCCGCCTCCTCACCAAGGAATCCAAGGAAGCCGCCCGGGGCGGCGCCGATGCCACCGGCCCGTGGAGCGCACACGACGTCGTAGCCCAGGTCCGCGAACTCCTGGGCTCACTGCCCATCGAGCAGGCCACCGACCTGGTCCGTGCCTTCGCCTTCTACTTCCACCTCGCCAACGCGGCGGAACAGGTCCACCGGGTCCGCGGCCTGCGGACCCGCGCCGAAAAAGACGGCTGGCTGGCCAAGACCGTAGCGGACATCGCAGAGCAGGCGGGCTCCGGCGTGCTGCAGGAAGTGGTCAACGGGCTGGACGTCCGCCCCATTTTCACCGCGCACCCCACCGAAGCCTCGCGCCGTTCGGTGCTGGACAAGATCCGCAAGCTTTCCGACGTCCTGGCCCAGCCCAGCGCCGAGGGCACCACAGCCCGGCGCCGCCAGGACCGCCAGCTGGCCGAAATCATCGACCAGATGTGGCAGACCGACGAACTCCGCCAGGTCCGGCCCACGCCGGTGGACGAGGCCCGCAACGCCATCTATTACCTCAGCAGCATCCTGACGGACGCCATGCCGGAGATGCTCACAGAACTCTCTGAACTGCTCGGCGAGCACGGCGTGACCCTTGCCTCGCAGGAAGCGCCCATCCGCTTCGGCTCCTGGATCGGCGGCGACCGCGACGGCAACCCCAACGTCACCGCGGCAGTCACCCGCGAGATCCTGCAGATCCAGAACCAGCATGCTGTCCGGATCAGCATCGGAATGATCGATGAACTGATCTCCATCCTGTCCAACTCCACCGCGCTCGCCGGCGCGGACCAGGAGCTGCTGGACTCCATCGAGGCGGACCTGGAGAAACTGCCCGGCCTGGACAAGCGCGTCCTGGAGCTCAATGCACAGGAGCCCTACCGGCTGAAGCTCACCTGCGTCAAAGCCAAGCTGATCAACACGGGCAAGCGGGTGGCCGCAAACTCCAACCACGAGCACGGCCGCGACTACAGCGGAACCGGCGAACTCCTTGCGGACCTTGAGCTCGTGGAACTCTCGCTCCGGAACCACTCGGCGTCGTTGGCTGCTGACGGCGCGCTCGCCCGGGTCCGCCGCGCCATTGCCGCCTTTGGACTCCACCTGGCCACCCTGGACATCCGCGAACACGCGGACCACCACCACGACGCCGTCGGCCAGCTGATGGACCGGCTGGGCGGGCCGGGCGTGCGGTACGCGGAACTCAGCCGCGGGCAGCGGCTCGAGGTGCTCGGCTCCGAGCTCGCCTCGCGCCGGCCGCTGTCCGGACACCCCATTAAGCTCGACGGCGCCGCCGACGGCACGTACGACGTCTTCCGTGAGATCCGCCGCGCCCTGCGCGCTTACGGCCCTGACGTCATCGAGACCTACATCATCTCCATGACCCGCGGCGCCGATGACGTGCTTGCCGCCGCCGTCCTGGCCCGTGAGGCCGGCCTGGTGAACCTTTTCGGGGAGAAGCCCTACGCCAAGATCGGGTTCGCGCCGCTGCTGGAGACCGTGGAGGAGCTGCGCGCCTCGGCCGAAATCGTGGACCAGCTGCTGTCCGATCCGTCCTACCGGGAACTCGTGCGCCTCCGCGGCGACGTGCAGGAGGTCATGCTGGGCTATTCGGACTCCAACAAGGAATCCGGCGTGATGACCAGCCAGTGGGAGATCCACAAGACCCAGCGCAAACTGCGCGACATCGCCGCCAAGCACGGCGTGCGCGTGCGCCTGTTCCACGGCCGCGGCGGATCCGTGGGCCGCGGCGGCGGACCCACCTACGACGCCATCCTGGCCCAGCCCAACGGCGTCCTGGAAGGCGAAATCAAGTTCACCGAGCAGGGCGAGGTCATCTCGGACAAGTACTCTCTGCCTGAACTCGCCCGCGAAAACCTGGAACTGTCCCTCGCCGCCGTGCTGCAGGGCTCGGCCCTGCACCGCGATCCGCGCACCTCGGCGGACCAGCGGGAACGGTACGGGCACGTCATGGAAACCATCTCCGACGCCGCTTTCGAGCGGTACCGCAAGCTGATCGACCATCCGGACCTTCCCGCCTACTTCATGGCCTCCACTCCGGTGGAGCAGCTGGGCTCCCTGAACATCGGCTCCCGCCCGTCCAAGCGCCCGGACTCCGGCGCGGGGCTAGGCGGGCTGCGCGCCATCCCCTGGGTGTTCGGCTGGACGCAGTCACGCCAGATAGTGCCCGGCTGGTTCGGCGTTGGCTCCGGCCTCAAGGCCGCCCGCGAGGCAGGCAACACCGCGCAGCTGGTGGAGATGTGGGAGAACTGGAACTTCTTCCGGTCGGTGCTCTCCAACGTGGAAATGACCCTGGCCAAGACTGACCTGGACATCGCCGGCTACTACGTCTCCACCTTGGTCCCCGAAGAGCTCCACCACATCTTCCGGGCCATCCGCGAGGAATACGAGCTCACCGTGGCCGAGGTGCAGAACCTGACGGGTGAGAACCTGCTCCTGGACGCCCAGCCCACGCTGAAGCGCTCGCTGGAAATCCGGGACCAGTATTTGGACCCCATCAGCTACCTCCAGGTGGAGCTGCTCCGCCGTGTCCGGGCGGAAGCGGCCGAAGCCGCTGAAAAAGCGGACGGCATCACCGGCGCGGAGATCGACGAACGGCTGCAGCGGGCCATGCTCATCACCGTCAACGGCGTGGCGGCAGGCCTCCGCAACACCGGCTAGTACCCGACGCTCTCTCACCTAATGCAGGTTTTTCCCCAACGCTCTATCACCGGTGAGAGAGCGTTGGTGGTTTTCCTGCAGAAAGTGAGAGAGCGTTGCAGGCCCTTGGGGGACAGGGGAGCAGCCGGGATAGGCTGGAGGGCATGCCTTCCTTCCAGACCCGACTGAAAATCACCGGGCTGCGGCCGGGCAACCCGCCCGAGGCCGTGATGGACACCGCGGTGGAAGCCCTGGGGACCCGGCACCATGTGGAGGCCCACCAGCTGCAGCTTGCCGGGGGAGTGCCGCAGCTGAACCTGCGCTTTCTCGTTGACGCCACCGAGTACAGCGGCGAGAACCGGCAGGCGCGGGATTCGGCAGCCATGATGCGTGACGCCGTCGAACGCGTGGCCCTGACCGGATCCCTGACCGTGCTGCGCCGCAGCCGCGGCCGCTGGACGCCGGTGTAGCGGGTGGTATAAGGCGGAGGCTCAGGCTTCGGGAGCCAGCGGGCCGGGTTCCTCCACCGGGGACGGATTGCCGCGCCGGCGCGTGGCAATAACGCCGACGGCGGCCCCCACCACCAGGCCGAGCACCACCCCGATGAGGGAGCTGGCCCAGAACGGCAGCCCGGTGGCCGAGCCGGTGAAGTAGCCCAGGCCCACCAGCCAGCAGGCCCAGAGCACCGCCCCGATCCCTGCGCACAGGCTGAAACCCCGGACGGCGACATTGGCGATGCCGGCTGCGGCGGAGGTGGCAAGGCGGCCGCCCGGGATGAACCTGGCGCCGATGATGGTCCCGTACGTGGAGGACCGGCCGGCCCTGGCAATGGCGTCATGGATCCCGCGGTGGACCTTGCGGCCCCAGGCCCAGCGGTCCAGTACGTGGCTCAACCGCCGCCGTAAGAGCTGGAAAACCACCATGTCGCCGACCCAGGACGCCACGGCGGCAAGGAACCCCACCAGGAACACGTTGGTCCGGCCGTCCGCGGACAGGGCGCCGCCGGTGATCACCACCATCTCGGAGGGGATCAGGGGAAAAATGGCGTCGCCGAGGACCACGGGGATGATCCAGAAATAGATCGCCGACCCCCAGCTCTCAGCGTTGCCGAAGTCCATGGCCACAACGTACCGCAGATTCGGCCGGCCGGCCCTGCCCTTACGGTTCGGAGTTCGGTGACCGGCTGAGGTGCTGCCCCGCCAGGAAGTACCAGTAGGGCCAGGCGACCCAGGCGGCTGCTCCCGCCGCGACCCCTGCCCCGCCGATGCCGTAGCGGACCCAGAGGGGAAGCTGCTCAGCCCAGGTCAGGCCAGCCACCGGCAGCGCCACCAGCAGTGTGCCTCCGATGGCCTGTCCAAGCCGGGCGAGGTTCCGCGGGTAGGCGCCGGAGGCCAGGAGCGCCCGGTGTGCCAGCAGGAACCACCCGGCCTGGACCGTCATGGCCGCAACCGAGACAACTGTGGAACTCTTGAAGTCGAGCTGTTTGAAAACAAGCAGGAACGAGCTTGCTGATCCGGCGGCGCAGGAAGCGGTAACCACCCATTTGCCGGCCTCCGAGGCACCCGTCCGCGGCAGCCGGCGGTGCACCTGCAGGATCACGGGGATGGCCGCCAGGTTGAACAGGGCACCTGTTGCGTCATTGATGGTGCCGAAGACGTAGGGGCCGTTGCGGGGTACTTCCACTGCATACATGGCGCCGAGGGTGGCTACCCCCACTGCGCCCAGGCCCGCGGCGGCATAGGCGGCCCTGGCTGCGGTGCGGTCGCCCGGGATCCAGGCCAATGCGTCCATGATGGTTCCTTGCCTTGCCCCAGGTACCCCTCAGGATAGTCCTGTCCGGACCGGCCATCCAGGGGGCGACGGCGGATCAGGCCTGGCCCGGACCTGCCTCGCTGAGTTCCAGCCCGCTGCGGTACTCCACGGGCTCGCAGCTCATGGGATCCACGAACCGGATGCCGCGGGCCAGGAGCTGGAGGGGCCGGGTGTAGTCGTCCGGAGCCTTGTCCAGCAGGTCCGGGTAGAAGGCGTCGTTGACGATGCCCAGCCCCAGCGACGCCATGTGCACCCGCAGCTGGTGCGTCTTTCCGGTGTGCGGCTCGAGCCGGTACCGGGCCAGCCGCCGGGGACTGTCCGGTGTCGCGGCAGAGGTGCCGGCCGCACCCGACGCAGCGCCGCCGTCGAACGTTTCCAGCCGCTCGATCCGCGTTTCCGCGTTAGGTTCGCCGTCGATGACCTCGGCGAGCAGGTAGCTGCGCGACTTGGTCATCCGGTTGCGGACCACCACCGGGAAGCCGACGGCGGGATAACCCTCCGCGGGGTCTGCGGCGGACACACACTCGTATTCCTTCTGGACCTGCCGCTTCTCGAAGAGCACCTGGTACCTGCCGCGGGTCCGGGGATTGGTGGAGAACAGCAGGACCCCGGCCGTCATGCGGTCCAGCCGGTGCATGGGGATCAGGTCCGGCAGCTCCAGCTGGTTGCGCAGCCGGACCAGCGCCGACTCCTGGATGTAGGTGCCGCCGGGGGTGGTGGGCAGGAAGTGCGGCTTGTCCACCACCAGCAGGTGTTCGTCCTGGTGGAGGATGGTGATCTCCACCGGAATCCGCGTCTCCGGCGGGAGGCTGCGGTAGTACCAGATGAACGTGTGGTCCTGCAGGGGAGTGGTGCGGTCCAGCGGCACCCCGCCCTCGCCAACGATCTCGCCGGCGTCGAACCTGTCCTCGATGCCCTGCGGGTCGATGTGCCCCCAGCGGTGCATCATGTAGTCCATTGCCGTGTCCCAGGGGCCCTCTCCGGGGAGGCGCAGCCGGGTGGCGTTGACGCCGTCGCGCACGGGAAGAGGGGATTGCATCACCGGACCATTCTACCGGCGGGTCCTGCCGCCCCTGCGGCGCCTCCAGCGAACCGGTCACCGAACACAAAAAAGTTCTTGACAATAAAATTTGTCGGTAGCGATACTTGAAGCATGTTGGAGATAGCCGTCATCGAGGATCCCGCCGCGGCCGAGGCGTCGCTGGACCCGATCCGTACCCGGATCCTTCGCGAACTGGTGCAGCCGGCCTCGGCAACCCAGCTCGCGGTGCGGGTGGGCCTGCCGCGGCAGAAGGTCAACTACCACCTCAAGGCCCTGGAAAAGCACGGCCTGGTGGAGCTGGTGGAGGAGCGGCGCAAAGGCAACATGACCGAACGCATCCTCCAGGCCACAGCGTCGTCCTACCTGATCTCACCCCAGGCGCTGGCCTCGGTGTCCCCGGATCCGGGCCGCTTCTCAGGCCATTTTTCGGCGTTCTGGCTGCTGGCGCTTGCGGGCCGCATGGTCCAGGAGATGGGAAAGCTGATCGCCGGCGCGGCCGCTGCCCGCCAGAAGCTGGCCACCTTCGCGGTGGACGGTGAAGTCACGTTCCGGACTGCGGCCGACCGCGCAGCGTTCGCCGAAGAGCTCGGCGTGGCGGTCACCCGGCTGGTGGACAAATACCACGCCGGCGACGCACCCCGCGGGCGCCGGCACCGGCTGGTGGTGGCGCTGCACCCCGTTCTCAAACCGGCCAAAGAACCTACAGAAACCCCTTCAGGCAAGGAGCAGGGCAATGACTGACAACCGCAACTTCGACATCGTCTACGACACCGAACTTCCGGGCACGCCGGAGCGGGTCTGGGAGGCTGTGACCACCGGAACGCCCGCGTGGATGTTCCCTACGGACGGGTGGCCGGACGTCAAGACCGTCCAGGAGTATCCCACCCACCTGGTCTCCCGGATTGAGGGCCCGGACGGCTGGTTCAACCAGCTCGAGCATGTGCTGGAACCGCTCGACGGCGGCCGCGCCCGCCTGCACTATGTCCACAGCGGCATCTTCGCGGACAACTGGGATGAGCAGTACGACGGCGCCAGCCGCCACACGGAGTTCTACCTCCACACCCTGGGCCAGTACCTGAAGCACTTCGACGGGCAGCCCGTGGTGTTCACGGACATCCAGGCGCCGGCAGCGTCCCAGGCTCCGGACGGCTTTGTGCGGCTTCGCAACGCGCTGGGGGTGGACTCCGCCGGGCAGGGTTCGCGGGTGGATTTAAAGCTCGACGGCGTGGGCCGGCTTTCGGGGGAAGTGGACTTCTCCAACGAGTACTTCCTGGGCCTGCGCACATCCGACGCCATGTACCGGTTCTTCGGCCGCAACGCCTGGGGCGCTCCGGTGGGGATGACCGTGCACGATTTCAGCGGCACCGGGGACCCGGATGCCACGGCCAAGGCCTGGGGCGGCTTCCTGGAAAAGGCCTACGCGTAGGAGTCCGGGGCGTGGTGGCCGGCAGGGCATGTTCTCCCGCCGGTCATGCGATGGCCACGGCTGGTGCGCTCTTCAGGGTCCGGCGGAGCTGCGGGGCGGCCTCGAGCCGGTCCTGCGCTGAACGCAGGGCCAGGACCGCGGCCTCGAGCTTGTCCGGCGGCAGGGTGAAGGGCACCCGGAGGTAGCGCTCGAAGGCGCCGCCTATCCCGAAGCGCGGGCCTGCCGCCAGCCGGATCCCGAAGTCGGGGGCGATGACGGTCAGCGCAGTGCTGATGGGAGCGGGCAGCCGGCACCATGCGGACAGACCGCCGGAAGGATAGGTCGCCTCCCACTCCGGCAGGTGGCCGGCAAGGAGTTCCAGGAGGGCAGCGCGGCTGTCCCGGAGGGCGGCAATCCGTGCCGGCAGCGGCTCGTCCAGGGCTCGGACCAGGTGCGCTGCGGCCAGCTGTTCCATGAGGGGGCCGCCGAGATCAAGTGAGGTCCGGGCCGCGGCAAACCGTTGGACCAGGTCCTCCGAGGCCCTGATCCAACCGGTGCGCAGCCCGCCCCAATGGGACTTGCTGAGCGAACCGATGGTCACCACTGCCGGACTGAACGCCGCGACGGGAGCGGTCTCCACGCCATCGAGGTTAAGCTCGCGCAGCGTCTCGTCCACCACCAGAACCGTTCCCGCGGCAGCAGCTGCCCGGACCAGGTGGCGGCGCTGGAGGTCGGGCATCAGCTGGCCTGTCGGATTGTGGAAATCGGGCACCACGTAGGCCAGCCGGGGCCGCTGCTGCTGCAGGACGGCCTGCAGGGCGGCCATGTCCCACGCCTGCGCAGCCCCGGCCAGGGCGCCGTGCGCACGGGCGCCGCGGGTGCCTGTCCCGGGACCGGCGGAGAATGCCACCGGGACCGGCCTGCAGCCGGCAGCCCGGATCGCGTCGAGGGCGTTGGGGTAGCTGGGATGCTCCACCAGTACGCGGTCCTGCCTGCCGGCCAGGGAGCGGAGGATGATGTTCAGGGCGTGCTGCGCCCCCGATGTCACCATGATCTGGCCGGCGGTAGTGGGCGCCCCGGCCGCCGTGTAGCGCGCCGCAACTGCCTCCCGGAGCGGGAGCAGGCCCAAGGCGTCGTAGCCGAAGCCGGGGAGCAGAGCAGGCAGCTCGGTGAGGGCGGCGGCGAACGCACGGTGCACCACCTCGCCGCTGGCAGGAAGCGAGGCGTACGCGAGGTCGATCAGTCCTTCCGGAGCGGCGAGCCCGGGGGCGGTCAGCGCCGGATCGTTCCGCGCCGGTCCCGTGAAGAGCGTGGTGCCAGCCGGGGTGAGGCGCGGGATCCGCGTCCGGCTCCTGCTGCCCTGGCCGCCGGTCAGGAAGCCCTGCTCGCGGAGCAGCCCATAGGCGGCAGTCACCATGGTCCGGCTGACGCCCAGGGCTTCGGACAGGGCGCGCTCGCTGGGCAGCGCAGTGTCCAGGGCCACCCGGCCGTCGAGCACCAGCAGGCGTACGACGTCGGCCAGCTCGCGGTAGCCGGGCGTTGCGCCGGCGTTCCATTCGCCCAGGAGACGGGAAAGACCGGAGGCGGTGAGGGATGACATCAGGCCAGTATCTCAAACTGGCTATGTAATTCAAGGCCAGTTTTCTGCCAGAGTCGTCTTCATGTTGACCCGCAGACTCCTCCAGCTCTTTACCGGCCTCGCCATGTACGGCGTCTCGCTGGCCATGTTCATCCGTGCAGGACTGGGCCTGGACCCCTGGGACGTCTTCCACCAGGGCGTGGCCGGCAGGACAGGGCTCAGCATCGGCGTGGTGGTCATCATCGTGAGTTTCCTGGTGCTTCTGCTCTGGATTCCGCTGCGCCAGTGGCCCGGCTTCGGCACATTGTGCAACGCCATCCTGGTTGGCGTGTTCGCGGACATTGGCCTAGCCCTGATTCCGGCCGTGACCCATCTGGGCGGGCAGATCTGCATGCTCGGCGGCGCGGTGCTGCTGAACGGCATCGCTTCAGCCTGCTACATCGGTGCCCGGTTTGGGCCCGGCGCCCGCGACGGGCTGATGACGGGCCTGGCCAGGCGCACCGGCTGGTCCGTCAGGTGGTCCCGCACGCTGATCGAGGTAGTGGTCCTGGCTGTCGGGTGGTTCCTGGGCGGCTCGGTGGGCGTGGGCACCGTTGTCTACGCCCTCGCCATCGGACCCCTGGTCCAGCTGCTGCTCCCGCTGTTCATGGTGCCGGCGTCACGCCGCGCAGACATCGCTTCACCGGGAGGCAGCAGCCCCGGAACTCCTGCGCCGGCATCCCTGGCCGGCAACAGCTGAGGCACCAAACGGTGGCCTACCCCTGGGCCGGCAGCGGCTGGCACTGGGGGCAGAAGTAGATGTCCCGTTCCTCGTCGCCGTTCAGCTTGCCCAGCACGCCGCGGCGGATGGGCGTCCCGCACTTCAGGCAGGGCTGGTGTTCCCGGCGGTAGACCCAGTAGCCGGGCCGCCCCGCCATCCGGCCGACCGGCATGCCGCGGGCGTTGAGGATGGTGACGCGGCGGCCCGGGCCCAGGTTGACCTCCAGGAGCTGTTTGGCGTCCGTCATCATGGTCCGCACATCCTGGACCGCCGAGACCGGGGAGGCAGGGTGCACGCCGGACAGGAAGCATGTTTCGCAGCGGTAGATGTTGCCGATCCCGGCCAGGTTGCGCTGGTCCAGCAGCGCCACGCCGATGGGGACGTCCGGGGCGGAACGGACCCGCCGCTCCGCCTCGTCCAGGTCCCAGTCCGGCCCCAGCAGGTCCGGTCCCAGGAAACCCACGATGGAGTCCTCGCTGGCGGTGGCAACGACCTCAACAATCCCCAAGGAAAATCCGACGGCGTCCGCTGCGGCGGTACGCAGCACGCACCGGGCTGTGTAGCCAGGTTTCCGCCACCTTCCGCCGGGCGGGTACACCTGCCAGGTTCCCTCCATTTTCAGGTGCGAATGGATGGTGAGCTTTTTGTCGTCGGGCCCCACCACGCGCATCAGCAGGTGCTTGCCGCGGGGCACCACCTCCGCAACGGTCCAGCCGGCAAGGTTGAGGGTGGCAAAGCGGGGCACGCGGAAATCGGAAGCAAGGAGCTTTTGTCCTTGCAGGGCCTGGTGCAGCTGGTTGGCTGCCCGCCAGACGGAATCGCCCTCAGGCACGGATCCTCAGTCCTTTCGGGGTGGAATAGGCGCCGGCCGAGCTCAGCGCGGCAGCTATAGGGGTATCCAAAATGCCGTGCCCGTTTACCTTCTCCATGATCAGTTTGTCCACGGCTCCCCGGGTCACCACGCCCACCAGTGCCGCGCCGGCGGCCGAGAGGACGGCTTCATCGCCGCTGAAGGCCAGCAGTGTCTTGCCGCCCCGCTCCACGTAAAGGACCAGCGCCCCGTCCACCAGCACCACCAGGGCACCTGCCTTCCGCCCGGGACGGTGCCCAGTACCGGCGTCGTCCTGGAGGGCCGGCCAGGGGAGGGCCGCTCCGTACGGGTTGGCAGGGTCCGTTGCTGCAAGCGCGAGGGCAACGGGTTCGGGCCGGGCGAGCTGCGTGTCCTCCGAGTAGGAACGAAGCCGGTCAACAGTGGCCGGAACGGCGAACTGGGCCGCACCCAAATGCTCGATGAAGTAGCCGCGCCGGCAGCGTCCGGCTTCCTCCAGCCTCGCGAGGACCTTGTACATGAGGCCGAAGCCGCCCAGGATCTGTTCCGCCATCACGGACCCCCTGGTGACCACGCCGTAGCGGTCCAGCAGGAGTTCAGCCGTGGCACGGGCGTGGATGGTGGGGTCCAGTTCCGGTTGCGGCAGGGCAGACCAGCGGCCGGCGGCCATCGGGGGAGTTGACGCACCTCCGGCCGACGCGCTGTACCTGCCGCCCGCCAGGCCTGGCGATCCCATGAGCCCGCTCCCGTGGGAACGGCCCAGCCTGCTGAGCCGGGGTGCCCTGGCGCGGGGTGCGCGGGCCACCTGCCGGTGCGCGGTGTGGCCACCGGCGATCAGCGCGCGGACCGGGGCGAACGTATCCCCGGTGATCCGGCCCGCCCATGCCAGGTCCCAGAGTGCCGTCACCACTTCCTGGTCGCTGAGGACGGCATCCATGCCCCCGGCGACGTCCGTCAGCTGCCTGAAGAAGTAGCCGCCGCCGTTGTTGCGAAGGTGCTCCAGGAGGCGCTGCTGCGCATCCCCGGGTTCGTATTCGATGGCAGGATTCAGCGTCAGTTCGGCGGAGTCGGCAAGGTGGAGGCTGATCCAGCCGTCGTTTCCCGGCAGGGCTCCGGCGCCTGACCACAGCACCTCCCCGGCGGCCATCAGTTCATCCAGCATGGCCGGCTGGTAGTTGGAGACCCTGCCGGCAAGGACCAGCGGTTCCCAGGCCGACGCCGGAATGGGGACCCCGGAAAGCTGGTCGACGGCGGTGATGATGCCGTCCAGCCCCCGCAGCGACGGCTGGCCGCGCCCTCCGCCGGGTGTCCTGACATGCTGCCAGGCGGGCAGGAAGCGCCCGTAGGCTGCCGCGTCCACCGGTTCCACTTCCGCGCGGAGGGCTGCCAGCGAACGACGGCGGAGCTTGCGCAGGACCTCGGCGTCGCACCATTCGCTGACCACCGTGTGCGGGGAAAGGCTGGGCGCGGGTGGTTCACTTGCCGGCGGGCTTTCCTCCGGTTCAGTGCCGTCTCCGGCGGCACCACCGGTGGTGTTTGGGGCGGTTTCCGGTGGCCCTGCATGCGGCCGGAACTCGCCCTCCACCGCACGCCCGTCTGCTGCCAGGCGTTTCAGGGCAGTGCTTACCACTGCCACGCCCAAGCCAAGCCGTGCTGCTGCCTCGGCCGCGGTAAAGGGTCCGTGCGTGCGGGCATACCGCGAAACCAGATCGCTGAGGGGATCCGCGACGGGTTCGATGAATGCGAGCGGGACCCCCATGGGCAGCGGAACGCCTATCGCATCCCGCAGCCGCGCGGCATCCTCCACAGCCGCAAAGCGTTCCGCGCCGCCGATGTTCACCTTGATGGCACGGTTGGCGCGCTGAAGGGCCACCAGGTGGGCGGTGGCCTCCGCCGGTTGGGCGTGCCCGGCGTCCACCGGGCTTTCAACGTGACCGGTTTCCTCAGAGGCACTGGTGTCCGCAGTGCCCACCCCGGGGACGCCGGGTGGCTGGCTCGCCCCGTCTGGTTCCAGCCTGGCGGCCACCTCCTCGGGCGCCAGGGGGCCAAGCAGCCGCAGCAGGTCCGCCACTCCTTCCATGCCCCGCACCCGCCGGTCCGGCGCCAGCCGCTGCAGCTCGCGCTCGGTGGCCCCGATGACCTTGGCGTCCAGCAGTTCGCGCAGCTCAACGCGCCCCAGCAGCTCGTTAAGGAGCGTGGAATCAAGGGCCAGTGCGGCGGCACGGCGCTCCGCGAGAGGAGAGTCGCCTTCGTACAGGAACTGCGCCACGTACCCGAACAGGAGGGACTTGGCGAACGGGGACGGCTGGGACGTGGTGGTCTGGACGATCCTCAGCTCGCGCCGCTCAACGGACGCCGCGATGTCCTTCAACGCCGGGAGGTCGTAGACGTCCTGCAGGCATTCACGGACGGTTTCCAGCACGATGGGAAAGGTTGGGTACTTCCGGGCGACGTCGAGCAGCTGGGCGGACCGCTGCCGCTGCTGCCACAGCGGCTGCCGCTTGCCCGGGGTCTGCCGGGGCAGCAGCAGCGCCCGTGCGGAACACTCCCGGAACCTCGATGCGAAGAGGGCACTGCCGCCCACCTCGGCCGTGACGATCTGCTCCAGTTCCTCGGGATCGAAGAGGAAAAGCTCCGCCCCCGGCGGTTCGTCCTCCATCATGGGCACGCGCAGCACAATCCCGTCGTCCGCAGCCATCGCTGAGCCGTCCAGGCCGTACCTCTGGTGCAGGCGCTGCCCGACGGCCAGGGCCCAGGGAGCATGCACCGGCATCCCGAACGGGCTGTGCAGGATGACGCGCCAGTCGCCCAGTTCGTCGTGGAACCGCTCCACCACCAGCGTGGTGTCACTGGGCACCACCTCGGTGGCCAGCTTCTGCTCGGTGAGGTACTGGATCAGGTTGTTCGCAGCGAACTCGTCAAGGCCGCTGGCTTTGCACCGCTCGGTGGCAGGGCCGGCGTCGGACGCCGAGAGTTCGCGGACGAACGCGCCAAGGGCACGGCCCAGGTCCACGGGCCGGCCGAGCGAATCGCCCTTCCAGAAAGGCAGCTTGCCTGGCTGGCCGAAGGCGGGTGAGACCAGCACGCGGTCATGGGTGATGTCTTCGATCTTCCAGCTGGTGGCGCCCAGCGCAAAAACGTCCCCCACCCGGGATTCGTAGACCATCTCCTCGTCCAGCTCGCCGACCCGCCGGCCACCCTTGGGAGCGGGCGCCGGTTCGCCATCCGTGGCGGGGGAGGCTGATCCTTCCACCTCCGTGCCGATGATGTACACACCGAAAAGCCCGCGGTCGGGAATGGTCCCGCCGGAGGTCACCGCCAAGCGCTGCGCGCCCGGCCGGCCCTCGATGGTGCCAGCGTTGCGGTCCCAGATGATCCGTGGGCGGAGTTCGGCGAATTCGTCGGACGGGTAGCGTCCGGCCAGCAGGTCCAGAGTGGCTTCGAACGCTGAGCGGGGGAGTGACGCGAAGGGCGCCGAGCGCCGCACGGTGGCAAACCAGTCCTCGACGTCGATGCTGCCCAACGCGGTGGCGGCAACGGTCTGCTGGGCCAGGATGTCCAGCGGGTTGGCGGGGATGCTGAGGCGCTCGATCTTCCCGCCGAGCATCCGCTCCACCGTGATGGCGGTGTGCACGAGGTCCGCCCGGTGCTTCGGGAAGAGGACGCCCTGCGAGACTTCGCCCACCTGGTGCCCTGCCCGGCCCACCCGCTGCAGGCCGCTGGCCACGGACGGCGGCGATTCCACCTGCACCACCAGGTCCACGGCGCCCATGTCGATGCCGAGCTCCAGGGAGGACGTGGCCACCACGCACCGCAACCGGCCGGATTTCAGGTCGTCCTCGATGAGCGCCCGCTGGTCCTTCGAAACGGAGCCGTGGTGCGCGCGGGCCAGCACCGGATCTGCCCCCGCAGAGCTTCCAGCCTGCGCCATCATGTGCGCCGGGGTTGCGGTGGAGGCGGGAACGCCGGGCGCCGCTGCCTGCTGGGCCGGGTCATCCCAGCCGCCGCCGGCCGCCACCAGCTGCCGCTCCGCGTAAATCTCGTTGAGCCTGGCCGTAAGGCGCTCCGAGAGGCGGCGGGAGTTAGCGAACACGATGGTGGACTGGTTGGCCAGCACCAGGTCCACGATCTTCTCTTCCACGTGCGGCCAGATCGATGCCTGCGGCTGGAGTCCGGAGGCGGGGCCGGAGTCGAAAGCCCCCGCGGCGCCCTGGAGGTCGGACATGTCCTCCACCGGGACCGAGACGGTGAGGTCCCAGTTCTTCCTGGCAGGAGGGGCGACAATCTCCACCGGTGCTGAACCCGCCAGGAACTGCGCCACGAGTTCCTTGGGTTCCACGGTGGCGGACAGTCCGATCCGCTGGGCCGGCTTGGGCAGGAGGGCATCCAGCCGCTCGAGGGAGACCGCCAGATGGGCGCCGCGTTTGGTCCCGGCCACGGCGTGGACTTCATCAATGATGATGGTGTCCACTTCGGTCAGCGTTTCCCGCGCCTTGGACGTGAGCATGAGGAACAGGGATTCCGGGGTGGTGATGAGGATATCCGGCGGGTTGCTCAGCAGTGCGCGGCGGTCAGCAGTGGTGGTGTCCCCGGAGCGGACGCCCACGGTGGTCAGCGGTGCCGGCAGCCCAAGGCGCTTGGCGGTCTGGGTGATGCCGATCAGCGGGGAACGGAGGTTCCGTTCCACGTCCACACCCAGGGCCTTCAGGGGTGAAATGTACAGGACCCGGGTCTTGCGCTTCGGTGCCCGGGAACGCTTGCCTTTCGCTGCGGCCGTGGAGTTTCCCGCAACTCCGGCAGCAACCGGTGCTTCCGGTGCTTCCGCGGAGGAAGCCACGAGCAGCCGGTCCAGCGCCCAGAGGAAGGCGGCGAGGGTTTTTCCGGAGCCGGTTGGCGCCACCACAAGGGCGTGTGAACCCGAGGAAATCGCATGCCAGGCGCCCTCCTGCGCGGGCGTTGGCTCTGAAAAAGCGCCGAGGAACCAGTCCCGCGTGGGCCTGCTGAACTGGGCCATGGTGCTGGCGCCGGTGCCCTTTCCGCTGGTGGGGGCCTCTTCCTCGATCATGCCTCCATCATGCCCCAAGGCACCGACACTGATGCCGGCCGCCTGCCCGGGTTCACGCCTTGCCCGCGGACGGAAGGTCCCTGGTGGCGGGCCCCTCCAGGAGTTTGCCGTCGCTGCTGAACCGGGAGCCGTGCAGCGGGCAGTCCCAGGTCAGCTCGCTGTCATTCCAGTGCAGGATTCCGCCCAGGTGCGTGCAGACGGCGGACAGCCTGCAGGTGGTGCCGTCCACGGTGGAGACGGCCACCGGTTTGGGTCCCTGGCTGTACACCTTGCCCTCGCCTTCGGCCGGAACCACCGGGGCGGGATCCGGCGCCTTCTTGTCCTTTCGCAGGCCGTCCGCGGCTAATTGCCCCCAGCCGGAGGCAAGCTTGCCCGCCACGCCGGCGTTAAGGGCGACGGCGGAGAGGGCGCCGGAGGGCGAGGTGACCCTGCGGTGGATGGTGTCCGCCCAGGGCACGTTCCCGCCCAGGATGTCGGCGGAGATGCCGACGGCGGCCGCCACTGCGTTGGTCATGCCCCACTTGCTGTAGCCGGTACCGAAGTGGATGTGGCCTTTGCCGCGTGGGAACCTGCCAAAGAAAGGCATGAGGTTGGTGGGCATGTAATCCTGCGCGGACCACGTGTGGGTGGCAACGGCGCCGGGGTAGTGCCGGGCAGCCCAGTCCAGGAGGCTGCCAAGATGGTGTTTCTCGGACCTGGCCCGGCCCACGTGGTGCCCGTGCCCGCCCACCAAAAGCAGTCGGCGGCCGTCCGCGTCGTAGTCCCTCAGCGAGTGGGTGGGCTGTTCCACGGAGAGGTACATGCCCGGGGGCGGAGCCTGGTCCTCCTGCAGCTGGAGGGATGCCGCGTAGGAGCGGCTGGGCTTCAGTTTGGCGAAGTACAGCCCGCGGTCCAGCACGGGAATGCCGGTAGCGAGCACCACCTCGTTGGCGGTGACGGTGCCGTGGTCGGTGTGCACCGTGGCGGGTCCGCTGCCGGTGACGTCCTGCAGCCGCACGCCGCCCACCACGGATCCTCCCCGGCCCCGGATGTCCGACACCAGTGTCTCCAGCACCTTCACCGGGTGGATCTGTGCCTGGTCCGCCAGGCGGACGGCGCCGTGGACGGGAAACGGCAGGCCGGCGTCGCGCACGTATTCCAGCTCCAGCCCGGCGGTGGTGCCGGCGCTGACCTCTTCGCGGAGCTTTTCCGTCCCCTGCGCGGAGGCTGCGTAGGTGTAGGCATCCCTGCGCTGGTACGGGACGCTATGTTCGTCGAGGTACCGCAGGAGCCAGGCCTGGCCCTCGCGGTTGGCATCCACGTACGCCTGCACCTGCTTCTGTGAATACTGGCGGGCGAGCTGTGCCAGGAACGTCCCTTGCAGCAGGGTCACCTTGGCGGTGGTGTTTCCGGTGGTCACGGCGCCGGGGTACCTGGCGTCGAGGACAAGAACGTTCTTCCCGGAGCGTGCCAGCAGCAGTGCGGTGACCAGGCCGGTGAGCCCCGCGCCGGCCACCACGGTGTCGTAGGTGCCTCCCGGCTCGAACGGATCAGAGGTGAACGGTTCGCTGCGGTCCAGCCAAATCGACGTCATGCCTGCTCAGCCTGCCTTTTTATCCAGGCCCCGGTGGGCCAGTTTGTGATGGGTCCGTTATGAACCCCCACCCATAGATGGCGTATTTGCTAAGTATACTTACGATGTCGGGGTTTAAGTCTATGGTCAGGTGGCAGCCCGGCAGGCACGAAGTGAACATCACGACAAACAGCAGGAGACGTCATGAGCATGAGTTCCGACGGCCGCGCAGTGGGCCGGACCACCATCCAAACGGCAGCCCTTGCAGTGGGAGCTGTCTTCCTCCTTGTGGGCGTCCTGGGCTTCATCCCCGGCATCACCACCAACTACGAGACCCTGGGCTTCGCCGGACATGAATCCGGGGCGCTGCTGCTGGGCATCTTCCAGGTATCCATCCTGCACAACATCGTCCACCTGCTGTTCGGTGTGGCCGGTATCGCCATGGCTCGCAGCGCCGCCCAGTCCCGGAACTACCTCATCGGAGGCGGCGCCGTCTACCTGGTCCTGTGGATCTATGGCCTCCTGATCGGCAAGGACACCGCGGCGAACTTCGTGCCGGTGAACACGGCGGATGACTGGCTGCACTTCGTCCTCGGCGTCGCCATGATCGGGCTGGGTGTTGCCCTGTCCCGCGGCACTGCCCGCGCCAGCCGGACCACCACGGCCACCAGGTAACCACGCCCCGAACAAGTCCAAACAAAGAGAAACTGCAGGTGGCCCGGCATCTTGCCGGACCGCCTGCAGTTTCTTTGTGGAGTCCCGCCGCGGAGGAAATCAGGCCGGCTGGAACGGGCTGATCGCCAGCAGCGTGATCGCACTGTTGCTGCAGGCCCTGGTGGGCTGGGGCAGGAACAGGGATTCCGTGTCCTCGGGCGGGTAGATCCGGTAGCCGGCCGCATCCACTATGCCGCAGTCGGAGTAGTTGCCGGCCTGGGTGTAGCGCAGCACGGCCGAGCCGGCTTGTCCGGGGGCCAGGAGGACATCCGCCGCCGCGGTGGATTCGTCGCGGACCGCCGGCGCGCCGATGGGAGCACCGGCCGCATCAGCGGTCAGGGACACCCCGGGATAGCCGCGGAGGACGCACGGTTCGGAGCCGGTGTTGGTGAGGTTGAGCTTCATGTATACGCTGCCGGCCGCCCCGCCTCCTGACGCGTCGGTGGCCGCCGAGAGCCCTGCCGCCTTGCAAAGTGCGGGGTCGCCCGGGGCGGGAGCCGCGGAGGACGGGGGTGTGCCGGTGGACGACGGCGGCGCAGACGCCGTGGGCGCCGCGGACGACGCTTCGGGGCTGGCTGGGCTGCTGGCCGAGCCGGTGCCTGTGCCGGTGTTTGCTGCAGTCGGCTGCGACTGCGGCTGCGCCGGCCCGCAGGCACTGAGCATCAGTGCCGCCGCCGCGGCCGCCGTGGACATGACCAACCCCTGGAAAATTCGCTGAGACCTCATGGCACCACCTTCGCCGCAGCAGGTGCCCGCGTCAACGCCGCAACGGGCCGCCCCGGCATTTTGATGCCCGGATCGTGATGATCCGGGCATCAAAAGCGACGGCCCTGCCCGGCTGGGCCTCCTGAGGTGCGGCTTTGCGTTGGTGCGGTACTACTTCGCAGCGGGTTCGGCCGCGCTGCGCGATGTCGTCTTGCGGGCCCGTGCCGTGCTGCGGACCAGCGCCGTACCGCCCAGTACCAGCCCGCCGACGCCCGCTGCCAGGCCTGCCCAGCTGCGCGCTTCTGCCCCGCCGTCATCTGCCCCGCCGCCGGTGACCGCCGAGGCCTGTTCGGTGGAGTGGGATGCGGCCGGGGCCGCGCCGTGGCCGTCAGTGCTTGCCGCTTCCGTGACGGTGACCGACGGTGCAGGTGCTTTCAGGGAATGGGGGTCCTGGCCGTCCGCCGGAATTTCGGACCAGTCAGTCTGGCCTGTTTCGCAGGTCTGCAGCGTGGGGAAGTACAGCGTTGTTCCGGCTGCATCAGGAAGTTTCGCCGAGAGGATCAGGGTGTCCCGGAGCTGGTGTTCCAGGGGCGCCTTGGCGGTGTAGACGATCTGGCTGGTCCGCTTGGTGATGGAGGTGCCGTCTGCGAGCTTCTTGGGTTCAGGGAGCTGCTCGGTCACCTTCTCCACGGTCCAGTTCGGGTTGACCGTGGGCTGGGCGTCGTTCAGCTCCGCGGGCAGCGTGATGGCCACCCTGGTGGTGCCGGACTCGTCGCAGCCGTGGGGGACCGCGAACGTGAGCAGGGCATAGGAGTTGGCCGAGGTCTTGTCCGGCGTGACGCCGACGTGGGCGGCCGCACCGCCCGCGGCTGCCAGCAGGAGTGCCGCGGCGCCTCCGGTTGCTGCTGCCGCTGCCAGGGAACGTCGAAGGATGGAGGTATGCATGGGTTGCCTTTCCGGCGCACGCCCGGAACCGGGGTGCTAAAAGATTTGTGGGCCCGGCGCCGCAGGACGCGGAGCGGGTTAGGAGGAAAGCACGACGGCGGAAGGCGGGCCGCGCCGGCTGTCCTGCCGGAGATTGCGCCAGGGACGCAACGGGGCGGCGGCAGGAGGAAAAGCAGCTAAAGGCGCGGTACCGTCGTCGCACGCCACCGGCTGGGGGAGCGCAACAAGGGGCCGAAGCCAGGCGGCCAGCGCCCACAGTGCGGCCTCGCCTTTGGCGAGCAGCAGCGCGGACCCCAGCGTCGCCAGGACGTGCGCAGCGAGCATCAGGGGACCGGCTGTTGCCGCGGCTCCGGTGAGATGGTCCGCCGCCGGGGCGAGGAGGCCGGTTTCGGCGAAGTGGCTGCCATGGGGTGTGCCGGTGCCGGATCCCACGGCGGCGCCGGAGGAACTGAAGGCCGTGAAGACCTCATGGAGCGCCAGCTGCCCGCCGCCCAGGAGCGCCGCCAGGGCGGGGAATCCCAGGCGCAGGCGTGTTGCAGTGGTGCTGCCGAGCGCGGTCAGGGACAGCACGGCCAGCATGATGGCGGGCGCGGGGAGCTCCCCGCCGGCAGCGAGGTGCGCTCCGGCCGCAAGCGCCAGGATGACGGTTGCCACGGCAGTGGCCCGGAAGAGGTGGAAGGGCGTCCGGGGACGATGCGCCAGCACGGATGGTCCCCCTCCCATGACGGAACGGGCCGCGGACGGCGGCGCCGTTTTAAACGATGGCCGTTCAGATTCTACCGGCGGGAAGGGCTGGTGCGCGCTCCGGCCGGGCCGGTGCAGGCCCGCCCGCCGGGTATGTACCGCCACTTCGGGCCCGCGTAGACTGCGAGCGTAACTGCCGATCTTGAGGAGAAGTTCATGGACTACACCGGAAGCCAGTCAGAGAAGGCCGTTCCCGCCGGTGAACTGGACCGCGGGCATGTTGGCCACACGGTCAGCTTCCAGCCGAACGAGTTCACTGTGGTGTTCGGGAAGATCGCTGGAATAGCCCGCACGGAGGCCATGGTGTACCTGTCCCTTGCCGGCGTCTCGGGCGGCACCCACCTGAAGGATGAATACGATCTCCCGGTCAGCCACCCGGTATACCTGCAGGTGGATGTCATCTCCAACGCCGAGTCCACCATCAAGGACCTGTTCGGCAAGGTGCAGGAGAATCTCCGGGGCTCGGGCCACAAGGGCGGCGAGGAACGGACCGACAGGCTGTAGCTGTTCAGCCGCCCGGCGAACGGCCGGCGACCGCAAGGCTGGGATCCGAGGGGTCCCGGCCTTCTTTCGTTGAATAGGGATTTGACCGCCCAGAAAAAAGTTGTTGAACAATACCTTGCGCCGATTGTTCAACAACCTGTAATGTCAGTCGGGACGACCACTGTGACTCCAGTCACCCTTAATATTGGACGGACCCATGGCAGAAACCAGCACAAAACTGAACCTGAGCTCCTCGGCTCGGCGCACGGCCCTCCTGGGAGCCATGTTCCTGATGGCCACCAGTGCCATCGGGCCCGGCTTCATCACCCAGACCACGGTCTTCACCGCCCAGATTGGCGCAGCCTTCGCTTTCGCCATCCTCGCGTCGATCCTCATCGACATCGCAGTCCAGATGAACGTCTGGCGCGTTATCGGCGTTTCGGGGCTGCGCGCGCAGGAGCTCGGCAACAAGGTGATTCCCGGCGTCGGGTGGTTCCTGGCCGGCCTGGTCTTCCTTGGCGGCGTCGTCTTCAACATCGGCAACATTGCCGGAACCGGACTCGGAGCCAATGCCATGCTCGGCGTTGATCCCAAGATCGGCGGCGCCGTTTCCGCGCTCGTCGCCATCCTGATCTTCCTGAGCAAGAAGGCAGGGATGGCGCTGGACCGGATCGTGGTGCTCCTGGGCGCCGTGATGATCCTGCTGATGATCTACGTGGCCATCGTTGCCGCCCCGCCCGTCGGCGAGGCCCTTAAGAACACCTTCCTGCCGGAGACGGTGGACTTCCTGATCATCACCACGCTCGTTGGTGGAACCGTGGGCGGCTATATCACCTACGCCGGCGCGCACCGGATGCTGGATTCCGGGGCCACGGGCATTGAACATGTCAGGGAGATCACCCGCAGCTCGGTTCTGGGCATTATCGTCACGGGCATCATGCGCGTCCTGTTGTTCCTGGCCATCCTCGGGGTGGTGGCCGGCGGCACGGTGCTCACCAGCAACAACATGGCTGCGGAAGCCTTCGGTGCAGCTGCAGGCGAGATCGGCACCCGCATGTTCGGCATCGTGCTCTGGGCCGCCGCCGTCACATCGGTCATCGGAGCCGCCTTCACCTCTGTTTCCTTCATCACCTCGTCCCGGACTCCCGAACGTAAGCGCAACCTCATCACTGTCGTTTTCATCGCAGGCTGCGCCACGGCCTACCTGTTCCTTGGCCAGGCCCCGCAGCAGCTGCTGATCTTCGCCGGTGCCTTCAACGGGCTGATCCTCCCGGTGGGCTTCGGGATCCTCCTCTGGGTTGCCTGGCGGCGCCGCGACCTCATGCACGGTTACGCCTACCCCAAATGGCTTCTGATTGTCGGCGTCCTCACCTGGCTGCTCACGCTGTTCCTTGGCTGGAACTCCGTGCTGGGCCTGGCGAAGCTGTGGTCATGACCAGCCGCGCGTCCATCCTCCCCGCAGAAGCCCGCGCCGCTTTCCGAGCCGGACTCGTGGAGCCGACCTCGGGCTGGTCCCGCGGCTACGCGCAGGCCAACGTCCTGTCGATTTCGCGGGAGCATGCCTTCGACCTGATGCTGTTCGCCCAGCGCAACCCCAAGCCGTGCCCCATCCTGGGCATCCTCGAACCGGGCCACACCACCGGGCCGCTGCTGGCCGGCGGGGACATCCGCACGGACGTCCCCAAGTACACCGTCTACAGGAACGGCGAAAAAGTGGACGAGCCCACGGATATCACCGGCTACTGGCAGGACGACCTTGTGACGTTCCTGATCGGCTGCTCCTTCACTTTCGAGGCAGCCCTGCAGGACGGGGGCATCCGGATCGCGCATATCGACCAGGGCGTGAACGTGCCCATGTACCGGACCAACCGGGCATGTGACCCGGCAGGGTCAATGTCCGGTCCGATGGTGGTTTCCATGCGCCCGGTACCGGCCTCGCAGGTTGCGGACGCCGTCCGCATCACCTCGCGGTACCCTGCCGTGCACGGCGCCCCGGTCCACGTGGGCAACCCGGGGGAGCTGGGCATCGCCGATCTGGGCCGGCCCGATTTCGGCGACGCCGTGGAGATCCCGGCCGGCCACATCCCGGTGTTTTGGGCCTGCGGAGTGACGCCGCAGGCGGCCGTGATGCAGTCGCGGCCCCCGCTGGCCATCGGCCATGCGCCCGGCCACATGCTGATCACGGACGCCCGGGACAGCGACTACCTGGTGCCGTAGGCGCCGCTTATAACAACGTGTGCCGTAGGCGCCCAAGGACAACTTAGAGAACAAAATGTGGGGCAGGAGGAGTCTCCTGCCCCACATTTGTATGTTTCGGCTGCGTGCCTATCCGGCGCGCTGTCGCATACCGGACCGGCGGTCCTGCTCCGCGCCCAGGTGCACCAGCAGCTCCGCCTCGGCCTCGTCCAGGTAGGCGCGCAGTCCCTCTGCAGCCTCCTGGCGTTCGCCGGCGCGCAGGCGCTTCACCAGTGCCACGTTGCGGTCCACGTAGTGGCTGTGGAAGTCCGGTGCCGAAGCCATGGAGTGGAACACCAGCCGCATTTCGGCCAGCACCCGGTCCATGAGCTCCTGCAGCGACGCGCTGCCGGTCAGGGCAACCACGGCCCCGTGCAGTGCCTGGTTGGCATCGGCCATGGCGGGCACGGATCCGCTGTCCCGGGCCTGCTGCGCCCGCTGCACAATGGTTTCCAGTCCCTCCAGCACCTGGGGCGTCAGCTCGCCCCACAGGACGGCAGCAGGCTCAATCATCCGCCGCACGCGGTAGATTTCGCGAACTTCGTCGACGCCGGGTGAGGCCACAAAGACGCCGCGGTTTGGTATGCGCGTCACAATGGATTCGCTGACGAGCGTGGTGAACGCCTGGCGCAGGGTGTTGCGTGAAACGCCGAGTGCTGCGCACAGCGGCTCCTCGGACAGCTTGGAGCCCGGGGTCAGTTCACCCGCGGCGATGCGGGTGCGCAGCACCGACGCGATCCAGGCCGTGGTGTGTGCGTGTTCGGCTGTACCGTCTGCCGGAGTGTTCATTGCTTTCCCCCATTCCCGTTCGACTAACGATGCTAGCCGACAGTACCCAGCACCTCGCCGCGGGCCACGGCGGCGCCCGGTTCCTGGCCGCCGCGCCGGAAGGTTCCGGTGGCAGAGGCAACCACCACGGTTTCCATCTTCATGGCCTCCAAAACGGCAACAGGCTCCCCGGCACCAACCCCGGCGCCGTCACCGGCCACCCACTTGACCAGGTTCCCGCCCATGGGGGCGGTGACCTCGCCGTCCGCGTCGGCGCTCTCCGTGCCTGCAGAAGGTTCGACGGCGGCCCCTCCGCCGTGGAGCAGGGCGTGGAATACCTTTGCGGGCAGACCGAGCTGGACGGCCTTCCCGTCGATTTCGACAGTCAGGGTTTCGCGCCGGGCCAGGGGGCCCTGGGCGCCGGTCTGCAGGGAGGCGGCCAGACGGCCGGCGAACTCCGTTTCAATCCAGGTGGTGAACACGCCCAGCCGGTCCGGCGCGGTGAAGTCGGGATCCCGCACCACGGCGCGGTGGAACGGAAGAACGGTGGGGACGCCCTCGATCCGCAGCTCGTCCAGGGCGGCACGTGCGCGGCGCAGGGCCTGCTGGCGGTCCTCGCCGTGGACGATCAGCTTGGCCATCAGGGAGTCGTATTCGGCAGGAATGACGGAGCCGGACCGTACACCGGAATCCACGCGGATCCCGGCTCCGGTGGGCGCCTCGAACACGTCCACCGGTCCGGGGGCCGGCAGGAAGCCCCGGCCGGCGTCCTCGGCGTTGAGACGGAACTCGAACGCATGGCCGGTGGGTGCCGGGTCCTCGGTGACGGACACGGGCAGCCCGTCCGCGATCCGGAACTGCTCCCGCACCAGGTCCAGCCCGGACGTCACTTCGGTGACGGGGTGCTCCACCTGCAGGCGGGTGTTCACCTCCAGGAACGAAATCACGCCGTCGGGGGCCACCAGGTACTCCACCGTGCCGGCACCGGTGTAGCCGGCCTCACGGCAGATGGCGCGCGCGGACTCGTGGATGCGGGTGCGCTGCTCCGCGGTCAGGAACGGTGCCGGTGCCTCTTCCACCAGCTTCTGGTTGCGGCGCTGCAGGGAGCAGTCCCGCGTGCCCACCACCACCACGTTCCCGTGGGTGTCGGCCAGGACCTGGGCCTCCACGTGCCGCGGCCGGTCCAGGAAGCGCTCCACAAAGCACTCGCCCCGGCCGAACGCCACTGTCGCCTCACGGACCGCGGAGTCGAAGGCGTCGTCAATGTCCTCCATCCGGTGCGCGATCTTAAGGCCCCGGCCGCCGCCGCCGAAGGCCGCCTTGATGGCCACGGGGACCCCGAATTCCGCGGCAAAGGCGCGGACCGCGTCGGCGTCAGCTACCGGTCCGTCGGAACCGGGGACCAGGGGCGCACCCGCGCGGACCGCAATTTCGCGGGCGGTGACCTTGTTGCCCAGGCTGCGGATCGCGTCCGGCGAGGGGCCCACCCACGTGAGTCCGGCGTCGAGCACTGCCTGCGCAAAGTCGGCGTTCTCCGAAAGGAAACCGTAGCCGGGGTGGACGGCGTCGGCGCCGGACCGGGCAGCGACAGCCAGGAGCTTAGGGATGTCCAGGTAGGTTTCCGAGCTGGCTGAGCCCCCCAGCGCGTAGGCCTCGTCGCTGAGGCGCACGTGCAGCGCGTCCGCATCCGGGTCCGAGTACACGGCCACGGAGACCAGGCCAGCGTCGGTGCAGGCGCGGGCAATCCGGACGGCAATTTCACCGCGGTTGGCGATCAGGACTTTTTTCATCATTGCTTCTTTCGCGTGCTCGGGAGAGGGGCCGGGTGCTGCAGAGTTTCGGGGTCAACCTCCACGAAACGCAGGGTGGCGCCCGGAGGAAGCTGCGCTGCGGCAGGAAGGTCTTCGGGAATAACGGCACCGATCACGGGATAGCCTCCGGTGACCGGATGGTCGGCGAGGAACAGGACGGGAAGGCCCGACGGCGGGACCTGCAGCGAGCCGGCCACCACGCCTTCGCTGGGGAGTTCCCCTTCGCGTGCCCGTTCCAGCGGGGTGCCGTCGGCGGCTCCGGGCGCGGACGGTCCGGTGTCCAGCCGGACGCCGATGCGGTTCGATTCGGCGGTCACGGTCCACTCCTGCCCGGTCAGGGCCGCGAGGGAGCGGGGCGTGAACCAGTCGTGGCGGGGGCCGGTGGTGATGCGCAGCACCACGGGCTTGCCGCCGGCGCCTGGTGAGAGGTCTTCCGGCAGGGCAGGCGGTTCGGCATGGCCCACTGCCCGGGCGCTGTCCACGGCGCCGACGGGCAGCACCGTTCCGGCGGCCAGCGGGGCCGGGCCGATGCCCGACATCAGGTCCGTGGAGCGGCTCCCCAGCACTGGAGGAACATCGATCCCGCCGCGGACGGCGAGGTAGGTGCGCAGGCCTGCCTCCGGCACTCCGAGGTGGAGGCTCTCGCCGTCGTGCAGGGGGAAGGGGGCGTACATCGGCGCTGGCCTGCTGCTGCCACCCTCGCTACGGATGTCCGCCGCCGCGCCCGCACCGCTGAGCGCAACCGTCAGCTCGCCCCGAGCCTGCACGGAAAGGCCGCCCATGACGTTTTCGATGACGGCATCGCTGGGCAGGTTTCCCACCAGCCGGTTCGCCTGGCGGGCGCTCGCAGTATCTGCAGCGCCGGCCGGGGAGACTCCCAAGTCACCCAGGCCCGGCCGCCCGAGGTCCTGGATAAGTGCCTGTGGCCCGGGCGAAAGGACCTCCAGTGCCGGGCCGGCGGCAGGTGTTTCAGCAACTGCAGCGTCAGCCTGGGTCCCGTCACCCTGGTCCGTGTCCGTCCGGCTGAGCTCAATGAGCTCGCGCACCGCGACGTACTGGACGGTGGTGCCGGGGCGGACCAGGGCGGGCTGCTCGCGCTGGAGGTCCCACATGCGCGTGGCGGTGTGCCCGATGAGCTGCCAGCCGCCCGGTGACCGCCGCGGATACACGGCCGAGAAGTTGCCGGCCAGGGCCACCGATCCGGCAGGCACGGCGGTCCGCGGGGTGCCGCGCCGGGGAACGTTCAGGGCGTCCGTTTCCCCTACAAGGTAGGCGAAACCGGGCGCGAACCCGCCGAAGGCGGCGGTCCACAGCTGGCCGGTGTGGGCGGCGACGACTCCCTCGGGCCCCATGCCGGTGAGCTCGCCCACCTCCGCAAGGTCTTCGCCGTCGTACACCACCTCGATGTGCACCGGCTTGTCCTGGACGGCAGCGGCGCCAGCCGGCATGCTCCCGACCCGGGCGAGGGACCCGCGGGCAGCGCGGGCGCTGGCGCGGGAGTCGAAGACAACCAGCACTGTTTGTGCCGCCGCGAGCACATCGACCTGTCCCGCAGCCGGGTTGTCCCTGAGGCGGGAGTGCAGGGACAGCACTGCGTCAAGGGAGTCCAGCTCCAGGAGCAGGGCCCGGGGCCCGGCCCAGCGTATCTCCGGGGAACTCACACGAAGCTCCTGATGTCCACGCCGGCTGCTTCGAGTTCGCGGCGGACCGCGGCCGCCATGGACACGGCGCCGGCGGTGTCGCCGTGCAGGCAGATGCTTTCGGCCGAGGTTTTGATGGTGGACCCGTCCCGGGCAACGATGGTGCCCTCGGTGGCCAGCCGCACCATGTTGGCTGCCACAGCATCCTCGTCATGGAGGACGGCGCCGGGTTCGCGGCGGGACACCAGTGTTCCGTCCGGGTTGTAGGCGCGGTCCGCGAAGGCCTCGGCTACTCCGCGGAGGCCGGCTGCCTCGGCGGCGGCCAGTGCCACCGAACCCGGCAACAGCAGCATCGGCAGGTCCCCGCCGAAGGCTTTGACCGCATCCACCACTGACTGCGCCTGCACCTGATGGGTCACGATGGTGTTGTACAGCGCCCCGTGGGGTTTTACGTAGCTGATCCGGCCGCCGGCTGCGCGGGCAATGCCTTCCAGGGCTCCCAGCTGGTAGAGCACGTCATCCGCGAGTTCCGTGGGGGAGCAGTCCAGGAAGCGGCGGCCGAAGCCTGCAAGGTCGCGGTACCCCACGTGGGCGCCGATGCTGATGCCGGCGGCGACGGCGTCGCGGCAGGTCTGGGCAATCGTGGAGGGGTCGCCGGCGTGGAAGCCGCACGCGATGTTCGCGCTGGAGACGGAGCGGAAGATGGCGGCGTCGTCGCCCATGGTCCAGTTGCCGAAGGATTCGCCGACGTCGCTGTTGAGGTCAATGGAGGCCATAGTGATTCTCGTCTCGTTGAAGTGGTCTCTTTAGGATGCACGAGAATCCAAGATTGTTCAACAATATTGACGAAAATGGTGCCAAGGCGCCTGCCCGGCCACGCGTTCCGGCCACGCATGCAACACAGGGAGCGGACGACGGCGGAGCC
>NZ_BMKU01000007.1:129741-230577 GCF_014644495.1 Pseudarthrobacter polychromogenes
GTCGTCCGCTCCTCCTTGCGTTAGGGCTCAGTAAGCCTTGACGCGTTGCTCCACCACGAGGTGGACCAGCGCAAAGACGCCGTCCCGGTCAATTGCCGCAAGGGCGGCGTCCAGCGCCGCAGGTACGTCCCTGTCCTCGGTAACGGTGATGCCGAAACCGCCGAAAGCCCTGGCCATCAGGCCAAAATCGGGATTCCTCAGTTGGGTCCCGGAGACCCGTTCCGGGTACTGGCGCTCCTGGTGGGTGCGGATGGTGCCGTATTCCTGGTTGTCCATCACCACCACCAGCGGGGTGGCCCCGTACTGGGCGGCGGTGGCCAGCTCCTGCCCGTTCATCAGGAACTCGCCGTCCCCGGCAATGGTGACCACCCGTCGTCGTGGTTCAGCCAGGGATGCCGCGATGGCGGACGGGACGGAGTAGCCCATGGAGCCGTTGCGGGCGCTGATCATGGAGGCGTAGCGGCGGGTGGGGAAGTACCGGTGGGCCCAGTTGGTGTGCTCGCCCGCGCCGAAAGTCACCATTGAATCCTCCGGAAGCCGCGGCACCAGGTTCGCCATCAGGGTGTCCATCCGCGCCCGGCCCAGTGCAGGGGAGGCCGGGGGCAGGGCGGCGAACCGTTGCTGCTCGGTCCGCATTCTCCCCGTCCATGCCTTCCACTCCTCCTTGACCGGCAGGCTGATCCCCGCGAGGTCGCGGACGAAGGCTTCCGGCTTGGCCAGGATCTGCCGGGACACCGGTCCGGACCGGCCGCGCAGGGAGGGATCGATGGTCACCAGGAAGTTCTCCTTGGTCCAGTCCTGCCGGCAGACGAATCCGTCCGTGATGACGTCCCCGGGCACGGTTCCCACAAACACCAGGAGGTCGGTTTCCTCCAGGAGGTCGTACGTGGGGCGGGGACGGCCGTAGCCGATGGGGCCGACGTAGGAGGGTGAATCGAAGGACACGGTGCCCTGGGTCCGCCATTCAGCCGCGGCCGGGATGTGGTGCCGTTCCAGCCAGCCGGTCAGCTGGTCTGCCGCCTCCTGCGTCCAGTCATTGCCGCCGGTGACGAAGAGCGGCTTGCTGGATTCCGCCAGGGCGGCTTCCAGGGCTGCGGCGTCGGTGCGGCTCATGCCGCCGGCCGCTACCGGGATGGCAGGGTGCAGTGCCGGGTCAATCTGCTGCCGGATGATGTCCTCGGGCAGGCCCACCACCACCGGACCCGGCCGGCCGCTCATGGCAGCGAACATCGCCTCGGCCACGATCTCGGACGCTCGCTCCGCATGGTCAAGGACCATCACGCGCTTCGCGCCGGTATCGAACCAGGCCTTGATGTCGAACTCCTGGAATGCCTCCCGGTCCCGGTGCGCGAACGGTATCAGACCCACGAACAGCAGCATGGGGGTGGAGTCCTGCCAGGCGGTATGCAGCCCAACATGGGCGTTTGCGGCGCCAGGCCCCCGGGTCACCATGGCGATGCCCGGGCGCTGGTTCATCTTTCCGTCCGCCTCGGCCATGTAGGCGGCGCCGCCCTCGTGCCGGCAGACGATGGTGTCGATGCTGGAGCCGTGCAGGCCGTCCAGCACGTCCAGGAAGCTTTCGCCCGGCACCACGTAGGTGCGGTCCACCCATGTGCCACCAGCGAATCGACGATGACGTGCCCGGCTGATTTCAGCGCCGGCGGGCTGGCCTGGGGTGCGGGCGGCTGGCCCGGCTGCGGGCTGGCGTCAGCAGGGTTTGCGACGGCGGCAGGCTGGGTGGGGGATTCGGCGGGGGTTGCTTCGGTTTCCGTTGTCATGGGCTTTCTTTGGCTGTTCGGACGGCTTTGGTCAGGGTGGGTTTTATCTGAAGGTGTTGGCGGGTGGGTTGGCGATGACGGGGGAGAGTCCGGTGTGGCCTTCGCGGGTTTGGGCGATGTCGCGGATGCGGGTGCGGCAGGCGTACCAGCCGATGACCATGAGGGCGGAGGCGATGGCGGTGACGAGCATGGTGAGGGGGGATTCGATGAAGGCCATGATGAGGACGCCTGTGAGGAAGAGGAGGGAGAGGTAGCCGGTGTAGGGGGCGCCGATCATGCGGAAGGAGGGGCGGGTCAGCCAGCCTTTGTTGGCCCAGCGGTGGAGCTGGATCTGGCACAGGACGATGGTGGCCCAGGTCATGATGATGCCGACGGAGGCGACGTTGAGGACGATTTCGAAGGCTTGGGCGGGGACGAGGTAGTTCAGGGGGACGCCGAGGAGGGAGACACCGGCGGTGATGGCGATGCCGCCGTAGGGGACGCCGGCTTTGTTCATGCGGCCCGCGAATTTGGGGGCGGAGCCGTTGACGGACATGGAGCGCAGGATGCGGCCGGTGGAGTAGAGGCCGGCGTTGAGGGAGGAGAGGGCGGCGGTGAGGACGACGAGGTTCATGATGACGTCCACGCCCTGGATGCCGATGGAGCCGAAGAAGGTCACGAAGGGGCTGACGCCTTTTTCGTAGGAGGTGTAGGGCAGCAGCAGGGCCAGGAGGATGACGGAGCCGACGTAGAACACGGCGATGCGGAAGACGACGGAGTTGATGGCTTTGGGCATGATTTTTTCGGGGTTTTCGGTTTCGCCGGCGGCGGTGCCGACGAGTTCGATGGAGGCGTAGGCGAAGAGGACGCCCTGCATGAGGATGATCATGGGGAGCAGGCCGTTGGGGAAGATCCCGCCGTTGTCGGTCAGGAGGCTGATGCCGACTTGTTGGCCGTCCACGGGGGTGCCGAAGATGACGAAGTAGGTGCCGACGATGAGGAAGATGACCAGGGCTGCGACTTTGATCAGGGCGAACCAGAATTCCATTTCGCCGAAGACCTTGACCGAGACGAGGTTCAGGGCGAGGACGACGATGAGGGCGGTGAGGGCCCAGGTCCATTGGGGGACGGCTGCCATCCAGGGGATGTAGTTGCCGAAGAAGTTCATGTAGAGGGCGGCGGCGGTGATGTCCACGATGGTGGTGGTGGCCCAGTTGATCCAGTAGAACCAGCCGGAGACGAACGCGGCTTTTTCGCCGAAGAATTCGCGGGCGTAGGAGACGAAGGAGCCTGAGGAGGGCCGGTGCAGGACCAGTTCGCCCAGGGCGCGGAGGATGAGGAACGCGAAGAACCCGCAGACGGCGTAGGCGATGACCAGGGATGGGCCCGCGGCGTTGAGCCGGCCGCCGGCGCCCAGGAACAGGCCGGTACCGATCGCGCCGCCGATCGCGATCATCTGGATCTGCCGGGGCTTCAAGTTCTTGTGGTAGCCCTGGTCCTCGGCATGCAACGCCGACTCAGAAGCATGGGCATGACCACCGTCGATCACGTGGTCCGGTGCGACCTTGTGGTCCTGTACAACCTTGTCTTTGGGGTTGATGGGCATGGGTGATCCTTTCGATACGGAGAAGATCCTGCTGGGAAGGAAAGAGGTGGGGTGGTGCGGCGCGCCCGGATCAGGGGCGCGTGGGTCAGAAAACGGACCAGCCGGTGAGGTCGGAAAGATCGGCGAGAGCGGCAGTACCGGCCAGCGAGTTGCCTTTGGCGTCCAGCCGCGGACTCCAGACACAGATGGCGCACTCGCCCGGAACGATGACCAGGATTCCCCCGCCCACCCCGCTCTTTCCCGGAAGGCCTACACGGTAGGCGAACTCGCCCGCGGCGTCGTACATGCCGCACGTCAGCATGATGGAACCGACGCGTTTTGCATCGCTGGGGGACAGCACGGGACCCAGCGATCCCTGCCCGGCCCGGGCCAGGAACAGCCCGGCCTTGGCCAGGTCTGCGCAGGTCATCATGATGGAACACTGCCGGACGTAGTTCTCCACCACCGCTTCGGCCGAGTGGTGCAGGTTGCCGAAGTTTTTCAGGAAGTGGGCCAGCGCCAGGTTCCGGCTGCTGTTGGCCAGTTCGCCGGCTGCCGCTGCCTCATCGATAGCGGGCCCGCTGCTGGCTGCCTGCGCGGTGAGGAACCGCAGGAGCCGGGCGGCGGCGTCGGGCGCCTTGTCCATCAGGTGGTCCGTGACCACCAGGGCGCCGGCGTTGATGAAGGGGTTCCGGGGGATGCCGTGCTCCACCTCGAGCTGGACCAGGGAGTTGAAGGGCGTGCCGGAGGGTTCGCGCAGGACACGGGACCACAGCGATCCTGTGCTGTCTCCGCGAAGCGCCATGGCCAGGGTGAACACCTTGGAGATGCTTTGGATGGAGAAGGGCGTGGTTGCATCGCCGGCGCTGAACACTTCTCCGGACGTGGTGGCGACGGCGATGCCGAATCTGTTGAAGGGGACGTCCGCCAGGAGGGGAATGTTTCCCGGGATGCTGCCTGACTCCCTTTCCGGCCGGTGGCGGAGGACGATGTCGTCGAGGAGCGGTCCCAGCGGCGGTGCCTGGAGTGTTGTTGTCATTTCCTGCCTGAGGTTTCGTTGGAAGGGGTCCCGGCCCACTCCTGGACGTGGAGCAGGGCCACCAGCGCGTCGCGGGGGTTGCTGAAGTCCAGGCCGGTGACCCGCGACGCCTTGCTGATCCGGTAGTAAACGGTGTTCTTGTGCAGCTGCATCCGGCGCGCGCAGGCGGCGACGTCAAGCGCGGCGTCAAAGTACGCCCGCAGGGTTTCGGCCAGTTCGCCGTCCTCCCGCAGCAGCCGTGAAAGGCTGCGGTGGCGGAACGTGGAGGCCGAGAAGTTCCGGACTGCCTCCCGGAACAGGATCTCGCCCTCGAAATCGTCCACCGTTCCCACGGACATATCCCCGGACCTGCCCACGCAGTCCAGGAGGGCCTCGGTCATGCGGGTCACCGAGTGGATGGACAGCAGGTCCGGAACCACCGGGCCGACGGCGGCAAAGGGGCTGATGCCCAGGTGCTTCCGTGCGTCCTTGATGATGGACTCTGCGAGGCTCCGCAGCCCGGGTTCGGCCGCGGCAGACTGCAGGCCTGGAACGATGATGGCCGTGTCCCCCTTGAACTGCCCCACCACGGCGGACGCCTTGTAGGCAGCGGCGTGGATGGACGCCAGGTTGGCGAGTTCGCCGTGCTTGAGTGCGGCATCGTCGGCCTGCGCTTCGGCCTCCGACATGCCAATCAGGATCAGGGCAGCCGGGCGCTCCGCCGGGAGCTTTTCACTGTGGGCGCTGGCCGCGGCTTCCGCCGGGCCGGACAGGATCCGTGCCACGCGGTCTTCACGCATGTGCACGGACTGCTGGTTGCGGTACCGGATCAGTTCGGCGGAGGTCCGCGCAGCGGAACCCTTCAGCACATGGTCGACGTCGGGCCCGAAACCGGCTCCCGTCTCCTGGAGCCAGATGTAGCCCATGATGCGGTCGCCGGCAAAGAGCGTGATGGCCACGCGTTCGCGCAGCCCGTCCTGCGGCCGGGCCGGGACGCGCACGGGCAGCCGGGTTCCGTGCAGTTCGCGGTAGGCGCCCAGGTCCTTGAGCAGCAGCTCGTATTTGCGGGGTCCGCGGCGCGCCAGGATCGATGCCTTGCGGAGTTCGTCGATGTCGTTGGAGACGGTGGAGTACGCCAGCACTTTGTTGGCCGCGTCCTCGATGACCACATGGCTGGAGGTGAGCCGTGCGGTGGTCTGGGCGATGGCGAAAAGGTCCTCCTCCAGCAGCGTGAGCACTTCACTCTGGTAGCTCGGCGGCTGGATCCTGTCCTTGGCAATGGACAGCAGCCGGTCCCAGTCCGCGCCGGGATCCACCAGCAGCAGTCCGGTGCCGGCATCGCGCAGGAGTTCCTCGGCCTCGGACAGTTCCCCGCGGCTTCCCTTCACGGCCACCACCGGTGGAGGGCTCTTCTTCAGGAGCCGGCGCAGTGCCGGCAACGCGGACCGGCCGCGGACCCCGATCAGCAGGACGAAGGCGGCTGCGGCGTCGGGCGCTTCATCGTCGGCGTCCACGATCAGGAACCGCTCGATGGCAGGGCTGGCCGACGCCGGCCGCAGGACCAGGGTGGCGAAACCCAGGGGGAGATCCGCGAGGATATCGTCCACCGTCACCGCAGTCATGAGTGTCCTTCTGCATCGATCCCATCGGACGGCTCTGTCCGGTCAACTCATGGTATCCAGCAGCAAACCCTGGAAATATGTGACCTGATCCAAACGTCGTGGCGGGTTTTCGGTTTGCTGGCCAAGAATATGCGTTGACCTGCCTGCGGCCGGGCTCGAAGAGTGTCCTCGTTAGGATGGGGCGGTGACCGAACCCAAGATTCACAGCCCCGCAACCCCGGAGGCTGCGAAGAAGCAGCCCCGGGACGGCAAGGGCAATGCCACCATCTACGACATCGCCAAGGTAGCCGGCGTAAACCCTTCAACAGTGTCCAGGGCACTGAGCAAGCCCGGCAGGGTCAGTGCCAAGACGCAGAAACTCATCCAGGACGCGGCCGCCGAGCTGAACTACCAGGTCAATCCTTTCGCCCGCGCCCTGCCCACCGGCCGGACCAACACCTTCGGGCTGATCGTTGCCGACATCACCAACCCCACCTTCTTCGACATCATCCGCGGCGCCCAGACAACGGGCACCCTGCGCGACTACACCCTGGTCCTGGCCGAATCCGCCGAATCCGCCGCCACCGAACTGACCGCGGCGCGGCGCATGATGGCCACGGCGGACGGCCTGATCCTGGCGAGTCCGCGCATGGACGACGACGACATCCGCGCCCTGGCCCGCGACAAGCCCGTGGTGGTCATCAACCGCGAGGTGGAGGGTGTGCCCTCCGTCATCCCCGACGTGCGGAAAGGTATCGGCGAGGCAGTCCGCAGCCTCGCGGCCAACGGACACAAAAGGATCGCCTTCGTGGCCGGCCCCGCGCAGTCGTGGATGTCCGCACGGCGCTGGGAAGGTTTCGAGTCCGCCTGTGAGTGGTCCCGGCTTGAGGCTGTGCGGGTGGAATCCACCAAACCAACGGTCGACGGCGGCCGGCAGGTGGCGCGCGACGTGCTGTCCACCGGCGCCACCGCAGTGCTGGCGTACAACGACCTCCTGGCCATCGGCCTGATGCAGGAACTGCAGGCCGGGGGCATGGCAGTGCCGGACCAGATCAGCATCGTGGGCTTCGACGACATCTTCGGTGCGGATTTCACCACCCCGCCGCTGACCACGGTGCGCTCGCCGCTGGGGGAGTGCGGCGCTGGCGCGGCCGCCCGGTTGCTCGACCTGCTCCAGGGAAAGGGAAACGCGGAACCAGAAGGGACACTGCAGATGGAGACCGAACTGGTGCTCCGCGGCTCCAGTGGACGGCTCCTCGCGGCAGGCCAGCGCTAAACGGAAACAAGAATGGCAATTTTGGCAACCGGTTGACAAGAGCGGCTGCCCGGCCGGACCATGGACGTATGTCACTGTCGATTGCCGCCAACCCAGACAGGCTCCTGCCCGCGGATCCAGGAACGCGCAGCATCGCGCGGGACCTCCTGCAGCGCGTCCGGGACCTCCCCATCTTTTCCCCGCACGGGCACGTTGATGCCTCCGTCATCGAGCAGAACACACCTTTCCCGGACCCGGCAGCGTTGCTGGTCAGCCCGGACCATTACGTCACCCGGCTGATCCATGCCAGCGGCGTCCCGCTGGACCGGCTCCGGGAATCCACCGGATCGCAGCCGGACAGCCGTTCCGTCTGGCGCGAGTTCTGCAGGGCATGGCCGCTGTTCGAGGGCACCGCGTCCGGATACTGGCTCCGCACCCAGTTCTCCAGCGTCTTTGGCCTCGAAGGGGAGGTGGGCGCGGACACTGCCGACGCCAGCTATGACGCCATTTCCGCGAAGCTCCAGGAACCCGGCTTCCGGCCCCGCGAGCTGTTCAAGGACTTCAACATCGAGGTCCTGGCCACCACCGATGAGCCGCTGGACACGCTGGACAGTCACAGGGCCATTGCCCAGGACCCCACGTTCCACGGGCGCGTCCTGCCCACCTTCCGCCCGGACGCCTACCTCAACATCGCCCACCCCGCGTGGGGGGAGAACGTGGACCGGCTCATCGCGGCAGCGGGCGACGGCGGCACGGGCTATGGCGCCTACCTCACCGCCCTGGAAAACCGGCGTCGTTATTTCGTGGACCACGGCGCGGTCTCGGCGGACCACGGCGTCCGCACCCCCGCCACCCTCAAGCTTGACGCCGCGGACGCCGCGAAGCTGTTCGACCGCGCCCGATCGGGCACGGCGACGGCCCGGGACCGCGACGACTTCGAAGCCCACATGATGTACCAGATGGCCAGGATGTCGGTGGAGGACGGCCTGGTGATGACCATCCACCCCGGCTCGTACCGCAACCACCACGAACCAACCTTCACCACCTTTGGTGCCGACACCGGTCATGACATTCCGTTCGCCATCAACTACACCGAGGCCATCCGGCCGGTCCTGCAGGACTTCGGTACCGCCAAGGATTTTCACCTGGTGCTGTTCACCCTGGATGAGACCGTGTTCTCCCGCGAACTGGCCCCGCTGGCCGGCTTCTACCCGTCCGTATACCTGGGCGCGCCGTGGTGGTTCCTGGACGCACCGGATGCGATGCTGCGGTTCCGGTCCGCCGTCACGGAGACCGCCGGATTCTCGCGTTCCTCCGGCTTCATCGACGACACCCGGGCCTTCTGCTCCATCCCGGCCCGGCACGACGCCTCACGCCGGATCGAAGCTTCGTTCCTGGCCCGGCTGGTGGCCGAACACCGCGTCAGCGAAGAGCGCGCCCACGAACTCATCGTGGACATCGTGGACGGGTCGCCCCGGCGGGTGTTCAAGCTGTGAGCACCGAGCTGAACCACGCTGCCACGCCGGCTCCGGCTGCGACCATTCCACAGCTGAACCGCACGGTTCGCCCATTGCCCAAGGCCCCAGTGCGGATTGTCCACCTGGGCCTTGGCGCCTTCCACCGCTCGCACCAGGCCTGGTATACCCAGCAGGCCCCTGACGCCGCGGACTGGGGCATCGCCGCCTTCACCGGCCGCCGCCCCGATGCCGCGGTTGCCCTCGCGGAACAGGACGGGCTGTACACGCTGGTGGAGCGCGCGGACAACGGCGACTCCTTCACCGTGGTGGGCAGCATTGTGGAGGCCCTGGATGGCGCGGATGTGGCCCGGCTGGCCCGGCTGGTGGCAGCGCCGGCCACGGCAGTGGTCACCTTGACCATCACCGAGGCGGCCTACGGCCTGGGCGCCGACGGCAAGCTCGACACCACAGCACCCGGCGTCGCCGCTGACCTTGTCCGGCTGGCCTCCGGAGACGCCCCGGCCACCCCCCTTGGCCGGCTGGTGCTGGCACTGGGAGCACGCCGCGATGCAGGGTCCGGTCCGCTGGCCGTGGTCTGCTGCGACAACCTCTCCAACAACGGCGCCGTGGCGCGGGAGGCCGTGGCGGGCTTCGCCGGTGCGTTGGACGCCGGCCTGGCCGCCTGGATCGCCAAGGAGGTCAGCTTTGTCAGCACCTCAGTTGACCGCATCACCCCGCGTACCACCGGGGAGGACATCGCCGGTGTCCAGGCCGCCTCCGGCTACGGGGACTCCTCGCCGGTCATTGCTGAACCCTTTTCGAGCTGGGTGCTGAGCGGGGACTTCCCCGCCGGCCGCCCGCGCTGGGAAGACGCGGGAGCGTTGTTCGTTGAGGACATCGAACCCTATGAAAACCGCAAGCTCTGGCTGCTCAACGGCGCCCATTCGCTGCTGGCCTACGCCGGGCAGCTGCGGGGGCACAGCACCGTGGCGGAGGCCTTGGCAGACCCTGTGTGCCTCCAGGCCGTGGAAGCATTCTGGGACGAGGCTGAGGCCAACCTGTCAGGGACGGAAGCGACGGCGGACCTGCAGATCCCTGCGTACCGTGCCGCCCTGCTGGCCCGTTTCGGCAACGCCAGGATTGCGCACAACCTCGCCCAGATTGCGCTGGACGGCAGCACCAAGTTGCGGATGCGCGCTGTTCCGGTCCTGCAGGCCGAACGCGCAGCCGGCAGGTCCGGGGCGGCTGCTGCGGCCATGATTGCGGCATGGATGGACTTCACGGCCGCAAGTGCATCCTTCCAAGACCCCCTGGCTGACGCCGTGGACGCGGCCAACCTGCTTACCGGTACGGAACGGATCCGTGGCCTCGTGGCCTTGGTGGACCCCATAGTGGCCGGTGACGACTCCGTAGTGCGACTGATCGAAAGCTTGCTGGGAAGCTTCGACAAGCCCGCCTCCACTTCTACAGAGGCACCCGACCCCCTTCGAAAGGACCTGCAGTGAAAATCATTGCCGCTGACGTCTTCGTGACCAGTCCCTCCCGCAACTTCGTGACCCTCCGGATCACCACCGAGGACGGTGTGACGGGCCTCGGAGATGCCACCCTGAACGGCCGCGAGCTGGCCGTTGCCGCCTACCTCAAAGAACACGTTGCCCAGCTGCTGATCGGCAAGGACCCGCACCGGATCGAGGACACCTGGCAGTTCCTGTACCGCTCCTCGTACTGGCGCCGCGGGCCCGTGACCATGGCCGCGATCGCCGCCGTGGACATGGCACTGTGGGACATCAAGGGCAAAATGGCCGGAATGCCGGTCTACCAGCTCCTCGGCGGGGCATCCCGCAACGGGCTGCGCGCCTACGGCCACGCCTCGGGAGCTGACCTCCCCTCCCTGTTCGATTCGGTCCGCGAGCACCTGGAGCTGGGGTACAAGTCCATCCGCATCCAGACCGCCGTCCCGGGCATCAAGGCCGTCTACGGTGTGGCCGCGCAGGCCCAGGCCTCGGGTGAACGCTATGACTACGAGCCTGCCGGCCGCGGCGCTTTCCCCGTCGAGGAGGACTGGGACACCCGCGCCTACCTCCGCCACCTGCCCACCGTCTTCGAGGCGGTCCGGAACGAATTCGGCCCCGAGATCCCGCTGCTGCATGACGGCCACCACCGGATGACGCCGATCGAGGCCGCGAAGCTGGGCAAGGCGCTGGAGCCGTACGACCTGTTCTGGCTGGAGGACTGCACCCCGGCCGAGAACCAGGAAGGCCTGCGCCTGGTCCGCCAGCACACCACCACACCGCTGGCCATCGGTGAAATCTTCAACACCGTCTACGACTACCAGACCCTCATCAAGGAACAGCTGATCGACTACGTCCGCGCCGCGTCCACGCACTTCGGCGGGATCTCGCCGCTGAAGAAGGTCATGGACTTCGCCGCGCAGTACCAGATCAAGTCCGGCTTCCACGGCCCCACCGATATCTCCCCGGTGGGTTTCGCAGCCCAGCTGCACGTGGGCCTGGCCATCCACAACTACGGCATCCAGGAATACATGCAGCACTCTGACAAGACCAACGAGGTCTTCCAGCAGTCCATGACCTTCAAGGACGGCTACCTGCACCCGGGCGACAAACCCGGCATCGGCGTCGAATTCAACGAGGAAGCCGCCGCTGCGTTCCCGTACCAGCAGGCCTACCTGCCATACAACCGCCTCATCGACGGAACGGTCCACGACTGGTGAACACTCCCAAGCCCCAGGAAACCGCCCAGGCCAAGCTCCGCGTGATCGTCATGGGCGTCTCCGGCTGCGGCAAGACCACCATCGGCGACCTCGTCGCAAGGGGACTCGGTGTCCCCTTCCTCGACGGCGATTCCCTCCACCCCGTGGAGAACGTCGCCAAGATGGCTGCCGGCACGCCCCTGACCGACGAGGACCGCTGGCCGTGGCTCGCCACCGTGGGCACCGAACTGGCAAACGCGGGCGACGGCGGACTGGTCCTGGCCTGCTCCGCACTGCGCCGCAGCTACCGCGACGCCATCCGGGAACAGGCGCCGGACACCGTCTTCCTGCACCTGCACGGCAGCAAGGACGTCCTGAGGGCACGGACAGAAGGGCGCTCCGGGCACTTCATGCCGCCGGCCCTCTTGGACTCACAGCTGGCCACACTTGAACCGCTCGAGGCCGGCGAAACCGGCATCGTGGTGGACATCGCGGCGCCCGTGCAGCAGGTGGTGCGGGAGGCACTCGACGGACTTGCCGCCGTCGGCCCTTCCCCGGAACGCAGTGCAGGAGGTGCCGCGGGCACCCAGCCCCGCCAGTTTGACGTCGACCTCCAGGCCGCGCCGTTCAATCTCGACGACGACGCCGTTGCGTGGGTGGGTTCCACCATCGCCGGCATGAGCCTCGAGGAAAAGATCGGGCAGCTGTTCATCAACCACAACAACGACTACTCCCCGGAGTACCTCGACGGCGTGCTGGGGAACTATCATGTGGGCGGCATGCGCTACCGGCCAGGCCCCTCCGCCGCAGTGCAGGAACACATCCGGTACGCCCAGTCCAGGACCCGGATCCCGCTGCTGGTGGCCTCCAACCCGGAAATGGGAGGAGCCGGCAGCTGCGACGACGGCACGTTCGTGTCCACGCACCTGCAGGCCGGCTCCCACCCGGACAAGGCCATCGCGGGGCAGATGGGCCAGGTTGCCGGCGTCGAAACCGCGGCGCTGGGCTGCAACTGGGCGTTCGCGCCGATCGTGGACATCCACTACAACTGGCGGAACACGGTCATCTCCACCCGGTCCTTCGGCAACACCCCGGAGATCGTGGTGGAGCGGGCCAAGGAGTACTTCGACGGCATCAGCAAGTCACCCACCGTCTGTGCCATGAAGCACTTCCCCGGCGACGGCATCGACGAACGCGACCAGCACGTGGTCACGTCCTACAACACCCTTAGCTACGAGGACTGGAACCGGACCTACGGGCACGTGTACCGGGAAATGATCGGCCACGGCGTGCAGTCCATCATGATCGGGCACATCGGGGCACCGGAACTGTCCCGGCACTTCCGCCCCGGCCTGGCCGACGCGGACATCCTTCCGGCCACGCTGTCTCCGGAGCTGCTCCAGGACCTGCTGCGCGGGGAGCTCGGCTTCAACGGGCTGGTCCTCACGGACGCCTCGCAGATGATCGGCCTCACCCAGGCCATGAAACGCAAGGACCTGGTGCCGGCCACCATTGCTGCAGGCTGCGACATGTTCCTCTTCTTCCGCAACCCCGCGGAAGACTTCGGCTACATGATGGACGGCTACAAGTCCGGCGTCATCACCGAGCAGCGGCTGCATGATGCGCTGCGCCGGATCCTGGGGCTGAAAGCGTCCCTTGGTTTGCACGTGCGGCCGCGCGCGGAACTCGTGCCGCCCGTGGAAGCGCTGGACAGGATTGGCAGCGAGGCCCACCGCGCCATTGCCGCGGAGATCGCGGACAAGACGGTCACGCTGGTCAAGGACACGGCCCACAACCTGCCCATCACGCCGCAGACGCATCCGCGGATCCGGCTGTACGGCATCTCCGGCGGGGCGGACTTCACGCGCGCCGATCCGCTCGCCTACCTGGACACCGTCAAGGAGGAACTGGAGGCCGCCGGCTTCGAGGTGCACCTGTTCAAGACGGCCGACCAGCGGGAGGCCGCAGGGGAGACTGGCGTGAATTTCATGTCAATCATCTCGGAGGAAGCCACCGGGGACTATGCGGACAAGTACGACGCCGCTTTTGTGTTCGCCAATGTGAAGGGGTTCGCCCAGGAGGCGGCCATCCGGATCAAGTGGTCCACTCCCATGGCCGCGGAGATCCCGTGGTATGTCACCGAGGTTCCTACCGTGTTCGTTTCGCTGAACCAGCCGAACCACCTGATTGACGTGCCCATGGTGAAGACGGCGATCCACGCCCACGCCGGGTCCCGCGAGGCAATCCGGGCCACCATCGAAAAGATCCAGGGCAAGTCCACGTTCCAGGGCACGTTCAACGACAACGTGTTCTGCGGTTCCTTCGACACAAGGCTCTAGGAAGGGCCCCGGCAAAGGGCAGCAGCTGTCTTTCGGCTACTGCCCTTTACCGTCGTCGCAGAGCAGGTGGTACCTCCCGGTTGGCCGGCCCGTCACTCACAAGATCTACCGCGACGCCGCCCACCAATCCCGGCTCGTTCTGCCCTTCACCACTGGCAGGGCCGGGAAGAAGTCGCCGGCAACAGGCTGGGAACGCAAAAAGAGAAAGCCCCTCCATCAGGGGCTTTCTCTTTTTTGCTGCCGCGTGGAGGTGCCTAGATCCACTTCGGTGCGGCGGGGGTGCCTTCGGTAGTGCCCGGTCCGGTGGCCGTGACGCCGCGGGAACCGCGGCCGGCAGCCCATTCGACGACGGCGGGCAGCGGCCCGGTGACGGTCGTCGGGTCAGCCGCGCCCGAGTCTCCCAACGCCAGGGAAGTGCCCGTGACCTTGATGAGGAGCCCGGTGTCGGTGCCGCGGGTGTGCCAGGCACCGGTGATGTCCTTGAGCAGGCGTTCCAGGACGGGGGCCGGGATGTCACTGAAAGTGGCGCCGTTGTCCAGGTCCACGGCGTGCATCCAGACCTCCCGGGTGCGCATCCACACGGTTTCCTCCGCCGGGACGATGCGTCCCTGGGCGGTTTTGACCTTGTGGTGCCAGGCGTCCGCGGGCAGGTCGCGCCATTCGACGTTCAGGTGCACGGCCGAGTGGTCGAAGAGGTGCCGCAGCGCGATGGGGGACAGGGTGGACCCGAAGTCGATTTCGTAGTTGCGGGCCTCAGGGGAGGCGTACATCGGGGTTTCCACGCCGGTGGCTGCCCATTCGATCAGCCGTGCGATGGCACGGGCGTTGTAGCCCACATGTGCCACGACGTGGCGGCGCGTCCACCCCGGGAGGAGCGTGCCGCCGTCGAGCTCTGCGTCGGAGAGCTCGTTCAGCTTGCGGGCGAAGAACGCGGTGCCCCGGCGCGCCTGGAGCAATGCGTCCAGGAGCGCCGGGTCCTGCGTCTGGTCGTGGCGGGCAACCATCAGGCTTCCTTGACCACGCGGTTCTTCAGCTGGCCGAGGCCTCCGATGGTGGTGACCAGGACCTGGCCTTCCTGCAGGTAGCGCTTGGGGTCCTGTGCGTGGCCCACGCCGCCGGGGGTGCCGGTGGCAATCACGTCGCCCGGGTTCAGCGTGATGATCGTGGAGATGTAGGAGACCAGGAATTCGGGGGTGAACACCAGGTCCGACGTCGGGGTGCTCTGCTGGACGTCGCCGTCCACCGCGGAGGTCATGAGGGGGCCGGGGGTGAATTCGTCCTTGGTGACCAGGGCCGGGCCGAACGGGGTGGACTTCTCCCAGGTCTTGCCCTGGAGCCACTGGATAGTGCGGAACTGGTAGTCGCGCATGCTGATGTCGTTCAGGACCGCGTAGCCGGCGATGTGGCCAGCGGCATCTTTCTCGCTGATCCGGCGGCCCTGCTTGCCGATGACCACGGCGAGTTCGGCTTCCCAGTCCACGGTGTCCGATTCCTGCGGCAGGGCAAGATCGTCGTTGGGCCCGATCAGGGACTCGGCGTACTTGGCGAACAGGGTGGGGTACTCGGGGACTTCCCGGCCCATCTCCTTGATGTGGTTGCGGTAGTTGTGGCCCACGCAGATGATCTTGCCCGGGGAAGGCACGACGGCGGCAAGGTCCGCGCCGTCGAGGGGGTGCGTTGCGCCGTTGGCCGCCTTCGCCGTGGCTTCCCAGGCGGGGTCCTGCAGCAGGGCGCCGACGTCCGCGAAACCGGGGATCTCGGTGAGGGTATCGCCGTCCTGGCGGACCGCCGTCGTTACTGTTTTGTCCCCAACGGAGGTGCGGAGGGTGAGGAGTTTCATTACTTGGTGCGTCCTTCGATGTAGGTGCGGTTGAAGTTCAGGCGCTCAAAGATGGGGGCGTCGCTGAAGCGGAACAGATCAAACTCAGAATCGGCCTGCAGCGACCAGGCAGCCCAGGACGGGACGACGAACAGGTCGCCCTTGGCCAGCTGCTTCGTTTCGCCGTCCAGGACCACGGAGCCGGTGCCCTCGAAGACCTGCCAGACGCTGGAGCCCACCTCGCGGACGGCCTCGGTGGTGGCGCCGGCGCGGAGGCGGTGGAACTCGGCCCGGATGGTGGGCATCACGTCCCCGCCGGTGGTGGGGTTGGTGTAGCGGATGGCGGCGTGGCCCTGGGAGACGGTGGCCGGGTGGCCTTCGTCTTCCAGGAGCAGCTGCTCGCGCAGGGCGGCGTCAGTGTACTTCCACCGGTACGCGGCGATGGGGGAGCTGGTGGTGTCGTCCAGGCCGGAGAGCGGGCGCAGGCCGGGGTGGGCCCAGAGCCGCTCGGAGCGGGAGATGTCCGGGGTGGCCTCGTCAGTGACCCGTTCGGTGCCGAACTCGAAGAACCCGGCGTCGGCGTAGTGCACGAACGGGATGTCCAGGCCGTCGATCCAGGCCATGGGCTCATCGGTGTCGTTGTGGTGGCCGTGGAAGTTCCAGCCCGGGGTGAGCAGGAAGTCGCCGCGGGACATCCGTACGGGGTCGCCGTTAACTACGGTCCATACGCCTTCGCCCTCGACGACAAAGCGGAACGCGTTCTGGGAGTGGCGGTGCTCCGGGGCGGTTTCGCGGCCGCCGAGGTACTGGATTGCTGCCCACAGCGTGGGGGTCGCATAGGCAGTACCGCCAAGTCCCGGGTTGGCCAGGGCAATAGCCCGGCGCTCCCCGCCCCGGCCCACGGGTACCAGGTCACCGGCACGCGCGGCCAGCGGGTAAAGGTCGCTCCACCGCCACACATGCGGCACAGCCTTCGGGGTGGGGACCATGGGCATCAGGTCACCGATCTCGGTCCACAGCGGGATCAGGTTTTCCTTGTCGAAGTCCTTGTAGAGCTGCTCAAGCTGCGCAGCCTCCTCCGGCGTCGGCTCCGGGACGGTAAGCCCGGCGGCCACTGATTCATGGGTCGTGTTCTCGGCGCTGATGGACACGTGGGCCTCCTTTGTAGGTCAGAACAGTTCTTTGGCGTGGCCTGACTCTACGGAAGGACGGGGTGTGAGCTCCAACATATTCTGCTGTTCAGAATTATTGGAGGGTGACGTGGAAGCGCTGGCGGTGCAGCGGCATAGGTCCGCGTGTGCTTGGTGCGGCTGCGTTCAGTCCGGCTGCGTCTAATCCGGCTGCGTTTAATCCGGCTCTGCCGGGTTCGCCGCGATATCGATCTCAAGCTGCCGGCAGCATTCTTTCAGGGCGGGAACCAGCCCGGCGTCGAATACTGCGCGGAAGCGGGTAGCGGGGGTGGCGACGCTGAGGGCGCCCACCACGTGCCCGTGCCGGTTGTGCAGCGCCATCCCTAAGGCACTCACACCGTCCTCCGTCCCTTCGAAGTTGGCTGCGAAGCCGTTGCCGCGGATGGACTCCAGTTCGCGCAGGAACTTCGGATACTCGTCGTCGGGGATGGTGTCTCCGCCAATCTCGGCGTTGTTGCTGCGGAACAGCTGTTCCAGCATGTGCTGTTCGAGTTCCGCAAGCATTGCCTTGCCGCCGGAGGTCTTGTTCGCCGGCATCACGGTGCCCTGCCGGTCGCCGACCCGCAGCACATTGTTGCCCTCCACTGTTGCCAGGAAGCGGACCTTGGTGCCCACGCGCACCATGAGGTTCACCGTCTCGTTGAGCTGGGCCGAGAGGAGCTCCATATGGGGCTGGGCCAGCGAACGGAGCAGCCTGGTCCAGCTCAACCCGGCCGGGCCGACTCCCATGGCCGGCCCGGGAACATAGCGGCGGGTCTCGTCCTGCACGGCAAAGCCCCGGTACACCAGCATGGCCAAGAGCCGGTGGGCGGTGGAGGGGGCCACCCCCAGCTCCTCGGCCGCATCCTTCAGGCGCAGCGTTCCGCCGTCGCGCAGGAGCTGGAGGAGCTGCAGCGCATTGTCCACCGCCTCGATGGAATAGGTGGGCCGCTTCTGCACGGGCTTTTTCTGCGCAGGCTTCCGCGCCGCCGTCTTGGTAGCTGCTTGCGGAAGCGGGTTTTTCTGCACATCAGAATTGTATTGTGGTTCATCTTCCATGGCCATGACAGTAGTGGGATGAATCACACACTTCCCGCTGTAGCGACGCAACGGTCCTCGCCGGGGGACTCCACCCCCACGTCCAATGACGGGCACGGCCGGTTCTCCAAGGCCTCGGCAGCCGCAGTCCTCGTGTGCTGGCTGCTGGTGGTCTTCGATGGTTACGACCTCATCGTGTACGGCACTGTCCAGTCCTCCCTGATCACCGAAACCGGGTGGGGCCTGACCAAGGCCACCGCCGGGACCGTAGGTTCCATGGCCTTCCTGGGCATGATGATCGGGGCGATCTTCGCCGGCCGCATGGCCGACTCGTGGGGCCGCCGGAGGACCATCCTCGGCTGCGCCATCGTCTTCTCCATTTTCACCGTCCTGTGTGCCTTCGCCCCCAACGCCGCTGTTTTTGGAGCCCTGCGACTCCTCGCCGGTATTGGACTCGGCGGCCTGGTGCCGTCCGCTAATGCCCTGGTTGCGGAGCTGGTTCCCGCCAAGTGGCGCTCCATCGTGGCCACCCTGATGATGTCCGGTGTCCCGATCGGCGGCTCCATCGCCGCCCTTGTTGGCATCCAGCTCATTCCGGCCTTCGGCTGGCAGTCGATGTTCCTGGTGGCCGTGCTGGCGCTGGTGATCGTGGTGCCGCTGGGCCTCAAGTACCTGCCGGAGACCCTGGCACCCGCCGGCAAGGCTGCCTCCAAAACGGCAGCTGCGACCGCCGTGGCCAAGGAACCGTCCGGCTTCTCCTTGCTCCTCCGCGCGCCCTACCTGGGCATCAGCATGCTCTTTGCTGTTGCCACCATCGCCACCCTCTTCGCCTGGTACGGGCTGGGCACGTGGCTGCCGAACCTCATGCAGCTGGCGGGCTACAACCTGGGGTCCGCACTGACGTTCGCCCTGGCCCTGAACCTTGGTGCCGTTGCCGGATCCGTCATCACCGCCTGGGCGGGAACGCGCTTTGGACCCATTCCGACGGCGATCGCGGCAGCCGCCGTCGCCGCCGTCGCGCTGGTGGTACTGGTGAGCGGGCCCTCCGTCTCCATTGTCTACCTCATGCTGGTCCTCGCCGGAGTCGGAACCCACGGCACCCAGTGCCTCATCATCGCCGCGGTGGCCAGCCACTATCCCGCCCATCTGCGGGGAACGGCACTTGGCTGGGCCCTCGGTACGGGCCGGATTGGCGCCGTCGCAGCACCCCAGGTGGGTGGCCTCCTGCTGGCCGCCGGGCTGGGAGTCAATTCCAACTTCCTTGCCTTCGCCGGAGCCGCAGCCATCGCAGCGGTCCTGCTGGCCGCCGTCGGCATCAACCTCAAGTCCAAACTCTCAACTTCCCCTTCAAACCCAACAACAGGAGTTAGCAATGTCTGAGCACGCCACGTCCACCGATGTCCTGGTGATCGGAGGAGGGATGGCCGGCCTGGCCGGCGCCCTCGCACTGCGCGAGAACGGTGCCAACGTGACCCTGGTGGAGCGCGCCCCCGAATTTGGCGAGGTGGGCGCCGGGCTGCAGATGGCACCCAACGCCTCCCGCGTCCTCCGCCGCTGGGGCCTGCTGGAGAAGGCGCTGGAAATCGGCGTCCAGCCCAAGCACCTGGTGTTCCGCGACGCCGTGACCGGCGAGGAACTCACCCGCCAGACGCTGAACGGCGAGTTCGAGGAGCGCTACGGCGCGCCCTACGTGGTCATCCACCGCAGCGACCTGCACCGGGTCCTGCTGGAAGGCTGTGAGGCGGCCGGCGTCAAGCTCGTAAACGATGTCACGGTGGAGAGCGTCGAGACGGTCGGTAACCGGGGCGTGGCCCACACCCTGGCCGGCGTGGACTTCGAGGCCGACGTAGTGATCGGCGCTGATGGCCTCCGTTCCACCCTGCGCCCGCTCGTTGCCGACGATGAGCCGGTTTCTTCGGCTTACGTCGCGTACCGCGGCACCGTGCCCATCACCGACGAGACGCCCAGGACGGACCTTGAGGATGTCATTGTCTACCTCGGACCGGACTGCCACCTTGTGCAGTACCCCCTGCGCAAGGGCGAGCTGCTCAACACCGTGGCCGTCTTCAAGTCGCCGTCCTTCGAACGCGGCGAAGAGCAGTACGGGGGAGTGGACGAGCTTGAGGCCGCCTACAAGGACTGCGTGCCGGCGGTACAGGAAGCGCTGAAGAACCTGGCTACCGGTATCCGCTGGCCCATGTACGACCGCGACCCCATCGAGAACTGGGTTGCCGGCCGCATGGTGCTGATGGGCGACGCTGCGCACCCCATGCTCCAGTACCTGGCCCAGGGCGCCTGCCAGGCCCTCGAGGACGCTGCCGCACTGCAGGATGCTTCCGTCGGTACCGTCTTCACTTCAGAGGGTATTAACCCCAAGGCCTGGGACGTGGCCCTTCGTGAATTCAATGATGTTCGCGCCGGGCGCACGGCCCGCGTCCAGCGCACCGCCCGTGTCTGGGGCGAGTCCTGGCACGTGTCCGGCCTGGCCCGCACACTGCGCAACCTGCTGTTCAAGAGCCGGAAGGACAACAACTTCCAGTACAACGACTGGCTGTACGGGCAGGACGGCGACGGCGTCCCCTCCCTTACGCCCAAGCGGGTTGCCGAGACGGCAGCGGCATAGCATGGGCAGCGCAGTCCTCCAGTTGGTTGCCCGCTGTGGACCTTGATCCCCTAGGCGCCCGCCGTGCGCTGGGGCAGAAAAGGCTGCCTGCGTAGCGGGCAAAGAGCCAGAAGTCAGGCCTTGGACAGTGTCCGGGGCCTGACTTCGTTGACGCTGTCTTCTTTCCGTCGTCGAACCCGCGTCGTCGAACCGCCGGTGGGCGGTCTGGTCAGGTGGCCGATTCGCTCGTTTGGCCATGGGAGCGGCCGAACCGCTGGAGGTAAAGGAACACTCCAAGGAATGCGATGACACCCAGCAGCGGCCCAGCCCAGGCGGCAACCGGCGTGCCGCGGACAAGTAGCGCCCCGGCTCCGAGAATGCTTCCTGCAAAACCAACACCGGGACCCGCAGTGCCAAGCCTCCCTTGGATCTTCCGGCCGGCCTGGCGGTACCGGAGACTGAGGAGGACGACGAAGAGGATGAAGGCTCCGCCCATGAAGAGGGGCCAGGGCCAATCTGCCATTGCCACAACGCTCAGGGTCAGCCCGTACGTGGCGGCCAAAGCCAGCCAATAGTTCCTTGCGGTGGTGTTGGTACTCATCCGCATCCGCCTGTGAAGTCCATGCGGTAAAACATACCTACCCCCGCTGCGCAGTTCACGCGCGCTGGTGGGCACGTGGACTGCAGCGCCCGTGGCCCGTGCACCACGTTCAGCGCAAAGCAAAAGGCCCTGCTTCCCTTTGGTTATCAGGGAAGCAGGGCCTTTCTTATTGGCGGTGACGGTGGGATTTGAACCCACGTTGGCTTTTACACCAAACAACATTTCGAGTGTTGCACCTTCGGCCGCTCGGACACGTCACCAACCTCAATAGGGTACCGGAGCAAGGCGTGCATCCCCAAAACGGGATTGTCGGGAGGGGCTTCCGATGCCTCGACAAAGAGGCCGGAAAACATTTTCAAAAATTGTTTCAGCCGGGGTGCGCTGGCCCCCTTAAATGTCAGACCCTCCCATGAGGATGGATTCATGGAAGGCAATTCGGCGGTGGTGGAGGCGGAGGCGGTGGTTGACGCTTCTGTGGCTGCTTTTGCGGCGGTGCTCGCGGGCGGCGGTACGGCCGCTTCGGGTAGGGCTGTTTCTGGTCTTGGTGTCGCTGAGCCTGGTGCTGATGCCGGTGCTGGCGGGTGCGTAGGCAGCATTGATGATGATCCGTTGCAGCGGGTTGCTGATGGGGCGTTGGATGTTCTTGCCGGGGTGGCCCGGTCGGAGGCGAAGCTGGCGGCGTTGAAGGCTCAGGCGGTGCAGGTGCTCGCTGCCGCCACGAGTGTGCTGAACGGTCCGCCGTCCTCGCCGTATGAGGCGACGGCGCAGGAGCGGAGCCTGGTGGCGGAGGTGGGGTGTGCTCTGGTGATCGGTGATCGTGCCGCCGGTGCCCTGTTGGCCGAGTCCCATGCCCTGACCACGTCCCTGCCCCGGACGCTCGCAGCGTTGCAGGGCGGTTCGATTTCTTGGGCGCATGCCCGGGGGATGGCGGAGGAGGCAGCCACCCTCGACGCCGCCGGCGCCGCGGCCCTGGAGGCGCACTTCCTGGACCCGGACACGGTTCGGCCTGCCGCCGCGGCCATGATCGGGGAGATGCCCGCCTACCGGTTCAAGGCCAAGGCCCGTACCTGGCGCGAACGCCACCACCCCGAATCGATCGAGAAGCGCCACGCCAAGGGTGTGGCGGACCGGCGGGTCGAGTACCGGCCGGACCAGGACGGCATGGCCTGGCTCTCGGCCTGCCTCCCCGCCCATCAGGCAATGGCGGGCTGGAACCGGCTCACCGCCCTCGCCCGGGCCGCGCAGGGACCCGACGAGTCCCGCACCCTCACCCAGATCCGGGCCGACGACTTCGCCGAAGCCATCCTCACCAGCGGCACCAGCCGCGGTAGTGGCGACAGTTCCAGCCTTCGTGCAGGCGACAGCGAATGGGTGAGTACAGGCAACGGCGACGGGTTGGGTACCAACGACGGGGCGGGTGCCGGGATGGATCCCGTCGGGCTGTCGTCTGCGGTGCGGGCGCAGGTGCTCGTCATGGTCCCGGTAGTCGCGCTGATGGGCCTGACGGATGAGCCGGCCGTGCTGGACGGCTTCGGGCCCATCCCGCCGTCCATGGCACGGGACCTGGTCGCGAACGGTGCCGATTCGTTCCACCGGGTCCTTGTTGATCCGCGGGACGGGGCACCGTTGGAGATCGGGCGGACCAGCTACCGGGTTACCAAAGCGATGCGGAACTGGCTGCGGATGCGGGACGGCACATGCCCGTTCCCCGGCTGCAACAACCCATCGTTGGATAACGAGGCAGACCACCTCCTGGCCTGGCAGCACGGCGGGACCACCGGGATCAGCAATCTCGGACAGCCCTGCCCGAAGCACCACAAACTTCGGCACAGCAGCGGGTGGAAACCGACACCGGCCACCAAGGATGAACCACCCGGCTGGATCTCACCGTCCGGGCGGCACTACAAAAGCGAACATCAGGACTGGGAGCCACCCCACTGGCCGGAATCTGTCCTGTCCGCCCTGCCGGCGGCGTTGGAACCGGGGGAGCATCACAACGGGCAAATCCGCGGCATGCTGCCCTACCGGCCCATGCCCGGCGCGTGTGCCTGCCCTGCCGGAGACGTCCTGCACCTGGAACCTCCACAGGAGGAACCTGAAGATGACAACCTCGTAGACCTGGACGACATACCCGTGGACGACCCCATCTGGGATGACTTCTACGCCCTGCCGCCCGTCCTGCCCCAATACCCCCTGACTGGCTGGGACCCGACAAGTGGCTGGTACCCGACAAGTGAGTGGGACCCGATAAGAGACCGGGACCCGGCACTGACTTAGCCGGCATCAAATGCCCCACAGGCACGGGCAGCCGGGCGCACGGGGTCAACAGCCGCGGGTCAGGGAGTCGGTTTAACCTCAGGCCGGGGTCGGGGGAGACGGCCCAGGCATAAACCGGGTTGGGGAGGGGGTCCAAGCACAGCCCAGAGCCCCAGGAATCCGAACCAGGCAAAGGCCAACTTTTGCGGTCCACGCCAGGAGGGCTAGATTCATCAGCAAGATGACTAATCAAACCAGTCCCCCGCAAGCAACCGCTTACTGGACAACGGCCAAGGAACAGGGCGAACTCCGCACCGAGGACCTTCCCACCCCTGGCCCAGGCGAAGCCCTGGTGCGCACCCTCTATTCCGGCATCAGCAAAGGCACCGAGATGGTGGTCCACGCCGGCGCAGTCCCACCCCGGGTGGCTGAAGCGATGCGGGCACCCCGCCAGGAGGGTGAGTTCCCGGGGCCGGTGAAATTCGGATACCTGTCCGTGGGTGTTGTCGAGGAAGGGCCGGAAGGTTGGCCGGGGCAGCGCGTCTTCTGCCTCAACCCCCACCAGGACCGCTACGTGGTGCCCGTCAGTTCACTCACCAGGATTCCCGATGACGTCCCGTCCCGGCGGGCAGTGCTGACCGGAACCGTGGAAACCGCGGTCAATGCGCTGTGGGAGGCCGGCCCGAGGCTCGGTGACCGGGTTGCGGTAGTGGGCGCAGGCCTTGTGGGCGGCATGGTGGCCACCCTGCTGAGGACCTTTCCGCTGGAACGCCTGCAGCTTGTGGACCTGGACCCGGGCCGGAAGCAACTGGCGGACAGCCTGGGAATAGGCTTCGCCCACCCGGATGACGCCCTCGCCGACTCTGACATCGTGTTCCACTGTTCCGCCTCCCAGGAAGGCTTGGAGCGCAGCCTGCAGCTGGCCGGGGATGAAGGGGACGTCATCGAAATGTCCTGGTACGCCAACCGCCAGGTAACACTGCCGCTGGGGGAGGACTTCCACGCCCGGCGCCTGTCCATCAGGGCAAGCCAGGTGGGAGTGGTGGCACGGGCCCGCCGGCACCGCAGGACCAACGCCGACCGCCTGAACCTCGCAGTATCGCTGCTCAGGGATCCGGTATTCGACGCCTTCCTGACAGGTACTTCGCCGTTCGCTGAGCTGCCCGGCGTTGTGCAGGACCTGGCCCACGGCAACCGCGAAGCTTTATGCCACGTCATTGAGTACCCGGGCAACGAAGATTCCCTGCACCCCAACCGAGAAGACCAGAGGTAGTCCATGTTCAGCCTGACCGTCCGACGCCACTTTATGATCGCCCACAGCCTCCCGCGCGAGGCCTTCGGGCCGGCCCAGTCCCTGCATGGGGCAACGTTCGTCGCCGAGGTGTCCTTCCGGCGTCGGAAGCTCAACGAGGACGCGATCGTCCTGGACATCGGCGCCGCCGGCACCATGATCGAGAAGGTGCTGGCAGGCCTGAACTACCGCAACCTGGACGAGCATCCCGATTTCGCCGGCAAGCTCAGCACCACGGAGGCGCTCGCGGAATACATCGCGCAGTCCGTTGCCGCAAAGCTGAAGGACGATCCCGACGGCGGCCAGCTCACCGGGATCGACGTCACCCTGCGCGAAAACCCGGACGCCTGGGCCACGTACACGCTGGACCTTCCAGCTGCCTGATCCCATGGACCGCATCCGGCTGCTGGTTCCCGGCAACATCCACCATCATTCCGGTGGAAACATCTACAACGCGCGGCTGGTGCAGGGGCTGAAGGTCCTGGGAGTGGACGTGGAGGTGCTCCCCGTTGAAGGCTCCTGGCCCTACGCCAGCGCCCACGCCCGGCGCAGGCTGGGCACCCTCTTGGGGGCGTGGGAACAGGTGAGTGAAACGGAATCAGAAAACACCGTATCCCTTGTCGACGGGCTCATTGCCATGGGCGCACCGGATGAGCTCGAATTCGCGGCCAAGGCCGGACGAAAGACATGGGTATTGGTACATATGCCCGCCCCGGCACATCACGAGCTTGAAGCACGGTCCCTCCGGGCTGCCACGGGCGTGGTGTGCACCAGCACCTGGGCCAGCAAAGTCCTGGAAGAACGCCACGGACTCCATGGGCTCAAGGTCGCACTCCCTGGCACCGACCCTGCGCCGTTGGCCGAGGGGTCCGCGCCGCCCCACATGGTCATAGTGGCTGCGCTCCTGCCCAATAAGGACCAGCTGCTCACGGTCTCCGCGCTGGCACTGCTTCAGGACCTTGAGTGGACAGCGTCGTTTGTTGGGTCAAACCAGGCGGACGGGGATTACGCACAAAAGGTTCAAGCCGCAGTAGAAATGCACGGAATGGAGGGGCGGATCCAGTTCACCGGTGAGCTGGCCGGTGAAGCACTGGAAAACGAATGGCGTGGGGCGGACCTCAGCCTCCTGGTGTCCCGTGCCGAGGCGTTCGGCATGGTGGTCACCGAATCACTCGCCCGCGGCATCCCCGTAGTGGTGCGCGATGGCACAGGCGCCGTCGAGGCCTTGCGCCTCGGAACGGCGGGGAAGGACGACGACGGCGGCGCGCTTCCGGGCGCGAAGGTAGCCTTCCCGGCGGATGATGATCCTGCAAATCCTGCCCTGCTGGCCCAGGCACTTCGGCACTGGCTGGAAGATGCCGGGACCCGGGATGCCTGGCGGGCACGGGCGCTGGAAACAAGAGGAGCCCTGCCGGGCTGGGAACAGCCGGCGGCCCACGTGCTGGCCGCAATCAGGGGATGACGCTGACAGCCTGGGCGTGAATCAGAGCCGCGAGCGGTGCCCGGCGAAGAACTCACGCAGCAAGGCGGCGCACTCGGCCTCGCGCACGCCCGGATACACCTCAACCCAGTGGTTCAGGCGCCTCTCACGGAGCACATCGAAAACCGACCCCGCAGCTCCTGCCTTCTCGTCCCAGGCGCCGAAGACCACCCGGGGGATTCTCGCCAGCACAATCGCACCGGCGCACATCGCGCACGGTTCCAGGGTGACCACCAGCGTGCAGTCGGCCAGCCGCCAGCCGTCTCCGCTGCCGCCGTCGAGCAGGGAAACCTGGCGCAGCCGTTCCGCCGCCTCGCGGATGGCAACCACCTCGGCATGCGCGGTGGGGTCGCCCAGCTCTTCCCGCTGGTTGCGTCCGGAACCCAGCACTGCGCCGTCGGGCCCAATGACCACCGCGCCGATGGGCACGTCCTCGGTGTCGAGGGCGCGCCTGGCCTCGGCGAGGGCAAGGCCCATCCACGCATGGTGTTTCTTATCTGCGGAGACCATGGCTCAATGATAGTTTCGAAGGTACCCAGAGCCCGTGACGCACATCCGCCGGGAGGCACAGTGAGCACAGTCCGAGACCGCGTGGACAAGTGGATCAAGCCGTACGCCGCCTTGTGGCTGACCATGATCATCGGCGGAACGCTGGTGATCGCGCTGGCACTCCTGGGCGCTGAGGTCTACTCGGACGTCGTGGACGAGGAAGGCTTGGCGGGCCTTGATATTCCTGCACTGGAATACTCGCAGTCGTTGCGGAACCCGGAGGTTGACGCCTTCGCCACAGGTTTCACCAACGTAGGCGGCGGGATCGGCATGCCCATCCTGGCAAGCATCCTCACCGCCTGGCTGACCTTCCTGAGCAGGACGTGGCGGCCCATTGTATTAGTGGGCGGCGCAGCCCTCGTCTCCACGCTGGCCACCACCTGGGGCAAGCGGCTGGTTGGCAGGACCCGTCCGGACCACTCCGAAGCCGTCCCGCCGTTCGAAACCTCGCCGTCCTTTCCCAGTGGCCACACCCTGAATACCACTGTGGTGATAGGGGTCCTGATCTACCTCATGTGCCTGCAGTTCCAAGTGCTCTGGGCCCGGATTGCAGCCATCACGGTGGGCACACTCTTCATCGTCGCCATGGGCCTGAGCCGGGTCTTCCTGGGACACCACTGGATGACCGACGTGATGGCGGGCTGGTTCCTGGGGCTGGCGTGGGTGGGCATCGTGATCCTGGCCCACAGGCTGTTCCATGTGATGCGGCGGCGCGAACACGCAGGCCCGGCGCCCACATTTGAACATCCGGTCCTGCGCGAGGACCACTCCGGGGACGCGGAAGGCACCACCGGTACCGCCCCGAAGGAGAACGACGGCGGTGCCCCGCCAAGGGTCAACGACGACGCTTCGCAGTCCGGTACGGGCGGCGGTCGTCAGGGGAGCGGCCCGGCAGCCGGGTGATAGTTTTGACCCATGCGCACTCTCGTTGTTGACCACCCGCTGGTCGCCCATAAGCTCACCGTCCTGAGGGACAAGAACACTCCGTCCCCGGTCTTCCGGCAGTTGACGGAGGAACTGGTGACACTCCTTGCCTACGAGGCCACGCGGGAAGTGCGCACCGAGCCCGTCACCATCGAAACCCCTGTCAGCACGACTGTGGGTACGGCGTTCACCAAGCCCACTCCGCTGGTGGTACCCATCCTTCGTGCAGGCCTGGGAATGCTGGAGGGCATGACCAAGCTGGTCCCCACGGCTGAAGTGGGCTTCCTGGGTATGGCCCGCGACGAGGAAACGCTGGACATCATTACCTACGCCGAGCGCCTCCCCGAGGATCTCACCGACCGGCAGATCTTCGTGCTGGATCCGATGCTTGCCACCGGCGGAACACTGCGCGAAGCCATCAAGTTCCTGTTCAAGCGCGGCGCCTCGGATGTCACGTGCATCTGCCTGCTCGCCGCGCCGGAAGGCCTGGCCAAGCTGGAGGAAGAACTCTCCGGCGCAAACGTCACCATCGTCCTGGCATCCATCGACGAGAAACTCAACGAGAAGTCCTACATCGTTCCGGGCCTGGGAGACGCAGGCGACCGCCTGTACGGCATCGCGGGCTAGGACTCAAGCCTTTCCCGCGTCCCGCCGCAAGGCTTAGCCTGTGCGCATGGACTGGAAACTGGAACTCGTTTTTGTCCCCGTGTCCGATGTGGACCGGGCCAAAAACTTCTACGTCAACAAGGTGGGCTTCAACGCCGATTTCGACGAGCGGCCCAGCGGCTCCATCAGGTTCGTGCAGCTGACCCCGCCAGGGTCTGCCTGCTCCATCTGCATTGGGGAAGGGCTCACGGACGCGCCTCCCGGCACAGGCTCAAACCTGCAGCTTGTGGTCAACGACATCCAGGCCGCCCATGCGCAGCTGAAAGCCAACGGGGTAGACGTCAGCGATGTGGACGTGCAGGACTGGGGCCATTTTGTGTACTTCGCCGATCCTGACGGGAACCGGTGGGCGGTCCAGTACATCCCGGGCCGGGATGCACTGGACCGCGAGGGGAAAGCTGCCTCGGTTTAGTACCAGTTGTTGGCGTAGTGGAAGTTCAGTGCTCCACACGGCGACTGGTAGCGCTCCTGGATGTAGTTCAGGCCCCAATTGATCTGCGTACGGTAATTCGTGCGGTAGTCGGCGCCCGCGCTGGCCATCTTCTCGGCAGGCAGGGACTGCACAATGCCGTAGGCGCCGCTGCTCGGGTTGGTGGCCGTGGTGGTCCAGTCCGATTCCTTGGTCCACAGGGTCTGAAGGCACTGCATCTGGTCCGCGGCCCAGCCGTAGGAGGCCAGCTGGCCGGCGGCGTAAGCCTGTGCCCCCGCAGGGTCATTGACCGCGACGACGGGCGCCGGCTCCGGAGCGGGGGCAGCCGCAGGTGCGGGTTCAGGCTCCGGGGCCGGCGCGGGTGCAGGCTCGGGAGCGGGAGCAGGGGCCGGTTCGGCTGCCTGCGGGACCACGTTGATCGGCCCGGCCGCAGGAGCGGGGGCCGGGTTCGCCTGGATTTCGCTCTTTTCGATGCTCAGCTTCGACTGTGCCTCAGCCGCCTGAGTCTCCGTGGCTGCCACCTGCACTGCGGTGTCGGTAGCCTGGCCCGCGGCTCCAACGCCTACAAGGAGGGCGCCGGACGCTGCGAGGATGGCAGCGCGCTGGCCGAAGGACGGAATTTTGCCTGATGTGCGCGGGGCACGGGCTTCAGAGCCTGGTTTCGGGCGTGCTTTAGCAAGGAACTTAGACATGATGGATCGCCTCTCACACCTGCGGAGTTAGCTGTCGGGTTCGGATGAGGGCATCCGGCCACACGGAAAGATCACGTGCTGGCTTAACCCCAAGGGCAGTTGAGTGCCCGGGACTGTTGGGTCCCCCGCCTCTGCCTATGCTCAAGCGGAATCCGGGAAGCGGCAGAGCTTGGCGTCATCCGGATATGCGGCCCGAACGGGAACCGCACCCAACCGACGGTACAGGAGTGCAGCGCTTAAGTCACATTTTGGTAACAGGGATCACTCTGACGGCGCGCCTCCTTGCGTCCGCCCGCGCGGCAAGGGGAGCTGGAGGGCGAACTGCGTGCGGCCTGGCTGTGATGTCACCGTGACCTTGCCCCCGTGGGCCTCAACAATGGACTCCACGATGGACAGCCCCAGGCCGCTGGTTCCTTCAGCTCCGGATGCGCCGGGTCCGCCGGCCCTGCCTGTCCGGGCCGCGTCTGCGCGGGCGAACCGCGCGAAAACCTGGTCCACGAACTCGGGTGGAATGCCCCCGCCGTCGTCCGTTACCGTCACCACCGCGGCGCCCTCCGCCGTCTTCCCAACTCCGGTGACCACGGTGGTTCCCGGCGGGGTGTGCTTGCGGGCGTTGGACAGCAGGTTCATCAGCACCTGCCGCAGCTGGGACGGGTCGCCGTTCACCACCACGGGTTCGTCGGGAAGCTCCAGCCGCCAGGTATGGCCGGGCGCCATGACCTTTTCGTCGCTGACGCCTTCAACCACCAACTGGTTCAGGTCCACCTCGCTGAGTTTCAGGGGCTGGCCCTCATCAAGGCGCGCCAGCAGCAGCAGGTCCTCCACCAGTGCGGTCATCCGCTGGGACTGGCTTTGCACCCTGGCCAGCGACTTCTCCCCGTCCGGAGTGAAGTTTTCCGTCATCCGCATCAGTTCGGTGTACCCGCGGATGGCGGTCAGCGGCGTGCGGAGCTCATGGGAAGCGTCGGCTACAAACTGCCGGACCTTGGTTTCACTCTTCTGCCGCGCCTGCAGCGCGTTGGCCACGTTGTCCAGCATGAGGTTCAGCGCGTGGCCCACGCTGCCAACCTCCGTACCGGGATTGGAGTTCGACGGCGGCACGCGCACCGCAAGCGCCACCTCGCCGGCATCCAGCGGCAGCTTTGAAACGCGGGTGGCAACCTCCGAGAGCTGCTCAAGGGGCTTCATGGTGCGGCGGATCAGGACGGTTCCCACCAGCCCGACCAGGAGAAGGCCGCCCAGCGAGACGAAAACGAACGTCCACACCAGGGACGCGAGCGTGCTCTCCTTGGCGGCGAGGGGGAGTCCTGTCACCAGGACGTCACCAAAGTTGGTCTGGATGGCCACCAGCCGGTAGTCGCCATTGGAAAGCGTCCTGTCCACCGGCTGTACGTTGGTGGGCAGGGCCAGCAGGACCTGTTTGTCCTCCGTGGACAAAGCGGAGCGCGTGGTATTCGAGGTGAGGAAACCGCCGCTGTTGACCTGGCCGTTGAGGATCCGGGCGTTGAGGGTTCCAACGCTCTGGCCGCGGGCATCCAGGGGATCCCTGCCATTGAAGCCGCCCGAGGGAGGGCGTCCTGGATCGTTGGAACGGTCCGCGGCCTGACTCAGCTGCTCATCGAGTTGCCGGGTGAGGAACGCGTCCATCGAGGCATAGCTCGCCACGCCAACCGCCCCGCAAATGGCAATCAACAGCGTCATGGCCAGGAGGATCAGTCGTGTCCGCAGGTGCCACGTGCCGGGCTTCAGCCAGCTCCGGGGCTGCGGCTCCGTACTGTGCGCGGACGCCATCGCTTTCCTACTCCGCCGGCTTGATGACGTATCCGGCGCCCCGCACGGTGTGGATCATGGGCGGATGGACGGCGTCCACCTTTTTGCGCAGGTAGGAAATGTAGAGCTCCACGATGTTGGCCTGGCCGCCGAAGTCGTAGTTCCAGACCCGGTCCAGGATCTGCGCTTTGCTGATGACGCGCCTGGGGTTTTCCATAAGGTAGCGGAGCAGCTCGAACTGGGTGGCGGTCAGCTGGAGCTCCTCACCCGCACGGGTTACCTCACGGGTGTCAACGTTGAGGACCAGGTCTCCCACCACCAGTTCGGCGGTGTCCATCGCGGCCACACCGGACCGCTGGACCAGGCGGTGCAGGCGGAGCAGGACTTCTTCCATGCTGAAAGGCTTGGTGACGTAGTCGTCCCCGCCGGCCGCGAGGCCGACTATCCTGTCCTGGACCGCGTCCTTGGCGGTGAGGAACAGGGCGGGAACCTCGGGCGCGAAGGCGCGGATCCTGCTCAGGACCTCGACGCCGTCGAAGCCGGGAATCATGACATCGAGGACCAGCACGTCAGGGCGGAAATCCTTGGCTACTTTCACGGCTTCCGGGCCGTCGGCGGCGATCGCCACGGACCAGCCGGCCATGCGCAGGCCCATGCTTATGAGCTCGGAAAGGCTCGGCTCGTCATCCACCACCAGCGCCCTGATGGGGGAGCCGTCCGGATGCGTGAGCTTGGGGAGGTTGTTTGTCATGGAGTGCGGGGTGGCCATGGAACAACTCTCCATTCATTGGTTTAAGCCCGGCTATGGCGTTCCTGTGCGCAAGCTGTGAGTCCCAGCCTAGCGAGCGGGGTCCGTGGAGGCTCCAGGCGTGCAGTCTGTACGCACGCGGCCGCCGGCCACAGACGTTCAAACGGCGGCATACCGAGATCCCCGAAGGCGATCCAGCCGCTCGCCGCACACTTTTTTCTGTCCAAAAGCAGGGGCGGCTGGACACGCCATCAGGGCGAAGAGCGGGATTCCACTATTAGACTCTCTAGTGAACGAAACAACCTCTGGGCATTCTTTAATCGAATAATATTCTGTGCAGCACCACCAAAAAGGCCGAATGCCGGATAACAATCGTTATTTTTTACAACGTCCAGAATTGTGATTTGGAACACTATCGCGGAATTTGTCTCATAATGCGGACGATCACGTCCATTGTTACTTGCAAGTTGCCATTGTTACGCTGCACACTTCCAATGTGAACAAGAACTCAACAGCACCTGCAGCCGCAGAATATTGGCCCAGCACATCCGCTGCTGCCGACATGCGCTGTTGTCGAATGCACGCCTGACCTTCCCACCCTCCGAAGTTCTTAGGCATTCGCCCCCAGCCCAGCGTCGGGCGCCCTCCCAGTTCGCATTGCGGGGATTCCCAGCATTCGGGCCGCGATGACGGCCATTCACATTGAGGTAAGCATTCCATGTCAGTTGCATCCGGATACGTCCACATTTCTGTCCGTAACGCCGCCAAGGCCGGCCAGCCCTCGGGCCTGCGCCCCGGGTTTGGACCGCGCCCCGCCCTGGCTCCATCATCATCTGGAAGCAGCTTCCCCTCCCAGGGCTACTCGCCGCAGGGCTTCAACCCCAGCTCCTACGGGCAGCTCCGTGCGGTCCAGCCCGCAGAGGCGGCACCCATGACCGTCCCCACTCCCGTGGTGGCCGGTCCAAACACTGTCCGGCCCGTAGCCAACGACAACGTTGCCCGCGGCTTTGTCCTCTACATGGGCATTGACGAGGAAACGGCGGCAGCGGCCGGAACTTCCATCGCCAAGCTGGCCCAGGAGATCCGCGCCTACGCCCAGTCCCTCGTGTCCGGCGCCGAAAGCTACGCAGCAGTTGCCGTTGCCCCGGCCGGCACACCCGGTTCCGCGCTCGACGTCGTCCGTTCCACCTTCGGTGACCCCACCGTCAACGCCCGCCAGCGCACCGAGGCCCCGCGTCCGTCGCAGGCACAGGAGCCGCGTCCGTCCGGCGTCCTGATCGACCTGGCACGCCGCGAAGTCCACCTGGATGGCGAGTCGCTCAACCTGACGTTCAAGGAGTTCGAGCTCCTGAACTACCTCGTGGAGAACGGCACCCGCACCGTAGGGCGCGACGAACTCCTTGAGGGGCTGTGGCGCAACGCCGAAGAGGTGCCCAACGAGCGCACCATCGACGTCCACATCCGCCGGCTCCGCTCCAAGCTGGGCCGCCTTGCCAACACCGTGCGCACAGTCCGCGGCCAGGGGTACCGGTTCTACGAGCACCCCGAAGTTGTTGTCTGGGCCGCTCCGGAATACTCGATCTAGCATTTACCTCAGCCGCCTCCCGGGGGCATGTGCCTCCGCGGCTCTTGGCATGTTCGCTAGGCTGGGGCCATGAGTGAGCACCATCTTCGACGGCTTGTGATCATGCGGCATGCCAAGGCCGACTGGCCGGGCGGGGTGGCTGACCACGAGCGTCCGCTGGAGGAACGGGGCCACCGCGAGGCTCCGCTTGCCGGCCGGTGGCTGCTCAAGCACAACATCGTGCCGGACTTCATCCTCTGCTCCAGTGCCCTGCGGACCAGGCAGACCTGCACGTGGGTGTGCTCGGAGCTGGGGGACAAGGCGCCCACGCCCAAGCTTGAGGACGGGCTGTACGCTGCTTCGGCGCTCCGGATGCTGACGGTCATCAACCATGTTCCGGATACAGTCACCACCCTCATGCTGATCTCGCACCTGCCCGGGGTGCAGGACCTTGCCATGCACCTGGCCTCGCGCGACTCAGACCACGACGCCTACATGGACGCCGCCACCAGGTACCCCACCAACGCCCTCGCAGTCCTTGAGACCGAAAAGTCATGGGCGGAGCTGGACGGGCAGGACGCGCGCATCACCAGGTTCAAGGTCCCCCGCGCGCATTAACTCGCCTACCAACTAAAGCTCCAGCGGCGACCCTGCCGCCTGGGGTCAGCGCCGGGGCGCAGGCTTCGCGCCCGTTGCCGACGACGGTTTCCTGGTTGGAGAGGCCGACGACGACGGCCGCCTGGCAGGGACGGAAGGTACCCGCGCGGGTGCGCGGAGGCCGCCTGCGCCCTGGATGCCTGTGCCTCCGCCGTCTGCGCGCGCTGCTGGCCTGCGCTGGGCCGAACCCTTGGCAGCCGGGCGGGCCGCCGTCGTACGTCTGTTCCCTGCTGCGCCCCTTCCGGGCCTGCCCTGCCCTTGCCTGCTTGTGCTGGCCGCGGTGCGCAGCCGCCGCCTCCCCGGCCAGGCCGCACCGAGGAACAGGACACAGAGTGTTGCCAGGGCTGCAGCGGCAGCGCCGAAGAAGTAGTTGTCCGGGTCGCCGGTGGGGAGCGGTGTGCCGAAGACCGAGGGCTCGCCGGCAAAGGCCAGCTCCCACGTGCTGACAAATGCGAGGGAGAACGCCACAGTGAAGCTGGTTCCCGCGCCCGCAGCCAGCAGGGCAAAGCGGCGTCCCCGGTTCAGGATTTCGATAATGCACGCCAGGCACGCCAGCGCCAGGACACCGAGGAATGCCACGAACACCGGCTCGGCGAGCGTCATTCCGGTCAGCACCAGCAGGCCGGCCGCAACAATGCCCGCAATGACCGCGAACTTTCCGCTTTTCCCCATACGCTCCATCATCCCCGAGGACCGGGCTGCTGCAGCACGTAGCCGCGCATGATGGCCATGATCGCCGCAACGCTTTGGTCACGGGTGCGCTCAGGGTGGTACGTCTGGCGGTCGAGCCCCACAACAAAGCAGGCACCGAAGATTGCGGTCTCGAGGCTGCCCCGCGAAACGGTGTTGTCCACGGGGTAGGCCTGAGCCACCCTTTCCACTGCCTGCCCGATCACTGCCAGCAGCTCGCCCCGCAGGACAGCGAACGTGCCCTGCCACTCACTGGGCGTACGCCAGTTCTCGCTGACCCAGAGCCGGGCGAAGGACGGGTATTCAGACATGAAGTCCAGGGCCTGCCCGATCATGGCCTCCATCGCGAGCAGGGGGTCTCCGTACGCGGTGGCTGCCCCTTGGGCCGCGTCCTCCAGCCCCGCTGCCCCCTGGCCTGGTGCATCCTGGTTTGGCGCCTTTTGGCCCGGTGCCTCCTGCAGGCGTGCCTTCAGGATGTCCACCCCGTGGCGGAGCAGCTGCGCAATGAGCTCCGATTTGCTGCCGAAGTTGTAGTAGACGGTCCCTTTGGAGACGCCCGCTGCGGCTGCGATCTCGTCAACAGTGACCCCCGCTGCTCCCCGCTCGCCGATGAGTTCCATGGAGGCGTCGAAGAGTTTTTGCCTGGTGGCGGTGGTCCTGGCGGGTCGAAGGGTCTTCACTGGTCCCAGCGGTTCGGCGGTCATACCGCGATCTCGGGCTTCAGCGTCTTCAGTGTCCAGTACTTGTTCCTGCGCACGGCCAGGGTGGACATGGCCACACCCAGGGTGGTGTAGCCCGCCAGGCCCAGGACGGTGGGGGCGATCATGGACAGGTCAGCGCCATAGATGAGGTGTCTCATGCCGGTCACCACGTAACCCATGGGGAGGATTTCATGCGCTGCGTGGAGCGGCTGCGGCGTGGTCTGCCAGGGGAACGTGCCGCCCGAGGACACCAGTTGCAGGACCAGCAGAATGAGCACCACGAGTTTGCCTGGCGACCCCAGCAGCGCAACAACGCCCTGGATGATCGCACTGAACGCCATGGCCGCCGCAAGCATGAACAGCCACATCAGCACAGGATGCGCGGGATCGAGTCCCAGGGCGAGGTTTACCACCAGGGTGAGGAGGCTTGCCTGCACCACCGAAACCGCCAGGAACGGCAGCCAGCCCCCAACGGCGATCTTCCAGGACGGGGCATTGGAGGCCAGCGCCCGCTGGGTAATGGGACGCATGGCCTGGACCAGCATGAAGATGCCGATCCACAAGGCGAGGGTGAGGAAGAACGGCGCCAGCCCGGCACCGTAGGACTCCGCCTTGGCCTGCGAGACGTTGCTGACCGCAACGGGGTCGGCCATGACACGGGACAGGTTGCTCTTCTGGGCATCATCCGGGTTGGGCACCTGCCCGGCACCCTTGCCGATCTCATCCGCCAGGGTCCGCGAACCGGCCGCCGCCGTCACGGTGCCTTCCGCCAGTTGGGCCGCCCCGCCGTCCACCTTCCGGGCTCCCTCCGCCAGCCGGCCTGCGCCGTCGAGGGCCGCCTGCTGGCCGGTGGCCAGCGCGGCCGCCCCGGTGTGGAGCTGGTCGGCGCCGGAGGAAGCCTGGGAAACGGCGTCCCTCAGGGCGGGCGTGCCTGCGGCGAGCTGGGCAGCGCCGGTGCTCACAGCTTCGGCTCCGGAGGCCAACTGCTGGATCTGCGCTGCATCCGCCTGGATCTTCGTCCTGGCGGCTGCCACCGGGCTCGAACCGGCCGCGGCGTCAAGATCCGCCACGATCCTGTCCGCCTGCTCCTGGGTCAGGACGCCTTCTGCGACGAGCCTGCTGTTCGATCCCACCACCCGTTCCCGGAGCCCCTGGTCAGCGGCATCCAGCTGGGCTGCGACATCCTGCACTTTGGCGTTCAGCTGCGCGTTTCCGGCAGCCACCTGGGCTGCCCCCGCAGCGAGCGTCTGGGAGTCCGTGGGCAGCGTGGCCGTCTTGTCCTTCAGCGTGGATAGGCCGCTGCTGAGCTGGCCCGCGCCGTCGGTCAGCTGGCTGGCTCCATCCCGGAGTTTCACCTGGCCCGCGTACAGCTCGCCGGCTCCGCTGCTCAGGGCTGAGGTGCCGTCGTGGAGGGTGGCAGCCCCGTCGCGTAGCTCAGCAACGCCGTCGGCCAGTTGGCTGGTGCCGTCCGCTGCCTTGACCATCTGCGAGTGGATGGTCCCGAAACCCGTCAGCAGCTGGTTTGCGGTTTCCTCGCCCACCTCGGTGGCCACCGTGCTGTGCACTGCGGTGGTGAGCTTATCCACGATGGTGCTCAGCAGGTAGTTGTTAGCATCGTTGGTGGTGACGTTGAGCATGGCCTGGCTGGCGGAATCAAAGCTGCCAGGGGATACCAGGTTCGCCGAAAAGTCCTGGGGGATTTTCAGGGCGAAGGCGTAGTCCCCGCTGCTGACCCCCTGGTCCGCCTCCTGCGCGGTGGCCACCGGGATCCAGTGGAAAACATTGCCGTCCGCCAGGCTCTCGGCCACCTTTGCCCCGGCTTCAAGGCGTGTGCCGTCGCTGGTTGTGGCACCTGCGTCCTCCACCACCAGGGCCGCATCGAGGTTGTCCAGGTTGCCGTAGGGGTCCCAGTTTGCGTACAGGTACACCGCCCCATAGAGCAGCGGGACCATGGTCAGCGCAAGGATTGTGAGTTTGGGCATCAGCCCGGCGGTCATGCGCTTAAGTTCGGAGCGGGCCAGCCGCAGTACCGTCACGTGGCAACCTCGGTTTCGAGTTCAGGAGTGTTTGCGGCATCAGGTTCCCCGCCATCCCCACGCATAGGGGTTTCAAGGGGGACGGCATTGCCAATCGCTGCGGCGGGTCCGTCCCACGACGGCGGGAGGGCGCCAACAGTGGCGACGACGGCGAGCGGCCGTCCGGCGTCGGATGCCAGACGCTGCAGCCTCGGCAGCCAGTCAGCGGCGTCGGCGGTATGCCGGTCAGGGGAATCGACCACCAGCAGGTCCGTGTGCGGGTTCGCCAAGGCCAGCGCAGTCAGGAGTTCGAGCCGCCGTGCAGGGTCCAGTTGTTCCGTCCAAAGGTCCGCGATGTCCTCGAAACTGTTCACCTTCAGCCAGGGGCCGCTCACCAGGGCGCCGCGGTAACGGCGCGGGATCAAGGCCAGGTCCTCGGTAACCAGGTCGCGCACACTGAGGTGCTGCTCGGGCTCGTTGACGCCGGGGGAGTCCACCAGGGCGCTCGCGAGCCGCCGCGCTTTGAGCCGTTCGCCGCCGTCCCAGCTGACGAACCCTCCGGTGGGCTTCATTCGCCCGCTGAGGAGCAGGGCGAGGGCCGTCCGGTAGTCCTGACGTCCGCCGGTCACCAGCAGGAGTTCGCCCCGCCGGACGTGGAGTGAAGTTGCCGGCAGGAGGGGATCCCTGCGGCCATGGGCAGAGAGCCGTTGTGCTGAGAGCAAGATTGGCCTTTCGCGGAATGCATCTGCTCCCAGCCTAACTAAACTGACCAGTCAGTTCAAATAGAAGCCCAGCGGACCGATCTTCAGAGGCCGTACTTCTCAAGAAGGCGCAGCCAAACCTCACTGATTGTCGGGTAGGAGGGCACCGCATGCCATAGTCGGTTCAACGGCACCTCGCCCACCACAGCGATGGTTGCGGCATGTAGGAGCTCGGACACATCCGGCCCGGCGAACGTGGCCCCCAGGAGCACCTGTCGGTCCTCGTCAACAACCAGTTGGGCCCAGCCCTCGTAGTTCTCCGAATGCAGCGAGGACCCTGCCACCTGGATGGGAAGCTCCACTGAAGAGGCGTTGAAGCCGTCCTGGCGGGCGGTCTCCAGCGTGCGGCCCACGGTGGCCAGTTCAGGATCGGTGAACACTACATTCGGTACTGCGTGCTGGTTGGCTGTCTGGGAGTACCGGCTCCAGTCCTCCGGTGCACCGTTCAGTTCACCCCTGGCCCGGGCTGCGATGGCGTCGCCCGTGGCCCGTGCCTCGTACTTTCCCTGGTGCGTCAGAAGGTTCTTGCCGGCGGCGTCACCGACCGCATACAGCCAGGGCCCTTCGCCGGGTACGCCCTGCACCAGGCCGGAATTGTCCGTGCTGATGGCCAGCCGGCCGCTGTCATCCGGTTCGACGCCGATACTCTCCAGGCCCAGGCCTTCCAGTGCGGGGTGCCGGCCGGTGGATACGAGTACCTTGTCCGCCGTGACGGTGGTCCCGTCGCCCAGCCGCAGGCTGAACGTGCCGTCGTCGTTGGTGCTGATGCTTTGAGTCTCGGTGTGAAGGCGGAGTTCCACACCATCCGCGCGGAGGCCCGCTGCAACAAGGCTGGCGGCCTCCTCCGGGTACTTGCCCAGCAGCCTGCTGCGCGTAACGAGAGTCACCGCAGACCCGAGGCGGGCGAATGCCTGGGCAAGCTCGGTCCCGGCAACGCCGCCGCCCAGGACCGCCAGCCGCTCGGGTACCTCGCTTGCGGACGTGGCCTCCCGCGTTCCCCAGACCTGCACGTCCTCGAGCCCCTCAATGGGAGGAGTGTTGGGCATGGAGCCGGTGGCCAGCACCACTGCGTGGCGGGCGCGCAGCCGGTGCGAGGTTCCGTCCAGGCCCGCGACCTGGACGATCTGAGGGGCGGTGAGCCAGGCGTGGCCCCTGATGAGGTCGATCCCGGAATCCTTGACCCAGGCGACCTGGCTGTCATCCTGCCAGTTGGACGTGAAGTGGTCCCTGCGCTTGAGGACCGCTGCCGCGTCAAGTGTCCGCGTAACAGCTTCCTTGGCGCCCGGGGTTGTCTGGGCCGCGTGAAGTGCAGTCCCGGGCCGAAGCAGCGCCTTGGACGGCATGCATGCCCAGTAGGAGCACTCTCCGCCCACCAGTTCGGCTTCCACCAGCACCACAGAGAGGCCGCCTTGCGCCACACGGTCCGCAACGTTTTCTCCGACGGCGCCGGCGCCGATAACAACAACGTCAAATTCCTGCTCAACAGGCTCGGGCATCATGGGGAAAGCCTACGCCCGGGGGGCGGCGGGGTGTTCCGTGTCCGCCGTGTAAGGAACGCCGGATATCCGGACTGCCCGTCCGTAAGCACTGCCCGTCCGTAAGCACTGCCCAACGTAGGTCGTGCTGCTTAACGCAAGCTGCGCTGCTTAACGTACGTTGCGCTGCTTAATGCAAAAAGTCCGCCCCGGCGAACCGGAGCGGACCTGATTGGTGCGCCCAAAGGGATTCGAACCCCTGACCTTCTGTTCCGTAGACAGACGCTCTATCCAGCTGAGCTATGGGCGCATCTCGTGTTCCTGGAGAAGAACCTCTCTCCCTGAACCTCGAATTACTTTACGCGAGGGGTGGCTGCCATGACAAATCGGGAGGCATGTAATTTCCGCAACTAGACCGGTCTAGGTGACCTTCGTCACTTAATTCCGAATTTTGGCTGCGAAATTCCTTGATTTCCCGCGGAATTCCATTTTTGTGGCCGCAAAAGATCAGCCTACGTCCCAAAAACGGCAGTGGTCCGGACCATAGCATTTAGCTCACACCGATGTACCCCAAGAAAGGGAACCGAAATGGGCGATCTGGCGCAGAAGCCGTTGCTTGAGAAAGCACCCACCACACATGCCGGCCTGCTGGCGTGGGTCGAGGAGGTTGCAGAGCTAACGCAGCCGGACCGCATCTATTGGGTGGACGGGTCCGAAGAGGAAAACACCCGGTTGACTGACGAGCTCGTGGCGGCAGGGACACTGACCCGGCTGAACCCGGAACTGTTCCCCAACTCCTTTGCGGCCTTCTCCGATCCCGCCGATGTGGCACGCGTTGAAGAGCAGACCTTCATTTGCTCAGAGAACAAGCGCGACGCCGGGTTCACCAACAACTGGATGGCGCCCTCCGAAATGAAGGAAAAGCTGCGCGGCCTGTTCTCCGGGTCCATGCGCGGCCGCACCATGTACGTCATCCCGTTCGTCATGGGCCACCTTGACGCAGAGGATCCCAAGTACGGCGTCGAGATCACGGACAGCGCCTACGTTGTGGCCTCCATGCGGATCATGGCCAACATCGGCACCGCCGTGCTGGACAAGATGACCGAGACCAACGCGTTCTTCGTCCCCGCGCTGCACTCCCTGGGTGCGCCTCTCGAAGCCGGCCAGGCGGATGTTCCGTGGCCGTGCAACCCGGACAAGTGGATTGTCCATTTCCCCGAGGAGCGCTCCATCTGGTCCTTCGGCTCGGGCTATGGCGGCAACGCCCTGCTCGGCAAGAAGTGCTACGCCCTGCGCATCGCCTCGGTCATGGCCCGCGACGAAGGCTGGCTGGCCGAGCACATGCTCATCCTCAAGTTGACCTCGCCGGAGAAGAAGAAGTACTACATCTCCGCTGCCTTCCCGTCAGCCTGCGGCAAGACCAACCTGGCCCTGCTGGATCCCACCATAAAGGGCTGGGAGGTGGAGACCCTCGGAGACGACATCACCTGGATGCGGATCGGCAAGGAAGGCGAACTGCGCGCCACCAACCCGGAGGCCGGCCTGTTCGGCGTGGCCCCCGGTACCGGCTGGGGCACCAACCCGAACGCAATGCGTGCCATCGCCAAGGGCCACAGCATCTTCACCAACGTGGCACTGACCGACGACGGCGGCGTGTGGTGGGAGGGCATGACGGACGAGGTGCCCGCGCACCTGACCGACTGGCAGGGCAACTCCTGGACGCCCGACTCCGACAAGCCGGCAGCCCACCCGAACTCCCGGTTCTGCACCCCGATTTCGCAGATCGACATGCTGGCCGAGGAATACTACAGCCCCGAGGGTGTTGAGCTCTCCGCCATCCTCTTCGGCGGCCGCCGCAAGACCACGGTTCCCCTGGTAACCCAGGCCCGCAGCTGGACCAACGGCATCTTCATGGGCTCCACGCTCTCCTCCGAGACCACGGCCGCCGCTGCAGGCCAGGTCGGCGTGCTGCGCCGCGACCCCATGGCCATGCTTCCCTTCATCGGCTACGACGCCGGCGATTACCTGAAGCACTGGATCAGCGTCTCCGGCAAGGCCAACCCGGAGCGGCTGCCGCACATCTTCCTGGTGAACTGGTTCCGCCGCACCGCCGACGGCGGCTTCGCGTGGCCCGGCTTCGGCGACAACGCGCGTGTGCTCAAGTGGGCCATCGAGCGTCTCGAGGGCAAGGCGGACGCCGTCGAGACCCCCATCGGCTTCGTGCCCACAGGCGACTCGCTGGACCTCACCGGCCTGGATCTCACCCACGCCCACGTGGAGGACGCTGTCCGCGTCGACCGCGAGGAATGGGACGCTGAACTGGCCTCCATCGAGGAATGGTACGCAAAGTTCGGCGACTCACTCCCGGAGGCCCTGCGCTCCGAACTTGACGCCCTCAAGGAGCGGATGACTGACCACAGCTGACCCTCCGGGGATAAACAGTACGACGGCGGCGCCGCACCTTTCGAGAAAAAGGTGCGGCGCCGCCGTCGTATGCCAATGAGTTTTTGTCCAGATATGCAGGGCTAGAGGCCGGCTAAGCCTGCGGATCTGGACAAAAACTCCGGGGGAGTGGGGCCTAGCTGGCCAGCCAGATGTCCGGGCCGAAGACCTCGTAGTGGATCCGCGTCGCAGGGATGCCGGCGTTGATTGCCTCGTTGCGGATGTTCTTCATGAACGGCAGCGGGCCGCACAGGTACAGCGATGCGTCGGCGGGAAGGTCCACCTCGCGCAGGGTCATGAAGCCTTCCTTGGCTCCGGCTACCGGCTGTTCGAGCCACAGTTGTAGTTCGGCGCCATCGAGGCGTTCGACGTCGTCCGTCATCTGGCTGCGCAGCGCCCAACTGTCCAAGGTGCTTTCCGCGTGGAGCACCAGCACTTGCCGTTCGGATCCGGCTTCCGCCAGTGAACGAAGAATGGACGCGGTGGGAGTACAGCCAATACCGGCGGACGCCAGGACTACCGGGCCGTCGCCGTCCTTGAGGGTGATCTCACCGTAGGGGTTGGAGATGTCCAGGACGTCGCCCACCTGCACGCTGTTGTGGAGTACGGGGGAGACCTCGCCGCCGTCGTCGAGCTTGGTGGTGAAGCTGCGGCTGGTACCGGCCTCGCCGGACAGGGAGTACTGGCGGACCTGCCGGAGGCCTTCCGGCAGGGTTACCTTGACGCTGATGTACTGGCCGGGCAACGCGTCGGTGACGGGGGTGTCATCCGCCGGCTCAAGGGTGAAGGTCATGGAGCCCGCACCGGCAGGGGTCTTGGCTGCTACCCGCCACGGCATCCACATCCTGTCGTTGGACTGCGCGGCGTAGAGCCCCTTCTCGAGCTTGATCAGGGCGTCGGCCATCAGCCAGTACACCTCGGTCCAGGCCTCGGCGATCTCCGGTGTGATGACCTCGGCCAGGTCATCGGCGATAGCAGCGAACAGGTGCTCGTAGACCACCTGGTACTGCGGCTCAGTGATTCCCAGGGAGGCGTGCCGGTGGGCGATGCGGGACAGGACGGTCTCGGGAAGGGTGCCCGGGTTGTTCACAAGGTGGGTGGCGAAGGCGGCGATGCTGCCCGCCAGCGCCTGCTGCTGGTTGCCGGAGCGCTGGTTTGAACGGCTGAACAGGCCGTCCAGGAGTTCTGGGTGGGCGGCGAAGAGGCGGGCGTAGAACTTGGGCGTGATGGCACCAATCCGAGAACCCACAAGCGGCAGGGTTGCTTCAATGACGGGGCGGGATTTTTCCGAGAGCATGGGAACTCCTGAGGGTAGTGACCGGGGCCTTCGTCCGGCCTTCGCGAATACCTGCATTCAGAATGCAAGTTTTCATACCCAAGTTCTACAGCTTGTAGAAATCTGACGCAAATCGGCCGGTAACAGAGTCTTCCGAAGGGGTGCCGGAGGGCAGTTCGAACAGACACGGGTTCAGAGCCCCGGGCGCAGTCCGATCATGTCGAAGACGGGGGCCATCTGCCGGGAACCCGGGAGGTCCGCTATCACCACGGAATCGAGTTCCCGGTAAAAAGCTTCCCGGGCCCGGGCCAGCGCTGCGCGGAGCCTGCACTCGTTGATCAGCGGGCAGTTGCCCCCGGGGGCCGCGCAATCCGCTGCGTCTGTCCGGGTGTCGAGCTGGCGCAGGACCTGCCCAACGGTGGCAACGCGGCCGGCGTGGCTGAGCCGGGAACCGCCTGCCCGGCCGCGGACCACCTCGATCAGTCCCAGGCTGCGGAGCTTCGTCATCGCTTTGCTCACATGGTTGTAGGGGGTTCCCACCGAGTCGGCAATGTTTTGTGTTGTCAGCAACGCGCCACCTGGAGCCGCCGCAAGCACCATCAAAGCCCGGAGGCTCACGTCGGCGAAGGCGTTAATCTTCATGGGGGCCTCGCCGGTCTAGTCCACCCAGATGGCAGGCTCGCTGGCGTCGGCGGCCAGTTCGCCGAATTCCCACGTCTGCGTCCCGGCGTTGGCCGCGTAGGGCAGCACGGCTGCGAAGACAGATCCGTCGCGGTGCTCGGCTGCCACGTGGATGGCGTCGGAGTCCTCCTCAACCAGCAGGATGTCGCACACGATGGCGGCAGCCCGGAAGTCCTCCCGGTTCTGCTGCAGCAGGGCGGTGAGGTCGTTGATCATGGCCTCGGCGTCGAAGTCCCCGTCCGAACCTTCGCCGGCATCTGCCGGAGAGACCGCCACCAGCCGCACCTCGCCGTCGTTCTGTACGGTCAGCGCGAAGGGGAGGAAGACGCCGTTGCGCTGGAGTTGTTCCTGGGCAGCGCTGACGCCCGTCCCCAGGAGGTTCTCCAGGTCCGTTGCCGTGCCCTCGGGTACTGAGTCCCGCCAGGAGTCCTGGTGGCCGGAACCCTGTTCCTGGGTTGCGGGCCCCGTGCTTTCCGTCATGCTGTCCTACGCCCGGACAATCGCCAGGACCCGGTCCCGGATGCGTTCCATGGTGGCCTGGTCCGTGGCTTCCGCGTTGAGCCGGAGGAAGGGCTCGGTGTTGGACGGCCGCAGGTTGAACCAGTAGCTGCCGTCGTTGGCCGTGAACGTGCTGCCGTCCAGGTTATCGATGGTGACGTCTTCGCCGGCGAAATCTGCGCGGACGCGCTCTACGGCAGCGGGCTTGTCCTCCACTTCGGAGTTGATTTCACCGGAGCTGACGTAGGGCTCGTATTCCCGGCCCAGTTCGGACAGGGGGCCGTCCTGTTCGCCCAGGGCTGCCAGGACGTGCATGGCCGCCAGCATGCCCGTGTCAGCGTTCCAGAAGTCGCGGAAGTAGAAGTGGGCCGAGTGTTCGCCGCCGAAGACCGCGCCTTCCTCTGCCATGACGGCCTTGATGAAGGAATGGCCCACGCGGGTGCGGACGGCGCGGCCGCCGTCGTGCTCTACGAGCTCTGATACGGCGCGTGAGGTGAGCAGGTTGTGGATGATCGTGGGTGTTGCTTCACCCTGTGCCTTCGCGCGGGCGATCTCGCGGCGCGCTACCATGCCGGTGATGGCCGACGGCGACACAGGGTTGCCCTTTTCATCCACCACGAAGCAGCGGTCGGCGTCGCCGTCGAAGGCAAGGCCGATGTCTGCGCCGTGCTTTACCACTGCCGCCTGCAGGTCGCGGAGGTTTTCCGGCTCCAGCGGGTTGGCCGGGTGGTTGGGGAAGGATCCGTCCAGCTCGAAGTACAGGGGAACGATGTCAAGGGGAAGCTTGGGGAGCAGGGTGTCGCCCAGCACAGCGGGGGTGGTGAGGCCGGCCATGCCGTTGCCCGCGTCCACCACTACCTTGAGCGGCCGGGAGCCGGAAAGGTCCACCAGCTTGCGGAGGTACTCGGAGTAGTCCTTGAGTACGTCCCTGACGCCGATCTGCCCGCGTTTTTCGGCCACGGGCATGGAACCTGCATTGAGGTACTGCTCGGCCAGCGCCTGGATGTCCTTGAGCCCGGACTCGGAGGAGATGGGCACTGCGCCGGCCTTGGACATCTTGATGCCGTTGTAGCCGGCAGGGTTGTGGCTGGCGGTGAAGGTGGCGCCGGCACGGTTCAGGTAACCGCAGGCAAAGTAGAGCTCATCAGTGGAGATCAGGTCCAGCAGCTCAACGTTGGCGCCACGGGTGGCTGCGCCGTTGGCGAAAGCCTTGCTGAAGTCCGGGGAGGACGGGCGCATGTCGCCGCCCACCAGGATGGTCTGGCCTTCGAGTTTGAGGACGTCCACGAAAGCGGCCCCCACGGCTTCGACGATTTCGGCGGTGATGGACTCGCCTACGATGCCCCGGACGTCGTACGCCTTGAAGGATGCCGAAAGGTCAAAAGCCGTTGTCTGTTCGCTAGTCACGGGCTTTATCTTACGGTGCAGCCGGATCTCGGCAATTGAGGGAGGGCTATGTTTGTGGATAAGCACATCTGGAGTAATCGCCTTCGGCCCCCTTGGTGTCCGAAATCCACATAGCAGTGGCCGTGCTCTTGGGTGTCGGACGTGGCTGGGATACTGAATCAATGGTCGATAACCAGCACGCCAGATTTCCTGAACCAGCTTTAACCGAAACCGCACTCTCCGAACCAGCATTTTCCGAAACCAGGCTTTCTGAATCTGCAACCACGGACGGCCCTCCCTCGACAGCAACGCATGCACAGGCCCTCGAGGTTCTCCGCGAGCTGGTCGGCAACCCGACGGCAGGCTTCCACGAGGGCCAGTTCGAAGCAATCGAGGCGTTGGTCGACGGCGGCCGGAGGGCCCTGGTTGTCCAGCGCACCGGCTGGGGAAAATCGGCAGTCTACTTCGTGGCTTCGCTGCTGCTACGGCGCAGGGGCGCCGGGCCCACCCTCATCGTTTCGCCCCTCCTGGCCCTGATGCGGGACCAGGTGGCTGCCGCCGCCCGCGCCGGGGTGCGGGCAGTGGCCATCAACTCAGCCAACCAGCTGGAATGGGACACCGTCCGCGAACAGCTCGCCGCTGACCAGGTGGACGTCCTGCTGGTGTCGCCGGAAAGGCTGACCAACCCCTCCTTCCGCGAAAACCAGCTGCCGGAACTGATCCGGCGGACCGGCCTGCTGGTGATTGACGAGGCCCACTGCATTTCCGACTGGGGCCACGATTTCCGCCCCGACTACCGCCGGATCGCGGACCTGATTACCCAGTTGCCGGACACGGTCCCGGTGCTCGCCACCACCGCCACGGCCAACTCGCGGGTTGTGCACGACATAGAGGAGCAGCTCGGGGCTGGCGTCCTGACAATCCGCGGTGCGCTTGGCCGGGACTCCCTGCGGCTGGGCGTCCTGTCCCTCCCAGACGCCAAACAGCGCCTTGGCTGGCTGCTGACGCATCTGGCGGACCTGCCGGGCAGCGGAATTATCTACACCCTGACGGTGTCCGCCGCAGAGGACACGGCCCGGCTGCTGGCCGAGGCCGGCCACGAAGTGCTCGCCTATACGGGCCGCACCGACCCCGCCGACAGGGAGCGGGCAGAACAGCTCCTGAAGGACAACCAGGTCAAGGCCCTTGTGGCCACCTCAGCCCTGGGGATGGGCTTCGACAAACCAGACCTGGGCTTCGTGGTCCACCTCGGCGCGCCCTCTTCACCCGTTGCGTACTACCAGCAGGTGGGGCGTGCGGGCCGTGGGGCGGCCAACGCCGACGTCCTGCTGCTTCCCGGTGCCGAGGACCGCGACATCTGGCAGTACTTCGCCACCGCCTCCATGCCCTCTGAAGAGAAGGCAGCGGCCGTCCTTACCGCCCTGGCAGAAGCAGGCACCGCACTTTCCACCGTTGCCCTGGAAGCGCGGGTAGACCTTCGCCGAACCCCGCTTGAACTGCTGCTGAAGGTCCTCTCGGTGGACGGGGCAGTGGAACGGGTGGGCGGCGGATGGCGGTCCACCGGCCAGCCCTGGATATACGACGCCGAGCGGTACCAGCGCATTTCTGAAGCCCGCGTGGACGAGCAGGACTCCATGGTGATTTACCAGGACACGGCCGGTTGCCGGATGGAGTACATCACCTCAGTCCTGGACGACGAGACCGCGCACGCCTGTGGCCGGTGCGACAACTGCGCCGGTCAGTGGTTCCGGGCAGACATCGCGGAACAGGCCACGGCCGCGGCCAGCCAGACCCTCAACAGGGCGGGCGGTGTGCTGGAGGCGCGGCTGCAGTGGCCCAGCGGAATGGACCGCCTCGGAGTTCCGGTGAAGGGAAAGCTCAAACCCGGAGAAGGGCTCGCGGAGGGGCGCGTCCTGGCAAGGCTTACCGATCTTGGCTGGGGCGGTGCACTGCGCGAGCTGTTCGCGGCCGGCGCCGCAGACCGGCCGGTGGATCCGGACATGCTGCAAGCCTGCGTCCAGGTTCTGCGCGAGTGGGGCGCCGGAGACTCACGCAATCCCGGCTGGAGCGGGGTGGGACGGCCTGCAGCCATTGTCAGCGTCCCCTCGCGAGGCAAGCCTGAGTTGGTGGGCTCCCTTGCCAGGGGCATTTCCGAAACCGGGCGCATCCCGTACCTGGGAGAGCTGCAGCTGGCCCACGGGGGTCCCACCGGAAGCCGCGGCGGCAACAGTGCCTACCGCCTGGCTGGGGTGTGGGACCGCCTGGTGGTGGGGCCGGAACTTGAGGCGGCGCTGGGCTCCCTGCAGGGCGGCAGCGTAATGCTGATAGACGACATCGTGGACAGCAGGTGGACGCTCACAGTTGCCGGCCGGGCGCTTCGCCAGGCAGGTGCGGGAGCTGTCCTTCCCCTGGTGCTGGCGCAGGCCGGCTGACGCCGGAGATGCCAAGACCAGCGGGCTGACGCCGGGCCAGCTGGCGCAAATCCCGCTGAGCCAAGCCCGCTGTGTTCAGACCCGTTGGGCCCTGCGCTGGCTGACTTCCGCGCCGGCGTGCCGCGGCAGGAACAGGCTGTCCGCGGTGCTCGCGAGCATCAGCACCGCCATCGCGAGGAATGCTCCGCGGAAGGGGCCGGCGGCGTCGGAAGGGAAAGCACTGAGTCCGTCGAACAGCCGGATGAGCAGGGCTCCAACGGCGATGCCGGCGGCGGCAGCGAGCTGGACCAGTGTTGCTGAGACCACGTTCGCCGAGGTGAGCTGCGCAGGGGCGATGTCCGCGTACTGGACCGAGGCGTAGGCGGAGAAACCCATGGAGCGGAAGGCCCCGCTGCAGACCAGCAGTGCAAAGGTCAACGGCTCGGGGGTGTCCGCGGTCAGCAGGGCACAGAGGGCGAAGGTCGCTGCGGAAGCCAAGGAGGCAAACACGAGCATTGCCTTGAAGCCAAAGCGCCGGATCAGGGGAGTTGTGGCCGGCTTGATGCCGATGTTGCCGATAAAGACCGCAGCCACCATGGCACCGGCTTGCAGGGGGGCCCAGCCGAACCCGGCCTGGAACATCAGCGGCAGCAGGAAGGGGACGGAGCTGATGGTCAGCCGGTAGGCGAACCCGCCGGTTGCCATCGCCCTGAATGTGCGGGTGCTGAAAACACCCAGGTCAAAGAGTGGATTGCGGGCCCGGCGCATCCAGAGCACGGCGCACGCCAGGGCAACCGCTCCTGATGCGGCACTCAGGGCAGCCCACGGAGCATCCGGGTGCGTGCTCGCCAGTTCGAGGCCCACCACCAGCGCCGCCACCCCGAGCGTGGTGAGGGCCAGCCCCAGCCAGTCCAGCCGCCGCCCGCCGTCGCCCGCTCCTGCAGGCACCAGCCGGAGAGCCGCCAGGAATGCGGCTGCACCCAGGGGCAGGTTGATCAGGAAAATCCAGTGCCAGGACAGGTACGTAGTCAGCGCACCGCCAACCAGCGGAGCCAGGACGGGTGCAAGCAGCCCGGGCCATACCAGGAACGCGGTGGCGCGCAGGAGGTCGGCTTTGGGCGTCCCGCGAAGGACCACGAGGGTTCCCACCGGCACCATCATGGCACCGCCAAATCCCTGGGCGATCCTGCTGAGGGTGAGCGCGGTGAGGTCCTGGCTGAGCGAACACGCGAGTGACGCGATGGTGAAGATGGCGATGGCGAGGCAAAAGACCCGGCGGGCGCCGAACCGTTCTGCAAGCCAGCCACTGAGCGGAATGCCCATGGCAACGGTGAGCAGGTAGGCAGTCATGGTGATGTTGACGTCCGGGGCCGGCACCCGGAAGTCGGCAGCGATATTGGGGATGGCCGTTGTGAGGACGGTGCCGTCGAGGAATTCCATAAAGAAGGTGGCGGCCACCAGGAGGGCCAGGCGGGGACTCCATGCCTGGGCGGTCCCGGGTGTTCCATCCACGGTGTTGCTTGCTGCCATCCGTTCATCCTGCCACCGGCAGAACATGCGGGGCCCCCGGTGTCCTTACCCCGGACGCAGGAACCGGACAGAAAGGCCCTGGTGCCCAAAGGCCTGGATCCCAAAAGCCAAAGAGCCCGGGAACGCAAAAAGGCCCCGGTCCAGGACCGGGGCCAAAACGCGGAGACGGGGGGATTTGAACCCCCGGTGGAGTTGTGCCCCACACTTCATTAGCAGTGAAGCCCATTCGGCCGCTCTGGCACGTCTCCAATTGCTATTCCTAGCCCACCAAGGATACGCAGAACGGGCCATGCAGTGCAAAACGGATCACCGGCCCGCTCACAGCATTCCTCACACCGCACCGGAGTTGTCCTCGGCCGGCGTCACGCCACGGGCTGTTCCGCCCGGACCATCCTGATTTCGCGGAGGTGTTCCCAGTCCGGAATTGTGTCCGCGGCCCCGTCCGGTTCGAAGCCGAAGTGCCGGTAGAAGCCGATGGCGCGCCCGTTGTCCGCGGCCACCCACAGGGTCGCGGCGCTGGTGCCCAGGGCGGCCTCGAGGAGGCGGCGTCCCAGGCCCAGCCCCTGGTGTGACGCCAGCAGGTACAGTCCCCAAAGTTCCAGGTCTCCGGACGACGGCGGCGCGGCAGCATGCGTCGTATCCCCGGGGGGCACGTGGTGGACGCCCGCAAATCCAACCAAGGTGCCGCCGTCGGACGCCACCCACACGACCCCCGGTTCGGCTGACTCCAGCAGGTGCCGCCAGAGGGGCAGCCGGTCAGCCGGGACCCGGGAGGCGAGAAACCCGTAGGAGAGCATCCCGCGGTAGGTCTCCTGCCAGCAGCGGACGTGGACCTCCGCCAGCCGTTCAACGTCGGCAGGTTCCGCCCGCCGCAGGTCCAGACCCACCTCTACGCCAGGCCGCCTGCCAGGGCCTTCCACAGGAAGTGCTGGCTCCGTGCCTGCAGTGCCGCCGCCTGCCGGTTGTCGGACGCGCCGGCGTGGCCGCCCTCCAAAGCTTCATGGAACCAGACATTCGGAATGCCCATGGCCAGCATCCGCGCGGCCATCTTGCGCGCCTGGACGGGACCAACCCGGTCATCGGAGGTTGCGGTCCAGATGAACGTTTCCGGGTATTCCACCCCGTCCTTGAGCAGGTGGTAGGGGGAGAAGGTCCTGATGTATTCCCACTGCTCGGCGACGTCCGGGTCGCCGTACTCGGCAATCCAGGAGTGGCCTGCGGACAGCCTGGTGTAGCGGCGCATGTCCAGCAGCGGCACCCCGCAGGACACGGCGCCGAACAGTTCCGGGTACTTGGTGAGCATGTTGCCCACCAGCAGGCCGCCGTTGGATCCGCCCACGCAGCCCAGCCGTTCGCGCGAGGTGACCCCGCGGGACATGAGGTCCCGGGCGACGGCGGCGAAGTCCTGGTAGGCCTTGTGCCGGTTCTCCTGGAGGGCTGCGCGGTGCCATGCCGGCCCGTACTCGCCGCCGCCGCGGATGTTCGCCACCACGTAGACGCCGCCGCGGGAGTGGGGAGCATCTCCGTCAGCGCCGGCGGACAGAGAGGTGCGGCGCTCCAGCCAGGCCCTGCCCACCGTGCCGCTGTAGGCCGGCGTGCGGGACACCTCAAACCCGCCGTAGCCGGAAAGCTGAGTGGGATTCTGCCCGTCCAGCGCCAGGTCCCGCGGGGCCACCTGGAAGTAGGGAACACGGGTGCCGTCCTCGGACACGGCGAAATGCTGCTGCACTTCATAGTCGCCGTCAGCAAAGAACGACGGCGACGCCTTCACCACGGCGTGCCGGCCCACCACGCCGGGCGTCCCGTCTGTGGTCCTTTCCAGCGTGCCGCGCATCAGCGTGGTGGGAGTGGTGAACCCGGTGGCGACGAGCCAGAAGTCGTCACCCGCGCCGCCGTCGGACACTTCCGCGTCCTCATCGTCCACGGCGTAGGCGTTGACATCGTGCAGGGGCGGGCAGGCGTCGAGGAGCGTGGCGGCCCAGGCGCCACCCGGACCGTCAACCGGGCGGGAAGGATCAAGGACCCGGATTTCGGACGAAACATCCTTGAGGAGGTTGAGCAGCAGGAAGTTCCGGGTCCAGCTCCAGGACTGCAGCGACGTGCGGGCGTCGGGGGTGAACAGCACCGCCAGCTCCCGTGCGCCGGCGAGATAGTCCTCGAACCCGCAGGCAAGCAGTGAACCGGCCGGGTACGTGGTTCCGTCGATCACCCAGTCCTGCTGCGGGCGGAACAGGAGCCATTCCCGGTGCGCGCTGACGTTTACGTCGGTGGGCACGTCGATCTGCACCCACTCTCCGTCCCGCAGCACCAGGTTCTTCCGGTTGAAGAAGTCGATGTAGTCTACGGCGAACGTCCGCTCGTATCCGGGAGTGGAGTCGTGCGCCACCACGGCCATCATGTGCTGCTCGGCAACCTCGAACAGCAGGGGCGCGCCGGCCAGCTCCGCACCGCGCTTCAGCGTGACCGCTGTCCGGGCGTAGGAAGAAGCGGTCTTCGGCAGCCCCTCCGCGGTGGAGGCGACCAGCAGCGTGTCCGCGTCCAGCCACGAAACGTTGCCCTTCGCCGTCGGCAGGTCAAAACCGCCCTGCGCCGGATCCACGAAGGACCGGCTCTCCACGTCGAACTCACGGTACCTGCTCGCATCGCCGCCGTCGGGGGAGAGCGCCAGCAGGGCCAGCCGGTAAGGCTCGCCGGCATTGGGACGGAGGAAGGTTGCGCCGTGGAACACCCACTCCAGGCCCTCGGCTGCAGCCAGCTCATCGACGTCGAGCAGCACATCCCACTCGGGGGAATCCGTGCAGTAGCTCTCCCACGCCGTGCGCCGCCACAGGCCCTTGGGGTTGTGGCGGTCCTTCCAGAAGTTGTAGTACCAGTCCCCGCGCTTGCCCACCATGGCGATCCGGTCCGTGGAGTCCAGCACCTCCAGGATGCTTCCTTCCAGGCCGGCGTAGTCCGCATCCTCCAGGAGGTCTTCGGTGCGCGAGTTCTGCTCCTTGACCCAGGCAAGCTGCTCTTCGCCGTAGATCTCCTCCAGCCAGACATTCTCGTCGACGGGCTCGGGCGCTGAATCAGCTGCAGTGGTGGTCATTGGGCCATCCAAACAACTTAGCTGCCGGCGGGCAAGTCACGCGTTCAGCCCGTACGCTGGATGCCGTGGAAAAAACGCAGAGCATCCGGACCTCCATCATCGGTGCAGGTCCCCGGGGCACCAGCGTTCTGGAACGCCTGCTCGCCCACACGGCCGCGCACGCCGCAACCGGCACCGAGCCGGTGCAGCTCCACATCGACGTCATCGACCCCTACCCGGCAGGGCCCGGGCACGTGTGGCAGCCGCAGCAGTCACGGCTGTACCTGATGAACACGCAGTCCTTCTATCCCACCTTGGTTCCTCAGGACCCTGCCCTGGCCGCTCCCGTCGCCGGGACCACCTTTGACCAGTGGCGGGTGCGGCAGCAGGCACACCCGTCGCCGTCCCTCACCGCTGATGAGCGGGCTGAACTGGCCGTCCTCGAATCCAGCGACTTCCCCAGCCGGGCCCTGTACGGCCGCTACCTCCGCTGCACCCTGGACGAGCTGACGGAGAAGGCACCCGACGGCGTCACCATTGAATTCCACGAAACGTCTGCCGAATCGGTGCGCCGGGCCGCGGACGGAACGTTCGACGTCGGCCTGGCGGGGGGAGCCACGTTCCGCACCAACGCCGTGGTGCTTGCCCTGGGGCACGTCCCGTCCCGGCTGAACCCGGAACAGCGTGACCTGCAGGGCGCGGCGGAGCAGCTGGGCCTGCGGTACCTGCCGCCCGCGGTGCCGGCCGACGTCGACTGGGCGGCCATCCCCCCCGGCCAGCCCGTCCTGGTCCGCGGCATGGGCCTGAACTTCTTTGACGCCATGGGCCAGCTCACCGAGGGCCGCGGCGGAAAGTTCGTCAGCAACGGCGGGAAGCTGGACTACGAACCGTCCGGCCAGGAGCCGCTGATCATCGCCGCCTCACGCCGGGGGACGCCGTACCGGGCCAAAGCGGCGCTCGCCGGCTACTATCCTGCTTCGGTTACCCTGCGGTACCTTACCGACGCCGCCCTGGAACGCTTCCGCACCGCGGGAATCCGGCCGGGTTTCGACCACGACCTCTGGCCGCTGCTGCACCGCGACACGCTCTGGGCGTACTACTCAACTCTGGTGCGCTCGCAGCCAGGCGCGGTTCCCGATACCGCTGCTTTCCTGACCGCGCTTGAAGAGGCGCTGCACCCGCATGCCCATAGTGCTGCCAAGTGGGAGGACAGTGTCGAGAGCGTCCTGGCCGTGCACGTGGGCCCGCGGCACCGGCTCGACCTGCCCGGACTGGCAGCGCCGCTGGCCGGACGTTCCTTCGCTTCGCGCACCCAGCTTGACGCCGCCGTCGTCGAATACCTGCTCGACGACGCCCGCCGCTCAGCCCTGGGCGAGGATGACCCGGTGAAGATGGCCATCGGCGCCCTGCACCGCGGCCGGGCGGTCCTAAAAACGGCAGTGGCCGACGGCGGCATCACCGACGAGTCATGGGTCGCCGGGCTGCGGGGCTGGTTCGAGTCCTTCGTGGAAGGGCTTGCGAGCGGGCCGCCGGCGCTCCGCTCGGAGCAGCTGGCTGCGCTGGCAAGGGCCGGGATTGTCAGCTTCGTGGGGCCCGACCCCAAGTTCGGCGTGGACCGCAGGAACGCTGTGTTTACCGCCTCGTCCCCCTGGGTGGACGGACCGCCCGTGACGGCAAGGACCATGGTGGAGGCGCTCGCGCCCGGCAACAGGGTGTCCGCAAACGAGTCGCCGGTGCTTGAGCAGCTGCTCGCGGACGGGCTGGCCAGGCCGCGGCTGATGATGACCGCGGAGGGCGCACCCGTGCAGTCCACGGGCCTGGATGTTGTGCCCCACCCCTACCGGCCGGTGGCAGCGAACGGGTCCGTGACGGAGAACCTTTACGTGCTGGGCCTGCAGCTCTCGTCCTCGCAGTGGGGAACAGCCATCGCCGCGGAGGCCGTGCAGCCCGGACAGCCCGCCTACCGGAGCGGCCAGCGGACGCTAAGGGACGCCGACGAGATCGCCCGGGCCATCCTGGGGCTGTAAACCCCCGGGACGCTCTCTCACTTGATGCGATTAAAGCCCAGATGCTCTCTCACGAGTGAGAGAGCATCTGGGGAAATGGCGCCTTAAGTGAGAGAGCGTCCGTGGATTTCCGGACCTTTCACACCTTCAGGCGGGGCGTCAGCCGCGCAGGCAGGCCCGGTAGGCAGCCATGGCCTGGCCGTAGTTCAGCTGGCCGGCCAGGTCCGCAGGCCGTGCCGGCTTGACCGGGGCCGTGCAAACCGGTCCGGCGGGGTCGGCTGCTGCCACCTTGACCCCTACCGTGACCCTCGTGCCCGATTCCGCCGCGGTGAGGACCAATGTTCCCGGCCCGGCAGCGGCACTTGAGGGGACGGCCAGGTTCACTGTTGCGGAACCGGCTGTGACCGGCACGGACCCGAGCTCGGTCACAACCCCGGCGGTGTCCGTGAACACTGCCGTGAGGGTCTTGTTGACCGGGCTGCCCAGGGAGGTCAGGTCCAGCTTGGAGACCGTGAGGCTGACCGTTTCGCCGGGCTTGACCTCACTGGCGGTGGTGTTCGTGACGGCCACCGATCGCCGGGCGAAATCGGGCGAAACCGGGCTGCTGTCCTGCAGGTAGCCGATCCACGCGTCACGGTCCACCAGCCCCGAGTCTTTGGTGTTGGCACCTTCGGTGAAAACGCGGAAGTTATCGCCCCCGGTTGCCAGGAAGCTGAAGGTGCCCACCCGGTAGGACCTGGCCGGATCGAGCGCAGCCCCGTTCACGCGGACGGAGGTGATGCGGTCACCGGCGGGCCGTGCGGCGTCGTAGGTGTAGTTCACGTTCTCGGACAGGCCCAGCTGGATGTAGGCACGGCTGGGAACCGTGCCGTCCGGGTTGGTCTGCCATTGCTGCTCCAGCAGCGTCTTGAACTGTGCACCGGTCAGGGACGTGGTCCACAGGTTGTTGACGAACGGGAGCACCGCATTGGCTTCGGCGTAGGTAATGGTGCCGTCCGGGGCGTAGTAGAGCTCGTTCCGCAAGCCGCCGGCATTGACCACACCGATCTCAGCACCGCCCAGTTCGGCCGGCTGCAACGAGTTGAGCAGCGAGTCCGCCACCAGGTTGCCCAGCGTGGATTCGCTGCTGCGGTCATCACGTTTTGCCACGCCGGCGGCGTCCGTGGTGAATGCTGTGGTGATGTCCGCCGTGACAGCACCAACGGGCTGGTTGCCGACGACGGCGGCATCCGCCAGTGCCTTCTTCACGATCGCGTCGACGGCGGCCACGCGCGGGTAGGCGGCGACCAGGTCTGCGGCAGGATCCGTGGTGCGCTTCACGTTTCCGGCCTTGTACGCGGTCACTTGCTTGGTGGCGGTGTCCACGGTGAGCTGGATCTGCCCCACGTTCTCGCCGTAGTTGCCCGTCTGGACAATCGGCCGGGTCTTGCCCTCCATGCCGGGAACCGGTGCGTCCCACGCGTATTCCTTGTGGGTGTGCCCGGTGAAGATGGCGTCAACGTCCGGGGATGTTTCGGTGACCAGCTTCGCGAACGGGCCGCCGGCCGCCACTTCCTCCGCCAGGGTGGAGCCTTCCACCGTTCCCGAACCGGCGCCGTCGTGGTTTTCCACGATGATGACGTCGGCCAGGTTCTCCGCGGTGATCCGTGCGGCCGCCCGGTTGATGGCGTCCACGGGATCGCCAAACTCAAGGTCGGCAATCCCGGCGGGGGTCACCAGGGAAGGAACTTCCTGCGTGACCGTGCCGACGACGGCCACCTTGATGCCGTTCATGTCCAGGACGGTGAACTCCGGCAGGGCCGGCTCGGTGGTGCCCTTCTTGTACACGTTCGCACCCAGGTAGGGGAACCTGGCGTTGGTGCCCCCGGCGATGACGCGGTCCTGCAGGTCGGCCCAGCCGCCGTCGAACTCGTGGTTGCCCACGGCCGAGGCCCGAAGCTCCAGGGCGTTCAGCACATCGATGGTGGGCTGGTCCTTGGCGACCGCGGAGGCAAACAGCGACGCGCCGATGTTGTCGCCGGCTGAGAGGAAGGCGGTGGCGCCGGGGGCGGCCGCTGCGCGGAGTTTCTCGATGGTGCCCGCGAACAGGACCGTGTTGGTGTCGATCCTGCCGTGGAAGTCGTTGATGCCCAGGAAGTTCAGGTCAACGGCGGCGGGAGCAGACTGCAGGTCCAGGCCCACCACCACGGGATCGTGGTCGCTGGCGCGGAACTGGTCCGGTGCGTAGTAGTTGGTGACGTTGTTGTTGTAGCGGCTGTATTCCAGTGCCACGGACTCAACCGAGTTGATATTCCAGATGTCAGCCCCGGTGACCACCGCATTGGCGGCGGGGGAGGCCAGGATGTGGTCCAGCGAGCCCACCATGCCGCCGAAGAGGTAGGAGTGCTTGGCGGTGCCGCCGGCGTTGCGGGCTTTCTCGTCCTGGTTGACGTAGCCCTCAGCGGTGAAGACGCTGATGGGGTCTTCCTTGGCATAAGCGTTGAAGTCGCCGATCAGGAACACCTTGTCCGTGCCCTTGGACTGCTGCAGGGACTTGGTGAACTCCAGCAGGGACTTCGCCTGGGCTGTGCGCGCCAGGTTTGATGCGCCCTGCCCCTGGTCCGTGTCCTCGGGCGTGGCAGCGGAGCCTTTGGACTTGAAGTGGTTTGCGATGGCGATGAACTCTGTCCCCGCACCGCCACCCACGGGCTTGAACACCTGGGCCAGCGGCTTGCGGGCGTTGGAGAACGCCACGGTGTCGTTGTGGATGATGGATTCACCCACGGGCTCCGCAACGGCCTTCTTGTAGATGAAGGCGGTGCGGATCATGTCCTCGTCGCTCAGCGGCGGCGCGTTGGCAGGCGAGCGGACGTAATCCCAGATGCCCGGCGTCTCGATGTTCAGGGCGTCCACCAGCTTGGCCAGGGCGTCGTCCCGGTTCTTGCCGAACTGTGCCGAGTTTTCGATCTCCATCAGCGTGACAACATCGGCGCCGGCCTTGGAGATGGCGGCAACGATCTTGTCCTGCTGCCGGTTGAAGTTCTCCGCGTTGGCAGCCCCGCGCGCATCGCACCCGCCGCGGACCGTGATCGGGTTGCCGGCCCTGTCCTCGTAGTAGGTGCAGCCGGTCAGGGTGTCCCCTGTGGTGGGGAAGTAGTTGAGCACGTTGAAGGAGGCGATCTTGAGGTTGCCGCCCACCGCTGCGGGAGCGTCCGTCCTGGTGGCCCCAAAGGTTGCGGGCTGGACAGAGGCCTTGTTCGTATCCGTGAGGTGGGTCAGCGGCTGGAGTTTCCAGGCATTGTTGCCGTATCCCAGCACCACATTGGTGGTGAAGGTGGCGGGGGCGCCCACCCGTACCGGGTCCGCCGTGGTCAGGTAGGGGAGGACCTGCGCCTTCGTGGTGGGGTCCTTGAGGAAGTTGGTGCTGGAGCCGTCGTCGAGCTTGATCCCGCGGGCGGCGTTGTCCGCCACCGTCGCGGTGTACCCGGCGGAGCCGTAGGGAGCGACGGCGGTGGGCTGGACCAGCGGCGTTGTTCCGCCGGCGAGGCCGATCTCGCCGTACTGGTTCAGGGAGTAGTTGTCCGTGACGGTCAGCGGCCCCTGGGGTGCCAGGAGCATGCCTTCGAGGGATTCGCGGAAGGTTTCGCCGGCGGGCAGCGTGAACGGTGTGGCCTTGACCTCCGGCGCGGCCTCGGCCAGCTTGGTGAGTCCGGCCGCTGCGGTGACGTTCAGCTGGGTCATCCCGTAGTACTCCGCCACGGCACCGGTCACCTGCACGTGGTCTCCGGCCTGGACCGATGCCACCGTGGCGGGGGAGTAGACGAAGATTCCGTCCGACGCGGCATGGTTGGTTGCCGTCAGGTCGCCGCCGGTTCCCGGTGTCTGCAGGTAGTAGCCGTTAAGGCCGCCGGTGGGGAAGACTGCGGTGACCTTTCCGGTGGTGGTCACTGTTGATCCGGTGAGGGGGCTTTGCGCACCCGTGCCCTGGATCTCGGCAATCGACGTGCTGGACGGCACGGGGGCCGGATCCGGGGTGGGGGCCGGACTGGGATCGGGCCCGGGGGCAGTGGAGCCGCTTGGGGTTGGACTGATTGTGGTGCTGAGGCTGAAGTCGGCGGCGTTGCTGTTGCTGTCCGCGCCGCCGCTGCGGTTCAGGCTCCTGGCGTCGCCCGTACCCGCAGGGCCTGCAGCTGCTGCGGTCTCGAAGGTGTTGGAGGAGCCGTAGCCCAGCAGGTCCGCAACGCCTGCGGGCTCCACCTGGGAACCGGTGGAAAGCGCGACGGCGGTGGGCTGCTTGGCGAGCACGATGGTGCCGGATGTGCCGCTGAAGTTCAGGCCGCCCGCCACGAGGTCCGGGGTGGGGAGGGCGGCGCCGTTGGTTCCGTTGCTGGCACCCTGGATCAGGTAATGACCCTTTGCCGCGATGGTGCCGGTGAGGGGTGCCACGGTGGTGGGGGCTGCGAGCCCGGTTGCGGAACGGTACTGGACTGACCAGCCGTCCAGCCGCACCGGGGCGTCCGAGGAGTTGTAAAGCTCCAGGAACCGGTTCTTGTAGGCGGCGCCCGTGCTGCCGCCGCTGAGGTAGGCCTCGTTGATGACAACGGGGGATGTACCTGCCGCGGGTGAGACCTCCGCGGCTGTAGTGTCCGCAACTGCGGGAAATGCTGCCAGGGGAGCCAGCAGCCCCGCTGACAACGCTGTCCCCAGCGCTAGTTTCCAAGGTGTGTGATGCATCCGCTCTTACTTTCATAGGGGTGTCCCGGTGGGGACCCGATGGAAGATGTCCGGGTTGTACCGACGGACAGGGGCCCGGATCCTGCTCCTGGTCAAGTGGTATCCGGCACATCACAACAGCGCTGAATGAACGCAGGGTTGATAGCGCGTGCATTCGGCGGGACGCTCCCCAGCGGAACGGGCCACCTACCGGCCGGGAGCCCCAGTAGCCCCGGTTCCGGTGATGCTGTTGGCGGTATGTGGTGGCCGGCATCTACCCCAGTGTGCCGACTATCACAAAGGATACCGGCCGGTAGCTTTGCTGGAAGGGGACTGCCGAAATTTGCCAGGACAATTTACGTGCTGGCACCGGTTCCCCGTCATGGCGGCCCACGTCAGGACCGGCGGCGCCTGCCGCAGGTTAAACGAAGGACCCCTGCCTGCCAGGCATGCTGGCGGACAGGGGTCCTTTTCGCGGAAGGTAAGAGATTCGAACTCTTGGTACGGGGTTACCGCACACTAGTTTTCAAGACTAGCTCCTTCGGCCGCTCGGACAACCTTCCTCAACAAGTAGTGTTTCATAGGCACTTGCCTGCAACAAAACAGAGTCCGGAAGGTGTCCGGTGCACACTGGTTGCACGCAGTATTCAGTCAGAAACGGGAGTGTTCCATGAAAGCCGTCTACATTTCGGAGCCGGGCGGCCCGGAAGTGCTGGAGGTCCGCGAGGTCGAGGCCCCGGTACCCGGTACCGGAGAGGTGCTGATCGACGTCGTCGCGGCCGGCCTCAACCGGGCGGACGTGCAGCAGCGCAGGGGTTTCTACCCGCCCCCGCCGGGAGCCTCGGACATTCCCGGCCTTGAGGTATCCGGCCGGATCGCCGGGTTCGGTCCCGGTGTCACGAAGGCGTTTTCCCTTGGGGACAAAGTGGTGGCGCTGCTGCCCGGGGGCGGCTACGCCCAACAGGTGGCCGTCCGGGCCGAACAGGTCCTGCGGGTGCCCGACGGCGTGGACCTCGTGACCGCAGCAGCCCTTCCCGAAGTTGCCGCCACTGTCTACTCCAACCTGGTCATGACCGCCCAGCTTCAGGAGGGTGAAACTGTCCTGATCCACGGGGCCACCGGCGGGATCGGCACCATGGCCATCCAGCTGGCCAAGGCGCTCGGCGCCAGGGTTGCCACCACCGCGGGCTCTGATGAGAAAGTGAGCACGGCAAAGGCCTTCCTGGGTGCGGACATTGCCATCAACTACGCCGAAGAGGATTTTCCCGAGAGCCTCCGCCGCCAGAACGGAGGCAAAGGCGCGGACGTCATCCTCGACGTCGTCGGAGCCAAGTACCTCAAACAGAACGTGGACGCGCTCGCCGACTATGGACGGCTGATCGTCATCGGACTGCAGGGCGGCACCAAAGGTGAGCTCGACCTGGGGCAGCTGCTGCAAAAGCGGGCCGCCGTGGTGGCCACGGCCCTGCGCCCGCGGCCCGTGGAGGAAAAGGGTGCCATCATGAACGCCGTCCGCGATGCCGTGTGGCCGATGGTCAGTGACGGACGGGTGCGGCCGCTGGTGGCAAAGACCTTCCCGCTCGACCAGGTGCGTGCGGCCCACCGGTACTTCGACACGGGAGACCACGTAGGCAAGATCCTGCTTCTTATGTAAATGCTCCGCCCCGCAGACCGTTGCCCGCCGAGCACAAGGAACAGCATGTCCATCCGCCATAGCCTCCTCGCACTGCTGCAGGACCAGCCGCGCTACGGCTACCAGTTGCGGGCCGAGTTCGAGAACCGCACCGGCAGCACCTGGCCGCTGAACATTGGGCAGGTGTACACCACCCTGGACCGGCTGGAACGCGGCGCTTTGGTGGCCAGGGACGGCGACGACGGGAACGGGCACGTGGTGTACAGCATTACGGCAGCCGGCAGGGCGGAGATCCGGGAGTGGTTCGCGGCGCCTGTGGAGCGGAACAACCCGCCGCGCAATGAGCTGGCCATCAAGCTGGCGCTCGCTGTCACCGTGCCCGGCGTCGACATCCAGGCCATCATCCAGGGCCAGCGGATGGCCTCCGTCCAAGCGCTGCAGGACTACACCAAGGCCCGCCGGGACACGGCTTCGAGCCAGCGGAGCGTTGATACGGCGTGGCTTCTGGTCCTGGATTCCCTGATTTTCCAGACCGAGGCGGAGGTCCGCTGGCTGGACCTGTGCGAGGCGAGGATGATCCAGCAGGCGCAGGGGAAATAGGCAACACAATTGGGTCTTTTTGAATGCAGTGGACAGGTTTAGCGTGGGGTGCAGGAGCCGCCCGGCCGGGCGGTGGAACTTGGAGGAAGCTCATGGCAACCCACGTGGCCGACTGCAGCGTAACGAACTGTTCCTTTAACGATCACACCAACTGCAATGCTGCCGCCATCACTGTGGGCGGTGCCGAAAACCACGCGCACTGCGCCACCTTTATCGACACGGGCATGCACGGCGGACTGCCCAAAGTCCTTGCCGACGTCGGAGCCTGCCAGCGCTCTGAATGCGTCCACAACGACCACCTGATGTGCAAGGCCGCCGAGGTGCATGTCGGTCCCGGGGCGGACAACGCCGACTGCCTTACCTACTCACACGCCTGAGGAGCAGCTTTACGCTTTTCCCATGAGCCAAGGCCTCCGCCCGAGCTGTTCGGACGGAGGCCTTCGCTGCGTTGGTGCGGCCGGGACGCAAAGCTGATCCGTCGTTCGTCGCCGCTTCCCCTCCGCTCACCGCACGTTTCTGCGCCACCTGGCAGAACGCCCCTGGAAATGGGGCTGCGGGTTGGTAGGGTGCGTCACAGCAGAAGCGAAACAATCTCAAGGAGGAGACATGGCCGAAACGCCTGATCAACGGAGGAATGCATCCGGGGAAAGGGGCGTGGTGGCCACCGACCCGGCCCTGCCCCCGACAGCCATTGATGAGGAGGTCCGCGAGGCAGAAGAGCGAAAATGGACGCCGGGGAAGATTGCGCTGTGGGCCGGCATCGCCCTGCTGGGCGGCCTGGCCTGGTTCATGCTGGCCATCATCCGCGGTGAGACCGTCAACGCCATCTGGTTCGTGTTTGCCTCGGTGTGCACCTACCTCATCGGCTACCGCTTCTACTCCAAGGTCATCGAGCGCTACATCACCCGGCCTGACGACCGCCGTGCCACCCCGGCCGAGTACAAGGCCGATGGCAAGGACTACGTCCGGACTGACCGCAATGTCCTGTTCGGCCACCACTTCGCCGCCATCGCCGGCGCCGGACCGCTGGTGGGTCCGGTCATTGCAGCCCAGATGGGCTACCTGCCCGGCACGATCTGGATCATTATCGGCGTCGTCCTTGCCGGCGCTGTCCAGGACTACCTGGTGATGTTCTTCTCCATGCGGCGCGGCGGCAGGTCCCTGGGACAGATGGCACGCGAGGAGCTCGGCGTCATCGGCGGCACAGCGGCCCTCATAGCCACCCTGCTGATCATGGTGATCATCGTCGCCATCCTCGCGCTCGTCGTCGTCAATGCCCTGGGCGAAAGCCCGTGGGGTGTCTTCTCCGTGGGTTTGACCATCCCCATCGCCCTGTTCATGGGCGTCTACCTCCGCTACCTCCGGCCCGGCAAGGTCATGGAAGTGTCTCTGATTGGGTTCGTCCTACTGATGGCGGCCATCGTCGGCGGCGGCATCGTGGCCGAAACCCCGTGGGGCGCCGACATCTTCAGCCTGGACAAGGTCACCATCGCGTGGGGGCTCATTGTCTACGGCTTCATTGCCGCCATCCTGCCCGTGTGGCTGCTCCTGGCACCCCGGGACTACCTTTCAACGTTCATGAAGATCGGCGTCATCGTGATGCTCGCGCTGGCCATCATCGTGGTCCGCCCGGAAATTACCGTTCCCGCCTTCAGCGAATTCGCCAGCAGGGACAACGGACCCGTGTTCCCGGGGGCCCTGTTCCCGTTCCTGTTCGTCACCATCGCCTGCGGTGCCCTCTCCGGCTTCCACGCCCTGATCTCGTCCGGCACCACCCCGAAGCTCGTGGAGAAGGAACGCCAGACCCGGTTCATTGGCTACGGCGGCATGCTGATGGAGTCATTCGTGGCCATCATGGCCCTGGTGGCCGCCATCTCCATCGACCGTGGACTCTACTTCGCCATGAACTCGCCGGCCGCGCTGACCGGCGGAACGGTGGAAACAGCAGCCACCTGGGTCAACAGCCTTGGCCTGGCCGGAGTGAACATCACCCCGGAGTTCCTGTCCCAGACAGCAGCCAATGTGGGTGAGGAAAGCATCGTTTCCCGCACCGGCGGTGCTCCCACCCTTGCCGTGGGCCTCGCGCACATCATGCAGCAGTTCATTGGCGGTACCGCCATGATGGCCTTCTGGTACCACTTCGCCATCATGTTCGAAGCCCTCTTCATCCTGACCGCTGTGGACGCCGGCACCCGTGTTGCCCGCTTCATGCTGCAGGACTCGATCGGAAACTTTGTCCCCAAGTTCAAGGAGCACTCCTGGCGGCCCGGCGCCTGGCTCTGCACCGCCATCATGGTGGGAGCCTGGGGCGCGGTGCTGCTGATGGGCGTCACCGACCCGCTGGGCGGCATCAACACGCTGTTCCCGCTGTTCGGCATCGCAAACCAGCTGCTGGCCGCAATCGCGCTTTCCGTGTGCCTTGCCATCGTGGCAAAGCGCGGCACGTTCAAGTACTTGTGGATCGTTGCCCTGCCGCTCAGCTTCGCTGCCGTGGTGACCATCACCGCGAGCTACCAGAAAATCTTCTCGTCCACCCCCGCAGTGGGCTACTTCGCCAACAACGCGGCGTTCAGCAAGGCCCTCGCAGAAGGGAAGACGGAGTTTGGGACGGCGAAATCCGTGGCGGCCATGGAGGCCGTCGTGCGGAACACGGCCATCCAGGGCTGGCTCTCCGTGATCTTTGTCGTGCTCAGCATCATCGTGATCGCGACGGCGTTGCTCGCCACGGCCAGGGCCTTCCGCAACCGCGCGGACGGCACCGCCGTCCAGGACAACGAGGACCCTGCCCTTCCATCGAGGGTCTTCGCCCCGGCCGGAATTATCCCCACACCCGCCGAGCGGGAGCTGATGGCGGAGTGGGACAAGGTGCCGGCCGAGCTCAGGTTCGAAAGGGGTGGCCACCACTGATGGCAGCGGGACTGGCTGTGCTGACGCGGGGCGTCCGCGGCGTCGCCCGGTATTTCGGCGGCGTCCTGGGCGCGGACGCGTACGCCAAGTATCTGGAGCACCACAGGGCGGCCGGCCACGTGGAAGCGCCGCTCACGGAGAGGGAGTTTTGGCGCGATCGGACCGACCGCCAGGACAGCAATCCGCAGGGCCGGTGCTGCTGATTGAGCTTGCAGCGGACAAACCGTCAGGTGGGTTCATCCGGTGGGTCGCGGGTGGATCGCTCATGAGAGTATGAACGCATGAGCGATCCACAAGACACTCAGCCAGCTGAGGACCTCCCGGTAGAAGGCACTCCCATTGACGACCGGCAGCCGCCGGTGCACGCCCACCCCGGCCCTCCTGAGGGCATGAGGCCCAAGGGGAGCAGCCTTCAGGACCTGGTGGATGAGCCGGCCAAAGTGATGCGGATCGGAACAATGATCAGGCAGCTCCTGGAGGAAGTGAAGTCGGCACCCCTGGATGAGGCTGCACGGGGCAGGCTGGCCGAGATCCACGAGCGCTCCATCAAAGAGCTGGAAGACGGACTGGCTCCGGAGCTGGTGGAGGAGCTGGACAGGATCAGCCTTCCCTTCTCCGACGACGGCACTCCCTCGGACGCTGAACTGCGCATCGCCCAGGCCCAGCTGGTTGGGTGGCTCGAGGGGTTGTTCCACGGAATCCAGACGGCCATTGCCGCCCAGCACGCGGCCCGAGAGCACGCGGCCGCGCAGATGCAGCTGCGCCAGCTGCCGCCAGGAACCATGATTGCCCCCGGCGTGGTCATCGGGGAAAACGGTGAGCCGCAAAGGGCCGCCGCAGGTTCGCGCTCCGGCAATTCCGCGCGGCCAGGCCAGCGGGACGACCCGGACCACGGTCCCGGACAATACCTGTAAGGGTGCGCTTGGGCTTTTTCAGCGCCGCCAGGCAGGGGCGCAAGGATGATGCGGAACTGGGGAAGGGGCTGTGGCGCCGCGCCCACGACCGCTTCCAGCGGGGACTGGACCGCTTCCACCAGGTCCTTGAAGGCGTTGAGGACGACCAGCTCTACGGTGAACTGCTCGAGATAGCCAACGAGCTGGCTGCCCTCCTCGAAAGGGTACGGCTCGTGTGCATGGAAGCGCAGCGGCGTTCACCGAATGAAGGGCTGGACATTCCGGTTGGCCTGGCCGGAGTGCACCGTGCCCTGTCCAAGGCCGGAAACTCGCTGGCCACCACGGCGGAGGCGGCCGCCATGCTCCGGCTCGCCGTGGGCCCGGTCCCGGTAGGTGCGGCGTCCGTCCGGCGGCGCGCCGAGTCAGTTTTCCAGCAGGTGGCCGACGCCGAGCGCCACCTCAGCGACGAGGGCCCGGGACCGCGGCAGGCGGATATTCCCGGTTAAGCGCCTGGCTTACTTCCGGCCAATACCCTCCTGGCGGGCGCCGGGGTTTGGCAGGATGGTCGAATGACTCTTTCACCTACACTGACGTTCAATGACGGAAACACGATTCCCCAGCTTGGCTATGGCGTCTGGCAGGTTGAGGACGACGTCGCCGAGAAGGTGGTCCGGCAGGCGTTTGAAGCGGGCTTCCGCCACATCGACACCGCCAAGATCTACGGCAACGAGGCAGGCGTGGGGCGTGCGATCGCCAGCTCCGGCCTCTCCCCGGAGCAGCTCTTCATCACCACCAAGCTCTGGAACGCTGACCAGGGCTATGAGTCCACCCTGGCAGCCTTCGAGGCGTCGATGGACAGGCTGGTGCTCGAGACGCTGGACCTGTACCTGATCCACTGGATGCAGCCCAAGCAGGATAAGTACCTGGACACCTGGAAGGCGCTGATCGAGCTCCAGAAGCGCGGCAGGGTCAAGTCGATCGGCGTATCCAACTTCACCGCCGAGGGCCTGCAGCGGCTCATCGATGAAACGGGCGTTGTCCCGGCCATCCACCAGATTGAACTGCACCCGTACTTCAGCCAGCGTGAACTGCGCGAGTTTGGCGCTTCGAAGGGCATCCTGACCCAGGCCTGGTCGCCGCTGGGCCAGGGCGGCGAGCTGCTCGAGGACGCAGCGGTGGCCTCCATTGCCGCCAAGCACGGCGCCACACCTGCCCAGGTGGTTATCGCCTGGCACCTCGCCATTGGCAATGTGGTGATCCCCAAGTCCGTCACGGAATCCCGGATCCGGGAAAACTACGCGGCGCTTGAGGTGAACCTGGACGCAGACGACATCGAAGCGATCAACGCCCTTGACCGCTCGGCCCAGGGCGAAGGCCGCATCGGCGCAGACCCGGCTGTTTCCGACTTCGCGTAACTGCCAGACGGCGCCCGCGCCAGGGCTTTAGCCGCGCACTGCCGCCCTGCCTGTTCTGTACAGGCGGGGCGCTTTGCGTTTAAGCGGGAACGGTTTTAGGCGGCTGTGCGGATCTGCTCTATGGCCACGGCGTCGACGACGGCCCAGCTGTCCTCCCCGGCGCAGTGCCGGCTGGCGAAGCGCTCCGCCTCTGCCAGGGTGTCAAAGACCTCAGCCCGTGCCCGGCCGCAGTCGGCGTCGAAGTACGTGACGTGAAATTCCTGTACCAGTTGCTTTTCCATGAATCCAGTCTGCAACCGGGGTCTGACAATTACGGGAATCAGTCCCGCGTGTTGCCCAGCCGAAGGACCCGTTCCTGCGCAAGCACTGCCGTCCGCTCGGCTTTGTCCGCGGCCCGCACCGCCTGTTTTGCTTCGGCAACGGTGGCCGCCAGCCTTTTCTTCGAGCGCTCCAGCTGCTCTTCAGCGGTCCTCAGCCGGGCACGAAGATCTACTGTCTCCCGGAGGAGTTCCGCGATGTCGGTCCGTATGTCGTCGGCCTGGTCCTGCAGCTCCTGTGCCACCCGGGCTGCCCCGCACTCTGCTGCCTGTGCTTCTTCAAGGGCAGCCCGGGCCCTGTCCAGCGCGGGTGGTGACGCAGGCCGCGGAGTCTGCCGGACTGCCTCAAGCCGCGGCTTGTCCGGTTTGCGCTGTTGCGGCGCTGCCGCCGTCGTACGCATCTTCCTGCCAGCGGAGGCCGCTGGCGCAGAGGCGGGAGCCGCGGCGGCGGGCGGCAGGACCGAAGGGACCGCCACGGTGCCGGCCAGGTCAACGGCGTTTACGCCGTCTGCCTGCAATGTCTTGAGCAGGCGCCCGCTCCGCACGGCCGCTGCTGCTCCCTCATCCGCTGTCAGCGCGCGAAGTGTCTCCTCGACCTCGCCCGCCATGGGATCGCTGATGGCCCGGCCGTGTTCCTGGGCCACCGAACGGGCGGTGTCGACGGCGGCGGCGAGCGAAATGCGGCGCTCACGTCCCAGGTCACGCAGCGACGCGGCGTCCAGCGACACCTGTGCCGCGCGCATCCTGCCGCCGAGTTCCGTGAGCTGGGCCAGGACATCCGGTTGATGAACAGCCAGCATATTCACCGCCCAGGCGGCAACCGAGGGCTTGGGCAGTGCCCGGACCGCTGCCCCCAGCTCCTTGTCCGACGCGGCTGCTTCCTTCGCTGCCGTGGTCCTGGCCGCCACAAAGTCGTCCAGCGGTTTGGCGTAGAGCTGGTTGGCGACCTCTGCCAGAACCTCGTCTTCCATGCTCGACATCTTAGGCTCCGGTGATCTGCCTACCTGTACTCACCCCGGTGGGTCCGATTCCGCGCTCTCCGAACGTTGCCGGCGCCTGTCTTCCGCCTGGCCAATGCCGTCACGGACGCCGGCACGGATGACGCCGTACAGGACATAGAGGAAGATCGCGGCAAACACCAGGTTCAGGACGATGGCGTCCGGAGCTGTCACGGCTGGCCACCTTCCGCCCAGAACTGCTGCACTCCTGCTGCGGCGTCGCGCAGTGTCCCGCCATCCAGCACCACGGAACTCTCGGCCAGCCCAAAGTCCATCCACTGGGCGAGCAGCCGAAGGTGCCCAGCGGGAGTCAAGGGCCAGAGCCAGGCGCTGCCGGTGCCCGCCAGTTCGTCGCCTGCTCCGCTGCCGCCACTGCTGGTGAAGGCAATCGTTGGGGGTCCCATCCAGGACAGGCTGAAGGAGCAGCCCGTGGAGTAGACCTCGGCGCTTCTTACAGCCACCACCATATGAGGGCTGCGGTGCAGGAACTTGCCGAGGTGGACAGCCACTGGAAGTTCATTGGCCGGCGGAGCGGCCCACGCGGGCGGCACGAATCTGGCGCTGGGCGGCCTGGGGGCTGATGGCGGAATGGGAAAGTCCTTGGAGGAGGTCACGGTCATCCTTGGTCTCACTGGCGGTGACCGACCAGCGGAACGGCGGCACTGTGCCGCCTTGGATCCCCCAATCCGTCCTTACCCCGCCAGTCTAGCCCTGCCCTTTCGAGGCAGATGCGGAGCCGGGCTGGGCAGCGCCGTCTTCAGCGGTCACCTGGATGTCTGGCAGGCCGCTGGCATCAGGCTCCCGCGGTCCCACCGATGGCCCCTACTATCGCGGGGACGGGAGGGCCATCATGGGAGCTATAGGGCGCTGCAACCAATGATGGGAGTCCGCTATGATCCAGGCCCTGCGGTGCAAATTGAATATTCGCCACCAATGGCACGTCGAACACACCGAAGACGGAGGCATCTATAAACGTTGTCTGCGCTGCGGCAAGGATGGCGGGGACGGTGACGGCGCGAACAACGGCTGGGCGCTGAGGAAATGGTGGTAGGCCCGCTGCAACCGCTTAACCAGCGAAAAACCCCGGAAACCCCTAAAACTATGGGTTGTCCGGGGTTTATCCCGAGCTTCCTATCAGAATCGAACTGATGACCTTTTCATTACGAGTGAAACGCTCTACCGACTGAGCTAAGGAAGCACCGCACGAATCTCCGGCAAAACCGGGCGCTTCATGCAAGAGTCAACTGTAATAGAGTCCCAGCGCCCGGGTCAAAATGGGCGGCCGGGACAGGGTGAGGCCTTCAGCACACCGTGTTGTCAGCGGGAACCTGGCCGCTTACCAGGTAGCTGTCCACGGCGTCCTCGATGCAGCTGTTGGACCGGCCGTAGGCGGTGTGGCCTTCGCCTTCCCACGTGAGGAGTGCAGCGTTACCCAGCTGCTTGCGCAGCGATGATGCCCATTCCACCGGGGTGGCGGGGTCGCCGGTGGTGCCGATGACAACGATGGGGGAGCCGCCGTCGTATTCCACGGGCGACGGCGTGCGCACGCTCTGGTACGGCCAGTCGACGCAGTTGGTGCCTCCGTACGCAAAGAAGTACCCGAAGGTGGGCGAGTCCTGCATCAGGCGCTGCTGCTCCGCACGCATGGCGGCTGTATCGGACTCCATGGGGTAGTCAAGGCAGTTGATGGCATTGAAGGCGAAGGTGGAATTGGACGTATACGTCCCGTTGGAAGAGCGGTCGGCCCCCAGATCTGCGAGCCGCAGCATGAGGCTGACGTCTCCCGTCATTGCCGCTTCAAGGGCCTGGGTCAGGGCGGGCCAGCTTTGGTCGTTGTACAGCGGCGTGATCAGGCCGCTGACGAACATGGTGGCGTTCACCACCCGCCCGTCCTTGGCCGTCCGCGGCGTCTGCTGGACCGCGGCGATCAGGTCGCGGATCTGCTGGACACCGGAATCCACGTTCCCGCTCAGGGGGCATCCGTCCTGGCCCTGGCAGCTGGCAACATAGGCGCGGATTGCCTTCTCGAAGGCACGGGCCTGCCCGCTGGTCAGCTCTTCGTTGCTGATGGAGGGGTCCAGCGCTCCGTCCAGCACCATTCGTCCCACATTGTCGGGGAACAGCGAAGCGTAGGTCGAGCCCAGGAACGTGCCGTAGGAGTAGCCAAGATAGTTGAGTTTCGGATCATTTACCACAGCCCGAAGAACGTCCACGTCCTTTGCGGAACTGACCGTATCGATGTTCCCCAGCACCGGACCCGTCTGCTCCTCGCACTGGGCCGCAGTCGCCTTGTTGTCCGCCAGGACCTCGGCAAGTCCGGCATCGGTTTCGAGGTCGTAGATCTTGGCCCTCGCGGCATCCCGTTCGGCGTCGGTCATGCACGTGACGGGGGCTGAGCGTTTCACGCCCCGGGGGTCAAAGCCCACAAGGTCGTAGGAATCCCGTACAGCCTGGGAAAAATGTGTCCCGGCCGCATCCTTGACGAAGTCATAGCCTGACGCACCCGGACCGCCCGGGTTGACCAGGAGGCTGCCCGTTTTCTTTCCCGTGCTTGGAGCCCGCAGCGCGGCAATCTGGATTGTCTCGCCGTCGGGGTTGCCGTAGTCCATGGGCACCGTCACCCCGGCGCACTGGAACTCGTTCTCGCATGGCTCCCAGACGACCTCCTGGGAGTAGAACTCCTCAAGACCTTCCGGTGCAGATGCAACGATGGACGGATCGGCCTTGGCAGTGGCGGCTTCCTGGCTGCGGTCTTCACCATTCAGGAGGCTGCAGGACGCCAGGACCATGGCCAGGACCATGGCCCCGAGGGCACGGACGCCAACCGCCGCGAATCGCGGGCGTACGGGCAGGGGGCGGGCAGTCATCGGGTCTCCTTGAAGGACTAGATCAGGCTGGCTGCCATGGACTCAATGGTCAACAGCGGTGCAACGTTGGTGGTGGTGATGCGTTCGCGGGCTTTGTTGATGGCATCCATCCGGGAAAGCGTTGACTCCGGCGTGGAGCGGTGGGCGAACTCCTCCAATTCACCCCTGAGCTCAACGTTTACGAGCTCCACGGCATTCCCGAGCTGGATAATCAGCACATCACGATAGAAGGACAGAAGATCCGTCAGCGTCCGGTCCAGCGAGTCCGTGATGGACCGTTTGGCCCGCCTCTTCTGGTCGTCCTCCAGCTGCTTTACCTGGCTGCGCATGGCCGGAGGAAGCGTCCCGGATTCCGGTGCGCCCAATGTTGCCAGCAGCGCGGCCTTCTCCGCAGCGTCCCGTTCCTCATTGGAACTGTTGGCCTCTGCGGTGGCGATCTTGACCAGCTTGTCTGCCATCATCACTGCAGCGGTGACGCCCCGCAGGCCGAGCGGGAACCGGACAGTTTCCAGCCGGCGCTCCCTGGCAGCGGGGTCGCGCGCCAGCCGGCGGGCAATGCCAACATGGCTCTGCGCCGCCCGGGCGGCACGCTCAGCGAGCGCCGGATCCACGCCGTCGCGCTTCACCAGCAGGGCAGCGACGTCAGCGGCAGGCGGCAGCCGCAAAGCCACGCTGCGGCAGCGCGAACGGATGGTCACCAGGACGTCCGCCGGGGACGGGGCGCACAGCATCCACACGGTCCGGGGAGTGGGTTCCTCGATGGCTTTGAGGAGGACGTTGGTGGTGCGTTCGGCCATACGGTCCGCATCCTCCACCACGATGATGCGCCACCGACCTGTCGAGGGCCTGTTGCCGGCGGTGGCCACCAGTTCCCGGGCTTCGTCAATGGTGATGGTGACCTTCTCGGTCCGGACGAACGTGACGTCCGAATGGGTCTCACCCAGGATGGTCAGGCAGGCGGAGCAGTGGCCGCATCCGCGCTGGCTGACGTCGTCCTGGTCGCAGTTCAGTGCCGCGGCAAAGGCCTTTGCCGCGTTCGAGCGCCCGGAGCCGGGCGGGCCGGTAAAAAGCCACGCGTGCGTCAGCCCCTCGCCGCTGGAGGCCTGCCGCAGTTGTTCGACGACGGCGGGTTGCCCTTGCAGGTCGTCCCACACCGTCACGGGTGGCCACCCACTGATGGAGCGTGGACGGAAACATCTGCCGGGACGCTGTGGTGCGCGGCCTGAAGGCTTTCCACCCGCGCGAGAATCTGTTCCGCCAGTTCACCGACCGGGTGATGGGCGGGCAGCACAAGGTAGGACTCCGGACGGCTGCGGGCCAGCTCCAGGAAGGCATCCCGGATCCGGGTATGGAAGTCATCAGCTTCAGATTCCAGCCGGTCTTCGGCAGCATCGCCGGCTGTCCGGCGGCGGCGGCCGACGGCGGGGTCGACATCCAGCAGGACGGTGAGGTGGGGCTGCAGGCCGGAAGTGGCCCACTCATTAAGGGACCGTACAGCGTCCTCGCCCAGTCCGCGTCCTGCCCCCTGGTAGGCGACCGACGAGTCGATGTAACGGTCCGTCAGGACGATCTCGCCGCGTTCCAGCGCAGGCCGGATGACCTGGGTGGCGTGCGCGGCCCGGGAAGCGGCAAAGATGAGGGCTTCCGTGCGGGCATCGATGTGGCCGTGGCCGTGATCCAGTACCAGTGAGCGCAGTTTTTCGCCGATGGGAGTTCCGCCTGGTTCACGGGTACGCAGGACGGTGAGGCCCCGGGATTCCAGGGCTTCTGCAAGCCGGGCAGCCTGCGTTGATTTGCCGGCGCCGTCGCCGCCCTCAAACGCGATGAAAAGCCCGGCCCTTTGTTTGCTCACCCATCAAGCCTACCGATCCCCGCTAACAAAACCGATCGGGCCTGTGGACGGAGTCCGGTGCACCTGCGGGTAACAGCTTTCCGGGGGACTGCTGACGGACAGTACGCTTTCACCATGAGTCTCTCCGAACAGCAGGCCGCGGCGCTCTCAGCCGAAACGGTGGTGGTTGCGGCCGGGCGTCCCCCCCGGGAAAGGGACCAGCCGGTCAACCACCCAGTCGTCCTTTCCTCCACATACTTTGGCACCGGGGCCCTCGGGGACGGCGACCGCGGGTACGGCCGGTATTCCAATCCCACCTGGGATCCTTTCGAAGAGGCGCTCGGCCAGCTTGAAGGTTCCAGGCTGCCGGGGCTGCTCTACTCATCAGGGCTTGCGGCGGTCAGCTCGGCCCTTTCCCTGATCCCCCCAGGGGGCGTGCTGGTGATGCCCGAGCACAGCTACTCCGGGACCTTGGTGATGGCTTCCGAACTGGCGCAGAAGGAATTCGTCGAACTGCGCACTGTGGACATTGCCGACACTGACGCCGTCAAGGCCGCCCTGGCACCGAAGGGACCCAACGCCCGGGCTGCTTCCATGCTGTGGCTGGAAAGCCCCACCAATCCGATGCTCGGCATCGCCGACGTCCAGGCCGTGACGGCCGCGGCGCATACCGTCGGCGCCATCGTCGTCACGGACAACACCTTCTCCACACCCCTGGTGCAGCAGCCCCTGGCCCTGGGGTCCGACGTCGTCCTGCACTCGGTGACGAAGTATCTGGCTGGCCATTCCGACGTCGTCCTGGGCGCCCTGGTGACGTCCAACGCGGACATTCGCTCGGCCCTGCTCCACAACCGGACCATCCACGGCGGGATAGCAGGACCATTCGAGGCCTGGCTGGCGCTGCGCGGCCTGCGGACCCTGGCGCTGCGGATAGAACGCTCCCAGGCTTCTGCCATGGTGTTGGCCGAACGCCTTGGCGCACACCCGGCCATCGAGTCCATCCGTTTCCCGGGCCTGCCCGCGGATCCCGGCCATGAACGGGCAAAGACGCAGATGAAGGGGTTTGGCTCCATCATCTGCGTGCAGGTTGCCCCTGCCGCAGGGCTGAGCGGCGCTGACACTGCTGACAAACTCGTCCGCGCGCTGCAGCTGTGGCTTCCCGCGACGTCGCTGGGCGGCGTTGAGTCCCTCATTGAACGACGACGGCGGCACACTGCAGAGCCGGTGAGCGTTCCGGAGAATTTGGTGCGGCTCAGTGTGGGAATCGAAAACCTGGAGGACCTCTGGGCCGATTTGAAGCGGGCGCTGGACTCGTTGGGCGGCTAGGCTGGGCTTGTGGACGGTGAACTGATTATTCGGCCTGTAGAGCAGGCAGTGTTCTTTATTCTTGCCCTGGTGGCGCTGGGCCTTGAGCTGTGGGCTGTGGTTGACTGCGCCCGGCACCGTGCCAACGCGTTCGAGGCCACGGGGAAAAGGACCAAGGCTTTCTGGCTGGCACTGACCGGCGGTGCGGCCCTGATCGGTGTCATCTCCTTCTTCAGCAGCGGAGGCGGCTTTTTCGGCACGCTGGGCCTGTTCGGCCTCGCCGCTGTCGTGGCCGCGTCCGTCTACCTTGCGGACGTGCGCCCGGCGGTCAAGGACGCGGGCCGGGGCGGCAGCCGCAACACCGGCCCCTATGGTCCCTGGTAAGCCAGTCACTGGCTCGACCACGCCTTAGGACACCCCACCGGTTCCCTGCCCGCAGCAAGCCCGTCCCGCATAGGCCCTTACGCCAGGGGCGCAACGGCTTCCCAATCCACGGTGAGCTCGCCCAGCCGCCACCTGGCGGGCCCGTCCTGCACCGGCCAGCCCGCGTCCCGCAACGTCCGGCACATGCCCTGCCACCGCTGCCTGTTCCCGAAGGACGCCAGCGGCGCGCACTCCAGCCAGGCCCGGTCCATGGCCTGCATCAGGGCGTGTACCGGTTCTCCGGGAACGTTGTGGTGGATGAGGGCCTTGGGCAGTCTTTCGGCAACGTCCGAGGGCAGTTCGAAGCTGCCGAACCGGACAGAGATGCTGAGGGACAGGGGCCGTTCGGCGTCCAGCGCCACCCAGGTGACGCGCCGCCCGATCTCATCGCAGGTGCCGTCGATGAACAGGCCGCCAGGGCTCAGGCGGTCCTGCACCAGCCGCCAGATACCGGGAACATCAGCTTCCTCGTACTGCCGCAGGACGTTGAACGCCCGCACCAGGACCGGCCGTCCCGGCACGGGCAGTTCGAAGCCGCCCACCCGGAAGCTCAAGCCGGGCCGTTGCAGGGGGAGGGCGGCGCGGACGCGTTCCGGCTCAATCTCGATTCCAAAGACCTGCACATCCGGGCGGACGGCAGCGAGCCGGTCAAAGAGTTCGACGGCGGTGGCGGGCGTCGCGCCATAGCCCAGGTCCACCACCAGGGGGTCGGCGGCGTTCCGGAGCCGCCAGGCCTGCGGGCCGGCCAGCCAGCGGTCCACCCGGCGCATCCGGTTGGGATTGGTGGTTCCGCGGGTCACGTTGCCCACCGGCTTGCCCGGCCTGCCGGTGCTGTTCCTGCCGGAAATCTGCGGGGCAGTCACCCGTTCAGCCTTTTGCACCACGGCCCCACCTTATCCCTGCAGCCGGAGGTGGCGCGTCACCGGGACCGGCTTGTAACGCTGGGCAGGCGGCGGCAGCGCTCGGCTAGGATGAAAATCATGACTTACAAGCTGATTCTGCTGCGCCACGGCCACAGCGAATGGAACGCCAAGAACCTGTTCACCGGCTGGGTGGACGTAGACCTCAACGACCAGGGCCGTACGGAAGCAGCACGCGGCGGCGAGCTCCTGGTTGAGAACAATGTTCTCCCGGACATCCTCTACACCTCCCTGCTGAAGCGGGCCATCAACACTGCGAACATCTCCCTGGACAAGGCTGACCGCGGCTGGATCCCGGTGAAGCGCGACTGGCGCCTGAACGAACGCCACTACGGCGCCCTGCAGGGCAAGGACAAGGCCCAGACCCTTGCAGAGTACGGCGAGGAGCAGTTCATGGAATGGCGCCGCTCCTACGACACCCCTCCGCTGCCCCTGGACGACGACTCCGAGTTCTCCCAGGCGCACGATCCCCGCTACGCGGACCTGGGTGACGCACTCCCGCGCACGGAATGCCTTAAGGACGTTCTGGTCCGCCTGCTGCCGTACTGGGAGTCGGACATCAAGGAGGACCTCAAAGCCGGCAAGACCGTCCTGGTCACGGCCCACGGCAACTCCCTGCGCGCCCTGGTCAAGCACCTGGACGGTATCAGCGACGAAGCCATCGCCGGCCTGAACATCCCCACCGGCATCCCCCTGGTGTACGACCTCGATGAGAACTTCCAGCCGATTAAGCCCGGCGGCACCTACCTTGACCCGGAAGCCGCGGAGCAGGCCATCCTGGCGGTAGCGAACCAGGGCAAGAAATAACCCTGGCAAGAAATAACCCTGGCAGGAAATAACGCATCAGCAGGAAATTACGACGGCGGGCTGGTCACCTCAGGTGACCAGCCCGCCGTCGTCTGTTCCCATAAGAGTTTTTGTCCAGATATGCAGGCTTCCGGGCCTCGGAAGTCGGCGTATCTGGACAAAAACTCCAGGGGGTTTAGCTGTGTTCTGTCCCGGTGGGCTGCCAGGCGCCGGTCACCAGGTAGGTGACCTTCTGGGCCACTGAAACGCCATGGTCCGCGAAGCGTTCGAAGTAGCGGCTGGCGAGTGCAACATCCACCGTGGTGGCGGGCGATTCATTCCACTCCGGTGCCGCGATGGCCTTGAAGACGCTGAGGTGGAGGTCGTTGATGGCCGTATTCGCCTTCAGGATGTCCCTCGCCACCTCAAGGTCGCGGGTTTCCAGGAGGACGGTCAGCTTGTCGGCGATTTCCTGGTCCAGCTCGGCCATGCGCTTGAAGGTGCCGGTCATGGATTCCGGAATGACGGTGGACGGGTAGCGCAGGCGTGCCAGCTGGGCTATGTGCCGGGCAAGGTCGCCCATCCGCTCGAGGGAAGCGCTCATCCGCAGCGAGCCCACAATCATCCGCAGGTCGCTGGCCACCGGCCCCTGCAACGCCAGGATGTCGATGGCGCGCTCGTCGAGGCTGTTCTGCAGGAAGTCGATGCGGGCATCCGCAGCGATGACGTCCTGCGCCAGGTCCACATCCGCCACTTCGAAGGAGGTGGTGGCCTTGTCCATCGCTTCGCTGACCAGCCGGGAGATCTCCACGAGCTGGTCGCCGACCTGGGTCAGCTCTTCCTGAAAAACCTTACGCACGTGGGCGTCCTTTCCTTGTAACTCCCGCCGGCCCCGGTCCGGGCAGCGGGAATCGCGTCGCCAATCGGCACTCCAACTGGCTACTCTGCCAGCGCCGGGTGAACGGCGAGGCCCTTGAAGGTGAACGTTAGTTGAACCGTCGCAGGAGGAGGCCCGGACGCGCCGATCAGCGCCTTCCAGAGCATAAGGTGGAGCTGTGGATCCTATGCTCATCGGCTTGGTGGCCGGCCTTGTCGGCCTGGCGCTCGGCACGTTCGGCGTGCTCGCGTACCGGGTCAGCGAGCGGCAGCGGCAACTGCTGGACGTGGACACTGAAGAACCGGCCCTGCCGCCGGGCGCTGCCGAGGTGCTGGCCGTCGTCGGCCGCGCCTTCGTGGTGGTGGACGCTGTGGACGGCGTGGTCCGAGCCAGCCCGGCAGCCTACGCCTACGGCCTTGTCCGCGGCCACACCGTGGTCCACAAGGAACTGCTGGACATGACGGCGGGCGTCCGGCGCGACGGCGTCATCCTGGAGAAGCAGCTGGAGCTTCCCCGCGGCCCGCTCGGCCAGGGAACCATCATCGTCCAGATCCGGGCCGCGATGCTCGGAGAGGAATACATCCTGCTGCTCGCGGATGACCGCACGGAGATCACCAGGACCGAAGAGATCCGGAACGATTTCGTAGCCAACGTTTCCCATGAGCTGAAAACCCCCGTGGGTGCCATTTCGCTGCTTGCCGAAGCCCTGGAGTCCTCGGCGGATGACGAACTTGCCGTCAGGCGCTTCGCTAAACGCATGCACAAGGAGTCAGGCCGGCTGGCCGCACTGGTGCAGGACATCATCGAGCTGTCCAGGCTGCAGGGGGCCAGCGTGGCGCAGCAGGGCAGGCCGGTTGACGTCAATGCCGTCATAGCCGAGGCGGTGGACCGCTCCCAGCTTCCGGCGGAGAGCAAGAACATCCGGATCGTGGTGGGCGGGCGGACCGACGCGAAGGTCTTCGGGGACCAGGACCTGCTGGTCACCGCGCTCCGTAACCTGATCGACAACGCCATCCGCTACTCCCCGGAAAACACCCGGGTGGGGATTGGCGTCCGCAGCAGGGAAGGCCTGGTCTCCATCTCTGTGACGGACCAGGGTGAGGGGCTCAGCCCCGAGGACCAGGAACGCGTCTTTGAACGGTTCTACCGGGTGGACTCGGCACGGTCACGCCATACCGGCGGCACCGGCCTGGGCCTGAGCATCGTCAAGCATGTGGCCTCCAACCACGGCGGCGAGGTGACACTGTGGTCCCAGCCAGGGCAGGGATCCACATTCACCCTCCGGCTTCCCGAAATGGAAGGCCAGGACGGCGGGGAACAACAGGATCCCGGCCCCGTTGCCGCCCCCGCCGCCCCCGCCGCCCCGGCCGCAACCCCCCGGAAGAGCCCGGAAGAGCCACCTGTCACCCAAGGACCCGGCGCCGCCGGTGCAACAGAACGAGGAGCAACAGCTTGAGCAGGATCTTGATTGTCGAGGATGAGGAGTCGTTCAGCGATCCCCTGTCCTATTTGCTGGGCAAGGAAGGCTTTGAGGTGGAGGTCGTGGACAACGGCCTGGACGCCATCACCGAATTCGACCGGAACGGCGCGGACCTGGTGCTGCTGGATCTGCAGCTTCCCGGACTCTCCGGCACGGAAGTGTGCCGCCAGCTCCGCCAGCGGTCCAGCGTTCCGGTGATCATGCTGACGGCCAAAGACGCCGAAATCGACAAAGTGGTGGGCCTGGAACTTGGAGCCGACGACTATGTCACCAAGCCCTATTCCTCCCGCGAGCTCGTGGCACGGGTCAGGGCAGTACTCCGGCGCCAGGGCGAACCGGAGGAACTCGTCTCCTCCACCGTGCAGGCGGGGCCGGTGCGGATGGACATTGAACGCCATGTGGTCAGCGTGGGCGGAGAACAGGTGCTGCTGCCGCTGAAGGAGTTCGAGCTCCTCGAAATGCTGCTGCGCAATTCAGGCCGGGTGCTCACCCGCGGCCAGCTGATCGACCGTGTGTGGGGTTCCGACTACGTGGGAGACACCAAGACCCTGGACGTCCACGTGAAGCGGTTGCGCGGCAAGATCGAGCCGGATCCTTCAGCCCCGCGGTTCCTGGTCACCGTGCGGGGGCTGGGCTACAAGTTCGAGCCGTAAGGCGCCAGCCCTGGCAGCCGGCGGACGTGCCGCAGGACAGGGGACAATTTACGAAAGGCACACAAAAGGAGGGGCCGCGAGGCCCCTCCTTTTGTGTGCTTGGCTGCTTGCGGCCAGCGCGGCTGCCTAGTGGTCGTCGCCCCCGGCGGCTTCTTCGGATTCCGACGGCGACGGGCTGGCGGAGGTGGGTGCAGGAGTGCTCCCGGCCGGCAGGTATTCCTTGTACTCGGGCAGCGTGGTGTCCAGCACGGGAACCTTCACCGTGTTGCTGACGTTGGTGCCGTCTTCGCTGATCTCGACGTCGACGAGCGAGCCCGGGATTCCGCCAGTGGTGCTGAGGATCGCTTCGTCGGAACTCTCATTAAGCAGGGTGTAGTCGTTGGCCTTGACCGGAATTTCGGTCTGCGACCCTTCCGCACCGTTGACCGTGAGGGTCACGTCCTGGGAAGAGGAGTTGTACACGGCGCCGATCAGGCGGCCCGGCTGGTCCTCGCCCGCGGAGACGATCAGGATGTTCCGGAGCTGGAGCGGGCCGAGGTCGGCGATGATGCCGTCCGACGCCTGGTACCGGGCGGTGGTCTGCTGGGAATTGGTGTACCCGCAGCCCGACGCCAGCAGGCCCACGCCAAGGGCGGCTGCCGTCAGTGCCAGTTTGCCGCGCTGGGCCCGGGTCATCGCAGTGAAACGCACGTCGCGTACTCCTCAAGAGTCTTGAAACATTAATCACGCATAGCCTATCCGCAAAGCAGGCCAAACGCGGATTCGGCGGTGTCACATCACCCTTCCTTCAGGCCCCTTGCATGCACTATTATCCGTGTTCGTCAAGGGGGTGGAGGGGTCCGATTAGGCCTATTTTCCGCGTATTTCTGCGGTTCCCGGCTCTCTTCCCGGCCGGTCATATGCCTGAATCGTGATAAACTGGTCAGCGGGAAAGGGGAAATGTCCACATGGTATTTGAGGTCGGCGAGACAGTAGTTTACCCTCACCACGGTGCTGCGAAGATTGAAGAAATCAAGATGCGCACCATCAAGGGCGAAGAGAAAATGTATCTCAAGCTCAAGGTGGCCCAGGGTGATCTGACCATTGAAGTTCCAGCAGAGAACGTTGACCTTGTTGGGGTTCGGGACGTAGTGGGCAAGGAAGGCCTGGAGCACGTATTCGATGTGCTTCGTGCCGAGTTCACGGAAGAACCCACCAACTGGTCACGTAGGTACAAGGCAAATCTGGAGAAGCTTGCTTCCGGTGACGTCATCAAGGTTGCAGAGGTCGTTCGCGACCTGTGGCGCCGCGATCACGACCGGGGCCTTTCCGCAGGCGAGAAGCGAATGCTGGCCAAGGCCCGGCAGATTCTGATTTCAGAACTGGCGCTGGCTGAGAAGACCGACGAGGAGAAGGCTGCAAGCGTTCTCGACGAGGTCCTGGCTTCCTAAGAATTGAACCCCGGTGTCACCTATGTGGCACCGGGGCTTCTTTTTGCCCAAAATCCTGCCCCTGAAGATTCAACCCCAGGTGTTCAGGCGCCGGCGGCCTGCAGGGACGTAGGCTAGTCCGCATGAGCGAAACACCCACCCGCCCGGTCACCGCAGTGATCCTGGTGGCAGCAGGTTCAGGGCAGAGGCTGGGCTACGGCATCCCGAAAGCCGCGGTGCCGCTGGGCGGCGAACCTATCCTGATGCATGCCCTCCGCGGCATTGTGGCCTCCGGAACCGGCAGCCAGGTGTGCATCGCGCTGCCCCCCGGAGAGGACACGCTCCGCCGGCTGTGCGAGGACTTCCGGCAGGAACTGGCCGACGGCGGTCCCCTCCTTTCCATCGTGGACGGCGGCGCCACCCGGGCAGAGTCCGTCCGTGCCGGCCTGGCGGCCCTGATGGACGGCATAGAAGCAGTGCTGGTGCACGACGCCGCCCGTGCCCTCACGCCGGAGTCGGTCTTCCACCGCGTTACTGACGCACTCGCCGCAGGGGCGGCTGCGGTTATTCCTGCCGTGGCGGTGGTGGACACCGTCAAGACGGTCGCGGCCACCACGGGGAAGGACGCCCACCTGGCGCCGGAGGTGGTGACCGGAACAGCGCCCCGCGAGGAACTCCGTGCGGTGCAGACTCCCCAGGGGTTCCACCTCGACACGCTGCTGAAAGCCCACGAGGCGGCGCGGGGCCTGGACCAGAACGAGTCAGCAGCGGTCACCGACGACGCAATGCTCGTGGAAATGCTCGGAATCCCCGTACACGTGGTCAGGGGGTCCACCCAGTCCCTGAAAATCACCACTCCGCTGGACCTCATTCTCGCCGAAGGGCTCCTGGAGGGCCCGCTCGGTGCGCGCTGGGTGGAAGGCTAGAAATGGAACCTGCGGAAATGATCATCCCCCGCACCGGCATCGGCCTGGACGTACACGCCTATGCCCCCGAAGACCAGCCCTGCCCGCTGTGGCTTGGCGGACTGCTGTGGCCGGGGGAGCGCGGCCTCGCCGGGCACTCCGACGGTGATCCAGTGGCCCATGCGGCTGCGGATGCGCTGTTCTCCGCCGCCGGGCTGGGGGACCTGGGCACGCACTTCGGAACGGACCGGCCCGAGTTCGCCGGCGCCGCGGGAACCACGCTGCTGGCCGAGGCTGCGCGGATTGTCCGCGCTGCCGGGTTCGAGATCGGCAACATTGCCGTCCAGTTCGTCGCCAACCGGCCCAAGTTCGGGCCGCGCCGGGAGGAATCGCAGCAGGTCCTGAGCGACGCCGCCGACGCGCCGGTGAGTGTCACGGCCACCACCAGCGACCACCTTGGATTCACCGGCCGGGGAGAAGGCATCTCCGCGGTGGCCACCGCTTTGGTGTATCCAAGGCCGCACCTCCCCATCAGCTAATCTGGAGCAGTGACCCTGCGCTTCTATGACACTGCCTCCGCCGAAGTCCGGAACTTCGTGCCCCTCGTCGAGGGCAAGGCCAGCCTCTACTACTGCGGGGCCACGGTGCAGGGCATGCCCCACGTGGGCCATATCCGCTCAGCCATCGCCTTCGACCAGCTCACCCGCTGGCTGGCCTACCGCGGTTTCCGGGTCACGGTGGTCCGGAATGTCACGGACATCGACGACAAGATCCTGGCCAAGTCCGCAGAATCCTTCGAAGCCGGCTTCGACTCCGGACCGGACGCGGTCCGCGAGGAAGAGTGGTGGGCACTGGCCTACCGTTACGAACAGGAATTCCTCAAGGCCTACGACACCCTGGGTGTCTCCCGGCCCACCTACGAGCCGCGCGCCACCGGCCACATCCCCGAGATGCACGCCCTCATCAGCCAGCTGATCGACCGCGGCCACGCCTATCCCGCACTGGATGGTTCCGGAGACGTGTACTTCGATGTGCGTTCCTGGAGCAAGTACGGCGCACTGACCCGGCAGAACATCGATGACATGCAGGCGGCCCCGGACGTTGAGGCCCAATTCAGCAACAGGAAAAAGGACCCCCGAGACTTCGCCTTGTGGAAGGGCTCCAAAGAGGGAGAACCGACGACGGCGAGCTGGGCCTCCCCGTGGGGCGCAGGCCGGCCGGGCTGGCACCTGGAATGCTCGGCAATGGTCACGAAATACCTTGGCACCGAGTTCGATATCCACGGCGGCGGCCTTGACCTTCGCTTCCCGCACCACGAGAACGAGATGGCCCAGTCCCAGGCCGCAGGCCACCCGTTCGCCAGCTTCTGGATGCACAACGGCATGGTGACCTACCAGGGCGAAAAGATGTCGAAGTCCATCGGCAACACCATCAGCCCGGCCGAGATGCTCGAGCTCGCATCGCCGCGGGTGGTCCGCTACTACCTTGGGCAGGCGCACTACCGCTCCGTCCTGGACTACCGTCCCACTTCCCTGCAGGAGGCCGCTGCCGCCGTCGAACGCATTGATGGGTTCATCAGCCGTGCGGTGCGGGCCCTGTCCTCTGGCGGCGAGTACAGCTTCGCCACCTACGGCACCGTGCCGGAACCATTCGAACGTGCCATGGACGATGACCTTAACGTGCCGCAGGCCCTGGCCGTGCTCCACGAAACGGTCCGGTCCGGCAACACTGCTTTGACTGAAGGGAAGCTGGAGGAGGCGCGGCAGGCCCTGCACTATGTCCACGACATGCTGCGCGTCCTGGGCCTGAACGACGTCGCTTCCGGTTCCGTCGCGGACACCCGGGAATCAGCGGCGTTGTCAGTGTTGGTGGAAGCCCAGCTCGCCGCCCGCGCCGATGCCCGGGCCACCAAGGACTGGACCGCCTCGGACGCCATCCGGGACACCCTGGTCGCCGCCGGCGTGGTGGTGGAAGACGGACCTGACGGTCCCACCTGGAGCCTGAAGCGGGACTGACCGGGTCACCGCCCGCAGGCACTTGGCCCCGGAGCGGGCGATTTTTCCTGGTTCAGTAGACTGGTAGGCAGACTCAGTCAACACAATCAAGGGTGGAACACAATGGCCAACAATGGTCGCCGATCGGTTAAAGCGAAGAAGGGCCCAACCATCGGGACCGGTGGCCACGGCCGCAAGGCCCTGGAAGGCAAGGGCCCCACGCCCAAGGCGGAGGACCGCCCTTACCACAAAGCGCACAAGGCCAAGCAGCTCTCCGAGCGGTCCGCAGCCAAGCGCAACCCGGGCGCCCGCAGCGCCGGGGCAGCCCGGTCCGGCCCCAAGGGCCGCGCCACCGAGGAAGTCGTCACCGGCCGCAACTCGGTAGTGGAAGCCCTGCGCGCCGGTATCCCGGCCAAGGCACTGCACGTCGCCATCCGCATCGAAATGGACGACCGCGTCAAGGAATCGCTGAAGCTGGCCGCCGAGCGCGGCATCCCGCTGCTGGAAACAGGCAAGCCTGAACTGGACCGAATGACCGATGACGCCGTGCACCAGGGCCTGGTGCTGCAGATTCCGCCTTATGACTACCAGGATGCCTACGAACTGGCTGAAGACACGGTCGACAAGTGGAAGAAGGGGCACATCTCCAATGCGCCGCTCTTCGTGGCACTGGACGGCATTACCGATCCCCGCAACCTCGGCGCCATCATCCGCTCGGTTTCCGCCTTTAGCGGCCATGGCGTCATCGTTCCCGAGCGCCGCTCCGTGGGTGTGACCGCCTCGGCGTGGAAGACCAGTGCCGGCGCCGCCGTCCGCGTACCCGTGGCACGGGCATCGAACCTCAACAACGCCCTGAAGCAGTTCAAGAACATGGGGATTTTCGTCCTGGGCCTGGACGGCGACGGCGACGTTTCCCTTCCTGACCTGACGCTTGCCACCGAACCCGTGTGCATCGTGGTGGGCTCGGAAGGCAAGGGCCTCAGCAGGCTGGTCCGCGAGAACTGCGACCAGATCGTGTCCATTCCCATTGATTCCGCCATGGAATCACTGAACGCTTCCATGGCCGTGGGCATCTCGCTCTACGAAGTCTCCCGGCAGCGGGCAGCCAAGTAGGAGCGGGCGGGCACTTCCCGCTGCAAAGTCCCTTCCCTGAGCAGTACCCGGCGCAGCCAAGTCGTCCGGGCAGGACACGTGCCGCTGGCGGCTAATATTTAGGTGATGGTCATGCCGCTCTTCGACACTGCTTCCACCATGGACGCCTCCACGGCCGTTCCGCTCGGTGTGAGTGTTCCGCGCGCCGATTCGGGAGGCTCACGCCACCGGGCAGGCGGGCGTGCCAACGTGGCCTGCTACGCGCCGGGTGTCTCCAGCCTGGAAATCGCATACATCGCACCTGGCGGGGAGTGGAAGCTCCAGTCGCTGCCCAACGTCACCCATGGCGTCCACCACGGGATCGTTGAGGACCTGCCGTACGGATCCCGCTATGGGTTCCGTACGGCGTCCAGCGAGCAGTCCCTGCCCTTCGCCGTGCCCACCGCGGACGTTGATGACGACGGCGGCCAGCCGCTGCTGCTTGATCCGTACGGCAGGGCCGTGGACCAGCGCGATGGCTTCCTGACCAGCGTGCGCATGGCGGGGGACTTTGACTGGGGAACTGACGAACGCCTCCGGTTGCCGTGGCGCAACACGATCATCTACGAAGCGCACGTCCGCGGACAGAGCATGCTCCACCCCGATGTTCCGGAGGAACTCCGGGGCACCTACGCTGGCATGGCCCACCCTGCCATCATCGAACACCTCACCAGCCTGGGCATCACGTCGGTGCAGCTGCTGCCCGTGCACTTCCACCTGGATGAACCCCACCTGCAGGACCTGGGACTGACCAACTACTGGGGCTACAACACGGCGGCTTTCTTTGCCCTGCATCCCGGCTACGCCACCCGTGCAGCCCAGGAGGCCGGCCCCCAGGCCGTCCAGGACGAGTTCAAGGGAATGGTCAAACTCCTCCACGCCGCCGGGCTGGAGGTGATCCTCGACGTCGTCTATAACCACACCGCCGAGGGTGGCCCCGACGGCCAGACGATCAGTTTCCGCGGGTTGGGGGAGCAGGCGTACTACCGGACGGACGGACACGGAAAGTACGTGGACACCACAGGCTGCGGAAACAGCCTGAACTTTGGTGAACCACGCGTGGTCCAGATGGTGCTGGACTCCCTTCGCTACTGGGTGGACGAGTTCCACATCGACGGCTTCCGTTTCGACCTCGCCGTGACGCTGTGCCGGAACGCTGCCAACGACTTCGACCCCCGGCACCCGTTCCTCGTTGCCATCGCCGCGGACCCTGTCCTTTCGGACGTCAAACTGATTGCCGAGCCCTGGGACGTGGGTTACGGCGGGTGGCAGACCGGGCGGTTCCCGGGCGGCTGGGTTGACTGGAACGACCACTTCCGTGACGCGCTGCGGTCATTCTGGCTGGCTGACCGGGCTGCCCTGGAAACCGGGGGCCACGGCGGGTCCCTGGCCAAGCTCGCGGACGGACTGTCCGGTTCCGCTGCCTTGTTCCAGGCCTCCGGCCGTTCCCGCCTGGCATCGGTCAACTTCATCACTTCCCACGACGGCTTCACGCTCAATGACCTCGTCTCGTTCGACCGCAAGCACAATGAGGACAACGGCGAGGAGAACAGGGACGGGCACGGAGACAACCGCAGCTACAACCATGGTGTCGAAGGCCCCACGGAGGACGGCGTCATCCTGGCCAGGAGGGCCCAGTCCCGCCGCAACCTCATGGCATCGCTGCTCATCTCCCTGGGCGTGCCCATGATCACCGCCGGCGATGAGCTGGCGCGGACCCAGCAGGGTAACAACAACGCGTACTGCCAGGACAACCCCATCGCCTGGCTGGACTGGACCCGCACTCCGGAATCCCACGAAATGCTCCGCAGCACCAAGCGGTACATCCGCCTGCGCAAGGAGTTCCTGGCTGCGCAGCCCCACGACTTCCCGGTCCGGGACGAGCAGTCGTACCTCCACTGGTTCGACCAGGACGGCCATCCCATGTCCATGGAACGCTGGAACGATCCCCATCACCGCGTGGTGCAGCTCCTGCTCGGATCCGACAACGGCGCCCTCGCCGGCCTGATGGTGGTGAACGGCAGTAACACTGACGTCCAGATCACCTTGCCCCGGGTCACCGCAAAAGGCACCCACCCGCAGATGTTCGAGCTCCGCCTGACCACCTCGCCGCTCCACGAGCTGCGCCAGGGCGGCCGGGTGGCGTCAGGGGAGAAGGACCTCGTCGAAGCCCATTCCATCAGTATTTACCGCACCTAGGCCCCGGGGACCACAAGAATGCGCAACCGCTCCATCCTGCCCTTGCTGCTGGCCGGCCTAGTGGTACTGGCCCTCCTTGCTTTCGGCGGCAACGGTTTCCTGGGCCAGCTGACGGAAGGCGCGACGCCGGAGGCCACCTCCAGCTCCGTGCCTGCGCCGGGTGCAGCTTCCGGACAGGCGGTGCCACCAACCCCGCCCCCGCCCACGGCCGCGCCTGAGAATCCTTCCGGGCTGCCGGAGGTTCGGGAATCTGCGCTTCCGGCCGAGGGCCGCAGGGTTCTCAACCTGATCCGTGCCGGAGGACCGTACCGCTACAGCCAGGACGACCAGACGTTCGGCAACTTCGAACGCATCCTGCCGCGGCAGGACAGGGGCTACTACCGCGAGTACACCGTGCCAACGCCTGGAGAGTCGGACAGGGGCGCACGCCGCATCGTGTCCGGGGCCGGGGGCGACAAGTACTACACCGACGACCACTACGAGTCCTTTAAGTTCATCGCGGAAGGCAGCTGAGCAAAACCATGAAGATCTACTCCGGAGACACCTGGACCCTGGAGGAACTGCAGGAACAGGTGTCCGACGCCGGCCGCCGCAGCCTGGTGGTCCCCGCTGCGGACAGCAGGAAAGCGGTTCTGGAAGCATTCGGCGAGGTCCTGGACTTCCCGGAACACTACGGGGTGAACCTCGACGCCCTGAACGATTCACTGCACGACTTTGCGGACAGCATCACGGACAACGGCAATCCTCCCGTTACCGTGCTGTGGCTGGTGGCCGCTCCCTTCCGCAGCGACAGGTCCTTCGGAATCATGTGCGAAATCCTCCAGGACGCTGAACGCTACGCCGGCAAAGACCTGGCTGTTACCGCCGTCCTGCTCTAGCCAGCCCGCCCGGCACTACTCGCCGCGCTCCTCATGCGAGACGTAGGTGCCCAGCAGGTCCGCTGCCCGGCCGCCGTCGTCCTCTGCTGCCAGGCCTTTGCGCATGTTCGCCGCCTTCTCCCTGCCGGCAGGGAACGGCGGCAGGAGGGGGACCTCGGGGTCCGTGAGTACTTCAATCACCACGGGGCGGTCCGACGCGAAGGCACGTTCCCAGGCGTCCCCGATCAACTCCGGATCCTCTACCCGGATGCCTGTGAGGCCCAGCAGGTCGGCGTAGCCGGCGAACGGGAAGTCAGGAAGTTCCTGGCTTGCGGCAAACCGTGGTTCGCCCTCCGACTCCCGCTGCTCCCACGTCACCTCCGTGAGCTCCCGGTTGTTGAACACACAGACCACAAACCGGGGATCCGTCCACTGCCGCCACCGGTGGGCCACCGTTACAAGTTCGGCGATGCCCGCCATCTGCATGGCGCCGTCGCCGGCCAGTGCCACGACCGGACGGTCCGGGTGGGCGAGTTTTGCCGCAATACCGTAGGGGAGGGAGCACCCCATGCTGGCCAGCGTCCCGGACAGGTGGGCCGGGACACCCGGCGGGAGCACCAACTGCCGGGCATACCAGTAAACGCAACTGCCGACGTCGATACTCAACAAGGCGTCACCGGGCAGCCGTCCGGTCAGCTCGCGGACCACCCGTTCAGGATTCACCGGTACGGCCGGCACGGCCGCCCGTTCCTCAGCCAAGGCCCGCCAGCGGGCAACTTCCTGCTCCACGTCCGTTTGCCACTGCCCGCGAGGACGCGGGCGCAGCCGCGGCATCAGGGCCTGGAGCGCCAGCGCCGCATCACCCGCCAGGCCAACCTCAACCGGGTACCGGTTGCCGATTTTCCGCTCGTCAATGTCGACCTGGACGGCGCGCGCTGCCCCGGGCGGCGGATAGAACTCAGTCCATGGATCGTTGGAGCCAACAATGAGCAGCGCATCGCAGTTGCCGAGCAGGTACGCGCTGGCGGTGGTCCCCAGGTGTCCCATGGTGCCCGCGGCGAAGGCAAGGGTCTCGTCCACATAGGGCTTGCCCAGCAGGCTGGTGGCAATTCCGGCGCCCAGCATTTCCGCGATTGCCACCACCTCCCTGGAAGCATGCCGGGCTCCCTGGCCCACCAGCAGCGCAACGCGCTGCGAGGAGTTCAGCAGTGCTGCCGCCGCCTCCAGGTCCTTGTCCCGGGGAGTCTTGGCAGACGTGCTCCACGACGGTGCGGTGACCACAATGCCGTGCTCCTGGTCCAGTTCCGGCGCCGGGGCGGACTGGATGTCATGCGGAACAATGACCACGCACGGCGAGGAGGTCGCCTTGGCGGTGCGGAACGCCCGGTCCAGGACCATCGGCAGCTGTTCCGGAACGTTGACCTGCTGGACAAACTGGGCCGCCACATCCTTGAACAGGGACATGAGATCGATTTCCTGCATGTAGGCCGAGCCCAGCACCGTGCGGCTCTGCTGCCCGACGATCGCCACCACCGGAACGCCGTCGAGCTTGGCGTCGTAGAGCCCGTTCAGCAGGTGCACGGCACCAGGCCCCTGGGTGGAGGTGACCACCCCCACCCCGCCGGTGTACTTGGCGTGGCCCACTGCCATGAAGGCAGCGGTTTCCTCGTGCCTCGCCTGCACGAACTCAACGCGTCCTTCGGCCCTTCGCAGGGCACCCATGAAGCCGTTGATCCCGTCCCCGCTGTAGCCGAAGACCCGGTTGACTCCCCACGTGCTGAGGCGCTCCACGATGAGGTCGGCCACCGTGCGTTCGGTCATGAGGTCCTCCCCGGGTGGTCAGGCACTGGGCGTAGGCGCTTGCTGTTGTCTAGGCGTTGACGATCAGTCCCAGTTCGGCTTTGGAGGCGAGGGCGTCGTGCCGCGGCAGGACCCGGACGGTGTAGCCGAACGGTCCCGAGCGGTCGATCACCAAGGAACCGCTGAACAGGTGGCGCCCGCTGCCCAGGTCTTCCTGCATCTTCAGCTCCATGACCGTGATGTCCGTCAGGCTGTCGCTCTCTTCGGCCCGGCCGTAGGCCACTTCGACGGAGACGTCCTCCGGGGTGAGGTTGTGCAGGGCCACATAGGCGTTGACCTGGAGGATGTCCCCGATCTGGGGATCCTCGGACACACCAACAGAGTCCACGTGCTCCACGTGCACCAGCGGCCAGGCCAAACGTACCTTCGCCGTCCAGGCCGCCAGGGTGCGGGCCTGCGAGTAGGAGTTGTGGGAGGCGCTCCGCCCCGCCTCCGCGGCCGGGCGGTAGAGGATGTTCACGTAGTCGCGCAGCATGCGTTCCGCGGAAACTGCCGGTCCAAGGTGCGAGAGGGTGTGCTTGATCATGGACACCCAGTGCGTCGGCACCTTCTCTGCCTCCGATGTCGAGGGCCCCGCAGCACCAGCACCCGCGGACACCGTGCTCCCGTAGAAGCGCGGGGCAACCTGCGTTTCCAACAGCTCGTACAGCGCGGCGGCCTCGATGTCGTCCCGTTCCTCCGGGGACGCGCCGTTGTTGGCGGTGGGAATCGCCCAGCCGTTCTCGCCGTCGTACATCTCGTCCCACCAGCCGTCCAGGACGGACAGGTTCAGCGAGCCGTTGAGCGCCGCCTTCATGCCGGAGGTGCCGCATGCTTCCAGGGGCCGCAGCGGGTTGTTCAGCCAGACGTCACAGCCGGGGAACAGTGTGCGGGCCATGGCGATGTCGTAGTTGGGCAGGAAGGCGATCCTGTGCCGGACAGCAGGGTCGTCCGTGAAACGGACCAGGTCCTGGATCATCTTCTTTCCGGCGTCGTCGGCGGGGTGGGACTTGCCCGCGATGACCAGCTGGATGGGATGTTCCTTGTGCAGCAGGAGCGCCTTGAGCCGTTCCGGCTCGCGCAGCATCAGGGTGAGGCGTTTGTAGGTGGGCACGCGCCGGGCAAAGCCGATGGTCAGGATGTCCGGGTCCAGGACCTTGTCCGTCCAGCCCAGCTCGGCATCTGCCGCGCCGCGTTTCTTCCAGGCAGCGCGGAGGCGGAGGCGGACATCGTCAACCAGCGCTGACCGCATCTCACGCCGGAGCGCCCATACGTCCGCATCGCTGACGTTGTAGGCGAGGTCCCAGCGGCCGTTGGCTTCGGCCTCGCTGCCGAACTGGTCCCGGGCCAGCTTGGAGATGCGGCTGTCCACCCAGGTGGGCACGTGCACCCCGTTCGTCACCGACGTGATGGGCACCTCGGAGTGGTCGAAGCCCGGCCACAGCGCGGAGAACATGCCGCGGGAGACCTCCCCGTGCAGCTTGGCCACGCCGTTGGCGCGCTGGGCCAGGCGAAGGCCCATGACGGCCATGTTGAAGACTGAGGGGTTGCCGTCAGCATAGTTCTCACGCCCCAGTTCCAGGATGCGGTCCACCGGCACGTCCGGTGCCAGGCCGGCCTGGAAGAAGTGGTGGATCTGGGCGATCTCGAACCTGTCAATGCCTGCGGGAACCGGCGTGTGCGTGGTGAACACGGTGGAAGCCCGCCCGGCGGCAAGGGCTTCGTCAAACGTCAGCGACTGCTCCCCGGCCATGAGTTCCTGGATGCGTTCGATGCCCAGGAAGCCGGCGTGCCCCTCATTGGTGTGGAACACCTCCGGAGCGGCAGTGCCGGTGAGCTGCTGGAAGGCGCGCAGCGCCTTGACCCCGCCCATGCCGAGCAACAGTTCCTGCTGCAGCCGGTGGTCTCCGCCGCCGCCGTAAAGGCGGTCGGTGATGCTGCGGGCGGCGTCGTCGTTGCCTGGCACGTTGGAGTCCAGGAGCAGCAGGGGAACGCGTCCGACGTCGGCGCGCCAGATGTGTGCCAGCAGGCGCCTGCCGTTGGGCAGGGGGAGTGCGATCTGCAGGGGACGGCCGATGCCGTCCGCGGAAGGCTCGCGCAGCAGTGTGAGCGGCAGGCCGTCCGGGTCCAGGACCGGGTAGGTCTCCTGTTGCCACGCGTCCCGGGACAGTGACTGCTTGAAGTAGCCCGCCTGGTACAGCAGGCCCACACCGATCAGCGGCACACCCAGGTCCGAGGCTGCCTTGAGGTGGTCGCCGGCCAAAATCCCCAGCCCGCCGGAGTACTGCGGCAGCACCTCGGTGATGCCAAACTCCGGGGAGAAGTAGGCGATCGACGCAGGCGCATCAGGGCCCAGGCCCTGGTACCAGCGCGGCTCCTCAAGATAGCGGTCCAGGTCCTGCTCAGCTGCCCGTACCCGCTCCACCACAGAGCGGTCCGCAGCGAGCTGCTGGAACTCCTCGCGGCTTACCATCCCCAGGAAGCCCACCGGATCCTGGCCGCTTTCTTTCCAGAGGCGGGGGTTCAATCCCTCGAAAAGTTCCCGCGTGGGGCGGTGCCAGGACCAGCGCAGGTTGCTTGCCAGTCGGGCCAGCGGGCGGATCGGTTCGGGGAGGACTGTACGGACGGTAAATCTGCGGATTGCCTTCACCTGCGTCACACTAACCGACAACCTGCGCGGCTGGAACCAGCTTCGGGTTTCTTTTGGGTAAATGACAGTTGGCACCAAGGAAATGACGGCTGACGCGCCGAATTTAGTGCGCAGGCTTAGCATTCCCGGTCATTTCTCGCTAACGTCGAGCTTGTGACGACTACATCAGGAACCAGTGCCGCATCAATGGAAATGTCGAAAGGCCCCATCACTGACGGGCTGCGGTTCGGACGATTTCCGATCACCGCCGTGCAGCCGGTCGTGGAGGATGGCAAGTTCCCTGCCAAAGCCCTGCCGGGCGAAGGAATCGTGGTGGGAGCCACCGCCTTCCGCGAGGGACACGACCAGCTGGGCGTCAGCGCAGTGCTCTTTGACCCCGAAGGCAACGAACGCCAGCGGGTCAGGCTCGCACCGCCGCGCGGGGAACGCGGGATGGGGACGGACCGCTGGGAAGGCGTGCTCACGCCGTCGGACGCCGGTGACTGGTCCTTCGCGATTGAAGCCTGGCACGACCGCTACGGTACCTGGCACCACAATGCCGAGGTGAAGGTGGACGCCGGGATCGATGTGGAGCTCATGCTTGCCGAGGGTGCCGCGTTGCTCCATGAAGCTGCCGGGGACGACACCCGCAGCGAGTGGGACAGGGGCGTCCTCCGCGAGGCCGCCGACAAGCTGGCGGACCCTTCCCTCAGCACGGAGGAGCGCCTCGGTGCCGGATTCAGCCACGCGGTCACCGGCGTTGTCGCGCACCAGCCCGTCCGTGAACTGGTGACCGTCTCCCGGCGGTTCCCCCTGCTGGTTGAGCGTGACCTCGCCGGGCGCGGTGCCTGGTACGAGTTCTTTCCCCGCTCCGAGGGTGCCGTCAAGGACCACACCACGGGAGCCTGGACTTCAGGCAATTTCCGCACCGCTGCCGAGCGTCTTGATGCTGTGGCAGCCATGGGCTTCGATGTCATCTACATGCCGCCCATCCATCCGATCGGCGTGCAGCACCGCAAGGGTCCCAACAACACGCTGATCGCAGGCCCGAACGATCCCGGCTCACCTTGGGCCATCGGGGCAGCGGAGGGCGGCCACGACGCCATCCACCCCGACCTTGGCACGTTCGAAGACTTTGATGCCTTCGTGGCGCGGGCCAACGGGCTGGGCCTGGAGGTGGCCCTGGACCTTGCGCTCCAGGCCGCCCCGGACCACCCCTGGGTGCAGTCCCACCCCGAGTGGTTCACCACCCGAGTGGACGGCTCTATCGCCTACGCGGAAAATCCCCCGAAGAAGTACCAGGACATTTATCCGCTGAATTTCGACAATGATCCTGAGGGCCTCTCAAACGAAATTCTGCGGATTGTGCTGTTGTGGGTAAGCCACGGCGTAAAGATTTTCCGGGTGGATAACCCGCATACCAAGCCCGTCTGGTTCTGGGAATGGCTAATTGCACAGGTCAACAAAGAGGTTCCCGGGGTGGTTTTCCTGGCCGAGGCCTTTACGCGGCCGGCCATGATGCACGCCCTTGGCCGCGCAGGGTTCCAGCAGTCCTACACCTACTTCACCTGGCGCAACACCAAGAAGGAAATTGAGGCGTACTTTACGGAAGTAAGCCACGAGTCGCCTGCGTTCTTCCGCCCCAACTTCTTCGTCAACACCCCGGACATCCTCACGGAATACCTGCAGTTCGGCGGGCCTGCGGCGTTCAAGATCAGGGCCGCGCTGGCGGCAACGGCCAGCCCGTTGTGGGGCGTCTACGCTGGCTACGAACTGTACGAGCATGTGGCCCGGCCCGGCGCGGAAGAGTACATCGACAACGAAAAGTTCGAGTACAAGGCACGTGACTGGGACGCCGCGGCGCACTCCGGCCGGACCCTTGCCCCGTACATCACCAGGCTGAATGAGATCAGGCATGCCCACCCGGCGCTGCAGGACCTGCAGAACCTGACGGTCCACCACAGCACTGACGACGCCACGGTGGTCTACTCCAAGCACAAGACCCTTCCGGACGGGTCCAAGGACACCCTCATCATCGTGGTGAACGTTGATCCGCATGGAACAAGGGAAAGCACCGTCTCGCTTGACCTGCCCGCGCTGGAACTCGACCTCCAGGACCTGACCCACAATGGAGGCTTCCACGTGGATGACCTCGTTTCCGGGGAGAGCTGGGAATGGGGCGAGTACAACTACGTCCGCCTTGACTCGCATGTCGAGCCCGCACATATCCTTCGCGTGAGGAGAATGCATCAGTGAATTTCAACCCGCAGGGTTCCGGCCAGCATTTCACCCCAAAGAGCACGTTTGAGTTAAATGCGCCGGGCCTGCAGCATGATCCGCTGTGGTACCGGAAGGCGGTGTTCTACGAGGTACTTGTGAGGGCCTTCGCGGATGCGAACGGCGACGGTTCAGGCGACTTCTCCGGACTCATCGACAGGCTTGACTACCTCCAGTGGCTGGGTGTGGACTGCCTGTGGCTGCCGCCGTTCTTCCAGTCGCCTCTGCGCGACGGCGGCTACGACATCTCGGACTACAACTCGGTCCTGGACGAGTTCGGCACCATCAGCGACTTCAAGCGCCTGGTGGCGGAGGCCCATGCGAGGGGCGTGCGGGTGATCATCGACCTGCCCCTCAACCACACCTCGGACCAGCACCCCTGGTTCCAGGAGTCGCGGAAGGACCCGGACGGCCCCTACGGCGACTTCTACGTCTGGAGCGATACCGACGAGAAGTACCAGGACGCGCGCATCATCTTCGTGGACACCGAGGAATCCAACTGGACCTTCGACCCCATCCGCCGCCAGTTCTTCTGGCACCGGTTCTTCAGCCACCAGCCGGACCTGAACTTCGAGAACCCCAAGGTCATCGAGGCGCTGTTCGATGTTGTCCGGTTCTGGCTCGACCAGGGCATCGATGGATTCCGTGCCGACGCCATCCCCTACCTGTTTGAGGAGGAAGGGACCAACTGCGAGAACCTTCCGGCCACGCACGAGTTCCTCCGCAAGCTCCGCACCATGGTGGACGAAAGCTACCCCGGCCGGGTCATCATTGCCGAGGCCAACCAGCCGCCGAACGAAGTGGTGGAGTACTTCGGGACGGAGGAAGAGCCAGAATGCCACATGGCCTTCCACTTCCCGATCATGCCGCGCCTGTACTACGCGCTGCGGGACCAGAAGGCCGCCCCCATTATCGAAACCATGCACGACACCCCGGAAATCCCGGACGGGGCACAGTGGGGCACCTTCCTGCGGAACCATGACGAGCTCACGCTGGAAATGGTCACGGCCGATGAACGCGCCGCAATGCTGGGCTGGTACGCCCCGGACCCGCGCATGCGGGCCAACATCGGAATCCGGCGGAGGCTCGCGCCCCTTCTGGACAACTCCCGCGCCGAAATCGAACTGATCAACGCGCTCCTGCTTTCGCTGCCGGGCAGTCCGTTCCTCTATTACGGGGACGAGATCGGGATGGGGGACAACATCTGGCTTGAAGACCGCGACGCCGTCCGCACGCCCATGCAGTGGAACCCGGACCGGAACGCCGGCTTCTCCAACGCGGATCCGGGCAAGCTCTACCTGCCTCCCATCCAGTCCCTGGTGTACAACTACGCCATGGCCAACGTGGAAGCAGAGGCCGCCCATTCAGGGTCACAGCTGCGCTGGACAAGGCAGATCCTTAGTGTCCGCAAGAACCACCCGGCGTTCGGCCTGGGCGCCTTCAAACACGTTGAGGCGGACCATGACGCCGTGCTGGCCTATCTCCGCGAGCTGCCCAAGGACAATTCGGCCGGCGTCGACGGGGAGGCCATCCTGTGCGCGTTCAACCTCTCCCAGCATCCGGTGGCGGCCCAGTTGCGGGTCCCGCAGTTCGCCGGGCGCGGGTTGCGCGACGTCTTCGGCGGCCAGCCGTTCCCCGGCATCAGCGAGGACGGAACCCTCACCCTGACGCTCGGCAGCCACGACTTCTTCTGGCTGCGGATCCGTTCAGCAGCTTCCAACCCATCGTCTCCGTACACGCAGGCGATGCCGATTCTGTCGATCGAGAACTGATATGAACCAGCCCATACTTACCCCCGCCCTTACCGCCCTGCTCCAGGAATGGCTGCCACGGCAGCGCTGGTTCCCGGTCAAGACGCCCGACTTCGAGATGTCCCAGGCCGGCAGCCTCGGGCTGGAAGATCCGTCCGGCCACGCCGGGCTGGCAGTGTTCCTCCTTCGCGTCACCACACAAACGCCCGACGGCGGCACCCGGACCGCCGTTGTCCAGGTTCCCTTGAGCTTCCGGCACGCGCCGGCAGCCGGGATGGAGCGGGCGCTGGTTGGCCAGGCCGCCGGGATGGACCCGTCCAGGACCTGGGTCTACGACGCCGTCCACGACCCCGACTTCGTGGGCAGCTGGCTGGAACTCATCCGGCAGGAGGGAAAGGCACCCAACGGCACTGCGGCAGGCTTCCGCGCCCCCGGGGAGCTCCGGCTCCCTACTGCCCGCGGAGTTGTGAAAGTGCTGTCCGGTGAGCAGTCCAACAGTTCAGTCATTGTGGACGACGGCGACTCCGCGGCGATCGTGAAATTCTTCCGCGTGCTTTCGGAGGGTACGAATCCAGAGGTTGAGGTGGGTGCCGCCCTCACGGCTGCAGGCACTTCCGAAGTTCCAGCCACCCTTGGCTGGGTGCGCGGCGAGTGGCTCGGCCAGGGAATGCCCGCGTCCACAACGGCCAGGGCGCCCCGTTATGTCCAGGGCGAGCTGGCGGTAGCGCACGAGTTCCTGGCCGGCGGCCGCGATGCATGGCGCCTTGCTGTTGATGCCGCCCGCTCGGGCACCGACTTCACGGCAGAAGCGCATGCCCTGGGTGCAGCCACGGCCACTGTGCACCAGCGTCTGGCCCAGGCTCTGGGGCATTCCGCCGAGCCGCAACCCGGACAGGTCATTGCGCCCGCAGTAGCCCAGCGGGTCCGCCAGGCGTGGGCAGAAGCCGGTGCCGCCGTCGGACCTTACGACGACGCGTTGAACGCGCTCCTGGACCGCCTTGACCATGCGCCCGCCGGCGCGCTGCAGCGTATCCATGGGGACCTCCACCTGGGCCAGATACTCCAGGTTCCCGGGCAGGCGGGAAGCCCTGCTCGGTGGGCCATCCTCGATTTCGAGGGTGAACCGCTGCGGCCCGTCGCCGAGCGGAACGTCCCGGATGTTCCCCTGCGGGACGTCGTCGGCATGCTGCGGTCCTTCGACTACGCGGCCGGCGCGGCCCAGCGCGAACAGGAGGGCGCGCAGGTGCCGGCAGGCTGGGTTGACGACTGCGCGGAGGCCTTCCTGGCCGGGTACGCGGGGGTCACTCCCGGAACGGTGGACAGGGAGTCGCCGCTCTTTGTGGCATTGTGGCTGGACAAGGCACTGTACGAAGTAGTTTATGAAATGCGTAACAGGCCCGACTGGCTGGCGATCCCCGTGAACGCCTCCAGGCGGCTCCTGGGCAGCAATGGCGCCGGCGGAAACGCCGGGGCAGCATCGGAAGGTAACGAAATGACAGGCTCAGCACAAACTGACCGGCCGGGGGTGCCGCTGAAGGTCGACGAAGGCACCCTTGGCAGGATCGCCAACGGTGAACACCACGCCCCCCACTCGGTGTTGGGCGCGCACCTTGACGATTACGGCCACGTCACTATCCGTACGGTGAAGCACCTCGCGGAAGGAATCTCCGTCCTCACGCCGGCAGGCGAGGTCCCGATGGAGCATGAGGCACACGGCGTGTGGGTTGCCGTCCTCGAGCCGCTGCAGCAGGGACACGTTCCCGACTACAGGCTCTCCGTCACATACCCGGGCGCGGATCCGGTCACCGTGGACGATCCCTACCGCTACCTGCCCACCGTGGGCGAAGTGGACCTGCACCTCATCGGTGAGGGCCGCCACGAGAAACTGTGGGAAGTCCTGGGCGCCCACGTCCAGCATTACAAGTCCGCGATGGGCGATGTGGACGGTGTCTCCTTCGCAGTCTGGGCGCCCAACGCGCAGGCTGTCCGGGTCAAGGGCGATTTCAACGCCTGGGACGGCCGGGAAAACTCCCTTCGCTCGCTGGGCTCCTCGGGAGTGTGGGAAATCTTCGTCCCTGGTGTTGTAGCAGGGGCGTGCTACAAGTTCGAAATCCGGACCAAGGCCGGCCACTGGGTGGAAAAGGCCGACCCCCTGGCCTTCGGAACCGAAGTGCCGCCGTTGACTGCGTCGAGGGTGGTGGAGCCTTCCTACGCCTTCAAGGACCAGGAGTGGATGGAGGCCCGCGCCCAGCGGGACCCGCACAATTCGGCAATGAGCGTCTACGAGGTTCACCTCGGTTCCTGGCGCCTGGGCCTTGGGTACCGGGAACTGGCCAAGGAACTGGTTGAGTACGTCAAGTGGCTCGGGTTCACCCATGTGGAGTTCATGCCCGTGGCCGAGCACCCGTTCGGCGGGTCGTGGGGCTACCAGGTCACCTCCTACTTTGCGCCTACTTCACGCTTCGGCCACCCCGATGAGTTCCGCTACCTGGTGGACACCCTGCACCAGGCGGGCATCGGCGTGCTGCTGGACTGGGTTCCTGCCCACTTCCCCAAGGACGCCTGGGCGCTTGCCCAGTTCGACGGCGAGCCCCTGTACGAGCACGCGGATCCCAACCTGGGCGAGCACCCGGACTGGGGCACACTGATCTTCGACTTCGGACGCACGGAAGTCCGGAACTTCCTGGTAGCCAACGCCCTGTACTGGCTGGACGAGTTCCACATCGACGGCCTGCGCGTGGACGCTGTGGCTTCCATGCTGTACCTGGACTACTCCAGGGAAGAAGGGCAGTGGCAGCCCAACCGCTTCGGCGGCCGGGAAAACCTGGAGGCAATCTCCTTCCTGCAGGAAGTCAACGCCACGGTGTACAAGACCCACCCCGGAGCTGTCATGATCGCCGAGGAGTCCACGGCGTTCCCCGGTGTTACCGCGCCGACCAGCCACGGCGGGCTGGGGTTCGGCCTGAAGTGGAACATGGGCTGGATGCACGACTCCCTCAAGTACGCCTCCGAGGAGCCGATCAACCGCAAGTGGCACCACGGAACAGTCACCTTCTCGTTGGTTTACGCCTTCACGGAAAACTTCCTGCTGCCGATCAGCCACGACGAGGTAGTTCACGGCAAGGGCTCCATGTTGCGCAAGATGCCGGGCGACCGTTGGCAGCAGCTTGCCAACCTGCGTGCATTCTTTGCATACCAGTGGGCGCACCCGGGCAAGCAGCTCATCTTCATGGGCACGGAATTCGGCCAGGAAGCGGAGTGGTCAGAACAGCACGGGCTGGACTGGTGGCTCGCCGACATCCCGGCACACAAGGGACTGCAGCTGCTGACCAAGGACCTCAACGAGCTGTACGCATCCACCCCTGCGCTCTATACCCGCGATAACGAGCCGGGCGGCTTCCAGTGGATCAACGGAGGAGACGCCGACCGGAACGTCCTCTCCTTCATCCGCTGGGACAAGGAGAACAACCCGCTGGTCTGCGCCATCAACTTCTCGGGAGCACCCCACGTTGGCTACACCCTTGGTGTACCTGAAGCCGGGGCCTGGACGGAAGTGCTGAATACAGACGCAACAACCTACGGCGGATCCGGTGTCCTCAACTCCGGTGAGCTGAAGGCTACGGACAAGGGGCAGGACGGACAGCCGGCAACACTCAGCGTCACGTTGCCACCGCTGGGCGCCGCCTACTTCAAGCCCGGCGCTTCTGCCGCAAGTTAGCCCTTGCTCGTGGGAAGGCCCGGAATCCGCGTGATTCCGGGCTTTTTCACGCCCTGTTGGCGCGGTGCCGGGGAGGGTTCGATGCCCGGTTGGCCTTCTGGAAAAAGTGGTGGTAGAGTTTATTTCCGCGCTGCTCCACGGAGTCAGACGGAAAAACCGACACTCAAGCCCCTGGCTAAAGAGAGTCGCGGACGCCGGTTTGACAAGTGATGAGCTAGCCGGTAAGTTTGTGAAGTTGCTCCGGAGCGATTCATGGCCTGTGAAGTGGTTGTGGTGGTGCCGGGTGTGTCTGTTGTTTGAGAACTCAATAGTGTGCCAAGTTTGTTGATACCAATTGTTTTAGTGATTGGTTGAATTGACCGGGCTGTCCGCCCCTGTGGGTGGTCTGGTTTTTACAGCTGGTTTCAAATTTTGCAGTGTGGTGGCCGCGTTTTCCCGTGGTGCCATGTTGTGTTCGTTTTTGTTTACTTCAACGGAGAGTTTGATCCTGGCTCAGGATGAACGCTGGCGGCGTGCTTAACACATGCAAGTCGAACGATGAGGGGAGCTTGCTCCTGGATTAGTGGCGAACGGGTGAGTAACACGTGAGTAACCTGCCCTTAACTCTGGGATA
>NZ_BMKU01000008.1 GCF_014644495.1 Pseudarthrobacter polychromogenes
CAGGATTTCCCGGATCCTGGCCTCGTCGTTGGGCAGCGCCCGGTCCAGCAGCCTTTTCCCGGCCCGGTCCAAGGCAACGGCGTGATGCTCGCCCTTGCCAACATCCACACCAATGAACACTTCAACGTCGTCGTGGTTTCCGATCACCTGGCACCTCCAGTCGTAGTCCCTAACTCACGTACTGGCCCACCACGGTGTCAGGGCCCGGCACCCACGTTACGCACGACGTTCCAAAACCGTCCTGCCCCTATCAGCGGTTTCCCCGGCACCTACCAGCCCCAGGTGACAACACTCTCAGGATCATCGATCAACAGAGGGTCGCAATCATGCCCGGGACCGGCAGGCCAGCACACCCTCATCCTGCAACAGGAAACGGGCTACGAAAAAGGTAACGAGGGTGGGCGAGGAAAGCGCATCAAGGGAGAGAGCGTTGGCGAAAAGGGCGCAGGATGTGAGAGAGCGTCGCCCTGGGGGAGAGGCGCGTCAGGCGGTTTCGAGGCCCCGGTGGTCCACCGGGCATTCGGCCTGGGGGGCTGCGGCGGCCGGCTGCTCCACGGTGATGCCGTAAAGGGCTTCAAGGGCTGCAACGTAGTCGTCCTGCTGGCCGTTGGCGGCAAGCTCGCGGGCGCGCACCGTAGGTACATGCAGGAGCTGCTTGACCATGCGGCGGAGCGCGAATTCCACTTCCTCTGCGGCAGCCGTGCAGCCGTGCCGGGCCCTGACCTTTTCCATTTCCGCGTCCAGGACACTCATGGTGTGCCGGCGCAGGGCAACGATGGCGGAGTCCACGGACCGGACCTCGCGCTCGTGCTCGAAGGCCTTGGCGGCGCCGCTGACGATGCCGCTGGCCTGGGCCAGCGACTCGGCCTGCTCCTGGGGGGCCGCAAGGCGGACTGACTCCAGGGTGAGGAGCTCCACGCCGTCCAGTTCGCCAACCCCGGGGTCGAAGTCGTGGGTGAGTGCGAGGTCGATGGCAATCAGCGGCTGCGGGGAATCCGCCCGGACGTCAGCCAGTTCATCAGCTTCCACCCTGGTGTCGGAACCGCTGCAGCCGATCATCACGTCCGCCGCCGCCACGGCCGGCCGGAGTGATTCGGCGTCGAGGGCCGTGCCGCCCCGGGTTGCCACAAAACCTTCGGCGCGGCCGGAAGAGGAGAAAACGGAGATGTCGGTGCAGCCGCGTTCGCGCAAGAGGGCCATGGTAGCGCCGGCGTAGGCCCCCGTGCCGAAGACCACCACCTTCTTGCTGGACCAGTCCGGATTCTCGGACAGGTCCGTTGCCAGATCCAACGCGACGGAAACGATGGACAGGCCCCGGGAGCCGAGGGCGGTTTGCGCGCCGACATCCTTGGCCGTCTTGGAGGCCGCTTGGAACAGCCGGACGAGGCCGGAACTTGCCGTGCCTTCATGCTGGGCGGTAATAAGGGCCCGCCTGACCTGCCCGGCGATTTCGCGTTCTCCGACCACGGCGGAGTCCAGGCCTGCGCTGACGGCAAAGAGGTGCTGGCTGACTTCCGGACCGGTCCGGGTGCTGAAGGAGCGTGAGACGAGGGGTTCGCTCAGGCCGCTGACTTCGCTGATCTGGGCCACTAAAGCGGCGCGGGCAGCCTCCACATCGTCCGGATGGGGGGCCTCGCCATAGATTTCGTAGCGGTTGCAGGTGGCAAGGACAATGGCACCCGTCACTGCCGGCGATCCGGAGAGGGCGGATGTGGCGATCCCCGAAGAACCGCTGCTCAACTGAGCAACGGTCTCAAGATCGATGTCGGCGTGTGTAGCCACCAATGAAAAAAGAACCACAGCAGGACAATCATAGCTTTTTCGTTACTCGGTAGAACAACTCCAGGCGCGGACCGTCGCACGCGGAAGCTGTGATTCCTGCCACGGCGCGGCCGGAGCGCCTCGGGATGACACTTTGTCGTTATCTTTTGCAGCCGATTTTCGGCACAATCAGAGGCATGACTTCCAGCCCTGCCATGTCCCCTGCCGGCGCCCTCGCCGCAGACCACCCGCTGCTGGACGGCCGCACCGCAGATTCCCCGCTGATCACGGCCTACCGCGGAGGCAAACCGTCCCGACGCCCCGTCTGGTTCATGCGGCAGGCCGGACGCTCACTGCCCGAGTACCTCAAAGTCCGCGAAGGCGTCGCCATGCTGGACTCCTGCCTGCGCCCGGAGCTGGCTTCCGAGATCACGCTCCAGCCGGTCCGCCGCCACGACGTTGATGCGGGCATCTTCTTCTCCGACATCGTCATTCCCCTAAAGCTTGCCGGCGTAGGCGTGGACATCGTGCCTGGAGTGGGACCTGTCCTGGACACTCCGGTCCGCACTGCCGCAGATGTGGCAGCGTTGCCGCAGCTCACCTGGGAGTCACTGGAACCGATCCGCGAAGCGGTCCGCCTCACCGTGGCTGAACTCGGCAGCACCCCGCTGATCGGCTTCGCCGGCGCACCGTTCACGCTGGCTGCGTACATGGTGGAGGGCAGGCCGTCCCGTGACCATCTGGGCCCGCGCACCATGATGCACGCCGACCCCGAAACCTGGAACGCCTTGGCCAACTGGGCTGCAGACGCCTCCGGCATGTTCCTGCAGGCACAGCTTGAGGCCGGCGCCTCCGCAGCCCAGCTGTTCGACTCCTGGGCCGGTTCCCTGGGCCTGGCGGACTACACCAGGTATGTGGCGCCCGCCTCGGCACGAGCCCTGGACCATGTGCGGCACCTCGGCGCCCCGCTCATCCACTTCGGCACCGGCACGTCGGAGCTCCTGGTGGCTATGCGTGACGTGGGAGTGGACGTGGTGGGCGTTGACTACCGGCTGCCGCTCGATGAGGCCAACCGGCGGCTCGGCGGCACGGTACCGCTGCAGGGAAACATCGACCCCGCCCTGCTGCCGGCCCCGTGGGAAATCCTCGAGGCTCACGTCCGCGACGTCGTAGCCGCAGGCTCGGCGGCCCCCGGGCACGTGGTCAACCTGGGGCACGGCGTCCCGCCGGAGACTGATCCCGCCGTCCTCACGCGGGTGGTTGAACTCATCCACTCCATCTCCCCGGAGTAGTCCCATGGGCAGCATGCCGGCACAGACCCGGACCGCGCTGGTGCTGGGCGGCGGCATTTCGGGACTGCTGTCTGCCCGCGAGCTTACTTCCGCCGGTTATGAGGTCACAGTCCTGGAAGCCGGAACGGAATGGGGCGGTTGCGTGGGCAGCCACACCGTTGCCGGCCTGACCCTGGACAGCGGCGCGGAATCCTTCGCCACCCGTTCCGACGCCGTTGCACGGCTTGCCGGGGAGCTTGGCCTTGCCGGCAGCATTGTGCAGCCCCGGCCCGGGGGAGCCTGGGTCCAGCTTCCGGACGGCCCGCGCGAACTGCCCAAGACGGGCGTCCTGGGCATCCCGGCCAACCCCTGGGACCCGGAAGTCCGGAGGTCGTTGGGCCCCGTGGGAACCCTCCGGGCCACCCTGGACCGGTTCCTGCCGGCGTCGGTGGGGACGGCGGACGACGTCATCAGCGTCTCCGCCCTGGTGAAGGCACGCATGGGGAGCAGGGTCCTGGAGCGCCTGGTTGCCCCGGTTGTTGGCGGCGTGCACTCCGCGGATCCCGGACTGCTCGACGTCGACATGGTGGCTCCGGGGCTCCGCGCCGGAATCAGGCGGCACGGCTCCCTGGCCGCTGCGGTTTCCGCCCAGCGTCGCGCCGGCACAGGGTCACCTGCGAACGACGGCCGGAGCCAAGAGCCTGCGGCTCCGGCAAAGGCGGGCTCTGCCGTTGCCGGCCTTGAACGCGGCATGCACACCCTGGTCACCGCTTTGGTGGACGACCTCCGCGACCGGGGGGTGACGCTCCTGTCCGGCACGCCCGCCTCAGGTGTGGCCCGGACGCCTGAAGGGTGGCGGGTCAGCTCCCACGGAGCAACGTTCGACGCCGGCACGCTGGTTGTGGGGGTGGACGGTCCGGCCGCCGTCGACCTTTTGGAAGCCGCAGTCCCCGCCCTGGCGGGACGACGGCCGCCTGCAGGGCCGGACGTCAAGCTCGTCACACTCGTGGTCAACAAGCCCGAACTGGACCGCCGGCCGCGCGGCACAGGCATCCTGGTGGCGCCCCAGACCCCCGGCATTGAAGCGAAGGCCCTGACCCACGCCACCGGCAAATGGGATTGGCTGGCTGACGCGGCCGGCCCTGGCCGGCACGTGGTCAGGCTCTCGTATGGCCGAGTGGACGGGGCCGGCGGGCAGCCCGGCGGCCCGGACACCGACGAGGAACTCTTTGCCGCGTCCCTGCGGGATGCACAGGCCCTGCTGGGCGTGGCCATCGCCGCGGAGGACGTCGTGGACTGGGATGTGGTCCGGTGGCGGGGGTCCCTGCCCTTCGCCGCCGTGGGGCACCGCGCCCGCGTGGCGGAAATCCGGAAAGCCTGTGCCGCGGTGGGTAACCTGGCCGTCGTCGGCGGCTGGGTGGCCGGCAACGGGCTGGCCGCTGTGGTCTCCGACACGATTGAACAAATCCGGAACCTGGACCGCTAAATCCCCTGGCACTTCTTTCGACGGCCTTCGCCCGCTCCCTCAGCCACGGCATCGACCAGCAGATGTGACGTTGCGCACTTCTACGGCTTGTAGAAGTTGTTGGTTTCGACTTGGCGGGTACGAAGGGGCAAACTTGTAACCATGAGCCACACTTCTGCCGAATCTGTCACTAAAACCGAAGAATCAGCCGAGCAGTTTTTCACCCTCTGGACGGTATTCAAGCGCTCCGAAACCCTGATCCGCAGCGCCGACGCCGCCGCTGACTTCGAGGCCCTCCTGGAACGGCTGGCCCAGGCCGGCGTGACGCACCGCGGCAGCTACGATGTCTCCGCCATGCGGGCAGACGCTGACGTCATGGTGTGGCTCCACGGCCCCAAGCCGGAAGCGCTGCAGCAGGCCATCCGCGACATCCGCCGCAGCACCCTGTTTGCGGGCACCGAGATTGTCTGGTCCGCCATGGGCGTGCACCGTGAGGCAGAGTTCGCCAAGAACCACACGCCCGCATACTCCCGCGGGGTCGCACCGGCGGAATGGCTGTGCGTCTACCCGTTCGTCCGCTCCTACGAGTGGTACATCCTCCCTGAGGAAGAGCGGGGCGCAATGCTTCGGGAACACGGCCTCCTGGGCCGGGAGTTCCCGCAGGTCATCTCCAACACCGTTTCCTCGTTCGCCTTGGGCGACTGGGAATGGATCCTGGGCCTCGAGGCCCCCGAACTGGTGGACCTGGTGGACCTGATGCGCCACCTGCGCGCCACCGAGGCACGCAACCACGTCCGGGAGGAAGTCCCGTTCTACACCGGACGCCGGATTTCCCCGGCAGAAGTAGCGGAGGTGCTCGCATGAGCCAGCTTGACCCCACAAACGCCGGCGCCGTCGTCGCCAACCCTGTCACCGAGGCCGGGCGGATGGCACCCAAGAACTACGACGCCGTCCTCCTCGCCTCCTTCGGCGGGCCGGAAGGCCAGGAGGACGTCATCCCGTTCCTCCGCAACGTCACCCGCGGGCGCGGCATCCCGGATGAGCGGCTGGAGGAGGTCTCCCACCACTACCGCGCCAACGGCGGCATCAGCCCCATCAACCAGCAGAACCGGGAACTCAAGGCCGCCCTTGAGGCCGAACTTGCCGCCCGCGGCATCGAACTTCCGGTCCTCTGGGGCAACCGCAACTGGGCGCCGTACATTCCGCAGACCCTGCAGGACGCGTACGACGCCGGCCACCGCCGCCTCCTGATGATCACCACGAGTGCCTACTCCTGTTACTCCAGCTGCCGCCAGTACCGTGAGGACATCGGCATGGCGCTGACCGAAACCGGGCTGGACGGCCGGCTGGAAGTGGACAAGGTGCGCCAGTACTTCGACCACCCCGGGTTCGTGGAGCCCTTTGTTGAGGGCACCGCCGCCGGCCTCGCGGAAGTCCGGGAAAAGCTCGCAGCCGCAGGCACCCCCGATGCCCCGGTCCAGATCCTGTTCGCCACCCACTCCATCCCCACCCGGGATGCGGAGGCCGCAGGCCGCTCCGAAGGCGAACCCCGCGAATTCGCCGAAGGGTCCGCCTACGTGGCCCAGCACCTCGCCACGGCTGCCGCCGTCATCCAGCGCGTGGAAGAGGAATCAGGCCTGACGGCACCCTGGTCCCTGGTGTACCAGTCCCGGTCCGGGGCACCGCACGTGCCCTGGCTGGAGCCGGACATCAACGACGCCATCGAGGAACTGGCCGGCCAGGATGTCAAGGGAATCGTCATCGTCCCGCTCGGCTTCGTCAGTGACCACATGGAAGTTGTCTGGGACCTGGACACCGAAGCCCTGGAAACCTGCGCCAACCTGGGGCTGACCGCCACGCGCGTCCCCACACCCGGCACGCACCGCAAGTTCGTCAACGGCATGGTGGACCTGATTTCGGAGCGGACGGCGGCCAACAATATCGCTGACCGCCCGGCGCTGACGGACCTCGGCCCCTGGTACGACGTCTGCCGGCCGGGGTGCTGCCAGAACTTCCGGGGCGAAAAGCCCACCATTGCCGGTGCGGACACCACCGTGGGCACCGGGCATGACGCCTATCCCGGCGAAGCCGGCGCCAGCCAGCCAGCGGCGGCCGGGGGAGCGCCGCAGCAGTGACGGTCCGGATCGGCACCCGCGCCAGCAAACTGGCGCTTACCCAGACGCAGCAGACCGCGGACCAGCTGGCCGCCGTCGGAGGCTTTCCGGTGGAGCTCGTCCACATCCGGACCGACGGCGATGTCCTGACCGGCTCGCTCTCCCAGATGGGCGGCACCGGCGTTTTTGTCGCCGCCCTGCGGGATGCGCTGCTGCGCAACGAATGCGACGTGGCCATCCACTCGCTCAAGGACCTGCCCACCGGCGCGGCCGTCGGGCTCAGCCTCGCGGCCACGCCGCGGCGGGTGGATGTCCGCGACGTCCTGTGCGCCCGGGACGGACTGAAACTGGCTGACCTCCCCAACGGCGCACGGGTGGGTACCGGCTCGCCCCGGCGCGCCGCCCAGCTTCGCGCCGCACGGCCGGACCTGGAGATCATCGACATCCGCGGCAACGTGGACACCCGCCTGGGCCGCGTCCCCGGGCTGCCGGGCAACACCATCACCGACGTGGTACCCGGCAAGTCCTGCGACCTGGACGCCGTGGTGCTGGCCGCCGCAGGCCTGGAACGCATCAGCAGGCTGGACACCGTCAGCGAGTTCCTCGAAACCGACGTTATGCTTCCCGCCGCCGGGCAGGGGTCGCTGGCCATCGAATGCCGCACGGCTGACGCTCCGGCCCGCCCCGGCTCTGCCGAAGGCTCCAGGGACGTGCTGGCCCAGGCTCTCAGTGCACTCGACGATCCGGATACACGGCTCGCGGTCACGGCTGAACGCGCCCTGCTGGCACGGCTGGAGGCCGGCTGCGCAGCACCGGTTGGCGCCTACGCCTTCCGTAAGGGCAGCATGCTTTACCTGGAAGCCGTGGTGTGCGCCGTGGACGGCACGGCCTCGGTCCGGGACAAGCGCGCAACCGACGGCCTCACGGAGGTGGGTGCCACGCTGCTCGGCATTGAACTGGCCGAAGTCCTGCTGGCCGCCGGTGCCGCGGACATCGCGGACCTCCAGGCCTCCTGATTCCGGCCATGCGATTGCCTGTCCAATGCATCCGGCAGGGCCGGCCGGGACGCGGGTAAACATGCAGGAGAAGGATCTGCCGCGGGAGCGGCTACTGGCCGGGGCGCGGGTATTGATCACGCGCAGCCCGGAGCGGTCGCTGCCGCTCGTGGACGCGCTGCAGGATGCAGGTGCCAGCGCATTCCTCCTGCCGTTGATCGACTTCGAACGTGCACCGGACCAGCACTCCCTCGATGTGGCCTGCGATGCCCTCGGTGCCGCGGCATTCGACTGGCTGGTGGTCAGCAGCGCCACCACAGTCCATGTACTCACGGCCAAAGCCGCCGAACGTGGACTGGTGCCTGCCCAGTGGATCCCGGCCCGCACCCGCATAGCCGCGGTGGGGGCGGCAACGCGCAGGCTCCTGGAGGACCGGGGGCTTGCCGTGTCACTGACACCAGCGGATGACCAGTCCGCGGCAGGCCTGCTCGCTGTGTGGCCGGGTGGGGACGGCAAGGTTCTGCTGCCGCAGGCGGACATCGCGTCGCCGCGCCTGGCGGAAGGCTTGTCGGCAGCCGGAAGCACCGTGACGGCAGTGACCGCATACCGCACGGTCGACTACCCCGCCGCGGCGGAGCGCAGGCTGGCCATCCCGGCGGAAGGCGGGGGAGCGGACTTGCAGCCGCCGTCGTACGCCCTGCTGACACCTGAAGACGCCGCAGCTGAGCTGGCGGACGGCCGCCTCGACGCCGTCATTGCAGCTTCCCCCAGCGCCGCCCGGCGCATCCATGCGCTGTCCCCGCTGCTCGGGTGCCGGTTCGTGGCCATCGGGCGTTCGACGGCGGACCAGGCCGCCGCGCTTGGCATGCCGGTGGCTGCCATCGCGGCTGAGCCGTCGCCGGCAGGGCTTGTAGCTGCCGTCGCGGCAGCACTCCTCACGACGGAGGATGCCGGCGGAGAACCACCCTGACGCGCGGGACGCCCGCCAGCGGCCACCCACTCACCGCCCGAACCAACGCCAAGGACAGGACCATGACTTTTCCCAGCCACCGCCCCCGCCGCCTGCGCACCACGCCCGCCATGCGCCGGCTGACCGCCGAAACCCGCCTGGCGCCGGCGGAACTCATCCTTCCCGCCTTCATCCGTGAAGGCCTCACGGAACCCAACCCCATCACCTCCATGCCGGGCGTTGTCCAGCACACCACGGAAACCCTGAAGCGTGCTGCTGCTGAAGCGGTGGAACTCGGGCTGGGCGGCATCATGCTGTTCGGCATCCCGGAAAACCGGGACGCCCAGGGAACGGCGTCCCTTGACCCGGATGGCGTCCTGAACAAGGCCATCAGGGACGTGCGCGCCGAGGTGGGAGACGACCTGGTGGTCATGAGCGATGTGTGCCTGGATGAGTTCACGGACCACGGCCACTGCGGCGTGCTCGACGCCGACGGGTACGTGGACAACGACCGCACCGTGGAGATCTACGCACGCATGGCCGTGGCCCAGGCTGACGCCGGCGCCCACATGCTGGGCCCCTCCGGCATGATGGACGGCCAAATCGCCGCCATCCGTGCCGCCCTGGACGGTGCGGGCCACACCAGCACGTCCGTCATCGCGTACTCCGCCAAGTACGCCTCCGCCTTCTACGGCCCGTTCCGCGAAGCTGTCGACTCCCAGTTGAAGGGCGACCGGCGGACCTACCAGATGGACGCCGGCAACCGCACCGAAGCCCTTCGCGAGGTGGAGCTGGACCTCGCAGAAGGGGCCGACATCGTGATGGTCAAACCCGCCATGAGCTACCTGGACATCGTGGCCGACGTCGCCGCCATGAGCCCGGTCCCCGTGGCCGCCTACCAGATCTCCGGCGAGTACGCCATGATCGAGGCCGCTGCCGCCAACGGCTGGATCGACCGGCGCTCCGCCATCACCGAGTCCGTGCTGGGCATCCGGCGCGCCGGCGCCCACATGGTGCTGACCTACTGGGCCGCAGAACTGGCCGGCTGGCTGAAGGAGTCCTGATGGCCAACACACCGGCTGCCCGACCCGCAGCGGTTCCCGAGAGTCCCACCGCCCCGGTTGGACCTGGCCGGATCCTCCTGGGCCTGAACACGTTTGGCGATGTTGGTGAGAACCCGGACGGAAGCCCGCAGCCGCATGCCCGGGTGCTGCGCCAGCTGCTCGAAGAGGCCCAACTGGCGGACGCCGTCGGACTCCATGCCTTTGGCGTCGGCGAGCACCACCGCAAGGACTACGCGGTGTCCGCGCCGGAAGTCTTCCTCGCCGCCGCTGCGGCCCGCACCACCCGGATCCGGCTGGGCTCGGCTGTCACCGTCCTGAGCTCCGATGATCCCATCAGGGTGTTCCAGCGGTTCGCCACCGTGGACGCCATCTCCAGCGGCCGTGCCGAAGTCATGCTGGGCCGCGGCTCCTTCATCGAATCGTTTCCGCTGTTCGGTCTGGACCTGGCCGACTATGAGGTCCTGTTCGAGGAAAAACTCGAGCTGTTCGACAAGGTCCGGGCGCAGAAGCCGGTGCACTGGGAAGGCCGCACCAGGCCGGCCGTGTCCGGGCTGAGCGTGTACCCGCCGCTGGAGCGCCACCTGCTGCCCACCTGGATCGGAGTGGGCGGCACACCGGAATCCGTGCTGCGCTGCGCCCAGTACGGCTATCCCATCATCTTCGCCATCATCGGCGGGCAACCCCGCGCCTTCCGCCCGCTCGTTGACCTGTACCGGGAAGCCATGGCCAAGTACGGCCACCCCATGCAGCAGGTGGCCACCCATTCACCCGGACACGTGGCTGACACCGACGAGCAGGCCCGCGAGGAGCTCTTCCCCCACTGGCTGAAGCTGCGGAACAAGCTTGGCGCCGAGCGGGGCTGGGGACCGGCGGGGAGGGGCGAGTTCGACGCCCTGTGCGCACCCGAGGGCGCCCTCTACGTCGGCTCGCCCGAAACTGTGGCCCGGAAGATCGTCCTGCTCAAGCAAAACCTGGGCGTCGACCGGTTCGACCTGAAATACAGCAACGGGCCGCTGCCGCACTCCGCCATGATGCGCTCCATTGAGCTGATGGGCACGGCGGTGGCACCCCGCGTGGCAGAACTGCTGGCCGATTCACCGGCCCGCTAACTGAGAGAATAGGAACCATGACTTCCAGCAACCCTCGCAACGAGGAACTTTTCGACCGCGCCCGCCAGCTCATGCCGGGCGGGGTCAACTCCCCGGTCCGTGCCTTCGGGTCCGTGGGAGGTACTCCGCGCTTCATGGTCTCCGCCAAGGGGCCGTACCTGACCGACGCCGACGGCAAGGAATATGTGGACCTGGTGTGCTCATGGGGTCCGGCGCTGCTGGGCCACGCGCACCCCGCTGTGCTGGATGCGGTGCACGCAGCCGTGGACCGCGGCCTGTCCTTCGGCGCCTCCACCCCGGATGAGGCGAACCTGGCCGAGATCGTCAAGGAACGCGTTCCCGCCGTCGAACGCCTCCGGATGGTGTCCACCGGCACCGAGGCCACCATGACCGCCGTCCGCCTGGCGCGCGGCTTCACGGGACGCAACCTCATCATCAAGTTCGCCGGCTGTTACCACGGCCACCTGGACGGCCTCCTTGCCGCCGCAGGTTCCGGCGTCGCCACCCTCGCCCTGCCCGGCTCCGCAGGTGTCACGGAGGCCACCGCCGCCGAAACCCTGGTGCTGCCGTACAACGACCTCACTGCCGTCAAGGAAGCCTTCGCCGCGCACGGGCAGAACATCGCGGCCGTGATCACCGAAGCCGCCCCCGCCAACATGGGCGTGGTGACCCCGGGGGAGGGCTTCAACCTCGGCCTGTCCCGCATCACCCGTGAACACGGGGCACTGCTCATCGTGGATGAGGTGCTCACCGGTTTCCGTACCGGCTACTCAGGCTACTGGGGGCTTACCGGCGGAGCGCCGGACGCCGCCGAGCCGTGGACCCCGGACCTGCTCACCTTCGGCAAGGTCATCGGCGGAGGAATGCCGACGGCGGCCCTCGGCGGACGTGCCGACGTCATGGACTACCTGGCACCCACGGGTCCCGTCTACCAGGCCGGAACGCTCTCCGGAAACCCGGTGGCGATGGCGGCCGGTGTGGCCACCCTGACCCATGCCACCCGGGACGTTTACTCCTTTATCGATGTCCGCTCGCTGGAACTTTCCTCGGCACTGTCCAGCGCCCTGGACTCCGCCGGGGTGGACCACTCCATCCAGTTCGCCGGCAACCTCTTCTCGGTGGCCTTCGGCACCTCGGCCAACGGGGTCCACAACTACGCCGACGCCCAGGCGCAGGAAAGCTTCCGCTACGCGCCGTTCTTCCACTCGATGCTGGAGGCCGGGGTATACCTGCCGCCGTCGGTGTTCGAAGCCTGGTTCCTCTCCGCCGCACACGATGACACCGCGATGAACCGGATCTTCGACGCACTGCCGGCTGCAGCGAAGGCCGCCGCCGCGGCGCAAGTCTAGCTCCGGCGTCGTTTTTTCAACAAGGAAATCCCCGCCTTCCGGACAAATCCCCCTGGCGTGCAAGGGGGAAAAGTCCAGGAGGCGGGGATTTCTGGCTGTGCCTGCCTGTGAACCTAGAGGACGTCCGAGAGGAAGCCCTTCAGCCGGTCCGTCCGGGGCGCGGTGAAGATCTGCTCCGGCGGGCCGGATTCCACCACAACGCCGGCATCCATGAAGGTCACGGTGTCCGACACGTTGCGGGAGAATCCCATCTCGTGGGTTACGACCACCATGGTCATGCCGCCCTTCGCCAGGTCCGCCATCAGCGCCAGGACGCCTTTGACGAGCTCCGGGTCAAGGGCAGAGGTCGCCTCATCGAAGAACATGACCTCAGGCTTCATGGCCAGGGCCCGGGCAATGGCCACACGCTGCTGCTGGCCGCCGGAAAGGTTGGCCGGGCGGGAGTCGGCCTTGTGCTTCAGGCCCACCAGGTCCAGCTGTTCCAGGGCTTCGGCGCGGGCCTGCTCCTTGGACAGCTTCCGCAGCTTCCGCAGCGCCAAGGACACATTGTCCACCACCGTTTTGTGCGGGAACAGGTTGAACTGCTGGAACACCATGCCGATCCGCTGGCGGAGTTCGTCAGGGTTGTCCTTCAGTACCGAACGGCCGTCCAGGAGGATGTCGCCCTGGTCGGGTTCGATCAGCCGGTTCATCACGCGCAACAGCGTGGACTTGCCGGATCCTGACGGGCCGATCACAGAGGCCGTGGTGCCCTTCTCCACATGCAGGTCAATGCCGCGGAGAACATGGTTGTGGCCGAAGGAAAGGTGCAGGTTCTTGCCGGTCAGGGTTCCGGAAGCGAATTCCGTCATGCCTGTGCCCCCTTGCCGATAGGCGCTGCCAGCTCGTCCGGTTCCTTCTTTTCCGGCTTGCCGGTGCGCAGCCGGTTGTCGATGAAGTTCACGAAGTGCGTCAGCGGGACGGTCAGGATCAGGTACAGCACCCCGGCGGCCACCAGCGGAGACAGGTTTCCGGTATTGGCCATGGCGTCATTTCCGATCCGGAAAATTTCCCGGTCGGAAGCCGCGAGTCCGAGCATGAACACCAGCGACGAATCCTTCAGCAGCGAGATGAACTGGTTGACCAGTGCGGGCAGGACCCGCCGGATTCCCTGCGGCACCACCACCAGGCGCATGGAACTGCCGTAGCTGAATCCCAGCGCCCGGGATGCCTCAAGCTGGCCCTTCTCAACGCTCTGGATACCCGAACGGAAAATTTCACCGATGTAGGCAGCCGCGATCAGGGTCAGGGCGAGGATGCCCAGGGGGTACGGGTTCCGGGACCCGGTGATTTCCCTGGCGATGGGGCTGAGCCCGATGCCGATGACCAGGATCACCAGGATGGCGGGCAGGCCACGGAAGATGTCGGTATAGATACGTGCCACCCACCGGGCTCCCGCGTTGCGGGAAATGCCCATCATGGCCAGCGCGAGTCCCAGCAGGGAACCGAAGATGCCGGAAGCCACAGCCAGTATCAGCGTGTTGGGCAGGCCCACCATGAGCAGGGCGGGAATGACTTTGGCCATTTCCTCCCAGTTGAAGAAAGTGTCAGCCAGTTGGTCCAAGAGATCCATAAACGTCCCGGCTCAATCAGTTCTGCGGAACCGTGGCGGCCTTGCTGCCCGGCTTCCAGTCGGCCGGCATCTCGCGGTCCGGGTACCACTCCTTGGTCAGCTTGGACCAGGTTCCGTCGGCGATTACGGCGTCAAGGCCGGAGTTCAGCGCATCGATCAGCGGCTGGTTGTCCTTGGCCACGGCGTAGGCAGTGAAGTTCTGCGTGTTGACGACGGATTCGGCAATGACGGTGCCGTCGCCTTCCTTGACCTGGCCGGTCGCCTGCTGGGACGGCGCCACCCAGGCGTCCACCTGGCCGTTGCGCACGTTGGCGTACACGGTGGCGTAGTCCGGGAAGCGGATCGGCTCGAGCTTAAGGGTGTTGGTGACGTAATCGTCCTGGACGGTGCCCTGGACCACGCCGATGCGAAGGTCGCCGGTGAGGTCGTCGAAGCCCTTGACGTCGCTGTCGGTCTTGGCAACCACGGCCATGAAGCCAAAGTCGTAACCGTTGGTGAAGCCGACGTTCTGGCGGCGGGCGTCCGTGGTGGAGATGGAGGAGGATCCGACGTCGAACTGTTTGGTCTGCACCTGGGACAGGAGCGCCGAGAAATCTGTGGCCACGAATTCGACCTCAAGGCCGAGTTCGCCGGCGATCGCGCGCAGCAGTTCGTTGTCGTAGCCCGTGAACTTGCCCGAGGGGTCGATGAAGATGTTCGGCGGGGCGTCGGACAGGGTGCCCACCTCAAGCTTGCCTTCGGTGTTCAGGCCCAGCTTGGTCGTGTCGATCTGGTCGACCGGGGTGACGTCGGCGGTGGTGTACTTGTCCAGCGTCTGCTGGTCGCTGCCGGCGAGGGCGTCCGTGGGCGTCCCTGTAGGCTCGGCGGAGCCTGAGCCGCACGCGGCGAGGGAGGCAGCCAGGGCGAGCGCCACGGGAGCCGTGGTGAGCCACTTCATCGCTTTGATTTTCATCAAGTTTTCGCTTTCATCTGAGTCATTAGTCAACCGGGCCGCGAGGCTGCGCTGGTGGCGCCTGGCACCTGCCCGGCGCTGTTCAAGCACTGCAAGGCAGGGGTGACCGCAAAACTTTATTCTCTCACCTGCGGTTTTTCGGCTGTGATTCAAACAAAAGCAGCCCTGATCCGGTCAGGAGCAAATGTTATTCAATAGTTCGGCAATAATGCGCTCCGATAGAACGGTCTGGGCAAGGGTATGCCGAATGCGGGAGGCGGTTTTCTGCCCGGTTATATGAAGCCCTGTTACTGTGACATGCCTCGCACCGGCCCGGCAGCACTATGTCAGAAGCCGCCGAGGCTCGCGTCCTGAGGGGGGAGTACCGGCCAGTCGCCCTCGATGACGGCAGCCGGCTTGGTTTTCCGGAGGTAGCCCTGGAAGTCTGCCGCCTGGCTGGTGGCCCAGTCCACCTGCAGCTGGTGGAGCTGGGTCGCGGGCATCATCAGCTTTGGGAATTTCCCGGCCATGGCGTCCAGGACCCGCAGCGTTGCCAGGGCATCGGCCGCAGACGTGTGGGCGTTGTCCAGGACCACCCCATACTCTTCACACAGCGCCGTCAGGGTGCGCTTGCCCTTCCGGTAGCGGTCCACCTGCTTGTTCATGATGTAGGGGTCCAGGACCGGGAAGCGGCTCAGCTGGGGCACGCCGTAGCGCGCCGATTCCGCGGCCAGGACAGTGAAATCGTAGCTTGCGTTGAAAGCGATGACGGGGATGTTCGTGTCAAAAAGGTCCTGTAGGACGGCGGCAAGTTCCTGCGTTACTTCGTGTGCGGGCCTGCCCTCCCGCCGGGCCTTTTCGGTGGTGACACCGTGTACGTCGCTGGCTTCCGTGGGAATCTCCACCCCGGGATCGGCCAGCCACTCATGTTCCCTGATGACGTCGCCGTTGTGGTCCACCACCGTTACGGAGGCCGTGACGATGCGTGCAGCCCGCGAGTTGCGGCCCGTGGTTTCCAGGTCGAAAGCTGCGCGGGGGAGGGTGTTCCAGGTGCTCATATGTCAACGCTAAAGGGCACCACTGACAATTCCGTGGAGCGCCACTGCCGCTAGATTGGATCAATGCGGATTGAGTACGTGGAGGCGGTGCTGGCCATCGTGGAACTGGTGCCCGCCGCATCCGCCATGGCGTACGGGGACGTTGCCGAGCTGCTGGGCGCCGGCGGCCCCAGGCAGGTGGGCGCCGTCATGAGCCACTACGGTAGCGGCGTGCCCTGGTGGCGGATCCTCAAGGCGAGCGGCCACGCACCTGCCGGGCACGAGGCTGAGGCCCTCCGCCACTACCTTGCCGAGGGCACGCCCCTCCTGGGCGCCTATCTCGAATACCAGCGGACCCGGGAAGGACGCTGGCGTGTGGATCTTCAGGCCGCCCGGTGGGCGCCCGCCGAAGACGAACTGGACGTGATTGATACTGTTGCCGAGCAGCTGGAGCGGCGGCTGCATGGATTGTCGGTGGCTGATGATGGAATGTCTGTGTGACAGTAACAACGCCCTTCACCGGCCCACGCGACGAGTACCGGGACGACTCCCCGGAAGGTCCTGCACCCGATGCGGATGCAACGGCAGGGACTGCAACAGGCAGCACGGACCGCAATCAGGGAAGCCCGGCCGCGACAGGCCTGAGGCTGCTGCCGCCCCGCCACGTCCATGCGGCAGAGCCCCTGCTGTCGGAGGACCAGGAGGCCGCGGTTGATGTCCCCCACGGCGCCGGGCCGGTACTGATGCCCGGCGCTCCGGGAACCGGCAAGACCACCACCCTCGTCGAGGCCGCCGTCCGCAGGGCGTTCCGGGACGGCGTGGATCCAGAGCGCATGCTGATCCTGGCACCCAGCCGCCTCGCGGCAGACACCCTTCGTGACCGCTTCACCGCACGGTTGGACAGGAGCCTGAGCACAACGCCGGCGCGTACCTGGGCGTCCTACGCTTTCGATGTCATCAGGCGCGCGAAAGCTGAAGGGCTCCTTTCCTTGTCCAGGCCGCCGAGGCTCCTCTCCGGGCCCGAACAGGACCTCATCATCAAGGAACTCCTTGAAGGACACCGGCTCCCGGGCCTGGAACTGCCGTGGCCTGCCGATATGGAGGGGGCGCTGGAAACGCGCGGCTTCCGGCAGGAAGTCCGGCAGTTGTTTGACCGGATCATCGAATCAGGGCGCACCCCGGAGGACCTGGTGCGGCTCGGACATGACTGCGGCCGGCCGGACTGGGCCGCCGCTGCCGCGCTGTACGCGGAGTACCGGGACATCCTGGACCTGCGGATGCCTGAGGCTTTCGACCCCGCCGGGATCATCACGGCCGCCCGGCAGGTCTTCCAGGATTTTCCTGAGTTCCTGGCCGCGGAACGGGACCGGCTGCAGGTCATCCTCGTGGACGACATCCAGGAGGCCAACCCCGCGGTCTTTGAGCTGCTGGCCGATATAGCGGGCGGCAAGGACTCCTTCGTCACCTTCTGCCCGGACACCGTCGTCCAGGGCTTCCGTGGGGCAAGGCCGGACCTCGTCGCGGAACTGCCGCACCTGCTGTCGCCGGGGGCACCTGTGGTGGAGCGTCCGCTGCGGCATGCCCACCGGCAAGCTACCGCGGTTGCCGACGCCTGGCTAAATGTTGCCGGACGGATCTCCCAGCGTGCGGGCGGCCAGCTGGCCAGGCGCCTCGATCAGCCTGGCGGCGACAAGCCGGAAGGGGCAGTGGAAGCACACCTTGTTCCGTCCGCCGTTCACGAACTGCGGTACGTGGCCCAGCGGATCCTGGACCAGCACATCAACCACGGCCGTGACCTGGCCGACGTCGCGGTCATTGTGCGCAACGGCGCCCAGGTCAGCGAGTTCCAGCGTTATCTGTCCGGACAGGGCATCGCCGTGCGTGTTCCCGTGGCAGAGTCCGCTGTCCGGGACGAGGTGGCCGTCCGTCCGCTGCTTGATGCCTTCGCCATCGCGCTGGACCCGGCAGTGCTCACCCCCGAGGCCGCAGTATCGCTGCTCACCTCGCGGATCGGCGGGGCAACGTCCATCGAGCTCCGCCGGCTGCGGCAATCGCTGAGAAGGGAAGAAATCCTGGGAGGCGGAGGCCGGACCAGCGACGCACTGCTGGTCGAAGCGTTGCTGGAGCCTAACGCGCTGTCAACTCTTGGCATCGAGGGCCGCGCCGCACGCCGGGCGGCACGCATGATCCAGGCAGGCAGCAGGGCGGCTGCTGAACCCGGGGCCAACGCTGAATCAGTCCTCTGGGCCCTCTGGGACTCCACCGGGCTCGCCGGCGCCTGGACCGAAACGGCGCTCTCCGGCGGACCCCACGGGGCGCGTGCGGACCGTGACCTGGACGCCATGATGGCGCTCTTCCACACCGCGGAGCGGTACGTGGACCAGATGCCCGGGGCAGGCCCCGAGCAGTTCCTCGAATATCTCCTGAACCAGGAGCTCCCCATGGACACCCTTGCCGCACGCGCACAGGTGGATGACGCCGTCGAGCTGATGACGCCTGCCAGTGCAGCCGGACGTGAATGGCCGGTGGTGATTGTTGCCGGCCTCCAGGAGGGCGTCTGGCCCAACACCCGGCTCCGCGGCGAGCTCCTTGGAAGCACTCTGTACAGCGATGCGGTGGAGCACGGCGCAGGCTACGCCCTGCAACGGGATCCCCTAAGCCGGCTTCGCGATATCCGGTATGACGAGCTCCGGAGCTTCTCCACAGCAGTGTCCCGTGCCCGCGAACTGCTGGTATGCACCGCCGTATCCTCCGAAGACGACCAGCCGTCCTCCTTCCTCGACTATGTGGCGCCCTTGGCTCCTGGCCAGGAAACCCGCGGCTTCACTGCAGTAGAGCGCCCCATGACGCTCCGGGCGCTCGTCGCCGAGCTGCGGCAGCACGCCCAGCTGGATGGAACGGACGCTCCGCAGGCGGAGGAAGCGGCCAGGGTGCTTGCGCGCCTGGCCAGGGCGGAGCCGCCCGTCCCGGGCGCGCATCCGCAGAGCTGGTGGGGCCTTCCCCCGCTGAGCTCCGACGCGGCGGTGGTTCCACCCGGCGGGACGGTTTTCGTGTCACCGTCAAAAGTGGAGACAGTCCAGAAATCACCGCTCGACTGGTTCGTCCAGGCCGCAGGAGGGGAGCCTGCCACCGACTTCGCCCGAAGCCTGGGCACCCTGGTCCACGCGATTGCCCAGGAACTGCCGGATGCCTCCGGCTCCGAGTACATCGCGGAACTCGTCCGGCGCTGGCCTGCGCTGGGCATGAAGGACACTTGGGAAGGCAGGCTTGATTTCCAGCGTGCCGAGTCCATGGTGCGAAAGCTGGCCCAGTATGTGCTGCTGATGCGGAGCGAGGGCAGGAGCCTCGTTGGCGTTGAGCAGGACTTCGAGGTGGCGCTTGGAACGGTCCCCGTTGATGATGCCCCGGACCGGGACGCGGTCCTGCGCGGCCAGGTGGACCGGCTGGAGATCGATGCCGAGGGCCGTCTGGTGATTGTGGACCTGAAGACGGGAAAACGTCAGCCCGGCAAGGGGGAGCTGGCACGGCATCCGCAGCTGGGTGCATACCAGGCAGCGGTGCTTGCCGGCGGGTTCGACGACGGTCCGGGCAGCCAGGCGGGTCCGGTACCCGGCGGGGCGGTACTGGCCCAGCTGGGAACCGGAGCGAAAAATCCGGCCATCCAGCAGCAGGACCCGATCGATCAGCAGGACAACTGGGCCCTGGATATGGTGAAGGATGCAGCTTCGGTAATGGGCGGCAGTGCCTTCGAGGCACGGCACGATCCGTCCAAAGGCAGCCACGGCGGCCACGGCTGCCGGCTCCCCGAGGTCTGTCCGTTGTGCGTGCGTGGAAGGCAAGTGACTGAATGATGCAGGACGTGCAAGAGCAGGAGGCTACCCTTGCCGCCGGGCCTTCAGGTGGCAGGGCCGTGGCTGCCCGGGAGGAAGCCGCTGCCGCCACACCGCCCCGGCCGCGGTTCAGCCCGGAAGAACTTTCCGTGCTCCTGGGTGAAAAAAACGTGCCGACTCCGGAACAGTCGGCGATCATTGCGTCTCCGCTGACCCCTCGGCTGGTCATTGCGGGGGCAGGATCGGGGAAGACAGCCACCATGGCGGACCGCGTGGTGTGGCTCGTGGCCAACGGGTGGGTCAGGCCGGAAGAAGTTCTGGGTGTGACCTTTACCCGGAAGGCTGCCGGTGAGCTGGCATCGCGCATCCGTGCGAAGCTGGCTGCCCTCCAGCGGCTGGTTGCCCAGGACAGGATGGCCCAGGACAAGGCTGGCAGGGATAACGGTCACGGGGTTTTCCCGGAGGGACTGCTCAGCAGCGACGCCCTGGAACCCAAAGTTTCCACCTACCACTCGTTCGCCAGTGGCATTGTCTCCGACTACGGGCTCCGGCTGGGGGTGGAGCGTGATGTGGTCCTGCTGGGCGGTGCGCAGGCCTGGCAGCTGGCCAGTGAGGTCGTGGAGGCCTATGACGGCGAGTATGGGCATTTCCGGGCTGCCAAGTCCACGCTGGTGAAGGCAGTTATCCAGCTGGCCGGTGAATGCGCCGAGCACCTCCAGGAGCCCGAGGACGTCGAAGCCTGGCTGATGGCGCGGTTGTCCGACTTCGAGTCACTCCCTTACCTTGCCGACAAAAAGAAGAACCCCCCGCAGGCAGTGGCCGATCTCGCCGGGATGCTGCGGACCAGGGCATCCGTGGCCGACATGGTCGGACGATATGCAGCGGCCAAGCGGGCCCGTGGTGCACTGGACTTCGGCGACCTGGTGGCTCTCGCTGCCCGAGTGGCACGCGAAGTCCCGCTGGCTGCCCAGATGGAGCGGCAGCGCTACAAAGTGGTGCTGCTGGACGAGTTCCAGGACACGTCCCACGCCCAGCTCGTGCTGTTTTCGCGGCTCTTCGGCGGCGGGCATGCGGTGACGGCCGTGGGTGATCCCAACCAGTCGATTTACGGATTCCGCGGAGCTTCGGCCGGGCAGCTCTTCCATTTTGTCAGGGAGTTTCCGGTGAGGACGGGGACCACCCGTCAGGCGGCAGCGGACGAAGGTGCCGCGGGGGAGCGGGCCGCGGAGGACACCGGGACCTGGGCTCCTGCGCCGACGTCCTACCTGACGACGGCCTGGCGGAACGGCCGCTCGATCCTGACCGCGGCCAACGTCATGTCCGAATCCCTGGGCCGGGCGGCCGCGCAGCGCGGCCCCGCCGGCGGGGGAGGGGCCGTGGCCCCCGAAGTCCCGCCGCTGCAGCCCAGTCCGCACGCGGCGGCAGGATCCGTGGTGCTGGGCCGGTTTGCCAGCGACGTGGACGAAGCTGCCGCGCTCGCTGAAGACATCCTGAAATACCGTGTGACGGACTTTGAGCTCAAGCCTGACGGTTCCCCGGTTCCGCCCGCCATCGCCGTGCTGTGCCGGCGTCGTGCGCAAATGGAACCCATCCGGCGCCAGTTGGAGGCCCGCGGCATCGCCTATGAGATCGTCGGTCTCGGCGGCCTCCTCGCTACCCCGGAAATCGTGGATCTGGTGGCCACCTTGCGCGTCCTCGCCGACCCCGGCCGCTCCGACGCGCTGATGCGCCTGCTCGCGGGGGCCCGCTGGCGGATAGGCCCAGCAGATTTGATGGCGTTGAGGGACTGGTCCAGCCAGCTCGCCCGGCGACGCGGCCAGGCCGGAGCGGCCGATGACACCGTGCCGGATGCCGAACCGGCCGTCCTGGAAGGCGACCTGACAGACGCCGCCAGCCTCGTTGAAGCCCTGGACTGGCTGCCGCGCGAGGGGTGGACCTCAGCGAACGGCAGGTCCCTCACCCCGGCCGCACGCGGACGGATGCTCCGGCTTTCGGCGGAGCTGCGCCAGCTCCGGGGCTACCTGGGAGACGACCTCACCACCCTGCTGGGGGAAGTGGAAAGGGCCATGCTCCTTGATATCGAGGTCGCCGCACGGCCGGGCATCAGCATCCACCAGGCCCGCCGGAACCTTGACGCCTTCCAGGATGCAGCCGCCGGCTTCCTGCGCACCTCCCAGCGCGTGGACATCCTCGCCTTCCTGTCCTGGCTGGAAGCGGCATCAGCTGAAGAAAACGGCCTGGAAGCACCGCCGAGCGATGTCAACCGCGAGGCCGTCCAGCTGCTCACCGTGCATGCCTCCAAGGGGCTGGAATGGGATGTTGTCTTTGTTCCGGGGCTGAATGCCAAGGACTTTCCCAGTGACCGTGACTCACGCTGGAGCAGCGGATCCGCGGCCCTGCCCTGGCCGCTGCGCGGCGACCGGGCGGACCTGCCCCAGTGGGACCTGGACCAGCCGGACCAAAAAGGATGGCTGGACGCGGAAAAGGACTTCAAGGCAGCCGTCCAGGCGCACGGGGAGTCGGAGGAACGCCGCCTGGCCTACGTGGCTTACACCCGGGCCAAGCACGTCCTCTGGGCGTCCAGCGCAGCCTGGGTGGGGTCGAGGTCCGGGCGGGCTGACATGTCACCGTTCCTGGCAGAGCTGGAGCCATTGGCCGCACCGGCCCGCGAAGGTCTTCCGGTGCAGGCAGGCATCCACCCATGGTCGGTGGAGGAGGCTGCTTTGCCGGAGGCCAGCCCACTGACCCTCGATGTGGAAGTGGCCCGCTGGCCCTACGATCCCTTGGAGGGGCCGGTGGATCCCCGGACGGGTGGGCGCCTCCGCCTTGCCAGGGGCCGCAGGGATGTCATGGAACGGGCGTCCGCCCGGGTGGCGGCTGCCCTGGAGGCCATGCACCATGAACGGGCCCTGCCCCATGGGCGGGCCCTGCCCCTGCTGGACGCCGGAGCGCCTGCGAATGCTTTGTCCGGCCAGGACACCCTGATGGTCCCGGATCCGCAGCTCAGCGGCCCGGCTGCCGGCTGGGCGAGGGAAGCAGCACTGCTGCTGGAACGCCGGGCAAGGAAGTCGTCCGCCCAGGAGGTCCACCTTCCCACCCATATTTCCGCATCCACACTTGTGGACCTCAACGAAGACCCGGAGGCGGTGCTCTGGCGGCTCCGCAGGCCGGTGCCGCGGGAACCGGGCATGTCGGCACGGAAGGGAACAGCTTTCCACGCCTGGGTGGAAGAGTACTTCGGGAGTGCAGGCATGCTCGACCTCGGCGAGGCACCGGGCTCCGATGACCACATCGATGCGGCCTACGATCTGGACGCCATGGTGGCCACCTTCAGGTCCTCCCCGTGGGCCCACCGTTCCCCGGCCTTTGTTGAGGTCCCGGTGGAGACCCGAGTGGGGGAGGTTGTGGTCCGTGGGCGGATCGACGCCGTCTTCCAGGATGCGGACGGCCGCTGGGACCTGGTGGACTGGAAGACCGGACGGCGGCCGTCCGGAACCCAGTTGCGCACCCGGGCGGTGCAGCTGGCCGTGTACCGGCTGGCGTGGTCGCGGCTGAAAAGCGTGCCCCTGGAGGATGTCCGGGCGGCGTTCTTCTACGTTGCGGACAACGAGATTGTGCGGCCGCATGACCTCGGATCCGCTGACCAGCTGGAGGAGATGGTGGCGGCTGCCTTCACTTCTGCCTGAAAGGCGCGTCGTGGACGTCAGGTAGCTGACACGCGCCCGCGGCTAGTTCTTGTTGGCGTCAACAATGGTGAGGGCAGCCGTCGACGTGTCATCCGGACCGCCTGGTGCGTCAGGGGCGCCGGTTTTGGTGCCGGTGGCCGTGCCGGTGCTGCTTCCGCCGTCGGCGCCGCCTTCAGTGCGGGCAGGGGGAGTTGCAGGTGCCGGATCGGGAATCGGCGTTACGTGCACAGCGGGCTGGACCGCCGGAACCGGAACGACGGTGACCGGAGGCGCCGTGGTGGGCGCCCCGCCGTCCGCAGCCCGCATGCCAGGGCCGGCTCCGGCCCCCGCGGCAGGTTCCACGGAAGGCGCAGCCGCGCCGGGGACCGTGGCAGGCGATACGGACGGAAGGGGCTCAACGCTGATGGGCTGCCCGCCGTGCTCTGCAATGTCGCTGGCCAGGGTGGCCAGCATCTCCTCCGCCTCCGCCACCATGGTGGCGTCCCCGGCCGCGATGCCCTTGACCAGGTACTGGGCCAGGGCGAATTCGGCCGACAGCGCTGCCCGCCGAAGCAGGTGCTTGTCGGGTTTGTCGCGGCGGCCGGTGGTGTAAGCGTCCAGTACGGCGTCCACGAAGTCCTGCTCGTTGGACGCCACCAGCCAGGCAAAGTCGTCCGCGGGGTCGCCGATGCGGAGGTCCGTCCAGCCGGTCACGGCGGTGACCCGGGAGCCCTCCACGAGCAGGTTGTCCTCATGCAGGTCCCCGTGCACCACGGATGGATTGAAGCGCCACAAGGACACGTCCTCAAGTGCGTGCTCCCAGCGCAGCAACAGGGACGGGGGGATCTTTCCAGTGGTGGCGGCCTGGTCCAGCTCGTTCAGCCTGCGCTGGCGGAATTCGTTGGGGGTGTAGCTGGGCAGGTCGGCGTTGCTGACGATCGCGCGGGGCAGATCGTGGATGGCTGCCAGCGCCACGCCGATTTCCTGGGCCAGGGCATCCGGCCCGGCCGTCAGTTCCTCAACGCTGCGGGTGCTGCCGCCCAGATGCGAGTAGACGAACGTACTCAGGCTTCCCAGGCGCACGCTGCCGGCGACTGTGGGCATCAGGAAGGGCAGTTCGGCGCGGATGGCCGGGGCGAAGGCACGAAGCACCAGGAATTCTGTTTCGAGCCGGGCGCTGGCCTCGGCGTGGCGCGGCGACCTGACCCGCCAGCGCTTCCCTTCCGAGTCGAGGAGCAGCGCTGAGTCGAAGTCCGCGGGGTCGTCCGGGGCAGAGCTAACGGCCGTCGGGGTCAGCCCGGGGACTGCCGCGGTTGCAACGGCTGCCAGTTCAATCGCTTTTCTTCTCACCTTTCAACGGTAGATTGCCTGCGGGCCGGGAGACCGGTCCGGCGGCGGCGAGTCTTGAGATACCTGCAAATAGGGGGGGGTGCTGCGGGCACCGTGGGCCAGGCTGGAAATGTCAATTGTCAGCCCCAGTCAGTACGGTGGATATATGAGCCATGCGGAGTCTGTCACACCGGTCTACCAGGGGCAGCCGGCAACGCTGCCTGCCAACCACCTCATGGACACCCTCCTTCCCGTCAGGCCGGCGCTGGTGGACCGCGGGTCGGCCGTCCGGACAGCTCCGGGGATCGTGGACGAACAATTGGCCAGTCCCGAAACGCTGGCTATTGTGCTGTCCGGGCGGCAGGGCCTGGTGCAGGGAGGCGGCCTGTGTGTAGCCGCCGCACTGCCGTTGCTCCAGGAGCTCACTGCAGCCGGGTCGGCGCCTGAACTGGTCGTTTTCCTGGGCTACGCGCTTCCGGATTCGGATCTGCCAGCTGGAACCGGGCTCCTGCTTTATGTCCTCCCGGAGCAGGTTCCTCCAGGTACAGCCGGGATCCCGTCCGATGCCCGCTGGGCCGGCTTCCGCGAGGTCGCAGCGGGACTGGGCGCCACGCACACTGCCCTCTTTGTGGAGGCCAGTGCCATCACTAACTGGCACGCCGGGCACACGCACTGCCCGCGCTGCGGTACCCCTACCGACGTCGAGGCCGGCGGCTGGGTCCGCCGGTGTCCTGCGGACTCGTCGGAGCACTACCCGCGGACAGACCCGGCCATCATTGTCACCGTGGTGGGCCCTGACGGGCGGCTGCTGCTGGGCGGCGGCGGACCGCCGGACGCCAGGAACTACTCCACGCTAGCCGGCTTCGTGGAGCCCGGGGAGTCACTCGAACAGGCCGTGGTCCGCGAGATCTACGAGGAGGTGGGAGTCCGGGTGACCGCATGCCAGTACCTCGGATCGCAGTCGTGGCCGTTCCCCGCCTCCCTTATGCTTGGATTTACCGCCGTCACCGAAGACGCCGAGGCAAGGCCCGACGGCGTTGAGGTCACCAGGGCGCGCTGGTTCAGCCGGGAGGAACTCCAGGAGGCTGTGCTCGCCGGCGATATCACCATTTCCAGCCGGCTTTCCATTGCCCGCTCGCTGATAGAGCACTGGTATGGCGGACGCATCCAGGACCGGGCCGAGGCCTGACCCACCACGAATCCACCAGACTCCAGCACGCGGTAGTCGAGACAAAGAGCAGCAGAAGTGACTACAGAACATTTTGACGGGGCAGCGTCCCTTGAGGACCGCATCCTGGGAGGCCTGGACGCGGAACAGCGGGAGGTGGCCAGCACCCTGAACGGCCCGCTGTGCGTCCTGGCCGGGGCAGGGACGGGCAAGACCCGTGCCATCACCCACCGCATCGCCTACGGCGTCCATTCCGGCGTCTACTCGCCGCAGCGGCTGCTGGCCGTCACCTTCACGGCCCGCGCTGCTGCCGAGATGCGCAGCCGGCTGCGTGACCTTGGCGCAGGCAACGTTCAGGCGCGCACCTTCCACGCCGCGGCACTGCGCCAGCTACAGTTTTTCTGGCCGCAGGCTGTTGGCGGCACCCTGCCCAACCTCCTGGACCACAAAGCACAGATGCTGGCCGAGGCCGCGCGGCGGCTCCGGCTCAGCACCGACAGGGCCTCCATCCGCGACCTCGCCTCGGAGATCGAATGGGCCAAGGTGTCCATGCTCACGCCCGCAAACTACCTGGAAAACGCGCAGGACAGGGGAGCCCCGGGCGGCTTCGACCTCACCGCCGTGGCCAGGGTCTTCCAGTCCTACGAGGACGTCAAGACCGACCGCAACGTCATTGACTTCGAGGACGTCCTGCTGATCACAGTGGGAATTCTCCAGGAGGACGAGAAGGTCGCTGCCACCGTCCGTGAGCAGTACCGCCACTTCGTGGTGGACGAGTACCAGGACGTTTCCCCTTTGCAGCAGCGGCTCCTGGAACTGTGGCTGGGCGGCCGTGACGAGCTCTGCGTTGTCGGTGACGCAAGCCAGACCATCTATTCATTCACCGGAGCGTCCCCCAAGCACCTGCTGGAGTTCAAAGCCCGCTATCCGCAGGCCAACGTGGTCAAACTCATCCGGGACTACCGCTCCACGCCGCAGGTGGTGAAGCTCGCGAACGACCTGTTGGCGGGCAGGCGCAGCGGCGGTCCCGTGGCCGACGCCGCCTGGGCCTCGCCCCTGCAGCTTGTGGCCCAGCGGCCGGCAGGCCCGGCGCCGCAGTTTACGGAATGTGCGGATGACGAGGCTGAGGCGGCTACGGTTGCCCAAAAGATCAAGGCACTGCTCGACGCCGGCACACCCGCCAGCGAGGTTGCTGTCCTGTTCCGCACCAATGGCCAGTCCGAGGCATACGAACAGGCCCTGGCCGCTGCCGGGATTGGCTACCAGTTGCGCGGCGGTGAACGGTTCTTTGCCCGCAAGGAGGTGCGCGACGCCATCCTGCAGCTGCGCGCAGCCACGCGGGCTGTCGCCGAAACGGACTCCCCGCAACCGCTCGGGCAACTGGTCCGGGACATCGTCTCCTCGCTCGGCTACACGGATTCGGCCCCGCACAGCGGCGGCGCCCTCCGGGAGCGCTGGGAATCTCTGGCCGCGCTGGTTGCCCTTGCAGATGAACTGGTCGAGGTACGGGGCACACAGTTCAGCCTGGCCGACTTCGTCAACGAACTCCAGGAACGTTCCCTGGCCCAGCACGCTCCCACCGTCCAGGGGGTAACCCTTGCCTCCCTCCACGCCGCCAAGGGCCTGGAATGGGACGCTGTATTCCTGGTGGGCCTCAGTGAAGGGCTGATGCCCATTTCCTTTGCCGACTCCCCGGAATCGGTGGACGAGGAACGCCGGCTCCTGTATGTGGGAATCACCCGCGCCCGCGAACACCTCTCGCTGTCATGGTCCACTGCCCGGACCCCGGGCGGCCGCGCCAACCGCAAACCCTCAAGGTTCCTTGATGGATTGCGTCCCGACTCCGTGGCCAGTTCCAACACCCGGGGGAAGGTGACCGTGACCCGCAGGAAAGCCGCCGCTCCCGCCATGTGCAGGGTCTGCGGAAGCATGCTCGGTACGGGCGCGGAACGCAAAGTGGGCCGGTGCAACTCCTGTCCGCCCGGCTACGAGGAACAAACCTTCGACGCCCTCCGGAACTGGCGCCGGGAGGTTGCCCTCTCCGCCGACGTGCCCGCATTCGTGGTGTTCACTGACGCAACCCTGACGGCCATTGCCGAAGCACGCCCCGCGTCGCTCGAGGAGCTCGCCCGGCTGGCAGGAGTGGGACCTGCAAAGCTGGAACGGTATGGGGAGGACGTCCTGCGTGTCCTGACGGAAAGCACCTCGCTGTAATGGCTGGCCACTCCGCGAGGCATCAGGTGGCGGCTGCTTCGTCCACAACCACGGAGGACGGTGCGCCTGTAGTGGTACGGCGTTCGTCCCGGCGCACCCGCACCGTAGCCGCTTTCTGGGAGAACGGAACTGCGGTGGTCGCGATACCCGCCCGGTTCACTGCTGCCCAGGAGGCCGAATGGGTGCACAAGATGGTGGCCAAACTCCAGCGCCAGGGGGAGCGGCGGGCAGCAGTGGGTAAGAGGCGGCCGGCCACGGACGCTGCCCTCGCAGAACAAGCGGCCCAATTGTCTGCCAAGTACCTGGGCGGACGCGCCGTACCCACGTCGGTTCGCTGGGTCAGCAACCAGAACTCGCGATGGGGTTCCGCCACTCCGGCAGAGGGAACCATCAGGCTCTCGGACAAACTGCGTCCCATGCCCCAATGGGTGATCGACTACGTCCTGCTCCATGAACTCGCCCACCTGCTGGTGGCTGCGCACAACGCCGCTTTCTGGCAGCTGCTCGAGGCGTATCCGGAAACGCAGCGGGCCAAGGCATTCCTTGAGGGTGTTTCCTTTGCCACCGGACGCGGCATGGCCGACCCCGACGCCGACTGAATCCGTCCTGCCAACAGCCAACGCCGGGGCGGGGTCCTAGCCTTTCGGCTGGCCCTCCTGGCCCTCCTGGCCGTCCTTGCCCTGGGCGTCGGGACGCCCGCCGTCGTCCTTTGCAGTCTCGGCGGTGCCATCTCCTACGCCAGGCTCAGTGCCTTCTTCTGCCTCCGGCGCGGAGTCGAAGCCGCCACTGAGGAGCTTCTGCAGGGCGTCATCCACTTCGCTGTCGCTTGCTTCTGCCAGCTTGCGGCGCCCGCTGAAGCCCTTGGGATCGTCCAGGTCCTCGGCAGTGGGCAGCAGGTCCGGGTGGTGCCAGATGGCGTCCCGGCCCTCGATGCCGCGCTCTTCCTTGAGGGTGGCCCACAACGTGGCGGCGTCGCGCAGCCGGCGGGGCCGCAGCTCCAGGCCCACCAGGGAGGCAAATGCGTGCTCGGCCGGACCGCCGGTTGCCCGGCGGCGCCGCACGGTCTCCCGCAGCGCACCCGCGGACGGCAGCAGCTTCTCGGTGGCCGAGGCCGTGAGCTCGTCCACCCAACCCTCCACCAGTGCGAGGGCGGTCTCAAGCTTCTCAAGGGCCTGGTCCTGCGCCGGCGTCCGCTGCGGCATGAAGACACCCTGCGACAGGGCCTCCTGGATGCCTTCCGGGTTGCTGGGGTCAAGGTCCCGTGCAAGTTCCTCGATACGTGAGGTGTCGATGTGGATGCCGCGGGCGTACGCCTCGATGGCACCCAGCAGGTGTCCGCGGAGCCAGGGAACCTGGACAAACAGCCGCGCGTGGGCGGCTTCCCGCACTGCGAGGAAGAGCCGGATGTCGTTCTCGGGCAGGGACAGGCCCTCCCCGAACGCCGCGACGTTGGCGGGCAGCAGTGCCATCTCCAGGTCCGCGAGGGGGACCCCGATGTCGGTGGAACTGACCACATCAGCGGAGAGGGCACCGATGGCCTGGCCCAGCTGCATGCCGAAGATGGCACCGCCCATGTTCTGGAGCATCGAGGACGCCCCGCCCATCATGGACTTCATTTCCTCGGGCATCTGCTCCGTCATGGCCGAGGAGAGGGCATTCGCGATGCTGTTGGCCACGGGCTCGGTCAGCCGCTTCCAGGTGCCCAGCGTGGCCTCTACCCATTCCGCCCGGGACCACGCCCGGCCGATCAGGCCGGTGGCGGGAAGGTCCGTGACGGGGTCCAGCCACAGTTCCGCCAGGCGCAGGGCCTCATCAACCTCGCGCGACTGCTGGGACGTTACCGAAGGGTCGCTGCCGCTCGCGGCAACACGGCGGGCGTTGTCGTGGGCAAGCTGCCAGTTAACGGGCCCCTCCGAAGGGGCGCTCATCATGGCCTGCACCTGGGAGAACATCTGCGCCAGGAGGTTGGGGTCGTTCGGAAGCCCCGCAGCCTTGGCCAGTTCGGCGGGGTCGAAATTCTCCATCCCCTTGCCGCCCATCAGGTTCTGCAGCATCTCGGTCAACGGATCCTTGGGAGTGTCGTCGCCGTTGGACGGATTGAGTGGATTGGAGGTCATGATCCCGCCGATCGTCGGTGTGGCTGTCAACCTTCACGGTACCCCGGCCATGGTCGGCTGTCTGCCGGACGGCGGCGTCGTTCGCTCTAGGCAAAGAGCTGGCATCCACCGGCACCGCGTAGTCTTGGTTGGGTGACTACAACCCGTGGCGGCCACCCCTCAGAGGACCACGCTCCTGAGCTCTTCACCCGCGGCCTGCCTGCGGAAACAGGTGAAACACGCGTGCCGGGCACGTCCGCCGATGGAGAAGGGGCCGACGACGGCACCACGGGCGGTGCGCTGGCCCCGGAACGCGCTCCCCGGGACAGGAAAGTGTCGGCGATGCTGCTCGCGGGACTGTCGGCGCTGGGCCTGGGAATCGCCGTGGGCACCCTTCCCGTTCCTTACGTCGTGGAGTCGCCCGGCCCGACGTACAACACCCTGGGTGAAAGCCAGGGGAGCCCGGTCATCAGCATCAGTGGCCGGGAAACGTATCCAGCCAAGGGAAACCTTGACCTGACCACGGTCTACGTGGACGGCGGCCCCAACGGGCCGGTCAGCATCCTCGACGCATTTTCCGCGTGGGTTGACCCGTCCAAAGCCGTGCACCCCGTGGAACTGCTCTACCCCACGGGCACCACCAGGGAAGAGGCCGAGGAACAGAGTTCCGTGGCAATGACCACGTCACAGGAGAACGCCGTAGCTTCTGCCCTCAAAGAGCTGGATATTCCCTTCGGGCAGCGACTGCAGGCAGCCGGTCTCTCCGAAAATTCAGCCTCGGACGGGAAGATCCAGCCCGGCGACATCCTGGAGACCATTAACGGCAAGGACATCACCTCGCTGGCCGTCGTCCAGGAGGAACTGGCCGCGGGAAACGGCGCGCCGGTCTCCGTGGTGGTGGAGCGTGACGGGCAGTCCGTCACCGAGACCATCACCCCGAAGGACAACGGCGAGGGCCGCTTCATCCTCGGAGTCATGCTCAAATACCTGTTCACCTTCCCCTTCGACGTCGAGATTTCGCTTGAGAAAGTCGGCGGCCCCAGTGCGGGGCTGATGTTCTCCCTGGGGATCATCGACACGGTTACACCGGGAGACCTGACGGGTGGCAAACACATCGCGGGGACCGGCACCATCTCCCCGGACGGCCTCGTGGGCCCCATCGGTGGCATCCAACAAAAACTGCAGGGGGCACGGGCCGGGGGAGCAACGTTGTTCCTCGCGCCCGCCGCAAACTGCGGGGAAGTAGCAGGGCACATCCCCGTTGGGCTGCAGGTAGTGAGGGTGGAGACCCTGGCTGAGGCGCGCGACGCCGTCGAACGTGCGGGTAACGGTCAGGACACGTCCGGCCTTCCGGCGTGCCCGGGCAACTAGACTGGGCGCAACTAGACTCAACAGGAACTAAGCTCCACCGCCACTCGTGGCAAATATGACGGACGAAACCGGCCGTTTGACCGGTCCCGGACGTCGCCCGCACGCACGCTCTGATTTATCTGACGACCAGCTATGAGGTACCCAGTTTGTCCCGTCCCGCCAGCACCATGTCCACAGGCAGACCCCCTTCACGACGCGGGGCGTTGACGCCCACGCTGATCGTTGTTGCCCTGGTGGTAGTGGGCTTCATCTTCTTTGCCAACGTCTGGACCGACGTCCTCTGGTACCGGCAGTTGGGGTTCATCGAGGTCTTCGTCACCGAGAACCTGGTCCGGATCGGTATCTTTGCCGCCGGTTTCGCCATCATGTTCCTGGCGGTGTTCTTCGCGATCCGCATCGCGTACAACGCCCGGCCGGTCTACGCGCCCGACTCTGAAATCAGGGACAACCTGAACCGGTACCAGGCTCAGCTGGAACCTGTCCGCCGCGTTGTCATGATCGGGCTCCCCGTCCTCTTTGGACTCTTCGCCGGCAGCGCCGCCGCCAGCCAGTGGCAGAAGGTCCTCCTGTTCTTCAACCAGGAGCCCTTCGGGAAAGAAGACCCTGAATTTGGTATGGACATCAGTTTCTACCTGATGTCGCTCCCGTTTTTCGGTTTCGTGACCGGCTTCCTGATCAGCGTTGTGGTGATTGCCGGGATCGCGGGCATCCTGACGCACTATCTCTATGGCAGCATCCGTTTGATGGAACGCGGCGTCTTCACCAGCCGGGCTGCACAGATCCATATCGCCGTCACCGGCGCCTCCTTCCTGGTGCTCCTTGGGCTCAACTTCTGGCTGGACCGCTTCACCGCGGTGCAGAGCAACAGCGGACGCTGGGCCGGCGCCCTCTACACGGATGTCAACGCCGTCATTCCCACGAAGGCCATCCTCGCCGTGGCGGCGGTGCTCGTTGCCATCCTGTTCGTTGTCGCTGCCATTATCGGCAAATGGCGGCTGCCGGTCATCGGAACCGCCATGCTGGTCATCACGTCCATCCTGGCCGGAGGTGTCTACCCCTGGGTGATCCAGCAGTTCCAGGTTCGTCCCTCGGAGGAGACGCTGGAAAAGGAATACATCCAGCGCAATATCAACAACACGCGTGAGGCCTACGGCCTGGACAAGATTCAGGTGGACCGCTACAACGCCACCAACACGGCCAGCACCGGGGCCCTGGCCCCGGATGCGCAGACCACGGCAAACATCCGGTTGCTGGACCCGAACCTGATTTCGGATGCGTTCTCCCAGCTTGAGCAGTACCGCCCGTACTACCAGTTCCCGGAAGCCCTCAATGTGGACCGGTATGAGGTGGACGGCAAGATCCAGGACACCGTGATCGCAGTCCGCGAACTCAACCCCGCAAACGTGGCAACCAACCAGCAGGGCTGGCTCAACCAGCACGTTGTGTACACCCATGGCTACGGTGTAGTGGCTGCAAAGGGCAACAAGTTCACTGTGGACGGCAAGCCGGAATTCCTGCAGTCGGGTATCCCGTCAACGGGTGTCCTGGGTGACGATTCAACCTATGAGCCCCGGATCTACTTCGGTGAATCCTCGCCCGACTACTCGATCGTTGGCGCGCCGGACGGCGCCCCTGCCCGCGAGCAGGACCGGCCGTCGGGCAGGGAAGGCGAGGGGGACAACCAGTACACCTTTGAAGGCAACGGCGGTCCCAACGTGGGAACGTTCTTCAACCGCGTGCTGTACTCCATCAAGTTCCAGTCCTCGGACCTGCTGCTTTCGGACGGCGTCAACCCCGAGTCGCAGATCCTGTACGACCGCAGTCCCCGTGAGCGCGTGGAAAAGGTTGCCCCGTACCTGACCGTGGATGGGAATGCCTACCCGGCGGTGGTTGACGGCCGCGTCAAATGGATTGTGGATGGCTACACTACGAGCCAGTTCTACCCGTACTCCCAGCAGGAGCGGCTTTCCGATGCCACGGCGGACACCCAGACCACGTCCGGCCGCGCGGTTGCCTTGCCCAACAGCACCGTCAATTACATCCGGAACTCCGTGAAAGCCACGGTTGATGCGTATGACGGTTCGGTCACCCTGTACGCCTGGGACGACCAGGACCCGCTGCTGAAGTCCTGGCAGAAGGTGTTCCCCGCCTCACTCAAGCCCTTCTCGGAGATGTCCGGCGATGTCATGAGCCACGTCCGGTACCCGGAGGACCTGTTCAAGGTCCAGCGCCAGCTCCTGGGGGAGTACCACGTGACCGATCCGTCCACGTTCTACCAGACCAAGGACGTCTGGAGCGTGCCGGCGGATCCCACCGTTGAATCCAACAGCGGCGTCAAGCAGCCGCCGTTCTACATGTCCCTCCAAATGCCGGACCAGGACAAGCCCGCCTTCCAGCTGACGTCGTCGTTCATTCCGCAGATTGTCAACGGGAACGCACGCAACGTGCTCTATGGCTTCCTGGCCGCTGACTCGGATGCCGGGAACGAGGCGGGTGTGAAGGCGGAGAGCTACGGCAAGTTGCGGCTGCTCCAGATCCCGCCGGAGATCCAGGTGCCGGGTCCCGGCCAGGCGCAAAACAAATTCAACTCCGATCCCACGGTTTCGCAGGCCCTCAACCTGCTGCGCCAGGGAGCGTCTGAAGTGCTCAACGGCAACCTGCTGACGCTTCCGGTAGGCGGCGGCATCCTGTACGTCCAGCCTGTCTACCTCAAGTCGACCGGCGAAACGTCGTACCCCACACTGCAGCGCGTCCTGGTGGCCTTCGGCGACAAGGTGGGCTTCGCTCCCACCCTGGATGAGGCACTGAAGCAGCTCTTCGGAGGAGACTCCGGGGCTGCCGCGGGCGATTCGGACAACAACGGCCAAACCCCGGTAGATCCGGCCGCGCCGGGAACGCCCGCGGGAGCTGACGGCAAGGCAGAGCTGAAGGCCGCACTGGATGAAGCGAATGCGGCGATCCAGGAGGGCCAGTCGGCTCTTGCCGCAGGGGACTTCGCAGCCTATGGCGAGGCGCAGAGGAAGATCGCGGCTGCCCTCCAGAAGGCCGTGGCTGCGGAAGCCAAGATCCCGGTTGCCGCACCCGAGGCCACGCCCGCGCCGGCAGCCACCGATGCACCTGAAGCGAGCCCGTCACCCTCAGCCACCAGCTGATCACGACGGCGGCAAACGGCACCTGTTCCCTGTGGGGCCAGGTGCCGTTTCCGTAGGCGAGACGGAGATCACGCGCCCGCGATTTGGCCTGGTGTTCACGTACCGGTAAAGTAGTTCTTGCGACGCGGGGTGGAGCAGTTCGGTAGCTCGCTGGGCTCATAACCCAGAGGTCACAGGTTCAAATCCTGTCCCCGCAACTGATGAAAACATCCGGACACTGGAAACAGTGTTCGGATGTTTTGTTTAAGCTCCGGGGATTTCCTGCCGACCCAAGGGAAAACCCCGAGTGGAAAACGAAGCCGGAAAACTAGGGTAGTGTTGTTTCAGCGACGCGGGGTGGAGCAGTTCGGTAGCTCGCTGGGCTCATAACCCAGAGGTCACAGGTTCAAATCCTGTCCCCGCAACTATGTGAAGACCCCGACCGGCCTACCAGCCGGCCGGGGTCTTCTTTTTTCCGTGGATACGTGCAGTTCCTAGTATTCTCTTTCGCAGAGCCTCACACGTAGTGAGCACTTGGCCAGTCATTCTCGAGAGGAATGTTGTTCGATGTCCACACCCACGAAGAAGCCCCGTACCGCGGCGGGTCAGCGGTCGCGACTCTACTGGGCGGTGCCCGCCGTCCTCGGAGGGCTGGTCCTGGTGGTGCTGGTGGCCAGGTGGCTGATGGGGCTGCCTGCCGTGGCTTCCTTCGTGGCGGACTATCCGGGCCACTCAGAGCTTCCGGACAACGCTCCTGTGGGCTTTCCTGCCTGGCTTGCATGGCAGCACTTCCTGAACGCGTTCTTCCTGCTGCTGATTATCCGCACGGGGTGGCAGGTGCGGACCACCACCCGCCCCAGCGGGCACTGGACACGGAACAACAAGGGCCTGATCAAGACGAAGAACCCGCCCACCAAGATCAGCCTCGAGCTGTGGTTCCACCTGACGCTGGATGTCCTGTGGATCCTGAACGGCCTGATCTTCGCGGTATTGCTTTTTGCCACTGGACAGTGGATGCGGATTGTTCCCACCAGCTGGGACGTCTTCCCCAACGCGCTCTCCGCGGCACTGCAGTACGCATCCCTGGACTGGCCCACGGAAAACGGCTGGGTCAACTACAACGCGCTGCAGCTGCTCTCGTACTTCGCCACAGTCTTCATTGCCGCTCCGCTGGCCTTCATCACGGGCCTGCGGATGTCCGGTGCCTGGCCCAGGAAGGCTGCCGGCCTCAACAAGGCGTTCCCCATCGAGTGGGCGCGCGCCGTCCACTTCCCGGTGATGATCTACTTCGTGGCCTTCATCGCGGTGCACGTCTTCCTGGTGCTCGCCACGGGAGCCCTGCGCAACCTTAACCACATGTACGGCGTGCGCGACGACGACGGGTGGTTTGGTTTCTGGGTGTTCCTCGCCTCGGTTGTGGTGATGGTGGCCGCCTGGTTCCTGGCCCGCCCGCTGTTCCTGCGGCCCGTCGCCTCCCTGATGGGCAAGGTCAGCCGCTGACGGGCGCGGGGCGGCTGCGGTTGCCCGTGGAGCGGGTCAGCTGTCCCTGAGCTTCTGATAGGCCTCGAGGGCCCGCTCCCTGGACTCGGGCAGGTCCACCAGCGGCCGCGGATACTCCGCCAGTTCCACGCCCGACTTCCAGGGCTCGTGGATAGCCTTTCCGTCCAAGTCCGCCAGCTCGGGGATGAAATGGCGCAGGTAGGTGCCGGCGGCGTCGAATTTCTTGCTTTGGGTGACGGGGTTGAAAATCCGGTAGTACGGTGAGGCATCTGCCCCTGAGCCGGCAACCCACTGCCAATTGGCGGGATTACTGGCCGCGTCCGCGTCCACGAGGGTGTCCCAGAACCAGGTTTCCCCGACGCGCCAGTCCGTCAGGAGATTCTTGACCAGGAAAGAGGCCGCGGCCATCCTCACCCGGTTGTGCATCCAGCCGGTTTGCCACAGCTGGCGCATGCCTGCATCGACAAACGGATACCCGGTCCGCCCCTGCTGCCAGGCTTCCAGTTCATCCTTGCCGGGCTTCTCCCATTCGAACCGGTCAAAGTCCGGACGGTAGTTGCGGGTGGCAAGATCCGGGTTGGTGTACAGAAGGTGCCAGCAGAATTCCCGCCAGCCAAGCTCCGAACGGAAGATGCCGACGTCGGCAGGCACCTTGTTCGGATAGCGACGGCGGATCTGCCGCCACACGCGGAAGGGACTGACCTCGCCGAACCGCAGGTGGGGTGAGAGCCGGCTGGTACCTTCCACGCCGGGGATGTTCCGGCCCGTCCCGTATTCCTCCGCCGGCCCGTCCAGGAAATCTTCGAGCCGGCGCCGGGCGCCGTCCTCGCCCGGGTCCCACACAGCAGCGAGTCCGCCGCTCCAGTCGGGGGCGGAGGGCAGGAGTTCCCAGCCATCAAGTGTGTCGCCCGCCTGCACGGTGCCGGTTCGCTTCGGAGGCGCCGGCAGCGTTCCCGGAACCTGGAGGGGGTCGCGTATATCAGCGCCGGCAAGGCAGGCCCGCCAAAACGGCGTGAACACCTTATACGGCCCGCCGGCGCCTGTCCGGACAGTCCAGGGCTCAAACAGGAGGTTTGCCTGGTAGCTCGAGGCCTGTAAACCACTCTCAGTGGCCCACGCCTTGACAGCGGCGTCCACAGTGCGCTCCGGCTGGCCGTAGCGGCGGTTCCAGAACAGGTGCCGGGCGTTGGTTTCGGCGGCGAGTTCCCTGATGATCTCCTCGGCTGGCCCGCGGCGAAGGAGCAGGCTGGAGCCTTTGGCTTCCAGCGCACCCGCGAGTGAGGCGAGGGAGTGGTGCAGCCACCACTTCGTGGCTCCTCCAAGCGGCCGGACGCCTTCGGAATCCTCGTCCAGGATGTAGACGACCGTCAGGGGCATTCCGAGCGCCGCTGCTTCGGACAGCGCGGGGTTGTCATCAAGCCGAAGGTCGTCGCGGAGCCAGACGATGGAAGTCTCAGTGGAAGAAGCCATGCAACCACGCTACACACCGGCAGGGACAGGTAGGGCCGGGGCCATCGATGGCCCCGGCCTTACCTGTTGCTTCTTTGGCAGGTGGTACGTCCCGCCCCCGGTCAGAGCTTGTCGAAGTCTGCTTCATCCACCGTTGAGGCTGTTGCTGCCGAACCTGCCGCGCCGAGGGCCGGCTTTGACGAGTTGCCGGACTTCAGCGCCGCCAGGCGGGCCTCGATCTCAACCTGCTCACCGAGGTCCTCCAGCTGGTTGAACTGCGCGTCCAGGCTGGAAGCTGCGAGTTCCTGCTGGCCAAGGACCTTGGCCTCCTCGCGGCGGATCTTTTCCTCGAAGCGGCCCACTTCGCTGGTGGGATCCATGAAATCGATGCTCTTGATGGCGTCGTGGACCTGGGACTGGGCTGCAGCGGTCTTGGACCGGGCCACCAGCTCGTTCCGCTTGCTGGTCAGCTCGTTGAGCTTGCCCTTCATCTGGTCCAGGCCGGACTTGAGCTTGTCCACCACTTCGCGCTGGGAGGCGATGCTGGGTTCTGCCCCCTTGGCCTCATTCTCGGCGGACATCTGGCGCTGCAGGGCCACCTTGGCAAGGTTGTCGAACTTTTCGGCATCAACAGTGTCGCCGCTGGCCCGGTACTCGTCCGCCTTCCGTGAGGCCGCAAGGGCTTTGTTGCCCCAGTCCTGTGCGTTCTTGACGTCCTCGCGGTAGTCGTCCTCGAGCATCCGCAGGTTGCCGATGGTCTGCGCCACGGCGGACTCAGCCTCAGCAATGTTGTTCGTGTAGTCCCGGACCATCTGGTCCAGCATCTTCTGGGGATCCTCAGCGTTGTCCAGCAAAGTATTGATGTTTGCCTTAGCCAGCTGCGCGATACGGCCAAAGATGGACTGCTTAACCATGTTGCTACCTTTCGTCCTGCTCTGTGGTGACCACTGAAATCAGTGAACAGTTGTGTTGCGGCTTGTGAGGGGGCGCCGGGTTTCGGGCCGGTGCTAGCCTGCGGCGATCAGAAACTTCCGGAGTCGCCTCCGCCAAAGTCTCCTCCGCCGAAATCTCCGCCGCCCCAGCCGCCGCCGTCGCTGTGGCCACCGCCCCAGCCCGCGCCGCCGCCTCCATTCAGGATGGAGTTGATCAGGATGCCGCCCAGAATGGCGCCGCCGAGGCCTCCGCCGCCGCCTCCGCCAAACATCCCGCCGCGGCCGTAGCCTTGGTTGGCGTAGCCGCCAAAGTGGTCAACATCGGCCTGGGCCAGCTGGGCTGCCTGCGCGGCCAGGGCGTGCGCCTGCTGGGCGTAGGTCAGGGCGGTCACAGGATCGGTGCGTGCAATGGACAGTGCGTAATCCAGGTTCCGCTGCGACTCCGCCAGGCGTGTGCGTGCCTCTGTCCCCACACCGCCGCGGCGGGCGGTGATGTAGTCCGAGGTTGCGCTGATCTGGGCCTGGGCAGACATGATGGTCTGCTGGAGCGAGGCCTGCGCCCGGCGGGATTGTTCCTGCTGGTCCCTAATGCCGCTGAGCGCCTGGTCCAGCGACTGGTGGGCAGTCTCAACCCGCTGCAGCGTGGCAATGGGGTCGATCTTGCCGCCCTGGATCTCCGCCTTCACCTGCGCGAGGGCGTTTTCAACTCCGGCCACCGGACCGGCGAGCTCGGGGTGGGCGCCCGATTGGATCATGGCCCGTGCCTGAGCGAGGTCCTGGGAGGTGTCAACTACTGCACTCTCGAGGCTGTTCCGGGCTTCATCCAGGTTGGAGGAAACCTTGGCGATGGCGTCCAGGAGGACGTTCGTCTGGTGCAGGCTCTCTTCGGCTGCGCGGACTGCTACAGCGGCAAGACTGGCCTCGCCCTCAGCCAGCTTCTGCTGCGCGGTGGCGGTGGCGTTCTGGACAAATGCCAGGCGTTCCTTGGCCTGCAGGATGTTGTCAGAAACCTGGGTCAGGGCACTTTCGGCATATTTGGCGCGAAGGGAGGTGAGGGACCCTTCTGCGCTGGAGATCTTCGCGTCTGCCTCGCGGGCTCCCGCGTTGACAGCTGCCAGGGCCTGCGGTGCATTCTTCTCAAGTTCACGCAGGGAGTCGAAGTCCGCCTTTTGCTCCTGGAGGGATGACAGTGCGGCCTCTGACCGGCGGATGATCTCGCCGAGCCACGTCCGCTGCTGCTCTTCAGTGTCCGGGATGTGATCGTCCAGCTGCTGCTGCAGCTTGAAGGATTCGCTCAGGTGGGCCTTGGCCTCGTGCAGCGCTTTGGTGAAATTGCCGACGGCGGAATCACCATACTGTGCCTGGGCGAACATGAGTTCCTGCTCGCTGGACTTGATGGCATCGTCCGCCTCGATCAGGAGGGAGCCTCCCTTGCGGCGAAGTTCCTCGATGCTCAACGACGCCAGCGGATCGAGCTCAGCCCCCTGCGGACCGTAGCTGGCGTTGGCTGCCTGGCCGGCGGCCTTCTTGCGCTTGTTGCGGAAGTAGAGGTACGCACCGGCGCCACCGGCAGCTACTACGCCCGTTCCTACGAGGACAGCCGCGCCAGCACCTTCATCAGAGGGGACGTTGCCGCTGCCCCCACTGGCGGCATCTCCGATCGCCGCTGCTGTATCAATTGCTGCCTGGGCGAAATCGGGATTTCCACCGGCCAGGTTGGCCGTGACCGCGTTCTGGCTTATAGCCCCCTGCTTGGACTTAATGGGGCTCGCAGAGTTCAGGACAAAGCTGAATTTGCCGTCGTCTTTGGCTATTGCGAGGATGGCGTCGGACCTGCCCATGCCTTTCTGCGTGGCAACGGCTGCGGCCCAGTCTGCCGGCACAGTTGGGTTGGTGAACCTGTCCACGGTGATGACATAGAGGTTGTATTTGTCGTCCTTTAGCAGCTTCTGGATTGCTTCCTGGACTTCGCCCTCGCGGCTTCCGAGTACATTCGCGTTGTCCACGATGTTCTGGCCGGAGGGAATGGTGACCGGATCCTCGGCCCAGGCCGCGGAGGCGGGCAACGCCAGGAAGGCGGTAAGGCCGATCACGGCGAATAAACGTTTGAACTTTGACCGCATGTGCAACCCTTCAGCACGCCTGACACCGATTCGGGACGAATCAGTCGTCTCAGAATCCAGCAGCGCCCCCACGCTTGGTGTGAAGCCGCAGGTCGCTGTGGCAATTCATCTTGATTCTATGGTGCACCCCACAACCAGTCCATCGGCCCGAATATGCCAGCAGCGAAACGGCGGGCCACACCTCAGCGGGTCAGCGACGGGCCCTCAGGAAGCTCTCAGCAAACATCCGAGCTTGTTCCAGCCAGGGAGTCCATAGTTAATGCAGACGAGGATGAAAGGAAGTCCCATGACTGAGAACCAGACGCCGGGTCCGGCTTCGCGGAACAGCGGCCAGGACCGGCAGGATCCCTGGGGGCAACACGCCGGACAGGCAGGGGAGCCCGCTGCGGGGGAGCAACCGGCAGGTGATCCCGGGGCGAATGGGTCCGGGCCCCGCCAGTACCCCACAGAGCGGATTGAGCAGCAGGGCAACAACCCCACCCAGGAACTCCCCGGAGCCCAGCGTCCCGTCTATCCCCAGCGGCAGCCCTTCTACGGCGGGCAGCACGCGGCCGGGCAGGACCCGGCCGCCCCGCAGGCGCCCGGCCAGTACCAGGCGCCCCACCCCGGTTACGGCTACGCCAGCCAAAACCGTCAGGAAAGCCAGTACTCCGGCCAGGACCACGGCGCAACCGACCTCGGCGCCGGCAGCGTCCACAGCGGGACTGCCTTCGCGCCCAACCCCAAGGACGCGCCGCGCCGGAAAGCGACATTCGGCGTGGGCACCCTCGTGGCCAGCATCCTTGCGGCCGGGCTCGTGGGAGGGGGAGTGGCCACCGTCGGTTCCGCGGAACTGTTCGGCAACGCCGGTTCGGGTGCCGCAGTGAGCAGCAACAGCCAGCCCGGGACAGTCATCGTCAATAACAAGGACAATGTGAACGCTATTACGGCAGCCGCCGTGAAGGCGTCGCCCAGCGTGGTGACCATCAGTGCCTCAAGCGGCGGCTCCGGCGGCACGGGCTCCGGAATCATCCTGGACGACCAGGGGCACATCCTGACCAACACCCACGTCGTTACCCTGGATGGCCAGACGGCCGACGCTGCCCTCGAAGTGCGGACAAGTGACGGCAAGGTCCTCACCGCCAAGCTCGTTGGCACAGACCCGTTGTCTGACCTGGCCGTGATCAAGGTGGATAACGCCAACGGCCTGACCCCCGCCACCCTGGGCGATTCCGGGAAACTGAACGTGGGCGACACCGCCATTGCCATCGGCTCGCCGCTGGGCCTCACCGGTACCGTAACCGACGGCATCGTTTCAACGCTCAACCGGACCATCAGCGTTGCCTCCGCGGCCGCCCCAGAGGAGGGGGACAACGCCGAGGGCGATGACGAGGGCGGATTCCAGTTCGCGCCTCCGGGCGGCGGACAGAGCCAGCAGACGGCGGACCAGGGCGAAATCTCCATCAACGTCATCCAGACCGACGCCGCCATTAACCCCGGAAATTCCGGCGGTGCCCTGGTGAACAGCAGTGGCGAGGTGATTGGCGTCAACGTGGCCATTGCGTCCGCGGGATCGAGCGCATCCTCGACCAGCGGAAACATCGGCGTCGGCTTCAGCATCCCCATCAACCACGCCAAGCGGGTGGCGCAGGAAATCATTGACACCGGCAAGGCCTCGCACGGCCAGCTGGGCGTCAGCGTCAAGAAGAAGACGGCCTCAAGCGCCGCTTCCGGGTTCTCGGTGGGCGCGGACGTTGCCACTGTGGAGGCGGACTCTGCGGCGGGCAAGGCAGGGATCAAGGTGGGCGACGTGATCACCAAGTTCAACGACCTCGCCATCGGGGAACCGGAGCAGCTGACCGCGGCGGTCCGGGAACAGCCCGCCGGGTCCAGCGTCAGGATCACTGTCATGCGGAACGGCAAGGAACAAACGTTCGACGTCACACTGGGCGCCGCCGCCAGCTAGCACGGCGCCAACAGCACACCCCGGCCGAACACACGACGGCGGCGTCCCCACCTGGCGGGCGCCGCCGTCGTGATGCATCCGCAGCGGACAGCGGCCGGGGGAGCGCTGACACAGGCGTTAACGGAAGAGGGCGCCGGGGCGCGCCTATATGGTTAGCTAGGAGCTACCCGCATGCCGGGCATTCCGCGGCCATGACCTCACCCGGCTGGCTGTCCACAAGCATGGAAGGCTGCTGTAAACACAGTGGAAGATACATTGAAGATCATCGTCCTGGTCAAGCATGTACCGGACGCCCAGTTTGACCGCCACCTCACCGGTGAGGGCTACACAACTGACCGGGACGAGAGCATCCTGTCCGAGCTTGACGAATACGCCCTGGAGGCGGCGCTGCAGCTGGCCGAAGCCCGTGGCGGATCCAAGGCGGGAAACCAGGTCATCGCGCTGAGCATGGGCCCCTCGGGAGCCGTCAACGCCATCAAAAAGGCGCTGCAGATCGGTGCAACCGAGGGTGTGCACCTCACCGATGGCGCCCTGGCAGGTTCAGACGCCGCGGCCACGTCGCTGGCGCTCGCCGCCGCCATCCGGCACCTGGGCAGCGACGCGCCCGTGGACCTGGTCCTCACCGGAATGGCGTCAACCGACGGGGAAACCTCACTGGTCCCCGCGCAGCTTGCGGAGCGCCTGGATATGCCGCAGGTCACCTTCGCGTCGTCGCTGGAGGTCGACGGCGGCCGGCTCACCGCACGCCGGGACGCCGACACGTCCTCCGAGACAGTGGAGGCACCGCTGCCGGCTGTGGTCTCGGTGACAGACCAGATTAACGAGCCGCGCTACCCCAACTTCAAGGGCATCATCGCTGCCAAGCGCAAGAGCATCACCACCCTCTCCCTGGCTGACATCGGGGTGGACCCGGCGCAGGTTGGACACGCGGGGTCCTGGACCAGCGTGCTCAGCGCCGAGGAACGTCCGCCCCGGACCGCCGGCACCATCATCACCGACGAAGGCGACGCGGGTATCAAGCTCGTTGACTTCCTGGCCGCCCAGAAGCTGCTCTAAGAGGGACCACAGACATGGCAAAAGTACTTGTATTCATTGACAACCCCGGCACGTCGCTCAAGAAGAGCAGCCTCGAGCTGCTCACCCTGGGCCGCGCCCTCGGGGAAACAGCGGTTGCCCTCAACGGAAAGCTGCACGACGACGTTGCGGCCGCCTTTGCGGAGTACGGCATCGGCACGGTGCTGCTTCCCTCGGCCGAGGACCTTGATGATTTCCTGGTGGCACCCAAAGCGGCCTACCTGGCCGCTGCCGCTGGGCAGGCCGGTGCCAATATTGTCCTGCTCGACAACTCGCCCGAGGGCAAGGAAATTGCTGCACGGGCAGGAATCCGCCTCAACGCGGGCGTCATTACGGACGTCGTGGCCGTAGATGCCGACGGCACCGCGCACAAGTCTGTCCTGGCCGGCTCCTACAACACCGCCTGCAAGGCCGGGACTCCGGTGAGCGTCCTGACCGTGAAGGCGAACAATGTGGTCCCCGTACCCGCTGCCGCCCCGGCTGCACTGGAGACGGTCACCGTTGACGTTCCTGCTGTCAGCGCCGCGGCCCGGATCACCGCCCGGGAACAGAAGGTTGCCAGCGGGCGCCCGGACCTCACGGACGCACGGATCGTGGTAGCCGGCGGACGCGGCCTGGACGGGGACTTCGGCCCGGTGGAGGAACTGGCCGATGCCCTCGGAGCAGCAGTAGGCGCCTCCCGTGCGGCCACCGACGCCGGCTGGATCAGCCACGACGCGCAGGTGGGGCAGACCGGAAAGACCGTGTCCCCGCAACTTTATATTTCGGCGGGCATCTCCGGTGCCATCCAGCAAAAGGCCGGAATGCAGACGGCCAAGGTCATCGTTGCCGTGAACAAGGATGCCGAATCCCCGGTGTTCGAGATCGCGGACTTCGGCATCGTCGGTGACCTGTTCGACGTCCTCCCGCAGGCCACGGCAGAGATCAAGAAACGCAAAGGCTGATTCTTTGACTGTCTTTCCCCAGCAGGCACAGAGCCCGTTCAACCCGGACGAACACCGGGTTGGGCGGGTGCTCTGTTTTGCGGCGCACCCCGACGACATCGATTTTGGTGCTGCCGGCACCATCGCTGCCTGGACGGCGGCGGGCGTCCAGGTCAGCTACTGCATCATGACCGACGGCGACGCGGGCGGCTTTGATCCCGTGCACCGAGCCGACATCATCGCCCTTCGCGACGCCGAACAGCGCCGTGCCGCCGAACTGGTGGGGGTTACCGACATCCATTACCTCCACCAGCGGGACGGCTACCTTGAACCGTCTCACGAGGTGATGAAGGGCGTGGTGAGGCTGATCCGGGAACTCCGTCCCGACGTCGTGCTGTCCATGCACCCGGAACGGAACTGGAAGCGCATCCAGAAGAGCCACCCGGACCACCTCGCGGTGGGTGAGGCCGTTACCCGCGCCGTGTACCCTGCCGTGGAAAACCCGTTCGCCTACCCGGAACTCGCCGAGGCCGGCCTGGACGCCTACAAACTCCCGTGGCTGTGGCTTTACGCCGGGCCCGAGGAGCGGGAAAACCACTTCGTGGATGTCACGGAGCACGTGGAGTCCAAGCTCGGGGCGATCCACGTCCACGTCAGCCAGCACCCCGACGTGGACGCCATGGAAGCAACGGTCCGGCAGGGCATGCAGGCCAACGCTGCCCGTGCAGGCCTTGCGGACGGCAGGAGCGCTGAGGCCTTCCACGTGGTGGCGGTCAACGGGCCCGGAACCATCGCCGGCTTCTGAGCACGCTGCACACGAAAGCGCCCCGCTCCTTCCCTTGACGGAATGGAACGGGGCGCTCTTTGCGTCTTGCCCGGCTTCTGCGTTATGCCCCCAGCGGGGCAGCGGCAACGGTGGGCAGGGTGGGGGACTGGGAGCCGCCTGCCGGCTCAACAGTGATCCCGAGCGCTGCGGCAGAGGAGATCCCCTCCACCACGGCGGGCTTGGACAGGGCTTCCTCATCCATCAGGCCCTGGGACACCGGTGCCGAGCCGTCCTTGGGGATCAGCCACATCTGGTAAACCTTCCCCGCCGGCGGGGCGGGAACGCCGTTCATCTTGACGACGGCGGCATCCTCCGATGAGGAGATCAGGAGGGTCGCTGTACCGCCTCCCGCTACGTCCACCGATGCTTCCCGCAGGTCACCGGCCCGGACCACCTGGTTCAGGGGATCATTCTGGTCTGCCAGGTAGGACCCCACGCCTACACCGCCCAAAGCTATGGCGGCGGCAGCCGCGACTCCGGCGAGCCAGCGCCGGGCGCCTCCGGGCCGGCGCCGTTCCTCGCGGCGCTGCCGGGCCTGGGCGAGCTCGTCTCCGCCGGCAGGCTGCGCACCGGCTGGCTGCCCGGATGCCGGCTGCCGCGGCGCGAACTGTCCTCCTGCAATCTGTCCTGAGGCAGGTGGGGCCGAGGTATTTGAGTCCGGCCCGCTGCCCTGGACAGGCAGTTGGGCGACGATACGGTCGAAAAGGTCAGCCGGAGGCTGCTCCTCGACGCGGAAGGTCCTTACGAGGGTTTCCCTTGCCTGGCGCACCCGGTCGAAGAACTCGGTCCGTTCCGCTTCCGGCGCGGCCGACATGTACTGTTCGATCGCCCGGCGTTCCTCTTCAGTTACCGCATCCAGGGCATAAAGTTCGGCCAGGTCCACCGCCCGGCCGGAAGCCAGGTCCATGGCAACGGTGTCGCCAAACGAGCCGGAACGGCCATTGCGGCCGCTGTTGGTTTCAGTCATCTAACTCACCCCCAGACAGGTCTTCAGTCGGATCAATCCATCGCGGATACGGGATTTAATGGTGGGAACTGCGGCGTTCAGGCGTTCGGCAACTTCCCGGTAGGTGAGGCCCCCGTAGTACGCCAGGCGCACAGACTCCTGTTGCGTTTCGGTCAGTGTCTCCAAACACCGCACCACGGCCTCCGCCTCCAGCCTGCTTCCCACCTGGTCCGCCACGGAGTCGTGGTCGATGTCCTGGGTGCTGGCGCCGTACTTGGCCTCGCGGTCAGTGGAGGACTGCGAGGAACGGACCCTGTCCACGGCCCGCCGGTGCGAAATGGTCATCAGCCAGGAGAGCGGGCTCCCTGCTTTGGGGTCGAACTTGGATGCGTTCTGCCACACCTGGAGGAAGACCTCCTGTGTGGTGTCCTCGCTGAGTTCGGGATCGATCAGGACCCTGCGGGCCATGCCGAAAACGCGGCGGGACGTCAGCTGGTAAAACTCGGCAAAGGCCGCCTGGTCACCCCGGCCTATGCTTTCCAGCAGGACTGAAAGCCGGTGGCTGAGGTCGGCCGGAGGGTCTGACACCGCGGCCTGGGCCTCGGAGTGTGGCGCGTTGGGGGTTTCCATCACTACCAAGCATAAGTCTCCCGGCCGTGAATCCTCAGCAGTACCGCCGTGGCTGCTGCGGGAGGTCCTGGATCTTGACTCCAGCAATGTCACCTGCAGCTCCTCCAACGCCTGGGAATGTTGTCGGAAGTGATTCGGAACAGCTGCCCGGATGGATTGGCCGGGTGTGCAGAGAAGTTGCCGGCTTCTGCGGGGTCAGATTTTGGCGCCGGCAAAGCCCTGCTGGCGCCAGGCCTCGTACACGGCGATGGACGCGGCGTTGGCCAGGTTCAGAGAACGCAGGGCCGGCAGCATGGGCAGCCGCACCGTGGCCGTCACATGGGGATCGGCCTTCAGTTCCGGCGGCAGCCCCACGGATTCACGGCCGAACATTAGGACGTCGCCCGGCTGGTAGGAAATATCGGTGTAGCTGGCGGTTCCGTCAGAAGTGAAGGCGTAGACCCGCTCCGGTTGCAGGTGCTTCCACGCATCCTCGATGCTGGGGTGCACGGTGACGACGGCAAGATCGTGGTAATCCAGCCCGGCACGGCGGAGCTTCGCGTCTGAGAAATCGAACCCCAGCGGTTCCACGAGGTGCAGTTCGGCGCCGGTAATGGCTGCGAGCCGGATGGCGTTGCCGGTATTGCCGGGGATTTCGGGGGCGTGGAAAAGGATGCGGAACACCGTCCCATCCTAGCCACCGTTGTCAGTGCATGCCGCGCAGCAGCCTGGCCAGCACCGGAACATTCACCGAGTTGGGCGCGGGCCCGGACGCAAGGAATTCCTTCAGCCCGCGCACCATCCCTGCCGCGTTAACCACCTGCACGGCCTCGAGGGCACCGGCTGAACGGCTGTGGTTGTCTATCACCGGCTCGTGGAGGTTGCCGCCAGGGTTGAGCACCACGGTCCAGCCCGTGACGTTCAGTTCCGGGAAGATGTCCTGCATGGCCCGAACAACGTGCGCGAGCTGCGGCGGGGCAATGGAGCGGCCCCCGTGGTTCAGTGTATGCCCGTCCCAGGCATAGGCGCCCTTGGGCAGCAGCATGGAGCCGACCAGCGCCAGCCGGTAGCCGGACAGGACGGCGTGGTCGATGTGGCTGTTGTCGGCAGGGGACTGGAGGCCGTTGATCAGGCGTGCGGCCGGGATGGCCGGCAGGATTTGCCGGGTCAGGAGCTGGACCGTGCGCATCTCCCGCTGGATGCGTGCCTCGGCCCCGAAAATACCGCGTTTGCGTGGCATGCCGTGCACCTGCTGGCGGGCGACTGCCAGGGGAATCAGCGGAACCTCGCCGGAAGGGGCATCCTCATACTGCGGGACGTACACAGGGGGGTCGCCGGCGGTGTTGCGGACGTTGCCTTGCCGGTGCACTGTGGCCGACGCGCGACTGCCCGCCGGTGGCGCGTCGAAATGCGCCTCCGTGTCCGCGTCCTCGTTGCGCAGCGTGCCGGCGGCGTAGGAGCGGTCGTAGGCTTTCCTGCGGGTGGGGTCGATAAGGGTTTCGTAGGCACGCGTCACCTGCCGGAACGCGGCGGCATCACCGCCGTGATCAGGATGGGCCGTCCGGGCAGCCCGGCGGTAGGCCACCTTGATCTCCTTCTCCGTGGCCGTTACGGCCACGCGAAGTACCTGGTAATAGGAGCTGCTGCTCTCGGTCAAGCCCTCATCCTTCTCTTGGTATGGCCAGTCTTCGCAGGTAGCCCGGTCCGCACAGTTTAACGGCCTGTCCTGAACAACGACGCTCCGGGCCTCCAGGGTTCCCCGAGTCCCCGCGGACCGGGTGCGGGCGCCGCAGGCAAGTGCATTTAGACTCATGCATGCGCGGCCGTCCCGGCTGCGGCTGAACGTATTGGGGCAGGAATGGATATGCCGACGACGGCGGGAACGGCTGACAGGGCCAGGCGGCGGGTGGCGCCGGTGCTGGCAGCCGCAATGGGAGCTCTGCTGGTTGGCGGCTGCAGCGTGGAGGTGCGGGACCCTGCAGCTCCGCAACCTGTCGCCAGCACGCCGGGGTTTGCCACCCCCACCATTACGCCTGGCCACGATGCTGCCGCCGTGGCCGCGCAGGACCTTCCCTTTGCCGCCGGCGGCAGCCTTGCCCCCGGCACGCCCGTAGGCATCGGGGACGGACTGAAGGAAGCCCCGGGATGGAAGGCCGTCGCCGGCAGCGTGGCCGCCGAAGCCCGCTACGAGAAGGAAGACGGCTGCCTGGTGGCAGCCAGGGTGCGCACCAGCCAGGCTGCCCTGGTCCGGGGCGACGACAGGGAATCCACCGTTGCACTTTTTGAGTATCTGGACCCGTCCATCCTGCCCGGCTACCTGAACACGGAGACACTGCGGTGGGGCGCGGACCCGGCAGGGCCCGGCAGGACCGTCGAGGTCCTGGCCCTGGAACAGGCAGCCCAGCCGGCTGGAAGGGCAACTGCGGTGCTCGCCAGGCTGTTCGGCACGGCCGGGTCATCCGTCTACATCTCCCTCGCGTGCCCGGACGCTGCCGCGCTCGCAGGGGCGAGGGCCGACGTCGCACGTTTCCTGCCGGTGATCCCGCCGTCCGCCTAGCTGAGGACGGCGCCTGCCCGGCAGGGTGGGCCGGTAGAATTGCAGGGTGCCCGTTTACCTCGATCATGCAGCAACCACCCCCCTTGCACCTGAGGCGCTGGCCGCGCTGACCCGTGAACTGGCCCGCACCGGAAACCCGTCCTCGCTGCACGGTTCCGGCCGGCGGGCGCGCCGTGCCGTGGAGGACGCCCGGGAGGCTGTTGCTGCCGCCGCGGGAGCGCACCCGTCGGAAGTCATTTTCACCTCGGGCGGTACGGAGGCTGACAACCTTGCCGTGAAGGGGCTGTACTGGTCCCGCGTGGCTGACGTGCCCGCGCGGCGCCGCGTCCTCTGCTCCGCCGTCGAACACCATGCAGTCCTGGACACGGTGGAGTGGCTGGAACGCCACGAAGGCGCCGAGGTGGTCTGGCTGCCGGTGGACAGCGACGGAGTGGTGGACCTCGCCGTCCTTGACGCTGAACTTTCCCGTGACCCGGGCACCATCGCCCTGGTTACCGTGATGTGGGCCAACAACGAGGTGGGCACCATCCAGCCCATCAGCAGGATCGTGGAGCTGGCGCACGCCGCCGGGGTCCCCGTGCACTCGGACGCGGTCCAGGCGTTCGGTTCCCTCCCCCTGGATTTCAAGGCCTCAGGCCTTGACGCCATGTCCATTTCCGGCCACAAGATCGGCGGCCCGGTTGGGGTGGGTGCGCTCCTGTTGGGGCGGTCCGTGAAACTTACCCCCGTCCAGCACGGCGGAGGCCAGGAAAGGGACGTCCGCTCGGGCACCCTGGACACGGCGTCGATCGCAGCCTTCGCCGCTGCCGCTGAGAAGGCCGCAGCCACCCTGGGCGCCGAGTCCACACGCATTGCGGGCCTCCGCGACCGGCTGATTGACGGTGTCCTGGAACGGGTTCCGGAAGCCGTCCTGCGCGGTGCCGCCGGAAACGGCCGGCTCCCCGGCAACGCGCATTTCACTTTTCCCGGCTGCGAGGGGGATTCCCTGCTGTTCCTCCTGGACCTGGCCGGCGTGGAGTCATCCACCGGTTCGGCCTGCACGGCGGGTGTGCCCAGGCCTTCCCACGTTCTGCTGGCCATGGGCCTGGACGAGGAGACGGCGCGGGGCGCGCAGCGGTTCACCCTGGGCCATGCCTCGGTGGAGGGCGACGTCGACGCCCTCCTGGCCGCGCTGCCTGACGCCTATGCCCGGGCGCGGCAGGCGGGGATGGCCGGGCACGAGTCCAGCATCCAGACCGCAGGAACGCTTGCGCGCCGGCCCCTCAACGGCGGCTGACGGAGGCCGGCCTGACGGGGCTCTGTGCTGAGGCCGTAGAATAGATAGGCAAGGATCGTTTCCGGGAGCCTGCCTGCCCTAAGAATCAGCCCCAAGAATCAGCGCCGGAAATTGGCGCCGGGACCCAGCGTCCTTATCCAGCGCCGCCACCCAGCGCAGCCAGCCCGCGTACGTCAGCCAGCACCGGCCCGGAGCCGGGAAAACCCGAGGGAAAGCCACCATGCGAGTTCTAGCAGCCATGAGCGGCGGAGTCGACTCCGCCGTCGCCGCCGCCCGCGCCGTCGAGGCGGGGCATGACGTCGTCGGCGTCCACCTGGCGCTCTCGCGCATGCCCGGCACGCTCCGCACCGGAAGCCGCGGCTGCTGCACCATCGAGGACTCCCGCGATGCGTGGCGCGCCTGCGACGTCCTTGGCATCCCGTACTACGTCTGGGACTTCTCCGAGCGGTTCAAGGAAGACGTTGTCCAGGACTTCATCGATGAGTACGCCGCCGGCCGCACCCCCAACCCCTGCATGCGGTGCAACGCGCGGATCAAGTTCGCCGCGCTCCTGGAAAAAGCCATCGCCCTGGGGTTCGACGCCGTGTGCACCGGACACTACGCCAAGGTCATCGAGGATGCCGACGGTAACCGCGAGCTCCACCGCGCCGCTGACTGGGCCAAGGACCAGAGCTACGTCCTGGGCGTCCTGACGCACGAGCAGCTCAAACACTCCATGTTCCCGCTGGCCGAGACACCTTCCAAAGCTGAAGTCCGTGCTGAGGCTGAACGCCGCGGACTCTCGGTGGCCAACAAGCCGGACAGCCATGACATCTGCTTCATCCCTGACGGTGACACCGCGGGATGGCTTGCCGAAAAGATCGACATGTCCACCGGGGACATCGTGGACGAAACCGGCACAAAGGTCGGCGAGCACCCGGGCGCCAACGCCTTCACCGTGGGCCAGCGCCGCGGCCTGAAACTGGGCACGCCCGCCGCCGACGGGAAGCCCCGCTTCGTCCTGGAGATCCGGCCCAAGGAAAACAAGGTGGTAGTAGGCCCGGAGGCCCTGCTGGCCATCGACGAGATCCGCGGCATCAAGGTCTCCTGGGCAGGACTGCCCATCGCCGAAGTGGAGACGGGCGGGGAATTCGACTGCCACGCCCAGGTCCGTGCCCACGGCGACCCCGTGCCCGCGACGGCACGCATGGAAGTGACAGGCCACGGCGGGGACGCCGCCGCCGCCGGCCAGCTGGTCGTCCGGCTCACCACCCCGCTGCGGGGAGTGGCCCCGGGCCAGACGATTGTCCTTTACCAGGGCAGCCGGGTGCTGGGCCAGGCAACCATCGACGCCGCCCGCTCGCTTCAGCGCGCCGAGCTCTAAACCAGCATGTCCCCAGCACCGCCCCGGTTCCGCCGGGGCGGTGTTGTTGGTTGTACCGTGGCTGCGGGGGCAATCAGGTAAATTTTGTGTCTCAACTCACAAAATGGTCCGGGATGAGTGTTGACTCTCTGATTGAATCTAGGCATCAGCACCGCGCGCTTCCCGCCTGAGCAAATGCACCCATCAGCGGTCGGCGGGCGCGCACTCATCGAACAGAAAGTTCTTAGATGACGAAGAGCAACAAAGCACTGCACGGCGCAATCGCGCTGGCAGGCATTTCCGCCCTCGCACTGACTGCCTGCACGGGCCCCTCAGGCGGCGGCGGAACCTCGACCGGCGATACCGGGGGTGGCGCCATCACATACGGCACCACGGACAAAGTGGTCACCCTGGATCCGGCCGGATCCTATGACGGCGGATCCTTCATGGTCATGAACCAGATCTACCCGTTCCTGCTCAATTACAAACCCGGCACTGCCGATGCCACCCCGGACATCGCCGAGTCGGCCTCCTTCACCAGCCCCACCGAATACACCGTGAAGCTCAAGCCCGGCCTGAAGTTCGCCAACGGCAACACGCTGGATTCCTCCGACGTCGTGTTTTCCTTCAACCGCGTCAAGACGATCGACGACCCCAACGGGCCGGCGTCACTGCTCGCCAACATGGAAAAGATCGAGGCGACGGACGCCAACACCGTGGTGTTCACCCTTGCAGCCGGAAACGACCAGGTGTTCCCGGGCGTGCTTGCCTCCAACCCCGGTCCGATCGTGGACGAGGAAGTCTTCCCGGCGGACAAGATCATGGACGACGACGCCATCATTGCGGCCAAGCCGTTCGCCGGCCAGTACACGATTGAAAGCTACAAGAAGAACGAACTGGTCAGCTTCAAGCCCAACCCGGACTATCAGGGGCTGCTGGGCGCTGCATCCAACGACGGCGCCACCCTCAAGCACTACGCGGACCCGAACAACCTGAAGCTCGATGTCCAGCAGGGCAACATCGACGTCGCCGGGCGCATCCTTACCGCCACCGACGTCGCAGACCTTGAAGGCGACGACAAGGTGAAGGTCCACAAGGGCCCGGGCGGGGAACTGCGCTACATGGTCTTCAACTTCGACACCATGCCGTTCGGCGCGAAGACCCCGGAAGCCGATCCTGCCAAGGCCCTTGCCGTCCGCCAGGCCATCGCCCACCTCGTTGACCGCGACGTTATCGCCTCCCAGGTCTTCAAGGACACCTACACCCCGGTCTACTCCTACGTGCCCAAGGAATTCGAAGGCGCAACCGAGCCGCTGAAGAGCCTCTACGGTGACGGGAGCGGCAAGCCGAGCCTGGACAAGGCAAAGCAGGTCCTGGCCGATGCCGGCATCACCTCGGTGGTTGACGTGAAGCTGCAGTACACGGACCGCTACGGCACCTCCGCGGCCGACGAGTACGCGCTGGTCAAGGAACAGCTCGAAAAGTCAGGGCTCTTCACCGTCGACCTCAAGTCCACAGAGTGGACCACCTACACCAAGGAACGCCGGGCCGACGCCTACCCCGTGTACCAGCTGGGCTGGTTCCCGGACTATTCGGACGCGGACAACTACCTGACGCCGTTCTTCATCCCGGGCAACTTCCTCGGCAACCACTACGAGAACCCGGCCGTGACGGACATCGTGAAGCAGCAGCTGGTCACCACGGACAAGGCTGAGCGGAGCGAACTCCTGGGCGAGGCCCAGGAAGCCATCGCCAAGGACCTCTCCACGCTGCCGCTGCTGCAGGGCGCCCAGGTCATGGTGGCCGGAACGGATGTCCAGGGAGTCGAAAAGACCCTCGATGCCTCGTTCAAGACCCGTCTTGGCGTGATGTCCAAGTAAGTCGACCGAACCATCCGGCTCTGACCGCACACGGGGCGGGACACGGTGCGCCTGTTGCCAGGCGCCCGTGTCCCGCCCCGCGGGCTGGACGGGATGCGGTGCCGGCCCGCCGCGGGCACCGCAAAGACAACCTGAGGTACCCATGACGACATTGATTGACGCGCCACCAACTGACGCGGACGGACTGCTCCCGGCCGCCAAAAAATCATCCGGCGGTGGATTGGGACAGTACATCCTGGTCCGGTTCCTGCTGATCTTCCCCACCATCTTCATCCTGGTAACCATGGTCTTCTTCCTGATGAGGATCACCGGCGACCCCATCACCGCAGCCATGGGAGGACGCCTGCCGGCGGACCAGCTCCAGGAGCGGATCCAGGCGGCCGGCTACGACCGGCCCATCCTGGTCCAGTACTTCGAGTACCTCGGCCAGCTGGCCACCGGCAACTTCGGCCGGACGCTCACGGACAACCGCGCCGTCTCCGAAATGCTGACAACCTACGGCTCGGCCACCCTGGAGCTGAGCATCAACGCACTGCTCGTCGCCCTCGTGGTTGGCATTCCGCTGGGCATGGTGGCGGCCCACCGCCGGGACAAGGCGCCGGACGCCGTCCTGCGGGTCTTCGCCATTCTTTGCTACGCGACCCCCGTGTTTTTCGCCGGCATGCTGCTGAAGCTGACCTTCTCGGTTTGGCTCGGCTGGCTGCCGGTGGCAGGGCGGGCCAGGACGTCCAGCGAACTGGCCTTGACGTCACTGGAGGCACCCACCGGAATCTACTGGCTGGACGCGCTTCGAAGCGGCAACATGGCCGCCCTGGGAGATGTCATGGCCCACGCCGTCCTGCCCGCGGTGGCGCTGGGGCTGCTGACAGCCGGCATCTTCCTCCGCCTTGTCAGGACCAACGTCATCGGCACCCTGGGCAGGGACTACATTGAGGCCGGCCGGTCCAGGGGCGTCAGCGAATACCGCCTGGTCACCAAGCATGCCTACAAGCCCGCACTGATACCCATCATCACGGTGATGGGCCTGCAAATAGCAGTGATGCTCGGCGGGGCGGTGCTGACCGAGAAGACATTCGAATGGAAAGGCCTGGGATTCCAGCTCGCCAACTACCTCACGGCCCGTGACTTCGTGGCCGTGCAAGGCATCGTGGTGCTGCTCGCCATCATCGTGGCCATGACCAACTTCATCGTGGACATCATCGCCGCGCTGATCGATCCCCGCGTGAGGTACTGACCATGAGCATCCCGGCCGTTCCCGTTCCGATGGAAAGTCCACGGGCTCCCTGGTACCGCCGCCTGCCGGTGGTCTCACACTTCAACAAAAGCGTTGGCCTCCAGCGCGGCATGCTGGTCGCGGGGCTGGTCCTCACCGGCCTGTTCGTCCTGACGGCGCTTTTCGCACCGTTGCTGGCACCCTACGGTTTCTCCCAGCTTTCCGACGCCGACGGCAACTTCCCCACGCAGCAGGCCCCAGGCGGCAAGCACCTTTTGGGGACGACCGTGGGCGGTTACGACGTCCTCTCGCGGGTCATCTGGGGCGCACAGACGGCGATCATGGTGATCGTCGTCGCCGTGTCCATGTCCATCGTCGTCGGCGTTGTCCTGGGCCTGGTCAGCGGTTACCTCGGCGGGTGGCTCGACCGGATCCTGGTGGTCATTGCCGACGCCGTGTACGCCTTCCCGTCACTGCTGGTGGCCATTGTCATGGCCATCGTCATCAGCGGCGGACAGTCCAGCCTCATCGGCGGCATCTTCGCTGCCGGCACGGCCATCACGCTGGTCTTCATTCCGCAGTATTTCCGGGTCATCAGGGCCGAGACCGTCAGGCTGAAGGCTGAGCCCTTCGTGGAGTCCGCCAAAGTGGTGGGAGCATCCAACATCCGCATCATGACCCGCCATATCTACCGCAACGCCACCCGGACCCTGCCGCTGATCTTCACCCTGAACGCCTCCGAAGCCATCCTCACCCTGGCCGGCCTTGGCTTTCTGGGCTTCGGCATTGAGCCCAGTTCGGCCGCGGAGTGGGGCTTCGACCTCAACAAGGCGCTCGCCGACACCACGTCCGGCATCTGGTGGACCGGCCTGTTCCCCGGCCTTGCCATCGTGCTGACCGTGGTGGGCCTGACCCTGGTGGGCGAGAGCATCAACGACCTGAACGATCCACGCCTCCGCGGCCGCAAGAGCACGGGCAGCAGTTCCCCGGCGCCGGTGGACAACGCCGCCATCGCAACCGAAGTGAGGGCATCATGACCGTCAACATCGATCCATTGTCCGGGCGGAGCCCCAACGGGGAGCCCGACGACGGCCGCCCCGTTCTCGACATCGACCACCTCCAGGTCACGTTCGCCACGGACGGCGGTCCGGTGCAGGCAGTCAAGGACGTCAGCCTGGAGGTCAGGAAGGGGGAGGTGCTGGCGATCGTGGGGGAGTCCGGATCCGGCAAGACGGTCACCGCCAAGACCATCCTGGGCCTGCTCCCGGAAACGGCCAGCAGTTCCGGGGCGGTGCTGATCAACGGGGCCGACGTCATCAGCGTCAGCGCCGCCCGGCTCCGCCAGATCCGCGGCCGGGACGTTGCCATGGTGTTCCAGGAACCGTCCACCGCACTGAACCCGGTGTTCACCGTGGGCTGGCAGATCGCCGAAGGCATCCGGGCGCACACCGGAAGCGACGGGAAGCGGGTTTCAGCCAAGGAGGCCAAATCCCGGGCCATTGAAGCGCTGCGCAAGGTGGGCATCCCCGATCCGGAACACCGGGTCAACTATTACCCCCACCAGTTCTCGGGCGGGCAGAAGCAGCGGGTGGTCATCGCCGCGGCACTGGCCCTGAATCCCGGGCTTATTGTCGCCGATGAGCCCACCACGGCCCTGGACGTCACAGTGCAGGCGGAAATCCTGGAACTGCTCAGGGACCTGCGGGACAAGTACGGCACGTCCATTGTGCTCATCACGCACAACATGGGGGTGGTGGCGGACCTGGCCGACCGGGTGGTGGTGATGTACCAGGGCGACGTGGTGGAGGAGGCTCCGGCCCGCACCCTGTTCGCAGAACCGCGGCAGGACTACACCCGCAGCCTCCTCGCCGCGGTGCCGCACCTCGGACGGAACTCCGCCTCCGCAGGACTGGCCAGCCGGGCCCACCAGGAGGAGGAAGTCCTCGTGGAGGCCAACAACCTGTCCATCGAGTATCCGGGGAGGCTGGGAACACCGGCTTTCAAGGCAGTGGACAGGGTCAGCTTTACGCTGTCCAGGGGCGAAGTGTTCGGCCTGGTGGGGGAGTCCGGCTCCGGGAAGACCACCATCGGGCGGGCCATCGCCGGCCTCAACAGGACCACCGGCGGAAGCCTGAAGGTGCTGGGATACGAGATGCTGAACCTCAAGGAACGGACCTTCAAGCCGCTCCGCAAGGACATAGGGTTTGTGTTCCAGGACCCGGCGGCGTCCTTCAACCCGCAGCTGACCATCGGGGACTGCATCGCCGAACCCATGGTCATCCACACGAAGCCAAGCCCGGCGCAGACTCGCAAACGCGTCGGCGAGCTGCTTGAATCAGTCCAGCTCCCGGCGTCGTACTCGGCACGGTACCCGCATGAACTGTCCGGCGGCCAGCGTCAGCGGGCTTCGCTGGCTCGGGCACTCAGCCTGAATCCCCGGTTGCTGATCGCCGATGAGCCGACGTCCGCACTGGATGTTTCGGTGCAGGCCAAGGTCCTGGAACTGTTCAGGGACATCCAGCAGGAGTTTGGCTTCGCCTGCCTGTTCATCAGCCATGACCTCGCGGTGGTGGACACGCTCTCCTCCTGGGTGGGCGTCCTCTATAAGGGCAGGCTCGTGGAGCAGGGGATCGGCAGCCAGGTGATGGGAAACCCGCAGCACGACTACACCCGGCGGCTTATCGCGTCCCTGCCCGTACCGGATCCGCAGGAACAGGCGAAGCGGAGGGAAGCGCACCGCGCCCTGCTGGGCATCTGAGCGGCAGGACTCGGCGCCGCGTCGGAGCCCGAAGCGCCGGTGCCGGATACCGGCACCGGCGCTTAACACCCGGGTGATTCCGGTGCCTGCCCATAGACTTGAACCATGACGCAGCACAACCTTCACACTCCTGACGCCGATGACTACGACCCCTCAGCAAGTTCGCTGGCGGACCAGGTGGACCAGTCGGTGATGGCTGAACTGCTCTCCATCCGTTCAAGCATCGACAACATTGATGCCACCCTGGTCTACCTGCTGGCCGAGCGCTTCAAGGCCACCCAGAAAGTGGGCTTCCTCAAGGCCGCCCACCGGCTCCCCGCCGGGGACCCCGGCCGTGAGGCCGCCCAGATCGCCAGGCTTCGCCGCCTCGCCGAGGACGCCCACCTGGACCCTGCCTTTGCCGAGAAGTTCCTCAATTTCATCATCGGGGAAGTCATAAGGCACCATGAGGCCATCGCGGAAGACCACGAGGCAGCCTCGGGCCAGCACCCGCAGGCATCAGCCCTCGCGTGAGCATGGTCGAAAGGCATGAACCCCGTGGCGGTGCCTCCTCACCGGCGCCCGCTCCGCCGCGGGAAGTGACGGCCACTGCGCTGGGACCGTGGCCGGGCGAAGACCCCGTGGAGGCCGCCCGGATCATCCGGGGCGAACTCGGCAGCCCGCACCTGCCCTTCCTCGCCGAACTGCCGGACCGCGGAGTTGGTTCCGATGCCCTGGGGCGTACGGCCAGCCTCCTTGCCGAGCTGGCCGTCGACGTCCAGCCCTATGGGTGGCGGCTGGTCGACCGTCCCGGCAAGGACTTCCGCCGCGCCGCGTCAGCCCTGGCCACGGACATCAACGTCCTCGCCGACGTGGCCGGAGCCGAGGAACGGCCTGCCGCAGAGATCAAGGTCCAGCTGGTGGGGCCCCTGAGCCTGGCGGCCGGGCTCCACCTGCACAACGGCGAGCGTGCCCTCCTCGACTACGGCGCCCGGCGGGACCTTGCGGCCTCGCTTGCCGCGGGTGTGGGCGGGTACCTCTCCCGGGTGGCGGCCGCCGTACCGGGCGCGCGCCTGGTAGTCCAGGTGGACGAGCCGGAGATCGCCGCGGTGCTGGCCGGCACCATTCCCACCTCCAGCGGCTACCGCACCCTCCGGGCGGTGCCGGCGTCTGAAGCACGCGAATCGTGGCGGCTGGTCCTTGACGCCCTGCGGGCCGCGGGCGCCGCCGAAGCGGTGATCGCCGTTCCCGAGGTGGAAGCTCCCTTCGAACAGATCCTGGCTGCCGGAGCGGACGGCATAGCTGTTCCTTTGAAAGCCCTGACGTCCCGGCAGTGGGAGCAGCTGGCTGGAGCGGTGGAATCAGGCTCAAGCCTGTGGCTCGGCGCCGTGGAGGCAGCCGGCGGGGCGCTGCCCAAGGTCGCTGAATCGGTGGAGGCCGTGTGGCGGCCCTGGCGGCAGCTGGGCCTTTCGGCACACACTCTGGCCTCCATCCGGGTGACACCATCGGCCGGGCTCGCCGGCGGCTCGCCGTCGCAGGCCACAGCGGTGCTTGGCAGGCTTACCCAGCTTGCGGACGGGCTGAACCAGCTCGCCCAGGGCTAGCCGGCGCGGCTTTCGCCAGCGGCGTCAGACCCGGTTCTCCCAGCGGTCCGGCTGCGCGTAGCGCGGCAGGAAGCTTTGGGCTGAGCTGCCGCCGCTGTAGGGGCGCAGCCGGTAGTCGAAGCTGCCGGCGTAGACCAGGACCAGGCCGATCTGCGGCTGGATGACCTTCACCTGGATCCGGTGTTTACCGGCGGGACCTTCTGCCGGGTCCCACCACTGTTCTGCGTATGCTTTGGCGTCCAGGGCGGCAGGAAGGGGGATACGGAGGGGACCCAGGAGGAGCCGGGATGCTTCCGATACGCCCCGGAGCCGGCCCTCTGCCGTGACACTCAGGTTCAGGTCGGTGACCAGCCGCCGGTACCGGCCCACGTAATCCACCAGCTGGGGTGCACCGTTCCGGCGGGCGGCGCTTGTGGTGTCCTGGAAGATGCGGGTGCGCCCAGGGAACCGGATCTCACGGCGGGCCGTGAGGCTGGAGCGGCCAAAAGGGTCCTGGTGGGCGTGGTTCTCGATGCGGAACGGAATGTTCTCGCCGTACTCGGGAAAGAAGGCTTCCTCCCCGCTGGTCAGCCGCAGCAAAGGCCGGAGCCATTCCTGACGGCAGCCCACGACGTCGAACGTTCCTTCTCCCACGCCGTAGCGGCCCGAGCCCGGCACCAGGGAGAAGTAGTCCTGCAGCTCGGGCTGCAGGCGCGAAAAGTCCGCGCCGAGGGCCTGCTGGTAGATGGGAACGTTCATGGGGAACCTCCTGCTGGGAAAGCGGCTGGAACAAGGTGCTGTGACCTCACAATGTACCGGCAGCCTTGAGCCTGATGTACATGTCAGCGAGCCGCGGCGGCAGTTGGTGGGGTTCGGCGTCCACTACTGATACGCCGTGCTGCCGGAGCTCTGCGCTGATCGCCGCACGCTGCAGGAGCGCCCGCTCGGCCGCTGCGGCCCGAAAGACACCGGTGGCGTCGCCGCGTTCTCCCAGCATGGTTCCCAGCTGCGGGTCCCGGACCGCCGCAACCACCACCACGTGCTGCCGGGCCAGCTGGGCCGCGACGGGAAGCAGGCCTTCCTCGGGCGCGCCGCCGTCCAGCGAGGTGAGCAGCACAACGAGGGACCGGTGCGCGGAAACGGCGCGGACCTGCGCCGGGACGGCCGGCCAGTCCATCTCAATGAGTTCGGCCTCCAGCGGTGCCATGGCCTGGACCAGCTGGCCCAGGAGGTTTCCCTGCCCGGAGGATCCTGCCCTGGCGCGCGTCCGGCGGTCAAAGGCGAGGAAGTCCACCCGGTCCCCGCCCCGCTCCGCGAGGACACCCAGCAGGAGTGCCGCTTCCATGCCCGTGTCCAGGCGCGTTTCGTCGTCGATCCTTGCCGCCGATGTCCTGGAGGTATCGAGGACCATGACCACACGGCGGTCCCGTTCGGGCCGCCAGGTGCGAACCACCACCGCGGACCGGCGTGCCGTGGCCCGCCAGTCAATCGACCGGACGTCGTCGCCCCGCACATAGTCCCGCAGGGAATCGAACTCGGTGCCCGCGCCGCGGATCTGCACCGCGGCCTTGCCGTCGAGCTCGCGCAGTTTCCGCAGCTTGGACGGCAGGTGCCTGCGGGAGTGGAAAGGCGGCAGCACCCGCAGCGAGCCCGGGCACGGCACGGTCCGCTGGCGCGCCGCCAGCAGCAGGGGGCCAAACGAGCGGAGGGTGGCGTGCGGTGCCCGGAGGTCTCCCCGCCGGACGGGACGCAGCCGTACCGTGACGCGCCTGCTCTCATTGGCCGGAACCTCAATGTCCTGTACGGCGTTCTGCGCTCCCGCCGAGGGCTGCCAGGCGTCGCGCAGGACGCCGCGGAGCCGGCGCCCGCCGTCGTTCCGGACCGTGAGCACAGCATCCACCGCCGCGTGCAGGGTGACGTTTCCGGGCTGAGTGCGCAGCAGGCTGACCGTCCGCAGCGGGGCCGCTGCCAGAAGGTCGACGGCGGCAAGGGCTGCCAGCACCCCGGACACCAGCAGCACCGTTCCCCAGCCGGGCAGCAGGATGACCGGCACCACCCCCAGCAGCACCAGCAGCACGAAACGCCCGGAGATGGCCATCAGCGGGGAACGGGAACGGAGGCCAGGATGCTGCCCAGCACGTCATCCACCCGGACCCCGTCCATCTGGGCTTCCGGCTGAAGCGCCACACGGTGCCGCAGGCAGGGGAGTGCGAGGGCCTTGACGTCGTCCGGGGTCACGAAGCTCCGGCCTGACAGCCAGGCCCAGGACCGGGACGTGTTCAGCAGTGCCGTGGCCCCGCGGGGAGAGACTCCCAGCAGGAACGACGGGGCCGAGCGGGTGGCGCGCACCAGATCCACGATGTAGCCGATGATTTCAGGATCCACCGCCACTGACGCCACGGCCTGCCGGGCTTTCGACAGGTCTGCCGCACCTGCTACTGCCCTGACCCCCGCAGCCGTGAGGTCGCGCGGGTCAAAGCCGGCAGCATGGCGCCGGATGACCTCCATTTCGTCCTGGCGCCCGGGCAGCGGCATGGTCAGTTTGAGCAGGAACCGGTCCAGCTGCGCCTCGGGCAGGGGGTAGGTACCTTCATACTCAACAGGGTTCTGCGTGGCAGCAACCAGGAACGGTGCTGGCAGCGGCCGGGACACTCCGTCCACGGAAACCTGCCGTTCCTCCATGGCCTCGAGCAGGGATGCCTGCGTTTTGGGCGGCGTCCGGTTGATTTCGTCTGCCAGCAGGATGTTGGTGAACACCGGCCCTTCACGGAACGTGAATTCGGAGGTGTGGGAGTCGTAGACCAGGGATCCCGTGACGTCTCCGGGCATGAGGTCCGGGGTGAACTGCACGCGCTTCGTGTCCAGGCTCAGGGCCGCAGACAAGGCACGCACCAGCAGCGTTTTGGCGACGCCCGGAACCCCCTCCAGAAGCACGTGGCCCTGGGAAAGGAGTGCAATCAGCAGTCCCGTGACGGTGGCGTCCTGCCCCACGACGGCCTTGGCCACCTCGTGCCGCACGTCCAGAAGGGCCTGCCGGGCGGAATCATGATCCATGTGGTCCAGGACCCGGGGGCTGCTGCCTTGCTCGCTCATCGGCTCTTGACTTCTTTCTCTAGGGTGTCCAGCTCCCGGGACCAGGCCACAAGCCTCGCCTCGGTGCCGGGACGTTCGTTGATCAGTTCGCGGAGCTCCGGGGCGGGCTTGCCGAGGAGTTCGGCAGCTGCGTCGATGACCTGGCCGGCGGTGGCCCCTGGCCCGGTCCGCAGATGCCCGGAAAGCCGCACCAGGGTGCCGGCCCGAAGGTTGTCCCTCGCCTGGTCCACGGCGCGGGAGTCCTGATAGAGCCTCGCCCGGCCCTCTGCAGTCTCCGCTGCCTTCACCACAACCGGCAAGGGCTCAAACACCAGCGGGCCCAGGCGCCTGCCGCGCCAGGCTATCGCCGCCACGGCAACCAGGGCGAGCCACGGGCCCAGGAAACGCGCCCAGCCGGGGGCCAGTTCGTCGAGGCTGGCGGGGCTGCCCCCGGTGTCCAGGTCCTCAAGGGTAGGGATGTACCACACAAGGTCAGGAGACGGGCCGAGGGTCCGGATGGCCAGGGCGGCATGCCCCAGGCTGTCCAGCTGTCCGTTGCTGAAGACGGCGGTGCTGCCCACCACGGTGAGCTGACCATCGCTGCCGACGGCTACCAGCCCTGCGCTGGAGCCGTCCGGCCGGTAGCAGGTCGTCCCGCCGTCGTACAGGAAGCCGGACTCTCCGGAAACCGTACCTGCGGCCTGCGGGTCAGGCAGGCTGCAGCCGGGATCCAGCACTGGAGACGCTTCCGGCACAACCCCTGCCTGCCGGATGCCGGCGTCGAGTGCGTCCAGGGTCTGCAGCCGGGGCGATACCACCACCACCCGCTGGGCGGACGCCGCCAGGCTGCGGAGCCGGGGCCCGTCCAGGAAGCCGTTCCTGTCGTACAGCAGCAGTGTGGGCGAAGAACCGGCCTCCAGTGCTGCCATGGCTGCCCCGTAGTTTCCTGCATCGTGGACGGCCACTCCGTGCCGGCCCAGGATCTGCGCCACCGCGCGGGCGCCGTCGGGACCGGCGTTGTGGACCGACATCGGAACGGCGTCCCCCTTGGGACTGAGTTGCGCCCAGAGAACCAGGACCAGCGCGGCAGCCACCACGGCGGCACAAGCCACAAAGGCGCGGTGCCGCCGGAGCCACCCAGTCCTGCGGACGGATGCCTGGTCCGCATAAGTGCCTCCCTGCACCGCAGAAGCCGGAACCGCCCCGGTCATGGCAGTACCGCCGGGCGCGGTGCCTCATAGTCCTGGTGGCCCTCGTCCCGATTGCCCGGCCGGCGGACGGGCTTGAGGGCTTCGAGCGCGTCATCCAGGCCGGCCATCGCCCGGTAGTCGCCGGCGTCCGCCGTCCTGTTCCCGTAGCGGATGGCATCGAACATGCCCGCCGCCCTGTCCAGGCGCTGCCCTGCGGTGCTGAAGGGGAGCGCCAGGTCCCGGGCCACCTCATCGGCTGTCCGCCCGGGCTGGGGGTCCAGGATGGTGCGGTCCTCGGCAGAGCGGACCAGAGCCCGGAAACGGTCCACGACGGCGTCCCCCCACCTTCCAGCCGCCGCGGAGGTCTCCGCGCGCTGACGGTAGTCGCCGGCCGCCAGCTCGCCCTCGGGTTCGAACACCTCCTTGACCTGCCGCGCTTTGGGGTTCAGCCGGGGCTTGGCAATGATCACCGCGGCAGCGATGATCACGGCGATCACGAGCCCAATGACGGGGCTTGGCACGGTGCTGCCTGCATCCGCGGATCCGTCCAGGGTAGAAAGCCAGTCCAGGAAGTTCTCCCACAGCGTCTCGACCCATCCCGGGGCAGCGTCACGGTATTCAGGTTGGGAAAGCTCCTCTGCTGCCCAGCGGCGGGCTTCCTCCGCCCCGGGCAGCACCGGGGGTTCAGCGGCCATCCGGCCATGCCCCCGGCGCAGGCCCGGTGCCGGGGTTCCAGCCACCGGGGTAACCTCCGGGCCGGGCCGCCGCCTGGCCGCGGCCCGGGATGCCGTCCGGATCCGCACCGGACTCCATCATGCGAAGCAGCGAGATATCGAGTCCGTCCTTGCGCATCCGGAGGTCCATGTAGATCAGCGCCATGACAGACGTCTGGAAGGCATAGCCCAGCGCTCCTGCCAGTGCACCGAGGACGGCGGTGATGATGCCGACGGCGACGGCGATGGACACGTCCTGCCCGGCGCCCCCATGGGGCGAAAGGAAGCCTGCCATCAGCGGGGCTACAAGGCTCACCGGGATCATGACCACCTGGCTGATGACGCCCACCATGATCCCCACCACCACGGTGATTCCAAGGATCCGCCACCAGTTGGCCCGGGTCAGATCCCAGGACCGGCGCAGGGCATCGAATGCGCCCAGTTCCTCAACTACTACGGCGGCCGGGGCCACCAGCAGTTTGACGTAGATCCACACGGACAAGGCAACAAAGCCCAGGAACATGGGAATGAGCAACAGGACGCCCATCCGTTCCATGCTGGCGATCAACGCGACGGCAGCCGCTGCCGGGACGAGGATGGCAACCAGCCCGGCAACCATCAGTAGCGCCGCCAGCCGCATCAGTGCCCCGACCCGCGGCCTCGCCAGGACCCACATCTGCTTGAAACCGGTAGGGCGGTTAAGGATGGACCGCGCCACCGGCACTACCATGGCTCCCTGCAGGACGGAGGCGATGAAGATGGTCAGGACGGCAACCAGCACAATGGCGGCAACGAAGCCCAGGCCGAGCGACGTGAGATCGGCGGGGCTGGCGCTCTCCGCCCAGGCTTCGATGGAGCCCATCGACGTTGCCGTGGCTGCTGTAAGGACAGCCGTCAGGATGGCGGCGAGGGACTGCGCCAGCAGCGAAGCGCCCAGCATGGCTTTGGCATTCCGCCTGATGGTCTGGAACGAACCGTCCATGATCTCCCCGAACATCAGGGGGCGCAACGGAACAATGCCCGGTTTGGGCGGAGCGACATATCCTGGCTGGCCGTACGGGTGGCCCTGGGAGGGATACCCGGGGCTGGGGTACTGAGGGCCCTGCGAGCCCGGATATGACGGACCCGGCTGGCCCCATGGCTGCTGCCACGCCGGCGGCCCCCAGGGACGCTGCTGATCCGCCGGCGGCGGCCAGCCTGGCGGCTGCTGCTCCGGGTGGTGCCCTCCCGGGGGCTGGTGCTGCGCTGGAGTTTGCCCCCAGGCAGGCAGGCCCGGCCCTCCGGGCTCCTCCGCGTCGTAATCCTTTGGTGACACGATGTTCCTTCCCCCCATCCAGTCCGCCGTCGGCCTGGCGCCGGCTTCGCAATTCCGGCGTGGCGCTCGAAACGTCCGGCGTGGCACCAGCCTATAGTTCCGGCGTCGGGCATCCTAGCGCCCCGCCATGCCGGAGGGCGCTGAACAGGACAAAGCCATCCTGATAAGGGAATATATAACTATGAAGGCACGCATTCTGGTGGTAGACGATGATGAAGCGCTGGCCGAAATGATTGGAATTGTCCTCCGCAATGACGGCTTCGAGCCGGTCTTTTGCGCGGACGGCGCCCAGGCGCTCGACATTTTCCGGTCATCGCGGCCGGACCTGGTTTTGCTGGACCTCATGCTTCCGGGCGTGGACGGCATCGAGGTCTGCCGGCAGATCCGGGGAGAGTCGGATGTGCCCATCGTCATGCTCACCGCCAAGTCGGACACGTCCGACGTCGTCCGCGGACTTGAGTCCGGCGCCGACGATTACGTGCCCAAGCCCTTCAAACCCGCTGAACTGGTGGCGCGCGTCCGCGCCCGGCTCCGCCCCGGCGACCAGAAGGCGCCGGAAACCCTCCGCATCGCGGACATCACCATCGACGTCGCCGGACACACGGTCAGCCGGGGCAGCGACCGGATTTCGCTGACGCCCCTGGAGTTCGACCTCCTGGTGGCCCTGGCACGGAAACCATGGCAGGTGTTCACCCGGGAACTGCTGCTCGAGCAGGTCTGGGGCTACCGTCATGCTGCTGACACGCGCCTGGTGAACGTCCATGTCCAGCGGCTCCGGTCCAAGATCGAGCAGGATCCGGAAGCTCCGGAAGTCGTGTTGACGGTGCGTGGTGTCGGCTACAAAGCAGGGGCCTGAACCCGCGGCACAGGACGGTGCGCCCGGTTCGGGCGCGCCCGCTCCCGCGGGCAAGTCCGCCGCCGGACATCCCGGCGGGTCCGGCCTGCCCCCTGGCCCCGAACACACCGCCGCCGTCAGTGCCCGTCTCCGGGACCTGATGTTCCGCGCCCATCTCTGGCAGCGGCGCGCCCTGATCGTCAGCCTGCGCGTTGCACGGCTGGTGAGGACCGGATTCCGGCGGTTCCTGCCGGCGCTGCGCTTCATCGGCCGGTCCCTTCACCGGCGGTGGCGCCGGTCGCTGCAGTTCCGCACCGTCCTCACCACGCTCCTCCTGGCCGTCACCTCGTTCGCGGTTGTGGGCGCCTACCTGTCCAACCAGATCGCCAACAACCTTTTCCAGGAGCGGCTGGCGCAGGCCGAGTCCGAAACCAGCTACCACGTCAAGCAGGTGCAGGACACGTTCGACGGCGCGCAGGTCACCGACCAGGCCAGCGTCATCACCCTGGTGTACGACACCCTCAACGCGGTGGAAGGCCGCGGTTCGGTCATCCAGCGCAGGTACGTCTTTGAGGCCATGCCCGAACAGACGAAGCCCAGGAACCGCTGGGTCGAATCCCGGGCCTCGGACCAGCTGACGGTCAGCGTCATCCCGCCCGAACTGCGCAAGGCCGTGCAGGAGTCGGGGAAGGACCAGTATTGGGCCTCCACCGTCATTCCGGTGGGCACCGAAGACCGCCCCGGCATTGCAGTGGGCAACAAGGTGACGTTTAACGGCACCGTCTACGAGCTGTACCTGATCTACGACCTGAACACCGCGCAGCAGACCCTGGACGAGATCCAGAGCGTCCTCTGGGCCGGCGGCGCCGTGCTGGTCCTGCTGATCGGTGCCGTCGCCTGGTACGTCACCCGCAACGTGGTCAGCCCGGTCAGCCATGCGGCCATGGTGTCGGAGAAACTCGCTGCCGGCCAGCTGCAGGAACGGATGGTTGTCAGGGGAGAAGACGAAGTTGCGCGCCTGGGTGCATCCTTCAACCACATGGCAGCCAGCCTCCAGGAGCAGATCACCCAGCTGGCAACCCTTTCGCAGATGCAGCAGCGATTCGTCTCCGACGTCTCCCATGAACTGCGCACACCGCTGACCACAGTCCGGATGGCGGCGGAAGTCCTGTACGACGCGCGCCACGACTTCGACCCCATTAACAAGCGCTCCGCCGAGCTGCTCTACAACCAGGTTGAGCGCTTCCAGTCACTGCTGTCGGACCTGCTTGAAATCTCCCGCTTCGATGCCGGTGTGGCAGTGCTCGACGCCGAAGCGGAAGACATCCTGCAGGTGGTCGCACATGCCATTGAGGGTGCTGCGCCGGTAGCTGCTGAATATGGTTCGGAGATTGTCCTCAGGGCGCCGGAAGGTGCCGTCATCGTGGAGATGGACGCACGGCGCATCGACAGGATCATGCGGAACCTGATCCTCAACGCCGTGGAGCACGGCGAAGGAAAGCCCGTCACCGTCACGGTCGCAGCCAGCCAGACCGCCGTCGGGATTGCCGTCCGGGACCACGGAATCGGAATGGCTCCGGCAGAGGCAGCGCGCGTCTTCGACCGTTTCTGGCGGGCCGACCCCGCCCGCGCCCGCACTACCGGTGGAAGCGGCCTTGGCCTGTCCATCGCCATGGAGGACACCAAGCTGCACAACGGCTGGCTCCAGGCGTGGGGCAAGAAAGGCAGCGGGGCCAACTTCCGGCTGACGCTGCCCCTGCGCCAGGGGGAAGAAATCGACAAATCGCCGGTCCAGCTCGAGCCGGAGGACATCGTGATGCCCGGAGAGCCGGGGAACAGCAACATGCTGGTCCTGGGAACAGGCGCCGCGGCCGGAACGGTACCTGCACAGGAGGAGAGAACATGACGGGCCATGCCGGCCGACAGGCGAAACTGTCCGCTTCCCTGCTGGTCCTCCTGCTCGTCCTGCTGGCCGGCTGCGCCAGGATTCCCACGTCAGGGCCGGTGGGCAAGAGCAGCGAGGGCAGCGCAGGGAACCTCAGCGCGCCGGTTTTCCTGCCGGCCGCACCACAGCCGGGCGCCTCACCCGAGACCATCATCGATTACTTCTACCGGGCCGGCAGCGGCTACGAAGACGACTACGCGGTGGCGCGACAGTACCTGACGCAGGCATCCTCCGTGTCCTGGAAACCGGATCAGCGTGCCCTCGTCTACCGGGAAGCGCGGGTGGTGGCAACCGGCACGGAGAACGTCTACAACTACGAGCTGGACGTCGCCTACACGGTGGATGCTGACGGCATTGCCACGCAGTCGCCGGAGGGGACGATTGAAAACATCCCGGTGACCGTCACCCAGGTGGACGGTGAGTGGAGGATCTCCGCCATCCCGGACGGCACCGCCATCGCGGAGGAAACCTTCAAGGTAATCTACGGCGCGTTCCCCATCTACTTCTACGATCCCTCCTTTACGTTCGCGGTCCCGGATGTCCGCTGGTTCATCAAGAACAAGACGGTCAAAGCGATGACCAGTGCCCTGCTGGCCGGGCCGGCACCCTACCTGCGCGGCGCCGTCGCAAGCGCCTTTCCCTCCGGCATCAAGCTGGCCCGCGAGTCGGTCCCGGTGGTTTCCGGTGCCGCGCAGGTGGACCTGACGGCCAAGGAACTCATGGAGACGTCGCCGGAGGACCGGCTGCGGATGCAGATGCAGCTGACGTTGACGTTCCGCAGCCAGCCCGACGTCGTCAACGTCGAGCTGCGCGCCAACCAGGACCTGGTGCGGGTGGAAGACAACGGGTCCGTGCTTCCGCCGGTGCAGGACAAGAACGTGCCGTCCCGCCAGATTGCCATCAGCGGCAACGACCTGGTGCGCTACGAAAACAACAGGGTTTCACCGCTGCCCGATATGCAGCCCGTGTCCTCCCTCAACCCCAGGCTTCCCGCAGAATCTCCCGTGTCGCAGACGGCTGCCTTCCTCAATGAGAGCCGCACCACGCTGTACAGCATCAGTCCCGGGCAGCCGGCCAGGGCGCTCACCACCAGGAGCACCCTGAGCCGGCCATCCTTCGGGCTCAATGAATGGGTCTGGTCGGCCGGGCCGGGAGGTTCGGGGGACACCGAAGTGGTGGCTTACCGCCCGGCCGGGATCGCCGAGGGTGCCACCGTACCTTCGGTCACCCTGACGCCGGCCTGGCTGGCCGGCCGGACAGTCAAAGAGTTCCGGATTTCGAGGGAAGGAGTCCGAGCGCTGGTGATTTCGGAGCAGAACGGTAAGACCCGAGTCCAGGTGACCGGCATTATCCGCGGCGGCGACGGGACACCCCGGGAGCTGACGCCGCCCATCACCCTGGCAACCGGCAGTGACCCCGACCAGGGCGCGTGGGTCACCGATACGACCATCGCGGTCATGAAGGGCTCAGCGGCGTCGAACGTCACGCCGGAGCTGCTGTCACTCGCCTCCGGGCAGCCGCAGCAGCTGGCGCCCTGGCCTGGCCTCGTCGCCTTGAGCGCCGGGAACGGGCCCGAGGACATTTATGCCCAGTCGGCAGAGGGCATCTTCCAACGCCTCGGCAACGGGTGGTCTCCACAGATCAAAGGCCCCACCGACCCCTCGTTTCCAGGCTAAGAAACCCTCTCCCGGAGGCTTGGTCCTGCAGTCAGGGCTTTGTCCACATGTGGCAGCCGGGTGTTGTGATGGCACCGCCGCAGGGCGGATAGTCGGGGAGTGGCCACCAGAACAGGATCGCGTGACAGGGCAGCAGCACCTGTCCGTCTGGACCCCGATCTCACCCCGCCTCCCGGGTTCAGCGCCAGGCACCGCGGAGAACACGGCAGCACAGTCTTTGGCATCCTGGAGCAGCTCGCGGGGGCGGCGGCGGACCTGATGTCCCTGGCAGTTCCCGTGGACTGCGTGTGCTGCGGAGCCGAAGACCGGGCGCTCTGCATCCGGTGCGACCGCCACATCCGGCGGCTCACCGCGGCGCCGTTCCGCGCGGAAAGCGGAGCCCCCGCGCTGATGGACGTGACGGGGACGGTGCTGCTTCCGGTGGTCGCAGCCGGCGTGTACCGCGAAGAGCTGGCCCAGGCGCTGCTCTCCTTCAAAAGGCATGGGCAGCACCAGCTCAAGGGAAGCCTGGGACGAGCTCTGGGCGGAGCGGTCCGTGCGGCCACGGAAGGTTCAGGAGAGTTCCTCCTGGTCCCTGTCCCCACCAGCACCAGGGCGTATCTGAACCGTGGCTTCAGCCCCGTCCATTTGCTCCTGCGCGGCGCGGCAGGACGGCTGCCCGGGCTGGATGTTGCAGACGTCCTCACGAAAGCACGCGGGGCAGGGCTGCAGCTGCCCGGCGGGCAAAAAGGCCTCGGCCGGGGTGCCCGGGCACAGCGCGTACGCGGGTCCATGCGGGTCCGCCGGCGGGTCCGGAGCATCGTCGCCGGACACCCCTGCATCATCGTCGACGACGTGCTGACCACCGGAGCCACGCTGGCTGAAGCAGCCCGGGCACTCCATGCGGCGGGGGCACAGGTGGCGGGTGCCGTCGTGCTCGCGGCGACACGCCCGCCGGATGCCGATGGCGGCACCGCTGCACCCGCGCAGGCCCGCGGATCCTGCCATGACTTAGAAAAAAATAAACCGGGAAAGGATGAATAACGGGTGCCTATGAACTAACGTCGGTGGTGGGTACCAAGAACAGAATGTACCTTTCGATGGCGGCTCGGAGAGGGGCTCGACTGTCAGGCAGATCGGCCCAGGGAAGCGCCGCCGTCGTGTCACCGAAGTCATTTGGAGGGCACCATGGAGTTTATGATCAGCGGACGAAATCTGACAGTTTCAGACCGGTTCCGCGAATACGCCGGGGAAAAGATCTCGAAAATCGAATCGCTTGGGGACAAGGTCCAGCGGGTCGATGCGAAAGTCTCCAAGGAGACCAATGCCCGGCAGACCGGCGATCAGCTGACCGTTGAGGTGACAGTCCTGGGCAGGGGGCCCGTGATCCGCGCTGAGGCCAGCGCCGCTGACAAGTTTGCAGCATTCGACCTCGCCTACAACAAACTGCTGGAACGGCTCCGGCGCGCCAAGGACCGCAAGAAGGTCCACCATGGACGGCACACACCCAAGGCTGTCCGCGAAGCTACCGCCTCCCTCGAACCCGCCAGCCCGAACGAGCCCCTCTACGTCGAGGCAAGCCACCGGAACGAGGCCGTGGCCGCCCCCGAAGACAAGTCTCCCTACGATGTCGACAACGACATCCCGGCCGGAAATTCCCCGGTCCTGATCCGTCGCAAGGTCTTCCCCGCCGCTTCGCTCTCCCTCGACGACGCCGTGGACAACATGGAACTTGTGGGCCATGATTTCTACCTTTTCGTGGATAAGGCCACCAACACGCCGTCCGTCGTGTACCGCCGCCGCGGTTGGACCTACGGGGTGATCACCCTGGACCACGAGTGCGAACCCGGAGACACCGTGGTGGAGGAAAAAGTCCTGGCGTACCGCTCGGACGACACCCCGGCCAACGCCTAGGCTGGTGAAAACCATCAACAGAGAGGACTGATGTGCCGGCGACGCTGAGCCTGGACCAGGCACGGCGGATCGCTTTGGCAGCGCAGGGACTCGACAAAGGACGGCCCGCCGGCCCCGTGACATCACGGACGGTGGGCCGCACCTTTGCCCGGATCCAGCTCGTCCAGATCGATTCCGTCAATGTCGTTTCCCGGAGCCACTTCCTTCCGTTCTTTTCCCGGCTCGGCAACTACGACCGCACGATCCTCCAGCGGATGTCCGCCGTCAATCCGCGGCGCATGGTGGAGTACTGGGCGCACGAGGCAAGCTACATCCGGCCGGAACACTATGCGGATCTCCTGTTGTGGCAGAAACGGACCTGGGTGGGTGCGTCCCGCATGGACCCCGGGCTTCGTGCTGACATCACCGGGCGTATCCTCGACACCCTCGCACGGTCCCGCCCCCTGACCGCTGCTGAGTTGACCGCCCGGATAGGCCACGTCGAGGAAACGCAGACGGCGAACTGGGGGTGGAACTGGAATGCGGTGAAGAGGGTCCTGGAACACCTGTTTGAGGACGGCACGGTCTGCGCTGCATCTCGGACGGAACAGTTCGAGCGCAGGTACACGCTGGCTGCCAAGGTGCTGCCGCAGCTTTCCTTCGGTGAAACAGGCGCCGACGCTCCGGCCGAGGCGATGCACCGCCTGATCGATGCCGCCGCGCAGGCCCACGGCATCGGAACCGTACGGTGCTTCGCAGACTACTTCCGCACGCCCGTCAAAGCGGCAGCGGACGCCGTAGCGCATCTTGTGCAGCAGGGAAGGCTGGAACCGGTGACTGTGCCGGGCTGGGACCGTGCCGTCTTCCGCCATGCCGACGCAACTTTGCCCCGGCGGGCCACGGGCCGCGCGCTGCTGAGTCCCTTCGATTCACTGGTCTTCGAACGCCGGCGGCTTGAGGAACTGTTCGGCTTTCACTACCGGATCGAAATCTATACTCCTGAGCACAAAAGGCGGTATGGCTACTACGTCCTTCCCTTCCTCCTCCGGGACAGGATCGTGGCGCGGGTGGACCTCAAGGCTGACCGAAAGGCAGGGAAACTGCTGGTGAGGTCTTCCTTTGCCGAACCTGGCGCGCCGCCGGACACCGCCGTCGAACTAGCTGCAGAGATCCGCCTCATGGCCGACTGGCTGGGCCTGCCCGACGTTGAAGTTTTCCCCGTTGGCGACCTGGCCGGCGGCCTCGCCCGTGCCGTACGCACCGAATCGGACTATCCGCTCTGAGGGAACAAGCGGGCACCTCGGCGGTGTCTCTCCCGTAGACTAAAAACGCCAGAATTCGGCGGCAAAGACTGGGAGCATCTTCACGTGGCATCACTTATCGAAAAACTTCTCCGCACCGGTGATAAAAAAACCCTCCGGCAACTGCGGAACTATGCCGACTCCATCAATGCCCTGGAAGATTCCTTCAAGACGTTTACGGACGCCGAACTCCGGGAGGAAACCGACCGGTTGAGGGAACGGCACCAGGACGGTGAGAAGCTGGACGACCTGCTTCCGGAAGCGTTTGCCGCCGTCAGGGAAGCTTCCTCCAGGACCCTGGGGATGCGCCACTTCGATGTCCAGATGATGGGCGGCGCCGCCCTGCACCTGGGCAACATCGCGGAAATGAAGACCGGTGAAGGCAAGACCCTGGTGGCGACCGCTCCCGCCTACCTGAACGCGCTCACCGGCAAGGGCGTCCACGTGATCACCGTGAACGACTACCTCGCTGAGTACCAGTCGGACCTGATGGGACGTGTCTACCGTTTCCTGGGCCTGAGCAGCGGGTGCATCCTCTCGAACCAGGATCCTGCGGTCCGTCGCCAGCAGTACGCCGCTGACATTACATACGGCACCAACAACGAATTCGGATTCGACTACCTCCGCGACAATATGGCCTGGGACAAGAACGAGCTTGTCCAGCGCGGACACCACTTCGCCATTGTTGACGAAGTGGACTCCATCCTCATTGACGAAGCCCGCACACCGCTCATCATCTCCGGGCCGGCGCAGGGGGACACCAACCGCTGGTACAGCGAATTCGCCAAGGTGGTCCTCCGGCTCCAGCCTGACAAGGACTACGAGGTCGATGAAAAGAAGCGCACCGTCGGCGTCCTGGAGAGCGGCATCGAGAAGGTGGAGGACTACCTCGGTATCCAGAACCTGTACGAGTCGGCCAACACACCCCTCATCGGGTTCCTCAACAACGCCATCAAGGCCAAGGAACTTTTCAAGCGGGACAAGGACTACGTCATCCTGGACGGGGAAGTCCTGATCGTCGATGAACATACCGGCCGCATTCTTGCCGGCCGCCGCTACAACGAGGGTATGCACCAGGCGATCGAGGCCAAGGAAGGCGTCGAGATCAAGGCCGAGAACCAGACCCTGGCCACTGTGACGCTGCAGAACTACTTCCGTATGTACCAGAAGCTTTCAGGCATGACCGGTACTGCCGAAACCGAGGCAGCGGAATTCATGAGCACCTACAAGCTGGGCGTGGTGGCCATTCCCACCAACCGCGACATGCAGCGCATCGACCAGCCGGACCTGGTCTTCAAGAACGAAACGGTAAAGTTCGACGCCGTTGTGCGGGACATCGCAGAACGCCACGAAAAGGGCCAGCCGGTCCTGGTGGGCACCACCAGCGTCGAGAAGAGTGAATACCTGTCCCGCCTCCTTGCCAAGGAAGGCATCCGGCACGAGGTGCTCAACGCGAAAAACCACGCACGCGAAGCTGCCATCGTCGCCCAGGCCGGACGCAAGGGCGCCGTCACGGTGGCAACCAACATGGCCGGCCGCGGTACGGACATTATGCTCGGCGGCAACGCTGAATTCACCGCCGTGGCCGAGCTGGCCAAGCGCGGGCTGGATCCTGAGGAGAACTCCGAGGAGTACGAGTCCGCCTGGCCGGCAGCACTCGAAGCCGCAACGCAGTCAGTCAAGGACGAGCACGAGGAGGTGCTGAACCTCGGCGGACTCTACGTCCTTGGAACCGAGCGCCACGAATCACGTCGCATCGACAACCAGCTTCGCGGACGTTCCGGCCGCCAGGGTGACCCTGGCGAGTCGCGCTTCTACCTGTCGCTGACCGATGACCTCATGAGGCTCTTCAACTCGGGCGCCGCGGAACGGCTCATGAACAGTTCCGTGCCCGACGACGTCGCCCTGGAATCAAAGCTCGTGTCCCGGGCGATCGCGTCAGCGCAGGGCCAGGTTGAGGGCCGCAACGCCGAACAGCGCAAGAACGTCCTGAAGTACGACGACGTCCTCAACCGCCAGCGTGAGGCAATCTACAGTGACCGGCGGCGGATCCTCGAGGGAGACGACCTCCACGAGAAAGTTCAGTTCTTCGTCGAAGACACCGTCACTGCGCTCATCGACGCAGCAACGGCAGAAGGCAACGGCGATGACTGGGACTTCAACCAGCTCTGGACCAATCTCAAGACCCTCTATCCCGTGAGCGTCACGCCGGAAGAGATCATCGAGGAGGCCGGAGGCAAGTCCAGGCTTACGGTGGAGTTCCTGAAGGAGGAACTGCTCTCCGATGCGCGACTGGTGTACCAGGCGCGGGAGGAAGCCCTGGGCTCGGAAAGCATGCGTGAACTTGAGCGCCGAGTGGTCCTCTCCGTCATTGGCCGGAAGTGGCAGGAGCACTTGTATGAGATGGACTACCTCAAGGAAGGAATCGGGCTGCGCGCCATGGCCCAGCGTGATCCGCTGGTTGAATACCAGCGTGAGGGCTTCATTCTCTTCCAGGGCATGATGGAAGCCATCCGGGAAGAGAGCGTCGGATTCCTGTTCAACCTTGAGGTTGAGGTCACGCCCGCCCAGGACGTGGTGGTCGCGGACGACGCCGGCGAACACACCGAGCATGTGCAGCCGCAGGTTCACGCTGCCGGGCTCGAAGCGCCCGAGAAGCCGGCCCAGCTGCAGTACACCGCACCCAGCGAAAGCGGTGGAACGCAGACCCGCGTGGAGACGCGCTCCTCGGGCAGGTCAGGGAATCCGGCCAAGGCGGCAGCCCAGGACGCGGCCAAACGTCCCGCGAAGAAGAAGCGCCGCTGACGGTGGTTTGAGCTGCCCGTCGCGGCTTGGTAAAAGATGGTGAGGGCAGGGCCGGGAACAGTGTTCCCGGCCCTGCCGCGTTCTGTTGCCTTTCAGCCGATGACAAGTTCAGTCACCCGCCACACCTGTTTGCTCCGCTCCAGCCGGACGGCTACTGCACGTGCGCGCACGTCGTCCACCACCACCGCGCTGGCTTCGTAGACACCATCGCGGACTTCGCAGACGCGGACGGAGCGGACCGCGGAGTTGCGGTGGAGCCGGGCGAGCGCCGGATTGCCGGTCCGGGTGATTTCCCGCCTGATCAACGCGGCTCGGTGCTGCAGTGCGGCAAGGCAGCGGGGGTCTAGTCGTCGTGCGAGCTGATGGATCGGCCTGATGCCGGCAAGGACTTCCATTGCCGCCTGGACTGTGCCGCGGGTGACTGCGCGGACTTCCGCCATGGGGTCCACCGGGCGCAGAGGCGCCGGACCTCCGTCGCGGAAAGGCACCACGGGCGCAGTTGCCGACTGCGCGTTAGGTGGCTGGTCCGGCTCTGCTGCTCCGGGAGCAGTCCTGCCCCGAACCGCGTGTAGTGGTATTGCTGCAGTCATTGGTCTTCCCCTTACTTTGTTGGCGACTGGTCCGGGCTGGGCTATTTTCGTCCAGCCAGCGGTGGCTGAAGAATCTGCCCTGGGAGCAGCACATCGGGATCCTGTCCGATGACTTTCCGGTTGGCCTCGTACCAGCGAGGCCAGTGAAGTGCGATGTCCAGGTCGGACACGCCGGGTCCCAAATATCGGGCCGCTATGTCCCACAGGGTGTCTCCGGCGTGGACGGTGACACCCTCGTCCTGCGGCCCGTGTCCCCCTTCAGCGGCACGGTGGGCCGGAGCCGCGAGCATTCCCGGGTCCGTGACAGGTGTGGCAGGCTGCCAGCCGGGGTGGAGGGTTGACGGGGGAGTTGCTTCCATCGCTCCAGCCAGTTCCGGTACAGAGGCGTGTTCCGGTGCGGTGGTCAGCTCCGGTTCAGTGGCGTGTTCCGGTACGGTGGCAAGTTCCGGTGCGGTGGTCAGCGGCTCACCGCTGGCCCGCGGGCTATGGCCCCGAGTAGGGGCTGCGCCGGGTGTGCCCGATTCCCCTTTTCCTTCGGTGGCAGGGACGGCAGGAGCCGAGGAGGATTGCCTTTGCGTCGGAGCCCATTCAGGCCCCGGGCCGGTGACTGCGGCATGGGCTGCCGGTCCCGCCAGAAGGTGGACGGACAGTGCGCCCAGAACCAGTCTCTGCATGAACGCAGGTGAAAGTCTTCGGGTGGCTGCTGCTGCGCGGGGACGGCCCTTCCGCTCCAGAATGGCCGTGACGGCAGCACATGCCAGTGACAGGATCCACCACGCCACAAGGCCTGCGCCGGCAGCAGCTGCGCCCACCCCGAGGAGTTCCTCGACACCCGTTTCCTGCTTCCGGGCGGAAGCGTCCCCCAGCTGCCCAAGGAGGCCTGACCCGATGAAGCATAGAAGAAGGCCCAGGAGCAGCACGCCCAGCGCTGTCAGGAGATCAACGGACTGCCCGGGAGCCCCTGCCTTGGCGCTGATGACGTCATTTGATGTAGTTTGACGCTGTTTGGTTCGCATAGACTTATTTTGGAGTCGATGGCTGAGGTTTGTCCATACGCTGGAGAGAAGTTTCTTTGGGTTGACCGGCCTCCCGCAGGGTCCTACGCTGACGCAATGCGCTGGGATTCCCTTTTCAATGACATGGAAAGCCAATTTGCCGAGTCAGAGCGGTTGGCGCTTGACGCAGAAATCAATGACCGCACGAGGGCCGAGATGGTGGCTACGGAACTCGCAGATCGGCTGCGGGGAGCGCTTGGCTGCCGGCTGGCCGCGCATCTCGGCTGTGGGGAAGTCGTCCGGGGCGCACTGAGCCATGCAGGCGCGGATGCCCTTGTAGTAGACGAGGAGCAGCACCAAGTACTTATTCCGTACGCATCGGTTATGTGGTACGAAGGGCTGGGCCGGATAGCGGTGGCAGAGCCGTCACAGGTGCGCAGGGGTATTGGACTTGCCCACGCACTGCGCGGTCTCGCAAGGGACCGCGCGGAACTGTCAGTGACATTGAGGGGGCAGGGTTCCGGACCTGTCAGGCTCACGGGAGTGATCGACAGGGTGGGGAAGGACCACCTGGACCTGGCCGTCTACACTCCCGGGGAGTCGCGACGCAGCAGTCAGGTCAACCAGGTATCCGTCATCCCCTTGACATCCCTGGCTTCCATCAGGTCCCGGCGGTCCGGCGAACTCTAATGGCCTCGTCCACTGGGCCAGTGAATGGTCCAGGCGGGTATCAGACGGACTTGGACTTCGACTCCTGGATCATCCGGCTTGCCTCGGCGTAGCGCTCCTCGATGTACTGCTCCAGCATCTTCTCTTCCACGCGCCACTGACCCCTGCCGCCAACCTGGATGGCTTTCAGTTCACCGCTGCGGACCAGTGCGTACGCGGCCGGAGAATTGATCTGGAGCTGCTCGGCAACATCTGCGAGCGTAAGGAACCTGGGCATGCTTCCATTTTGCCATCGAATGGCCGCAGGTGCTGTTGTTATCCACAGATTGGCCTTGTTTGCAGTGATGACTTTTGTTCCGGCGTCCCGGCGGTAACAATGAGGGTGAAACGGCGAGCAGGGCCGGCTTACGGGGGGAGAAAACTAGATGGTGCCTGAAGTATCTGCCACAGCGGCACGGCTGAAGCGGCCGTCCTGGAAGGATCCCCGGCTGCTGGCGGGAATCCTCCTGGTCCTGGTTTCCGTGGCCGGTGTCGTCTTCCTCGTCGGCAGCGCGGACCGGACAACCGAAGTTTTCGCGGCGCGTGATGGTATCGCAGTAGGGGAGCGGCTGACCCAGGACAACCTGGTGCGTGCGAAAGTGCGCCTGGGGGACACCGAGAGCCAGTACATCACGGCAGAGTCGGGGCTCCCGGAGGGCGTCGTGGCGGTTCAGCGCATCGGAAAGAACCAGCTGGTTCCCCGTGCCAGCCTTGGCGCGGTAGACGAACTCGACCGAAAGCCGGTGGCGCTTTCCATCGATGAAGCGCTCCCGGGGCAGGCAGTAGCCGGAGCCAGGGTGGACGTCTGGGTTGCCCAGGCGGACGCCCGAAACGGCTTCAGCGAGCCGAAGCTCCTCCTGTCCGGTGCTGAGATCGCCGAGGTAACAGCCGGCTCCACGGCATTGGGATCATCGAGGAAAACCGTCCTCATGGTGCTGGTGGAGGACAGTCACATGCCTGCGCTGCTGGGAGCCCAAGCAAACGGGGCAAAGATCTCGGTGGTCTGGAACCCGGGCGGCGGCGCCAAATGAGCATACCGGTGGTCACCGTTGGCCAGAGCCGGGAAGATCTGGTCGGTGGGCTGGAACGGTTGCACGGTCCTGTCACTGTGGTCCGGAGATGTACGGAACTTACCGAGCTTCTTGCTGCATGCCAAAGCGGGCTGGCGCGGGCGGCGGTCGTAGCGGAGGGGTCTGAGGGGCTGACGTCCTCGCTGGTGGACCGGCTCTCAGCTGTTGGGGTGGCCATTGTTGCCCTGACTGACAACGCCGATGAAGCGGCCAGGCTGCGGGCGATAGGGGTAGATTCCGCGCTGACCGGCGTGGAGTCCGCTGCACTGTCGGACCGGATTGCCGAGGCCGTGTCCCAGCTGTCGGGATCGGGACTGCGCACTGCCCCCAGGAGCAGTCCGGCTGATCCCGGCGGTGCTCTGAAGCCGGTCCCGGTGGGGCCGCTTCCAGGCCCGGAGGAACCTGGGCAGGGGAGGATCATTGCCGTCTGGGGTCCGGCTGGAGCGCCCGGCCGGACCACCCTGGCTGCGAACATGGCAGGCGAACTGGCGGTGGATGGAAAAGGAGTGATTCTTGTCGACGCTGACAGCTACGGTGCCAGCATTGCAGCCGTGCTCGGGCTCCTCGATGAGTCCGCTGGCCTGGCGCAGGCCTGCCGCCTCGCGGACCAGGGCCTGTTGGATCGGGAGGCACTCGAAAAGATTGCAGCTCCGGTGGCAACCAAGTCCGGCACTTTCAGGGTGCTCACGGGCATCACGCGTGCGGACCGATGGACGGAGCTTCGCGCCTCAGCCCTCGCGCTCGTCCTCGACCGCGCGCGGGAATTAGCTGAAGTGGTGGTGGTGGATGCCGGGTTTTGCCTTGAAGCGGATGAGGAGCTCAGCTTCGACACGATGGCGCCGCGCCGGAATGCGGCAACCCTGCGGTCCCTGGAACTTGCCGATACGGTTTACGCGGTCGGCGCCGCCGATCCGGTCGGGGTCCCACGGCTGGTGCGCGGCCTCACCGAACTGGACGAGGCTGTCCCAGGTGTTTCGCCCATTGTTGTGATGAACAGGGTGCGTGCTTCGTCCGTGGGCAGGGGGCCGGAACGCCAGTTGAGGGACGCCTGGGAACGATACGGCCCGGCTTTCGAACTGAAAGGGTTCCTGCCCCATGACCCTGCGGCGGCGGACGCCGCCCTCCTGGGTGGCTCGCTGCTGCTTGAAGCTGCCCCCGATTCCCCGCTCCGCCATGCCATCCGCGAACTCGTTTGTGCACCCGCCCAACAAAAGCGAAAATCCTCTGTCTTTTCTTCCACAGCAAGGCGCCGGGCGAAGGACTAGGCTCGCCATAAGAGCTGCAATGGTGCAGCAAATATTTCGTGATGGAGGCGTTTGTCGATGTCGTCTGGATCCAGCGTGGAGGATCAGCCCCTTTCCATTGAAGGCGATGAGGGTTTCATTGGGGACTACTACCAGCACCTAGCTGAAGAGGACGCCCGGGCCTACCCGCGGGACGTGCTGGTGGCACGGGCGGACCATCACCGGGACGTTGCCTCGGTCCGGCAAAGGGGCCAGGCGAAAATTGCCATCATGGACGAGGAAGACAGCAGCGTCGTCTTCGTTGTTACCGATGACATGCCATTCCTGGTCGATTCCGTGAATGCCGAGCTTGTCCGGCAGCATGCCGCCATCAAGCTGGTACTCCACCCACTGTTCGTGGCGACGCGTAACCGGGAGAGCGGCGAGCTCGCCAAGGTCAACAGGGTCCCTGCGCACCTCGGGATATCCAGCGGCGACACGGCTGCCATGCCCAACCTTTCGCACCTGATTGCCCAGGGCGGGAATGCCTCCCACATGGAGTCCTGGATCGCCGTCGAGATTAACCGTGTCTCACAGGAGGCAAAGGCAGCCCTCCTCGAGGGACTGGAACGTGTGCTCAAGGATGTGCGCGCCGCCGTCGAGGACTGGCCCAAGATGCGCCAGAGGGCCGTCCAGATCGCCGAAAGCCTGGACCAGATCGCAAATCCTGCACAGATCGCGGAGCTCCGGCAGGCGAAGGACCTGCTGCGCTGGCTCGACGACGGGAACTTCACGTTCCTTGGCTACCGGGAGTATGACCTGGTGAACGTCGACGGCGAAGACGTCCTGGAGCTGCGCGACAACAGCGGCCTGGGGCTGCTTAGGGACTCCGAAGACTCGCCCCACATCCAGCACCTCACGGATACAGGCCGGAAAAAAGCGCGGGAAAAGCGTGCCCTGGTCATCACCAAGGCAAACTCCAGGTCAACCGTCCATCGTTCGGCGTACCTGGACTACATCGGGGTCAAGAGCTTCGACGCCGAGGGCAACGTCAATGGCGAGCGCCGCTTTATTGGACTCTTTGCCACCAGCGCCTACACCGGCTCCGTCCGGGACATTCCCATCGTGCGGGAAAAGGTCGATGCGGTGCTCCAGAGCGCCGGCTTCCCGCCGGACTCCCACTCCGGGAAGGACCTGCTGGGGATCCTGGAAACCTACCCCCGGGATGAGTTGTTCCAGATCGAGATCCAGGATTTGGCCGCAACGGCCCTAGGGATCCAGAAGCTGCAGGAGCGCCGCCGCACCAGGCTCTTCCTCAGGCCGGACATCTACGGCAGGTTCATGTCCGCTGTGGTCTACCTCCCCAGGGACAGGTACACCACCAACGTCAGGCTCCGCATCGAGCAGGAACTCCGCGAAACGTTCCAGGCTGTTTCCATCGACTACGAAGCCCGCATGACCGAGTCGGCCCTCGCGCGGCTGTTCTTCCGCATCCGGCTGCCCAAGAATGCCGACGTCAGTGGCGTAAATACCGTGGAACTCGAGAAGCGCCTTGTCCGTGCCGCCCGTTCGTGGAGCGAAGGCATCGCAGAGGTGCTGCGCGAGAGCCGGGATGTTGCCGACGCCAAGGAGCTTGCCGCCATCTGGTCCGAGGCATTCCCGGCCGGCTACCGCGTGGACTACGAAGTGGAGGACGCCCTCGAAGACATTGCGCGCTTCGAGAAGTACGGCGCCGCCGCGGAACGGGCCGAAGGTACTGTCCAGGAGCGGCCCGGCGTTCACGTCTACCTTCCGGAAGGGGCGGGTGCAACGCTGGAGGAGGACGCACGCGTCAAGCTCTACATGCTGGAACCCAAGAGCCTCAGCCAGATCCTCCCGTACTTCCACAACCTTGGCCTGGAAGTCCTTGACGAGCGGCCCTTCGAAATTGAAACCGCGGACAGCCGCGACTTTTTCCTGTATGACCTGGGCCTGAAGTACCCGGCCAAAGTGGATCCGCTCTCAACCGGGCAACTGCTGGCCGATTCCTTCGGCGCTGCAGTCACGGGCGCATCCGAATCGGACAGCTTCGACCGGCTGGTCCTGAGGGAGGGCCTGCACTGGCGGCAGGTCACCGTGCTGCGGGCCTATGCGCGGTACATGCGCCAGATGGGCAACACCAACTCATTTGGGTTCATGGCAGACACCCTTCTGGCTAACCCCCGGGTGACCAAGGGGCTTAACGCCCTCTTCGCGGCGCGCTTCGACCCGTCCCTGAGCGACGACGAGCGGGCCGAGGCCCAAGCCTCCGTCCGCAAGGACCTGGACGTGTCCATCGAGAAGGTGGCAACGCTCGACGCCGACAGGGTCCTGCGCACGTTCGTCAACCTGATCGAGGCGACGCTCCGGACGAACTACTACCAGGACAGGGCGCACCTGAGCTTCAAACTCGATCCATCACGGATCGAGGGCCTGCCGTTCCCGCGCCCCATGTTCGAGATCTGGGTCTACTCGCCGCGCGTCGAGGGCGTCCACCTCCGCTTCGGCAAGGTGGCCCGAGGCGGGCTGCGCTGGTCCGACCGCCGCGAGGATTTCCGCACCGAGATCCTCGGGCTGGTGAAGGCGCAGACAGTGAAGAATGCGGTCATCGTGCCCACGGGCGCCAAGGGCGGGTTCTTCGCCAAGCAGCTGCCGGACCCCACCGCAGACCGTGCCGCCTGGATGGCGGAAGGGATCGAAAGCTACAAGACCTTTATCAGGGGCCTGCTGGACATTACCGACAACCTCATTACGGAGGGTGACAGCGAAAGTCTCGTGCCGCCGTCGGACGTTGTCAGGCATGACGACGCCGATTCCTACCTCGTTGTGGCTGCCGACAAGGGCACTGCGACCTTCTCGGACATTGCCAACGGCCTGTCTGCGGAGTACGGATTTTGGCTTGGGGACGCGTTCGCGTCCGGCGGCTCCGTGGGGTACGACCACAAAGCCATGGGCATCACCGCCCGCGGCGCGTGGGAGTCGGTGAAGCGACACTTCAGCGAGCTCGACCTTGATACGCAGACCCAGCCGTTCACCGTGGTCGGCGTGGGTGACATGTCCGGCGACGTGTTCGGCAACGGCATGCTGCTCTCCCGCCACATCCGTCTCCTCGCCGCCTTCGACCACCGGCACATCTTCCTCGATCCCAACCCCGACGAGGAAGCCTCTTTCGTGGAACGGCAGCGTTTGTTTGAGCTGCCCAGGTCCTCATGGGATGACTACAACAAATCGCTGATCAGTGAGGGCGGCGGCGTTTTTGCCCGACAGGCCAAGTCCATTCCTGTATCGACCCAGATTCGTGCCGCGCTGGGCCTGCCGGCCGATACAACCGAACTCAGCCCGCCGGAACTCCTCCGCGCGATCCTCCTGGCCCCCGCGGACCTGCTCTACAACGGCGGCATCGGTACATACGTCAAGGCGAGCACCGAAACAAACGCGATGGTCGGGGACAAGGCCAACGATGCGATCCGCGTCGACGGCCGGGACCTGCGCGTCAAGGTGGTGGGCGAAGGTGGAAACCTCGGCATGACGCAGCGCGGGCGCATTGAGGCGGCGCTGCAGGGAGTCATCCTCAACACCGACGCCATCGACAACTCCGCCGGCGTGGACTGCTCCGACCATGAAGTGAACATCAAGATTTTCGTGGACCGGATGGTGGCGGCCGGAAAGCTGTCTCCCGAGGAACGTGCAGGCTTCCTGGCGTCGATGACTGACGAAGTGGGCCGGCTCGTGCTCGAAGACAACATCGACCAGAACATCCTGCTGCTGAATGACCGGACCCGGGTTGCCGAGTGGAGCCCCAGCTACGAACGGCTGATGGACTGGCTGGAAAAGAAAGCCGACCTGAAGAGGGACCTTGAGGCGCTTCCCACCACGGAGACCCTGCACGAGAGGCTGCAGCAGGGGCAGGGACTGACATCACCGGAACTTTCGGTGCTGGCCGCTTATGCGAAGATCGAGCTGGCGACGGCGCTGCGGGAAAGCGACCTGGCCGATGACCCTTGGTTCAGGCAAACGCTGCGCGCCTATTTCCCCGCGCAGCTGCGCGAACGCTTCGACGCCGAACTGGACACCCACCCGCTTCGCCGCGAAATCATTGCCACAGTGGTTGCCAACGACATCATCAACCTCGGCGGCATTACGTTCGCCTTCCGGGTGATGGAGGAAACGTCCGCCAGCGAAGTGGCCGTGGCCAAGGCGTTTGTTGCGCTGAGGGAGGTCTACGATCTGGACACCATGGTGGGGGAACTGAACAACCTCCCGGCGTCCTTCCCCACGGAGCACTGGAGCACTGTCCACTTGGACGTCCGGCGGCTGCTGGACCGGGCCGTCCGCTGGCTCCTGGGACAGGGAACGCTGTCGCGGCCCATCGCAGACGTGGTCTCGGAGTTCAAACCGGTGATGGAACCGATGCGCGCGCGCCTGCTGGAGTACCTGCGCGGCGATGACCGGGAACGGGTTGCCAGCTGGCTGGAGAACGCACGCGAGTGGGAGCTGCCGGAAGGTCTGGCCTTGCGCTGGGCAGAGCTTTTCGAAAGCTTCGTGCTGCTGGACATCGCCAAGATTGCCCACGTGCGCAAGGACCCGGTGGAAGAGATCGCCGCCGTTTACTACACCGTGTTCAACCGGTTCCATGCAGATTCACTGCTGGAACGGATCAGCAGCCTCCCCCGGCAGGACAGGTGGCAGGCGCTGGCCAGGGCAGCCTTGCGGGATGACCTGTACTCCACCATCTCGGACATGACGACGGCGGTGCTGGACGCCACTGCCGCCGCTGACTCGCCGGAAGCGCGGCTGAAGGACTGGGAGGCCCGGAATGCAGAGCAGCTCACCAGGGCGAAGAGCATGTTCGACGAGGTGAATTCGCTCGAGGCCGACGATATGGCGTCACTGTCGGTAGCATTGAGGCTCTTGAGGTCAATCGTCCGACGCTAGCAAGTCCGGCGTCGAAAATGGAGGTGCAGTGGCAATCTTTACGGACCCTATCAGGGAACACGCTGATTTTGGGCCGGGCGATGCCGAGTGGCTGCACCTCCTGGTGGGGGACTGGCAGATGGTTGCGGACCTTGCTTTCGCCGACCTGGCCCTATGGTTTCCCCACCCTGAGCTTGGTTACGTGGCGCTCGCCCACGTGCGGCCCTCCACCACGCACACCGTGTTCCACGGGGACTTCGTGGGGGAGGGCATCCGCTCAGACCTTCAGCCCCTTGTGGACAAGGCCTGGAACAGCCGTTCCATCGAGCGCTCCAGCGAAACCAACTGGAGCAGCGATATGGCCCTCCGCGTGGAGGCCGTTCCCATGGTCCGCAACGGGCGCACGCTGGCGGTGGTCACCACCCACATGGACCTCTCCAGCTCGCGGATGCCTTCGCGCCTTGAACTGACCTACCGACAGTGTGCATACGACCTCCTCCGGATGGGCACGCTGGGGCTGTGGCCGGACTTCGCCTCGCCCACGGGTTCCCGCCGCGGTGCACCCCGGGTTGGGGACGGACTCATCCGGCTGGATGCGGAGGGAATCGTGCAGTACGCGAGCCCCAACGGAGTCTCTGCGTTCAGGCGGCTCGGTGACGGGGAGTCCTTGGAGGGCCGCTCACTGGCCGAGGTGACCGCCAGCCTGCTGAAGGACCGCCGCATGGTTGATGAGACGTTGCCCTTGGTGGTTACCGGGCGGATGCCTTGGCGCAGTGAAATTGAATCCCGTGGCGTGAGCCTTTCCCTGCGCGCCATTCCGCTGCGGGACGAGCAGCAACGGTTCGGTGCACTGGTCCTGTGCCGTGATGTGTCGGAGCTTCGCCGGCGTGAAATGGAGCTGGTGACCAAAGACGCCACAATCCGCGAGATCCACCACCGGGTCAAGAACAACCTGCAGACTGTCGCGGCGCTGCTGCGCATGCAGTCCCGCCGCATGGTCAGCGACGAAGCAAAGCAAGGGCTGGAGCAGGCCATGCGCCGGGTGGCCACCATTGCGCTCGTCCACGAGACACTGTCCCAGGGGCTCACCCAGAGCGTTGACTTCGACGAGCTGATCGGGCGCCAGTTCCGGCTGTCGGCCGAAGTCGCCTCACCCTCGCAGCAGGTCCGGACGGAACGATCCGGCACTTTCGGAGAGCTACCGAGCGATCTTGCCACCCCGCTGGCCTTGGTCATCAATGAACTGGTGACCAACGCTGTGGAGCACGGGCTCGAAGGCAGGGCCGGGACTGTCTGGCTCATCGCTGACCGCTCCGAGGGGGATGACGGTGAGGAACTCACCGTCACCATTGCCGACGACGGCGTGGGACTTCCGGATACGCCTCACGTTGAGGGGCTGGGGCTTCAAATCGTACGGACCCTGGTGACCAGCGAGCTCGGCGGGACTATCCAGTGGCGGCCGCGCGAAGGCGGCGGCACCGCAGTGGAGATCCGGATCAGCCTGGCAGGCAAGTAGGTCCACGGCAAGGAAAGCTGCTGGTCGGCCCGACCTCCAGGTCGGTCAGGCCGAACAAGCAACAGCCCCGGCTGCAACCTTGTGGTTGCAGCCGGGGCTGTTGCTTGTGCTTTGCGGTGTGCCTAGGAAGCGCGGCGGGCGCGGGCAGCGCGGCGCTTCAGCGCACGGCGCTCGTCTTCGCTCATGCCGCCCCAGACGCCTGCGTCCTGGCCCGACTCCAAAGCCCACTGCAGGCACGTGTCCACGACGGGGCAGCGGCGGCAGACGCTTTTTGCTTCTTCGATCTGCAGAAGGGCTGGCCCGGTGTTCCCGACGGGGAAGAAGAGTTCGGGGTCCTTTTCAAGGCACGCTGCGCGGTTACGCCAATCCATGCTGATCAGTTGCTCCATTTCTGGGAAGAGCCCTTGTGAAATTATTCACTAGTGGCTACAAAGGAAAAGGGCCCGGCAGGGCCCCCTTGGTCATCTGGATCAAGCCTGTCATGTTAACGGCGTGTAAACAAGAGGTAATAACGCTTGATATCCGCGGAAAGCTGAGCGATGCGTCACACTGGCGGTGATGGCCCCAACCACTGTCCGACTATGTCCGGTAGGGTGCCAGTGTGTCAAGACCCCCAATAAACCCAGCGAACCCGCCTTCCTCTTCCGAAGAACCCGGCCAGGGGCCGCAGAGGCCTGATGGGGGTGCCCAGGGTCCCCGGCCACCGGCGGTGATTGTCGTGACTTTGGTGGTTGCCGTGGAAGCCACGGCCCTTCTGCTCGCTGCTTGCTGGTACGGGTACCAGCTGGCCATCGGAAGCCCGGTCCTGTCCTTCTGGGGAGCGGTTTTCACGTTGGGGTTACTGCTGGCTTTTTCGGCGTGGCTGTACGCGGTCGGCGTCTATCTTTACCGGGGCTACCGCTGGACCCGTGCTGCTGCCCTTGTTGCGCAGCTGTTCGTTCTGACCATCGGGTTGCCAACCCTTAGCGGTGGCCTCGTGCTCGCCGGCCTCGCAATGCTGCTTCCCGCGGTCGCCGCGATCGTGCTCCTTTTCCACAACAAAGTGATCAGCTACGCTTCCCGCACCGGAGGATCCACCCCGGCGCTGTGACCGGCTGCCACGTCGTGTCACTACGTGCCTGTCCAGGCCACCTGAACCGCCGACGACTTGCCTCGGGCAATCAGCACACCCCTGCCTGCGGGCGGATTGGGTTCTATCTCGAAGCGGACTCCGTAGAGGTCTCCCTCCGACGTTGACCGCGGGGACAGCAGGAGTCCAGTCCCGGCGGCGCGCGCGTCCATGGCCAGCGGGACGCGCTGGATCAGCAAAGGACTGTAGTTGGCCGTGAAGATTACTGCATGGCCCAACGCGTGCAAGTCAGAGATGTCCCTCAGGGGCCCCGCAGCCAGGAGGTCGATGTCGTCCACCAACAGCACTGCTTTTCCGGGCAGTGTTCCCTCCCTCGCCTTTTTCAAGGTTCCCTTCCATAACTCGCCGGGGTCACTCATCCTGCCTGGGTGAATCCAGGGGTCCGCATCGGGATTCAGCGTCTGCAGGGCCTGCAGGAAGTTCGTTTTCCCGGACCCTGGTCCCCCCAGGACGGCGAAGGTGCCGCCTGGCGGGACGTGCACAAAGACGGGGTCCAGCTCGTCACCACCGACGCCGAAAAGCACGTTCCGCGGCATGGAAGGACAGGCCTTCCGGCGCTGTGGAACCCGAACCACGCCGGGCGCCGATAAGCCTTCTGGAACATCCGTCCCGGCCTCCCCGGCCTCCCCGGCCTCCCCGGCCTCCCCGGCGTCGACTGTCCCGGTCCCCGCTTCATGCGTGACTGCATTCATGAACGAAGACTGTCCCGGGTCCGATTCCGCTCCCGGATCCTCCATTCGTTCCACTGCCGCCCTGACCTCCGCGGCTGTTACCAGTGCGGGCAGCGGTTCAATGCGGAACGGCCGCTTCCCGGACTGCTGCGTCGCCTTGCTGCCGGCGCCGGGGGGCCCGGAAACGTCAGGAGCGGGTTCGTAAAGTTGGCACACGGACGCGGTGCCGCAGGCGATGGAACCAAACGCTACTCCCCGGCCCTTGACCGCGGCCGTGGACGGCATCCTTGGCCAGGCTATCCTGCTGTCCTCATTTGAACCGGTGGGGAAATAGATGCGGTTGGGCAGGGACCCGCAGAACCTGGCGGTGACGAGTTCCCGCTCCCCGGAAATGATGACGGTGATACCCGCCCTGGCGCCGTCGCGGACAAGATCCTGCACCAGTTCCTCGGCCCAGGCCAACGGGCCGGCACGAAAAGCCGAGACCCAGGAACCCCATCCGGAGATGGCGAGAAGCAGCGGAACGCCCCCGTGGTCAGTCCGGCTCAGCCGGGCGGCCATTTCCCGGCCCAGCCGTTCCAGGACGCGGACGCCGCGCCGCAACTCATGCAGCCCGGTGTGGGCTCCGGTCCGAGGGTGCACCGCCAGCCCATTGAAAACCGCGGCCGCGTCCAGGAAGTAGCAGTGTGTTTCGTCCTCATGTTCTGCCACGTCGTGGACTGCCAGCTCGAGAGCTTCGGATGCTCCTGATACCGGACTTCCTATCAAAGCAAGATGGCCGTCTTTTGACGGGTTCCAGACCAGCGATCTGATTTCCTGCTGGTGGGGCACATCGAGCAGGCCCAAAGCACCGGCCTTCCCTTGTGTCCCGCCGGGTTCCGGGAGCGCCCCGGCCGGACCTGTTTCGGGCCGGGCGGCCTTGAGCGGCAGCGGAGGGGCTACCGGAAGCCGGGGTGCAGATCCTGCCTGCGACGCCCAAAGATCCCGAACCATCGCAACGAGAGGGGCTGCTGCCTGTGCCGGGGTCCGGCCCGAGGCGTCTGTTCCGGCAGGGTTGTCTTGGTCGCGGGCCGAGAGGAAATCAGTGGTGAGCTGAACGGTGACTTCATCTACGTCACTGTCGGGTGCGGGGAGCACGGCGGATGCAGATTGGAACTCCTGGGGCGGCTCCGTGCCTCGGGCAAGGAAAGCGCGGCCCGGCGTGCTGAGGCTTATTCCGGCAGCGGCCTTGGTTTTGAGGATGTCGTGGGACTCCAGGTCGGATTGGACCCGGAGCGCAATGCTGGAAGTAACGTTTGCCCGGATATCCGCGGTCAGTGCTCCCTGGGGCCGCTGGGTGGCCATGACCAGGTGCAGTCCAAGCTAGCGGCCGATGGAGGCGATGCGCATCAGTTCGCGGAGCGCTTCGGGGGCGTCGTCCACGAGCATGCGGAACTCGTCGATGACAATGACCAGGTGGGGAAGGGGACGATCCCCGGAGGCTGGTGTTTCCCGGTAGGCGGCAAGGTCCGGGACCTGTGCAGCGGCGAGGATTTGCTCACGAAGCCTGATTTCAGCCGTAAGTGAGGTGAGCGTCCGTTCGAGCTCATGGGCGGACAAATCGGTCAGGACGCCGACGCAATGGTCCAGGCCGGCCAAGGGGCCGAGACCGGCACCGCCTTTGAAATCGACAAAGAGGAAATTGACCCGGTCCGGCGGATGGGTGAGGGCCAGTGCCAGCACCAGAGTGCGGAGCAGCTCCGATTTGCCTGAGCCCGTTGTCCCTGCCACCAGCAGGTGCGGGCCATCGGTTTGCAGGTCCAGGACCAGGGGGCCCGCTGCCTGCATGCCCAGGGGGACTGCCAGGGTTCCTGCGCTGGCAGGCGAGTTCCAGCGGGCAGCAGTGTGGGCGGGGGAAGGCGGGAGCAGGTCGTCAAGGGTGCAGGCGGAGGGAACTGAGTTCTCCGCGCGGTTAAGCAGTCCCGGGAAAGCTGCCAGTCGTCTGCAGTAGCTGCTGAACACGTCATCAGGTGCCAGGTCCGGGACGAACGTAACCTCCCTGCCCGGTTCCCGCAGGCGTGATTGCCCCTCGGTCAGTTTTATGTCGGAGACGCCGGGTGGGCTGTCAGCCGCAGAAAACTCGAGCACTTGCCAGTTCTGCTGAGCCGCCGTTTCGCGCAGCCCTGCCGCATCCTTGCCCAGGGAGGCCGTGAGCAGGAGGATGCCATGGTCAAAGTCACGAGTAAAACCGTCGGTGATCGCGCGCAGGCACGCCTGCCGGGACACGGCGAAAGTCACACTATGGAGAAAACGGGCAGGCAGGGGAAGGCTTACTGGACGGCCGCAGATCACCATGCGTGTCCTGCAGCCTCCTGGATACCCGGCCAGTTGCATGACGAGTGATCGCAGCATTCCGTCCAGCATGGTGCGCGATCCCCGCAAGGTGGTGGGGCTATGCGCCGGGTTCAACATCACGGGCACTTCCCCGACAGACGGAATGGCGTGCTGAGCGCTCCCTGATTCAATCTTCAGGTTGGCCGTTTGGGGAGCCAGTCCCAGCCGCAGCCACACCCTGGCCTCCGCGCGTGCTGTAGAAGGCGCAACCTGGGCGTGGGTCGCAGCAAGCACCAGCAGCGCCAGTGACGGACCGGCGCGGTTCCGCCGCTTCTGGTCATCCTTGACCGCGGCGCTGATCCTTTTCGTGAATTCCCGCCGCTGGCGGCGCCCGGAGGTCAGCGGGATAAGCACGGATACCGCCGAAACCGCAGCGAAAGCAAGGAACATCCACATGCCTGTGAGGACTGCGAGTCCGATGCCGACGGCCAGGGGGAGCACGGCAGTAAGCAAAAGGATGCCACGGTTGCCGGACTCTGGACGCCCCGCAACGGTGAGGGGATCCTGGACTGAAGTGCCGGCGTCGGCAAGTGCTTTGTCCGGGGCATCCAGAAAGACCAGGGACATCATCGAACTGCCGCAGCGGATGGAGGAAACCGTCGAGATCAGTGCATGGCGGACCCGTTCGCCGTCGATGTACGTGCCGTTGGCACTGCCCAGATCGACGATCATGATGTCCTTTTCGGTGACTACCAGGCGGGCATGTTCCCGGGAAAGTTCAGGGTCCGGGATCACGATGCGCGTATTGCTTCTGCCGATGGTGTACGTGCCGCGCTGCAGGGGGATCAGGGTGCCGGCTCCGGCGCCGCTGTGAACAGCCAAAGCGATGGGGGCGGCGGGATCGGAGTCGGGCCGCCGCCGGGATCTCCGGCCAGCGGGCTGGCTTCCGCCGTCAACCAGCACGGCGCCCGGGACCAGGGGCGCCGTTCCGAGGCTCAGGGAGCAGAGGTCCTCCCCGCCAACAAAGACAGCTCCCGTGCCGAACGTCCTGACAAGCTCAGCGTGGATCCGCGCACCGGACGTGCCGGGAGGGGCCGCGACAGTGAGTTCCAGGGGCGGTCCGGGCTGCGGCGACTGCGGGCCTCGGACCAGGGTGCAGTGAAGCGTCATGGGTGCAGATCCTTTGGTGCCTTTATACCCACGCTAGCCAGAGGCGCTGAATGCGCGCACTCCGTCATGTCCTATGTGGATAAGCCCCCTGGGTGCGCTGGCAGCCATGTTGTGGACCGCCCCAGTGCTCAGCCGGGACCCCCAGCAATGCCCAGTGAGTCGAGGGGTGACAGCAGCCGGATTCGACGGGCGCCACAATCACTCGGGTAGGCTAGAGCAGCAGACAATGCGCACCATTGCGCTGCCCGCATTCAAACCAGGAGATTTTGTGACCGCTGACCTCGTCATTGTAGGGTCCGGCTTTTTTGGCCTGACAATCGCAGAACAGGCCGCTACCGAGCTCGGCTTGAAGGTCGTCGTCATCGACCGCCGCCACCACATCGGCGGCAATGCATACAGCGAGATGGAAGAGCAGACCGGCATCGAGGTGCACCGGTACGGTGCACACTTGTTCCACACGTCCAACGAGCGCGTGTGGGAGTACGTCAACCGGTTCACCACCTTCACGAACTACGTCCACAAGGTGTACGGCGTGTATAAGGGCGAGGTCTACTCCCTGCCGATCAACCTGGCCACCATCAATCAGTTCTTTCGCGCCAACCTCACCCCCGGCCAGGCGAGGGAGCTCATTCAGGAACAAGCCGGCGAACTTGCTGGAACTGATCCCCAGAACCTCAACGACAAGGGAATCCAGCTCATCGGGCGGCCTTTGTATGAAGCGTTCATCAAGCACTACACCGGCAAGCAGTGGCAGACGGATCCCAAGGACCTGCCCGCCGGCATCATCTCCCGGCTGCCTGTGCGTTACAACTACGACAACCGGTACTTCAACGACAAGTACGAGGGCCTCCCCACGAACGGCTATACGGCCTGGATCGAAAAGATGGCAGAGCACCCGAACATCGACGTGCGGCTGAATACCGATTTCTTTGACGAGTCGCACGAGTACAGCAAGAACAAGGTTGTCGGCAACATCCCCGTCGTGTACACCGGGCCGGTTGACCGCTACTTCGACTACGCCGAGGGCGACCTCTCGTGGCGCACCATTGACTTCGAGGAGGAAGTCCTCGATATCGAGGACTTCCAGGGCACGTCAGTGGTGAATTACAACGACGACGACGTCCCCTACACCCGGGTTATCGAGCCCCGCCACTTCCACCCGGAGCGCGACTACCAGACGGAAAAGACCGTCATCATGCGTGAATTCTCACGCTTCGCCGAGAAGGGCGACGAGCCGTACTACCCAGTCAACACCTCCGCCGACAGGGAGCGCCTACTCAAGTACCGCGACCTCGCTGCTGCAGAGAAAGACGTCCTGTTTGGCGGCCGGCTTGGCACCTACAAGTACCTGGACATGCACATGGCCATCGGATCGGCGCTGAGCATGTTCGACAACAAGATCCGGCCGCATTATGAAAGCGGCGCAGAGCTCGAAAGCGGAGGCGTGGACGCATGAGTGTCTCAACCGAAAGCCCAAAGAACACGACGGCTGCTGCGGACAGGGTTGCCTCTGAACGATGGGACACACTGCAGCGGGTGATACTACCGAGTGCAAGCCAGATGGACACGGTCCCCCTCTACATGGATATGGGGACTGCCACCGGCATTCAACTGCCCACCGTGGGTGACCGGGACGGTAAGCCTGCGAGTGCCCGGACTATTAGCAGCCCGACAAAGGAAGCCCACGTTGAGGACTTCCTTTCCCGGCATTCCACGTCCGTACGTGCAGGCGAGCGGGTATCGTTTGGCAGCTACTTCAATGCATTCCCCGCCAGCTACTGGCGACGCTGGACGACCGTGGACAAGATTCGTCTCCAGGTCCGGACCCAAGGCACGGGTTCAGTCATCGTGTACAAGTCCAATGCCCGGGGCTCTCTGCAGCGCGTGGACACGCGCCGTGTCGAGGGGATTGCAGACAACCACTTCGAGCTTTCCCTCGCACCCTTCGGTGACGGCGGCTGGTACTGGTTTGACCTTCTCGCTGGCACGGAGCCGCTCATTATGCTCGACGCCGAGTGGCAGGGGCCCGCTACGGAGAGCAAACCGGGATCTGTCACTCTTCAGATCACCACTCTTAACAAGACTGACTTTTGCCTGAACAATCTCCGCCTGCTTGCCGAGAGCGAGGAAGCGCTCGAGCATGTTCAAGAGATCCTCATCGTCGATCAAGGCACCCAGAAGCTTTCCGAGGCAGAAGGCTTCGACGACGTCAAGAAGTCGCTGAACGGGAAACTGCGCATTATCAACCAGACCAACCTCGGCGGGTCCGGCGGGTTCGCCCGGGGCATGTTTGAAGCGGTGGAAAACGGCAGCGACTACGTCCTGCTCATGGACGATGACGTCGTCGTCGAACCTGAAAGCATCATTCGACTCCTGACCTTCGCTGATCGCTGCAAGACGCCCACCCTCGTGGGCGGCCACATGTTTGACCTGTACAACCGAACTGTGCTGCACACCTTCGGCGAGATTGTGAACCCGTATAGGTTCCAGCCGTCCCTGCCCAGCGAGGACATGATTCTGGGTCACGACTTCATGTCCTCGAATTTGCGTCAAACGTCCTGGCTGCACCGCCGCTGCGATGTAGATTACAACGGCTGGTGGATGTGCCTGATCCCCACCCAGGTGATCCGGGAGATAGGACTTTCGCTTCCGCTGTTCATCAAATGGGACGACTCTGAATACGGCCTGCGGGCCAAGGCCCACGGTTATCCGACTGTTTCGCTTCCCGGCTCCGCCGTATGGCATGTTTCCTGGATTGACAAGGACGACCTTGTCGGCTGGCAGGCGTACTTCCACGCCAGGAACCGGGTGGTGGCGGCTCTCCTGCACAGCCCCTACGAATTTGGCGGCCGTGTGATCAAGGAATCCCAATACGCCGACGTAAAGCATCTGGTGTCGATGCAATACGCAACAGCAGAGGGACGTCAATGGGCGCTGGAAGACGTCCTTAAGGGCCCGTCGGCCCTGCCGGACCTGCTTGACACAAAACTGCCCAAGATCCGCGAGATGATGTCAGGACACTCGGACTCTGTCTTCCGTCCGGATCCGGAGGACTTTCCCTCGCCAAAGATGGACAAGCCGCCCCGCCGCGGTCATGGACCTTCGCAGCCGTCAAAGATCACGTTGTTGCCGTGGGCAGCCAAGACCGTTGTCCGGCAGTTGGCAAGCCCTGTCAAAGGCAGCACTGCCGAACGGCCCCAAACCACGGTTGCCCACCAGGACAACCGTTGGTGGCGCATGGCACAGTACGACAGTGCCGTCGTCTCGAACGCCGAAGGAACCGGTGCGTCCTGGTACCGGCGCGATCCACAGCAGCTCCGGAAAATGTTGGCGGAAAGCGCTCGGGTTCACGCTGCCCTCCTCAAGGAGTGGCCCGCACTCAGCAAAAAATACAAGGCTGCCCTGCACGACCTCACCTCCATTGAGTCCTGGAGGAAGACGTTCGAGCAGCACACCCAGAACGAGATCAAGTGAGCGCAATTTCTCCAAGCGAACTGACCACGCCTGGGCTGGGGAGCGGTCTGCGCGACATAAAGCAGTCGAGCTTCCTTCTCAAGCTGTTGGTGCGCAAGGAACTCAAGGTCCGCTACCGCGGCTCCGTTCTCGGGCTGTTGTGGTCGTACGTCAAGCCTGGAGTGCAATTCGTCGTTTTCTACGTGGCCTTGGGCGTTTTTCTAGGGCTGGAGCGCAGCCCAAGAAATCCCGACGGGCTGGCCAACTACGCCGTTTACCTTTTCTCCGGCATAGTTTTGATCAATTTCTTCTCTGAAGCTCTGGGAAATGCTGCACGGTCGATCGTCAATAACGGGAACCTGATCAAGAAGATCTATCTGCCGCGGGAACTCTTTCCTGTGGCTTCTGTATGGGTTTCGGCAGTCCACTTTTTCCCGCAGTTGGTGGTGCTCGTAGCCGGCTGCGTCATCGCCGGCTGGAAACCTAACTTCGTTCAGTTGCTTGCTGCTGTGGCCGGATTTCTCATCGTAGGGCTGCTCGCCACGGGCTTGGGGCTTCTCTTCGGAGCCGCCAACGTTTACTTCCGCGACTCGGAAAACCTCGTGGACATGTTGTTGATGGTGGCTACCTGGGCCTCGCCCGTTATGTACGCCTGGACCATGGTGCACGAGAAGTTGGGCCCAGGATGGTTCGCCATTTATCAAGCCAATCCGATCACCATCGGGGTCGAATTGTTCCACTACGCCTTCTGGTTCCCCACCACGGACGGCTCGGCTGCGATGCCCCCTGATCTTTTTAGCCTGTGGCTGCCAGTTGGCCTCGCGGTCGCCTTGGCAGTAGTCACACTGGGCCAATTCACCTTTCGGCGCCTCGAGGGCCGTTTCGCGCAGGAGCTGTGAGTGGTAAACGCAATTGAAGTTTCGGATATCAGCAAACAGTTCGTGCTCCGGCACACCCGCTCCATTAAGGAAGCAGTGGTGTGGCTGGTGAAAGGCCGCAAGGGCGACCTTTCGGAAAAGTTCCATGCCCTGAAGAACGTCACTGTCGAGATCAAGACCGGTGAAACTGTGGCACTCCTGGGGTTGAATGGATCCGGGAAGTCTACATTGCTAAAACACATCTCGGGTGTCATGCTGCCGGATACGGGATCGGTGAAGACGAGGGGGAGAGTAGCCGGCCTCATAGAGGTCGGGGCAGGCTTCCACCCGGACCTCTCTGGCCGGGACAATGTCTTCCTGAACGGGGCCATTCTGGGAATGACTGAACAGCAGGTCAAGGACCGGTTTGATGACATCGTCGAGTTCTCCGAGATCGGTCAATTCATCGACACGGAAGTCAAGTTCTACTCATCGGGCATGTACCTGCGGCTTGCATTCTCGGTGGCCGTGCATACCGATCCGGAAGTATTCCTGATCGACGAAATCCTTGCTGTCGGCGACGAGCCGTTCCAGCGGAAGTGTATCGACAAAATCCAGGAACTGGCCCGCGACGGGAAGACCCTCGTCGTGGTCAGCCATGACCTCGATCTTGTGTCCCGGATCTGTGAGCGCGGCATCCTGCTGGAGCATGGCAATGTGAAGTTCGATGGGTCCATCCATGAAGCAGTTGCTCTTCTGCGGTCCTGATCCCGGCCGCAGGAGCAACGAACCTCAATCCATGGTTGCGAACTCGCTCTGGCCCTGCAGCGTTAGCTTGGTTCTGTGCGCCCTGGCGCCCTCAAGCGCGTGCTTATTGCGCAAAGATGGCCCAGTGGCTTGTGACTGTTATTCGTGGCCCCGCCTTCAACGTTGGATTCATCAGTGGATGGATTGGCGGAGGCCCGGTCTTGATGGAGTCGAGAGTGGAGTTGTCCGCACGTATCCAAAGGGATGCCTGGGTTGAAGCCTGTCCGGTTCGTGCGCTATGGTCCGGCACGGGTTCATAAGAGGACGGTGAGGCAGGCCCTGGAACCGGCTGCAATATGTCGGCGTCAGTCGCAGGCGGTAACCTCAAACAACTTGGCCTCGCCATGCCGGGCCAGAAGCTCGAACCCCGGTGTCGCATCGGGAATCTGCAGCCCTTGGAAACCGTGGTTTCCCCCATGGACCTCCCGTGTCCCGAAGTCCAGTACATAGCGAACGTTGTTGACGCGCGCAGCAGGGCACACGGCCGGGTCGCTTGCTGCTTCCCGAAATTTGTCGTTCAACAGTTCGGTGGCCTTTGTATACGTTGTGAGTGTGTGCTTGGATGTTGTGTTGCGGTCGGCCATGGCAAACGCCATCGCACCTCCGGTCCAGGGATTGACCGCGATAGTGGCTTCCGGCGGTACATACTGATCGAGTTCTTCGATCAGAGCCATTTCATCGGAACTGACCAAGGGGGAGTCAGGCGATGTTGAGTAATTCGCTTGTGCGGACCGGACCGGCGTAAGCATTGGTGGTGCCTGGAGGATTCCCAGCACAGCCAAGAAGGCAAGGGGTCCAACAGTGTACATAGCAACCGGTGCTCGCAGTGTGGAAGTGAAGGCAGTCTGTTGGGAAATCGATGTGATGCCGTTCTGCAGTGATTGAATGGCCCACGCCGCACCGATAGCTCCCAGGGCCACCCCGGCCACCGGGAGCAGTGCGGCTAGGCGGTAGCTGTCGTTGTACCAGACCCCGGTCAGAGTGTCGCGAAGCGTCCCTGCAGGGCCAGCGGAAACCATGACAAAGAGTCCCGCAATGACCGCGAAGGAAGCGGAGAGCCATGCAGAGGAAGGACGCTTCAAGACATAAATTAGGCCTGCGATGACGAGGACGCTGACAAGCCAAGCCGGGGGCCGCTGCATGGCGGAATTAGTCAGTATCTCCCCGACTGCCTGTCCGGGAGTCTGTACGGGCAGCCACGTTGCGGCCGCGGCCGGTGGACGAACGTACATCCAAAGGACAGCAATAATGGCGAGAATTATCAGCAGTCCCGCGCCCGCGAGGACCGTTACGCCTGCTGGCCTACCCGCCCTACGCTGCCTTATCGCGAAGGTTGTGAAGGCAGCGAGAAGGATTGGAACAGACATGGCTGCCAAAGACATCACACCGTTAGGGTGAGCGACGGCAACGCCGAGGGCTGAAAGTGGGGCCAGCGAGTACCTTGCAAGCGGGCCAACGTTCGCAAAGATACTTGTTCCGAAAAACACGTTTACGCAGGCCAGTGCTCCCGGAAGCATGCTTACAGACAGGAAGTTCGGGTACAGGACCCCAAAGTCCAGCAACAGGATGGGAAAGGATCCAAAGCCGGCTGCCAGAACGCCTGCCGCGCCGATGGCATAGGCGTTTGAGCCCATTATCGACCTCACCAGGAGCATGCAGCCCAGGGTCCAGACGGTTGTAGCGACACAAAGGTTGAGTACGTTGACCGCGACTGGCAAGGGGAGGCCCGTCACTTGTATAAAAAGCGATGCCAAGCCATGCCAAGCAGCGGGATAAAAGTATGGAGGATTGTCGCCGTTCGTCATCCCCGTAATCGTCATCGAAGAGGCGTTTCCAGTCTCCAGGACGTAACGGATGGCATTCAGGTGGAAGACATTGTCGAAGGTCTGGGAGATGTTCTCAGGCCGGCCAAACGCCGCGCGCAACTGCAGCCCTATCGAGACAGCGCCGAGAGCAAAGCCCACTATTGCGAGAACCAGCATCCGTCTGGAAGTTCCGATGGCGGTCCGCCATGGCTGGTGCGGCTGCCGTAGTTTCGGAATTCTTCGGGCTGCAAGGAAAACTGCGGCAAGCGACAGTGATGCAACTGCTACTGGCAGGACCGACCAGTCCACTCCGAAATATGGTGTCAATATGGCGGTGACGGCCACAATACTTACTGTCAGAAGGGGAGCAACAGCAATAAAGGCAGGGTTGCGAAGGCCGAGAGCCAGGATGAGTAGCGTGCCAGGCAGAAACAGCAGGGCTAAGCATACGGCGGCCATGGGAATGACAGAAAACCAACTCATGAAGACTCCACGGAAAGACGGCAGGTAGACGGCAGGTGCGGCTCACGCCGCGGACCTTAGTCCTCCAGAAGGCCCAAGAGGTAGCTTCCGTAACCGCTCTTGACAAGCGGTTCTGCCCGGGAGCGGAGTTCGTCGTCGGTCAGGAAGCCCTGGCGCCAAGCAATCTCTTCTGGAGCCCCGATCTTAAGACCTTGACGGTTCTCGACAGTGCGGATGAAATTCGATGCGTCGCTGAGGTCGTTGAATGTTCCGGTGTCCAACCACGCGGTTCCGCGTGGGAGGATCTCAACCTGAAGCTTGCCTCGTTCAAGGTAAATCCTGTTGACGTCCGTAATTTCGAGCTCCCCGCGCGGGGAAGGCTTGAGACTCTTGGCTATGTCCACAACGTTGTTGTCGTAGAAGTACAGCCCGGGCACCGCGTAGTGGCTCTTTGGCTTCTCCGGCTTCTCTTCGAGCGAGAGGGCCCTGCCGTCATCATCAAATTCAACGACTCCGTAGGCCTTGGGATCTTTTACCCAGTAGCCAAACACGGCGCCGCCGTCTATGTCCGCATGGCGTCGGAGCTGCGTGCCCATCCCTTGGCCATAGAAAATATTGTCCCCTAGGACGAGGGCGACAGTTTCGTCCCCGATGTGTTCCGCACCCAAAATGAAAGCCTGGGCAAGGCCATCGGGGGAGGGCTGCTGCACGTAGGTCAGATTGATGCCGAACTGCGACCCGTCTCCCAGGAGACGCTGAAACTGGTCTGCGTCATGGGGAGTGGTAATGATGAGAATATCCCTGATACCCGCGAGGATGAGTGTGGACAGCGGGTAGTAGATCATTGGCTTGTCATACACCGGGACGAGCTGCTTGCTGATGCCAAGGGTGATCGGGTGCAGCCGCGATCCAGTTCCGCCGGCCAGAATAATTCCACGCATGGCTTCAATCATTCACCACTCTGCATCCAGTGCCAAAACGGCAGTTGCACGAGGCCTACTGTTCTGGTCGTGGACCGCTGCGTCCCAGGAGGCCGTCACGAAGACCAAGCCGGGCGTAGGAGAGCCGTTCACGTCTACCCGGTGCCAGAACGCTCACCAGTAAAAGATGCCGTAAGTCCAGCACCAGCCCTCTCATGCTCCAGTACGGTTCCTGAAGCGCGAACCTCCTGGCCAGCAGGACGCGGTTACGGACGATGAAGTAGTAGCGCCAAGGCGCTGCTGTTCTCACCATCAGAGGTTTGCGGCCCCGCCTCAGATGCCAACTGCCGATTCTGGCCGGAACCATGGCTCCCAGTGAATGAACCAGTTCGGGTCCGGGGGCAATGATGCAAAGTAGCTTGTTGGCCTTTGCCCGCAGGTAGAACTCACTGTCGACGCCATCTATAAACAGCTTCTCGTTAAATTGGCCCACTTTGTCCAGGGAAGCAACGGGTATCAGTAGTCCTGATTGGACTGGCTCATCACCGATGACCACGCCTTTATGTGTTGTTAGTGGCCGGCTTGGCAATCCGCTGACCTTGCCGGGCGAAACCATTCCAACAGAAAGTCCAGCAGCGGCAGCAGCGGCAGCAGCGTGTTCAAGAGCATGAACGAAGCCCGGCGGTACGAGTGAATCCTGATCCATGGTCAGTACGAATTCAAGAGCGGCATTACGCAAGCGGGCCACTTCAACGCCCTTGTTGAGTGCCGCGGCGATGCCCATGTTGCTCTCAAGGCGCAGAACGACACAGCCAAGCGCGCCCAGCTGAGCGTAGACAGCTTCGTCAGGGGAAGTACTTCCATCATCTACGACTACCACCTCGGAGCACTGTTCAAGGAGCGCGAGACAGTTTCGAATGAGGTTGGCCTGAGGATTGAAGGTGCTCACGACGGCAGCCGTCACTGTACTTTTAGCCCTGCCCATTATGTTCCCAGCCCGTGACGGACCATGGTGCGAAAAGCGCCGCTGTCGCGGGACCTCAGCAGGGCAGGTATCAGCGACAAAGCGTGCAGTCTGGAAGTGAGACGCAGCCGCGCAGCCAACTCCGCCCGTCGCCACCCCTGAGCATGGGCAAGGCGCGCGGCCAAAGAGAAATAGTCTCTTTCGCCGGTAAAGCGAGACCCATCCACAATGAGCCGCGAGGATGCGCTTTCCGTGTGTCGGCGGTATGCGAAGCTTTCCGACGGCACCAGCAGCAGAGATCTTCCCTGCAGGATCATGTCCACAATGAGGGCAAGGTCTTGAATAATGGGGAATTCGTCACGGAAGTCAACTGTTCGCACCGAGTCGGTCTTGAAGGTGAGCGAGGGCCAATACAGCCAGTCGCCGTGCAGGAGACTGCTGGCCAGCTTCTCGCCCGAAAGCAAGAGCGGTGACGTAGACCGGGGTTTGAGGATCCGTTGTTTAACAGTGTCCACGAGGGTCTTCACTCGTTGGCCTGCCGCATCGATGACGCGTACGCCCGGCTGGATAATGTCGGCGTCCGGATAGGCGTCGTGTGCTTCCAGAACGGTTTTCACGTAGTTGGGCAGGAGGACGTCATCGCAACCAACCACCGCAACCAGTTCTTGCCGCGCCATCTGAATGGACGTCCTGAAACTCTCAGTGATGCCTTCGTTTTTAGGCTTCTTAAAGTAAGTGATCCGAGGGTCCGCAATTCCGGCCACATATTCCTCAATGGTCGGATCCGGGTAGGCGTCGTCCACAATGGTGAGGAACCAACGTGGGTCAGTCTGCGCCAAGACACTGTCGACAGTCAGCTTCATGTAATCAGGGTCGCCCCAGTATGGAACAAAAATATCCAAGGAGGTCTCAGTCACTGCTACTGACCTTCCGGATCTTGGCTGCCGTTACCCCCACTGACCGGCAATAGGCCGGTAAGCCGCTCCACCTGGATGCGGAGTATTGCAACCTCCTCCGCCAAGGCACGGGTTTCCTCCTCTACCACGGATATTTCCCACGAAAGGTGCAGGCAAACACCGAGAAGCATGAGGATGCTGAGGATAAACAAAAGGTTGGAAGGCAGCTGGACGCCAACGACCCTTGCTATATACACCAGAAGCTGGGGAAACGCAGCCAGAACAAGCGTGGCGACTCCAACGACGAGCCACCATATTGCGTATTTTTCGCGCAGTTTCTTCCGGCGGAGCATCTCAGCTACCAGCCCGACAATTGCCAGAGCCAGAAGAAAAGCGGCGATGTTCGGCATCATTTCTGTCCTGCCATTGTCTGAAGTGGCAATGCCACGTGGGACCGCCGGCGAGTCAGCGCAAACGCCAGCGCAAAGAACGAGCGACCCAGGTACACCGCCGCCTTAATGGGATGGTGACTGGGAGTTCCGCCTTGCCGTGGGCGCATTTCTACCGGCACTTGCGTGACTGAGAGTCCGGAACGAATGGCTACCACCAAGGAGTCGATCGTGTCGCCAAGGTACTCCGCCGGGTTAGTGGTCAAGGTACTGGACAATCGCCCTGCTGTTGCCTGCGCGGAAGCCCGAGGTGACGTCCGTGAGAGTCGTTTTGGCCAGTTTGGAGAGGACAGAGGCCAGAAGTTTCATGGCCCATTTTCGGGGACCCTTCACTGTGTAATCTCCGCGATTGGCGAAACGGGCGCCAATCGAAATGTCCGCTGATTCCAGGCCGTTGAGTACTTCTCGGATGTTTCTGGGATCGTGCTGCCCGTCCGCGTCAACTTGAATAACCTGACTGTATCCAAGGCGCTGGGCGTACCGGAACCCGGCCCGCATGGCGCCGCCAACTCCAAGGTTGAAAGGGAGGTTGAGGACTGTAGCGCCCGCGGACGCCGCTATACGAGGGGTCTCGTCGGTGGAGCCGTCATTCACCACCAGCACATCGTAGGGTTCGTCGAGGGTCAGCACTTCGGCCACAGTTGCCCCTACGCAATCAGCCTCGTTCCACGCCGGCATGATGACAAGCACACGGTTGTTTTCCAAATTGCGCATATTATCCCAACTATATCAACGCTGCGATTGGGGCCCGAACCGGGGCCCCGCGCGGACAGTGCGGGCATCTTGGGCTGTCATCTAAACGGATCCAGCGTCCCAGCGTCTCGCATCCTAGCGCGAGCATGGCGGTACGAGCGAGTCGGTCCCGTCCGCAGCTTTGCTGCCGAGCGCCCGGAAGGTGCCGGCCCAATTCCTTCAGTAATGCTTCAATCCCCGAATCCGTTAGTGTCGGGTTCATGACGAGCGATCAGCCTCTACCGCCTTATGCCATCCGAGTCAGCGTCTGCATGGCAAGCTACCGCGGCGCGCCATACATCGCGGAGCAACTGCAGTCCATACTCAAGGAGCTTGGCGCGAACGATGAAGTTGTCATCGTCGACGATGCATCCCCGGACAACACCATCGAAGTCATCCGCTCGATCACTGACCCGAGGATCCGGCTCATCGAGAGTCCGCAGAACCGTGGGTACGTCCGCTCGTTCGAAGCGGCGGTCGCAGCAAGCCGGGGCGAGTACATCTTCCTTTCAGACCAGGACGATGTCTGGATCCCGGGAAGGGTCGCAGCCATGGTCGTAGCCCTGGAGTCAGCCCGAGTCGTTGCCTCGAATTTCGAAATGCTTGGTGGCGGTCCGCGGCCATGGATTCCGCGGCTGCTCCCCGCATGGGACAGGAAACCCATTGCAAATCTGCTTGGCGTGATGATCGGTTACCGCGCCTACTATGGATGCGGGATGGCATTCCGGCGGGACATGGTGCCCGTCTTCACTCCGATTCCTTCCTACGTGCACGAGTCGCACGATCTCTGGCTGGCTATCTGCGGCAATCTCTCGAGATCCATAACGCACTTGGAAAAATCCACCTTGTTAAGGCGGCTGCACGACAGCAATGAAACCCCCGCCGGATTCCGTTCGCTTGGCCGGATCATTGCCGCGCGAGTTATGCTCGCGCGGCTGATCCTGGAGGCTAGGCGGCGGCTAAAACGGTAATCCAACCCTGGGCCGCATGACGGGAACCCGCCAACCGCCCACTCGGCAACCGGTAAGCTGGCACAATGCAGAATCTCCTTGTCACCGGCGGTGCCGGCTTCATTGGTTCCAATTTCGTCCACTATGTTCTGGAAAATACCGACGACCATGTCACGGTATTGGACAAGTTGACGTATGCGGGGAACCTGGAGTCGCTGCGGGGGCTGCCAGAGGAGCGGTTCACGTTCGTGCAGGGCGACATCGTTGACGCTGGCCTGGTGGAGGGACTGGTTGCGCAGGCAGACGTTGTGGTCCACTACGCGGCGGAGTCACACAACGACAACTCCCTGCATGATCCCCGCCCATTCCTGGATACCAACATCATTGGCACGTACACGCTGATCGAGGCCGCGCGGAAGCACAACAAGCGTTTCCACCACATCTCCACCGATGAGGTGTACGGCGACCTGGAACTGGATGACCCGGAGCGGTTCACCGAGCAGACCCCTTACAACCCGTCCAGCCCGTACTCCTCCACGAAGGCCGGCTCTGACCTGCTGGTCCGCGCCTGGGTCCGTTCCTTCGGGCTGCAGGCGACCATTAGCAACTGCTCCAACAATTACGGCCCATACCAGCATGTGGAGAAGTTCATCCCGCGCCAGATCACCAACGTGATCGACGGAATCCGGCCCAAGCTCTACGGCAAGGGCGAGAACGTTCGCGACTGGATCCACGCCAACGACCACTCCTCGGCCGTACTGGCCATCATCGGCAAGGGCAAGATCGGCGAGACCTACCTGATTGGAGCCGACGGGGAGAAGAACAACAAGGACGTTGTTGAACTGATCCTGAAACACATGGGCCAGGCCCCGGACGCGTATGACCATGTGGTGGACCGCCCGGGCCACGACCTGCGCTACGCCATCGACTCCACCAAGCTCCGCGACGAACTCGGCTGGGAACCGAAGTTCTCCAATTTCGACGCCGGCATCGAGGACACCATCGCCTGGTACCGCGAGAACGAAAACTGGTGGCGCCCGCAAAAGGCCCAGACCGAAGCCAAGTACAAGGAACAGGGCCAGTAGACGATGCAGATCGCGTTCTCGAAAAAGCTGACCGCGCACGAAACGCCGATTCCCGGCGTCGTCCTTTACGATCTGCCGGTACATGGCGACAAACGTGGTTGGTTCAAGGAAAACTGGCAACGGGAAAAGATGGTGGCCCTTGGGCTGCCGGACTTCCGCCCCGTCCAGAACAACGTCTCCTTCAACGAGAAGGCCGGTACCACGCGCGGCATCCACGCCGAACCGTGGGACAAGTTCATCTCGGTGGCCACCGGGCGGATCTTCGGCGCATGGGTGGACCTCCGCGAAGGCCCGTCGTTCGGTGCAGTTTTCACCGCTGAACTGGACCCCAGCCAGGCGATCTTCATTCCGCGCGGCGTGGGCAACGCTTTCCAGACCTTGGAAGACAACACGGCCTACACCTACCTGGTCAACGACCATTGGTCAGCGGATGCCCAAGGCCAATACACCTTCCTGAACCTCGCGGACGAGACGGCGGCGATCAGCTGGCCAGTGCCGCTGGAGGAAGCAGAACTGTCCGAGAAGGACAAGGCGCACCCCCGCCTCTCGGATGTTGTACCGATGCCGCTCAAGAAGATCCTCGTCGTAGGTGCAGACGGTCAGCTGGGCAAGGCGCTGCGGAAACTGTACGACGCAGACGCAACCGTTGAGTTCGCCGGGCGCGCCGGCTTCGATCTGGACAGCGAAGCGTCCTTCACGGAGCGGAACTGGAAGAACTACTCGACGATTATCAATGCCGCCGCCTACACCGCGGTCGACACCGCGGAAACAGCGGAGGGCCGGGCGGCCGCCTGGTCCGTCAACGTTGCCGCCGTCGCAAGGCTGGCCCGCGCCGCCGTCGAACATGACCTTACCCTGGTGCACGTCTCATCCGACTACGTCTTTGATGGTGCCCGGGAGCGCCATGGCGAAACTGAACCCTTCACCCCTCTGGGTGTGTATGGCCAGACCAAGGCCGCAGGGGACGCCGTGGTCAGTGTGGTTCCCCGCCACTACATCGTGCGGACCAGCTGGGTTATCGGTGAGGGCAACAACTTCGTGCGGACCATGGCATCCCTCGCTGGCCGAGGCATCGAGCCGTCCGTGGTCAACGACCAGGTTGGCAGGCTCAGCTTCACCGAAGACATCGCAGCGGGCATCCGACATCTCCTGGAATCCGAGGCAGAGTACGGAACGTACAACCTCAGCAATGACGGGGAACCGCAGTCGTGGGCTCAGGTAGCCCGCGATGTTTTCGAGCTGTCGGGGCGTGGGCGTGATGCCGTTACAGGTGTCAGCACGGAGGAATACTTCCGCGGCAAGGCTGCAGCTCCTCGACCACTCAACAGCGCTCTGGATCTCGGCAAGATTAAGGTGTCTGGTTTCGAGCCCCGACCTGCCCGGGATGCCCTGAAAGCGTATCTCGGCCAGCAGGCACGGGCGGAATAGCGGTAAGACCTCATGCCCTTTGATGCCAATTCTTTCGGCGTGGTCGCACTCGCGGCTTATCAGCCTGACCTGGAGCTCTTCGCTGCCCAGCTGCGGTCGATTCAGCAACAGACTCATTCGAATTTTCTGTGCGTCATCTCGGCAGATGGCGGATCAGAGCAAATCCGCGACTTCGTTGACCAAGAGTTGCCTGGCGACGAGCGCTTCCAGGTCATTGGCTTCGAGGACAGGCTGGGCTTTTTTGGAAACTTCGAGAGGGCACTTCGGAATGTCCCTTCCGAAGCCGAATGGGTGGCGCTTTCTGACCAGGACGACTATTGGTATCCATCCAAGCTCGAGGTGATGCTTCCGCACCTGCAAAACGCAAGCCTCGTGTCCGGGCAAGCACGGGTGATCAGACTTCCCGGTAATGAAGTGATCACCTCCTCCACCCAAAGGAAGAATGTTGATCTCGACGCGCTGCTGGCCCAGAACCAGGTGACAGGCAGCTTGGCTGTTTTTCGGTCTGATTTGTTGGACTTGGCGCTGCCTTTTCCGCGGCTGAACACTGTCTCCCAGGTTCATGACCACTGGCTGGCGGTTTGTGCGAAATCCTCGGGGGGAGTCGCGATCCTGGGTGACGTTGTCCAGGATTACGTACAACACGGAGGAAACGTGTTAGGCGAGGTGGGCGCACAGAAAAGCATTTTTGCCTCCTTCCAACACCTGGTTGCTCTTTCCAGAAAATATGAAGGCAGCGCAAGCCCAATTTCGATCCTGAAAACAGCGCATGGGTTGAGCTTCGGGTGGCGCAGGGTGATGGCGGACACTCTCTTTGCGCGGGTGACGCCAGCTGTCCGCGGATTTGAAGCAGGCATTGCCCCTTTCCGAAGCGGACATCGGTGGACGACGACGTTGAGGACCCTGGTCACAGGGCTGCAGCGAGGGGATATCGCCGTGCCCTGTTTCGTAGAGTTCCTGGCGGGCATGCCACTAGAGTTGGTCAACCGTGGCAAACGCTTGGTGACCCGCCCAGGCCAAACTGGGAAAGCTGAGAAGAATGTGTTGTTGACAAAGCTATTACGGAGAGAAGTGCCGAACGATAAGAAGCAGTCCCAAGTTTCAAATTTGGGTGCCACGTCGTCCTATCGAGGAAAGATAGCGATTGTTCTCCCCGGGTTCAGTAAGTACCCTATCGGCGGCTACAAAGTGGTCTACGGCTACGCGAATTTCCTGGCCGGGCGGGGATATGAGGTGACGTTGATTCACGCATTACTTCTGTGGGGCGCCAAGCGCCGGGACAAAGACTTCCGGCGACCTATCTCATCCGTCATTTCTGGGCTGCGCCCGTTTCGCAAGCCGAAATGGGTGGACTTGGACACGAGGATCCGATCCTATACGCTGCCCTATTTGATGCCCGCAATGCTGCCCAGGACTGACTACCTCGTGGCCACGGAAGTTCAGACGGCGAAGCTTGTTGAAAAAGCAGCGCGGCGGCAGGGAATTCCTGCGTCCTACTTCATCCAACACTATGAGGACTGGTCCGCTGATCCTGAATTTATTGATGCGACCTGGAAACTCCCCATAAGAAAAATCGTTATCGCTCCTTGGCTGCAAGCCCACATGAGGTCATTGGGGGAGGAATGCGATCTCGTTCCGAACGGTATCGACCCCGAGGAATTCCCGGCGGGGCCTCCGCTCAGCGAACGTGCCTACGACATCTGTGCCATGATTTCCGATGTTCCCTGGAAGAGGGCGGACCTTGTGGTCCAGGTTCTGAACTCGCAAGTCAGCAACAAATCAGGAGTCCGCGCTATAACTTTCGGTACGGGTGAAAGGCCCATTTCTCTTCACTCGGCCGTGAAGTACATCAAGAATCCGACTAAAGCGGAGATTCGATCTGCGTATCAATCATCCAAACTTTATCTCTGCGCCAGCGACGGAGAAGGTTGGCACCTGCCGCCTGCAGAAGCGATGTCCAGCGGATGCGCAGTGGTCTCCACTGATATTGGTGGCGTGAGGGCCTATGCGGAGAACGGTGCTCTGTTTTCTCGCGTGGGTGATGCTTCCGGCCTTGAACAGAACATTGAGCTCCTTCTCAATGACCACCAGCTGGCTGAGAAGTTAGCCGCACGAGGTCTGTCTGACATGAGAGAAAACAGCCCAACGAAGGCGGCAGCTAATTTTGAGGCAGCGGTAACCCGTGGCGCCTAGGGGTTGGTCCTCCCAATGAGCAGGACTTTACTGCTAAAGCGTTTCGCAGGCTTCACATTCGTGCCGTTGGTGGGAACTCTTGCCCCCTTGCTCCTATTGCCAATTGCTGCGCGCGTCGGTGGAGTAGACGGATGGTACAGCTTGTCTGTTGGGCAGGCGGTTGGCACTTTTGGAAGCATTGTTATCACCTACGGCTGGAATGTCCTCGGCCCCGCCCTAGTTGCAAAATCAAGTGACGAGGCTTTTAGGCACAAGCTGTGGGCCGAGTCGCTCGGCGAGCGGCTACTTCTTTCTACAGTTGTTCTCCCGGTAGCTGGTGTTATCTCGTGGGCCTTAGGTGCGGAGGGTTACAAACCCTTTACGGTCGCCATGGCGCTTGCTTTCTGCCTAAATGGCTTGACGCCCAACTGGTTTTTTATTGGTGCTGGAGATCCCAGGGGACTCGCTCTTTATGAGATGTTTCCCCGCTTGGTAGCCACGCTGTTGGCGGCTGTGCTCATCTTCATCACCCAATCACTTTGGTCGTACCCTGTCCTGTGGATATTGTCGTCCATTGTGGGCCCGATTGCGGTACAGCGGAAGTTCCAATGGCCCTCGCTTTATGTGGGGCGGAGTTTTACCGAAATCCTCCGTGGCCTGCGGGCCAGGCTGGGTGTAGCAGGTATCGACGCCCTTGGTGGAGTATACGTATCTGCTCCCGTTCCGGTGGCAGGAGCAACAGGGAGTGCGTCAGTCGCCGGCAGCGTCGCCTCTTCTGACAAGCTTTACCGCTTCGCGCTTATCACGGTGACAACACTCGGAAATACTTTGCAAGCATGGACTCTGGACCCTGCCGCGGAGAGTCCCAGACGGCGACATATGGGAGCAATTGGCGCTCACTCGCTCCTGGGATTATTTGGAATGCTTGGATTGGGACTTTTGGGTGAATTCGGTACCGAAATTCTGTTCGGCGAGGCCGTCAAGGCTGATTCACTAACCATGTGGTTCTACGGTGGTGCGTTCTTTGCTGTGTCTGTGTCAACGCCCCTGATCAGAAACATACTGGTCCCGTCCCTAAAGACCCGTTTCGTTCTTGCCGGGACGGCCGTTGGAGCATTGTCGGGAGTTATAGCCATGTATTTGCTCGGTCAGATGTTCGGAGCCACGGGAGTAGCTGCAGGATTCATGCTAAGCGAACTGCTGTTGGTGATGGTTATTTTGCCCCCGTCCCTCAGACACCTTTCGCGCATTCCACGTACTGGTTCCAGGCCATCCGTGATTTCAGGGTAACTCGTCAGGCCCACGAAGGTCCCACGTCGACTTTGACCTCCCTGTATTTCGAGTGCGTTTGTGGTCGGCGTAATCTGCTTTCCAGGGGTCCGGTTCCCTGGACTGTACGGGTCACCCCTAAGAGGAGTTCCTCATCACCGTTGCAGCCCTCGCCGACGTTCTCCGCAGGTGTAGCGGGTTTAGATCCGCCCTGCGCCTCTGAGGGTTTCAAAGGGCTGGTGGTCATTCTAGCGTCTGTGAGAGCCCTGCGGGGCGGAGAAATCGCGGGTCAATTCCAAGGTAGTCAGCGGACCGAACATTCAATGAAGCATTTTCGGACGAACAGCAAGTCCCTGGCGCGCTTGTTGTCCGGTTCTGTACTCGGGCGCGGACCGGAATCGGAGTACATCAATGCGCAGCAGCTGGGGATGACTGCGTCCACAAACGAATCCCGCAGCCCGCTCTTGGAGCGGGCACGGGCCTGCACCCGCGGGGTGGGTCCGAAGAACGGTGACGGCCGTGCGCTGACTCTTCGCTATCCCGTGGCTTGTGAAACAGGGCACGGCCACCGGCAACAGAGAGATCACGAAGGCCGTCCTACTCCAGGCTTACTCAGGCGCCATCCCAGCAGAGCTATTGCGCCCCTTTGGCTTCGACACCACGAAGTCAAAGGGGCGCCGCCACAAAGGCAGGCATGGGAGGGAATTATTGACCACACCCTTAGCAGCTGTAACTAGTACGTCAGTGACCGGCAACCCAACTGCGAGTTGTTGGTACTGAAGACAGAAACCGCGACCCCATAGGCGCAAACGGTATATTGGCCTCGGGCTGATATAGGCACAGCAGTGACGAAGCCATGGTTTCCAATGGTCTGCAGCGAGCTGTTTACATCTGGGCGACTGCCGCTAGCAGTAAACGGGTAACCTCTTGTGCTTCCATCTGGATACTTGACATAAACGTGAACTGGAATGGATGAGCCTGGAAACGACGGATCCAACGTCCAGCCCTGTGACACGAGAGAAGCTTGACCGTTGGAAACCTGCACGGCGGCGCTGTCCAAATGGCCCATTGTGGGTGGTGTGGAGTTGACGGTGATGTCCCTGCAGCCCAAGAGTGTCGGCCCAGTGGAAAGTGGCGCAGCCCCAAGGGCCTGAGCACATGCCGTGTAGCTGCCGGCGGCGCTGATGCCAATCGAGGCCTGGAAACCATGATCGCCGACTGTTGCCAGCGCAACGTTCACGTCCGGCCTCTTTAGGTTTGCGCTGAAAACGGTGCCCGGATTGACACCGCCTGAGCCGTCTTTGGAAACCAAGTAGACACTTACGGATGAACTGCTGGCAGGCAGAGTGGGATCAAGCGCCCAGCCCGTCAGCTGTAGAGACGCGGCATTAGGAGTTTGTTTCAGGGTGAGGGCATCGTAGCTACCCATGGGTGGCGGGCTTGGAGCCACCGTAAGGGTCTTGCACGACAGAAGGACATTTGAGTTTTGGCCGATTGCATAAACGCAAGCTTTGTATGTTCCAGCCATTTTTAGGGGTACTTGGTAGTCAAAACCGTGTGACGAGCCCAGGCCGGTAACTTGATTTACGTCAGGCCTGGAAATATTGGCGGCCATGCGGAATCCCGTTGTGGCTCCGTCAGGGCCTGTGACGTATGTATCTGCATATGTGCTTGCTGCCGGATTGGCTAGATCAATCGCCCAGCCTTTTAGGTGAAGCGAGACGTTCTGGGCCGTCCTAACCTGGCCTATGTTGTCGAAAGAACCGATGGGAGCTTCCACCCCAGATGCCGCGATGCTCTTGCAGCCGAGCGCAGTATTGCCGAACGCGCCGATGGAGTGGGCACACACCCTGTAGGTCCCCGAAGTAGCGATGCCGATGCTGCCGTCGAATCCGTGGGAGGACCCATAGCCGAACGACTTGTCAACGTCCGGCCGGTATGCATTCGCCTTCCAGGGGTAACCTGTCGTTCGTCCATCGGGCCCGGTGACATAGATATGTGCTTCGTTCGCCGCCGGCGAGTTAGCCAGATCGACAGACCAGCCGCGTACCCGAAGCGAGACATTGCTCCCATCCCGGCTGACCGCAAGATCGTCGAAGTTGCCGACGGGCATCCGGACGCCGGCGAACCGTTGGAGGGAGGCGTAATCCCCGTTCCAGACATTGGAGTCACCAGCGAAAGGTCCGGTGCTGCTGTACTGCCACATGCTGTAGGTGCTCCAGCTGGCTGTCGGAACCGGTCCTGCATTGTTAGTGGGGGAGTTGGGGTAGGCCGCAACCCAAAGTGGGTAGTCACCAAAACCAGCAGGGTTGCCCAGGCACTGGTTCCACCAGCTCGTGTTGGTGTAGATGACAGGCAACCGGCCCGTCATCGTTTGCATTGTGTTGCCGAAATCCCGCACCCACGACGTGAGCTGGGAGGGGGACATGTTGTAGCAGGTGTTGCCGAAATAGAAACCGTTGATCGTCCGGCCCTCGTAAGGGTTGAACTCAAAGTCGAGCACTGGCGGCATGGTGTATCCGTCGGAGGACCAACCTCCGCCGTTCTGCACGAAGTAGCGTGCCTGGTCCGCCCCTGAAGACCAATTGGGAATGGCGAAGTGGTACGCGCCGCGGATCATCCCAACGTTGCGGGATCCCTGATACTGGGAGCTGTAGGAGGGGTTCTTGTAGTAATTACCTTCAGTGGCCTTCACATACGCGAACCGTGAGCCCATGTTCCACTGCTGCTGCCAATCCACGGTTGGTTGGTGGCCGCTAACGTCCAGTCCCTGGACGCCGAAAGTTGGCATCCAGGTGCCTTCGCTAGACAGCGACTCCGTACTTAGCCTCTTGAAGGAATTGGAAGGAGCCGACGCGGTGACGCGAGCGGACCGTTGCCCCATCTCGGCCCCGCCGACGCCAACTGCTTCCGCCATTGACTGCGTAGGCTCGGCACTAGGCTCAACAGACGGTGCATCCGCGGGGGCTGTTTCTTCGGGGGACGGCGGTGCCGAGGGAACCGTCGGAGAGGGTGCGACAGCAGGCGAGGATTCACGCGTCGGTGACGACGTTGTCGGCGTTGGAGCGGGCTCAGCGGCGGACGCGATACCCGCCAAACCTGGGCCGGCCACAAGGGAGGCAGTCAGAAGGGCTATCCCGAGGGACTTCATGACGGGGCGACGGGACTGAGACAGGTTCCGCTTCATTTTGGCTCCGGAAACAATGAGGAGCTCCTGCGAGTCCTCATCTGGGTTGCTGCTTCGGATGGTTCCCCCAGGAATCAGCCGAACAGGGATTTGACACTTAACGCGCTCACCATAGCACCGTGTTGCTGGTGAAAACAGAGGTGCTCCTGGTGCATGTGATGATCCTGTGGCAATCCTGCGTTTATCCACAGACGATCCTTGTGACTTGGCAGGCTACTGTCTGGTACCTAGTCTTTATCCCAGTTGCACTGCCTCCGCCGGGGGGCGGCAGTTGTATTGGGGAACACATGGACGCGCTGGGAATAGTCGAGGATGAAGTCCGCGAGCTTATCCGTCGCCGAGGGCTTGATCCGCTCCATCAGGCCGGTGAGGTCCGCCGACTGGTGGAGGCGGCGGTAACGGATTATGACGAGCGGGCGCTGATGGGTCCGCTTCCTCCGCTCGGGCCTTTGGATGCGGCCCGCAAATTCCTCTTCGACGCCGTCGCCGGGTTCGGCGTCCTGCAGCCCCTCCTGGACGATCCAGCCGTTGAAGAGATTTGGCTGAACGCTCCCAACGAAATTTTTGTGGCCCGGAACGGTGAGTCCGAGCTGACTTCGCTGAGCCTCAGTGAGCAGCAGGTCCGCGATCTGGTTGAGCGGATGCTGAAAAGCTCCGGCCGACGGCTGGACATGTCCTCTCCGTTCGTGGACGCTGCCCTTCCCGACGGGTCCAGGCTCCACGTGGTCATCCCGGACGTGACGCGCAGGCATTGGGCCGTCAATATCCGGAAGTTCGTGGTGAAGGCCAGCCGCCTCGAGCATCTCGTCGACCTGGGCACGCTGACGCCCCAGTCAGCCCGCTTCCTTGGCGCAGCCGTATCCAGCGGGCTCAACATCCTGGTCTCGGGCGCTACCCAGGCCGGCAAGACCACTATGCTCAACTGCCTGGCGGCCAGCATCGGCAGCCGGGAGCGTGTCATCACCGTGGAGGAGATTTTCGAGCTTCAGTTTCCCCTGCGCGACGTCGTCGGCCTTCAGTGCCGCCAGCCAAACCTTGAAGGCGAAGGCGAAATACCGCTGCGCCGCCTCGTCAAGGAAGCGCTCCGGATGCGTCCGGACCGTCTGGTCGTGGGGGAGGTCCGTGAAGCGGAGAGCCTGGATATGCTCATTGCTTTGAATAGTGGCCTGCCAGGCATGTGCACCGTCCACGCAAATTCAGCGCATGACGCAGTCACCAAGATCTGCACGCTGCCCCTGCTCGCGGGCGAGAACATCTCGTCAGCCTTTGTCGTTCCCACCGTCGCATCATGCATAGATCTCGTAGTCCACTGCAGCCGGCAGGCCAACGGCCGCAGGGAGGTAACTGAAATCCTCTCACTGGGCCGACGTGTGGAGAACGGCATCATCGAGTCGTCCCCGGTCTTTGCGGTGGTGGACGGCGCCCTGCAGCCCCGGGCCAACTCGATGCCGGCCGCAGAAAAGTTCAGCCGGGCAGGGTACGACGTCGCGGCGCTGCTGGATCAGCGATGACGGCGGCTTTGCTGGGAATTACCACGGGGACGGGCCTCTTCCTCATCTGGTGGTCCTTTTGGGAGACACCTGTACAAGGGCCCAAGGAACGGAAGGTCAGCCGCCTGGGTGACCTTCTCGCCTCCGCCGGCGTCGACAAGGTATCCCCAGGCAGCCTCATCGGCACGTGCGCGGGGCTCGGTCTTTTCGTGGCATTGGTGTTTTACGCCGTCAGCCGATCCTGGCCTATCGCCTGCTGTTTCGCGCTGTTCGCAGCGTGGCTTCCCATCAGCATCCTGCGCTGGAGGGCAAGAAAGAGAAGCGCATTGTTGCGCCAACTGTGGCCCGACGTCGTTGACCACCTCCGCTCTGCGATCCGGGCCGGCCTGCCGCTACCGGAAGCCCTCATCCAGCTCGGGGAAAAGGGTCCTGAAGAGCTCCGGCACGTATTCCGGGAGTTCGGTGCCGACTACCGCGCCGGGGGCCAGTTCGATGCGTCCCTCAACAAGCTCAAACACCGGCTCGCGGACCCGGTTGCCGACCGCATCGTCGAAGCCCTCCGCCTGACCCGCGAAGTTGGCGGTTCAGACCTCGGAAAGTTGCTCGGAACGTTGGCTGAGTTCCTCCGCGAGAGCGCCCGCACCCGGAGCGAGCTCGAGGCGAGGCAGTCCTGGACCGTCAACGCGGCACGCCTTGCGGTTGCTGCCCCATGGATCGTCATGATCCTGCTGGCGACAAGGCCGGAGGCGGTGCAGGCATATAACACCGCCGTGGGTGCAGCAGTCCTGCTCGGTGGCCTGGTAGTTTCGCTGCTCTGCTACTCCATCATGCTGAGGATTGGGGCCCTGCCCCAGGATGAGCGGGTGCTCAGGTGATCGACGTAGCTCCTGCCGCCGTCGTCTGCGGATTCCTCCTGGGAATCGGTCTGTGGCTCGTCATCTTCAGGTCACCGCTGATGCGCGCGACCACCCTGACAGAACGTATTGAGCCGCAGTTGAAGTCCCAGAACCTGGAATCACGGCTCCTGCACCCGGGGGAAGCGAACCCCACGCCTTTCGGCCCGCTCGGAAGGATTCTGCGCCCGGTGTTCCGTGACGGCATGGCGGCTTTGGGGAGGCTGAACCCGTCGCCGGGGGCTACTGCGCGACGACTGGCGCAGGCGGGAATCAACAAGACTTCCATTGACTTCCGGGCGGAGCAGCTTTTGTGGGCGGCTGCCGGCTTTGTGGCCGCCCTTGGCATTACCGCGATGGGAGCCGCCGCTGACAGGTTCAACCCACTGCTCGCCGCTGTCGCCATCCTGGGCAGCGCCGTGGGCGGCTTCATGCTGCGGGACTACTGGCTCGGTGTGCAGGTGAAGCGGCGTGAATCGAGGATGATGGCGGAATTCCCGAGCCTCGCTGAACTGATGGCACTCGCGGTCAGCGCAGGGGAAAGTGCCACCGGTGCCCTGGACAGGGTTTGCCGCAGTGCCAAGGGTGAGCTCACCAAGGAGTTCGCAGACATTCTTGCCGAGACCCGGGCGGGAAAGCCTCTGGTGCAGGCACTGCAGGAATTCTCTGCACGTACGGACCTGGCACCGCTGGTGAGGTTCGTGGACGGCATCATCGTTGCCGTCCAAAGAGGCACCCCGTTGGCAGATGTTCTGCGTGCCCAGGCCCAAGACGTGCGGGATACAGCGAAACGCGACCTGATGGAAGCTGCCGGCAAGAAAGAAATCGCCATGATGGTGCCGCTTGTTTTTGGCGTGCTCCCGCTGACCGTGGTGTTCGCCGTCTTCCCGGGCCTCGCGGCCATCAATCTGGGCTTGTGAAGTGAAGACACCACTGGGGGCCGCAAGAATGCAGAACCACCGAAGAACCGAATCAGGAATAGGACGGGAAATGAAAATGATGGGAAATCGCTGGGCATCCCTGCTCTTTGTCGTGAACGCCGCCCTGGGCACGGCCCTTTGCGCGGCAGCCCGTCGCGGCGACCATAGTGAAGGCTGCGACCACAAGGAAAGGGGCGACGTGCCTGGCTGGGTCATGATCACCCTGATGTCGGCCGTGCTGGTGGCGGCGCTGCTGGCCCTTGCCGGACCTGCGCTGGAGGCAATGTTCAACCAGGCGATGGATACGGTGGGAAGCTAAGCGGTGCCGACGTCCTCCCACCCGTCATGTCCGGCCCGCGGAGTCCGCGGCCTGGCCGCGACGCGGGAGCAGGGCTCGGCAGTGGTGGATTTTGTCCTGGTGGGTGGACTCCTCACGATGTTCTTCCTGGCCATCATCCAGCTGACCTTGATCCTGCACGTTCGCAACACGTTGATCGATGCCGCGGCCTCAGGCGCCAGGTACGGCACCCTCGCGGACCGGGAAGCAGCCGACGCCGAGGAACGGACCCGCAGCCTGATCGGCTCGGCTTTGAGTGCCGGATTTGCCGAACAGGTGAGCACCAGCGAAGTAACTGTTCAAGGCCTCCGCACCCTGGAAGTGACAGTGCGGGCGCCGCTGCCCGTCATCGGGCTCATCGGCCCCCGTGGCATGCTGGAGGTGAAGGGGCATGCCGCAGTGCAGCCATAGGCTGGGGGCACGACTCCTGAAACGCAGGATGGTCCACGTTCTCTGCCTGCGACCGCTCTCAGCAGCTCTAGGACGGGAAGGCAGGGAAGAGCACGAGCGGGGGAGCGCCGTTGTCGAGTTCACCTTCCTTGGACTCCTTCTTATGGTGCCGCTGGTGTACTTCGTCATTACCGTGGGGCAAATACAGGGCGGCTCTTTTGCCGTGGTGGGAGCAGCGGACCAGGCAGCCAAGGTATACGTCGCCCAGCCTGACGAACCGACGGCGCAGGCTGCCGCCGAACAGGCGGTGTCCATCGCCCTTGCCGACTTCGGGCACCAGCCTGATAAGGCAAGCATCTCAACGACATGCGACCCCGCCGACTGCCAAGCTCCGGGCACCGCGGTGACCATCACGGTGAGCCTGTCGGTGCCCCTGCCTTTTGTGCCCTTCAACAATGACTTCCGGTTGGCCGCAAGCGAGGTTGAGGCCTCCGCAACGCAACTGGTGGGCAGATTCAGATGACCGCCAGGACAAACAACGAAGACGGCCAGATGATGGTGATGATCCTCGGGTACGTGACCTTGGCCCTGCTTGTCACCACTGTTGTTATTGGCATTTCCTCTGTGTACTTGGAACACAAACGGCTGCTTTCCCTCGCTGACGGTGCCTCCCTGGCGGCAGCAGACAGCTACACCCTCGGGGACGTGGACACACAGGGCGGAAGTCCTTCAGCAACACTGAACCCGGCGCGGGTCAGGAACGTCGCGGCGGACTTCGTCTCAAGGAGCCCGGCTGCCCAACGCTTCAGCGGACTCGCCGTCGCTGGGTCAACTGGCAGCCCCGACGGCTCCACCGCCGTCGTCGTGCTGACAGCTGCTGTCCACCCTCCGGTTGTCAACTTCCTGGTGCCGGACGGCATAAGGATCGAAGCGACGTCGACGGCGCGCTCGCGCCTGACGCGCTGACCGGACAGGGTGAGGGCTACCTGCGGCCTACACCGGCCGGGCTGGCGCACGGCAGGGAAACCCGTGCATGCCGAAGCTTGTGCCGGATAGCGTAGGCTTAAACAACCATGGCCAATATTGATTTTTCCGCTGAAATCCGCGCCCTTCGCGCTACCTACGACTCCATTGAGCGGGTCTCTGATGTAGACGCGCTCAAGGAAGACATCGCCGAACTGAGCGAGCGGGCAGGCGAGCCGGACCTGTGGGACGACCCCTCAGCGGCGCAGAAAATCACGTCAAAGCTTTCGCACAAGCAGTCCGAACTCGAGCGCCTCAATAAGCTCGCCTCACGGATCGATGACCTCGAAGTCCTGGTGGAGCTGGGACAGGATGAGGACGACGCCGACTCGATGGGGGAGGCGGCCGCAGAACTAGAGTCCATCAAAAAGGCCCTGAAGGAACTCGAAGTGGTCACCCTCCTCTCCGGAGAATATGACGAGCGGGAAGCCGTCGTCTCCATTCGAGCAGGGGCAGGTGGCGTGGACGCTGCCGACTTCGCCGAGATGCTGATGCGCATGTACCTCCGCTGGGCGGAGCGCCACGGCTACCCCACCACGGTCATGGACACGTCCTACGCCGAAGAAGCCGGCCTGAAGTCCGCAACTTTCGAGGTAAAGGCGCCCTACGCCTTCGGCACCCTCAGCGTCGAGGCGGGCACCCACCGGCTCGTCAGGATCAGCCCCTTCGACAACCAGGGAAGGCGCCAGACGTCCTTTGCCGCGGTGGAGGTCATCCCGCTGATCGAGCAGACCGACTCCATCGAAATCCCGGACAACGAGATCCGCGTCGATGTCTTCCGCTCCTCGGGACCCGGCGGCCAGTCAGTCAACACCACCGACTCTGCCGTCCGCCTCACCCACATCCCCACCGGCACTGTGGTCTCCATGCAGAACGAGAAATCGCAGCTGCAGAACCGCGCCGCTGCCATGCGGGTGCTGCAGTCCAGGCTCCTGCTCCTTAAGAAGGAGCAGGAGGACGCCGAAAAGAAGGCGCTGGCCGGCGACGTCAAGGCGTCCTGGGGTGACCAGATGCGGTCCTACGTCCTCAACCCCTACCAGATGGTGAAGGACCTTCGGACGGAGCACGAGGTAGGTAACACCTCCGCCGTGTTCGACGGCGAAATTGACGACTTCATCGACGCCGGCATCCGGTGGCGTACGGATAACCGCAACGCCGACAAGTCCTAGATTGCTCAGGCCCGTGGCTGGTCGCCGATCAGGCTAGCGGCTGAAAGCCGGTACATGAAGGCAGCCATGGCCTCGCGGGACACTGCGAGGGTTGGACGGTAGGTCTTAGTGCCGTCGGGTTCGGTCCAGCCGTTGCTGATCCCGTTGCCAGCGAGCCACGTTATCTCCTTGTAGAACACGTGATCGGGGGCCACGTCTGTGAAGGGCGACGCTGCTGATGGAACGTAGGCGGGACTTCCTGCAAGCCGGTACATGAAGGCGGCCATGGCCTCGCGGGACACGGCGAGGGTTGGACGGTAGGTCTTGGTGCCGTTGGGTTCGGTCCAGCCGTTGCTGATCCCGTTGCCAGCGAGCCACGTTATCTCCTTGTAGAACGCGTGATCGGGGGCCACGTCTGTGAAGGGCGACGCTGCTGATGGAACGTAGGCGGGACTTCCTGCAAGCCGGTACATGAAGGCGGCCATGGCCTCGCGGGACACGGCGAGGGTTGGACGGTAGGTCTTAGTGCCGTTGGGTTCCGTCCAGCCGTTGCTGATCCCGTTGCCATCGAGCCACGTTATCTCCTTGTAGAACGCGTGATCGGGGGCCACGTCTGTGAAGGGGGACGCTGTAACCGGCGCCGAGGCCTTTGCCGGCCGCAGATGCAGCAGTCGGTTTGGCGTGTTAGCCCCTGACCTTGCAATGACCCCTGTCACAGCTGCGGAGACTATAGTCTCCGATACCTGGGCAGGCGTCAGGAGGGGGTCCTGGGCCAGCAGGAGCACCGCGGCCCCAGCTACGTGGGGTGCCGCCATTGAAGTCCCGCTCGCCGACGCGGTCGCGGTTGTCGACGTGTGCCAAGCGGAACTGATTCCGACGCCCGGGGCGTACAAATCCACACAAACTCCGTAGTTTGAGAAGGAAGCCTGCCGGTCTGAAGAATCGCTGGCTGCGACACTGAGGGCAGCGGGAAGCCGCGCAGGAGAGCTGTTGCAGGCATCTATGGCAGAGTTTCCGGCAGCCACCACTGCGGCGACGCCGTCGTTGATGACGTTCTGGACAGCGACGTCGAGCATTTTGCTGGTCGGGCCGCCCAGGCTGAGGTTGACTACGGCAGGGCTCCAGTCACGGTGGTCGGTGGCAACCCAGTCGAGCCCGGCTATGACATCTGAGTAGTAGCCCGAACCGTTACAGTCCAATACCCGGACTGGAACGAGCACCGCAGACTTGGCCACCCCGTGGATTTGCCCGCCGACGGTTGCAGCGACATGCGTGCCATGACCGTTGCAGTCGGTGGTTCCACGTCCGTCATTCAGTGCTGTCCAACCGGAAGTCACACGCCCGCCGAAATCTGAGTGGGATGCAAGGATCCCCGTGTCCACAACGTAGGCTCTGACACCTGACTGGCTGGAGGAGAAAGTAGTATAGGAGCCGGACAGGGGAAGGTTTTGCTGGTCCAACCTGTCCAATCCCCATGGAGCTGGTTGCTGGGTTTCGGAAATATTCACCCGTGCATCGATCTCCACGGCAGCGACCCTTTCTGAGCGGGCCAACGCCTCCGCTTGCCGCTCCGTTGCCTTGATTGCTGCACCGCGAAGTACTTTCCCAAACTTGTGGCTGACACCGATTCCCTTGGACTCCAGTGCGAGCACTTCCCGCGGGACGTCCACACCCGGTGCGAACTCAACCAGGTACCGTCCGGGCTCTTTCGCCGCCACAGGGCGTGCTGCTGCCGCCGTTATTTCCCCAGCTGCCGTCACCGGAGCTGAGATCAGCATGACGACTGAGACCAGGAGGACGACAAGGGCGCCGCGCCCCGGAAAAGCGAAATACATCTTTATTCCTCACAAAACTTGGGCGGGTGCTGAAAATGCACCGCTCGCCTTCGAATCTGAGCTTAGGGGCGTCCCGTGCCCTCCAGACGAACCTCAGGTTATTCTGTGGGGAATTTGTGGAACCTCGGCAAAAGCAAGCAAAGCAATCGGTTTTTGGGCCGCATTCCCGCTCACGTAGCCACAGGACGGCCATTTGCCGGCACGGCGAAAAATAGGCCCCACAGCGGGGCCAGGCACACGGATCCGGCGACACGCCCCCTGAAACCGGTGTGATACGCGGGAACTCCTGCGTATAGTCGAGGGGCCGGGGCCCTACTTCCCCCACACGAAACCCGCGCACCGGCTGCAGAACTGGGCTGCATCAGAATCAGCCATGCCCTGCAGGGTACTTAGGGCCATGATCCGATTCGAAAATGTCACCAAGGTCTACGACCAGAAAGCGCGGCCCGCGCTGGACGCTGTCAACCTTGAGATTGACCGCGGCGAATTCGCCTTCCTGGTCGGTGCATCCGGCTCCGGCAAATCCACCTTCCTCCGGCTCGTCCTCAAGGAGGACCGGGCAACATCCGGTGCCGTCTACGTCGCCGGGCAGAATGTCGCCAAGATCTCCAGCTGGCGCGTGCCGAGGCTCCGCCGGGGAATCGGAGTCGTCTTCCAGGATTTCCGGCTCCTGCCCCAGAAGAACGTCTTCGCAAACGTCGCCTTCGCCATGCAGGTCATCGGCAAAAGCCGCAGCGTCATCCGCGATACCGTCCCCGAGGTCCTCAAGACGGTGGGCCTCGAAGGCAAGGAACACCGCATGCCGCACGAGCTCTCCGGTGGTGAGCAGCAGCGCGTGGCCATCGCCCGCGCCGTCGTCAACCGTCCAGGGATCCTGCTCGCCGACGAGCCCACCGGAAACCTCGACCCCACCACCTCAATGGGCATCATGGGCATCCTGGACAAGATCAACCAAAACGGGACCACCGTGGTCATGGCAACACACGACGACGACATCGTCAATGAAATGCGTAAACGCGTGGTGGAACTCAAGAACGGCGTCGTCATCCGTGACGAGGCAAGGGCGCTTTACACCTCGATGATTCCGGTTGTAGGCCAGTCCCGCAGGCTCAAGGACGCCAGCGGGCGGGACGCCCCCGAAGCTGGAGTTCCCGGCGAAGGCGAGGGGCAGCGATGAGGCTCGCGTTTATCCTCGGTGAGATTGGAAGCGGACTCCGCCGCAACCTCTCCATGGTGGTCTCGGTCATCCTGGTCACCTTCGTCTCGCTCACCTTCGTGGGTGCAGCAGGCATGCTGCAGATGCAGATCAACCAGATGAAGGGCTATTGGTACGACAAAGTCCAGGTGGCCATCTTCCTTTGCAGTGAAGGCTCGACGGCGGCAGGTTGCGCCAGCGGACCGGTCACCGCCGAACAGCAGGCCAGCCTCAATACACTGCTGGAGTCTCCCGCCGTGGCGCAATACGTTAACGACTTCCAGTTCGAGTCCAAGGAGGAGGCCTACAACCACTTCAAGGACCAGTTCTCCAATTCACCCATCGTGGACTCGGTGACCCCCGACCAGCTGCCGGCGTCCTTCCGGATCAACATGAAGGATCCGGAAAAGTACCAGATCATCAGCGAGACCTTTTCCTCCCAGCCCGGCGTTGAGACGGTCATTGACCAGCGCCAGCTGCTCGAACGCCTGTTCTCGGTGATGAACGGCGCCTCCCTGGTGGCAGTCAGCATCGCCGGCGTCATGATTGTCTGCGCAATCCTGCTGATCGCCACCACCATCAGGCTCTCGGCGTTCAGCCGCCGCCGCGAAACGGGGATCATGAGGCTGGTGGGCGCGTCCAAGACAGTGATCCAGCTGCCGTTCATCCTCGAGGGCGTCATCGCCGCGGTGATCGGCGCCGCCCTGGCCTCGGCAACGCTCTGGGCCGTGGCACACTTCTTCCTCGGAGAATTCATGTCCCAGCAGTATCCCGACACTGCCTTCATATCCTCCGGCCAGACGCTGATCCTGATTCCCGCACTGCTAATCCTTGGTGCATCCTTGGCTGGAATTTCGTCTCTCTTGACCTTACGCAGATACCTTCGCGTCTAGGTATGCAAATAAATCGAGGAATGCCCATGAATGCACCGGACAAAAACGCTTCCCGCTCCCGGCGAAACGGCGCGCGCAGTGCGGCGCCCCGCACCAGCCTGCTCAGTGGTGTGCTGGCTGTTGTCCTCGCCGCAGGGCTGGCATCGTCAACGCCGGCGGCCTTCGCTGACGAGCTTGAGGACCGGCAGGAAGCCCTTGAGGCCGAGGCCTCACGCGTCCAGCAGTCCTTGGAATTCGTCGATTCGCGCATCGCCAAGGCAGCCGGCGACCTGGTGATCTACCAGGGCCAACTTCCCGGGGCACAGCAGGCGCTCCTTGAAGCGCAGGGCCGTGTGGCCGGTGCCGTCAAGGAAGTTGAGGCGCTCTCCGCCCGCGTGGACATGGCACAGCAGAACAAGGCCAAAATCACGCAGCAACTCGAGTCTGACAAGCAGAAGATCGCCGACACCAAGAAGCTGATCGGCCAGATTGCAACACAGGCCTACAAATCCGGCGGCGTACCCTCCAACCTTTCCCTTTTCTTTGGATCCAACAACGGCGGCAGCCTGACCGAAACCATGGACCTGGCGGACCAGGCCATGCGGAGCCAAAACGCTGCCATGGACAAACTGTCGCAGCAGAGCGCCACCAACGTGAACTCTGAAGCGCGCCTCCAGGCGGTCGAGGCCGAGATTAAGGACCTGAAAGCCAAAGCGGATGCAGCCCTTGAGCGGGAAAAAGCCGCCCGCGATGAAGCGGCAGCGAAGAAGGAACAGGTCGATAAACTGATCGCCGACACCACCCGCCTGGACGCGGAGCTGCAGGCTGCCAAGCCCGGCATCCAGTCTCAGCTGGCAGGCGTCCAGGCGAGCCAGAATGCGGTGGCAGCCGAGATCCAGGAACGCGACCGCAGACTGCGGGAAGCCTGGGAAGCAGAGCAGCGCAGGAAGGCAGAAGCAGCTGCGGCAGCAGCGGCTGCAGCCGCCGCAGCCGAAGCCGCAGCCAGGAACCAGCCGCCCCCGCCAGCGCCCCCGGCACAGTCGTTCATGCCGCCAGTCGGGTCGCCGTCGGCATTTGGCCTCCGGCATCCCTTTGACGGCAGCGTTCCCATCACGTCCGGATTCGGATGGCGGGCCACCCCGCCGGGCACCATCGACTTCTATGGCCAAGGTGGGTACATGCACACCGGGCTGGACTTCGGCGCGGCCTGTGGCACACCCGTCTATGCGGCGGCAGCCGGGGAAGTATTCAGCTCCGGCTGGAACTCTGGTGACGGAGGCGGCTGGCGGGTGAAGATCTCCCACGGCCTCATCGAAGGCAATACCCTGAACACCATCTACTACCACAACGCCAGCATCGTGGTCTCCAACGGCCAGCGGGTTTCGCAGGGACAGCTGATCGCCTACTCCGGCAACACGGGCAACTCCACAGGCTGCCACGCCCACTTCGAAACCTGGCTGAACGGCAGCCCGGTGGACCCAATGAGGCTGCTGTAGCACCGTCTTCACCCTGCCGTACACTGGTATGACTCCGCGCCGGTTGGCCCGGAGGACAACCGAACTGACCTGAGGAGCTTTCCCTTGCCTAAAGAAAGTGGCCGTAAAGTGGTGGCCACCAACCGCAAGGCCCGGCACGACTACCACGTGCTGGATACCTACGAGGCTGGAATCGCGCTCATGGGCACCGAAGTTAAATCCCTGCGCGAGGGCCACGCCTCCATGGTGGACGGCTTCTGCACCTTCTATAACGACGAGCTGTGGATGGAAGCCATCCACATCCCTGAGTACAACCAGGGAAGCTGGACCAACCATGCAGCCCGCCGGCGCCGCAAGCTCCTGCTGCACCGTGAGGAACTCATCAAGATCTCCCACAAGGTGCGCGAATCGGGCTATACCATCGTCCCGCTGCAGCTCTACTTTGTGGACGGCCGCGCCAAGGTGGAAATCGGTGTGGCCCGCGGCAAGCGCGAGTACGACAAGCGGCAGACCCTGCGCGAGCAGCAGGACAACCGCGAGGCGCAGCGTGAGATGCGGGAGCGCAACCGGCGCCGCTAGGAATGTTTTGACGCGGACGTGCGTTATGATGAATAGTCCGGTGGGCCAGCCTGCCGGTTTGATAAAAGAATATGGGGATGATCGGTTTCGACGATGTTAGTCGCGACAGGTGAAGCGGGCCGAGGATGCAGAATTATCTCGTAAACGCTGTCTGCAAACCAATAAGTGCCGAATCTAAGCGCACTGACTTCGCTCTTGCTGCCTAAGCAGTAAGACAGTCCGTCAGCCCGAGGTTGCTATCGCCCCGGATCCTGGCGTCATTTAGATAGCCACTGCTGTCCACCTCCGTCATCGGGGTGAACGGGACTCTTAGATGACTGGGCCCGGATCAGCCAGCTGTTTGCAGCATGGCTGGGGCCGAGAAAATCCGACGCAAACTGCGCCCGGAGAAGCCCTGACAACACGACATCGGACGGGGGTTCAATTCCCCCCATCTCCACATTTTGACAATGCCGCAAGGTACAACGAAAGGCCCGGACACCCCGTCCGGGTCTTTCGTTGCTTAAAAGCTGTTCACCGATGGCGTAGCGGTTCCGGGACTAGCGGCGGCCGTCCTTGGGTTGTCCCCTATAGGATCCGGCGTTGCAGTCCCCGGTCGAGCGCCGGAGGCGGTCGGAGCCGCCAGGAGGTACCCATGGACCGGATGCCCGGCGCCACTCCGGGGGAGTACGACGACGATGCCTTGGACTCGTACTCCCGAACGGTCATGCGCGTGGCTGAGATGGTGACGCCGTACGTTGCAGCCATCGAAATGACCAGCGCCCACCGGAACGGACGGTTCCGGGTGGGGGCAGGCTCGGCCGTCCTCTTTACCGAGGACGGTTATCTCCTCACGAATTCCCACGTCGTGGCCGGCACGCACAAAGGCCATGCTGCGTTCGCGGACGGCAGCCGGACTGATCTCGAACTCGTGGGGGCTGATCCGTTGTCGGATCTTGCCGTGGTCCGCGGGAAAGCGCCGAAAGCCACTCCTGCCCGGTTCGGCGACGCCGAGACCTTGCGTGTGGGACAGCTGGTGATCGCAGTCGGGAATCCGCTCGGGCTGGCGGGGTCGGTCACGGCCGGAGTGGTCAGCGGCCTGGGCCGTTCCATCCCGGTCTGGGCAGGCGGCAACCGGAGGGTGATCGAGGATGTCATCCAGACCGATGCGGCACTCAACCCAGGCAGTTCCGGCGGCGCGCTGGCGGACGCGCATGGCCGGATCGTCGGCATCAACACGGCAGTGGCAGGCGCCGGTCTGGGACTCGCCGTTCCCATCAACACAACAACACGGCGCATCATCTCAGCCTTGTTGGGAGACGGGCGGGTCAGGAGGGCATACCTGGGCGTGGTCAGCACGCCGATCCGGCTGAACGCCAGCGCAATGATCAGGACGGGCCAGCGGGACGGGCTCAGGGTGGTGGAGGTTCTGGCCGGGTCACCCGCAGACGTCGCAGGCCTGGAGGCCGGCGACGTCATCCTGACCGCCGGAAGCCGCGCCGTCAGCAACGCCGAGAGCCTGCAGAAGCTGCTGTTCGCCGATGCGATCGGACAGCCACTGCAGATCAGGGTGCTGAGGCGCGGCAGGGAAGAGGACCTCGTTGCCGTCCCCGAAGAAATGCAGGCAAACGGGCAGTAGGACTACCGGCGCTTCTTCAAATGCGCGACCGCGTCCTGGTCAGCCTCAGGGTGCTTGGACTTCTTCTCGGCGCGTTTTTCCTTGATGGTCTTGACCGGCTTCTTTGCCAGGTTCTGGTGGGGTGTTTTGTCCGGCATGGTGCGTGCTCCTTATAGCAGGGGACGGGCTGCGTCCCTCCTCGTAAGCTACGCCCTTTCGGCCCCGAATGTAATGGCCTGGAAGTGCGGGAAATCAGTCCGGGACAGGCACGTCTGCGATGCCCACAAAACGTGTCCCCACGCCGTCGAACTCGCTGCGGACGAACCCCGGGCGGACCGCAGGCACCTCGTCCGGGCGGTGGTGGCCGCAGATCACGTAGGTAAAGTCCGGCCACCACTTCTTGGGGCGGGCCGCCTCCTCGTAGCCGCAGACCGCGCATTCGAGGTGGACCCAGACCGGGCGCTTGCCCGTGCGGTTGGCACGGGACTGGACCAGCCAGGGCGGAGGGTTGTCCAGGATCTCGCCCAGCTGGGCCTCGGTCAGCCATTTTGGAAGGCCGTGGCGCTGTGCCATCTCCATGGGTACATCAAGGGCAATGGCCGCGTCGCGTCTGCTAATCATCACCATCCACGATACGGGAGCCCACCAAATCAGGGCCCCCGGGGCCGCGCTTCCTAAACCGTAGATACCAGGGCGATCCCCGCCGCCGCCGCAGCCAGGCCCAGGACCAGGTTGGCGGCAACGTTCACCGCAGCCGACCCGAGGCGTTCCTCGCTCAGCAGCCGCACCGTGGCCGTGGTCCAGGAGCTGAAGGTGGTGAGCCCGCCGGCTAAGCCTGTCGCCAGCCCCGCCTGCCACTCCGCGCCCAGCCCCAGTCCCGCACTTAGACCGTGCGCAGCGCCGATTATGAAGCACCCCGCCACGTTCACCAGCAGTGTGGCCCAGGGCCAGTGCAGCCTCACGGAGGTCCCGGCCCCATGGCCGCCGGCACGCACAGTCTGCCGGGAGCTGTGATGGGCGAACCAGCTGTCAATGCCGAAGCGGAGGAGGGCGCCTGCCACCCCGAAAAATCCCACCAGGACCGCGGCTATCATTGGCCGCTCCCGGACGGTCGGCCAACAAGTTTTCCGGTCCGCCACCCAAGGCCTGCCGCAGCCAGCCCCAGGCCCACGGACAGCCCGAGGTACGCAGTCCACACTCCGTGCTGCCCCTCCCGCACCAGCTGGTCCAGGGAGAAGACCACAGCGGAGAACGTGGTGAAGGAACCCAAGAGACCTGGCCCCAGCCCTGCCCGCAACCAGAAGGGCGTGCGCGGGCGGGCCATCCAGACGGTGGTCAGGGCGGCCAGGACAAAGCTGCCCGCCACGTTGATGCTAAGGGTGGTCCAGGGAAAGGATCCGGAGACCTCCGGAAAGGCCAGCCCCAGGACGTACCGGAGTTCTGTCCCCGCCAGGCCCCCTGCGGCAACGGCCAGCCAGGCGCCTGCCCTGGGTGCCCACGATGTCTTCGGCCCGCTCATGCCCCGGGCGAGCTGGGGGGAAATCCGGCGTCCGCGAGAAGGCAGCCTGGGTGGGGGCGGTCGCTGTGGACCCACAGCGCCGACGTGATCTCATCGGCCAGGTCGTAGTCGCGGGTACGGCCTGAGTCCCGGACACGGACCACCAGGGCGCCTCCGAACGGCCTGCGGCCCACCACCTCCACTTCGGCGTCGAGGTCTATCTCTTCGGCCGCAAGGTAGCGGAGCAGGTCCGGGTTGTCATCGCTGATCCGGGTGATGCGGCCCGTGTGGCCCTGGTCCAGCTCTCCCATGAGGTGAGCTCGGGGCATAAAGACCTGGCCGTCCGCCGTGGGGATCGGATCGCCGTGCGGATCCCGCTGCGGGTTGCCCAGTTTCGCCGCAACGCGTTCTATGAACGTGTCCGAGACGGCATGCTCCAGAAGCTCGGCTTCGTCGTGGACCTCGTCCCAGCTGTACCCAAGCTGCTGAACGAGGTAGGTCTCTATGAGGCGGTGGCGCCGCACCATGGCAAGGGCAAGCTGCAGGCCGGACGCCGTGAGCCTGATGGCACTGTACGGCTTGTGGTCCACCAGGCCCTGGTCCTTCAGCTTCCGGACCATCTCCGAAACGGAGGAATTGGCCACCCCCAGGCGCTGTGCCAGCTGGGAGGAGGTGATGGGTTTGTCCTGCCACTCAGTGAAGGAATAGATGACCTTGACGTAGTCCTCTATGGAGGAGGAGGGAGCACTGGTCTTCACAGGATCCAGCCTACCGGCTGCCCTTGGCCGCACGTGGACTGGAGGGCGCTCATGCCCGGACCGCCCGCCATGCGAGCGTCAGGTACGGCAGTTTCAATTCCTCGTCCGGCCCGTGGCCCAAGTGGTCGTGCAGGTACCAGTCCAGGTTGGCCAGCACTTTCGCCCGGGTGGCCTCGCCGGCGCGCAGGTAGTAGCTCCGGGATTTTGTCAGCTCCATCAGGTCTGCGGTTGTCACGGAGTCCTGCCAGCGCGTGAGGTGGTCCTCCAACGCCTCGAACTCGGGTCCTATGAGCGGGCGGTGGCCGGGTTTGTAGACATCCCCGGCATGCATGATCCTGGAGAGCCGGTGAACCCAGGGGACGGACGTGTCCAGCTGGTTCCAGACCAGTCCCAGCGTTCCGTGGGGGCGGAGGACGCGGGCCAGTTCCGTGCTGGCCCTCAGGGCATCGCACCAGTGCCACGCCTGCGCTACGGTGACGACGTCGAAAGCCGCGTCAGGCAGGCCGGTCGCCTCTGCGGTGCCAAGGACAGCCGTGGCGGCGGGGCAGTGCTCAGCCAACTGCCCGAGCATGTCCGCTGACGGGTCCACGGCCGTGACGGACAAACCGAGGTCCAGCAGCAGTTCGGTGAATTTCCCGGTACCGGCGCCTACGTCGAGCGCATTGCGTGCCCCTTGAGGCACCAGCCAGCGCGCTGATTCGGCAGGGTAGCCGGGCCGCACCTGCTGGTAGTGCCTGCCGCCATCCTGGAAGCTCTGGCCGAGCTCCCGGCGCCGGCCGTGATCCAGCCGTGGGCCACCCCGTGCCACGCGCGGCCTCCTTCATCCGGTTCCTTTGGTGTCCTCCGAATTTACCGCATCAGCCGCAACGGCAGGGCACCAGCCGGCAGGCCAGCCCCGGGTCAGTCGTCGATGCAGGGCGCGGCTCCGGCCGTTCCCGGTGTGTTGGGCGCCCAGTGGGGGTACGTGCGGTTGTCATGGGCCGGAACCCAGCGGCCCGCGTCCACCACATAGTCCCAGCCAAGGCCCTTGGTCCGCAGGTCCCGGATGCCGGCCAGCAGACGCTCGGCATCCTCCAGCCTTGAACCGACGCCGAAGCTGGCCCGAAGGGAACCGGAAGGAAGGCCCAGCCGCTTCAGCAGCGGGTGCGCGCAGAAGCGGCCGTCGCGCAGGCCCACTCCATGTTCTGCCGACAGGTAGGCGGCCACCAGGCCGGCGTCGTAGCCTTCCACGGAGAAGTTGACGACGCCGATGGTGTCGGTGTCCGGGTTCGTGTCCTTGAAGATCTGGTGGACGGTGACGCCGTCGATCTCCTGCAGGCCTTCCACCAGGAAGGAGCGGATGGCTGATTCGTGGGCATGCCAGCGGTCCTGGTCCAGTTCCGCGATGACCTGCGTGGCGCGGGCCAGGGTCGCCGCACCCAGCACGTTCGGTGATCCGCCCTCGTGGCGGGCCGGGCCGGTTGCCCAGCTGACGCCGTCGAGCCTGGCTTCCTTGACGGCGCCGCCGCCGGCAAGGTGCGGTGTTCCGGCGTCGAGCCAGTCCGGCCGGCCCACCAGCACGCCGGCACCAAAAGGTGCGTAGAGCTTGTGGCCCGAGAAGGCTACGTAGTCGACGTCGTCCGCGGTGATGTCGATCCGCCGGTGTGGGGCCAGTTGGGCCGCGTCCACCGCGATCCTTGCCCCGTGCTCGTGCGCCAGCGCGGCAAGGGCACGGATGGGAAGGATTTCGCCCGTGACGTTGGAAGCTCCGGTCACGGCGAGCAGGCTGACGCCGCCCTGCTGCAGTTCCGCACGGACGGTGTCAATCGTTTCCGCAATGGTGTCCGCTGCCACGATGCTGCGGTGGGGGACACCCTGCCACGGCAGGAGGTTGGCGTGGTGCTCAATGTCCAGGTAAAGGACGTCGCCGTCGGGCCGTCCGTCGGTGACAGGCAGGCACCCCGCCAGCAGGTTGAGGGAGTCAGTGGTGTTCCGGGTGAAGATCACCGAATCGTCCGGGCGGCCGCCCACGAAGTCGCGGACGATGGCGCGGGCGTTCTCATAGACCGAGGTGCTGATCTGGGACGCGTAGCCGGCACCGCGGTGGACGCTGGCGTAGAAGGGCAGGATCTCGTTGAGGTAGGCCGACACCACCGAGAGGGCGGGGGCCGATGCGCCATAGTCCAGGTTGGCGTACCGGACGTGGCCGCCGTGGATCAGCGGGGCCTGGATTTCGGCGCCGCTGACCGCGGCGAGCGGACGGCCGGCGGCGGTGCGGCGCTGGTTAAAGAGCTCCGGTGAACCCGGCAGGGCGGCTGCCTGATGCTGGACAGCGGCTTGGGGGGAGGCGGCTTCGGGGGAGACGGTGGCAGTTGTCACAGAGACCTCACTTCACAACAGGACTCCATGCAGGAATCCGCGCTTGCCGCATCCGTTCCGGACCGGCCTGGTCGTCACCCGGGGCACCCCACCGCGAATGGAGGGTTGCCGGCCAGCAAACCGGGGTTTTGCGCTGGCACTCGTGACCTGGTTAAGAGCGTAGGACATGGGCAGCGAAGGTTAAAAGCCCGCGGAAATGTTAAGGGCTTTGTTACGTACGGTTGAAAAGGCGCGCCTGAACCGAAGAACACGACGGCGGACGCCTCCTTTCGGGGGCACCCGCCGTCGATTATTCGTGCTGCCGGGACTAGAGGAGGTCGTCCAGGTTCGGGTTAAGCCGGCGCAGCACCTCGGAGTGCAGGATGGAATTGGTGGCCAGGGCGTTCCCGCCGAACGGACCGTCCTCGCCCTCCAGCGAGGTGAAGCGGCCACCCGCCTCCACCACGATGGGCACCAGTGCGGCCATGTCGTAGAGGTTCAGTTCGGGCTCGCAGGCGATGTCCACCGAGCCTTCGGCCACCATGCAGTAGGACCAGAAGTCACCAAACGCCCGGGTCCGCCACACGTCCTCGGTAAGGCCCAGGAATTCATTAAGGTTTCCGCGTTCCTTCCAGCCGCCCAGGCTCGAATAGGAAAGGGAAGCATCGGACAGGCTGGACACATTGGACACCCGGAGGCGGGTGGCCGCGGCAAGGGAACGCCCCATGTAGGCTCCCATGCCCTTGGCGGCCCACCAGCGCTTGCCCAGGGCGGGAGCGCTGACCACGCCCACCACCGGCTCGCCCTCATCCACCAGCGCGATCAGGGTGGCCCAGACAGGAACGCCCCGGACGAAGTTCTTGGTGCCGTCAATGGGGTCGATAATCCACCGCCGCGACCCGTGGCCTGTGCTGCCGAACTCCTCGCCGAGTACGGCATCGCGTGGACGGGACCGGGAGAGCTGGCCGCGGATGGCCTCCTCGGCTGCCTTGTCCGCATCGGTGACGGGCGTCAGGTCCGGCTTGGTCTCAATGTGGAGGTCCTGGGCCTTGAAGCGGCTCATGGTCTGGTCATCCACGGAATCGGCCAGGACGTGGGCCAGGCGCAGGTCATCGTTGTAGCTCGAAGCGGGTTGGATCATGGTTCCAAACTACCGTCTGCGCGCCGTTCTGCCGGGAAGCGGGCCCGTCAGGTGACGCTTCCCAGTTCCTTTGCCTCCTGGGCTTCCAGCCGCGGGTCCGTGCCGAGGAGGCGCCGAAGGGAGCCAAGCCTTGCTGCTCCGGTGGGGCCGGCGTGCCCCGCGCCCACCCATGCGTCCAGTCCGCAGTTCACCGCAGTGGCGGTGTGCTTGCACCCTCGCTCGCAGTCGTCGATGCCGGGGGAGAGGTCCGGGAACGAGCGGAGGATGCGGTCCGGGTCCACGTGCGCCAGGCCGAACGAGCGGATGCCGGGGGTGTCGATGATCCAGCTTCCGGATGGCGCATCCGCCAGCTTCAGCGCAAGGGCCGACGACGACGTGTGCCGGCCGCGGCCCGTCACGGCGTTCACTCCGCCGGTGGCCCGTTCCGCCCCGGTCAGCGCATTGACCATCGTTGACTTTCCAACGCCTGAGTGTCCCAGCATCACGGTGACCTTGCCGTCCAGATAGCCCCGCATCTCGGCGACGGCCGAGCTGTCCAGCCGGGCGGACAGGCCGTCGTCGGAACGGGCGTCAATGCCCGAGGCCGCGGAATCGGCCGTCCGGCTGATGATCACGGGAAAGTCCAGGTGGGTGTAGGTGGACAGCAGTTCCGCCGGATCTTTGACGTCCGCCTTGGTGACCAGCAGGATCGGTTCGATGCCGGCGTCGTAGGCGGCCACCAGGGCTCGGTCGATGAAGCCGGTCCGCGGCTCGGGGTTCGCTGCCGCCACCACGATCACCAGCTGGTCGGCATTGGCCACCACTGCCCGTTCCACAGGGTCCGTGTCGTCCGCGCTGCGCCGCAGCAGGGTCTTGCGGTCCTGGATCTTCACCAGCCGTGCCAGGGTGTCCGGCTCCCCGGAGACGTCGCCGACCAGAGAGACAAAATCTCCTGCGACCACCGGGTTCCGGCGGAGTTCCCTGGCCCGGGCGGCAATGACTACCCGCTCCTTGCCGGAGTCTTCTCCCACCACTGCGGTGTACCGGCCCCGGTCAACGGTGATGATGCGTCCCGTGACGGCGTCATCATGGCTTGGCCTGTCCTTGGTGCGGGGCCGGGAGCCCTTCTTGCTGGGCCGGATCCGGACGTCCGATTCATCCCAGGAATCAGTGCTACGCGCCACCGCTGGAACCTTCCGACGCCGCTGCGGCGGGGCCATTTTGCGCCAGCATGTCTGCCCACAGCCGGGGGAAATCCGGCATGGTCTTGGCGGTGGTGCCGATGTCCTCCACCTGGACGCCCTCCACGGCGAGGCCGAGGATGGCTCCCGCGGTGGCCATGCGGTGGTCGGCATAGCTGTGGACGACGCCGGCATGCAGCTGTGCGGGACGGATCACCAGGCCGTCGCTGGTTTCCTCAGCGTCGCCGCCAAGGCGGTTGATCTCGGTGACCAGGGCGGCGAGGCGGTCCGTCTCGTGGCCCCGCAGGTGCGCGATGCCGGTGAGTCTCGAGGGGCCGGTGGCCAACGCACACAGGGCGGCCACGGTGGGCGCGAGTTCGCTGGTGTCGGCGAAGTCTCCGCCCTTGATGCGGGGGCCCCCGGTGACCGTGAGGACGCCGTCGTCCAGTGTTACCTCGGCGCCCATCGTGGCGAGGATGCTGCGCCAGAGGTCACCGACCTGCTGCGTTTCGTCCGGCCAGCCGGGGATCCGCACCGTTCCGCGGGAGGCCAGCGCGGCGGCGAGGAAGGGACCGGCGTTGGACAGGTCCTGCTCGATCCGCTGGTCGAAGGCGCGGATGGGGCCGGGGCTGACCACCCAGTGGTTGGGCACCGAGTCATCAACGGCAACCCCGGCGCCGCGAAGGACTGCCACGGTCATGTTGATGTGGTCGAGGCTCGGCACCGGCTTGCCCACGTGTTCAAGGTGCAGGCCCTCGGTGAACCTTGCGCCCACCAGGAGCAGCGCCGAAACGAACTGGGACGACGCGCTGGCATCGATGACCAGGTGGCCGCCGCGGACCTCACCTGTGCCCTCCACAACGAACGGCAGTGACGACGGCGTCCCGCCCCCCTCTGCGGAAACGGCCACTCCCAGCGCAGTGAGCGCCTCGATGATGGTTCCCATCGGCCGTTTGCGGGCATGGGGGTCGCCGTCGAACACGCTTTCGCCGTTCCGCAGCGCGGCCAGCGGCGGAACGAACCGCATGACCGTACCCGCGAGCCCGCAGTCGATCCTTGTGAGGGGAGACACAGCATCCGGGTCCAGCGGAACCACTTCCAGGTCGGGCCCGAAGGCACCGTCCCCGGGAACCTCCGTGATGGTGGCGCCCAACTGCCGGAGCGCCTCGATCATGAGCGCTGAGTCCCTCGAATGCAGGGGTGCCCGCAGGCGGGACGGCCCCTCGGCCAAGGCGGCAAGAACCAGGTACCTGTTGGTCAGGGACTTCGAACCGGGCACGGTGACGGTGGCATCGACGGGCCGGGAGGCGAAGGGCGCGGGCCAATGGGGAAGGGGCGTTCCGGAGTCATCCCGGACGGCGGCTGCTGCGGTCATGCGTTGTTAAGCCCCCGTGGCCTGTTCCACAGCGCGCCGCACAACCTTGTCCGCCTTGTGGAGCTTCTTGTTGGTGGTCTTCCGGGCGTCGGCCGCGAGGTGCGAGGCGTTCTTGCGTGCATCCGCGGCCAGGTGTTCCGCCCGCCAGGCCAGGCCCGGCTTGCCGGCTGTGTCAACGGATGCCAGCAGGGCGCCGCCGCTCAGGGACAGGTTCTTGAGAAGCTGGTTACGGCGGTTTTCCCGCCCTTCCTTGGTGCTGATGTCCGCACTGCGCCACTCAACAAAGGTGTTCAGCAGGGAGATCACCGTGAGCAGCGTGGCCGAGAGCCTGGAGAATTTGCCCAGTCCGAAAAGCACGCCGGCTCCCACCTGCGTTCCGCCGATAACGCGGGCCAGGGTTTTCTCGTCCGACTTGAAGGGCAGGGACGCGGCAGCCTTGCGAAGCAGCGGCGAAAGCTGCTGCGCGGTGTCATCGGCATTCTTGAGCTTATCCACTCCGGCAATGACGAAACTGGAGGCCAGCATGGGGCGGGCGAGCGTGCGGAAAAAGGACATGGATTTCCTCCTGGATGGACGAACCGCATCGAAAGCGGCGGAGTCCGTCCTAGTCTTGCACTTTTGGGGAATATTTGCCGAAGGCATGAGGTTATTCATGACGCATCCGGGAATGCTCTGCCGCAGGGAAACCATGGGCTACAGCATGGACCTGCCGGCAGGCACAGATCGACGGATGCAGATTTCCAGATGCAGATACAGGGATGGACAAGCAGAGCGGAGTTGTGCCCTTGGCGCGGGTGTTGGACGGAATTGAAACAGCAGGCCCGGTGGCAATGGACTCATTCGAGGCTGAACCGCTGAGCTATGGCTCGCCGCGGGCGCGCAGCCTCCCAGTAGACTTGAAGGCAATGAGCACCCTGGATCCGGCCGTCGCGGCCATGTATGAGGCTTCCGACAGTGAAGCGAAGAGCAGCGCAGCAGCAGGGCATGAGGCTGCGGACTCGGCTGTGGTCCCGGCGCCTGCCGAAACCGGCGGGGACCTGGTGGATGTTTCCACTGAGTCGGTGGAACAGCGCCGCCTGAGGTTCGAACGCGATGCGATGCAGTACGTCGATCAGCTGTACTCGGCTGCCATGCGCATGGCGAGGAATCCGTCTGACGCCGAGGACCTTGTCCAGGAGGCCTATACCAAGGCCTTCTCTGCTTTCCACCAGTACCGGCCCGGGACCAACCTCAAGGCCTGGCTGTACCGCATCCTGACGAATACCTACATCAATCTGTACCGAAAGCGGCAGCGTGAGCCGCTCCAGTCCAACTCGGACACCATCGAGGACTGGCAGTTGGCGCGGGCCGAGTCACACACCTCCAGCGGACTCCGTTCCGCCGAGGCAGAGGCGTTGGACCACCTTCCGGATTCCGACGTCAAAAGGGCGCTCCAGGACATCCCCGAGGAATTCCGCCTTGCGGTCTACTTCGCGGATGTGGAGGGGTTCGCCTACAAGGAAATTTCAGAAATCATGAACACGCCCATCGGCACGGTGATGTCCCGGCTCCACCGTGGCCGGAGGATGCTGCGGGACATGCTGGGGGAGTACGCCGCGGAGCGCGGGTTCAAGACGGCCGCTACTTCACAGGACGCGGCAGAAAGCACACAACAGGAGAGCAGGAAATGAGCGACTGCCAGGGATTGGGCGACTGCGACGACAGCCGGATGCAACGCATCTACGAGTACCTCGACGGTGCCCTGACCCGCGAGGACATCACGGAGATCAAAAACCACCTTGATGACTGCCCGGAATGCACGGAGCAGTACGACCTTGAGTGCGTGATCCGCAACATGGTTAAACGCTCCTGCACCGAAGCTGCTCCGGAGAACCTGAAGAACGCCATTCTTGACCGGATCCACACCATCCGGCCAGTGGACGCCTAGGACCGCCCCGCCCCAGCTGATAACAAAGGACCCCGGAAGCCATGTGGCTTCCGGGGTCCTTCGTTTGAACCGTAGTTCCTGGCATGTGCCTAGGTGTTGGGGCGCTTCCCGTGGTTCGCGCCGCCACGCTTACGGTCACGACGCTTGCGTGCACGCTTGCTCATAGCTGGCCTCCTTAATGTTGGTACTCAAAAGAGCTGCCCTCAAGTCTCCCACATCACGGGGCGGCCCGCGAACCAGGAACAGCCGGATGACCTGCGCATTGACGGCGGTGCGGCGCCTGGGGGTTAGGAGTTCAGCGAGTTGCGGATGGAGATGCCGGCCTGCTCCAGCACGGTCCTCAGCGTTTCCAGTGCCAGGGGACTTAGCGGTTGCCTGCCGGCCTGCAGCCGCAGCTCCGCCCTAAGGTCGTCCCGGAACTGCTGGAGCATCATTTCGGCTTCCTTGAGGGACCGCTGGCTTTCGGCCGGAAGCCGTCCGGGGACCCTGAAGTCCGTGGACAGTGCGCTGGCACGGGCTGCCTCGGCGGTGGCGGCAAGATCCGCACGCAGGCCCCTCATGTTGCTGCGGATGTCCTCGCGCAGGTTGTCAGCCAGCCGCCGGACAGAGGCTGAAATGTCGCTCTCCACCCCTGCCAGCTCGTCGCGGCGGCGGTTTAGCTCGGCCAGCCCGGCGGCGGTGATGTGGTAATTCGTGCGGCGGCCGGCTGATTCGGTGGCCACCAGGCCTTCCTCCTCGAGTTTGCCCAGCCGCGGGTAGATGGTGCCGGCGCTGGGGGAGTATGTTCCGCCGAACCGCTCCTTGAGCGCCTTGATGAGCTCATAGCCGTGTTTTGGCCCGGACTCAAGAAGCGCCAGAAGATACAGCCGGAGCGCGCCGTGGGCAAAGACCGGAGCCATCAGGTCCCTGCTTCTGCGTTTCCTGCCACGGTCCTGTGGAAGATGGAGGTCTTTCCGGACACTGAGTTGGTCCGCACCAGCATCAGCTGGCCGTCAGGGCCCGCAATGGTCTCCACCTTGCCCCCCACCACCGTGTACCGCTGGTCCCCGATCACCACCGCGCCGCTGGCGGACTTGGCGATGATGTCCACGCCTACGTCGTGGGGCAGCCGGATGGTGAGGTCTCCCGAGACCGAATTCGCTCCGAAATCGTGGGTGAAGCCCAGGAGGTCGAAACTCATGTCCCCGCTGACCGTGTTCGCCCGGATGTTGGTGAGGCGGCCGGATGCCGTCACTTCACCGGAGACGCTCTTGGCTGTCAGGACCCCGGTGTGGTTGCGGATGGAGACTTCTCCGCTGACAGTCTGGACGTGCAGTTCCCCGCTTGTGCCGTCCGCCATGACCGAACCGGAGACCGTGCTGAGGCGGGTGTTCGCGGCTATGCCGGACACCAGCCCATCGCCGCTGACGGTGCCGGCCTCAACGCTGACGTGGGCGGGGACGGCAATGCTGATGACGGCCGAGTTTTCGCTGTTGTGGTTGACCGTTCCCATGAGGTTCTTGAACCAGCCCTGGGGGCCGTGCAGTTGGTGGCGGACCTCCAGCCTTCCGCCGCTCAGGGAGACAGCCACCGGGTCGCCGTGCACATCCGAGATCTCTACCCGGGTGACGGGTTCCTGGTGCGTGACGACGTCGAAGCGTCCCTGCACCATGCCAAGTTTCAGTGACGTCACGCCGTCGACGTCGATGGTCTCCGGACTGGTGACAGTCCATTCTTGATCGGTCACGGGCCCTCCAGGCGATATATCGTGTTGACCTTCCCCAACGTACCAACGCCGTGGGGGCAGGTCAAGATATATCGCGAACCTGGCGTTACTCTGGAGCGTCGAGGCCGAGCCACTGGAACCAGCCACGGTGCAGCACCAGCCACGCCATCAGCCCGTAGCCGGCCTGGCCGGGAGTGCCGCCCTGGGCCGCCAGATCCTGGCGCCACTGTTCGTGGTTCAGGAGCGGGGAGAAGGTGTCCACGTACAGGTGCTTGCGCCGGGTAGTGACATCGGCGAAGGCGGTGTTGAGTTCGTCAAGGCGCCTGTTCTGCGCGGGGTCCAGGGTGGGCGGCGGGCCCACGACGAAGACCTCGATGCGGTTCTGGGACGCCGAATCCAGGATGTTGGCCAGGTTGAGCCGGCTGCGGGCAGTGGAGAGCCCGAACTGTATGTCGCGTCCGGAGAGCCCGATCACCAGACGGTTCTCTGCTTTGTCGCTGAAGCGCCGGCCGGCCTCGTCCAACCAGCGCGCGGCGAGGCCTTCCGTTCCTTCCTCCGGGCAGGGGAGGGCGTAGCTTTCGAGGAGCATGCTGTCCCGGGGAGTGCGGGCCAATACGCGGCCCAGCCAGCCGAGGGCCCGGGGGTCACCCAGTCCGGCCAGCAGTTCATCTCCTACAGCTGCAATCCGCAGCTTCCTGTCTTCCACGCGTTCCTCTTTACGTTGGTGCCTTGCCGCCGCCACCGTGGACCTGGTTCCGGCCACGGGGTTGGGCTGTGCATGCGATTGGGGCTTTTGATCCGGCGCTGTGTATTTCCATCAGCGCTGTGGACTCCATTAAACAGAACCGCCCGGCCGGAGTCTGGGATTTCGACGTCCGGCCGGGCAGCCTTAGTGCTTACTTCCGTGCAAATGCCTGCTTCAGGAGGACATCCTGTTCCGCGGCGTGCCGTTTCATGGACCCGGCGGCAGTGGATGCCGACGCCGGTCGCGAAACCAGCCGGACGGAGCGCTCCAGGGCACCCGGCAGGTTCAGGCCAATAAACGGCCACGGCCCCTGGTTGGCGGGCTCATCCTGCGCCCACACAACTTCCGCGTTCGGGTACTTGGCGAGTTCCTGTGCGATTTCCTCGTGCGGCAGCGGGTAGAGCTGCTCCACGCGGATGATCGCGGTGGTCTTGTCGTCCGTCTTCTGCCGGGTGGACAGGAGATCGTAGTACAGGCGGCCGGAGACCAGGAGGACGCGTTCGACGGCGTCTCCCGCCAGCTGCTCGTGTTCGCCGATGACGGGGCGGAACGTACCGGTGGTGAAATCCGCCACCGATGATGCGGCAGCCTTGAGGCGCAGCAGCTGCTTGGGCGTGAAGATGATCAGCGGCTTGCGTGGCCGGTTGTAGGCCTGGCGGCGCAGCAGGTGGAAATGCGAGGCCGCGGTGGTGGGGTTGGCCACGATCATGTTCTCTTCGGCGCACAGCTGCAGGAACCGCTCGATCCTTGCGGAGGAGTGGTCCGGACCCTGGCCCTCGTAGCCGTGGGGCAGCATCAGGACCAGCGAGGAGCGCTGTCCCCACTTCTGCTCCGCGGAGGAGATGAACTCATCAATGATGGTCTGTGCACCGTTGACGAAGTCGCCGAACTGCGCCTCCCACAGGACCAGCGCATCCGGCCGCTCAACAGAGTAGCCGTACTCGAAGCCCATGGCCGCGTATTCCGAAAGCAGGGAGTCATAGATCCACAGCTTCGCCTGGTCGTCGGAAAGGTTGCCGAGGGGCAGCCATTCCTTGCCGTTGGCGCGGTCGTGGAACACAGCGTGCCGCTGCACGAAGGTGCCGCGGCGGGAGTCCTGTCCGGCCAGGCGTACGGGGACCCCTTCCATGATCAGTGAACCGAAGGCTGCGATTTCCCCGAATCCCCAGTCGATGCCGCCCTCGCGGGACATCTGCTCGCGCTTCTCGAGCAGCTGCTTGAGCTTCGCGTGGACCGTGAAGCCCTCCGGGATTTCCACGTGGGCCTTGCCGATCCGCGCCAGGGTGTCTGCGGAAATGGCCGTCGAAACCGGCGCGGTGGTACCGGAGTCGGACTGCTGGGAGATGGGACGCTCGATGTCCGAGACGGCGGCAGTGTCTGCCGTGACGATCGGGATCGGGGACGTCTGGGCCGCGTGGGTTTCGGCGAAGACGCGTTCCAGACGCTCCTGGTAGTCGCGGAGCAGCTGCTCGGCTTCTTCCTCGGTGATGTCGCCACGGCCGATCAGGGACTCGGTGTAGAGCTTGCGGACGGAGCGCTTGGCCTCAATGAGGTTGTACATCAGCGGCTGGGTCATCGAGGGGTCGTCGCCCTCGTTGTGCCCGCGGCGGCGGTAGCAGACCATGTCGATGACGACGTCCTTGTGGAACCGCTGGCGGAACTCGTAGGCGAGCTGCCCGATGCGGACCACTGCCTCGGGATCGTCGCCGTTCACGTGGAACACAGGGGCCTGGATCATCTTGGCGACGTCCGTGGAGTATGTGGACGAGCGGGATGATGACGGGGCCGTGGTGAAACCCACCTGGTTGTTGACAACCACGTGGATGGTTCCGCCTGTGCGGTAGCCGCGGAGCTGGGACAGGTTGAGCGTTTCGGCAACCACGCCCTGGCCTGCAAAGGCGGCATCGCCATGGACCATGATGGGCAGGACGGGGAAGGATTCGCCCTGGTCCAGCCGGTCCTGCTTGGCGCGGACAATGCCCTCAAGGACGGGATCCACTGCTTCGAGGTGGGAGGGGTTGGCGGCGAGGTAGACCTTGGTTTCCTTGCCGTTGTCCGAGGTGAAGGTCCCCTCGGTGCCCAGGTGGTACTTGACGTCACCGGAGCCCTGCACGGAGCGCGGGTCCTGGGTGCCTTCGAATTCGCGGAAGACCTGGGCGTAGGTCTTGCCGGCGATGTTGGTGAGCACGTTCAGGCGGCCGCGGTGGGCCATGCCGATGGCTACTTCGTCCAGGCCGTCGTCGGCGGCGTCGGACATGATGGCGTCAAGCAGCGGAATCAGGGATTCTCCGCCCTCCAGGGAGAACCGCTTCTGGCCGACGAACTTGGTCTGCAGGAAGGTCTCGAAGGCCTCGGCGGCGTTCAGCTTGGAGACGATGCGGAGCTGCTCTTCACGGCTGGGCTTGGAGTAGGGGTGTTCCAGCTGGTCCTGGAACCACTTGCGCTCTTCCGGTTCCTGGATGTGCATGTATTCGATGCCGGTGGTGCGGCAGTAGGCATCGCGCAGGACGCCCAGGATGTCGCGGAACTTGAGCATGGGCTTGCCGCCGAAGCCGCCGGTGGGCCATTCGCGGTCCAGGTCCCACAGCGTCAGGCCGTAGGTCAGGATGTCTAGGTCCGGGTGCTTGCGCTGGACGTATTCAAGGGGATCGGTGTCGGCCATCAGGTGGCCACGGACCCGGTACGAGTGGATCAGCTGCTGGATCCGCGCCACCTTGTTGATCTGGTCAGCCGGATCAACCTGCTTGTCGGCGCTCCAGCGCACGGGCTCGTACGGGATGCGGAGGGACTCGAAGATCTCGTCGTAGAAGTTCTGTGCACCCAGCAGCAGCTGGTGGACAAGCTTGAGGAACTCGCCGCTGCCGGCACCCTGGATAACGCGGTGATCGTAGGTGGAGGTCAGGGTGAGGACCTTGCTGATCGCGTTCTGGGCGATGATCTTCTCGCTGGCGCCCTGGAATTCCGCGGGGTAGTCGAGGGCGCCGACGCCGATGATGGCAGCCTGGCCCTTGGACAGGCGGGGTACCGAGTGGACGGTGCCGATGCCGCCGGGGTTGGTCAGCGACACGGTGGTGCCCTGGTGGTCCTCAGCCGTCAGCTTGCCGTTGCGGGCGCGCTTGATGAGGTCCTCGTAGGTGTGCCAGAACTCGGAGAAGTTGAGGGTTTCGGCCTTCTTGATGTTCGGCACCATGAGCAGGCGGGTGCCGTCCGGCTTCGGCATGTCGATGGCAATGCCGAAGTTGACGTGGGCCGGCTGGACGGCAACGGGCTTGCCGTCCACTTCGTCGTAGTACACGTTCATGGAAGGGAACTGGGAGAGCGCGCGGATCACGGCGTAGCCGATGAGGTGCGTGAAGGAAACCTTGCCGCCGCGGGCGCGGGCCAGGTTCGAGTTGATGACCACGCGGTTGTCGATCAGCAGCTTGGCCGGGATGGCGCGGACGCTGGTGGCCGTGGGCACCTGGAGGCTGGTGACCATGTTGGTGGCGATTGCCTTTGCCGGTCCGCGGAGGACGGAGACGACGTCTTCCTCAGGAGCGGTGGGTGCCTTGACGTTCTTGGGCAGCTGCGCCGGGATGGGCTGGGAGCCGGTTCCGGCCTCGGTCTTCTTGCCGCCGTCGCGGGCAACCGTGGCGGGGGCCTTCTTTGCCGGTGCGGGCGCGGACGCCGGAGGGGCGGACGGCACCGGCGGGACGGCTGGTGCTGCTGCCGGCGACGGTGCCTGGGCTGCATTTACTGACGGCATTTCCCGGGTAGCGGGGTGGGCCGAATTTCCATTGGAAGAAGAACTGCCCGACCCGAACGATTCAAACAGCGGCCACCACTTGGCATCCACGGCGTTCTTGTCCTGCTGGTACTGCTCGTACAGTTCGTCAACGAGCCACTCGTTTCCGCCAAATTCCTCTGGTAGACGGTGGCTAGGCTGCTCTGGCACTTGAAATACGCCTCTTCCATGAGTTTGATTTCTCCCCGGCCCCACGGTGCTTCAGCAACACGTTCGAACCGATTTCTGCGTCCTCTGAACCCAGACCTTTGCAAGTCTAGTGAGCATCGTGTGTTAACTGCCAATAAGGGTGACCCAAATCATGAAGTGACGCGGGGATCGCGGAATATGGCGGGAAACTGCGTCATCAACGGTGCGTTGCGCGGCGCCGGAAAGTCCGCCCGCGAAGCGCCCGGCGGGCGGCAGTGCGGGTGAAGCGGGCGCAGGTGCCTCCTGTAGACTGAAGCTCTTATGGACAGTAAATCTAGGTGCCGGCCTGGGGGCTGTCAGCGGAGCATGAAGAGCAGCGCCGCGCAGTCCACCCGCAGAGCCGGCAAACCCCGAACACGAGCCCATCACCCGCCGGCAGCGCAGCCGGCCAGAGCCCCCGGGGAACTGGCGCCGGTTACCGCCGACCATCCTCCGCCGGGAAGACCTCCCAGACTCCGCATTTCCCCTTCTTTTGCCATGCCGTTCAGCACCGCCTTCCAGGCGGGATGCTGAATGGAATGGCTTCTCCTTGCAGCAGGCCTGCTGCTGATCGCCGGCACGGGATTCTTCGTGGCGGTCGAATTCTCCCTTATTGCCCTGGACCAGCCCACGGTCCAACGTGCCATTGACGACGGCGACGCCGGCGCTGTCCCTTTGCTCACCTGCCTGAAATCTCTGTCCACGCAGCTGTCCAGCTGCCAGCTGGGCATCACTCTGACAACGCTCCTGACCGGCTATGTGATGGAACCCTCGGTGGGACGCCTCCTGGAAGCCCCCCTGGCCGCCGTCGGACTTCCCGACGTCGCCGTCGCTTCGGTCTCCCTGGTCCTGGCCATGGTGCTCGCCACCCTGCTCTCGATGCTCCTGGGCGAACTGGTGCCCAAGAACATGGCCATCGCGCTGTCCTTCCCGGTTGGCCGGGCGCTCGCCCGGCCCCAGCTGATGTTCACTGCCGTCTTCAAACCGGCCATCGTGCTGCTCAACGGGTTCTCCAACAAGGTGCTGAACGTCTTCGGACTGGAGGCGAAGGAAGAAATTTCCGGGGCCCGGACACCGGCGGAACTAGCTTCGCTGGTGCGCCGGTCGGCGGCCATGGGAACGCTCGACGCCGGCACTGCCAACTTCGTGGCGCGTACCCTGAACTTCTCCGCCAGGACAGCGGCTGACGTCATGACGCCCCGCATCCGGGTGGAAACGATCGATGCCGACCAGCCCGTGTCGGATGTCCTCAGTGCTGCACGCCGGACCGGATACTCGCGGTTCCCGGTGATTGGCGATTCCGCCGATGACATCCGGGGTCTGGTCCACGTTAAGAAGGCTGTGGCTGTGCCGTGGGACCGCCGCCAGAACCTGGAGTCCGGTGCCATCATGACGGAGGTGCTGAGGGTCCCCGAGACCATCCACCTCGACGCCCTGCTTGCGGAACTCCGCGAGGGCAACCTCCAGCTCGCCGTCGTCCTGGACGAGTACGGCGGAACCGCCGGCATCGCCACGCTCGAGGACCTGGTGGAGGAAATCGTGGGAGAGGTGGCCGACGAGCATGACAAGGTCCGCCCTGGACTCCTGCAGAGTGCCTCCGGGGACTGGTACTTCCCTGGCCTGCTCCGTCCGGACGAGCTGTCCGAGCAGATTCCCCGGCTGAGCGTCCCGGACGAAGCCGCCTACGAAACGGTGGGCGGATACGTCATGAGCAAGCTGGGCCGGATCGCCGTCGTTGGGGATACTGTCCCCGTTGGCGGCGGCACGCTGAGCGTCACCAGGATGGACGGGCGCCGCATTGACCGGATCTGCTTCCGGCCGGCTGCCGACTCCGACGACAACGACCGGGCGGACAGCTCCCAGCGGGACGACCATTCCAGGCAAGACGACAAGTCCACACGTAACGGCAGGAACCAACGCGACGACAGGGCTGAACGATGAGCGACTGGGCCGGAATCTTCTGGCTGGCTGTGCTGCTGCTCGGCAACGCCTTTTTTGTGGCCGCTGAATTCGCAGTCATGTCCGCGCGGCGCAGCCAGATCGAACCGCTGGCCGAGGCCGGGTCCAAGCGGGCGCAGACCACCCTCCGCGCCATGGAAAACGTGTCGCTGATGCTGGCGTGCGCCCAGCTTGGCATCACCGTCTGCTCCCTCCTGATCCTGCTGGTGGCCGAACCGGCCATCCACCATCTCCTCGCCGTACCGCTCGAGACGCTCGGCCTGCCCAAGGAAGTTGCCGATGTGGCTGCGTTCGCGGTGGCGCTGATGCTGGTGACGTTCCTGCATGTGACCTTCGGGGAAATGGTGCCAAAAAACATCTCGGTCAGCGTGGCTGACAAGGCGGCGCTCCTGCTTGCCCCGCCGCTGATGTTCGTTGCGCGGCTGGTCCACCCCGTTATTTCGGTCCTCAACTGGTCGGCCAACCACATCCTCAAGCTCCTTCGGATCGAGCCCAAGGATGAGGTGAACTCCTCCTTCACACTGGAGGAAGTGCAGTCCATTGTTCAGGAGTCCACCCGACACGGGCTGGTGGATGACGACGCCGGGCTCATCACCGGCGCGCTGGAGTTCTCCGAATACACAGCCGCGGACATCATGGTTCCCCTGGAGAAGCTGGTCATGCTCCGGGCCGCCACCACTCCCGTGGAGTTCGAGAAGGCCGTGAGCCGCACCGGATTTTCCCGGTTCCCCATGCTTGACGAGGACGACATGCTGTACGGCTACCTCCACGTTAAGGATGTACTGTCCATCCCCGAGCAGGCCTATGAGCGGCCCATCGCCGAGAGCCGCATCCGCTCCCTGGCCAACCTGGCGCTGGACGATGAGATCGAGAAGGCAATGTCCGTTATGCAGCGCACCGGATCCCACCTTGCACGGGTGATCGGACCCGATGGCAACACCAAGGGCGTCCTGTTCCTGGAAGACGTGATCGAGCAGCTCGTCGGCGAGATCCGGGATGCAACCCAGGCCACGGGCATCCGGCGGCTGGGGCAGCCCAACGGGGGATAGCGGAACGGTGCCCTTCTCCGGCGTGCGGAGGGCACCGTCGCCATGGCACCCTTCTTTTCTAAATAGGAATCATTCCCATTTAGGTATAAGCTGGGATGGTTGTTTTCGCCCCTCCCCACTGAATGAGGTTTCCGTGCGCCGTCCCGCCGCTGCCCGATCGTCCCTCGCTGCCCTTGCCGGGCTCGGCCTGCTCCTTACCGCGTGCAGCCCGCAGGCGGAACCCGCTCCGGAAGCCGCCGACGGGATCAACATCGTGGCCTCAACGGACGTCTATGGTGATATCGCCAAAACGATTGGCGGCGACCAGGTCAACGTGACCGCCATCATCACCAAGACCAGCCAGGACCCGCATTCCTACGAAGCCACCGCCCAGGACCGGCTTGTGGTCTCGAAAGCCGACCTCGTCCTGGAAAACGGCGGCGGCTACGACGACTTCATCCACACCCTGGCGGAGGACAGCGGCCTTGACGACGCGAAGGTGCTCAACGCCGTCGAACTTTCCGGCCTGGCGCACCCTGAGGAAGAGGAAGCCACCGCGGACGCCCCGGCGACGGAACCCGCGGAAGAAGACGAATCTGGCCACGACCACGGCGAGTTGAACGAGCACGTCTGGTACAGCCTCCCGGCGGTGGAACAGCTGGCCGATGAGATCGCCGCCAAGCTGGCCGAACTCGAGCCCGCCTCTGCCCCGACATTCCAGTCCAACGCCGCGGCTTTCAAAGCCGGCATAGAAGAACTGCACGGAAAGCTGGACGCACTGAAGGCTGCTTCGGCGGGTGCCCAGGTGGCCGTAACTGAGCCGGTGCCGGTATACCTCCTGGCGGATGCCGGGCTGGTGAACACCACGCCCGAGGACTACACTGCTGCGATTGAAGAGGGCTCGGACGTCCCGCCGGCAGTGCTCAAGGCCGCCACTGACCTTGTGGCCTCGAAGTCGGTGCGCCTGCTCGCCTACAACAGCCAGACCGAAGGCCCGCAGACGGAGTCGCTGAAGAAGGCGGCAGAAACTGCCGGGGTTCCGGTGGTTGACTTCAGTGAAACACTGCCGGAGGGCAAGACGTACCTCCAGTGGATGACGGACAATGTGGACAACATCACCAACGTTCTGGAGACAAATAGTTGAAACCCGTGGTCAGCCTCACCGGAGCGTCCCTGAAGTTCGGCAAGCGGGCGCTCTGGGAGGATCTGGACCTGGACATCATGCCTGGCGAGTTCTTCGCCGTACTGGGTCCCAACGGAAGCGGCAAGACCAGTTTCCTGAAGGTCCTGCTGGGGCTCCAGGACCTTCACCGGGGGCAGGCCATGCTTGGCAGCCGCCCGGTGGAACGCGGCAGCAGCCTCATCGGCTATATACCCCAGCAGAAATCGTTCGCCCCGGACACCCCCATGCGGGCCCGGGACCTCGTTGGCCTGGGCGTTGACGGCCACCGGTGGGGCCTGCGTCTGTCCCCGGGCAAGGCCAACCGAAAAATCGACCAGCTCCTTGAACTGGTTGGGGCCACGGAATACGCGAAAGTTCCGGTGGGTCAGCTGTCCGGCGGCGAACAGCAGCGGCTGCGGGTTGCGCAGGCCCTAGCCACGGATCCCCAGATCCTTCTGTGCGATGAACCCCTGCTCTCCCTGGACCTACACCACCAGCAGGCGGTCAGCGCCCTGATCAACAAACAGTGCCGTGAGCAGAACAGTGCCGTGGTTTTCGTGACGCACGAAATCAACCCCATCATCGATTACGTGGACCGGGTGCTGTACCTGGCCGGCGGCCGCTTCAAGGTGGGTACGCCCGAAGAGGTCATGACCACCGAGGTCCTTTCCGACCTTTACGGAAGCCATGTTGAGGTGATCCACGCCAACGGGCGCATCGTGGTGGTGGGCCTGCCGGATGCCACCACCCACCACCATGCACCAACGCATGTGCTGGCCGGAGAGGCAGCCTGATGGACGCGGACAGCATTCTCGGCGCGATCTTCAGCTTCGAAAACTACGGCGAACTCCTGGTGCTGGTGCAGAACTCCATCTGGGCCGGTGCCGTCCTGGGCCTCCTGGGCGGCCTGGTGGGGACCTTCGTGATGAAGCGCGACCTGGCGTTTGCGGTGCACGGCATCTCCGAGCTCTCCTTCGCCGGGGCTGCCTTTGCGCTGCTCATCGGCGCCGACATCGTGTTTGGATCGCTGATCGGGTCCGTCACCGCGGCGCTGCTACTGGGCCTGATGGGTGTCCGGGCCAGGGACAAAAACTCGATCATCGGCGTCATCATGCCATTCGGATTGGGGCTGGGCATCCTGTTCCTGTCCCTGTACGAAGGCCGGGCCGCCAATAAGTTCGGCCTGCTCACAGGACAGATCGTCTCCGTGGACACGGTCCAGCTGCAGGCGCTTGCCGGAACGGCCGTGGTGGTGATGGTGGCCCTGGTGGCCATCTGGCGGCCCCTGAATTTCGCCAGCGTGGATCCTGAACTTGCCGAGGCCCGCGGGGTTCCCGTGCGGACGCTTGCCATCGTCTTTATGGTCCTGCTGGGCGTCAGCGTGGCCCTGTCCATCCAGGTGGTGGGAGCCCTCCTGGTCCTGGCCCTGCTGATCACGCCTGCCGCGGCCGCGCTCCGGGTGACGTCCTCGCCGGTTGCCGTGGTGCTGCTCAGCGTGGCCTTTGCGATGACCGCCACCGTAGGCGGGATCCTGCTGGCGCTGGGAGGACGCATTCCCATCAGCCCCTATGTCACCACGCTGTCCTTCCTGATCTACGTGGTGTGCCGGGTGGTTGGGTCGGTGCGGGCCCGGAAGGGAATCAACGGGCGGGTCCTGGCGGGAACGGCTTAGAGGCTGCCGGCGGCCTTGCGCGCCGTGCAGTCCGGACACAGGCCGAAGATCTCCACGGTGTGCGCCACCTCTGTGAACCCGTGCTCTGCGGCTGTGCGCGCCGCCCAGGTCTCCACCGCCGGAGCCTCCACTTCCACTGCCTTGCCGCAGTTCCGGCACAGCAGGTGATGGTGGTGTCCGGTAACGGCACAGCGGCGGTACACGGCTTCGCCGTCGCCGTTGCGCAGTACATCCACCAGGCCCTCGTCCGCGAGCGACTGGAGAATCCGGTAGGCGGTTGCCAGTGAGACCGAAACGCCCTGGTTCTGGAGGATCCGGTAGAGCTCCTGGGTGCTGACGAAATCGTCCAGCTCATCCAGGGCCGCGCTGACGGCCCTGCGCTGCTTCGTGACGCGCTGCTCCTTGCCGCTCCCCGTCCCCGGGGACGACGTGGTGGAATCAGCCTTGGCGCCGACGGGCATGGGTGGACTCGCTTCCTCAGGATGGTGGCAAAGATCCAGATTACCAGCCGGAGCTTCGTGGACATGGTCCCGGGGCGGACCCTAGGCTGGCGCTATGAAGCTGACGAAGTACACCCATTCCTGTGTCCGGCTGGAAAAAGACGGCAGGGTCCTGGTCCTGGATCCGGGCAACTTCTCGGAATCGGCTGAGGCCCTGCAGTCCGCTGAAGCGGTCCTGGTAACGCACGAGCATGCCGACCACATTGACGTTCCGGCCGTGGTGGACGCTTTGCGCGCAAACGCGGGACTGGCGGTCTTCGCCCCGGCGCGTGTTACCGGCCAGCTGCAGGACAAGGCCACCGGCGAAGCCGCGCGCATTCACGCCGTGAACCCGGGCTCCACCTTCCAGGCGGCCGGTTTCACCATCCGCAGCTTCGGCGGCCAGCATGCCCTGATCCACCCGCAGATCCCCATTGTGGCCAACATCGGCTACCTGATTGACGACAATGTCTACCATCCGGGGGACTCCTTTGTGGTCCCGGACGGCATCAGCGTCAAGACGCTGCTGGTTCCCCTCCACGCGCCGTGGAGCAAGGCAGCCGAGGTGCTGGACTTCGTGATCGGCGTCAGGGCGCCGCGCGCATTCCAGATCCACGACGGGCTGCTCAACGAGAACGGCCTGAAGGTTGTGGAAGGCCATGTCCAGCGGATCGGTGCCAAATACGGCACCGAATACACGCACCTGGCAGCCCGGGAGTCTGTGGAGGTCTAGGCCGGGTCTCCGGTCCAGGTGCCCGTGTCCATGAATTGCCGGAGGACCGCTTCGTACGGCGCAGGGTCCAGCCCCTGGGCGGCCAGCCAGTCCTGGTTGTAGTAGTTGCCTGCGTAGCGCTCACCGCCGTCGCACATCAGCGAAACGATGCTGCCTGAGCGGCCCGTGGCCACCATCTCTGCCACCAGCTGCCACACACCCCAGAGGTTGGTCCCGGTGGAGGGGCCGGCGTGGAGTCCCGCAAGGCCGTGGAGGTGGCGCATCGCGGCCACTGACGCGGCGTCCGGCACCTGCACCATGCGGTCGATCACGGACGGCACGAAGCTGGGTTCCATCCGCGGCCGCCCGATTCCCTCGATCCGGGACGGCAGGCCTGCCGGCGCGCCGGAGGTGCCCCGCCAGCCCGGGTAGAACGCCGAATTTTCCGGATCCACCACCAGCAGTTGTGTTGGGTAGCTGTGGTAGCGGAGGTACCTGCCGATGGTGGCACTGGTTCCGCCGGTGCCGGCTCCCACCACGATCCACTGGGGTACAGGGTGTTCCTCCAGCGCGAGCTGGCCAAAGATCGATTCTGCAATGTTGTTGTTTCCCCGCCAGTCAGTTGCCCGCTCGGCGTAGGTGAACTGGTCCATGTAGTGGCCGTTGCAGGTCTCCGCGACCTCCTGGGCGGCCGCGTACACCTCGGACGCGTGCTCCACCAGCAGGCAGGACCCGCCGAACTGCTCGATCAGGGCGATTTTCTCGGGACTGGTGGTGCGTGCCATCACGGCAACAAAGGGCAGGCCCAGGAGCTGCGCGAAATATGCCTCGGACACAGCCGTGCTGCCGCTGGAAGCCTCCACGATGGTGGTGTCCTCCCGGATCCAGCCGTTCACCAGCCCGAAGAGAAACAGGGAGCGGGCCAGCCGGTGCTTGAGGCTGCCGGAGCGGTGCGTGGACTCGTCCTTGAGGTAGAGGTGGACGCCCCAGTGCTCCGGAAGGGGGACAGCGTAGAGATGGGTGTCGGCGGAGCGGTTGTTTTCTGCCCTGATCTTGCGGATTGCCTGGTCCGCCCAGTCCCGGTCCGAGGTGTACCGGCTGGCGCTGTGCTCGATCTTCACCGCACCAGCCTACCCGGGGCTGTAAGGGCTGCCGTTAGAGTGGAGCCGTTGGACCTACCACCGCTGGAGGAGTGCAGTGAACCCCCTGATGGATGTTGCCGGGCTGCAGGCCCGCCTTGCGGATCACCGGCGCACGGTACTGCTGGATGTGCGTTGGGCGCTGGGCGATCCCCACGGCTACCGCCACTACCTGCAGGAGCACCTGCCGGGTGCCGTGTTTGTGGACCTGCAGACAGAACTTGCTGCCCCTGCAGTTCCCGAACGGGGCCGCCACCCGCTGCCGGCGGCCGAGGATTTCGAAGCGGGCGCCCGGCGCTGGGGCATCAACGACGGTGACGTCGTGGTGGCCTACGATGACAGCGGCAACATGGCGGCGGCGCGGGTGTGGTGGATGCTCCGTAACGCCGGGCTGGCGGAGGTATACCTGCTCGACGGCGGCCTGGCCGCCTGGCGTGCCGCGGGGCTTCCGCTCGAAGCGGGGCCCGTTGTTCCGGAGCCCGGCCGTGTGCATCTGACGAACGGGAAGATGCCGGCCATCGACGCCGCCGCAGCCGCCGCCTGGCCGGACGCGGGCCTCCTGCTGGACGCACGGGCGGGGGAGAGGTACCGCGGCGAGTTTGAGCCCATCGATCCGCGGGCCGGGCATATTCCCGGGGCTATCAGTGCGCCGACATCGGAAAACGTGGACGGCAACGGGCGGTTCCTGGCCGCTGGCGCGTTGCGCCGCCGGTTTGAGTCGCTGGGTGTCCGCGACGGAGTGCAGGTCGCGGTGTACTGCGGATCCGGGGTTACTGCCGCCCATGAAGTCGCAGCCCTGGAAATCGCCGGATTCCCCGCTGCACTCTATCCGGGCTCCTTCTCGGAGTGGTCCAACAACCCGGCCCTGCCCGTGGCCACCGGGGCTGAACCGGGCCGCGGCAGCGGATGGCCGGGTGGCACCACGCCTCCGGGCAAGGGTAGCGTCGCACTATGACTCCAGGACGCCCCGTACCTCCGCCCCTTGCACACCCTGCCACCCCTTTGACGGCGGCGTCCGGAGGAGGCGTTCCAGCGGCCGCTTACGGCGCAACGTCCCCGGACAGCGGGTTGGTGCCGCTGACCCTTGCCCGGCGCACCCCCCAAGCCGACGACGTCGAAATAGCCATCGAATTCTGCGGCCTGTGCCACTCGGATGTGCACGCCACCCGCGGCGAGTGGGGCGGCAGTACCTGGCCGCTGGTGCCCGGACACGAGATCGTGGGCACCGTCAGCCGGGTGGGTTCCGCTGTTGTGGACTTCGCCGTGGGTGACCGGGTGGGCGTGGGGTGCATCGTCGATTCGTGCCGTCACTGCGAAAGCTGCCTGGACGGCCTTGAGCAGTACTGCGAAAACGGCATGACCGGCACCTACGGTGCCGTGGACCGCCGTAACGGTGACGCCGTTACCCAGGGCGGCTACTCCTCGTCCATCGTGGTGGACCGGCGCTACGTCCTGCGGGTGCCGGAATCGCTTGACCCTGCCTCCGCTGCGCCACTGCTCTGCGCGGGAGTGACGACCTTCTCCCCGCTGCGGCACTTCGAGGTCGAAGACGGCGATGTTGTGGGCGTGGTGGGGCTGGGCGGCCTGGGCCACATGGCCGTCAAGCTTGCCAAGGCCATGGGCGCAACGGTGGTGGTGTTCACGACGTCGGAGGCCAAGGTTGCGGCCGCCCTTGAGCTCGGCGCGGACGAGGTTGTCCTGTCCCGGGACGAGGACGCGATGGCCGCAGCCAACCGCACCATCGATCTCATCATCGACACCGTGGCAGCTCCGCACGACCTCAACCCCTACTTCCGGACACTCCGCGTTGACGGTGCGCTCTTCCAGCTGGGGCTCCCCTCGGAGCCGATGCCGCCCGTCAACCCCGGCGCACTGATCCGGCGCCGGATTGCCTACGCCGGCTCCCTCATCGGCGGCATTGCAGAAACCCAGGAGATGCTGGACTTCTGCGCGGAGCACGGAGTGGCCGCGGAGATCGAGATGGTCCGCGCCGACCAGCTCAACGAAGCCTACGACCGGATGGTGGCAGGCGATGTGAAATACCGGTTTGTGCTGGACACCAGCACCCTGCACGCACCCGCCAAGGAGGCACACGCATGAGCACACTGTTTACCAGGATCCTGAACGGCGAAATCCCCGGCCGCTTTGTCTGGCGGGAACCGGAGGTAGCTGCCTTCCTCACCACCGGGCCGCTCGCGGATGGCCACACGCTGGTGGTCCCCACCGAGGAAGTGGACCGCTGGACCGACGCATCCCCGGAGACATTGGCCAAGGTCATGGAAGTGGCCCGCCGGATCGGCGCGGTCCAGGTGGAGGTCTTCGACGCGGCGCGGGCAGGCCTGATTGTGGCCGGCTATGAGATCAACCATCTCCACGTGCACGTCTGGCCTTCCCGGAGCATGGCCGAGTTCAACTTCGCCACCGCGGACCAGAACCCGGCCCCGGACGTCCTGGACGCCAATGCGGAGAAACTCCGCCAGGGCCTCCGGGCTGCGGGATACGGCGAGTTCGTTCCGGCCTGACCTCCAGTCCGGCGTGGACCCGGCTGCGGGTCCGCGCCGCGACAGGGGGAGGGACTCCTAGGCCGGGGCCAGCGCCTTGTTGAGCACGGCACGGATGCGCTTCTCGGACACCGAGTACGCTGTTCCGAGCTCGACGGCGAACAGGCTCACCCGGAGTTCTTCGAGCATCCAGCGCACCTGGGTTAATTCAGGTCCGGCCTTGCGTCCCGGAAGCAGTGCAGACACGGCGTCGTCGTAGTCGTCCTCGAGCCGCTGCACCACGGCCATGTTGAGGGCATCCCGCTGGACGTTGCCCGGCAGGCGTTCCAGCCGCTTTTCGATGGCGGAAAGGTACCTGGGGAGCTGGCTGAGCTGTGCATAGCCCGTCCGTGCTACAAAGCCCGGATACACCAGCTGCTCCAGTTGGCTCTTGACGTCATTGAGGGCAGAAATCAGCGCCAGGCTGGTGGTCCCCTTCAGCTGCTTTTCGATCCGCCGGGTGCTGGCAAGGATGCGCTCCACTACGGCCGTCACACTGAACACCGTATCGATCAGTTCTGCCCGGACCACCTCATACAGGCGGTCAAAGGACGCCCGGTCCCACGGCAGTTCCTGGGGCGTGAGCTTGTCGATGGCAGCCAGCGCACAGTCGGCAATCAAGGCCGAGACGGAGCCGTGCGGGTTCTGGCTGAACGTCAGTTTCTCGGTGTTGCTCAAGTGCTCCAGCACGTAGCGGTCCGGTGCAGGGACGCGCAGGGCCAGCAGGCGGATGACGCCCCCGCGCATCGCTTCCGCCTGTTCTGCCGCCGTCTGGAACACCCGGAGCGCCACCGACGTTCCCTGGTCCACAGGCGCCGGGTATCCCGTGACGGTGTGGCCCTTGACTGAGTTGCTCACCTGCCGCTGAAGGGTCCCGAAATTCCATTCCGCCAGGCCGTCCTGCTCCCTGAAACCGGCTGCAACTGCGGTTCCCGGCACCGTGGCCGGCTGCTGTGCCCCGGGGGAACCGCCGCCGAACGCTGTCCCGGACGCCTGCGCCGCTTTCCTGCCGTTGCCGGAGGACTTGCCGCTGCCGGGTGCCGTGGAGGCGGGCGTGGCGCCGAGGGATTCGGCAATGGCCCGCCGGGTGGCCGGAGCCAGCTTCTCCTGCAAGGCTGCGAGGTCCTTGCCCTCATCCAGGACCTTGCCCCTGCTGTCCACCACCTTGAAGGACACGCGCAGGTGGGCCGGGACGGCATCCCAGTTCCACGATCCAGGCGGGACGATATGCCCGCGGATGCGGCGCAGGGCAAGCTCAAGGGACGGCTCCAGGTCATCGGCCGCCGGATCAAAGTCGGCTTCCAGCACTGCCACTGCCTGGCGCGCCACGTCCGGGGCAGGAACGAAGTTCTTCCGGATCTGCTTGGGCAGCGACTTGATCAGGGCTGTCACCAGCTCCACGCGCTGCCCGGGGATCAGCCAGCGGAAGGCTTTGTCGTCCAGCTGGTTGAGGAACAGGACCGGCACTTCGGCGGTAACGCCGTCGGAGGGGTTGGGCGGTGACCCCGGAGCCACGGGGTGGAACTCGTAGCTCAGCGGAAGCTCGAAGCCCTTGTGTACCCAGGTTTTGGGGTAGGCGGAATCATCGAGGCCGTCCGCGTCGTCGCTGAGGAGGAGCGACTTGTCGTAATCCAGGAGGTCGGGGTTCTTCTGCCGTGCCTCCTTCCACCACTTGTCGAAGTGCCGCTCGGACACCACGTCAGGTCCGATCCGCGCATCGTAGAACTCGAACAGCGTCTCGTCATCCACCAGGAGGTCCCGGCGGCGCATCCTGGCCTCCAGCTCCTCAACCTCATGCAGGAGGGCCCGGTTGCGGTGGAAGAACTTGTGGTGGGTTTTCCAGTCGCCTTCCACCAGGGCATGCCGGATGAAGAGTTCCCGGGCGACGACGGGGTCAACCCTGCCGTAGTTGATCCTGCGCTGGGCGATGATGGGCACGCCGTAGAGGGTGACCTTTTCGTAGGCCATCACTGCACCCTGCCGGGTGGACCAGTGGGGTTCGCTGTAGCTGCGCTTCACCAGGTCCGGTGCCACCTGTTCGGCCCACACAGGATCGAACTTCGCAGCCACCCTCGCCCAGAGGCGGCTGGTCTCGACGAGCTCCGCCGCCATCACGAACGTGGGCGACTTCTTGAAGAGGGCCGAGCCGGGGAAGATGGCGAACCGGCTGCCCCGGGCACCTGCATATTCGCGCTTGCGTTCGTCAAGGATGCCGATGTGGCTCAGGAGCCCGGAAAGAAGGCTGATGTGGATGCCCTCGTGGTTGCCTACGGGATCGGCAAGGCGCTTGTTGTCGAGGCTGATGCCCAGGGGCCGGGCGAGTTGCCGCAACTGGGCAAACAGGTCCTGCCACTCCCGGACCCGGAGGTAATTGATGAACTCGGCCCGGCACATCCGGCGGAAGGCCGACGAGGACAGCTCCTGCTGCTTCTCCTGGATGTAGTTCCAGAGGTTAAGGAAGCCTGTGAAGTCCGAGTTCTCGTCCTTGAACCGGTTGTGCTTTTCCGCCGCGAGTTGCTGCTTGTCGGTTGGACGCTCGCGCGGGTCCTGGATGGTGAGGGCAGCTGCCAGGATCATCACTTCGCGGACGCAGCCGCGTTTTCCCGCCTCCGCGATCATCCGGCCCAGCCTGGGGTCTACCGGCAGCTGGGCGAGCTGCTGCCCGATGGCGGTGAGTCCGCCCCCGCTTTTCGCCCCGTCCGTGCCGTTCTGCGGCCGGGCGGCAGCGAGGGCGCCGAGTTCGCGGAGCAGCGTGACGCCGTCGTTGATTGCCCGCGTTTCAGGTGGTTCCACGAACGGGAAGTTTTCGACGTCCTTGGGGCCGCGGGCCACTCCCATGGCGGTCATCTGGAGGATGACGGCAGCGAGGTTGGTCCGCAGGATCTCCGGGTCCGTGTAGAGGGGCCGGGACTCGAAGTCTTCCTCCGAGTAGAGGCGGATGGCGATGCCGTCCGAGACGCGGCCGCACCGCCCCGAACGCTGGTTGGCGGACGCCTGCGAGACCCGCTCGATGGGCAGGCGCTGGACCTTGGTGCGGTGCGAGTACCTGGAGATGCGGGCGGTTCCGGTGTCGATCACGTATTTGATGCCCGGCACGGTCAGCGAGGTTTCGGCCACGTTGGTGGCCAGTACGATCCGCCGCTTGTTGCCCGGGTGGAACACCTTGTGTTGTTCCTGCAGGCTCAGGCGGGCGAAGAGCGGAAGGACTTCCGTTCCGGCTAGCCGGCGGTTGGACTGAATGCGGGCCTGCAGCGCGTCGGCCGCATCCCGGATCTCGCGCTCGCCGGAAAAGAAGACCAGGATGTCGCCGGGTGCTTCGGCGGCAAGTTCGTCGACGGCGTCGCAGACGGCGTCGAGCGGGTCGCGGTCTTCCTCGAGTTCGTCGTCGGAACCATTTTCATCATCGGGGCCAGCACCACCGGGCGGCTGCGACAGCGGGCGGTAGCGGATCTCCACGGGGTAGGTCCGCCCGGAGACCTCGACGATGGGGGCGGGTTGGTCGGGGGTGCCGAAATGGTTGGCAAACCGTTGGGGGTCGATGGTGGCGGAGGTGATGATCACCTTGAGGTCCGGCCGCTGCGGCAGGATCCGCTTTAAGTAGCCCAGGATGAAGTCGATGTTCAGGCTGCGCTCGTGGGCCTCATCGATGATGATGGCGTTGTACTTACGGAGCAGCTTGTCCCGCTGGATTTCCGCCAGCAGGATGCCGTCCGTCATCAGCTTGACCTTTGTGGCGCGGCTGACTTCCCCGGTGAAGCGGACCTGGAAGCCCACTTCCTGCCCGATGTCCACGCCCAGTTCCTCGGCGATGCGCTCAGCCACGGTGCGCGCGGCCAGCCGGCGGGGCTGAGTATGGCCTATCAGGCCATTCTCGCCCAGCCCAAGCTCAAGGCACATCTTGGGAATCTGGGTGGTCTTACCGGAGCCGGTCTCGCCGGCAATGATGGTGACCTGGTGAGCTGCGATGGCTGCCATCAGGTCTTCGCGCCGTTCGGAGACCGGCAGCTCAGCGGGATAGGCGATGTGAAGTGTCATGTCTGCTGACAGTCTACTGCGGGAGCCCGGGCATCCCGCTTCGACTGCCTGCAGTTGCGGCCCTTGCTGGCTGGAGGAGGTGCTGCCGGCTTAGAAGACGCGGAGCGTGTAGTTGATGCTGGGAAGGTCCAGGGCGGACCACGCTTCGTGGGATTCCACTGGAGGCGTATGTCCCCTTCCGTCACGCAGAAGCGCTGAAACGGTGGCGGCGAGAACGAGGAGGATCACGATGAGGAGGGCGGTTACGAGGAGTTCCATGCCTCCATGCTTCTCCTGTCAACAGCTGGACAGAAGTGGCAGAAATGCCTAAAAAGCTTAAATTCCTGCCACAATGGAAGCATGCTCAAATCAGTGGCAGTCATCGTGGTTCCCAATTTTTCGATGTTCGAATTCGGTACTGCGTGCGAGGTCTTCGGCATCGACAGATCGGCCCGGGGCAGCGGGGTTCCGGCTTTCGATTTCCGGGTGTGCACCCCCTACCCGGGAAACGTGCCGATGAAGTCGGGGCTGTCCATGACCGTGGGCCTCGGACTCGAGGCCACAAAGGATGCGGACCTGGTCATCATGGCCCCCTACGGCCGGGACGACGAACTGCCCGAACCGGTTCTGGAGGCGCTCCGCGCTGCGGATGCCAGGGGCGCCTGGGTGATGTCCATCTGCTCCGGAGCGTTTGCCCTGGCCCGGGCCGGCTTGCTCGACGGGCGCCGCTGCACTACCCACTGGCACTATTCGGGCCAGTTGGCCGCCGAACATCCGCTCGTGCAGGTTGACGAAAACGTGCTGTATGTCCAGGACGGCAACATCATCTCCTCCGCCGGTACCGCCGCGGGGATCGATGCCTGCCTCCACCTGGTGCGTGTGGAACTGGGGGCGCACGTGGCTGCCGCGATCGCCAGGGACATGGTGGTTCCTCCGCACCGCGATGGCGGCCAGGCGCAGTTTATCGACCGGCCCATGCCTACCTGCGGTTCAGCCCCCATGGAAAAACTGCTGCGCTGGATGGTGGAAAACCTGGAGCACGAGCACACCGTGAATGAACTGGCGGCACGGGTCCACATGTCGCCGAGGACCTTTGCACGGCGGTTCAGGTCGGAGACTGGAGCCACCCCCGCCGCCTGGCTTAACTCGCAGCGTGTTCTCCGCGCCCAGGAGCTCCTTGAATCCACTGACCTCACCATCGACGAGATCGCCAGGGAGTCAGGCTTCGGGCATCCTGTCCTGTTGCGCCACCACTTCGCCAGGGTCCTGGACACCAGTCCGCAGTCATACCGCCGGGCCTTCCGCGGCCAGCTGGCCCGGGTGGGGTAGCTCCTGCCTGGCACAAGCGGTCCGGACTCCGGCCGCAGCCCGGCTTTCCGGACCACTCAGCCGGGGGATGCCCCGTCCTGCCGCCGCTGGGCGCGCGATGCCTCAGCCGCTTCCCGGGTGCTGTCCACCAGGACCCGCCATGGCCCGGTGACTGCCTGCTCCGGAAGTGCAGCCCGGTGCTGCCCCGCCCGAATGGCATAAATAAACCTGTCCGGCTGCTGCCCGGCGAACTTCTCCGCAGCGGCCCGTGGTGTCCTGGGCACCGAATCCCACGGGCACGCCTCAACAATGGGCTGCCACTGGTTGAGAGCGGTCTCGGAACGGGCTTCCACCGTCCACACCCTTGGTATGGCGGCGATTCCTCCGGTGCGCTCAACGCTGATCTTCATGGCCTGGTCCTTGGGCTTCCCCTACAGCCCGGACGGCCGAAAAGCGCCGGCCGGGCGTCCGTTAAAGCTTGACCTTCACAGTTTCCCACGCCAGCTGTACGGCGTCATGCTCGGGGGACCCGGAACCGAAGAGTTCCAGGGCAGACGCAGCCGTGGCGCGGGCAAAGACCCTGAAGGTGGCGGCAGGCGGAAGCGATCCGCCGGTGAGCGTCTCGTACCAGATGCGCCCGGGGGAGTCCCAGGCGTTGCCGCCAAGAGACTCCGCTACCAGGTAGAAGGCACGGTTGGGGATGCCGGAATTGATGTGGACGCCGCCGTTGTCCGCGCTGGTCCTCACGTAGGTGTCCATTGAGTCCGGCTGGGGGTCCTTGCCCAGCACGTCGTCGTCGTACGCCGTTCCGGGGGCCTTCAGGGAGCGCAGGGCGCGGCCCTCCACATCAGGTGTGAAGATGCCCTCGCCAATAAGCCAGCTGGCCTCAGCAGCGGACTGGTTGTTGACGTACTGTTCCACCAGCGCGCCGAAGACATCGGACATGGATTCGTTGAGGGCACCGGCCTGGTTCCGGTACACGAGCGCAGCTGAAAACTGGGTAACGCCGTGGGCGAGCTCGTGCCCGATGACGCTCAGGGATTTTGTGAACCGTTCAAAGACTTCACCGTCCCCGTCGCCGAAAACCATCTGCTTCCCGTCCCAAAAGGCGTTGTCGTAAAGCTGGCCAAAGTGGACCGTGGCGTTCAGGGGCAGCCCCCGTCCGTCGATGGAGTTCCGTCCGAACACGTCGGCGTAGAGCCGGTGCGTGTGGCCAAGCCCGTCATAAGCTTCGTCGGCCGCAGGGTCGCCGACAGGTGCCTCGCCTTCCTTGCGCACCAGCGTGCCAGGGAGAATTTCCGCGCTGTTTGCGTCAAAGACGGTCCGGTGCGGTGGTCCGGGCTTGGCCTGGCGGACGCCTGCCGGAACGTCCGGTACGGGCTGGGCCCGCGCTGAACGAAACGATTCGACATGGCCTAGAGCTTCCCTGGCTGCCCTGGCCGCCGACGAAAACTCCGGCGCACCCTGTTTGGCCAGCCTTCTCAGCATGTATGGCGGGACGATGGAACAGAACGGACCGTGCATGGCGTACCCCCTCAACTTGGTGAATTCAGACTACGAGGAGCCACCGACAATCCTTGGCAGGCTCACGCCGCACCTGGTCTGCGGTACGAATCCAGACAGAATCCGTCCCGTTCCCGGACCGGGGTCAGGACCCTCCGGCCAGCACATCCACGTGGACGTGGTCGAGGTGGCGCAGGATCTCGTTGCGGGGCTCGGGTGCGCGGTACTCCTGCCATAGCCCCCGGGAGCTGTGCACGCTCCAGAAGCGGTCGTCGAAAATGACGTACTGGATGTCCAGCTCGTCGGCATGGGCGACCAGCCAGTGGGCCAGCATCCACCCCGCACGCCGGTTCTCCCCGGTCACCGGGCGGAAGAACACATCGACAGCCCGGCCGTCGTAGTGCGTGGACTCAGCTCCATGTCCCTGGCCGACGCCGCCTGGCGCGAACCCTCCAAGGCTTTGGGTGCCGAACACCTCGGTCATGGCTCCGCGCAGCCGCTCGGCACGGGGTGTCAGGCCGTTGTCACCCAGCTGTTGTTCCACCAGGCCCGAGGCGGCCGAGCCCCGGCAGCTGAGGGAAGGACCGGCGTCCCCGGGTGGGCCGGCGGCCAGCTGCTGCAACACCGCCGCGTCGATGCCGGAGGTGTCCGGTGACTCCACACCGCGGGCCAGGAGTGCGACGGCTGTTGTGGCCCGTTGCGCCTCCTCACGGTTGAGCCCTACCTTTCCGTCAGGGGTCTCCACAATGCACTCCGGGTTCCACACCAGCGAACCGCCGGCGCCCCGCAAACCGCTGAGCAGGCCCGGCCCAAGGAGTATCAGCGCTGATGAGAACAGCACAAAAACAAGAAATCCCGGGAGCAGTCGAAGCGGCCCGCGCCGGCTTCCTTGAGTTCTGTCGCGGCTCAGCATGGGACCACACAGGTATTCCGCAACGGGACATCGGGGGTGGGACTGGCCAGCTCCCGGGGCAGGGCCGGCCCGGGAACTTTCGTGCTGGTCACGGCGTTTCGGCCTACGATGACGCGCCTCTCGTTGGGTGGCAGTGCTCCGGTGATGGGAAAGGGGGGGGCATGGGAAAGGGGGTGCACTGCTGAAAGGTTTAATTCACAGCCCTGGCCAAAAGTTCCCGCGGGAGGAGTCCCGGGCCCGGGGTGCGAGTTGAATGCAGCACCCGCCGAAATGCAGAAAACCACCAGAAATCCGTGATTTCTGGTGGTTTTCGTTGGTGCCCTCGATAGGATTCGAACCTACGACCTTCTGCTCCGGAGGCAGACGCTCTATCCCCTGAGCTACGAGGGCATTCCGGGGTTCCTGCCGTTGCCGGCGGGACGTCCTAGAGCTTAGCAGTAAGGTGGCCCGCAAGTGAAAATCGGCGCGGCCGCACTGCCCCAGGCGCCTCCCAGCGGTGAAAAGTCAGTAGCCGGAGAACGAGTCAACGTGCACTTTTGCCGCCCCGGCCTGTTTGGCGGCCCGCCGCAGTGACGCAACGCTCGCAGGGGATCCCGAGACGTACACCTCCCGGCCGGCGACGTCGGGGACCAGGGCACGGATGGCCTCGCCGTCCACCCGCGTGCCATCCCAGGACGCGCCGGCCAATCCCGACGGCGGCACGGAACCATCCGCCACGCGGACCAGGACGCGGATGCCGGCCGCCCGCAACTCATCCGCATAGGCAACCTCGTCCGCGCTCCTGGCCAGCAGGAGCAGCACTGCATCCCGCTCCCGCAACCCTCCGGAGGACACATGCGAAAGGTAGGGCGTGACGCCTATCCCGGCGGCAATCAGCAGGACAGGCTTGCGCGGATCGCGGGGGAGGACAAAATCCCCTCCAACCGACGTGGCCGTCACCTCGTCTCCCGGGTTCAGCGACAGGAGGACCTTCTTGGCTGCGGACAGGGGCTCCGCGGTCCGCACCCCAAACTTGACCAGGCGTTCACTGGGCGAACCCGTCAGGCTGAACACCCGGCGTCGTCCCTTTCCGTCCGATTTTGCGTGCGGAAGGTCCAGCTCCATGTATTGCCCAGGCACAAAGCGGACAGGCCGGGACGGCTCGAAACTGAACTCGGTGGTGCTGGGCGTCAAAGGCCTGGTTCCACTAAAACGGAGGAGCACCCTGCCCCGCTGCCCCATCAGGAACGCGATCACATTGCCCAGCAGCAGCGCTGCCTCCGGAGAATTGGCCAGGAAACCGAAGTTGTAGGGGACGGCGAACACCACGCCAACAACAGCAGCCAGTGCCAGCTGCTGCCACCTCCGAGGCGGCAGCGTGAGTGGTTCGGTGAGCATGAAGCCAACAAAAAACAGCAGCGGCCGCTGTGCCAGGGATTGCCACAGCGCCATGCCAACGGACATGCCGGCCTGCAGTAGTTCCGCAGTGATGATGGCGGTGGCCACCGCAAGGAACACGGAGGCCATCAGGAACTTCCGGGTCCTGTGCAGGACCAGGAGGACGCCGGGCACCAGCACCCACAGCATGGCAGGGGTGGCTGCCCACCAGGTTGCGATATTGAGCCCGGTGAGCCCGGCCATGAAGGCTCCCGCCGCGGCGGCGTTGAAGATGTGGCGGCCGCGCCAGGCGAGCGCGTACTTTGATGCCGACGCGAGCACGCAGGCCAACGCCACGCCTGCCACGTCCAGCGGGGCGAACGAGGGCCAGAACAGGAAGTACAGCAGCAGGCCGGTGATGAGCGAGGACTCGGAGTGCGGCCGGACCCGGAACAGTGGCGCCAGCGCCCTGTTCGACGCGTACGTCAGGCCAAGGCACAGCACCAGGTGCGCCAGCATTTCGGGAATACCGAACGTCAGCCACCCAAGGGCATCAAGCACAAGGCTGTACACAGCCAGGACTGCAAGGACAAGGAGGACCAGCCGGTACATGGTGAACCGGCCCAGCGCGGTGTCCAGCCGCGCGCCCAGGGAGGCGCCCGGCGGCGCCTTCGGGGTTTCAACAGGGCTCATGTGAACAGTGTCCCTTCAAACTCTGCGGAGTGGGCTGCACTTCCGTCCGAGAAAACGGTCAGCCAGGAGAAATCGAAGGCCTGCTGGAGTCCGGCGCCGGGGACAAAGAAGAGGGCCGTTGCCAGGGCGTCGGCCAGCATCGTGGTGTCTGCCAGCGCCCACGTTGCCACGGCGGTCCTGACAGGCCGGCCGGTCTTTCCGTCCAGGATGTGGTGCAGGCCGTCCCCCCAGGCGCGCCGGTTGGCCGCGGAGGCGCACAGCGCCCGGCCCGCCAGCTGCACCACCCCTATGGCCTGTGTTGGGTTGTACGGATGTTCGAGTGCCACCGGAACAGGATCCGGCCCCTTCACCAGCAGGTCTCCGCTGGCATCAACGATGAACGCGTCCACGCCTCCCGCCTCCAGTTCGGCAGCCACCAGGTCCACCAGCAGCCCTTTGCCGGCAGCTCCGATGTCCAGCACAACGGGAACCCCAATGGTGAGGGTGCTGCCGTCCCACTCCAGCACATCGTCCCAGGCCGGTGCCGGCAGTGCGGAGCCGGAGGGGCGAAGGGAGTAGCCGGCGTCGTACCCCAAACGCTCCAGGCTTGGGCCAATGAGCGGCGTCATGCCCCCGCCGGTGGCCTCATAAAGAGTCCGGTACAGCTGCCCCAACGCACCAGCCTCCGCGGGAAAGTCATACCTTCCGGCGTCCCTGGCCATGGCACTGACGCGGGAATCCGCCCGGAACCGGGACCAGTCGGCGTCGAACCGCTCCACCAGGCCGAGCAGGCGCGCCCGCAGGAGGGGATCGAGGGGCCGGGGCGAGGATATCTCCCAGTGCGTGCCGATCCCCTTAAAGGCAAACTCCTCCCAGCCGCCGCCCGGCACGTCCTACCTGGCCTCCGACTTGATCTGCTCCACTGCCTGGTTGAAGCCGCCGCTGGTGAGGGAGGAACCGGCAACCTTGGAAACATTGAGCTCATCAATGTTCCTGCCCACCACCTGCCCGGCGATCCCGCCGGCAAACTCGCCCTGGAACTTGCGGGTGTTCGGGTTGGACGGGTGCTGGGTGATCTGCACGTCCGTGACGGCCCCGGACGCCAGGGTCAGCTCCACACCCACAGTTTCGGTACCGTTCGGCGAGACGTACGTTCCATCAGCGCTGTAGGTGCCGTCCTTGTAGCCGGATCCGCTGCCGGCCGGCGTTGATGCGCCGGACGAGGGACTGCCTCCGGAGGTGCTGCTGCCGGAGGCTTCGGGCGCGGGGGAGGAGTCTCCGGCAGACGGGGCGCAGGCGGCCACCGTTCCGGCCAGGGACAGGCCTGCGATTCCGGCATAAACACTTTTACGGACTGAGGGTCTCATCAGGGCTCTCGTTTCATCGGTGGGCGGGGCAGGAACTGCTGGGTGGTTACGGTGTTGTCAACGCCAAACCCAGCGTATTGGTTCAACCTGTGACCGCCTTCACCGTTTCCTGTGGACCACCAGGCATCGGAAACGCCCCGAATTACTTGCTGTTACTGGGCCCCGGTAGGCTAGAGGGGTGACTCCCGAAGAACTCTCCCTCGCCATATCCGCCTGCCTGAAGGAAGCCGTCGCCGCCGGCGACATCGCCCTTCCTGCATCAGCTGTGCCTGACGAGGTGCGCGTGGAGCGTCCAAAGAACAGGGACCACGGAGACTGGGCCACCAATATCGCCCTTCAGCTGGCGAAGCAGGCGGGCACAAACCCACGGGAATTCGCCACGATCCTCAGCGCACGGCTGAAGTCCATCGACGGCGTGTCCGCCGTGGACATCGCCGGGCCGGGGTTCCTGAACATCACTGTGGACGCCGCTGCTGCCGGTGCGCTCGCCAAGGCGATTGTCGAAGCCGGAAAGCAGTACGGCACCAACTCGGCGCTCGCCGGCCACACCGTGAACATGGAGTTCGTTTCCGCCAACCCCACCGGGCCCCTGCATATCGGGCACACCCGCTGGGCAGCCTTGGGGGATGCGATCGCCCGCGTACTGCGCGCCTCCGGTGCCGAGGTCACCGCCGAGTACTACATCAACGACGCCGGCACGCAGATGAACGTCTTCGCCCACTCCGTCTACAACCGGCTCCACGGGCTTCCCGTGCCTGACGGCGGCTACCCCGGACAGTACATCGCCGACCTTGGCCACGAGGTGCTTACCGAGCACCCGGACATCCGCGAACTGACGGAAGTAGCGGCCCTCCCGGTCATCCGCGCCGCTGCCTACCAGGCACAGATGAAGGACATCAAGGCCACCCTTGCGGACTTCGGCGTGGAGTTCGACGTCTTCTTCTCCGAGCAGGAACTGCACGACGCCGGCGCCATCGAAAGTGCCGTGGCGCGGCTGCGCGAGCAGGGCCACGTGTTCGACGACGGCGGTGCGGTGTGGCTGCGGACCACGGACTTTGGCGACGACAAGGACCGGGTGATGATCCGCGCCAACGGCGAACCCACCTACTTCGCCGCGGACGCAGCCTACTACCTGTCCAAGAAGGACAGGGGCTTCACCGAGAAGATCTACCTGCTGGGCGCGGACCACCACGGGTACATCAACCGGCTCAAGGCCATTGCGGCCTGCGCCGGCGACGATCCCGAGCTCCACATCGAGGTGCTGATCGGACAGCTCGTGTCCGTCAACGGAGCCAAGTTGTCCAAGCGGGCCGGAAACATCATCGAGCTCAAGGACCTGATCGACTGGCTCGGGAAGGACGCTGTCCGCTACTCCCTGGCCCGGTTCCCTGCGGATTCGCCGTTGACCCTCGATCCGGAGCTGCTGAAGAAGCACAGCAACGAAAACCCAGTGTTCTATGTGCAGTACGCGCACGCCCGCTCCCGCGGCGCCGCCCGGAACGCCGTGGCCGCCGGTGTGGAACGCCAGGTGGACGGCACGGACTCCTTTGACGCTTCCCTGCTGGACCACGCCACGGAGAACGAGCTGCTCTCCTACCTGGGCAGCTACCCCTCGATCGTGGCCAAAGCCGCCGAACTGCGCGAGCCGCACCGGGTGGCCCGGCACCTTGAAGTGATTGCCGGTGCCTACCACCGCTGGTATGACGCCTGCCGTATTGCGCCGATGGGCGACGAAGCGGTGACTGACGTCAACCGCACCCGGCTGTGGCTCAACGACGCCACCAGCCAGGTGCTGGCCAACGGTCTCGATCTGCTGGGTGTCTCCGCCCCGGAACGGATGTGACCCCCATGTCACCGCAGAGCAAAGACTCCCCGCTGGCACCCGAATGGCTTTCGGTTCCTGCCGACCTGAACACCCTGGAGCCCAAGATGTGGGCACAGGACGCAGCCCGGAACGATTCCGGCGAACTCACCGTCGGCGGCATTCCGGTCAGCGAGCTTCAGCAGCAGTACGGGACACCACTGTTCGTCATGAGCGAGGACGATTTCCGCGCCAGGGCACGCGCCTTCAGCGATGCATTCAACAATGCGTTTGCCGATATCTGCGGGGGAGTGGACGTCTACTATGCCGGCAAGTCGTTCCTGTGCACCGCCGTGGTGCGCTGGGTCGAAGAGGAGGGCCTCCGGCTGGATACTGCTTCCGGCGGTGAGCTTGCTGTCGCGGCAAAGGCCGGCATACCCGGCGCAGACGTTGCCTTGCACGGCAACAACAAGTCCGACCTCGAGATCCACCGTGCACTGGACATGAAGCTCGGCAGGATTGTGGTGGACAGCCTCGGCGAGCTGGTCCGGGTGGGCGACATCGCCGAACGCCGGGGGGAACAGGCCAAAGTGATGCTGCGGCTGACGCCCGGCGTACACGCCCACACCCACGAGTTCATCGCCACTGCCCACGAGGACCAGAAGTTCGGCCTTTCCATGGCAGCGGACACCACTGAACAGGCCGGCCTGTCAGCTGCCGAGGAAGCCGTCGCGGCTGCGTCGGCGCATCCGGGCATCGAACTGCTGGGGCTGCACTGCCACATCGGCTCCCAGATCTTCGAACCGGACGGTTTTGCCCTGGCCGCCCAGAAGCTCCTCCGCTTCCTCGCCGCCATGCAGGAAAAGTACTCCATCGTCCTGCCCGAACTGGATCTTGGCGGCGGCTACGGCATTGCCTACACGTCTGTGGACACCCCACGCCCCGCAGCGGAAATTGCGGAGGCGATGGCCGCCGTCGTGCGTTCCACCTGCGCTGAACTGGGCATTGACTCTCCCCGCATCTCCATCGAACCCGGCCGCGCCATCGTGGGCAGCACCACGTTCACCCTCTATGAAGTGGGAACGCTGAAGACCGTACGCGTTGACGCCCCCGCCGAGGCAGGGGCAAGTGACGGCGGCAACAACGTTACGTATCCGCGCCGCTATGTTTCGGTGGACGGCGGCATGAGCGACAACGCCCGCCCGGTGCTGTACGACGCGGATTACTCGGCAATCCTGGCGTCCCGCACTTCCACAGCCGGCCCGCAGCTGTCCCGCGTGGTGGGCAAACATTGCGAGAGCGGCGACATAGTTGTTAGAGATGTATATCTGCCCGAGGACGTGGCAGCCGGTGATCTGCTTGCTGTACCGGGTACCGGCGCCTACTGCTGGGCCCTGTCAAGCAACTACAACTATCTGGCCCGGCCGGGCGTTGTCGCGGTGCGCGACGGATCTGCCCGGCTGATTGTCCGCGGGGAAACCGAAGAAGATCTGCTCAACCGCGACATGGGAGTCTGAATGACCGAATTGCGAACCCTGAAAGTGGCCCTGCTGGGCTGTGGCAACGTTGGGGCCCAGGTTGCGCGGATTCTCATTGAGGACGCCGACACCCTTGCCGCCCGCGCGGGCGCGAAGCTGCAGCTGAGCGGCATCGCCGTGCGCAACGTCCACGCCCAGCGCGACGTGGACCTTCCCCAGGAGCTCTTCACCACCGACGCCGACACCCTGGTGAAGGACGCGGACCTGGTGATCGAGCTGATGGGCGGCATCGAGCCTGCCCGCACGCTGATCCTCTCTGCACTCCGCAACGGTGCCTGCGTTGTCACGGGCAACAAGGCGCTCGTGGCGCAGGACGGCCCCACCCTGCACGAGGAGGCTGACAAGGCGGGCGTCCAGCTTTCCTATGAGGCCGCCGTTGCCGGCGCCATTCCTATCCTGCGGCCCATCCGCGACAGCCTTGCCGGCGACCGCATCACGCGCGTCCTGGGCATCGTCAACGGCACCACCAACTTCATCCTTGACCAGATGGACACCACCGGAGCGCAGTTCGCCGATGCCCTCGCCGAAGCGCAGCGACTTGGCTACGCAGAGGCGGACCCCACTGCCGACGTCGAAGGCCACGATGCCGCCGCAAAGGCCGCCATCCTTGCCTCGCTGTCCTTCCACACCCGGTTTGCCCTGGAAAACGTCCACTGCGAAGGAATCACCTCGGTGACCGCGGCGGACATCGCCGCGGCCAAGGACGCCGGCTTTGTCATCAAGCTACTGGCGATTGCGGAAAAGCTTAATGTTGCAGACACAGAAACAGGCGGCGGCGAGGGCGTCTCCGTGCGCGTGCACCCCACGCTGCTTCCGCGCGAGCACCCGCTGGCCGCCGTCCACGGCGCCTTCAACGCGGTGTTCATCGAAGCCGAGAACGCCGGCGAACTGATGTTCTACGGACAGGGAGCCGGTGGTACCCCCACGGCGTCCGCTGTCCTGGGCGACCTTGTCTCGGCCGCGCGCAGCCTGGTCCTCGGCGGCCCGGGCCGGACGGAAACCACCACCGGCCAGGTTTCGGCGCTGCCGATCGACGCGGCCGTCACCAGCTACTACATCGGGCTCGACGTCGCCGACCAGCCCGGCGTCCTGGCCAGGATTGCCCAGCTCTTCGCCGAGCATGGCGTGTCCATCGAGATCATGCGGCAGACCATCCACCGCGACGCGGAGTCCAACGTGGAATCCGCCGAGCTGCGGATCGTCACCCACCGTGCGTCAGAGGCTGCCCTTGCGGCCACCGTCGAGGCCGTGAAGGGCCTGGACGTCATCAATTCAGTTACATCCGTTCTGCGGGTAGAAGGAGTCTAAGTGGCTCACCAATGGCGCGGCGTCATCCGCGAATACGCTGACCGTCTGCCCGTGACGGAATCCACCAGGGTAATCACCCTGGGCGAGGGCGGGACCCCGCTGGTGCATGCCCAGAAGCTCTCCGAGCTCACCGGCTCCAAGGTGTACCTCAAGGTGGAGGGCATGAACCCCACCGGTTCCTTCAAGGACCGCGGCATGACGATGGCCATGACGGCGGCCGTTGCCTCCGGCGCGCAGGCGGTAGTCTGCGCTTCCACGGGAAACACCTCCGCCTCCGCTGCTGCGTACGCCACTGCGGCCGGCCTGAAGTGCGCCGTCCTGGTGCCTGAAGGCAAGATTTCCATGGGCAAGCTCAGCCAGGCGATCGCCCACGGCGCCACGCTGCTCCAGGTGGATGGCAACTTTGACAACTGCCTGGACATCGCCCGGAAGCTGGGGGAGTCCTACCCGGTGTTCCTGGTGAACTCGGTCAACCCTGCGCGCATCCAGGGACAGAAGACCGGTGCCTTCGAAATCGTCGACGCGCTGGGCGACGCTCCGGACATCCACGTCCTGCCGGTGGGCAACGCCGGAAACATCACCGCGTACTGGAAGGGCTACAAGGAGTACTCCGCTCCGTTCGAGTCCGAAACCGCGGGTACCCTTCCCGCCGTCTCCACCAGGACGCCCGCGATGTGGGGCTTCCAGGCGGCAGGTGCGGCGCCCTTCGTCGCCGGCCACCCCATCACCGAACCCGACACCATCGCCACGGCCATCCGGATTGGCAACCCCGCCTCCTGGGACGGTGCCATCGGCGCCCGCGACGAATCCGGCGGACTGATCGACTCCGTCACCGATGAGGAAATCCTCAGCGCGCACCGCTGGCTGTCCGCCCGCGAAGGCGTCTTCGTCGAGCCGGGATCGGCCGCCGGCGTGGCAGGGCTCCTGAAGAAGCATGCCGCCGGGGAAGTCCCCTCAGGCAAGACCATCGTCATCACCGTCACGGGCCACGGGCTCAAGGACCCCCAGTGGGCCCTGCGCACGGAGGACGGCAGCGACGTGCAGCCGGTCAAGGTACCCAACGACGTGGTCACCGTTGCTGCTGAACTGGGACTGGAAGAAAAATAGCCTTGGAAACCACCTCGCCGGCCGCCGTCGGACTGCAACCCATCGAGGCCGGCCAGATCGTCACCGTTCGGGTGCCGGCAACCACGGCCAACCTGGGCCCGGGCTATGACAGCCTGGGCCTGGCCCTTGCATTGCACGACACCCTGACGGTGGAGAGCCTGGAAACGGACGAGCTGCTGTTCGAGCTTCGCGGCGAAGGCGCGGAAAGCCTGCCCCGGGACGCGAGCCACCTCGTGATCAGGGCCATGGAGGCGGCGTTCGAACGGCTGGGCTTCCGCCACGGCGGCCTGAAGGTGACCGCTGACAACGTCAACCCCCACGGGCGCGGCCTGGGCTCCTCCGCCTCCGCGGTGGTGGCCGCAGTCTCGGCGGCCAACGCCATGGTGCCCGAGGCGCACCGGCGGGGCCGGGACTGGATCCTGCAGCTGACCAGTGAAATCGAAGGCCACCCTGACAACGTCGCTCCCGCCATTTTCGGCGGACTGGCGCTGTCATGGCAGGACAGTGACCAGTACAGCAGCACCAGCGCCACTGTGGCGGATTCGGTGATCCCGGTTGTGGCGGTTCCGGATTACGAACTGTCCACGGAAGCAGCGCGTGCCCTGCTGCCGGCATCGGTGGGCCACCACGTCGCTGCCATGAACGCCGGCCGCGCTGCCCTGCTGATCCACGCGCTCACGCACAAGCCTGAATTCCTGCTGGCCGGCACCGAGGACTACCTGCACCAGAGCTACCGGGCCGAGGCGATGCGGCCCAGCGCAGCCCTCATCGGTGCGCTGCGCGCCGCAGGCCATGCCGCCGTCGTCTCCGGTGCCGGGCCCACGGTGCTGGTCCTCGCCAACGGAGAGGCCGAAGCCGCCGCTGCCGTGGCTTTCATCGGCCAGTTCACCGCGGCCAACACGCCGGATATTGCCTGGCGCGTACTGAAGCTGGCAGTGGACGTCGAAGGTGCTAAGGTGGAGTTGCACCGGCGGTAATTCCGCCTATCTGATCTGCTATTGCACTTAGTTGCCGCTTGGTCTCTTACTGCGCAATCCATTCCGGTGCCGCCTGCTAGGTCTGTCGCAGGAATCTGCAGCACTCAAACTGCCCCTGAAGCGTCAGTCCGGCGTCCCGCCATGGGTGGAGCGCAAGGTGAATCAGTATCCGGCCCTGCTGGCCGAAATCCAACCGGCAAGGCCGAGCAATCCGGCTGCAGATCTGAACTGCAGCCCAGATCAAATCATCGCGTCCAGCTCCCAGTCTGGACGCCGTCGAGGGGGAAGGATCCTTCGTGACCGAAACCACTGAGCTGTCGCCAGCTGTGGAACTATCATCTTCTGCTGCCGAATCACCGGCAGCTCCCGCCAAGAGCAGCGGCCTTGCAGGCCTGAAGCTCGCGCAGCTGCAGGCACTTGCCAGCCAGCTCGGCATCTCAGGCGGTTCCCGGATGCGCAAGGGGGACCTGGTTTCGGCCATCTCCGCCCACCGCGCCGGCACTCCCATGACCAAGGCTCCCGCCAGGGCAACCGAAAAGGCCGTCGAAACCCCGGCCGCCCAGGCAGCTGCCCCCGCAGTGTCCTCCCCGGCTGCCGCAGAAGCAACGGAAGCTCCCGCGGAAGGAACCCGGGCCCGTGGCCGCGGACGCAGCCGGCGCGCCGTCAGCGACGGAGTTGTGGCCCCCGCAGCCGCCGAGCCGGCAACCGCTGAAACCAGCACCGCCGCTCCGGTTGAGGCAACCGCCGCCGAGGCCACCGAAGCGCCCGAAGGCGCTGCCGAACGCCGCCAGCCGCGCACCCGCAACCGCCGCCGCGGCGAAGCTGCCGCTGCGCCGCAGGCTGCCGAGGCCGCCGAAGCACCCGCTGAACAGGCCGTTGCCGAACAGCGGACTTCAGAACAGCGCACCGAAGCTCCCACGGAGACCGGCGATTCCGGCCAGCGCGCCGACCGCCGCGAAGGCGGCCGCACCCGCGGCCGTGACAACGCCGGCCGTGACAACGCTGCCCGCGAGAATGCCGACAGCGGCCGCGACAACGCCGGCAGCCGTGAGGCAGGCCAGCGCGAAGGCGCCCGCCGCGACGACAACCGCGACACCCGCGACGGCGACGACTCCGACGGCGGCAGCCGCCGCAACCGGCGCAACCGCCGCGACCGGAACGACCGCAATGACCGCTCCGGCGGCCAGGACCGGGACAACAGCTCCCGCAACGACCGCTTCCGCGACCGCAACGACCGCCGCCGCGGACGTTCCCAGGGACCCGACGTCGACGACGTCGAGGTTACCGAGGACGACGTCTTGCTGCCCGTAGCGGGCATCCTCGACGTCCTGGAGAACTACGCGTTCATCCGCACCTCCGGCTACCTGCCGGGCCCCAACGATGTCTACGTCTCCCTGGCCCAGGTCAAGAAGTACAACCTGCGCAAGGGCGACGCCGTCGTCGGTGCAATCCGCGCACCCCGCGAAGGCGAAGACCGCAGCCAGCAGTCCGCCCGCCAGAAGTTCAACGCCCTGGTCCGCGTCACCTCGGTGAACGGCAAGACCGCCGAGGAGCTCAAGGACCGCGTTGAATTCGCCAAGCTGGTTCCGCTCTACCCGTCAGAGCGCCTGCGGCTGGAAACCGACCCCAAAAAGATCGGCCCCCGCGTCATCGACCTGGTTGCCCCCATCGGCAAGGGCCAGCGCGGCCTGATCGTCTCGCCCCCGAAGGCCGGCAAGACGCTCATCCTGCAGTCCATCGCCAACGCGATCACCACCAACAACCCTGAGGTCCACCTCATGATGGTGCTGGTTGACGAACGCCCCGAAGAAGTCACGGACATGCAGCGCACGGTCAAGGGCGAGGTCATTGCCTCCACCTTCGACCGCCCCGCTGACGACCACACCACCGTGGCCGAACTCTCCATCGAGCGCGCCAAGCGCCTCGTGGAAATGGGCATGGACGTGGTGGTCCTCCTGGACTCCATGACCCGCCTGGGCCGCGCCTACAACCTGGCAGCACCGGCATCCGGCCGCATCCTGTCCGGTGGTGTGGACTCCGCGGCGTTGTACCCGCCCAAGCGCTTCTTCGGTGCGGCCCGCAACATCGAAAACGGCGGCTCGCTCACCATCCTGGCCACCGCGCTCGTTGAGACCGGGTCCAAGATGGACGAGGTCATCTTCGAAGAGTTCAAGGGCACCGGCAACATGGAGCTCCGCCTGTCCCGCCAGCTGGCTGACAAGCGCATCTTCCCGGCTGTCGACGTCAACGCGTCCGGCACCCGCCGCGAAGAGAACCTGCTTTCCCCCGAGGAAGTCAAGATCATGTGGAAGCTGCGCCGCGTCCTCTCCGGACTCGAGACCCAGCAGAGCCTTGAGCTGCTGACCAACAAGATCCGGGAAACCCAGAGCAACGTCGAGTTCCTCATGCAGGTCCAGAAGACGACGCTTGGCGCGAAGTCGGATAACGACAAGTAACGCATCGGTGAGCGGCTGAGTTTGCTGCCCCGGTGCTGACGCCGCACGGATTTTTCCGCCCCCGCCCCTTCGCTGGGCGGCTTCCGATCTTCGATCGTCAGCCACCCAGCTCCGGCAGGCCCGATGCCACTCCCGGGGCGGAAAAATCCGTGCGGCTTCGTCGTTAAGCCCACCAGCCGCGGCCGCCACATGATTGTTACTAGACTTGTACAAGTCGAAAGAGGTTTTAAATGTTTGAGTCCGTACAGGGCCTGCTTGATGAGCATGATGCTATCCAGGCGCAGCTGGGGGATCCTGCTGTCTATGCCGACCAGCGGCTTGCCCGGAAACTGGGGCGCCGTTCGGCTCAGCTCAATGGCATCGTTGAGGCCTACCACAAGTGGGAAGCCATCCAGGATGACCTTGCTGCTGCCAAGGAGATGGCGGACGAAGACCCCGAGTTCGCAGCTGAGGTACCTGAGCTGGAAGCCGCCCTTGAGGTGGCTGCTGCGAAACTGCGCCGCCTCCTCATTCCGCGCGATCCTGACGATGCCCGCAACGTGATCCTTGAGGTCAAGGGCGGTGAAGGCGGCGACGAGGCCGCACTGTTCGCCGGCGACCTGCTGCGCATGTACACCCGGTACGCGGAGTCCCGCGGCTGGAAGACCGAGATCATTTCCGCCACGGAATCCGACCTTGGGGGCTACAAGGACGTCCAGGTTGCCGTCAAGGGCAGCTCGAACGATCCTGCCGAGGGTGTGTACGCCCGCCTTAAGTTCGAAGGCGGCGTGCACCGGGTGCAGCGCGTTCCCGTCACCGAATCCCAGGGCCGCATCCACACCTCGGCCGCCGGCGTCCTGGTCCTGCCCGAAGTGGATGAGCCCGAAGAACTCGAGATCAACCAGAACGACCTCAAGATCGACGTCTACCGGTCCTCCGGCCCCGGCGGCCAGTCCGTCAACACCACGGACTCCGCCGTGCGCATCACCCACCTTCCCACGGGCATCGTGGTGGCCATGCAGAACGAAAAATCCCAGCTGCAGAACCGTGAAGCGGGCATGCGCGTTCTCCGGGCACGCATCCTGGCGCACCAGCAGGAGCAGATCGACGCCGAGAACTCCGCCCAGCGGAAATCCCAGATCCGCACCATGGACCGTTCGGAGCGCATCCGCACCTACAACTACCCCGAAAACCGCATCGCGGACCACCGCACCGGGTACAAGGCGTACAACCTGGACCAGGTCATGAACGGCGACCTGGAGCCGGTCATCCAGTCCGCCATCGAGATGGACGAACAGGCACGCCTGGACGCCATCGGCGACTAGTCCCTTCGGTAAATTCCAGACATGACACTCGAGCCAGGCCAGTCGCTTGCGGACGCTGTCAGCGCGGCAACGGACATTCTCCGCGGCGCCGGCGTCCCCAGTCCGCGGGTGGACGCCGAGCTGTTGGCCGACCACCTTCTGAACGTGGGGCTCGGCCGGCTGCGTGCCATGATGCTGGGAGATGCGCCCGCGCCGGAGGGTTACGAGGCGCTGGTGGCGGAACGCGCCAGCCGCATACCGCTGCAGCACATCACCGGAGTGGCGCATTTCCGCTACCTTGAGCTGGCTGTTGGCCCCGGCGTTTTCGTACCCCGCCCCGAGACCGAATCGGTTGCGCAGCTGGTCATCGACCACGTCCGCGGGATGGCCCGCCCGCGGATCGTCGACCTCGGGACGGGCTCGGGTGCCATTGCAGGCTCCATCGCCCATGAGGTGCCGGGCGCGGAGGTGCACGCCGTCGAGTTCAGCCCCTTCGCCCACGCCTGGGCAGCAAAAAACCTGGCACCGCTGGGTGTCCGGCTTGTGCTGGGGGACCTAAGGAACGCGCTGCCCGAGCTTAACGGAACTTTCGACGTCGTGGTGTCCAATCCGCCGTACATTCCCGCCGAAGCCATCCCCACCGAGCCGGAAGTCGCCCTTCATGACCCGCCGGAGGCGCTGTACGGCGGGGGAGCGGACGGCATGGAACTTCCGACGGCGGCCGCTGCCTCCGCTGCCCGCCTCCTGCGGCCGGGGGGCTACTTTGTGATGGAGCATGCAGAAGTCCAGGCGGGTTGGATTTCGGACCATTTGGCCGGGACAGGAAACTGGACCGGGATCAGGACGCATCTGGACCTCAACGGCAAGGAGCGCGCCACCAGCGCCCTGCTCGCAGATCCGGACCACAGCGAATGAAAGAATAGGCGAGTGACCACTACCTACAACTGCACCAGCGACGACGAGCGGGCCAAGGGACTTGAGCACGCCCAGCGTGCCATCAGCGAAAAGAAGTGCGTGGTCTTTCCCACGGACACGGTCTACGGAATTGCAGCCGACGCCTTCTCGCCCCAGGCCGTGACCATGCTGCTGGTGTCCAAGGGGCGCAGCCGCACCATGCCGCCGCCCGTGCTGATCCCGCGGATCAATGCCCTCGACGGCCTCGCCACGGACGTCTCGGCCGACGCCCGCAAACTGGCGGAAGCTTTCTGGCCCGGAGGCCTCACCCTCATCCTGCACGCGCAGCCATCCCTGGACTGGGACCTTGGCGAGACCAAGGGCACTGTGGCCCTCCGCATGCCGGACGATGAGATCGCCCAGGAGCTGCTGACCCTTACCGGCCCCCTGGCCGTATCATCGGCCAACCGTACCGGCCATGCCGCCGGACAGACCGCCGCCGCCGCCCGCGAGCAGCTGGCGGACTCCGTGGAGGTCTACCTTGAAGGCGGCTTCCGGCCACTGGAAGGCGAGGCCGCAGTACCGTCCACGATTGTCGATGCCACGGGTCCGCGCCTGCGCGTGGTCCGGAACGGTGCGGTGACCCTGGACCAGCTTCGCGAGCACGTACCCGGAGTCCTGGGCCTGGGCGAGATCCCCATGGCCGAGGAGGAACCGGCAGAAGCGGCACCCGGAGCAACAGCAGCGGCACCTGCCGAAGCCGCGCCTGCGGAAGCAGCACCGGCAGAAGCAGCCCCTGCCGGCGGGTCTTCGGTTGTTCGGACTGCCGCTGTGGAGTCTCCTTCCGAGGAGCCCGCAGCTGTCCCGGCTCCGGTTCGGGACCCCGAGCCGTGATGGCACTTGACCGCCAGCGGATCCCGGTGCTGGAGGTCGATGCGACCCCGCTTCGCGTTCCGGACCTGGTGGCGGAACTCAGCCGCTTCGTCGAGGAAGGCTCCACCCGCACGGTACTGGGGCACAACCTGCACAGCGTCACACTGTCGCTCTCGGATGAGGATTTCCACGACCTATATAAGCGCAGCGATGTGGTCCTGCTGGACGGCGCGCCCGTGCTCTGGCTATGGGGGAGGACCGGCAAAGCCGAAGGGCCGGTCATGGACTACCGGCTGGGTACCACGGACTGGCTTCCGGCTTTGGGCCAGGTGCGCGGTCTGGAGCGGATTGCAGTGATCGGCGCCGGCGCCGAGGCAAATGCCGCGGCCGTCAGGCAACTGGAGTCGATCGTCCCCGGCGCCCAGGTGGCGGGCCTGCCCGGAGAGGGCTGGAACGGGGACCTCGAAGACCGGGCTGTTGAATGGCTGCACGGGCAGCGGCCGCAGCTTGTCCTGCTGGGCCTGGGCATGCCGCTCCAGGAGGAAGTCCTGCAGCGGCGCCTCGCCGACATGCCCCCGGCCACCTACTGCGCAGTGGGGGGAGCCATCGAACAGCTGGCCGGCTTCCAGAAGCTTGCACCACGATGGCTGGGACGGATGGGGCTGGAATGGGCCTGGCGGCTGCTGCTGCATCCCCGCCGTGTTGCCTACCGCGTGCTCGGAGAACCCTGGGTCCTGCTGTGGCTATTGGGAAGCCGCCGCTTGAAGCGAACCGTTCCCAGGCCCGGCAAGTAAACGCGGCAGGACCGGAAGTGCTTCTTAGAACTTCTGGTCCTCCAGCGGGGCAAAGCCCCTGCCACGCAGGCCGGCAGAGAAGGACCTGGCCCAACCCAGGAAACCTTTGAGGTCCCGCCGCTGCGCGAAATAGCCTGCATACCCGCCCACGTCCGCAATAAAGGACCGGACGCGGAAGTACCGGCGGATCAGGTAGCCGCGGTTCCGGTAATAGTAGTACCGCTTGAACGCGGACTCCGGGACGATGACGTGCCAGCCTGCGCCAAACACATGCTGGGTTTCCGAGAACGCATGCGGGTGGGTGATGGCGGTGGTGGTCACCGTGCCAAACCTGACGCCCGCCTTGCGCAGCCGAATGGTGAAGTCCACCTCGTCGCCGCGGATGAACAGCCGCATGTCCGGCAGTCCCACTTTGAAGAAAACGTCGGAGCGGATCAGCGCGCCGTTGAAGAAGTGCCCGTCGTTGGGCAGGAAGCCAAGCTTCTCCACCTCGGCGCGGCTGTGCGTCACCTTGCCGTCAAGGCGGAAGAAAAAGGACAGCCGGTCCGGCTGGCCAGGCGCGGTCACCAGCGGAACTACCGCCTCCAGGTCCCTTGCCTCAGCCTCACGCAGTAGCGTGGCGAGGCATTCCGGATCCGCCGGCTCGGCGTCGTCATCCATCATCCAGATCCACTTGGCTCCGCTGGCCACTGCCTTGAGTGCTGCCAGGGCGAAGCCGCCCGCACCGCCGAGGTTGGCCTCCGAACGGACGTAATCAACGTTTGGATGCACACCGGCTGTTTCACGCGCCGGGGTTTTGCCGCTGTCAACCAGGCAGATTGTGTCCACTGCGGCCGTCTGGGCGTTGATGGAATCCAGCAGGACGGCCAGTTCCTTCGGCCGGTCGAAGGTCACGGCGGCAACTGCTATGCGGGGGGTCATGGGGGTCCTTTCAGCATGGCTGACAGGGATTTCCCCGCTCGCAATGCGCCAGTGTGGCGCGAAGCCATGAAGCTGTTGGCGCTAGTATCTTTGACTAGAGTCCACTGTAATACAGCCCTGTAAGGCACCGCGTATGAGGAAATACGCACTGCCTGCTGCGCGCTCGGCGACGGAGAAGTTTCATTTATCGAAGAACAGATTCCCGGCCAGTGAGCCCCATAGCCAAGGACCAGATGCCAGTGCCGTTGCCCGGCTGCAGCGTCCCCCCGGAAACGGAACCCGCCCCATGATCATGTACCTGCTGATGGGACTGACCGCTGCTGTCGTTTCCTACGCGGCTACATGGGGGGCCCGGGTCGTCGGCCACCGGCTTGAACTCCACATGCCCATCCGAAGCCGCGATATGCATTCCATTCCCGTGTCGCGCCTGGGCGGCGTGGCGATCTTCCTCGGCGTCGTGGTGGCCCTCATCGTTGCCAGCCAGTCCTTTTTCGTGAAGGACATCTACCGGAACAACTTCTCGCCATGGGGCGTCCTCGCCGGCGCAGCCGTCATTGTGCTGGTTGGCGTCGCCGATGACCTGCTGGACATCCGGTGGTGGGTGAAGCTGATCGGCCAAAGCATTGCAGGCTTTACCGTGGCCATCTGGGGAGTACAGATGACCATCGTCCCCTGGGTTCCGGAGCCGATCCACCTCGAGAATGAAACCGTCCAGGTCCTCTTGACTGCCGGCCTGATCGTCACCACGATGAATGCGTTCAACTTCATCGACGGGCTGGACGGCCTTGCCGCAGGCGTCGCCATCATCGGCGGCACCGCGTTCTTCTTCACCGCCTACTGGGTGCACCGCAACGCGGTCCTGCTGGACTATTCAGACCTTGCGACACTGATTACCGCGGTCCTGGTGGGCAGCTGCCTGGGCTTCCTGCCGCACAACTGGTTTCCGTCCAAGATCTTCATGGGCGATTCCGGCGCCATGCTGATCGGGCTGCTGATGGCGTCGGCGGGTGTAGTGTCCACGGGACAGATCACCTCGGGGCTCTACGACAGGGTCAACGGCATCTCCACGGTGATTCCCATCCTGCTTCCGTTCGCGGTCCTCTTCCTTCCGCTGCTGGACCTCGGCCTGGCGGTGGTGCGGCGCACTGCCCGGGGCCGCTCGCCATGGTCTGCCGACCGAGGGCACCTGCACCACAAGCTTCTGGACATCGGCTATTCGCACCGCACTGCAGTCATCCTGATGTACCTCTGGACCGCCATCCTCTCCTTCGGGGGACTGGCCTTCGCCATTTTCCCGTGGCAGATTGTGCTGTCCATCGACCTCTTCGCCACCCTGGTCATGGGCCTCATCACTGCCTGGCCCTACCTTGCCCGCAGGGGGGAAGAGACCCGGGCGTAACGTCCGTGCGGAAATATTTCTATCTCGTGTAGAATTTAGGGGCAGCCAAAGCTGCCCCTCCATACAGCCTGTTGACGATCTTCCGCAGGTGCCGACGATTGGGATCGAATGACCTCCAACGCCGAGTCCGGACCGCTGTCCGGCAACGGACGCGTTGGCGCATCCGGCCCCACGCCGTCGCTCTGGCTGAACCTCCTCAAGCTGAGCTCGATCGTTTCTGCGTGCGGACTGCTGCTTTGCGCTGTACCGGCCATGCTGCTGGACGGGGTGAACGGGGCGCTTTCCAGTACGTCCGGTGGCGTGTTGGTGATGCTCTTCTTCGGAATCAGCCTCCTTGTAGGGCATTTCGTGGGCCGCAGCAATCCTTCCGGTGCCATTGGCATGTTCGTGGCAACCTACTTCGTCAAGGTGGTCGGTTTCGCCGTCGTCCTGTTCGTGGTGGGAGCTCCGCAGTGGCTTAACGGGCGCTGGTTTGTTGCCGGCGCCGTCACCGCGGTGGTGCTGTGGCAGGCGGCTGAGGTCTACGGTTTCAGCAAAGCGCGCCTCCAGATCTACAACGATCCAGAAACCAAGGAAAACCCCGATGCGTGATCCGAAGAAGCCCAACGAAGGCCGCAACGGCAACGGTGGATCGACCGGTTCCGCCCCCGGTGTATCAGGCGACGGAACCAGCGGCGGATACAACGCCGGCATGGCCGTATTCAGCTACATCATTGGCGGAATCATCGTCTGGAGTTTGATAGGGTGGGGACTGGATTACGTGTGGGGAACGCGCTGGATTGTGCTCGCAGGCGCTCTGCTTGGAGCCGTCGGAGGTTTTTACCTTTCCCACATGCATGGCCTTACCAGTTCTCGAAACAACGCTGGGGAGCGCCATGCTGCCAGCGGGCCGTCCCAGGACGGCGACACTAATGCCAAATAATTTCACAGGGGGAACAGCAGGCCATCAGGCTGCCGATCCCCGCCCAACGCCCAATGATGGACACTGCAGAGAGGAAACGCGTTGATCGCGCTTGCGCTCCCGGCCCAAGATTCAGGAGAGTTCACTCCTCCTGGTATTAACGAAATGCATTTGCCGGCAATCCTGCCGTGGGGTGCCGCAGAAGGATTCTCCAAGCAGATGCTGCTGGTCCTCCTCTCTGTCGTCTTTATCGCCGTCTTCTTCGTGCTCGCTGCACGCAAGCAGCAGCTGGTACCCGGCAAGCTCCAGTTCGCCGGCGAGGCCGCCTACGGCTTCGTCCGCAACGGAATCGCCAAGGACATCATCGGCGGCAAGGACTTCATCAAGTACGTCCCGCTGCTGTTCAGCCTCTTCTTCTTCATCCTGGTTAACAACATCTACGGCGCCATCCCGTTCTTCCAGCTCCCCACGTTCTCCCACGTGGGCGGAGCCTATGTGCTGGCCGGTATCGTCTACTTCACCTGGATCGCCATCGGCGTCAAGAAGAACGGGCTCCGTTACTTCAAGCTGGCCACCGTGCCCTCAGGTGTTCCCTGGTACATCCTTCCGATCGTGATCCCGATCGAGATCATCTCCAACTTCCTGGTCCGGCCGGTCACCCACAGCCTCCGTCTGTTCGCCACCATGCTGGCAGGCCACCTCATCGTGATGATCGCAGGCTACGGCATCGAGTTCCTCGTCATGCAGGAGAACATCCTGCTGAAGGGATCCTCCCTCCTGGTCCTCGCCGGCGCGATCGCCATGTACATGCTTGAAGCCCTGATCATGGTCCTGCAGGCGTACGTCTTTACCCTGCTGACCGCGATCTACATCGAAGGCGCGCTTCACGCCGACAGCCACTAGGCACCAGCCGCACGGCATTGCGCCGCAAGGCACACAAAACTTCCCCTCGCGGGGATAGAGCAACCCAAACAACCTGCCACACGGGTGGCATCTTGAAAGGAAGAAAAATGGAAGGCAATCTCAACCTCGTAGGTTACGGTCTGTCCGCAATCGGCGGTGGTATCGGTGTTGGCCTCGTATTCGCTGCCTACATCAACGGCGTTGCACGTCAGCCGGAAGCACAGCGCGTCCTGCAGCCGATCGCATTCCTCGGCCTTGCGCTCACCGAAGCCCTCGCCATCCTCGGCCTGGTCTTCGCCTTCGTTCTCTAGTCCTTAGAGCGAAGCGAACTTACAGAACCGAGTAGAAAAGGACGGGTGAAATATGAATCAGCTGATCATCTCAGCCGCCACTGAGGGCGAAGTCAACCCCCTGGTTCCCAACGTCTGGGAAATGGGCGTTGTCCTCGTGGGCTTTGCCATCCTCATGTTCATCGTGGTCAAGTTCGTTGTCCCGATGTTCGAAAAGACCTTCGCCGAGCGTGCCGAGGCCATTGAAGGCGGCATTGCAAAGGCTGAAAAGGCCCAGGCTGAGGCTTCTGCTGCACTCGAAGAGTACAAGCAGCAGCTGACCGACGCCCGCACCGAAGCCAACCGCATCCGTGAGGAAGCCCGCGCCGAAGGTGCCCAGATCCTCGCGGATCTCAAGGAGAAGGCAGCTGCAGAGTCTGCCCGCATCACGGCCCAGGCGCACGCGCAGATCGAATCCGAGCGCCAGGCGGCCGTTGTGTCCCTGCGCTCCGAGGTCGGCACCCTGGCCACCACCCTGGCCGGCCGGATCGTCGGCGAATCGCTCAACGACGACGAGCGTGCAGCTCGGGTCGTGGACCGCTTCCTGGCAGATCTGGAGACCCAGAACGCAGGTGCAGCTAAGTAATGGCAGGCGTATCGAGCGAATCGCTGGCAACAGCGCTGACAGCGTTGGAAGCCAAGCTTCCGACGGCGTCGCTGCAGCTGGCAAAGGAACTCTTCGGAATTCTGGGAATGGTGGACAGCTCGGCTGGCTTGCGCCGCGCCCTGACTGACCCGTCCCGCAATGGTGACGAAAAGTCGGCGCTGGTCAGGCAGCTGGTTGGCGGAAAAGTCTCCGCTGATGCTGCAGATATCGCGAGCGGACTGGCCAGCCTGCGCTGGGCAACTGCCCGTGACATCGGCGATGCACTCGAGACTCTTGCCGCAACGGTGGTCATTTCCGTTGCTGAAAACAAGTCGGCCGTTTCTGCCTCCGGAATCACTGGCCTGGAAGAACTGGAGAACGATCTGTTCTCCTTCAACCAGGCTGTTGCCTCCAGCCACGAGGTACAACGTGCTCTGTCCGAAACACAGGCCAGCGCCGCAGCCAAGTCGGCATTTGCCGAAAAGCTGATGCCCGGTGCCAGTGAGGAAGCCAAAGTCCTCATCCGGCAGGCCGTTACCCAGCCCCGCGGCATCAAGCCGACCCGGCTGGTGGAACGTTTCGCGGAGCTGGCGGCCAAGCGGCAGCAGCGCTGGATTGCAACGGTCAATGTGACCCGTCCCCTGACGCAGACGCAGCTTGCACGCCTTCAGGCGGGCTTGAACGCCATGTACGGGCGGGAACTGAAGATCAACCTCAACGTTGATCCGGCACTCATTGGCGGCATCCGCGTCCAGGTTGGTGACGAAGTGCTCGACGCTTCGGTACTCACCAGGCTGGGCGAGCTGCAACGCCAGCTGGCCGGTTAGCCGGACAAGCACAAACAAACTGATAGAAACCCCGGTCATCGGCAACGGTGATCACAAAACAGGAGAGCAGGGACTGCAGATGGCCGAATTGACCATCAACGCCGACGACGTCCGTAATGCGCTGAACGAGTTCGCGGCGTCCTACGAACCCGGAAACGCAGAACGCGTAGAGGTCGGCCGCGTATCTACCGCTGGTGACGGCATCGCCCGTGTTGAGGGCCTTCCCTCGGTCATGGCGAACGAGCTGCTTCGCTTTGAGGACGGCACGCTGGGCCTGGCCCAGAACCTCGACGTCCGCGAAATCGGCGTCATCATCCTCGGTGACTTCACCGGCATCGAAGAAGGCCAGGAAGTCCACCGCACCGGACAGGTTCTGTCCGTTCCCGTGGGCGACGCCTTCCTTGGCCGTGTTGTCGACCCGCTGGGCATGCCCATCGACGACCTCGGCGAGATCAAGGCCGAAACCACCCGCGCACTGGAGCTCCAGGCTCCCGGCGTGACGCAGCGCAAGTCTGTGCACGAGCCGATGCAGACCGGACTCAAGGCTATCGACGCCATGATCCCGATCGGCCGCGGCCAGCGCCAGCTCATCATTGGCGACCGCCAGACCGGCAAGTCGGCCATTGCGATCGACACCATCATCAACCAGAAGGCCAACTGGGCTTCTGGCGATGTGACCAAGCAGGTCCGCTGCATCTACGTGGCCATCGGTCAGAAGGCGTCCACCATCGCCGCCATCCGCCAGACCCTCGAGGACAACGGCGCACTGGAGTACACCACCATCGTGGCGTCTCCGGCATCCGACCCCGCAGGCTTCAAGTACCTGGCACCGTACGCCGGTTCGGCCATCGGCCAGCACTGGATGTACGGCGGCAAGCACGTCCTCATCGTGTTCGATGACCTCTCCAAGCAGGCCGAGGCCTACCGTGCAGTGTCCCTGCTGCTCCGCCGCCCGCCGGGCCGCGAAGCCTACCCGGGCGACGTGTTCTACCTGCACTCCCGCCTGCTGGAGCGTTGTGCAAAGCTGTCCGACGAACTGGGCGCCGGTTCCATGACGGGCCTGCCGCTGATCGAGACCAAGGCGAACGACGTGTCCGCCTACATCCCGACCAACGTCATCTCCATCACCGACGGCCAGATCTTCCTGCAGTCGGACCTCTTCAACGCCAACCAGCGCCCCGCTGTTGACGTGGGTGTGTCTGTGTCCCGCGTGGGCGGCGCCGCACAGGTGAAGTCCATGAAGAAGGTCTCCGGTACGTTGAAACTGGACCTCGCCCAGTACCGCGACATGCAGGCATTCGCCATGTTCGCCTCGGACCTGGACGCCGCATCGCGCCAGCAGCTGACCCGTGGCGCCCGCCTCATGGAGCTGCTCAAGCAGGGCCAGTACTCGCCGTTCCCGGTCGAGAACCAGGTCGTCTCCATCTGGGCCGGCACCAACGGCTACCTGGACGACGTTCCGGTTGAGGACATCAGCCGCTTCGAGTCCGAGTTCCTGGAGCACCTGGCGCACAAGTCCTCGATCCTCACCACGCTGGCGCAGACCAACGTGCTGGACGATGACACCGCGGCAGCTCTCAAGTCGGCAATCGTCGACTTCAAGAAGGGCTTCTTTGGCGAGGGTGACAACCACCTGGTCGGTGCGGGGCATGAGGAATATGCCGCCATCGACGAGGGCCAGGTTGACCAGGAAAAGATCGTCAAGCAGAAGCGCTAGTTCCATTGGCCGGGTGTGCCGGGTCCTGTGGACCCGGCACACCCGGCCCACGGAACGCTAGGAAAGGATAAGTATGGGAGCCCAGATCCGGGTCTACCGCCAGAAGATCAGCTCGACCACGTCGATGCGCAAGATCTTCAAGGCGATGGAACTGATCGCTACCTCGCGCATTGGCAAGGCCCGTGCGCGCGTAGCAGCTTCACTGCCTTACGCGAACGCGATCACGCGCGCCGTTTCTGCTGTCGCAAGCCAAAGCGAAATCGACCACCCGCTGACCACTGAGCCGGAGCAGATCCGCCGTGCCGCCGTCCTGGTAATTACCGCGGACCGCGGACTGGCAGGTTCCTACTCGGCCAGCGTGCTCAAGCAGGCGGAAGGTCTCATCGAGCTGCTCCACGAAGAAGGCAAGGAAGTCAAGACTTACGTCGTTGGACGTAAGGCCCAGGCCTACTTCGATTTCCGGAACCGTGAATACGCACGGGTCTGGACCGGAGGGACAGATGCGCCTGAGTTCACCACCGCGCGCGAAATTGGCGAGGCACTGCTGGCCGAGTTCGCGACCGACTACGAAGAGGGCGGCGTGGACGAGATCCACGTGGTTTACACCCGCTTCAAGTCCATGGTCACCCAGGAGCCCACGGTCATCCGCCTGCTTCCCCTGGAAGTAGTGGAAGAGCAGGCCGCTTCCGAATCGGACCTGTTGCCGCTGTACGAGTTCGAGCCGGAAACGGAGCGCGTTCTTGACGCCCTGCTGCCGCGCTACATCGAGTCACGCATCTTCGCGGCGATGCTGCAGGCAGCAGCTTCCGAGCTTGCTGCACGCCAGCGGGCCATGAAGTCCGCCGGCGACAACGCCACGGACCTCATCAAGAAGTACACGCGTCTGCGCAACACGGCCCGCCAGGCTGAAATTACGCAGGAGCTTTCCGAGATTGTTGCCGGCGCCGACGCCCTCGCGTCCTAGCCTGCAGCAAGCCGGATTCCGCTGGACCTGCACCACCACAGATAAACTTAAACCCACGCCATCTACTGAGTGAAGTGAGAGAGATGACTGCCACTGCTACCGAACACGTAGCCGCAACGTCCGGTGCCACCGGCCGCATTGCGCGCGTAATCGGCCCGGTTGTCGACGTCGAATTCCCGGCCGACGCAATCCCGTCCATCTACAATGCCCTCACCACCGAGATTACTCTCAACGGTGTAACCAAGACCATCACGTTCGAGACCGCCCTGCACCTGGGCGACAACCTCATTCGCGCCATCTCCCTGCAGGCTACCGACGGACTGGTCCGCGGCACCAACGTAGTGGACACCGGCGCCCCCATCTCCGTACCCGTTGGCGACGGCGTCAAGGGCCACATCTTCAACGTGCTGGGCCAGCCCCTGGACGTTGCAGAGTCGGAACTGGACATCAGCGAACGCTGGCCGATCCACCGCAAGGCACCGAACTTCGCCTCGCTCGAAGGCTCCACCGAGATGCTGGAAACCGGCATCAAGGTCATCGACCTCCTCACCCCGTACATCAAGGGTGGAAAGATCGGCCTCTTCGGCGGCGCCGGCGTGGGCAAGACTGTTCTGATCCAGGAAATGATCACCCGTGTGGCCCGCAACTTCGGTGGTACCTCGGTATTCGCCGGCGTTGGCGAGCGTACCCGTGAAGGTAACGACCTCTGGGTTGAAATGGAAGAGGCGGGCGTCCTCAAGGACACCGCCCTTGTGTTCGGCCAGATGGATGAACCGCCGGGAACGCGCCTCCGCGTGGCCCTGTCCGCGCTGACCATGGCGGAGTACTTCCGCGATGTGCAGAACCAGGACGTGCTGCTCTTCATCGACAACATCTTCCGCTTCACCCAGGCAGGTTCCGAGGTCTCCACCCTCCTCGGCCGCATGCCGTCCGCCGTGGGCTACCAGCCCAACCTGGCAGACGAGATGGGCCTCCTGCAGGAGCGCATCACGTCCACCAAGGGCCACTCCATCACCTCGATGCAGGCCATCTACGTTCCCGCAGATGACTACACCGACCCGGCTCCGGCAACGACCTTCGCACACCTCGACGCGACCACGGAACTTTCCCGTGAAATCGCCTCCCGTGGTCTGTACCCGGCCGTTGACCCGCTGACGTCAACGTCCCGCATCCTGGATCCCCAGTACATCGGCAAGGACCACTACAACACGGCTGTCCGCGTGAAGCAGATCCTGCAGAAGAACAAGGAACTCCAGGACATCATCGCCATCCTCGGTGTGGATGAACTCTCCGAAGAGGACAAGATCGTCGTGTCGCGTGCACGCCGCATCCAGCAGTTCCTGTCCCAGAACACCTACACCGCCAAGCAGTTCACCGGCGTCGAGGGCTCCACGGTATCCATCAAGGACACCGTTGAAGGCTTCACCGCGATCTGCGACGGCGACCTCGACCACATCGCGGAGCAGGCGTTCTTCAACGTCGGCGGCCTCGACGACGTCGAGCGCCAGTGGGCCAAGATCCAGGAACAGACCAAGTAATATGGCTGAGCTTGAGGTTGAGATTGTCGCAGCGGACCACTTCGTGTGGTCCGGAGCGGCCAAGATGGTCAAGGCCCGCACCAGCGATGGTGAAATCGGAATCCTGCCCGGCCACTCGCCCCTGCTGGCGATCCTGGCCGAGGGTGAACTGGCGATCCAGCCGGTATCGGGAGACCGGATCGCGGTAGACGTCGACGGCGGGTTCTTCTCCGTGGACAACAACCGCGTGGTCATCGTTGCTGACAACGCCCAGCTGGGCGGCTCGGCTACCGCTGGGATCCGCTAGCATCACCTTGATGGACGCATCGAGTCTTCCGTTCATCGCCATGGCAATCGCTTTTGGATTGCTGATCTTTGCACTGTGCCTTTCGGGGGTGCGCCGCTTCAACCTGCGGCGTGCCCTCGGCACGGTGGACGCCTCCATTTGCATGGCTGGAAACAGCTGGCAGATGGGGGTTTGTCGTTATCAGGACAACGACCTCGAGTGGTTCCGCCTGATCTCGCTCAGCGTCCGGCCCAAACACAAGTTCAAGCGCCACAGCCTTGAACTGCTGGGCCGCCGGAAACCCACGGAGGCCGAGGCCGTGAAGGTCCAGCCCGACGTCGTGATCGTTGAACTGCGGTATGAAGGCAAGGACCTGCGCCTCGCCATGAAATTCGACGCCTACACCGGCCTCTCGTCCTGGCTGGAGGCCGGTCCGGTCATCGGCGTGGGCACCTGGCGCTAGCCGGCGTGGACTGGCTCTTCGAGGTCCGGCTCGTGGACGGGCCGGTCTACTGGGTTTCCCTCATCCTGGGCCTCGCCGGGGCGCTGTACCTCCTGGTGCCCCCTTCCGGCACCCGCCGCCGGCACTGGCTCCTCCGGGTCCTGGCAGGCGCAGCCGCGGCATTCGCACTGGTCGCCGCCGTGCACTGGGCCCTCATCAACGTCTTCTCGGTCTTCACCGCGAACATCCCGGACGCTGTGCTGCTCTGGATAGTGGCCGCCGTCGCCGCCCTTACCCTCCTGGTCCTGAGGGTACCCCGCGGCACCTGGCGGAGCCGCGGAACCGGATTCGCCGCGGTCCTCCTGGTCGCGGCTCTCTCGGCGGTACAGATCAATGCCTACTATGGCCTCAACCGCACAGTCAGCGACCTCTTTGGCGCGGCACTGGCGAGGGTCCCCGCGCTGGAGCGGGAGCTGATGCGCCAGCCTGGGGAGCCCGACGGCGCCACGCTCCAAGGCTGGACAGCGCAGGAGGAGATGCCGGCCGGGGGAGTGCTGCGCCGGTCCGTGATCCCGGGCGATGTTTCCGGAATGGATACCCGGGAAGCCTACATCTACCTCCCTCCCGCCTACTTTGCGCAGAACCGCCCAGCCCTTCCGGTGCTGGTGCTGGTGGCGGGACAGCCGGGCGGCCCGGCAGACTGGCTGACCGGTGGTGCACTGCAGTCCCACATGGACGCCTTCGCCGCCGCCCACGGGGGAGTGGCTCCCGTGGTGGTGGTGCCCGACCCCAACGGATCACAGTCCGCCAACACCATGTGCATGGACAGCCGGATAGCACGCGCGGACACCTATCTCTCCCAGGACGTCCCGCACTGGATAAAGTCCACGCTCACCGTCGACACAGACCACCGCAGGTGGGCGGCCGGAGGGTTCTCCTTCGGCGGCACCTGCGCACTGCAGCTGGGAACCAGGCATCCGGACCTTTTCCCCTCGGTTTTGTCCTTCTCCGGCGAGGCGGAGCCGGCGATTGCCAAGGAGCGCCCCAAGACCATCGAAGCGTCCTTCCCGGGGGACCCTGAGGCCTTCGTCCGGCAGACTCCCCTGGCCATCATGAAGGAGCAGCGCTTCGACGGCAGCGGACTCTACCTGACCGCCGGGCAGGACGACCCGGAATTCGTCGGGTACCTCCGTACCCTGGCCGCTGCCGCGGAGGATGCCGGCTTTACGGTGCGCGCCTACGAGGTGGAGCATACCGGCCACTCGTGGGATACCTCCTCCAAGCGTATTGCCGATGCCCTCGACTTCCTGGCCGAACGGTGGGGGCTGGACAGGTGACCGCTGAAAAGCAGGTGCGGACTGCCCGCCTTGCCTGGTCCACGGTGGTGCTGCCCGCCCTCAAGGACGGGGCGTCGGCCGTGAAGGCGGCACCCTTTACGCTGGTGGTGCTCGGTCTTTTCCTCGCCGTGGGGGCAGTGACCGGCAGCTTCGCGGCAGGCCCGCCCGAACAACTGCTGGGACTTGCGGGTGTCAGCGGGCCGGGCCTCCGGGACGGCAACTGGTGGTCCCTCTTCACCAGCCTCTTCTTCGCCACGAATCCGCTGGCCTACCTTGTTGCCGCGTTGATGATCGTGATGTTCCTGGCACCCGCCGAGCGCAGGCTGGGAACGCGGGCGGCCATCGCATTGCTGCTGGGCGGCCAGTTCGCCGCCGTCACGCTGTTCCTGCTGGTGACCCAGGTTGCGGGATACGTGGGGGACGGGTGGCTGGACCGGATGGCCAACGACGTCCTGGTTGGTCCGTATGCCCCGCTGCTGACGGCGGGCCTGGCGGGAAGCGCGCGGCTGCCGGTCCTGTGGCAGCGCCGCCTGCGGACAGCCGTGCTGTCCATCTCGCTCCTGCTGGTCCTGTATGTGGGGCACGCTGAGACCGTGATCGGACTGCTGGGCGCCGTGCTGGGGCTGCTGGCCGGCTGGTGGATCCAGGGGGACCAGGGGCAGCTCCACCGGCACCGGTCAACCGGACGCGAAACCAGGAACCTTCTGGCCCTCACGGTCGCCGTTTTCGCCGTGGGGCCGATCCTGACCGGGATCGTTCGGGCGCCCACTGGCCCGCTGGCCCTGCTGCGCGACGTGCTCCTGAATCCGCTGCCGACGCTTGGCCAGCTGGCGTTCAGTTGCGGTGCCACGGTGGAGGCTTCCTGCCTGGAAGAGGGCCGGGCCGGTTTTGCCGGTCCCGTCGGGCTTGCCCTGGCCGTGGTCCCGGTAGCCCTGCTGCTGATCTGTGCGGACGGCATGCGCCGCGGCCGTCGCCTTGCCCTGAACATCGCCATCGCCATCCAGTTGGCTGTTACGGCGCTGGCCGCCGTCTACCTTGCCCTCTTCGCCCTGTTGCCCTCGAGGAGCCAGGGGCCCAATGCCGGGCCGATGGGCTCCGCGTTTTCCCACGTGCTTCCCCTTGTGGTGGTGCCGCTGCTGCTGGCGATGGTCCTGTGGTTTAACCGGCGGCAGTTCCGGGTGCAGACAGCGCCGTCCGCCCGCCGGGTGCTTGCGGCGGTGGCGGGAGGAACGTGGCTTGCCTTGGCCGGTTCCTACGCACTGGCCTGGTTCTGGTCAGGAGGGCTGGAGCGCGACGGCGGTTTGCTGGGACTGCTGGCTGAGCTGGCCAGGCAGTACGTCCCCATCCCCATCCCGCAGCACTACCGCGGCGTTTTCGCTGACCGCAACGCCCTGGAGTCCGTGCTGTTTGCCTATTCCGGGCCGGTGTTCTGGGTCATCGCGCTGGCGGCAGTGTGGTGGGTGCTGCTGGGCAAGGCCCACGGCACCGATTCCGGCGTGGAGGACAGGGACAGGGCCAGGTCGCTGCTGCACCAGGGCGGTGGCCCGCTCTCGTGGATGGCGCTGTGGGAACCCAACACCTATTGGTTCAGCTCCGACGGCAAGGGCGCCGTCGCCTTCCAGCAGCACGGCAGTGTTGCCCTCACCCTCGGCGGAGCCTTCGGACCGAAGGAAGCCCAACAGCGCGTCACCGGGGAGTTCCTGGCCTATTGCCGGAGCCACGCGCTGATTCCGGCGCTGTATTCGTGCGATGACACACTGTGGCCGGCGCTGCAGGAACAGGGGTTTGCCCGGGTGGCCGTTGCCCAGGAAACGCGGTTGCCGATCCGCGAGCTCGAGTTCAAAGGAAAGGAATGGCAGAACGTCCGGACAGCGCTGAACCGGGCCGCCAAGCTGGGCGTGCGTGCCGTGTGGGGGCCGTACCACTCGCTGCCGGCGGCGCTCCGGTCACGGTTGAGCGAGGTGTCCGAAGAGTGGGCAGCAGGAAAGTCTGTCCCCGAGATGGGCTTCACCCTGGGCGGTGTGGACGAGCTTGAGGACGAGGAGGTGCTGTGCTGCCTCGCCGTGGACGGCAACGGAACCGTCCACGGCGTCACCAGCTGGCTTCCCGTCTACGACGGCGGGCGGCTGGTCAGCCGGACGCTGGACGTCATGCGCCGTGGCGCCGAAGGATTTCCCGGGGTGATGGAGTTCCTCATCGCCTCCGCGGTCCTGGAGCTGCGCGGCTCCGTGGAGGTCATCTCCCTGTCCGGTTCTCCGCTGGCGCGGGTTCCTGTGGGTCAGGCAGTAGCGCCGGGAAGCGGTCCTGCCGGGGAGAACCCCGGCGGCGGCGAAGATGGGCAGCCGGGCCCGGAGAACCTGGTGAAAATCCTGGACCTGGTGGGGCACGCCCTCGAACCTGTCTATGGCTTCCGGTCCCTGGCGGCGTTCAAATCAAGGTTCAAGCCGGAGTACCGCGCACTCTACCTCTATTACCAGGACCCGCTGCACCTGCCGGCTATTGGCCGGGCACTGACCCGCGCCTACCTCCCCGGGCTTTCGCTTGCGCAGGGCGCCCGCCTGGTGCGCAGTTTGGTGAAGTGAATATCCCCGTAGTTTTGCCCGCCGTTTATGGGGATGGCCGGAAACCCAAACGCGTTGTGTTTTGCGTTTGTCCGACTGTAAAGCGGTAAAAAATGGTCCCCGGCACAAATGCCGGGGACCACCTTTCGCTGCCGGCCGCAGGTGCGGCGGCGGGCGGAGACTAGACCAGCGTTACACCGGTAGCCTGCGGACCCTTTGCGCCCTGGCCGATTTCGAACTGAACGCGCTGGTTCTCGTCGAGGGTCTTGAAGCCGCCGGTCTGGATTTCGGAGTAGTGGACGAAGACGTCCCCATCCGAATCATCCGGGGTAATGAAGCCGAAGCCCTTTTCAGCGTTGAACCACTTGACGGTTCCCTGTGCCATTTATTTCTCCTCATTGTGGAACTTATTAAGATCGGCACACCTCGTGCCGGCCTTGGTCACTCCGCGAGAAGAATCCTGGTTAGCCGCCCTTGGAAAAGGAACCGGCGGTGCAGGAGCTTCGCGCTCGCAACATGTCTTGCGAGCATGAAAAAACACCTACACAAAGACTGAGATAAGAATTTCATGCCCGTTCCCGCAGGTCAACGGTTTTGGCTTCAAAACGGATAAATTTTGGGCGAAGAGGAGGTGAATGCGCACGTCAGGGGCATCTGCAACGGGCCATGAAGTGCCGGGCCACACCGTCAGAAAAGCCGGGATTCGCTGTCGTCAACACCGCGCATGGCGTCGTAGTCCAACGTGACGCAATCTATGCCCCGGTCATTGGCAAGGACCTTGGCCTGCGGCTTGATCTGCTGGGCTGCGAATATCCCGCGGACCGGGGCCAGCAGGGGATCACGGTTGAGCAACTCAAGGTAACGCGTGAGTTGCTCGACGCCGTCGATGTCGCCGCGCCGCTTCAGCTCAATGGCAACCGTGGCGCCCTCGGCGTCGCGCGCCAGGATATCCACCGGCCCGATGGCCGTGAAGTATTCACGGCGGATGAGGGAGTATCCCGTACCCAGCGTTTCAATCTGTTCCGCCAGGAGCCGCTGCAGGTCTGCCTCCACGCCATCCTTGATGAGCCCGGGGTCCACGCCGAGATCGTGGGACGATTCATCGAGCTTTTCATGGATGTTGATGATGAGCCGGTCATCGGTCTTGGCTGACTGCACTGTCCACTGCTCCATCACCCCCAGCTCAAGATCCACGTCCTCCGGGGAGGAGACCCTGAGAGTGGCCGGCGGGCTCATCCAGTTGAGCGGTTTGTAGGAACCGCCGTCTGAATGGACCAGGACGGAGCCATCGGCCTTCACCAGCAGGAGCCTGGTGGCAAGCGGGAGGTGGGCTTTGAGCCGGCCAACATAATCAACGGAGCATCGGGCTATCACAAGTCGCACGCCGTACAGACTACCGTCTGGCGCGCACGCAGTTGGCAGGCGGTACCCACCGCACCGGGGTCTGGCCGCAGGAAACCGCACGGCGGCTGGGGCAGAATGGATGCATGCCGCGCTCCAACCGACCCCGCCGTCCAGTGTCCGGAAAGGGTTCCGTCTCCGGGAGGGCGGGCGCTGGAAAGAAGGGCAGCCGGGAGGTGCCCGAGCTTGACCTGGAACGGGCGCGTGCCGGCATTGCCCGGCGGGAAAGCGCCCCAGACGGCGAGTGGATGGTGCGCACCATGACCGCCAGGAATGCCGAAAAGACCTATATCTGCCCCGAGTGCTCCACTGCCGTGCCGCCCGGTGTGGCCCACCTGGTGGTCTGGAAGGACGACCACCTGTTCGGCGCTGCCGCCGGACTGGCCGAGCGTCGGCACTGGCACACCAACTGCTGGATGTCACGCAGTTACCGCTACCGCTGACAGGCGGGCAAAGATGCGCCCGCTGTCGCTAAGCTGGCAGGCATGACTTTTGATCCGGCGTCGTACGAATTCCGCCAGGGCCCAGGCCCCACTCCCATCCGTGCCTCCACCGTGCTGCCCGCCAAGCGCGAGCTGGTGAAGCTGGATACGGAAGACGGGCACACCCTGGTGGCCGAGCTGGCGCTGCCGGAAGCCGGCCCCGTGAATGCCACGTTGATCACCCTGCACCCCCTTCCAACGCACGGCGGGTTCATGGACTCGCATGTCTACCGCAAGGCTTCCTACCGGCTGCCGGCGCTCGCCGGCATCGCCGTGCTGCGGTTCAACACCCGCGGAACCGCATCCCCGCACGGAACCAGCAGCGGGGCCTTCGACGAGGGGGTAGGGGAGCGCCATGACATGGAGGCCGCGGTCCGCTTCGCCGTCGAACGCGGCCTGCCCAACCGCTGGCTGGTCGGGTGGTCCTTCGGCACGGAACTCGCCCTGATGTACGGGGCCGTGGAGCCGGTGGCGTCCCAAGTCGAGGGGGCAGTCCTGCTCTCGCCGCCGCTGCACCGGGCCAAGGACAAGGACTTGTTGCAGTGGGCGGCATCCGGAAAGCCGCTCGCGGTCCTGGTGCCGGAGCACGATGACTTCCTCAAGCCTGCCGAGGCGGCCGAACGCTTCAGCCTGGTGCCGCAGGCCCGCGTGGTGGGCGTGGACGGTGCCAAACACCTGTGGGTGGGGGAGAAGTATGCTGCCCGGGTCCTCAATGAAATTGTGGATGAGGTCAGCGAAGCAGGATCAGGCGTTGCGGGACTGCCGCAGGAATGGGACGGGCCTGTGGCTACGGCTTCCGCCTAGGGAAGCGTGCTAGTGCTGGTCCTGGCGGACGATGTAGATCTCCCTGACCAGCAGCAGGACAGCAGCCGCCGTGGGAATGGCGATGAGGGCGCCGAGCACCCCCAGCAGGCTGCCGCCGGCGATGACGGAGATAACAGCCACGGCGCCGGGAACGGCCACGGCCTTCTGCATGATGCGCGGGGAGATGAAGTAGGCCTCGAACTGCAGGTAGGAGAAGTAGCAGATTCCGTAGATGGCCGCGGTCTGCCAGCCCTCCGTCAGCGAGACCAGCAGCACCACGACCCCGGCAATCATTCCGCCCACCAGCGGAATGAAGGCGAGCAGCGCCACCACGAAGGCCAGCAGCAGGGCGAAGGGTATTCCCACGATTGACATCACGATGAAGGCAAAGGTGGCGTTCAGGAGGGCAACCACCGCCTGCCCGATCACGTAGTTGCCCACCGATCGGGTGATTTCCTCGGACAGGGCCTCCACCCGGTGCCGCCGGGACCGCGGCGCAAGCCGGTAGCCCCACTTCTTCATCGCGGGCAGGGCAGCAAGGAAGTACAGGCTCAGCACCAGGACGATCAGGGTGCCGAAAAGTCCGTTGGCCACGGTGGAACCAAAGCCGACAACGCCGCCAAAGATACCGCCCAATGCCGCGGGGTCGTTCACGAACTTGTCCAGCTCTTCCGTGACGCGGTCACGAACACCGAACTGGTCGTCCAGGCTGCGGAAGAACTCGGAATCGATGAAGTCCCGGATCCACACCGGCGCCTGCTCGACGATCTGCGTGACCTGTTCCACGATGGTGGGGATAAGGGTGGCGAAGAAGCCGACGACGGCGCTCACCAGTACCGTGACGGACACCAGGATCCCGGCGGGACGGGGGATTTTCCGGCCTTCCAGCCAGCTGACGACAGGTTCCAGGCCCAGCGCGATGAACAGCGCCGCAACGATCCACAGGAGCAGTTGGGTGGTGTTGGAGCCGATCCAGTAGACCAGCAGTGCAAGCCCAACGCCCACGGTTCCCATAAAGCCCAGATACAGGGGATGCTGTGGCGAAATCCGGGGGCCCGGACTGCCGAACTGGGGCTGCACCCCGCTGTCGCCTCCGCCGTCCCCGTCCTGCCGCGTGTACTCCGGCGGCATCTCGAACCGAAGACGTGGCTGGGCGCCCGGCAAAGGCTGCCGCAGCCGCTGGGCCAGCATCCCCAGTGCAGCCGCGGCGGGCCTCTTCCGGCGGGCAGTTCCAGGACGTTTTCCAGGACCGTTGGCGGCGGCTGCCGGCGGCTGCGTGCCCCCCGGGTTCTCTGGTGCCGCGGAGGATTCGTCCGTCGTGTCAGTCACTGGTTCTTGGGGCCTGTTCCGTACATGGCGCCGCGTGGGCGGGCCGGTGTGATGATCATCGCAAACACTATCAGCAGCCTTGTCAACAACAGCTGAAGGGCCTGCTCAGGGGCCCGCCGGCGATCCTGCGCGAAGCCCCGATCCGGGCTCGCGATAACAAAACGGATACTATTGAAACTAAACCCCCGCTGATGATAGGTGTTCCCTTGCGTTTAAAGACTGCAGTCGCACTCGTGCTGCTCGGCCTCCTGACACTTTTGGCCGGCATCGGCCAGAGGACCATCTGGGCCCCCTCCGAGACCTTTACGGCTTCCGCGCCGGCCGATGCTGCCGCTGCGCCGATCACCGTGATCGACCAGAACCTGCGGACCCTTCACGGCGGGACAGTCAAGATCGATATCGAGGGCGACGGCAACTTCATGCTGGCCGCCGGCCGTCCGGACGATGTGGACGCATGGGTTGGGCAGGCCGCACACAACACCGTTACCGGTGTGACCGAGGACGGAGAGTCGCTCCAGGTTGAGCACGCCGACGGCGAGGCCACTGCCCCCAACCCTGCCGGCTCTGACCTCTGGGTTTCCACCGAGAATGCCAGCGGGGAGCTTGAGTACTCCTGGACCCCGCCGGCTGACGGGGACTGGACCCTGCTGCTGGCCTCGGACGGAACGCAGCCCGCACCTGCCTCCATCTCCATGACGTTCCCGAACGACACCTCCACACCCTGGGCCGTTCCCCTGATGGTCCTTGGTTCCCTGCTGGTTCTTGCCGGGATCGTACTGGCCCTGCTCTCTGCCCGCAGGCGCAACGGTGAGGGCGGCGGAGAGGGCAGCGGCTTTGCCCGGCGCGCCCGCGCCCGCAGCGAGGCAAAGTCGTCGTCACGGGTGACCATGGCTGCTGCCGGCGTGGTTGCCGCTGCCGTGGTGGCCGGGACCGGCGTCGCCGCAAGTGCCACTTCTCCCGCGCCCGCGCCTTCCGCTGACGCGGCAACGGCATCGCCCGCGGCGCAGGAGGCAGGTTCCCCCGTCCTGCTGGATGCACAGTTCCGCCGGATCCTGGAACAGGTCTCCAGCGCCGTTGACGCTGGAGATGCAGCCAAGGATGCCGCAAAGCTGTCCGACCGTGTGGGCGGGACCGAACTGGAAGTCCGCACCCAGAACTACAAGATCCGTTCACAGGTAGGCTCCTACGAGCCGCGCATGCCGGTGCGCTCCACCAAGCTCCTCACCACCGTGGTGACCAGCGACCGCGAATGGCCGCGGTCCGTGATGGCCGTGACCCAGGGTGAGGGCAATGTGGTGCCGCAGCTGCTGACGCTGGTCCAGGCCTCGCCGCGTGAGAACTACAAGCTCGTGGAAACCAACCCGCTGCAGCCCGGAACCACGTTCCCCACCATCAGCCGGGACGGCACCGAGACGCTGGCACCCGCAGACAAGACGGGCCTGCTCTACAGCGGTGAAGAAGCCTTGTCCGGCCTGGCGGACCGCCTCACCTCCGAAGATTCGGCCTTCAAGGACAAGCTGGTGGAAGGGGAGTCCTCGCCGTACATCGCGGACACCCTGTCCTACCAGGCTGAAGTGGTGAAGTCCGGCGAGAACGGCAACTTCTCCTTCACCCACAAGGTGGTCCCCGAAAGCACTGTTGTCTTCCGCACGGCTGACGGCGGCGCGCTGGTCCTGGGACGGATTAACTTCGGCTTCGAGGGGACCCCCAAGGCCGCAGGCGACAAGCTCACCATCGGAGACGACGCAGCGGCACTGGCCGGCGGCAAGGAAACCACCACCGGCATGGTCCTGAGCTTTGCCGAGTCGGTGGCCGTGTACGTGCCGCCGGCAGGATCAACGGACCCGATGAAGCTTGTGGCGGCAACCCGCGGCCTGACGGGGGCCAGCTTCAAGTAATCCCCTTCCTGCAGTAGCCCCGGCAGCGGCCGGAGTGGCTAGAGTGGAAAGCATGAGTTCGCCAGCTTCCCGCCCAGTCCCTCCTGCCGCTGCCAACCTGCTTAACCTGCGCGGCGCCGTCGACCTTTCCAGCCTGAAGCAGCGCCCGGCCTCGCCAGCTTCACCGGCCGGGACCGGCACGCCGCAGGAAGGCGCCCAGCCGGGTGCCGCTCCCGGCGCCCAGGAACTGAAGGTCAACGTCACCGAGGGCAACTTCCAGCAGCTCGTGGAGCTGTCGGCGCAGGTGCCTGTGGTATTCGCTCTGTGGGCCTCCTACTCGCCGGAGTCGGCAGCCGTGCTTGAGGTCCTGGAGCGGGTGGTTGGTGGCTACGGCGGCCGGCTGGTCCTTGGCGCCGCGGACATCGAAGCGTTCCCGCAGCTTGCCCAGGCCTTCCAGGTGCAGGCTGTCCCCACCGCCGTGGCCGTCCTCAAGGGCCAGCCGGTGCCGCTCTTCCAGGGCAGCGCGGACGAGCAGCAGGTGCGCAGCCTTTTTGACGAACTGCTGAAAGTGGCCGCCGCGAACGGCGTGACCGGGAGCCTGGGTGCCGGTGCGGAGGAAGAGGACGCTCCGGCGCCGTTGCCGCCACTGCACCAGGCTGCGTTTGACGCCATCGAAGCGGGGGACTACGCTGCCGCGGCCGATGCCTACCGCCAGGCGCTGACCGAGATGCCTGCGGACCATGAGGCCAAGGCCGGACTGGCCCAGGTGGAGCTGATGGGGAGGCTGCAGCCGCTTTCCGCCCAGGACAGCGAAGCCCTGCGCACGCTCGCGGCCAATGAGCCGGACAACCTTGATGCCCAGCTTGGGGTGGCAGACCTTGATGTGGCGGGCGGCCATGTGGAGGATGCGTTGAGCCGGCTGGTCTCCTTCATTGGCCGGAACTTCGGCCCGGAGCGTGAGACTGCCCGCGTCCGGCTTCTGGAGCTGTTCGATGTGGTGGGCACCGCAGACGAGCGGGTTGCCAAGGCGCGCCAGGCCCTCGCGAGGGTGCTGTTCTAGTGCCGGCGCTCTTCCAGCCCCTGCGGCTCCGCTCGCTGGAGCTGCAGCACCGGGGCTGGGTGTCGCCGATGTGCCAGTACAGCTGCGACCCCGACGACGCCCCGGGAGTCCCGAACGACTGGCACCTGATGCATCTGGGGTCCTTCGCCACGGGGGGCGCGGCGCTGATACTGACCGAAGCCGCCGCCGTGAATGCGGAAGGCCGGATCAGCCCCCGCGACGCCGGCCTCTACAACGGTGAGCAGGCGGAAGCCTGGCAGCGGATCACGTCCTTTGTCCACCGGCACGGCGCCGCCAACGCCAAGATCGGCGTGCAGCTCGCCCACGCGGGCAGGAAAGCGTCCACCTACTGGCCATTTTCCGGCAAGCACGGCAGCGTTCCGGAGTCCGACGGCGGCTGGACCACCGTGGGCCCGTCGCCTTTGGCTTTCGAAGGGTACGCGGACCCCGCGGCGATGAGCGTGGAGCAGATCAGCGGCGTGGTGCGCGACTTTGCCGACGCCGCTGTGCGGGCGGTGGACGCGGGCTTCGACACGATTGAGATCCACGGTGCCCACGGGTACCTCCTGCACCAGTTCCAGAGCCCGCTGATCAACACGCGGACCGATGCCTGGGGCGGCAACGAAACGGGCCGGAACCGGCTGATGCTGGCTGTTGTTGACGCCGTCCGCGCGGTCATTCCTGAGTCCATGCCGCTGCTCCTGAGGATCTCCGCCAGCGACTGGGCAGAAGGCGGCGTGGATCTGGCCGCTTCCGTGCGACTGGCACGGCAGGCCGCCGAACACGGTGTGGACCTCATCGACGTGTCCAGCGGGGGCGCCGTTGCCCACCAGCAGATCAAGGCCGGCCCCGGCTACCAGACGGGATTTTCGGCAGCCATCCGCAAGGAAGCCGGAGTGGCCACCGGCACCGTTGGCCTGCTGACCTCGGCAGGCCAGGCTGAACACGCCGTCGCCACAGGACAGGCTGACGGCGTCCTCATCGCGAGGGCAGCACTGCGGGACCCGCACTGGTGGCTGAGGGCCGCCTTTGAACTGGGCCATGACCTCGCGTGGCCGCCGCAATACCAGCGTGCCGTTCCGCGGCGCACCTTCTGATGGCCGGCCGGGACCGGCGCACTGCGCCTCACCCTGCGCCGGCGCCGGAGAGGGCGCCAGGCCTTGAACCGACGCCGGCGGCTGCCGTCAGTATCGAGCAGCAGTTGGAAGCCGCCATCCTGGAACTCCTGGCTGCCAGGGCCGCCACGTCCACCATCTGCCCGTCGGAGGCTGCCCGCGCTGTCGGCGGCGGGAAGTGGCGCGACCTCATGGAGCCCGCCCGCAGGGCGGCGCGGCGGCTGGTTGACGCAGGCGAAGTCCAGATCACCCAAGGCGGCTCGGTGGTGGATCCCGCCACCGCCAAGGGGCCCATCCGCATCCGGAAGGTGCGTTAGGGGCCCCGGAACGATGTCGCCGGACAGCGTCCTACCGGAAGTGGTTCCTACGCCTTTCCCGCTACTCCTCAGGGAGGACCCCGCAGCGGGTACCCGAGGGCTAGTCTGGCTTCATGACTGCCCCGCAACCCGACCCGGCACTGCAACCCGACCAGGCCCCGCAACGCGAGCCGGCCCCGCAACCAGACCATGCACTGCATTCCGTGCCGGCTCTGCACCCCGGTGTGGCACCGCAGGTGCCGGCCTTGTCCATCCGCGGGCTTGCCAAGCGGTTCGGCGGGAAGATCGCCGTGGACGGCATCAGCCTGGACGTGCCGGCCGGCTCCTTCTACGGCATTGTGGGACCCAATGGCGCCGGTAAGACCACCACGCTGTCCATGGCAACCGGCCTCCTGCGTCCGGACTTTGGGACAGCGGCAGTCCACGGCGTGGACGTTTGGCAGCGGCCGCTGGACGCGAAGAGGCTGATGGGCATCCTGCCGGACGGGGTGCGGCTGTTCGACCGGCTCACCGGCGAGCAGCTCATTACCTATGCGGGGCTGCTGAGGGGTATGGACCGGGAGACAGTGGCCACGCGCGTTGCGGACCTCCTCGCCGCCATGGATCTCCAGGAGGACGCCGGCACCCTGGTGGTGGACTACTCGGCGGGCATGACCAAGAAGATTGCGCTGGCCTCCGCCCTCATCCACGCGCCCCGGCTGCTGGTCCTGGACGAACCTTTCGAAGCGGTGGACCCGGTCTCCGCGGCCAACATCCGCTCCATCCTTGACAGCTACGTCGCTTCGGGCGGCACGGTCATCGTGTCCAGCCATGTCATGGACCTGGTGCAGCGCATGTGCGACCACGTGGCAGTGGTGGCCAACGGACGGCTGCTCGCCGCCGGAACCGTTGACGAGGTGCGTGCCGGGGCCTCGCTGGAGGACCGGTTCGTGCAGCTGGTGGGCGGCCGCAGCCACACGGAAGGACTGGAATGGTTGCGCACCTTCTAAGGCTCAAGCTGACACTGCTGCGCAACGGCCTGCGTCGCAGCCCGTGGCAACTGGTGGGGATGGCCATCGCCGGGCTCTACGCACTGGGGATGGTGGCAACGCTTGTGATGGCACTGGTGATCCTGCGTAACGCGCCTCTTGACCTTGCCCAGACCGCTGTGGTGCTCGGCGGATCCGCCGCCATCCTGGGCTGGGGCGTCGTGCCGGTGGTGGCCTCTGCCACGGACATGACCCTGGATCCCGCACGGTTCACTACGTTCGCGATCCCCATGAAGCAGATGTTGGCCGGGCTGGCCCTGGGCGGACTGATCGGCATTCCGGGGCTGGCCACTTCGCTGGTGGCGCTGTCCACGGTGGCCACGTGGTCCCATGGTGTCCTTCCTGCGCTCGCCGCGTTCGTGGGGGCAGTGCTGGGCGTACTGACCTGCGTGGTGCTCGCCAAAGTGGTGACCACGGCAACGGCAAGCCTGGCCGCATCGCGGCGGTTCAAGGACATCAGCGCCATAGCGTTCATGGTGCCGCTGGTACTGATGGGGCCCATTGTGGCAGGAATAGGCCAAGGCCTCTCAGCCTCCACCGGTTTCCTGCCCGGCTTTGCCAGGACGCTTTCCTGGACCCCGCTGGGCGCACCGTGGTCGCTGGGCGGTGACGTGGCCGCCGGGCAGCCGGGACAGGCAGCCTTAAAGCTGCTGGTATCCGTTGCAGCACTGGCCGCGCTCGCGTGGGCATGGAAATCCCTGCTGGAACGGGCGCTGGTCACTCCTCCCTACGCGGGTAGCGGCAGGCGCAAAGGCGGCAGGCTGGGACTGCTGGGAGTGCTGCCCGCCACTCCGGCCGGCGCGGTGATGGCGAGGTCCCTCACGTACTGGTTCCGGGATCCACGGTATTCGGGATCTCTGGTGGTGATCCCCCTGCTTCCCGTGGTGCTCGCCTTCCAGGGCAGCCAGACCGGGGACTTCACCAGCCTGGGCATCCTTGCCCCGATCTCCGCGTTCATCCTCGCCTGGTCCATCTCTGCGGACGTGTCCTACGACAACACCGCCTTCGCCCTGCACCTTGCCACCGGCGTCAGGGGACTGGCGGACCGGCTGGGCCGCGCCCTTGCCTGCCTGGCGTTCGCCTTGCCGGTGGTACTGGTGTTCGCTCTGGGGTATTCCGCCCTGACAGGGGACTGGGCGGGCTTGCCCGGGCAGCTGGGCCTGAGCCTGGGCATCCTGTTCACCGGGCTGGGACTGGCATCGGTGGTCTCGGCCCGGTACACCGTGGCCGTTCCGCTGCCGGGCGACAGCCCGTTCAAGAAACCGCCCGGCAACGTGGGGCAGACCCTCGCGGTACAGTTCGGAGGGTTGCTGGTCCTGATGGTCCTGGTCCTGCCGCAGGTGGGCCTCCTGGTTGCGCAGGTGGTCACGGGCAACGGCCTCTTCGGCTGGATCAACCTCACCGCGGGGACGGTCCTGGGCCTGGTCCTGTTTGTCCTAGGCGTCAGGCTGGGCGGAAAATGGCTGGACAACCGCGGTCCCGAGCTGCTGGCCCAGGTGTCCGTCAACCGCTGAACAGCGTTCGGAAGGAATCAGCATGGAAGTCGTCATCCTCAACGGCAGCAAACAGATTGCCAAGCTTGCCGCCGATGCCGTCGAGGACCTCCTCCGGCGCAGACCTGATGCCGTCCTTGGCCTGGCGACTGGTTCGTCCCCGCTTCCGGTCTACGATGAGCTGGCTGCCCGCCATGAGCGGGACGGCCTGGACTTCAGCCGGGCCTCCGGTTTTGCCCTGGACGAATACGTGGGACTTCCGCCCGGACACCCCGAGTCCTACCGGGAAGTGGTCCGCCGGGAGTTCACCAACCGGGTCAACATCCGGCCGGAGAACGTCCACGGGCCGGACGGTGCCGCCGCGGACATCCCGGCTGCCTGCCGCGCCTACGAGGAGGCGATCGCCGCTGCAGGCGGGGTTGACCTGCAGTTCCTCGGGGTGGGAACGGACGGCCACATCGCGTTCAACGAACCGGGATCCTCCTTCGCTTCGAGGACCCGCATCAAGAGCCTCATCGAACAGACCCGCAGGGACAACGCCCGGTTCTTCTCCAGCCTGGCGGACGTCCCGCACCATGTCCTGACGCAGGGACTCGGGACCATCATGGAGGCGCGGCACGTCATCCTGCTGGCAACCGGTGCGCAGAAGGCCCAGGCTGTCCGCGAATTCGTTGAAGGTCCCGTCGCCGCCATCTGCCCGGCGTCGATCCTGCAGTTCCACCCGCACGCCACCGTCCTGCTGGACGAGGCCGCGGCGTCGGCCCTGAAACTGGCGGATTTCTACCGGCACACCTATGACAACAAGCCCGCCTGGCAGGGGATCTAGCCCGCACCGCCCGCTGCCAGCGCACGCCGCCGCAAAGTCCGACGGCGGCGGGCAGGGGACGCGCCGACGTCGAACGTCCGGCCGGTGGAACAGCTAAGATGGTTGGCATGACTAGCACGACGGACCCTCTCGAAAACGACCCGATGCGCGAGCTTTCCGGGGCTGGAACGTCCACAGCCACCATTGAGCGCGAGGAACTGCGCCAGGAAGTGGAGCCCGGGGACCGGGAGCGCTTTTCGCACTATGTGCGCAAGGAAAAGATCATGGAGTCCGCGCTGACCGGGGACCCTGTCATCGCGTTGTGCGGCAAGGTCTGGACGCCGGGACGGGATCCGCAGAAGTTCCCGGTCTGCCCGATGTGCAAAGAGGTCTACGACGGCCTCCGCCCGGGCAACGACGGCGGCAAGGGTCCCGGAGGGGACTCGGGCAACAACAAATAGTGACGGAGACGCTCTTTGGCGGCCCCACCCTGCCTCCGGCCTATCCGGAACGTGCAGCCTGGGGAACCGCCCCGAAACTCCGTGCCTGGCAGCAGGAAGCCCTGGACCTGTACCTGCGCAACAGCCCACGCGACTTCCTCGCCGTGGCAACGCCGGGCGCCGGCAAGACCACCTTCGCGCTGAGGGTGGCGTCCACCCTCATCGACTCCGGCGCCGTTAACAGGGTGACCATCGTGGCGCCCACCGACCACCTGAAGCGGCAGTGGGCGGATGCGGCGGCAAAGGTGGGCATCGCCATCGACCCCAACTTCAAGAACTCCGACGGCCAGCACGGCCGCGGCTTCATCGGCGTTGCCGTCACCTATGCACAGGTGGCCAGCAAGCCGCTGCTCCACCGCGCCAAGACGGAAGCTGCCCGCACGCTGGTGATCCTTGACGAGATCCACCACGGCGGCGAGGCACTGTCCTGGGGTGACGGGCTGCGCGAGGCCTTCGACCCCGCGGTCAGGCGGCTCTCGCTGACGGGAACGCCGTTCCGTTCCGACACCTCTCCCATTCCCTTCGTCGAATACGCCCAGGACCGGGACGGGATCCGCCGCTCCAAGGCGGACTACACCTACGGGTACGGCAATGCGCTGCGGGACCACGTGGTCCGTCCGGTGATGTTCATGGCCTATTCCGGGCAGATGCGGTGGCGGACCAGTGCCGGCGAGGAGATGGCGGCGTCGCTGGGTGAGGCCGCGGTGACCAAGGACATCACATCCCACGCCTGGCGTACCGCCCTGAACCCCGCAGGCGAGTGGATTCCGGCGGTGCTTGCGGGTGCGGACAGGCGGCTCAGCGAGGTGCGCCGCACCGTTCCCGACGCCGGCGGCCTGGTGATTGCCACGGATCACGAGGATGCCCGCGCGTATGCCGGACAGCTCAAGAGGATCACGGGGGAGTCGCCCACGGTCATCCTTTCCGATGACGCGAAGGCGTCGAGCAAGATCGAGGAATTCACCGCCAGCGAGAAACGCTGGATGGTGGCGGTCCGGATGGTGTCCGAGGGTGTGGACGTGCCGCGGCTTTCCGTCGGCGTGTATGCCACGTCAACCTCGACCCCCCTGTTTTTCGCCCAGGCGGTGGGTCGCTTCGTGCGTGCCCGCAAGCGGGGCGAAACGGCGTCGGTCTTCCTGCCCTCAGTGCCGCAGCTGATGGCCCTTGCCAACTCCATGGAGGCCGAACGGGACCACGCCCTTGACCGCCCGGAGAAGGAAGACGCGGACGGCCTGTTCAATCCCGAGGACTCGCTGATGTCCGAGGCCAACCGCGAGGACAAGGCATCGGACAGCCTCACCAAGGGCAAGTTCGAGGCCCTGGATTCGCAGGCGTCCTTTGACCGCGTGCTGTTCGACGGCGGCGAGTTCGGCACGGGCGGCGAGGTGGGGTCCGACGACGAGATGGACTTCCTGGGCATCCCCGGGCTGCTGGACGCGGAGCAGGTGGGCACGCTGCTGCGGCAGCGCCAGCACGAGCAGCTGAACCGCAAGAACCGGAAGGCACCCGCGGCGGCGGAAAGCCCGGCGCCGGCCATACCGGACCACCGGATGCTGATGGACCTCCGTAACGAGCTGGCCAAGAACGTGGCCGCCTGGTCTGCCCGCACGGGCACACCCCACGGCGTGGTGCACACCAAGCTGCGGACAGTGTGCGGCGGACCGCCGGTTGCCCAGGCGAACGAGGAGCAGTTGCAGTCGCGCCTGCGGAAGCTCCAGGACTGGTTCATCGGCCGGAAATAGCAGGGTCAGGCCAGCCAGCGCCACCAGCGTGGCTGCTCCGGTTCCGGCGTCGGTTCAGGTTCCGGTTCCTCGCCCAAGGCCAGCGCGGCCTCGACGAGGTCGTCTGCGGTGAGCGTCATGACGGCCTCACGATCAAGCGCGTCGAGGCTGTGTTCCTCGTCGAGGGACAGCCGCAGCGCCTGGCGGTTGAGCGCCTGCTCGAACAGCGTGCGGGCGAACCGTGCGTTGCCGGAGTCCTCGCCCGCGTGGAGCCCGGTGAAGATGCGGCGCAGCATCTCGTCTGCGCCCGGCTCCAGCCTGTACCCGTGCTGGGTCAGCATCCGGTGGAAGATCGTCTGGAGTGCGTCCACGGAGTAGTCGGGGAACATGATCTCGCGGGCGAACCGGGACCGCAGGCCGGGGTTCGAGAGCAGGAAGGACTCCATCAGCCGCGGATACCCGGCCACGATCACCACCAGGCGGTGGCGGTGGTCCTCCATCCGCTTGAGCAGGACCTCGATCGCCTCGGGGCCGAAGTCCATCCGGCCGTCCTCAGGGGACAGCGCGTAGGCCTCGTCGATGAATAGGACGCCGTCCAGCGCACGCCGGATTACCCGGTCCGTTTTGATGGCGGTCGTGCCGACGTACTGCCCCACCAGGCCCGAACGGTCGACCTCCACCAGGTGGCCCTTCTGCAGCAGCCCCACTGCGCGGTACATCTCGGCCAGGAGCCGAGCCACGGTGGTCTTGCCCGTGCCCGGGTTTCCGAGGAACACGAGATGCTGTGATGTGGCCACCTCCGGCAGTCCGTGCGCCTTACGACGGGCCTGGACCTGGAGCAGTGCGACGAGCGCCCGCACCTGTTCCTTCACTGTCTCCAGTCCAACCAGCGCGTCGAGCTCGGCCTGCACCTCGGACAACGGCCGGGCCGGCCCGGGCTTCGGACCCACGAGATCGCCGACCAGGTCATCCACGCGCTCCGAACCGGGCAGCTTGAGCTGATCGGCAAGGCGCCCGATGGTGTCGCGCAGGTCGTCGAGCGGATTGCGGCTGGCAGCCATGCATCCACTGTAGTACCCGGTCCTTGTTCTTGCGCTGGGATCAAGGGGCGGGTTGAAACAACGAAGGGCCGGCTGCGCATGAGCGCCGGGCCACTCCTGTAGCTGCTCTAGGCTACGTCCACGCCACCCAGTTCCATTTCGGCCACTGCTTCCTCCAGGTCCTCGGCGATTCCGGCCGTCAGGGAGCGCAGGATGGTGACGGAGTAGCCGGCCTGGACGGCGTCCAGGGCCGTTGCCATCACGCAGTAATCCGTGGCGATTCCCACAACGACGACGTCTTCCACGTCATGGCTCTGCAGCCAGTCGTCCAGCCCGATCGCGTCTTCGTCCGGAGCAAACCTTTCGGCGTCCGCTGGGCCGGGCAGGGCCCCGGGCTGCCGTTCCCCGGTGGGCACCGCATCCTCGGGGGCCAGCAGGCCCTCGAATCCGGAGTAGGCCGCGGAGAACTGCCCTTTCTGGAAGTAGGCCTGGATGTATTCGGTGTCCAGGTCGGGATGCAGTTCAGCACCGGGGGTGCCCGCCACGCAGTGCGGCGGCCAGCTGTCCTTGAAGTCCGGCGTGTCCGAGAAGTGCTCTCCCGGATCGACGTGCCAGTCCTGGGTTGCAACGATGTGGTCGAACTCGCCGTGGTGGGCGTCCACATATTCGCTGATGGCGCCGGCCACGTCCGCGCCGCCGGAAACGGCCAGCGAACCGCCCTCGCAGAAATCGTTCTGGACGTCGACGATGATCAGTGCCCGGGACATCGGTTCTCCTCAGTTTTCTTCATAGAGAGTAGGGATGGCGGCTTCCCCGCGCTGCAGGCGGTTGACCACCGGCGGCAGCTCCGCCATGGAATCCGCATGGCGCCGGCGGGCCCGGAGCACGCCCTCGTGGCCGGTCCAGCCCGGCAGCAGCTCCCCGTTCTTCATGAACTGCTGCAGGAGGGGACGGTCATTGCCGTCATCCTCCGGCCGACGGCCGACGCCCACCACTTCCGCAGTGGCAATGCCGCGCTCGTTCAGCTTTCGCAGGGCGTACTTGCGGCCGCCCACGCTGGCCTTGTTCTTGGCCGCTTTGGCCACCGAGACGAACGTTCCGTCGTCGTCCGTGCGGCTGACCAGCTTGTACACCATGCTGGCCGTAGGAGCACCCGAGCCGGTGACCAGGGACGTGCCCACGCCGTAGGAATCCACGGGGGCGGACTGCAGGGCGGCGATGGCGTACTCATCGAGGTCGGAAGTGACCACGATCTTGGTGTTTTCGTTGCCAAGATCGTCAAGGAGCCTGCGCACCCACTGCGCCTGGGCCACAAGGTCGCCCGAGTCCAGCCGGACCGCTCCCAGGCGTGGACCCGCAAGGTCTACGGCCGTGCGGACGGCCGCTTCGACGTCGTACGTGTCCACCAGCAGGGACGTGTGGTCCCCGAGCGAGGCAATCTGGGCCTCGAACGCGTCCCGTTCGGTGTCGTGCAGGAGGGTGAAGGAGTGGGCGGCGGTGCCCACCGTCTTGATCCCGTAGCGGATTCCGGCCTCGAGGTTGGAGGTGCTGTCGAAGCCGGCGATGATCGCTGCCCGGGCAGAAGCGGTGGCCGCTTCCTCATGGGTGCGCCGGGATCCCATCTCAATGCAGGGCCGGCCGCCGGCCGCGGTGACCATCCGGGAAGCCGCCGAGGCAATGGCGCTGTCATGGTTCAACACGGACAGAAGGTAGGTCTCCAGCATGCAGGCCTCCGCGAACGTGGCCTCGACGATCAGGATGGGGGAGTTCGGGAAGTACGCCTCACCTTCGGGGTAGCCCCAGATGTCACCGGAAAACCGGTACGACGCGAGGTACTCCAGCGTCTGCGCATTGACCACGTTGGTGCGCTTCAGGAACTCGAGCTCGGCGTCCCCGAAGCGGAAGTTGGCGATGCCCTCCAGCAGCCGTCCCGTGCCGGCCACGATGCCGTAGCGCCGGCCATCCGGCAGCCGCCGGGCAAAAGCCTCGAACACCGACTTGCGGTGCGCCGCCCCGGAATGCAGCGATGCCTGCAGCATCGTCAGCTCGTAGTGGTCGGTGTAAAAGGACGTGCGGGGATGCTCCCAGCCAGCGGAGGTACTCACGAAAGTCACTCTAGTCCCCACCGGCTCCCACGTCTCGCTTCGCTTCGCCGCGGGCCCCTCGCCGGCGTGGGCCCACCCGCCGGCTCCCACGTCTCGCTTCGCTTCGCCGCGGGCCCCTCGCCGGCGTGGGCCCACCCGCCGGCTCCCACGTCTCGCTTCGCTTCGCCGCGGGCCCCTCGCCGGCGTGGGCCCGGCATCCCCATAGAATGGACAGATGACCTTAAGCGTTGCGCTCGGCCCTGATACACAGGAGGGCACCCGGACCGGAACAGCGGAATCCACAGATTCCCTGACCGCGCCGGACATCCCCTGGAACCTGGTGATCTGGAACGATCCCGTCAACCTCATGAGCTACGTCAGCTATGTTTTCCAAAGCTATTTCGGCTACTCCGAGAGCAAGGCGAACAAGCTCATGATGGAGGTCCACAAGAAGGGCCGCTCCATTGTTGCCTCGGGCAGCAAGGAGCAGGTGGAACGCCATGCCGTGGCCATGCACGGGTTTGGGCTGTGGGCCACCGTGGAAAAAGCCAGCGGCGGGAACAACGGCAACTCCGGCAACTCCGGCGGAGGCCAGGGCAAGGGGAAACGTGGCTAAAGCATTCAAGTACGGACTCAAAGGCATCACCGGCTACCTTGAGCCTGCGGAACGCGACCTGCTGCGCAGCCTGATCCATGACGTCATCTCCATGCTCCAGCCGGAGGATCGCGACGGCCAAGATCCCCTGGCTGCCCTGATCGGTCTGGACATGGACGTGGCAGAGCCTAGCGACCGGGCCGTCAAGCGCCTCCTTCCCAATGTCATGAAGGACGACGCCGGCGCCTCCCTGGAGTTCCGCCAGCTCACCGAACGCTCGCTGCGGGAAACAAAGATCGGCGCCCTGCGGGCCGCGGCCCTGGACCTGGACAAGGACGAGATCGTCCTGACGCCCGATGGCGCACGGCACTGGTCCATGGCGCTCAACGATGTCCGGCTGGTCCTCGCCGAACGGCTGGACATCCAGGACGAGGAGGACGCCGAGCACGTCCACCTGATGCAGGACTGGTCCCAGGCCGAGGACGTGGAGAGCTACCTGGCCCTGGTCTACAACTTCGCCACGTGGCTCCAGGAGTCGCTCGTCCAGGCCATGCTGCAGTCCATGGACTCCCGCCGATGAGCGGCGCGGACAGCTCCCCGTCCCTGCGCTGTGACACACCAGACATGAGCTCCCGGCCACAGGTTCATGACTGGAGCCGCGGGGAAGACCTATCCTCGAATAATCATGAGTAGAGCCTCAAGCATGGATCCGTCAGCCGGCGCCGCCGCGGGGTCCGACGCCAGCGATCTGCCCGCCGCCGCCCTGGAGTCGCGGCCCATTGGCGTTTTCGACTCCGGTGTTGGCGGCCTGACGGTGGCCCGCTCCATCATCGACCAGCTTCCCAACGAGTCCATCCTCTATGTGGGGGACACGGCGCACGGACCGTACGGCCCCCTGCCCATCGCGGAGGTGCGGGCCAACGCCCTGGGCGTGATGGACGAACTGGTGGACTCCGGTGTCAAGCTGCTCACCATCGCGTGCAACTCGGCGTCGGCCGCTGTCCTGCGGGACGCCCGCGAGCGGTACACGGCCAAGTACGGCATCCCCGTTATCGAAGTCATCCAGCCGGCGGTGCGGCGGGCAGTGGCAGCAACCCGCAGCGGACGGGTGGGCGTGATCGGCACTTCCGCCACAATCGGCTCCCGCGCCTACGAGGACACGTTCGCCGCGGCGCCGGACCTGGCGATCACCTCCGTGGCGTGCCCGGAATTCGTCAGCTACGTCGAAGCAGGGATCACCACCGGACCGGCCCTGCTGGCCGTCGCCGAGGAATACCTCGCCCCGCTCAAGGCCGCGGGCGTGGACACGGTGGTCCTGGGCTGCACGCACTACCCGCTGCTCACCGGCGTCATCTCTTATGTCATGGGGGCGGACGTGACCCTGGTGTCGAGCGCCGAGGAAACCGCCAAGGACGTCTACCGTGCCCTGGCCACCCACAACCTGCAGCGCACGGACTCAAACCCGCCGGAGCACCACTTCGTGGCCACCGGCGATGCCGGCCAGTTCGAGGCGCTGGCCCGGCGGTTCCTGGGGCCGGAGGTCCTCTCCGTCCGGCACGTGGACCATGTGTCCGCCCAGTACCCCACCGGAAGCCTGGCCAGGATCACCCCGGAAATGATCGCCGCCGCCCAGAGCGCAGCGGCGCGGCCGCGGATCTCCAACTTCGTGGGCACGTCAGCGACCGGGGGCAGCGGCCAGTGAAGCTCACCATCGTAGGCTGTACGGGTTCCTTTCCCGGCCCCGGGTCACCGGCGTCGTGCTACCTCCTGACCGCGAACGACGGCGAGCGGACCTGGAAAGTGGTCATGGACCTGGGCAGTGGTGCGCTGGGTGCCATCCAGCGGTACACCGACCTGGAGGACATCGACGCGATCTTCCTCACCCACCTGCACCCCGACCACTGCATGGACCTGTGCGGCCTGCACGTGGCTGTCCGGTGGAAACCCGGCGGCTGGGGGCGCGGCCGGATCCCCGTCTGGGGACCTGCGGCCACGGCAGACCGGATGGCCACGGCGTACGGCCTGGAGCTGGACCCCGGGATGCACGAGGAATTCGACTTCACCAACTGGGCGGAACGCGAAGCCGTGACCGTGGGGCCGTTCACCGTGACACCCTTCGCCGTGAACCACCCCGTGGAGGAGGCCTACGCCCTGCGGGTGGAAGTGGTGGAGCCGGACAAGGACGGCGCGCCGGTGTCCCGCGTCCTAACGTATTCCGGTGATACCGACTCCTGTGCCGGGCTTGAGGAAGCAGCCAAGGACGCCGACCTGTTCCTGTGCGAGGCAGCCTTCGAGGAAGGCCGCGACGACGGCATCAAGGACGTCCACCTGACCGGAAAGCGTGCCGGGGAGGCCGCTGCGGCGGCGGGGGCGCGCCGGCTCCTGCTTACGCACATTCCCGTGTGGACATCCCAGACCACGGTCATGGCCGAGGCCCGACCGGTGTTCGGCGGCGACGTTGCGGTGGCGGTCGCCGGAGTGCACTACACCATCTAGCCCTTCGGTCTGCCCGGCCTTCGCTCCGGCTCCGGGCATCGGCCGGGCGTGCAGTCGATAAGCTAAAGGCATGACTTCTGAAGCAGCTGCAGTACCCATCGTGCGCGCCGACGGCCGCGCCCCCGACCAGCTCCGGCCCATCAGCATCACCCGCGGATGGTCCACCCAGGCCGAGGGATCCGCCCTGATCGAGTTCGGCAACACCCGGGTCCTGTGCACCGCATCCCTGACCGCAGGCGTACCGCGCTGGCTCAAGGGGGAAGGCCGCGGCTGGGTCACCGCCGAGTACGCCATGCTGCCCCGGGCCACCAACACCCGCTCCGACCGCGAATCCGTCAAAGGCAAGATCGGCGGCCGCACCCACGAAATCTCGCGGCTCATCGGGCGTTCGCTGCGCTCGATCATCGACACCAAAGCCCTGGGCGAAAACACCATCGTGCTGGACTGCGACGTCCTCCAGGCGGACGGCGGCACGCGCACGGCAGCCATCACCGGCGCCTATGTCGCGCTCGCAGACGCCATCCGCTTCGCCCGCGACAACAAGCTGATCGCAAAGAATGCCCAGCCCCTGATCGACACCATTGCCGCCGTGTCCGTGGGCATCATCGACGGCGTGCCCATGCTGGACCTGCCGTATGTCGAGGACGTCCGGGCCGAAACCGACATGAACGTTGTGGTCACCGGCTCGGGAAAGTTCGTGGAAGTGCAGGGAACGGCCGAGGGCGCACCCTTTGACCGGGCCGAGCTGGACCAGCTCCTGGACCTGGCGCTGCTGGGCACCACGCAGCTCGCCGCCATCCAGCGGGAGACCCTGGCGGACACGCTGTGAACCCGGCCGGCGGCCCAGCTCCCCGCCTGGTCCTGGCAACCCACAACAAGGGCAAGCTCCGGGAGCTCCGCGAGCTGTTGCGGGGACAGGTCCCGGGGCTCGACGTCGACACCCAGGTGGTGGACGCGGCAGCGGCAGGTGCCCCTGACGTCGTCGAAACCGGCGTGACCTTTGCCGAAAATTCGTTGCTGAAGGCGCGCGCCGTTGCGGAGGCCACCGGCCTGGCTGCCATTGCCGACGACTCCGGCCTTGCGGTGGACGTGATGGGCGGAGCGCCGGGGATCTTTTCGGCCCGGTGGGCCGGAACCCATGGCGACGACGCCGCCAACCTGCGGCTCCTGCTCAGCCAGCTCTCCGACGTGCCGGACATTCACCGGGGTGCGGCCTTCGTCTGCGCAGCGGCGCTGGCAGTGCCGGACACGGATGGCAGGCCCGGCCACGAGGTGGTGGAATACGGACAGCTGGAGGGCGTGCTGCTCCGCGAGCCGCGGGGCAGCGGGGGCTTCGGTTACGATCCCGTGCTGCAGCCCGCGGGGGAGGACCGCAGCTGCGCCGAGCTGTCCGCAGAGGAAAAGAACGCCATCAGCCACCGCGGCAAGGCCTTCCGGGCGCTGCTGCCGGCCATCGTCGAGGCGCTGCGCCGGGCAGAGGCCTGACGGACGCGGAGGCTTAACAACCGCCGGTGAACCAAAAAGGTGTGCTCCCCGCCGCGGCGGGGAGCACACCTTTGATGGTTTACGGGCACTTTACGGGAGGCGCGGGGTCTTCTGCTCGTCCTCGGGGGCGTGCTCCTCGATGAATTCCTCCACGGGGTCGGTGCCGTAGGCCTTCGCCTGGCGCTTGGCGGACAGGCCGCGGAGGACCTCCACGCCGATGGGCAGGACAGACACCAGGACGATCGCGATGAAGATGATGTCCAGGTTGTCACGGACCCAGGGGATACGGTCGCCCAGCAGGTACCCCAGGAGCGTCACGCCGCCGCCCCACAGCACTGCGCCGATGACGTTGAAGAGGAAGAACTTCTTTTTGTTCATCTGGGCGACGCCCACGATGACGGGGACGAAAGTCCTGATGATGGGGACGAAGCGCGCCAGGATCAGTGCCTTGCCGCCGTGCTTTTCGAAGAAGGCGTGCGCGTTCTCCACGTTTTCCCGCTTGAACAGGCGCGAGTTGGGTTTGTTGAAGATGGCGGGCCCGGCCTTCGACCCGATGAGGTAGCCGGTCTGGTTGCCCACGATGGCCGAAATCATGATCAGCAGCGCGAAGACCCACACGTTGAACTTGATGGTGTCCGTGGCCACCAGGAGGCCGGCTGTGAACAGCATGGAATCACCAGGCAGGAAGAAGCCCACCAGCAGGCCGGTCTCCGCGAAGACGATGCCGCAGACCAGCAGCACCACCCACGGCGCCAGGGCGGGATCGGCCAGGAAGACCTGGGGGTTCAGCCAGTCGGGCAGGAAGGAGGCCAGCTGGGGCTGCACCGGTCCTGCCCCGCCCAGCATGGACACGGCGAGGTCATTCATCACAGGAAAGTTCACCCCTCAAGGGTACTTGACAGAGCTGTGCCTGCATGGAGGGGCAGCATTCCGGCGGTAAGGTTGGGCCGTGGGTTTGGACTTTACGGCGATCGACTTTGAAACTGCGAACGGCTTCCGGGGCTCTCCCTGTGCGGTTGGCCTGACCAAGGTACGGGGCGGGCAGATCGTGGACGAAGCTTCTTGGCTGATGCGGCCCCCGCCGAACCACGACCACTTCGACTACCACAACGTCCGGATCCACGGCATCCGGGCTGACGACGTGGCCGGGCACCCCCGCTTCGGGGAACTCTTCCCCGAAATCGGCGCCTTCATTGGCGATGACATCCTCGCGGCGCACAATGCCGCCTTCGACCTGGGCGTGATCCGGTCGGGTCTGGAAGTCTCCGGCCTGCCGGGGCCCGCCTACGACTATGTGTGCACCGTGATGCTTTCCCGGCGGTGCTATTCGCTGGTCTCCAACTCCCTGCCGTTCGCCGCCGAGGAAGCCGGCGTGCCGTTGGTGAAGCACCACGACGCCGCCGAGGATGCCCGGGCGTGCGCGGGAATCCTGATCGACATAGCCCGGCGGAACCAGGCCAACAGCATCGCCGAACTCTACCTGTCGCTGGGGCTGGTGATGCCGCGCCAGCACGCCTTCGACCCGGCAACGGACGGACTGTCCAAGTCCAGTATCGCGGCCCTTGCCGCTGCCGCCGGCGGCACCGCTGCGCCGCTCAGGCCCTTCCAGGCGGGCTGGCCGGAGGAGGGAGCCAACCCGCTCCCCAACCCCGACGCCGAGCCGGGCCACCCCCTGTACGGCCAAACCGTCGTCTTCACCGGGGAGCTGTCCATTGGGCGCCCGGAAGCCAAAAGGCGCTCTGCCGACGTCGGCGCCCGCCCGGAGAGCCGGGTGACCGGGCGCACCACCGTCCTGGTGGTGGGGGACGGCTTTGTCGCCTCCGACCTCCGCTCCGGCCGGCTGACCGGCAAAGCCCGGCGCGTGCTGGAGCTCCACGGGCGTGGGCAGTCCATCGAAGTGCTGTCCGAAGGCGAGTTCCTGCAGATGGTGGGCGACTTCGCGGCGGCAGCCATCGCCTGAGGCCTCCGGTCCGATCGCGTCTTCACAGGGCGCAACAAACCTTTGCCCCGGTGCCCTGCGCTTCTAGCCTTGGCACATGAGCTCTCTGTTCGCCTTCCCGAATCCGGTCAACGAGTACGCTGCCCGCGTCACCGCCGGACTGGTGGTGGCGCTCGCGGTTGTCACGCTTGCCCTTGGCTCCGGGTGGGGCCTGCTGGCCATCGCCGCCGGGTTCTGGCTGCGCGTGCTCTTCGGACCGAGGATTTCGCCGCTGGCACTGGTGTCCGTCAAGGTCATCACGCCGCGGCTGGGACGGGTGAAACTGGTGCCCGGACCGCCCAAGCGCTTCGCTCAGGGCATGGGGGCGGCCGTCTCCACAGCAGCCCTTGCCCTGTTCGTGGCCGGAGCGGCGCCCGCGGCGTGGGCGGTGCTGGGCGTCCTGATCGTGGCGGCGTCGCTTGAAGCCTTTGCCGGGTTCTGCCTGGGCTGCGTGGTTTTCGGGTTCCTGCAGCGCCGCGGACTGATCCCGGAGGACGTCTGCGAGGCGTGCAACAACATCAGCCTTCGGCGGTCGTGACGCCCACCAGCAAACCGGCCATGCCGCGGATTGCCTCAGGCGCCTCCAGCGACTCCAGCCAGTCTGCGGGCAGGCACTCCTCGCCGTAGTAGGCACCCAGGATGTTCCCGGCCAGTGAACCGGTGGCGTCGCTTTGCCCGCCGTGGTTCACCGCCAGGGACACCGCCTCCCGGAAGTGACGGACGGGCAGGGTGTCCGTGCCGTCGTCGTCCGTGCCGTCGTCGTCCGTCCCCGTGCCGGGGACAGTTGCGAGCACGGCGTACAGCGCGACGGCGAGGGCGTCCTCGGCGGTCCGGCCGTCACCGAGTGCCTCGATGAGTTCCTCCTTCGTGGTTACGCCCCTGGCGGCGAGTGAGAGCGCGGCTTCCAGGCGTTCCGGCAGTTCGTGAGCCACACCGCCCAGGGTGTGGGCGTGGGCGGTCACGGCGGAGGCAGCCTCCGGCAGGGCTTCACCCGAAACCAGCCGGTGAACCAGCAGGCTGAAGATTCCGGAAGCCTGGCGCGCCGCGGGGTGGCCGTGCGTCAGGGAGGCGGCGTCGGCACTCAGCTTGTAGACGGCGTCGGGCGTAATGTGCGGGATCAGCCCGAACGGTGCTGACCGCACCACGGTTCCCCAGTCCTTCGATTCGGGGTTCACGGGGCGGACCGAGGTGCCCATTTCACCCGTTGCCAGCCCGGAAATGCAGGTTGCGCTGGGGTTCCGCCGCTGGCGGAGCGCAGCGTGCCCGTCAATCCACCGGGGCTGCGGTGTGGGGGCCGACGCCGGAGCGGCTTCCCCCTGGGTGCCCAGCCACCGGAGGTAGGCGAGCCACAGGCAGGCGTTCACATCCGCGCCGACACCCGAATTCGCCCATTCCAGGGCCTCAACCAGCCCGTCCACCGTGTAGAGGGTCAGCTGGGTTTCGTCGGAGAACGTGCCGGGCATGGGGCCGGATCCGGTGATGCCGCGCCCGACGGAGCGTCTCCGGATCTCCTCAACCGACCCCGTGCCGACGGCGTAGCCCAGGGAATCGCCCAGCGCGCCGCCCAGCAGGCAGCCATGGATGCGGGATTTCAGTGCGGGCACGGACGGGCCGGGTTCAATGCTCATGCTGTAAATTTACCGCGGCCTCCGGCGGCGCCGGCACGCCGCCCACTCCCCGCATTGCGCAAAAGGCGCTGCACCAGCAAACGTCCAGCGTCGGCTGGAATAATGGAAGGGTTGCCCGGCGGCAGCACCGCCTTCTTCTACCTACCAAAGGGTCCCGCCATGAGTTCCCCCGCACCCGCCCCCCACGACGTCCTGATGCCCAGCGGCCCGGAGGTCGCCCGGCCGGGGTTCCTGCCCAGGCTGGGGGCCGAGGCGTTCGGCACCTTGTTCATCGTGGTGGCCGGCCTCGGCGTGCCCCTGTTCACCATCCCGGATTCCAGCCCCCTTCCTGCTGCACTTGCCGCGGGCCTGGCCGTGACCGCCGCGATGCTGGCGTTCGCGCACGTTTCGGGCGGCCACTTCAACCCCGCCATCACGTTGGGGCGCCTTGTGGCAGGCCGGATCAGGGCCGGAGCTGCCGCCGCCTATGTGGGCGCCCAGTTGGCGGGGGGACTCGCAGGAGCCCTCGCGCTTTACGGGATCCTGCGCACCCTGCCGGGCATCGCGGACAGCCGCACCGCTTTTGACACCGTGACCGCCGGCTTCGGCGAACACTCCATCATCCAGGCGCCGCTGGCGGCAGTGCTGCTCCTTGAAATGCTCGGAGCCGCTATTGTCGTCGCGGTCTTTGTGGGCACGTCCGGCAGGGACACCCGGGACGGGGGCAGCCGATCTGCAGCCCCCGTGGCCGTGGGCCTGACCTTTGCAGTGCTGCTGCAGCTGGGCCAGTCAGTAGGGAACCTGCCGTTCAACCCTGCCCGCGCTGTTGCGTCCGCGGTGTTCAGCTCGGGCTGGGCCGTGGGGCAGCTCTGGGTATTCCTGGCCGCCCCGCTGTTGGGGGCTGCAATCGCCGGGCTGGTCTTCCGGAGCATCGGTGCTGGTGCTGGTGCTGGTGCTGGTGCTGGTGCTGGTGTCGGTGCCGTCGTGCAGGCCGGGACCGGAGAAGAAGCCAATGAGGCAGGGGAGTCCGCCGAAACGGCCGAACCCGCATCCACCGAAGCCCAGGAATTCTTTGACGGCAAGCGGGGCTGACGGTGAACGCGGCGGTTGCGCCTGCTGTCAGTGGCAGCCGATAGCTTAGGAACATGCGGCTACTACATACATCGGACTGGCATCTGGGGCGGTCCTTCCACGGCGTTGGCATGCTCGATGCCCAACGGGATTTCGTTGACCAGTTGGTCCGCACGGTTACTGAGCACGGCGTCGACGTCGTCCTCGTGGCCGGGGACGTCTATGACCGTGCCCTTCCCGGCGTCGACGTAGTGCGCCTGCTGGATGATGCCTTGGTCCGCCTGACAGCCGCGGGCGCACAGGTCGTGCTGACCAGCGGCAACCATGATTCCGCCATCCGCCTGGGTTTCGCCTCCCGCCTCCTGGAACGCGGGGGAGTCCACCTCCGGACCAGGATCGAGAGCCTGGACCAGCCGCTGTTGCTGCCCCTGGACGATGCCCCTGACGGCCACCCTGCTGAAGCTGTGCTGGCCATCTACGGCATACCGTGGCTCGAGCCCCGTCTTGTCGCGGAACAGCTCGGGGTGGACACTGCCAGCCACTTCGAGGTCACCCGGGCGGCCACAGCGCTGATCCGGGAGGATATCGAACGGCGTTCAGCCTCCGCTGCGGTCCACTCCGTGGTCCTGGCGCACACGTTCGCCAGCGGAGGGATCAGCTCGGACAGCGAACGCGACCTCAGCATCGGCGGCGTCGGAGCCGTACCGCTGGACCTCTTCGACGGCTTCAGCTACACCGCGCTGGGCCACCTGCACGGCCGCCAGGCCCTCTCGGCGCAGGTCCGGTACTCGGGCTCGCCGTTGGCGTATTCCTTTTCCGAAGCCACGCACCGGAAGGGCGGCTGGCTCGTGGACGTGGGCTCGGAGGGGGTCAGCTCCGTGCAGGAAGTCCTGTGGGAAGCGCCCCGGACGCTGGCCGTGCTGCGCGGTCCGCTGGAAGAGCTGCTTGAGCTGCCCGAGCACCAGTGGGCCGAAGCAGCCTACTGCCAGGTCACGCTGACAGACGCCCAGCGTCCAGCCCGGGCTATGGAGCGGCTCCGTTCCCGGTTCCCGGACACGCTGGTCCTCGGCTTCGATCCCGAGGGTGGAACCCCGGCGGCCGCTTCCAGCTACAGCAGCAGGCTCGCCGAGGCACCCGACGACCTCTCGGTATGCTGCGGCTTCCTGGAACACGTGCGGGGCAGGGTCCCCGATGACGCCGAAAAAGCGGCGCTCGCAGCCGCGCTGGAGAACGTCCGCCTCCTGGAGGCTTCACGATGAGGATCCACCGCCTGCAGATTTCGGGGTTCGGCCCTTTCGCCGGCACCGAGGAGATCGATTTCGACCGGCTCAGCGCACACGGCCTCTTCCTGCTCAACGGCCCCACAGGTGCCGGGAAAACCAGTGTCCTGGATGCCATCTGCTTTGCCCTCTACGGTTCCGTTCCGGGAGCCCGCCAGGACGGTAAGCGGCTCCGCAGCGACCATGCGGAGCCGGCGCAGGAACCCGCCGTGACCTGCGAGTTCTCGGCCAAGGGACGCCGCTTTGAAGTGACACGGTCCCCGGCCTGGGACAAACCGAGCGCCCGGGGGAAGAACGGCTTTACCACCCAGCAGGCCAAGACCCTGCTGCGTGAACGGACAGGGGGGACCTGGACGGACAAGTCGGCCCGCAATGACGAGGCCGGCGCTGAGATTCTGGCGCTGCTGGGCATGGACCGGGAGCAGTTCACCCGGGTGGTGATGCTGCCACAGGGAGATTTTGCCGCGTTCCTGCGTTCCAAGGCCACGGACAGGCTGGAACTCCTGCAAAAGCTGTTCGGTACCGAGCGGTTCGAATCCGTGGAGCAGGAACTCTCGCGCCAGGCGCAGGCGGCAAAGGATGAGGTGTCCCACCTTGCGGGCCGGCTCGAACTCCTGGCAGCCCGCGCGGAGGCCGAGGCTGCGCGCCTCAGCCTAGACAGCTCCAGCGCTCCCTCCCCGGAGAACACCGAGGCGCGGCTCGGCTGGCTGGAGGAAGCGGTGGCCGCCCGCCTTGAGGAGCTGACGGCGCAGGCAGGGCGGGCCGAGGCCGCAAGCACCGAATGCAGGAACGCCGTTGGCGTCGAAACACTGCGCGCCGACCGGCGCCGGAAGCTCGACTCCGCCGCAGCCCGGAAACTGGCGGTGGAGCAGGGGGCGCAGCTGCTTGGCGATCACCTCCTTCGGCTGGCCCGGCACCGGAAGGCCGAGGTCCTGCAGGGGCAGCTGCTGAACGTTGATGCCAGTGCCGCCAAAGCCCGGAGCGCCGCTACCGCCGTGGAGTCAGCCTTTACCCTGCTCAGCCTGGCTGCGGGAGAGGACCCCGAACTGGCGGAGTTGGAACTCCATTTAGCGCCGCGCCCCGCAGCCGATGCCGCAAGGCCTGTCGCCGGAGCTGCAACCGAGTTGGGCCGGCTGCGTTCCCTCCTGGCCGTTGTCGAGGCCAGGCTGCCGGACGAAGACCGGCTGCTGGCCCTTCGGAAGCGCCACAGCAGCCTGCTGAGAAAGCGGGAGGAGCTTGCCGCGGCCCTGGAACAGGCAGGCAAGCGCGCCAAGGAACTGGCGGACGAGCGGAGCCTTCTCCAGGACGGGCTGCAGGACCTGGAACAGCATGCGGCCACCGCGGCACTGCGCCGGAAGGAAGCTGCAGCAGCGGAGGAACTGCTGGACGTGGTCAGGCGCTACGGCTCCGCCGTTGCCACCCGGGACCTGGTGAAGGTCCGCCATGACGAATGCCGTGACCGGCAGCTGGAGGCGAAACGCCGCTGGCTGGACCTGAGGGAGCAGCGGCTGGCCAATGCCGCTGCCGAGCTGGCTGCAAAGCTGGTCCACGGGGAACAATGCCCCGTTTGCGGCAGCCTGGACCATCCCGCTCCGGCCGGGGGGAGCTCCGGTGGCCCGGAACTTGCACAGGAAGAGGAAGAAGCCCGGCTGGTCCACGAAGCAGCGGAAGCCGCCTTTGCCCTGGTGGCCCGCGAGCTGGGGGAGGCCAGCCAGCTGGTGGCGGTCCTCGCCGGGCAGGGCGGGGACACCGCGGAGGATGAGGCCCTCAGTGCGGCGGAGGGTGCGCGCCGGGCAGCGGCCGACGCCGATGGGGCAGTGAAGGAACTGGAAGCAGTCAGGCTGCGGCTCGGCAAACTCGAGACCGCTGCGGCGGCCGCCCTGGAATCCCGCACAGGTACCGAAGGCGAGCTGGCGCGGACCGCAGCGTCACTGGCCGACGTGTCCGAACAATCCTCGGCTCTGGACCAGGCGCTGGCAGGGCTAAGGGGCACCCACCGCAGCCTGGCCCAGCGGCTGCGTGCCCTGGAGACCGCCGTGACTGTGCTCAACAAGGCGGTCGAGGCGCAGGCGCACCTCGACAGGATGGAGGCCCAGGCAGCGGAGGCTCTGGACCAACTGGAACTGGCACTGCCTGCGGCCGGTTTTACATCCGCTGGCGAGGCACGGGAGCAGCTGCTCGACGTCGATGAGGCGGCTGCGCTCGAGGCCCGGGTGCGGGCAGCCCAGGACGAGGAAGCGAGAGTGGCGGAGCTGTTCGCGTCCGACGATGTCCTGCTGGCACTGGAGGAGAAGTCCGCGGGCTACGAGCTGGACCAGGTACGGCTCGACGCCCTGCGTGAAACTGCGGCAGAGGCTCTCCAGGATGCCCGGGATGCTGACCTGGCTGCCGGCATGGCCGCCCGGTGCCTTGCCTCGCTGCGCGGCATCCGTGCTGAATACGAAGACCTGGCAGGCTCAGCACGACAGCCGGCAGAGCGGGCTCAGATGCTGGCCGGGCTGGCCGATGCGGCGGCCGGGCGGGGCGAGAACAACTACCGGATGAGCCTGAACAGCTATGTCCTGGCCGCCCGCCTGGAGCAGGTTGCCGTGGCCGCCTCCGAACGGCTGGTGGCCATGAGCGATGGCCGCTACCTGCTCCAGCACACCGACGCCAAGGCCGCGCGCGGAGCAAAATCGGGGCTTGGACTTGAAGTGGTGGACCAGTGGACCGGGTTCCGCCGGGACACCTCCACCCTGTCCGGCGGGGAGTCGTTCATGGCTTCCCTGTCGCTGGCACTTGGCCTGGCGGACGTTGTCCAGCAGGAGGCAGGCGGAGTGGAAATTGAAACCCTGTTTGTCGATGAGGGATTCGGAAGCCTGGACGAGCAGTCCCTTGAACAGGTGATGGACGCCCTGGAAGGGCTGCGGGACGGCGGCCGCGTGGTGGGACTGGTCAGCCATGTCGCAGAGATGAAGCAGCGGATCGGCGCCCAGCTCCAAGTGCTCAAGGGCCGGAACGGCTCCACCCTCCGGATATCGGACGGCGCGGACGTGCCAGTGTGACCGTGCGGTCCTCTAGCCAATCTGCGCTGTGACCTGACGGCGAGGCGCCAGTGTGACCGTACGGCCACACCAACCGGCGGGCTGCGCTGCGGGCCAGATACGTAAGCGCCGGTATAATTGCCTTGTTACCGGGTTGCGCGCATCGGGAGGAGGGACGATGCGCACGACATGAACGAGCCCGGAATTGAACTCACCCGTTTCACCCGCCAACACGCACGTACCCGGCCCCGCCGCCGGAGAGCTGCCATCGCCTCCGGCGCCGGCCTCAGCCGCCGCTCCTCCACCTGCCCCGGGAGAAACCCCTGCAGCCTCCCGCGGACGCTTCGCGAGGCTTCCCCTTCTTGCCGGCCGCGCCTTTATCCCCCTGGGCCTGTTTGCACGGCTGCCGTTGGCCATGCTGACGGTGGGGACGCTGACCCTGGTCACGTCAGCCAGTGGCTCCTACGCGCTGGGCGGGATGGCGGCAGGGGCCGTGGGGATCGGTTCAGCCGTGGGCGCGCCGGTTCTGGGAGCACTTGCCGACCGCAGGGGACAACGCCCCGTGCTCCTGATCGCCGCGCTCCTGAACAGCATTGCCGTGGTGGCCCTGATCCTGGCCGTGTGGGCAACGGCGGAATCCCCGGGTGTCCCCGCAGCGGTCCTCGCCGCCTCCTTCGTCTCCGGTGCCAGCTGCCCCCAGGTGGGCCCGCTCGCCAGGGTCCGATGGATGGCCCTGGCCGCCCACGGCTCGGCCACGGACCAAACACGGGACCTGGACACCGCCCTTTCCTACGAAAGCACCGCAGATGAGGTGACCTTTGTCCTGGGCCCCGCCCTGGTGGGAATCCTGGCCAGCCTGCTGGCGCCCTGGCTGCCGCTCGCAGTGGCGGTTGCACTGACCATCACCCTCGTTCCCGCCTTCGCAGTACACCGGACGCACCGGGCAGTTCCGCCCAGCAGGCCCGCCAGGGGTGGGCAGGTGCCGGCCGGTCAACAGCCAGGGGCCGCAAGGCTCCCGGCGGCGGTAGCCCTGCCCGTGTTCGCCATGGTGTGCATGGGGACGTTCTTCGGTTCCACCCAGACCGCCCTGAGTTCTTTCTCGGCAGGGTTTGCAGGCTCTGAGGCAGCCGGCCTGCTGTATGCCGTCATGGGGCTGAGCTCGGCGGTGGCTGCACTGTCCGTTGCGTACTGGCCGCAGAGCTTCGGCCTGGCCCGGCGCTGGGTACTGTGCGCCGCGCTGATGGCTGCGCTGTCCCTGTTGCTGCTCCTGCCGTCTTCAATGCCCGCGATGGTGGCGGCGCTGCTGATCCTGGGCCTCCCGGTGGGCCCGGTCATGGTCACGGTTTTCGCTGTTGGCGGGACTGTGGCTCCTGCGGGCCGCCTTGGGACCGTGATGACGGCGCTGGCCAGCGGCATCGTGGCGGGCACGGCGATGGGGTCTTCCCTGGGCGGCCACCTTGCCGAAACCCACGGCTACGCGGCGGCCTTCCTTGTCCCCGTCTGCGCAGCTTCGGGGCTGGCGCTGCTGGGAGCGGGAGCCGCCGTCGTTCTTCGTCGGAAGCCCTAGGTGTACTGCCCAGGGACGTTGGTTCGGTGAATGTGATGACTCGCTGGAGTCGTTGAGCCAAAGGTGAGGACC
>NZ_BMKU01000009.1 GCF_014644495.1 Pseudarthrobacter polychromogenes
GACCCACAGCGCCGATGGTACTGCACCCGGGAGGGTGTGGGAGAGTAGGTCACCGCCGGACACACACTAAAAAGGGTCGAGGCCCCAACCACCACGGTTGGGGCCTCCCACATTTAACACCCACCCAAACCCTCTCGCACCTAATGCACCCCTTCCCGGCATCCCCTTCCACCTTGTGAAGGCCCCGGGACGGACCCTCTCGCACTTAATGCAGGCACCGGGGCACCCTCTCTCAGTAGATGCCGCTTCCCGGACGATCCTCACCCACTTCCTACCAGCAATACCCCCCACCCCCGCATCAGGTGAGAGAGCATCCCGACAAACCCCACATCAGGTGAGAGAGCGTCCCGGGAAACCGGACATCGAGTGAGAGAGCGTCCCGGGAAACCGGACATCGAGTGAGAGAGCGTCCCGGGAAACCTCACATCGAGTGAGAGAGCGTCCCAGGGGATGAGCCGGCAAATGAGTCAAAGGACGTCCGCTGGTGGCTGAATCCGGGACCGAAAACCCCGAAAATGCGGTGATTAACCTCAAAAAGTGCCGGAAACACGCGGAATTTGCGGAACCCGGGGGCCCAAGCTGGTAAGTTTTCGAACAGTGGCTTGTGCGCATGCCGCGTTCAGGCTCCAGAATCATGACCGTCCAGGAGGACATAAATGGCTAAGAACCGTAGTGAACTTGTTGCAGAGGTAGCAGGCAAGGCCGGCACCAGCCAGGCAGCCGTCAACTCCGTCCTCGACGCACTGTTCGAGGTTTTCGAGACTTCTGTCGCCGCGGGCGAGAAGATCACCATCCCGGGATGGCTCGCCGTCGAGCGCACCGACCGTGCAGCACGTACCGGCCGCAACCCGCAGACCGGCGAGACCATCCAGATCGCGGCAGGCCACAGCGTCAAGCTGACCGCCGGCTCCAAGCTGAAGGCTGCAGTCTCCAACAAGAAGTAAGCTTCTTCCTCCCCGGCACGTAGCCGGCGCAGGAAAAGGAGCGGCAACCACACGGTTGCCGCTCCTTTTGCTTTTAAGGCCGATTCGCGGGCCGGGCAGGCGTAGCGGACAATGGAATGGTGTCTTCTGCCGCAAAACCACGTTCCACCACCCCCCAGCCCGTTTCCGTCAAGGGAGCGCGGGGCAACGGTGCGCCGGGTCAAGACAGCAGCGCCCTGGGGATCCCCCGGGGCTGGCAGCTGGCCGGGCTGGCGGCCCTGTTCCTGGGCCTTGCAGCGGCGTTGGTTTTCTCCGGCGCGGCAGGCGCCCGGGCGGTCTCTGACCCTGGAGCCTTGGTCCGCTGGGGCCTCCCCGTCAGCAAGGCCATCCATAACGTCTCGTTGGCGACTGTCATCGGCGGCCTGATCTTCGCCGTCGGTATCCTTCCCCGGAGTGCCGGGCCCCGCAGCCGGGCCAAGGAGGCGTCCGGTGGCGAAGCGCCGGAGCATCCCGCCTTCAGCCGCGCCCTGGCCGTGGCGTCCGCGGCAGGTGCCACGTGGACGCTGTCCGCCATCGCCGTCCTGGTCCTCACCTACTCTGATGTTGCGGGGCAGGGACTCTCCGGTGACGCGGAGTTCACGCAGGCACTGGTCTTCTTCATGACGGACATCGAGACGGGGCGGGCCTGGCTGGCCGTCACCATCATCGCGGCAATTGTGACAACGGCGCTGTTCGGGGTGCGATCTCTTGGGGGACTCGCTCTGACGCTGGTCCTGGCCCTGGTGGGGCTGGTCCCCACCGCGCTGATCGGCCACTCGTCGAGCTCCGCCGACCATGAGGGTGCCATCAATTCCCTGGGCCTGCACCTGGTGGGGGTCAGCACCTGGGTGGGCGGCATCATCATGCTGGCCCTGCTGTCCGGAATCCTGACCGGCCCCAAAGCAGCAGCCTCCGCCGACATCACGGAACCCACGCTCCGCCGGTTTTCCTCGCTCGCGGGCTTCGCCTTCGTGCTGGTGCTCGCCTCGGGCATCATTAACGCGAGCATCAGGATCACCAACTGGGCAGACCTCTTTGGTTCTCCCTACGGCCAGCTGATCCTGGCCAAGTCCGCGGCCACCCTTGTCCTGGGCGGAATCGGGTTCATGCACCGGCAGTGGGTGATCCCGCAGCTGGGCCGTAAGGGCTCCACAATGTCTTCACGGCGCGTGCTCTGGCAGCTGGTCCTGGCTGAATTCCTGGTGATGGGCGCAACGTCCGGCGTCGCCGTCGCCCTGGGCCGTTCCGCCCCGCCGGAGCCCACCAGCTTCGCCCCCGATGCCTCGCCCGCTTTTATCCTCACGGGCTACGAGCTTCCCCCTGAACTGACGCCTGAGCGGTGGCTCACGGAGTGGCGCCTGGACTGGCTCTGGATCGCCGCGGCTCTGTTCGGCCTAGTGGCCTATTTCCTGGGCGTGGCAAAGGTCCACCGGCGCGGTGACAAGTGGCAGTGGTTCCGTTCGGTGAACTGGGTCATCGGCCTCCTGGTCCTGACCTACATCACGTCCGGCCCGCCGTCGGTCTATGGCCGCATACTGTTCTCGGCACACATGGTGGACCATATGGCACTGACCATGGTTGCGCCCATCTTCCTGGTCCTGGGTGCGCCGGTGACGCTCGCCCTGCGGGCCCTGCCCGCCCGGGGCGACGGCTCCAGAGGGGCCCGGGAATGGCTGCTGGTGTTCATCCACTCGAAGTTCTCCCAGCTGGTCACCCACCCGCTCTTTGCGGCAGCCAACTTTGCCGGCTCCATTGTGCTGTTCTACTACTCGGACCTGTTCGGCTTCGCCATGCGCGAGCACGTGGGCCACGAGCTGATGATTGTGCATTTCCTGCTCACCGGGTACATCTTTGTGCTGACCATGATCGGCACCGACCCGCTGCCGCGCAGGGCGCCGTACCCCATGCGGCTCCTGCTGCTCCTGGCCACCATGGGCTTCCACGCCTTCTTCGGCGTCGCCATCATGGGCGGGACCAACCTCCTTGCCGCGGACTACTTCGGAAACCTGGGCAGGGAGTGGGGCCCCTCCGCCCTCCTGGACCAGCAGAAGGGCGGCGCCGTGGCCTGGGGCATCGGCGAGGTCCCCACGCTGCTGGTGGCGCTCGGCGTCGCCATCATGTGGTCCCGGTCTGACCAGAGGGAGACCAAACGCGTGGACCGGGCGGCGGACAGGAATAACGACGCCGATCTCACCGCTTACAACGATATGTTTGCCAAATTGGCCGAACGCGACGCCAGGCTGGCTGAACGCAACAAGCTGGAAGGACGCTGATGAGCGAAACCGTACGCACGCATGCCCGGGTCCGGGCCTCCGAACTGGTGGGCCGCAACTGGTTGAACACGGGCGGCAAGACCCTGGACCTCGAAGCCCTGCGCGGCAAGATCGTGCTGCTGGATTTCTGGACCTTCTGCTGCATCAATTGCCTGCATGTGCTGGACGAACTCCGGCCGCTGGAGGAACAGTACTCCGACGTCCTGGTCACGGTAGGCGTCCACTCGCCCAAGTTCGAGCACGAGGCCGATCCGGTGGCGCTGGCCGCCGCTGTTGAGCGCTACGAGATCCACCACCCGGTTCTGGACGATCCCGAGCTGGAGACCTGGAAGGCCTACACTGCCCGCGCCTGGCCCACCCTGGTGGTCATCGATCCCGAGGGCTACATCGTGGCGCACCTCTCCGGCGAAGGCCACGCGGACGGCCTGGCGGTGCTGATTCCCGAGCTCATCGCCGAACATGAAGCCAAGGGGACGCTGCACCGGGGCTCCGGCCCGTACGTAGCCCCGGAGCCCACCTCCGGCACCCTGCGCTTCCCCGGCAAGGCGCTTTTCCTTCCGCCGGGCCGCGGTTCCACCGCCGTGGATGGAACGTCCGACGACGGCGCAGCGGCAGGTGCCGCAGGAAACGGTGCTGCCGGCAAGGGTTCGTGGCTGGTCACCGACACGGGACACCACCGGCTGGTGGAACTCGGCACGGACTTCCATACCGTCCTGGGCACCTTTGGTTCCGGTGTAAGGGGCCATGCGGATGGCCCCGCTGCCGGGGATTCCCCCGTGGCCCAGTTCAACGAGCCCCAAGGCCTGGTCCTGCTGCCGGAAGACGTGGCAGCCAAGGCCGGTTACGACGTCGTGATTGCCGACTCCGTCAACCACCGGCTCCGTGGGCTGTCCCTCGCGGACGGTAAGGCCTCCACCCTAGCCGGCAGCGGCGTCCAGCGGCTTCTGGAGTCCGGTCCGGCGCGCGTGGACGAGGACGCAGCGGGGTTCACCGGCCAGCTCGGCGGGCACCCGCTGGACGTGGCACTGAGCTCGCCCTGGGACGTCGTTTGGTCCAGGAAGCTTAACGCCGTGGTGGTGGCCATGGCCGGCGTGCACCAGATCTTCAGTTTCGACCCCCTCACCGGGGCGGTGGCCATCGTGGCGGGCAACGGTCTTGAAGGCCTGCTTGACGGCCCCGCGCACGAGGCGTGGTTCGCCCAGCCTTCCGGCCTGGCCGAGGACGCTGAGGGCAACATCTGGGTGGCCGACTCCGAAACGTCCGCCCTCCGCAAGCTGGCCATTGACGACGAAGGCACGGTCACCGTGGAGTCCGCGATCGGCAAGGGGCTGTTCGACTTCGGCTTCCGGGACGGCGAGGCTGCAGAGGCACGCCTGCAGCACCCCCTGGGCGTTACTGTCCTGCCGGACGGGTCCGTTGCGGTGGCTGACACCTACAACGGCGCCGTCCGCCGCTATGACCCCGCCACCCGCACAGTGTCCACCCTGGCGCGCGGCCTCCTGGAGCCGTCCGACGTGATTGTGGACCACACGCACTCGGCCGGTTCCGAGCCGCTGCTGGTGGTGGTGGAGGCGAACAAGCACCAGGTGGTGTTCGTTCCCATCCCCAAGGAAGCCCAGCAGGTGGACGAAGGCGCGGTCCAGACTCACCGGCCCAAGAGCCCCGTTGCGCCCGGTCCCCTGGAGCTGACGGTCCGTTTCACCGCCCCCACAGGGCAGAAGCTGGATGACCGCTGGGGTGACCCCACCCAGCTGAAGATTTCCTCAACACCGCCGGAGCTGCTGGCCTCCGGCGGCGGAACCTCGGTGGGGCTGCTCCGCACCCTGGAGCTTTCACCGGATGTGCCGGAGGGCATCCTGCACATCACCGCACGGGCCGCCGCCTGCGACGGCCCCGAGACCGAGAACGGCGAGATCCCGGACCACGCCGCCTGCCACCTCTACCAGCAGGACTGGGGCATCCCCGTGGTGCTGCAGGGCGACGGCGATACCGAGCTGGTGCTGGACCTGCGCGGCATGGACTGACGCGCCGCACCTTGATGACCAGAGTGGCCCGGTTTTCCACCCCATGAGGAGTGGGAACCGGGCCTTTTTGTTGCTGCTTCCCCACAAAAGTGGGCCAACTTGGGGCCGTCTTGTTCACATAGCACCGCTCGAGGCTGACGCCGGGCCAGGATGGCAGACATTCTGGCCTGATGGACCCGACGGAAATCCTTAGATCAGCTGGTGGAGTATCGCTGCGGCGGGATGTGCTGGCTGCCGGTGCCACGGATACGGAGCTTCGCCGTGCGGTCCGCAGCGGCCAGGTGCTTCGGCTGGACAGGGGACTCCTGGCCGTGGCTGACGCAGACGCTGAGCTGGTGGCTGCGGGGCGCGCCCGCGGTCTGGTCACCTGCGTTTCCGCCGCCCCTGCATACAGCCTCTGGCGGCTCCGCCCTCCTGCCAAGCCCCACTACTGGCAGAGCAATGGCCGAAGCGCAGTACGGTGTGTCAGCCACCGTACCGACTTGACGCAGCCGCCCCGCCATCGGACGCTTGCAGCCCTACCTGATGTCCTGCTTCATGCCCTGCTCTGCCTGCCGGAACTCGAGTCCCTGGTAATGGTGGAGTGTGCGTACAACCGCGGAGACATCGATCCGCCGTACCTGTTCCGCCACTTGGACGGACCCCGGTGCGGCAAAGCGCGGAATGTAGTGTCCAAGGTTGACCGGGGCGCGGATTCCCTCCTGGAGACCCTGGCCCGGGTGCTCTTCCGGGACGCAGGCATTCTTACCGAAACCCAAGTGTGGATCGATGGCATCGGCCGTGTTGACTTCCTGTTGGAGGGGTTCCTCATCGTGGAGATTGACGGGCTGGCCTTCCATCTTGAAGCCAGGCAGTTCAAGAAGGACCGCCGCAGGGACAACTCCGCAATACTGCAGGGCCTTCCCGTGCTGCGATTCTTCTACGACGACGTGGTTCATTCACCTGAAGCTGTCCTGGCGCAGGTCCGCGAGGTTCTTGCCCGGGGTTCGCTTCGGTGGCCGCAACCAAACCGGCCCGGTTATTCGCCCAGCTGGCGCAACAACGGCTGGTAGACCTGCTGTTTGGCCACCAAAACTGGGCCAGTGTGGCGGGACCGGCCCTAGAAGCTCAGTACCGGCGTGACCTTGACCGTGTCCCCAGTGACGTCCAGGCGGGTGGTGAAGCTGAAGTCCACTTCCTCGTTGAGGGGGTACCAGGCTCCGGTAAACAGGTTCTGCTGGAGGGCTTCCACCTTGGCTTTGCCGTCCAGGGGAGCCACCACCCAGCGCCCGTCGAAGGGCTCAATGGCCACGTTGGGGTATTCCGTCACGGTCCACTTGATGCTGCCGTCCTGCACCGTGTTGTTGCTGGCGTAGTAGAACGGACAGTCCGGCTGGAGTTTCTGCTCCTTGGCGGCGACGGCGGCACAGCCGTCCAGGAATTCCCGAACCTTCGCAGACACGTCCTTCTTCAGGTTGTCCGTGGCCTGCGTGAGGAGGTTGAGCGGCGCCACCGGGGCGTCCCGTGCCGTCACCGTGGCGCGGGTGGGGGCCGCCGAAAAGTACTCCCCGTTCACGGAGGCCTCGTATTCGCCGGGGTAGAAGACCGCAAAGGAGTTCCGGCCATTGGGCATGTTGACGGGCACGCCGTTGACGGTGGCCTCACTGGAGTTGACCACCGTGATGTCTACCGTCGGCAGCCTGGACGGAACGAAAGCCCAGGTGTTGAAGAAGATCCACTCGGTCCCGGTCTTGCGCAGCAGGAATTCCGTGCGGAGCCGGCTGCCGTCAATGGTGTACTCCAAGGGCACCATGACCTGGCTGTCCGGGCGTTCCTCGGCGTCACCGATATCCACGTTCGTGAACCGGGACGTCGCGGTCTGCAGGGCCGTGCCATCGAGCATGGCGGCGTTGCTGGGCGGGACAGTGGCGCGGAGCAGCCCCAACGCCTTCCCGCCGTCGCCGCTCTGCAGCGCGTCCAGATATTCGCGCACGGGCTGCTGCGGGCTGGCCACGGTGTTGTTGACCAGGTTCACCGCCACCACGGCGCCGGCGATGGCAAGCATGAGTCCCAGCAGCCATCCGGCCGCGATCCTCACCAACGCTTGACTCATCTGCACGTTCCATACGTTACCTGCCATGCGTCCGACGGCGGCAGTTGAGTCAGCTGGATGCGGTACCTTTTAGCGGCGGCGGCGCCGGGACGACGTGCCGAACACGCCGCGCAGCAGTTCCCGTCCGAGCTGGGTGCCGATGGACCTGGCCATGCTTTTCATACCACCGGCCAGGGCGCCGCCGAGCACTCCGCCGATGTCGCCCACCATCGAGTCTCCCGCACCCGGGCGCGGGGCGGTTTCGGCGGGCTTGCGGCGCCTTGTTTCGGCTGACGGGGCGGGCCTGCTGCTGGGCCGTCCAAGGATCTCCTCCTCGATCCGGCGTGCCTCAGCGTCGACGTCGTCCTGGCGTGCCCCGCCCGGAACGGATCCGCCGGGCACCGGCGGCGCTCCAGCTGCTGCGGGTCCGGTGGGCGCGGCGGCCTTCCCTGCCAGTTTTTCGAAGGCCGAGTGGTTGTCCACGGCTGTCCCGTACTTCTCCAGCAGGGCAGAGCCTGCCACGGTGCTCCGGACCAGGGCTTCGTCGCTGGGGCCCATCACGGACTCGGGGGCGCGGAGCCTGGTGAGCGCCACAGGTGTCGGGGCGCCCTTCTCGTTCATGACCGTGATGACGGCCTCGCCAATGCCTGCGGAGGTGAGTGTCTCCTCGAGGTCGTAGTCGCTCATGGGGAACGTGGACACCGTCGCCTTGAGGGCCTTCGCGTCCTCGGGAGTAAACGCGCGGAGGGCGTGCTGCACCCGGTTGGCCAGCTGGCCGAGGACCTCCGCCGGGACGTCCTTGGGGGTCTGGGTGACGAAGAAGATCCCCACGCCCTTGGACCGGATGAGCCGGACCGTGGTGGTGATGGCTTCCAGGAAGGCTTTGGAGGCGTCGTTGAAGAGGAGGTGGGCTTCGTCGAGGAAGAACACCAGCTTGGGCTTGTCGAGGTCGCCGGCCTCGGGCAGGTCCTCGAAAAGGTCGGCCAGCAGCCACATGAGGAAGGTAGAGAACAGCATGGGCTTGGTCTGCAGGGTGGGCAGCTCCAGGCAGGTGATCACCCCGCGTCCGTCCGGGGCGGTCCGCAGCAGCTCCGCGGTGTCGAATTCCGGCTCGCCGAAGAACTTCTCCAGGCCCTGCGCCTCAAGGCTCACCAGCTCCCGCAGGATAACGCCGGCAGTGGCCTTGGACAGCCCGCCGAGTTCCTCGAGCTGGTTCTTGCCTTCAGCCGAGGTGAGGAACTGGATCACCGCGCGGAGGTCCTTCAGGTCGATGAGCTCCAGGCCGTTCTTGTCGGCGAAGTAGAACACCAGCTGCAGGCTCGATTCCTGCGTGTCGTTCAGCTCCATGATCCGCGAGAGCAGGATGGGCCCGAACGAGGACACCGTGGCGCGTACCGGGACGCCGTTGCCGTCGCCGCCCAGGGCCAGGAACTCCACCGGAAACGTCCGGCCCTGCCAGGCCTGCCCGATGCCCTCGGTGCGTGCGGTGAGCTTTTCACTGCCGGTGGCGGCCGTGGCCAGGCCGGACAGGTCGCCTTTGATGTCGGCCAGGAAGACCGGCACCCCGGCGGTGGAAAGCTGCTCGGCCATCATGTGCAGCGTGACGGTCTTGCCCGTGCCGGTGGCGCCGGCCACCAGTCCGTGCCGGTTCATCATCGAAAGCGGCAGCCGCACCGGCGCGTCCTTGTGGAGTTCGCCATCGATGATGGCGGCCCCCAATTCGATGGTGGCGCCTTCGAGCGTGTAGCCCTTCTGGAGGGTGGCGAGCTTCTCTGCTGTGGTTTTGTTGGCCATGGCGTTAGCTTAGCGGCGCGTGCGCTTCCGGAGCGGGTATGCCGTCAGTTCCATCTCCGCGAGTAAGGTCGACGGCGGCACTCAGGTGGGTGCCGCCGTCGACCTTTCCATGGGAACTGCCAGGGTGCAGCTGCCAGTCTGGGAGCGGTTGTTCTAGGACACTTTGGCGTCCACCGCGTCCAGCTCAGCAGGAGCGGCCTGCAGCGCGGCACCCGATGATGGATGGGCCGCGACGGCCGCGGCATGCTCGGCGAGCACGCCCGTCTGGTGGCGGATCTTCAGCCGGTAGAGCAGGGCCCCGCCAACGGTGACGGCGGCAACGAAGATCACCCCGCCCCACTGCAGGTACCACTCGAACGGCGGCACCGAGTTGTAGATCTCCGGGCGCGGCCACACCAGGTTCAGCGTCATGGCACCGCCCCACAGGACCGCCAGGATGTTCACCGGCAGCCCCCACTTGCCCAGGGAAAAGCCGGGCTCGGAGCCGTCTGCGGCGAGCGGCCACTTCTTCAGGAGGCGGTTGCGCAGCATGGGCACGGTGACCAGGAGGTAGGAGAGGTAGATCAGGACGATGCTGATGCTGGACATGATCGTGAAAATCGCGGGCTGCGTGACGTTGATGAGCAATGGCATCACGGCCAGGATGCCGATCACGATCGCCGCAACAGTCGGGGTCCTGCGGACAGGGTCCACTTTGCTCAGCTGCCGGCTGAACGGCAGGTTGTTGTCCCGGGCCATGGCGAACATCATGCGGATGGCGGCGGCATGGACGGCCAGGGTGCAGACCACCACGGCCACAACGATGCACGCAAGGAAGGCCTTGCCGAACGGTCCGCCCAGGACGGACAGCACGATGTACTGCAGCCCGCCGTCGGCCGAGCCCACCTTGGGGTCCGCAAGGTCCGGTGCGGCCAGGATGCCGAACAGCAGGATCAGGCCACCCAGCACGAACGAGGCCGTGATGGCCCGCAGGATGGCCTTGGGTGCCGTGCGCTTGGGGTCTTTCGTCTCCTCCCCCAGCGAGCTGGCCGTGTCAAAGCCGTACATGACGTAGCCCGATGCCATGGCGCCGATAAGGAAAACGCCGAAGAAGCCGAGGTCGTGGCCTTCCCCGAAGCCGGCGGTGTCAAAAAGGACCCCAGGCCCGCGCACCACGTGCCAGCCCAGCGCGAGGATAAGGAGCACGGCCGCGCTCAGCTCCACGAAAACGCCGATGCTGTTGATCCGGGTCATGAGCTTCACGCCGAACGCATTGATGAGGGTGGAGATGGTGATCATGATGCTGGCCAGCACCACGCCGTTCATGGCGAAATCGTAGGGGCCGGTGCCGTCACCGACGAACTGGAAGCCGGACCAGAGCTGGGGCAGGGTGAGCTGCAGGGCAAGTGCCACGGAGCCCAGCGCCACGATGGAGGAGAGCATCAGCAGCCAGCCGGCCAGCCAGGCCGAGGTGCCGGACGCGAGCCGTTTGGCCCAGTTGTACACCGATCCCGCCACGGGGTAGCGGCCCGCCAGTTCGGCAAAACACAGGGCCACCATCAGCTGGCCGGCGAAGACGAGGGGCCAGGACCACGCGTAGGCGGGGCCGGCCATGGAAAAACCAAAGTAGAACAGTTGGAAAACACCGGTGAGGATGGAGATGTAGCTGACACCAGCTGCGAAGCTGGCGAACTTGCCGATGCTCCGGTCCAGGGTCTGCGCGTAGCCAAACTCGTCCATGCCGCTTGAATCAATACTCTTGCTGGGTTCCGCCATGTGGACTCCTCAATCAAAAAAGCACGATAGTGATGGCCGTCCGCACTGCGGCGTACGGACGGCCGGTGGCCTGAAACTCAGGCGAGGGAGGCGGCGAGTTCCAGATCCGCCGTCGTGGTTTCGCTGTTCCGGCCGGCGCGGGTGAGGTCCGCCCGGACTAAATCAGCACAGCGCTCGCCGATCATCATGACCGTGATGTTCGGGTTGACCGTGACGTGTTCCGGCATCACGGACGCATCGGCGACGCGCAGGCCGGTGACGCCCTTGACGCGCAGCTCGGGATCCAGCGGCGACATGTCGTCGTCGGCCGGTCCCATACGGACAGTGCCCACGGGGTGGTACACGGTGTTGTGCGTCTTGCGGATGTAGTCCTGCAGTTCCTCGTCCGTCTGCGCCTCGACCCCGGGCGAGAGTTCCCGACCGGCCCATTCCCCCATGGCCGGCTGGGCGGCGATTTCGCGGGCCTTGCGGATCCCCGCCACCATGACCCGCATGTCGTGCCCGTCCGGATCCGTGAAATAGCGCGGATCCACCATGGGCTTGTCGCGGAAGTCGCGGCTGCGCAGCCTGACGGTGCCGCGGGAGCGGGCGTGCGTGACGTTCGGGGTGAGGCTGAAGCCGTTCTCCGTGGTGGGGTAACCGTGCCGCAGCGTGTTCATATCGAACGGGACGGAGCCGTAGTGCATCATCAGGTCGGGGCGGTCCAGGCCGTCCTCGGTGGGGGTGAAGATGCCGATCTCCCACCACTGCGTTGAGGTCTGGACCATGGGCTGTTTGGCTTCGAACTGGACCACACCTTCGGGGTGGTCCTGCAGGTTTTCGCCCACGCCGGGGGAGTCCACCAGTACCTCGATCCCGTGCTGGGCGAGGTGGGCTGCCGGGCCGATGCCGGAGAGCATCAGCAGCTTGGGGGAGTCGATGGCGCCGGTGGACAGGATCACCTCGCGGTGCGCGGAGAGCCGGTGGGTCCGGCCGAAGGCTGAGTCCACCACGTCCACGCCGGTGCAGCGCTTGTCCGCGTCGAACACCAGCTGGCGGGCGCGGAGGCCGGTCAGCAGGGTGAAGTTTTCGCGCTCGATGATCGGATGGATGTAGGAGACGGAACTGGAGGACCGGGTGCCGTCCGCGCGGCGGTTGATCTGGAAAAAGTTGGCACCGTTGATCACGGTGTTGCCGGTGTTGAACTTCGCGCGCGGAATGCCGGCCTGCTCGCAGGCCTCCAGGAGCGCGACGCCGGCAGGATCCGCCGGGGGCACGTTCATCAGGTGCACCGGGCCTGAGTCCCCATGGTGCGGCGCGTCCGGACCGGCGTCCTCGTTGGTCTCCAGCCGCTGGTAGAGCGGCCAGGCGGCATCGGCATTCCAGCCGGTGGCACCGTACTTGGATTCCCACTCGTCCAGGTCCTCGCGCGGCGCCCAAAAGGCGATGCAGGAGTTATGGCTGGAGCAGCCGCCCATGACCCTGGCCCGGGCGTGGCGCATGAAGGAGTTGCCGTTTTCCTGCGGTTCCACCGGGTAGTCCCAGTCGTAGCCGGATTCGAGCAGCTCCATCCAGCGGTCCAGCTGCAGGATCTCGGGAAGGTTCCGGTCATCCGGGCCGGCTTCAACCAGGGCCACGGTCACGTCCGGATCCTCGCTCAGGCGGGCGGCCACCGCGGCGCCGGCGGATCCGCCGCCGATCACGATGTAGTCGAATGCGTGCCCGGTGAGGTCCTCGATGTTGTCGACGTGCATCTAGTTCTCCTTGCTGTGGTCAGCGAACCAGCCGGTTACCTGCGGGCTGGTGTTCTGGTAGATGTGCTTGGCTTCCTGGTACTCCGCCAGGCCGGTGGGGCCGAGTTCACGGCCTACGCCGGACTGGCCGAAGCCGCCCCATTCAGCCTGGGGGAGGTAGGGGTGGTAGTCGTTGATCCAGATGGTGCCGTGCCGCAGCCGGCCGGCCACACGCTGCGCCTTGCCGGCGTCCTGGGTCCAGACCGCGCCGGCCAGGCCGTAGACGGTGTCGTTGGCCGTGGCCACGGCCTCGTCCTCGGTGGTGAAGGTTTCCACGGTGACCACGGGGCCGAAGGCTTCGTCCACCACCACGGACATGCCCCGCTGGACGCGGTCCAGGATGGTGGGCTGGTAGTAGAACCCGCCGTCGTACTTCTCCCCGGAAGGTGCCGCACCGCCGGTCCGCAGCCGGGCACCCTCCTGGATGCCGCGCTGGACGTAGGCGTGGACCTTGTCGCGGTGGGCCGCGGAAATCAGCGGCCCGGTTTCGGCGTCATCGTCAAAGGGGCCGCCCAGCCGGATGTCCCCGGCACGGCGGACCAGCTCGTCCACGAAGCGTTCGGCGATCGATTCCTCCACCACCAGCCGCGCACCGGCGGAGCAGACCTGCCCGGAGTGGACGAACGCGCCGTTCAGGGCATTGTCGACGGCGGCGTCGAAGTCCGCGTCCGCGAACACCACGTTGGGGTTCTTGCCGCCAAGCTCCAGTGCCACCTTCTTGACGGTTCCGGCGGCGGCGGCCGCGATACGCTTGCCGGTTTCCAGCCCGCCCGTGAAGGAGACGAGGTCGACGTCGGGATGTTCCGAGAGCGGTGCGCCCGCCTCCGCACCCGGTCCGGTCACCAGGTTGGCCACGCCCGCCGGCAGGCCGAGGTCCTGCAGCAGCTGCATGGCCAGGATGGCGGTGGACGGCGTCAGCTCGGACGGTTTGAGGACGAAGGTGCAGCCGGCGGCCAGCGCCGGGGCGATCTTCCACGCGGCCTGGAGCAGGGGATAGTTCCAGGGCGTGATCAGGCCGCAGACGCCCACGGGTTCGTAGACGATTTTGCTGGCGACGGCGGGGTTCCCGGCGTCGACCATGCGGCCCGCCTGCTGCCCGGCGAGCCTGCCGAAATACTCAAAGCAGGCGGCGACGTCGTCCATGTCAATGCGGCTTTCCACCATCCGCTTTCCGGTGTCCAGCGACTCGGCGCGGGCAAACTTTTCGCGGCGTTCGCGCAGTCCAGCAGCGACCTTGAGCAGGAAGGTTCCGCGCTCGGGGGCCGGGACCGAGGACCAGGTGCCGGAGTCGAAGGCCGCGCGGGCTGCGGCGATGGCCCGCCCGGCATCTTCACGGCCGGCCTCGGACACTGTGGCCGCCAGCTCGCCGTCGGCCGGGTTGCGGATGTGGCGTACGGCGCCGGATGCCGCCGGCTCCCATGCGCCGTTGATGAAAAGGGTGGAGGCTGTTTCGGTCATGCTGTCTCCTGGGGTGTAGGACTGTGGCGGCCCTGGGGCGGGGCCGGGGGCCGCTGCGGGCGCTGTGCTGCAGCTTGTGCTGACGCCCCGTAGCCCGGGGCAAGGCTTGGCGTGCGCGGGAACGGGCGGCACGGTGGGCCGTGCGCTGTCCGGACGCTTTATCGGGGACCGGCGAGAGGAGCGGGGCCCCAGGGGCCGGGAGTGACGCCGTGGCGTGTTGTGGCGTATGTCATACGAAGGAGAGTAACCGAGGTTGAACGGGCGTTCAATACATTTCTTGAACAACTGTTCAATATGAAGCGCTGGGGTGCGCGTTAGGGCCGGCGTGTGGTGCCCGGTCCCGGGAGCCCAGGGTGGGGGTCAGTTGTCCCGCGGCGGGGCGAAGGCTATCTGCTCGGTGCGGGCGATGCTCCGCTGGATGGCTGCCTTGTCGATCCCGAGAAGGGCTGTGAGCCACATGCCGTTTTGGACCACGACGATGTCCGCCGCGCGATCCCTGCATTCCTCCGGGGGCAGCGCGGGGTTGGCATTGGAGACCAGCGCCGCAAGCCCGTCGAGGTACCGGTCGAAGGCTGCGGCATTGATCAGGGCGAAATCCTCGTGGGCCTGTGCCAGGGCCCAAAGGTGCAGGCGGAGGGACAGATACCGCGTGGTCAGCAGCTCTGCGCCGGCAACCCGATGCAGGGCCTTGCGGAGCTGCTCATCCGGGGCCAATGACGGGTCCGGTGCCACCAGCCGCAGATCGTGTTCGTCCACGCTGTGCAGTGCCGCCCGGACCAAGCTCATCTTGTCGTCGAAGTAGTAGTTGACGAGGCCCAGCGCGACGCCGGCTTCACGGGCCACGGCCCGCATGCTGACGCCCGAGATGCCGTGGCGCGACAGCAGGTCCAGCGCCGCTTCGAGAATGCGCGACTGCCGGTCGATCTGTTCGCCGGAGTTCACGGTATTTATCCCCATCCGGCCACACTATTGCCAAAGCTGGAGGAGTGCACTTTACGCAGGGTCCCGCCGGGCCAGGTACACCAAGTAGTTGAAATTTCGGCTGGCTTGGGAAAACGAGTACTTAAGCGGAAAGACGGGTGGGGGACTACGCGTGTGCTCCGCCCCTGCCGCCACCTACGGTTAGTCCAGGCAGCGGCCAGAGTGGGCCGCCCGATGGTCTCAACAGGAGCTCGCATGCGCACTTCCCCGTCCACGTCTGTCCTCTCACGCCGGCTCGCGGCGGCCGTCGTCCTGCCGGGCCTGCTCACCAGCAGCCTCGTGCTGATCCAGCCGGCCGCCGCAGGTACCAGCGCTAACGCCGGGATCTGCAATGGGGTGGTGAACCAGCTGGCGCACCGCGGCCCCGTCCAGGAGAACCTGCTGAAGGCAGCGTCCAAGAGGAATGCTGATGCCATCGCCGCGCTGCAGGCGGAGAAGGAAAAGCTCCAGGGCCAGGCAGACGTGGTGTCCGGTGACATGGCGGCAGTTCAAGAGGCGCTGGACGGCCTTGCGGCCCAGGAAGAGCAACTCGATAAGGACATCGCCAGCACGAAGTCTGAGCTGGCCAGGGTGGAAGCGGAAGCGAAGCTCAAGTCGACCGCCATCGTCGAGGCAAAGGCTGAGCTGGCCAGGCTTGACGGCCAGCAGCTGGACGTGGCGAGCGAACTGGCCCCGCTGGAGGAAGAACTTGACGCAGCCGTGGCTGCGTTGGATGTGTTAAAGGTCGAGGCTGACAAGTTGATTACTGCTCGGGACACCAATGATGCAGCCATTGCCGTGGCACAGGGTCAACGTGAAGCCCTGCAACAGGCAGCTGTTGACGCGGCCAGCGCCGTGGCTGGCCAGGAAGCCCAAATTGTGCTGGCTCAGGAGGAACTGACCATACTGACGGGCAAGGCTGTTCAGGCCGCCGATGCCGTCACCGTGGCGGAGACGGCTGTTGTCGACGCCGAAGCGCAACTCGCCATACTCGAGGCCGCCGGTATCACCGCAGATGGGGCGGTGAAGGCGCAGGAGGTTCTGGTTACCGAGGCCCAGGAGACGCTTGCCGGCATGGTAGCCCAAGCACAAGAAGCGGACGATGCTGTTACGGACAAGGCAACCCATATCGCTGCTGCCCAGGGCGAACTGACGGTACTGGAGTCAACTGCCGCCGATGCCCAAGCCGCCCTGGATGACAAAAACGCCGCGATCGAAGCCGCGTTCGTCGAACTGGCCACACTTCAGCAGACGGCAGCAGAAGCGGCAGCTGCAGTGACGGCGAACGATGACAGGATCGCTGCGGTCACCGGTGAAATCACAGTTCTGGAGGGCCAGGTTTCGGCCACCGGCGCTGCTATCACGGCCAAGCGGGCGGCGATCAGCAACGCCAAGGAGGAGCTCACGGCGCTTCAGGACCAGAAAGCGGCGCTGGATGCCGAGATTGCCGCCCTGACCTCCCAGATCAACGCGATCAACGGCAACTCGCAAAAGAAGCGCGATCTGATCGCGGAGCGTGACCGCAAGGCGGCAGAGCTCACCCCCATCAATACCGCGATCACCGACAAGACGGCGCAAATCTCGGGCCTGCAGGGTGACCTGGCGGCCCTCAACACCCAGGTCAACACGTTGAACACCCAACTGCTGGCCAAGCAGCAGGAAAGCAGCACGCTGCAGCAGAACGCTGCGCCGCTCCAGGCGGCATTGACGGCAGCCAATGCCGGCGTCACGGCAAAAGAATCTGACATTGCCGACCTTGAGGCCCAGGTTCCCGGCCTTGAGGACGCGCTCGACGAGGCGGAGTCGGCGGTGAGTGCCAAGCAGGCGGAGCTGTCAGCGTTGGAGGAACAGCGTGCCGTGGCTGAGCAGGCGGCCGCGGACGCAGCAGATGCGGTCGCGGCCCAAGAGGAAATCGTGGCAAACCTTGAGGCCACCCTGCAGGGGCTGGAGTCCGCCGCGCAGAACGTCCAGCAGGCCATCGCCGACCAGGAAGCGGTCCTGGCCACAAGGAACCTGGAGTTGGCCCAGGCCCAGGACGACTTTGCGGCGGCGGACACTGCAGTTGACGGCAAGGAGTCCGAGATCCGGGCGCTGCAGGACGAACTCTCTGTGCTCCAGGCAGCCCTGGATGACGCGGACAAAGCCGCCGCGGCAAAGGAAGCCGAGGTTGCTTCGCTGAACACACTGGCGGAAAGCCTGGCCGCGCAAGTCACCGCCGCGAACGCCAGGATAACGGCCAAGGAAGCTGAAATCGTTTCCCTGCAGGAGCGGGTGGCGCCACTGGCGGATCAGCTTAGCAAGCTGAACGGCGAGATCAGCGCCGTCGAGGCAAACCTGGCGTCACTGCAATTGCAGCTGACAGCCCTGGACAAGCAGGTCACCGACGCCCAGGCAACGCTGCGTACGCTGGAGGCGCAAAAGAAGCAGAACAAGGACGCAATCACTGCGCAGAAGTCGACGGTCACGGCCTTGATAACAAACATGGGCGAGATTCAGATCCAGATAAAGGCCATCGACGGAACGATCGCCCTCGGCGGCTGCGCCGTCTGAGGTCCGGACTGAGGCGCCGGACGCCCCAGGAAGTGCGACACAGCGGAGGGGCCAGGTCACCATGACCTGGCCCTCCGTGTGTCAGCTGCCTGGGTCCAGAGTCAGCCCAGTGCCTTGATGACTTCCTTGGCGACGTCCTCGCTGGACTGCGGGTTCTGCCCGGTGATGAGGTTGCCGTCGCGGACCACGTTGGAGGTCCAGGCGGCCCCGTTCTCGATCATCGCGCCCTTCTCCTTCAGCGCGTCCTCCACCAGCCACGGCGTGTTCTCGCCCGTGCCGCCGCCCAGCTCTTCCTCGTTGGTGAAGACTGTGAGGCGGCGTCCGGCGAAAACGAACGTGCCGTCGTCGTCCGTTGCGCTGAGCAGCCCGGCGGGACCGTGGCAGAAGGGGGCAATGATCTTGCCGTCCTTGTTGGCTGACACCAGCAGCCGGCCCAGGTCGGCGTCCTTGTACAGGTCGGCCATGGGTCCGTGCCCGCCCGGCATCACCACGGCGTCATAGGCGGAAGGGTCGACGCCGGCAAGCACCAGCGGGTTCGAGAGCTCGCCGTCGATGGACGCCAGGTAGTCCCGGAAGCCTTTCGCGCGGTCCTCGCCGCCCGCGGATTCCGCGGCCAGGCTGACCTGGTCCACCGTTGGCTTCGCTCCACGCGGGGTGGCGAGGTGGACGGTGTGGCCGGCGTCGAGCAGGGTCTGGTGCGCCACCACCAGCTCCTCGGCCCAGAACCCGGTAGGGTGTTCGCTGCCGTCCTTCATGGTGAGGGAATCGGCTGCGGATACAACCATCAGAATGTTTGCCATGGTGTTGCTCCTGTCGTTGGCGACTGTTTTGCCGTGCTGCTTCTCCATCCGCCGCGGTTATCCGGCTGCGGCTTCAAGTTCAGCGTAGGTGTCCTCGTCCAGCGTGACCTTGGCCGCGGCCAGGTTTTCTTCCAGGTGCTTCACGGACCCGGTGCCGGGGATAGGCATCATCACGGGGGAGCGGCGCAGCAGCCACGCCAGCGCCACCTGCGAGGTGGTGGCACCAAGGCGCTTCGCGGCCTCATCCAGCGGCCCGCCCGGCTGGGCAAGCTCGCCCGCTGAGATCGGGGCCCACGGAATGAAGCCGATGCCGTTTTCCTCCGAGTAACGCAGGACATCCTCGGAGCTGCGGTCCGTGAGGTTGTACCGGTTCTGGACGGTGGACACGGTGAAGTGCCTTCCGGCGGCTTCGAGTTCCTCAACGCTGACCTGCGAGAGGCCCAGCGCCCGGACCTTGCCCTCGTCCTGGAGCTCGCGGAGCACACCAAACTGCTCCTCAGCGTCCACCTTGGGGTCAATCCGGTGGAGCTGCAGCAGGTCCAAAGTGTCCACCTTGAGCTTCCGCAGGCTGAGTTCAGTCTGCTGGCGCAGGTACTCCGGCCGGCCCACGGGAATCCACTGGTTGGGGCCGGTGCGGGTGAAGCCCACCTTCGTGGCGATCTTCAGTCCGTCCTTGTAGGGGTGCAGCGCCTCAGCCAGGATCTCTTCACTGATGTTGGGGCCGTAGGAGTCGGCGGTGTCGATGAAGTCCACCCCGAGTTCGACGGCGCGGCGCACCACCCGGACCGCGGTGCTGCGGTCAGCGGGCTCACCCCACACACCGTCACCGACAATGCGCATGGCACCAAAGCCAAGCCGGTGAACGGTTCCCAGGTCCTTCAGGTCAATCGTTGCGGACAGTTCCAGCTGGTTCGACGTATTCAGGCTCATAGGGGCGGCAACATCATAAGTTTGCTGAGTATTCCTGGACGGGCTGAAATAAGCCGGCCCCCGCCGTCGTTATGCATCAAGTGCCTGCCGCGATCCGGCGGGCGCGAACCCAATGAACAGCTTTGAAAGGCCGGCACCCGACGTGACTCTCCCCCTCTCCATCCTTGACCTGGCAACCATCGGGAAGGGCCAGACGGCGGCGGAGAGCTTCGCGGGCAGCGTGGCCATGGCACAAAGCGCGGAAAAGCTGGGGTACCGCCGCGTCTGGTACGCCGAGCACCACAACATGTCCTCGATCGCCTCCTCCGCCACCAGCGTGCTCATAGCCCACGTCGCCGCACACACCGAAAGCATCCGCCTCGGCGCCGGCGGCGTCATGCTGCCCAACCACTCACCGCTGACCATCGCCGAGCAGTTCGGCACGCTGGAAACCCTGCATCCGGGCCGCATCGACCTTGGCCTGGGACGTGCGCCGGGAAGTGACCAGAACACCATGCGCGCGCTGCGGCGGGACCCGATGTCCGCCGACAGCTTTCCGCAGGACGTCCTGGAGCTCCAGGGCTATCTCACCGGGCCCACCCGGATCCAGGGCGTGGAAGCCACCCCCGGCAAGGGCACGAACGTGCCGCTGTACATCCTGGGCTCGTCCCTGTTCGGCGCGCGCCTCGCCGCCCAGCTGGGGCTGCCGTACGCGTTCGCCTCCCACTTTGCCCCGAACGCCCTGCAGGACGCGGTGGCCCTCTACCGCCGGGAGTTCAAGCCCTCGGCGCAGTTGGATGCCCCGCATGTCATCGCCGGTGTGAACGTCATTGCCGCCGATTCGGCCTCCGAAGCGCAGGCCATGATGCAGGCCACCAAACGTGCACGGGTGTCGCTGTTCTTCGGCGGCGGCCGCGAGTTCACGGACGACGAGGCGGACATGATCCTCGATTCGCCGCAGGGGCAGCACGTCTCCCAGATGATGACGAATTCCGCGGTGGGAACGCCCGACGTCGTCATGGACTACCTGGACAGTTTCGGCCGGCACGCCGACGCCGACGAGCTCATCGTGGCGCACCAGAGCACCGGCACGGACGCCCGGCTGCGGTCCGTGGAGCTCCTGGCCGAAGCCGCGGGGCTGGCACGGGTTTGAGCGGGCAGTTATAGCCCGCTGTGCGTGCAGCCGCAGGGACCGCAGACTTTTACACATACGCAATACAGGGGACTTTCGGGGGTAACCGCGGAGGCTGACGATGGGAGTGCCCCCTCCGGAGTTCCGGGAACCCCGGGGAGGGGCACCAACCGGTAGCCCGCAGGAGATCCAGCGGCTGTAGTCCCGGCCCGGTCCTGCCTCAAAGGGGTACATGGATGCCAACGCCGTTGAACCAAAGCGTCGCGGATTCCGCACTGCTCACCAGGTCCCTGCCGCTGGGCATGCTCCGGACATTCGTCCAGTCCGACGCCGCCGACGAAGGGCTCACGCCTGCGCTGCTGGCGGAACTGAAGGTGCTGGCCCGGGTACCGGGGCTGATTGTGGCCTGCAATTACGGTGGAACCCTGTGCGACGCCGAAGGCATCTCCACCGAGACGCTCCCGCTGGGAAGTGCCGCCATCGCGCTGCGCGCCCTGGCAGCGCTACCCAACACCCACGCCGCCGTCATCTCCGGGCGGTCGCTGCGTGACCTCGCCGCGGTATCGCGCCTGCCGGCGGAGGTGCACCTGGTGGGCTCGCACGGCGCCGAATTCGATATGGGGTTCGCGCACCAGCAGACCCTCGCCACCGAGTCTGTCCTGCAAAAAGTCCACACCGCGCTCAACGAGGCCGTGGGGTTCCAGAAGGGCATCTGGATAGAGCGCAAACCCGTGGCCGTTTCGGTGCACACCCGGCCGGCAGCCCCGGACATCGTGGCGGCCGTGACGGACACCGCACGGGAGGTGGCCCGCGCCCACGGACTGCACTTCATTGTGGATGGCTCCGTGCTGGACCTGTCCGTGGTGGAGCCGTCCAAGGCGGAGGCCCTGGAAAGCCTGCGGTCCAGGCTGGGAGCCAGCGCGGCCATGTATGCGGGTGACGCGGACAGCGATGAACTGGCCATGGCCACCCTGCGCGGGCCGGACATGGGATTGCGGGTGGGCCTGGGGGAGACCTCTGCCTCCTACCGGCTCCGCGACCCGGAATCCTTCGCCCGGGTGCTGGCGATCCTGTTCGAGCTGCGGCGTGCCTGGCTCTTCGGCGAGGACGCCGTGGGCCTGGAACGGCACAGCCTGATCGGCAACGGATCCTCGACAGCCCTGGTGACACCGGACGCGAAAATCTGCTGGATGAGCCACCCCCTGCCTGACTCCGGATCGTTGTTCGCGCACATCCTGGGCGGAGACGCCGCAGGTCATTTTTCGGTGGAGCCGGTCAAGGCCTCCCAGGTATTGGGGCAGCGCTACGTGGATAGCACCATGATTGTTGAAACCCGCTGGGCGGACGTTACGGTAACGGACTACCTTGAGCCGGCCCCTGAGGGGATCACCAGCCTGGTCCGGGTGCTCTCCGGCAATGGCGCCGCCAGGATCACCTTTGCCCCCAGGCCGGACTACGCCAACGCCCCGTTCAGCATGGAGGCCCGCGGCGAGGAACTGCACGTGGTGGGGACGTCGGAGCCGTTCATCCTGCTGGCGCCCGGCGTGACCTTCAGCATCACCTCGGACGGGCGCCACGCCACGGCCACCGCCGCCGTCAACCTGCAGGACGGCCCGGTGGTGCTGAACCTGCGCTGCGGAGACACGGAGCACCAGCCCGCGGTACCCGAAAGTGAGGCGGACCGGCGCTCCGCGGTGGCGCTGCATGCCCGGCAGTGGGTGCAGGGGCTCGTCCTGCCGGGCGTCAAACCATCCCTGGTCCGGCGGTCGGCCCTGGTCCTGCGTGCCCTGGTGCATGAACCCACGGGCGCGGTACTGGCGGCACCCACAACCTCCTTGCCCGAAGGGATCGGCGGGACGAGGAACTGGGATTACCGGTACTGCTGGCTGCGGGACGGTTCCATGACCGTCAACGCGCTGGTGGACCTGGGCTCCACCCGGGAGGCCGCGGGCTTCCTGTCCTGGCTGGGCCGGATCCTTGAGCACGCCCCCGGCCCCGAATGGCTGCACCCCCTCTATTCCGTGACGGGCGCACCCCTTTCCACGGAAGCCGTCATCGACAGCCTGCCCGGGTACGCCGGGTCCCGTCCCGTGAGGATCGGCAACGCAGCTGACCACCAGGTCCAGCTGGATGTCTTTGGCCCCATCGCCGAGCTGATCCTTGCCCTGAGTGAACGGGAGGGGGCACTCGCCGACGAACACTGGGAGCTGATGGTCCAGATGGCGTCAGCCGTCCTGGCCCGCTGGCACGAACCCGACCATGGCATCTGGGAGGCCCGCCGGGCACCGCGGCACCACATCTACACCAAAGTGATGTGCTGGGTGACCCTTGATCGCGCACTCCGCACGGCGTCCCGCCACGGCCGGGTTCCCGAGGCAGCCTGGGCGCCGGTGGCCGCCACCATCAGGGACGAAGTCCTGCGGGAGGGCTGGGACGAGTCCGCGAAGTCCTACACGGTGGCCTATGACAGCCCGGACCTGGATGCCGCCGTCCTGCACATCGGGCTCTCCGGGCTCCTGGACGTCACGGACCAGCGGTTCCTGGATACCGTCACCGCCGTGGAGCGGGAACTCCGGGTGGGGCCCACCGTGTTCAGGTACAGGTACGACGACGGCCTGCCGGGGCTGGAGGGCGGCTTCCACATCTGCACCACCTGGCTGATCGAGGCGTACGTTGCCACGGGCCGGATCGAGGAAGCCTGGGACCTCTTCGACCAGCTGGTGAACCTCTTCGGGCCCACCGGGCTGCTGCCGGAGGAGTACGATCCCGGCACCGAAACCCATCTGGGAAACCACCCCCAGGCCTACTCCCACCTCGGCTTCATCCGCTGCGCCCGGATCCTGGACGAACACCAGGACAAACGGTAGTCGGCCTTCTTCCTGGGTACCTAGAGTGGAGGTGACACCACCCGGAAACCGAAACGAGACTTATGTCCGCCACCCGCGCCCAGGGAGTGGGCTTCCGTTCTGAACGGGGCCCCATCCTCATTGCCCTGATGCTCGCCACCGGGTTGGTGGCCATCGATTCCACCATCGTGGCCACGGCCGTTCCGTCGATTGTCCGGGACATCGGCGGGTTCGAGTCGTTCCCCTGGCTCTTTTCGGCGTACCTGCTGGCTCAGGCTGTCTCCGTGCCAATCTACGGAAAACTCTCGGACATGGTGGGGCGCAAACCGATCATCCTTGCGGGCATCGGGCTGTTCCTCCTGGGGTCTGTGCTGTGCGGCATCGCCTGGAGCATGCCCGCGCTGATCGCCTTCCGTGCCCTGCAGGGGCTCGGTGCCGGCGCAGTGCTGCCCGTCTCGATCACGATCGCAGGGGACATCTACTCACTGGAGGAGCGGGCCAAGGTCCAGGGCTACCTCGCGAGTGTGTGGGCGGTTTCCTCCGTGGTGGGACCAAGCCTGGGCGGCATTTTTGCCGCCGTGGGCTTCTGGCGCGGAATCTTCCTGGTCAACATCCCGCTGTGCCTGCTGGCGGGATGGATGCTCGTCCGGACCCTGCACGAGAACGTGGAAAGGGCCAAACACCGGGTGGACTACGCCGGCGCGGGGCTGTTGGCGGCTTCGCTTGGCCTGCTGATCCTTGGTGCCCTCGAGGGCGGCCAGGGCTGGGCCTGGACTTCACCGGTGAGTCTTGGCATCTTTGCCGTGGGAGGGGTGCTGCTGGCCCTGTTCCTCCTGGTGGAACGACGCGCGGCGGAGCCCGTGCTGCCATCCTGGGTGATATCCCGCCGGCTCCTCGGCACCACAGCCCTCGTGTCCTTCGGCGTCGGTGCCGTCATGATCGGACTGACGTCCTACGTGCCCACGTTCCTGGAAGGTGCGTTGGCCAGCTCGCCACTGGTCGCCGGGCTGGCCTTGGCGGCACTCACCTTGGGCTGGCCGATCAGTGCCTCGCAGGCCGGACGCTTCTACCTGCGGATCGGGTTCAAGGCCACAGCGCTCATCGGCATCTCCATCACCGTGGCCGGCCTCGCGGTCCTTGCACTCACCGCGGCTGCTCCCAGCGTGGCGCTGGTCGCCGCCAGCTGCTTCGTCGTCGGACTCGGCCTGGGGCTGGTGGCCACCCCCACCCTGATCGCTGCCCAGTCCAGCGTTTCCTGGAATGAGCGGGGTGTGGTCACCAGCACCAACATGTTCGCCCGGTCCATCGGGAGCGCACTGGGCGTGGCCGTTTTCGGCGCCGTGGCCAACGCCATCTACGGGCAAACGGCCGGAGGCGGCAGCAACGGCCCGGCGGTGGTGGCCGCTTCCGGTGCGGTGTTCGTGGCTGCCCTTGCAGCCGGGGTCCTGACGGTGGCAGCAGTCCTGGCAATGCCTGCCGTGCGGGCGGGCACAAAGGACGCCGGCGGCGAAGACGGCGGGGGCAGCGGGGAGCCGGTCCTCACCGACGCGGAGGACAGCTCTCGATAGCCTGCCCCACGCTGACTTCCGGCACCGGCGGCCGGAACCAGCAGCCGGCAACCGTGGCCGGCAACTCGTAGCCGGCGATCAGCGACCGGCGCGGAAGATCTCCGGAGCGGGCCGGGTGCCGGTGGCCAGATCCGCAAGGATCCGGCCGATGACGGGGGTGAACTTAAACCCGTGGCCCGAGAATCCGGCGCCGATCACCACGGGGCCGATCCGGTCCAGGACGAAGTCCTCGTCCGGGGTGGTGGTGTAGGTGCAGCTGACCGCCTCGAAGGAGTCCGCGTCCACCCCGGGCAGCCATGTCCGGGCGTACTCCTGGAGGGCGGCAAGCTGCACAGGCTCCGGAAGGAAGGACCGCCGGTCCGGATCCACCACGGGGCCCACTCCGTGCCAGCCGGCCTTAATTCCCTCACCCGGAGTCTGCATCCCGTACACAGGGGAATACCAGCCCTTGTAGTCCGCGCCCGCCCCCGGATAGTGGTTGAAACCAGGCCATGCTGCTCCCGGGTCCGTGACCCGGAAGTGCGCCGGCTGTTCCTGGGTGACGCGCAGCTGCGGAATCCGCAACCCGGAGCCGTTGGTGACCGCCCCGCCCAGGAGTTTTTCCGTCCAGCCGCCGGCCGTCACCACCACCTGCGCCGCGGCGAGCACCTCCGTTCCGGCTGCGGACTCCACAACCAGCCGGACGCCGTCGTCCATGACCTGGAAGTCCACCACCTTGGTGTGGTGCCGCATCTCGGCGCCGCGGGCCACGGCGAGCCGCTGCATGGCAGGGAGGGCCGCATCAGGGTTGAGCTGGCCGCCGTCGGGCAGGTGGAGCACCTGCTGGTCGAAGCGGATGCCGCGCCAGCGCTCGGCGGCCTCTTCGGGGTGGAGGAATTCCGCGCGGATCCCGGCCTGTTCCAGGGCGGCGGCAACGTCGGCGAACAGCGGCTCAGGCCCGTGGTTGACCACCCCCGTGCGCGCCAGCAGCTGTTCCCCGCTTTCCTCCTCGAGCTCGTCCCAGAGGGCAAGCCCCTCGGCCAGCATGGCCACGTACTCGGGCCGGTGGTAGCCCGGGTTCAGGTTGCGGGTGGTGCCGTGGGAGGCCCCGATCCGGTGCCCGGGCCCGAACTGCTCCACCAGCGTCACCTGCCGGCCGCGGCGCGACAGCGCCCACGCGGCCGCCGAGCCCATCGCCCCGCCGCCGATCACCACGGTGTCCACAACTGTTTCCATCAGCCCTCCAGGGTCAGGTCAGCAGCAGCGCCACGCCGATCATGGCCGGCACTGCCACCACGGTGGTTATCAAAACGGTGTCCTTGGCCACGGTAAGGCCGGTCTTGTAGCGGCTGGCGGCCACAAAGACATTCTGCGCGGTTGGCAGCGCGGCGGTCACGACGACGGCGAACAGGATGTGGCCCTCCAGCCCCAGCAGGAAGCGGGCCAAGAGATAGGCAAGCACCGGCTGGACGCCGAGTTTGAAGGCGCTGGCAAGGAGCGTGTCCATGCGGCGGCCCGCGGACGCCTGCAGCGGGCGGGTGCCGTTCAGGCTCATGCCGAACGCGATCAGCATGGCGGGAATCGCCGCGCCGCCGATCAGGTGGATCGGCTCCATGACCAGTTCCGGGATCTGCCAGCCGGTGCCTGCCACCAGCAGGCCCAGCGCCGAGCCGACGATCATGGGGTTCCGCACGATCATTACGAGGAAGGTCAGCGGCGTGGTGCGGTGGCTGCTGGTGCTTGAGTCCAGGAGCATCAGGAACAGCGGCGTGAAGAAGGCGAGCTGGAAGATCAGGAGCGGCGCCACGTAGCTGGCGTCGCCCAGCACGTAGACCGCGATGGGAATGCCCAGGTTGGCCGAGTTGACCAGCGAAGCCGCCATGGAGGACATCAGCGACTCGGGAAGCGAACGTTTGAGCCAGAACTTGGCAATGGCAAAGAAGATCGTGGCCGTGGCGATGGCGGACACCGCCGCTACCAGCAGCGGAGCCGCGAAGACTTCGGCGAGGCGCGCCTTGCTGAGGGTTTCAAAGAGCAGTGCCGGGCTGGCGACGAAAAACGTGAGGGAGCTCAGCACCTGCCGGGCGTTGTCACCCAGGATCTTCTGCCGGCCCACGAACCAGCCCACCAGGATGATGCACCACACCACAAAGAAGCCGGCCAGCACGCCTAGCATGGCACAGCCCGCAGGGCGCGGCGGAGCAGGGGACCGGGGCTCACGCTCCGGTTACAGTGCGGCGTTGTTAAGTGCGAAAGGGGGGCGCAGCAAGCCCGGGGTAAGGCCCTCGGCGGGGTCGTTCCCCAGTTGGATCACGCGGTTGTTTTCGTCCACGTGGACCACCCTGGGCTCGTAGCTCTTGGCTTCCTCGGTGGTCATCTGCGCGTAGGTAATCAGGATGACAATGTCGTTTTCCTGCATCAGGTGGGCCGCGGCCCCGTTGATGCCAATGACGCCGGAGCCGCGCTCGCCGGCAATGGTGTAGGTCTCAAGGCGGGAGCCGTTGGTCACGTCCACGATGGACACCAGCTCACCCGGCAGGATGTCGGCGGCCTCGAGCAGGTCCAGGTCGACGGTGACCGAACCTACGTAGTGCAGGTCAGCGTGAGTGACGGTGGCCCGGTGGATTTTGGACTTGAACATTGTTCGATTCATAACGGCTTTAGTCTAGCGGCGGGGGCCCTGCCGCGCAGTGACGCAGGAAACACTTGCGCAGGGAGGACCGGAGTTCCGGGGTGCAAGGACACGTTCGACGGCGGCCGGTCACCCGGCGACGTCCCCCGCCACTGCTCCTGCCGTGGCTGCAAGGGTTTCCCGGGCAGCCAGGATGGCGGGGCGCTTTGCGCTGGAGCGGCGGACCGAGGTGAAGACGGTGCGCCGCGGCTTCCCCGGCAGATCCAGGAGCCGGGCCGTGGTGTCCCGGCCGGTCCACACCAGGTCCGGCATCAGCGCCACGGCGTTGCCCGACTCGATGAGCCGGATCTGGGCCTGGAGATCAGCGGTCTCATAGCGCACGTCGGGTTCGAACCCCGCACTCCGGCAGGCCTGCTCAGCCCAGTGCCGCGACGCGGCACCCCGCGGCTCCATCACCCAGGCGAGTTCCGCGGTGTCCTCGATCGAGGAGATGGCGGGGCCGCCGTCGGACGCCGGCGGAACGGCGAGCCGGATGGCATCGGTGGTCAGCTTGACCCTGTCCAGCTCGGGATAACGGGGGGCGGCATGGCCCGGATACTGCTCGGCAATGACGAGGTCGAAATCGCGGGCCCAGGTTTCGTGGAGGGCGGTCTCGGGCTCCCGCTGGATCATCTCGATCCGGACCTCGGGGTAGGTGCGGGACATGCGCGTGAGTGTTTCCGGCATGAGGGCGAGGGCTGCCGACTGGAAAACGGCAATCCGGACGGTGCCGGTGACCGTTGTCAACGATGCCGCCAGGTCCGCCTCGGCCTGCTCCATGGTTTCCAGCAGGCTTGCGGTATGCGCCACGAGGACTTCGGCCTGGGGCGTGAGCTGCACCCGGCGCCCCGTCTTGCGGAGCAGCTCGACGCCTACTTCCTTTTCCAGCAGGGCAAGCTGCTGGGAGACCGACGACGGGCTGTACTGCAGTGCCTCCGCCACCTCCGCGAGGGTCCCCCTGATGCTGAGTTCACGGAGTAGACGGAGCCGGCGGACGTCAAGCATAGGGAAATCCTTACCGAAACTAACGAATATAGGTTAGAAGTAGTCACTTTATCTAACGCAATCCCGCTTGCATACTGTTGGGACCGAGTTACCCCCGTCACAAGCGATTCTTCGCGCGCGCCGTGACGGGGTCGCACCCCAAGCAGGAGTTCCTGATGAGCACTAGAGATATGACCCAGTCGATCATGCGGCGCAAGCCCATTGACGACATTGAAGAAGAGAACAAACACAGTGGCCTCTTTAAGTCACTCGGGCTTTGGCAGCTTACGGCGATCGGCGTAGGCGGCATTATCGGCGTCGGCATCTTTTCCCTCGCGGGACTGGTGGCCGCCGGCAGCGAGAGCACACCCGGCGTGGGGCCCGCGGTGCTGATCTCCTTCCTGGTGGCAGGCCTTGCGTCGGCCGCCGCTGCTTTGTCCTACGCGGAATTCGCGGGCATGATTCCCCGCGCAGGGTCCGCCTATACCTACGGATACGTGGCGCTTGGCGAGATCATCGGCTGGTTCATCGGCTGGGACCTCCTGCTGGAGTACATCGCCATCGTGGCGGTGGTTGCCATCGGCATTTCCGGCTACTTCGACGCCTTCCTCTCGGGAATCGGCATCAACATGCCCATCTGGATGACGTCCACCGCTGACGAAGGCCGGGGCGGCATCGTCAACATTCCGGCCATCGTGGTCTGCCTGATCGTGACCTGGATCCTGTCCCGCGGCACCAAGGCCTTCGGCCGGTTCGAACTCGTGGCCGTTGCCATCAAGGTCATCCTCATCCTCTTTATCATCGGACTGGGTGTCTTCTACATCGACACCAACAACTACAACCCGTTCATGCCCAGCGGCTTCGGCCCGGTCCTGGCCGGCGCGGCCACGGTCTTCTTCGCCGTCTTCGGCTACGACGCCATGAGCACCGCGGCGGAAGAGGCCAAGGACGGCAAGAAGCACATGCCCAAGGCCATCATTCTTTCCCTGATTATTGCGATGCTGCTCTACGTGGCGGCCACCCTGGTGCTGACCGGCATGCAGAACTACAAGGACATTGACCCCACGGCCGGTTTTGCCTCCGCTTTCACGGGTGTGGGCCTGCCGGTGATTGCCACCATCATCTCGGTGTTCGCCGTCCTGTCCATCCTGACCGTGATGCTGACCTTCCTCCTGGGCGTTACCCGCGTCTGGTTCTCCATGAGCCGCGACGGCCTGCTGCCCGGCTGGTTCTCCAAGACGGACCGCCACGGCACCCCGCAGCGCGTCACGTGGATTGCCGGCGTCGCCTCCGCCCTGCTGGCAGGCGTGTTCCCCATCAAGGCTGTTGCCGACCTGACCAACATCGGCATCCTGGCCGCGTTCGTCGTCGTCTGCTTCTCGGTGATCGTGTTCCGCTACAAGAAGCCGGATGCGCCCCGGACCTTCCGCCTGCCGTTCATGCCGTTCATCCCGGCCTTCGGTGTCCTGGCGTCGGCATTCCTGATGTTCCAGCTGCACTGGGAAACCTGGGCGCGGTTCGGCGTCTGGCTCCTTGTTGGCCTGGCGATCTACTTCTTCTACGGAAAGAAGCACTCGCTGATGAACCCCAACAGCCCCCGGCATGAGGAGATCGTGGAGATGCACCGCCCCCTCGTCTGACTCCCGGACGCTCTATCACCTAACGTCGCTTTACCCCGGACGCTCTATCACCTAACGTCGCTTTACCCCCGGACGCTCTATCACCTTCCTGTGGAGGGTGATAGAGCGTTTCCGTTTTTCCCGCATCAAGTGGGAGAGCGTCCGGGAATTTGCGGCGTTAAGTGAGAGAGCGTCGGGTGGGGGAAGGGGCAATCCGGCGATGTGCAATAGTTCATCTTTTCTAACCTGTATTGCTTAGAAAAGATCGCTTTATCTTATGTGACTGGAAGCTCATACTGGTGGATAAGACCTCCTTGAACCCCAGGAAAGAACGAGAAAAGCCATGACCCACATTGCAATGGAACCGGCAGTCGCCACCGGAACTGCGCCCCGGACTGTCGATGTCGACGTGCCCCAGGCCAAGGCATTGGCCAACGAAGCGGTGGCACTGGTCCGCCATTGGCTGACCGAGGCATCCAAGGTTCCCGTGGACGCTTCTGCCCAGCAGCTCGCCGGCGTCCTGAAGGACCCCAACGGCCTGGAGTTCACCGTTGGCTTCGTGGACGGCGTGGTCCGCCCCGAGGACCTGAACGTCGCCGCACGAAACCTCGCCGCTCTGGCCCCCAAAGTCCCGGCCTTCCTGCCCTGGTACATGCGGAGCGCCGTGGCACTTGGCGGAACCATGGCCCCGGTCCTGCCGCAGGTTGTCATCCCGGTCGCGCGAAAGGTCCTGCGCGAGATGGTGGGCCACCTGATCGTTGACGCCACCGACGCCAAGCTGGGACCTGCCATTGCCAAGATCCGCAAGGACGGCATCAAGCTGAACGTCAACCTCCTGGGTGAAGCCGTCCTGGGCGAGCACGAGGCCTCCCGCCGGCTCGAGGGCACGCACACGCTGCTGGCACGTCCCGACGTCGACTACGTCTCCATCAAGGTCTCCTCCACGGTGGCCCCGCACTCGCCATGGGCCTTCGACGAAGCCGTTGAGCACGTCGTCGAGAAGCTCACCCCGCTGTTCGAGCGGGCAGCGTCATTTCCCAAGGCCAAGTTCATCAACCTGGACATGGAGGAGTACAAGGACCTGGACATGACCATCGCGGTCTTCACCAGGATCCTGGACAAGCCCCAGTTCAAGAACCTTGAAGCCGGCATCGTGCTTCAGGCCTACCTTCCGGACGCACTCTCCGCCATGATCCGCCTGCAGGACTGGGCCGCTGAGCGCCGCGCCAACGGCGGCGCCGCCATCAAGGTCCGCGTGGTGAAGGGCGCCAACCTGCCCATGGAGCAGGTGGAAGCCTCCCTCCACGACTGGCCGCTGGCAACGTGGGGAACCAAGCAGGACTCGGACACCAGCTACAAGAGCGTCATCAACTACTCCCTGCACCCGGAGCGGATCAAGAACATCCGGATTGGCGTGGCCGGCCACAACCTGTTCGACATCGCCTTCGCCTGGCTCCTTGCCAAGCAGCGCGGCATTGCGGATACCGCACCGCAGAGTATCGAGTTTGAGATGCTGCTCGGCATGGCGCAGGGACAGGCCGAGGCCGTCAAGAAGGACGTCGGCTCGCTCCTGCTCTACACGCCGGTGGTGCACCCGGCCGAGTTCGACGTCGCCATCGCCTACCTGATCCGACGCCTCGAAGAGGGCGCCAGCCAGGACAACTTCATGTCCGCCGTGTTTGAACTCAGCGAGAACGAATCGCTGTTCGAGCGCGAAAAGCAGCGTTTCCTGTCCTCCCTCGACGCGCTGGACAACAGTGTCCCGCCGGCCAACCGCCAGCAGGACCGCAACCTCCCGCCGCAGCCCCTGCCGCACGACTCGTTCAAGGACACCCCGGACACCGACCCGTCGTTGCCGGCCAACCGCGACTGGGGCCGCGCCATCCTGGAGCGCGTCCCGTCCTCCACGCTCGGCAGCGCTGCCGTGGAAGCCGCGTTCATCAACGACGAAGCAAAGCTGAACGACGCCATCACTACCGCCGTCGAAAAGGGCAAGGCCTGGGGCGCGCTCTCAGGCGCCGAACGTGCCGAGATCCTGCACCGCGCCGGCGACGTCCTCGAAGCCCGCCGCGCCGACCTGCTCGAGGTCATGGCCAGCGAGACCGGCAAGACCATCGATCAGGGCGACCCGGAGGTCAGCGAAGCTGTGGACTTCGCCCACTACTACGCCGAGTCCGCACGGAAGCTGGACAAGGTCGACGGCGCCACGTTCGTCCCAGCGAAGCTCACCGTAGTCACGCCGCCGTGGAACTTCCCGGTCGCCATTCCGGCCGGGTCCACCCTCGCCGCGCTCGCCGCCGGCTCCGCCGTCGTCATCAAGCCTGCCAGGCAGGCCGCCCGCAGCGGCGCCGTGATGGTCGAAGCACTGTGGGAGGCCGGCGTTCCCAGGGATGTGCTCACCATGGTGCAGCTCGGTGAAAGGGAGCTGGGCAAGCAGCTCATCAGCCACCCGGCTGTCGACCGGGTGATCCTCACCGGCGGCTACGAGACTGCCGAGCTGTTCCGGTCCTTCCGCCAGGACCTGCCGCTGCTGGCCGAGACCAGCGGCAAGAACGCCATCATCGTCACCCCCAGCGCGGACTTGGACCTGGCAGCCAAGGACGTGGCCTACTCCGCGTTCGGCCACGCCGGCCAGAAGTGCTCGGCCGCCTCACTGGTGATCCTGGTGGGCTCCGTGGCCAAGTCCAGGCGCTTCCACAACCAGCTGATCGACGCCGTCACCTCCCTGAAGGTGGGCTACCCGGAGGACCCCACCAGCCAGATGGGGCCGATCATCGAGCCCGCCAGCGGCAAGCTCCTCAACGCCCTTACCACCCTGGGCGACGGGGAAAACTGGGCCGTTGAGCCGAAGAAGCTGGACGGCACCGGCCGGCTCTGGAGCCCGGGCGTGCGCTATGGCGTCAAACGCGGCTCCTACTTCCACCTCACCGAATTCTTCGGGCCCGTCCTGGGCGTGATGACCGCCGACACCCTGGAAGAGGCCATCGATCTCCAGAACCAGATCGAGTACGGCCTCACCGCCGGGCTGCACTCCCTGAACTCCGAGGAACTGGGCGTCTGGCTGGACAGTATCCAGGCCGGAAACCTCTACGTGAACCGCGGCATCACGGGTGCCATTGTGCAGCGGCAGCCGTTCGGCGGCTGGAAGAAGTCAGCCGTCGGTGCAGGAACCAAGGCCGGCGGACCCAACTACCTGGCAGGCCTGGGCGACTGGGCCCCTGCCACAAGCACCGCGGAGGCCGGCATCACCCACGCGGGCGTGCGCCGCATCCTCAACGCGGCCGGCTCCGCCCTGGAACCCGCTGAGCTCGAGTCCGTCCAGCGTGCGCTCGCCTCCGACGCGCAGGCCTGGGCAGACGAGTTCGGTACCGCGAAGGACGTCTCGGGACTCAGCGCGGAACGCAACATCTTCCGCTACCGCAGCCTTCCCGTGACGGTGCGCCTGTCCGAGGGTGCGCCGCTGGCGCACCTGGTCCGGACCGTGGCGGCCGGCGTGCTTGCGGGTTCGGAGCTGACCGTCTCCACCGCCGTCGAGCTTCCCGCCCAGCTGCGCCCGGTGCTGATTGCCCTGGACATCGAGGTGACGGTGGAGTCCGACACCGACTGGCTGGTTTCGGCAGGCAGGCTCGCGGCGGTGGGCAAGCTGTCCAATGGCCGCGTGCGCCTGATCGGCGGCACCGCCGCGGCCCTGGCAAAGGCCGCCGGGGGACGCCCCGACCTGGCAATCTACGCGCACCCGGTGACCGAAGCGGGCCGCGTTGAGCTGCTGCCCTTCCTGCACGAACAGGCCGTCAGCATCACCGCCCACCGCTTCGGCACCCCCAACCACCTCTCGGATGCCCTGATCTAGCAGCGGGGGCCCTGAGGCAAGAAAAAGGCTGGCCGACCACCACTAGGTGGCCGGCCAGCCTTTTTGATGCCTGGTGTCCGCGCCTGTTGCGCGGCTGGAGACCTCGCGTTAGTCAGCCCAGGTACCACCCGGGCGGCGTCCAGGTCACCGGCACGCTGTGGGCGGAGAAATCCTCGCACCGGGTGCATGTGTATGCCACCTCGCCCAGGGCGGCGACCGTGCCGTCACGCCGGTACGTAGGCGGGATGTAGGACTCCAGATAGACGAATTCGTCGGTCCGGCAGGTGTCGCAGGTGGGTTTGCCTACGTAGCCGGTATCGGTTGTTGCTATCCCGGCGCCGAGGGTGGAGCGGCGGGTGGCCGGTGGCCGCGCAGTGTTGAGCGGGCGCGCATGGGCCGAGCTGGCATGGGTGTTCCTGGCTGTCGTCATTGGCTGCCTGTCCCGGGTGGAAATCCTGGCATGCAGGAGCCCCCCGTGCTTGAGAACCGGCCAGCTGCTTGACCCTAGAAAGTCAGCATAGGGGATGCTGCCTTCAGCAATCAATGGAAACTGCGGAATGGCTGCGCCCATCGGGGAACCGCCGGCGTTATGCTTGCCGGTTAATTGTCCTGCCCACAATGGACTGCGTCAGCGCGTCAATGACCTCCGCGTTGGCCAGCGGGTTGCGGATCAGGGTGAAGTCCACGTCGCCCACTGCCGGCAGGTCGAACCGCCGGGTGATGATTTTGAGGTCTTCCGGGACGAGCGACGACGGCATCACGGCCACGCCGATTCCTGCCCTGACGGCCGCCAGCACTCCGCTGATTTGGCGCGTGGTGCAGGTGATCCGCCAGGTCCTGCCGTGGGACTCGAGGGCGTCGATGGCGAGTTTCCGGCTCAGGCTGGGTGACGGGTAGGCGATGAGCGGCACGGGAGACGCCGGGTCCAGCGTGGTCTGCTCGAGCCCAACCCAGGAAAAGGAATCATGCTGGACCACTGTTCCGTCCTTGGCTCCCGCCACCCACTTGACGAAGACCAGGTCCAGCTGCCCCGCGTTGAGTTTCCGGTACAGCTGGTCGCTTTGGCCCACCGTCAGCTCCAGGTTGATCTGCGGATAGATTTGCCGGAATTCCCGCAGGATCCGCGGCAGGCCCGTGATGGCCAGGTCATCGGCCGTGCCGAACCGCAGCCTTCCACGCATGGCAGAGCCGGAAAAGTAGCGGGAAGCGGAATCGTGGGCAGCCAGGATGTTCCGGGCGAAGCCCGCCATGGCGTCCCCGTTGTCCGTCAGCCGTACATCGCGGGTATCCCGGCTGACCAGGACCCTCTTGGCAGCCGCCTCCAGCTTGCGGACATGCTGGCTGACGGTGGGCTGGGCCAGGCCCAGCCGCTCCGCCGCCTTGGTGAAGCTCAGCGTCTCCGCGACGGCAAGGAAGGAGCGCAGCTGGGCCGGTTCGAACACAATGGACTCCGTGGGACATCGGTGCGGACAACGCGGACATTGCGGTTTGCAATACGAGTTATAGGGACGATACGTCTCCATAATCCTAAGTCCCAGCCTAGCGTTAAGGGCATCCCGGACCGCACGCACTTGAGGACACACCTGTGGCACCCCCACCGCCGTCATCGGCAACCGTCACCCAACCCGTCATCGATACCGCCGGCTCCGCGCCGCCGGACCACCAGACCCAGCCGCTCGCCGTCGTCACTGAACGCCTGCCCTGGAAGCACACCTTTATCTCCCTGCGGGTCCCCAACTTCCGCATCTTCGCGATAGGCCACTTCATCGCCGTCGTCGCCATCTGGATGCAGCGGATCGCCCAGGACTGGATGGTGCTGGAACTGTCCGGATCCGTCACTGCAGTGGGCATCACCGTGGCGCTGCAATTCCTGCCGTCCCTGCTCCTGGGACCATGGGGCGGGATGGTCGCCGACCGGTTCGCCAAGCGGAAGATCCTGATTCTCTGCCAGGGCATGGCGGCGGTGCTGGCGGCCGTGCTCGCGGCCCTCGCCCTGAGCGGGGCCGTTGAGGTGTGGCACGTCTACGTCATCGCGCTGGTGCTTGGCCTGGTGACGGTCCTTGACCAGCCGGCCCGGCAGGTCTTCGTCAATGAACTCGTGGGGCCCACGTACCTGCGCAACGCCATCAGCGTCAACTCCACCACCTTCCAGTTGGGCGGCCTGATTGGCCCCGCCCTGGCCGGGTGGATGCTTACTGCCGTGGGTGCGGGGTGGGCTTTCGCCGGCAACGCCGTGGCGTGCTGTTCCACCGTGGCCATGCTGCTTCTTTTGCGCAAGGACCAACTGTTCGTGAGCGAGCCCGCCCCGAAGAGCAAGGGGATGCTGCGCGAAGGACTGCGGTATGCGCTGGGCAAGCCCACCATCTACTGGCCCTGGCTGATGGCAGGTTTCATCGCGGTGTTCGCCATGAGCCTGCCCGTGGTGCTCGCCGCCTTCGCTGACAACGTGTTCAATGCCGGTGCCGCAGGCTACGGCCTCCTGAACGCCCTGGTGGCGCTGGGCGCGCTGGCCGGCGCGGTGGCATCCACGCGGCGCCGCCGGCTCCGGCTGCGCTCCGTGGTGTTCTGCGCGGGAATGTACGGGGTCATGCTGTGCCTTGCCGCGCTGGCGCCGTCCATGCCGGTGTTCGGCGCGGTCATGGTGCTCTCGGGATTCTGGTGCCTGATGTTCCTCACCGGGTCCAACCAGCTGGTCCAGGTCAGCTCCAACATGGGCATCAGGGGCCGGGTCATGAGCCTGTACATCATGGTCCTGATCGGCGGCCAGGCAATCGGCGGGCCCATGCTGGGCTGGATCGCCGAGCACGCCGACCCGCACGTGGCGCTGCTGGTGTCCGGCGGCGTGCCTGCCCTCGCGGCCCTGACGGTCGCAGTGATCCTGGCGCGCAAGGGCTCGCTGTCGCTGAGGGTGGACCTCAAGGACCGGCGGCAGCCCGTGCGGATTGTCCGGCGGGCGGCCGCGTAGCCAGGACTACAGCGCCAGGTGCGGGTACGCCTCTTCGCGCTTCTGGAACTCCAGGACATCCTTATTGCGGATGACGCCGTCGCGGATCTCGATGGCACGGGCAATGGTGTCGTTGCCGTCCCACGCCCCGGGGCCGCTGACGACGGTGTCCAGGAATGGCAGCAGGGCCTGGCTGATTTCCCAGCTGGCGGAGTTCCAGAGGTAGGACGGGCTGTGGTCCACGGCGTAGTAGTTGATGTGGTCGCCCACCGTAAACATGGGGTCGGCGAAGGTGGTGGACCGTGCCCAGCTGAAACCCATGCCCTCGTCGCACGAAACATCCACAATGAGGCTCCCGGGACTGAACGCCGCCAGGTCCTCCGTGCGCAGGTACGTCAGCGGGTTGTTGGGGTCCTGCAGGGTGCAGTTGACCACGATGTCGCTCTCGGCCAGGAACGGTGCCAGCGGTACCCTGCCGCGCTCGCTGATGACCTGGCTCAGGAAGGGGGCTTCGTCGTCGTGGTCGAACTGGACGATGTTCACAGAGTGGATCGGCGCACCGACGGCGGCCACGCCCCGGTTGGTCAGCACCTGGACGTCATGGATCCCGTGGGCGTTCAGGGCGGTGACGGCACCGCGGGCTGTTGCGCCGAAGCCGATGACCGTGGCGCTGAGCCTCCGGCCGTAGTCGCCGGTGGACCCGGTCAGCGCGAGGGCGTGCAGCACGGAGCAGTACCCCGCGAGTTCGTTGTTCTTGTGGAAGACGTGCAGTCCAAAGCCGCCATCGCTTGCCCAGTGGTTCATGGCCTCGAAGGCAATCAGCGTGAGCTTCTTGTCGATGGCCAGCTGGGTGATGGCGCGGTCCTGGACGCAGTGCGGCCAGCCCCAGAGGACCTGGCCGTCCCGCATGTCGGCGAGGTCTTCCGGCTGCGGCTTGGGCAGGAGGACGACGTCGGCCTCCGCCAGCAGCGCCTCCCTGCCGGCCATCCTGCCCACCAAAGGCGAGAGGTGTTCGTCGGATACGCCCAGCCGCTCGCCGTAGCCGGTTTCCAGGATGATGTGCTCGCGGATGTCGGGTGCGATGCGCTCGAAATGCAGCGGATGGATGGGGAGCCGGCGCTCATCGGGCTTCTTGGTTGAGGCCAGGACGCCGAGGGTCAGTCTTTTCTGCTGCCCTGTCACTTCTTTTTGGCGGCCTTGCTGGAGGTGATGTCCAGGGAGCTGGCCGGGGCGGAAGCGGCTTTCTTGTCGGCCCGCTTTTCCTTGATGGACTTGCCGGATTTTTTGGATGCTGTTTGACGCGGGGACTTGTCAGCCATGAATTGCTCCTGTAGCGGAACCGAAGAGGTTCCTGACTTCTGACGATACACTCCGGTACCTAATGGGCGCCGGGGTGGTTTGTCTTCTGTCCCGCTGCAAGCAGTGGAGCGGCTGACGGGAATCGAACCCGCGTATCAAGCTTGGGAAGCTAGCGCTCTACCATTGAGCTACAGCCGCGCTGCCCCGCCGTAGAGGGGCAGAACATAGCTTAGCGCAGAACTTTGCCTGCCCTGCCCACACACGCTGCGCGCCGCCCATGTCCCGGTCAGGGGAACGTCATCCAGTAACTCTTCAATAACGTCGCCTGCCGTGGCTAGGTGGGCCTGCGGAGCGCTGGCTAACCTGAACCGGGTAGCTGCGGGGCCGGGGGGATTGCAGCTACTGCGGCAGTTGAACCTCAACCACAGGAAGATCCCCCATGGCATTCGCAGAACACGAGGTCCTTATCCGGCGGGACGCCATGGCCGTGTATCTGTACCTGCTTGATGCGACCAACCTGCCTGCGTGGAACGACTCGGTGCGCAGCGTCAAGCTGCTTCTAGGCGCATCGGCCTCCAAGGGAGCGGTGTACCGGAAGATGGTGGCCGGACGGTCCGGGCTGAGCATCCCCGCGGAGCTGGAAATCACCCACGCCCGGCCCGGAGCCGAAATCCAATTCCAAGCCATTTCCGGGCCGGCCCACCGTTCGGGCGGGTACTACCTCAGCACGGAGGCTGAAGGAACTCGCGTCAGGTTTGCCCTCGAGGCCCGGGCAGAAGGGGCGGCCGGCGTCCTGCACAGGCTCAGGTTGCTCAACCGGATCGGATTCCTGAACAGGATGCTTCAGCGGAGTGTCTCCACCGAGGTGGCCCAGCTCGAACGGCTCAAGGACGTCCTGGAGCTCCAGCCGGCCATCTAGGAGGGCCCGTCCCCTCCAGCAGCGGCGGGCCTACTGCGCCAGCCGTTGCCCGGTCCACGGGCCCGGAATGTTCGAAGGCGACGCGAGGCTTCCGGAGGTCAGGTCCCAGTACTGCACGACGTCGGACGCCCTTCGCAGGGCCAGCCCGGTGGAGTTGAGTCCGGTAACGTCCCGCAGCGGCCTGAGGCCCGTGACGTCTCCCCAACCGGTGGCGACGGTAGCCCTGGCTTCGGTGCGCAGTGCGGTGGTGCCCCAGCCGCGGTGCAGCTGGACGGAGCCGTCAGCCCGGAGTGCAAGGATGTCCTGGAACCCGTCGGCGTCGTAATCCACCATGGACAGCTTCCGTGCGGCGCCGATGGAGCCGACGAGTGCCCGTGCGGAGAGGTCGCCCAGGCCCTTGTTGGGATACAGGTAGAGGTTTCCCGCCCCGTCTAGGGCAAGAATCTGGGGGAGCCTGTTGTTGGCACACCATCCGCCGACGGCGAGGGTAAGGGTTTCCCACCCTCCGCTTCCCAGGGTGGCGGGCGGCTGGAATCCGCCGGCGGCAATGCCGCGGTGGAGCGTCAGGGTGCCGCTGTTCCACTGCGTGACGAGGTCGTAGGCGCCGTCCCTGTCCCAGTCCGTGGTGAATACTTCCTTGGCGCCGGCAAAACCTGAGCCGATGACCTTGGCAGCGGCAAAGGTGCGCGCTCCGGTGGCTGCGCGTGCCAGGAGCTGGCCGGAGGAGTCGACGGTCACCAGGTCTCCGGGCCCCTTGATGGCCGCTGCGGAGAGGTCAAGCGTGGGCGGCATGTGCCGTACCGGGGCGTCGCACACGGTGGGCGGCGGCGCCGGGAAGGGTGTGCTCGTCCCGGTTCCGCCGGGTGAATTGGTGGTACCGGCGGGAAGGGTGGTGTAGCCGAAGAAGTTCACCACGCCCCAGATCTTGTACGTGCGGTCCGTAAAGCTGATCCCGGCCCCCATGACGTTGAAGCGCGGATCGAGGAGCATGGCGTTGTGGCCGGGGGAGCCTTTCCACCATTCCACCAGCAGCGCTGCGTCCCGGTCCGTGCGGATGGCGATGACCTCGCCGGCGCCGTTGTTGGGGCTTAGGGCGCGCTGGTCCGTCCAGAAGCTGGCGCGGTGCTCGATGACCTCGCGGGTTGCGATGCTGTCCGACCATTCCTGTGCCAGGGCCGCCACTGTTGCGTTGTATTTCACGGGGTTCAGGCCCTTGGACGCCCGGTACTCGTTGATCCGGTTGAACACCGTGAGGATGGCGGCTGCGTTGCTGTCCGGGATGAGGGCTTCCGGTGCGGGAACGGCCGCAAGGGATTCCGGAGCCGCCTGGCGGGACACCTGAGGGGAGGCAAGTTCCTCGTCCGGTGCCCAGAGGGGAGGTATGGACGGGACGTCGGGTGCCGGCTCTTCGGAGGCCGGAACGGGTGCCGGTGCTGCGGGCTCGGGGGAATCCTCAACGGTGCCGGCGGACGGACTGGTTGCCGGATACGGTGCCAGGGGTTCCGCCGCCACAGGTCCCACCGCCACTGGTTCGGCCGCCAAGGGTTCCGTGGGTGATGCCGGCCGGATGTCCGGTTCAACCGCGGGGGCGAGCAGGGACCCGCGGGAGTCCGCGCCGGAGGGGGACCCGGCGCCCTCGGTTACGGCCGGAGCGCCCAGGCTTACGCTGCTGGGCCCCGTTGCGCCCACTGGCGGCCCTGCGGCCGGCACCGGCGGTGTGCCCGCCGATGAGGAGAGCAGCGCTAAAGCCAAGAGCGCCCCAATAAAAGAGGGCGCGGCCAATCTATTCACAACATCCCCAGCTCTGTTGGGCCATCCGGGAGACCATCCGGCGCCTGAATCACTGCTGTAACAGTAGCCCCACGAGCGCTCTGCAACAACGAAAAAATGTTGCTGTGGATAACTGCCTAGGAGGGGCCGTACGGTAATTTGGGACGGTGCTGATCTCTGACCGCGATATACGTGCCGAAATAGACTCCCAGCGGATCGTGCTCGAACCGTACAATTCCGCGATGGTCCAGCCGTCGTCCGTGGATGTTCGGATCGACAAGTTCTTCCGCCTGTTCGATAACCACAAGTACGCCCACATCGACCCCGCCGAGGAACAGCCGGAGCTTACGCGCCTTGTGGAAGTGGAGCCGAACGAGCCCTTCATCCTGCACCCGGGCGAGTTCGTCCTGGGGTCCACGTATGAGACCGTCACGTTGCCGGACGACATCGCGGCGCGCCTGGAAGGCAAGTCCTCCCTGGGCCGGCTGGGCCTCCTGACCCACTCCACGGCCGGGTTCATCGACCCCGGATTCTCAGGCCACGTAACCCTGGAACTGTCCAACATGGCCACCCTGCCCATCAAGCTGTGGCCGGGCATGAAGATCGGCCAGCTGTGCTTCTTCAGGCTGACGTCCTCTGCGGAGCATCCCTACGGTTCGGGCGAGTACGGCAACCGCTACCAGGGCCAGCGCGGTCCCACTGCAAGCCGCAGCCACCTGAACTTCCACCGCACGGAGATTTAGCAGGCAGCGGAAGCGCCCGCACCGCCCCCACGCAGGGGCGGCGCTGGCCTCAGGCGTTGGCGGCCACGCCAGCGGGCGGCTGGGCGGCCCTGACAGGCCCCACAAACCGGGCCGCCAGCGGACCTATGACCGCCATCAGTAGGACATACGCGGTGGCAAGCGCCGCCAGTTCCCCGGGGACCGCCCCGGAAGCAACTGCCAGCCCCGCAATGACGATGGAAAATTCACCGCGTGCGATCAGCGTGGCTCCGGCGCGCAGGCGGCCGGGCCGCGCAATGCCGGCGCGCTTGGCCGCCCAGATGCCCGTCGCCATCTTGGTGGCGGCCGTGATGACGGCCAGCACCAGGGCCCAGCCAAGGACCGGCGGGATGGATGCGGGATCCGTATTAAGCCCAAACGCCACAAAGAAGATGGCAGCAAACAGGTCCCGCAGCGGCTCGAGGATGCGGGTCGCGTTGTGCGCCGTCGCGCCTGAAATAGCGATGCCGAGCAGGAATGCTCCCACCGCGGCGGAAACCTGCATGGCCGAGGCTATCCCGGCCACCAGCAGCGCGGCGCCCAGCACGTTCAGGAGGAACACTTCCGAGTTCTCGCTATGGACGGCCTTGGACACGTGGTGCCCGTGCCGCAGCGCCACCATTAGCACCACACTCACCACTGCCAAGGCGATGCCAACGCTGGTGAGACCGCCGAGGAAGCTGACGCCGGCCAGGATGGTGGTCAGCACGGGAAGGTAGACGGCCATGGCCAGGTCCTCGAACACCAGGATGGACAGCACCACCGGTGTTTCCCGGTTGCCTATCCGGCCCAGGTCTGTGATGACCTTGGCTGCAATCCCCGATGAGGAGATGTAGGTGACGCCGCCCAGCACCATGGCGCCCACCCCGCCCCAGCCCAGCACGTAGGCCAGGGCAGCACCGGGCAGGAAGTTCAGGACCAGGTCGAGCACACCGCCCTGCCAGGAGCGGCGCAGTCCGGTGAAGAGTTCCGTCGCGGTATATTCCAGCCCGAGCATAAGCAGGAGCAGGATCACCCCGATCTCACCGGAGACGTGCGCAAATTCCTTCATGCCGTCAAGCTTGACGATGCCGCCGGCACCGAACGCGAGTCCGCCCAGGAGGTAGAGCGGGATGGGGGACATTCCGACCCGTCCGGCCACCCTGGCCAGCAGGCCAAGGCAGAACACAACAGCCCCCAGTTCAATGAGGGTCAGGGCCAACGGGTCCATGGCGACCTATCCGTGACGCAGGATATTAGCCGCCGCGTCAAGGCCTTCCTGGGTACCCACTGCCACCAGCAGGTCGCCGGTATGGAGGACGACGTCGGGTCCCGGCGACGGGAGCACCTCGCCTTCGCGCATGATCGCCACGATGGAGACGCCGCACCGGGTGCGGATGCACGCCTTACCCATGGGCTGGTTCTGGAAGGGGGAGTCCGGGGCAATGGAGAACTGCCGGGTAACGATTCCCGGGACGTCCTTGTGCTCCTCTGTAAGTTTCATGGCCAGGTGCTGCCCGCCCAGGAGGTTGCCGAGGGTGGCTGCTTCTTCGGTGGTGAGAGGGATGGATGCCTGGCATGTGTCCGGATCATCCCAGGCCGAGACAATGAGTTCGGTCTGGCCCTCGCGCCGCTCCACCACGCCGATCCGGCGGCCTGAGGCGGTCATGAAATCCTTGCGCCGGCCCAGACCGGGAAGGTTGGTTTCGTCCACGTTCATGGTTCCAGACTAGTCTGCCTGGCCAGGGCTGGGGGCGGGGCCCGAGGATTCCCGCAGGACCAGCCGCATGCCCGGAGGGCCGGGCTCCGGAGCGGGCGCGCGTCCCGGGTTCAACGCTGCGAGCAACTGCTCCATGGCCCGACTGCCCTGGGCCTCCAGGTCCATGTGGACGGTGGTCAGGGACGGGACCAGGAACGCGGATTCAGGATGGTCGTCCCAGCCGACGACGCTGATATCGGCGGGAACCCTGAGGCCATGGTCGTGCAGGGCACGGATGGCCCCGATGGCCAGATGGTCGTTCGCGGCGAAGATGGCAGTGAAGGAGGGTTTGGCCAGGAGGATTTGCCCGGCGGCGTATCCGGAGGCGGCGCTCCACTCCGCTTCGGCCACTCCGCCGTCTTCAAGCCCGGCGTCGTGCACCGCCTTGCGGTAAACGGCCAGGCGGTTGCGGGCTGCGGGCCATTCCTGCGGGCCCGCGATATGGGCGATCCGCCGGTGGCCGAGGCCGGCAAGGTGCTCCACAATAGCCTGCGCCGCAGAGCCGTCCGAAATGCGGCCCTGGCCGCGCATCTTGTCGTCATACTCGCCGGCCACCACCACGGGGATGCGTTCCTGCGCCTGCAGGAGATCCGTCCCGGAAATGGGCACGAAGGACAGTGCCCCCGCGAAAGGCCCGCCGTCCAGGATGCGGCGGAGCCGCTCCGTCCGCTCCGGACCGGCACCTTCCAGGGCGACGACGTCCAGGTGGTATCCGGCTTTCCGGGCGGTTGCGGCCGCGCCATTGAGCATCCGGGACGGAAAGTATGGCGAGGATCCGGGCACCAGCGCCAGGAGCCGGTAGGCGGCCTTGGTCCGCAGCGATCGGGCGGTGAGGTTGGGCGAGTAGTTCAGTTCCGCCATGGCCCGTTCCACCTTCTCCGATGTGGAGGCCTTCAGCTTGGAGCGGTCAGCCATGTACCGGGAGACAGTCTGGTGGGAGACGCCGGCCAACCGCGCCACTTCGTAGATCGTTGCTGCACGGGCAGGCGGCCGGGTTTCGGCGGGGGACGGCGTCACAGCCTGGAATCCTCCCACGTGGTGAGGCGCCCGCACATGCCGAACCCCTCACCCGCGCGCTGTTCGGAACTGGCCACCGCTGCCCCCGCCAGGGACGCGGCCGAGCCGTCTGCCAGCTCGCGGAGTGCCTGCTCCGTTGCCAGGACCTGGCTTTGGACGTTCGCTGCCCAGAGTTCAGTCCAATGCCCGACGCGCGGGCGGACCAGGCGGGCGGCCGCGCGGTGGAACTCCTGGAGCGCCGGAGTGCCGTCCCGCAGCACGGATGTATGCAGTTCGGCGTATCCTTCCAGGGCGAGGTCGCGCCGCCTCCGCGCTGCCGCTGCAACGTCGCTTTCCTCCGCACCCCGGGGCAGCAGGGCGTGCGCGGCGTACAGGTCCGGGTCCTGGAGGATGCGGCGTGGAAACGTCAGGACGGCGTCTCCGGCCTCAGGCAGGCCCGCGTTGGACATGATCACGTTGAGCGTGAGGCCGCCCCTGTTTACCAGCCGGTGGACGGTGCCGGGGCTGAACCACACCAGCGATCCGGCCGCCAGCCCAAGTTCCTGGACGCCTCCCATCGAAATGGTGTGCACCTCTCCCGTGCCGCCCGTGACCACGTACGCCTCGGAAGACACCGTGTGGAGGTGCGGGGAGCCGCCGCACAAGCCGTCGGTGGATTCCCAGTCGTACACCCGAAGCCCGGTAACTGCAGTGCCGCCGGGAAAGCCCGGCGCCGGGAGGAGCTGGTCCATCCGGCTGTCCACCGGCCGGCCGTTCATGTCCCTGCCGGGGACGCCGGGGCAGCCACCAGGATGCCGCGGGCGGCCGTTGCCAGTGCTTCCGCCCTGTCCTGGTCCGATGCGCCGTCCGCAACCACAACGCCGTACCGGAAACGGAGGGTGGCACCTGCCTGGAACAGGACTTCCTTGCTGAAGAACGGGGCAGGGCCCATGCAGGCAAACGGCTCGGACCGGGCGAACCACTCCGGCTCCGGATGGACGCTGCCGGGATCGTCAACCATCACCAGCGTTGAATAGCGGCAGGTTTCATCGTGCTGCCCCACGAAGGAAAGCCAAGGGGCCCGCTGGCCGCGGAGCTCCTCGCCGGTGGCGCCGCCGGGTCCCATGATGGTCCCGCCCGCGAAGGAGCGGGGGCCGCGCCAGAACAGTCCGCCGTATCCTGCGTTCTCACGGCCCTCCGTGGTGGGGGAACCGATGTGGATGTCCTCGCCGGAAACGTTGGTCATGGCGGTGTCGAAGACGAGGGTGTAGCTGGCGTCCGCCCCCGGCACCACCTGGAAGGACCGATCCTCCTCGACCACGAGCGAGCCCTGCTGGGTCATCCACTGCAGCCTGTGCGCAAAATTGAACGTGCCGTCGTCGTCCGTTGCCGTTGTGGTTTCCCGGTGCCGCATGGCGCCGTTGTTGGGCAGCCATTGGTAGTCCTGGCCGCGCCGGTAGCTGGGGCCGCCCCAGAAGTTGTCCGGGCCAAGGTGCGGCAGGGACCAGGCGATGCCTTTGTGCCACACATGGTCGTGCGGGCGGTAGGCGCTCACCAGGTCGCCTCCCCTGGTGCGGACCGGATGGAAGTACGGCCGGGGCGATTCCGCCTGGGGATCATCGGCAGCATAGGTGTAGGTAAGGACGGGCACGCCGTCCAGTGAGATTTCGACGGCGGCGCCATTGTCCGTCCAGCCGAGCTGGTGGGCGGGGGCTGGGGCGGCAGTTGTTCCGGGGGCGGTGCTCATGCGTGGCTCTTTTCCAGTTTCCAGGGTTCCAGCCGGCCGTCGGCACGGTCGAAGAACGGGTTTCCTTCAGTGATGTCGCCGCGGCGGACGGTTTTGCCGGTGATCGCGGATGCGTAGATTGCGGCGGCGAGCTCCATGGTGGGGTAGGCGTCAGCGAGCGTGACCGGCGGAACGGTCCCGGTGCTGACGGCTTCGATGATCCGGGCATATTGCGCGGAGTGGCCGCTGGGTGCGCTGGCCGGGCCGTCCGTCCACGCGGCGGCGAGGTGCTCCTGGCCGGGTGCCGGGGTAAAGCGCCAGTTCGAGTCGTCGTAGCCGTAGAGGTGTTCCAGTTCCACGCTGGCATGCTCGTAGTCGAACCGCAGCTGGGAGGTTTCCCGGGGCGAGATCACGGAGTTGATGACGGTGGTCAGCGCGCCCGATTCGAACCGCACGATGGCGGTGGAGACGTCCTCTGTCTCCGTCCGGCGGGCCAGCTTTCCGGCGAATGCCGTCACTTCCTGCCAGGGCCCCCACAGGTGGAGAAGGAGATCGAACTGGTGGATGCCGTGCCCCATGGTGGGTCCGCCGCCCTCAACGTCCCATTGGCCGCGCCACGGAACGTCAAAGTACGCCTGGTCCCGGAACCAGAGGGTGTTGCAGAACCCAGTGAGCGGGCTGCCCAGGGCTCCGGACTCCTGCAGGTCCGCCAGCTTGCGGGCGCCCGTACCAAAGCGGTGCTGGAAGATGCAGCTCACCCGCCTGCCCGTGGCGCGTTCCGCTTCCTGGAGCTCCCGCAGCTGCCGGAGCGACAGGGCGGGCGGTTTCTCCAACACCACGTCCATGCCCAGCGCCATGGCTTCCAGGGCCACGGGGGCGTGCGACGACGGCGGCGTGCAGACGGCGACCAGGTCCAGTCCGGTTTCCGCTGCGGCGGCCAGGGTGGGGGCGGTCTGGCCGACACCCACCTTTTCCGCAAATTCTGTTGCCCTGTGGGGGTCGATATCCACCGCCACCACGAGCTCCGCGCCCGCCAGCTTCAGGGCTTCCGCATGTGCATGGGCAATGCCGCCCGTGCCGATGATTCCCACGCGGGGACGATGTTGGGCCTGTGTCATGGTGCTCCTCGTCATTGAAAGGATTCATGTTATCGATCACAATTATGTGATCGATAACATCGTGCGTCAAGAGGTCGGCGGGGAGCCCCACGTAAAACGTGTGGGCTGTCAGGCGGCAGGCACGACGGCGATGGGCGCCCGGTCCGGCGACTTGACGGGCAGCAGGACGAGCAGTCCGGCCAGCAGCACGACCATGATGCCCAGGATGCCCCAGCGCTGCGCCTCGCCCGGCGCCACCAGCGGGGCCGCAAGGGTGATGCTGAGGGTGAAGAGCGCTGGTGCCAGGAAACTGACGGCGCGGCCGGTGGTGGCGTAGAGGCCGAAGAGTTCGCCGGACTCGCCGTGCGGGGCCAGCCTGGCCAGGTAGGCGCGTGATGAGGCCTGGGCGGGCCCCACGAACAGGCACAGGAAAAGCCCGAACACCCAGAAGGTGGTGCTGCCGGCCCAGGCCATGCCCAGGAAGGTGTAGTCGCCGTTGCCGAGCACCAGGATGACGCTGCCCGCAACCAGGAGGCCCACCAGCGAACCGATGATCACCCTCTTGGGGCCGATCCGGTCGTCCAGCAGGCCGCCAAGCACTGCACCCGCTGCGGCCACGACGTTGCCGAAGATGGCGAAGAAAATGACCTCGGACAGCTCAAAGCCAAAGGTTCCCGCAGCGATGATTCCGCCGAAGGTAAAGACGGCGGCCAGTCCGTCCCGGAAGACTGCGCTGGCCAGCAGGAAGTAGATGGTGTGGGGGCTGGTGGCGTAGATGGCCTTGATCCGGCGGAAAAGCAGCCCGTAGCTGGCTGGCAGGCCCAGCCGCTTCGCCGGGGCGGCGCGGGGAAGCTCGGGAACGGCGAACAGCACGGGGAGGGCGAAAATGAAGAACCAAAGGGCCGAGAAAACAGCCACCAGCCGGATGTTCAGGCTGTCCTCGGTGGACGCGCCGAACCAGTCGAAGCTGGGCTGGACGAACAGTTGGAGGACTATGAGCAGGGCAACGATGCCGCCCAGGTAACCCGCTCCCCAGCCGAATCCGCTGACCTTGCCGATGTTCCGCGGCGTGGAGATCTGGGCGAGCATGGCGTTGTAATTGACACCCGCGAACTCGAAGAACACGTTGCCCAGGGCTATCAGGGACACTCCGAGCAGCAGGAATTCCGGCCGCGGGAAGACGAAGAAGCACAGGGCAGTGAGGATGGCGACGGCGGCCGTGTTGACTCCCAGCCACAGCTTGCGCCGGCCGCCTGCGTCGGAGCGCTGGCCGGTGACAGGAGCAAGCAGGGCAATCGCCAGGCCGGCAACTGCCAGGGCACCTCCCAGGACCGCCGAGGCCTGGTCTTCGCCGCCGAAAGCGTTGGAGGTGAGGTAGACGGTGAAGACGAACGTTGTCATCACGGCGTTGAAGGCTGCGGATCCCCAATCCCATGACGCCCACGCCAGGATGCGGCCTGTGCTGGTGCGCTGGTTCCCGGACTCAAGTTCCGAGGACGGCTGCGTTGCCCCTGGAGCGCTGGCGCTGTTCATAGGATGCATCGTATCCGCCCGTGGCGAACAGGAGGCGGAGCGAACCCCCGGGGATACCGGGCTCCGCGCCGGGCGCGGCATCCTGCGGGGCGGGGCGGGTGCCGGGGCCTTGATAAACTGGAGCCTCCCGGACCTAACGAATGAACCGCCTGCTCCAACTTTGACAATCGAATCCCTGACGTTGCGGAGATACCAGTGATAACAGTCCTTGCCGTGCACTTTTCGGTGGCTGTGCTGGCTCCGTTCCTCTTCCGGGCCTGGGGCCGCAACGCGTTCTACGCACTCGCAGCTGTTCCTGCCGCATCCTTCATTTGGCTGCTGCTGCAGCACGGTCCGGTCTACGCCGGAACGGGGTCCATCAGCGAAACGGTCCCCTGGATTCCCGGGCTCCAGCTCGAACTTGCCTTCCGCATGGACGCGCTGGCCTGGGTCATGTCCCTGCTGGTGCTGGGCGTCGGGTCGCTCGTGCTGGTTTATTGCGCCAGGTACTTCAAGAAAAAAGACCAGGACCTCGGTGCCTTCGGTGCGCAGCTGCTGGCCTTTGCCGGCGCCATGTTCGGCCTGGTTGCGGCGGATGACCTGCTGCTGCTGTTCATTTTCTGGGAACTGACCACCATCCTGTCCTACCTCCTGATCGGATTCGCCCGCACCAGGCTGGCTGCGCGGCGGTCCGCCTTGCAGGCACTCATGGTCACCACTGCCGGCGGGCTGGCCATGCTGGTGGGACTCATCATGCTGGGCCACACGGCCGGCACCTACCGCATTTCAAGCATCCTGGATCAGGCGCCCGCCCTCACGAGCGGAGCCTCCGGCGCCATGGTGAGCGCCGCCGTCGTACTGATCCTGGTGGGCGCCATTACCAAGTCCGCCCTGGTCCCGTTCCACTTCTGGCTCCCCGGCGCCATGGCCGCACCCACGCCGGTCAGCGCCTACCTGCACGCCGCTGCGATGGTGAAGGCAGGAATCTACCTGGTTGCCAGGCTGGCGCCCGGGTTCTCCGAAACGGCGTACTGGCAGCCGGTGGTGCTGGGCTTGGGCCTGTCCACCATGCTGGTGGGCGGCTACCGGGCGCTGCGCCAGACCGACATCAAGCTCATCCTCGCCTACGGCACCGTCAGCCAGCTGGGCTTCCTCACCATGGTGGTGGGCCTGGGCACGCCGGACGCGGCGCTTGCAGGGCTCGCAATGCTCCTGGCCCACGGGCTGTTCAAGGCCACCCTGTTCCTGGTGGTGGGCATCATCGACCACCAGTCAGGAACGCGCGACGTCCGTAAGCTGTCCGGCGTGTTCCGCTCCTCCCGTGCGCTCGGAGTGGTGGCCGCAATTGGCGCTGCTTCCATGGCCGGAGTTCCCCCGCTGGCCGGGTTCGTGGCCAAGGAATCGGTGCTGGAGTCCTTCGTCCACCACGCGGGAGACGAAGCAGCCGGGCCGTGGGGCATGGTGGTCCTGGCCGGTCTGGTCCTGGGATCCATCCTCACCTTTGCCTACAGCGCGCGCTTCATGTGGGGCGCGTTTGCCGTCAAGCCCGGCGTGGAGCCCACGCCCTTCAAGGCCATCAGGCCCTCTTTCCTCGCCGCGCCGGCCATCCTCAGCCTTATGACCATCATCTACGGGCTGTGGCCGGCACCCGTTGATGCATGGATCCAGCCGTACGCCGCACTGTTTGCCTCCACCGCTCCCGACGCCGGAACGGCCGCTGAGCAGGCCGGGTACCTTGCGCTGTGGCATGGCTTCACGCCGGCGCTGGGCCTGACGGCCCTCACGTTCGCGCTGGGCCTGGCGATGTACTTTGGCCGGGACGCGGTCTCGCGGGCACAGTCCCTGGTCCCGCCGTGGGTGGACGGGGACAAGGCGTACCAGTACACCATCGGCGGGCTGGATGACGCAGCGGTGTGGATCACTGGACGCACGCAGCGCGGTTCGCTGTACTACTATCTGGCCGTCATCCTCAGTGTCGCCTTTGTCCTGCCACTGTCAGTGATCCTGGTGACCGGAAAGCCGCTTCCGGACGGCATCTACCTGGTTGACCCCGGCTCCCCGCTCCAGCTCGTGGTGGGTGCGGGCATTGTGATCGGCGCTTTGGCAGCCGTCAAGGCCAACAAGCGGTTCCTGGCTGTCCTGATGGTTTCCGTCACCGGTTACGGCATCGCCCTGATGTTCGCGCTCCAGGGTGCCCCGGACCTGGCACTGACGCAGATGCTGGTGGAAACCATCATCCTGGTGGCTTTCGTGCTGGCGATGCGCAGCCTGCCGCCCGAGCTCCGCGACCGGACCGGCGGCAAGTACCGGGTGGTGCGCGTGATCATCGGCCTGGGCTTCGGCGTCACGATGGTCTTCGCCGCGATTTACGCCATGGGGGCGCGGATAGCAACGCCCGTGTCCCTGGAGTTTCCGCGTCTCGCGTACGAGGGCGGCGGAGGACTGAACATCGTCAACGTGACACTCGTGGACATCCGGGCCTGGGACACCTTCGGTGAAATCACCGTCCTGGCGCTGGCAGCCACCGGCGTGGCGAGCCTCATCTTCGTCCGGGGCCGCGGCGACAGGATCCTGAACTCCGCCACCGTTGCGGAAGGAACCGTCGGCCGCCACCGGGGAGTTGACCCGGGGAGCCGGGACGCGGCGGCGCTGGCCGTCAGCCGGAAGTTCGCGGCGTCTGCCCGGGATGCGTGGATCGTGGCCGGCCGGACCCTGGCCCCCGAGCGCCGGTCCATCATTTTCGAGGTGGTCACCCGGCTGATCTTCCACTCCATGATCATGTTCTCGCTGTACCTCCTGCTGGCCGGCCACAACCTGCCCGGCGGCGGCTTCGCCGGAGGGCTGACAGCCGGCCTGGCCCTGACCATCCGGTACCTGGCCGGAGGACGGTTTGAGCTCCGCGAGGCCACCCCGGTCAGCGCCGGTGCCCTGCTGGGAATAGGGCTGGCCGTGGCTGCAGCCTCCGGCGCAGTGCCGCTGCTGCTCGGCGGCCAGGTGTTCCAGACCGCCATCATCGAGCTGTGGCTTCCGGTGTTCGGCGACATCAAATTCGTCACCTCCACCATTTTTGATATCGGCGTGTACATCGTGGTGGTGGGCCTGGTGCTGGACGTCCTGCGGAGCCTGGGCGCCGAAATCGATGAACACTTTGAACAGCGTTCCGCCGTGGGTGGCCGGACTCCCGGCGAGGAGCAGGAATTCGCGGGCGACGACTCCGCCACACCGTCCGCACGGGAGCAGGAGCCTGAAGGCGTCGCCTCCGAGACCACCGCAAAGGGCCAACCATGAGCGTAAACCTGACCCTCCTGATCGTGATGGGGGCCCTGTACGCCTGCGGGATCTACCTGGTGCTGGAGCGCAGCCTCACGCGTGTCCTGCTGGGGCTGATGCTCCTGGCCAATTCCACCAACCTGCTGATTTTGGCCACCGGCGGATACTCAGGGCTCGCACCCTTGTACTCAAAGGACACTGCCGCCGGGGATTACAACGATCCGCTTCCGCAGGCCCTGATCCTGACGTCCATCGTCATTTCCTTTGCCGTCACCTCTTTTATGCTGGGCATCATTTACCGCACGTGGGTGCTGGCACGCCGTGACGAGATCCAGGACGACGTAGAAGACCTCCGCGTTGCCGAGACTCCGAGCTTCGACGCAGAGGACGACTCCGAGGTCCCTGCCGAGACCTCAGAGTTCCCGCTCACCATGCTGGGCACCGACGGCCACAGCGTCTCCAACCACAGTGTCTCCAACGACGGCGGCACGGGCCATGGCGGCCCCGGCGAGTCCACCTCGAACGACGGCGCTGCCGGGACAACGCTGCTGGCCGGCGGCCGCGAGATGGCGGCCGAGCAGGCAGCCTCCGAAGAAAAACCCGGCTCCACCAATGTGGCCCCTGGCCCGGAAGGAGGCGGAAAGTGAACCTCGCAAGCCTTGCCCCGCTCGCCGTCGTACTTCCCATCCTGGGCGCCGCCCTGACCTTCATGCTGATCCGCCATTCACGGGCCCAGCGCGCGGTGAGTATCGCCCTGCTCTCCCTCACGCTTCTGCTGGAATGCCTCCTGCTTGCCTCCGTCTGGGACGGCGGCACGTTTGCCGTAACCCTGGGCGGCTGGCTGCCGCCGTGGGGCATCGTGCTGGTGGTGGACCAGTTCTCGTCGCTGATGCTGGTGGTCTCCTCGGCGGTGAGCCTTGCCGTGCTGGTGTACGCCACCGGGCAGGGCATGGCCGACGGCGACCAGGATGCGCCCGTCTCGATCTTCCACCCCACCTACCTGATCCTGGTGGCGGGCGTCTCCAATGCGTTCCTTTCCGGGGACCTCTTCAACCTTTACGTAGGGTTCGAGATCCTGCTGACGGCAAGCTACGTGCTGATGACGCTCGGCGGCACCGGACCCCGCATCCGGGCAGGCGTCACCTATGTGGTGGTGTCCGTGGTGTCCTCGGTGCTGTTCCTCATCTCGATCGCCATGGTCTACGGCGCCACCGGAACCATCACCATGGCGGACCTGGCCATTAAGCTCGGTGAGCTGGACCAGGGCACCAGGACGCTGCTGCACGTGATGCTCCTGGTGGCGTTCGGCATCAAGGCCGCCGTTTTCCCGCTGTCCTTCTGGCTGCCGGACTCCTACCCCACGGCGCCGGCGCCGGTCACTGCCGTGTTCGCGGGCCTGCTCACCAAAGTGGGTGTGTACGCCATGGTGCGCACCGAGACGCTGCTGTTCCCAGGGGACTCACTGAACACCCCGCTGATGGTTGCCGCGTTACTGACCATGGTGGTGGGAATCCTTGGCGCATTGGCACAGAGCGACATTAAACGTCTGCTCTCGTTCACCCTGGTGAGCCACATCGGCTACATGGTTTTCGGCCTGGCCATGTCCTCCGTGGCGGGGCTCGGTGCGGCTGTCTTCTACGTGGTGCACCACATCACCATCCAGACCTCCCTCTTCCTGGTGACAGGGTTGATCGAACGCCGGGGCGGCAGCTCCTCCGTGGACCGGCTGGGCGGCCTCGCCAAGCTGTCCCCGCTGCTGGCACTGCTCTTCTTCGTGCCCGCCATGAACCTGGCCGGGATCCCGCCATTCTCCGGATTCCTGGGGAAGGTGGGGCTCATGCAGGCCGGCGTTGAACTGGGAACACCGCTGGCATACGTGCTGGTGATCGGCGGGGTGCTGACCAGCCTGCTGACCCTGCTTGCCGTAGCCAGGGTGTGGAACCGCGCGTTCTGGCGCAGGCCTTCCGACGCCGAACACCCGGATCCCGTGCTGCTGGCCACGCCTGCCGCCCGCGTCACCGGGCCGGGAGCCAAACCGAACACCGTCACCCTGCTGCCGCGCACCATGGTGGGCTCCACCATCGGGCTGGTGGTCCTGGGCGTCGGGCTGACTGTGTTCGCGGGGCCGCTGTTCATGGTCTCTGACCAGGCCGCGCACGACATGCTCGACAGGTCCTCCTACATCCAGGCAGTCCTGGGCGAGGACACCGACGTCCCACTGGTCCTTACCGCAGGGGGAGGGAAATGAGCCGCCGGCGCATTTCGCTGCGCCAGGAGCTTCCGCTCCTGGTGTGGCTGGTCATTGTCTGGGGGGCCCTGTGGCAGGACTTCAGCCCGGGCAACCTCCTGTTCGGGGCCCTGTTGTCAGTAGCAGTGGCACGCCTGTTCTACCTTCCGCCGGTGGAGCTCAGCGGACGCTTCAACATCCTGCATGCCATTCCGTTTGCGCTGATGTTCCTGGCCAAGGTGGTGATGGCCAGTATGCAGCTCCTGTTCCTTGCCGTGTGGCGGGGTCCCAGGGTGAAGAATGCTGTTGTGGCGGTGACCCTGCGCAGCCACCAGGACCTCCTGGTCACAGCCACGGGCCACGTGATTTCACTGATTCCCGGATCGCTGGTGGTCGAGGTGGACCGGTCAACATCAACGCTCTACCTGCACGCGCTGAACATCAGCTCCCCGCAGGAAGTCGAAAACCTGAAGAACGAGGTGCTGTCCATCGAAGCGGGGCTGATCAGGATCATGGGTACCAGGGATGAGCTTGAGATTTTGCGAACGGAGGCGGCCGCATGATGCAGGTTGTCCTGGCAGTGACCGCCGTGATTTTCTCTCTCGCAGCCGTCGGCGCCATCATCAGGATTTCCCGCGGCCCGTCGCTGCTGGACCGGGTGCTGGCCACGGATGTCCTGCTGGCCATCCTGGGTGGGGCCCTGTGCGTGGACATGGCCGTCAACCGGCACCTGAACAACCTGATGCTGGTGGTGGCCATCTCGATCATCGGCTTCATCGGGTCCGTGACGGTGGCAAGGTTTGTGGCAGACCGGAGGGAGCAGCCCAATGAGTCCTGATTCCACTGGCCTGGATGCCTGGGTGGACGTGCTGTCCGCGGTGTTCATGATTGTTGGGGCCACCATGTCCCTGGGGGCGGCCATCGGCCTGCTGCGGTTCCCCGACCTCCTGAGCCGCATGCATGCCGCCACCAAACCCCAGGTACTGGGCCTGTTCCTGCTCCTGGCATCCATCGGACTGCAGATGCGCACCTTGTGGGTGTGGCCCGTGCTGCTGGTGGCCTGGATCTTCCAGCTGCTCACCGTACCGGTCTCTGCGCACATGGTGGGGCGTGCGGGCTACCGCACCAAGCACCTGCACCGCGAACTCCTCACCTCGGACGAGCTGGAGGCCGTGGTGCAAAAAGCCGCCGCCAAAGCCGCCCGTGAGGACGGTTCCGGCGACGGCTGAGTGCTGATGGCCCCGGGGAGCCGGGAGTGGTGCAAAACATCCCGGTTGGGCGGGGCTATGGGGCTGGACTGCGTGCTAGACGATGTCCTGGCTCTTGGCGAACCGGGTGATGGCCCGCTGGGTGCCGCGGTTGGCCAGGACCTGGATGATGGTGCTGACAGAGGCCGAGATCAGCGCGAACGTCAGCGCGGACTGCAGGCTCGTGGGGACGTCCTCGTCCTTGCCGGTAGGCGGCTCACGCCCGGTGGACTTTTCCCAGATGGTGTTGACCAGCTTGGTGCCGACGAAGCCGGCGCCGAGGCTCACGCCGGTGCCGAGCAGCTTGATGAAAAGGTTCATTCCTTAGTACTCCTTGCGGGCGGAAAACGGGCTGTTCCTAGCCTATCTGGCGTTTGCCGGGTCCCTTGCCCAGCGTGCCGCGTCGCTTGTTCAGTCTGACGGGGGTTCGGTGCGGAACTTGATCATCTTGTGGGTGCCGTCGCAATAGGGCTTGATGGCTGAGGCGCCGCACCGGCAGAGCGCCACGGTTTTGCGGTCACGGGGAACCGGTTCGCCGGACGGCGTGACGAGCTCAAAGTCGCCGCGCACAATAAGGGGCCCGTCGGGGCAAACCACAATGGAGCTCTCGGTGGGTTCCTGGTTCATCTCTGCTCCTGCGGATCGCTGGGAAATTTGGTGGAAGTCGTTGTTGATGCCTGCGTGGAGCCCGTCAGTAGAGTTCATGCCCTGGTGCTCAGGCCGCAGCAGGCAATGCCTGCCTCAGCGAGGTCCCGCCATTTTCCCAGGACTGCATGATGTGCGCGGACAGCCTGCCGTCCACGGCCATGACCGCGGTGGCTCCGAACAGGACGTCCGCCAGCAGGTGGGGTTCGGCCTCAACCAGCCCGCCCGCAAGGTCCCGGCCGGCAATCTGCTCGTGGACGGCGTCGGCCTCCACATGCTCGTCGAAGTAGTGGGTGACGTCCGTATCGAATCCATGCCGTCGGAAGCCCCTGCCGTACAGGCGGTTGGGCTGGGAGGACGTCATCTCATAGATGGCCAGATGCCCCGTGATGGCGCCCCGCAGCCGGCGGTTCAGGCCGAACAGGGACATCAGGTTCACAGCAGCGAGGGAGACCGCGGGGACGGCGTCCACGTATGCCCCGTACCCGTCCTCCATTCCCAGGCCCCGCATGGTGCGGGCAAAAAGGGCGCTGTGCATCCGCTCGGGCCGTCCGCCGCCGTACTCGTCCGCCTGGATTTCCACCAGTGCCGCTTTCGGCCTGCCGGAGAGCCGCGGGATGGCGAAGGTGTGCGGGTCGGCTTCCTTCAGCTGGTAGATGGACTTGTGGATCAGGAATTCCTTGAGCTGGCCCAGGCTGGCCTTCCGGGCCACATACCGGGAGAGGCTGGGGCCGGTGTCGCGTGCGGCCAGGCCGAACAGGACGTCGGCCACTGCGTCGCTGGTGACACCGGGTTCTGCCGGAAGGTCCAGGTTACCGGCGGCCGCCGCGGCAGCCTCCCGGAGCGCGGCTTCGAACGGCTTTTCCAGCCGCTGGCGCACCCGGATCAGTTCCGGGGCCCACTCCCACTCGTCACCCACGCCCTCAAGGCCCGAGTAGTGGAGCTCGTAGAGGCAGAAGAGCGTCAGCTGGAGGTCGTCGTCGCCAATGATGTCCAGGGTTTCGGGAAGATGGCCGGCCACCGTCCGGTGCAGGGCCTCAAGGGCGGCCCCGTCCATGCCCGGCAGTTCCTTGAGGACGTTGAATAAGGCGGTGCTGACGGGACCCCGTGCTGCTGGGATTTTCATGGTGCTCCTTCAGGTCTGGCGTGTGCCGGGTCCGTGCCCCCTGCGCTGGGGGCCCGGCCGGAAGATGGTGGTCAGCGGCCGCGGGTGCCGGGCGCTGAAGACGTGGCGGTGCTGGAGGTGACGGCGCCGGAGCCGTCTCCGGCAGCGGCCGGGTCTGGTCCACGGGCGAGCATGATGGCCAGGGCAATCATGGCCAGGCCAAGGACCAGGTGGAGCCAGTTGTCGGCATCGTTTGCGGGGAGGAAGTTCGCCGGGGTGGTGTCTCCGACCAGGAGGCCGTACAGCCAGAGGACCAGGTAGATGACACCGCCGTAGATGAGGAAGTTCCGTGCCTGCGGGTGCGAGCGCGACATCAGGACGCCGGCAAGTCCAAAGAGCAGGTGCACGGAGTTGTGGAGGACGGACACCTGGAAGATCCCGAGCAGCAGCGCTCCTGAGGCGTGCCCGGCCAGGTGGAGCGCGTCATAGTGTGAGGTGATGCCGGGAATGAATCCCAGGATGCCGGCCAGGCAGAACACGGCGCCCGTTGCGAGCGCCGCCTTCTGCAGGCCTGTTCGGGCGCCTGCCCGGCGGATGCTGGCTGCCATGTGCTGTACTCCTCAAACCCTGGAGACAACATAGTAAGCATGATTACTAAATAATTGCTAAGCAGGCTTTGTATTCTGCCGGCGTTGTGCGCCGGTCACTAGCCTTCCGGGCCGGCCCACGAGTAGGGGTTTGTGTCCGGACTTCCGCGGCGGCCGTGGTCGTAGCGTTGCTGCCAGGACTTCCCGACGGCGGACACCAGTTCCGCCAGCAGGGAATAGTAGGGGTGGTCCGGGCTGATGAAAATCATCTCGTCCCAGGCTTTCAGGGCCTCACTCCGCGCCGGCCGGCCGGAGGATATCGCGGAGAGCCTCGACCACCAGGTCATGGTCCTGCACCTGCGGCAATCCGGACACGGTGACGGTTGCTACGGCGCCCACCCCGGTGACGTACACGGGGAAGGAACCGCCGTGCGCGGCGTAGAGCGCCTGGTCGAACCAGGCATTGTCTTCAATACGTCCGCCGCTGAGCCGGGCGCGCAGCCCCACCAGCAGGGAAGGAACCTCGTACCGGGCGGCGGTCCGCTTCTTGGCCCGGATCCAGTGCCCGTTGTCCGGTGTTGCCCCCGGCAAGGCAACGTGGAAGAGGACCTGCTCGCCCTTGGTGATGTCGATGGCGATGGGAAGCCCGCGCTCTTTGCCCAGCTCCACCAGGAGCAGCCCCAGGTTCAGGGAGTCGTCCAGGGAGAAACCGGGAAATTGGAGTTCCCGGACCTCCGCCTCAATCCGCACGATCAAGGCCTCCAGGGATCCCGCCGGCTGGGCATCGCGGGAATCCGGATCATACCCGGTCACATCTGGTGGATTCGCAGTCATGGCCCACAATCTACCCCTCCCTGCGGTAAACTGGACCACGCCCAACAGGGCGGATATTTCACCAAACAGAATCATTCAACGACAGGGGAGCGCCGCCGTCGGCATCACTGGCCATGCCAGGGACCGCAGGTGGGCGCTGAGAGTGCGGACAGCCGCAGACCCTCGAACCTGATCCGGTTAGTACCGGCGCAAGGGAGTCGAGTTCTCGAAGTGCGCGCAGCGGCAGCAGTGCCGGTAGCCGCGTCCACTTTCCCCTCCTGTTCCTCAGGAGGACCACATGGCAACAACAGCAGTCAAGAAGCCCGCCGGCAAGTCCTGGCGCGTCGTGGACATCGTGGTGGCGGCCCTCATCGCCGTCGCCGGCGGCGTCATTTTCTGGGCCTGGTCCCAGGGGGCCGCCGCAGTCTCCGGACCCATGAACGCCGTCTACCCGCCCCTGACCGGCCTGATCGCCGGCGGCTGGATGATCCCGGCCGTCCTGGGCATGCTCATCATCCGCAAGCCAGGCGCCGCGCTCTTCTGCGAGACGGTGGCCGCCACGGGTGAACTGTTCATGGGCTCCCAGTACGGGGCGTCCGTACTGTTCTCCGGATTCGTCCAGGGCCTGGGTGCCGAGATCATCTTCGCTATCTTCGTGTACCGGAAGTTCAACCTGCCCGTGGCACTGCTTGCCGGCGCCGCCGCCGGCCTTTTCTGCGGCCTGAACGACTCCTTCGCGCCGTGGGGCTGGAACATCGCCTACGCCGCCGGCGACAAGCTGGCCTACATCATCTTCACCGCCATCTCCGGCGCCATCATCGCCGGAGCACTGTCCTGGATTGCCACCCGCGGCCTGGCCAGGACCGGGGTCCTGAGCTCCTTTGCATCACGCAAGGCGGCAACGGAGCCCGTCTTCTCCTGATGGGCGCCCCTTCGCGGCACGAGGAATCCGTGGCGGTGCGTCCGGCTGCCGTCACAGCCCGTGGCTGGGGCTGGCGGCACGCGGGGCGCGCCAAGCCGGCCGTCCGTGGCCTCGACCTGGAGATTCGCCCGGGGGAGCGGGTGCTCCTCCTGGGGCCCTCCGGCGCCGGCAAGTCCACGCTCCTGCATGCCCTGGCCGGGGTACTGGGGGACATAGACGACGACGGCGGCGACGCCAGCGAGTCCGACGAGACGGGTTCGCTGCTGGTTGACGGCGCCGTGCCCCGCGGGCAGCGCGGCCGGGCCGGGCTGATGCAGCAGGACCCGGAGACGCAGGTGGTCCTCTCCCGCGTCGGCGACGACGTTGCCTTCGGCGCCGAGAACCTCGCCGTGCCCCGCGACGCCATCTGGGCCCGCGTGCACGAGGCGCTGGACGACGTCGGACTTTCCCACCTGCCGCTGGACCACCCGACGTCGGCCCTGTCCGGCGGGCAAAAACAGCGCCTGGCGCTGGCAGGAATCCTCGCCATGCGGCCCGGCCTGATCCTGCTCGACGAGCCCACGGCGAACCTGGACCCTGCCGGTGTGCTGGAAGTCCGCGACGCCGTGGGCCGCTGCCTGGACAAAACCGGTGCCACGCTGGTTGTGGTGGAGCACCGGGTGTCCGTGTGGAAGGACCTGGTGGACCGGATCGTGGTGCTGCAGCCGGGCAGCGCCACCGATGATGCCGTGCTGCTTGACGGTCCTCCGGACCAGGTGCTCGCGGACGCGCGGACCATGCTGGCGGCGGCAGGTGTGTGGGTGCCCGGGTATGTTCCTGAGACACGTGCAAGGTCGGGCAACCCGGCGGCAGGCTCCGGCGATCTCCTGCTGGCGGCCGAACACCTTGCGGTTTCCCGGGAACGTCCGCGCCGCAGCGGCTTTCGGAAGGTCCCCACGGTGCCCGTCCAACACGATATTTCCGCGCAGGTCCGGGCAGGGCAGGCGCTGGCCATCACGGGCCCCAACGGGGCGGGCAAGTCAACGTTTGCGCTGACCCTCGCGGGACTCCTGGAGCCGGTGGCTGGAAAGGTGTCGGCCACCCTGGACCTCAGCCGCGGCGCCGGGATAGACCCTTATAAGTGGAAAGCCGAGCAGCTCATCGAGCGGATCGGCACCGTGTTCCAGGAGCCTGAGCACCAGTTCGTCACCGGGAAGGTGCTGGACGAACTCCTGTTCGGTCCGCGGCACCTGGGGCACGGTGAGGAGCGCGTGGACGAGCTGCTGGAGCGGTTGCGGCTGACCCACCTCGTGGACGCGAACCCCTATACGCTGTCCGGCGGCGAGAAGCGGCGCCTCTCCGTGGCCACGGTCCTGGCGGCCCATCCCCGCGTGCTCGTGCTGGACGAGCCGACGTTCGGCCAGGACGCCAACACCTGGGCGGAGCTGGCCTCGTTCCTGTCCGAGCTCCTGGATGGCGGCACCGCCGTGGTGTCCGTGACGCACGACGCCGAGTTCACCGCCGCACTGGGTGGAACCGAGCTGCGGATGGCTGCCGCCGAACCGGTGGCGCCATGAGGCAGGAACTGAACCTGCGCGGCAACCAGGCCCCGCTGACCCGCGCCAATCCCCTGAGCAAGTTCGCCGCTGTCTTCCTCATCACGGCAGTGCTGGCGCTTTCGATCGACTGGGTTTCCGCGTCAGTGGCGCTGGCCTTCGAATTCCTGCTGTTCCCGCTCGCAGGCCTGACGCTGACGCTGCTGTGGCAGCGCGGCTGGCCGCTGATCCTCGCGGCGGCCGTGGGGGGCTGGAGTACCTCAATCCTGGCTCCGGACAGCGGAAGGACGCTGATCGACGTCGGCATCTGGACCATGAGCGAAGGCTCGCTGGAACTGGGGATCGGCTTCATGCTGCGCGGGCTGGCCATCGCCCTTCCGGCGGTGCTGCTCATGAGCTGCACCGACCCCACGGACCTGGCCGATGCCCTGGCACAGAAGGCCCGCCTGCCGCACCGCTTTGTGCTGGGGACCCTGGCCGCCATGAGGCTGGTGGGCCTGATGGCGGAAGAGTGGCAGACCATCGGCATGGCGCGCCGGGCCCGGGGCGTGGGTTCGCGCGGCAGTGCCGTTCAGCGGTTGAAGGCGACGCTGGGGCAGAGCTTCGGGCTCCTGGTGCAGGCAATCCGCCGGGCGTCACGGCTGGCAGTGACCATGGAGGCGCGTGGTTTCGGCGGCGGACGCCGGACGTGGGCGCGCGAATCCACCTTCAGCGCGCTGGATGCCTGGGTGCTTGCCGGGGGCGTAGTGATGGCGGGAACAGCGGTGGTTGCAGCAGTGTCCCTTGGGACATGGAACATGGTGTGGCTGGGAAGCTGACACCTGGGCCGGCCTAGGGGCAGGCATAGTTGTAGTCGAAACCCCTGGACACGAACTGGGCCAGCACCACCCTGCCGCCGCCGGTCAGCGGCTCCTGTGAGCAGGCGCTCGCCGCGCCGGAGGCGTTGAGGGACCCGGCCAGCCAGCTGGGAAGCGAATAGAGGTTGCTCGAGCTGCTGACTGTTCCGACAATCCGGTCCCACTGCTGGCCGGTCGAGTAGATCCCCACCTCGGCTCCGATGCTGTGGAAGAAGTCAGTCATGCCTTCGAGGACGGTCCGGTTGGCATCCTTGTCGGTCCGGGACCAGCTGTTCTCCGTTTCAACGTCCAGCCACCAGAAGTATGAGGAGGGGTTGATGATCCCGCGGAAGTACGCGTCGTCGTAGGCCTTGGCGAAGCCGTACATATAAGCGCAGGCCTTGCCGTAGTCCCCGGCCTTGCAGGGGCCGTAAGGGTTGTGGACATCCTTGCCGGGCGGGTACTCGTCGTTTTCCGGCCACCAGGAGCCGGCGGCGCCGGGATTGGCGGTGTTGACGTACAGGGAGACTGTGGGCTGGCCGGGGTGGCCGGCGGAATCTTCGGCCCACCTGAGCTGCTCGGACAGGCAGGGGTTCGTGGTGTTGGCCAGGCCATTGTTGACGCCCACAATGGCAAACGCCTGTTCCGAGGGAAAATCTCCGTTGCACTGCGGCCACGAGATGTCGTTACCCAGAAATGACTGCTGCCCCTCCCCGGGTGAAGGAACGGCGTAGGCGGGGGCACCGGTGACCAGGAACAGCGCGGCAAGAAGCAGGCCAAACATTGCCGGCACGGCCCGTGGGTTTCCGGCGTGCAGTACCCGGTGTGACGGCGCCCTGCCCCGCTTGGTGGTGCTTGGCGGCGCCTTGCTGGCTGGTGTGCGGCGCATGCTGCCTCCGTTGCCGCTGGACGAAGAGGTCCCCATCCAGTGTCCCGCCGTTGGCACGGAGAGGTCAAGGTGCCTCGATTCCCCGGTTATATCGCATGGGACGGGTAACGAATCGTTATGACGGCCCATTGGGGAGTCCATGTCCCGCCCGATAGCTCATGTGTGATATAAACTTGACTATGACGCAGGAAACCGCCGAACACGTTGCCGCCATGTTGAGGGACGCCCGCAGTGAGAAGGGCTGGACCCAGGGCCAGCTGGCTTCCGAGCTGGGTACGAGCCAAAGCGCCGTTGCCCGGATGGAGCAGGGCAAGCAAAACCTGAGCCTCAGAATGATCCAGCGCCTTGAAGCGATCTTTGGCAGGAGCATCGTGAACGTGGGCAAGCCGCAGATGACGCACCTGCGGGTTGAGGGCGGACATACCCTTTCAGGTTCTGTGGACGTCAACAGCAGCAAGAACGCCGGAGTGGCACTGCTCTGTGCCAGCCTGATCAACCGGGGGACTACTATCCTTCGCCGCCTGGCGCGCATCGAAGAGGTAAACCGGATTGTTGAGGTCCTTAGCAGCATCGGCGTGGAGTGCACCTGGCTTAACGACACCGACCTGCAGCTTCGGCGTCCGGCTGTGCTGGACCTGGACGCCATGGACGTTGACGCGGCACGCCGCACGCGGAGCGTCATCATGCTTCTGGGACCCCTGCTGGACGAATCTGCAAAATACCGGCTCCCCTATGCCGGCGGCTGCGACCTCGGGACCCGTACGGTTGAACCGCATATGCAGGCACTCCGCCAGTTCGGACTCTCGGTGGAGGCCACCGCAGGTTTCTACAGCGTCCAGGCCCCGCCCGCGGACACCCGGGACCGCTCGTTCGTCCTCACCGAACGGGGCGATACTGTCACCGAGAACGCCATCATGGCAGCCGCCCACCGCGAGGGCACAACCGTGATCCGTAACGCCAGCCCCAACTACATGGTGCAGGATCTTTGCTTCTACCTGCAGATGCTGGGCGTGGAGATCGAGGGCGTAGGCACCACCACCCTGAAGATCACGGGGCGCCTGTCCATCGACGCCGACATCGAGTACTTCCCGTCGGAGGACCCCATCGAGGCGATGAGCCTGATCACCGCGGGCATTGTCACCAACTCCGAGGTGACCATCCGGCGCGTGCCCATCGAGTTCATGGAAATTGAGCTGGCAACGCTGGGCCAGATGGGCCAGCAGCTGGAGATCTCCGGGGAGTATATGGCCCGGAACGGCCGGACGCGCCTGGTGGACGTCACCACCAAGCCTTCGGAGCTGCACGCTCCGGAGGACAAGATCCATCCAATGCCGTTCCCCGGGCTCAACATCGATAACCTGCCCTTCTTCGCCGTCATTGCCGCGAATGCCCAGGGACAGACCATGATCCACGACTGGGTCTACGAAAACCGGGCGATCTACCTTACGGAACTCAACCGGCTGGGCGCCCAGGTGCAGCTGCTGGATCCGCACCGGATCTATGTCAACGGACCCACAAAATGGCGTGCGGCCGAGGTGGGCTGCCCGCCTGCACTTCGCCCGGCAGCCTGCCTGCTGCTGGCGATGCTTGCCGCGCGGGGAGTATCAGAGCTGCGGAACATCTACGTCATTGAGCGCGGCTACGAGGACCTGGCGGAGCGGCTGAACGCCATCGGCGCGAAGGTGGAGTACTTCCAGGACTGACCTTTCACGGTTCGTCATGAAAGGCGGGGTCACCCCAAAATCTTCCTGCCTGCCGCAGAATGACAGTATGCGTACATTCGGCGTCGAGGAAGAGCTCCTGATTGTTGACCCGAAAACAGGGGAGCCGCTTGCACTGGCCGATGCCCTGTTGTCCGGGCACAGGATGGCCGCCGACGATGCTCCCGATGCCCGCGCGCTGGAAACCGAAGACAAGACCGTTTACGACGACGACGAGATGGGCTTGAGTGCCGAGCTTAAGCTTGAGCAGATCGAGACCCAGACGCGGCCCTGCCTGGAGTATGGTGTCCTGCTGGACCAGATCCGTGCCGGCCGGACGCTTGCTGACCGGGCTGCCCAAAAGAACGGTGCCAGGGTGGCGGCGCTTGCCACCTCGCCCTTGGCCTCCACCAGCCATACGACACCGGACCCCCGGTATGCCCGGATGCTGGAGCGCTTCGGCCTCACGGCGCAGGAGCAGCTCACCTGTGGCTTCCATGTGCATACCTATATTGAATCGCCAGAAGAAGGCGTGGCGGTCCTGGACCGGATCCGGGACAAACTTGCCGTGCTGACCGCGTTGAGCGCGAACTCCCCGTTCTGGAACGGTGTGCCGACTGGCTTTGAGAGCTACCGGACCCAGGCCTGGAACCGCTGGCCCACCTCAGGACCCGCGGGGATCTACGGAACCTACCCCGCGTACCGGCGGGTGGTCACGCGGCTGCTGGACAGCGGGGTGATGCTGGACGAGGGGATGCTCTACTTCGACGCCAGGCTTTCGCGGAACCACCCCACCGTGGAAGTGAGAGTGGCCGATGTCTGCCTCCGTGCCGAGGATGCCGCGCTCATCGCACTCCTGGTGCGTGCACTGGTGGAGTCGGCCAGCCGGGAGTGGCGGGACGGGGTGGACCCCGCGCCGGTGCCCACTGTGCTGTTGCGCATGGCTGCATGGCAGGCGAGCAGCAGCGGGCTTAGCGGGGAACTGTTGGATTTCGGTACCTTCCGGCCTGCCCGGGCCACGGATGTGGTGCGTTCGCTGGTGGATTACCTCGCGCCCGTCCTGGACGAACAGGGGGAGCTCGCCATCGTGCGGCAGGGCGTGGAGGACATCATCGCCCGCGGCACCGGGGCGGCTGAGCAGCGCCGGGTCCGTGACAAGGCCATGGCAGGTTCTTCACCCGAAGATCTCGGCCTGGGCGCCGTGGTAAACCACGCGGTGAATATCACCATGCGTGGGGCCATGGACCTTTCGGAAGTGGAAGCGGCCCCGGACCTGCTGCGCGTCCGGCAGTCCTAGGCGCTCCTGGGCATACGAGGGGCTGCCTCTTGAGCAGACAGGGGCTGCGCGTACGGCAAGGCATATGCCACGGGAGGCTGGCCAGCTTTATACCCGGGGGCGCTGGGCAGACCTCCGCGTCCGGCGACCTTGCTCTGTCCTAAGGAGCGATGTTTGCTCTCTCCTAAAGGACAGCAAGGGAGGCTTCCAGCAGTAGGTGCCACTCAGGGAACGGATCCTGGGGAAGTTCATCCTCGGTGGGTCCGGGGTCTTCCGGCACGTCCACGTCTGGCGGATCGAAGTCATCGGGCAGGTCCAGGTCCTGGGACATCCCAAAGTACTCAACAAAGCCCTGGAGGGTCAGGCCTCCGATCGCAGACAAACTCGGTTGTCCTTCCGATTTCGTTGCCGTACTCCACATGTCAGTAACCCAGTCTGGCCAGTGGGGTGGTTCCCAGTCCTGGTGTTCGCTTTTGTAGTGCCGCCCGGACGGTGAGATCCAGCCGGGTGGTTCATCCTTGGTGGCCGGTGTTGGTTTCCACCCGCTGCTGTGCCGAAGTTTGTGGTGCTTCGGGCAGGGCTGTCCGAGATTGCTGATCCCGGTGGTCCCGCCGTGCTGCCAGGCCAGGAGGTGGTCTGCCTCGTTATCCAAAGAACTGTTGTTGCAGCCGGGGAAGGGGCATGTGCCGTCCCGCAGCCGCAGCCAGTTCCGCATCGCTTTGGTAACCCGGTAGCTGGTCCGCCCGATCTCCAACGGTGCCCCGTCCCTCGGATCAACAAGGACCCGGTGGAACGAATCGGCACCGTTCGCGACCAGGTCCCGTGCCATGGACGGCGGGATGGGCCCGAAGCCGTCCAGCACGGCCGGCTCATCCGTCAGGCCCATCAGCGCGACTACCGGGACCATGACGAGCACCTGCGCCCGCACCGCAGACGACAGCCCGGCGGGATCCATCCCGGCACCCGCCCCGTCGTTGGTACCGAACCCGTCGCCGTTGCCTGTACTCACCCATTCGCTGTCGCCTGTATGAAGGCGGGAGCTGTCTCCATTACCGCGGCTGGTGCCGCTGGTGAGGATGGCTTCGGCGAAGTCGTCGGCCCGGATCTGGGTGAGGGTGCGGGACTCGTCGGGTCCTTGTGCGGCCCGGGCGAGGGCGTTGAGCCGGTTCCAGCCCGCCATTGCCTGATGGGCGGGGAGGTAGGCCGAGAGCCAGGCCATGCCGTCCTGGTCCGGCCGGTACTCGACCCGCCGGTCCGCTAGGCCCTTGGCGTGGCGTTTCTCGATCGATTCGGGGTGGTGGCGTTCGCGCCAGGTACGGGCCTTGGCCTTGAACCGGTAGGCGGGCATCTCCCCGATCATGGCCGTGGCGGCAGGCCGGACCGTGTCGGGGTCGAGGAAGTGGGCCTCCAGGGCCGCGGCGCCGGCGGCGTCGAGGGTGGCTGCCTCCTCCGCCATGCCCCGGGCGTGCTGCCACGAGATCAAACCGCCCTGCAAGGCCGCGAGTGTGCGGGGCAGGGTGGTTGTCAGGGCGTGGGACTCGGCCAACAGGGCACCGGCGGCGCGGTCACCGATCACCAGCGCGCACCCGACCTCGGCCACCAGGCTCCGGTCCTGCGCCGTCGCCTCCTGCGGCGAGGACGGCGGACCGTTCAGCAGGCTCGTGGCGGCCGCGAGAACCTGAACCGCCTGCGCCTTCAACGCCGCCAGCTTCGCCTCAGACCGGGCCAGCCCGGCAAGAACATCCAACGCCCCATCGGCAACCCGCTGCAACTCATCATCCAAACCAGCAGCAGGAGTTGGGCCCGCTTCTGCGGCAGGATCCGGCTCACCAGCCGCGGCACCGTCCCTGCCATCCAACGCAGCAGTAAACGCAGCGATGCCAGCCATAACGGCTTCCTCCGCCTGCACCACCGCCGGGTTCGTTTCCATACAAACATCATCTTGCGGGGGTCTGACAAAAAGAGCCATGCGGCAGGGGCTGTGGATAACTAGTGGGCTGCTGGTCATCCACAGCCCTGGCGGCACTACCGCAGGCATGCCATACTCGGCGCGTGACGTCGTCGTACTCGTTCAAAGCGGAGCTGTGGCTGTACCCGGGCGAGGCTGGCTGGCATTTCCTCACCCTGCCGCCGGACGTGGCGGACGATGTCCGCGCACAAAATGCAGGGCGCAGCAAGGCGTTTGGCTCAGTCCAGGTGAGTGCAGAAATTGCCGGCCACACTTGGCAGACCTCGCTCTTCCCGGACACCAAAACAGGGACGTACCTCCTGCCGGTCAAGAAGGCCATCAGGGCCAAGGCACGGATCAGCGAAGGCGACGCCGTCGAAGTCCGCCTCTCCGTCCAGGGCACCTGAAGCCCACACAGCGCCTGATGCCCGCACAGCGCCTTCCCACATAGCGCGGCACCGCCCTCCGGTACTCAGCGAACGCCCCACCGAAGGAAGCGGCGAGGCTGGCCTCCTCCCGCAAGACCTGGCGATGGACGGCACCGGCCGCCACCGGAAGTGCGGCCAGGCTCCACGCGTTGCGCCGTACCAGCCCAATGCCCAGATGCAGCAGCGTCCAGCCCACATACATAGGGTTGCGCGAGAATGAATACGGGCCGGACGTCAAAAGCTCAGCCGGCCGGGTGAGGAGAGTGCGGTGGGCTGCCCACCATGACCAGGTGACGAGGACGCCACCTGCGGCGAGCGATGCGCCGCCCGCTGTCCGCAGACGCCTCTGCCAGCGGCTTGATATCCCCGAAAGCCTGATTGGAACCAGGCGCTGAAGGGCCGCGCCGGCGGCGATGCCCAGCAGGTTCTGCTCCGGCAGGGGGATGTTGGACAGCAGCAGCCGCCAGCCGGGAGCAGCGACCTTTCCAGGCATGCCCACCACCACCGTCCGGAGTGCTAGATCTGCTTGAGCGCCTGCTCCAGGTCGCCGATGAGGTCGTCCACATCCTCCAGGCCGACGGAAAGCCGCACCACGCCGTCGCTCAGGCCGATCGCCGCCCTGCCCTCCGGCCCCATGGCGCGGTGCGTGGTGGTGGCCGGGTGGGTGATGAGGGACTTGGCGTCGCCCAGGTTGTTGGAGATGTCGATGATCCGCAGGCCGTCCAGCAGCGCGAACGCTGCTTCCTTCCCGGAACGGCCCCCGGAGGGCGCAAGCTCGAGGGTGAGGACGGTGCCTCCGGCGCTCATCTGCTTTGCCGCCAGCTCATACTGCGGGTGCGATTTCAGCAGCGGGTACTTCACCCAGCTGACAGCAGGCTGCTCCTCCAGCCACTCTGCGAGCCGCAGCGCGGTGGCCGAGGAATGGTTGACGCGCAGCGCCATGGTCTCAAGGCCCTTGGTGAGCACCCACGCATTGAACGCGGACAACGCCGGTCCGGTGTGCCGCATCAGCTGCTTCACCGGGCCGTCGATGAACTCCTTGGTGCCCAGGATGGCGCCGCCGAGCACCCTGCCCTGGCCGTCGATGTGCTTGGTTCCGGAGTACACAATGACGTCCGCGCCGAACTGCCCGCAGCGCTGCAGCAGGGGAGTGGCGAAGACATTGTCGACGACGACGGTCGCCCCGGCTGCGTGCGCCAATTCGCTGACCGCGGCGATGTCCACGATCTCCTGCATCGGGTTGGATGGCGATTCAAAGAAGACGGCGGTGGTGGGCTTGGACAGGGCCTCGCTCCACTGCTCCAGGTCCGGCCCGTCCACGAAGACGGTTTCCACGCCCCACCGCGGCAGGATCTCGTTGAGGATCACAAAGCAGGATCCGAACAGCGAGCGGGCGGCAACCACGCGGTCTCCGGCTGCCAGCAGGGCACCGAGGGCGGTGAACACAGCGGACATCCCGGACGCCGTCGCAAAGCACGCCTCGGTTCCTTCCAGCAGGCGGAGACGCTCCTGGAAGGTGGCCACGGAAGGATTGCCGTAGCGGGAGTAGACAAAGCGCTCGTCCTCGCCCGTGAAGGCGCGCTCGGCGGCAGCGGCGGATTCGTAGACAAAGCCTGAGTTCAGGAAAATGGCTTCGCTGGTTTCCTGGAAGTTGGTGCGGTCCAACCCGCCACGCACGGCCTGGGTATCGGGGCTCCAGCCGGCGGCATCCTCGTTGAAGGTCACTTAGATCTTTCCCAGGTTGGTTGGCAGGCCGCGGTTCTTCCAGCCGTTGACGGTGCGTTCGCCGAAGCGGTCGGGGTCGCCTTCAAAGCCCTCCAGCACGTTGTAGGAGGTGAAGCCGGCCTGGGTGGCCGCTATGGCTGCCGCGATGGACCGCTGGCCGGAGCGGCACAGGAACACCAGTTCGGTTGAACGGTCCTCGGGCGCCTGCTGGTTGAGGTCGTTGATGAAGTCAGGGTTGGGGATGCCGCCGGGGAAAGTCCACTGGATGAACAGCGGATCGTTTTCTGTTGCTTTAGTCTCCGGGATCCCGATGTGGGCCCATTCGCCCTCGGTGCGCACATCCACCAGGATGGCGCCCTGTTCCAGCTTGTCCCAGGCCTCCTGCGGCGTCAGGTCTCCTGCGTAGCTCACGCGTGGCCCTCGCCGTCGAACTCAAGGTCGTCGCCGGCGGACTCGAGGTCGTCCACGGCGTCCGCCACTGCGGCGTCCGCAGAGGCGATCGCTGCCGGCAGGACCACGGCCTGTGCCACGATCACGCTGGTGCCGTTGAAGGTTGCCGCCGGGCTGCCGTGCAGCACATAGCCTTCGGCCAGGGCGTTCGAGATCCGCTCGCAGAATTCACGGTTGTCCGGGCCGCTGATGAGGCGGTAGGACAGTTTTTCTTCAGGGGCAGGTGCGTCAGACACGACGGATCTCCTTCTCTCACGCTTGCAGCTCGAATGGTCGATATGCCGAGTATTCACCTGAGGCACCCCGCCGTGGAAGGAGGGTTGCCGACCGGCCAGTCAGGGCTTGGCGCCGGTACTCATTACTCCCCAAAAACGTAACACTTGCCGCGCGGCGCCGCACCGCCGTCGTCGTCATGTTGCGTAACTGAAGGATGCAGGGCGGACCGCGGCGCAAAAGACGCGTCCGCCGCCTCTCTTTAACTTACGACGGCGACGCCACCTTGGGTGCGCGGGCGCCAGGTGCCTGCCGCCCCCGTCAGCCCGATAAAGTTTCTGCAGGGGCGCTCCGCCCCGCCACTGGAGAAATCAGTCCCTGGGGGGTCTTCATCAGCACGCAATCCGCTGCCGCGTCCACACGTCCCGCCCGGAGCCGCCGGCTGCGGCCCCTCCACCGGATGGCTGCGCTCCTCGCCGCCGTGCTGATGGCCGTCCTGGCGGTGGTGGTGCCCGCCGGGTCAGCGCAGGCAGCGCGGAGCTTCCCGGAGGAAGGCAAGCCGCTGCTGGGGGCAGTCCTCGAATGGGGAGAGGACACCGCCGGCGGCTTCTCCGAACGGCTCGGGGCATCCCCCGCAATCTTCGGACACGACATCTCCTTCCCGTTCCGTGCCGCGGAGGAGAACGATATCCGGGGCTTCCTGGAGCAATCCGCCGGGCAGGGTGCCCATGCGATGCTCACGGTGAGGCCTGCTGTCCCGCTGGACCAGGTCACCGCTGACGCTGCCGCGGCCTTCGCTGGGGAAGTGCGCCGGTTGCAGGGGGATTTGAATGGCCAGTTGCTCATCCGCTTTGCGCCGGACATGAATGCCAGCTGGGTGGAATGGGGCCAGCAGCCGGGCGACTACCGGCCGGCATTCCGGGCGGTAACGGCGGCGTTTCGGGATGCCGGCGCCAGCTATGTCATGGTGTGGGAACCGTACCTGGGCAAGGACTACCCCTTTGACCGGAACCGGAATGCGCCCGGGCCCGGAACTGAGGGATTCTCCCTGCTGGACACTAATGGGGACGGCGCCTGGAATGGCTCGGACAAAGCCTACGAACCCTACTTCCCGGGAGACGACGCCGTGGACTGGGTGGGCCTGACGGCCTACCACGATGACACCGCAGGGGGCGCCGCCGTCAATACCGTACCCCGCACCGGTGAGCTGCAGGAGATGCTCACGGCCTCCGGCGGGGAGAACTTCTACGGGACATATGCCGCGGGGCGGGCCAAGCCCTTCATGCTGCAGACTTCAGCCTTCTACAGCCCGTCCTCCGGAGGCGCCGCGGAAGGGGAGATCAAGAACGGCTGGTGGGATCAGGTGCTGGGCGTTGCCGCATCATCCGACTTCGCACTGACTGGGGCAGTGGTCTGGGACGAACGCACCAGCACACGGGACACGGGGGTGGCCAGCATCGACTGGCGGCTCACCGGAAACGCCGGTATTGCGGACGCTGCCCACACCCGGCTTGAGGAGTCGCCTGTGCAGACGGGGCCCGTTACCGATGTCAGCTCGGGTCCCGGGTTCGCCAGGTCCAATACGCTTTCGGGGGCTGCCGCCTGGACCGTTGGGGCCGCGCTCATCATCCTCCTGGTGGCACTGTGGCAGCTCCCCGCCAGGTTGAGTGCGGTCACGGCGTGGGGCTACAGCGATCCGTCCGGCAGGGACTCACGCGTGGACCTGCTCCGCGGCCTGGCCATCGTGTTCGTGGTGGTGAACCACCTGGGCATGGTGTCGCTGTTCCAGCTCCTGACCCAGGAAGCGGTGGGCTTCGTTTCGGGTGCCGAGCTGTTCGTCCTGTTCTCCGGCCTGGTGGTGGGCATGGTGTACGGGCCCAGGGCGAAGGACGATTTTGGAACGGTGGTGGACCTCACCTCGCGCCGGGCAGGCAAGCTCTACGTAACGGCGCTCGTGGTGCTGGTGGGCGTCTTCCTCCTGTCACTGCTGCCTTTCTTCCGGACCGAGGCGCTCACAACGTTCGTGGACCAGGGCACCGGCGGGGCAGGACACGACGGAGCCGGACGCACCTACGATCTTTACGCGGGCATGGAAACGCTGTTCCAGTTCCCTGTGCCGGCGCAGGTGCTTCCCGCCATCCTGCTGCTCCAGTTCGGGCCGTGGCAGTTCAACGTGATGGGCCTCTACGTGGTGCTGCTGCTGGCCAGCCCGCTGATCCTGGCCGCCCTCAACCGCGGCAAAACTGTCTGGGTGCTGGCGGCATCACTGGCCGTGTACGCGGTGGGTACGGTGACGCGTTTCCGGCTCTTGCCGTCGCAGTTCGAGGATTCATTCCCCTTGCTGGTGTGGCAGGTGCTGTTCGTCATCGGCCTGGCGGTCGGGTTCCACCGGCGGGGCATCGTGGCATGGCTTTCATCGCACACCTGGCTGGTGGCGGCCTGCACTGCCCTGGCCTTCGCGTTCGCTTTTATGTCCTGGGGCAACCCGTACCTGGCCAACGGGTTTGACGTGCGACTGGCGATCATCCCGGACACCGCGTACCGGGCCATGTACGACCTGTTCTTCGGGCGCACCTACCTTGCCCCGGGCCGGTTGCTCAACGTCCTGGTCCTTGTGGTGGCGGCCTACGCCTTCCTCACCGCGTACTGGAAGCCGGTCCAGCGGGCCCTGGGCTGGTTCCTGGTTCCCCTGGGCCGCGCCACCCTTTACGTGTTCATCATGCATGTGGTTCTTATCGCCGTCATTGCCAACATCCCCGCCGTCCAGCAAGAGAACATCCTCATCAACACCCTGGCCTACGCCGTGGTGCTGGGGCTCCTCTGGGTAATGGTGCGGACGCGGTTCCTCTTCAAGATCATTCCCACCTGAGGATGCGCCCCGGCGCGCAGCCCGTGCGCTCTTGCCGGGGGCTGACGGGCGGGACTCAGGGGTGCGGCAGGATCAGCTGGTGAAGCAGGTGGTCCTGCCACTGCCCCGCGATTTTCAGGTATTCCGGCGCGACCCCGATCTCCCGGAACCCTGCGCGCTGCAGGATCCGCCGCGACGCTGTGTTGTGGGGCAGGGTTGCCGCCTGGATACGGTGAAGCCCAAGCGTCGTCCGGGCGTAGTTGGCTGCGTGGAGAACGGCGGCTGTGCCGATCCCTTGCCCGGTGAGTTCGTGGTCCACCCAGTAGCCCAGATTGGCACTGAGGAAGGGGCCGTGCACGATTCCCGTCAGCGTGACCGCCCCAACCACGCGTCCGGCTCGGTGGCCAGCGCACACTGTGCCTCCGCCGTCGTCCTCTTCTTCGACCAATACCCAAGGGACTTCGGTGCCCAACGCGTGCTGGGCGAGTTTGACGCGGATGATGTCCGCCTGATGCCCGGTAGTGAGGAAGGCGTCCGTGCGTTTGGGCTCCCATGGAGCCAGGTGCTCCAGATTGCGCTGATAGGCCCTGGCCAAGGCAGGGGCATCCGCGACCTCGAGCAACCGGATGAGGAGTCCTCCGCGCAGATAAGCGCTGCTGCCAGTCATGTACCAGGGCACCTTTCAGGGCGGGTGCTCCGCAGACGGAGCAACGTTTACGCGACCGAAATGATTCGGCATCCGGCGGCAGGTAGGAGTCCCCGGATACAGGAACGGCGTGGACCCCGGTGCCGAAAGCACGTGGTCCACGCCGTTATCTGTCTACTGCGGCTTGTTATACGAGTCCGGGGTAGCTCGCCAGGATGTAATCGGCGGCAGCCGGGCCCTTCATGCGCAGCCCGTTGTGGCCGGAAGCAATCCTGCGGTGGTTCATGGCTGCCCAAAACTCGGATTCCGGTCCGGGCTTCTGCTGGTTGATAAAGCACCAGCTGGTGTACAGGCCGTACAGGCGGTCGCGGTCCAGCGTGGATTCCGAGGCCTGGTCGAGGTAGGTGGCTTCTTTGAGAAAGAGGTCGAACTGCGAATGTGCCAAGACGGCTTCCCTTCGCTAAGTGCGGTGGTACTGCCGTTCGGCTACAGCAGCTAACCTCAATGCCGTGCACGGGGCAATGGAGTGTGGATGAAGGTGTCACTGCCGCATCTACAATGTAGACTTTACCCGTAGACAACCAATCAAGCAAGCGTATGGACTATCCATCCCCACCGGTCAGCCGCCGCCCCCAACTGCCCATCCGGCGTCGGAAATTTCCTGCCGCCGGAGAGCCTTGGACACCACTATTCGAAGGAAGCGCGGCGCCTGTCCTGCGCCCGGGTTGCCCAGACGTCCGGGCGGTTCACCTTGAAGCGGCGGCCCGTCAGCGCCCGGGCTGAGAGCCGGATGTAGTTCGCCTTTTCGCCCGGCTGCCACGGCTCGAGACCCAAGCTGTCTACGGCATCCTTGTCCGCCTGGTCCTCGATGACCTGGGTGTCTCCGCGCAGCACCACGCTCCACGCCTCTTCGGTGTGGGGATCGTAGCCGTCAATTTCCAGGGCCGCAGGCCGTTCGGACAGGGCGCTCCAGAGCTTGGTGACGCCGGCCGTCCGGAAGGCGATGCTCCGGCGGTGCACCACATAGTTGATCGGGAAGATCTCCGGGTGGCCATCAACCACCACGGCAAGGCGGCCGACTGTGTCATTGGCCAGGAGTTCCCAGCATTCGTCAAAGGTCAGGGTGCCATCCGGCTGCGTCTGCGAGTCCATGAACCACACCTTACGGCCACTGTCCCTGCGGAACCTAGAGTGCAACGGCCCGAATCGCAGGCCGGCCTACTGGATGCCCGCGAACAGCCCGTTCAGTTCCGCAGTGAGCTCCTTTTGCACTGACGGCGTCCCTACCTGCTTGCCGTCGATGTGGTTGACCGGTGCCAGCAGGCGGACGCTGGAAATCAGCCACACAGCATCGGCGTCCAGCAGGTCCTGGGGCTCCAGCGGGCCGTAGCCCAGGTCCCAGCCGGCTGCCTTGGCGGCGGTGAACAGCGCCCCCTGCGACGTTCCGGGCAGGATGCCGCTGTCCAGCTGCGGTGTGATCAGGCGCTTCACAGACGTGCCGTCGTCGGCCTTTTCCACGTGGGCCAGCAGCACGGTGGACGTGGGACCCTCCAGGACCCTGCCGTCCGAGGAGATGAAGATGACGTCGTCCGCGCCCTGTTTGTGGGCGTGGCGGAGGGCGGCCATGTTGACGGCGTAGGAGAGTGTTTTGGCGCCGAGCAGCAGCCAGGGTGCGCGCTCGGCGGCGTCGCTGTCATAGCCGCGGTCCAGGAGGATTACGTCGATCCCGGTTTCGCGCTGGCGGCGGGCGCCTGCGCCCACAGGCGAGACCTGGACCCAGCAGTTGGGGGCAGTTGCGCCTTCCACGCCGCGGGTCACCACGAGTTTCACCACCAGTTCATCCCCGTCCCCGTCCCCGGCCCCCGCCCCGGGAGGGTTCTGGGCCCGGTGCTCGGACAGCGCGGTAGCAATGGCGCGGCGCCACTCGTCCTGGCCCGGAATGGAGAGGTCAAGCGCGTCTGCGGAGCCGGCAAGGCGGTCCAGGTGGGCCTGGATCTTGCGGACGTTTCCGCCCACCGCCAGCATGGTCTCGAAGACGCCGTCGCCCCGGGTGGCGCCCTGGTCTGTCACCATCAGCTGCGGCTGCGAGGCGTCGGCCAGCCGGCCGTCAGGGAAGGTGGGGTCGAGGATAACGAGAACCACGGGCGCAGGAGAGGTCATGGGTCCAGCTTAGTGCGGTGCCCCACCGATAAGCTGGGCGGAGTGCCCCGGCTGGAAACCGTCCGCCGGAGCTCATTTTTCCGGGGGTTATCGCACGTGTTGTGGCCATTTTCGCTTGCCGGCACCGCTCCAGGCTGGCTGGTTGTGGTGCTGGGTATCGCCGACCTGGTGATCAGGGTGCTGGCTGTGGGCATCATTCCCGGCAACAGGCGGCCCACCACGGCCATGGCCTGGCTCCTGGGTATCTTCTTCGTCCCGTTCGTGGGCATCATCCTGTTCCTCCTGTTCGGCAACTTCAAACTTTCCAGCCGCCGGAGGGAGCAGCAGCAGCAGGTCAACGAAAGGGTGCGGGCCGGGATCTCCTCCCTCGCCGACGTCGAAAGCGACTACCCGGGACCTGAATGGGTCAAGTCTGCCGGTGAACTGAACCGCAGGCTGGGCTCCCTGCCCATGGTGGACTGCAACTCGGTGGACCTCATCCCCGGCTACCCGGATTCCCTGCTTGAAATGACGAACGCCGTCCGCAAGGCGAAGAAGTTCGTCAACGCCGAGTTCTACATCATGAGCACGGACCACATCACCGACGAGCTCCTGGAAGCCATGGAGGAAGCCGCGGAACGGGGCGTGGAAGTCCGCGTGCTGTTCGACCACATCGGCACGCTCCGGGTGCAGGGCTACCGGAAGCTGCTGAAGCGGCTGCGCGCCGGCAAGATCCAGTGGAAGCGGATGCTTCCGCTGCTGCCCATCCACGGCCAGTGGCGCCGGCCGGACCTCCGCAACCACCGGAAGATCATGGTGATCGACGGCGAAATCGCCTTCACGGGGTCACAGAACCTGATTGAGCCTTCCTACAACAACCCCCGCCACCGCAAGGCAGGCCGGGAATGGGTGGAGCTGATGGCTTGCCTGCGCGGGCCCATCGTCACCACGCTGAACGTTGTTTTTGCCACCGACTGGCTCAGCGAGACGGACGAATCGCTGGAGCACCAGCTGCAGCTCCCGGCCAACACGGAACCGGGGAACGTCACCGCCCAGGTGGTTCCCAGCGGCCCGGGGTTCATCACCGAGAACAACCTGCGCCTGTTCAACACCCTGATCTACTCGGCCCAGCACCGGATTTCCATCTGCAGCCCCTACTTTGTGCCGGACGACTCCCTGCTCTACGCCATCACCACAGCTGCCCAGCGCGGCGTGGAGGTGGAGCTGTTCGTGTCCGAGAAGGGCGACCAGTTTCTGGTGCACCACGCCCAGCGGTCCTACTACGAGGCCCTGCTGGAGGCCGGCGTCCGGATCTACCTCTACAAGGCCCCGTTTGTACTCCACGCCAAGCACTTCACCATCGACGACGAGGTGGCGGTCCTCGGCTCCAGCAACATGGACATGCGCTCCTTCTCCCTGAACCTGGAGGTATCCGTGATGCTGCTGGGCGAAGACATCGTCACCAAGATGCGGGCGGTGGAGGACACCTACCGGGACATCTCCCACGAGCTCAAACTGACGGACTGGATCAACCGGCCCCTGGCGGCCCGCTACGTGGACAACGTGGCGAGGCTGACCGCCACCGTCCAGTAAAACCTAGGAGTTTTTGTCCACTTGTGCAGGGTTTGCCGGTCCTGAAGCCTGCATATCTGGACAAAAACTCCGGGGATCAGGCGTCCGGAAAGTCCGCTCCCAGCGTGGAGAGGACACCGAACGCCTTGGTGCGGATTTCCTGGTACTCGTCCTCCGGATCTGAATCCGCGGTGATGGCACCGCCGACGCCGAGCGTCAGTTCCGCTGTTCCGTCGCCCCGGGCGTTGATCACCAGGGTCCGGATCGCGACGGCGAGGTCCGTGGCCCCGTTCAACGAAAAGTAGCCAATCGCTCCCGAGTAGACCCCGCGGGCGCCGCCTTCCAGGCCGTCCAGGATGGCCATGGTGCTGATCTTGGGTGCGCCGGTCATGGATCCGGCGGGGAAGCAGGCGGCCACGGCCTCGGCGCGGGAGGAGCCGGGCTTCAGTTGCGCGTCGATGGTGCTCACCATCTGGTGGACGGTGGCGTAGCTTTCAATGGCGCAGAGCCTGCTGACGGTCACCGAACCGGGGACGGCGAAGTGGCTGAGGTCATTGCGGAGCAGGTCCACGATCATGATGTTTTCGGCGCGGTCCTTCAGCGCGGTGGCAAGGTCGGTTCGAAGTTTGGCGTCCTCGGCGGCGTCTGCACCCCGGCGGCGGGTTCCCTTGATGGGCTCGGCGCGCATCCCGCCGTCGGCCGCGATCTTCAGGAACCGTTCGGGCGAGGTGCTGGCCACCGTGAGGCTGCCCAGGCGCAGGTAACTGGCGAAGGGTGCGGGATTCCTGCGGCGCAGCGCCAGATACGTGGTCCATGGATCCAGGGCATCACCCGGTATGTCCGCGGACAGGGCAGTAGTCAGGCAGACCTCATAGGAGTTCCCCTCGCCGATCTGGTGCTGTGCCGCAGAGATTTTGGCCAGGTACTCCGCGCGGGTGTCCCGGCTGCGGAAGGCCGGCGCTGCCGGGAGGACGACGCCGTTGCTGCCGCCGGCTTGCGCTGCCGGCCCGACGGTTTCCACGGCGGCCCGCGAGTGGACCAGCCAGTCATCGGAATCGGGGGCGTCGAGTGCCAGGAGCCAGGCGGCTCCTTCCGCATGGTCCAGGACCACGGCCCTTCCGGCGAAGATGAGTGCGGCATCGGGGGTGGGGGAGGGAAGGTCGGTCCCGCCCGTCTCGCGCTTGAGTTCGTAGCCCAGGCAGCCTAGCCAGCCGAGCGCGAAGCCGCCTGGGTACGCATCGGGAATGTCGACGGCGGAAAGCCCCCATACGGTGTCCAGCCAACGGAAGAAGGGGCCCTGCACGGTGGCGGTGGCGCACCCCGCGCTGAGCAGGCTGTGGCCTGAACGGTGCGTTACCGACTGGCCGAACGTGCCGCCGTCGTCCGCCATGATGCTGAAGCGGCTGCGCGCCGCAGCCTCCCCGGCATCCGTGTCCGGGGCAGCTCCTGCGTTCGAGGAGTCCAGCCAGACGGCGTTGGACGAGCGGCCGTAGAGGGAGTCGAAGAGTCCCGCGGCGTCCGGACGGACGTCCAGCCGTTCCGCGCGGAGGCGCAGTCCCCGGCGTGCTGACAACTCCGGTGCCAGGGCGGGGGCCAGCGCCGGAAGGTAGGGGAGGACCTGCAGCACGTCGGCCGGTGCCGAGCCGTCGGCGGGGTTACGCACGCGGATGTCGGCATCGAGGGGGACGTTGTCCGCCGCGAGCCACTCCTCTTCCTGCGCCGCCCACTGGTCCCAGAACGGCTCATAGGTTTCGCCGTCCCGGTCCAGCGCCCGGGTCCGGCGGACGTCGTCCGGGGCCTCGGCCCAGATCACCGCGCTCAGCAGGGGGCGGGCCGCTGCTGCTGCCGCCCCCACGCCCTCCACGATGACGATCTCTGCCGGAAGCGTCACCCGGGGTTCGCCGTCGTAATGGTTCTCCCAGTCCCAGCAGACCCAGGAGGCAGCCTCCCCACGGCCCAGGGGCGTGAGCACCGTGGAAACATACCTCTCGATGCCCGCCGCCAGTCCATTCCATCCGGGGTATATGTCCTCGAGGTGGAACAGTGACACCTTGTGGTGGGCGCGCAGCCGGGCAGCCAGTTCGACGGCGAGCGTCGTCTTCCCAGCGCCGGAGCGTCCGTCAATGGCGATGATGACGGGGGCTGGGCTCATGGAGTAGAGCGTACCTTTATCCCTGCCGGGCTTTCATCCGCGGGTTCTTCTTGTTGATCACGAACGTCCGGCCGCGGCGCCGGACAATCTGGGCTCCCGGGATCTTCTTCAATGCGCGAAGTGAGTTGCGGACCTTCATGGTGTGCTCCTTGTGGGTTGATTGTTTTGTTGGTACTGGTGCGGGATTGAAGCTCAGCTGGCCTGTTCGAGGCCGAAGGGGTCGTGCAGGCCCTTGCCTGACGCCAGTTCCTCGTCGGTGAGCTGGCAGGAAGTGAGCAGGTGCTCGAATTCCGCCGCGTCGAGGTCCTCGCCGGTGGCCGTGATAACCGTGGCGGCAGGCGCCGGCATTCCGCGGCCGGCAGGGACCTCCATTGGAGGAACGTCGTCCCACGCCCCGGTATTCTCGAGCCAGATCCGGGGGCCGACGCCCTGGATCGCAATGCGGCATTCGGGCGCCGAGGCTATCCAGAGGTGCCCGCGCACCACGCAGCAGCCTTCCGCCAAGGTTGCCAGGGCCTGGCGGAAACGTCCGGGGTGCAGCGGCCGTTCAACGCGCTGGACAACAGTCATGAACGGTGAAGCATCGCTCGTTTCTGCGCCCCCGGTCCGTTCTGCGCCCATCCCATGCCCTGGCCCGGAGGGCACTGTTCCGGGTTCCGTCCGGGCCAGCGACTCCAGGTAATGGTGACGTCCCGGGCGGATCTCACCTGCGCTGGACGCCAGGTCCGCGTGGGTGCAAGCTGCCGGACCAGGTGCAGGCCCCGCTCCCGGCCCGCCGGGTGCGCTGGCACGATGTCCGGTTCCGTCGACAGGACGGTATCCGCAAAGGCCAACTCGCCGATGAGGCATTCGCCGGGAGTCCGCTCATCCTCCACCATGGGCGTGAAGCCGGATTCGAACAGCGTATGGGAGTCCCAGATGTGGTCCTCCAGCGCATCCGGAGCCAGCGCGAGGATCACGGAAGAGACGGTGGCACGGTCCGCCAGTTTGCCGTTCAGCGCTGTAACGGCTGCCTGCGCAGGGGTGGCCGGTGCCAGTCCGATGATGATGGGACCCGGGGTTCCCTTTCCCTGGCTGTCCTGGATCAGACGCTCAATGCCGGGCACCAGGTCCAGGCGGACGGCGCAGCTCAGGCACCCGTGCTCCAGGAAGGACTCCCCGCGTTCAATCTCGCCGGCCCCGGTGGAAGTCCGCCGGACCACGATTCCGTTTTCCAGCAGGTCGTGAAGGACCACGAGGCTTCCGGGGCGGGCGGCCGCCAGGTCCTCGCAAGCCTGCTGGCGGCAAAGGGCATCCAGGGAAGTGACAACGATGAGCTCCATATGCCCAGCCTAGTTGAGAATCATTCTCAACTACAAATGGAGGTTCGGAGTTTGGCCCAGGTTCGGGTCAGTGGTCCTGCCGCTGCAGCTCCGCGCTGCGGAGCACGGCTGACTTGATGTGGTCCACGACGCCGGGGAGTGCTGCGTGGATTTGATGCCAGACGGCGTCGAAGTCGGCGTGTCCGCCATACCAGGGGTCCTCGATGCCCTGGTCCAGGAGGTCCAGGCCCGCCACTGCGGGATCGAAGCTGCGGAGCATGCGGATCTTTTCCAGCGACTCCTGGTCTGGGGCGGCTTCGCTGAGCCAGGCGTAGTGGTCGATGTCCAGCGCAAGGATCAGGTCCCTGGAGTGGAACCAGTCCAGCTCCCATTCGCGGGCGACGTGCTGCTCCGATAGAAGCTGGGTGGCGGCGAGCCTGCGGGCGGCCCGGGGATCGATGGGGCGGCCGGCCTCGTAGCCCGTGGTTCCTGCCGAGTCCACCGCCACGAGGTGGTCCAGCCCCTCGCGTTCAAGGGCCGCGGCGAGCATGAGCTCAGCCATGGGGGACCGGCAGATGTTGCCGGTGCAGACGGCGATGACGCGGTATGGGCTCGACGCTGAGTTCATGAAACCAAGCATGCGCGCTATCGGCCCGATTGGCCAGAGGAGTGATTCATATTGCGTGACAGGCTTGTAAAGAAGTTTTCCCGCTCCGTCACGGATGCTGGCTGCGTGGGCGGCCTAGTGCATGACGGCCAGGAGGATGCCGACGCCGACGAAGAGCACCCCAAAGACCTTGCTGAGGACCATCTGTCCACGGGCTGAATGCGTAAACCGCTGGAAGGACCGGGCAGCTGCAGCGAAGAAGAACCACATCACCAGGATGTCGATTGCAATAATCGTGGCCGTCAGTACGGCGTACTGGGCGAGGAGCGGCTGTTCAGGCCTGATGAACTGGGGCATGAACGCCAGGAAGAAGATGATGGCCTTGGGGTTGAGCAGGTTTACCCACAGTCCCCGGCGGAAGATGGACCAGGCAGGTTCGTTCCGGAGGGATGCGGTTTGTTGCTCTTCGAGATTGGGTTTGCTCAGGAATTGCCTGATGCCCAGGTACACGAGGTAGGCGGCGCCGGCGAAGCGGATGACGTTGAAGGCGACGGGTGAGCTTGCCACCAGCACTCCCACGCCGAGCGCCACGATCACCACGTGGATCACCAGTGCTGCCTGCTGTCCCAGGATGCCCCAGATGGACCGGCGGAACCCGGCGTTCAGGGAATTGCTCATGGTGTTGATGGCTCCGGCGCCGGGCGTGAAGCTGATGAGGGCTCCGGCGCCCACCAGGGCGAGCCAAAGGGAGAATTGCACCATCCAAGTTTAGTGGCCGTTGACGCTGCTCAATCACCTGTTTGACCTGCCTGCGGGCCACAACTGCCCTACTGCGAGTGCGGCCGCCTGGACATGTACCGGCTCATGCCCTGGCGATGACCTCACCGTTGGGGATCAGGAACCACCCGTCGTCGGTGGAGCCCCAGCGGTGCCACCCGGCCGAGATCCGGGCCAGGTCCGCGGGATTGGCGAAGCCGTATTCCAGCGCCTGCTCCGCGAAGGCGGAATGAAGCACGCGTTCCCCCCACACGCGCGCCTGCCACCGGCGCTGCTGGCTTGTGGCATAAAGCCAGTTGCTGCTGGAGGGTGCCACGTCGGTAAATCCCGCCGCCTGCGCCCAGCTGACCAGCCTCCGGCCGGCGTCGGGTTCCGCCCCGTTCCGCCGCGCGATGCGCTGGTAAAGCTCCATCCACTCGTCCAGCTCCGGAATGGCGGGATACCAGCTCATGCCGTGGAAATCTGCGTCTCGCACGGCGACGATGCCGCCGGGCTTGGCAACCCGCCGCATCTCACGCAGCGCCTCCACCGGGTCCGTAAGGTGCTGGAGCACTTGGTGGGCGTGGACGACGTCGAACGTCTCATCCTCGAAGTCCAGGTCGTAGATATTCCCGGCCACGAAGTCCACGTTGGAAACCTCGCGTTCCATGGCGAGCGCCTTTGCCTGGGCGATGATGTCCGGTGACCGGTCCAGGCCCGTCACCTTCCCCGGCGCCACCAGAACGGCGAAGTCGCACGTGATGGTGCCCGGGCCGCAGCCGACGTCGAGCACGCTGGCTCCGGGTGTGAGGTGCGGCAGGACGAACGCTGCCGAATTCTCGGCGGTCCTGGCGGCATGGGCGCGGACCACGGATTCGTGGTGGCCGTGCGTGTAAACGTCGTCTTCAGGCTGCTGCGCACTCATAACCAAACGCTACCCCGGGGCGGGTGTGTCCGGCAGGCCAGCGGAAGACTCTTCGCGCGCAGCAACCGTGGCCTCCACCATGGCGGTCATGAACCGGGTGACAGTATCGAGCTCGTCAGCCGAGAACCCGGCCATGGCGCTGCCCATCTGGCGGGCGAGCGGAGCGAAGATGGCGCCGCCTTCCTGGAATGCCTTGGGCGTCATCCTGAGCTGGACCTGCCGGCGGTCCGAGCTGTGCCGCTCACGGGTCACGTGTCCGGAATGGTCCAGCCGGTCGATCAGGGCGGTGGTGGCGGGGGAGCTGAGGTGCAGTTCCTTCCGCAGGAGCCCCGGCGTGACCACATTCCCCTTGGCGGTGTGGCGCATGATGACGGCCAGCGCGTTGAGGTCTGTCCGGTGCATGTCCTTGCGGCCGCCTGCTGTGTCCACGTAGCGGTTGGCCTCGAGCGTGAATTCCTGCAGGAGGCGGACCAGGGGATGGGGCCCTCCGGCAGCCCCGGGAGGGCCGCCTTGCGGTGCCGGGCCGGTGCCGTCTTCCATGTCCACCTCCTGGTCGTCCCGATGCTTGGCCGCTTGCAGTGCAAACCGCGCATTGCGTACTGACGGATATTAATTCAGCGGCTGAGGCCCCTGATTACCGCGGAATGATGAAAAAGCTAGCCAGGCGCTTATCTCCATGATGGAGATACTCTAATATGGAACCAATGTTACTCCCCGCCCGTCGTCCGGAAGGCATCATGAAACACAAATCCGCAGGAACGGAACGCGTCCCGTTCTGGCTGCGCTGGCTGCTCCCCGTCATCCTGGTCCTGACGTGGCTGGCGCTCGCCGGCGTAGGAGGCCCCACTTTCGGCCGCCTCGAAGAGGTATCGTCCAACGACCAGGCCTCCTTCCTTCCCGCCAGTGCCGAGGCCACGGCCGCCCAGGACTGGCAGGCGAAGTTCCGGGACTCGGACGAGGTGCCCGGCGTGATCGTGATCGAGGGCAACGAAGCCTTCACCCCGGCCCAGTTCGGCGAAGTGGCGGGCCTCAAGGCGGAGCTGGAAGGGCTGCAGCTTGGCAGCGCAGTTGTGGGCCCGATTCCTTCCGAGGACGGCAAGGCGGTCCAGTTCATCGTGCCGATCGATTCGTCCGCGGAGGTCAAGGAGGCCGTCCAGGAGCTGAGGGACACCGTGGCCGAGTCCGCGCCGGCAGGAATGCAGACCTTTGTGACCGGCCCGGCCGGACTCGCGGCGGACCTTACAGCTGCTTTCGCCGGGATTGACGGAATCCTCCTCCTGGTGGCCCTGTCTGCGGTGTTTGTGATCCTCCTGATCGTCTACCGTTCCCTCCTGCTGCCCATCATGGTGCTCCTGACCTCCGTCTTTGCGTTGTGCGCGGCCATCCTGCTGGTGTTCGGCATGGCCAAGGCCGGGTGGATCCAGCTGAACGGCCAAAGCCAGGGCATCCTGTCCATCCTGGTCATTGGCGCCGCAACGGACTATGCACTCCTCTACGTGGCACGGTTCCGGGAGGCGCTGACCCATACCACCAACCGCACCGCGGCCGTGCTCACCGCCTGGAAGGCATCCTTCGAGCCGATCCTGGCCTCCGGGGCCACCGTGATCATCGCCTTGCTGTGCCTGCTTTTCTCCGACCTGAATTCCAACAAGGCCCTTGGCCCCGTGGCTGCTGCCGGCATTCTTTGCTCCCTGTTCGCGGCCCTCACGCTGCTTCCGGCCCTGATGGCGCTCCTGGGCCGGGCGGCTTTCTGGCCGTTCCGCCCCAAGCTGGTCCCGGCGGAAGACCGTGAACCCGAGCTGGTGACCGGGCTGGAGGGCCAGAAGGGGCTGTGGCGCGCCACCGGATCCCTGGTCTCCCGGCGTCCGCGTGCCGTGTGGATCGCCTCGGTCCTGCTGTTGCTGGTCGCCTCGGCCGGCGTCCTGCAGCTCAAGGCCAACGGTGTTCCGCAGACAGACGTCATCCTCACCGCCTCCAACGCCGTGGACGGCCAGGACGCCCTGGCGCGCCACTTCGACGCCGGCAGCGGCAGCCCCGCCGTCGTGGTTGCGGACCAGGGCAAGGCGCAGGAGGTTCTTGACACAGTCAAGGCGGCCGACGGCGTAGGGGACGCCTATCTGCTGGCCCAGGGCAGCGTACCCATCACCGGGGCCCCCGGCGCTCCCAGCGCCCCCGATGTCCGCGACGGCAAGGTGCTCATCAACGCCACCCTGAACTCCGCCGCAGACTCCCTGGAAGCCGAGGAAGCGGTGAAAGCCCTGCGCGAGGACGTCAAGGCCGTGGACCCGGACGCCCTGGTGGGCGGCGTGACCGCGACGGCGCTGGATACCAACACCACCGCCCAGCGTGACCTGGTGATTATCATCCCCGTGGTCCTGGTGGTCATCCTCTTCATCCTGATGCTGCTGCTCCGCTCCGTCCTGGCGCCGGTGCTGCTGGTGCTCTCGGTGGTGCTGTCCTACGCGGCAGCCATGGGCGTTTCGGCTTTCGTCTTCAACAACATCCTGGGTTTTCCGGGCGCAGATGCCACCGTTCCGCTGTTCGGTTTCGTGTTCCTGGTGGCCCTCGGGGTGGACTACAACATCTTCCTGATGAGCCGGGTCCGTGAGGAATCGCTGAAGCACGGCACCCGCCCCGGCATCCTTCGCGGCCTGGGCGTCACCGGCGGGGTCATCACTTCCGCCGGAGTGGTCCTGGCTGCCACCTTCGCCGCCCTGGGTGTCATCCCCATCATGTTCCTGGTGCAGCTGGCGTTCATTGTGGCCTTCGGGGTGCTGCTGGACACCGTGCTGGTGAGGTCCCTGCTGGTGCCCGCCCTGGCGTACGACATCGGCCCCCGCATCTGGTGGCCCAGCAAGCTGGGGCGGCAGGAGGTTGCGGAGCGGCCGGACCGGGATGAAGCCCTGTTGGCCAAAACGCCTGCTGGATAGACTGCACTTGCGCCCGCATGGACGCGGAACTCAAAGGAGAGATGCACCATGACCGAGAACCAGGAATCCCCGGCCGAGCAGCCCCGCAAGGGAAGCACCGCCCCCGGGCTGGAAGGCGAGGGCGGGCAGTACGTGGACGGCGACTACGGTGATGCCGGGGCGGTGGGAGAGCCCGCCGGGAACCTTGAGGACGGCGAGTACCCGGACGGGGACTACGGTGACGCCGGCACTTCCGGTACAGCCCGCGAAGCCGATGCAGTCCGGGAAGAGCGGGACCCCCTGCACGACCGGCGCGACAGCGAGCGGTAGCACCTCAACACAAAGCAGGACGGCGGCGGTTCTCCAACAGCGAAATCGGAGAGCCGCCGTCGTCCGCGTTTAAATGCTGTTAGGCGCGCCAATGCTGGCGTGAGAGCTGATCCATGGGGCAGCTAAGGCGCAAAGTTGAGCGTACCTCACTCAACTCGGTGTTGACATCAAAAATGCCCTGAGTAAAGTTGAGTGCAGAACGCTCAATAGCGGGCGCCAACCAGTTTCCAAGGAAAGAAGGAAGCAACACATGTCACGTGCAGTAGGTATCGACCTCGGAACCACCAACTCCGTCGTCTCCGTTCTCGAAGGTGGCGAGCCCACCGTTATTGCCAACGCTGAGGGTGGCCGCACCACGCCGTCCGTCGTTGCATTCTCCAAGTCCGGCGAAGTCCTGGTGGGCGAAATCGCCAAGCGCCAGGCCGTCAACAACATCGATCGCACCATCGCCTCGGTGAAGCGCCACATGGGCACCCCCTGGACCGTCGCCATTGACGACAAGAAGTACACAGCGCAGGAAATCTCTGCGCGCACGCTCATGAAGCTGAAGAACGACGCCGAGTCCTACCTCGGTGAAAAGGTCACCGACGCCGTGATCACCGTCCCGGCGTACTTCAACGACGCCGAGCGCCAGGCAACCAAGGAAGCAGGCGAGATTGCAGGCCTGAACGTCCTGCGCATCGTCAACGAGCCCACCGCGGCAGCCCTGGCCTACGGCCTGGACAAGGGCAAGGAAGACGAACTCATCCTGGTCTTCGACCTCGGCGGCGGTACCTTCGACGTCTCGCTGCTGGAAGTGGGCAAGGACGAAGACAACTTCTCCACCATCCAGGTCCGCGCCACCGCCGGTGACAACCGCCTGGGCGGGGACGACTGGGACCAGCGCGTCGTTGACTACCTGCTCAACCAGCTCAAGGTCAAGGGCATCGACCTCTCCAAGGACAAGATCGCCCTCCAGCGCCTCCGCGAAGCCGCCGAGCAGGCCAAGAAGGAACTCTCTTCCTCCACCAGCACCAACGTCTCCCTCCAGTACCTGTCCGTCACCCCCGACGGCCCGGTCCACCTGGACGAGCAGCTGACCCGCGCCAAGTTCCAGGACCTCACCAAGGACCTGCTGGAGCGCACCAAGAAGCCGTTCCACGACGTCATCAAGGAAGCCGGCATCAAGCTCTCCGACATCGACCACATCGTGCTGGTCGGCGGTTCCACCCGTATGCCCGCTGTCTCCGAGCTGGTCAAGGAACTGGCCGGCGGCAAGGAGCCGAACAAGGGTGTGAACCCGGACGAGGTTGTGGCTGTTGGCGCAGCCCTGCAGGCCGGTGTCCTGAAGGGCGAGCGCAAGGACGTCCTCCTGATCGACGTCACCCCGCTGTCCCTCGGCATCGAAACCAAGGGCGGTGTGATGACGCACCTGATCGAGCGCAACACGGCCATCCCCACCAAGCGGTCCGAGACCTTCACCACGGCTGACGACAACCAGCCGTCCGTTGCCATCCAGGTCTTCCAGGGCGAGCGCGATTTCACCCGCGACAACAAGCCGCTGGGCACGTTCGAGCTGACCGGTATTGCTCCGGCTCCGCGCGGCGTTCCGCAGGTTGAGGTCACCTTCGACATCGACGCCAACGGCATTGTCCACGTGTCTGCGAAGGACAAGGGCACGGGCAAGGAACAGTCCATGACCATCACGGGCGGTTCCAGCCTCTCCAAGGAAGACATCGACCGCATGGTCAAGGATGCCGAGGAGCACGCAGCCGAGGACAAGGCCCGCCGCGAGGCAACCGACACCCGCAACACCGCCGAGCAGCTCGCCTATTCCGTGGACAAGCTGATCGCGGACAACGCCGACAAGCTGCCCGAAGAGGTCAAGACCGAGGTCCAGGCCGACGTCGACGACCTCAAGAAGGCACTCGAAGGCACCGACGACGCCGCCGTGAAGGCCGCCTTCGAGAAGCTCCAGGCTTCCCAGGGCAAGCTGGGCGAGGCCATCTACGCCCAGGCCGGTTCACCGGACGGTGCCACCGGCGCTGCAGGTGCTGAAGGCGCTGCGGGGTCCGCTGCCGGTGACAAGACGGGTTCAGCCGCGGGCGATGAGGACATCGTTGACGCCGAGATCATCGACGAAGACGAAGCGAAGAAGTAGCCATGCCCCATCACGGTAACGAGGAAGAACACAACACTTCCACCGACCACGATCGCGCGGGCCAGAAGGGTGACAGCCATGAGCCGGTCATCCGGGACAACCGCAAGGTTGACCCGGTGACGGGGCAGGCCCGGCACCCTGAAGGGGGCAGCAGCTCCCACGGTGCAGGTTCGGCTTCCGGCACGGATTCCGACGGCGACGCCCTGGCCCAGGCTGAGGAGATCCTCAACGGCGTCGAGGTGCCGGCAGAAGAATCCGTGGCGCAGGGTTCCGCTGGAACGGGTTCGGCCAACGCTGAGGCGGCCGAGCTGCGGAACGACCTCCTCCGGCTGCAGGCCGAGTACGTCAACTACCGCAAGCGCGTTGAACGCGACCGCGCCGTGGCAGGGGAAATGGCCGTCATCGGCGTCCTGAACTCCCTGCTTCCGGTCCTGGACGACGTCGACGCAGCCCGCCAGCACGGCGACCTGGCCGACGGACCGTTTGCCGCGATCGCCACCAAGCTGGAGAACGCACTGAAGACGTACGGCCTGGTCCGCATCGACGAGACCGGCGTGGAGTTCGATCCCACGATCCACGAGGCCCTGATCCAGCAGCCCGGCGAGGACATCGAGGTTGACACCGTCAGCCAGGTGCTCCGCTCAGGCTACAAGTCAGGCGAACGCGTCCTCCGCGCAGCACAGGTCATCGTCGCAGTACCTGCGTAGCATTACTTTCGGTGGTTGAGCCGGCCAGTTTCCGGTTGGCTCAACCACCGACCCATAACTTTTTGAAAGGAAACGCCATTGGCTAGCCAGGATTGGGTGGACAAGGACTTTTACGCGATCCTTGGTATCGCCAAGGACGCTTCCGACGCCGACATCAAGAAGGCATACCGGAAGCTCGCCAGGCAGCACCACCCGGACACCAATGCGGGCAACGCTGCGTCGGAGAAGAAGTTCAAGGACATCTCCGAGGCCTATTCCGTGCTCTCGGATCCCGATGAGCGCCAGCAGTATGACGCCATCCGGGCCATGGGCGGCGGCGCGCGGTTTGCGCCGGGCGGAACCGGGGCGGGCAGCGCCGGGTTCGAGGACATGTTCGGTGGCCTGTTTACGGGCAACACCGGCCGGCACGCTGGCGGGTTCAACCCGTCCGCGGGCGGCATCCCGCCGGAGTTCGCTGACCTCTTCGGCGGCGGCTTCGGCCAGACCGGATTCCAGCGGACCCCGCAGAAGGGTGCGGACCGCACGGCCTCCACGAGCATTTCCTTCGCCGGGGCCATCCGCGGCACCACCATTGGCCTGCGGGAACCCAGCGGCGAAGTGATCGACGTCCGGGTGCCCGCCGGTATCAAGGACGGCCAGAAGGTCCGCGTCCGGGGGAAGGGCCAGCCTGGCGCAGCCGGTTACGGGGACCTGATGGTGTCCGTCGCCGTCCAGCCGCATGCGTTCTACACGCGCGACGGCGACAACCTCCGCATCCACGTCCCCGTCACCTTCCCAGAGGCTGCTTTGGGAGCGGACATCGAGGTGCCCACCATCGACGGCGAAAAGGTGCGGGTCCGTGTGCCGGCCGGTACGCCGTCGGGCCGCACCCTGCGGGTCAAGGGCAAAGGCGTGAAGACGTCCAAGGGAACCGGCGACCTGCTGGTGACCATCGACGTCGCCGTTCCCAAGAACCTGAACAAGGAAGCCGAAGCCGCGGTCAAGGCGTTTGCCGAGGCCACGGCCGGAGCCGATGTCCGTGAGGGCCTGGCCGCCAAGGCCCGGTTGTAACAGGGGAGGTGTGCTGTGGACGTCAGTGCTGACCAGCCTATCTTCGTGATTTCGGTCGCGGCTGAACTCGCGGACATGCACCCCCAGACGCTCCGGCAGTACGACCGGCTGGGCATCGTCTCGCCCAGCCGTGCGCCCGGCAAGTCCCGCCGCTACTCGCAGCGGGATATCAACATGCTCCGTGAAGTGCAGCGGTTGTCGCAGGAAGGCGTCTCGCTGGAAGGGATCAAGCGGATCCTGGAACTGGAGAACCAGGTGGCCGCCCTGCAGGGCAGGGTTTCGGAACTGACCGAGGAACTTGGCCGGCGCCGGCAGCCGCTGGACGCCCGGATCTTCGCGGCGGGCGCTGCCGGCGACGTAGTGAGCCTGGCGCGCGGCCAGCGCCCGCGCCCGCGGTCGCAGGCCGTGGTGCTGTGGCGGCCGCGTGCCATCGGCAGGTAGGTACTGCGCCTGAAGGAACCGCCGGTGGACCCTGGCCATCAACGGTGCCCTGGTTTATGTCCGCCCAACGAGCCAAGATTACGGCCCGGAACGTTTCCCCACGTTAACTTTCATTCCATCCATTCCGTGCCATCAGGCCGCTTTTCCCGCGGACACCTGCATCTGGGCAGCCACCATGAACCGGGACGAAACGGTTCAGAAACCAACCGCCGCGAAACCGAAACAATCCGCTCCTACATTCATCGCAAGTGGTCTCTTCCCGGGACCTCGGAGGCGAGCCGCTGCCCCAGGCAGCGGCGGAGTGAGAAGCAGGTACACATGAAGGTTTCGGTTCACAAGCGCGCTTTCCTTCCCCTTGCGGCGGCAGCCGTGGCCACAGCTTTGGCGGGCTGCGGCAGTCAAATTGCGGATCCGGCATCCGCGGGCTCCACGGCCAGCACCGGTACGTCCTGTGTGGACACCTCGGGCGACAGCATCAAAGTGGGCTTCATCAATTCCTTGTCCGGCACCATGGCCATCAGCGAAAGCACAGTGTTCGACTCCCTGACCCTGGCTGCCGAGGAAATAAACGCATCCGGCGGCGTCCTGGGCAAACAGCTCCAAGTGGTCAGTGAGGACGGCGCCAGCGAACCGACGAAGTTCGCCGAGCGCGCCGGAAAACTGATCCAGCAGGATTGCACCGCGGCCGTATTCGGCGGCTGGACCTCGTCAAGCCGCAAGGCCATGCTTCCCGTCTTCGAAGCCAACGACGCACTGCTGTTCTATCCGGTGCAGTATGAAGGCCTGGAGTCATCGAAGAACATCTTCTACACCGGGGCCACCACCAACCAGCAGATTATTCCGGCCCTTGACTACCTGGCCGAGCAGGGAACTACGTCGCTTTTCCTGGTAGGCAGCGATTACGTCTTCCCGCGGACCGCCAACAAGATCATCCAGGCCTACGCCGCCGCCAAGGGCATCGAAATCCTTGGGGAAGAGTACACCCCCCTTGGCTCCACGGAATTCTCCACCATTGTCAACAAAGTCCGGGATTCGAAGGCCGATGCAGTCTTCAATACCCTCAATGGCGACAGCAACGTGGCGTTCTTCCGCCAGTACAAAAGCGTTGGCCTGACAGCGGACACCATGCCCGTCGTCTCGGTTTCCATTGCCGAGGAGGAAGTCCCCGGGGTCGGCCTGGACAATGTGGAAGGGCAGTTGACCGCATGGGACTACTACCAGACCCTGGACACCCCGGCCAACAAAAAATTCGTCGCCGCCTTCAAAGCGAAGTTCGGCGCTGAGCGGGTGACGAGCGACCCCATGGAGGCTGCTTACACCTCGCTGTTCCTCTGGAAAGCCATGGTGGAGAAGGCCGGGTCATTTGAGGTGGACCAGGTGCAGGCCGCTGCTGACGGCGTCACTTTCGAAGCACCCGAAGGCCTTGTGACGGTAAACGGGGAGAACAACCACATCACCAAGACCCCCCGGCTCGGAAAGATCAATTCTGAGGGCCTCATCGACACGGTCTGGTCCTCGCCCGAGGCAGTTGAACCGGACCCGTTCCTGGCCACCTATGACTGGGCCAAGGACCTGGCCAAGTAGCAGCCGGGAACATAGCGAAGAAAGGCCTGCTGGAATGGAACTCCTGATAGGGCAGATGTTCGCCGGGCTCAGCCTCGGTTCCGTGCTGCTCCTCGCGGCACTGGGACTGTCGCTGACGTTCGGCCAGATGGGGGTCATCAACATGGCCCACGGCGAGTTCATGATGGCCGGGGCCTACACGGCCTTCGTGGTCCAGCAGGCCATCGCGGACGCCGGCGTTTCACTGCTGGTTTCAATTCCCGCGGGTTTCCTGGTGGGCGGTGTCCTGGGGCTGGTTCTGGAAGCGGTGCTGTTGCGCCGCATGTATCACCGACCCCTGGACACGCTCCTGGTCACCTTCGGGGTGGCGCTCGTCCTGCAGCAGGCAGCACGGGACATCTTCGGCGCACCCAGCGTTGATGTGCGCGCACCAGCCTGGCTGCAGGGAAACATCGAGGTGCTGGGCGCGCCGATCCCGCTGACCCGGCTCTTTATCCTGGCGCTCTCATTGTTGTGCCTGGCCGGCCTGGTCCTCCTCCTCAGGGGAACGCCGCTAGGCCGCCGCATCCGGGCTGTTGTGCTGAACAGGGACCTGGCAGAAACCAGCGGCATTTCAACCCGGCGCAGCGACCAGTTGACGTTCTTCATCGGCTCCGGCCTGGCCGGAGTAGCCGGCGTGGCCGTTACCCTCATAGGTTCAACGAGCCCCTACCTCGGCACCAGCTACATTGTGGATGCCTTCCTGGTGGTAGTAGCCGGCGGCATAGGCCAGGTCAAGGGGGCTGTCATCGCGGCGTTCGCCCTGGGAGTGCTGCAGTCCGTCTTCGAATATTCGACGACAGCAAGCATTGGCAAGGTCCTCATCCTGATAGTGATCGTGGTGTTCCTCCAGCTTCGGCCGCAGGGCATCTTCAGCCTCAAGACGAGGAGCCTGGCATGATGGGCCTGCTGCGCGGACGGTTGGGTACCGCGGCCGGATTCACTCTCGGCGCGCTCCTGTTGCTGGGAGTTGCCCCCGCGGTGCTTCCGGTGTTCAGCCTGGGCCTGCTGGGGAAGTTCCTCTGTTTCGCGATCGTGGCAGTGGGGATAGGCCTGGCGTGGGGACGGGGCGGGATGCTGACACTGGGCCAGGGGGTGTTTTTCGGGCTTGGCGCCTACATCATGGCCATGCACATGAAGCTGGCGGACGCCTCGCTCTTCGGAGGGTCCGGAGTGCCGGACTTCATGTCCCTGTACGGCAGCGGCGAGGTGCCGGGCTGGTGGGAACCGTTCCGGAGCCCCGTTGTGACGCTGCTGGCGGTGGTGCTGATACCGGGGCTGGTAGCCCTCGTCCTGGGCCTTGCAGTCTTCAAGCGCCGCGTCAAAGGCGCCTACTTCGCAATCCTCAGCCAGGCCCTGGCAGCCGCTTTCGCGGTGTTCCTGATCGGCCAACAGGCCACCACCGGTGGTTCGAACGGGCTCAGCGGGTTCCGGTCGTTTTTCGGCTTTGACCTGAAGGACCCCAACAACAAGGTAATGCTGTACCTGATCGCGGCAGTAGTGCTCCTGCTGTCCATTGCCCTTGCACGGCAGCTCATGCACAGCAGGTTCGGGGAGCTGCTCGTTGCAGTCCGGGACCAGGAGGAACGTGTCCGCTTCCTGGGCTATGACCCGGCCACCATCAAAACGGTCACGTACGTGGTTGCCGCTGTCCTGGCGGGCATTGCAGGTGCGTTGTTCGTACCGCTCGTCGGCATCATCTCCCCGGCGGATGTAGGCGTGATCCCTTCCATCGCATTCCTTATCGGCGTGGCAATCGGCGGCCGGGCCACGCTCCTCGGACCGGTGCTTGGTGCCGTGAGCGTCGCCGCCGCCCAGTCCGCCCTGTCCTCTACCTTTCCCTCCTTCTGGGTGTACTTCCAGGGACTGCTGTTCATCCTGGTCATCGGCTTCATGCCGGGCGGGCTGGCCTCTTTGCCGTCTCTGATCGGCAGGCGGGGCAAGTTCCGCACGGCAGCATCAACGCCGGCGCTGCCGGTTGCCCCGGCACCTGCGTCCCCGGCAGCACTGCTTAAACCCGAAGAGGAAGCCGCCATGCCTGAGGAGGCCCGCAGATGACCACGCCCACCCTGCTCCCTGACGGTGAGCCGCGCGCCGGAGGGCTTCGCCATGGCCGGCCGAAGTACCTGGAAGTCCGCGGTCTGTCCGTTTCCTTTGACGGGTTCCTCGCCGTGGACAACGTCAACCTCGATGTGGTCCAGGGCGACCTGCGGTTCTTGATCGGTCCGAACGGCGCCGGGAAGACCACCGTGATCGATGCGATCACCGGGCTGGTCCCTGCCACGGGGTCGGTGAACCACACCGGCACGGAGATTCTTGGCCGCAAGGTGCATCAGGTCGCCCGGCTGGGCGTGGGGCGCACGTTCCAAACGGCCAGTGTTTTCGAGAATCTTTCCGTACTCCAAAACCTTGACATCGCTGCTGGCGCCGGCCGCGGGCCGCTTCGAATGCTCCGGCGCCGCAAGACCGTGGATCCGGCCGTGGAAGAAGCGCTGGAGATCATTGGACTCGAAGGTGCGACGGGGAAAATGGCGGGTATCCTCGCCCACGGACAAAAGCAGTGGCTGGAGATCGGGATGCTTCTGGTCCAGAATTCGGACGTCCTCCTGCTGGACGAGCCAATCGCGGGGATGAGCCAGGATGAGCGCGGGGAAACCGGGGAGCTGCTGCGCCGGATCGCCGCCAGCCGAATCACCGTAGTGGTTGAACACGACATGGACTTCGTCAGGGAGTACGCAACGTCGGTCACTGTCCTCGCAGCGGGCAAGGTCCTCAGTGAAGGAAGCGTGGCGCAGGTGCAGGCTGACAAAAAGGTGCAGGACGTTTACCTGGGGTCCTCTGGAGTGGAGGCCGCCGGTGCTTGATATTGAAAATCTGCAGACCGGGTACGGCCGCACCCAGGTAATCTCCGGGGTCAGCCTGACCGTCCCGGACGGAGCCGTTGTCTCTGTCCTGGGGCACAACGGCGCCGGCAAGACAACGCTGATGCGCGCCGTCGTCGGGCTTCTCAAACCCATGGCGGGGCGCATCTGCCTTGACGGCGAGGACATCTCGGCTCTTCCCCCGCACCGGCGGGTGGACCGTGGAATGGCCTATGTGCCGCAGGGCCAGCAGTCGTTCGGGCAGTTGTCCGTCATGGAAAACCTGCAGCTCGTAGCAGACGGGCGCAGGAACGGCGCCGAGCGCGTGGCTGAGGCGCTGGACATGTTTCCGGCGCTGCGGCCACTGCTGGCACGGCGGGCGGGGCTGCTCTCGGGCGGTCAGCGGCAGCAGCTTGCCATCGCCCGGGCACTCATCACGGATCCGCGCCTGCTGATCCTTGATGAGCCCACCGAGGGCATCCAGCCGAACATCGTGGCCGAGATCGAAGCGACCATTATCCAGCTGTCCCAACGCAACGGAATGAGTATCCTCCTGGTGGAGCAGCACATTGGCTTTGCACTGCAGGCCGCGGACAGCTACTGCGTCCTCTCAGCCGGAAGGGTTTCGTCATCAGGGGCCGGCGGCGCCGGATCCGCGGCTGACGTTCGGAAAGCAATGCTCATTTAAGTACCGGGAACTGTGAGCCGGCCGGAAATAGAGTACCCACTACTCGTGACCGCAGGAGCCCCCGGAAACTTCAATGGAACCACTGCTGGATCAGCAGCAGTGGTTCCAAGGTTTCTGGGGGTTTTCCATGTGTGGTTTCGCTTCTTGCCGCCCTGCCGTTGAGGGGCACCGATGAGCCCGGGGATGGAGTCGGTGGCAGCGTTCAGCGGCTCGCTTCCCGGCCAGATGCTGCTGGCCATCGGTCAGACGGTGGTGGTGGTGTGTGTCTGCTTTGATATGGTGCGCGCACTGTCCGTCCCGAGGTCCCATCGGCGCTACCTGGCCAGCACGGTCTTCCGCACCCTGGCCGTCCCGTCCATCATCGTGAACGGACTGACGGTGCTCATCGCCCTGGTGCTGTGGTCCTGGATCGATGTGGTTATGGGCATGTTCGTGCTGGTGGCCATCATCTTCCGCCTGCACCACGACAAGGACGAGGACAACTGGTGGAAGGGCAAGGGCAAGAAGCTGGCCCGCTGGGCACGCCGCCAGTTTGCCGGACGGACCGCCGCCGCCCCCGCGATGGGGTAAACCGGCCGCAGGTACCGCACGGTGGCCGCAGCGGCCGGGCGCCCCGCTGCCGGGGAACGTTCTGCTGCTAGCCGGCAGTCAGCTCTTCATAGAGGTCACGAACGCGCGACCTGATGTCGTCGCGCACCAGGCGCATGCGCTCCATACCCTCGATGCCGCGCTCCGACGGCTCGTCGGTTTCCCACACCTCGAAACGCGTTCCCTCGCGGGGCTCCAGTTTCGCTTCCGTCCCCAGCACGATCACGGCGTCCACAGCGTCCAGGACGTCCTCGGTAACAGGCTTGGGGTGTTCGCCGCTGATGTCGATGCCCAGCTCGGTGAGCGACTCCACGGCCTGGGGGTTCAGGGACTTTCCCGGCTTGGTGCCGGCCGAGTACACGGTGACTTTCCCGTTGGCCACCTGGTTCATCAGGCCGGCGGCGAGCTGGGATTTGCCGCCGTTCTTGCTGCAGACAAAGAGGACGGCGGGTTTGTTGGACGTGGGTGCCTGGTGGCTCGGGTTGGACATGGCGCTGCTCCGGAGGTCGATGTTCAGGGATCTAGTTGCCGCCGGAGCGGCCGTGGGAAAGCCCGGTGGGAAAGCCCACCAGGACGGGCTCGGGGGCTGCGCAGCAGCCGGCATCTGGCCCGGCTGCTGTTGCTGCGGCCGGGACGTCGCAGCTGCTGCCCGCGTCCGTGGAGCAGACGCCGGTCTCGGGAAGTTCCAGCTGGACTATGTCGGCGGCCTCGCGGTCCCCGGCCAGGGCGGCCACCACCGAGCGGACCTGCTCGTACCCGGTGGCGAGGAGGAAGGTGGGTGCCCGGCCGTAGGACTTCATGCCCACGATATAGAAGTCCTTGTCCGGGTGGGCGAGGATCCTGGCACCGTGCGGAGGGACGGTGCCGCAGGAGTGGAATTCCGGGTCGATCAGCGGGCCCAGCTCACGGGGAGCCTCGACGGCGGGGTCAAGTTCCAGCCGGATTTCGCGGAGGATGTCCAGGTCGGGGCGGAACCCGGTGCAGGGGACCACGACGTCGGCATCAAGGGTCCGGCCATCTGCGGCTTCCACCGTCACATGGGAGTCGAGGGACTTCAGTGAGCTGGTGCCGAAGCCGGTGTGGAGTTCGATTTTTCCTGCCTCCACCAGGCGCCGGACGCGGCCGCCGAGCTGTCCACGGGCAGGAAGGCCGTCGGCGTCGCCGCCGCCGTAGACTTTCGCCGCCGAGTCGCTGCGGACGGCCCAGAGGATCCGGGTCTCCGGCTCTTCCCTGGCGAGGTCGGCGAGGCTGGTCAGCGTATTGGCGGCGGAGTGGCCGGCGCCCACCACCAGGACGCGGCGTCCGGCGAACGCCGCCCGGTCCCGGCCTGTAACGTCCGGCAGCGGAGCGGAGATGCGGTCCGCTGCAGTGTCCTCGCCGATGGCGGGAAGGCCGGAGGTGCCCAACGGGTTGCGGCGGGACCAGGTTCCGGACGCGTCGATGACGGCGGCAACGGTGTGGTCCCGGGTTTCACCGTCCGCGTGCTCCACCCGGACGGTAAAGGGGGTGGTGTCCCGGTTGCGGGTGTGGGTCTTGTCCATCCCCGCCCGGGTCACGGCGACCACGCGGGCTCCGGTCTGCAGCCGGGATGCAATCTCCGGCAGCGCAGCCAGCGGTGCCAGATAATTGTCCACGAGTTCCCCGCCGTACGGCAGCGCGGTGGGGCGGGGGGCCTCCCATCCGGAGGATTCCAGCAGGCGCACAGCCGCGGCGTCAAGGTTGAACCGCCACGGCGAGAACAGGCGGATGTGCCGCCACTGGTCAATGGCCGCTCCCGCCGTCGTGCCTGCCTCGAGGATGAGCGGCTCAAGGCCGCGCTCCAGCAGGTGGGCCGCCGCGGCCAGCCCCACGGGTCCGGCGCCGATCACGGCTACGGGAAGGTTCTGTGCTGCGTCCATGGTGTCCTCTGTTTCATCCGTAGGTTTGCGCGGGGGGGCGGCCCAACTAGGTAGCAGTAAGTGTCGTTTTGAGGGCTCATAACGACACCTGCTGCTACCTAGTTGGGGGAGGGGGCGTGCTGGGTTTAGCAGCAGTCCTGGTCAGTGCAGGAATCGTCGTCGCAGCAACCGGAGTCGCCGCAGCATCCTGTTCTCATTCAGCTCACCCCCTCCCCTGAGAGTGTTTCTAGGCGTGAGTAGGTTCTTCCACCAGGGCGGTGGCGATACTGTCCGCGTCCTCGAGCGCTGCGAGGTAGCGTTCCGCGTCGAGGGCTGCGGCGCAGCCGGTGCCGGCGGCGGTGATGGCCTGCCGGTAGCGGTGGTCCACGGCGTCCCCGCACGCAAAGACGCCTGAGAGGTTGGTGACGGTGGTGGGGGCGTCCACCTTGATGTAGCCCTCCTCGTCCAGGTCCACCTGCCCGGCCACCAGTTCGGTGCGCGGGACGTGGCCTATCGCAACGAAAATGCCCGTGGCGGCCTGTTCCCGGGTTTCCCCGGTGCGGGTGTCGGTGAGCGTGACGCCGGTGACCTTGCTGTCACCGTGGATGGCGGTGATGGCCGAGTTCCATGCGAAGCTGATCTTGGGGTTGTCCTTGGCCCGCTGCGCCATGATGCGGGAGGCGCGCAGTTCACCCTTGCGGACCACGACGGTGACGGACTTGCCGAACCGGGTCAGGAACATCGCCTCCTCCATGGCCGAATCCCCGCCGCCCACCACAATGATGTCCTGCTCGCGGAAGAAGAACCCGTCGCAGGTGGCGCACCAGGACACACCGTGGCCGCTGAGCTTCTTCTCCTCGGGCAGTCCGAGCTCCTTGTAGGCGGAACCCGTGGCGAGGATGACGGCGGGCGCCTCGTGCACGTCGCCGCCGCCGGTGACCACGCGCTTGAGGTGGCCTGACAGCGCAACCTCCGTGACGTCGTCGAACACTACCTTTGCGCCGAACTTTTCCGCCTGCTGCTGCAGCCCGTCCATCAGTTCGGGGCCCTGGATGCCGCCCGGGAAGCCGGGGAAGTTCTCTACTTCCGTGGTGTTCATCAGTGCCCCGCCGGCGGTGACCGAGCCGGCCAGGACCAGGGGCTCCAGCCCGGCGCGGGCGGCGTAGATGGCGGCGGTGTAGCCGGCAGGGCCGGAACCGATGATGATCAGCTGTTCTGTGGTCACGGTCTCTGCCTTGACGCTCTCTGCGTTCGCGGTCTCGCTCACGGGAATCTCCTGATGCTCTTGGGAAGTTATTTGGCGGCGGGGGTCAGGGAAGCGATCAGGTCCTCGATCCGGCCCCTGATCTCGTCGCGGATGGGGCGGACGGACTCCACGCCCTTGCCGGCCGGGTCCTCCAGGACCCAGTCCTCGTAGCGCTTGCCCGGGAAGTACAGGCATTCGTCGCCGCAGCCCATGGTGATGACGACGTCGGATTCCTTCACGGCCTCGGTGGTCAGGACTTTGGGGACCTCCGCGGACATGTCGATGCCCACCTCCGCCATCGCCTCGACGGCGGAGGGGTTGATCTGCTCCGCAGGCTGGGAGCCTGCGGAGCGTACCTCGATGGCGCCCTTGGAGAGGCTGGTGAGGAAGGCGGCGGCCATCTGGGAGCGGCCTGCGTTGTGGACGCAGACGAACAGGACGGAGGGCTTCTTGGCGGTTTCGGTGGTCATGGTGTTCTCCCGGGGTGTGGCGGTGGTCAGAGGGAAGCGGTGGCGGGGGTGAAGAAACGCTTTCGCGCCCACAGTGCGGCGTATACAAGTGCAACAAGTGCCGGCACTTCAATCAAGGGGCCGACGACGCCGGCCAGGGCTTGCCCGGACGTCACGCCGAAGGTGCCAATCGCCACGGCGATGGCCAGCTCGAAGTTGTTTCCCGCGGCAGTGAAGGCGAGCGTGGTGGTTTTGGCGTAGCCGAGGTCCAGCCATTTGCCGATCAGCATGCCGGCACCGAACACCACCACGAAGTAGACCAGCAGCGGAAGGGCGATCCGGGCAACGTCCAGCGGGCGGGCGGTGATGGTTTCGCCCTGCAGGGCGAAGAGGAGGGTGATGGTGAACAGCAGTCCGTAGAGCGCCCACGGGCCGAGCTTGGGAAGGAAGGTGCCCTCGTACCAGTCGCGGCCCTTGGCTTTTTCGCCGAGGGTGCGGGTGAGGAACCCGGCGAGCAGCGGGATGCCCAGGAAGATCAGCACCGAGAGGGTGATGGCCCAGAACGAGAAATCCGCGCTGGTGGTGGGCAGGCCAAGCCAGGATGGCAGGAGCTGCAGGTAGAACCAGCCGAGTGCACCGAAGGCCACCACCTGGAAAACGGAGTTGATGGCCACCAGGACCGCGGCGGATTCCCTGTCCCCGCAGGCGAGGTCGTTCCAGATCATCACCATGGCGATGCACCGGGCCAGGCCCACGATGATCAAACCGGTCCGGTACTCGGGGAGGTCCGCGAGGAACACCCAGGCCAGGACGAACATGAACGCCGGGGCCAGGAGCCAGTTGATCACCAGTGAGGAGATCATGAGCTTCCGGTCACCGATCACGCGGCGGGTCTGGTCGTAGCGGACCTTCGCCAGGACCGGGTACATCATGACCAGCAGGCCTGCGGCGATGGGCAGCGACACTTCGCCCACCTTCACCGCTTCCAGGGCTATGTTGAGGCCGGGGACCAGGTTTCCGAGCAGGAGGCCGAGGGCCATTGCGGCAATGATCCACACGGGGAGGAAGCGGTCAAGGGTGGAGAGTTTGCCGACGACGGCCTCTTCCCCTTGGGTGGGCGGTATCTCGGTCCGGGTGCTCACGGGTCTCCTGCGCTGCTCGGTAATAGATTGATGAAAGTCGATATAGGAAGTATTGCCAGCTATATCGATGAATGTCAATCTATGTGCATAATGGGTGTCATGAACCTCCTCCACCCTGCTGCTCCCGCCGTCGACGCTTCATGCTGCGTTCCCTCGGACAAGCCGGTGCTGGGCAGCGAAGAGGCCCAGCAGAAAGCCCTGGTCTTCAAGGCCCTGGCCGATCCCAACCGCCTGCGTTTGCTGTCCATCGTCAAGGCGGAGGCATCGGGGGAGTCCTGCGTCTGCGATCTGACGGAGCCCCTGGACCTGGGGCAGCCCACAGTTTCGCACCACCTGAAAATCCTGGTGGAAGCCGGGATCCTGCACCGGGAAAAACGCGGCACCTGGGCCTACTACTCGCTGGTGCCCGGCGTTATGGACGACATCGCCGGCATCCTTTCGGCGCTGTAACGGCGCCTCCGGATGCACTGCGCTGAACTCAGCCGCGCCGGTGGTGGTCCGTCCGGCGCATCCGCACGGCCACCAGGAGGCCGGATGCTGCGGTGATGGCAGCAACCGCAAGCACAGCCGCCGGGATGCCGTAAGCATCGGCAAGCACCCCGGAAAGCAGGGCCCCCACAGCGAAACCGCCGTCACGCCACAGCCGGTAGATTCCCACGGAACGTGCCCGCCAGAGTGGATGGGCGACGTCGCCAATCGCCGCGAGGAGCGTGGAATAGACCATGGCCGTGCCCGCGCCGAGCAGGACCAGCGCGGCCAGCCAGGTTCCGAAATCCTGTCCGACGGCGACCATGGCCAGTGCTGCGGCCTGGACCAGCATGCCTCCGGCGATGAGCGGTTTGCGGCCGATGCGGTCCGAGAGGGGGCCCGTGACCATTTGCCCCGCACCCCACACGGCCGGGTAGGCCGCGGCGAGGATGCCGATGTGTTCAATACCGAGTCCCGCCGCGGCGAAGAGGACAGGAAACAGCCCCCAGGCCAGGCCGTCGTTGAGGTTGTTCACCAGGCCGGCCTGGCTGATGGAGGACAAGGACCTGTCCCGGAAGCTGGTGAGCGTAAAGACTTCCCGGGTGCCCAGGCCGGCCCCTGCTTCCGCATGGATGGAGACATGGCCCGCGGCTTCGGCCTTGGCGTGGTGGTGTGTCTCGCGCACTGTCAGTACGGACAGCCCCAAGCCTATGGCGATGAAGGCTGCGCCAAGCAGGAACGGCCAGGGCCGCAGGCCGAAGCTTGAGGCGATGTAGCCGGTGGCCAGCGCCGTGCCGGCAACGCCGAGGTAGCCGGCGGCTTCGTTGAGTCCCATGGCCAGTCCCCGGCGTTCGGGGCCCACAAGGTCCATCTTCATCATCACCGTGGTGGACCACGTGAGGCCCTGGCTGATGCCCAGCACCACGTTGGCCGCGACGATCAGGCCCCAGGAATCACCAAAGATCAGCAGGAGCGGGACCGGGAGCGCAATGAGCCAGCCCGCCACAAGCACAGGTTTCCGGCCGTAGCGGTCCGAGAGTGTTCCGGCGAAGTAGTTGGTGGCAGCTTTGGCCACACCGAACGCAACGATGTACGTCAGGGCTGCCGTGTACTGGCCCAGGCCAAAGACCTGGTCTGCAAGCAGCGGCAGCACAGTGCGCTCTTGGCCCAGCGTGCCGCCCACCAGGGCGTTGACTGCCACCAGGAGCATGAACTGGGCCAGGTTTTGCCGTAGGCCCAGCACGGTACCGGCCGATCCCCGGTCATGGCGCGGGAGGATGCTGCCCTCCATGCGGAGTGCTCCGTTCGTCGTGGGGACAGAATTCGGGGGGACATAAGGTTGCCCGGGTGCGCGCGGGGGCGCGCACCCGGGCTGCCCGGGCCGGAGGGGGGACCAGCCCGGGCGGTCTTAGGGGTTACTTAGCTGAGACGGCGTTCTGTCGCGTCTGCTGCCAGGCGTTCCAGGCGGCGTAGCTGCCGTCGAGTTCGACGACGTCGTACCCGGCCCGGCGCAGGGCGCTGGCTGCCACGGAGTTCCGGACGCCGGACTGGCAGTAGGTGACGATTGTTCCGTTGGCCGGCAGTTCGTCCAGGTGCCACATGACGCGGCCGCCGCTGAGCTGGTGGGAGCCGGGGATGTGCCCGGCGGTGTGCTCGGTTTTGTTGCGGACGTCCAGGACCATGGCGGCGTCAAAGCCGTCGAGTTCCTCCGGCTGGATGAGCTTGGGGGTTGCCGTGGGGAGCCCGTCGATGCTGGTGAGGTAGCCTGCGACATTGTCGATGCCGACGCGGACCAGGTGGTCCCACATGTCCATGGCGGCTTCCTGGGCCGGTGCCAGCAGTACCAGCGGGTTCTTGTCCGCCTCGGGGTTGACCACCCAGGCGCCGTAGCTGGCCACGGATTTGCCTGCCGGCACGTTCAGGGAGCGGGCTACCGTGCCTTCGTGGACCTCGCTGTTGGAACGGGTGTCGATGAAGGTCAGGGTGTCCTCCGCCAGGCCTGCAGCGACGATGCCGGGCGCGAGCTCGGGCAGCGGGGTGCGTTCGCCCATGATGGCCGGGCCTTCACGGTTCTCGCGCTTCATCCGGCCGAAGTAGGCGTGGGCGTCGGGCTGGCCGTCGAGGAGTTCGTTGATGAAGCCCTGTTCGTCGTTGGCGGCGAGGTATGGGCCCCACCAGGCGTAGAGGCGCTCGTAGCCCACGGTGGAGGAGGGGATGGCGCCCAGGGCCTTGCCGCAGGCGCTGCCGGCGCCGTGGGCGGGGTGGACCTGGACGTAGTCGGGGAGGGTGAGGAACTTGTCCCGCAGGCTGGCGAAGAGCTGCTTGGCCCCTTCGAAGCGGGTGTCGATGCCGCCGGCTGCCTCGTCCAGCAGGTCCGGGCGGCCCAGGTCGCCGGAGAAGACGAAGTCGCCCGAGAGCAGGTAGCCAGGCTGGTCGCTGAAGGCGCCGTCGGTCACCAGGAAGGACAGGTGCTCGGGGGTGTGGCCGGGGGTGTGGAGGGCCTTGATGGTGATATTGCCCAGGGTGATGGCGTCGCCGTCGTAGAGGCGTTCGCCGTCGAATTCGTACTGCCAGTCCGGCCCGCCCTCGCCGGAGACATAGATCTTCGCGCCGGTGGCGGCGGCCAGTTCACGGGTGCCGGAAAGGTAGTCGGCGTGGATGTGGGTTTCGGTGACGGCCACGATCTTCATGCCGTTCTTTGCTGCAAGATCCTGGTACACCGCGATGTCGCGGCGGCCGTCCACCACGATGGCTTCACCCTTGGCCTGGCAGCCAATCAGGTAGCTGGCCTGGGCGAGGTCTTCATCGTAAATACGCTCGATAAGCATCTGGTGCTCTCCTTCGTGGAGTAGGTGTTTGGGGGAGGTGTTGATTCAAGTGTAATACCCCTGGGGGTATACCGCAACGACGGATGTGCGCGGGCAATCCGTGCCAGGGTCAGGCGGGCTGCTGGGCTGCATCAGCCCGGAGTTTGTCCATGTCCAAGTTCTTGACGGCCTGGATGACTTCTTCCAGGCCGGTGGCGTTGAGGGCTCCAGGCTGGGAGAAGACCAGTGTCTTGTCCTTGAAGGCCATCAGCGTGGGGATGGAGGTGATCTTCGCTGCTGCGGCAAGCGCCTGTTCGGCTTCCGTGTCAACCTTGGCGAAGGTGATGTCCGGGTGCCGTTCGGCGGCCTTCCCGTAGGTGGGGGCGAACATGCGGCAGGGGCCGCACCAGGCCGCCCAGAAGTCAACGAAGACGATCTCGTTGTTCTCCAGGGTCTGGGCGAAGCTATGTTCCGTGAGGTCGATGGTTGCCATCGTCTTTCGTGTCCTTTCGGGCGTTGTTTGGGGTGAAGGTTGACGGAACTGCAGGGGTCAGGTGGTGGGGAGGCCGGCGCGGGTCCAGGCGATCATTCCGCCGGCCATGGTGTCCGCGGTGAAGCCAGCTCCGTTGAGGGCGTCGGCCACGCGGGCTGAACGGTTGCCGCTGCGGCAGACCGCAATGACGGGGACGGCGGGGTCCAGTTCGGACAGGCGCGTCTGCAGCTGGCCCATGGGGATGTGCAGGGCGCCGGGGATCATGCCTTCCTCGACCTCGAAGTCCTCGCGGACATCGAGGATGCGGGCGGTGGAGCGACGCTGTTCTGCTTCGGTGATGGTGATTTCAGCCATGGTGTTTCTCCTTTGGCGGGGTCAGGCGGGTGAGGGGACGTTGCTGCGCCGGCCGGTGCGGTTGCGCAGGGGGCACGAGCTGATGAAGAACCAGCAGACGCCCGCGGTTGCTGCCGTCAGGGCTGCGACTCCGGCGGCGATGAACCACCGCAGGTCGGCAGGGGCCTGCTGGATGAGGACGAAGGTTCCCATGACCAGGACGAACCAGCCGAACGCCTTGCGCAGGGCGGCTTCGGGGATGCGGCCGGCAAGTTTGGAGCCGGCCAGGCTGCCAACGATGGCGGCGGCGGTCACGCCGAGGGTGATGCCCCAGTCGAGCTGGACCGTGGTGAGGTATCCGGCGAGCCCGGCGAAGGACTTCATGGCGATGACCACCAGGGAGGTGCCCACGGCAACGGACATCGGCAGGCCGCCCAGGAGTGCAAGGGCCGGGACCACCAGGAACCCGCCGCCCGCGCCCACCAGGCCGGTGACGAGCCCGACCACGGCGCCGTCCAGCAGCACCCTGCCCAGGGGCAGTTCGTGCTTGACCGGCGGCGCGCCGTCGTCGGACTTCTTCTTCCGGCCGCGGAGCATGGCCACGGAGGTGGCCACCATCATCACCGCGAAGGCGATGAGCAGGATCTGGCCGGGGATGTGCCCGCCCAGGAGGCCGCCCACGAACGCGCCGGCCATGCCGGCCGCGCCGAAGATCAGTCCGGTCCGCCACATCACCCTGCCGCCGCGGGCGTGGCTGAACACGCTCACCGCGGAGGTGACGCCGACGACGAACAGCGAGGCTGCGATGGCTTCCTTGGCCTCGAACCCGGCCACGTACACCAGGATCGGGACTGTCAGTATCGATCCGCCGCCGCCCAGGACACCGAGCGAGAGTCCGATGACCACCGAGAGGGCCAGGACCAGGATGAGGGTGAGGGTCATGATGCCTTGGCCTCGGCATTCACCTCGGTGTTGACGGGCAGGGCAAGGATGGCGCTTTCGCGGGTGGGCTCCTTGGCGGCCTTATTCCACGGCATGGCCGAGATGGCCTGGCCCATGGCGCAGGTGTTGGTGGCTGCGGAGAAGGTCAGGCCCGTGCCGATGACCCCGGCAAGCGTCCGGATCTTCGGGGAAACGAACTTGCCGCCGGCCAGGCCCAGGACCACCAGGGAGCCGGCCACAAGGCGGACCTGCCGCTCCAGGTCCCAGCGGTCCTTGCCCTTGACCACGTCACCGCCGGCAGCGGCGAAGCCGGGTGCGCCGCCGGTCAGGACGTAGGCGGTATCGATTCCGGCCTTGGCAAGGCGCTGGCGGGCCTGCTCGGCGCGCACGCCGGACTGGCAGACCAGGACCACGCGGGACCCCAGCCGGGCGGCGAGCTCATCCGTGTGCTCGGACAGCAACGGCAGCGGCACGTTGTAAGAGCCGCGGATATGCATGGACTCGAACTCCGCAGCCGAACGCACGTCGATCACCACGAGGTCCTGGTGCTCTTTGAACCAGGACTGGAGGGTTTCAGGGGCGAGTGCGGTAACGGCAGGTGCGGTGGAAGGGGAAGTCATTGCTGGCCTCTCGTTGGGGGAAGGTGAATACCCCACCGAGTATTACAGATACCCCGGGGGGTAGTCAAAACACCCCGAGGGGTATATAGTTGGAGGCACGAACCCACCTACGGAGACCTCATGGAACTCGACTCGACTGAACTGGCCCCAGTGGTCAACCGCCTCAAGCGCGCCCAGGGCCAGCTCGCCGCTGTGACGCGGATGCTGGAGGAGGGCAGGGACTGCAAGGACATCGTCACGCAGCTCGCCGCCGTATCCAAGGCGCTGGACAGGGCTGGCTTCGCGATCATCGCCAGCGGCCTGGAGCAGTGCATTGTCCGCGAGGACAGCACCATGGACAGGAAAGAGTTGGAGAAGCTCTTCCTTTCCCTGGCGTAACCACACTGGCCCCGGCCCGGGCCTTTAGGCTGGCTGATCCCCGCCACCGCGGGCAAACGCAAGAGGGGCACTGCACGCGTCGGCGTGCAGTGCCCCTCTTGCCGTGTCAGGTTTCAGCCGTTGATGACCTGCGGTACACCGAGGGCTTTGAGGCCCTCGACGCCGAACTCCAGTCCGTACCCGGACTGCTTCGCGCCGCCAAAGGGGATCCGCGGGTCCACGGCGCCGTGCCTGTTGATCCAGACGGTGCCGGCCTGGATCCGGCTTGCGACCCCGCGGGCTGCTGAAACATCCGAAGACCAGACGGAGGCGCCGAGTCCGACCTCCAGGGCGTTGGCCTTTTCCACCGCTTCGTCGATGGTGCTGTAGCGGATGATGGGCAGTGCGGGGCCGAACTGTTCCTCGGCAACGAGCGGGTTGTCGTTGTCGATGTCCGCGACCAAGGTGGTGGGGTAGAAGTAGCCGGGCTGGTCCGGCTCCGGATTTCCGCCCAGCAGGACGCGTGCGCCGGAAGCCTTTGCTGCCTCCACGAGGCCTGCAACGACGTCGTACTGTGCCTTGTTCTGCAGGGGACCCAGGACGTTGTCCTCGTCGAGGCCGTTGCCCATGGGCATTGCGGCGGCGACGGCGGTGAGTTCTTCGCAGACGGCATCGTAGATGTCGGTGTGGACGTAAAGGCGCTTGAGGGCCGCGCAGGTCTGGCCGGTGTTCAGGAAGGCGCCCCAGAAAACATCTTCGGCGATGGCCTTGGGGTCGGCGTCGGGCAGGACGATGCCGGCGTCGTTCCCGCCCAGTTCCAGGGTGAGGCGCTTGACGGTGTCGGCGGAGGATTTGATGATGGCGCGGCCGGCAGCGGTGGAGCCGGTGAACATGATCTTGCCGATGGCGGGGTGGTCCGTGAGCCGGGCTCCTACTTCCCGGCCGCAGGAGACCACTGAGAGGATGCCTTCCGGGAGTTCCTCGTTCAGGACGGTGGCCAGCGCCAGGACGGAGAGCGGGGTGTTGCCGGAGGGCTTGACCACCACGGCGTTGCCCATGCGCAGGGCGGGGGCGATCTGCCAGATGGCGATCATCATGGGCCAGTTCCACGGGCCGATGGCCGCGACGACCCCGATGGGCTTGTAGTGGAGTTCGGCGCGGATCTGGCCGTCGTCCACGATCGTTTCGGGCTCAAGCGGCAGGTTGGCTGTGGCGCGCAGCCAGGCCACGCAGGCACCCACTTCGAACCGGGCGTTGGGGCCGTTCAGGGGCTTGCCCTGCTCGCGGGAGAGCAGCTGGGCGAGTTCCTCGGCGGAACGTTCGACGGCGTCGGCTGCTTTGAGGAGCGCGGCCGACCTCGCGCTGTGGCCCAGCGCCGCCCACGCCGGCTGCGCTTCCTGTGCGGCGGAGACTGCCGCCTCGAGGTACTCGAGGCTGTGGACGGGGGCTTCGCCTACGGGCTCTCCCGTGGCGGGGTCCAGGATGGTCCGGCCGGTACCGAGTTCGGCAGAAACGGACGCCAGAAGCGCATCGTAGGTTTCCATGGTGTACTCCACTTCGAGTAGGCAAGGACGCCGGCCGGTTGGCCTGGCGGGTTGCTTTCCAGTGTGCTGGACGCCCGGTCCTGGCCTCTTGTCTTTGGGCGCAGCGCCCTTGACGTGGAGGGAACAGCCTGGAGCCAGTGTCAGCTCCTCGCCCCTGCCCCTGTCAGGAGGGGCGGCCGGGAGCGAAGTCCAGCAGGACCTTGCCTGACCCTGCCGAGTTCCTGGCGGTCTCAAAGGCCTCGAGCCCGCGTTCCAGCGGGAAGACGTGCGTGATGACCGGGTCCACGAAAAGTGACCCGTCGCCCAGCGCGGAAATGACGTCATCGATCTCGTCGTTGAACCTGAATGATCCCAGAAGTTCGAGTTCCCGTGTGATGGCCAGTGAAATAAGTACAGGCTGGGGACCGGACGGCAACAGCCCCACCATCACCACTTTGCCCCCACGGACCGTTCCCTTGATGGCCGTAGCCAGTCCATGGTGGGAGCCGGAGGACTCGATCACCACATCGGCCTGGACCTCTGCCAGTGCTTCGCTGTCTGTTGCTTCCAGGACTTCGTCAGCGCCAACTGCCTGTGCTATCTCCAGGGGTTTGCGGTGCAGGTCTGTGGCCACGATACGGGCTGCACCAGCGCGCTTAAGCACGGCGACGGCCAGCGCCCCGATGGGACCGCACCCCACCACCAAGGCGGTCTTGCCCCTGATATCACCGGCGCGTGAAACGGCGTGCCAGGCAACGCTGGCCGGTTCAATCAACGCCGCTGTCTTCAGATCCAGGCCAGGGGGCAGGGCCCGCAGCATCCGCGATGGCAAGATGGCGTAGCGGCTGAAGGCACCGTCCGTATGCGGGTACCTTGCGGCGCTGCCCAGGTAGGTGCAGTCGGGGGACAGGTTCGGCCTGTCGTGGGGATACCTGGCAGGGTCCGGACCGGCTCCCGGGCCAGGTGTGGCCGGATGCACGGCGACAGCTGCCCCCTCAGGTGGACCTGCACCGTCCGCTGCCGCGCGTACCACCACGCCAACAATCTCGTGTCCCAGCACCATCGGTGCCTTCAGGACGGATTCTCCGGCGGCGCCGTGCAGCCAGTAGTGCAGGTCGGAGCCGCAGATGCCGCCGTAGGCAATCTCGACGACGGCCTGGTCCGGAGCGGGTGAAGGGAGCGGAATGTTGTCAATGCGAAGGTCGCCTGCCGCGTGGGCGACGACGGCGGGACTGGCCGCGGGAAGTCCGGACGGGTAGCGCCGGCCGGCTGCAGGAGCATCAGGAACGGCGTGCATCAGACCACCACCGTCATTCCGCCATCAATGAAGATTGTCTGTCCGTTCACGAAGTCCGAACCGCTGGAGGCCAGCCAGACTGCGGGTCCGGCGAGGTCGCGGACGGTGCCCCAGCGGTGCGCGGGGGTTCTCCCCAGGATCCAGGAGTTGAACTGCTCATCATCCACCAGGTTCTGGGTCATTTCGGTATGGATGTACCCAGGGGCGATGGCATTGACCTGCAGGCCCGAAGCCGCCCATTCCGCCGTCATGGCGCGGGTGAGGTTTCGCAGGCCGCCCTTGGCGGCAATGTAGGGCGCGATAGTGGGCCGGGCCAGGTCGGCCTGGACGGAGCATATGTTGATGATCTTGCCGCGGCCGCGGGGGATCATGAAGCGCGCGGCCGCCCGGCCCACGAGGAAAGCACTGGTGAGGTCCGTGGTGATGACCCTTTCCCAGTCCTCGACGTCCAGGTCAAGCATGGCCACCCGGTGCTGGATTCCGGCATTGTTGACCAGGATCTCCAGCGGACCGACGTTCTCCTCCACCCACGCCACCCCACGGCCCACTTCTGCGTCCTTGGTCACGTCGAATGCGCAGCTGTGGATACGGCCGGATGGGAAATCGGCGGACATGGACGTTTCTGCAGCCTTGAGGCGGTCCGCATCCATCCCGTTCAACACCACCGTTGCACCGGCATCCGCCAAGGCCCGGGCAAGGGCGTTGCCGATTCCCCGGCTGGAGCCGGTAATGAGGGCCGTACGCCCGGTCAGGTCGAAAAGTGAAGTCATGGTGCAGTCTCCTTGGCCGTTTCGGTTCCGCTGTGGGAAGCGCTTGTGGTGCTGAGGTTCGCAATGGTCTGACGCACCACAGCCAGGTCGAGGTCCCCCAGGCCTTGGGTGAGCAACTGCGCATAGAGTTCTCTCCCGGCGGACGCCATCGGCGCAGCGGCACCGACGTTTCGTGCGCTCTCCACAACAAAAGACAGGTCCTTGTGCATGAACTTGGCCGGTCCTGTGGGCGTGTAGTCCTTTGTTGCCAGGCGGGGGCCTACGATTTCGAGCACGCGGCTTGCAGCGAGCCCGCCGGAGAGCACGTCGAAGAGGGCCGTGACGTCCAGGCCGGAGCGTTCCGCAAGCTCGGCTGCTTCGGCGAGTGCCGCCGTCGTGGTGCCAACAACCAACTGGTTGCATGCTTTGGCCAGGGAGCCCGCCCCGAGGCCGCCGAGCCGCCGGACCGTTGCACCCATGGCCTGCAGTACCGGCAGGATCCGCGCGAAGTCCTCTTCCGGGCCGCCTGCCATGATGGCCAGGGTTCCTTGCTGTGCGCCGTGCGTGCCGCCGCTGACGGGCGCATCCAGCACTGTGGCGTTCCCGCCGCTTGCCTCGATAACCGCGCGGCCGAAGTCCTGGACGCCCACGGGTGAAACGCTGCTCATGACCACAATGAGCGTTCCCGGTTCAGGCGGCGAGGACCGCCATGCGTCGAGGAGCCCTGCCGCGGCATCTTCAATGAAGGAAAGATCGGGGAGCATAAAGATGATGACCGGCTCGTCCCTCAAGTCTGCCACCGTGGCGGCGCCGCTCCCGCCCAGCCGCAGCAGGTCTTCAACAGCGGCGGGGGAGCGGTTCCATCCCGTGACGGACCACCCCGCGCGCAGCAGGTTGGCGGCCATGGGTGCGCCCATCAGCCCCAGCCCGACAAACCCGGCACGCGGACGGGTTCGTTCGGCGCGGGAATGGGGAGTGGTGGAGGTGGTGGCGTTGTTCATGTTCAACCTTTGGTGACCGGACGGGCTGGGGGTGCTTGGCTGCTGACGAACCCTGGGGGCGGCCCCCGCAGGGGCCGCCCCCAGGGTTAAGGGACTTCTATTTAGCGTCCTCCACGAGCGCCAGGTCGCGGCCATTGGTTTCGGGAGTAAAGAATGTGGTGACAAAGGAGATTGCCGCCAGGACCAGTGAGTACAGCGCGGGAACCAGCCAGGAGTGGTTGGTCGCAGCGAGCAGCGCAACGCCGATCATGGGTGCGAACCCGCCGGCGAGGACTGCCGAGAGTTCACGGCTCAGGGCCACGCCTGTGAACCGGTGCTGCGAGCCGAAGAGTTCGGGCAGCATGGCGCATTGCGGGCCGAGCATGGACTGCACGCCCAGGGCGATGCCCACCGCCATCACTGCCCAGACCAGCGTGACGTTGCCCAGCGTAACCAGGTAGAACGCGGGCAGTGCGATGAGGGCCTGGAATAGTGCCCCGTAGCGGTACACGGGAACCCGGCCGAACCGGTCGGACAGGGCGCCGAAGACGACCACCATGACTGCTGCGCAGCCTGCGGCGATCAGCAGGCCTGTTGGGCCAATGAACTTGTCGCCCGGAAAGACGCCGGCCGGAAGGCTGATGAATGAGACCAGAAGCGCGGAGTAAACCGACGAGTTGCCGTTCTCGCCCATGCGCAGGCCGATCCCGACGAGCACATTCTTCTTGGAGTGCTTCCAGATTTGGCCCACCGGGTTCTTGACCACGGCTTTATGCTTTTCAAGTTCCTGGAAGACGGGGGTTTCCTTCAGCCGGAGCCGGATAAAGACGGCAATGACAATAAGGATGACGCTGGCGAGGAAGGGTACCCGCCACAGCCAGCCCAGCAGCACATCCCTGTCCGCGAGGGCCATCAGGGCGAAGGTGCCCGCTCCGAGCAGGGTGCCCAGCTGGATGCCCACGAAGGGCAAGGAGGCGAAGAACCCGCGGCGGCGTCGCGGAGCAACCTCGGAAATCAGCGTGGTTGCCCCAGCCTGCTCGGCGCCGGCGCCGAGGCCCTGGAGGATGCGGAGGGCCACCAACAGAACGGCCCCGAGCATTCCTGCCTGTTCAAAGGTGGGCAGGAGGCCAATGGCGAAGCTCGCCATGCCCATCAGGCCGATGGTGAGGATCAGCACCATTTTCCGGCCGAAGCGGTCTCCGATGTAGCCAAAGACCACCCCGCCGAAGGGCCTTGCGGCAAAGCCGACGCCGTAGGTGGCAAACGAGGCGATGACTGCGCCGCTTTCACCCAAGGGGGAAAAGAACAGTGGACCAAAGATCAGTGCTGACGCGAGGCCATAAATGTAAAAGTCGTAGTACTCGAGGGCTGACCCTACAGAGCTGGCAAGCGTTGCCCTTCGCAGCTGCTCCGGTTCGACGACATCGCCGTTCCTGTCAGTCTGCGGTGATTTAGTACGAGTTGTCACAGTAACTCCCTTAAACGCACTCCAGACCCTCGTTGGCCTGGTGGGATAGCAACGACACCTGTTGCGTCGATCACTATGCTGAACACAATACAGCAAGTTGAACAGACGGCAAGGGGGGGTGCGTTTGTGAAGGAGGCGCCGCCGCTACCCCATGGGGTTGCCCAGTGAGTGGGCGAGCTCCTGGAGTTCCTTGACCATCTGGGCACCCTGCTCGGGCGTGTATGTGGCTTTGAGGGCTGTCACGGAAAGTCCCAGGCTGGGGCCGTGGGCTCCTCGGGTTGGTACGGCAACGGCCAGGCAGACCACGCCCGTGGTGGATTCCTCATCCTCAAAGGCGTAGCCCTGTTCGCGGATGGTCTGCAGCTGCGCCTTGAATTCGGCACCTGTGCGCAGCGACTTCGGCGTCAGCACCGGCAGCTCGGCATCATCAGGGAAAAGCTCCTCGATGTCATGGTCGTGAAGCCTTGCTATCAGCGCTTTGCCCACCGCACAGAGTGAAACCGGCATTTTGTCGCCGATGTTCGATGTCAGGCGTACGGCAGGATGGCCCTCGTAGCGGGCGAGGTAGATGACGTTCAGGCCGTCGAGCATGGCAATGCGAACGGTCTCGCCGGACAGGACGGGAGCCTGCTCGCAGTAGCGGTAGAACTCCTGCACTTCATCCAGCCGGCCGAGGTAGGCGGCGCCCAGCTCCACCAGTTTGCGGCCGAGGGTGAATTCACTGCCCTGCCGGTTGATGAGCCGTGCTTCCTCCAGCGCCAGCAGCAGGTTCGACGTGGATGACTTGGGGATGCCTACTTCCCGCGAGAGGTCGCTGAGGGTGAGGCGGCCGGTGGCGGAGGAAGCCAGGGCATCCAGGACCGCAGCCGCCCGCGTGACCGCGGGGGCGGGAGAGGCGTTGCCCTGGTTGTCTGGTTGAGGACCGGAGTTGCGGGAATCGGCCATGATTCTCCTTCGGGTTGCCGCGGCAGGACGAGCTGGTGTTCATTTGACTGAACACCATCCATCATAGGGGGCGCGCGTCATCGCCCCCTATGCCAGGCGTACTCCTGAAGGGGAGCTCAGGCGACGCTATTGCTAAGGGTTCCGATTCCCTCGATCACGATGTCCACCTGGTCGCCCGGCAGGACTGCCACTGCGGTGCCGGGAGCCCCGGTCATCAGCACGTCGCCGGGCTCCAGCGTCAGCCAGGAGGTGACGTAGAGGAGGCACTCCACCACTGAGGAGGGGAGGTTGGACGTCCCGGAGTTCGCTTGGGCCACTCCGTTGACGATGACGTCGATTCCCACAAGGTCCGGATCCGGCAGGTCGGTTTCTATCCAGGGGCCAAGGGGCGTGTAGTTGACGCCGGCCTTGCCCTGGAAATTCCGTTCATCCACCAGGCCCTGGTCCACGTTGGTCACGTCGTTGACGCAGGTGTACCCGAGGATATGCTCCAGGGCGTTCTCCGCCGTCAGTTCCTTCGCCTGTTTGCCGATCACCACCGCGAGTTCGCCTTCCACGTTGACCGTGCCACGGTCCCGGGCGGCCACCACCGGATCGCCGGGATTGGCGAGGGTGTGCACGGATTTATGCCATGCCTGGATGGGGAGCGGATGGTCGTTCAGTGTCCTGTTGTGTCCGATGCCGAGGACCACGGCGGGCCGGACCGGGGCAAGGAATACGGCGTCGGCGGCCGGGGTAGTGTGCCCGGTGTAGGTCAGGGGTTCCTCGAAGGGGTCAGCAATGTGGTGCCATGTCCCGCTCCGTTCCACCGCGTGCCGGGCGCCCTCTGCTGTCTTGATTCTTGCGATGCGCATGGGTCTCCTGATCGTGCCCCTGGGGCTTAGTAGAAGTGGACTGTATCCACGAGGTGGGGAAGGTCGCCGCCGTCGAGGAAGGTCCGGAGGTTGCTGCAGAAGCGCTCGGTAATGAGGCGGTTCTCGGCTGCGCTGAGGGCCGATGTGTGGGGGGAGACCATGACCCTGGGGTGGTCCCAGAGAGGGCTGTCCTGCGGGAGGGGTTCCACGGCGAAGACGTCCATGCAGGCGTAGCTGACCTGCCCGTTGTTGAGGGCTTCCAGCAGGGCTTCTTCGTCAACAACGGTGCCGCGTCCCACGTTGATGAACACCGTCCCGGGCTTCATTGCGGCGAAGGTTTCGTGGTTGAAAAGGTTCTCCGTGAAGGCGGTGCCGGGCAACGTGTTCACCACCGCATCAGCCGTGGCCAGCAGGGCCGGAAGGCCGGTGTTGTCCACCACCTGCTCGATGCCGTCGATGTGTTCCACGGACCGCTTGGTCCCGCTGACCTTCATCCCCAGCGCCCTGGCAATCCGTGCGGTCTCCAGCCCGATTTCGCCTAAGCCCGTGACCACCAGCGTGGAGCCGTTGACCAGGCGGGTGGGAATCCGCAGTTCGGGCCATGTTCTGGCGGCCTGGTCCTGCGCCAGTTCGGCGCTCCGTTTGAATCCGTTGAGTATTCCGAGCGCCGCGAACTCGGCGAGGGGCAGGGCGTGGACGCCGGCCGATGTGGTGATCTTGAACTTTTGCAAAATGTCCTGGTCCAGGCCGGAGGCCTTGGCGGCTCCGCCCGCCCCGGCAGCCATGGCATGGATCCACTGCAGCCGCGGATTCTCGCGGGCTATGCGGGCCAGGCCTGCGGGGCTTTCGTTGGGGAAGCCATACAGCACCTGTGCGCTGTTGAGCATGGCCCAGTAGCGCTCTTCCTGGGCTGGAGTGCGCTTGAAGGCCGGGTCGCCGGCGTGGTCGGCCGGGTAACGCTCGTGTGGCAGGAGTTCGGGCTCGTAGATGACGGTAACTGCCGGGTCGACGGCGCGGATCTGTTCCACCAGCTCTGCTTCGAGCGGTACAGCGATCGCAAGGGTGATTGAAGAAGTCATTCGTTCACTATACTGGCTTATGGCTAATATACTGAACAGTGGGCGATTATTCCCGTTGGCAGAATATCGTGCAGTATGTCAGTAGCTGGCGGGGGCGCCGCCGCCGGCATCCTTCGCCGCCTGAACGTACTGCGCTGCCAGTGCTTCGGAGCCGCGGGCGAGGAGGGCGACGTCGGCCCCCACCAGGATGAAATTGGCGCCGTTGGCCAGGTAGTGCCGGGCCGTGTCCGGGTTGAACGCATTGACTCCGGCCGGTTTCCCGGCTGCCTGTGCCGCGGACAGGCAGTGTTCGACGGCGGCGCGCACCTCGGGGTGTTCCTGCTGTCCCAGCAGGCCCATCGAGGCTGCGAGGTCCGACGGGCCCACGAAGACCGCGTCGACGCCGTCGACCGCCAGGATGTTTTCCACGACGGCGACCGCGGCGCCGGATTCGATCTGCACGGTGACGCTGATGGTCTCGCCGGCGCGGGCCAGGTAGTCCGGGACCCGGTTCCAGCGTGCCGCGCGGGCCAGCGCGGACCCCACCCCGCGGACACCGTCGGGCGGGTAGCGGGTTGCGGCCACGGCGGCTTCCGCCTCAGTGGCCGAGTTGACCATGGGGATGAGCAGGTTCTGCACACCCAGGTCCAGGTACTGCTTAATCAGCACAGTGTCGTTGACCGGCGGCCGCACCACGGTGTGCACGGGGTAGCCGTGGATGGCCTGGAGTTGGGCGAGGATGGATTCGAGGCCGTTGGGGCTGTGCTCTGCGTCCACGAGCAGCCAGTCCAGCCCGGACCCGGCGCAGAGTTCGGCGACCAGGGGGCTGCCGGAACATACCCACATCCCGGCCAGCGGCCGGCCTTCTTTGCCTTTTTGTGCAGCAAGTGCATCCCGGAAGGTGTCCTCTAGTCGAAACGGCATGTGACACTCCCCAGGGGTCCGTAGTCTGCGTGCACGGTGTCGCCCTTGTACACCCAGAGCGGGCGGGTGAAGGATCCGGCGAGGATGATGTCACCGGCCTGCAGGGAATCCCCGTGGGCGGCGATCTTGTTGGCGAGCCAGTGCACGCCGTTGGCCGGGTGGTCCAGGACCCCGGCGGCAACCCCAGTCTCCTCCACTGTCTGGTTTTTGTAGAGGATGGCGGAGACCCAGCGCAGGTCCACGGCGTCCGGCTTCACCGGGTTGCCGCCGATCACCATGGCACCCATGGCGGCGTTGTCCGAAATGGTGTCCACGATGGTCCGGCCCTCCATCTCAATCCTGGAATCGAGGATCTCGAGGGCCGGAACCACGTAGTCGGTGGCCTTCAGGACATCGAAGATCGTGACCCCGGGGCCCTTCAAACCGTCCTTCAACACGAAGGCCAGCTCCACCTCCACCCGCGGGTGCGTGTATCGGTCCCACTCCACCGAGCAGCCGGTCTCCAGCACCATGTCATCAAAAATGGCGCCATAGTCCGGCTCCGTGATGCCCGTGGCCGCCTGCATCGCCTTGGACGTGAGGCCGATCTTGCGCCCCACCAAGGTCCGGCCGGCCTCCTCGTTCCGCCGCCGCCACAACTGCTGCACCGCGTAGGAGTCCTCCACCGTCATCTCCGGGTACCGGGCCGTCAGGCGCGGGACGGGCTTCCGGTTCCGGCCGGCTTGCACCAGCTCGTCGGCAATGGCCTCGATGGTCCTGTCATCCAGCATGGCTACAGCTGCGCCCCAAGCTTGAAACCTGTCCGGTCCCCCTCGGGGGCGCCGTCCTTCCGTGTATAGGAGAAGCCGTCGGCGCCGACGGTGACGGCCATTTCGCTCTTTTCCTCCCGGACGATGACCGGCTGGGGGTTGCCGTCCAGGTCCAGGACCAGGGAGGCCTCGGTGTACCAGGACGGGACCACGGGGTTGCCCCACCAGTCGCGGCGCTGGTTGTCATGGACGTCCCACGTGATGGTGGGGTTGTCCGGATCGCCGGTGTAGTAGTCCTGCGTGTAGATCTCCACGCGGTGCCCGTCCGGATCCAGGATGTAGAGGTAGAACGCGTTGGAGACGCCGTGCCGGCCGGGGCCGCGTTCAATGCGGTCGCTGATGCGCAGGGCGCCCATCTTGTCGCAGATCTGGATGATGTTGTGCTTCTCGTGCGTGGCGAACGCGACATGGTGCATCCGCGGGCCGTTGCCGCCCGTCAGTGCAGTGTCATGGACGGTCTGCTTGCGGTGCATCCATGCGGCGTACGTGACGCCGTCGGAATCCTGGATGTCTTCGGAGACGCGGAAGCCGAGGTCCTCGAGGTATTTGCGGCCGCGGGGGACATCCGGGGTGACCTGGTTGAAGTGGTCCAGGCGGACCAGCTCACCGGCCGAATAGAGGTCATAGCGCTGGGTGAGGCGCTCCACGTGCTCCACCTCGTAGAAGAACTCGTAGGGGAAGCCCAGTGGATCCTCCACGCGGACGGAGTCGCCCACCCCCTTGGTGAAGCCATCCCTGCGGCGTTCAACCCGGCAGCCCAGCTCGCGGTAGTAGGCCTCGGCGGCGTCCACCTCGGCGGGAGACTTCACGCGGTAGGCGAAGGCTGCGACGGCGGCGATGGGTCCCTTGCGGAGCACCAGGTTGTGGTGGATGAACTCTTCCAGGGTGCGCAAGTAGATGGCGTTGTCGTCTTCCTCTGTGACGTGCAGCCCCAGCATGTCCACGTAGAAGGCGCGGGACTTGGCGAGGTCGGTGACCACGATCTCCATGTAGGCGCAGCGGACAATGTCCGGCGCCGGGGCCGTGGGGGTGGGAATGAAGTCGGTCATGGTGTTCTCTCTTCTTTGAGGAGGGGGGTGGCGGTTCAGGCGCCGAATTTGGGGGTGTGGACGGTACCGAGGGTGATGTGGACGGCCTGCTGGTCGGTGTAGAAATCGATGGAGCGGTAGCCGCCCTCGTGCCCGAGCCCGGAGGCCTTGACGCCGCCGAACGGGGTGCGCAGGTCACGGACGTTGTGGCTGTTCAGCCACACCATGCCGGCCTCCACGTTCTGCGAGAAGTTGTGCGCCCGGGTCAGGTTCTGCGTCCAGATGTAGGCGGCCAGCCCGTACTTGGTGTTGTTCGCCAGGGCGAGGGCCTCGTCGTCATTGTCAAACGGGGTGATGGCCACGACGGGTCCGAAGATCTCCTCCTGGAAGATCCGCGCATCCGGGGCGACGTCGGCGAACACCGTTGGGGCGATGTAGTTGCCTTCGGGCAGGTTCTCCGGGCGTCCGCCGCCGGCGAGCAGCCGGCCCTCGGACTTGCCGATCTCCACGTAGGAGGCCACCTTCTCGTAGTGCTCCGGGTGGACCAGGGCGCCCACCTCGGTCTTGGGGTCGTGCGGGTCGCCCACCACGATATTCTTGGCGCGGGCGGCGTACTTTTCGCAGAACTCGTCGTAGATGGCGCGCTCCACCAGGATGCGGGAGCCGGCGGTGCAGCGTTCGCCGTTGAGGGAGAAGACGCCGAACAGGGCGGAGTCGATCGCGGCGTCCAGGTCCGCGTCGGCGAACACCACGCAGGGGGACTTGCCGCCGAGTTCCATGGACAGGCCCTTGAGGTTGGCGGCGGCGTTCCGGAAGATGGTCTGTCCGGTGGTGGTCTCGCCCGTGAAGGAGATCAGCGGGACGTCCGGGTGCTTGACCAGGGCGTCGCCGGCTTCCTCGCCGAGGCCGTTGACCAGGTTGAACACGCCGTCCGGCAGGCCGGCGTCCTTGAAGATAGTGGCCCACAGGGACGCGGAAAGCGGAGTGAACTCTGCTGGTTTGAGCACCACCGTGTTACCGGTGGCCAGCGCCGGGGCGAGCTTCCAGGACTCGAGCATGAACGGGGTGTTCCAGGGGGTGATGAGGCCGGCGACGCCGATCGGCTTGCGGTTCACGTAGTTGATCTGGGAGCCGGGGACCTTCATGGCGTCGTCGAACTGGGCCACGATCAGGTCTGCGAAGAACCGGAAGTTCTCGGCAGCGCGCAGGGCCTGGCCTTTGGCCTGGGTGATGGGCAGCCCGGTGTCGAAGGTTTCCAGCTCGGCGAGCCGGGACTCCTGTGCCTCGACGGCGTCGGCGATTTTGTTCAGGACGCGGGCGCGTTCGCGGGGCTTCATCTTTGGCCAGGGGCCGTTGGTGAAGGCTTCCCGGGCGGCGGCGACGGCGAGGTCGATGTCCTCTTTCTGGCCGGCCGCGGCGGTGGCGTAGTTGGTGTTGGATACCGGGTCCAGGACGTCGAAGGTCTTGCCTCCCACGGAGTCAACGAACTTCCCGTTGATGTAGTGCTGGATGGAGGTGGGCAGGTCCTGCGGCACGAAATGGGTGCTGGGGGTTTCTACGGGAGACGTCATCATTGAGTCCTAACTTGTACGTTTACTGCTTGCTTTGTGCCAGGTAGGCGTCCAGGGTGGCGGAGCGGTGGAGGCGGGCGGCTTTCTCGATCTCGTCGGCGGTGGCGCCGGATTCAATGAGCTGGAGCAGCGCCTCGTGCTCGTTCACTGATTCGTGGGCGCGGCCGGGGACAAAGCGGAACGTGGAGGACCGCAGGGCTGCCAGCCGGTTCCAGCCGCGGTGGACCAGGTCCAGGATGTGAGGGTTGGGGCAGTGCTCGAAGAGGATGCTGTGGAAGTCCTGGTTCAGCTGCGTGAACCGGACCGGGTCAAAGTGGTGCAGACATTCACGCATCTCCTCGTTCACCGCACGGGCCCGGGCAATTGCCACGGAATCAACCAGCGGGGCGGACAGCGCGGTGGCGGCACCTTCCACGATGCTCAGGGTCTGCATGGTGTAGAGGTATTCCGTCGGATCGATGCCGGCCACGGTGGCGCCCACGTTGCGTTCAAACGTCACCAGGCCCTCGGCTTCGAGCCGGCGGATGGCTTCCCGGACCGGCACCACGCTGACCCCCAGGTCCTTGGCGATGCTCCCCAAAACCAGGCGGTAGCCGGGGGAGTAGGTGCCCTCGACAATGCGGGCCTTGACGGCCTGATAGGCCTGCTCGGACTTGCTCCCCGCAGCGGCCGCAGCGGAAGGTTCAGTCACCGTCTCAGTCATTCGGGTGGCCCGCCTCCGGGTCTGCAGTGCCCGCTTTCCACTCCCTATACCGTGCCTGCCAGGCGGCGTTCATGGGGTAGAGGCCGTCAACGCTGTTGCCCTGCTGGACCATTTCGAAGATGAAGGCTTCCTCCTGTTCCTGCCGGATGCAGTCCTCCGCCAGATCTTCGGCGATGGCCGGCGGGATCACCAGGATGCCGTCGGAGTCGGCCACGATGATGTCGCCGGGCTGGACGGTGGCGCCGCCGCAGGCGATGGTGATGTCCGTGTCCCACGGGACATGGCGGCGGCCCAGCACAGCGGGGTGCGGGTTGGCGAAGTAAGTGGGCATCTCCAGGCCGGCTACGGCGGTGTAGTCGCGGACGCCGCCGTCGGTAATGATCGCTGCCGCGCCGCGCACCTGGGCGCGCAGGGCCAGGATGTCGCCCACCGTCCCGGTGCCCTTCTCGCCGCGGGCCTCCATGACCAGGACTTCGCCGTCGTTGACGGAATCGATGGCGCGCTTTTGGGCGTTGAAGCCGCCGCCGTGGGTCTTGAAGAGGTCTTCCCGGTTGGGGACGTAGCGCAGTGTCCGGGCCAGGCCCACCACCTTGCGGTCGGGGCGGGTGGCCTGCAGTCCGTCGATGCTGACGTTGTCCATCCCGCGCTTCCGGAGCTGCGAGGACAGGGTGGCCGTCGCAACGCTTTCGAGCTTGGCTTTCAGCTCCGGGGAGAGCGCGGGGGCGAGGGCGGGAAGCCCGGCCGCTTCGCGGGAACCGTACGCCTCCTCACGCTGCAGGTCATCAACTTTGGGGCCGGCACCAAAGTCTGCGAACGGCGTCGCGCCTTCCTCAACGGTGGTGACCAGGCGCCCGGTGGTGAGGCCGCCGTCGAGCGTGCTTACTTCCACTTCCAGCACGTCGCCGGGCCTGGCCACGGAGGCGCCGGCGGGCGTTCCGGTAAGGATGATGTCCCCTTCCTCGAGGGTGAGGAGCTGGGACAGGTCGGCCACAAGCCGGGCAAACGGGAAGAGCAGGTCCTCGGTGGTGTCGTCCTGGACCAGCTCGCCGTTATGCCAGGTGCGGATGCTCAGGCGGGAGGGGTCGACGGCGTCTGCCGGAATCAGTGCCGGGCCCACGGGCGTGAAGCCGTCGCCACCCTTGGAACGCAGATTGGAACCCTTGTCCGCCCAGCGCAGGTCATACACGCCCAGGTCATTGCTGGCCGTCACGGCAGCCACATGGCTCCAGGCGTCCTCGAGGCTGACGCGCCGGGCGGCCTTGCCGATAACCAGGGCGACTTCGCCTTCATAGCCGAGCAGTTCGCAGCCCGCAGGACGTTCCACGGCGCCGCCGTTCACAGCGAGCGACGACGACGGTTTCAGGAAGTAGGACGGCTGGGCCGGGGTGCGCCCCCGCTGGGCTGCGCGGCTGGGGTAGTTGATGTGCACCGCCACCACCTTGCCGGCCGCCGCCAGGGTGTCTCCGTTGACCTGCTCCACAGCTTCTCCTTGCGAGGTACGAAATCGTATACGATCACTATCGCCCCGTTGCGCGCCGCGCGTCAACCCCGAATTTGCAGGCCTCCTGAGCGCCCTTGTAGTCCGCGTCACAGGTGGCGTACTGTGGTGCTCAATCGCACAGCTTTCTTATATGGAAACTGAAGTTCTATTATCGAACACCCTTTCGGCCGAACACCCACACAACGAAGTGAGGAATCCCGTGCAGTTCCACCACCACGGCTACGTATCCGGAGACCCGCGGGTCAAGCCTGCAGCCGGCGTCGGCATCAACCGTCCTGCCGAGCTCCCGGACGAGGTTGACGTGCTCATTGTCGGGACCGGGCCCGCCGGTATGCTTGCCGCCGCGCAGCTTTCGCAGTTCCCCAACGTGACCACCCGCATCGTCGAGCGCCGGGAGGGACGGCTCCCCATCGGCCAGGCTGACGGAATCCAGGCCCGCAGCGTTGAGACCTTCCAGGCGTTCGGGTTCGCCGAGCGCATCATTGCCGAGGCGTACCGGATCACCGAGATGGCGTTCTGGAAGCCGGACCCCGCGGACCACTCCCGCATCGTCCGGGCCGCCCGCGCCGTGGACGACGAGATGGGAATCAGCGAGTTCCCGCACCTGATCGTCAACCAGGCCCGGGTCCTTGACTACTTCGCGGAGTTCATGGCCAACTCGCCCACCCGTATGGCGCCGGACTACGGCTACGAGTTCCGCGGCCTTGAGGTCACCGGCCAGGGCGAGTATCCCGTGACCGTAACGCTCGCGCACGCCTCCGGGGCGAACGAGGGCGAGGAGCGGGTGGTCCGCGCCAAGTACGTCATCGGGGCGGACGGCGCGCGGAGCAAGGTCCGGGACGCGATCGGCTGCCACCTTGCCGGCGATGCCGCCAACCACGCCTGGGGCGTCATGGACGTCCTGGCGGTCACGGACTTCCCGGACATCCGCACCAAGTGCGCCATCCAGGGCGAGAAGGGCAGCATCCTGCTGATCCCGCGCGAGGGCGGCTTCCTCTTCCGCATGTACGTGGACCTTGGCGTGGTCGATCCGGACAACAAGGGTGCGGTGCGCGCCACCACCATCGAGCAGATCATCCACCAGGCCAACGAGATCCTCCACCCCTACACCCTTGATGTCCGGAACGTGGCATGGCACAGCGTGTACGAGGTGGGACACCGCCTGACGGACAGGTTCGACGACGTCCTGCCGGACCAGCGCGGCACGCGGACGCCGCGGGTGTTCATCACGGGCGACGCCTGCCACACCCACAGTGCGAAGGCGGGGCAGGGAATGAACGTCTCGATGCAGGACGGTTTCAACCTGGCCTGGAAGCTGGGGCACGTCCTGGAAGGCCGCAGCCCGGAAAGCCTGCTGTCCACCTACTCGGAGGAGCGGCAGGTGGTGGCGAAAAACCTCATCGACTTCGACAAAGAGTGGTCCACCATGATGGCCAAGAAGCCCGAGGAGTTCGAGAACCCCTCCGATCTCGAGGACTTCTACGTCAGTACCGCCGAGTTCCCGGCCGGCTTCATGACGCAGTACACGCCCTCGCTCATTGTCGGCAGCCCGGACCACCAGGACCTGGCCGCAGGTTTTCCAGTGGGCAAGCGGTTCAAGTCGGCCCCCGTGGTACGGGTGGGCGACACCAACCCCATCCACCTGGGCCACCACGCCACGGCGGACGGCCGGTGGCGGATCTACGTCTTCGCCGATCCCGCGCTTCCGGGCTCAGGGTCTGCCACGGACAAACTTGCCGCATGGCTCGCGGAGGCGAGGGAATCGCCGCTGGCCGTAACGCCGTCGGACGCTGATCCTGACGCGTGGTTCGACGTGAAGGTGGTCTACCAGCAGCCCCACACGGAGCTTGACATCAACGCAGTGCCGGCGGTTTTCAAGCCGCAGGTGGGCCCGTTCAGGCTGACGGACTACGAGAAGGTCTATGGCACCGACCCCAAGGCTGACATCTTCGAGCTGCGGGGCCTGGACCGCGGGGGTGTTGTGGTGGTGGTGCGGCCGGACCAGTACGTGGCGAACGTCCTGCCGCTGACGGCCACCACCGAAATGGCGGAGTTCTTCGGGCCGCTCCTCAAAAGCCGTCCGGCCGGTCAGCCGTTGACGGTCTGACCCGTCCGGTATTCGGCAGCGGCGTAGACGCCCAGGATCCGCACCTCCGTGGTGAAAAAGTCCAGCTCCTCGAGGGCCAGCTTCAGCGGCAGGTCCTCGGGGTGGCCCTCGACGTCGGCCATGAACATGGTGGCGGCAAACTCGTTGCCCACCATGTAGCTTTCCAGCCGCGTCATGTTCACCCCGTTCGTCGCGAAGCCGCCCAGTGCCTTGTACAGGGCTGAGGGGACGTTGCGGACGCGGAACACGAAGCTGGTGACTGCCGGTCCGGAGAGCTCATCGCGGGCCGGCAGCTCCTTCTCCCGGGCCAGGACTACAAAGCGCGTGGTGTTGGAGGGGTCGTCCTCAACCCGGGAGGCCAGGACGTCCAGGCCGTAGATCTGCGCGGCCAGCGGCGGCGCCAGGGACAGTTTGCGCGGATCGTTCCACTCGGCCACTTCCCTTGCGGACCCTGCGGTGTCGCCGGCGATGACGGGCTTGAGGCCGTGCTCGCGGATGAGCTTCCGGCACTGGCCCAGGGCGTGGATGTGGCTGTGCACCTCCGTGGCGCCCTCGATGGTGCTGCCAGGGATGCCCAGCAGGTCGAAGTGGATGGGCAGGAAGAACTCCCCCACGATCTGCAGGTTGGACTGAGGCAGCAGGATGTGGATGTCCGCCACCCGCCCGGCAATGGAGTTCTCGATGGGAATCATGGCCAGCTCCGCCTCGCCGCTGGCCACGAGTTCAAACGCGTCCTCGAAGCTCGCGCAGGGCACGCTTTCCATGTCCGGGAACATCTGCTTGCACGCGATATTGGAGTTGGCGCCGGGCTCACCCTGGTACGCAATCTTCTGGGCCATGATCCGTATGGTTTCACGTCCCGTGCCTGCCCGCCCAACTAGGTAGCGCTAAGTGTCGTTTTGGGCGGTCAAAACGACACTTAGCGCTACCTAGTTGGGAAGGGGCGGGGTTAAACGGGGGTGACGCGCAGCCAGAGGTACTGGCGGGGGAGGAGCGTGACGCCCTCGTCCAGCTGCAGCGCGGCTTCGGAGAGAAGGTCGACGGCGGCGCCTGAGAAACCGGAGAAGGTTTCGGCGGGCAGGGTCTGGGGTTCGTCGCTGAAGTTGGCGAGGGCCAGGATTCTCGTCTCCCCGCCGTCGGCCGCACTTGCCGGCCGCTGGTAGGCCAGGACGCTCCGGTTGTGGGTACCGAAATCGAGGAGCGTTGTTCCCGCAAGTTCAGGAGCAGCGCCGCGGACCTCGATCATCCGCTTCAGGGCCGCGTACACCGCACCCTCCGGCGTGGAAACATCGTGCCGCCGGGCGTACTGCTCCTCCGGATAGTGGGGCCGGTGCACCCAGCGGCTGTCGGCGTCGTGCCCTTCCTCTTTCGCATACCCGTAGTCGTTGAGCTGCCCCACTTCGTCGCCGAGGTACAGCAGGGGGATGCCGCCGGTGCTGAAGGCCACCGAGTGGGCCAGGAGGATCCGCTCCACCGCCTCAGCCGGGTCCACCTCCATGCCGCACAGTGACGCCGTCGTCCCTGAAATGCGGCAGTCGCCGGTCTTGGGGTTGTCCTGGAACGGCACGCCGCGGGCGAAGCTGCCGGGGAAGCGGTTGACGTAGAAGGAGTTCAGGAAGCGGCGGTGGTCGAAGCCGTTGATGCCCAGCTCGGCGGCGTCCTCGTCCGCGAACGTCCAGCCGATGTCGTCGTGGCTGCGGACGTAGTTCACCCAGGAGGTGCCGTCCGGGATGTTGTGCCGCCGCTCCAGCGCCTGGGCCAAAAGCGAGGCGTCCCGGGTGGCCAGGGATTCCCAGATCAGCGCCATCTGCAGCGGGTTGTAGGAGAGCTGGCATTCGGCGGGGTCGATGTAGAGCGCCACCTCGTCCGGATGCACGATTGCCTCGGACTTGAACAGCAGCGACGGCGCGGCGAGCCGGCACACCGCGTTGAAGGCCTGCAGAAGGACATGCGCCTCGGGCAGGTTCTCGCAGGGGGTGCCCAGCTGCTTCCAGATGAAGGCCACCGCGTCCATCCGCAGGATGTCCACGCCCTGGTTGGCCAGGAACAGCATTTCCCCGGCCATCGCCCGGAACACGTCCGGGTTGGAGTAGTTCAGGTCCCACTGGTACGTGTGGAAGGTGGCCCACACCCAGCGGCCGTCCTCCATGTGGACGAAGGACCCAGGGTGGTTCTCCGGGAAGATCTCGCGCACGTTCTGCTCGAAGGCGTCCGGCATGGTCCGGTCCGGGTAAATCCAGTAGTAGTCGCTGTACTTCGGGTCGCCGGCAGCGGCCCGCCTGGCCCACTCGTGCTCGTCGGAGGTGTGGTTGAAGATGAAGTCCACCACCAGGCTGATGCCGTGGCCGCGGAACTCAGCCGCGAGGTTGCGGAGCTGTTCCATGGTGCCCAGCTTCGGGTTGACCTGGCGGTAGCTCGAAACCGCGTACCCGCCGTCGGAGTGTGGCTCCGGAGCAAGGAACAGCGGCATCAGGTGCAGGTAGGTCAGGCCCAGTTCCTTGAAATACGGGATCTGGGTTCGGAGCCCGTCCAGGCTGTCCGCATACCGATCCACGTAGCAGACGCCGCCCAGCATGGTGTTGGACAGGAACCAGTTGCTGTCTGCTTCCCGCTGGGCGTCCAGGGCCTTCAGGTCGGCGGGGCGCTCCTGCCACGAGCGGGCGCTCTCCACCACCAGGGCAATGAGCTGGTCCAGCCAGTCCTGCCGGGGTTCGTACAGGGACCGGAACAGGCGGTACAGGTCCGGGAAGTGCGCGTCGAACCTCCGCCGGAAGTCAGGATCCGCGGTGAGGTCCGCCTGCGCGAGAGCATCGAGGACGTGCTGCCGCACCGTTTCGTCCACCATGACGGAATCCTGCATTGAAAACCCCTTCCGGACCACCAGCCGGCGGATCCGGCAGGGACTGGTTACGGCAGTATGCCACGGCGGCTAGCGCCGTGCGTCCCGTGGCAGGGCGGCCAGCGTGCCGGGTTTATCCGCTGCGCGCCATTCGCCCGCAGTCCGCCGCCGGGCCAGTACCCCCGCGGCAAGGAACAGAAGCCCAAGGAGGCCGGCGGCGCCGGCGGCAACCTGGGCGCTGTGCGGCCAGAGCCCGGCCATTCCCAGGAAGGCCGGCACCGTGGCGGTCACTTGGCTTGCCAGGACCAGTGCCCAGCCCATGAAGTGGTCCAGCCCGCTCCTGCCCAGGGCCAGGGAGGCGAACATGAAACCCCAGAGCACCGCCCACGCCAGCCACAGCACGGCGAGCAGGGGATCGGCATGAAGCCAGAAGAAAGCAAGCAGCACGGCAACGAACGCAACCATCCCGCAGAACCAGCCCAGGCCCTTCGACCCAAGGTCCAGCAGGGTGTCCAGGCCCCCATAGGTGTAGGTCAGCCCGAACAGGAGGATCCCGGCGGCCGTTGGCGCCGCGCCGGCCGCACCGCCCAGGGACAGCACGACGGCGCCGAGCGCCAGCTGCACGGTTCCCACCACCAGGCCCAGGACGGCTGCGTCGCGGCGGGGCAGGTGCCCCAGGATGGCGAGACCATTGACCAGCAGCGCCGCACCGGAGAGGAGGAGGCAGACGTACGGCATCAGGACGCCCCTGTGCCTGCGAAGACAATCACTGAAAGTCTCATAGAGTGGAATGTTTTTGTCACAATACGGAGAATAGGGCATTGTTTTGGGGGTGGCCTAACAGTGCCCGGTCGTAATTGGTTAGGTTGAAACGTAAACTGTTTGGGACGATGCCGCCCTCCGTGCGGCAGTTCCGGATTACGCCCACGGTAAGGAAAAGTTCATGGATGCACGGCTGGAGGCCATCAGGGACACAGTCCTGGCCCGAAACCCCGGTGAAACGGAGTTCCATCAGGCAGTAGTCGAGGTCTTTGAAAGCCTGGGGCCCGTCCATGACAGGCACCCCGAGTTCCTTGAGGCCGCCATCCTGGAGCGGCTCTGCGAACCGGAGCGCCAGATCATTTTCCGTGTCCCCTGGACCGATGACGCCGGCCGGGTGCAGATCAACCGCGGTTTCCGGGTGGAATTCAACTCGGCGCTGGGCCCGTACAAAGGCGGCCTGCGGTTCCACCCCTCGGTCTACCTGGGCATCGTCAAGTTCCTGGGCTTTGAACAGATCTTCAAGAACGCCCTCACCGGCATGCCCATCGGCGGCGGCAAGGGCGGCTCGGACTTCGACCCCCGCGGCCGCAGCGATGGCGAGGTGATGCGGTTCTGCCAGTCCTTCATGACCGAGCTGTACCGGCACATCGGCGAATACACCGACGTCCCGGCCGGCGACATCGGTGTGGGCGGGCGGGAGATCGGGTACCTCTTCGGCCAGTACAAGCGCATCACCAACCGCTACGAATCCGGCGTCCTCACCGGAAAGGGCATTTCCTGGGGCGGATCCCTGGTCCGGCCTGAAGCCACCGGCTTCGGAACGGTCATCTTCACCCAGGAGATGCTGAAGACCCGCGGAGCATCATTTGACGGCCAGCGCGTGGTGGTCTCTGGTTCCGGAAACGTGGCCATCAACGCGATCGCCAAGGCCCAATCCCTGGGTGCAACCGCGGTGGCGTGCTCCGATTCCTCCGGCTACGTGGTGGATGAGGCGGGCATCGACGTCGCGCTTCTCCGCGAAGTCAAGGAAGTGGAACGCGGCCGCCTCAAGGACTACGCCGAACGCCGCGCCGGCGTCTCCTACGTGGAGGGCGGCTCCGTCTGGGATGTGGACGCCTCCGTGGCGCTGCCCTGCGCCACGCAGAACGAGCTCGACGGCGATGCTGCCGCCCGGCTGGTGCGCAACGGGCTCATTGCGATCGGGGAAGGCGCCAACATGCCGTCCACCCGCGAGGCCGTGTCAGTCTTCCAGGACGCCGGCGTGCTTTTTGGCCCCGGCAAGGCGGCAAACGCCGGCGGGGTGGCCACCTCTGCGCTGGAAATGCAGCAGAACGCCAGCCGTGATTCGTGGTCCTTCGAGCACACTGAGGAGCGGCTCACGGAGATCATGGTGGGCATCCACCACCGGTGCGCCTCCACGGCCGACGAGTACGGTGACCCGGGCAACTACGTTCTCGGCGCCAACATCGGCGGGTTCGTGAAGGTGGCCGACGCGATGCTGGCACAGGGCCTGATCTAGGAGGGTGCAACGGCAGCATTCCCCGCCGTCCTGCGGGGAGCGACCGTTAGTTCCGCCACGCGTTCCAGGCGAGGGTTGAGGTTGTCGCCTCCCTCCACGACGCCCCGCTGCCACCACAGCTTCAGCCCCTCCGGCACCACTTCAAGGCAGGCCAGGTTGTTGTCGAACCATGGGCCTTTGATCCCGGACCAGCGGAACGGCGGGTCCGGGACCTTGGCTGAGCGCGCGGCCAACGCTCCGATGGGCGTGGCCAGGCCGTAGGACATCACGGCCCCGAAGGACCGCATCACCCGCGGGAGTGGATTACGGATGGGCGAGCAGACGGCTTGGATGATGCGGCTGCCCGCAGTCCTCTCCACCTCGGAGACGTAGGAAAAATGCACGTCCCCGGACAGGAAGGTGACACTGTCCGGGGCAGGTCCGCGGCCGCCGTCGGCCACGTCCTCAGCCATCGCGGCAACCCGCCGGAAGCTCTCCTGGAAGGCGCCCCAGTGCTCCAGGTCCACGGCCTGGCGCAGTTTTTCGCCGAACCGCGCCGGAATCTTCCCCCACGCGCCTTCGGAGACTGCCTCGTCCCAGGCCTCAAGGTGGTGCAGGCCCATGGGCAGGAGGAACGGCAGGGACGTTGCCACCAGCAGGTGCCGGAAACCGCCGCGCATCCGGGCGTCCAGCCAGTCCATCTCCGCATCATCCAGCAGGGCGCGGTGCTCCGGGTCCAGGTTCCGGGCAGCCCTGGAATCAACCACGAGCAGCCGGGTGTCGCCAAAGTCGCGGCAGAAACTCCACCGGTAGGTTTCGGGATCCTGGTCGGCCCGTTCGGCGAAACTGTCCAATTCAGTGCTGATGTCTGGTTCGCTGTCCCCGCGGTGGGAGGTAATCTTTTGCCAGATCACATCCGCGGCCCGCTCCTGCGGGGACAGGTTTCCCAGGTGCTGGTACACCCAGTAGGACGCAAGGCCCGCCACGATCCGTCCGTGCCACCAGTCCGTGTCCTCCATGGCCTCCCGCCAGCTCCGCGACGCGTTCCAGTCGTCACGGATGTCATGGTCGTCGAAGATCATGGCACTCGGCAGGGTGGACAGCAGCCACCGGTTGGCGGGGTCGGACCAGGCCAGGTTGTAGAGGTGCGCGTATTCCTCAAAATCCTTGAGCTCCTCGCCGGGAGGCTCCGTGATGTCCCGCCGGGCTTTGATGAACTCCTGCATCTGTTCGCTGGTGGAATCGGCGTAAACCTGGTCCCCGAGGAACGCCACCAGGTCCGGCCAGGGCTCCTTGCCGCCGGAGCTCATCTCCAGGGCGTAGGCCCGCAGGGCGTCCACGCCGTGGCTCCGGTTTCCGGACCCGTCGTGCGGGACGCTGGTGCGGCAGGAACCAAAGGCCAGGCGCAGCGGCTTGCCGGGTTTGAGGGTGGCGATCACCGGCGGCAGGAACCCCGTCCCGGGCTCAGGCCACACCGGTACTCCGTTGACTGCCACCGTGTAGGGAGTTACGGATCCCGGCTCCAGCCCGTCCACTTCCACGAGCGCGTAGTGGTGGCCGTGGACGGCGAAGGTCCGGGCTTCCCACTGCCCGGCCCCGGCGGCCACCGTCACACGGGCGTTGTCCCGGGTTTCCACCCAGATGCTCGCCGAGGTCTGGTCCACGTACCGCATCATGGGGCCTAGCACCAGCTCTGGGGTAGTCATCTCTCAGTTGTACCTGCTGGAACCCGCTCCGGCTATGGGGAAATCCGCAGCTGGGGAATTCGCAGCTAGGGAGTGCGGAGCGCCGCGTGGAAAGCGTAGGCCGAGTTGCTCCACACCACGAAGAGCAGCGGGGCCGGCGCCAGGGCCACGCCCAGCACGGGCTGCAGCAGCGCGGCAGAGGCGATGACGCCCAGCAGGACAAGCGCGGCAAAGCTCAGGTACCAGCGCTGCACGCACAGGTAGAGGGCTGCCTTGAGCAGGTCCTTGAGTCCCGCTTCGGGCAAGAGTACGACGCCGGCGCTCGCCGTTACGGTGACGGCCACGGTGACGGCGGCAGCCACCACGATGACGGGAACCAGCACGGCCGCTGCCGGCATGGACAGGGTGACCGCCAGGTCCACGCCAAGGAAGAGCAGTATTGCCACGGCGGCCAGCCCCAGCGGGGCGGCCCGCCGGAAACCGCCGAAGTAGCCCCTGAGGAAGGATGCAACCGGCTTAACCGCGGCGCCGTCGTCGTTCAATGCCTGGAAGGAGGCAAACAGGCCGGCGAGCGACGGCGGAACGGTCACCGAAAGCGCAAGGAAGAACGGCCAGGCGGCGATGGGGTCCGCCACCAGGGCCAGGCACAGCACCAGCGGCGCGTTCGCCAGGGCCAGCAGGACGTTCCCGGCCAGGAAGGTGTAGACGAAGCCGAAGATGCCGCCGAAGGTTTCAAATCCGGGGCTGGGAAGGCGTCCGGCCAGGCCGCGCCGCCGGGAACGGGTGGGGTGCTGCGCCACGGAGGTCATCCCTTCATGCCGCTCGTGGCGATGCCCTGGATGAAGTAGCGCTGGCCCACCAGGAAGATCACCAGGATGGGGATCACGGAGATCACGGAACCGGTCATGATCATGGCGTACTCGGCATCGAACTGGCCCACGAAGGAACGCAGGCCCAGCTGGACGGTCCAGAGGCGGTTGCTGGTGAGGTAGATGAACGGGCCCATGTAGTCGTTCCAGGTGTTCACGAACGTCAGCAGCGCCAGGCTGGCCAGTGCCGGTTTGGACAGCGGCAGGATCACCCGGGCCCAGATTCCGTACTCGCTCAGGCCGTCGATCCGGGCGGCCTCGCAGAGCTCGTCCGGAATGGTCATGTAGTACTGCCGCATCAGGAACACGCCGAACGCGCCGAAGGCCTGCAACAGGATGAGGGCGTTAAAGCTGTTGGTCAGGCCCAGGTTCTGCATCATGATGTACTGCGGCACCATGTAGGCCTGCCACGGCACGGCGATGGTGCCGATGTACGCCAGGAACAGCACGTCCCGGCCCGGGAAACGCACCTTGGAAAAGCCATAGGCCGCCAGCGAACCGGTGAGGACCTGCAGGCACGTGATGATCACCGCGAGGTACAGAGAGTTCTGCAGGTACCCCATCATGGGGATCCGGGTCCAGATGTCCGTGTAGTTGCTCCAGACGAACTCCGTGGGGATCCACTGGATCGGCACCGTGAGGACCTGGTTGTTCTCCTTCAGCGAGGAGGACACCATCCAGATGAACGGCACCATCAGCGCCGCCACCAGCACCACCAGCACGCCGTAAATGACGGCGTCGGAGGTGCGCTTCTTCCGTTCCCGTGGCGAGTCGCGCTGCGTACGACGGCGGTCTTCCGGAGCGGGTGCCAGGCCCTCCCCGGCGAAGGGCGCCTCAGCCTTGAGGTCTTCGGCCATGTTGGTCATCAGCGTTCCCTCCGCTGTTGGATCTTGAACTGCAGGACGGTGACCGTGAGGACGATGACGAACAGCACCAGCGAGATGGCGGACGAGTATCCGAACTTCCCTTCGCCGATGCCCTCCTGGTAAATGAGCTGGGACAGCACGGTTGTGGCGCGTCCCGGTCCGCCGTTGGTCATGACCACGATCAGGTCGAACACCTTGAAGCTGGAGACTGTCAGCATCACCACCACAAAGAACGTGGTGGGCCGCAGGGAGGGGATGGTGACGTTCCAGAAGCGCTGCCAGGGGCTGGCGCCGTCAACTTCCGCTGCTTCGTAGAGTTCGGTGGGGATGGCCTGCAGGCCGGCCAGGTACAGGATCATGTAGTACCCCATGTCACGCCAGACGCTGGTGATGATGACGGCGGGCATGGCCCAGTCGGAGCTGGAGGTCCAGCCGGGGGTTTCGGCGATGCCGATAACGTTCAGGAACTGGTTGATGGGTCCGTTGTCCGGGCTGAACAGCATGTTCCAGACCACCGCCACCGCTACCAGGGAGGTGATGTAGGGAAAGAAGATTGCCACCCGGAAGAAACCGATGCCCTTGAGCTTTCGGTTCAGTAGCAAAGCGAGGACCAACGCCAGGGCCATGGTGAGCGGGACGTGCCCCAGGGCGTAGACCACGGTATTGCGCAGCGCCACCCAGAATGTGTCGCTCTGGAACATGCGCTGGAAGTTTTCCAGCCCTACCCAGCGGGGCGCCGTGAACGAGGTCCACTCCATGAAGGAGAGGGCGAAGGCCGCGGTTACGGGGATGAGGGTGAAGGCCAGGAAGCCCAGGAAGTTCGGAAGGATAAACGTCCACCCGATCAGCGTGTTGCGCCGCGCCTGCTTCCGGTTGCCCCGGCTGTGGGCAGGTGCTGGAGCCGGGGCAACGGGAGGAAGTGTTTCAGTAGTCATGGCTGCCTGTTACTGACCGAGGACTTCGCTTTTGACGCGCTTGCCCATCTCGGTGATGCCGTCTGCCACGGAGCGTTCGCCCACCATGATGAGGTCGTGCTCCTGGTTGAGGATCTTGTCCGTGGCGGCAGACTTGTCACTGACCGGCATTTCCAGCGCGGTTTCGTCGGGGGAGAACGCCTTCTTGGACAACTCATCCGTGGGCAGGCCCTCGAGCTGGAAGTAGGTGTCCGTGACAGCGTCGTTCTGCAGGGCCGGGACCACACCGATCTTGGAGATGGCCTTGGCGCCTTCTTCACCGGCAGCCCACTCGATGAACTTCCTGGCTTCCTCGGAGTGCGCGGCGTTCTTGTTGACGGCGAAGGCCGTGGGTGAGCCGAACGTCGATACCTTGCCGTTGGAGTCCTTCTGCGGCAAGGGAGCCAGGCCCCAGTCAACGTCTGTCTTGCCGTCCTTCTTGGCCTGCAGGACGCCGGCGATGTACCAGGTTCCCATGGGCATCATGGCGGCCTGGCCGGTTTCGAACATGGTCCGGTAGCTGGTCTTCTGGCTCTTGGCCGTTCCGAAGTCCAGGGTGGCGCCGCTCTTCTGCAGCTCCAGGGTGGTGTTGTACTGGTCTTCGAAGAAGCCGTACTCGCCGCTGATCTGGTCACCGCCGTTCTGCGCTGCCGCGATGGCCTGCACAACGGAGCGCCAGATGTGGTGGTACGTGCCGTAGACCTTCTTGCCGCCGGCTTCGGTGGTGAGCTTTTGGGCAAGGGCGGTGTACTCATCCCAGGTCAGGTCCTTGGGCTCTTCAACGCCGGCGGCCTTGAGCAGTTCCTTGTTGTAGTAGAGCAGCCAGAAGTCCTGCCGGTACGGCGCCGCGTAGTACTTGCCGTCAATGTCGAAGGCGTCCAGCCCGGCAAGATCGTCCTTGCCCACGGTGTCCACCACACCGTTGATTTCCTGGAGCTGGCCGTTGTTGGCGTAGCGGGCGTAGTCGATGACGTTCTTCATGGTCAGGACGTCGGTGGTGTCCCCGCCGGCCAGCATGGTGGTCACCTTCTGCGGGTAGTCGTCCGCCAGGATGTCCACCGGCTCGATGTCCACGTCCGGGTTTGCGGCCTCGTAGCCGTCAAACAGGGCCTTGAATTCCGGTGTGCCTTCGTAGTTCCACACGGATACCGTCAGGCGGGTTTTGCCGTCCTGGCTTTGGGGTTCCGCGGGACCGGCGGCGCCGGCGCAGCCGGTCAGGCCAAGTCCTGCTGTCACTGCCAGGGCGATGGCGGCGAGGGTTGTGCGCTTCATTGCGTTCTCCTTACTAGGGATGCGGGTTTGCCGCGGATGCGGCGAGGTTTGCGGTTGCGGTTGCCCGGGTACCGGACTGCTCAGGCGCTGAGGGAGAGGTCGTCAGGGACCACTTGCGCCAGCAGTTTCTGTCCGGTCAGGTACCGTTCCAGGTCGTTGAGGGCGGCGTCGGACATCCTGCGGGTTTCGCTCCCCAGGGAGCCTGCGATGTGCGGAGTGATCACGACGTTGGGGAGGTCATACAGGACGGAGGTTGCCGGCAGCGGTTCGGGTTCCGTGACGTCCAGGAGCGCGTTGATGCGGCCGGTGGCGCATTCGGCTTCCAGGGCGCTGGTGTCCACCAGCGAACCGCGGGCCGTGTTGATCAGGGTGGCATGGTCCTTCATCGCCCCCAGTTCGGCTGCGCCGAGCATATGCCGTGTCTCCGGAAGAGCCGGCGCGTGCACGGTAACGACATCCGACGCCGCGAGGAGGTCCAGCAGGGGCACCAGCCGCCCTCCTGCTGCGGCCACGGCTGACGGGTCGGCATGGGGATCGCTCACCAGACAGGTGACGTCCTGGAGCTGCTGGACCAGCTGGACCACCCTGCGCCCGATGCGGGAGAAGCCGATGACCCCGATGGTCCGCCCGATGTTGCCCAGCTCCCCGCGCAGGGTGCTGTAGCTCCAGTCCTCCCTGTGGATACGGGCATCGTTGGACAGCACCTGGGCCTTTTTGCCGGCCAGGACGATGGAGGCAAACGTGAATTCGGCTACCGGGATGGCGTTCGCGTCCGCGCCGTTGGTGACCAGGATGCCGCGGTCCCACAGTTCCTGGCTGACAAAGCTGCGGACAGTCCCGGCGCAGTGAAAGACAGCGCGGAGCCTCGGCATGTGTGCCAGCGCGGCGGCATCCAGGCGGGGTACACCCCAGCTCGTGAGGAGGATTTCCACCTCCGCAAGGCGCGGGGCCAGCCCGGGGTGTTCCCTGACGTTGAGTGAAGCGGTCCACGGCTGCGCGCCGAGATCCACCAGGTTTGCGAGGCGCTCCAGCCGCGATGCATCAAACTGGTCCGCAAAAGTACCGCGGTTCATGACCAGCAGCGCCTTCGGTTTTCGGGACACGGGGCCTCCTTTCGGGTTGTGGTGTTGGCCCCGCGGGGCTGAACTTCATGTCTTGCATCACATCTGACAATCAGTAGATACTCATAAACAAGACGGATCATCCAAGCTGATCACATTCGTTCTAGATCATTCACACTCGAACATTTGAGGAACCCAGATGACGCCACGCACCGGCGCTGCCCCTCCCGCCGCCACATGCGTCCATCCCCTGGCATCTTCCTGGGGCGCCGCCGCTTCAGCGTCCGGGCTCGTGTCCCTGCTGAGCGGCGCGCGGGCCCGGCTTCAGCTGCCCGGCGCAGGTGACCTCCGGTGGCGCCCGGCAGATGCTGCGGTCCTCGGTCCGCTGCGCGAGCAGGCCTGCGACGAGCGGGGAAAGCCGTGGCCGCAGCCGCTGGTTTCCCACTATGCGCGGTATTTCCGCGACGGAAACCGGACCGCCTACGAGGGGCTGGTGGCCGCCCGCCAGCAACGGCTGACCCGCGCCGTGGTGATGGCCCTGGTGTCCGACGACGGTGGGCCAGCTTCCGGCACAGGAGCAGGGCCGGCTGCCTGGCTGGACGAGGTGATCGACGGCGCCTACCTCCTCTGTGAGCAAAGCTCCTGGAGCTGGGCTGCCCACGATGACGTGTTTGCCCGCAGCAGGGAAGTGGTGCCGGACGCGGGCCGCCCCTTCCTGGACCTGGGTGCCGGCGAAGTGGCCGCGCAGCTGGCGTGGATCGACTACGTCCTGGGCGGACAGCTGGACGAACGGGCGCCGGGCCTGCGCGCGCGGATCCGCGGGGAGGCTGCCCGGAGGGTTATCCGGCCCTTCCTGGACCGGATGGACTGGCACTGGCTGGGACTGGACGGGGACGTCCATAACTGGAACCCCTGGATCCACTCCAACCTGATCGCCGCGGCGCTCTTCCTGGTGGATGACCCCGAAACCCAGGCGCGAACAGTTGCCCGGTGCATCGAGGGCCTGGGCCGTTTCCTCGCCTCCCTTCCCGCCGACGGTGCCATCGACGAGGGCTTCGCCTACTGGTGGAACGGCGCCGGACGGGCACTCGAGGGCCTGGCCCTGCTGGAGCAGGCCACCGGGGGAGGGCTCGACGCCGGCCTGCCGGTGGTCCGCGAACTGGTGGCTTTTCCGCACCGGATGCACATCGGCGCCAACTGGTTCCTGAACGTGGCCGACGGCCCCGCGCAGGCAGCAGCGGCCTTGCCCTGGGACATGCTCCACGGCTGGGCGGTGCGCCTTGGGGACCAGGACGCCGCCCGTCACGCAGCAGCCATGGCTGCCCTCCGGATTGAGGCGGCCGCAGGGCTCGGACGAGTGCTGCACTCGCTCGTGGCCACGGTGGAGGAGGTGGGCGGGGAGGCCGGTGTGGAAAAGGCGGAAACTCCGCCGCTGGTTCCGTTCGCCTGGTTTCCGTCCGTCCAGATCATGGTGGCGCGGGAGACGGCCGGAACGTCCCGGGGCCTGTTCCTGGCAGCCAAGGGCGGGCACAACGGCGAGCACCACAACCACAAGGATGTGGGCTCCGTGGTGGTCGCAGCTGACGGGGTTCCCCTGCTGGTTGATGCCGGCCAGCCCACCTACACCGCCAAGACGTTCGGACCGGACCGTTATGAAATCCGCGCCATGCAGAGCGCCTGGCACAGCGTCCCGGCGCCCTTCGGACTGGAGCAAGGCGCCGGCGGGGAGTACGCGGCCGTGGTGCTGGCAGAACCGGCGCCCGATGGGCCCACCCTGGAGGTGGCCCTCGGCGCGGCGTACGGGATGCGCCCGGACGCGTGGACCCGCACCTCATCCCTGGACCGCAATGCCGGGAAGGTCGTTGTGGCCGACCGCTGGGACCTTGACGGGGCGCGGGACGACGGAACGTCCGACGTCGACATCGCCTACCTGGCGGCCGGCACCGTCAGGCTGGGACAGGGAGCAGCCACGGTCCTGCCCGTGGGGATCCCCGGCGCTGGCGGAACCCGGGGCCTAGCCTTGCGCTGGGAGCCCGCCTCCGCCGTCGTGCTGGTGGACGAATGGCCGCTGGACGATCCCCTCCTTGCCGGCGTCTGGGGCGAAAAGCTGACCCGGCTGCGGTTCCGCCTGCCGATGACTGAAGAACTGACAGAAACAAGACCCCGCGCCGCCGGCGCATTCACCCTCACCGCGGAGGTAACCCCATGAGCCCGGAACAACCCGCCGAACCGGCAGGGAAGTCCCTGTTCTCCCTGCAGCGCCGGGAACGGCTGATGGAGGAACTCCGCGCCCACGGAGCCATCACTGTCCGCGGCATTGCGGCGAAGCTGGGTGTCAGCGAGTTGACTATTCGCCGGGACGTCAACATCCTGGCGGACGAGGGGCTGGTGTCGCGGGTGCACGGCGGCGCCACCCTGCCCAGCAAGTTGGACCGGTCGACGGCGGCGGGCCGCCCTCCGCACCACAGCTACTCCATCGGGATGGTGGTGCCGTCGCTGGACTACTACTGGCCGCAGGTCATCAGTGGAGCGCGGGCGGAAGCCGAGGACCAGAACCTCCGGATCCTGGTCCGGGGGTCCGCCTATGACGCCGCGGATAACCGCCGCCAGGTGCAGGCCCTGCTGGACACGCAGAACATCGACGGGCTGATCGTGGCGCCGGACATGACCGGGGACCAGGGCCAGGAACTGCTGCGCTGGCTCAACGCCCTGCCCATCCCCGTGGTGCTCGCCGAGCGGCGCTCGCCGATTGAGATCCCGGCCCACCGGCTGGAGTGGGTGGCCACGGACCATGCCTTCGGCGCGGGGATGGCCGTCAGGCACTTGTGGCAGGAGGGGCATCGAAGGATCGGCTGCCTCACAGATTCCTCCAGCCCCACCAGCCCGCACGTGGTGCGCGGCTGGCACCAGGCGCTTGCCGCGCTGAAGATTCCCCTGGAAGGCTCTGTGCACGAGGATTCGGCGAAGCCGGAGAACGGAGGGCGTGCCACGCATTTCGACCACGTCCTGGCGCTGTGCCGGAAAACCGGGACCACCGCCATGCTGGTCCACTCCGACACGCAGGCGGTGGCGTTTGTGCAGCACTGCGTGGACAAGGGGTTGCGGGTGCCCGGGGACATCGCCATTGTGGGGTATGACGACGAAGTGGCCTACCTTGCGGAGCCGGCCATCTCCGCGGTGCGGCCGCCCAAGCAGTACGTGGGCAAGGTGGCCGTGCAGCTGATGGCGGCACGGCTGGCGGAAGGCCGGATGCGGCCCGTGCACCGGATCGAGCTGAACCCGGAACTGATCCTGCGCGAATCCTCGGCGGGCGCCCCGCAGGCCCCGGCAGCCGGCATGCTGCAGGTCCCGCAGTGACCGCCCCTCCCACTGGCCGGGATGCTGGCCGGGACCCTGCCGCCGCGCCGAAAGCCCTGCTGCTCAGCGGTGAGGGACGCTACTCGGACCCGTGGCATCCTTTCGCCGAGACGTCCGCCGCCCTGGCCGGCCTGCTGCGGGAGGCGGGGTTCGGCGTCGCGATTCCCGGCGACGTGGACACCGCGCTGGAGGAACTGGCCGGGACCGCGGACACTGACCTGCCGGAACTCCTGGTGGTCAATGTGGGGCTGCCCCGCGACGGGCAGCCATCCCCCGGAACTCCTGTGGCCGCCGCGGGACTGGTGCGGTGGCTTGGCTCGGGGCGGCCCCTGCTGGTGAGCCACTCCAGCTCCACCAGCTTCGTGGACTCCCCGGAATGGGAAAGCGGGCTTGGGGGACGCTGGGTCCGCGGAACGTCCATGCACCCCGACTACGGACCGGCCACCGTCCGGATCCGGCCCGCGTCCGGCCCCGTGGTTGAGGGAATGCAGGACTTTACGCTGCTCGACGAGCGCTACAGCTGGCTGCGCACCGCCCCCGGCATCACCGTCCACGCCACCCATACCCACGAAGGCGCAGAGCACCCGCTGATGTGGTCTCTGCTCCGCCAGCCACCCGAAGACAGCCCGGCCGGCCGCACGTTTTATGACGCCCTGGGCCACGACGCCGCCTCCTACGAATCGCCCGAACACCGGGAACTGCTGGGGCGGGCCATTTCCTGGCTGACCCGCTGACCCGCTTGTTTGCCTGACCGTCCAACACCACCTGACCCCTGGGGAATCCATGCCCGCCACAGCTCCTCCCGTTTCCTTGACCCTGCCCCCGCTGGACCGGCAGCTCTCGCCGTTCACCGGCCTGACCCGCGAGCACTGGTGCGCCTACGCGGACTATCTGCTGCGCTCGGCACACCGGCATGCCACTGAGGACCACGCGAACATCCACCTCCCCGGCGCCAACAGCGCCTATGGCCCGCGCAGCGATTCTCTCGAAGCGTTCGCACGGACATTCCTGCTGGCCTCCTTCCGGATGGCGGGGGACCCGGGCGGCACTGGCTGGATCGCCGACTGGTATGCCCGGGGGCTGGATGCCGGCACCAATCCCGCCAACCCGGACCGCTGGCCAACCCCGGGGGAGCTCGGCCAGGCGAAAGTGGAGGCGGCCTCGCTGGCCGTCGGCCTGGCCCTCACGCGGGACATGCTGTGGGACAAGCTGCCGCAGCGCGTCCAGGAACAGCTCATCGCGTGGTTCGAGACCGTGATCGGGGAGGACTACCCGCCCATCAACTGGGTGTGGTTCCAGATCGTCGTCGAAAGTTTCCTGGCCTCGGTGGGCGGCCGGTACTCGGACCAGGACATCGACGCCGGCCTGGCCATCCACGACTCCCTGTACCGGAGCCAGGGCTGGTTCGCCGACGGGCCCGAGCGTGCCTTTGACCACTACGTTGGCTGGGCCTTCCAGGTTTACCCGCAGCTGTGGGAGCTGATGGCGCCCGGGGATCCGCGGGTCAGGGCCCGGGCACAGCTTGACGGTGACAGGCTGGCCGACTTCCTGGACGACGCCGTCCACTTGGTGGGGGCCAACGGCGCCCCGCTCATCCAGGGCCGCAGCCTGATCTACCGCTTCGCCGCGGCCGCGCCGTTCTGGACCGGTGAACTGTCCGGGCACACGCGGCTCAGCCCGGGTGTCACGCGGCGGGCGGCGTCGGGAATCCTGGACTACTTTGCCCGCCGGGGCGCCATCACCGAGGACGGGCTGCTCTCCATCGGCTGGCACGGCGAGTTCCCGGGGATGAAGCAGTCCTACTCCGGCGCCGGGTCACCGTACTGGGCGGCCAAGGGCATGCTGGGCCTTGCGTTGCCGGCGGACCACCGCGTCTGGACAGCCGTCGAGGAACCGCTGCCCGTGGAAGCCGGCGACACCCGGCGGCTTATCCATGCCCCGGGCTGGCAGGTGGACGGGACGGTGGCGGACGGCGTGGTGAGGATCCGGAACCACGGCACGGACCACGCCAACGCCGGCGTAAAGGTGGCGGATTCGCCGCTCTATGCCCGGTTGGGCTACTCCACCGCCACCTTCCCGGACCTGGAACCGCAGTCCCTGGACAACGCCGTGGTCCTGATGGACAGTGCAGGGCAGACCACCCACAGGACAGGCTTTGAATACCTCGGGCAGCAGGACCTGGGCGGGGTGCTGGCGGGTGCCTCGCGGAGCACCGTCAACTGGATTTCCGTGGATCCGGACGCCGGGCCGGACCACGGCAGCGGCGCCCGGGGTACAGCGACGCCGGGCCCGGAGGTGACGGTGGTGTCGCTGACCCGCGGGGCGGTGGAGCTGCGGCTGGTCCGGGTGCGGGGCGTGGACCCGGCACAGGAAGCGAAGCTCCGGATCGGCGGCTGGCCGGTGGATGCGGCATCCGGCATAGCCAGTACGGTGCGGCCCGTACCCGGCTTTGGCCTGCGCCTTGACGACGCCGGGACCTGGCGCCGGGACGCGCCGCACCCGATGGGGGAGAGCCTTGCTATCCCCTGGATCGGCACCTCAGGCGTGGCTGGCGACGGCGACTATGCCGCCGTCGTCGTCCTCGCCGGGGAGGAAGCTGCGGAAGCATACGCCGTCCGCCTTGTTCCGGGGGAAGGATTCGGCTTCCCTGACGGCACCGTCCTCACCTTCGCCGCCGCATTGGAGTTTTTGTCCAGATAAGCCGACTTAAAGGCCCCGCAACCCTGCGTATCTGGACAAAAACTCCTACGCCTCGTTGAACCAGTCCCGCGAAGGGTTGGTGACCTCCGGGACGGAACGGTGCAGCTCCGGCTGGGCCGCCCACTTCACGCCGTTGGCCAGGACCCGCTGGATCTGCGGGTGGTGGTACACCGGGTACTCCTGGTCGCCGGGGCTGAAGTAGAAGATGCGTCCCTTGCCGCGGGTGAAGGTGACGCCGGAACGGAACACCTCGCCGCCGGCGAACGAGCTGATGAAGATCAGGTCGTCCGGGTCCGGGATGTCAAACAGTTCCCCGTACATCTCCTGCTCGGGGATGACGATGGGGCTGTCCACGCCTTCGGCAATGGGGTGTGACGGCTTCACGGTCCACACGAGCTCGCGCTCGCCGTCGTTCCGCCAGGCCAGCGAGCAGGTGGTGCCCAGCAGCTTGGTGAAGACCTTGGCGAAGTGCCCCGAGTGGAGCACGATGAGCCCCATGCCACCGAGCACGTGCCGGTGGACGCGTTCGACGACGGCGTCACTCACCTCGTGGTGGGCCACGTGGCCCCACCAGAGCAGGACGTCCGTCCCGGCGAGCACGTCCTCGTCAAGGCCGTGCTCGTCGTCGGTGGCCAGCACCGCCGTCGTGATTTCCGCCTCGGGGTAAAAGGAACGGAGCCCCGCGGCGATGGCGCCGTGGATGCCGTCAGGGTAGATCTCCCCGATGTGTGACGGCTCGTTGTTGGCCTCGTGGACGCCCTCGTTCCAGACGCGGATTCTCAGCTTGTCGTTCATTAGAGACGAACCTCCCTTTGTTCGCGTGCGGACAGGTAGCACGCGTCGATGATCTGCGCCCGGTAGAGCGCCAGGGAGCCATCGTGTTCGCCCCAGGCCTGCTCGCCGCCGCGCACTGCCGTGACGAAGTCTTCCACCACTGCGTCATGGGCGCGGCCCGGAAGCACCGGCGGGACGTAGTCGGCGGATTCGCCCTCCCTGTCGGTGAAAACCCGGAGCTGGCCTACGGCCGGGAACGGCGCCCCCTGCACCTTGAGCTCGGCGCCGCCATCGGTGCCGTAGACGGTGAAGTCCAGAAGGTCGTCCGTTTCCCGGTAGGTGGCCCAGCTGGCTTCGATCACGAGAGTTCCGCCGCCCTCCAGCCGGAGGAACGCTGACGCGAAGTCCTCCACCTCGAATGCGTGGCTGGAGGCCAGTGCCGAGTAGGCGCTTCCACCGCCCCGCCCCTGGGGGCCAAGCTCCGAATGTGTGGCGGCGGAGACGGCCACCACCTTGGGTTCACCGAGAAGGTGCAGGGCGTAGTCCAGCGCGTGGACGCCGATGTCCGCCAGCGGTCCGCCGCCGGCGAGCTCCGGGTTGGTGAACCAGCTGCCCAGGGTGGGGATGCCGGAGCGGCGGAGCCAGGAGGCCTTGGCGTAGTACGGCCGGCCCAGCCCGCCGTCGTCAATGACACCCTTGAGCGCCTTGATGTCGCCGCGGCGGCGGTGGTTGAAGGCCACGTCCAGGACGCGCCCCGCCTTGCGGGCGGCATCCACCATGGCCTGGCCTTCGACGGCGTTGCGGGCGATGGGCTTCTCGCTCAGCACGTGGATTCCCCGTTCCAGGGCGGCGATGGCGATGGGTGCGTGCAGGAAGGTGGGAACTGCCACGCTGATCGCGTCCAGCCCGCCGTGCTCCAGCATGTCCTTCCAGTCGGCAAAGGCGTTCGGAATGGAGTACTCGGCCTGCAGCGAGTTGCGGAGTTCCTCCTCCATGCCCGCCAGCGCCACAATGCGCACGCCGTCCAGGCCGTTGTAGGCCATGAGGTGCTGCTGTCCGGCCCAGCCGATGCCGACAACGCCTACCCTCAGTTCCTTGGAGGCTGGTCCTTCGCCTGGTGTAGCTGACTGCTGTCCTGCTGCCCCTTGCGCCGGGGACTGCTCGATGTTCAAGGGGTTGCTTCCTTTGGTTTGATTCTGGGTGGGTTCTGCTTGGCGTGGAATCGATTCCAACGTACAGATACGAACTGCCCGAAAGTGCTGGAATCGATTCCAAAAGTCTGTCAGTGGAAGTTCTGGGCTGTCAACCCCCTTCAGCCCTTTGTTGAGTCCCGAACCACGAGTTCGTGCGGGAGGTAGGTCCGGCCGCGGCGGTGCGCCCCGGGTTCCGTCATGCGCTCGAAGAGCGCGTCGAAGGCCACGCGGCCCATGTCGTAGGCGGGCTGCCTGATGGTGGTTAACCCGGGCACGCACATCTCCGCCTGGATGGAGTCGTCAAAGCCTGCAACGGCGATGTCGCCGGGCACCCGCAGGCCGGCATCGGTAATTTCGCGGACGCATCCGGCGGCCACCGTGTCGCTGCCGCAGAAGACCGCGTCGGGCAGCCGGTCGCTGCCTAGCAGTTCCCGGGTGAGGCTCCGGCCGGAATGGAAGTTGAAGTCCCCGTCTGCGAACAGCAGGTGTTCCGGCGAGAGGCCCGCTTCGGCAAGGGCCCAGCGGAAGCCGTCCTCCCGGAGCCGGCCGGAGCGCGCCGCCCGGTTGCCGATCATCGCCAACTTCCGGCTTCCGGTTTTGATGAGGTGCTGCGTGATGTCGTACGACGCTTGCCGGTCATCGATGGATACGCCGAACGCCGCCTCCGAGTCCGCCACTTCGCAGAGCTGCACCACGCTCATTTGGGTGGCCACTGCTTCGATCTCGTCGTCAGCCATGGTTGGGGAAAACATGATCAAGCCGTCCACGGAGCCGTTGCGCAGCATGTCCACCAGCTGCTGTTCCCGCTCGGGTTCGCCGGCTGTCGGTGCGATGAGGCTGACGTATCCGGACAAGGCGGCAGCATCGCCGACACCCCGGAAGGCTTCACTGACGATGGGTGAGTCCAGATTTTTCGCGAGGGCCAGGATGCGCATGGTGCGGTCACGGCGCAGGTCGCGGGCGGAAGCGAGGGGCCGGTAGTTGAGCTGGCGGATTGCTCCAGCCACCTTTTCTTTGCTCGCTGCACTGACGGCCGGGCTTCCGTTCAGCACACGCGACACCGTCCCCACGGACACTCCCGCCGTTTTCGCGACGTCCTGGACTGTCGCTCGTGCCATGTCCGTTTATCCCTTCCGCGGCTTCAAGGGAGGGCTGTGGCCCTCCACCCTGCTCGGCCTGCCCGTGCTGCCGTGGCTGCTGTTCTTCAGCTTAGCCGCGGCCGGCGTCACGCACGGCACGCTTCTGGCCTCCCGCGCCGCTGCATCCCCCGTGATTCCGGGAGGCTGTCAGCCAGGACCGTCCTAAAGGGCGCCTGGCGTGACGCGATTCCGGGAGCGCCCACCGCGAAACACCAAATTAACCTTGCCGCCGGTCCCGCGAAACACTGCTTGGATACTCTGATGCAACAAGGTTTACTAATAGCTAACGCCAACCGAACAGGAACGTTTCGATGACCAGTGTCGCAACCCCTGCTGTAACCGCCCTGCCGTTCGCCGAGGAACGGGAAGTTTCCGGGGCTCCCGCCATTTCCCTGGCAGACATCGCCAAGGCCCACGGCGTCCGCTTCCTGCTGGCCACCTTCGTGGACATGACCGGCAAGCCCTGCGCCAAGCTGGTCCCGGTGGAAGCCGCCGGGGAACTCGAAAGCGGTGCCATGGGTTTCGCCGGCTTCGCTGCGGGCCTGATGGGGCAGAAGCCGCAGGACCCGGACCTGATCGCCGTGCCGGACCTGGACTCCTTCACCCCGGTGCCCTTCATTAAGGAGGGCCTGGCCATCATCCACTGCGACCCCCACGTCAACGGCACGCCCTGGCCCTACGCGCCGCGCGTGATCCTGAAAAACACCCTGGCCCGCCTTGCGGAGAAGGGCATGCAGGCCAAGGTGGGCGCCGAGGTGGAGTACTTCCTGGTGAAGAAGAACGACGACGGGACGCTGAGTACCGCCGACGCCAGGGACGATTCACCCCGCCCCTGCTACGACGCCCGCGGGGTCACCCGGATGTACGACCACCTCACCTCCATCTCCGAGGCGATGAACGGCCTGGGCTGGGGCAACTATGCCAATGACCACGAGGACGCCGCCGGCCAGTTCGAGCAGAACTTCAACTACGCCGATGCCCTCACCACCGCGGACCGGGTGGTCACCCTCCGCTACATCCTGAACATCCTGGCCGAACAGCGCGGCATGACGGCCACCTTTATGCCCAAGCCTTTTACCGACCGCACCGGCACTGGACTGCACTTCCACCTGTCCCTGTGGTCCGGCGCCGAGGCGCTGTTCCCGGCAGCGGGCAGCGGGGCGGAAGGCAAGGGAAACAACGACGACGGCAGGGGCCTTGGGATTTCCGGCCTCGCCTGCTCCTTTATCGCCGGCATCCTGGACCATGCTCCGGCACTCCAGGCGTTCCTCGCCCCGACAGTGAATTCCTACAAACGGACAGGCGCCACCACCAGCTCATCCGGTGCCACGTGGTCACCTCGGAAGGCGTCCTATGGCGGCAACGACCGGACCCACATGATCCGCGTCCCGGACAACAAACGGATTGAACTGCGTTCCGGCGACGGCTCCGCCAACCCGTACCTGGCCATCGCCACCGCGATTTCTGCAGGGCTGGACGGAGTGGAGAAAGCCGCCGACCCGGGTGCACCGTCCGGTCCCGGCGAGTCCAGGCCGGACGCGCACCGGCTGCCGGCCACCCTGCTCCATGCCGTCGAAGCCCTGCGGCAGGACCCGGTCATGCTGGCCAGCCTCAGCGGCAACCCGGAGATCGGCAGGTACTACGCGGACGCCAAGGAAGAGGAATTCCTGAGCTGGCACAACCAGGTCAGCGACTGGGAAATCCGCACGTACTTGACGTCGATCTGACCGTCCTCCATCCAGTCACACCACCAGACGCTATTGAGTAAGGACCCCCACCATGTGCGGAATCGCCGCGCTGCAGCTGCGCAACCCCTCGCTGCACCCCCAAATGGGCAGCCTGCTGTCCTCCATGCTGTGCCAGATCGTGGACCGCGGACCGGACTCCGCCGGCCTGGCCGTCTACAACACCCCCGGCCTGGTTTCGCGGGGGATGTCCACCCTCAGCCTGCTGGGCAAGGACCAGGGAATGACGACGGCGGACATCACCGCCGGCGTCGCGGCTCTCCTTGCCGGTGCGCTTCCGGCGGGTGCGGCAGCAGCCGTCAAAGTGGTCGGCGACACCACCCTGGTGAGCGCCGCCGTCGGGACTGATCTGCTGGTGAAAGCGGTCAGCGAAACCCTGCCCGGCGCCACCATCATTGGCCGCGGCGAGCATGTGGCGGTCATGAAAAGCGTGGGCCACCCCATGGAAATCGCCGCCGAGCACGGACTGGAGGCGATGGCGGGAAGCCAGGGACTGTCCCACACCCGGATGGCCACCGAGTCCGCCGTTACCGCCGGCGGCTCCCACCCGTTCTCCGTGGCCGACGACCTCTGCCTGGTCCACAACGGCTCCTTCTCCAACCACGCCACTGTCCGCCGGGAGCTCAGGCGCGAAGGCGTGGTGTTCGACTCCGAAAACGACACCGAAGTGGGCGCCCGCTACGTCGCCTCCCGGCTGAAGCAGGGCGACACCCTCGAGGAAGCCCTGGTGAACCTGGGCAAGGCCCTGGACGGTTTCTACACCCTGGTGGTCACCACCGCGGACAGCATGGCCGTGGTCCGCGACCCCATCGCCTGCAAACCGGCCATCATCGCCGAAACGGACGACTACGTGGCCATGGCCTCCGAGTACCGCGCCCTGGCCGGCCTGCCCGGCATCGACAACGCCCGCATCTTTGAACCGGAACCCGGAAAGGTCTACACATGGTCACTCTGACAGCCCCCGAAAGCACGGCAAGCACCGCCCCGGATGCCCGGGTGCCGGAGTCCAGCACCGTGGACCTGGCCGTCACCAGCGTCCGGGAACTCAACCAGGCCATCCACAACGCCGCGGACGGACAAGCGTGGACCGTCACCAACCCGGGCGGCAAGCACAGCCTCGCCGTCGGCATCGACGCGGACATCGCGGTGACCATCGAAGGCCACGCCGGCTACTATGCCGCCGGGATGCACCAAAAAGGCGGCGTCACCATCACCGGCAACGCCGGCGTCGGCCTTGCCGAGAACATCATGTCCGGCCGCGTCCACGTGACGGGCGATGCTTCCCAGTCCGCAGCCGCCACCGGCCACGGCGGCCTGGTGGTCATCGACGGCAACGCCGGTGCCCGGTGCGGGATCTCCATGAAGGGCGTGGACATCGTGGTGGGCGGCAACATCGGCCACATGTCCGCGTTCATGGCGCAGGCCGGACGCCTGGTGGTCTGCGGCGACGCCGGCGACGCCCTGGGCGACTCGATCTACGAGGCGCGGATCTACGTCAAAGGGACGGTGGCCTCCCTCGGTGCGGACTGCGTCGAAAAGCCGCTGCGCGAAGAGCACCTTGCCGAACTGGCAGAACTGCTGGCTGCCGGCGGCCGCACCGACAACCCTGCCGATTTCAAGCGCTACGGCTCAGCCCGGAACCTCTACCACTTCCACGTCGACAACTCGACTGCCTACTAGGAGGCCCCCATGACCATCACCTCCATCCCCGCCCCGGCGCCCACAGACATCGCCGCCCTGGGCCTCCGCGAGTCCGCCACCTTTGACCGCGCCACCATCGCCGACATCCAGCGCGCCGCCTCCACCGGCGTGTACGACATCCGCGGCTGGGGCGCCAAACGCAAGGTCCCGCACTTCGACGACCTGCTCTTCCTGGGCGCCTCCATGTCCCGCTACCCGCTGGAGGGCTACCGCGAAAAGTGCGATACCGACGTCGTCCTCGGCGACCGGCACGCCACCCGGCCCCTGCACCTGCAGACCCCGGTGACCATCGCCGGCATGAGCTTTGGCGCCCTCTCCGCCAACGCCAAGGAGGCGCTGGGCCGCGGAGCTTCGGAGGTGGGAACCTCCACAACCACGGGCGACGGCGGCATGACGCCTGAGGAGCGCGGCCAGTCCAAGCACCTGGTGTACCAGTACCTGCCCTCCCGCTACGGCATGAACCCGGACGACCTGCGCAAGGCCGACGCCATCGAAATCGTGCTGGGCCAGGGCGCCAAGCCCGGCGGCGGCGGCATGCTGCTCGGACAGAAAATCACTGAACGCGTCGCCGGCATGCGCACCCTCCCGGTGGGCATCGACCAGCGTTCGGCGAGCCGCCACCCGGACTGGACCGGCCCGGATGACCTCGAGATCAAGATCGGCGAGCTGCGCGAAATCACCGACTGTAAGACCCCCATCTACGTCAAGATCGGCGCCTCCCGGCCGTACTACGACACCGCCCTGGCCGTGAAGTCCGGGGCCGACGTGGTGGTGGTGGACGGCATGCAGGGCGGCACCGCTGCCACGCAGCAGGTGTTCATCGAAAACGTCGGGATCCCCACCCTCGCTGCCATCCCGCAGGCAGTGCAGGCCCTGCAGGAACTCGGGGTGCACCGGAAGGTCCAGCTCATCGTCTCCGGTGGCATCCGCACCGGGGCCGACGTCGCCAAGGCCATGGCCCTCGGCGCAGACGCCGTGGCGATCGGAACGGCGGCGCTGATAGCCCTGGGCGACAACGATCCACGATTTGCCGCCGAGTACTCCGCCCTCGGTTCCGCAGCCGGTTTCTACGATGACTTCCAGGATGGCCGCGACCCCGCCGGCATCACCACTCAGGATCCGGAACTGTCCTCCCGGCTGGACCCGGTGGCCGCCGGCAAGCGGTTGGCCAACTACCTGCGCGTCCTCACCATGGAGGCCCAGACCATTGCCCGGGCCTGCGGGAAGTCGCACCTGCACAACCTGGAGCCCGAGGATTTGGTGGCGCTCACCATCGAGGCATCCGCCATGGCCCGCGTGCCGCTGGCCGGCACCTCGTGGATCCCCGGAGTGCAGGGAAGCTTCTGATGCCTGAGGCTTTTTCCGGCGCGTCAGATTTTGTGGTGGTGGGCGCCGGGCTGGCCGGTGCCGCCACCGCCTGGCAGCTGGCCGTCCGGGGGCACCAGGTGACCATCCTGGAACGCAACGTCCCGGCCAGCCACGACGGCAGTTCCCACGGGTCCGCCCGGATCTTCCGCTACGCCTACCCCGACCCCTTCTATACCCGGGCGGTGGTGGAATCGAAGGGCCTGTGGGACGGACTCTCTGCCGCATGCGGCACGCCCCTGATCACCCCTTTCGGCGCCGTGGACTACGGGCCGGAACGCAATCCCCGGCTGCTGGCCTCGGTGCTGGCTGAGGAAGGGATCGAGCACGAACTCCTGTCCGCGGCCGACGCCCGCGCACGCTGGCCGCAGATCGCCTTCGATACCGAAGTCCTCTGGCACCCCGGCGCGGGGGTGATCGACGCGGAAGGCGCCGTCAATGCGATGATAAGCCTCGCCGTCGAGCACGGCGTCCGGCTGCTGGCCGACTGGGAGCTGCAAAGTGTGGAGCGGACGGGCACCGGTTACCGGCTGCGTTCTTCTGCAGGGGAGACGGTGGGCGCCGGCAACGTGGTGATCAGCGCCGGCGGGTGGCTGCCGGCACTGCTGGGGCGGCTGTCCCTTCCGGCAGGTTTCGTGGCCGGGCTGCCGGAGGTCACCGTCCGGCAGGAACAGGCCTTCCACTTCAAGTACCGCGACCACGCCCCCGCGGACCACGCCTCCAAGGATGACGCCTCCAACGATGACGACGGTGGCGCTGCGCCGGGTGCCGGCGGCTGGCCTACCTTCATCCACAAGGCTGCGGACATCCAGGCCTACGGCCTTCCCGGCGGGCGGGATGCCGGCTTCGCCGGGCAGAAAGTGGCGGAGTACAACGGCGGCAAGCTGATTCCTTCCGCGGCACGGCAGACCGGGAAAGTGGACCCCGCCAACCGCCGCCGGGTGGTGGAGTACGTGCAGCGCTACCTGCCCGGCCTGGACCCGAAGCCTTACGCCGAAACAACCTGCCTGTTCACCAACACACCCAACGAGGACTTCCTCATCGACCGCGTGGACAACCTGACAATCGTCTCCCCCTGTTCCGGCCACGGCGCCAAATTCGCGCCGCTGATCGGGCAGTGGGCCGCGGACCTGGCCGACGGCTCCGGCGGTGTTCCGGACCGGTTCCGGACTGCGTCCCCAGCAGCTGTGACCACCTAGGACGGATACCAGTGAGCCTTCCACAGACAATACCCACGGCGGACCCCACGGCGGATGCCCTGCCTTCCGGCCGGACAAGCACCCCCACTGTTGCCGGCCTCCTGCGTGACATCTCCACCATCGGCAGGGACGCCTCACGGGGCGGGTACTCGCGTCCGGTGTTCTCCACCGCCGAGACGGACCTCCGCGGCTGGTTCATTGAGCAGGCAGAACGGCGCGGCCTGGATGTCCACCCGGACCACAACGGCATCATCTGGGCCTGGTGGGATACCGCAGCACGCACCCGGAAGGACGCCGTCGTCACCGGAAGCCACCTGGATTCCGTTCCCGGCGGCGGCGAGTACGACGGCCCGCTCGGCGTTGCATCGGCGCTGGTCGCCGTCGACATCCTCAAAACCCGCGGCCTGCGGCCCCGGCGTCCGCTGGCCATCGCGGTCTTCCCGGAAGAGGAAGGCTCCCGGTTCGGCGTTGCCTGCCTGGGTTCCCGCCTCCTCACCGGAGCCCTGGACCCGGACAAGGCGCGCCGGCTCAAGGACCCCGACGGCAACACCTACGCCGACGTCGCCGCTGCGAACGGCCAGGACCCGCGCCTGATTGGAGCGGACTACGGGACGCTCCAGCAGCTGGGGGTCTTTGTGGAGCTGCACGTGGAACAGGGGAGGGGACTGATTGACCTGGACCAGCCCGTGGCAATCGGCTCCTCCATCCTGGGCCATGGCCGCTGGAAGTTGAGCATCAGCGGCCAGGGCAACCACGCCGGCACCACCCTGATGAAGGACCGCAGGGACCCGATGATTGCGGCAGCCAAGGTGGTGGTCGGCATCCGGGATACCGCCCGGAAGTACCGCGACGCCAGGGCCACCGTGGGCAGGGTCCAGCCGGTGCCCGGCGGCACCAATGTGATCGCCTCCCGCGTGGACCTGTGGATCGATGCCCGGCACCCTGACGACTCCGTCACCGCGGCACTGGTGGAAGCCATCGGTCTGACTGCGCAGGTGTTCGCCGCGGAGGAGGGCTGCACCGCGGACCTGACCATGGAATCGCTCAGCCCCACCGTGCATTTCGACGGCGGGCTGCGCGACCGGCTGCAGGAACTGCTCCCCGAAGCGCCGGTCCTGGACACCGGCGCCGGGCACGACGCCGGCGTCCTCAATTCCCACCTGCCGACGGCCATGATCTTCGTCCGCAATCCCACCGGCATCTCGCATTCCCCCGAAGAGCTGGTGGAAGACCGGGATGCCGAGGCCGGCGCACTTGCGCTGGCGGACTCCCTCGCGGGGCTGGCAGGCGACACCCGCGCACCCAGGTAGCGCCGCCGTCGTCGTCCTACCGCGCCCTTCCGTGCCTAAGATGGCTGCTATGACCGAACACGCAGCCGATCACGCCGGTGACGACGACGGGGCGCAGGCTGACGGGCAGGCCGCAGGCCGGCTGGAGCAGGTCATCGCACGCCAGGTGCGGCACTACCGTACGGCTGCCGGGCTGTCCTCGGCGGAACTGGCCGCCCGGACAGGCCTCTCCAAGGCGATGATTTCGCGGGTGGAGACTGCCACCACCTCATGTTCCCTGACCACGCTGCAGCGGCTTGCTGATGGACTGAAAGTGCCGGTCACGGCATTGTTCCGTGGCGCGGACACGGACCGCGACGCCACCTTCACCAAGAGCGGCCAGGGAAGCCTCACCGTCCGCAGCGGCACCCAGCACGGCCACGAATACCGCGTCCTGGGCACTCTGAAGGGCCGGACCGATGCCCTGGAGCCAACGCTGGTGACGCTCACGGACGCCTCCGACGTGTTCCCGCTGTTCCAGCACCCCGGCACGGAGTTCATCTACCTGCTCGCCGGCAGGATGGTGTACGGCCACGGCTCCTACGAGTACGCCATGGAACCCGGCGATTCCCTGCTGCTGGACGGCGAAGGGCCGCACGGGCCGTTGGAGCTGCTGGACCTTCCCATCACGTTCCTGGCCATTTCCGCCAAGTAGGGTCCTGCCCGCAGGCCCTGCCCTCCAACTTCTGTCCCAGCACTCCTGCGCTCTGCGGGACGGCTGAAACTTCCGTGTGGATGACTGAAACGATCATTTAACACCCCGGAAACCCAGCCCATTACTGCCGCCATACAGTTGGAACCAGACGGCAATAGCTGCCCTCCGATGAACGTGGTACTGACTCCGCGTCCCTCCTCCGGAGTGGCTCCAACGGGCGATTTGGCGTTCTCTCCTCGCATCACGAAAGGGGTTTCCCATGGATTCGGGAAATGTCGCTTGGATTTTGGCCAGCGCAGCGCTGGTCTGCATGATGATCCCCGCCCTTGCCCTGTTCTACGGGGGCATGGTGGGCTCGCGCCGCATTCTCAACATGATGATGATGTGCTTCGGCGGCGCCAGCCTGGTGGCCGTCCTCTGGGCACTGTTCGGATACTCGCTGGCCTTCGGCAATTCAGTGGGCGGGCTGGGCCTGATCGGTGACGTCACAGAGTTCCCCGGCCTGGGGCAGCTGATGGCCGAGGACGCAGAGGCGTCCATTCCGGTGGCCCTGTTCGCGGCCTTCCAGCTGTTCTTCGCCTGTGTCACCACCGCGCTGGTGGCGGGCGCGGCTGCCGGGCGCATGAAGTTCGGCGCCTGGATGCTCTTTGCCGGCATCTGGGCCACCATCGTCTACTTCCCGGTTGCCCACTGGGTGTTCGCTTTCTCCTCTGAGGACGGCAGCGTGACCGGCGGCTGGATCGCCAGCGGCATCGAGGCCATTGACTTTGCTGGTGGCACCGCCGTGCACATGAACGCCGGCGCAGCCGCCCTGGCACTGGCCCTGGTCCTGGGCAAGAGCTCGGGCTGGCCCAAGGTGGAGCACGCGAAGCCGCACAGCCGGCCGCTGGTGCTGGTGGGTGCAGGCCTCCTGTGGGTTGGCTGGTTCGGCTTCAACGCCGGCTCGGCCCTGTCCGCCGGCCACTCGGCATCGGTGGTCTTCCTCAACACCGCTGTGGCCGCCTCAGCTGGCCTCCTGGCCTGGGCCCTGGTGGAACGGCTCCGCCGCGGCGCAGCCACCAGCATGGGCGCAGCCTCCGGCCTGATCTCCGCACTCGTGGCCATTACCCCCGCCTGCGGCGCGGTCAGCCCGCTGGGCGCAGTGGCCATCGGCGCGATTGCCGGGGCCGTCTGCTCGCTGGCCATCGAACTGAAGTACCGCCTGGGCTACGACGACTCGCTCGACGTCGTGGGCGTCCACCTGGTGGGCGGCATCCTGGGCACCCTGCTGATCGGCCTCTTCGCCACCGATGCTGCCCCGAACGGAGTCAGCGGACTCTTCTACGGCGGCGGCGTGGAGCTGCTCGGCGTCCAGTCGCTCGCAACCGTCACGGTGCTGGCCTACTCGTTCGGCATCACCTGGGTCCTCGCCAAGATCCTGGACAAGACGATCGGCCTGCGGATCAACCCGGAGGACGAGATGCGTGGCATCGACCTCGCGGCCCACTCCGAGCTCGCTTACCTTACGGATGAGGATCCGGTGGAGCTGGGCTCCCCGCAGCGCGCGTAGGTTTTGGAAGATTCCGGGTGGGTGCCACCCGGAGGACGAGTCAGGCAGAGGGCCAACCTGTGGACCGGTGCCGGTATTAGCCGGCTTATAGTTCCAGGGGTTGGTCCTCTGTCATGTTGTGAAGCGCCTGGTCGCCCGGAAATCAGTGTTCAGTACAGACAAGGTTCCCGTCCCGGACTTCCAGCACCGCGCCGCGGACGTGGCTCAGGCGGGTCTTGGGGTCCGGGGCCATGGTGTCGATGTCCTCGCCGCCCCAGTGCGGGTGGGTGAAGTAGACCAGCAGGGCCCGCTCTTTACCGTCATCACCCGGTTCGAGGGGCACCACGTCCGCATGGCGTCCGACGACGGGCCGCCCCTCCACGTGCTCCGGCTGGGTGAGGATCAGGCCGTCGAGGTGCTCCTGCCGGACCCAGATGCCGGTGGCGTCTGACGAGCGGTAAATGCCCTGGCCCCGCCACTCGTCAACGATCATCCAATACGTTCCCTCAAGCCTGAAGACCTTGGGCCCTTCGTGCGGGCGGCCGGGAATGGTGAGGCCTTCCAGCGTCCAGGACGAGGGGTCACGCGGGGTATCGCTCACCGCGCTGTACGTGTTGGAGCCACGGGCCTCGTCCTTGTACCAGAGCCGGTAGCGGCCGTCCCCGCAGCGTGCGACGGCGGCGTCAATCACTCGTGGCGAATCGAGGTTGATGGGGCCCAGGTACTCCCAGCCCACCAGGTCCCTGCTGGCGAACTGCACGATTTCTGCGTTTCCGGTCCAGTCCTTCCGCACCCCGCCCAGGACGGTCAGGTACATCAACCACTCGTCGCCGATGCGTACGACGTCGGGCGCCCAAAGCGTTGCCGGCAGTTCAGTTTCTGGCGGCACCAGTCCGTCCACCGTGCCCTGGTACTGCCAGGTTGCACCGCCGTCGGAGGAGCGGGCCGCGCCAATGGCCGTGCCGTGCACCCACTCCACGCCTGACACCCCCGGCGCCGTGGCCCGGCGCTGGGTGTAGAAAAGCACCCAGTCGCCGGTGAGGTGGTCATGAACCAGGATCGGATCCGTCGGGCCGTCCCAGACTGGATCGCGGTACGGCGTCCTGAAGGCGTCGGCGCGCAGGGGAGTGAGCGGCTCTTGCACTGTTTCTCCAACGTTGTAGTTTCTTGGAGTACCAGCTTAGCCGTGCGCCTTGCCGTGCCCGCCATGTAGGGCGCGGTAGGCGTAGACCAGCAGGCCTACGCCCGCCAGGATCATGAAGGTCAGGACCAGGATGTCCGCAGCGATGAGCAGTGCCGTCGACTGCAGGGCGAAGATCACGCCCAGCACGCCCAGGACGGCCGCCGGGATCAGGGGCCACTTCATCCGCCCGGCGGGACCGGCGTCGGGCACGGGAACCTGGGACAGGACTCCGAAGGTGGCCGCCATGCCCAGGAACAGGACGGCGGCAACGGGCATGCCCTGCAGATCCTGCGGAAGGGTAACAATGACGGCCAGCGTCAGCATCACGCCGCTGGGAATCACCGCCCACCAGTTGCCCCGTTGACGCAGGTAGACCGCGGCGAATCCGGCGGCCATGAACAGGAACAGGAAACTGGCGCCGGCGCCGCCGTCCGTAAATTGGGAGGCGACAATCACGGCTGCAAGGCCCAGGAATACCGAGCCGGGAATGGCGGCCCACCAGTTCTCCGGGCTGCGGATGAAGAGGGACAGGAACACGGCCCCTATGGCGGCGAAGATCAGCATCGGCACGTAGGCGGCGCTCTCGATGACGTTGAGCAGGTCCAGCAGCAACAGCACGCCCGCCGAGATCAGGACGATGCCGGCGATGATGCTCGCATTGGCCGATTTCACGGTTTGCCTCCCGGGATTCGGCAGGCGCCCGCCAGTCGCTCTGCTATCCCAGATTAAGTCCAGCCCTGGCGCAGGCGTAGGGCCCAAAGCCCCGCCTTCAGCGCTACTCCTTGAACAGCCCCGCGAGGTCCTCCGCCGTGATGGCGCCGCCGGCCAGGGCATCGCCTTCCATGACATCGGAAAACAGCTGCGACTTCCGGGCCTTGAGCGCCATGACCTTTTCCTCGATGGTGTCCTTGGCAACCAGCCGGTACACCATCACGTTCCGTGCCTGCCCGATGCGGTGGGTCCGGTCCACGGCCTGCGCTTCGGAGGCGGGGTTCCACCACGGGTCCAGCAGGAACACGTAGTCGGCCTCGGTGAGGTTCAGCCCAAACCCGCCGGCCTTCAGCGAAATCAGGAACACCGGAGCGCTGCCGTTCTTGAACTCGTTGACCACGTCCGCGCGGTTGCGGGTGCCGCCGTCGAGGTAGCAGTACTCGATCTTCTCCTCGTCCAGCCGTTCCCGGACCTTCCCCAGGAACCCGGTGAACTGGCTGAAGATCAGGGCCCGGTGGCCCTCAGCCACCAGGTCCTCCAGCTGCTCGAACAGCACATCCAGCTTGCTTGACCGCACTGCGGAAAGCGCCGGGTCCACCAGGGAGGCGTCCAGGCTGAGCTGCCGCAGCAGGGTCAGCGACTGGAAGATGGTGAACCGGTTCTTGTTCACGTCCTCGATCAGCCCCAGGATCTTCTGGCGTTCGCGCTGCAAGTGCGTCTGGTACACCTTTTGGTGGCGAGGGTTCAGGACCACTTCCAGGATCTGCTCCTGCTTGGGCGGCAGGTCCTTGATCACCTGGTCCTTGGTGCGGCGCATCATCAGCGGACGGACCCGACGGCGGAGCTTGTCCAGTTGCCCCTTGTCACCGTTCTTCTCCACGGGCTTCTGGTAGTACTCGGCAAAGCGCTTGGGGCTGGAGAACAGGCCCGGCGCAACGATCGAGGTAAGCGCCCAGAACTCCATGAGGTTGTTCTCCAGCGGCGTGCCAGTGATGGCCAGCTTGAAGGCCGCCGGGAGTTTCCGGGCGCACTGGTATGCCTTGGACTGGTGGTTCTTCACGAACTGCGCCTCGTCCAGCACCAGCCCGGACCAGGTGCGGGAGGCGTAGGCCTCGTAGTCGATCCTGAACAGGGCGTAGGACGTGATCACAATATCGGCCCCGGCCAGTGCCTCCGCCGGCGCCTGGTTGCTCTTGGCGAAGGTCTCGCTGACGGCGTGGACCTTCAGTCCGGGAGCGAAACGTGCTGCTTCCGCCGCCCAGTTGCCCACCACGCTGGTGGGGGCAACCACCAAAAAGGGAGCACCGGCGTCGGACTCGCCTGCTGAAGCATCTGCTGCCGCCAGCGAGAGCTCCTTCGCCGCGCACATCAGGGCCAGCGCCTGCACGGTCTTGCCCAGGCCCATGTCGTCCGCGAGGATCCCGCCCAGGCTGTGCCGGTACAGGAACGTGAGCCAGTTGAAGCCCTCCAGCTGGTAGGGCCGGAGCTCCGCATTGAGGGTGGCGGGGAGCGGGAGGCCGTCCACGCCGCCTTCAAGCAGGCCGCCCACCGCTGAACGCCACGCGGCCGCCTGCTCGTCCACGATTCCCAGCTGGGCAAGCTCGTCCCACAGCCCGGCCTGGAAGCGGCTGATCTGCAGGGGTGCGTCCTTGTTGTCCTGCAGGGAGCGCGCCTCCTCGATCAGTGCGCGCAGCTGGTGCAGCTCGGGCAGGTCCAGGGAAAAGTAGGCGCCGCTGGGCAGCAGCATCTTGGTCTGGCCGGACGCCAGCGCAGAAAAAACGGCCGCGAAGGAGACCGGCTGCCCCTCCAGGGTGATCTGGATCCCGAGGTCGAACCAGTCGCGCTGCTCGGTGGCCTTGGTGGAAATGGACACCACCGGCGCTTCCTCGGCCTCGCGGTATTCGGCGATTTCGCCCACGGTGTCCACCTCGACGTCCGGGGCTTCGCGCAGCCGGGGGAGGACCTCCTCGGTGAAGGCCAGGGTGTCCAGGCCCTTCAGTTCCGCTGACGCCGCCAGCCGCGGAGTGCCCCAGCCGCCGGTGGCGGACTCACCCAGCGCGGGCACCACGTCCCACGGCTGGCCGAGGCCTTCCAGGATCCGGGCTTCCGCGGTGTCGTCGCGGTAGCCGTGGTCGCCGGGGTGCCGCCAGAGGGGCTGCGCCGTGACCAGGTTTCCGCTCTTGTAGTGCCATTCCCAGTGCAGCCGCACCCTGTGGTCCGCGCCGTAGTTGGCCAGCAGGGACAGGGTGGGGACAGCCAGGGCGGGGAGTTCCACGGACTCGTCGCGGGCCGTGACCCGGGCCGTCTGCTTCAGCTTCGGGTAGAAGCCCGTCAGGAACCGCGACTCGTCCCTGGCCGGGATATGCAGCGTGCTGCCCGCGGTCACGAACGTCAGAAGTTCCTCGCTCAGGCCACCTTCCAGCGCAGCCAGCGTGATCACGTTTTCGCCCGCCGGTGCCTCGCCAACACCCGGCAGCGCACCGCCGTCGTTGGTTCCGCGGTCGGTGGTGAAGAAGATGCCGTGGGCGGGGCGCCCGATGGTTCCCACTGACGCCGGATCAACCTCCACGCCCTCAACGGCGATGGTGGGCGAAAGTTCCAGCCCGCCGTCGGACGCCTGGTCCTTGGCGGCCGCCGCGGGTGCCGCCGCTTCCGCTGCGGAAGGGGCGGCCAGCGGCGAGCCGTAACGGCTCAGATTAAGGCCGACGGCGGCGGGCGACGCTGCGAGGCGGACCGGCTCGGTGCCGCGCGAGTGCACCAGCGCGAGGCCGATTTTGCCGGCGTCCTCCAGCAGGCTCCACAGGTTCTTCCCTGCGAAGGAGTTCAGGCCCAGCCAGAAGCCGGAGGAGTTGTACGTCCGGCTGGACGAGGCGGAATGGGCAGCCAGGAACTCCTGCAGCCATTCCACGTGCGCGGGGTTGCACTCGCGCCGGAAGTTCAGGTAGTTCAGCGTGGTCCAGGAAACGTCGCCGCGGATCCACTTGCCCTTGGCGCCCATGATGACGGGCCGGGCCTTCAGCTGGCGGACGCTGCGCTGCGGATCGCGCCGGCCGGTGTAGGAAAAGTGCGGCGCGGGTTCTTCCACCTCGAACTGGAGCGCCAGCGGCACTCCGGCGTTGGAGGGCGCGGCTCCCGGCTGGGAGATCAGCGGGCTGAGGGCCTGCTCCCAGTCGGACAGTGCGGCGCCGGGCGGGGTGCGGGACATCTGGGTGGAGGTTGACGGCGTGAGCAGCTGGACGCGGATGGCCGGGTTGTCCTCGGCGGCGAAGAGCAGCGCCGCCACGTGCTTGCAGTCCTTGCGGACCGGGCAGCTGCACACGCCCACGGTGCAGCTCCATCCGCCGCCCTTGCGGACCAGCTTGGCGGTGGTGGAGTAGGGCAGGTCCGCGCCGCCGCGGACCTTGCCCAGCATGAGCCCGGTGGCGGCGTCGAACGAGATGCCTGAGACGCGGCTTCCCATGGCATACGCCAGCCCGGCCGCCAGGGAGCGGTCGTTGATGGCGGGAGTCTGTATTGCCAGTGCCGCACTCTCGTCCGGTTGGGATGGCATGGTGCGCGCTACTTTCAGCAGGCCACGGCGGGGCCGGGCCGGTGGTTGGTCATCTGATCCATCTTAGTTCGCCGGCGGGGCGAAGGGCGCCGCCGGCTCTTTGAGGGCGGCAGGGTGGGATCAGACGGACAACCAGGGATGCAGCGGCAGCCGGGATGCCGCTGCCGGCCCGGGAGGGGGTGGGGCTCCGGCCCGCACCACCTCCCGGACTGTTAGCTCTGGTGCACTGGCGCCCAGGCACCCGTCCCTACGGCCTCGCGGGCGGGGGCGCCGGCATCGAACCGGTCAAGCCGGAAGGCGGCGAGCACGGGAGAGGGGGTTCCGGTCAGGATTTCCTCCGCGAGGAGCTCACCGAGGATCAGCCCCAGCGTCGCGCCCGAGTGGGTGAAAACCGTGTGCAGGCCCGGTATCGAAGGCACCGGGCCCACCACCGGTTCACCGTCGCCGGGAATGGGTTTCAGGCCTGCAGCCACCCGCTGGGCGGTCAGCCGGGGATTCCCTGCGAGTACCTTCGAGGCCTCCTCAAGCAGGCCCTGGACGGACTCCTCGGGAACCGTGAAGGATCCGTCATCTTCGATGATCACAGACTGCTCTGCCCAGTCCGCATCAAGTACCAGCCTGCCGTCAGGCATGGGCCGCACGGCGACGCGCGGGGTGTTCAGCACGGTCTGCACTCTCGTGTCGAGCGGTTCGGTGAACACCACGAAGGCGGCCGGCGTGGCATCTGGAACCGTTACACCAAGGGCTGCGAGCTGGGCCGGGACCTCACCGCCGGTTGCCAGCACCACCTGGTCGGCTTCCAGCCGCGTCCCGTCGCCGAGGATGACGCCGGCCGCGGCGCCGTCCCGCACATCCACCCGGACATCCCCGGCGTTCTCGATGATCACCGCCCCGTTCTCCGCCGCCTCGGAAGCCAATGCCGTTATGAAGTCGGGCATGTTGACCCAGCCCTCACCAGGGTTATAGATGGCACCCTCGTCGGCCACCGCAGCGGCGTCCACGTCCGGGGCGATCCGGGCCACGTCCCTGCTGTCCACCCAGACGGAGTGGTATCCGCCCGACCGCTCGAAGGCGAAGGTGTCGCGGAAGGTTTCGTCCGGGCCGGCCCATTTCAGCGCACCATCGAACCTCAGATAGTCGCGGCTATCAGGGTGGTGCGCGCTCCAGGTGCGGTAGCGGTCGATGGCGAGCATCCGCAGGTAGTGGTACTCGGCGGAGCGGGCGCCGGAGGAGTTGAGCCATGCGATCGAGCGGCCGGAGGCTCCGCTCGCCAACGGGCCGGACGTGGCAAGTGTTACCTGGGCGCCTCCCTTTGCCAGATGGACGGCGGCGGAAACGCCCAGGATTCCGCCGCCGATGACGGCGACTTTCCTGGCGGGGCTCGTGGAGGACATGGTGGCTCGCTTTCCTGGTGTGGAAGATTGGTGGTGTGAAGATGTGCCGAGGCGCGGTGCGTCAGGCGAGGGCATGGACTTCTTCAATAACTTTCAGGACGTCGACGGCGTCTGCCGGGTCAACAGGGACCGGTCCGCCGTGCAGGACGGCGCCGGCGAGGAGCCGGTAGAACTGGGGATACGCGCCCCGCTCGGCGGGAACGGCGCCCGTTGCGCCGTCGACTCCCAGGAGCCCCCAAGACTCCTGGGACTCAACGCCGTATGCCGGGTCCGACGGCGGCAGGCCGGCGTCGAGCGCGGGCTCCTGGCCGTCCAGTCCCCACTTTGTGTAGCCGGCATGGGAGCCCAGGACGTGGAACCGGGGCCCGGGCACTGCGGCGGCACCATTCATCCACAGTCGGGAGCGCACCCCCGAATCGTGCAGCAGGGACACGAAGGCTTCCGTGTCGGCCGCATCCGGGGCCAGTCCCCGGTGTGCTGTTTCGCCGTAGCTGTGCGCCACGGGTCCGAACAGCTGGACCGCCTGGTCAATGAGGTGGGCGCCAAGGTCGTGGAGGATCCCGCCGCCTTCGGCTGTGGTGGCGGAGTCGCGCCAGTTTCCGAAGCCTTCGGGGCGCCACCACTCGAAGCGGGATTCGAAGGTCCGGACCTCGCCCAGCGCGCCTGCATCCAGGAGCTTCCTGAGAGTGAGGAAATCAGCGTCCCAGCGGCGGTTCTGGAAAACCGTCAGCTGCACGCCGGCCTCGGCCGCCTGGGCCATGAGTTCCTCCCCATGGGCCGAGGTGGTGACGAACGGCTTGTCCACCACCACATGCAGCTTGTGGGCGATCGCCGTCGAAGCCATCCCAAAATGCGTGGCCGGAGGGGTTCCTAAGACCACCAGGTCCAGGTCTGCCGCCAGCGCGAACATGGCCTCCGCCGTGGGCACGATGCGCGCCTTCGGGTAGCGGGCGGCCGCTGCGGCGGCGCGATCCGGGTCCGCGGTGACAATAACATCGAGCGAAAAGGACGGGTCTGCCTCAATAAGGGTTGCATGGAAGACCCGTCCCGAGATGCCAAAGCCGACGACGGCGGTACGGATAGGTCCCTGTCCTGCGGAGCCCATCAGAGGACCTCGGAGAGGAAACGCTGGAGGCGTTCGCTGCGCGGGTTGTCGAAGATCTCCGCGGGCGTGCCCGATTCCACCACTTCGCCTTCATCCATGAAGACCACCTGGTCGGCAACCTTCCGGGCGAAGCCCATCTCATGCGTCACCACCACCATGGTCATTCCCCGTTTGGCGAGCGAGGCCATGAGGGTCAGGACTCCTTTGACGAGCTCGGGGTCCAGGGCGCTGGTGGCCTCGTCGAAGAGCATCACTTCCGGTTCCATGGCGAGGGCACGGGCAATGGCGACGCGCTGCTGCTGGCCGCCCGAAAGGTCCCGCGGGCGGTGGTCGGCGCGTTCGGCGAGTCCCACTTCGGCCAATCGGCGCCGTGCGCGTTCCCTTGCCTCCGCCTTGGACATCTTCTTGACGCTCCAGAGTGCGAGGGCCACGTTTTCCAGGGCGGTGTGGTCCGGGAAGAGGTTGAAGTGCTGGAACACCATCCCGATCCGGCTGCGCAGGATGTCCGGGTTGACCTTCAGTGCACTGTCCCCGGCGAGGACAACGTCTCCGCTTTTGGGTTCATGCAGCCTGTTGACGCCCCGGAGGAGGGTGGACTTGCCGGACCCGGACGGGCCGATAATGCAGGTGGTGGTGCCGGGTGCCACGGAAAGGCTGACGTTGCGGAGGACCTCGATGTCCCCGTAGGCCATGGTCAGGTTCTTCAGCTCCAGGCTGGAGCCGTGGAAGGTGTCGATGTCAGCGGTGGGGTTGGCGCTGGTGGTGGTGATCATGTGTTGCTCCCGGTAGTGAGCGGCGAGGCCGCGTCGAGTTCCTTGACTTCGTTGAGGCCGCTGGTGGGGGCCGAGGGGCGGCGCTTTCCTGCCCGGAAGCGGCTGTCGAAGTAGTTGACCAGGTGGGTGAGCGGCACGGTGATGATGAGGTAGAAGACGCCCGCCATCACCAACGGGGAGAGGTTCCCGGAGAGTACCGCGGCGTCCTGGCCCACTCGGAAGAGTTCGCGTTCGCTGACCAGCAGCCCCAGGAAGTAGACCAGCGAGGAGTCCTTGACGATGGCGATGAACTGGTTTACCAGCGCCGGCAGTACGCGGCGGATGCCCTGGGGGATGACCACCAGTGCCATGGATTTGCCGTAGCTCATCCCCAGGGCGCGGCATGCCTCGCCCTGGCCCTTGTCCACGCTCTGGATGCCGGCACGGAAGATTTCGCCAATGTAGGCGCTGGCAATCAGGCTGAGGGCGATGATGCCCAGGGGGTACGGCGAGGGGCCAAAGATCGACTGGCTGAGCCGGGCAAAGCCCTGGCCGATCAGGAGGATGGTCAGGATGGCCGGCAGGCCGCGGAAGAGGTCCGTGTAGATGCGGGCCGGAATGCGCAGCCACCTGGACGGTGAGATGCCCATGACGGCCACCACCATGCCCAGGACCACGCCAATGACGGTGGCGGCGACGGAGATGATGAGGGTGTTGAGGAGGCCTACCGCCAGTAGCTGGGGCAGGACTTCGGCCATGGCGCCGAAGTCGAAGAAGGTGCGGATGATGGTGTTGAGCCAGTCCATTGAATGCTCTCAGGTGTTAGTTGTGCCGGTGGCAGCCGGGCGGGCCTTGGTGTGGAAACGTTCGGCCCGCCCGGGCATACCCGTGGTCTACTTGCTTGCTGTCGGGGCCGGGGTTGCGGTCTGTTCTGCCTTCGGGAGGTACTGCTCGGGCATCGGGGAACCCGGGAACCACTTCTCGTAGAGCTTCTTCCAGGTACCGTCCTCCATGGCCTCGGCCAGGCCCTTGTTCAGGGCTTCCTTGAGGGCGGTCTTGCCTTTGGCGACGGCGAACCCGGCCGGCGCGTCGAAGGACGGGATGTCCGCGGCGCTGACCAGTCCGAACTGTTCCTGGTAGGACTTCGCAGCTTCGTAGTCCAGGAAATGTGCATCCACTGAACCGCTGTTGACGGCGGAGATTGCCGTGTTGTTGTCCGGGAACCGCACCAGGCCGGCCGAGGTGAAATTCTTCACTGCATAGGCTTCCTGCAGCGTTCCCTGCACCACGCCAAGGCGTTTGCCGGAAAGTCCGTCGGCGTTGTTGATGCCGGAGGACTTGGTGGTGATGACCGTCAGGTATCCGGCCAGGTAGCCGTCAGAGAAGTCCACCGTTTCCTTGCGCTTGTCCGTGATGCCGATGGCGGCCACGCCGGCATCGAACTGGCCGTTGGCGACGGCGGCCAGCAGGCCCGAGAAATCCTGCCCGGTGAAGACCACATTGTCTACACCGGCGCGGGCGGCAACATCCGTGAAGAGCTCCACGTCGAAGCCGGTGAACTTACCCTGGGCGTCGGTGAAGGTGTAGGGCTTCGAATCGCCCAGGCTCGCTACGCGGATGGATCCGGGCTCAATCAGGCCGTAGGGGTTTTCGGCCGGCGAGGATGAGGCTGAAGAGGAGCCGCCGCAGCCGGAGAGTGCCAGGACCGCGGCAACAGCCGCGGCAATGAGCGCCGCGGGGCGCACAGTGGTTCGAGTAATCACAGCTAGTTTTCCAATCGTGAGGAAGCGGGGAGATGGAGGATCAAGATCCGCCGTGGCGGGTTTACCGGAAACCATTGCTGAGTCCGGTCTCAATGCCTACGATTGAGACCGGACTCACATCGATGGATAGAAATGTAATCGACGCCACTAAGGGCGTCAAGGGTCCATTACGAAAGGCCGACATGAGTACTGATGCTTCACGGCGACGCGACGTCACTGTTGCCGACGTCGCCAAAACCGCGCAGGTGTCCAAGGCCCAGGCCGCCCGCGCCCTGGGCAACTACGGGGCGGTGAGCGAGGACGTGCGGGAGCGGGTGCTGGCTGCCGCGGAAGAGTTGAACTATCGGCCCAACGAGCTTGCCCGCAGCATGAACACGGGAAAATCAAACACCATCGGCGTGGTGTTGGGCGATATCGAAAACCCGCATTTCGGGCTGGCCACCCGGGGAATCACGGACACCGCCAAAAAGAGCGGCTTCAACGTCATCCTGGTCAATACGGATGAAGACTGGGCGGCGGAAGTGGACGCCGTCAGGGTGCTGCTGGACAAGCGGGTAGACGGCCTGATCGTCGCCCCCGCTTCCTCCGTTGAGACCCGGCACCTGCAGGACGTCCACCATTCCGGAAGGCCACTGGTCCTGCTGGACCGCACGGCCAAAGGGCTGGACGTGGACACGGTGGCCGTGGACATGGAAGGCATTTCCCATGAATCAACCCGCTATTTGATTGAGGCCGGGCACAGCCGGATCGCCTTCATCTCCACGCTTCGAACGGATGACTCCTACGCCACGGGCCTGTCCCTGGGCTCTTCCCAGATCTCGGACCGGCGGGACGGAATCATGCGGGCGTTCCGGGAAGCGGGCCTCAAGGAACCCGACGATCTGGTGCGCTTCAACGCCGACGGACCGGAAACCATCAAGAAGATCACCCGTGAACTGCTGCAGCAGCCGGACCCTGCAACGGCCATCATCGCCTCGGACGGCCTGATCGGACTCAGTGTTGTGGAAGCCATCCAGGACCTCGGCCTCGCTATCCCGGATGATGTCTCGTTCCTCATGTACGACGATTTCGCCTGGACCCGCCTCACCAGGCCGCCGTTGACGGTGATCGCCCAGCCTGTCTACGAGATGGGCGTCGCCGCCGCCGAGGCCCTCATCCGGCAGATCCAGGGCAGGAAGGCGCCGACGGCCAAACCCGAATTCGCCGCGACCCTCGTCAAGCGCGGCTCGGTGGGCGGGCCGTCCGGCGGCAAGGGCAGCCACCACGGCCGGCGGAAGGAAAACCTGCCGGCGACGTAAACTTCGCCGGACGTTCATTTCCCCCTCAACGGCGAGCATGCCCGGTCCGCGTAGCGTGAAAAACGTTCCGAGAACCACCCGTCAACAGCCGTGAGGATTGCCATGATCACCAGCCAGCAGCCCGTCGTCCTGACCAGCAGCAGCATCGATTCGACTGACGAGGACGTGGTGGAGGCCAACGTCGGCATCGTGGATGCCATGCACGGCGCCCTGCTGCGGACCGAAGAGATGTCGCCTGTCGCCGTCCGCAGCTACTACGTGGATTTCTATCTCGCCCAGGCACTGGAGGGCGGCTTCGCGCAGTACGTCTTCACCGCCGTCGACCGCTCCGAAACGGACACCCTGGTCCGGGAAGGCATGGCGGGCATGGGCGCCCCTGCCCATCTTGACCTGTTCAACCGGGCAGTGGAGGCATTTGATGATCTGTCCGAGGAGGACGAGGAGCGCTACCTGGACGGCGGCCTGGATGAGGACTCCGAGGAAGTTCCCGACGGCGTCCTCCGGATGGAGGAGCTCGACGGCGAGTTCGAGGAGCTGCTGGAACGGGAGAACATTACGGCACTCAACGCCGCCTGGCTCCGCAGCCAGGCGGAGCTGCTGGTGCTGGACGACGAAGAGGTCGGCGCGTACATCGAGCGGCTTGCGTCAATGATTCCCGATCTGCCGGAGCGCCAGGCACAGGCGGACGCCGAGGCCCTTGAGGATGCGCCCGACTTCGAAATCATCATCCGCGAACTCTGCAGCATTGCCGGGCATGAACTCCTCAAAATCACCATGGGCGACCCCAACTACGTCCACAACGGCGAACGTGCCCTGGCCTGGCACTTCTCAACCGACCAAGGCGGGTTCCTGATGGTCGAGGAGGAGGACGAGGCCTTCATGATCAACCCCGAAACACAGGAAATCGTGGCAGCCGTGGAGTTCGAAGAAGCAGACGTGGAGATGGCCGGCGCCTAGGACGGCCGACCCGGCCTGGGCTACGTCAGCTGCATCCGGCTCACCGTAGCGGCGCCTTCCAGCACCAGTCGGAAGGCGCCGCTGCCCTCGCGGAATGCTGTGCCGGAACGAAGCTGTATTCGCAGTTCTCCGCTGCAGCCCGGGGCAACCCTGGCGCTCCCCACGGTGTTCCAGGTGTCGGCTGGTCCGGGTATCTGGATGCGCACCAGGCCGGCAGGGCCTGCAGGTTCGCTGGAAACTACATCAAGCAGCACCTGGTTGCCGTCGGCAGGGGCCGGCTCCCAGCCGCGGTAGAGCGCCCAGCCGGGCCGGGTAGTGTCCGCCGGGGCTATCGCCGTGCCGGCCAGGGGTGTTTCGGGCACCAGGGCCAGATTGTGGCAGGAGTCGAAGTTCGCTGCCCGGAACCACCGCCCGGAGCGGCGCCCAGGACCGGCTTTGCCAGATACGGTGAGCGGCACCGCCAGCGGAAGATCCTCCGCGGATGCGCCCACCAGGAACTGATACGTTCCCGGCTCCACCAGCATCCGTTCTTCCACCACGCTGTAGGTTGCCAGCCTGTGCAGCGGAACCCGGATCCTTGCCGTGGCCGCGCCTCCCGCCGGAACCTCCACCCGCTGGTGGCCCACCAACAGGCGGCGGGGGAACTCGAAGCGGTGGTCCGGAGCGGACGCATACACCTGCACCAGTTCCGACGCCGGGCGCGCACCCGTGTTGCGCAGCTCCACCGCCAGTTCTGCCTGGTCCGCGCCCTGGGGGCCTTCGCCCGGCAGTTCGCGCAGGGCCACGGATTCGTAGTGCACCTCGCCGTACGTCAGGCCGTGCCCCAGTGCGAACAAGGGTTCCGCGCGGCTGTACAGGTAGGTGGAGCGGGAGGTGATGATGTCGTAGTCCAGGATGTCCGCAAGGTCCCCGTCCCGGCGGAACCAGGTCTGCGGCAGCCGCCCGGACGGCTCCGTGTCACCGCTCAGGATATCCGCCACACCGTTGCCCAGCTCCTGCCCGCCGTGGGACGTCCAGACGATGGCCGGCGTATCGGCGAGCGCGCCGAGGGCATAAGGGTAGGAGGACGCAATTACCAACACAGTGCGCGGGTTGGCCTCACGCACCACGCGGACCAGTTCCTGGTCTGCCAGCGGGAGGTCCAGGGTGGTGCGGTCCAGCGTCTCCCGGCCTCCGAGGTGCGGGTCGTTTCCCACCACCACGACGGCGGTGCGGGCAGTGGACGCGGCCTGCCGGGCAGCCTCGTGGCCGGACTTGAGCGTACGGAGCACAAAGCGGTCGGCCGTGCCGGCGCCGGGAACAAGGGCAGCGCTCGCCGTGCCCGCTTCAACGCGAAGCCATTTCCCGGTCCCCACATGCTGCAGCGCGGCAGTGCCGTCCGTGGCACGGTCCAACCGGAACGTCTCCTGCACCACCCAGCCGCCCACACGGTCAGCCGTGGCGCGCAGGTACCCGTCCCCCGTGTCCGTCACGAACTTCCCGGTCAGTTGCGACTGGAGGGTCAGCTCTCCCTTGCCCCAGTCTTTGACGATAAACCGCTCCGCTTCGCCGGGAGCAGCGGCCCATGCGGTCAGGACGGCAGTGCCGTCCCCGCCCAGGTACCCGCCGGTCCGGACGCTCCGCAGGGCCACGACGTCGGCACCTTCCTCGGCAACGACGCCGGCTCCGGTACTTCCGCCGTAGCGGCGGGTGATTCCGTCGGCGATGCTGACCTCGTCCTGCAGGGTTCCGCTGTACCAGTCGCTCAGCACCCGTGACCCCAGCGTCCCGATGACGGCGATGGTTCCGGGGTCGCTGCCCAGCGGGAGCAGGCCGGTGCCGGCGTCGGAGGCGTCCCCGGTCCCGGGATCGTTGCGCAGCACCACCACGGACTTTGCGGCTGCTTCCCGTGCCAGCCGGACGTGGGCGGCCGCGCCGATGGCGTCCGTCCCGATCGTGGCATAGGGATCGTTTTCCGGCGTGAACTCGCCGGTCCTGGCACGGAGCGTGAGGAGCCGCAGCACCGCCCGGTCAATGTCGGCCTCGCTGATGAGGCCCTTCTCAAGCGCCTCATTGACGTAGGCGATGGACGGCGCCGGGTTGTCGCCGTCGTCCGTAAAGCTGTCCACCCCGGCGTGGAGGGCGGCCGCGTAGGCTGCCGGGCCGTCGTCGAAATACTTCTCCGCCCGGAAGAGGGAACCTGGCGCGCCGGCGTCCGTCACAATGGTGACCGACTCCCCGTTGCGCCACTGCCGCAGCTCGGACTGCACCAGGTCGGAGACGTGGGCGGGCCGGCCGTTCACCAGGTTGTAGGACAGCATCACCGCCCCCGCCGCCCCGTCCTCGATGGGGGAGCGGTACGCCGGAAGTTCGTATTCGTGCAGGACGCGGGGGCTGAGGGTGCTGGAGGTGACGTTCCTGTCCAGCTCGTTGTTGTAGCCGAGGAAGTGCTTGAGGGTGGGGACGGTCAGCCAGGTGCGCGGGTCCCTGCCCTTGAGGCCGCGGCAGTAGGCGCCGGCCAGCTGCGCGGTGAGGTGCGGGTCCTCGGAGAAGCCTTCCTCGTTGCGCCCCCACAAGGGGTGCCGGAGCGGGTTCACCACCGGCGCCCAGGCGTTCAGGCCCACGGACGGATCCTCCGCCTTCTTCCCGCGGAGCTCAAGGCCCGTGGCCTCGCCGAGCCGTTCGATCAGGCCGACATCCCAGGTGGCGGCCATGCCCACGGGCTGCGGAAAGACGGTGGCCGGTCCGAGCCAGGCAACACCGTGCGCGGCCTCCGCGCCCGTGTGGAAAGGCGCCAGCCCCAGCTCCGGAACAGCCGGGGCGTGCTGGTGCAGCATGGCCACCTTCTGCTCAAGGGACAGTGTGCGGAGGATCTGGTGGGCCAGATCTGCAGCGTGTCCAGTCCCGGCGTCAGCGGCAGGGGAGGGAAGGATGGCGGGTTCTAGACGCACGGCAGTCCAATCAGCGGGTTATCGAATCGCTTATACAAATTCTGGCGACACCCAGTGTTGCACTCCCGCTTGTGAGGCGCAACACATTTTGCCCTTGCCGGATCCAGTGCTGGTGTCATACCCTGATCCAAGTCGAATCGGTTCGATGAATCATTGAATCTTCCTCATTGGCTCACACACAAAGGAGTGCTGTCATGCTCGGTTCCCAGGTAGACCCGTCAAGGGGACGCCCCCATAAATCCGCCAGCCGCCTGCTCAACGAGGCCTCCGGCGGCGTCAACCGCCGTTCCTTCCTCGGCATCCTCAGCGGTGCGGTGTTCCTGGCGGCAGCCCCTGCAGCGCTGACGGCCTGCTCGGGAGGCGCCGCGCCGCAGGCAGCCACTTCCGGAAGCCTGGCCGAAACGGTGGCCAAGCTGGTGCCCGCCTACAAGCCCCTCGAACTGGTCACACCGGACATCCCCTCCGTGAACGGCTCCACGCCGGGCTTCACCAGCATCCCCTCGTCCCTGGTCAAGTCCGTGCCCACGCCTCCCGGAAGCGGCGGAACCTACACGGCCATGACGCCCGCCTGGTGGGCCGTCCCGCCTGCGCTGCCGGAAAACAGCTACTACAAGGCGGTCAACGAAAAGCTCGGCGCCACCATCAACTTCCAGGTCAACGATGGCAACGCCTACGCGGACAAGGTGCAGACAGTCCTCGCCTCGCCCAAGGACGTGCCGGACTGGATGGTCATTCCGGGATGGAACCTGCCGCCGCGCTTCGGGCAGGCGGCTGCGGGCGTCTTCCAGGACCTCTCCGAATTCATCGCAGGGGACAAAGTCAACAAATACCCCAACCTGGCGAACATTCCGACGGCCGCGTGGAAGATGGGCTGTTTCGAGGGCGGCCTTTACGGGCTGCCCTACCCCGGCGCCCTGATCTCGGACGCCATCTTCTACCGCGCGGACCTCTTCGAGGAACTCGGAGTCAAGCCGCCCACGTCCGCCGACGAATACCGCACGCTGGCCAAGGAACTCACGGACGAATCCAAGAACCGCTGGGGTTCCGAGGACGTCTGGAACGGCGCGCAGATCATGCACGGCGTTGTCCCCAAGTGGAAGCAGGTGGACGGCAAGCTGCAGAACAAGGTGGAAACGGACGAGTATCGGGCTGCGCTTGAGTGGACGGCGAAACTGTTCGCCGACGGCTCGGTCCACCCGGACGCCGTGGCCGGCAACGCGCAGCAGTCCAAGCAGCGCTTCGAATCCGGTGCCTCCCTGATGGCCTCGGACGGCATGGGCTCCTGGCACGAGGCCCTGGCCCGCGTCCTTCCCTCCAACCCGAAGTTCAACATGCAGCCCATGGACTACTTCGCCCCTGACGGCGGCAAGCCCACCCTGTTCCGGGCCCAGCCGGCAGCGATCTTCAGCTTCATCAAGAAAACGGACCCCGCCAAGGTGGAGGAGATGCTGGCGCTGGCCAACTTCATGGCGGCCCCTTTCGGCACCGAGGAGAACGTGCTGATCAACAACGGCGTGGAGGGCGTGCACTTCACCAGGGACGCACAGGGCATCCCGAAGGCCACGGCCAAGGGCACCGAGGAGGTCACCAGCACCTACGCGTTCCTGGTGAACGCCCCGATCGTGAACTCAATGGTCCAGTACCCGGGGCTGGTGCAGTCCCAGTCCGAGTGGGAGGCACGCCAGGCACCCAACGTTGTGGAGGACGCCTTCTTCGGCATGCAGATCCAGGAACCGGCCAAGTTCGGCTCACTGTCCAAGCCGTTTGACGATCTGGCCAAGGACATCATCCGCGGACGCAAGAGCATGAAGGACCTCGACGCCGAACTCGCCACCTGGAAGAGCAAGGGCGGCGACGAACTCCGGGACTTCTACGCCGGATTCCTGGCCTAGGAGATGGCCAGGATGAGCACCGGAACAGAGCGCACAGCAGCGCCGCGGCAGGAGGTCGCCGCGGCGCAGGACAGTGGGCATTCGGCAGGAAGTACGACGGCGGCTGGCGGGTTGGGTGCCCCGGGGCAGGGCGGCGGCTCAGGTGGCGGCGGGGCAACTGCCGGCAGCACGGCCCTCCCCCTGAGGCCGAAGGCCAACCTCAAACTGCGGTTCAACCGGGACCGCTCCTTGGTGTTCATGGCACTGCCCGCCGTGATCCTGCTGGCGATTTTCGCGTACCTGCCCATGCTGGGCAACGTGGTGGCCTTCCAGGACTACTCCCCGTATGTGGGGATTCCGGCCAGCCCCTGGGTGGGGCTGGACAACTTCGCGCGGGTGCTGGCGGACCCCGACTTCTGGCTGGCCGTCAAGAACACGCTGGTGATCACGGCGTTCCAGCTGGTGTTCTTCTTCCCAATCCCCATTGCCCTGGCCATGCTGCTCAACTCCCTGGTCAACCCGCGGCTCCGGGCAGCCATCCAGGCCGTGGTGTACCTGCCGCACTTCTTTTCCTGGGTGCTGGTGGTCTCCGTCTTCCAGCAGATCTTCGGCGGGGCGGGGCTGCTGAACCAGTCGCTGCGCGCCAACGGCTGGCAGGCCGTGGACATCATGACCAACCCGGACACGTTCCTGTTCCTGCTCACCTCCCAGGCCATCTGGAAGGACGCAGGCTGGGGCATCATCGTGTTCCTCGCAGCCCTCAGCGCCATCGATCCCGCGCAGTATGAAGCAGCGGCGGTGGACGGTGCCGGCCGGTGGAAGCGCATGTGGCACGTCACCCTTCCCGGGCTCCGCAGCGTCATCGTTCTGCTGCTCATCCTGAGGCTGGGGGACTCGCTGACCGTGGGCTTCGAGCAGATGATCCTGCAGCGGGACGCCGTGGGAGCCGAGGCCTCCGAAGTCCTGGACACCTTCGTGTACTACACCGGCGTGCAGAACGGCGACTGGAGCTACGCTGCCGCCGCAGGCCTGATCAAGGGCCTGGTGAGCCTGGCGCTGATCCTGACCGCCAACAAAGTTGCCCACATCTTCGGTGAGAGCGGTGTCTATTCCAAATGAGCACACTAACCAACAAGGCGCACACGCCAGACAGTGCCGCTAAACCACCCAGGCAGCCGCGCACCAAACCGGAACGCCCTATCTGGGACGAAGAACCCGGAGCGGCGGCGAAGGCCGGCAAGATCGTGGTGCTCGCCGTCGTCGTCCTGGCAGTCCTCGGGCCGCTGTACACGATCGTCCTCACCAGCATCTCCTCCCAGGCAACCATCACGCAGGCCGGCGGGCTGGTCCTGGTCCCCGGGGAAATCTCCTTCGCCGCCTACCAGCAGATCCTCAGCGGCGGGGTGGTCACCAGGGCGGTGCTGGTCAGCGTGGGCGTCACGGCCACCGGAACGGCCCTGAGCATGGTGGTGTCCATCCTCTGCGCCTACGGCCTGTCCCGGCCGGGGTCCTTCGCCCACACGCCTATCCTGTTCACCCTGCTGATCACCATGTTCTTCAGCGCAGGCATCATCCCGGCGTACCTGCTGGTGTCCGGCCTGGGCCTGATCAACACCTACTGGGCGCTGATCCTGCCCAGCTGCATCTCCGTGTTCAACATCATCATCCTGCGCGGCTTCTTCATGGGCATCGACCGGGGGATCCTGGACAGCGCCAGGATTGACGGCGCCAGCGAGTGGCGCACCCTCACCCAGATCGTGCTGCCCATGTCCAAGGCCGTCACCGCCGTCATCGCCCTGTTTTACGGGGTGGGCTACTGGAACGCGTTCTTCAACGCCATCCTCTACATCAACGACAGCTCCATGAACCCGCTGCAGGTGGTGCTCCGGTCCTACGTGCTCCAGGGTGTTTCTGTGCCCGGCCAGGTGGATGTTGGCACCGGGGCGGCGGCAGGCCCGGCGCTGCAGATGGCCGTGATCGTGCTCGCCATGATCCCCATCCTGATCGTCTACCCCTTCGTGCAGAAGCACTTCACCAAAGGTGTGATGATCGGCGCGGTCAAGGGATGAGCGTTCCCGTGTCCCTGCGGCAGCTGTCAGCGGACCGCCGCGGTGCTTGCCCCCTCGGAGAGGGTGGGGGCGATGAGCCGCAGCTCGGCGGGCTTGGCCAGGCTCAGCCGGTCCATCACCATCTCCACGGCGGCGCGGCCGATGTCCATGGCGGGGATGGACACCGCCGTCCAGGGCAGGAAGGCGGACGTGGCCACATCGGCCGGGGCAATGACCACCACCGAGATGTCTTCCGGGACGGAGAGGCTGTGCGCGGCGAGGTTCTCGCGCAGGATGGGCAGCAGTCCCTCGTTGTGCACCAGGAGGGCGGTGATGGCCTCCGGACCGGCGAAGACCTTGTCCAGCGCGCGGGCCAGGTCCTTGGAGTTCGCCTCGCAGGCCACCGAGACATGCGTGACCTCAAGTTCCCGGCATGCCTCCTCGAAACCGCGCAGGGCCCGGTCCGCATAGGTGGCGTGCCGGCGCAGCGAGGCGGGCGGGGAACCGATGAAGGCGATGCCGCGGTGGCCCAGCTCCACCAGATGGCGGACCGCGGTGCGGGAGGCGCCGGCGAAGTCGAAGTCAACGCAGCTGAGGCCACGCGGATCGTCCGGCATGCCGATCAGCACTGCGGGCTTGTCCAGCTTGGCCAGCACGGGGATGCGCGGATCGCGGGCCTCGATGTCCATCATCACCAGGCCGTCCACCATGGACTGGGACGTCACCCGCTCAATGCTGCCGGCGTCGTCCTGGGTCAGGAGCAGGACGTCCTGGTTGAACGTCCGGGCCGTAGTCACCACGGCGGTGACGAACTGCATCACCACTCCCACGTTGACGTCCGCGCGGAGGGGCACCACCAGCCCCAGGACGTTGGAGCGGCTGGAGGCCAGAGCGCGGGCACTGGACCGGGGACTGTACTTCAGCCGCCGCATGGCCGCTTCGACGATTTCGCGGGTTTCTTTCGATATGGGACGGTTCCCGCTCATCACGTAGGACACGGTGCTCGTGGAAACCCCTGCCTCTTTGGCCACGTCACTGATGGTCGCCGCCGTTGAAGCCTTTCGATTACTCATATCCATCATTTAACCAAGGAATTCCATGCATCCTCGAAGCCACGGCCTGAGCGCCGTGACAGAGCGGGCCGGGCTGCTCTTCGGCGCCGATTACAACCCCGAGCAGTGGCCGGAGGAAAGCTGGCCGGAGGACATCCGGCTGATGCAGCAGGCCGGCATCAACCTGGTCACCCTCGGCGTCTTCAGCTGGGCACGCCTGCAGCCAACCGAGGGCACCTGGGACTTCGGCTGGCTTGACCGGATCCTTGCCCTCCTCGACGAGGGAAACATCAAGGTCTGCCTGGCCACGCCCACCGCATCGCCGCCGCCCTGGCTGGGGCACCGCTACCCCAGCACGCTGCCCACGGACGCCGCCGGGACGACGCTCTGGTACGGCTCCCGCAACCAGTTCTCGCCGTCGTCGGCCGTGTACCGCAGCGCCGCACGGCAGGTCACCGCAGCGCTCGCCGAGCGGTACGGCCAGCACCCCGCCGTGGTGATGTGGCACGTGGGGAACGAGCTGGGACAGATCAGTTACGACGACGAAACGGCCGCCGCGTTCCGCACCTGGCTGCTGCGCCGCTACGGCTCCCTGGAACACCTGAACTCGGCCTGGGGGACCACTTTCTGGAGCCAGGGCTACAGCACCTGGGAGGAAATCCTGCCGCCGCGCACGGCGCCGTACCTCCACAACCCCACGCAGGTCCTGGACTTCAAGCGCTTTACCTCGGAGTCGCTGCTCGGACTTTTCACCGCTGAACGGGACATCATCCGCCAGTACTCCCCGGCTGTACCGGTCACCACCAACCTGATGGGGTTCTTCCGCGGCGCGGACTACTTCAGCTTCGCGGGGGAAACGGACCTGGTGGGCAACAACTGGTACACCGATCCCGGGCAACCGCAGACCTGGGAACTGGGCGCCCTCACCCACGACCTGTGCCGCGGACTGGCCGGCGGCACACCCTGGCTGCTGATGGAATCGGCAGCCTCCGCGGTGAACTGGCGGCCCCACAACAGCGCCAAGGAACCCGGGGCCCTCCGCGTGGATTCGTTCTCCGCCCTGGCCCGCGGCTCCGACGGCATCTGCTTCTTCCAGTTCCGCCAGTCCGCCTTCGGCGCCGAACGCTTCCACTCCGCCGTGGTGCCGCTGGCAGGGGAGGACACCCGGTTGTTCCGCGAAGTCGCGGAGCTCGGCTCCCAGTTGCAGGACCTGCGGCTCCTCGCCGGGACCCCGGCGCCGTCCCGGATCGCTGTCCTCTTCGACTGGAACAGCTGGTGGGCGGCGGAGGCCCCGGACTGCCCCACGGACCGGCTCGGCGTCCTGGACCAGCTGCAGGCCTACTACCGGCCGCTGCTGCGGCGCGGCCTTGCCGCGGAGGTGGTGCATCCCTCAACGCCGCTGGACCGGTTCGACCTGGTGCTCGTCCCCAGCCTCTTCCTCCTCACCGAGGACCACGCCGGGGCGCTGACGTCCTGGGTGCACCGGGGCGGGACGGCCGTCGTCGGGCCCTTCACCGGGGTGGCGGACAGCAACGGCCACCTCCGGCAGGGGCGGTTCCCCTCTGTCCTGGCGCCCATGCTCGGCGTCAGCGGCGAGGAATGGCGGCCCCTGGCGGAAGGAATCGGCCTCGACTTCGCGGCGCCCCCGGACGGCGTCTCCGCAGATGCACCCGCCGGCATCCAGGCCACTGTCTGGTCCGAGGACCTCCGCCTGGACGGCCCCGGCGCCTCGGCGGCGGCCACGTTTGCCTCAGGCGCCCTGGCTGGAAAACCGGCGGTAGTCCGGAACAGCCACGGCAGCGGCACCGCCTGGTACGCCGGGTGCGACCTCCCCGGTCCTGCGCTGGGCCACATCGTGGGGGAGGCCCTGGCGGCAGCCCGCATCTCCTCGCCGGTGGCAGGAACGCTGCCGGACGACGTCGAACTCGCCACCCGCGGCGGCCACCACTTCCTGCTGAACCACGGCGCGGAACCACGCACCGTGACGCTCACCGGGCAGTCTGTGGACGTGCTCACCGGGGACGCCTGCGGGCCCCGCCTGGCCCTGGAACCGTACGGCGCCCTGGTCCTCAAAGACAGCCCAGACCCTCTTGAGAACGGAAACTGACATCCCATGAAATTTACCGACGGCTACTGGCTGTACCGCAAAGGCTTCTCGGCGCTGCACCCGCGCGACGTCTCGGACGTGGTGGAGGACGAGCGGACCCTAACGGTCTACGCACCCACCAAGCGCATCACCTCCCGCGGCGATGCCCTGAACCTTCCCCAGCTGACGGTCACCTTCGACGCGCCCCTGCCGGACGTCATCGGCGTGACCATCGAGCACTTCCAGGGCGGGCTGGACAACGGCCCGCACTTTGACGTGAACCGCACGGGACCGGCGCCGCAGTTCAGCCGGGACGCGGACACGGCCAGCATTACCTCCGGCGGGCTCACGGCACGGATCAGCACGGACGGGGACTGGGGCGTCGATTTCCTGGGGAACGGCAGGCTGCTGACCACCTCCACGCCGCGCAGCGTTGGCGTCATCACGGACGACGGCGGGCGGACCTTTGTGCACGAACAGCTCAGCCTGGGCGTGGGCACCAATGTGTACGGCCTGGGCGAGCGCTTCGGCGCGTTCGTCAAGAACGGCCAGTCGGTAGACATCTGGAACGAGGACGGCGGCACCTCCAGCGACCTCGCCTACAAGAACGTGCCGTTCTTCATCACCAACGACGGCTACGGGGTGTTCGTGAACCACCCGGAGAAGGTGTCCTTCGAGGTGGGGTCGGAGGTGGTGTCCCGCACCCAGTTCAGCGTGGAGGGCCAGAGGCTCCAGTACTTCATCATCCACGGGCCCTCGCCCAAGGACATCATCCGCCGGTACACCGAACTGACCGGGCGGCCATCGCGGATCCCGGCCTGGTCCTACGGCCTGTGGCTCTCCACCTCCTTCACCACGGACTACGACGAAAAGACCGTGAACTCGTTCATTGACGGCATGGAGGAGCGGAAGCTGCCCCTGTCCGTCTTCCACTTCGACTGCCACTGGATGAGGTCCTTCCACTGGAGCGACTTCGTCTGGGACCCCGCCACGTTCCCGGACCCGGAAGGCATGCTGGCCCGGCTCCACGACCGGGGGCTGAAGGTCTGCGTCTGGATCAACCCGTACATCGCCCAGCGCTCGCACTTGTTCCGGGAGGGGCTGGAGCGGGGCTTCCTGGTCAAACGGCCGGACGGGTCGGTGTGGCAGTGGGACATGTGGCAGGCCGGCATGGGGCTGGTGGACTTCACCAACCCGGACGCCGTGCTCTGGTACCAAGACAAGCTCCGCGGCCTGCTGGGCCAGGGCGTGGACTCGTTCAAGACGGACTTCGGCGAGCGCATCCCCACCGATGTGGTGTGGCACGACGGCTCCGATCCGGACAGGATGCACAACTACTACGCGCAGCTGTACAACAGGACGGTTTTCGACCTGCTGTCCAAGGAACTGGGCGAAGGCGAAGCCGTGGTGTTTGCCCGTTCTGCCACGGCCGGCGGCCAGACCATGCCGGTGCACTGGGGCGGGGACTGCGAGTCCACGTTTGCTGCCATGGCTGAATCGCTGCGCGGCGGGCTGTCCCTGGCGGCGTCGGGCTTCTCCTTCTGGAGCCACGACATCGGCGGCTTTGAGGGCACGCCCGAGCCGGAGATCTTCAAGCGGTGGATCGCGTTCGGCCTGCTGTCCTCGCACTCGAGGCTCCACGGGTCCAACTCCTACCGTGTGCCGTGGCTGGTGGATGAGGAATCCGTGGACGTGCTCCGGCACTTCACGGAGCAGAAGATGCGGCTGATGCCCTACCTGCAGATGGCGGCGGAGCAGGCGTACGCGGAGGGGATTCCCCTGATGCGTCCGCTCTTTATGGAGTTCCCCGAGGACCCGGGCTGCGCGCACCTGGACCGGCAGTACATGCTGGGGCCGGACATCCTGGTGGCACCGGTCATGGACCCGTCCGGCACCGTGTCCTTCTACCTGCCCGAGGGCACCTGGACGCACCTGGAAACAGGGGAGCAGCTGGCGGGCCCGCGCTGGCACCGCAAGGAGTATTCGGTGATGCAGGCTGCCACCTGGGTCAGGGAAGGGGCTGTGCTGCCCATCGGTACAGTGTCGGACCGGCCGGACTACGACTGGGCACGGGACATGCAGTTCCGGGCGTTCGCCGCGGCGGACGGGACACGGCACATTGCTGTGCCCTCGCCGGACGGTTCCACCACGGACTTTGAGGTGACCGTCAGCGGCGGCGACGTGTCCGCCGTCGTAGCCTGATGGAATCTGTCACCGAGGCGAGGATACCCGCAGCCATGAAAACCCTGGGCCGCACCGGCCTCCCTGTCACCGATGTATGCGTTGGCACGAGTTCGCTGGGAAACCACCCGCGGAACGGCACCGCGGCGGAGCGGACGGCAACGGCAGTGGCGGCCGTCCGCGCCGCCCTGGCCGGGCCCTTCAACTTCCTGGACACCTCCAACGAATACGGTCACGACGGCGGCAGCGAGCGCTGGATCGGGCAGGCCATCCGGGAAGCGGGCGGGCTGCCGGAAGGCTTTGTCCTGTCCACGAAGGTGGATCCCATCCTGGGGACGGCGGACTTCTCCGGCGACCGTGTCCGGCGCAGCGTGGAGGAGAGCCTTGAGCGGCTGGGGCTGGACAGGCTGCCGCTGGTCCACCTCCATGATCCGGAGAAGATCAGCTTCGGGGAGGGTGTTGCGGCGGGCGGGCCGTTGGAGGCGCTCGTTGATCTGAGGGACCAAGGGGTGATTGGGCACCTCGGCGTGGCCGGCGGACCCATCGACCTGGAACTGAAGTACCTGGCCCTGGATGTGTTCGACGTGGTGATCAGCCACAACCGGTACACGCTGGTGGACCAGACGGCGGATCCGCTCATCGAGAACGCACGACGGCGGGGCGTCGCCTTCATCAATGCCGCGCCTTTTGGCGGCGGCCTGCTGGTGAAGGGGCCCGATGCCACCACCAACTACTGTTACCGGCCGGCCAGCCCGGAACTGCTGGGCCGTGTCCGGGAGATGCAGGAGCTCTGCCGCGAGTATTCGGTGCCGCTCGCCGCCGCGGCCCTGCAGTTCTCCACCCGCAATCCCCGCATCACCTCAACCATCGTGGGGATGGCGGAGCCCGGGCGGGTGGCCGAAACCGCCCGCCTGGCGCAGTGGAGCATCCCGGAGGACTTCTGGGAACGCATGCTGCCGCTGGCCGCAGCCGGGAACGCGGATTTAAGGTAGAGAGTCAGTACACGGAATCGGGCTGGGGGCTACGGGACATATTTACGGGAGTCACCGGCCGGGGGACGAACTCCACGATGCCGCGACGATTGCAGTGGTGCCGCCGCGGTCCTCACCTGGTCCCCGAGACGTGACTGTCTCCCAAGGGTTTCGAGGCGATTTGATGTGTAGCGTTTGGGGCACCTTCACCGGGCAATTTTGCGGGCGGGTCTTACGGGAATCGTCGGGCACCGGGATGCCACGCTCCTCAATGGAAATCATCTGTCTGTCGCACTGACCCGGCTGGGGACCGGCTAACGGGCGACTTCGATCTGGGTCGGGGCAGGATTCATCCTGCCTAGGCGGCGATCTGATCCACGAAGGTTCCCCACACCAAAAGTGCTCCTGATAAGGCCATCAGTCCGCCAACGATCCAACCAGAAGATCGGGGAAGCGAATTGGTATTGCCGCGTGCCTGGCTCATGAAATTTCGCATCAGGATGACGAGAGCCGCCACAAAGCACAGGAGCGCCGCGCCTAAAATCCAAGCATATTGAGGGGTCGTGTTCCGCAAACCCATAACGTATCCGATTACAAGGAACACGATGCCAAAACCCAGTACCGCAGCTAGGACTCGGGCGATGCCACGAGGATTTCTCCCGTTGTACTTGGGACTGCCCCCGGTTTTGTTGACTCCTTGACCTAGCGAGCTTGTGCTCGTGGAAGGATGTTGACCATGCC
>NZ_BMKU01000010.1 GCF_014644495.1 Pseudarthrobacter polychromogenes
TATGAAACAATCAACCGGACCGCACTCACAGCGGCCTAAGACCCCGAGTCAACAAAAGCCGGGGCAGTCCCCTTTGTCTCAGCGTTCATTCTGAGATCGTATTTGCCTTACCACCACCTGAACAGGCCGCACTCGGAAAGGCCTTAGCTTTTCTTACCCTCTACATTGCTGGTTGGCACCAAGGCGCCCGGTGCGGGATCCCCAAATGGACGACTCTGGGTCTTGCCCGTCTCCGCGCGGCGCTAAGCATGGTCTGATGGACGGATGAAGAACTGGGCTTGGGGCTTTATTGGGGTAGCTACGTTATGCATGGCTTTAGGGCTGATCGCAGTGGGTTTCCTTCAGCCTGGAATCACATGCGCTGAAGACGATACTTCCGCCGGGTGCCCGTCGACGCCTGTTCATGCAGTAATGCTGGTGTCAGGAACTGTTCTTCTTCCAACGGGTATCTTGTTCTTGATTCGGTCAGGGAAACAAGAACGCCTGGCACCGGATTTGGTAGCTCCATTCAAGTAGCGGATTGTTCAGGGTCGTCACGAGTAGCACGTTGATGGATCCGCTAACGGGCGGCTGGAGGTGTCATCTATCCCCGCTATGTAAATCGCAGCGATAATGAAGGCTTTTTCACAGCGATAAATGTCACCCCTTTGGCGCCTGATAGCCGGCCCTTCACCAAACGACGTTCTAAGCCCTGCGTCGAGCGGTGCAAGGATGGCTCTGTGAGTAACGTCTTCCTTAGCGGCCAACTCGTCTGTGGCAATCAGAACGAGGCGGTGCTCGTTGCAGAGTTCCTCCCAGTGCACATCGAGCTGACGCGCACTGAGCAAGGGTGCCTGTTCTTCGAGGTGGTCGTCACCGAAAACCCGCTGATCTGGCAGGTTGACGAGAAATTTCAGGATGCTGAGTCGTTCCGAGCGCACCAGCTGCGAGTCGCCGAAAGCGAATGGGGCAGGGTAACTGCGAACATTGATCGCCACTACGAAATCAAAGGCATCTAAGTCGGCGACGCGACGCGACTCATCTCATCGCCACTCACCGATCTCCAGCTCCTCGGAGTAGCACAATGGAGGACCCGCTTACGGACGCCTAAGCGAGCATCCGGACGGCTAGCATGAGAACTTGCGCTTGTATTTACAAAGAGACCATGGGGGCCAGCATGATCAGGAAATCGGTAGCAATCTCGATGCTAGCGCTGGCGGTGAGCATTACCCTCCTGGTAAGCGGCGGAATCGCGCTCTGGCACGCCGGGATAGTTGCGGACGAAAATAATCTGACGACAGGCTTCGCGCCTTACCTATGGGTTCCATTCGGGACGGGACTCATCGGCTTCATGGTTAGCCTCCCTTGGTTTCTAGGCACGGTTACCACCACACCACGGCTTAGGAGTGAGCGTTAGAGGATCGGCTTACGGTCGGTTCACCTCGTCGTCACGAGGCAGAATGTAGGTCATGGGGAATGATGACGGGACGCCAAGACTAGTTCAGCTCGGGAATTGGGACGTTAAGCTCTCGCTGCTGGAAGGGCCGGGTGCTGCTTGGGACGATATCGTCTCCGCTTGGTTGCCGGCGGAGAACAGGCTTCCACCGAGAGCTCCGCATGACTTCCCGTCGAATGGCTGGAGAATCGTTCACACCTTCCACCCGGAGTGGGCCCACGAGGCCATGATCCTGGGCGCCCCATCACAGGGTAAACCCAATAGGTGGGTGCTCGTTCAGCTGTCCCGAGACGACAACGGTTGGCAGTTCGCTATGCCGTTCTCCAGCTGTGGGCCTATTCCCATCCGAGAGGAACGCCGGGCTGGGCTGCGTCTGGACTGGGCAAAGACAACCTATTCAATGGCGTTGGGATCTATGCCTGAGGTCAACGTCGTCCTCGTCAACGAATCATTGCAGGAGTGGACACCCACCGGGGAAGACACGTCCCACGTCCAAGGCCTAGTGCTGACACAACACGGCGAGCAAATCGGAAACGGCTGGTACGCCACAGGAAGCACCCCACGGTTACCAACGCTCAAACCAGGGCAGGAAACACTGCTTCCAGCGTTTCGCAATAATCCCGAGCTCAAGAACCTTCCTGCCGGCGATTACCAAATGGTGGCCTTTCTGGCCGCCCTGAACCTTCGGACAGTCATCCCTGCAAAGCTCACCATCGAATAATCGACCGGCCACAACCCCGCCGGCGAGACTGCCCCCTAAGGGATCCTCTTGCGGACGCTTCAAGCGGTCCGTAGAGCCACCACCATACGGGCGCTGCTGTGACGCGAATCAACAAAAAACGCCGCCACTAGCATTCGCCAACTACCACCCCTAGTGAACGAGAACGTAGAAGACGATTGCCAGCGCCGGGAAGAGCGCCTGGCCGATGGCGCTGACGAGGAGGCGCTTCTCTGTGACCCACAGCCAAAAACCAAGGAAGACGTGGCACGCGCAGCAGAAGATCACTATGGCCGACCCGCTGGCGGGAGTGCCTGAGAAGTTCACCAGCCACAGGCCCACTGCGATGCCCAAGCCGAAGGTGATGTTGTAGGCGCCAACATTCATCGCCCACATCCGGACTGCGTGCACGTTTTCCTGCCTGATCAGGAAGATCCGGTGGAACCGTTGGTCGCCATGGAAGAAGACCTCCAGGATGCCAACGCTTATCAGCGCCAGGCCGGTGGCTCCGGCGAGTATCTGGCTCAGCACATTCATGCCGCGCTCCTAGCCCAACCTTGCAGTCTCCGCTTCTTGCGTGCAGGTTACGCTTCAGGCGCGAAGACCTTCAAGGGGCGGATTGCAAACACAGTCCACTACCCACTACCTATGCCCGCCCGCCTCCAGCCCGGCCCCAACAGGCCGCCATAAACGAATCCGTCTACGATGATCTGCGGCTCTTCAACCACAGCGCCGAGGTCCGCCAAGCCAACGGCTCGCTGACCAGTGGCCGCCACAGGATCCCCTTGCGATCACAGTGCGTCTGCCGCCAAGCTGGCGTTCACCCGCTACAGCAGACACCTTTCAGAGGTAAATTGTGAAAATGAGTGAGAGGTTCGCCGACAGGGTTACGGTCCCCGATGTCGTGGGTTTACCATTTCACGTCGGGCGAGATGTGGCGGCCGATGCCGGCGTTGCCGTGGCGAACCCTGATCCAGACGGGCCGCCTATCGGCGAGCTTGCTTGGCCGGGACTTTTCTACATCACGTCCCAGCGTCCACCCGCCGGGACCAACGTTTATCGATGGGACTCCGTCGCTGTCGAAATCGTCGCGCACGGAGACGCGGAATCCAATGCTTGGCTGCAACACCCTGGAACACCGCCCGCGGATTCCGCTCATGCGATTCCAGAGCGCGAGCAGCATGTTGATCTCACGGAAACGCAGCCTCCAACTGAGTGACGCCTCGCCACAAGTCCTATACATGCCAAGCAAGTCGTCTGCGGTCCCAACCAGGCGAGGGGACAGCCCCGGTGGGGAGTCCCCTTGCTGGCTGCGCCATGCGACAAATAGCGCCGTGAAAAAGCCGTCATTTAGCGCCGAGAGTCACAAATAGGTGCCGAAAAAGGCCGTTTGGGGCCGGTATTTTTGATCAGAACCCATTGCCGGTATCAAAGCTGGTCGGACAGGGGGAAAGAGGGTATTTGACCTGTTTTCAGTCAAGCGGGACCCCGGGACGCGGCTATGTGAGCCGGAACGTGATTGGTTATACCCGGGGGCAGTCCCTGGATGCCCAGGTCGATGCGCTGGTCGCTGGCGGTGCTATCAAGGTCACCACCGCAGCCGAACGCGAAGCCGGCGAACTGAACGGCGACATGTATGTGCTGGAGCCTTCCAAAGCACAGGGGGACCCGACTGGGGGAACGTGCGGGGGTGGCCACGGCCGTCGGTGGCGTTCACCAGCACTATTCCCGCTGTCGTCTTCAGCAGCTGACCGCACAGCAGTGGGGTCAGCAGCTACTGAAATTGAAAGATCAGGGTCTCTGTCTCGCGGAAACCTGGGCGTTTCCGCGAGACGGCTGCTTGAGCGCCCGGCCCCGATCAGGACACCGATATGTGATTAGTAGCGGGTGATTACGCTGATCCTGTTTGCAAAGTCCCCGAGGTATCCCAGCTTGGCGCCGGCCCCCATAGCCCACCCCTGCTGGCCGCCGATCTGCCGATGCACTCCCCACATCGAACCCGTACGGTTCCAAATGCTTTCGATGTTGTCGTCCATCCCTGTCGGGCCGATATTGTCGGAGAGGTCCGGATCGCCGACCTTGTACTGGGCGATCACTCCAGTGCCGTTCGGCCCGGTGAACGCACAGAAGTACCCAGCTTCACACCGGTCCCATCCTGTGGCGGCCTGCGCTGGCGTCGCTATTCCCGCGAGGCCCACGAACGCTGCCGCGACCGTCACCAAACCAGCTTTAAAGACTCGCATATTTCCCCCTGTTTTCTCCCGATGCGCAACGTGACGCTCACGCCGCTGACCACCTCGTGTTCAGGTTAGCCGACCCCAGCCTCCCCGTTACGACGCCCGAGCATCTCGGCTTGTCATCCCCGTCGGGTCTTGCCCCGAAGCCAGCCAATCGCCTACCCCCAGGGACCCGATCTGGAAAACCCATGAACTCACGCATCCGACTGATCACTACCGGTGACTGTGAAGCCCTGGCCGAACTACAAATACGCAACCGCGATTTCTGTCAACTTGGGATCCCGTTCGGAGGGATGACTACTTCACTTGGAGGGGTAGCGCGCGAACATCGAGGCAGTTCTGGCACGTCACAAGCGTGGCGAGGCCATGTCCAGGCGCCACGACGCGGTGTGAGCGGGCTCCAGCCTCCACGGTCAGCAGACCACGGATGCTGGCGCGCTGAAAAAGTTTCTGCGCCCCCGTAACCTTTCCGCCGTCCCCTGCGATGTAGGAGGTGATGGGTCCGCCCGACGGGCCCGAATCGAAAGTGTTGTCTAGGTTTTGGAGTTTTAAATGTCGTTGTTCACCGTCCTCGCCACCAGCAAAGTCGCTGCCGGAGTCCTGGCAGCCGGCACCATTGCCGTCGGCGGAACCGGCGCCGCAGCCGTTTCCGGCGTCCTCCCCGCCCAGGCGCAGCAGACCGCTCACGACCTCTTCGGCAATACCGCCCCGGAGCTCGCATCGGAAGTAGCCGCTGACGCGCAGGCCAGCGCGGAAGCCACCGCCGAGGCCGCTGTCGAAGCAGCCAACGAGACCGCAGCAGACGCCGACGCCGACGTTGCTGCCGACGCAGAGGCGTCAGCCGCAGCCGACGCCAAGGCCACCAACGAGAACGCCTCCGCCAACACTTCCGCTTCTGCTGCCGCGGACACCGGCGTTGACGCAGCCGGCGCCGCGGCTTTCGGCCTGTGCACCGCCTTCACCAACGGCGGCCTGAACGCCTCCTCCCAGGGCTTCTCCTCCCTGGTGATCGCCGCGGAAGGCGAAGCGAACGTCGAAAGCTACTGCGCCGACGTCGTGACCGAAGCTGACGCAGCCGCCGAGGCCGGCGCCGCAGCAAATGGCTCTGCAGCCGTTGATGTTGAGCGCCCCGAGCTTCCGGCCGTTCCGGCAGTGCCTGCCGTTCCCGGCGTTGACGGCGAGCCCGCCGTGCCCGCCGTCCCCGCTGTTCCCGCCCAGGGCGGCAACGTAGTGGACACCCCCTCCGTTTCAGTCCGCTAAGGGCTGATCGCTAGTCTGTACTGCGGGAACCGGCCCCAGGCCTGTTCCCGCAGTACAGACAGCCCCGGCGGCCCGAACGCAACCACCCGTTCGAGGGCCCGCCGGGAGCACCTGCCGACAGGCAGCAGGAAACACAGGGGACAGGCTGTCCCTTCCGGAAACCGGACAGCCGCACCCCGCGTCCTGGGATGGAGGAGCCGCTGGTGCTCAGCACTTTGGCCCAAGAAGAGATCGACATATTCGAGAGTGCGGCCGGAACAGACCCGGCTGTGCTCTTCGGCGCTGCCTACCGGTCCTTCGCCGGCCCCGTGCAGGGATACCTCAAAGCCCGTGGCGTGGACGATCCGGAAGCAGTTACCCAGGACGTGTTCCTGGCGTTCTACCCTAAAATCAGCGAACTTACCGGGGGACTCCAGGGCGCCAAGTCCCTGCTCTTTTCCATTGCCCACGCACGGATGGTGGATTACTACCGCCGGCTGGAGCGCAGGCCCCAGCTCAGCCCGTACGATCCACACCAGGATGCCAGGACCACTCCGTCCGCGGAGGACCACGCCGTTGAACTCACCGGCGGGGCCGTGGCCCTGCTGGACGGACTCAGCGAGGAACACCAGGAAGTGCTGGCCCTCCGGGTGGTGGCTGATCTGTCCATCGACCAAGTAGCGCAGATCATGGGCAAGAGCCCCGGAGCCATCAAACAGCTCCAGCGCAGGGCCCTTCACAACCTCAAGGCACAAACGCTCCAGAGAAACCAGGCGAATCATGAGTGACACCGCAGGAACCCGCAGCGACGCCTTTGTCGACGAGCTGCTGCTTGAGGCAGGTATGGACGACGACGGCCTCCTCCGCCCTGCCCTGCTGGAGCTTCGTGCGCTCGCGGACACCGCGCCCGAGCCTTCCGCCGCGATTGCGGCGCTGATGGCCCCTGCCGGAGCGGCCGCACCGGCCGCAGCCGGCGCCGCCGCACCCCCTCCGGCCGGCCCCGACGAGGCTCCGCGGGTGGACGAACTGGCCGCCCGCCGCAGGGCCAAGCGCCGGATCGCCCTCACCACCCTCTCCGTGGCGGTCTCGCTGAGTGCCGGCGGGGCTGTTGCCGCAGCATCGGACCAGGGAATCCGCGACTCCCTCACGCAGCTGAACCACACCATCACCGCCTTCGTGACGGGCGCCGCCCCATCCCCGTCAGGCCAGCAGACCGGACAGCCCGCCGCGCCGCTGCCCACGGAACCCGCCGGAACCTCACCCGCCGGAACCGCGCCGGCCGGCACTGCACCTGGCGGCGCAGCGTCGGTCCCCGCGGACCTCGCCGAAGCGACGCAACCGGCCGCCGTTCCGCCACGGGACGGTGCAGGTGCGCCCGAGACCCCCGCCGGGCAGCCAACGTCCCCCGGCAAGCCCGGCGATGTCCCCGTTCCCGGGAATGTGCCAGGGAACGTACCCGGGCACGTTGCCGACGGGCTGGGCAAGGCGCCGGAAGTCCCTGTCCCCTCACAGATTCCGCTGCCCGGCAACCTTCCGTCCGTTCCGCTCCCGTGACGCCTGCGCACTGGACAGCAGGGGCCGGTACCGGAAGGCCGGCTCACTAGCCGGATGCACCCATCCTGATCATTTCGCCGGACGGATCCGCCAGGTACCAGACGTCGTTCACGCCCTGGCCGAGGATGTCGCCGGGCTTCGTGTCCTTGGCGAAGTAGTACAGCGGCAGGCCGTTCAACGTCACCTGCTGCGCGCCGTCCGGCGTCGTGATGGTGCCCACGGTTCCCGTGACGCCTTCCACCTGGGGCGTCTCAGCGGCGGTTGTGACCGGGGGCCACGCTGCAAGGCAGGCGTCCGTGCAGGCACTGGTCCCGGAGTCCTTCACGTCCTTCGTGAAGAAGTACACGCTCATCCCGTTGGCGGCCACCACAATGTCTCCGGCGCTTGAGGGAGCCGTCTTAAGGTCGACGGCGGCACTTGCCGGCGGGGCGGACGTTGCGGGCGGCGGGGTGACCGACGCTGCGGGGGCGGTTGCGGAGGCCGGCGGCGCACCTTCCGTGACGGCGGGACTGGTGGTTGCCGGTGCCGTTCCGGTGCTGCCGCCGCAGGCAGTCAGTGCCGCGGAAAGGGCCAGGACGGCGAGTCCTGCGCCCAGGTTGAGTTTCATGGCGTTGCTCCTTGCTGGCTGGGCCCGGCGTCGGACCGCCGGACGCTAACCCTTACGACGTACCGGGGTGAACAATGGTTCACACAGTCAGCCGCCGGCGGTTGAACCTTCCGGCCGCGGGCGGCGTCTTTACGGTGGTAAGCAGGAATGTGGGGCAGGGCCCGGCAGGAGGAACGGCATGCCGCTGGATGAGGACGTGGTGGCGTCCATCTACCGCGACCACGGCGCAGCCCTGCGCCGCTTCGTGCTCAGCGCCTCCCACGACCCCCAGCTTGCCGAGGACGTGGTGCAGGAAACCGTGCTGCGCGTCTGGCAGCACACCCCCGAGATCACGGGCAGCCTCCGCAGCTACCTGTACCGGACGGCCAGGAACATCATGATCGACAACTACCGCCGGGCCCGGCGCCGTCCCGCGGAGACCCTGGAAAGCGGCCTGACAGAACCCGCCGCTGTTCCGGAGAGGGTGGACGAGCTGCTCAACCGCGTGCTGGTCGAGGAGGCGCTGCTGCGGCTGAGCAAGGAACACCGGGACGTCCTGGTGGCCCTGCACTACCGCAGGTTCACCGTGAACGAGGCCGCCGTCCAGCTCAACATTCCCAGCGGCACCGTCAAATCCCGCGCCTACTACGCCGTGCGGGCGCTGCGGACCATCCTGGACGAGATGGGGGTGGAACGGTGAACAGCGCCGAAACGCACCACCTGCTGGGCGCCTACCTGCTGGGCGGGCTAGACGCGGAGGACCTGCAGGCCTTTGAAACACACCTGCAGGAGTGCGGACAATGCCGGAAGGAACTTGCCGGCCTGGAGAAGGTTCCCATGATGCTGGACGCCCTTCCGGTGCCGGACGCTGTTGCGCTGACGGTGGCACCGGGAGCGGCGGACCCGCTTCCCCCCTCGGATCCCGCGCCGCTGCTGCGTAAGCTGGCCCGCCGCCGTCGGACATTACGACGGCGGTGGACGGCGCTGGCGGGGGCGGCCGCGGCCGCGTGCCTGGCACTGGGCCTCGCGGCGGGTCCGCTCCTGGCCCGGCCGCCGCAGCCGGACGCCACCTACTCGGTGCAGTCCGCCGGCGGCCTCCAGTTCAGCATCGACCTCGCCCGGAAGACCTGGGGAACCGAGCTGGCCGTGAACGGAAGCAGCCTGCCGCAGGACGGGACGCTGTCCCTGTGGGTCCGGGACCGGGCGGGCGGCGAGGACCGTGCCTGCGCCTGGACGGCAACCCCCAGCGGCAGGGTAAGGATCACGGGGGCCACACCCGTCCAGCTGGGAAGCATTTCAAGCGTGGAACTGCGGGACGGCACCCAGCGCGCCGTGGCAGTGGTGACCGTGCCCTGATTCTCCTGGCGCTACCGGTTTAGCGGTTCATTTTGGCCAGCTTGGCCCGCACCATCATGAACACGCCGTAACAGATCAGCCCGGCACCCACCGCGGCCAGGAGGTAGATGCCGAAGGGCTGGTCGCGCAGTGCCCGCAGCCCGCCGTCGAGCCCGGTTGAGTCCTCCGGGTGCGCCTGCAGGGTGGCGATGGCGATCAGCAGGCCCGTCAGCAGCAGCACCGTTCCCTTGGCCACGTACCCGGTGACGCCAAGGACGGTCACAGCGGTCCGCGCCGTGGGGGATGCGGGCATGGCCAGGTGCTTTTCGAACGATTTCTTCAGCCCGCGGATGCCGTACACCACCCCGGTCACCGCGATGCCGACTCCGAGCAGGACCAGCAGGGCTACGCCGCCGGGGGCCTGCATGACCGCGACGGTCAGGTCGCTGGCGGTCTTTTGGTTGTCCCCGCCGGAGCCCGTTCCCGTGGCGAAGGACATCAGGGTCAGGGCGAGCCCGGTGAACACCAGTGCCTGTGCCCCCGCCTTGGCCTTTTTGCCGGCCTTTTCCTTGGTGGGCAGGTGGTTATAGTCGAAAATGGCGTCGCTGACCTGCCAGAGCGCCAGCGCAGCGCAGGCCGCGAAACTTGCCCAGAGGAGGAACGGCCCGGCCGGCTGGGTGGCAAGCTCCGCCACCGCGCCGCTGAAGTCCGCGTTCCCGGTACCGCCAAACGCCAGCCGGATGGCGATTGCCCCCACCAGCAGGTGCAGGATCCCGCTGGCCGCAAACCCGGCCCTGGCCAGCAGTTCCAGCGTCCGCGAGTTGGTGACGTTCTCCGCCGCGTCGGCGGCCTGCTTCAGTTCTCTTTTGATGGCGGTTCCTTTGTGCACGTGCTCTTCCGGTGTGCGCCCCTGCACACTAGGGCAATCGTGCCACGCCCGGGCGGTACTGGAACAGTGGCCGCCGCCTGTGGCCTGGCCGCGGCGGTTGAGCCCCGGCCCGGCCGCGCCCGGTTGCCTATGGCAAGGGGCGATGGGGAGGGATGCCCATCGCCCCTTCGTGGCAGCCGTGCAACGATATGGACCAGCGATTGAACACGCACCGCGAACTTCTCCCGGGGGAACACCATGACTTTTTACGGCGCTGACGTCAGCCAGCTGCGGGCCCTGGCCAAGGCCGCCGACAGGGCGGCGTCATCGCTGAGTACCCAGGCAAGCTCACTGCACAGCCAGATCCAGTCGGCGCCGTGGAAGGGCAGCGACGGTGACCGGTTCCGGCAGGAGTGGAGCGGAAACCACCGCCCAGGCCTGGAAAAGGTGGTGTCCAGCCTGCGGGAGAACTCCAGGATCCTGCTGCAGCATGCCGAGGAACAGGAGAAATCATCGTCATCGTCCCCGGCCGGGACCGGCGGGAACAGTGCCTGGGACCGGATCACGTCACTGGCTGACCAGGCGCGGGACTGGCTGCGGGAACAGGCAGCCGCCGCAGCAGCAGCCGCTGGACACCGCCGGGAGCTGCAGTCGGACCTGGAGCGCATGCTGGAGGCAAGCCCGGAAGAGCAGGCCGCCTGGTGGGACAGCCTGTCCGCAGCCGACCGGCAGTACCTGATCGAAGGCGGCAATGACGCCGGCCCGTTTGCCCGGGACCTCATGCGCATGGACGGCGGGATCCCCGCCTCCGCGCAGGAGCAGGCCAGGCAGCACCTCCAGGAGCTGGCCAAGGCGGACATCCCCGTCTACTCCGAGACCGGCACGGCTTCCATTGAAGCCCGCGTCGCCTGGGTCCACGGCGGCGCCGAAGTGGGCACGGAAGTGGTGGAGAACGCCGACGGCTCCGCCACCATGAAGGTGTACGGGAACATGGGCCTGGGTGTGAATGACACCACCGGCGCTGCGGGAGTTACGCTCAGCGGCGAGGTTTCGCGCGAGTACACGTTTGGAAGCGTGGAGGAGGCCATGGAGGCCCGGGAGCAGATGTACCGGGACCTGCCGCCGGACAGCGTGGGCGAGATCAAGGATGTGGCCGGCAACCCGCCGGGCTACATCCTGGACACCATCAACGAGGCCGCGGGCGACAACGGCTCCACAGGCCAGACGGACAAGGCGAAGGGAACCCTGTCCCTTGAAGCGGAGGGGGAGGCAGGCGCCGGCTCCGGCTCCGCGAAGCTGGACCTGGCCTACGAACGGAACCTGACGGACGGGACCGCGACGGCGGGCGGAGAGGTCTCTGCGCAGGGCAAGCTCAACCTGGACGGCCGGGTGTTCGAAGCGTCCGGCAAGGGCGGGCTGCAGGTCAGCCTGGACAAGGACAGCAACATCGATTCGGTGACGGTGTCGATGGACGGAACGGTAGCGCAGGGCGTTACGGCTGGCACGGACGTCAAGGCGGCCAAGATCGAATCGTCCGTCAGCGTGGGCAGCCAGGGCACCGTGAAGATCAACGTCGACTACACCCCGGAGAACAGGGACGTCATCGACAGCTACCTGCGGAACGTCGCCCTGGGCAATGACTACGGCGCGGCCCGGGACGCGGCGAAGCTCTACGAGGCCGGGTCTGCCACCGTCCAGGTCAACAGTGTTGTCACCGCTTCCCATGAGGCGGGCCTTGACGTGAAGGTGGGCGAGGTGGAGGTCAGGACCGAACACCAGGCCACCACCAACGTGTCCACGTACTATAAGGTGCCCAACGACACCAAGCTCGAGAGGCTGTGATCCATGTCAGTGCACATCGAATCCCCGCTGGGGTTCACCGCAGAATTCCCCGAGCACACCCAGGTCCTGGAGGATTCCACCGCCGGACCCAACACCGAGCAGTACGGACTCCTGGGCGACGTCCTGGTGACCGTCATCAAGGACGATGCATCCGTGCAGGGTGCCCCGCAGGCGAACGGGTGGGCGCACCTGATGTCCGAGTTCTACCGGGAAGAGCGGGGTGGTTCCCTCCTTGCCGAGGGCGAACTGAACCTTCCGGGGAAAGCTGCGTACGCCGTGGTGGTGGGTTACAACGACGCCGGGGGTTCGGCGAAGGTTGCAGCGACAGTTGGCGTCTGGGAGAACGGGCGGTTCATCGGAGTGGTGGTCATCTGGCCCTCTACGGACCCGTCCATTGAACCGAGGCTCGGCATGCTGAAGGAGATTGTGGCCGCCATCAGCGTGGCCTGACCCAGTTGCTGGCTGCTGCCAGTGCCTGACCCCGGTTGCTGCCAGCTGCCTGCTGGCTGTCCCTGGCGCTGGTCAGCGCCGGCGGTAGCAGAGGTCGAAGATCAGCCGCCCGGCCTCGTGGGCTTTTGCCTCGAAGCTGGTCCGGATCCTTCCTTCGAAGCGGGGTGCCCAGCCCCCCGTTTCGTCGATGCCTTCGTTGGGTCCCGTGTGCGCAGTGCTGACGGGAGCCCGGCCTTCCCTGACCGGGGCCCCGCCCACCACGGACTCGACGCCGGACTGCCACACCTGCGTCAGGGGGCTTTCCGGCCCGCGGCGCTCGCCCGTGTGGAGGTTTTCGAAGTCTTTGGAGTCCGCCAGGACGTCGCGGACGTGGACGGCGTAGTTCGACCAGTCGGTGGCAATGCGCCACAGCCCGCCAGGTTTCAGCGCCCTCGCTGCAAGGTCAGCGAACTCGGGCTGGATGAGGCGGCGCTTGTGGTGCCGGGACTTGTGCCAGGGGTCGGGGAAAAAAACCCAGAGCTCACTGACGGATCCGGGCGGGAGCATGGTGGCCAGAACCTCCGGGGCATTGGCCTCAACCACCCGGACGTTGCTGAGTCCGCGGCTGTTGATCTTGATGATGGTGTTGGCCAGGCCCGGGGTGTAGACCTCCACCGCCAGGAAATCCGTGTCCGGGTTCTGTTCGGCGGCATGGCACACGGCATCGCCCAGGCCCGAGCCGATCTCCACAATGAGGGGAGCGGTGCGGCCAAACTCCGCTTCGGCGTCGAAGGTGTAGTCCGGGTGGACGGAGGTGTTGGCAACGTGCCGCGGGACGTCCACAGCCCACCGTTCCGCGTGCTCCTCCCAGGCCGCCTGCCGCCGGCCCTGAAGGCGGGTGCCGCGGCGGACAAAGCTCACCGGCCGCCCGCCATACGTGCCGAAGGAAGCCTGCGTTCCGGGCGTGACGGGCCTCGGGACATGCGGCTGCTGGGGGTTTTCTGGGGATTCGCTCATCCCTTCCAGAATAGCGGCGCAGGAGAGGAGCTTCACTTACAGGTTCCCCAGCAGGTCAAGCGCAGGACCCAAAGCAAGGGCCACGACTAAACCGGCAATGCATAAGGCGGCAGCCGCCGACGGCCGGTCAGGCGATGACTCAGGTGGGCGATTGATGGCATGTATCGCCAAAGCCAGGGACGGTACAGCAAAAAGGAGCGGCAGGCTGAAGAACACCAAGGGGGTCACCCAGGGCATCTCCGACGGCCCCTCTGAGGGATAGGTGGCAAGCATCGCGAACATGGCCAGTGGGGCGGTGATAACCATGCTGGCCAAGGCAAGAATGGCCAAGATCAGGCTGGCTGTTGCCCCGCGAACGTTGCGGTCTTCGAAAGCTTCATGGGCTTCCGCTTTACGAAGCGACTCGTGCTGCGCCGTCCGTTTCCCCGTAGGCTCATTTGGTGGGGGAACACCCATTGCTCTCCTCGTGCTCTTAGTGGCTGATGGCTGATGGCTGAACCGGCTGGTTTGCCTGCGCACAACTGCAGCTCCAACGTATGGAGGCAGCGGAGGAGCCGGAAGCTGTCGCAGCCCGTATGTGGATAACCGGGGAAACAAGTCCTGCAAGAATGGGCGGGTGAGGGAAGCGACGAACGCCGGGGCAAGGAAGCAGCGGACTGATGAACCTGCGGCGAGTGAGCCGGCAGGCATCCTGGTGGATGCCGAGGTTGATGAGTCGCCCGTACCCGGGCCCACCCACGTTGGGAGCCGCCGGCAGCTCGCCTACCTGGGGCTCTGCCTGGTCCTGATAGGACTGAACCTGCGCACAGTCTTCTCCAGCTTCTCGGCGGTCCTGCCTGAGGTGACGGCCCAGGCCGCACTCCCCGGCTGGGCCGTGGTGGTGCTGACCACGGTGCCCGTCACCCTGCTGGGAGTGTTCGCGCCGCTTGCCCCGGTCCTCGCCAGGCGGTTCGGCGCTGAGCGGGTGCTCCTCGGCGCCATGGCCGTCCTCACGGCCGGGCTGCTGCTCCGCCCCGTTGAGCTGCCGGGAGCCAGCCACCTGCCCGGGCTGCTCGCCGGGACAGCCGCATGCGGAGCCGCCATCGCCCTGTGCAACGTCCTGCTGCCCGGGCTGGTCAAGCGGGACTTCCCGCACCGGCTGGGCTTGATGGGAGGGCTCTACACCACGGCCATCTGCGCCTCGGCGGCACTCGGGGCGGGCTTCACCTACCCGGTGTACACGGCCTCGGGGGAGTGGACCCTGGCGCTGTGGTTCTGGGCCGCGCCTGCCGCCGTCGTACTTTTGCTCTTCCTGCCGGTGGCACTCCGCCAGCCCCGCATCCGGCACCAGGCTGTCAGGGACGGCGTCAACGTGTGGCGCTCCGCGGTGGCCTGGCAAGTGACCATCTTCATGGTGCTGCAGGCCATGATGTCCTTCAGCGTCTTTGCCTGGCTGGCCCCGATCCTGCGGGAACGGGGCGTGGACGGAGCCACGGCCGGGCTGATCGTCTCCGTGTGCATCGTGCTGCAGATGCTCGGCTCACTGTTTGCCCCGGCGCTCGCAGCCAGGTTCCGGGACCAGCGTGCCATCAACACCGTGGTGGCCCTGATGACCGGCGGCGGCTTCGCCCTGAGCATCTTCGGTCCCCTTGACCTGGTCTGGGTGTGGGCGGGGCTGCTGGGCCTTGGCCAGGGAAGCCTCACCGCCGTCGCACTCACCATGATCATGCTCCGCACCCGCGACGGGCACACTGCGGCGCACCTGTCCGGCATGATGCAGGGCGTGGGCTACGGGCTGGGCTCCACCGGGACGCTGATGGTGGGCCAGCTGCACCAGGCCACCGGGTCCTTCACCGCTGCCGGAGTCCTGTTCCTGGTGGTCGGCCTGCTGGCCGCGGTCTTCGGGTACCGCGCCGGCCGCAACAGGTACGTCAGCTGAGGGACAAGGTGCAGGATTCCGTGGTTCCAGCCACCCGTCCGGCGTCGGGAATCCTTGCCGGCCCGTACCTCTGGGTGACCGTGGGCACGTGCGCCCTGGTGTTCCTGGCAGCGTTTGAATCCCTTGCCGTCACCACCATCATGCCCCTCGTCAGCCGCGAACTCGACGGCGCGGCCCTCTACGCCCTCGCCTTCGCCGGTCCGCTGGCCACCGGGGTGATCGGCATGGTTGCCGCCGGAAACTGGTCCGACCGGCGCGGACCCACGGCCCCGCTCTACACCTCCGTCGCGTTGTTTGTGCTGGGACTGCTGATCGCGGGAACCGCTGCATCGATGCCGGCGCTCGTGGCAGGCCGCCTGGTGCAGGGCCTCGGCGGGGGAGCCCTGACCGTCTCGCTGTATGTGCTGGTGGCCCGCATCTATCCCGGCGCGCTGCACCCGAAGATCTTCGCGGCGTTCTCCGCCGCGTGGGTGATCCCGTCGCTCGTGGGACCTTTTGCTGCCGGGATCGTGGCGCAGGTCTTCAGCTGGCACTGGGTGTTCCTGGGCGTGGTGGGCCTGGTCATCCCGGCACTGCTGATGATCGCCCCTGTCCTGCGGCGGCTCGGCACGCCCTCCAGCCACACCTCCACGCCGTGGGCGGTGGGCCGGCTGGGGTGGGCGGCGCTGGCCGCCGCCGCGGTGCTCGGGCTCAACCTGTCCGCCGGGGTGCGCGTTCCCGGCATTCCCGCAGTTGCAGGCGCCCTTGCTGTCGTCGCGGTGGGCGTGGCGCTGCTGGCAGTCAGGCCACTGGTTCCCCGTGGCACCCTCACTGCCCGGCGCGGATTGCCCAGCGTCATCCTTACCCGCGGGCTCGCCTCGGCCGGGTTCTTCGGCGCCGAGGTCTACCTGCCCTACCTGCTGATCGAGCAGTACGACTTCTCTCCCACCTTCGCGGGCCTGACCCTCACCGCCGGGGCACTGTCCTGGGCCGGCGCGTCAGCTGTCCAGGGCAGGCTGGGTGCCAGGCTGCCGCACCGCCGGGCCGTGAGCATCGGGGCGCTGATGGTCCTCGGAGCGGTGGTCCTTGCCCTGGCAACGGCAGCGCTCAACTGGCCGGCCGCCGTCGCCATCGCAGGCTGGATCTCTGCGGGCGGAGGCATGGGGCTGCTGTATCCGCGGCTCAGCGTGATGACCCTGGCGCTGTCCACCAAGGAGAACGAGGGCTTCAACAGCTCTGCCATGTCCATTGCGGATTCCCTGGGCGGGGCGCTGGCGCTCGCCACCACGGGCCTCGTGTTCGCGGCCTTTACGACGACGGCGGGTTCCTTCGCCGGGGTCTTTGGCCTTGCCGCCGTGCTCGCCGCAGCCGCAGCCGCCGTGGCGCCCCGGGTCACCGCCGCCACAACCCCCTGAGTTTTTGTCCAGATATGCAGGGTTGCAGGCCTCGGAACCCTGCATATCTGGACAAAAACTCCAAGAGGGTCAGGGGAGCCGGGTTGCGCGCACCACCACGTCGGCGATGGTTGCGTGCTGGCCCTCCGGTCCCGTCACCGGCCGTTCCCGGCTGGTCTGGACCTCCAGCTGCCACTCCGGTCCCTCCAGTCCCAGTTCCTGGACCAGCTCATCGCCGGTGTAGAACATCTCCCTGTGGTGGTGCCCGGCACCGCCCCACGGCGGCAGCCGGTCAGGGTGGTGGCCCACCACCAGCAGCGTGCCGCCGGGCTTGACCGCTGCCGCAGCCGTCCGCAGCGGTCCCTGCCAGGCGAGCTCCTGGGAATGCAGGAACTGCGTTGACACCAGGTCGAAGGACGCCCCGGGCTGCCACTGCTCGAGATCCGCCTGCTGCCAGGTGATCCGGCTCGCGATGGCGCCATCCGCGGCGTGGACGGCTTCCCGGGCCAACGCCGCCTTCTCGTGCGAGCGGGCCCGGTCCAGCGCCACCGCGGAAACGTCGACGGCGGTGACGGTCCAGCCCTGCTGGGCGAGCCAGATGGCATCCGCGCCCTCACCGCAGCCCAGGTCCAGCGCCTTTCCCGGCCGCAGGCCCCCGGCCTCCCTGACCAGCTGCGGGTTGGGCTTGCCGCTCCACATCTGGGGTTTGCTCCGGTACCGCTCATCCCAGGTGGCAGCGGGATCGGCGCCGCTGTGGATGGTGGCGCCGCTGTGGATCCCCGCGGCCTCCGCTGATGTTCCGTCCGGAAGGCCCGGGCCGCCGTCGCGCGTGTCATGCTGCGTGTCATGCTGGTGGGCCGCGTGTTCGCTCATGCCCCAAGCCTGCCCCTCGACGCCAATGATGGCAACGCCCTCAACCGGGTAGCGCTAAGTGTCGTTTTCAGGGCTCAAAACGACACTTAGCGCTACCTAGTTGGGGAGGGGAGGGAAGGGGTGGGATGTAACCGGGGAACGGGCCGACGGCGGCGGGATGCTAGACTGGTGGAACTTGATGTGCAGTGATGCCCAGGTTTTCCTGTTCGGAGGTACACCTCCAGCCAGGGACTGGGCTTTTTTCATGTGAGAGGCACATCCTGCGTCGATGAACGCGTTCCATTTGGTCCCGGCTGACTGCCAAAATTTGCAGCGGCCCGGTTGATCACCTGACTTTTCTTCGGCGAACCCCTGGTCCAACCGGCATCGGGGGCCGATATCCGCCTGGATACCGCCTGAAAGACCGTATAAATACATGACTACTTTTTCTGCCCTCGGTACACCCAAGGCCCTTGCAGACACCCTCACCGCACAGGGAATCGTTGAACCGTTCCCCATCCAGGTCAAGACCCTCCCGGACACGCTGTCCGGGCGTGACGTCCTGGGCCGCGGCCGGACCGGATCCGGTAAAACCATCGCTTTCGCCATCCCGCTTGTAGCAAGACTCGCTGAGCGGGAAGCCAAGCACTTCCGCAAGCCCGGACGCCCCATGGGCCTGGTCCTGGCACCCACCCGTGAGCTGGCCACCCAGATTAACGCCACCATCGAGCCGCTGGCCAAGGCCGCCGGCCTGAACACCACCGTGATCTACGGCGGAATCTCCCAGGCGCGCCAGGAAAAGGCACTGCGTGCCGGCGTCGACATTGTCATCGCCTGCCCCGGCCGCCTTGAGGACCTGATCCGCCAGCGCGTCCTCACCCTTGAGGCCGTGGAAATCACGGTCCTGGACGAGGCGGACCACATGGCCGACCTCGGCTTCCTGCCCGTGGTGAAGAAGCTCATGGACATGACCCCCAGCCAGGGCCAGCGCCTGCTCTTCTCCGCAACGCTGGACAACGGCGTGGACAAGATCGTCCAGCGCTACCTGTCCAACCCGCTGACCCACTCCGTGGACGATCCGCAGGCAGCGGTGACCACCATGGAGCACCACGTGCTGGTGGTCAATGACCAGACCGTCAAGAAGCAGCTGATCGTTGAGCTTGCCTCCGGTGCAGGCCGCCGCGTACTTTTCATGCGGACCAAGCACCACGCCCGCAAGCTCGCCAAGACCCTGACCGACGCCGGGATCCCGGCCGTGGACCTGCACGGCAACCTGTCGCAGAACGCTCGCGACCGCAACCTGGCCGAGTTCTCCTCCGGTGACGTCCGCGTCCTGGTGGCCACCGACGTCGCAGCCCGCGGCGTGCACGTGGACGACGTCGAACTGGTCATCCACGTTGACCCGCCCACCGAGCACAAGGCGTACCTGCACCGCTCGGGCCGTACCGCCCGCGCCGGTTCCGACGGCACCGTGGTCACGCTGACCCTCCCGGAACAGCAGACCGACGTCAAGAAGCTGATGAAGGCTGCCGGCGTGGAGGTCAACTTCGAGCGCGTCACCGCCAACTCCCCGCTGGTTGCGGAGCTGGTGGGCGACATGGCCGAGAAGATCGATCCCCGCACCCGCGCAGCGCTGCTGGCCAAGAAGGCCGCGCAGCAGGGCGGCGGCACCTCCACCGGTGCCAACGCAGAGCGCAAGCGGGCACGCCGCCAGGCTGCCCCCACTGCAGGCGGTCGTGGCGGCCGCGGTGGACGCGGCCGGGTTTCGGCTGAGCCCACCCGCACCGACATCCCGCGCGCCGAGCGCCGTGCCGTCGCTTTCGAAGGCCGGACCGAAGCCCGGGCAGCCTTCGACCGCGTCGCTGAGCAGAACGAGGACCGCGCGGTAGCGGCAGCAGCCGCCCGCCGTAACAACCGCGGACGCGGCACGGCCTCCACGCACCGCAACGACGTCCCCGCGGCAGGTGGCCGTGCATCGGCTGGCCGTGGTTCGGACGGGCGTGCAGAATCACGCGTCACCCGCAGTGACGCTCCGCGTGGCGGCACCGGACGTCCGGCCAGCTCGGGCCGTCCGGCTTCCTCAGGCGGCCAGCGCAGCGGCCGCCCGGCAACCGGCCAGCGTGCCGCAGCCGGCGCGGGAACGGGTGCCCGGACCGGCGGACAGCGCTCCGCAGGGGCCGGCGCAGCCAGCGGCGGCAACAAGGCTGTCTGGTCCTCCAACACCGGTGGCACCTCCGGCGGATCCTACGCCGGCAACGGCGGCGGCTCCGGCCGTCCCGCGCGCAGCGGTCCCCGCCGCGCTTCGGCTCCGGCGTCCAACGAACGCCGCAGCCGCTAATCCCCACTAGTTCCCACATCGAGTGCTCCGTAGTTGTCGTTATGACGCGTCTAAACGACAGGTACGGAGCACTCGATGCGTTTAACAGCTACCAGCCGCGGGCGCGCCACTCCTCAAGGTGGGGCCGCTCGGCGCCCAGGGTAGTCGGCTTGCCGTGGCCCGGGTGCACCACGGTGTCATCCGGGTAGGCCCCGAACAGCCGCTGGGTTACGTCGTCCAACAGCTGGCTGAACCGTTCCGGGTCCTTCTGGGTGTTGCCCACACCTCCGGGGAACAGCGAATCACCGGAGAAGATGTGCACGGGTCCTTCGGGGCCCTCATAGGCGAAGGCAATCGAGCCGGGCGTGTGCCCGCGCAGGTGGACCGCCGTCAGCGCAAAGCCGTCCACGGCCACCCTGTCCCCATGCTCCAGGTTCCGGTCCACCGCAACAGGCAGCGCGCCGGCGTCGTCCGTTCCTGCGGCAGTTGGGGAGCCGGTGGCCTCCACGAGCTCCTTCAGCGCCCGGACGTGGTCCCAGTGCTGGTGCGTGGTGGCGATCAGTGCCAGCTTCGACGTGGTGGACGTGTCCGCGGCGGCGTCGGCAAGCAGCCCCTGGATGGCCGGCGCATCATCCGCGGCGTCGATCAGCACCTGTTCGCCGCTGGCTTTGGCAGTCAACAGGTACACGTTGTTGTCCATCTCGCTGACCGAAATCCGGCGGATGGTGATGTCACGCAGGTCGTGAATGAGTGAGTCCATGGGGTTCAGTCTGGCCTAGTGACCGGACTCATAAAAGTCGGCCCTTCGGGAAACAGCTTGGTAGCGTCGAAAACCAAGCCACAGTCACTCATGGTGCGGGCTGCGGTTTTTCGGCGGTGTCCGAAAGCCAATGAGCCGACGTCGTCCGCACCACAGCCTCAAAACTGGAATGGGACACGATGAGCCAAAATGCAACGCCGCCCGCGTCCACCGCGGGAATGAAAAACGCTGATCCAAAGTCGCAGCAACCATCGGCAGGGAAGAACACGCCGGCCGCCGACGCCGGCCCCGAAGCCACCACCCGGGTGAATAAAGCCGTGTTCTTCGGCTCCGCTTTCGGGGTGCTCGGCATCGCCCTGTGGGCCATTGTTGCCAAAGACAACGCAGAAGCCGTGATCGGATCCATGGTGGGCTGGGTGTCCACCAACATGGGCTGGTACTACTTTCTGATCGTCACCGCGGTGGTGGTCTTCGTCCTGTTCGCGGCAGTGTCCCGTGTGGGCAGGACCAAGCTGGGCCCGGACCATTCCAAACCGCAGTTCGGAATGTTCACCTGGGCGGCCATGCTGTTCGCGGCCGGAATCGGCATCGACCTGATGTTCTTCTCCGTGTCCGAACCCGTCAGCCAGTACCTGGCTCCGCCGCAGGGGGAGGGCGGGACCGCCGAGGCCGCACGGCAGGCGCTCGTATGGACGCTGTTCCACTACGGCATCACGGGCTGGGCCCTGTACGCCCTGATGGGGCTGGCCCTGGGCTACTTCTCCTACCGCCACAACCTGCCGCTGAGCATCAGGTCCGCGCTCTATCCCATCTTCGGGAAGAAGATCGAAGGCCCGATGGGGCACGCGGTGGATATCGCCGCGCTGCTCGGTACCATCTTCGGCATCGCCACCTCGCTGGGCATCGGCGTCGTGCAGCTCAACTACGGGCTCAACTTCATGTTCGGCATCCCGGAGAACCTCTCCGTGCAGATCGGCCTGATCGCCCTGTCCGTGGTGATGGCCACGGTGTCCGTGGTGTCCGGCGTGGAAAAGGGCATCCGGCGGCTCTCGGAGCTTAACGTGATCCTGGCCGTGGCCCTGATGCTGTTCATCCTCGCCACCGGCAAGACGAACTTCCTGCTGGACGGGATCGTCCAGAACATCGGTGACGTGGTGAGCCGGTTCCCCGCCATGACCATGGATACATTTGCCTATGACAAGCCCACAGAGTGGATGAACGCGTGGACCCTGTTCTTCTGGGCGTGGTGGATTGCGTGGGCGCCCTTCGTGGGCCTGTTCCTGGCCCGCATCTCCCGCGGCCGCACCATCCGGCAGTTTGTGCTGGGCACCATGACAGTCCCCTTCCTCTTCATCGTGCTGTGGATCTCCATCTTCGGAAACTCCAGCCTTGAGCTGGTAATGGGCGGCAACATGGCCTTCGGCGACGCTGCCATGAGCCATCCGGAGCGTGGGTTCTACAGCCTCCTGGCTGAGTACCCGGCTGTCCCCCTCACAGCGGCCGTAGCAACATTCACGGGGCTGCTGTTCTATGTGACATCGGCGGACTCCGGCGCCCTGGTGATGTCCAACTTCACCTCCCACCTGAAGGACGCGGATTCCGACGGGCCTGAATGGATGCGCGTGTTCTGGGCTGTGGCCACCGGCCTGCTGACCCTGGCCATGCTCACGGTCGGCGGGGTCACCACGCTGCAGAATGCCACGATCGTCATGGGCCTTCCCTTGTCCCTGCTGCTGGTGTTCATCATGCTGGGCCTCTACAAGGCCCTCCGGGTGGAGAACTCGCTCAACGACAGCTACCGCGCCAGTCTGCCCGGCATCATCACGGGCCGCTCCAGCGACCTGCGCGGTGGACGCACCTGGCGGCAACGGCTCAGCCGCGCCATGAGCTACCCCGGGCGGAGGCAGACCATCCGCTTCGCCGAAGCCGTGGCCGTCCCGGCGCTGCAGGAAGTTGAAGCCGAACTCAAAGCACAGGGTGCGGAGACGGCACTGACAGTGACCACCGTGGAACCCTGCGGCATCCGCAGCATCGACCTGCAGTTGCCCATGGGCGAGGAACGGGCCTTCAAATACCAGATCTACCCGGTGCAGTACGAGACGCCCAGCTATGCCACGCGCAGGGCTGATCCGGACGACCACTACTACCGCATGGAGGTGTTCTCCCAGGAGGGCAGCTACGGCTACGACCTCATGGGCTACACCAAGGAACAGGTCATCACGGACGTCCTGGACCACTACGAACAGCACCTTGAATTCCTGCACCTGAACCGTGCAGCGCCCGGAAATACCGTCCTGGTTGAGGACCAGGTGGCAAAAGACAATTGGGAATCCGACTTCGACATGCAGGAGGAAACGAAATGAGCACGGCAACGCTTTACATCGGCGGCAGCTGGACCGCAGCGTCCGACGGCGGCACCCGGGACATCCATTGCCCGGCCGACGGCGAACTGGTGGGCTCTGTCTCGGAGGGGACCGCCGCGGATGCGGACCGTGCCGTGGAGGCGGCGAGGGCAGCCTTCGATTCCGGCGCGTGGTCCGGGAAGTCGGCGCTGGAGCGGGGCACGTTCCTGATCAAAGTCGCCAACCGGCTGCGGGAGCGCAAGGACGAGTTTGCCCGCGCCGAGACGCTGGACACCGGCAAACGCCTGGTGGAAAGCGAAATCGACATGGACGACATCGCCAACTGCTTTGAGTACTTCGGCAAGCTTGCCGGCCAGGATTCAGGCCGCGTGGTGGATGCCGGCAGTGCCACGGTGGTGAGCCGGATCGAATACGAGCCCGTTGGCGTGTGCTCGCTGATCGCCCCGTGGAACTACCCACTGCTGCAGGCCGCCTGGAAGATTGCCCCCGCGCTCGCCGCGGGCTGCAGCTTCGTCCTCAAGCCCAGCGAACTGACGCCGCACACCTCCATCCTGATGATGGAGGTCCTCCAGGAGCTGGGACTGCCCGACGGCGTCGCGAACCTTGTGCTGGGCGACGGCAAGACCGTGGGCCCCGTCCTTTCCGGCCATCAGGATGTGGACCTGGTGTCCTTCACCGGCGGCCTGGAAACCGGGAAAGCCATCGCTGCCTCGGCGGCAGCGTCGGTCAAGAAAGTGGCGCTGGAGCTGGGCGGCAAGAACCCCAACATCGTCTTCGCGGACGCCGATTTCGACGCCGCCCTGGACAACGCCCTCAATGCCGCATTCGTGCACTCCGGCCAGGTGTGCTCCGCCGGCGCCCGGCTGATCGTCGAGGAGTCCATCGCGGAGGAGTTCGTGGATGAGCTGGTGCGCCGGGCGGGGCAGATCCGCCTGGGCGGACCGTTCGATCCGGACGCCGAGACCGGCCCGCTGATCTCCGCCGCCCACCGCGACAAGGTCACGGCCTACGTCGAGAAGGGCATCGCCGAGGGCGCCCGGCTGCGCTGCGGCGGTGCGTGGGGAACCGGGGAGCTGGAGAAGGGCTTCTTCTACCTGCCCACCGTCCTGGACCAGGTCAAGAGCGGCATGTCCGTGGTGGTTGACGAGGCATTCGGCCCCGTGGTCACGGTGGAAACCTTCACCACCGAGGCGGAAGCCGTGAAACTCGGCAACGACACCCACTACGGCCTGGCCGGTGCCGTCTGGTCCCAGGACGCCGGCAAGTCCCAGCGGGTGGCCCGGGCGCTGCGCCACGGCACCATCTGGATCAACGATTTCCACCCTTACCTGCCGCAGGCGGAGTGGGGCGGGTTCGGCCAGTCCGGCGTCGGCCGCGAACTGGGGCCCACCGGCCTGGCCGAGTACCAGGAAGCCAAGCACGTCTACCAGAACATCGATCCGCAGGTCACCGGCTGGTTCGCGGACCACGCCGCCGCACCTGCAGGGAGGAACTAAGGCACATGGCAGCAAAGACGGAATTCGACTACATCGTGATCGGCGGCGGCTCCGCCGGGGCCGCCGTGGCATCGCGCCTGAGCGAGGACCCGGCCGTGGAGGTTGCCCTGGTGGAAGCCGGGCCCGATGACCGGAACCTTCCCGAGATCCTGCAACTGGACCGCTGGATGGAGCTGCTGGAGTCCGGCTACGACTGGGACTACCCCATCGAGGAGCAGGAAAACGGCAACTCCTTCATGCGGCATGCCCGGGCCAAGGTCATGGGCGGCTGTTCCAGCCACAACTCCTGCATCGCCTTCTGGGCGCCCCGCGAGGACATTGACGAGTGGGAGCAGAAGTTCGGCGCCACCGGCTGGAACTCGGACCTGGCCTTCCGGCTGTTCAAGCAGCTGGAAACCAACGAGGACGCCGGCCCCGACGCACCGCACCACGGCGACAGCGGCCCGGTGCACCTGATGAACGTCCCGGCGTCGGATCCCGCCGGCCGGGCCATGCTGGAAGCCTGCGAACAGTCCGGCATCCCGAAGGCGCAGTTCAACACCGGGGAAACGGTGATCAACGGCGCCGGGTTCTTCCAGATCAACCGCCGCGCGGACGGGACCCGGTCCTCCAGTTCGGTGTCCTACATCCACCCGATCATGGACCGCGCAAACTTCACGCTCATGACCGGGCTGCGGGCCAAGGAACTCACCTTCGACGCCGCCAACCGCTGCACCGGCGTTGCCGTGGTGGACAATGCCTTTGCCAGGACGCATGAGCTCACCGCGCGGGCCGAGGTGATCGTTTCCACCGGAGCCATCGATTCCCCCAAGCTGCTGATGCTTTCGGGCATCGGCCCGGCCGCCCAGCTGGAGGAATTCGGCATCCCCGTCCGTGTGGACTCACCGGGCGTCGGCGAGCACCTGCAGGACCACCCCGAAGGCGTGATCCAGTGGGAGGCCAGGCAGCCCATGACGGAGACGTCCACGCAGTGGTGGGAGGCAGGCATTTTCACCACCACCGAGGAAGGCCTGGACCGGCCCGACCTGATGTTCCACTACGGCTCGGTGCCGTTCGACATGCACACGCTGCGGCAGGGTTTCCCCACAACGGAGAACGGTTTCTGCCTCACGCCCAACGTCACGCATGCCCGCAGCCGCGGAACCGTGAAACTGCGCAGCAAGGACTTCCGGGACAAGCCCAGGGTGGACCCCCGATACTTCACCGACCCGGACGGCCACGACATGCGCGTGATGATCGCCGGGATCCGCAAGGCACGTGAGATTGCCGCGCAGCCGGCGCTGGCCGACTGGGTGGGAACCGAGCTGTACCCCGGCCCGGAGATCCAGAGCGATGAGGAGATCACCGACTACATCCGGAAGACCCACAACACCGTGTACCACCCGGCCGGGACGGTCCGGATGGGCGCGGCCGACGACGGGATGTCGCCGCTGGATCCCGAACTGCGCGTCAAGGGCGTCACCGGGCTGAGGGTGGCTGACGCCTCCGTCATGCCGGAACTGACCACCGTGAACCCCAACATCACCACCATGATGATCGGCGAACGCTGTGCCGAGCTGGTCCGGAAAGCACGTTCCGCCTCCTGACCTGACGCGTGCCGAAGGGCGGTCCCCTGCGGGGCCGCCCTTCGGCGTCGTGTGATGCTTTATTCGCGCCCTTCGGCGTCTCTCAACGCCCTATTCGCGGCCCTCCGAGACCCACGTGGGGTCGGCTGAGCGGGAACCGACGACGGCGTCCGACGCTTCGCCGAGCGCGTCCAGGTGCGCCGGGGCCAGTTCCAGGTCCAGCGCGCCGAGGTTCTCGTCTATCCGGTGGGCTTTGCGGGTGCCGGGGATGGGGACGACCGGCAGCCCCAGCGTCCTGCCCTGCGCGAGCAGCCAGGCGAGGGCAACCTGCGCGGGCGTCGCGCCCAGGCTGTCCGCCACGGCCTGCACCGTGTCCACCACCGCCTGGTTGGCGCCGGCGGCATCCGGGGCGAACCGGGGGATCCGGCGCCGGAAGTCGTTGTCCCCCAGGCTGGAGGCGTCGACGGTGCCGGTGAGGAATCCCCGGCCCAACGGAGAGTACGGCACAAAACCGGTTCCCAGGGCGGCAGCGGCAGGAACAACGTTGCGTTCCACGTCGCGGCTCCAGATGGACCATTCGCTCTGGACCGCCGCAATGGGGTGCACGGCGCTGGCTTCCTCCAGCTCCCGGGCCGTCACCTCGGACAGCCCCAGGTGCCGGACCTTGCCCTGCTGCACCAGCTCCGCCATGGCTCCCACGGTTTCCGCCATGGGAACGCGGAGGTCGCGGCGGTGCATGTAGTAGAGGTCGATCACGTCTGTGCCCAGCCGGCGCAGGCTGCGGTCCACGGCCTGGCGGATGTAGTCGGCGTCGCCGCGGATGTCCGTGTAGCCGTCCGCCGGCGTGCCCACCAGCCCGAACTTGGTGGCCAGCTGGACCTCGTCCCGCCGCTCCTTCAGCAGCTGCGCGATCAGTTCCTCGTTGCTGCCCCCGCCGTAGATGTCTGCAGTGTCGATGAAGGTGACGCCGGAGTCGACGGCGTGGTGCAGCGTGCGGAGCGCGTCTTCCTGGTCCACCTCCCCGTACACGGGCGTCAGGGCCATGCCGCCGAAGCCGAGCGGGCTGACGTTGAGTCCGTCTCCGAGGGTTACCACATGTGCCATCAGTTCTCCTGTTTCTTCGCCATGCCATGACCGGCGCTGTTTCGAGATGCCGTTGGTAGTGGCAACTCCTTAGTGCCAGGGAATAATCCTGCTGGCCGCCGGGCGGGTGGCCTCGATCAGCATGGCGTTGGCCTCGTCCGGGCCGGCTGCCCAGGCTTCCGCCGCGGCCCGCTCCATCCCGAACGAGATGTGCCGTTCCACCAGCCGTTTCAGCCGCAGCGCCGGGGGGACATCAACAAACCAGACCTCGTCCAGCTGCGCCCGGATGTCCTTCCAGGGTTCCTGCTCGAACAACAGGTAGTTGCCTTCCGTGATCACCAGGGAAACTTCCGCGGGGATGGCGATGGACGCCGCCACCGGTTCATCGAGGGTGCGGCGGAACTCCGGCGCGTAGACCACTGCCTCATCCCGCCGCACCAGCCGGCGCAACAGCGACAGGTACCCGCCGGCGTCGAACGTGTCGATGGCACCCTTGCGCTGCCGCAGCGGCGTGCCCTCAATGACGGCGTTGCCCAGGTGGAAGCCGTCCATGGGTACCACCACAGCCTGCCCGGGCCCGAACTGCTGCTGCAGCCAGGCAGCGAACGTGGACTTGCCGGCGCCCGGCGCACCCGTGATGCCCAGCAGCATCCGCCGCCCGCCGCCCGGAGCGCCGCGCACGGCGCCGCGCAGTCCGGCGACGGCTGCGGCGATCTCAGGGAAGTCCATGGCAAAAGCCTAGACTGCGCGCCCAGGCACAAGCCGCTGAGTCTCCCCACCTTTCGCGGGGCGGATGGCGCGGCCGACGGCGTTTCGCCGGGGCACGCCGTCGTCCTGCCTTAAAGGTGGGGAGACTCAGCGGTGGAGATTCAGGTGGGCTGGGCCAGGGGCGTGCGCCTAGCCGAGCTGGAACACCGCCACGGTGCGGCCCGGAACGGTGAAGGTGCCGGTCGCAGGATCGTGGCTGGCCGTCTTGACAAGGGGATCGATGCCGCCGGACTGGACCGGGTGCAGGACGTAGGCCGCCCCTGCCGTCGCGGCAACCGTCTGGCTGACGGCGTCGTCGGCGGCGTTGAACACCACCACCAGCCCGCGCAGGTCCTTGTCCACGTCCGGGCCTACGGAATCGTCGATGTGCATGACCACCACGCCCGGAGCCTGTCCGGGACCGCCGTCGGGGAAGGACACCTTCTGCTGGACCAGGCCGGCCTCGCCCAGGTGGAACAGCGGTGTGCTCTTGCGGATCTGCAGGAGCTCGGCAGCCCGGCCGCGCGCTTCAGCAATCTCACCGGGAGCCGGCTTCAGCGAAGGGTCCGCCAGCAGCGGGCGCATGTAGCCGTACTTGTCCTCGTTGTCCGCCTTGGGCGGCAGCCCGCGGCCGAAGCCATTGGTGCCGTCCGTGTAGTCCATGATGTTGAACCAGTCGCCCGAATCGTAGCTGTTGCGGTCCAGGGACTTGCTGCGCAGCGCCTCGCCGCCCGCGTGCCAGAAGGAGATGCCCTGGCCAAACGCGGTGGTGCTCAGGGCCAGGGTCTGCATCCGCGTCCGTTCAGCCATGGGGGTGTCCTGCGGCAGCTTCAGCGCAAGGGCATCAAAGAGCGTCTCGTTGTCATGGGCCTCCACATAGGTGACGGCCTCCTGCGGATCGCTGGTGTAACCCGCCGGCGCACCGTTGTACGGCACGTCCGCCCCGGTGACGGTGGCGCCGGTGCGGTCAACAAAGGAGTAGTCCTTCAGGTTGCCTGTCAGGCCCACCTTCACCAGGTCCTGGGCCAGCAGGAGTGCTGCCTTCTGCTGCTCCGGGGTGCCGTTGGCCGGCGAATCATTGGGGTCCGTGTACAGGCCGGATCCGAAGCCCTGCACCCGGGGGTCGGGATCGAAGGGGCCGCCGCCGCGCACGGCATCGCGCAGGCGGTCGTTGAAGGTGCCGATGCCGGTGCCGGCCATGTTCTCCTGGGTGGCCTGGACGAACCGGGCGTTGTTGGCCACCTCGCCGAAGTTCCAGCCCTCGCCGTACAGGGTGATGGCCTTGCCGTCCACACCGTCCTTGGCCAGGGTCAGCCTGTCCAGGGCCGCCCGGACGTCCAGCATGTTCTGCTTCGAGTGATGGCCCATGAGGTCAAAACGGAAGCCGTCCAGTTTGTAGGTCCTGGCCAGGGTCACCAGGGAGTCGATCATGAGCTTGCCCATCATGGTGTTCTCGGTGGCCGTGTTGGCGCAGCAGGTGGACGTCTCAAGGGACCCGGTGCCGGGGTTGAGGCGGTGGTAGTAGCCCGGAACAATGCGGTCCAGGTTGTTGCTCCCGGACTGGCCGGCACTCGAGGTGTGGTTGTAGACAACATCCTGGATCACCCGCGCACCGGCGGTGTTCAGGGCGGCCACCATCTCGCGGAATTCGGTGGTCCTGGTGGCGCCGTCCGGATCGGTGGCGTAGGAGCCCTCCGGGGTTGTGTAGTGCAGGGGATCGTAGCCCCAGTTGAAGCCGTCCTTGGCAGCAGTCTCCGCGACGCAGGCCTGCTGCTCCTCCGAATCCGCCGGCAGGGCAGCAAGGTCGCAGGCCGGTTCCAGCTGCTCGCTGCGCCGTTCCTCGATGGTGCCGATGTCATTGACCGGCAGCAGGTGGACCGCGTTCATCCCGGCGGCCGTCAGCTCCCGGAGGCGCTGCATGCCGTTGCTGTTGGTGTCCGTGAAGGCTTTATAAGTGCCGCGATGGGCATCCGGGACGGTCTCATCGGTGATGGAGAAATCGCGGACGTGGAGTTCGTAGAGGGAGAGGTCCTCGGGTTTGGTGAGGGCGGGCTTCTGCAGCTTCTTCCAGCCCTCAGGGGCCAGCGCCTTGTCCTCCAGGTCCACGAACAGGCTGCGCCCGGAGTTGGCGGAAAGGCCCACGCTGTAGGGGTCGGTGACCAGGTTCCGATCAACCTGGCCGGTTTCCGGGACAAAGACTTCCACCTCGTACAGGTAGTAGGCGCCCTTCCAGTCTTTCTCACCGGTCAGGGACCAGACGCCGTCCTGCGCCGGTTCCATGGGGCGGCTGGAGACGGGATCCCCACCGGAGCCGGAAGCGTAGGTGTGGACGGTGACGCTGCGCGCTGTGGGCGCCCACAGGGACAGCTCCGGCCGGTTGCCCTTCCAGGCAAGTCCGAGTTCCCGCCCCGCCGCGCCCTGGTAGAGGCTGTCCAAAACCCCGGGGACCTGCACGCCGGTGGCGGCGGTGACCCGGCCGTCCGCACCGACTGCGGCAACGAGCAGCTGGCCCTTCAATAGGTCTTTGGCCCGCGCTGCGTCACCTGCCGCCAGCCGCAGGGAGGCGAACCCGGCCAGGTGGGGGTACTTGGCAGCCAGCCCCGCATCCAAGGTCTGGTTCGTCTTCTCGAGCGGTACGTAGCTGCCGCCGGTGACCCGTCCGTCCGCCACTGCCAGGCCGCCGTCGGGCGCGCTGTAAAGACGGTAGGTGGTTCCTTCCGCTGCGGGCGCCTCCCAGGCGATGGTGTCCGCCGACAGCCAGTGCGCTCCCGCCTCGGCGCCGAGGGCATCGGGGACGTCGTCCGTGAGGGTGTGGCTGGCATGGTCGTAGGTGAAGGTCACCGGCCCGCCGGGGGCATTGAGCACCAGGTCACCCCCGCCGGCTGCTCCACCTGCGCCGTAGTTTTCATCCCAGGAGTTGTTCAGGGCCAACTTCATTCCGTACGTTCCCGCGGGGATATCGAACGTGGCGCGGTAGAGCGTCGCGGAGCCTTCCACCGGCTGCAGCCTGCTGGCCGCGCAGTCGGGCTGCCAGTCTCCGGGGCAGCCGACCTCGGACTGCAGGGAGCCGACGAGGGCCACGGCCTGGGGCACGGCGGTGTGGTCCGCGGAGGCCGGGAGGGCGAGGCCGCCCAGTGCCAGGGGAGTGGCGCAGGCCGCCGCCAAGGCGGCTGCCAGTTTTCTGTTGAGCGCAGTCGGGTTGCCGGCTGCGATGGACTTGTGGGACATGGAAGACCTTCCTTGGAAACGCCCCGAACGGCAACAGTGGGGAGCGGGGTGTCCCACGAGCCTAGGTTTCGTCCTGACTGCACGTCAACGGTTTGCTGAAAATTTCACGCCTTGTTTTCATATTGGATGCGTCCCGGCTTCCGTACACTGGGAAGCACGAGACTTCCGGAATGCTGTTCCGGCGAAGGAGCACCATGAGCATGACCGGGAGCGGGGCGGAACCCGCCGCGGCCGAACGGCCAAAACTGGAAGACCTTGCGCGGAAGGTCGGCGTCAGCATTGCCACCGTTTCCCGCGTGGTCAACGGGCGAAAGGGCGTTTCCAGGGAGGTGCGCCAGGCAGTCCTCGCCGCCATGGACGATCTGGGCTACGAGCGGCCCGACCGCACCCGCAGCGCAGCCAGGGGGCAGGTAGGGATCATCGTCCCGGACCTCACCAACCCGATCTTCCCGGCCATCGCCCAGGCGGTGGTCTCGCTCCTCTCCCAAGAGGACTTCATCCCCGTCATCTGTGCACTGCCCGGCGGCGGCCGTTCAGAGGACGAGTACATCGAGATGCTCGTGGCCCAGGGCGCAGCCGGCATCATCTTCATCTGCAGCGCCCACGCGGACGGCCAGGCCAGCCTGGAGCGCTACCACCGGCTGCGCGGCCGGGGCATCCCGTACGTCCTGGTCAACGGCCCCCGCCCCGAGCTTGGGGCGGCCTCGGTGTCCAATGACGACGCCGCCGCGATCAGGACGGCGGTCCAGCACCTGGCCAGCCTGGGGCACCGGAAGGTGGGGCTGGCAATCGGCCCGCACCGCTTCATTCCCAGCCGGCAAAAACTGGCAGGCTTCCGCTCTGCGCTTGCGGACTACCTGGGCGTTGACGATTCCGCACCCCACACCGCCACGAGCATGTACACGGTGGAAGGTGGCCAGAGCGCGGCCAACGAACTCCTGGATTCGGGCCACACGGCGATCGTGTGCGCATCCGACGTCATGGCGCTGGGTGCCATCCGCGCGGCACGGGCCAGGGGGCTGCGGGTGCCTGAGGACGTCTCCATCGTGGGCTTTGACGATTCCACGCTGATGGCCCTCACCGACCCGCCATTGACGACGCTCCGCCAGCCTGCCGCCGCGATCGCGCATGCTGCGGTGCATGCGCTCGCGGCGGACATGGCCGGTGAGCAGTCCTCGCACTCGCCGGTGGTCCTGGGGTCCGATCTCGTGCTGAGGGCCTCTACGGGTCCTTTGGCAGCGCCTTGAGGCCGGCGGCGCAGCCAACGATCCCGGCAATGAACACAACCTTCAGCACGCTGAACGGCTCCACACCGGTGGCCATCGCCCAGCCCACAGTCAGCGCGGCGCCCAGGCCCACCCACACGGCGTAGGCACTGCCCAGCGGGATGGTGCGGATGGCCCAGCCGAGGCCCAGCATGCTGAGGGTGGCTGTCACCGCGAAAACAAGGGTTGGGCCGGGCCTGCTGAAGCCGTCGGACAGTCCCAGCGCGGTGGCCCACACGGCTTCGAGGACGGCCGAGGCCAGCAGCACCAGCCAGGGGAGTGAACGCCGCAGCATTACGCCACCACCTTCAGGCCAACCACGCACACAGCGATGCCGGACAGCAGGAGGAGGCGCGCCGCCGTCGGGCGTTCCACCTTGGTGACCATGGCGTAGGCGGAGGTCAGCACCACGCCCACCCCAACCCAGACCGCGTAGGCGGTGCCGGTGGGGATGGATTGCATTGCGATGGCAAGGCCGCCCGTGCTCGCTGCGACGGACACCAGGAAGAGTGCGGCCGGGGCGAGTCGCTTCCGTCCGGAAGCCTGGAAGGCGCGGTGCAGGGATGCGGCCCAGACGGCCTCGAGCGCACCGGAGAGAAGAAGTATTAACCACGACATGGCAGATCCTTTGGCCAGTCTTGTCGCGTTCCGGGTACTGAACCGTCGTCCGGAGGCTCAGGTGCGGAGCCTTGATTTCCAGAATAGCAACGCGCGACGGCGTCGGGCTCGTTTGGTGCCTAACCTCACCAACTGCCTGCTCACCCCAACTAGGTAGCGCTAAGTGTCGTTATGACCCTCCAAAACGACACTTAGCGCTACCCAGTTGGGCCCGGCGGGGGTTAGAGCGCCCCGCCGGCAGCCTCGGGGGCGGAGGAGTCGCGGCCGCCGTCGCCGATGGTTTCGCGGGCAATGAAGTTCTCGATGTCGAACAGGTTGTCAGCGCGCTCTGCGATGTTCACCAGGGTGGTCATGGACGCCACTTCCTCCACCTGCTCCTTCAGGAACCACAGCATGAACTGCTCGCCCAGGGCATCGTTTTCGCCCCGGGCAGCCCGGAACAGGTCCTCGATGTTGCGGGTGACTTCCTTCTCCTGCTGCAGCGCCAGGGCCAGCGGCTCGGTAACGGAAGCGAAGTCGTTGCGGACGGCCGGAACGCCGGGAATGGTGAAGGGGATGTCCCGGTCAAGCATGTACTGCACCATCATCATGGCGTGGTTCCGTTCCTCCACGGACTGGCGGTAGAAGTAGCGCGCCAGCTGGGGGAGGTCCTGGTTGGCGAACCAGGTGGCCACGGCTATGTACTGCTGCGACGCGGTGAACTCGTTGCCGATCTGGGTGGACAGGAGCGCATTGAACGATGAAGTGGTCATAGCCCGAGTCTAGGGACGGCCCGGGGGAGCCACCAGTGTGGAAAGGCTCTGCTTCTGCAAGGCAAGGCTGCCCTGTTCCGCGTGCCCCGCACCATCCAGCGAAGTGGCTCAGCCGGCCCGCTGCGCCAGGAGCTGTTCGACACGCTCCGGCGCGTAGAGGCTCTCTTCCACGAGTTTGCACAGTCCAACGGCCGTGGCCGTCCGGCTGTCCGCGGAGACAACCTCAAGGTCCACCAGGGATGGTTCAAAAGCGTCGTCGAGGATCTGCTGCCGGCAGGCTCCCAGGAAATCCGGAAGCACGCCCACCAGTCCGCCCACGGCGATCCGGCCGGGATTCAGCGTCCCCACCGTCGCCGCCAGCGCGCGTCCCAGCACCCGCCCGGCGTCCGTGACGGCGGAGCGCACTGCTGGATCGCTGCCGCAAGCGTCAACGAGCTGGCGCAAGGTGCCGTAGCGGGCAAGTTCCGGTTCCGCGAGGAGCGCGCGTCCTGACGCCGCTGCCGCGAGGCATCCGTCCCTGCCGCAGCGGCAGCGGAGGCCCGCGGCCTCGGGAATCCGCACGTGCCCGATGTCCCCGGCGGCACCGTGGGCGCCGCGGACCAGGGCGCCCCGCACAATGATGCCGGAGCCGACGCCGGTGCTGACCTTCACTGCCACGAGGGACTCGAGCGGCTCCCGGACCTCGCCGACCGCCATCGAGCGGGCGTCATTTTCCAGCAGGACCGGGCATTCGAGCCTCGCCTCCATGACGTCCTGCAGGCGCTGCAGGTCCCAGTGGGCCAGGACGGTGCGTTCCAGGCCCAGCCTGTGGAGGGGGTCCACCGGGGCCGGCAGCCCCACCCCTGCTCCCACCGGCTGCCGCCCGTCGAGGAGCCGCAGGGACTCCTCGATGACAGTGCCGGCCACGCCTTCCTGGGGCTGGCTGATCTTGATGGGCAGCCGGGCGGAGGCCACGATGTCCCGGCCCAGGGACAGGAGGTGGATGCTGGCGTGGGTGTGCCCGATCTCTATCGCCAGGACCAGCTTGTTGCGGTCATCGAAGCGGATGGCCCGGGGCGGCCTGCCTCGCTGGGAGCGCAGGGGCATGGATTCATAGACCAGGCTCGCAGCGAAAAGAGCGTCCAGCCGCTCATAAAGGGTGGACCGGGCCATGCCCGTGATATCCAGCAGGTCAGCCCGGCTGTATCCGGCCGGGCTTGAGCGCAGGAGCTGGAGGACGTGGCCGGCGCTGGTGGCGGGCCCCACGGGAGGTTGGCCTGAGCCCCCGACGAGCGTCCTCTGTTGGGTCATCCTGCCCGCTTCCTTTGCATGTGTGGCCGGCCCGCGCCGCGGTCTGGTCATTGACGTGGTCTAGATCACACAATTATGATCGATCATCAGACAAAAATACTATCTGCCCTTGCAGCAGGAGGTTCCAATGTCGGATCTTGCCCACCGTGACCTCAGCCGGCGGACCTTGCTCAAGGGAGGGTTGATGGCCCTGGCCACCGGCCCCCTGCTGGCAGCCTGCGGCGTGAACACCAGCGGGAGCGGAGGGGAAGGCTCCGTCAACTTCCTTTCCACCCAGTTCTCCCCCGTGGAGGAGCGGCAGAGATATGAAGCCACGCTGAAGAAGTTCGCCGGCGACATCCAGGTGGCCTACAACCCTGTGGACACCGGCATCTTCAACACCACCCTGAAGTCCCAGCTCGCCGCCGGAAAGGTTGAAATAGGCATCGCAGCGGGCCTGCACAGCGACCTCATCCCCTTCGCGTCCCAGTTCGAGGACCTCAGCTCCCTGACCAACGACCTTTCGTCTGCCGGCTACTCCGACGACCTGCTGGAGCTGGCGAAGCTCGGAACGGATTCTCCCCGGTACATCCCTTGGATCCAGGCGACCTATGTGGTGGCGGTCAACAAGAAGGCGCTGGACTGGCTGCCCTCGGGCGCCGACGTCAACAACCTCACCTACGAGAACTTCCTGGCGTGGGCCCAGGCAGCCAAGGCGGCGAACGGCGGGCGTCCGGTGTTCGGCATTCCGGCCGGGCCGAAGGGCCTCCACCACCGCTTCTACCAGGGCTTCCTGCTCCCCAGCTTCACGGGCGGGCAGATCACCACGTTCCGCAATGCCGACGCCGTCACCGCCTGGACCTACATGCGTGACCTGTGGGCCAACATGAACCCGGCCTCCGCGAATTACGACTTCATGCAGGAACCGCTGGGCAACGGGGAAGTCCTGGTGGCGTGGGACCATGTGGCCCGCCTCATCAACGCGGTCCAGGACAAGCCTGACGACTGGCTGATGGTGCCCGCCCCGTCCGGCCCGAAGGGCAAGGGCTACCTGCTGGTCGTCGGCGGCATGGCCGTGCCCCAGGGTTCGCCGGAAAAGGACAAGGCCTTCGAGCTGATCAAGGCGCTGTCAAAGCCGGAGGCGCAAATCGAGACGCTGAAGTCCAACGCCTTCTTCCCGGTGGTGGAGGCGGATATCGGAAGCGACCTCCCGGGCGGCATCGCCCTGGAGGCCAAGGCCGTCAAGGCGCAACAGGAAGCCCCGGACGCCATCCTCGCGCTCCCGCCCGTGGGCCTGGGCGACAAGGACCCGCAGGTCTCGCAGCTGTTCAAGAACTGCTTCCAGGAGATCTGCCTGAACAACGCAGACGTCAGGGCGACGCTGGACCGCCAGGGGGCGGAGCTGGCCAGCATCATGGACACGCTGAATGTTCCCTGCTGGGCCCCGGATCCCGACTCTGACCAGTGCAGGGTTGCGTGATGGCTTCCCCGGACGCACCCGCTGCCGCAAGGCCCCGGCCCCGGCCCGCCAGGCCGCGCGGCCGGCCGCCGCGGAGGAGCGGGACTTCGGCGGCAATGCTGCTGATTGCCCCGTCCATCGTTTTTATGACCCTGCTGTTCGGGTGGCCGATGGTCAGCGGCATCCTCCAGGCGTTCGGCGGCCCGGAAGGACTGACGACGGCGAACTTCACCCGGATGGCGCAGGACCCCTACTTCTGGGCTTCCGTGGGCAACACCCTGCTGCTGATCGTGGTGATGATTCCGATCCAGTTCGTCCTGGCGCTGGCCATGGCCCTGCTGATCCGGGCCAAACCGCGCGGATCCTCGGTGTACTTCTATATCTGGGCCATCCCCCTGGCGGTCAGCGACCTTGCCGCCGGCCTGGTGTGGCTGACGGTGTTCACGGACCGGGGGTACCTCAACTCCGTGCTGGCCTCCGTGGGCCTTGAACCGTTTTCCTGGCTCGCCTACGACAACTACGCCTCCATGTTCATGGCTGTGCTGATCGCGGAAGTCTGGCGGGCAACCTCGCTCGTTTTCGTGATTGTGGTTGCCGGGCTGCAGTCCATCCCGAAGGACTATGAGGAGGCGGCCGGCGTCTTCGGGGCCGGCTTCTGGGACCGGCTGTGGCACGTGACCCTGCCGCTGCTCCGTCCCAGCCTCCAGACCGCCCTGATCCTCCGGACCATCCTCGCGTTCCAGACCTTCGCGGTGGCGCTGGCCCTCACGGGACAGAACTTCCCGCTGGTGGTCGGCGAGACCTACCGCTGGTACACGGGCCTCCAGGACGCCAACGTGGCGTCGGCGCTTGCCCTGGTGGTCATGGCAGTGTCCATGGTCACCGCCGTTGGATACCTCAAGCTCCTGAAAGACCAGTCGGAGGCCCCGCGATGAGCCACGCCACCACCAACAAAACAACGGCGGCGGCAGACCACCCGGCGCCGGAGGTCGACCGCAGGCCGCTGGCAAAGCGCCGCCGGAACCGGATACTGCTCCAGGTGGGCTGCATCCTCATCACCCTCTTCATGGCGCTGCCGATCTACCTGATCGCCCTGTCCGCCACCTCCAGCAGGGCAGCCCTGCAGGAGTTCCCCCTGAGCTTTATCCCCAACAACTTCTCCCTTGAGACGATGGAGACGTTCCTGCAGTCCACGGGCATCCTTGGCGGGCTCATTAACTCCGTCCAAGTGGGCATTTTCACCCTTGTGCTGTCCCTGATCATCGGCGTCCCGGCCGGTTACGCGGTGGCGCGTTTCGCCTTCCCGGGCAGGGACCCATACCAGCTCTTCCTGCTCTTCACCCGTGCCCTGCCCATCGTGGTCCTGTCCGTGCCGCTGGCCCAGCTCTTCCTCCAGACCGGGCTGTATGACAGCGTCCTCGCCGTCGTCCTGCTCCACACCGCGCTGGCACTGCCCACCACCATCCTGATCACCTCCTCGGTGTTCCTGGGCGTGCCGCGGGACGTCGAGGAAGCCGCCCGCATCTTCGGCTGCAGTCCGGTGCAGGCCTTCCTCAAGGTGGTCATGCCCATGGCCATCCCGGGCATCGCGGCGGCCTCGATCTTCACCTTCGTGATGTCCTGGAACGAGGTGCTGGGAGCATCGATCCTCACCCTGAACCAGCGCACCCTTCCGGCCCAGGTCCTCAGTTCCCTCGCCGAGTCACCACTGGCCTACCGGTTCGCCGGCGGCTTCCTGCTGGTGATCCCGGCATTGATCTTCATCTTCTTCATGCGCCGCTACCTCACCAACATGTGGGGCTCCACCATCCGCTGAGTGCGTTCCAGAGAGGCTGTTCCATGGCTGACATCTCGATCAAGGGTCTCAAAAAGACCTACCCGGGCAGCACCGAGCTGGCCACCAACAACGTTTCCCTTGATGTTGCCGAGGGCGAGTTCATGGTGCTCCTGGGGCCTTCGGGCTGCGGAAAGACCACCCTGCTGCGCATGGTGGCGGGACTGGACTTCCCGGACGAGGGAAGCATCTCCATTGGCGGCAGGGACGTGACCTACCTTCCGCCGCAGGACCGGAACCTGTCCATGGTGTTCCAGTCCTACGCCGTCTTCCCGCACCGGAAAGTCCGCACCAACATCGCGTTCGGCCTGGTCATGAAGAAGGTTCCCCGGGAAGAACTGGAAAAGAAGGTCGCGTGGGCGGCGGACCTCCTCCAGCTGACCCCCTACCTTGACCGGTACCCCGCCCAGCTGTCGGGCGGGCAGCGGCAGCGCGTCGCCGTCGCACGCGCCATCGTTATGGACGCCGACGTGCTGCTCATGGACGAGCCGCTGTCCAATCTCGACGCGCTCCTGCGCCTCGACTTCCGGGCGGAGCTGAAGAAGATCGTCCAGCAGCTGGGCTCCACCACCCTCTACGTGACTCACGACCAGGTGGAGGCCATGAGCCTCTCGGACCGGGTCGCCGTGATGAAGAAGGGGCAGATCGCCCAGTTGGGGCACCCCATCACGGTCTATGAGGAGCCCGCTGACCGGTTCGTGGGAGGGTTCATCGGCTCACCGCCCATGAACTTCCTGGAGGGCCGCGTCACCCAGCAGGGCGCCCTGGAAGTCGCCGGGCAAAGCACCGAGGCCCCCGAATTCCTGGCCCGCTCCGCAGCCCGGTCCGGCGGCCTCCCCGTGATGGTCGGAATCCGGGCGGAGAACATCTACCTCGAGGACCGCGGCACGCCGGGGACCCTGGACGCTACCGTGGAAGTGGTGGAACCGCTGGGCCACGCCACGCTGCTGACCGTGGACCTGGGCGGGCAGACCATCAAAGTGCAGGTGGCCTCCACTGTGCGGGTCTCCTCGGGAGAAAAGGTGGGGCTGCGCTTCGACCAGGCCGCCATCCGGTTCTTCGACACGGAAACCCAGCTTGGACTCACGGCATGAGCCCGGCGCCGGACGGGGAAACCTTTCCAATCCGCACCCTTGAGGAGCTGGGGAGCCGGGCGAGGGACGTCCTGGCAGCGAACGACATCGGCACCATGGTCACGGCGGCGCCGAACCTCTACCCGCACATGTGGAGCTGGGATGCCGCCTTCGTGGCCACCGGCCTCTCCACCGTGAGCGTGGACCGCGCACTCCAGGAGCTGGACTACCTGGTGGCCGCACAGTGGAAAAGCGGGATGATCCCGCACATCGTGTTCTCCGACGTCCCGGGCTACTTCCCCGACGTGGACCGGTGGGGGACCCGCGGCGTGTCGCCGGAGGGCGTGCAGTCCAGCGGCATCTGCCAGCCGCCGGTGCATGCCACCATGCTGCGCCGCATCGTGGAACGGGCGACGGCGGCCGGTGGCGAGGATGCCAGGCTTGCGGAGCAATTCACCCGGCGGACTCTGCCGCACTGGATCGACTGGCATGCCTGGCTGCGGAGCGCCCGCGGCGGGGACGGCTCGGGCCTGCTCACCATCTACCACGGCTGGGAGTCCGGGATGGACAACTCGCCGCGCTTCGACGGTCCGTACTCCAGGGTCCAGCCCGGCGACATGGAGCCGTTTGTCCGCACGGACACACTCAAGGTCACGGACCACAGCCAGCGTCCCAGCGACGAGGAGTACAGCCGCTACCTGTGGCTGGTGCAGCAGATGGCCGACGTGGGATTCGACGACGCCCGGCTGCCCGGGGTGATGTCCTTCCAGGTCAAGGATGTCTTTATGTCTGCGATCTTTGCCGCGGCCAGCGAGGACCTCGCCGTGCTGGCCGAACAGTTCGGACTGCCGGAGGAAGCGCCCCAGCTGCGGCAGTGGGCCACGGAATTCCGCGACGGCGTCGACGCGACCGTGGATGCGGAGACGGGACTTGCGCGGGACAGGGACGTGCTGACGGGCGAATGGATCGGGCCGCCCACCATCGCCGGTTTCGCACCCCTGGTTTCCACCGCGGACCAGGCACTCCTGGACAGGCAGCTGGAGATTTTCGAGGGGCCGGACTGGACCGGTGATCCGCGGCTGGCCTTCCCGCTGCCCGCCTCCACGTCCACCACGTATGAGGGGCTGAAGCCGCGCCAGTACTGGCGGGGGCCGGTGTGGCCGGTGATGAACTGGTACCTGGCCCACTGCCTGCGCAGGCGGGGCGACGGCAAGCGCTACCGACAGCTGCGCGAGGCTTCCCTCGCCCAACTGATGGAAGGCCATTTCGGTGAGTACTACGAGCCCTTCACCGGTGAACCGCTGGGCAGCATGGACCAGTCATGGACAGCGGCCGTGGCGCTGGAATGGCTTGCCGATCCCGGGAACGGCTGATCCGTGGGTGCCCTGCCGCCGGGCCTCCCCGCAAACGACGACGGCGCGCGCCGGCACACGCGCCCGGTGCGCCTCCTCATCGCCGGCGCCGGAGCCAGGGGCGCCGCCTATGCCCGGCTCGCCGCTGCCACCGGCCGGGCCACCGTGGTGGGCCTTGCCGAGCCGCGCGCTGAGCTGCGCGGCCGGCTCGCAAACGAGCTCGGGATACCGGACGGCGGGGTGTTCAATAACTGGCAGGCAATGCTGGAATCCCGGCTGCCGGCCGACGGAATCATCATCGCCACGCCGGACCGTGAACACGCAGCTCCCTTCGCAGCAGCCGCAGCCCACGGCTACCCGATCCTCCTGGAGAAGCCCGTCGCCGTCGACCCCTCCGGCTGTGCGGACCTTGGCCGCATCAGCCGTGAAACCGGCACCAGGGCAACGGTTTGCCATGTGCTTAGATACACCCCGCTGACGGTCCTGCTCAAGCAGATCCTGGCCGGCGGGGCGGTGGGCCGGATCATTTCCGTCCAGCACCTGGAACCTGTCGGCTTCTGGCACTTCGCGCATTCCTACGTCCGCGGGAACTGGCGCCGCGAGGAAAACTCAAGTCCGTTCCTACTCGCCAAGTGCACGCACGACGTCGACTGGCTCTCCTTCATCATCGGCAGCAGGCCCCTGCGGGTATCCTCCTTCGGGCAGCTGGCCCACTTCCGTCCCGAGGGGGCACCGGAAGGCGCAACCCGGCGCTGCACCGACTGCCCGGCTGAACCACGCTGCCCCTACTCCGCGCTGAAGATCTACGGCGCCGGGCGGCCACCGAACGGCGGCAGGCCGGACCCGGCACGGGCGTACTTCGCCGACGTCGTGGATCCTGGTGGCACCCCCGAATCACTGCTGCACGCCCTGGCCACGGGACCCTACGGCCGCTGTGTCTATTTCTCGGACAATGACGTCGTGGACCACCAGGTGGTGAACATCGAATACGAGGACGGCACAACCGCCGCGTTCACCGCCACGGCCTTCACCGCCGCGGGCCCCCGGCGGACCCGCATCTTCGGCAGCCACGGCGAGATCACCATCGAAGCCGGAGCCATCTCCGTCTACGACTTCCTGACCGGAACAACAACTGCCCACCCCGTGCCCGCTGCCGTGCCACAGGTCCGGGGCGAAAAGCACGAGGGCGGCGACCGCGGCCTCATCTCCGCCTGGGTTGCCGCGCTCGCCGGCGGGGACTGGTCGGGGGTGGTGTCCGGACTGGACGAGTCCCTGGTCAGCCACGCCGCCGTCTTCGCCGCCGAGGAAGCGCGCCGGAACAATGCCGTAGTGGACGTCGGGCGGTTCAGCCTCAGCCAGTAACCTCATCGATGGACACCACAGCCAGGAAGCCGCGGCCCAGGACCTCCGGGGAACCGCTGTCCGAACCCACCACGGCGTCGTAGCGGTCCAGGGCCACCGGCCCAGGCGCCCCGGGCCCGGCAGCGGACCCTGCTGCGGCAGCGGCCGCTGCAGGGGCAGCAGGGGCAGAGACAGTGGCCTGGCCCTGCAGCAGGACGCCGAACTGGCTGGCGAAAAGGGGGTGGGCCCGTTTCTTCGAGAGCTCGATGATGGATGTAAAGCCCTTGTACTTCCCCGCCCGGGTGATGACGTTAAGGTTGCGGACGTCCCCCGTGGGGAGGGCGCAGGTGGTGTCGGCCCCGCCAGGGAACCGGAACGGGCGGTACTTTTCGAGGGGATGTTCAGCACCATCCACGGTGAGCAGCAGGAGTTCGCCCTCAACCACGGTGAGCACCCGCTCCATCCCGGGAAACGGCGAGAAGTCCCCGGCTTTGCCCACCTCGGCGATGCTGACCCGCCAGTCCCACCCGCCGTCGTGTCCGGAGGCGGCGCCGGTGTGGCCCGCGATCTGGCGCGTTACCCCGCCGCCGTTGCGCCACGGTTCGGGTTTAAGGTCGGCAAAGCGGATGATCTCCATCTGTTCAGCCTAGTTGCCCGACCCAGGGCGGGGTGCAGGCGGCAGGTGTCGGCAGCTCCCATCCTTCCCTGCTACTCTCCTCCGGGGGGACAACACGAAAACAGCCTGAAGGAGCCGGGAATGTTCGTCAAAGTGTGTGGTCTCAGCACGCCGGAATCTGTTCGCGAAGCGGTGGACGCCGGAGCGGACGCGGTGGGTTTCGTCCTCACCGCCAGCCCCCGTGTGGTCTCGCCCTCGCAGGCATCGGCCCTGCTGGCGGAGGTCCCGGAACGGGTTTTGCCTATCGGCGTGTTCCGCGACGAGCCCGTTGTTGACGCCGTGGCCATTGCCCGCGCCGCCGGGCTGGAATGGCTCCAGTTGCACGGCACGCGCACCCGCGGGGACGTTGCCACCGTGCACGACGCCGGGATGAAGCTGGTCAGGGCTGTCACCTTGAGTGCCACGCCCGAGGAGCTGGAGGACTGGGGCGAGGACCTGCTCCTGATCGACGCCGCCGTCCCCGGTTCGGGCGAGGCCTGGGACTACGGTTCGGTGGCCGGCCTCCCTGCTCTGCAGGGACGCAACTGGCTGCTGGCCGGCGGCCTGGACCCGGAGAACGTTGGGAAAGCATCAGCTGCCGCCCGCGCCTGGGGAGTGGACGTATCCTCCGGTGTTGAGGCATCCCGCGGCGTCAAGGACCTGGCCAAGGTCCGCGCCTTCGTGCACGCGGCGAAAGCCGAGTCCACGGTCTAGGCGGGCACCGCAGTTCAGGCGGCACAGCAATGTGGGCGGCACGGCGGGATCCGGTTCAGGGGCAGCTCAGGGAAGCCCCTGAGCTGTTTGCCGGCGGCCCCGGGGCACAATGGATGAATGAAGACACTGCTCAACATCATCTGGCTGGTTTTTGGCGGGTTCTGGCTCGCGCTCGGATATTTCGCGGCCGGTGTCATCTGCTGCCTGCTGGTCATCACCATCCCGTGGGGCATCGCCTCGTTCCGGATCGCCGCCTACACCCTCTGGCCCTTCGGCCGCACCGTGGTGGACAAGCCCGGCGGCACCGGCGTCTTCCCGCTGCTGGGCAACGTGATCTGGCTCCTGGTGGCAGGCGCCTGGATCGCGATCGGGCACGTGGTCACCGCTTTCGCCATGGCAGTCACCATCATCGGCATCCCGCTGGCCATCGCCAACCTGAAGCTCATTCCGGTGTCCCTGATGCCGCTGGGCAAGCAGATCGTACCCACCAGCCAGCCGTTCGTCTCCACCTACCGTTAGGCGGGAGCGGCCAGCCATTTCGCCTGCCGGCCGGGGCACCAGCCTCCCTGTAGAGGCCAGCCCGCTGACAGTACCGGTCAGCGGGGACTGAAGACCCCGCTGACCAGGAGGGCCACGGCGTCGCTGCAGTCCAGTTCGGCGGCGATATCGACGTCCGCCCCGTAGCCGCCGCCGGCCAGTTCGCGGCCGCTGGAACAGCCGTGGAGCATCTCGCGGAGGCGCGGCTCCGCGGCTTCAAAGGCGGCCATGGCTGCCACCGCCTCCGGCGAGTAGCCGTGCCGGCCGTCTTCTGGTTCGTACCCGCCCTTGCCCGCGGCCACCAGGCCGGCGATGAACGCGCCCGCGCCGATCTGGTCCTCCACGGCTGGGCGGAGGCCGCCGCCGGGCCAGCGCTCCCCGGCGGCAATCACTGCGATGACGGCATCCGCGGGGAGGTTGGCGGCCACCCACTCGGCGGTGGCCGCAGCGTTGCGGAGGCTGACGGAGGCCACCAGGGGGACTTCGCGGGCCAGTTCGTGGCAGAGCGCGGAGCCGTTGGGTGACGGCAGGACCACCCGCTCTAGTGATTCCGCGGCCCGGAAGCTTGCGGGGGAGAGGCTGAGACCGCCCCCGTCGCGGGGACCGGCCAGCTGCGCGCCGTGGTGTGCGGCGAAGTCCTCGGCACTGGTGTCCTTCCAGGGAAAAGGAAAAACCTCCGCGCCCCGGTCCAGGGCAACGCTGACGCACGTGCTGAAGGACAGGACGTCCACCACCACGGCAAGGTCCGCGCCGGACGCTACTGTCCTGGCGCCGTCGAGCCCCCACTCCATCCGGACGGCGGAGGGCAGCTGCCGGTGCGCCGCGCTTGCTGTCACGGTGTGGTGGGGGTTGGAGGTGGATGCGTTCACGCCAATTCGCCTTTCAAATTGCGGTGCGCGGAGTCCAGCCACAGCTCCCGTGCCCTGCCGCTGTGGAACAGCGGGTCCAGTTCCAGCAGGCGGCGCACGACGGCGGTGCGCCCGGCGGCGAAGTCGGCGTCGCCAATGTGCGCGTAATCCTGGCGGACGGCCGCAACGTACCGTGCGTACTCCCCAGGTTCCCCGCCGAGGACGGAGAGGTCGGCGTCGCAGAGGAGCGCGCCGTCGTCGTCCCCTTGTTCCGGGCGGTGGTCCGAAGTCAGCCGGACCAGCCGCCCCACCTCGTACGCCTCCGCTTCCGGAAGACCTGCTGCCTGCAGCCGCTCTTCGGCGAGGCGGGCGGACTCCTCCTCGTCCTGGCCGGCCACCCCGCGGTAGACGGCGTCGTGGAACCAGGCCGCCAGCAGGACCGTGCGTGGCGGGTCGGCAGGATCGGTGAGCAGGTCGAGGGATTCGAGGACGGACAGCAGGTGGGTGCAGCCGTGGTACCGGCGGTGCGGCTCGCTCCAGCGGTCCAGGAGGTCCAGGAAGAGGGCATCGTGGCCGGGCATCACGGCGTTCCAGCGGTTCAGCAGCGGCACCTTCAGCGACTTGTTGCGCCGCCGGGCGGGGATGCGGAGGCCGCTGGCGATCAGCGTGCGGACCAGGATCCGGGCTTCGACCGGAAGGGCACCGGCAGCCACCAGGTCATCGAAGCGGCGCTCCGGGACGTCGTAATGGTCGCCGTCGAACGCCCGTTCCGGGATGCCTGCCGCGGCTGCGAACAGGTGCAGTTCCTCCAGCGACTCATCCGAAACGAGGTGGGAGAAGTGGGTTCCGTGCGCAGGCCACAGCGGCGGGTCGATGAAGATGGCCATGGGGGAAGTCTAATTGGGCGGGAACCCGCGGAGGGGGTGCGCTCCCGCCCGGTTACGTGGTGGCGGCGGCCGGTTTCCGCGCCGACCCGCCGTCAGCTCCGGCGTGTCCGGGCAGGCAACCGGGCAGGAGGGCACGCCGGGCGGGAACACTGACCATCCGGCAGCCCACCGGAGTGGCGCCCGGTCACCAAATGCCTCCGGTAATGCGGCAGTATTCGGCACTTTTATCCGTACCTGCGGATTAGACTGAATGCATGACGATTATCCGCGTGGCTGAGGCGGCCCGGTTCCTGGGCGTCAGTGACGATACCGTCCGGCGCTGGACGGAGAACGGGAGCCTCACTCCGGTAAAGGACGACGCCGGCCGGCTGGCAGTCGACGGGCTGGAGCTGGCCTTGCATGCGCAGAAGCTCGCGCAGCTTCCGGACGATCCCCACCGCACGGGCAGCTCAGCCCGCAACCGTTTCGTGGGCCTGGTCACCAACATCACCGCAGACAAGGTCATGGCCCAGGTGGAACTGCAGTGCGGGCCGTTCCGTGTGGTGTCGTTGATGAGCAGCGAGGCCGTGCGGGAGCTGGGGCTGGAACCGGGTTCCGTGGCCACCGCAGTGGTCAAAGCCACCACGGTCATCATCGAAACGCCGCGGGGCAAGGCGCTGTGAGGGGGAACCGGAAGCTGGCCGCCGTGCTGCCGGCCCTGCTGGCGGTACTCCTGGCCACTGCGCTTCCGGGCTGCGCCGGAGGGGGCGCGGCGGCAGGCAGCAGCACACTGACCGTGTTCGCGGCAGCATCCCTCAAAAGCAGCTTCACCGAACTTGCCGAACGCTTCGAAGCGGAGAACCCCGGCACCACTGTCACCTTCAGCTTCGCGGGATCAGCTGACCTGGCCACCCAGCTCAACCAGGGAGCGCCCGCGGACGTGTTCGCGTCCGCGGATGCCGGCACCATGGCAAAGGTGCAGGAGGCCGGCCTGGTGGACGGCGAACCGCGCGACTTTGCCACCAACACCCTGGCCATCGCAGTCCCGCCAGGAAACCCGGCAGGCATCCGCTCCTTCGCAGACCTGGCAAAAGCCGGTATCAAACTTGTGGCCTGCGCCGAGCAAGTGCCCTGCGGGGCGGCCGCCGCCAGTGTGGAGGACAGTACTGGTACCGTGCTCAGCCCGGTCAGCGAGGAAAACTCCGTGACGGACGTCCTGGGCAAAGTCATCTCCGGTGAAGCGGATGCAGGACTCGTGTATGTCACGGACGTCCGTTCCGCCGGCGGCAGGGTGGAGAGCATCCCGTTCCCGGAGGCAGGAGCCGCAGTGAACCCGTACCCTGCAGCCGTGCTGGCCGGCAGCAGCAATAAAGCCGCAGCGGGCAGGTTTTTGGACCTTCTGGCCGGCCCCGAAGGCCAGGAAATCCTGGCAGCGGCCGGCTTCGGACCGGGCAGCAGGTGACCGGAAAGCGAGTGACCGGGCACCATGCGACCGGGCACCACGCGACAGCGCGTGAAGTGAAGGGCGCCAAGTGACCGGCGGGCACTCGGGCCGCCAGGCGTACACCGGCGTTCCCCGCTGGCTGTATGCGCTGGCAGTCCTGGCTGCCCTGGTGGTGGTCCTCCCGCTCGCTGCGATGGTGGCGCGGGTCAACTGGGCCAACTTCATCCCGCTGGTCACGTCCGCGCCGGCCCTCGCAGCGCTGGGCCTGAGCCTGCGCACGGCGGCGGCCAGTACTGCCCTCTGCATTGTTCTTGGCGTGCCGCTCGCGGTGGTCCTGGCCCGGGGCAGGTTTCCGCTGCTGGGGCTGCTCCGCTCTCTGGTGCTGCTGCCCCTGGTGCTGCCGCCCGTGGTGGGCGGCATCGCCCTCCTGTACACCTTCGGGCGGCAAGGGCTGTTGGGCAGCACCCTTGAGGTGCTGGGACTCCAGATCGCCTTTTCCACCGCTGCCGTGGTGCTGGCCCAGACGTTCGTGGCCTTGCCATTCCTTGTAGTGAGCCTTGAAGGCGCCCTCCGGACCGGCGGCCAGCGCTATGAGGCCGTGGCGGCGACGCTGGGGGCATCGCCCGGAACTGTCTTCCGGCGGGTCACGCTCCCGCTGGTCCTGCCAGGGCTGGCATCCGGGGCGGTCCTTTCCTTCGCCCGTAGCCTCGGGGAGTTCGGCGCCACGCTCACGTTCGCGGGCAGCCTGCAGGGGGTGACCCGGACACTGCCGCTCGAAATCTACCTGCAGCGCGAGACTGACCCGGACGCCGCCGTCGCGCTTTCCCTGGTTCTGGTGGCCGTGGCCGTCGCGGTGGTGGCCCTTGCCTACCGGCGCCCCGGCGGCAGGGGCCCGGATGGGAAAGCCGGGAAGCAGGCGTCGGGGGAGCGGCCGACGACGGCTGCCGCACCAGGCGGTGCCCTCACGTGACGTTCTCGTTCCAGGCAGCAGTGGCAGAGCGCGGTTTCGACGTTGGTCTGTCGCTGGGCCCCACGGAAACGGTGGCCGTGATGGGTCCCAACGGTGCCGGCAAGTCCACCCTGCTCTCCGTCATCGCCGGGCTTGTACGGCCGGACAGGGGGCGGGCCGAGCTGAACGGCCGGACTCTGTTCCACCTGGGGGACGGGGAGAAGCGGTGGGCCGCCCCCCACCACCGCGGGACGGCGCTGCTGGCCCAGGAGCCGCTGCTCTTTCCGCATCTCACCGCGGCTGACAATGTGGCATTCGGGCCGCGGAGCGCGGGGACGCCGAGGCGCCAGGCAATGGAGCAGGCGGTGCGGTGGCTGGACGATGTTGAAGCCGGGAACCTAGCGGGCCGCCGTCCAGCCGAACTGTCCGGCGGGCAGGCGCAACGAGTGGCGGTGGCCCGGGCTCTCGCCGCGGATCCAGGACTCCTCCTCCTGGACGAACCGATGGCGGCCCTGGACATCCATTCCGCCCCGCTGCTCCGGCGCCTGCTCAAGCGCGTCCTCGCGGACCGGCCGGCCATCATCATCACCCATGACGTCCTGGACGCCCTGATGCTCGCCGACAGGGTGGTCATCCTGGAGAACGGCCGGATTGCTGAGGAAGGCCCCACCCGGCAGGTCCTGCACAAGCCGCGCAGCGCCTTCGCCGCCGGGCTGGCAGGACTTAATTTTGTGGTGGGAACCTCCGCCGGTGACGGCATCCTGGCCGCCCGCGGGCATATTGCCGGCCACAGCGAGGACCCCGTCCCCGCCGGCCGTCCCGCGGTGGCCGTGTTCCCGCCGTCGGCCGTTTCTGTATTCCTCACCGACGCGCACGGCAGTCCCCGGAACTCCTTCGAGGTGGCCGTCACTGACCTGGAGCCGCATGGGGACCAGGTCCGCGTGCGGGGCGGCGGGCTGGCGGCTGACATCACGCCAGCCGCTTTGACGGACCTGGGGCTGGTGCCGGGGATGGCGGTGCACCTCGTGGTCAAAGCCGCAGCAGTGTCCGTTTACCCGCTGTAGGACCGTCCGCTGCGGGACTGTCCTGCATCGGGGGCAAGCACCAGCCCCGCCGAAATAGGGTCTGTCGCCCCTGTCGCCGGCCGCGTGGAGCTGTTTCGCTGTAGGCAAACAGTCGTCAGGAACGGCGCAAAACCAAAGTTGAGCGTAGTAGACTCAAGTTAATAAAACTGCCCCCGGAAGGAGCTCTCTTTGGACGTCAAATTCACCACCAAGAGCCAGGAGGCTCTCTCGGCTGCGGCTATGAACGCCTCCACGGCCGGAAATCCCCAGGTTGAGCCGGCCCACCTGCTCAAGGCGCTGATGGACCAGCGCGAAGGCGTCGCCGTGGCGCTGCTCCGCGCCACGGGTGCGGACCCGGACTCCGTCAGCGTCCAGGCGAGCAGCGCCATCAAGGCACTCCCGGCTACCTCCGGCGGCTCCAGCCAGCAGGCGCAGCTCTCCCGCCCCGCACTGCAGGCCATCCAGAACGCCAAGGAGGAAGCGGACCGGCTGGGCGATACCTTCGTCTCCACCGAGGTCCTCCTCCTGGGCCTCTCGGCCGGCAACGATGCCGCGGCCCGCCTGCTGCGCGACGCCGGCGCCTCCCATGAAGCGCTGCTCGCCGCCCTGCCGGGTGTCCGCGGCGACGGGAAGGTCACCAGCCCGGATCCGGAGAACACGTTCCAGTCCCTGGAAAAGTTCGGCACGGACCTGACCGCCATGGCCCGCTCCGGCAAGCTTGATCCCGTGATCGGCCGGGACGCCGAAATCCGCCGGATTGTCCAGGTCCTGAGCCGCCGCACCAAGAACAACCCCGTGATCATCGGTGAGCCCGGCGTCGGCAAGACCGCCGTGGTGGAGGGCCTGGCCCAGCGCATCGTGGCCGGGGACGTGCCGGAAAGCCTCCGCGGCAAGACCCTCATCGCCCTGGACCTCGCATCCATGGTGGCGGGCGCCAAGTACCGCGGCGAGTTCGAGGAGCGGCTCAAGGCTGTCCTGGAGGAGATCAAGAACTCCGAGGGCCAGATCGTCACGTTCATCGACGAGATCCACACCGTGGTGGGCGCCGGCGCCACCGGTGACTCCTCAATGGACGCCGGCAACATGCTCAAGCCCATGCTGGCCCGCGGCGAGCTGCGGCTGATCGGCGCCACCACCCTGGACGAGTACCGGGAGAACATCGAAAAGGACCCGGCGCTGGAGCGCAGGTTCCAGCAGGTGTACGTGGGCGAGCCGAGCGTGGAGGACACCATCGGCATCCTCCGCGGCCTGAAGGAGCGCTATGAGGCGCACCACAAGGTGACCATCGCGGATGCCGCGCTGGTGGCTGCGGCCACGCTCTCCAACCGCTACATTTCGGGCCGGCAGCTGCCGGACAAGGCGATCGACCTGGTGGACGAGGCCGCATCCCGGCTCCGCATGGAGATCGACTCGGCGCCCGAGGAAATCGACCAGCTGCAGCGGCTGGTGGACCGGCTCACCATGGAGGAGCTGGCCCTCCAGGACGAAAAGGACGCCGCGTCCATTGAGCGGCTGGCCGCACTCCGGGCGGACAAGGCGGATAAGGAAGAGGAGCTGAATGCGCTTAAGGCGCGCTGGGAGGCCGAAAAGGCAGGCCTCAACCGGGTGGGCGACCTCAAGGCCAAGCTGGATGAACTGCGCAGCGCCTATGACAAGGCCGCCCGCGAAGGTGACCTGGAAACAGCCTCCCGCATCCTCTACGGCGAGATTCCCGCCCTGGAACGCGAGCTGAACGTGGCAGCGGAAGCCGAGGCCGCCGTCGTGGACAAATCCACGCAGATGGTTGCCGAGCAGGTGACCGCTGACGATATCGCCGAGGTCATCTCCGCCTGGACCGGCATCCCGGCCGGGCGCATGCTGCAGGGCGAGAGCCAGAAGCTGCTCCACATGGAGGAGGAACTGGGCAAGCGGCTGATCGGCCAGGCGAAGGCCGTCACTGCTGTCTCCGACGCTGTCCGGCGCGCGCGGGCCGGCATCAGCGACCCCAACCGCCCCACCGGATCGTTCCTCTTCCTGGGGCCCACCGGCGTCGGAAAGACGGAGCTGGCCAAGGCGCTGGCGGACTTCCTGTTCGACGACGAACGCGCCATGGTGCGCATTGACATGTCCGAGTACGGGGAGAAGCACTCCGTGGCCCGGCTGGTGGGTGCGCCTCCGGGGTACGTGGGCTACGAGGAAGGCGGCCAGCTCACCGAAGCCGTCCGCCGCCGCCCGTACTCGGTTGTGCTGCTGGACGAGGTGGAGAAGGCCCACCCCGAGGTCTTCGACATCCTCCTGCAGGTGCTCGACGACGGCCGGCTCACCGACGGGCAGGGCCGCACCGTGGACTTCCGCAACGTGATCCTGGTGCTGACCTCCAACCTGGGCAGCCAGTTCCTGGTGGACCAGACCCTGGACCCGGACGCCAAGCGGAACGCCGTCATGGCCACCGTCAATGCGTCCTTCAAGCCCGAGTTCCTGAACCGGCTGGATGAGGTGGTGCTGTTCGACGCCCTCACCGTTGAAGAGCTGGCGCACATTGTGGAACTGCACGTGGACGAACTGGGACGCCGGCTCCGCGACCGCCGCCTGACGCTCGAGGTCACGGAAGGTGCGCGGGCCTGGCTGGCCCTCTCCGGGTTCGATCCCGCGTACGGTGCCCGGCCCCTGCGCCGACTGGTGCAGCGCGAGATCGGCGACCGCCTGGCGAAAGCCATCCTGGCCGGCGATATCAGCGACGGCGACACGGTAGTGGTGGACACGGCCGCGGACGTCGGGGAACTCACCGCAGCCGGAACGGACCTCCCTGCCGCAGAGGGTCGCAGCAGCGGCCTCTCGGTCCGCCGCAAGGACTAGGCCACGCCGCCAGGGCAACACACAGGGTGCTGCCCTGGCGGCGTGGCCGCTAGGGCAGCACGCTTGCGTTGATCACGTTCCCGCCGGGTGCCGTCACGTAGCAGTCAACCCTGCGGTCACCGGATTCCCAGCTGGTGGTGCTCGGGAAGCTGCGCTCGTAGTTGAGGTCGTAGTCGTTGGCGGCCGGGCCCAGCCTGGCGGCCTGGCACGCTTCCAGCGCCTTGGCCTTCAGTGCCTCGGCGCCGGGGTAGGAATCACCCTCCGGGTACCGGAACAATGCCACCAGCTGGGCCGAGTGCCCGGTATCGCAGGCCACCACGGTGGATGCCAGTGCTTCGGGGTCGAAATCCTTGAAGCAGTCGCCCAGCGCGAATTCTGCCGGCGGGACCCCCTCGCGGGGCAGCGGCAGCGCCGTGGCGGGAGGCTCCACCGTGGTTTCCAGCACCCCCGCAGCACCACTTCCGGAGGCGCCCGGCTCCTGGTTTGAGTTCAGCCACAGGGCAAGCCACACCAGGGAACCGACGACGGCCAGCAGCACAACAGCGAACACTGCAATCCACAGCGTCCGCCCGTTGACCCTTCCGGAATGCGCTGCGTCCTCCGGTTCCATGCGGGGGTGCAGGACCGGTTCGGCTGCGGGTGCAGGCACGCGCGGCAGGCCGGCGGCGGGTGGCAAGGCCGGCTTCGGCGGGACGTCCTGGTGGTTCACGTGGTGCATCCTCCTGGTTCTCTGCGCAGCGGCGGGCCGGCCCGCTGCCCGGATATCAACAGATGTTTTAGCGACTCTACCGAAGAAAAAAGCGGGAAACCCGCGGTTTGGCGCCCTGATGGTAACCCAGGCCACCCCAGGGCGCCGCACGTGGCAAGCGGGGGCAGTCGAAAGCATGTAATCTAGGTGTACGACAAATTGACCAAACATTCCGGGGCCTCACCTACGCCAAGGTGACCACCTCCGGTCCAAGTACAAAAGGGGGTCACGCCATGGGGCGCGGCCGTCAAAAGGCAAAAGCTACCAAGCAGGCTCGGGATATCAAGTACTACTCCCCGAACACTGACTATTCGGCACTTCAGCGTGAGCTGACGGGTCCGGGCAGTCGTGCCACGAGCCATTATGCGAATGAGCCAGTCGAACCTGACTATTCGGCTTATGTGGATAAGTACGCGGATGATTTGGAAGAAGACGACGACGAGGTAGACACCCGTCGGATCGGCTAGTTGTCGCAAGGTGCTGCTGCCGTAACGGGGCAGCCCTGGTGACGCCGCAGCACCAGTGGACCCAATGCATGGATCCTGGTCTTTGGACCAGTGCAGCGCTTCTTTTCGGCCCCCGGTCCAGCTGGACCGCAGGGGCTGACTTCAGTTATTAGGCCCGCTGCCCGCACCGGAAACGGAGCAGGCAGCGGGCTTTCTGCTGCCCCGGAGGCCTACCGCGCCCCTGCCGGCGCCTGCACGCGCTCCTGGGCCGGCACCGGATCTGTCCCGGGCAGCGGGACGGCTCCCGCACTGTTAACGGCGGTGACCCTGGCCCCGTGTCCGGCTCCTGCCAGCCCCACCGCCACCACCGACGCCAGGACCAGCGCGGACGCGGGTGCCAGCACCGCCCACGGCGCGCGCTCAACATAGCCAATGCCCTCGGCCAGGATGAGTCCCCACTCCGGCGTCGGCTGCTGCGGGCCCAATCCCAGGAAACCGAGGGCCGCCAGCGCAAGGGCAACCCCCGGCAGCCGGAGCATCGCGTGGCGCAGCAACGGCCATGCCACCGCCGGAAGGACATACCGGAACATGATCCGAGCCCTCCCCACCCCCAGCACCGGAAGGATCTGCACATAGGGCTGGGCGCGTGCCTCCTGGGCCAGCGCCGCCGTGTGCGCGGCCAAGGGTGCCCAGCTGACGGCGGCCACCGCCACGGCAGCGCCGTGTGCCGAGGGGCCGCTGAGCGCCGCCACCACCAGGCCGGCGAGGATGGGCGGTGCCGCGTTCGCCACCTCCAGGGGTCCCGTGGCTGCCAGCGGAAAGAGCCCGACGGCGATTCCCACAACCAGGCAGGCCAGCACCACAACCAGCGCGGTCCCCAGCGTCCCCACGGCTCCGTGCCCCACACGGGCCAGCAGGTCGCGCCCGCTGGCATCGGCACCGAACGGAAGCGACCAGCCGGGAGCCGCAAGCCTGGCATGGTCCGAGGTGAAGGGCTCGCGCAGCAGCCCGGCCCCTACAATCAGGAGCAAGGTGACACCGGCCGCCGCAGGCAGGGCCAGCTGGCGGCGGTTCCCCGGCCGCGGAGGTTCCGCGAGCGGAAGCGTGCCGAAGCGGACCGCAGGCCCGATCAGCAGGTACCGCGCCGCCGTCGTCAGCGTTCCCACCAGCAGGGCGAGGCCCATGAGCGCCAGCATGCCCGCCTGGAGCGTGGGGATGTCCTGCGCACTGGCGGCTCCGAGCAGCGCCCGTCCGAGCCCAGGGATGGCGTAGACCTTTTCCACAGCTACTGCGCCGCCGGTCAGTCCAATCAGGACCAGCCCGATCTGCGGAAGCACTGCCGGCAGTGCGCGGCGGAGCACCGCGGCGGTCAGCCGGACAGGCCCGGCCCCGGACATCCGCCACGTGGCCACCCACTGTTCGGCGAACCCTGCACGAATGGCGTCTGAGGCCAGGAGCCCGATCAGCCCGCCTGCAGGAATGCCCAGGGACAGGGCCGGAAGCACCGCGTACTCCGGACCTTTCCACCCGAAGGGCGGGAACCACCGGAGCCAGATGGCACCGGCCACCAGCAGCATGGCGGCCAGCAGGAACTCCGGCAGGGAGGTGAGGGCTGCGGACAGGGCTCCCGACGCCGGCCTCCTCCTTTGCCGCAGCCCGTCCATGACCGCGGGTGTGCAGAGGAGCAGGGCGATGATGGCGGCCGCGGCAAGGGCAAAGGCCATCAGGGTCACGGAGACACTGAGGGCGGACACGATGCCGGGCGCCACGGGCGTGTTGCTGATCCAGGACGTGCCCAGGTCTCCGGCGAACACGCCACGGATCCAGGACAGGAACAGGGGGAGTGGCCCCTGCTCCAGGCCGAGTTCCGCCCGGACGGCGGCCAGGGCCTCCGGTGTTGGCTCCCGGTCCGAGTACCGTGCCCGGAGGATCGTGTACTCGGCGCCGCGGCCCGAGAGCCACGGCATCATGCCGATCAACACCACCAGGGCTACCAGGGCGAGGACCCGTGAAACGGTGACTTTCACAAAAGCCGTTCCGCCGGGCATCAGCCTGCGGTGCCTGTGCTGCCGGCGATCCGGGTCCTGCTGGTCACCAGCGCGCGCTCGCGCGGGTCACGCTCCACTCCGCCCACGCGCGTGGATTCGCCCTGGATGACGCGTTCGTGGAGCAGGGGGACTGCGGCGTCACGGGCAAGGATGAGGCTTTCGGCCGCGGAGATGGCGGCCCTTCGCTCGGGTCCGGCAGGAATGCCAGCGGCCTTGGCCAGGGCGGCGTCCACCGCGGGGTCGCAGAACTGGGAGATGTTGAAGGAGCCTGCACAGGAGAAGTCGCTGTAGAGGTAGGCCACCGGGTCACCGGAATCAAGTACCGTGGCGCGGGAGAGGATGAAGGCATCGAACTTACCGGCCAGGGCGTCCGCCTCGATGTGCTGGTACTCCCTGACGTCCTGTTCCACCACGAAGCCGGCAGCCTCCAGCTGCTGCTCCAGCTGGACGGCCACCTCCGGCAGTTCGGCGCGGTCGGTGAAGGTTCCGAGCCGGATGGGCGTTCCCGGGACCGCGGTTGCAGCCGCCCGGGTGGCCAGGGCGGCCGCGTAATCCGCGCTGTTCCGCTGCTCCGCGGCCCAGGGAAGGGCCGGGCCCAGCAGACCGGCGGCTTGGTCCGCCCGGCCTTCGTAGACCCTGTCCACGATGGTGCCGGCATCGGTTGCGGCCCGGGCGGCGGCGCGGACAGCGGGATCGGCAAACGGTCCCGAGGCCGTGTTGAGGTACAGCGTGTTTGTCCGCGGCATGGGCACCTCGTGCACCAGCGCCGGATCGATCTGGGCCACCTGGCCCACGGGGATGGCTTCGACGATGTCCGCGTCACCTGTCCGGAGCGCGGCGGCCCGGGCGGTTCCGTCCGGGACGAACTGGACGTCAACGCCCGCCGCCTCCGCCTGCGGTCCCCAGTACCCGTCGAAACGGTCCAGCCGGGCCGAGGACGTGCCGTCGACCGAAACCAGGCGGTAGGGCCCCGTTCCGGCATTGACCGGGCTGACCACGCCGCCTTCCCCGTACGCCGAGGCTGCGAGGATGGCCAGCTGGGGGCTGGACAGCCGCTGGGGGAGGAGGGGGTCGGGCGTCGCCGTAGTGATGGTGACGGAGTTGGAGTCCCCGGCCTCTGCGGTGAGCTCCACGCCGTCCAGGATCCGGGGCTTGGGGCTGGCCTGCGCCGCGGCGGTCAGCGAAGCCGCTACTTCTGCCGCGGTCATCGCTGTTCCGTCATGGAACCCGACACCCTTCCGCAGGGTAAAGCTCCAGGAGGCCGGACCGGTCTGCTGCCACTCGGTGGCCAGCGCAGGCTGTGCCTCACCGAGCTCGTCCAGCTCCACCAGCGTTTCGGCGGTTTTCCAGCGGGACAGCTTGAACGCGTCATCGCTCAGCGGGGACAAGCCGGACCGCGGCGGCTGGAGCATGGCCAGCTTGATCCGGCCTGAATCGGTGCCGGGGCCGGCTGCCTGATCGGTTCCGGCTGCGAAACATCCGGTCAGGCTCGTGGCCAGGAGCAGCACTGACAGGCCGGTGAGCGCCGGGCGGAGGCGGTGTTTGGACATGGGGGAGTACCTGTTCCTTCAGTTGGGTTGTTTGAATGCTGTCTTGCCGGGTCTGGGCGCCGGAGCCAGGTTCCGGCGGGTTACGTTTTGGCAGGCAGGAGCCTGGGAAGTCCGACGGCGGGAAGCACCGTGAGTGCCGCCAGCAGCGCCCAGGGCCAGGCGGCGTCAGGCCCCGGCTGGGCGGCTCCTGCGTACAGCGGTCCCAGGACAGTGTTGCCCAGCAGTACGGCGCAGCCGCCCATGCTCGCGAGGAGGCCGTAGTAGATCCCGGTCCGGCGGCCGCGGGCAAAGTCCAGGACCAGCGGCATGGCCACCGGGCCGATGCACATGTGGCCGAGGCACAGTCCCACCACGAGCAGCAGCGGCGGCAGGAGCTGCATGGTTCCGGCGGCCGGCACCTGGGCCAGTACGGCCATGGTGCCGAAGGCCAGGCCCTTGAGGATGAACCCCGCAGTGAGGGCCCGTCCTGCACCTATCCTGGCTGTCAGCCGGGAGATGGGCCACTGCAGCGCAACGGTCAGCAGGGATGCGACGGCGAACAGGCCGGCCAGCACCTCTGGGCCTGCTCCTGTCCTGGCCAGCTCGACGGGAAGGCCGAAGTAGAGCTGGTTGTAGGCGAGGAGGTTCACGCTGTACAAGGCGGCGAACGCCACAAAGCGCCTGTCCCGCAGCATTGCGGCTGTCCCCTCGGTTCTTCCGGTTCTTCCGGAACGCTCGGAACCATCGAAACCCTCGGTCCCCTCGGTTCTTTCGGTCTGCAGGGCGGCTGGCCGCAGCGGGGTGGCGGGCTTCTGCATGGCCGGTGCCGGTCGTGGGCCTTCGGCAGGCAGGCTGTGCCACAGCACCCCGGCCATCACGGTGAAGACCACTGCCCCGGCCAGCGCGGCCCAGGTGAAGGAAACGCCCAGCAGCAGGGCGCCCAACAGGGGACCTGCCACGGCTCCGATTTCCCCGCAGATGGCAAGCAGCGCAAAAAGCGCCGGTGCCTTCCCGCCGGTGCTCCGCCGTCGTTCTTCTGCCTTCCCCACCAGTGATTCCAGCGCCGGTGAGAAGAGGGCGCCGCCCATGCCCGTGAGTACCGCGCCCAGGAGGAACAGGGGAAAGCTGCCGGCCATGGCCAGCGTGAGGTAGCCCGAAACCCGGACCAGGCAGCCCGCCAGCACTGCCCGCCGCGCTCCCCACCGGTCCGTGATCATGCCGCCCACCAGGAAGAGCCCCTGCTGGCTGAAGACGCGCGCGCCCAGGACGATACCCACAGCCGTTGCCGCCAGGCCAAAGTCGCGCGTCATGACCAGGGCCAGGAAAGGCACCACGGCGTAAAAGCCGATGTTGAAGACCAGTTGGCTGGCCAGGAGCAGCCCGGGAGCGGGGCGCAGCGCTGTGGCGGTCTGTCCTGTGGTTTCAAGAGTCGTCACGGGGCAGCACCGGCCGGAACGGCGGGGGGAAAGTGCAGGGCTGCTGATGCCTGCACCAGCGCGGCCGCTTCGGGGCTCCCCGGGCTGTCCAGTACCCGGTGGGTGGGCCCGTGCTCCACGATGCGGCCATGCGCCATGACGGAGGTGGTGCCGCACATCCGGGCAGCGGTGCCCAGATCGTGGGTGACCAGGAGCAGGCCCAGGCCCTCCTCGCGCACCAGGCTGCTGAGCAGCGACAGGACGGTGTCCCGGAGGGGAAGGTCCAGGCCGCTGACGGGCTCGTCGGCCAGAAGGTAGGCCGGCTGCACAGCCAGGGCCCTGGCGATGGCCACGCGCTGGTTTTGGCCACCGGACAGTTCGCCCGGCCGGCGTTCCATGAGCCCGGCCGGGACCTCGACGCGTTCCAGCGCCTCACCCACCAGCGCCCTGTGGTTGCCCGCCACGCGGAGTTGGCGCAGGGGCTCCCCCAGCAGCTGGGAAACGGTCATGCGCGGGTCCAGGCTTCCTGCCGGGTTTTGCGGGATGTACTGCACGGCCTGCCGGTACCAGCGGAGGGACCGCGCGAGCCCGGGTCTCACCTCGCGGGCGCCCAGGGCCACCGTTCCTGCGGAGGGTTTTGCCAGCGCCAGCAGGATGCGCACCAGGGTGGATTTGCCGGAGCCCGAGCTTCCCACCAGGGCGGTGCTGCTGCTGGGTGCCAGGTGCAGGCTGACGTTGTGCAGGGTGCCGTTGTGCAGGGTGCCGTCGTGGCGGGTGCCGTGCACCCCGCCCCTGAAGCGGGGTGCCGGATAGGCAAAGGAGACCCTGTCTGCGGCAAGTGCTCCGGTCACGCTGCCGCCGCTGTTGCTGCCGCCGCTGTTGCTCACGCTCCCGCCGCCGTCGCTGTTGCTGAACGCGCCGCCGTCGCTCACGCTGCCACCGCCGTCGCTGTTGCTGAACGCGCCGCCGCACCTTCCGCTGAACTGTCCGCTGACCCTGAGGCAGCCTGGACCAGACGCACGGTGTAGGGGTGCAGGGGGTTGCGCAGCAGGTCCGCCATGGGAGCCTGCTCCACGATGCGCCCGGCCTCCATCACCAGGGCGCGTGTGCACAGCGAGGCGGCCGCGGCCAGGTCATGGGTGATGAACAGGAGGCTGCGGCCCCCGGTGCTCCACATGCGGAGGGTCTCCAGGACGGTATTTTGTGTGACGGCGTCCAGGGCAGTGGTGGGTTCGTCCGCTACCAGGACGGGGGTGCCGCAGGCCAGGGCAAGGGCGATGCAGACGCGCTGCAGTTGCCCGCCGGACAACTGGCCCGTGTAGCGCGGCAGGAAGAGGGCGGGTTCCCCGATGCCCGCCCGCGCCAGCAGCCGGGCGGCTTCAGCCTTTGCGTCTGGGCGGCTGTATCCAGCGGAGCGCAGGGGGATGGCGAGCTGCCTGCCGATCGGAACCAGGGGGTTGAGGGCCGTTGCCGGGTCCTGGCGGATCAGTGCGGCCCGGTCCTTGCCTGATCCTGCCCCGGATCCTGCCCCGAAGGTGATGGTTCCCCCGGCTGATATCCCCTCGGGAAGCGAGCCGGCCAGGGCTGCGGCCGTCAGCGACTTGCCCGATCCGGAGGCGCCCAGCAGCGCGACACGCTCACCGGCCGCCAATGAGAACGTCAGGGGATGCACCAACTGCCGGCCGCCGCTTGAGAGCGCGAGGTCTGTCACGGACAGGGCGGGTGCAGGCATGGCAACGTCATTTCATGTGAGGACTGAGCAGGGGTCGATTCACATGCTATCAATAATCATTCGCATTAAGATGCAAATATGCGGGCATCGTGGTTCGTGCGCTTGGCGTGTGCGCGCAAAAGAGCCCCGGCCAGTGGCCGGGGCTCTTCGCATGAAGCTTCAAAAGAGGGTGTTGGGTGAGGCGTGCTGCCTGCCCCTCAGTGGCTCCGCTTACTTGTTATTTGCGATGCGGACGGGGCCGGTCGCGGTATCGCAGACGGTTTCCTCGGTGCCGGTGGCATCCACTGCTTCACCGAGAACCGCGATTGAGCCGATGTCCGCAACGTCGCACAGGGTTGCTGCGACGCCGGCGGCCACATTGACGTCAACAGCATCCTTGACGGTGATGTCGCCCACCGTGACACTGACGAGGCCGTCATTCAACGTGGTGTTGTCTGCCGCCTGCGAAGGTCCGGCAACGGCGCCCATGAGGAACAGGCTTCCAGCGGCTGCGGCGGTGGCTTTCTTAAGAACTGACATAGTTTTCGCTCCCTTGATATCTGCCCGGTGTCCCTGTCCTGCAGTCCGCGGGTAAACCCTGGACTGCCTGACGGCCGTGCTGATGCATAGCGGATGGGGACGGGCGTCTCTGTGGTTGCTTCTTCTGGCATCCGCCGGTGCGGCGGGGGAAGGCGGTTCAGCCGGGTGGGCGCCCAGGCGCCGGTGGATTCCGGCGGGGCATCAAGCCTTGGATGGCCCGGCTGACTATCTCTTATGCACTTCCAGATTCAAACCTAAAACTAAGTATGCTTAGTAGTCAAGTGAGGGTGCTCAGAGCGGTCCCTGTTAAACGCATCGAGTGCTCCGTAATAGCCGTTATGGAGCGTGAAAACGGCTGATACGGAGCACTCGAAAAAATCTAGGCGTAGGCGTTGACCAGCCGGACAGCGCCGCCGTCCACACCCTTGGCGCCCTGCACGTAGTCCGGGCCGGACTTGAGGATCGCGTCTGAATCCTCGGTGACGGTGCCCATCACCCAGGACGGCAGGCCGCGGTCGTTGAGGCGGGCAACTGCTGCGTCTGCGGCTTCGGGGGACACGATGGCCACCATGCCCACGCCCAGGTTCAGCGTGCGCTCGAGGTCGGCCAGCGGGACGTTGCCCAGCTCGGACACCAGCTTGAAGATGGCCGGCAGTTCCCAAGTGGAGCGGTCCACGGTAGCCACGAGGCCGTGGGGGAGGACGCGGGCCAGGTTCGCGGCCAGGCCGCCGCCGGTGACGTGGCTGAATCCATGCACGGCCGCGCCGCCGGTGACGGGGAAGGTGCGGGCAAGGTCCAGGCAGTCCGCTGCGTACACGCGGGTGGGCTCCAGGAGTTCCTCGCCGAGCGTGCGGCCCAGTTCGGAGACCTGGCGGTCCAGTGCCCAGCCTGCGTGGTTGATGACCCGGCGGACCAGGGAGTAGCCGTTGGAGTGGAGGCCGGAGGAGGCCATGCCGATCACCACGTCGCCGGCACGGACACGGTCCGGTCCCAGCAGGTGGTCGGCTTCGATGACGCCGGTGGCGGCTCCCGCCACGTCATACTCGTGCTCGCCCAGCAGGCCGGGGTGCTCAGCGGTTTCGCCACCCACCAAGGCGGTGCCAGCCACGGAGCAGGCGGCGGCAATGCCGCGGACAATATCGGCGATGCGCTCGGGCACCACCTTGCCGCAGGCGATGTAGTCCGTCATGAACAGCGGCTCGGCGCCCACCACCACGATGTCGTCCACCACCATGCCCACCAGGTCGAACCCGATGGTGTCGTGGATGTCCATGGCCTGGGCGATGGCCACCTTCGTTCCAACGCCGTCTGTGGACGTAGCCAGCAGTGGCTTCTTGTAGGTGAGCAGCCTGGAGACGTCGTAGAGGCCGGCGAAGCCGCCCACCCCGCCGATCACCGAGGAGTTGTGGGTGGCCTTGATGGCACCCTTCATGAGCTCGACGGCGCGGTCGCCGGCTTCAACATCGACGCCCGCGGAGGCGTAGGTGATGCCGGCAGTGTTCCCGGAGGTGTTGCCGGAGGCGGGGGCAGCGGAAGTCATACGGACTCTTTCTTGTCGGCGCCGGGGGTGGTGGCTACGTGATGGGTCTCTGGCACGAGGTCGGCTTCGGTAAGCAGGTTTTCAAACTCGGAGTCCGGCCCGGGATCGCAGCCGGTGGCGCCGGCCTTCTCTGCCGGGTCTTCGTGGGAATCGACGGAGAGGGCGGCGGTGGAGCCGGGAAGGGCGGACGGCGACGGCTTCAGTCCGCCCAGGTCGGTACGCTCCAGCAGGTTCTTGCCCAGCTTGTCCGAGCCCGGAAGTTCAATGGGGTACTTGCCCGTGAAGCAGGCGGTGCACAGCCGCTCACGCGGCTGGCGGGTTGCGCCGATCATGCCGTCTTCGGAGATGTAGGCCAGCGAGTCGGCGCCGATGGCCTGGGCAATTTCCTCGATGGTGGCGCCGTTGGCGATCAGCTCCGCGCGGGAAGCGAAGTCGATGCCGTAGAAGCAGGGCCACTTCACGGGCGGGGAGGAGATCTTGACGTGGACGGCGGCGGCACCGGCCTCGCGGAGCATCCTGACAATGGCGCGCTGGGTGTTGCCGCGGACGATCGAATCATCCACCACCACCACGCGCTTGCCGCGGATCACCGATTCGAGGGCGTTGAGCTTGAGCCGGATGCCGAGCTGGCGCAGCGTCTGCGAGGGCTGGATGAAGGTGCGGCCCACGTAGGAGTTCTTGACGAAGCCGTGCGCGAACGGAATGCCGGATTCCTCGGCGTAGCCCACGGCTGCGGGAGTTCCCGATTCCGGCACGGGGATGACGATGTCCGCCGCCTGGGTGTTTTCGCGGGCCAGCTGGCGGCCCATTTCCACGCGGGACTCGTACACGGAGCGGCCGGCGATGGCGGCGTCCGGACGCGCGAGGTAAACATACTCGAAAACGCAACCGGCCGGCGTCGGCTCCGCGAAACGCTGGGAACGCACGCCCTGCTCGTCAATGGCAATAAATTCGCCCGGCTCGATCTCGCGGATGAAGCTGGCGCCAACAGTGGCGAGGGCGGACTGCTCGGAGGCGACAACCCAGCCGCGCTCCAGGCGGCCCAGCACCAGCGGGCGGATGCCGTAGGTGTCGCGCGCAGCGTAGAGGGTGCCTTCGTCCATGAAGACGAAGCAGAAGCCGCCCTTGATCTTGGGCAGCAGCTCGGTGGCGGTCTCCTCGAGGCTCTTGCCCGGCTCGCCTTCCAGCAGGGCGGTGACCAGGGCAGTGTCAGAGGTGTTGCCCTGCTTCATTTCGCCGGTGAGCTGGCCGCCGTTCCGTTCCTGGATCATGGCGTTAAGCTCGGCGGTGTTGGTCAGGTTGCCGTTGTGCGCCAGGGCCACGGTTCCGGTGCTGGTGGCACCGAGGGTGGGCTGGGCGTTGGCCCAGTGACTGGCTCCGGTGGTGGAGTAGCGGCAGTGTCCCACCGCCAGGTGCCCGGTCAGGGTGTTCAGCGTGGTCTCGTCGAAGACCTGGGAGACGAGTCCCATGTCCTTGTAGACGTTGATCCGCTTGCCGTCGCTGGTGGCAATACCAGCCGACTCCTGACCGCGGTGCTGTAGTGCATACAGCCCGTAATAGGTAAGTTTTGCTACTTCTTCACCTGGTGCCCAAACGCCGAAGACGCCACAAGCGTCCTGCGGGCCTTTTTCGCCGGGGAGAAGATCATGGGAAAGTTTTCCATCGCCGCGTGCCACTGGTCGATTATCTCACGACATGGGGTATGACTTTTCCGGCCGCCCGTTTATGACCGGGCTAGGGCTGCCCGTCCGTGTCCGGCTCGGAATCCGGCACGGCTTCCACCACGGCCCGCTGCTGCCGCCTGATGCTCCGGCGGTCCAGGACCAGCGCCAGTACGGCACCGAGGATGGCGCCGCCGCCGGCGAACCACACCATGAAGAAGCCGAACACCGCGCCGGCGTCGAAGCTGGGGTTCGCGGGCACCGCGTAGGCGGCCACCGCTGCGGCCGCGACACCCACCAGTGCGCCCAGGATAAGGAACGGCACATACTTGGGCGCGCGGCGGACGGTAACTTCGCGGCGCTCGGCGGGGGGTTGTTCAGAAGGCATGCATCAAGCCTACTGCCGGAGTTTTTGTCCACGTAACGGCCGTTGATCGCGCGTTTCGGCTTGCTAAATGGACAAAAACTCCAGGGGCCAGGTCAGCTGCCGCGGTAGGTGGAGTACGCGAACGGGCTGAGGAGGAGGGGCACGTGGTAGTGCTCCGGGCCGGTCACCTCGAACACCAGGTCCACCTCGGGGAAGAACGTGGCCGTCTGCAGGCCGGCGTAGTAGTCCCCGGTGGCGAAGTTGAGCTTGTAGTGCCCGGCTTCCAGCTGCTCCGGGCCAAGGTCCTTGGCGCGGCCGTCGGCATCCGTGGTGGAGTCGGCAACATGCCGCCAGGTGCCGCCGTCGTTCCGGTAAAGCACGACGGCGACCCCCGCCGCCGGGCGTCCGGCGCCGGTGTCGAGGATATGGGTGGTGACGTGGGAGACGCTCATTCGGTGATCAGTCCTTCCAGCCGCAGTACGGCGATTTCTCGCAGCTGCTGGGCCACGATGGTGTCCTCTTCGGCCGGCGTGTTGGCGAGCCGTTCATTCAAAACCCGCAGGATTTCAGGGGCGGTGCGGCCGGCGGCTCGGATCAGGAAGACCCGGCCGAACTTTTCCTCGTAGTCCCTGTTGCCCCGGGCCAGTGCCTCGGTGACCGCGCTGTCCGCAGGGTCCACCCCGGCCTGCTCCGAACGTGACATGGACGCCTCGGTGGTGGCCGCCGTCGGACGTTCCCCGATGCGGGGGTGGTGCGCCATGGCGGACTCAACCTCGGCGGACGTGAAGGGGCTCGCTGCCTGGGACGCAAAGGCCAGGAGCGAGTCCTTGCTGGCAAACGGGCGGGCTGCGGCGACGGTCTCCACCCAGCGGGCGACGTCGATGCAGGGTCGGAGGGTTTCGGCGGCCCTGGCGGGTTCCGCGGAGTTGAATTCGGCAAGCTTCATGCTGGCTGGTCCCTTGTGAGAATCTGCTGGCATCCATGGTGACGGCTATGCGGAGGCCGGACTTCCCGGCACCCGGCGATGCAACTTCGCATCATCCCAGGCTTCCGCATCATGGAACTGTTATTTCAGCATACGTAATATTCAAAAGCAGGCTTCCGGTGGTGTCAAGAAGACTACAACAGCGCACAGGACCAGCCGGTATCATCACGGGAGAGCCGGGGAGCTCGAATGGATGATGCTGGGGGGCGCAAAAGAAGATGGACGGGACGGCTATGCAAATGCTGACCGATCAGGACGCGGCACGCGAGGCGGGACTGCGGAAGTACGGGCTGGTCCCTGCCGCTGCGGACGAGCTGCCGGTCCTTGCGGACGCCTCCACCCGCAGTGCGCTGGACAACCTGGTCCAGCTCGCCGCCTCCCTGTGCGGCGTGCCCTACAGCGTGGTCAACATCATCACCGCGGAGCAGCAGCTGCAGATCGCGGCCTTCGGCATCGACCCCGGGATCTGCTCCCGGGAGGACTCGATGTGCGCCACGGTCTTCCTGAGCCACAGCACAACAGTGGTGGCCGACGCCTCTCAGGATTCCCGTTTCGCCGCCAACCCGTTTGTCACCGGAGAGATTGCCGACGTCCGCTTCTACGCGTCCGTGCCGCTGGAGACCCCGGCGGGGCTGGTGCTCGGTTCACTGTGCGTCTTCTCCAATGAGTCCGGACGCCCCAGCACCGGGCAGATAGGGATGCTGGAAATGCTGGCCCAGCAGGTGGTGGAGCTCCTGGAGCTGCAGCACCGCACCCTGCAGCTCAGCGACGCCCTGGCCGGGCTGCGGCGCAGCAACGCCCTGCTGTCCGAGTTCGCCGGGCGGGTCAGCCACGACCTCCGCGCCCCGCTCACCGCCATCCTGGGTTACGTGGAGCTGGCGGAGGACGATCCGGACATCCCGGCGGGCCATCCCTCCGTGGAGTACCTGGGATACGTCGGCAGCAGCGGGCGCCGCATGCTGGGAATGCTGGAGGACGTGCTGGATTACTCCAAGGCGGACGGAGCGCTGAACCGGGAACCGGTGTCCCTGCTGGCCGTCACGGCGGAGGCAGCGCGGGACCTCGGACTGGACCTGGGGGCCGGCAGTGGAATTTCCTGCGAGGACGCGGAACTGTTTGCCGACCGGTCCCAGCTGCGGACCCTGGTCCAGAACCTCCTGGCCAACTCCCTGAACTACCGGAGCGGCACCCGCCCGCTGCGGGTGGCCGTCAGCGCCGACACCGGACCAATGGGCGTCACCCTCCAGGTGGCAGACAACGGCAAGGGCATGCTGCCGTCGGAGCGGCAACGGGCCGTGGAACCGCTGGTCAGGTTGAACCGCCCCGGGGACGGCCCCGGAACAGGGCTTGGATTGTCCACCTGCCAGCGGATCGCCCAGGCGCACGGGGGAGAGCTGTCCATCACGGACACCCCCGGCGGCGGGGCGACTGTCTCCGTGCTGTTCCCCGCCGCGACTTAAGCCACCCCCACCCGGAGTTTTTGTCCAGATATGCAGGGTGTCAGGCGCTGGAACCCTGCATATCTGGACAAAAACTCCTGCGGGGTGGCCGGGCTTAGGGGTGGTCAGTCGTGCTGGGAGGTCCGGGTGAGGACCCAGGTGTTGGTGCCGTCCTGGCGCTCGAACGTGACGGTGGTGACCAGTGCTTCGATCAGCGCCAGCCCGCGGCCCGATTCGGCGTCCTCGTCCGGTGATCCGGGGGTCATCGGTCCGAACGGCGGCTTGGCGTTGTAGGCGCTGACGCGGGCCTGCAGCAGAGCGGGCTGGACCTCGATGTCCACACCGAGCTCCACAGGATCCTGCCCCACGGGTTCCGCGTGCTGGACGATGTTCGACGCCGACTCGATCACCGCCGTCGTAAACGTCATCTGGTCCATGTCCCCCACGAAGGGGACGTCGAGCCAGAGGCTGTCCAGGTGGTTGTGGACGGCTTCGATGGCCTCGTCGGCAGCCGGTCCCCGGAAGCTGCGGGACGCCAGAACGTTAGTCATTGCCGAACGCCTCCTCGGCTGAACCGTAGGACGTCAGCACCTTGTCCATGCTGGTCAGCTGCAGGACCATCTTCACCTGCGGCTGGACGGCCGCGATCCGGAGATCCCCGCCGGCCTGGCGCGCAGCCTTGAGGCAGCCAATGAGCGCCCCCAGGCCTGAGGAGTCCATGAACGCCGTGTTTTCCAGGTTGACCACGATCCGGTTGGACCCGCTCGCGATCACGTCAGTGACGAACTCCCGCAGCTTCGGCGCGGAGACCATGTTGAGCCGCCCGTCCGCCTTCACCTCGGCGTACGAGTCCTTGACCTCATAACTAAACTCCATCGGAATTCCTTTCCGTATTAGTTGGTTCTGCGGGTTCCGCGGCCGGTTCGTACCCCTTGTAGAGCACGGCGCGGACCAGGATGCTCATGACCACCAGGTCGAAAATGACCCAGGCCACGTTCACCAGGGTGCCCAGGGGTTCCGCCAGGCCGGTCGCCAGGCGGATGATTCCGACGACGGCGGCCACGGCCAGCAGGACGGACACCACGATTTGGGGCTGGATCAGGCTCCAGCTGGGTCCGCCGCTCTGGCGGGCCTTGGGGGTGACGGCAAACCCGAGGGGACGGCCGAACCAGACGTTGCGGGCCGCCGTCGAGCACGCCTTGATCCAGGTGGGGAACAGCGCCAGGCTGTACTGCTGCCCGCGCCAGGTGGGGATGCCGCGGCCGGCAACGGCGAACAGCAATTGGTTGACCACCATGAAGGGGATGAACCGGATGAAGAAATCCCAGCTCAGGCTGGTGACGGGAAGGATGCCCAGCAGCAGGTAGATGATGGGTGCGGCGAAATAGATGACCGCCGCGTAGCCACTCAGGTAGGTCCACATGGTGGCGAAGTACATGAGCCGCTGGCCCAGCTTGAGGCCCTTCTGGACCAGCGGGTTTTCCCGCAGCAGCACCTGGATGGTGCCCTGCGCCCAGCGGAGGCGCTGGGTGAGCATGGTCTTCAGGTCCTCCGGCGCCAGGCCGTACGCCAGGACCTCGTGGTGGTAGACGCTCTCCCAGCCCATGGCGTGCATGCGCATGGCGGTGGCCATGTCCTCGGTCACGGAGATGGTGGCCAGCGGCATGACCGGCTGGGCTTCGTCGTTGCGTTCCACGGACAGCGCGTCCAGGACGGCCTGCACCGATTCAAGGGCGCCCAGCGGCGACCAGTCGCGGGCGGACATCCGCTGCACGGCGTCGTCCGCCACCACCGGGACGCCCGACTCGCCCACGTGGGCCAGTTCCATGGCGGCGATCTCTTCGAGGTCCGCCTGGAGGGCTTCGACGTCGGCCATCACCAGGGTCTGCACGGCAGCGTCCACGCGGCGGCGGACCCGGTAGGTGATCTCGCCCAGCGGCTGCCCGGCGTCGAGCTCCTTCTGGGCCTCGCGGGTGGCGGCTTCAACCTCATCCAGCACCTGGGCCACCAGCGGCGTTTCCATGTCCGCTGACTTTCGGGCCTGTTTGATGGCGGAGCGCGAGGCTGCCAGCGCCCGGCGGATGCTCTTCTCGGTCTCCTTGACGTAGCCCACCAGGCCCAGCTGCATCAGGGCCTCCCGGCGCAGGATGGCATTGGAACCGCAGAAGAAGGCAGCATTCCAGCCGTCCTTGCCCTGCTGGATGGGGCCGTAGAACAGGGGCGCCTGGCTGCCCAGCGGGTCGTCGGCGGGAACGTTGCTGAAGTACTGAGGGGTCTGGACCAGCGCCACCCGGCGGTTGTTGAAATAGCCGAGGGTCTTTTCCAGGATGTCCGGCTCCGGGATCTGGTCCGCGTCCAGGATCAGGAGGAACTCGCCGTGCGTCTGCATCAGCGCGTTGTTGAGGTTGCCGGCCTTGGCGTGCCGGGGCAGGTTGGAGGTCCAGTCCTCGCTTCGGGTGACGTAGCCCAGGCCGTGCTGTTCGGCGAGGGCCTTCAGCTCGGGGCGGGCGCCGTCGTCCAGGATCCAGGTGCTGTGCGGGTGCCTGATCTTCTGCGCCGCCAGCGCGGTGGTCATCACCATGTCCAGGTCTTCGTTGTACGTGGTGATGAAGACGTCCACGGTGGCATCCGGCGGGGGCGGCGGGGCGGCCTTGCGGATCTTCAGCTTCCACACCGTCATGCCGAAGAGCATGACGTCGATGAGGCTGTAGGTCTCGGCGATCACCAGCGGCAGCGCGATCCACCAGGCATCCCAGTTCAGCGAGGCGGCCCAGCGCCAGGCGATGTAGTTGACGCCCGTGATGACGGTCAGGACAACAACAAGCCGGGTCCAGAAGCGGGTCATGCCGCTGCCTCCTGCGGAAGCCGGCGGACCACAACCACCGTGACGTCATCCTCAGCCGTGGCGGCCGGGGCCAGGGCGAGGATGGCAGTGCTCGCAGCCTGCGCCGACTCCTGGTTGTGCGTTGCCCGGAGCACGGCGTCCGTGAAGTCCTCCACGGAGTCGAAAACGTCCAGGACGCCGTCGCTCACCACCACCAACGAATCCCCCGGCAGCAGGTCCAGGGCCGACTGCGGCCATTCCGTTCCTGCCCAGGCGCCCACCGGGGGACCGCCGGAGGGAAGGCGGTGGACCGTCCCGCCGGACTGGACATGCAGCGCAAGCCCATGGCCGGCGTCGACATAGCTGACCGTTCCGGAAGCGGCGTCCAGGCGGGCGTGGAAGAGGGTGACAAAGGAATTGGAGGAGTCCAGGTCAGCGGCGATCGCCTTGCTCGCCGAGCGGAAGGCCGTGTCCAGGTCATGCCGCAGGCCCGTGGAGCGCATCACGGCGCGGACCGTTGCGGCGATGAGCGCGGCGCCCATGCCCTTGCCCATGGCGTCGGCGAAGGTCAGGTGGAGCCCGTCCGGAGTCTGGTACCAGTCATAGAAGTCCCCGCCAACGTTCCGCGAGGGCCGGAACACCCCTGCGACGTCGTAGCCCTCAACCTGGATGTCCTCCTGGGGCAGGAGGCTTTTCTGCACCTCCGTGGCGCGCTGCAGTTCGCTGCGCGCCGCTGAATCCGCGGCTGCGGAGGGCCGGCGGCGGAAGAGGGCATTGATCCGGGACTGGAGCTCGCGCGGGCTGAACGGCTTGCTGAGGTATTCGTCCGCGCCGTTGTCCAAACCGGTCAGCTTATCCAGCTCATCGGCCCTGGCGGTCAGCATCACAATGAAGGCGTCCGAGAATTCACGGAGCAACTTGCAGACTTCCAGACCGTCAAGGTCCGGCAGGTTCAGGTCCAGCGTGACAAGGTCCGGCTGCACGCGGCGCACTTCCTCCACCCCCGCCAGCCCAGCTCCCGCCTGGGTGACGTCGAATCCCTGCTTAACAAGGACGCGGACCAGCAGCCCGCGGATGTCCGGGTCATCCTCGATGACAACGGCACGACGCGATTCGATGGGAGAGACCATAGGTCTACTTCTACCGTATTAACCCCTACGGGGCATGTCGCAGCGCTTCACACGGGTGGCAGAGCCGCTACCGGCGAGTACGGATCTTGTGGAAATCCTTGGACCTGCTTGCCCGGACATTGAGGTATGCCCGGGACACTCGAAGGCACGGAGCAGCTTCACCGGAGCAGGGCCAAGGACGGTCCGCCGGGAGGCTGGACGGCTCGGAAAAGGTGCGTCATGGGGCAAATCAGGATCATAGATCAGGCAGCGGTCCAGGCCGCAGCCTTGGCGGCTTTGGACAAGGGCCGGGCGCTGCTGCGGGTCTACTTCCACAGGCGGAAAGTGCGCGCTGCGGCCACGGCGCTGGCGGCGGCTTTGGCCGAGTCCCGGGAGGTGTGGAGCTGGCCGGGAGACCGGCTTCCGGTGGGGGATGAGATGTCGCAGCAGGTGGAACGCCTGACCCGCCGGCTCAAACTGGAGACGGAAGCACACGTGAGGCTGGAGGCGCTTTTCAAGACTGCGGGCGGAGGGCGTTCCGTCCTGGCGCTTTAGGTGCCACACTTATGAGCAATCGAGTGGCTGGGGGTTACCGGGTCAGGAGATTGTTATGGGTTGGTGGACAGGTTGGGCGTACCTCATTGCGGGACTCATGACAGTGGACGCACTCCTTTTGGCGCTGTGGGCCATTGACGAGGACTGGCCACGGAGCTGGTGGAAGAAACCCTGACGCCTTCAGCGTGGCGGCAGTTCCAGCCGCATCAGCACCCGCGGAAACCCATTAAGCACTGATCCGGTGTCCGCGGCCTTGGTGAAGCCCGCATCCTCGAACAGTTTGCGCGTGCCCACATAGGCCATGGTGAGGTCCACTTTCCGGCCGCCGTTGTCCACCGGGTACCCCTCGATGGCCGGTGCCCCGTAGGCCCGGGCCATGTCCACCGCGCCGGCCAGCAGGTGGTGCGAGATGCCTGTGCCCCGGTACCCGGGCCGCACCCTGATGCACCAGACGGACCACACCTTCGCGTCATCCACGTACGGGATCCTGCGGTTGCCGGCAAAACTGGTGTCCGCACGGGGATGGACCGCTGCCCACCCAACTACCTCGCCGCCGTCGTACGCCAGGACCCCAGGAGGGGGATCCTCCGCCACCAGCTGCTGCACCAGTTCCCCGCGTTCGGTCCCGCGCAGCGCCTGGTTCTGTTTGGACGGGATGCGGTAGCTCAGGCACCAGCAAACGTTGGCGTCGGGCCGCTTGGGTCCGACCATGGTTTTGACGTCCTCGAAGCTGGTTGCGGGACGGACCTCGATGCCCATGCGGCCATCCTGTCACCGGGCTGCGGCGCTCTGCAACGGCGCCCGCATTGCTTGACGACAGCACGGCTACACTGTACCGACACGGCAACTGCGGATAGACATGGCGGGCATAATGAACGACAAGCTGCACCTCACTCCGGACGATCAGTTTCCCGAAGACCTGGAGAAGGTTACGGACCAGGAGCTGCAAGTCCTGGACAGCCAGGTCCAGCGCCAACTCGACCACGAGGTAGTGGCAGACGGCGAACCCGACCCCGAAACCGAATTCCGCCACTACGAGCTGGACGAGGAATTCAGCGACCGAGACAAGCGCTGACAAAAACCCCCGGACCCTGACCGTGTCCATGCTCCAGGGTTGTTATTACACTGGGACGCATGACCGAGCAGGAGCCGGTCCCGCCGCGCGCCGCTGCGGCTTCCGACGGCGGGAAAAGACTTAGCGAGGACGTTGCAGTCGCGTCCGCCGCACCCGAGGAGGGTGAGGCTCCGCGCCTCACTGATCCGGGCGCCGTCGACACTTCTGTGCGCACCCCGGCCCAGCGGTCCCGTACCTTCGCCGGGATCCTGGTGAACACCGCGGCCGCCAACGTCACCACCAGCTATCTCTGGTTCGCACTGACGTTTTGGGTGTACCTGGAGACGCGCAACGTGATTGCCACCGGGGTAGTGGGCGGCGCGTACATGCTGCTGATTGCCGCGTCCAGCATCAGCTTCGGCACCTTCGTGGACCGCTACCGCAAGCTGGCCGTGATGCGATTCGCCGCGGCCTTCACCCTGGTGATGTTCGCGCTGGCCGGGGCCATGTTCCTGCTGACGCCCACCGCCTGGCTGCTCGACCTGGCCCGGCCGTGGTTCTGGGTGTTCACGCTGGTCATCCTGATCGGCGCGGTGGTTGAAAACATGCGCAACATTGCCCTCTCCACCACGGTGACCATCCTGATCGAGCCGGACCGCCGCGCCAACGCCAATGGACTGGTGGGCATGGTGCAGGGACTGATGTTCATTGTCACGTCCGTGCTCTCCGGGCTCTCGGTGGGGCTGCTCGGCATGGGCTGGACCATCGCCGTCGCGCTTGCGCTCACTGCACTGGCGTTCCTGCACCTGCTCACCCTGCGCATGCCCGAGGAAGTCCGGGCGGCAGCCACGGATGCCCACGGCAGCTTCGACCTGCGCGGCTCCCTTGCTGCCGTGCTGGCCATATCCGGGCTGTTTGCCCTAATCCTGTTCTCCACGTTCAACAACTTCATTGGCGGCGTCTACATGGCCTTGATGGATCCCTACGGCCTGGAGATGTTCCCCGTGGAGCTGTGGGGCATCTTTTCCGCCGTGGGGTTCACGGGGATCCTTGTGGGCGGTGCGCTGATCGGCAAGTTCGGGCTGGGGTCCAACCCGTTGCGCACCCTGCTCCTTGCTGTGGCCCTGATGGGTTTCCTCGGTGCAATTTTCACAATCAGGGAGTGGGCGTGGCTGTACATCGCGGGCATATGGGCCTACCTGGTCCTGGTGCCCTTCGTGGAAGCCGCCGAGCAGACAGTAATCCAGCAGGTGGTGCCGTTGCAGCGGCAGGGCCGTGTGTTCGGGTTCGCCATGGCCTTCGAGTCCGCGGCATCGCCCGTCACGGCCTTCCTCATCGCCCCGATCGCCCAGTTCTGGATCATTCCCTACGCCCGGTCCGCCGACGGCGCCGCCCAGCTGGCCCCGCTGCTGGGCGAGGGCACCTCCCGCGGCATCGCCCTCGTATTCCTCGTGGCCGGGGCCATCATGATCATCGCCGCGCTGCTGGCTTTCCTCACGCCGGTCTACCGCCGGGTCTCGGCGTCGTACGCACAGGCGGCGGCAGAAGAGTCGCGGGCACCGGACACCGCTGCGTAAACACCGAACGCCCCCGCACCGCTGACCAGTGGGATGGTGACCAGTGGGAGAGCGTCCGGGGAAAAGCTGCAGTAGGTGCGAGAGCGTTTGGGGAAATGCTGCGGTAAGTGAGAGAGCGTTAGAAGCCCAGGGCTTCCTTCAGGGCGGCCACGTGGCCATCGGCCTTGACCTGGTACTGGGCCAGGACAACGTTGCCTTCGGTATCCAGCACCACTGTGGAGCGGACCAGACCCTCGGTGATTTCGCCGTTGACCAGCTTCTCGCCCCAGGCGCCGTAGGCAAGGGCAACTGCGTGGTCCGGGTCGGAGAGCAGCGGGAAGGTCAGGGAGAAGTCGCCGGTGAAGCCGGCCAGCGCCTCGGGCTCGTCGGGGGAGACGCCGATGACCTCGTAGCCCTTGCCCTGCAGGGAAGCCAGGCTGTCGCGGAAGTCGCAGGCCTCGGTGGTGCAGCCAGGGGTGGCGGCCTTCGGGTAGAAGTACACGATCACGTTCTTGCCACGGTAATCGGCCAACGCAGTCTCGCGGCCCTGGGCATCCTGAAGGGTAAAGTCAGGGGCCGGGGTTCCGGGCTGGAGCTTGGTGGTCAGGGTGGGGCTCATGGTGTTCCTTTGGAAGACTTTGTCATTACTGGCAAAACATCAAGTGAAGCGGCTTCCCGCTCAGTGATACAACTCCGGCGTCATATGCAGTATTCCGCCGGCCCGCGGACGGTGGCGCAGGAACCTGGTACAAACTGGTAGCCGCCGCCCCTGACGGTGGCCACGGCATGGCGGGCATTCCCGAGCTTGCGGCGGATCCTGCCCACGTACACGTCGATGGACCGGGCCGAGGCGCCGGGGGTTTCGAACGAGTCCAGGAACTCCTGCAGTTCCTCCCTGCCCACTGTGCGGGACAGGTGCGTGACCAGGTACCGGAGGACCTTGAATTCGACGCCGGTCAGCGGCACCCGCCGTCCGTCCAGGAGGACCTGGTCAGCGGCGAGGTCCACCGCCATGCGGCTCACGGGGCCGGCCGACGGCGGCAGCCGGGTGCCGCCGTCGTCCTCCCCTGGTGCCCCGCAGGGGGCGCCGGAAGGGTCCTCCGCGGCGGAGGGAGCATGAGAGGAGTCGTCTGCGGCTCCCCCCGCGCAAGCGGAGGACCCCGGCGTGGGAGCTCCGGCGGCGGGCCAGTGGACTTCCGCCTCCGGAGCAGTTTCGAGGGCCCTGGCCAGGACCAGTTGGGCGGCGCGGGCCAGGAGTTCCGGGCTGGTGCCGTCCTCCGGGACCACCCACACGGCGAGGCCGCGGGCGGCTGCCCCGGTGAAGGCAGGCCTGGCGATGGTTCCGGGACGTGCCCCCGTCCTCGGATGGTGGGCTTCCACTGCCATGGCGCGTCCTTAGACTCCGCCGCGGCGGATCAGCTTGCCCGTGGGGGTCTGCCCGTCCACGACGGACCCGCGCAGGAAGGTCTTGCGGACCACGCCGGAGAGGGCCTTGCCGTCGTACGGGGTGATGGGGTTCTTGTGCTTGAGTTTGGAAACGTCCACCACGAAGGCCTCGTCCGGGGCGAAGATGGCGAAGTCGGCGTCGTAGCCCAGCGCCAGCTGTCCCTTGGTGGAGAGGCGGGCCAGGGCGGCGGGCTTCTCGCCCATCCAGGACACCACCTGCTCCAGCGGAATGCCGCGGTGGCGGGCCTCGGTCCAGATCAGTGAGAGCCCCAGCTGGAGCGACGAGACGCCGCCCCAGGCCACGGCGAAGTCACCGTTCTCCAGGTCCTTCAGGTCCAGGGTGGAGGGGGAGTGGTCCGAGACGATGCAGTCGATGGTGCCGTCCAGCAGGCCCTGCCACAGCAGCTCCCGGTTGGAGGCTTCACGGATGGGCGGGCAGCACTTGTAGGCAGTGGCGCCGTCCGGGATTTCCTCGGCCATCAGCGTGAGGTAGTGCGGGCACGTTTCCACAGTGAGCTTCACGCCGTCGCGCTTTGCGCTGGCAATCATGGGCAACGCGTCCGACGACGAGAGGTGCAGGATGTGCGCACGCGCACCGGTCCAGCGGGCCCGTTCGATCACCTCGGCGATGGCCTTGTTCTCGGCGCCGCGCGGGCGGGAGGCCAGGAAGGTCTGGTAGTGGTCGCCGCCGGGGTGCGGGGCGCGGTCGATGGCGTGCGAGTCCTCGGCGTGGACGATCATCAGCGAGTCGAAGGACTTGAGCTCGGCCATGTCCTCCTCCATCTCGTCCGCGTCCAGGTGCGGGAACTCGTCCACGCCGGAGTGCAGGAGGAAGCACTTGAAGCCGAACACGCCTTCGTCATGCAGGGCACGCAGGTCGCCCTTGTTGCCGGGGATCGCACCGCCCCAGAATCCGACGTCGACGAACGCCTGGTCCTCGGCCACCTCGCGCTTGAGCTTGAGGTTTGCCACGGTGGTGGTGGGCGGGACGGAGTTCAGCGGCATGTCGATGATGGTGGTGACGCCGCCGGCCGCTGCTGCACGGGTGGCGGAGGCGAAGCCTTCCCACTCGGTGCGGCCGGGCTCGTTGACGTGGACGTGGGTGTCCACCAGGCCGGGGATGAGGGTTTCGTCGTCAGCCAGTTCGATGACTTCCGCGCCGGCCAGGCCGTTGCCCAGCGGCTCGAGGGCCACGATCTTGCCGCCGCGGACGCCCACTTCACGTGGAGCCAGGCCGGCGGTGGTGAGGATGCGCTGGCCGCGGATGACCAGGTCAAAACGTTCTTCAGACATGGAGGTCCTCCTTGGTGGTTGCGGAGCGGGACAGCGTGGTGGCTGCCAGCCTTCCGCTGATCTGTGTGCCTAGCTGCTCCAGAAGCGGCGCTGCCTCTGCTATGCACCTGTCTACATTGCTTTCAAGCTCGGTCAAAGCGTAAACGTCCTCGAATCCGGCGGCGGCCGCCTGCCCCTGCGCGAGGGTGGTCCGCCCGCAGACGGCAACCACCGGGACGCCCTGCGCCGCGGCTGCCCGGGCCACGCCCATGGGGGTCTTGCCCAGCAGGCTTTGTTCGTCCAGGCTGCCTTCGCCGGTGATCACCAGGTCGGCGCCGGCCAGCCTCTGCTCCAATTCCGTGAATTCCAGAACGACGTCGATGCCCGGGCGCCGGGTTGCGGCCAGGACGGCGATGGCTGCGTAGCCGACGCCTCCTGCCGCTCCGGCGCCGGGGGCTTCCGCCGCTTTGAAGGCCCTGTTGGACGGGCCTTCCGAACCGATTTCCCTGGCCAGGACTTCGACAAACCTGGCCAGGGCGGCGTCGAGCATGCCGACGTCCTGTTGTGTGGCGCCTTTCTGCGGGCCGAAAATCGCCGCGGCGCCCTGGGCGCCCAACAGGGGATTGTCGACGTCGGATGCCAGCACAAAGCGTGTGTCCTTCAGTCGGGGTTCGAATCCGCTGAAGTCGATCCGGTCCAGGCGGGCCAAAGCGGCACCGCCGGACGGAAGGTCGTTGCCGGCGGCATCGAGGAGCCTGGCGCCGAGGCCCTGCAGGACTCCGGCGCCGCCGTCGGTATTGGCACTGCCGCCCACGCCCAGGATGATGCGGTTGCAGCTGGCATCCAGGGCGGCGCGGATGAGCTGGCCGGTGCCCAGGCTCGTGGCGGTGGCGGCCGCCGCCGGGCCCGGACACCCGTCCACCAGGGCACTGGCCGGGAGAAGCGCCAGGCCCGAGGCCGCGGCCATCTCGATGACGGCCTCATTGCCCCGGACGGCGAACTCGGCCGTGACCGGTTCCCCTGTTGGTCCGGCCACCACGGCACTGCGGCGGGTGAAGCCCGAGCCGACGGCGGCGTCGAGGGTTCCCTCACCGCCGTCGGCTACGGGAATCGGGATCACGTCAAGGTTCCCGCCCGCGCCCCGCTGCAGGCCCTTTTCCAGGTGCGCACAGACTTCGGGGGCGGACAACGACCCCTTGAACTTGTCCGGGGCAATGACAATGCGCATGGCTGTCTTTCTTTCTAGGGCTTCAGCGTTTAGGCCTGCAGGGCCAGGATGGCGGTGGGGGCGTCGGCGGCGGTCTCGGCCAGTTCCTCGAACTCGTTCACGGCGTTGATTTCCACGCCCATGGAGATGTTGGTGACCTTCTCCAGGATCACTTCCACCACCACGGGAACCTGGAACTCGCCCATGAGTGCCTTGGCCTTGTCGAAGGCGGCGGCGAGGTCGTTGGGGTCCTCCACGCGCACGGCCTTGCAGCCCAGGCCTTCAGCCACCTTGAGGTGGTCCACGCCGTAGCCGTTGGTCTCAGGCGAGTTGATGTTGTCAAAGGCCAGCGACACGTTCTGTTCCATGTTGAACCCGCGCTGGGACTGGCGGATCAGGCCCAGGTAGGAGTTGTTCACCACCACGTGGATGTACGGCAGGTTGAACTGCGCACCCACGGCCAGTTCCTCGATCATGAACTGGAAGTCGTAGTCGCCGGAGAGCGCAACCACGGTCTCGTCAGGCTTGCCGCGGACCACGCCGAGGGCGGCCGGGGCGGTCCAGCCCAGGGGACCTGCCTGGCCGGCGTTGATCCACTTGCGCGGGCCGAACACGTGCAGCATCTGCGCGCCGGCGATCTGGGACAGGCCGATGGTGGACACGTAGATGGTGTCGCGGCCGAAGGACTTGTTCATCTCCTCGTACACGCGCTGCGGCTTGATGGGGATGTTCCCGAAGTGCGTCTTGCGGTGCAGTGCCGCCTTGCGGTCCTGGCACTCGGCAACCCAGGCGCTGTAGTCCGGCAGGGACCCTGCCGCCTTGCGCTCCTTGGCGAGCTCAACCAGCCCGGCCAGCGCCGCACCGGCGTCGGACGCGATGCCCAGGTCCGGCGAGAACACGCGGCCAATCTGGGTGGGCTCAATGTCGATGTGCACGAACTTCCGGCCGGCCGTGTAGGTCTCCAGGCCGCCGGTGTGGCGGTTGGCCCAGCGGTTGCCGATGCCGATGACGAAGTCGCTCTGCAGGTAGTTCTCGTTGCCGTAGCGGTGCGAGGTCTGCAGGCCCACCATGCCGGCCATCAGCTGGTGGTCGTCCGGGATGGTGCCCCAGCCCATCAGGGTGGGGATGACGGGGATGTTCAGGGTCTCGGCCAGCTCAACCAGCTGCGCGGAGGCGCCGGCGTTGATGATGCCGCCGCCGGCCACGATCAGCGGGTGCTGGGCCGCGGTCAGCATGTCCAGGGCCTTTTCCAGCTGCTTGCGGGAGGCCTTGGGCTTTTCGACGGGGAGGGGCTCGTAGGTGTCGATGTCGAACTCGATCTCGGCCATCTGCACGTCGATGGGCAGGTCCAGCAGCACGGGACCGGGGCGGCCGGAGCGCATCAGCTGGAAGGCCTTCTGGAAGGCGCCGGGAACCTGGCCGGGCTCCAGGATGGTCATTGCCATCTTGGTGACGGGCTTGGCGATGGATTCGATGTCCACGGCCTGGAAGTCTTCCTTGTGCAGCTTGGCGACGGGTGCCTGGCCGGTGATGCAGAGCATGGGGATGGAATCGGCCCAGGCGGCGTACAGTCCGGTGATCATGTCCGTGCCGGCCGGGCCGGAGGTGCCGATGCAGATGCCGATGTTGCCGTCCTTGGCGCGGCTGAAGCCGTCTGCCATGTGGCTGGCGCCTTCAACGTGCCGGGCCAGGGTGTGGCGGATGCCGCCGTGGGCGCGCATTGCGGAATAGAAGGGGTTGATCGCGGCTCCTGGCAGGCCGAACGCCTCGATGGCGCCTTCCTTTTCCAGGATGGCAACCGCTGCATCAACGGTACGCATCTTGCTCATGGTGTGCTCCTACTGAAGTCTGTTTTTGGGTGTGCTGAAGGAGTTTTTGTCCAGATATGCAGGGTTTTGGGGCTTTCAAGTCCGCATATCTGGACAAAAACTTCGTGGGGTGGGGCGGGTTACTTCCGGCCGCTGAGCTGGAGGACCTGCTTGAAGAGTCCGGAGTGGTCCAGTGCGCCGTCGCCCTGGTTGACGGTGGCGGCGACGAGCTGGGCGACGACGGCGCCGAGGGGGACGGCGACGTTGGCTTCGCGGGCGGCGGAGGTGACGATGCCGAGGTCCTTGTGGTGCAGGGCCAGGCGGAAGCCGGGGTCGAAGTTGCGGTCCAGCATCTTCTGGCCCTTCTGGTCCAGGACCTTGGAGCCGGCCAGGCCGCCGCCGAGGACCTTGAGGGCGGCGTCGGTGTCCACGCCATAGGCCTCAAGGAAGGCGATGGCCTCCGCGAGGACCTCGATGTTGACGGCGACGATGAGCTGGTTGGCGGCTTTCACGGTTTGGCCGGAGCCGGAGGGGCCCACGTGGACGATGGTTTTGCCGACGGCGTTCAGCACGTCCGAGGCGGCGTCGAAGTCTTCCTTGTCGCCGCCGACCATGATGGAGAGGACGGCGTCGATGGCACCCTGCTCGCCGCCGCTGACCGGGGCGTCGAGGGGGCGGATGCCGGCTTCGCGGGCTTCATCCGACAGGCGCTTGGCGACGTCGGGGCGGATGCTGGAGGCGTCAATCCACAAGGTTCCCTGCTTGGCGTTGGCGAAGACGCCGTCCTTGCCGCCCACTACGCCCTCCACGTCGGGGGAGTCCGGCACCATGGTGATGACGACGTCGGCATCCTTGACGGCGTCCGCGATGCTCGTGGCGCCCTTGCCGCCTTCGGAGACCAGCTTGTCGATCTTGTCCTGGCTGCGGTTGAAGCCGGTGACGGTGTGGCCAGCCTTGACCAGGTTGATGGCCATGGGCAGGCCCATGATTCCGAGTCCGATAACTGCAACGTTGCTCATGATGGTTCTCTTTCCTGAAGTCTGTGTGGGGTTACCCAACTAGGTAGCGTTAAGTGTCGTTATGGGGGCTCAAAACGACACTTCGCGCTACTCAGTTGGGTGGGGCGGGGGATTACTGGCTGACGCGCTGGCGGATGGCCCAGCTGAAGGCCGTTTCCTGCGGCTCCTTGTACTCGAGGCCGATGTAGCCCTCGTAGCCGAGTTCGCGGCTGCGGGCGATCCACTCGCCGAGGGGGAGAGTGCCGGTGCCGGGGGCGCCGCGGCCGGGGTTGTCCGCGATCTGGATGTGGCCGAAGTCCTTGGCATGGTTTTCGATGACAGCTGCTACGTCGTCGCCGTTGACTGCGAGGTGGTAGAAGTCGGCGAGGAGCTTGATGTTGCCGACGCCGGCCTCCGCCTTCACGCGGGCGATGACGTTGAGTGCGTCGGCAGCGGTGAGGAGCGGGTACTTGGGTGCTCCGCTGACCGGTTCGAGGAGGACGGTCCCGCCGATCCGGGCGACGCCTTCGGCGGCCGCGGCCAGGTTCTTGACCGCCAGCTCGTCCTGCTCCTCGGGAGTGAACTCGTCCTGCCGGTTGCCGTAAAGAGCATTGAAGGCTTTGCAGCCCAGACGCTCGCCGATACCGGCTACAACGTCGATGTTGTCCTTGAACTCGGAGCAGCGTCCCTTCCAGGAGACCAGCCCGCGGTCGCCGCCGGGCATGTTGCCGGCGTTGAAGTTCAGGCCGGTCAGCTGCACCCCTGCGTCTTGGATGGCGTTCTCGAATTCGGTGACCTGGGCGTCGGACGGGACGGAGCTCTCAAAGGGCCACCAGAACTCGACGGCGTCAAAGCCGGCTGCCTTGGCTGCTGCAGGGCGCTCGAGCAGGGGCAGCTCCGTGAGGAGGATGGAGCAGTTCACTGTGTACGTCATCGTAGGTCCTTCCAAGGAGGGCTTGATCCATCTTCCCTTGCTTCCAGTCTTTATAAACTTTCCGCTTTGTGGAATTTAGATTCTGCTTTATGAAAAGTGTAGGGAATGAGGGGCGGGGGAGTCAAGGGGCGCAGTTTGCCCGAGTGCGCTGCCTTAGGGGAGTTGGCAAGCGAAAGAGCCAGGGGCGGTGGCCCCTGGCTCTTTTGCTTCTTTCTTATTGAAAAGTCCTGCCCTGTCAGCGGCCTCTCGTAACTTCAACGACCTCGCTCATCTCCCACTTGGTCCAGTCAGACCAGTCCCCGTTGCCCTTCTGCACACGGAAGGAGACAACGTGGTAGACCTCTTCGGCGCCCCGGCGGTCCAGGTTGCGCACCTTGTCAACGCTGTGGATGGTCCTGGCCTTGTCATCGTCCTTTTTGAATTCCTCGTAGAAGTGGGAACGGCCGAGGAGGTCGTCGGTACGCCGCGGGCCCTTCTCGTCCTCGTAGCGGAGTTGGCGGATATGGACGGTCCTCTTGCCGTCCTTCTTGCCGTCTTTGTCGTCGCATTGGACTTTGATCCTGAAGTCGACCTTGTTGCCGCGGAGGTCCTTGGGGTCCAGCGGCTTGACGGTACACCCGTGCCGGTCGTCACGCCGGTCGTCATGCCCCAGGGCTGGGCCGGCGAACGCCACGGAGCCCCCGAGCAGGCCCAGTGAGAGAAGCGGGACCAGGGCGATCCTGGCCCGAGTTGAGCGGATTCCTGTTGATGGAGTGATGGACATTTGTGCTCCTGATAAGGATGCGGTTCACAATTTTGTAAGGGTGCGATTCCCCGTGCGGGCCGAGTAAGCGCGCGCCTGGCTGAGCATCGCAATCAGCATGGCGGCCGCAGCCTGCTTGTCCCATTTTCAAAGTGCGCCCTGCTAGTGGGGGCGTATCCGGCCTCATTCGATGTTGTGATCCGGTAGTTAAATCCTGCTCCTGCAATTCGAGCCGCGCTAGGGTGGTGTCTACCCTTTTTGGTTGCGCTCCCACCCGCGCCTAGTGCGTCAGGTCCTTGCCCTTCGTCTCAGGAATGGTGAACACGAATGCCGCGCTCACGGCCAGGAGCACCACCGCGTAGATGTTGAACAGCTGCGGCACGCCCATGGTGGTTCCGAGCCATTGCTGCAGGTACGGTGCGGTGCCGCCGAACACTGCCACGCAGATGGAGTACGGCACACCCACGCCGACGGTGCGGATGGACGTCGGGAACAGTTCGGCGTAAACAGCCGGGACAATCGCGGCGCTCGCAGCGATGAAGATCAGCATCACGGACATGCCTACGGCCAGCTGCCAGGCTGCATCCTTGAGCAGCCAGGTCATGGGGAAGTGCATCGCGGCGGAACCGATGGCCCCGGACCACAGGACTTTTTTGCGCCCGATGCGGTCAGACAGCTTCCCCCAGAAGGGAAGTGCGGCGATGAAGACGATGTTGGCGATGACGGCTGCCCAGAGTGCTTCGCCGCGGTCGATCTTCAGGGCGGTGGTGGCGTAACTGGGAGCCACGACTCCCCAGACGTAGTAGATGACTGTCAGTCCAACCGTCAGGCCGATGACCTGGAGCGCCTGCTTGCGGTGGCGGACAATCTGCGGCCAGAGCGGTGCGCGCTTTTCCGCCAGCGATTCGCCCTCGAACGCTTCGGTCTCGTGCAGCCGTGAGCGCATGATGAGCGCGTACAGCCCCATGGCCGCGCCCAGCAGGAACGGGATGCGCCAGCCCCAGGCGTTCATGGCCTCCGCGGTCAGGGTCATGTTAAGGACGGCGCCCAGCAGTGTGCCGAACAGGATCCCCACGGTTCCGGAGGTGTAGATCAGGGTGGCCCAGAAGCCGCGGTGCTCCTTGGGGGCCATCTCGGACAGATAGGTCTGCGACGACGGCAGCTCGCCGCCGTGCGCCAGGCCCTGGATGAGCCGTGCCACGAGCAGCATCAGGGACGCCCAGGCGCCGATGCTCGCGAAGGTCGGAACGATGCCGATCATCAGGCTGCCCAGCGAGGCGAGTCCGACGGCGAGGGTCATCGAGGTCTTGCGGCCCACCCTGTCGCCGATCCAGCCGAAGAGGAAGCCGCCGAAAGGACGTGCCACAAAGCCGACGGCGAAGATCGCCAGGGTGGACAGCACCGCCGACGCCGGGTCGGCCTTGCTGAAGAGCTGGCTGGCAATGAAGGGCGTGAATGTGGCGTAAATGGCCCAGTCGTACCATTCGACGGCGTTGCCGATGCCGGTTCCGACGATGGTCTTGGTGGTGGACACGCGTCCAGTCTGCTGCTTGGTTACTGCAATGGACATGGGTACTTCCTCAGGTTCGTGGTGAAGAGGATGGGGATGGGAAGGACGACGGCGGGTCAGGCCGCCGCCGCCAGCGCGGCAAGGCGCGAGGTGGCCAGTTCGGTGTAGAGCGCAGCTCCATCAGCCAGCACGCCGTCGTCGAACGTTGCATAAGGGGAGTGATTGAACGGTGAGGCGGCCGGATCGGCGCCTGGGGCGACGGCGCTGAGGCCGACGAACGTGCCGGGCACCTCGGCGAGTACCCGGGAAAAGTCCTCCGAACCGCTCAGGGGAGTGGCCCAGCGGGAAAGGCGGCGCTCGCCGAAAAGTCCCGAGATGACCTTCTCCGCCGTGTGCGTTTCGTCTTCGTTGGTGATGGTGAGCGGGTATTCCTCCTGATAGTCCACGTGGACCTCCACGCCATGGGCTGCCGCGATTCCCTTGAGCAGGCGGGGCACGGCCTCCATCATCCGCAGCCGGGAAGCTTCGGAGAAGGTACGGACCGTCGCCTCGATGCGGGCAGTCTCGGGGATGATGTTCCGTTTGGTGCCGGCGTGCAGCACACCCACCGAGAGCACCACCGGATCGAACATGTTGAACTGCCGGGTCACCATGACCTGCAGGGCGGTGACCATTTCGGCAGCCACTGTGACGGGATCCTTCGCAGCATGAGGGGCGGAGCCGTGGCCACCTGCGCCGAGGACGGTGACCTCCAGCCCGTCCGAGGCACTCAGCATCACGCCGGGCTTGGTGCAGAAGGTGCCGTGGGGCTCGAGCGAGGAAAACACATGCATTCCGTAAGCCGCCTGCACGCGGGTTCCGGCGGCATCAAGGACGCCTTCGCGGATCATGTAGCTGGCACCGTCGCACCCCTCTTCGCCGGGCTGGAACATCAGGACGACGTCGCCCTGCAGCAGGTGCTGCTTCTCGGCAAGGAGTGTGGCGGCTCCGGCGAGCATCGAGGTGTGCAGGTCGTGGCCGCAGGCGTGCATGGCGCCGTCGGACTGGGAAGAGAACTCCGCGCCCGTCTTCTCCTGGACGGGAAGGCCGTCCATATCGGCGCGGAGGAGAACCGCGGGCCGCTGGGCGCCGGGGTTGCCTGCCGCGGCCTTGCCCCCGCGAAGCACTGCGGTGACAGAGGTGGTTTCCTTGCCCAGGGTGATCTCGAAAGGAAGCCCGTCGAGGGCCTGGAGGACTTTCTCCTGGGTCCGCGGGAGGTGCAGCCCGATTTCGGGGTGCCGGTGAAGATCGTGGCGGAGACGGGTGAGGTCCCCCTGCAGTTCCTTGGCGTCTTCAATCACGGGCACTTTATAACTCCTGAGCTCAGCTTTTCGGGTCTGTGGACTATTCTGGAGTGGCGCAACTCACATTGCGTGAAAGCGCTCGAAGTATCCTTGCTGGAGCCGCTTTTGACAGGATTCATGCTTGGGGACGGGGGAAGTGGTGGAACTCAGTGAGGAAGACCTGGCCCTCATCCAGGTGCTGCAGACCTATCCGCGTCTTGGCTGGGCGGACGCCTCCAAGGTGCTGGGGGTGCACGCCACCACCCTTGCCGCCCGCTGGGAACGGCTTACCTCAAGCGGGGCGGCGTGGGTGACGGCGCACCTGGCGGGGGATCCGAAGCAGATGCTCCTCGCCTTTGTGGCGGTGGACTGCGACATGAACCTGAGGGACAGTGTGACTGCGCAATTGGCAGGCATCCCGGGGATCGTCACCGTGGAGGAAGCGGCAAGCAACAGGGACCTTATGCTCACCGTGATCACCAGGTCGCTGGAGGAGTTCAGCGCAACGGTGGTCGCCCAGCTGAAGAACATCGAGGGGCTCATCAAGTACCAGGCGGCCCTGTGCACACGGCTTCACACCAGCGCCGATGAGTGGCGCCTGAATATCCTAAGCAAGCCTCAGCTGGCACTGCTTCGGACGCTCGGCCACCAGGGCGGCCCGGACGCCCACCAGGCGGAGGCGGGGCAGCTGCCGCAAAGCCATCTGGACCTGCTGCCGTTCCTGGCCCGCGACGGCAGGGCAACTGCGGCCCAGATAGCGCGGGAATTGGGGCGGCGTCCGGCAACGGTGCAGCGTCAGCTCAACCGGGTGCTGGCCAGCGGGATCCTGCTGTTCCGCTGTGAAATCGCGCAGGCCTTTTCCTCCTACCCGGTGACCTGCCAGTGGTTCGCCAACGTCCCCGCCGGACAGCACGAGGAAGCGGCCGCCGCCATCCGGACCATTAAGAATGTCCGCCTGAGTGCCTCCACCACAGGGCCCACCAACTTCGTGATCATCATGTGGCTGCAGTCCCTTGCAGACGTTATGACTGCCGAACTTGCCCTTCAGCAAAAGGTCCCGAGGATTCACCTGGTGGAAAGCGTGGTGATGCTGCGCACGGTCAAACGGGTGGGATGGATGCTGAATGAGGACACCACATCCAGCGGCGCGGTGGTGGTCCAGTCCGCGGCACTGCCGGCTGCGGACTGAGCCGCGGGGACTGGGGCAACCCCAAATTCCCCGCGGCAGGCGCCGGCATACTTAATAGTTCCGCATTATGGATTTATCTTTCCGGAAACATGCGGTTCCTAGCGTTGCTTGTGACCCTGCGGCATGCGTGCCGCCGTCCTCCAACGAACAGGCAACGGCATGAATGTCACCGCGCCCACGGCAGCACCTCCCGCTTCCAGGAAGCCGCTCTACAAATCCCTCTTCTTCCAGATCCTGGTGGCCGTTGTGGCCGGCATCCTGATAGGACACCTCTGGCCGGACATCGGTGCGGCCCTACGCCCCCTGGGTGACGGCTTCATCCAGTTGATCAAGATGATCATCGCGCCGCTGATCTTCCTGGTGATCGTCACCGGCATAGCCGCGGTCAGTGACGTCAAGGCTGTGGGCCGCACGGGCGTCAAGGCTTTGATCTATTTCACGGCAGCCACACTGTTTGCGCTGGTCTTCGGCCTGGTGGTGGGGAACGTGGTCCAGCCGGGCGCGGGACTGAACATCGATCCGGCGTCGCTCTCCCAGGACGCCCTCAACGCGAAAACCGCCACCGCCCCGCCGAAGGATGCCGGCACCTTCATCCTTGGAATCATTCCTACCAGCGTGGTGGGCGCGTTTGCCAGCAACAGCCTGCTGCAGGTGCTGTGCTTCGCGGTCTTCTTCGGCGCGGCGATCGTCGTCGTCGGCCGTGAACGCTGCATGCCCGTCGTCACGCTGATGGAGACCGTGCTTGAGCTGTTCTTCAAGATCATGGGCTGGGTGATGCGGGTGGCGCCGGTGGGTGCTTTCGGCGCCATGGCATTCATCATTGGCCAGTACGGCCTCAGCTCGCTGAGCACGTATGCCCTGCTGATCGCGGCCTGCTACGGCGCGGCGATTGTGTTCATCGGACTGCTGTTTGTGGTGGCGTGGGTTTATCCGCGGGTGCCGCTGTGGCAGCTCATGAAGTACACCCGCGAGGAATTCCTCCTCGCTTTGGGCACAGCCTCCACCGAATCCGTGCTGCCGCGCATCATGACCAAGCTGACCAACGCCGGCTGCTCCCGCGCCACCACAGGCCTGGTGGTCCCCACCGGGTACTCCTTCAACCTCGACGGCGCCGCGCTGTACCTGTCCATTTCCCTCCTGTTCCTGGCGCAGGCCTTCGGCTACAACCTGGACCTCGGCCAGCAGCTGGCCGCGCTGGGCATCCTCATGCTGACGTCCAAGGGCATGGCCGGCGTCCCCGGGTCAGCGTTCCTGGCCCTGTCCGCCACGGCGGGTGCTTTGGGAATTTTCCCGGTGGCGGGCGTTGCCCTCCTCCTGGGCGCGGACCGGCTGATGGACTCCATGCGCGTGGTGGTGAACCTGCTGGGCAACTGCGTTGCCACCTTCGTGGTGGCCAAGTGGGAAGGCCAGTTCGACCGCGCCGCCATGCTCCGCGCCTTTGCAGGTGAAACCACGACGACGGAGGCGGCCTTGGAGCCGGCCGGAGCCAGTGCGCCTGGCAGCGTGGCGGCGGGGACCGCCGTCGAACAGTCGCCGCTGGGGACGTCGGCGCCGGCGGTGCGGTAGCGTCCGGCCTTTGCCGCCCTTGTACTGCACACTGTTTCTATGACCTTTGCGAATGTGGGAAGCCTCGAAACCAAGCCGGGCCAGCGCGATGCCGTCCTCTCAATCCTGGTCCGGCCCATGCCCGGGCTGAAGGAGGCTGGCTGCCTGCTCTACGAAGTGGGCGTGAACGACGCTGTGCCGGACACCGTGTTTGTTTGTGAGCTGTGGGAATCGCCGGAAGCGCACCGGGCTTCCCTGGGGCTGGAGAGTGTGCAGGCGGCGATTGAGGAAGCCATGCCACTGCTCACCGGTGAAATGGGCGGCAACCAGTTCACGGTGCTGGGTTCCCCGCTTCATTAGGTTTTCGCGCCGGTAGCTGTCAGCGCTTGCAGGGTTCCAACCCAAGGGGCCCTGTGCTGCGCCTGCTCCGGCAAGTAAGCTTCCCGGCATCGACTGGACATGAAGCACAGGGGTAAGGGAGACACATGAAACCGCTGCCTGCACTGGAACTTGTTACCCGCCTGGAAGATGCGGAGTGGCTGGACCCCATTTCCAAAAAGGTCCGGAAAGTGGTGAAGCGGGCCATCCGCCCCAAGTGGGCACGCGACGTCCTGCATGGCGTTCCCATTGGACACCCCGTGCATCCGCTGGCGGTCCAGGTGCCCATGGGTGCGTGGATCTCCGCGGCCGTGCTGGACGCCCTGCCTGGTAACGACAAGGCCTCAGCGCTCCTGATCGGTGTGGGCACCGGAGCCGCCGTGCCCTCCGCGGTGGCTGGCTTTACCGACTGGACGCAACTGCACCCCCAGCAGCAGCGGGTGGGGCTGGTCCATGCCGCAGCCAACATCACGGCCACGGGCCTCTATGCTGCCTCCTTGGTTGCCCGAGCCCGGGGCAGCCGGGGAGGAGGCAAGGTGCTTGCCTACCTCGGCCTGGCCGTTGTGGGTGCGGGCGGGTTCCTGGGCGGCCATCTCACGTACCGGCAGGCGGCGGGCGTGAACCACAGCGAGGAGATCCCGCACCGCTTCCCGAGCGGATGGCAGCCACTGGCGCCGCTGTCCGAGCTGCCCGACGGGAAGCTCCACAAGATTGTTGTGGCCGAGATTCCGCTGCTTGTCTATCGGGAGGGGGATGCCGTCAGCGTATTGTCCGACGTCTGCAGCCACCTCTCCGGGCCACTGCACGAAGGCAAGATCAAGGGCGGCAGGCTTCAGGACAGGGTCAACCAGAATGGCGGCCCTGGTGACGGTGGCGACCCGTGTGTGGTGTGCCCCTGGCACGGAAGCACCTTCTCGCTGCGGACGGGGGAAGTGCAGGCTGGCCCCGCCACCGCGAAGCAGCCACTCTTCAAGACGCGCACCAGCGGCGGCATGGTGGAAGTCTGCCTGCCCGGCGCTGAGTAGACGCTCGTCCGGCATGTGCTTGGGCCGTCTTCCCGGCCCGGGGCTGTTGACCCCCGCGCGCGGCTGCCCGTGTCTGTGGGGCGTTTGATGCCGGCTAAGTCAGTGCCGGGTCCCGGTCTCTTATCCGGTCCCAGTCATTCATGGCGTCCCAGTCACTTAGGGCGTCCCAGTCAGTCGGGGGGTATTGGGGCAGGACGGGCGGCAGGGCGTAGAAGTCTTCCCAGAGGGGGTCGTCCACGGGTATGTCGTCCAGGTCTATGAGGTTGTCATCTTCAGGTTCCTCCTGTGGAGGTTCCAGGTGCAGGAGGTCTCCGGCAGGGCAGGCACACGCGCCGGGCATGGGCGGGTAGGGCAGCATGCCGGGGATTTGCCCGTTGTGGTGCTCCCCCGGTTCCAGCGCCGCCGGCAGGGCGGACAGGACAGATTCCGGCCAGTGGGTTGGCTCCCAGTCCTGATGTTCGCTTTTGTAGTGCCGCCCGGACGGTGAGATCCAGCCGGGTGGTTCATCCTTGGTGGCCGGTGTCGGTTTCCACCCGCTGCTGTGCCGGAGTTTGTGGTGCTTCGGGCAGGGCTGTCCGAGATTGCTGATCCCGGTTGTCCCGCCGTGCTGCCAGGCCAGGAGGTGGTCTGCCTCGTTATCCAAAGAACTGTTGCTGCAGCCGGGGAACGGGCATGTGCCGTCCCGCAGCCGCAGCCAGTTCCGCATCGCTTTGGTAACCCGGTAGCTGGTCCGCCCGATCTCCAACGGTGCCCCGTCCCGCGGATCAACAAGGACCCGGTGGAACGAATCGGCACCGTTCGCGACCAGGTCCCGTGCCATGGACGGCGGGATCGGCCCGAAGCCGTCCAGCATTGCGGGCTCGTCGGTCAGGCCCATGAGGGCGACTACCGGGACCGTGACGAGCACCTGCGCCCGCACCGCAGACGAGTGGGCGGGATTGGTGCCGCTGGTGAGGATGGCTTCGGCGAAGTCGTCGGCCCGGATCTGGGTGAGGGTGCGGGGTTCGTCGGGTCCTTGTGCGGCCCGGGAGAGGGCGGTGAGCCGGTTCCAGCCCGCCATTGCCTGATGGGCGGGGAGGTAGGCCGAGAGCCAGGCCATGCCGTCCTGGTCCGGCCGGTACTCGACCCGCCGGTCCGCAACACCGTTGGCGTGGCGCTTCTCGATCGATTCGGGATGGTGGCGTTCGCGCCAGGTACGGGCCTTGGCCTTGAACCGGTAGGCGGGCATCTCCCCGATCATGGCCGCGGCGGCAGGCCGGACCGTGTCGGGGTCGAGGAAGTGGGCCTCCAGGGCCGCGGCGCCGGCGGCGTCGAGGGTGGCTGCCTCCTCCGCCATCCCCCGGGCATGCGCCCAGGAAATCGAACCGCCCTGCAACGCTGCGAGCGTCCGGGGCAGGGTGGTGGTCAGGGCATGGGAATCGGCCAGCAGGGCACCGGCGGCACGGTCACCGATCACCAGTGCACACCCGACCTCGGCCACCAGGCTCCGGTCCTGCGCCGTGGCCTCATACGGCGAGGACGGCGGACCGTTCAGCACACTCGTGGCGGCCGCGAGAACCTGAACCGCCTGCGCCTTCAACGCCGCCAGCTTCGCCTCAGACCGGGCCAGCCCGGCAAGAACATCCAACGCCCCATCAGCAACCCGCTGCAACGGATCATCATCAATGCTGCCTACGCACCCGCCAGCACCAGCACCAGCACCAGGCTCTGCGGCGCCACGTCCGGAAGCAGCCGTGCCGGAAGCGGCCGTACCGCCGCCCGCGAGCACCGCCGCAAAAGCAGCCACCGAAGCGTCAACCACCGCCTCCGCCTCCACCACCGCCGAATTGCCTTCCATATATCCATCCTGGCAGTGGGGGCTGACATTTAACGGTCAGGCAGCCAAGAGCACTACCCCAGCGGCGTTACCCACTCGCCCCCGCGCAGGACTCCTGCAAGATCCAGGTCCCGGTCGACAATGACGAGGTCAGCCCGCATGCCCGCGGGGAGATCGCCCACGTGCGGCGACAGTCCCAGTACGGAGGCAGGCACGGCCGTCGCCGCGCGGACCGCATCCTGCAGTGGGACACCTGCTGCCACCGCGGACCGGACAACGTCCAGCAAGGTAGCGGTTCCGCCGGCAATTGCCCCAGTGTTGTCCACCCTCGCCACGCCCTGGTTTACCGTGACAGCCAGCGTACCCAGGCGGTACTGGCCATCCTGCAGTCCAGTGGCGGCCATCGAGTCGGTCACCAGTGCAATGTTTTCCGCCCCCACCAGCTCGAACACCATCTTGACCGTCTCAGGGGCCAGATGAACTCCGTCCGCGATCAGCTCCACCACGGCGTTGCCGGCATGGGCCGCGCTGATGCTGGCCGCTACCGGGCCGGGAGAGCGGTGGTGCAAGCTGGGCATCGCATTGAACAGGTGCGTGACGGTTGGGCGTATCCGTCCGGTGGAATTCCCTGCCCCAGCCAGTCCTGTGGCTGCCTGGTCCAGGAAGGAAGCAGCGGTGCGGTGGTCTGCCGCAGTGTGGCCCAGGGAGGGAATGACCCCCCGCGCAGTGAGCATTTCCACCAGGGCCGCAGCGCCAGGGAGCTCGGCCGCCAGCGTCATGGACACCAGCGAGGGTCCGGCGGCCTCAAACAGCTTGGCCACAAGTCCTGCATCCGGCCCACGCAACAGCGCGAGATCATGCGCGCCGCATTGTCCCGAAGCGAGGAAGGGGCCCTCCAGGTGGGAACCAGCGATCAGCCCTTCGTCAGCCAAGTCCCGCAGGACTGTGACGTTCCGGACCAGGTTTTCGGGCGATCCCGTGACCAGGCTTGCCAGCAGTGTGGTGGTTCCACGGCTGTGCAGATAGCTTGCCGCTAACCGGGCACCTTCGGCGGATCCTTCGGAGAAGTCCGATCCCAGCGCCCCATGGCAATGCAGGTCCACCAGCCCGGGCATCAGGATGCGCCCGGCCGCCTCAGGTAAGGCACCTTCAGCCCCGCCTAAGCCCAATACGGGAAATTCCGACGCCGGACCAGCGTAGGTGATCACGCCGCCGTCGATCCCTACTACACCATCGGGGACGTCCATGCTTCCGGTGACGATGCGGCCGCGAAGTATCAAGCCACTGCCCACTGCCACTCCCGCCGTCAGCCGAAAAGAGGAGGCCCGGACGGGCCGCCGCTTCGGATTATGCCACGCAGGCCAGCGACGGTTACGTTCCCGCTGTCGCCATGAGGCAACCAGCTCGGCATCGGAGGCAACAGGCACTCATTGACAGGCTCTTCTCGCGCGCGGCAACTGAGGTTGCCTACAGGGTGGGCGGCCGGATGCCGTTGCGCACCACTGCCGGCGGGCAGGTCCTGCTGGCCTATGCCGGCCCCGAACTGGAGGCGGAGATCCTTGCCCAGCCTGCCCCCACCGAGCGGGGCGCCGGCGAGGTTTCCGCTACTGAACTGCCCGCTGCGCTGGCGGGCGTCAAAAAGTCCGGCGCCGCCGTCGTCCGCCTGACCCAGCCGTCCCGGACGATCTACGTCGCAGCCCTCATCCACGGAGCCGACAGCGGAGCGGTGGCTGCGCTCTCCGTTGTGGTTCCCGGCCCGCCGCCGCACGTGCAATATCCCCGGGGAGCCCCTTGAAAGTTACAGCCCCGTTATGTCCGGCGGCGGCCAAACCCCTTAAGCTAATAAACACTAAGTATGCTTCCTATCTCTAAAGGGGTTGTACCAATGCGAAAAGTACCTGCGCTTGGATTGATGACGGCAGCAATGTTGGCCCTTGCAGGCTGCACGGGCGGTGGCGGTGAAGCTGCGAGCCCCTCGGCCTCGGAAACACCCTCACCAACGGCGGAGGCAAAGGTGTACAGCGAGGACGAGCTCCGCGAGTTGATCTCCGGCATGACGGACGACGACGGCAACGAGCTCATGCTGTACTCCAAGGAGCAGGTGGACCAGGGCGGCAACATCGCCAACCTCCTCCTGAGCACCGCGACCATTGACCCTGAAGACTGCAAGGACATCGCCACCGCGGGACTGCTGGACACCGTGGAGAGCGGCGAGATCGCCGTCGCGCTCTCCGAAGGCGACCAGCCTCGGACGCTGTCTGCACAGTCCGGCAGCGAGGGGCCGGACGCCGTCGAGGTCCTGGATGAGATCAGCGGCAAGATGGACCAGTGCGCCAACTTCTCGGTCCAGGCACTGGGGCAGACTTACGAGGTGACCAGCGAGGAGGTCCAGGCGGACACCGACGCTGAAAAGACCTTCGCCACCCTCAGCTCGCGCAGCGGCGATAACCAGCAGAAGCTGATGCAGGTCTCCGCTGCCGAGGGCACGCTGCTGGTGGTTGCCACCAAGAGCGGCGCTAACCTGGGTGATCCGGACCAGAAGGAACTTGAGGACCTCATTAATGAGGTGCTGGAGAAGGCCGACGGCGGAAGCGCCACGTCCAGCCCGACGTCCACCAGCACATCCGGTTCCACGAGCACGTCGTCGCCGAGCGGGTCGGCCTCGCCGTCCGAGACGGAGAGCGAGCCGGAAGAAACCGGGATGACCTCGCCTTCGCCGACGGCGTCGAGCTAGTTACTGCACGTCTCTGGGAAGGCGGGTGGACCTTGGGTCCACCCGCCTTCCTTGTATTACAGCCTGCGCCCGCTTACGTGGAGGCCGGGTGGCGTCCCTCTACAGGGGCCCGTCCCAGACCGCGCACCACTCCGGCCAGGCGGCGCGCCAACTCCGGACCGGAGACCGAGGCGTCCACTTTCTCGAAGCTCCCGTACTCGGGCAGCTCGCGGTAGGCGCGGGCGAAAGCAGCCAGGTCCTCCAGCGTCTCGGCATCCGTGCCGCGGGCGGCGATGCGCCGATGCGCAACGGCCGGGTCCACGTCCAGGTGCACCACGGCGTCAGCGGCAGGGAGTGCACCGAGCAGCCAGGGAAGCAGACGGCCGCGAGGCAGCCCCTTCGTGGCGCGCAGGGCCAGCTGGCAGTACAGGTGCCGGTCCATCACCACCAGGCCGTCAGCCCGGCTGGCCCGCAGGTGGTTCACCAGCACGTTCCACACCCGGAACGCGGTCTCCAGGGCATCGGCAACGCGGGGCGGCAGCCGGAAGCCCAGCCTGGTGCCCAGGACTGACATGCTGCGCCGGCCCGCGTGGTTGTTCAACAGCGTGGCCGTGCCTCCGTCGGCACGGATGGATGACACCAGGGCCTGGGCGGCCGTGGACTTCCCGGAACCGTCGATTCCGGTCAGGACAATAAGCAAGTGGCCTCCTTCCGCCATGGGGTTTAACGCAGGGTGTGCCGTGGAAGTCCCGGCTGAGTCCCAATTCACAGGTTCACCGCCCATTTCACAGGTCCAGGCCGGCGTTTCATAGTCCGGGCTGCGGGAAAAGCCAGGGCCGGCGCTTCCTGCTGCCGGGCAGCGCCAGCCCGTAGGCTGGAGTGCGGTGCGGGGACAACCCCGGCCGAACGCCGCAGTTCCCGAGCGAAAGGCAGAACCATGACTGCTAGCAATGACGAGCCGCAGAACGCCGCAGACCTTCGGGGGCCGGGTGATCCGGACGAAGCCAAGGAGCCCAAGCAGGCCCCGCAGAGCGGCCAGCATCCGGAACTGCCGGGTGCCAGCAATATCCGCGAGGAGCAGCAGGGCCACGCCGCCGGGACCGTCCCCGCGTCCTACTCCGGCAGCGGCGACCCGTCCCAGAAGGACAAACCGGAGGATGCCCTGGAGGAACCGGGAACCTGGGACGACGAGGTCTGATGCACCAATGATTGCCCGCGTCGACGTGGAACAGGCAGCACGAAGGACCGCCGGCCTCACCCGGCTGACGCCTGTCCTGGAAGGCGACCCCGGAGACTTTCCCGGCCCGGTGTGGTTCAAATGCGAATTTATGCAGCACACGGGAACCTTCAAGGTCCGGGGCGCCCTGAACCGCGTCCTCGCTGCCAGGGAACGCGGTGAGCTGAAACCGGAGGTTGGCGTCGTGGTTGCCTCCGGAGGCAACGCCGGCCTGGCCAATGCCTACGCGGCTGTGCAGGTTGGTGTGCCCGCAACGGTGTTTGTTCCCGCCGCCGCCCCTGCAGTGAAGGTCCGCAAGCTGAAAGCCATCGGAGCGACGGTGGTTCAGGGCGGCGCCGAGTACGCGGACGCATACCAGGCGGCCGTCGGGCATGCCCGGGAAGCCGGCGCCGTCTATTGCCACGCCTATGACCAGCCCGAAATTGCCGCCGGCGCCGGAACCGTGGGACTGGAACTTCTCGACCAGGTGGGCGGGGTGGACACCGTGCTGGTTGCAGTGGGAGGAGGCGGCCTGATGGCAGGAATCGCCGCAGCCGTGGAGGGCAGGGCCAAGGTGGTGGCCGTGGAGCCGGAATCGGCTCCCACGCTGAACGCTGCGCTGGCGGCCGGACAACCGGTGGACGTCCCGGTGGCAGGAATTGCGGCAGACTCCCTTGGTGCCCGCCGCATCGGCGACATCGGCTTCTCCGTGGCGGTCCGCGCCGGCGTCGAAAGCGTCCTGGTGTCCGACGCCGACATCATCGAAGCGCGTAGGAAGCTGTGGGACGGCTACCGGATCGTCGTGGAGCACGGCGCGGCCGCGGCCTATGCCGCGCTTACTTCCGGCGCCTACACGCAGGGCGTGGGCGAACGGCTGGCGGTCATACTGTGCGGGGCGAACACGGACCCGGCCACCCTCAAGTAGCCGGGTCCGCTGGCAGAGTGCCTGTCTGTGGCAGGAATCAGCTGCAGAACTGGCTGTACGTGCTGCCGGCTTCCTCGTAGTCTGCCGTCAGTTCGGCGAGCTTGTCCTCGTCCGGAGTCTCTTTTGCCTGCTCGTCCGTGTATTCGATGATCGACTCAAGCGCACCCTTGAGGTCGTCCGAGGCAACGGCGTGGATGGGCCGGATTTGGTTGGCCAGGCGGTTCATGCCGGTCTTGCCGGCGTTGTTGGCCGGGTTCGACACAACGGACTGGATCCGCTCGCAGGTTTCTGCGGTGGTGAGCTGGTTCGAGGCGGTGCAGGCCGTTGCGGAGACAACGAGGCCGGCGGCGATCAGGGCTGTGGCGAATTTCTTCATGGATCCCTCAGTAGTTGATTGAGGTTTCGATTGTAAGCAGAATCCTGAACAGTACGCCGGTCCCCGGCGCTGCCCCCTTCACTGTGAAGGGGGCGCCGGGCTCTGGCGGGGCTTTCGTGGGGAAGCTTAAAATGGGATCACCATCGTGCGGAGCTGCCGCAGATTGGGCCCCGCGCATCAGCCCAATTCCAGGAGCCTATTATGCGCAAAACAGTACGACGCCGTGCCGTTGGTGGATTTATCGCACTTCTGGCCTTACTGCTGCCCACGGCAGTGCCGGCAGGCGCATCCACTCCTTCCAAAGACGATGTCATAGTCCTCCGCGGGGCCACTTCCGCCGAAGGCATTGCGGCGGGCGGGGGAACAACCTTCTACGCCGGCGAACTGCTTACTGGCGATATCTTCCGCGGCGACATCCATGATGGAAAGGCCAAGCGCTTTATCGACGTGCCCGAAGGCCGGATGGCTGTCGGCATGAAGGCGGATACCCGCAACGACCTGCTGTTTGTGGCAGGCGGTAGCACTGGCAAGGCGTACGTCTACAACACTGACACCCGCAAGCAGGTCAAGGAGTATGACCTGGCTCCCGGCTTCATTAATGACGTCACACTCAGCAGCGACGGCGCCTGGTTTACCAATTCGGCCACTCCCGAGCTCTATTTCGTCCCTGTGAGCCGGCGGGGCGAGCTGGGGGGAGCAGCGGATGTAGAGACGCTGAAAGTGGGCGGTGAGGCGGGCACACCCCTGCAACCCGGCCAGTTCGGGTTCAACGGCATCGCAGCAGCCGACGAGGACGACGTCCTGATTGTGGCCCACACACAAAACCAGGCCCTCTATGCCGTGGATCCGGACTCGGGAAAGAGCAGCAGGATCAAGGGGCCGAACCTGGAGTTCGTCGATGGCATCCTGGTCAAGGACCGAACTGTATGGGCGGTCCAGAACATGGCTAACCAGGTCAGCCGCCTCAAACTCTCCGAGAACTTCTCTTCCTTCAGGGTTAGGGACGTCATCACCAGCAAGCACTTCAATATCCCGACGACGGTGGCCAGGTTCGGAGACACGCTCGCCGCGGTCAACGCCAAGTTCGGACAGCAGCCACCGCCAACCCAGTATGAAGCAGTCCTGGTCCCGGCCTGGGACTAGGACTGGGGCGCCGGTTGTTGTGCGTCACTGGTGGAGGTTTTGCCCGCCAGGACGCTGCCGCTCCTGCAGGCGGCTGCGGGCCGGCCCCGCGGCAACGCCGGCACGAACTGAACGCAACGGAACAATATCTCCCATTTAGCCCCGTCAAACCCTTGACCAGACTTGTAAAGCGCTGATAGAAGTTAAGGGCAGAAAACGGTTTCCGCCGCATCCCAAACCCACCCTTCCTTCGTGACGGGCGGCCTTTCGGGTCGGGATGAAACGTTCCAAACTGTCGTGCGGCAGACTCAGCTGCCGCCGCATCAAAGGAGATGTTCTTTTGGCTTATCCCTCGAAATGTTCCCCCACGCCCCGTCCAGGTTTGCGGTCCGGCCGTGGCTGGAAGGCCGCTCCGCTGGCAGCGGCTGCTTCCCTCACCGCCGCTGCGCTGGCGTTCACCGGCGTACCGCTCGCGCAGGCCAACCCCAGCACCGCACCCGGGCAGTCCGGTAAGGCAGAGTTGAAGCGCCAGGTGGAGAACCTGGACCGGGCACCTGTCGCAGTGCTTACGGACCAGGGCGTCACGCTGGGCTGGCGCATGCTGGGCCTGGACCAGGACAGCGTGGGCTTCCACGTGATCCGCGACGGCGTCCAGCTCACCGAAGAGCCCATCCGCAACACCACCACATTCGTTGACCCGTCCGGAACCGCGGCCTCCACGTACGTCATCAAGACCGTGGGAAACGGCAACGGGCAGGACAAGCTCAGCGCGGAATTCACCCCGCTGGCCCAGAACTACTTGTCCATTAAGCTGGACAAGCCCGCCGACGGCGTCAGCAAGGATGGGAAGCCGTACACCTACTCGGCCAACGATTCCAGCGTTGCGGACCTCGACGGAGATGGCAGCTACGAAATCATCCAGCTCTGGAACCCCTCCAATGCGCAGGACAACTCCAGGTCCGGATTTACCGGCAACGTCTACGTGGACGCCTACAAGATGGATGGCACCAAGCTGTGGCGCATCGACCTGGGCCACAACATCCGCGCCGGCGCCCACTACACCCAGCTCCTGGCGTATGACTTCGACGGTGATGGCAAGGCCGAAGTGTCCATGAAGACGGCGGACGGCACCAGGGACGGGGCCGGAACCGTGATCGGCGACCCCACAGCGGACTACCGCAACAGCGCCGGTTATGTCCTGTCCGGTCCGGAGTTCCTCACAGTGTTCAACGGAGCAACCGGCACCATCATGGATACGGTGGCCTACGATCCGCCGCGCGGCAACGTCTCCGCCTGGGGCGACGGGTACGGCAACCGCGTGGACCGTTTCCTGGCCGGCGTCGCCTACCTCGACGGCGAAAAGCCGTCCATGATGTTCAGCCGCGGCTACTACACCCGCACCGTGCTGGTCACCTATGACCTGGTGGACGGCAAGCTGGTGAAGCGCTGGACCTTCGACTCGGACATTGCCGGCGCCGAATACAAGGGCCAGGGCAACCACAATCTCTCGGTCGCTGACGTGGACCAGGACGGCAAGGACGAATTTGTCTTCGGCTCCATGACTATCGACGACGACGGCTCGGTCCTCTACAACACCAAGCTGGGCCACGGCGATGCGATGCACACCAGCGATTTTGACCCCTCCCGCCCCGGGCTGGAGGTCTTCGCCGTCCACGAGAGCATGAGCCAAAGCGGCAACCGTGGCGCCACCTTCCGCGACGCCGCCACCGGTGAGGTGCTCTGGAGCATCCCCGCCATCCGGGACACCGGCCGCGGTGCCGCCGGCGACATCGATCCCCGCTACGCCGGCGCTGAGGGCTGGGCGGTAGGCGGCGACGCCTCCTGGAACTCCCCGCGGGGCCAGCTGATGTCCGCCAAGGGCGAGCTGATTGCCGAGAGCATCCCCGCCGCCAACTTCCTGGCATGGTGGGACGGCGACCTGCTCCGCGAGATCGTCGACCACGACTTCGACGCAGCCGCCGGCGTGGGCGTGCCCACGATCTCGAAGTGGAACTGGGAAACGGAGTCCAGCGACAGGCTCCTCACTATCACCGGCGCACGCACCAACAACCACACCAAGGGCAACCCGTCCCTGCAGGCTGACCTGCTGGGTGACTGGCGCGAGGAACTTGCCTTCCCGTCGTCGGACAGCACCGAGCTGCGGATCTACACCAGCACCTCGCCCACCGAGGTCCGGCTCCGCACCCTGATGCACGACACCGTCTACCGCACCGCAGTGGCCCGCGAGAACGTGGCCTACAACCAGCCGCCGCACCCGAGCTTCTTCATCGGCGAGGGCATGGAAACCCCGGCCGCGCCGTCGGTGGCCTACGCAGGCACCGGCAAGTAAGACGGCACATACGAACGGTTCTGCCCCGCACAAAAGCGCCGCCCGCCTCTGCAATGAGGCGGGCGGCGCTTTTTGTTGCGCTCTGGCTGGACCCGGTTAGTGCGTTCCGAGGTTTCCGCCGATGGGCGGCAGGCCGCCATCTCGACGGCGGTCGTCGCCCTCGCGCTCGGCCGCGCTCAGGTTCTCGCCCTCGGCCGTCTCGTCCGACTCGCCGCTCGTGTCCACCAGGCCATTGGTCTGGTCGAACTGGTGTCCGATCCTGTCATCGCCCAAATCGGCGACCGAACCGGTGGAGCCGGCTGCCGCCGTCGTACCTGTAGTGGTATCGGTGGTGGTTGTGTCGGTAGGAATCGGTGTGACGGTGACCGGCTCTCCCGGAGTCGCTGGAGTTACCGTTTCGTCGGCAACCGCAGTTGTCTCCTTGTTGCCGCCTGCTGCCATGGCCGCTGCTGCGCCGGCTACTGCGGCAACGCCCAGGCCCGCGGCAACCTTGCCGGAGACGCCTGCCTTGCCGGAATCGCCCCGGGATCCGGCAGCATCCTCCACGCCCGGCGTGCCCGCCGGTGCGCCCGTGCTCACGCGGCCGCGCCAGGCGCCGCTGGCGTAACCCTCATCCTCGATGAATTCCTTGAACCGCTGCAGGTCAGCCTCGGCCTGGCGGTCAACCACGTTGAGCTTGTCGCCCACCTTTTCGATGATTCCTTCGGGCTCGTACTCCAGCGTCAGCCGAAGGGAAGTCTGCCCGCCACCTACGTCCTCGAACTCAACCGCGCCGGCGTTCGTGGCGCCGTCTGTAGCTGCCCAGGCGACCTTCCGGTCCGGGACCTGCTCAAGGATCTTCGCTTCCCACTGCCGGCGGATGCCGCCGATCTCAGCCACCCACTCCAGCCTGTCATCGCTGAGCTGGGTCACGCTCTTGACGCCGCCCATGAAGTGCGGGAACTCCTCGAACTGCGTCCACTGGTTGTAAGCCGTGCTTACCGGTACGTTCACCAGAATGCGTTTTTCCACCTTCGTGCTCATAACGTCTCCTTCGCTTTGTTACCGGAAGCCGATGGTTCAGTAAAAATCATCAGCATGCTTACCAATGTACCTGCTGGGCACGCCGGATTCCAGAGCGTGGCTTCCACGTCCCGTCCGGCGGCGGGGAATCAGCGCTGGCCCAGGCTGCCGCCCACCACCCCAACTGGGTAGCAGCAGATGCTGTTTTGAGGGCCCATAGCAGCATCTGCTGCTACCCAGTTGGGATGGGCGGAGGAACGGACGACGGCGGCACCTGGCTGGTGTAGTCACCGCCGGGTACCGCCGTCACAGGTGCGTAGTGCTACCGCAGGTGGTTGCCGATCAGCGCAAGGTTCTGGATCACGGCGAGCCCGAACTGGGAGGCGTCGTTGGTGGATACGGTGGGTGCCTCATCCACCGGCAGCAGCACGTGCGGCGGCTCGATCGTCCGCAGCGTGAAGGCCGACTCGTGGTTGAGGTGTTCCCCGCCCTCGGCGAAGCTCGTCCAGGCGCGGGCGGCCAGGTCCGGATCATTAAGCCGGGCAGCCGCGTAGGCGGTGAGCCGGCTGTGCGCCTGGGTGAGGTAGATGCCCTCCAGTGGCTGTCCCACGGCCGCCACCTGTTCCTCCTTGGTGGCCAGGAAGAGCCGGCAGTACTGCAGCCAGGCGCGCTCGAAGTCCGGGTCCGGAACCAGGTCCACCAGCTCGCTGCAGATCTCCACCAGTCCGAACACGGCGCTCAGGTGGGACACCTGGAGAAGCTCCCGGCCGGTGTCGAACCGCCCCTTGTCCAGGTCGTAGAGCGCCTCGCCGGTGAGGAAGCCGTACTTGAAGGCGCCGATGTCCGCCATGGTGCCCAGGAGCCGGTCGCGTGAGCGGGGGTTGCCGGTGCGCTCCCAGTCGGTGAGCCAGGTGGCGGCGAGCGAGCCCCAGTCCGTTCCCAGGCCCACGCCCAGGGCTCCCCGGTTGGGCCGGTAGGTGTCGGCGTCGGGGCGGACCTTGCGCACTGGGTCCAGTCCCAGGAAATTCTGGTCGCTGTCCACCAGCTCGGTCAGCAGGTCCCCGGTCCGTTCATCCGCCGTCAGGTAGTAGTAGAACCGGCGGTAGGCGGGTGTGCTGATGCGGAGCTGCTTGGCGCTGCAGCCCCAGTGCTGGACGTTGTGCCGCGAACCGAGGCCGCGCCACGGGCCCAGGTGGTAGACGTCCACCTCGCCGGTGTGCCGGGTCATGGCCTCCGCAAACCGGAAGATGTCCGCCCGCCCGGAGCGCAGGTAGGAGTACCAGAGCCAGAGATCGGGGGAGAGCTCGGAGTTGTCCCACGCATAACCGCCTACGTCGTACCGCCACACGTGCCGGTCGTGGTCATAGGTGTGCATCACGTCGCCGTAGTTCCAGAACCCGTACCAGCGCCGCTGCTCCACCTGGCCGGCATAGAAGTCGAAGAGGAAGTCCAGATGGTCCTCCAGCTCGGCGCGTGCGGGGGTGCTGCGGTCCACCGGGTCCCAATCGCCGAATACGCCCACGGAGTGCAGGTGCTCCGGGGTGGCCTGCAGCAGGGCGGGGGCGGAGGCGGCTGCGGCGTCGGCCGCAAGGCTCTCCGTTGCCGGCGTTCCGTCGTAGGCAAATAGGGTCAACTCATGGGTGCGGGCAATGCCGTGCGCGTTTCCGAAGCCGGGCTCGTAGTCCTCATAGGTGATTTCGAGGCCCTCAAGCTGTTCCTCGAACGTGTCCTGGCCCAGGCCGTCGTGGTAGAACCGCAGGTCCATGGGCTGGGCTTCAGGGGAATACAGCCACGCCGTCAGGGTGGCGTGGTCCGCAGCGGCGTCGCGGATATCCAGCTGGCCGGGGTGGGACTGCCAGAAGTCCTTGACGCCCACGCCGAAGCCGCCATGGGTGTCAGTCAGGGAGCAGAAGCCGGCAGACCTGGTGCCGCCGGAAATCCCCACCCACGCCCGGCCTGACGTAGTCCGCTTGCGCAGTTCAAAGCCGTCGGCGCTGAGCTGGCTGAGCGTGTAGTCGTTCCAGGCCGGAATCAGGTGCAGCCGTTCGGACACCTCCGGGTTCCAGCCGGCCAAGGGTGGCGTGGCGCGGCCGTCCACCTGGGCCAGGCGGACGTCCTCCCCGGGGTCCCGGCGCAGGCCGGTGAGGCCGCGGACCGCCTCGGTGAGGAAGCCGCCGTCGGCCCCTGCTATCCGGACGTGCCTGTTGTGCAGCTCTGCCTGCAGCGGGACCGTGAAGCGCACGCCGAGCCCGGCCAGGAAGTCCCGGTCCGCGTCGCCGTCCCAGATGAAGGAGTGCACCATGCGGACGCTGCGGGCGTTGGCGTGGAAATAGAACCTGACCACGAAGGGCAGCCAGCTTTCCTTGCCGCTGTCCCTGCTGATTCCACTGTCCCGAACGTCCGGCCGGTGCTGACCCTCCAGCCGCACCACGGCCCGCACGGGTCCGCTCTGTTCAAGCACGACGGCGGTGACCTCGCCGGTGAAGGCGTCCCGGCTGAAGGTTCCGGCGCCGTCCCCGCCCTGGTCATCAGCGAGGCCGTCCTGCAGGAGGCTCACCAGGCGGGCGTCCCGGGCCACTTCGACGCCCCCGCGCGTGAGACTCCTGAAGAGGGTGGAGCCGCCGCGCTCGATCACCATCTGCAGGGTTCCGGTGTCCACCGTGAGGACCGTGCCGGTTTCGGTGACAGTGACGCTGGTACCGCCCGACGGCGGCTGGCTGGCTTCGCGGGGTGCCGCGGCGCCGTCGGACGCCACGCGGTAAAAGTCCGACGGCGAGCTGGTGGCGGGGAGTGCCATGCCCACCCATTTGAGGGAGCCGTCCGGCCAGGTGGCCAGGGGCCAGGCCTGGGAGGCGACGGTGCTGCCGCCGGCATCCGTGACGGAGAGGGCCTCCGCCCCCGCTACGGAACCGCGGGCGAAAGGCATGCCCCACGTGGTCCCGCCGCTGGATTCCGAAGGTGCCTGGCCGTCGATCCACCTGATGAGGGTGCTGTCCGTCATGTCATCCAATTCTGTTATTTCGCGTCCGCTAGGCGCAGCTGGCCCCGTCAGCAGGCGTGGTCCAGCTCACCGGAAAGCGGTTTCTGATTCGTTTCAAAATATGCGAGCCAGGGCAGGACCGCAAGGGGTGGCCGGGATTCGGAAGGTCTCCGGCGGGTCCTCAACACGCTGCACCCTCTGGCCGTGCCCTGGCTTCTGTGCTGGACTGATGGGTGCAGTGGGCACCACCCGCCCGCCCCGGCTGGGGCGGCACGCATTCCGGAAACATGGCCTGCCGGCGCGGACCGGCTATTGGAAGGAAGACTCATGGCACCGTACAAAATCGGCTACTTCGTGGGGAGCCTGGCAACCGGCTCCATTAACAGGGTCCTGGCCAAGGCGTTGATCAAACTTGCTCCCGAGGACCTCGAGTTCACGGAGATCCCCATCAAGGACCTCCCCCTGTACAGCTACGACTACGACGCCGACTTCCCGCCGGAAGGCCGCGCCCTCAAGGAGGCCATCGAGGCGTCGGACGGCATCCTGTTCGTGTCCCCTGAATACAACCGCTCCATTCCCGGGGCCCTCAAGAACGCCATCGACTGGGGCTCGCGGCCCTGGGGAAGCAACTCCTTTGCCCGCAAGCCCACCGGCATCATCGGCGCTTCCGTGGGAAGTATCGGTACGGCGGTGATGCAGTCGTCCATGCGCAGCGTCCTGAGCTTCCTGGACGCGCCGCAGCTCAACGCACCGGAGGCTTACATCCACTTCGATGCCGCCGTGTTTGGCGACGACGGCGAGGTCAAGAATGAGGGGACTGCCAAGTTCCTGCGCCACTACATGGAGGAGTACTGCGCCTTCGTCCAGCGGGTCCTGGCGGCTAACGCACCCGGCCACATCGGCGACCTTGAGCCCGATACGGCCAAACTGACCCGTTAGGGTTTTCCGGAGGCCCGCCGTCCCAGCAACGGCGGGCATCCGAGCCTTAGTCCAGCGGCAGGGTTACCGTCACGCTGGTGCCCTGCCCGGGGGCGGAGCGGATGTCCACTATGCCGCCGGCTTCATGGACGGCTACTGACATGAGCCGGAGGCCGTAGCCGTGGTGGCGCCCGCAGGTGGCGGCTTCACTGTCAAAGCCCGTGCCGTCGTCGGCCACTACCAGGCGGATGCCGTGGTCCACGGCGGCGAGCTGGACGGTCAGGTGAGCCGCCCCGGAGTGCTTGTAAACGTTCGTCAGTGCCTCGCGTGCCGACTGGTAGAGAAGGGACGCGCAGTCCTTCGGTATCTCGATGCCCCAGTGCGGGGTGTCCCAGCGGACACTGGTTCCCCGGTGGCGGAGCGGGGCCGTGAGCCGGTCGATGCAGCCCGCCAGGCCCAACGCGTAGAAGTCGAGCGGATGCTGGTCGGTGAGCACGCCGTCCACCGCGGTGACTTCCCCGTCCAATGCTGTTCTGTTTCCCATTGTCTCCTGCTCCCCACAAGCTGGTTGGTCCATGACTTCAGCGTGGACCCGCAACTTCAGGGCACGGCAAGGTTTGCCGCAAGATCCGGTCAATTCCTGGCGCCGCGCGGAGTTCCACTACTCTGGCTGTTTAGCGCTCACCGGCTCCGGGCAGGCAGGGGCCCGGGTTCAGGTCGGTTGGCTTCCGCTGGGGAGCCGGGAAGCGGTGCATATGCCGTTGTGGTTGCAGGCCCTAATGTGGGGAACCGTGGCAGGAGCTGCCCTGGTCCTCGGCGCGGCAATGTCATGGCGCTGGAACCTGCCGAGCAAGCTGGTTTCCTCGATCATGTCCTTCGGCGCAGGTGTGCTGATCTCCGCCCTGGCTTTCGAGCTGGTGGGGGAGGCCGTGGAGGGCGGCGGCCTGTGGCCCACCGTGGCCGGGTTCCTGGCTGGCGCGGTGGTGTACGTCACTGCCAACATGATGCTGTCCCGGGCCGGTGCCAAGCACCGCAAACGTTCCGGCAACCAGCAGCCTTCTGAATCCGACAGCCCGGGCAGCGGCAGTGCCATTGCCGTGGGCGCGCTGCTGGACGGCGTGCCGGAGTCCGTGGTCCTTGGCGTGGGACTGCTGGCCGGTGGGGCCGTCAGTCCGGCGATGATGGCCGCCGTCTTCATCTCCAACGTCCCCGAGGGTCTCTCCGGAACCGCCGGCATGAAGAAAGCCGGCAGGAGTGCCCGCTATGTTTTTGGTTTGTGGGGCGGCATCGCGCTGCTCTGCGGGGTGGCCTCGCTGATCGGGTACGTGGTGCTGGAGAATGCTCCGGGCAGCGTGGTGGCCTTCATAACCGCCATCGCGGCCGGAGGAATCCTGGCCATGCTGGCGGACACCATGATTCCGGAGGCCTTCGAGGAGCACCACAACCTCACGGGCTTGACGGCCTCCGTCGGGTTTCTGGCCGCCTTCACCATCCATCACCTCGGGGGATAGCGCGACGGCGAAATTAGTGTCACCGCGGAAGGAGAAAGGACGTCCCATCTCCTGTACACTTGTCACTAGAGGAAGGCCGCCAACAGAGTGCGGTCAGAGGAGATGACGTGACAGTAGCACCCGCAGCGGTATCCTCGGCAAGGTTTAGCGCGCAAATCCGTTCCCAGGCACTTCAAACGCGCATTATGGAGCTCATCCTGGAGCGTGGCCTCGATGTTGGAGACGCACTTCCCACCGAGAGCGAACTCTCCGCTGAACTGGGTGTGGGCCGGAACACGGTCCGGGAGTCTCTCAAGGTGCTGCAGGCGCTCGGCGTCATAGAAATCAGGCACGGGTTCGGCATGTTCGTTGCCCCCAACAACTTCAGCGCCCTGGTGTCCGGACTGACCTTCCGTGGCAGGCTCTCGCTCAGGCACAAGGGCGAAGAAGCAATGGAGCTCATTGATGTGCGGCAGGCACTCGAATCCGGCCTCATCGGTTCAGCCATCGACCTTCTGACGGCCGACCATCTTGCGGACCTCCGGTCCACCATGCAAGCGATGCAGGATGCCGCCGCAAAGGGTGAACCCCTCGCGGAGCACGATGCCGAGTTTCACCGCCGTCTCTACGCCCCCCTGAACAACGAACTGCTCATCAACCTGATGGACGTGTTCTGGCAGGTGTACCGCCAAATCCACGAGGCTCTGGGCTCCGGGCCGGTCAACCTCGAGGAACAGGTCCAGATCCACTGGGACATCTATGAGGCCGTCGACGGACGAGACAAGGCGCTGGCCTCAGAGCGCCTCCAGCGCCACTTCGACGGCATCCGCCTGAAGCTCAAGGACGTCGCGGCCTCCTGAGGACGTCCGCCTTTCCCTGTCCGGACTTCCCTCACCGCCCGCGCTCCGGGCGGACCCACCCATGCCGTTTTTTTCGTAGAGAGTGCTTTGCCGTGGAAATTTTCGTCGTGCCCACCGCCCCAGCCACTGGCTCCGTTGCAGCCGGGATCCTTGCGGCCGTCATCCGCAGTAAGCCGAGCACCGTCCTGGGCGTGGCAACGGGAGGCTCACCCCTGCCCATCTATAAGGCGCTGGCAGGGCACCGGCTTGATATGACGCTGATCCGGGCGTTCGCCCTGGACGAATATGTGGGTCTGCCGGCAGGCCATCCGGAAAGCTACGCGGAGGTTGTCCGGCGGGAAGTGACTGAAAGGCTGCACCTTGGCCCCGCCAACGTTGCAGTTCCGGACGGGAGCGCCGCGGACCCGGAACGGGCGGCAGCTGACTATGAGGCTGCCATCGCCGGCGCCGGCGGCATTGACGTACAGATCCTCGGGATCGGCCACAACGGCCACCTGGCCTTCAATGAACCGGGCTCGGCACTGGACTCCCGGACCCGGGTTGAAATGCTCACTGAACGCACCCGGCAGGCCAACGCCCGCTACTTCACGTCGCCGTCGGACGTGCCTCTCCGCTGTATCACCCAAGGACTGGGCACCATCCTTGAAGCCCGGCATCTCCTGCTGGTGGTCAACGGCGCGGACAAGGCAGGCATCCTGGCTGACGCCCTCAACGGACCTGTGACGCCGGACTGCCCGGCATCCGTCCTTCAGCTGCACCCTCACGTGACGGTGGTGGCTGACGAAGCCGCTGCTGCACAGCTTCCCCCAGGGAGTGGACAGGTAGCCGTTCGCGTGGGCGGTGCAGCCGCGGCCTTGTAGGGCCGATGTGCAAGGAGCCGGAAGCGGCAGGTTCAGAGCCGGGCTTCGGGGCGGCGCAGAAGGCGGCCGGCCCGCAGGACCAGGACGCGCTGGAAGTCCCGGTCCACAGCAACGACGTCGGCGCGGCGGGCTGCGCGGAGACTCCCGAGTTCCCCTGCCCGGCCGATGATGGCCGCCGGAACGGCCGTAGCTGACTTAACTGAGGCGGCCGGATCCACGCCCGCTTCGATGGTCCGCCGGACAACGTCAAGGAGGGTCGCCGTGCCGCCGGCAAGGGATCCATCGCCGCTAAGCCGCGCCTCGGAATTCCTGACGGAGACGGAAGCGGGCCCCAGGCGGTAGTCACCGTCAGGCAGGCCCGTGGCCGCCATGGAATCGGTCACGAGAGCAACATTGTCCGCGCCCACCAGTTCGAAAACCATCCGAACGGTATCGGGATCCAGGTGGGCGCCGTCGGCGATGAGTTCTACGGCAACTTTGCCGGCCCCGGCCAGCCGCAGGCAAGCGGCGACAGGACCGGGGCTGCGGTGGTGCAGCGGCGGCATGCCATTGAAAAGGTGCGTCACTGTGGGACGGGATCCCGACCCCGGCCCGGAGGCAGCGAGCAATTCGGCGGACTCGGTGAGGGAAGCTGCCGTAGTCCGTGCGTCAGCATCTGTGTGGCCCAGCGACGGAACCACGCCCTGCTCCGCAAGCTTTCGGACCAGGGCATCCGCTCCGGCCAGTTCCGGGGCGTAGGTCATGGTCCGCAGGTGGCCGCCGGCGGCCTTCAACAGCTCGTCCACCAGGCTGAGGTCGGGGTCCAGGAGGAACCGCGGGTCCTGCGCGCCGCAGCGGGCGTGGGACAGGAACGGGCCCTCGGCATGGATGCCGGCGATGAGTCCCTCGTCCGCCAGCAGCCGCAGGGCCATCGTGCCTTTCAGGAGGTCCTCGCGCGAAGCTGTTACCAGGCTGGCCAGCAGGGTAGTGGTGCCGCTGCGGTGGATGAAGTCTATGGCAGTGCGGGCCGCGGCCAGGTTGCCGCTTGGGAAGTCGCCCCCGGCTGCGCCATGGCAGTGCAGGTCCACGAGGCCTGGCAGGATCATGCTTCCGTCCGGAAGTTCGAGCGGTTCAAGTTCGGGCAGGACGGAGCGGTCAAGATCCGCTAGGGGCCCCACGTAGGCAAGGAAGCCGTCAACGACGGCGACCGCAGAATTCGGCGCGGAATAGCCATCGGTAACAACGGTGCCGGTGAGCAGGTAGTTGCCTGGTTCCAGCGGGGTGGCTGGCGGCGTCATTTCAGGGCCCCGGCGAACCAGCCGGTGATGGTGGCCGGGTGCGTTATCGCTGTTCCGACCACGACGGCGAACGCGCCGGCGTCCAGGGCCTGCCGTGCCTGGGCCGGCGTATGGATGCGGCCCTCGGCGATGAGTGGCACCCCGAAGTCCGCTGCCGCGATGTCCCGAAGGAGGTCCAGGTCGGGGCCGGAGGTTTTGGGACGCTCGCCCGTGTAGCCGGACAGTGTGGTGCCCACAAGGTCTGCTCCGGCTTCGACGGCTGCCGCGGCGTCGTCGAAGGATCCACAGTCCGCCATCACCAAGGCATGGGATTCAGCGTGGATGCCGGCCACTGTCTGCGCCAGGGTGAGGCCGTCCGGCCGGCTCCGGCGGGTGCCGTCGATGGCCACCACGTGGGCGCCCGCATTGGCCACCGCCAGGGCGTGCCGAAGGGTGGGAGTGATGAAGACGCCGTCATGGCCGTCCTTCCAGAGCCCGATCACCGGGACCTCTACCGCGGCACGCGTGTGCTGCACATCTGCCAGGCCCTGGACCCGGACGGCGGCGGCGCCCCCAATAACGGCGGAGGCAGCTACCTGGCCGGTGGTGCGGGGATCCCGCATGGGCTCACCCGGATATGCCTGGCAGGATACAACCAGCTGCCCGCGGAGGGCTTCAAGGGATTGGGGGGTCAGGATCACTGGCAGGTTCCTCTGGAAGGTCGGGGCCTAAAGCTGTGGGATGCGGGCGGGTTGGGAGGTCAGCGCCGGTTGGGAGGCCGGGGCGAGGACGAGGCGGGCGGCGCCCACCATGGCTGCCGTGTTGCCGAGTTTAGCGGGCAGCACCGGGAGGCCGGACAGCGTGGGCAGGAGCTCGGCACGCAGGGCGCATTCCATGGGGCCCCACCACGCGGCACCCGCATCTGAGAGCCCGCCGGAAACAACCACGACCTCGGGGTCCAGGATGTTCGCCAGGCCGCCTACTGCCTGCCCGGCCGCGGCGGAGCCACGGCGGACGGCCTCACATGCTGTGGCGTCACCCGCGCCGGCAAGGACAAAGACAGCGCGGGCGTCCGCCACGCTGCGGGCGCCGCCCAGCCGGACGTAGGCCTCACGGATCGCGGGACCCGAGGCTATGGCCTCGACATGGCCCGAACCGCCGCAGACACAGGGGACCGGAATGCCGCCGTCGTATGCGTAGGGTGAGGCGAAGTGCCCCACGTGTCCGCCCACGAAGCGGTGCCCCAGGATCGGGTGCCCGGCAAGCACGAAGCTGCCCCCCACCCCGGTGCCGAAGGCCACCAGGAGGGAGCTCTCGCTTCCGGCGGCGGCTCCTGCCCAGGCCTCGCCCAAGGCATGTGCGTGGACGTCGTTGACTGCCCGGATTGACGACGACGGCAGGCCGAGGCGGGTTGCAAGGCCTGTGGTGAGTGCCGTCCCGGCCCAGCCGAGGATGGCATCGGTTGACGAAATCACCAGTCCCTGTGCCGCGTCGATGACCCCGGCCGAGCCGACTCCAACCCCGGCAACGTCCAGGCCTTCTGCTTCTGCCCGCGCCGTCAGGGAAGAGACCAGTGCCGCGGTGGCATCAAGGACCGTTGCCCCGCCGTCACGGTTGAGTGTGGGCACCGTCGCCGAAAACAAGACGGCCCCGTCCCCTGAAACCAGGCCGGCAGCAGTCTTGGTCCCGCCGAGGTCAACACCGATCGCGTACATCATGTTCTTCCTGAAAGTGAGCGCGGACTACACGAGGCCGTTTCGTTCCAGGATCACCTTAATGGCGGTGGTCTCGTCCTCGTTGAGGGACAGCATCGGCGCGCTCATGGTGTTGGATTCGATAATTCCCATGACCTTCAGCGCGGTCTTGAAGGCGCCGAGGCCCGCTGCGCCGCCGGATACGCGGCCGTTGGGGGTGTAGACGATCTCGAAAAGGTCTGCGAGGCGGTCCTGCTCGCGGGCCGCGCCGGCCCAGTCGCCGGCTTGTGCGGCGTCGAACAGGCGGCGGTAGCCTGCGGGGTCAACGTTGCCCAGGCCGGGCACAACGCCCTGCGCGCCGCCCAGGAGCGCACCGTCAACAACCACTTCGTGGCCGGTGAAGATGTCGAAGTCGGGGACGTCCTTGGCTGCCAGGAGCAGCTGGCGGAAGGAGACGTCGTCGCCGGAAGAGTCCTTCACGCCCGCAATTACGCCGTCGCGGCCCAGCCGGACCAGGAGGTCGGTGGGGAGCTTGTAGTGCGTGCGGACGGGGACGTCATAGGCGAAGATCGGCTTGTCGATGGCGGCATGGATGCTGCGGAAGTGGGTTTCGGTTTCCGCTGCGTTGCCGATCGCGTAGTACATGGAGGTGACCACGATGGCGTCGGCGCCGAGGTCAATGACCTTCTTTGCTTCTTCAATGACGCGGTTGGTGGTCTGCTCATTGGCGCCGACAATCAGCGGTACGGCGCCCGCATTGGCATCGGCAATGGTGCTGACCACCTGCTCGCGCTCGGCGTTGGTCATGTAGGGGACTTCCCCTGAAGAACCAAGGACGAAGAGTCCGGATACGCCGCCGTCGAGCAGGTGCTGGGTGACGTTCTTCAGCGAGGCGGTATCGAGGCTGCCGTCTGCGTGGCGGGGGGTGACGACGGGCGGGATGACGCCCTGGTACTGAGTGGACACGTGAATACTCCGATGGTTGGAAATGGTGAGGGAAACTAAATGTGGAGCAGGCTGGGGGCGGCGCCCAGCAGCTTCTTGGTGTAATCGTTGGTGGGGTTGTCGAAGACCTGGGCCGCGCTGCCTTGCTCGACGATTTTGCCGAAGTACATCACGCAGATGCGGTCCGAGACGTACCTGACGGTCTGGATGTCGTGGGAGATGAACACCATCCCCAAGTTCAGCTGTGTCTTCAGGTCCGAGAGCAGGTTCAGCACCTGGGCGCGGACGGAAACGTCCAGTGCGGACGTCGGCTCGTCCGCGACGATGATGTCCGGGTCCAGGGCCAGTGCACGGGCGATTGCCACACGTTGGCGCTGGCCGCCGGAAACCTGTGACGGCGTGACCTCCGAGGCGGACTGGGGCAGGCCCACCAGGGACAAGAGCTCCTTGACCGTCGCTGCGCGGGACGCGGCGGTGCCAATCCCGTGGATTTGTAGTGGGTCGGTAAGGATGTCCTGGACGGTCATGCGCGGGTTCAAGGCAGTGGCCGGATCCTGGAAGACTACGGACACTGAGCGGCCGAATGCCTTGCGCATGGCGGCATTCCGCTTGATGGCTGGTTTGCCGTGGAACAGGACCTGGCCCGACGTCGGGGGCTGGAGCCCCACGAGTACCGACGCGAGCGTGGATTTGCCGCAGCCGGACTCACCCACGATGCCCACGGTTTCGCCGCGGCTGATGGTGAAATCCACGCCGTCCACCGCCTTGACGATGTTGGGCCGGAAGAGTTTGCCGCCCCGCGCCTGGTGGTAGACCTTGACGTCCTTGAGTTCGATGACCGGCTTGCCGGTTGATTCACTCATTTCGCATCCTCCTTCAGGTGGCTTGCCCAGTAGTGGTCGGCATCGCCGCCGCCCGCGGCTCCAACCGGGGTCAGGACCAGCTTCTGGTCGGGATCGGCGTCGGACCGCAGGGAACGCGGCGCGAATCGGTCGCCCGGCGCGAAGTCGCGTGGTGAGGGAACGGTGCCGGGAATCTGGTGCAGGCGGACGGCGTCGGCCTCAATGGAAAGGACAGCGCCGAGCAGGCCGCGGGTGTACTCATGTTTGGGATTGCGCAGAAGCTCGGAGGCCTGGGCGGATTCCACCACCTGGCCGGCGTACATCACGGTGATCCGGTGCGCCAGGGACGCCACCAGGGCGAGGTCGTGGCTGACGAAGACCATGGCGAATCCGAGCTGCTCGCGGAGCTCGTTGAGCAGGTCGACCACCTGTTTCTGGACGGTCACATCCAGTGCGGTGGTGGGCTCATCGGCCACCACGATCTTGGGGGAGCGCGACAGTGCCATGGCGATCAGCACGCGCTGGCGCTGCCCGCCGGACAGCTCGTGCGGGTAGCTGGCCAGGGTCCGTACCGGATCGAGCTTGACCATCTCCAGCAGCTCAGCGGGGGCCTTGCGTCCGCCCCGCCTGGTCAGCTGCTCCATCTGGTCCTTGATCTTCATGGACGGGTTGAGGGAGCTCAGGGCGTCCTGGTAGACCATGGCGATCTGTTCACCACGGAGGCCTTCGTAGGCCTTGATGCTGCTGTGCTTCGTGGCCGGATCCAGGAGTTCCTTGCCGTCGAATTTGATGGACCCGGTGACCTCTGCAGTCTTGGGCAGAAGCCCCATAACCGCCAGGGAGGTGATGGATTTGCCGCAGCCGGACTCGCCCACCAGGCCCATGGTCTCGCCTTCGCGGACGGTGAAGGAGACGTTGTCCACGATGGCTGTCTGACCAAAACGCCCGGGGAAGCGGATAGACAGGTTGTTCACTTCCAGTACGTTGCGGGCGCCAGGTTCCACTTGGGGGAGCCTGTCGGTGCGCTTGGCTTCGATGGTGGCCAGCAGTTCCAGTTCCTTATCCAGCAGGAGGTGCGGGTTCAGCGCGGCCAGCTTCGGATCGGACAGGACGGCTGCCTGGTTGTAGTCCTCCTCGGTGAGGACGCCGCCGGGAGCCGCCTGGACGCCGTCGAGCTCGTGCTGTTCCACCACGGAGGACTGGGCCACGGAGGTGCCAACTTCCGTGTCCACCGCCACGGCGGCGCCAATAGCGGCAGCTGATCCGTCGTCGTCCTTTACGGCCGCCGCCTTGCGCAGCCTCGGGTTCACCATGGCGTCGGTAAGGCCCTCTGCGAGGATGTTCAGCGACAGCACCGTGAGCAGGATGGTGGCACCGGCGAAGGTTGTGGCCCACCATCCTCCGGAGAGCACCAGGTTGCGGCCGTAGGAGATCACGTTGCCCCATGATGGCGCGGGGTCCTGCACGCCGGCGCCCAGGAAGGAGAGCGACGCTTCGAGGATGATGGCATCGGCAACCATGACCGTGGCGAACACCAGTACCGGGGCAGCGGTGTTGCGGACGATGTGCTTGAGGAGGATGTAGAACCGGCCGGCACCGATCACACGCTCGGCGCGGACATAGTCCTCGCCGTACTGGGAGAGCACGTTGGCGCGGACCACGCGGGCCAGCTGCGGGGTGTAGATGATGGCGATGGCGATGATGATGGTGGGAACCGAATTGCCGAACGCGGCCAGCAGCACCGCGGCCAGGGCGATGCCGGGGAAGGCCATCAGGATGTCCATCAGGCGCATGATCAGTTCGTTCACTGCCTTGCTGGACGTCGCTGCGAAGGAACCCAGCAGCGCGCCCACCAGGATGGCCAGGGCTACGGCGCCGAGGCCGATCAGCAGCGAGGACTGTGCGCCGAACAGCAGGCGCGAGAAGATGTCCCGTCCCAGCCGGTCGGTGCCGAAGAAGTGCTCGGCGCCCGGGGGCGTGGCCGGGATGAAGGTTTCGAGCGGATCGTGCGGGGCGAGCACCGGTGCGAAGACGGCGGCCAGGACGATCATGATGAGGAAAAGGAGAGCGATGCGGGAGCCCCAGGGCAGGGCCTTGAACCGGAGGCCCGGGGCGCTCAGCCGTTCAGCGAGTTTGCTGCGCATGGGCTATACCGTCCTGATTCGGGGGTTGATGAGCAGGTAGAGGAGGTCCACCACGATGTTCACCAGAACGAAGGTGACGGAGATGGTGAGCACCACGCCCTGGACGAGGTTGACGTCCAGGTTGGTGATGCCGTTCAGGATGAGCTGGCCCATGCCGGGCAGGGCGAAGATCATTTCAATCACGACGGCGCCGCCCAGCAGGTAGCCAACCCGCAGTCCCAGCACGGTCACCGGTGTCACCAGTGCATTGCGAAGGACGTTCCTGGAGACAACCTCACGGTAGGGGACACCGTTGCCGATGGCTGTGCGGACGTAGTCCCGATCAAGTTCCTCCACCATTGAGGTTCGGACCACACGGATCAGTGAAGCTGAGACCGGGATGCCGAGGGCGAGCGCCGGGAGCGCCATGGAGTTCAGCCATCCGCCAAAACCTGATTCCGGCGTCGCAATTCCGCCCGAGGGGAACAGGGGGCTGGAGCCGAGGGCGAACCATTGGATGAGCAGGATACCCAGCCAGAACGATGGGGTGGCGATTGCGGCGATGGAGAAGACCCGGACCAGCTGGTCCGGCCACTTGTCACGGTAGAGGGCCCCGAGGATTCCGAACACCAGGGACAGGACCACCGCGATGATGACGCCCAGGAATGTCAGCTGGAGCGTGAGCGGGAACGCCGAGCCGATCATGGACGCCACGGACTTGGCGGGCGGCGTGGTGACTCCGAGGTCGAACTGCAGCAGCTTGGCGAGGAAAGCGAAGTATTGGACGACCAACGGATCGTTCAGCCCGTTCTCCTGGCGGTACTGCTGCTTTGCTTCTTCGCTGGCGCCTTCGCCCAGTGCCGAGCTTGCCTGATCGCCGGGGGCGGCCTGCAGGACGAGGAAGACCAGCAGGGTGATGCCCAGGATCATCAATGGCAATGCTGCGAGTCTGCGGCCTAGCAGACGCAATATCGTGACCAATTTATTCTCCGGTGTGTTTGGGTGCTGCAGTTCAAAAAGTTGCGAGGCCTGCCCTGCGTGCTCCCGGGGGAATCAGGGACGCAGTGCAGGCCTCGCAACGCCAGGGGGCTGCCTACGAGGTGCGTCCGACGTCGATGAACGACATGCCGGTGGTGGGCAGGGGCTGGAAGCCGTTGAGCCTCTTGTCATCCCACGCGCTGGGCAGTTGGCGGTGGAAGATCGGGTAGAGCGGAAGTTCGTCGGAGACAAGGTTAACGATGTCGCCGGTGATCTTCTTCGCGTCGTCCCCGGCGGCCTGGGAGCCTTCGTCCATGAGTTCCTGCAGCCGGGCGCGCTCAGGGGTGGTCCAGTAGGCCCGCTTGTCCATCCAGGTGGCTCCTGAGTAGAACCAGCTCAGGAGGAGGTCTGCGTCATTGCCAAAAACGGACGGGTCTCCGGGCGCTGCCACAACTGAATAGTCGCCGGTTCCAACACGGTCCGTGTACAAGGCGCCGGACTGGAGGCTCTTGACGGAGGCCTTAACCCCGGGGATCTTGTTCCAGGATTCAAGGATCAGCGGGGCGACATCCTTTACCCATGCGGTGTCCGTGGTGAGCAGTTCGAACTCCAGGCTGGTGACACCGGCTTCCTTCAGCAGCTCTTCGGCTTTGCCGGCATCGTAGCCGTAGACGTTGCTGGCCTTGACGTAGTCCGGGTGGCCTTCCTGGAAGTAGGAGCTGGCCGCTTTGGCGTTGCCGAACAGGGCCTTTTGGATGATGGCGTCCTTGTCCAGGCCGTAGTGCAGGGCCTGGCGGACGAGCTTGTTGTTGAACGGGGCCTTGTTGCAGTTGAACATGAGGAACATCAGGCCGAAGGACTGGACGGATTCAACCTTAACCTTGGACTTGAGCCCGTCGACGTCCAGGTACGGGACGTCCTCGATGGCCTGGACGCGGCCGGATTGGACAGCGGTGACACGGGCTGCGGCATCCGAGAGCAGGAGCCAGGTCATGCCCTTGGCCAGTGCGGGCTTGGGGCCGTTGTAGTCGGCGAATGCCTCGAACACGATCTTGTCGTCCTTGACGGCAGAGACCAGCTTGTAGGGGCCGGTGCCCACGGGGGCGGCGTCGAAGGCTTTGAGGTCCGTGGCCAAGGCCTTGGGGACAACCTTGACCACGGAGATGCGGGGGCCGAAGCCGGGGAAGGCGTACTTGAGGGTGAACTCGACCGTCTTGGCATCAACAGGCTTGACGTCCTGGATGAACGGGATGAACTGCGAGAAGAGGGACTTGTTGGCCGGGTCCATGACCCGGGTGAAGGAGAAGGCGACATCCTCGGTGGTGACGGGCGACCCGTCGTGGAACTTGGCGCCGTCGCGGATGGTCACCTGGTAGGTGGTGTCGTTGACCTTCTTGGGGTCCGCGGCCGCCAGGGCGTTGTAAGGCTCGCGGGTGGCCGGATGCAGTTCCACAAGGCCTTCGAAGATGTGCAGGTTGGCGGCCATGGGAGTGGCGCCGGAGGAGCTCAGGGGATCGAAACCGGTGGAGAGGGCATAGGAGATGCCCGCCTCAATCATCAGGTCCTTGTTGATAGGGGCGGCGTTCGCGGAGCCTCCGCTGGTGGTGGTGGCTGCCGGGCTGCCGCACGCAGCGACCGAGGCGGTGAAAGCCGCAGCGACGCCCATGGCGCCGGTCAGCTTGAGGAAGTTCCGGCGGCTGGCGTCATTGACCAGCGGCAGGTTCTTGGAGGAGATGTTCATGAAGGCCTCGCGATTCCAGAAGGTTTATCGGATGTAGGACGTCCGAGCTCGTGGTAAAACTGTAAGTCCGATCACAGTGCGTCGTCAAGTGCGGCGGTCCCTTCACAAACGGAGTCCAAATGTCCCTCATCGTTGGCGCCTATCCTGCGCAGCCGAAAGAACAGCAGCAGCAGTTCTTTAAAGCCTTGGGCGCCATTCCTTCAATCCGGGGACTGGAACTGCCCTACGGCCCATACGGCGGGAGTCCGTGGCCAGCGGGTGCTCCGGAGGATTGGACGGCCGTGGTAACTGCAATTCCCGGCACCATGAAGCGCTTGGGCGAAGCTTCCACTTTTGGCCTGGCCTCCAGGGACGGCGACGGGCGGCGGGCGGCGCTGGAGTTCGTTTCAGGGTTGCGGGACTATGCCTCCCGCCTTGCAGGCCAGGGGCGCAGGGTGGAGGCGGTGGAGCTGCATTCTGCCCCAACCCTGTATTCCTCGGCGCGCTTGTTTGAGGAGTCCCTCAAGGAAGTACTCGACTGGGAGTGGGGCAGTACGCGTGTGCTCGTGGAGCACTGCGATGCCCTGCGGTGGGGCAGCCTGCCTGAGAAAGGGTTCCTGCCGTTCGATGAGGAGGTCAACACCGTCGCTTCCCTCCGGGCCGAGGGGTGGGGTCAGGTGGGCATCGTGGTCAATTGGGCGCGGTCGGTTATTGAATCAGGGGACACAGGCACCGCGGTTGAGCATCTGCTGCAGGCCCGGGAAGCAGGGGTCCTCGCGGGGGTTATGTTTTCCGGGTGCTCCCCGGAGGCGACAGAGTTCGGTTACCCGTGGATTGATGCCCACCTCCCCGCTGTTGAGGTCGATGGTGCCCCGCCGAGCTCCCTGCTTAACCGCGCCGAGGTCCAGCGCTGCCTGGCCGCGGCGGGTCCGGTGGCCATGACGGGCTTCAAGATCGGGCTGTCAGAGCATGGCCTGTCGGTGCGGGACCGGGTGGGGCGCCTGCAGCAGATGTGCGATCTGATCGAAACGCGGTCCTGACCGGGAGTGGCCGACGGAAGGGGAGCCCGGCGGCCATCCGGCCGTAAGCCGGTCAAGTCCAGGGACGGTGCTCCACGCCGATTTCCCCTGTTGCAGTATCGAAATGAAAGGTCCGGGACGTCCAGTGGCGGGAACCGCCCACGACTCCCTCAACCGAGTACGCCACTTCTACCGACCCTCGCTTGACCTCGTCTTCGGTCACGGTGTGTGTAGGGGTAAAGTAGAGCGCTTCGGCCCCGGGCAGAAGATCCTCGCAGGGGAACGCTTTGGCGCCCGGGCCGTCCAGCCGCACCTCGGTCACCGGGAGAGTGCCGCCATTGCGTGCCCTGCCGGTGAAAGCCAGGATGTCACCGGCCTTGTAGCCGGGCGTGATGTGGCCGTAGTTCAGGTCCTGCGCCTCCCGGGTGCCGATGATTTGTGCTGATTCTTCGGTGTAGCCCTGACCAATCTCCTTCCAGATATGGGCGTTCCAGCCGTCTGGATTGGGCGGCATGACATGGAATTCCCCCGCGTTAAGCCAGATGGCAGGGCGTCCGGGGGTGATGGAGCGCAGTTCCATATCGAATTCCAGGCCCGGGCCGTCCCCGGAGGCAGCCTTCGGAGTGTCAGCAAGGTGTTGCGTGAGCTGCTCCGGCGGCACGGAGGCGAAAACTATTTCCCGGTAACCCTGCCGCTCATACAGGACGCCAATATTGCCGTCCGGGAGCCGGGCTGCCGTGGAATACGCGGAGCTTCCCGGGCACAGGGCCAGTTTCGCCGTCCAGGTGCGGCCGTTGTCCACTGAGAGGCTGAGTACAGTGTTTCGCCGCAGGGCTGTGTCGTGGTTGTTGGTGGCCAGCAGCCACGCATCGGTGCTGCGGTCCGCCAGGCCGGCCACACTAGGCAGGCCGTCGAAACGGGCAAGGGAACCGTTGTCGCTCGGATCTGGAAGCTCCTCAACGGGACTCAACGCACTCCAGGTGGCACCGCCGTCGTCCGATGTTGCCGCGAGGCGGTGCGGCGTGCCGCGGCTGTGGAGCAGGAGACGGCCGTCCGCCAGTGCAACCACCTTGTTTTCGTTGGGGCTAAAGCCGTGCGTATTCTCGCCAATAAGCCGGCCGAGGGTCCAGGAGTTTCCGTGGTTGTCGCTGTACGCGGAGGCGGCCATGATGGTGCCCTCGCAAAGGACAACGAACTGCTGCACCAGCCTGCCCTTAAAAGGTCCTGAATGGACCTGGATGCCCTGGCCAGCGGCAGCAAAGATCCCTGTCACCGGGCAGTCCGCGCTCCTCTTCAGTTGGCCTGTGATCCTGCGGTGCTGCCACGTCAGGCCATCGTCGTCGGAGAAGCTCAGATCGCAGTGCTGGACGTATTCATCGTCCGGGTCCTCTCCGGTGGTGGCTTCGAAGAACCCAGCACGGGTGCCGGCCGCATGGAAAAGAAAGATGCGCTGCGTATCCATGTCCACCAGCAGGCTCGGATCCCCGAAGCCCTCCAGGCCTGTCCCGGTGCGGACCACCGCCTGGCTGTCCCATGTGCGGCCACTGTCCGTGCTGCGGCGGATCAGCAGGTCAATGGGATTGGGCAGGTCATCAAGGTTCGGCCTGCCGTCGAAGGCCGCCAGCACAGTCCCGTGCGCGGTAACGGCAAGGGCTGGGATGCGGTACTGCCGGTAGCCGCCGGTCCCGCGGGCGGCGAGGACGTGCTCCACCGCCGGGGCGGCGAGGGAAAGCTTGGCAGGAGGGGAATGGATGTAGGACGTCACCTCTCAAGTCTAGCAATGTGAAGCCGACCACTATACGGTGGTAGGACGTCGTATGTAGAAGGAATATATTTGGCCTTTACCGACGGTTACCTCACCAGGCCCGCAACGCAGCGGCTCCCGAAAGGACACATAATTTGGGTTCCACCACGAGAAGAACCAGACGCGCAGCAGTGATGGGGAGGAGCGCAGGAGCAGGGGCGCTAGCCCTCGCCCTGCTGGCCGGAACCGTTCCCGCAGCCCAGGCCGCCCCCATCCCGCCGAACAGCCCCACCGCAACTCCCGGGACTTTTTCGGAAATGAACCTGGCGGCAGACCGGACCGCCAGCAACTTCTTCTATCGCATCCCGGCCATGACATATCTGGAAAACGGCGTGGTCCTGGCCTCTTGGGACGGCAGGCCCGGAAGCGCCGCCGACGCCCCAAATCCCAATTCGATCGTGCAGCGGCGCAGCACCGATGGCGGCCGCACCTGGGGCCCCGTGCAGGTCATCGCTGCTGGCCACCCCGGCAACTCCACCACCCCCAAGTACGGCTACAGCGACCCCTCCTACATTTTTGACGCTGAGACGGGCAAAGTGTTCAACTTCTTCGTCTACTCCAAGGACCAGGGCTTCTTCGGCAGCCAGTACGGAAACGACGATGCTGACCGCAGCGTCATTTCCTCCGCCGTTATCGAGTCCTCCGACGCCGGCGTGACCTGGAGCCAGCCGCGGCTGATCACCAGCGTCACCAAGCCCGGCACCAGCAAAACGAACCCCGCAGCCGGTGACGTCCGCTCAAACTTTGCCTCCTCCGGGGAAGGGATCCAGCTCAAGTACGGCCAGTACAAGGGGCGTCTGATCCAGCAGTACGCCGGTGATGTCCGCCAGGCTGACGGCACCAACAAAATCCAGGCCTACAGCGTCTACTCGGATGACCACGGCGCTTCCTGGCACAAAGGCGCCAACGTGGGTGACCGCATGGATGAGAACAAAACCGTGGAACTCTCGGACGGCCGGGTCCTCCTGAACTCCCGCGACAACGCCAACCAGGGCTACCGCAAAGTGGCGGTCTCCACCGACGGCGGCGCCACCTACGGCGCCGTAACGCAGGACACGGAACTCCCGGACCCGGCGAACAACGGGGCCATCGCCAGGATGTACCCGGCGGCGGCCCAAGGGTCCGCTGACGCCAGGAAGCTGATCTTCACCAACTCCAACTCCAAGACCGGCCGGGAGAACGTTTCGGCCCGCATTTCGTGCGACGACGGCGCCACCTGGCCAGGGGTCCGCACCATCCGCCCGGGCTTCTCCGCGTACTCCACCGTGACCCGGCTCGAAGACGGACAGTTCGGGGTCCTGTACGAGGGCAATTACACGGACAACATCACGTTCTCCAAGTTCGACGACGCATGGTTGAACTACGTCTGCGCGCCGTTGTCAGTACCGGCTGTCACCACCGCACCCGGGGCCACCCAGCAGGTCCCCGTCACCATCACCAACCAGGAAGCCACCACGCTCTCGGGCGCCAACGCCACGGTCTACACCCCCAGCGGCTGGTCCGCCTCCACGGTTCCTGTCCCCGACATCGCGCCCGGCGCCTCGGTGAGAGTCAACGTCGACCTGACCGCCTCAACCAGCGCCAGCGGCCCACAAAACCTCAACGCGGCCTTCACGACGGCGGACGGCCGGGTCTCGCAGCACACCTTCACGGCCACCGTTCCCGTGGCGCCGCAGGTGGGCCTCTCCGTCACAGGAACCGCACCCGCCAGGGACGTCATCGCCAACCCGTACCGTGAGGGCGAGGTACTGGGCTACTCCTTCAACGTCAAGAGCACGGCCAACGTCACGGCGAACTCGGTGCCCGTGTCCGGCACCTTCGACGCCGGCTTCCTGCCGCCGTCGGCTCCAAACTGCCGCTACAACAACCTTGCCGCCGGTGCCAGCTACAACTGCACCACGGCAAAGCACACGCTGACGGCCGAAGACATCGCGCGCGGCTACTTCGTCCCACAGGCGAGCTTCACCATCACAGCCAGCTCGACGCCGACGCTCACTAAGACGGTCACGTTTACCGGTGCGGCCGTTGCGTTGCGGGACGGACTGGTTGCAGCGGACATCAGCGGCGCCCGCAACGACGCCGGCCGTGACCTGGCCACCCAGCCCTACACCGCCGGGGAAGCCTTTCCCTACACATTCAATGTGACCAACACCAGCCCGCTGACCGAAAAGGTCGTTCCCACGGCCGGCAGCTTCAGCCCTTTTGTCCCCGAGGGCCCTGGCAACTGCCGCTACGGTGTGCTGCCGGCCGGCCAGAGCTACGCCTGCACCACCCCGCGGCATGAAGTCACCGCGGCAGAAGCCGAACAGGGCTTCTTTGTTCCGGCCACCACGTGGGAGGTCAGTTCTGCCGGGCAGACTGCACGGACCTACACCGTTGATGGCGGGGAAGTGGACCTCAAGGTCCGTGATCCACGGCTTGAGGGCACCGTAGCAACGGAGTGGAAAGACACCGACGGGGACCGGTATGCCTCCGCAGGCGACACCGTCACCTACACCTACACCCTGGGCAACGCCGGCAATGTCTCCCTGACGGAACTCAGCGCACCCGATGCTTCCATCCAGGAACAGGCCCTTGGGGTGGGCGGCACCGTAACGGCAACCCGCGACTACGTCCTGACCGCCGGCGACATCGCCGCCGGACGGCTGGAGGCTGTGGAGCTCAAGGCAACCGCCGCCAACGGTACACAGCAGATCTCCGCAACACTGGCCGGCGGCGAAACCGTCCTGGACCTGCAACCGGCGCGCCCGGACACCGTTCCCGCGCTGACCGTCCAGGACCTCGAGGAACAGCTTCCGCCGTTCGATCTGGGCACGGCGGATAAGTACCGCAACGGCCAGAAAGTGGTCCTCAACGGCCTCGAATACGGCCAGTGGTACTACGTCTACCTCAACAAACACAGTCACCGCATCGGGTGGATCTTTCCCACCACGGACAACACGGTTGAATTCATCCTGCCGGCAGACGTCCAGAACGGGCGCGACGATGTAGTGGTCCTCGACCAGGACGGTCAGCAGATCTCCTTTGACAGGCTGCAGGTGACACCCAAGGGATAAGCGGAAAGCATGGGCCGGCAAACCTGCCGGTATTTTGTTCATGGCTCCGGCGGAAATCCCGCCGGGGCCATCCGTGCTTTCAGGCGCTGGTCAGCACCGGGGCGGCGAGGGCCCCGTCCCGCATGGTGGCCACGGCATCGGTCAGCGGAACAAACTCCGTGTCATGCGTGACCAGCACCGTGCCCACGTTGAACTCGGAGGTCACCTGGCACAGCAGCCGGATGATCGAAGCGCTGCGCTCGTGGTCCAGTGCCGCCGTCGGCTCGTCCACGAGCAAAACTTTCGGGTTCCCCATCAGGGCCCTGGCGATGTTGACCCGCTGCCGCTGCCCGCCGGAGAGCTGGTGGGGGCGCTTCCCGGCGCTCGCGGACAGGCCGACGACGTCAAGGAGTCCGGCGGCCTTCTTCCGGGCGGCTTTTACGGGCTTTCCGCGGAGGTGGTCGCCGATGATGAGCTGTTCGGCAGCCGTGAGCGACGGCAGCAGGTTGGGCTGCTGGAAGATGATGCCCACCTTGCTGCGGCGCAGCGCCGTGAGCGCCTTGTCCGGAAGGCCGGTTGTGTCGGTGCCGTCGATGATCACCTGCCCGCTGGTGGGGCGGACCAGGGTGGCGGCTGCGGCAAGAAGGCTCGATTTCCCGGAGCCGGACGGTCCGACGAGCGACACCACGCGCCCGGCGGGGACTGCCAGGCTGACGCGGTCCAGCGCGGTGGTGGTGCCGCCGCCGTCGGGGTATTCGAGGGTGACATTGTGCAGTTCCAGCGGAGCAGGGGTGGAGTAGCCAGACATCGGGTTCCCTTTCACAGGATTGGAGTTTTTGTCCAGATATGCAGGGTTTAGGGCACCTTAGGCCTGCATATCTGGACAAAAACTCGGGGAGGGGGTTGGGGTTTCAGTTCCCGCCGAGGGCCAGCAGGGCATCGACTTTGGTGACGCGGCGGACAGCCAGTGCTGCCCCGGCCAGCCCCAGGGCAACAATCCCGACGACGGGAAGCAGCGTGGTGGCAGGGCTGAGGAGGAAGGGGGCTGCCTGGGCGGCAAGCAGCCCGGCCGCGACGCCGATGATCCCGCCCAGGCCGGCGCCTGCTACCAGGACGATCGCCGCCTGCGTGATGGCATCGCGCAGGATGTACGCCCCTGGCGCTCCCATGGCTTTCAGGACGGCGATGTCGCGGGTCCGCTGGATGGTCCACACGGTCAGGAACGCCACAATCACCAGGGATGAGATGCCGTAGAGGAAGGCCTGCATGAGGGTCAGCGAGCCGTTCTCGCTCTTGAACGAGCCCAGCGCCTGGAAGGACTCCGTCCGCGAGGCACTCACCGTATTCGCCGCGGCATCCGCGGCAGCCTCATCCACTTCCGCGCCGTCCTGGTACGTGACGGCAACAACCGTGGCCAGCTGGCCGCCGTCGGACACGTGGGCCAGCCCGGACCAGGCCGGAAGCGCCGTCCACACAACGCTCGTATGCGCGTACCACTGGTCATCAACAACCGCGGCCACGGCAAGTTCCATCCCACTGATGCTCAGGGCGTCCCCCTGCTCCAGGGACAGGGCTTCGGCCACGGAAGCGCCCACCACAGCGGTGCCGGCGGCTACGTCCACAGGCGCCAGCCCGCTGCCGGGTGCCACCCCGAACACGGCCACATTGGTGGTGCCCGAGCCGGCGCCCGCACCCTGGGCCCGGGTTTGGGTGATCCCCACCGGCTCGGCAGCGCGGACACCCGGACGGTTCCGCCAGCTCTCCGCCTGGGCTGAAGTCACGGAGCTTTCCGTGTAGGAGGCCTTGGGCGTGCCGGAGCCGGGGGCGCCGAACACCACGGTGTCCACGGGCGCAGCGGCGGCAGCCCCCAGCTTGCCGATCGCGGAGGTTGACTGTTCGGCCAGCCCGGCGGTCAGGCCGGACAGCATGACCAGGAGCAGGGTAATCAGGGCCACCACCCCGCCCATCATGGCGAACCGGCCCTTGGCGAAACGGATGTCGCGGATTGCCAGAAACACGTTGTTCTTCTCTCGGTTGGTTCCAGTGGATAAAGGTCTCCATCCACTGTCCCGTCCGTCCGCCCGCGGTCCATCGGGCGGGCAGTTGATCCGCCAAGGATGAAAGGTGGAACCCAAGGTCAACCTTTTGATTGACCCTCCGTTGGCCGGGCGCGCATAAGCTGGTGGCATGTCCGCCACCCCTGCCCTGCACTCTTCCGGCGGGCCCGGGGGACCCGCCGCCGGCAATGGCTCCTCCGGCGCCCACGCGCCCAAGGACCCCCTGAGCGCAGTGGAATCGGCGTCCTCGGAAGCGATCCTGCGGGTGCTGAGGGTGACGCTCCACACCGGGTTTGCAGCCCTGCTGGTGGTGGGCGTGGTCAGGCTGCTGGCACCCGGCTCCCGCGGCTCATTCCCGTTACTCTGGGCTGGCCTGGCACTTGTCCTGGCGGCGGTGTACCTCACCGGGACCGTCCTGGAACACCGGCATGCCGCGGGCCGGATCCGGCTCAATCCCCGCCGCTACGGCCTCCAGTGGCTGGCGGCAGTGACAGCGCTGTGGGTCCTCCTGCTGGTGGGGAGCGCCGACTTTGCCTGGCTGGCGTTCCCCCTGTTCTTCCTGCACCTGCACCTGCTGCCGCGGCGTGCCGCGCTGCTGACCATCGCACTGATGACAGCCGCGGTCATCGCCTCCCAATGGTCCGCCAGCGGTGACCCGGTCCCGCACGCGGCGGCCGTCGTCGGCCCACTGTTTGGCGCCGCTTTCGCCGTCATCACCGGCCTTGCGTACGTTGCGCTGTACCGGGAGGCGGAGAACCAGCGGCGGGCCGCGGATGAACTGCGCCGCACCCGCCAGGAACTGGCGGCGTCCCAGCACGAGGCCGGAGTGCTGGCGGAACGGGAGCGGCTGGCCCGCGAAATCCACGACACCCTGGCGCAGGGCCTCTCCAGCATCGTGTTGCTTGCACGGGCTGCTGAGCAGTCGCTGGCCCACGGGGATCCGGTAACCGCAGCGTCGCGGGTGGCCCTGATGCAGCAGACGGCCGCAGGCAACCTGGCCGAAGCCCGAAGCTTTGTCCGCGGCCTGTCCTCCCCTCAGCTGCACGACACCACGCTGGTGGAGGCCCTGCGCCGGCTGTGTGAAGAGACCGGGCAGAGCGCCGCGGCGGGGGGAGCGGCGCTCCGCTGCCGGCTGGAGGTGGACGGGGAGCCGGCCGAACTGCCGCAAACGCACCAGGTGGCGCTGCTCCGCGCGGCCCAGGCGAGCCTCGCCAACGTCCGCGACCATGCCAACGCGGGCAACGCCGTGGTCACGCTCACCTTCCTTGGCACGGAAGTCACCATGGACCTTTACGACGACGGCGTGGGCTTTGACCCTGACCTCGCCGGCGGGGCAGGGGCTGCTGGGGCAAGGGCCGCGGGGGCAGGAACTGCCGGGCCAGGGACCGCCGGGACAGGAACAGCCAGGAAGGGGCACGACGGCGGCGCGGACGGCAGCGGATTCGGCCTCCGTTCGCTGCGGGAAAGGGTAGAAGCCCTCAATGGTTCCCTGGAGTTGGAGACCTCCCCGGGCGAGGGAACAGTGGTGGCCATCCGCCTGCCGCTCGATCATGCCGGGGGAGACATCTGTGGCTGACGTGCGCGTCCTGCTGGTGGATGACCATCCTGTGGTCCGCGCCGGGCTGAGGGCCATGCTCACCGAGTTCGAGGGCATCTCCATCGCCGCGGAGGCTGCGGACGGGAAAGCCGCCCTGAAGGAACTCTCGCGCCTGTCGGTCCTGGGCGAGGGCGTGGACGTGGTGCTGATGGACCTGCAGATGGGTGCGGGCATGGACGGAGTGGCGGCCACTGCCGCGATCCGGAAGCTGGCTGCGCCCCCGCCCGTCCTCATCCTGACCACCTACGACACCGACTCCGACATCCTCTCTGCCGTGGAGGCCGGTGCCAGCGGCTACATGCTCAAGGACGCCCCGCCGGAGCAGATCCGGCAGGCCGTGTTCGCTGCGGCCGCGGGGGAGACCGTCCTGGCACCGCGGGCCGCCGCCCTGCTGATGAACCGCATCACCAACCCGGGCACCTCACTCACTCCGCGGGAGGTCCAACTGCTGGAGCTGCTGGCCACCGGGCTGTCCAACCGCGCCATCGCCAAACAGGTGTTCATCTCGGAGGCCACGGTCAAGACGCACCTGGTCCACATCTACGGGAAGCTTGGCGTGGACAACAGGACGGCTGCCATCGCGGCCGCCACCCGGCGCCGGATCATCCGTCCACCCGGGCAGGCAGGCTGAGCGGCCCTCAGGGCACGGGAAGGAAGACCCTACTCCTGCCGGTTCCCGGAGGCCTAGACTTCGGGCCATGGAGAACTCACCGTCGGGACCGAAAACTGAAATCCTTCCGGAAGAGGAGTGCTGGAAATACCTGCGTTCCTCCTATATCGGCAGGCTGGCAGTCATTAACGGAACCACCCCGGAAATCTTCCCCGTGAACTTTGTGCCCGCTGAAGGGGCCCTGTTCTTCAGGACCGCCCCCGGCACCAAGCTGTACTCCCTGCTTGCAGGAACCCTTGTGGCGCTGGAAGCAGACGGGCTGAACGCGTACAGCACGGAAGTCTGGAGCGTGGTGGTCAAAGGGATACCCGAGCCCGTGGCAGACGGCAATGTGCCCCTGGAACTGTCCGATCCGGACCGTGAACCGTGGGAGTCCGGCCTCAAGGAGCACCTCATCCGGATCAATCCCACGGAAGTCACGGGCCGCAGGTTCCAGGTGCAGGCGCGGACCCGGTGGTGGCCGCCGCAGGATTTCTCCGCTGACTGGATCTAGGAACCCTGGATCTAGGAACCCTGGATCTAGGGAACTGGATCCAGGGAGCCTGGTCGGGAGGCCCTGATTCAGGGACTTTGCTCCAGGGACCTTGGTCTAGAGACCCTGGCGGGAAAGGTCCTCCGCCACCAGCCGCGCCAATTCGGAGGCGCCGGCCCGGTTGGGGTGCAGCGTGTCGCCGGTCATGAACAGGGCCAGGGTGGCTTCCGGGCCAATCTCCGTGAAGTAGGCGGACGCCAGGACGTTCAGGTCAACCAGGTGCACGCCTTCCTCCTCCGCCAGGGCAACCGTTGAGTTGCGGTACCAGCGGTTGACCGAGGAGTGCACACCGTCCACGAAGTCCATGGCGCGGCCCTGCGGGGTGACCAGCACCGGCGTCGCACCGGTGGCAGCCACCTGGCGGACCATGTCACGCATGATCTCCTTGAACTCCGCCTCGGTGGTGGCGTTCTTGGCTGCCGTGTCGTTGATGCCCATTTCCAGCAGGAACAGGTCGCCCGGCTTGATGTACTGGAGGATGGCTTCGAGCTGCCCGTCATTGCGGAAGCCGCGGGCAATCTGTCCGCCGGTGGCCATGTTCCGGATGTCGAACGCGGCCGGGTCAACGTACTGGGGGAGCATCTGGCCCCAGCCTCCCTGGATGCTGTTTTCCAGGGGGTAGTAGCTGGCCACGGTGGAGTCGCCGCCCACCCAGATGGTGGGGTCCATCTCCGGGTGGCGTGAGACCTTGTCGATCTCCAGCGAGCTCAGGGTAAAGGCCGTGCCAACCTTGCCCTCCGTAACCAGGAGGTTCAGCTGGCCGTCAGTAACAGGAATCTCAAAGGAGGCCGTGGCGCCGTTTCCGGTCAGGTTCATTTCCTGGAACACGCCTTCGGCCGCGATGCTGGCCCGGGAGGTGTCGCCCAGGGTGACGGTGACCTTGTAGAGGCCTTCCTTCAGGTCCACGTTGAACGTGTTGGCGCTCTTGGTCCCGAACTGGAGGAAACGTACGGCATCGCTTCCGGCTCCGGTGCCCTTGGCGGAAACGTTGGCCATGTGCTCCGGGGTGTTGAAGCCATAGCGGGTTTCGGGGCTGTAGGCGTCTGTGGCGCCGACTCCTGTGTAACCGTGCTCCACGGGCCCGTTCCCGAAGTCGAAGCGGTAGTTGCTGGGTTCAGCGTAGGCAGCCGGCGCGGTAACGGCCACGCCGGCCCCACCCAGCAGGGCTGCTGCGGCGAGGCCGGCGGCCAAGGATTTCCTGGCCGACCCGCCATGGATGGATGAAGAGCCTGGCTTGTTCGATGTTCGGGCATCAGCGGTCACTGTCATCTCCTTTGATGAGGGACAAGGGTTTGTATCGTTTCAGCACGGGCGTTACACAAGTTGTAACAGCGCTCGCTGTGAGCAGTCAAGAGTTTTTGTGCGTTTTTTGTGCGCTTCTGCTTCTTCTTGTGAACCCCCAGGCGGGGCGCTTGCTGGAAGCAGGGGCGCCACTGCCTGCCCTCAACCTCAGCGCTACCGCATCCTGAGGTTGAGGTGCGTGCGGTCATCTTGATTGAAGCTTGCAGTTTTGTTGCCACTTCTGTGCAAGCGATTTGAGTTGTCGTTGAAACACTCAAAGCCAATAGAACTTCAAATGGTTTCAGCGGGGAAAAATGTGCGCGGCGTCGCAATTACAGGCATCATTCATGCTTGAGCTTTTGGCAGGGGAAACCCTGTGATCACGGTCATCATCCCGGCCCACAACGAGGCTGCGGGAATCGGCGAAACCCTCTTGTCACTGCAAAACCAGACCATTATCCCGGACCGGATAATTGTGGTCGCAGATAATTGCACGGACAAAACCGAAGCTATTTCCCTGGCGGCGGGCGCCGAGGTGGTGTCAACGGTGGGCAACACTGACAAGAAGGCCGGCGCCCTCAACTTCGTGCTCGCTGGCCTGCTGCCGGAGGCTGCGCCCGAGGACATGATCCTGGTGCAGGATGCCGATTCGCAGCTGTCACGGGACTTCATTGAACGCTCGGTGGGGCACCTTCAGGCTGATTCACGGCTTGGTGCCGTGGGCGGTGTATTCCGGGGCGGTGAGGGCGGCGGATTCGTTGGCCACCTGCAGAGGAACGAATACGCCCGGTACGCCAGGGACGTCCGGCGGCTGCACGGCAAATGCCTGGTAGTCACCGGCACCGCAGCCCTGTTCCGGGTCCGGACGCTCCGCGACGTGTCCGCGGCCAGACTGGACGGCACGCTCCCTCCCGGCAACGGCAGGGGCGGCGTCTACGACACCTCGGTCCTGACAGAGGACAACGAACTGTCCTTCGCCCTCCTGACGCTGAAGTACCGGATCAAATCCCCCGCCGATTGCACCCTGGTCACAGAGGTCATGCCCACCTGGCGGGAACTCTGGGCCCAGCGCCTGCGGTGGAAGCGCGGCGCGGTGGAGAACTGCGTCCAGTACGGCTGGACACGGGTCACCAGGCCCTATTGGGGGAGGCAGGTTCTTTCGGTGGCAGGTGTCCTGGTGACGCTTGGCTACCTCAGCACGGTAGCGGTTGCACTGGGCACGGGGGCAGGGCTGCACATCCAGCCGTTCTGGCTTGCCGTGACCGGTGTCTTCGTGATCGAACGGGTGGTGACGGTGCGGCTCCGGGGATGGAGATACATGCTCGCGGCCGCCACCATGTACGAGCTGGTGATCGACCTTTTCCTGCAGCTGGTTCACGCGAAGGCGTACACAGACGCAGCCTTTAACAGAAAGAAAGCCTGGTAAGAACCATGTATAACAATCCAGCAGTTCCCGCAGCAGCCGGAGCCGGTTCCGGAACCCTCGCCATGACCGGCGCGGGTGACGTGTTCTGGTTCGCCCTCGCAGCCTTTGCGCTCCTGGCGCTGGGCCTGGCCATCAAGAGGATCATCCCCGTCCGCGGCACCAAGGCCTAAACTCCACGCTGTTCCCGGGGCCCAGCCCAAGGGAAAACGCAGGGCGTCCGCACGGGCGCCCTGCGTTTCCCAACGGGCACGGTGGCAGGTTTTCCAGATAGTCCAGGCGGGTCAGGTCACCACGCTGACCACGTTGGAGCAGCCGGCGGCATCACAGACTTTGTAGGACGTGGTTTTTCCACCCTTGATTTTGTTGACGTAGGAGCCCGTGTTGGCCACGGACTTCTGCGTCCCGTTGATCCATAGGGTCACGTTGGTGCCCGTGGCCCCTGTCCACGTCAGGGTGGTGGTGCTGACGGACTTCGCCTTGGTGGTGGCGGCAGCCAGCTTGATGGCGGAGGCAGGTTGCGCCGGTGCTGGGCCGGAAGCCGCGGTGAAGGAGAAATCCCTGATCACCACGCTTTCGGGTTTCACATGGGCAGGATCCCCGCCGCCGCCCCCGGTGACCCAGAGGTTGAAGTGGATCTGCTCCTGGGCCGGCACCGGGACAGTGGCCCCTTCCAGGATGGTGCGCTTCAGCAGGCTCCCGGCGAATCCCTCGCCGGCAAATGATTCGAACGTGATCTTCCCCGGCTCCCACACCATCCGGTGGGTGGTGATGGGGTCCGGCGTGACGTCGAAGACCGTGGTGTTGTTGCCCTCGCCGGGAGGCTTGGTGGCATCAAACCAGTAGCCGTGCCCCTGGCTCACCGGCCAGGATTGCCCGTACGCGGCGCCGCCGCCCCACGCAGAGGCCTCACAGAGATCGATTTCGTTGTAGCCCGGTTCGGCCAGGGGATCGTAGGTGAACAGGCATCCCCACACCACCTCTTTCTGCAGAGTTTCCAGGTTCTTTTCCACGGTGGTGCTGTAGGTCCCGTAGCCGAACCCTTTCCGCGTGGACTGGAACTCGGCTGCCACAGGGGCATCGCCGGTGGGATTGGTCAGGTTCATCGTGATGTGGCCGTTGGCGTCCGGGTTGCTGACGTTCGCGGCTGCAAAGGCCTTGTTGTACTGCGGGGCGCCGCCCCAGAACCTTTTCTCCCAGTTGAATCCCTTCCAGGCGAAGTTGCCTGAGGGCCCCGGATTGGGATCCATCGGCGTGGTGTCCGCTGCCTGGGCGGGCGGCACGCAGGCAAGCATTGCGACGGCGGCCGCTGCCAGCATTGCCAGCGGTGTGGTCCGGCGCTTGGGATGTGAGACAAAAAAGCGAAAGTCAGCCATGAAACGCCCCTTTTCGGTTGCTCCCAGCGAGCAATTGCGCCCCTGAGGAGCACAGGTTGATCTTCAGCCAGGAACTCTGCAGAAGGCAATAGCTCAACGGACTTAATTTTTAGTGAGGCAAATCTCAGTAAATGCGCAATATTTGCCAAAGCTCAAGAAATGCTCAATTTAGACGAAGCAAATAAGCTCACTTGCAATTCCTTGGGCTAGGCTCGTACCGGTCCCACGGTGCGGAATAATAAAAGCAATCCATATTGCCCGTTTCTCCGAATGTTCCTTGAATGTGCCTGAGGAAAACCTGGGCGCAAAATGAAGTGAAGCTTGGGGGAGTGCATGGTGGAGCGCGGTGTTGCCGTGGTGGTGGAAGACGACGACGACATCAGGACAACGCTGACGGAAGTGCTGCAGCAGTCGGGGTTCGCCGTCCATTCAACAGCCTCGGGCGTTGCAGGCGTGGATGCCGTCCGTGAGCACAACCCGGACATCGTCACCATAGATGTTGGCCTTCCGGACTTCGACGGCATTGAGGCGTCCCGGCGGATCCGGACGTTCAGCGACGCCTACCTCATCATCGTCAGTGGCAGGGTGGACGAAGCCGACACCCTGATGGGGTTCGAGGCCGGCGCGGACGACTATCTCACCAAACCCTTCCGCCCCCGCGAACTGCGTGCGCGGATTGCGGCCATGCTCCGGCGGCCGCGGACCCTGCGGGAGGCGCCGGCGGAGCGGGCGCTTCCGCCGCGAAGAGGCGAACGGCTCTCACCGGGGCAGGCCCCGCACGGTGATCCTCACGGGCCGCACGAGGGCCCTGAGGGTGAAGCGGGTTCGCCTCCGGCTCCGGGCTGCTGCGATTTCGCCCACCGGGGCCTGACCCTCCATGAGGCGTCCCGCCAGGCGTCGATCAATGGGGAGCCCGTGGACCTGACGCGCACCCAGTTCGACATCCTCCTGGTCCTGATGGAGAACGGGCGGACCGTCCAGACCAAGGCGGACCTGGTGCGGCGGCTCCGCAACGAGCCGTACAACACCGGATCCTTTGTCACCGCAGGGGAAGAACGCGCCGTCGAGGTCCACCTGGGCAACCTGCGCAAGCGCCTGGGGGACAGCTCGCAGAATCCCCGCTGGGTGGAGACCGTCCGCGGCGTGGGCTACCGGATGACGCCGTAGCAGCAGAGTTCCTTGGCGTACCCTCAGTCAGTAGCCGGCGTCACCGCCGGCCCTTCGGAGGGGGCGGAAATGACCTGGGAAACCGTCGCCGGAATTGTGGCCGGCCTGCTGCTGGCGTACGCCGTGCTCCTTGTGCTCCTGTGGATCTATGCCCGGCGCCACCCCGAAACCGTCACCATGAAGGACGCGCTGCGCCTGCTCCCGGACCTGCTCCGGCTGGTCCGGAGGCTGGCCGCGGACCGGACGCTGGCCGCCGGTGTGCGGGTGCGGTTGGTGCTGCTGCTCGCCTACCTGCTCCTGCCCATCGACCTGGTGCCGGACTTTGTTCCGGTGATCGGCTACGCGGATGACGCCGTGATCGTGGCGCTGGTGCTGCGTTCGGTGCTCAAACGGGCGGGTCCCGGGGCGCTTGAGCGGCACTGGCCCGGAAGCCCTGCGGGACTGGAGATCATCCTCCGCGCGGCGGCGCCGGTCCGCCGTCGGCCGTAAATTCTTTGGCTGTATCCGCGCCTTTTCTGCCGGGGGGCTGTTAGCGTGAAGGACCGGCCAATGAAGGAGGAGCGATGACTGTTAACTCACCAGATTCACTGCCTGAGGATGATCGGCAGGAGGGTACGGCCACTGCGCAGGGAAAGGACGACGGCGGTGTTCCCGGCCAGGAGGATGGCGTAGGGATCGGAGCGGATGCCGAGCCCAACACCTTTGAACCCGAAGAGGATCCGGACGCCACGGAAGCGCCGGAGACCGATTAGGGATTGAATCCCGGCGCCCCGGATGGATCCCTCAATGTTTAATCAAGATTTGCGGCAACCCTGCGAAATGGACTTTCGGGCCTGTAGGCGGCTGTAAGTTTCTATCTGTTTCCACGTTATTCCCCAACACGGAAGCACCAAGGAGCCCCCGCGCTGGAGCCAGACTCGCGCGGGGGCTTCGCCATTGTTGGCTAGCGATCCGAGCGGCGGACCATCTCGTTGATCCACGCGGGTGCAAACGGGGACGTGCAGCCCGGGGGCGTGGGATAGTCCTTGAGAACCTGCAGCCGCTCGCCGATCTCCAGTGCCCGGGCCCGATGCCCCGCGTGGTGGATCCCAATGTGGGCAAGGCAGGTGTTCATGGCCCACTGCAGCCGGTCCGGAGCGGTTTTCATCTCCGCCTCGATGACGTCCAGCAGCCCCGGAAGGTCCAGGCCCTCGGGAGACTTGGCCACGCGCTCGCTGGTTAGGGCCCAGCCGGCACCCGCCACCACCGGATCCGGGTCGGCCAGCCATGCGACGCGCAGTTCCTCGGCGTGCGGGTTCTTCTTCACCACGTAGTTCACCAGCCAGTCCTGCACCTTGGCCGCGCGCGACTCGCGCAGCATGGCGTCCAGCTCATCCCGCCCAAAGGCCTTGGGCCGGCAGACCAGGAGCGCCAGCAGCCTGGCCGCTGTATCACCGGTGGCCCACAGCTCCCGGGCAAGGTCCTGCTGGGTCTTCAGCCGCTTGGCGATGGCGCGGAGCTTGCTGAGGTTCACGCCGTGATCATCGCCGTGCCGCTCGTTCACCTCGCGTGCCTTCGGGTCCTCGAGCGCGGCCAGCTCAGCCATCAGCTCCGCCACTGTTGCTCCGGCCACTTTTGTTCCCGCCACTGGTGTCTCAGCCACCGTTTGTCTCCTGTCCGTCGCCTGCGGGTTTTCAGCCTACGGCAGCCCCGAAACATAGTCCCGCCCCGCCCAAAGCGCAACCAGTCGAAAGACCCTACTCGCCCGTCCGCACCCTGCCTACCGTGGCAGCATGGCTGAGGAGCGTTTTGTCCCGGGGGTAGACGGAGCAGCATCGGACGCAATGCTGAAGGTAGGCAGGTTCTTCACAAAATGGGACCAGACCGACGACGGCAGGGCAGTCTTCCGGGAGGGTGGCCGCAAGGGCGATATCTTCTATCGCGACCGGTGGAGCCACGACAAGGTGGTCCGCTCCACCCACGGCGTGAACTGCACCGGCTCCTGCTCCTGGAAGGTATACGTCAAGGACGGCATCATCACCTGGGAATCCCAGCAGACCGACTACCCTTCGGTGGGGCCGGACAGTCCTGAATACGAACCACGAGGCTGCCCCCGCGGGGCGGCCTTTTCCTGGTACACCTACTCGCCCACCCGGGTCCGCTTCCCCTACGCCCGCGGTGTCCTTGTGGAGATGTACCGCGAGGCCAAGGCGCGGCTGGGGGATCCGGTCCTCGCCTTCGCCGAGATCGCGGCGGACCCGGACAAACGGCGCCGCTACCAGCAGGCCCGCGGCAAGGGCGGCCTGGTCCGGGTGTCCTGGCAGGAGGCCATCGAAATTGCCGCCGCCGCGCACGTGAACACCATCAAGACCTACGGCCCGGACCGCTGCGCCGGCTTCTCGCCCATTCCGGCGATGTCCATGGTTTCGCACGCGGTGGGCACCCGGTTCATCCAGCTCATCGGCGGCGTGATGACCTCCTTCTACGACTGGTACGCGGACCTTCCGGTGGCCAGCCCGCAGGTGTTCGGGGACCAGACGGACGTCCCCGAATCCGGCGACTGGTGGGACGCCCGGTACCTCATGATGTGGGGCTCCAACGTCCCCGTCACCCGCACCCCGGACGCGCACTGGATGGCCGAGGTGCGCTACCGCGGCACCAAAGTGGTCACCGTCAGCCCTGATTATGCGGACAACACCAAGTTCGCGGATGAGTGGCTCCCGGCCCAGGCCGGAACCGACGCCGCGCTGGCCATGGCCATGGGCCATGTGACGCTCAAGGAATTCTTCGTGGACCGGCAGGTCCCCTTCTTCACGGACTACGTGAAGCAGTACACGGACCTGCCGTTCCTGGTCAGGCTGGAAAAGCGCGACAACGGCGCCCTCACGCCGTCGAAATTCCTCACCGCCGGGGACATCCCGGGGGAGTCCGGGGCTGAGGACGCTGCCTTCCGCACCGTCCTGTTCGACAAAAAGACGGGCCGTGCCGCCGTCCCGAACGGTTCCATGGGGTTCCGCTACTCCGGAAGCGGCGAGGGCAAGTGGAACCTGGACCTTGAGGGGATGGAACCGGCGCTTTCGCTGCGGGAGGTCTCGGGGGAAAGCGCCGAGATCCTGCTCCCGTGCTTCGAGCAGGCGGACGGCACCGGCAGCGTGCTCCGCCGCGGGGTGCCCGTCATCGAGGTGGAGGGCCAGTTGGTCACCACGGTGTTCGACCTGATGCTCGCCCAGTACGGCGTGGGCCGCGAAGGGCTCCCCGGCGAGTGGGCCGCGGGGTACGACGACGCCGCCACTCCTTACACCCCGGCGTGGCAGGAGGAGATCACGTCCGTTCCGGCCCAGGCCTGCATCCGTGTGGCGCGCGAATTTGCCCGCAACGCCGAGCAGTCCAAGGGCCGCTCCATGATCATCATGGGCGCGGGCATCTGCCAGTGGTTCCACGGCGACACCACGTACCGGGCCATACTGGCGCTGGTGATGCTGACCGGCTGCATGGGACGGAACGGCGGCGGCTGGGCCCACTACGTGGGGCAGGAAAAGACCCGGCCCATCACCGGCTGGGTCTCGCTGGCCAATGCCCTGGACTGGTCCCGGCCGCCCCGCACCATGATCGGCACCGGGTACTGGTACATGCACACGGACCAGTGGCGCCAGGATGGATACTCAGCCGATGCGCTGAAGTCCCCGCTGTCCACCGGCGCCCTGGACGGCCTGCACACCGCGGACGCCATCGCCCAGTCCGCCCGGCTTGGATGGATGCCGTTCTACCCGCAGTTCGACCGCAACCCCCTGGACCTCGCCGACGAGGCAGAGGCCGCCGTCGCCGCCGGAACCGCAAAAGATACCCCCACCTACATCGCGGACGCACTCAAGAACCGGACCCTGAACCCGGCCATCGAGGACGTGGACGCTCCGGAGAACTGGCCGCGCACCCTGGTCCTGTGGCGTTCCAACCTCTTTGGTTCCTCCGCGAAGGGCAACGAGTACTTCCTGCGGAACCTGCTGGGCACGCACAACAACGTCTTAGGCGAGGACCATGCCGAGGGGCTCAAACCCACGCACGTGAAATGGCACGAGCAGGCGCCGGAAGGGAAACTGGACCTGCTGGTCTCCGCCGACTTCCGGATGACCTCCACCACCTTGCTGTCCGACGTCGTGTTCCCCGCCGCCACCTGGTACGAGAAACACGATCTGTCCTCCACGGACATGCACCCGTTCGTCCACGCGTTCACGCCGGCGATCGACCCGCCCTGGGAAACCAAGACCGACTTTGACACTTTCCACCTGCTGGCCCGGGAGTTCTCCCGGCTGGCCAAGGCCCACCTGGGAGTCCGCCGCGACCTGGTGAGCGTGCCGCTGCAGCACGACACCCCGGGCCAGCTCGCCCAGCCCGGCGGAATCGTCCGCGACTGGCGGGAGCCGGACATCCCCGCCGTCCCGGGGCAGAACATGCCCGTCTTTTCCGTGGTGGAGCGGGACTACACAACCATCGCGGACAAGCTGGCCGCCGTCGGTCCCCTTGCGGACAGGCTGGGCTTCACCGTTAAGAACGTCACGTACAAACTGGAGGAGCCGCTGAAGCGGCTCAGCCACTCGAACGGCGTGATGCTCGGCGGCGCCGCGGACGGCCGCCCGGCCATGGACACGGACGCGAAGATGGCGGAGGCCATCCTGGCGTTCTCCGGCACCACCAACGGTGCGCTGTCCGTGCAGGGCTTCAAGGACCTGGAAGTCCGGACCGGGCGGAAATTGGCGGACCTGTCCGAGGGGTCCGAGGAAAAGTTCATCACGTTCGCCCAGACCCAGGCCGCCCCCGTCCCGGTGATCACCTCGCCGGAATGGTCCGGTTCGGAGACTGGCGGCCGCCGCTACGCCCCGTTCACCATCAACATCGAACGGCTCAAGCCCTTCCACACCCTCACCGGCCGGATGCACTTCTTCCTGGACCACGACTGGATCACGGACATCGGCGAAGCCCTTCCCATTTACCGGCCGCCACTGGACATGCACAGGCTGTTCGGCGAACCCAAACTCGGGCAGAACGGGCAGCTGGAGGTGGTAGTCCGGTACCTGACGCCGCACTCCAAGTGGTCCATCCACTCCGAATACCAGGACAACCTGCTGATGCTCTCGCTCTCCCGGGGCGGGCCAACGGTCTGGATGAGTCCGGCGGACGCCGACTCCATCCAGGTCAGGGACAACGACTGGGTGGAGTGCCTGAACATCAACGGCGTCCTGGTAGCCCGGGCAATCGTCAGCCACCGGATGCCCGCTGGCGTGGTCTACGTCCACCACGCCCAGGAGCGGACCATCGACGTCCCCAAGTCGGAGGCCACCGGACGGCGCGGCGGCATCCACAACTCGGTGACCAGGCTGCTGGTGAAACCCTCGCACCTGATCGGCGGCTACGCCCAGCTGGCGTACGCGTTCAACTACCTCGGCCCCACCGGAAACCAGCGCGACATGGTGGCCACGGTCCGCCGCCGCTCACAGGAGGTGCAGTACTGATGCGAGTCATGGCGCAAATGGGCATGGTGATGAACCTGGACAAGTGCATCGGCTGCCACACGTGTTCGGTCACCTGCAAGCAGGCGTGGACCAACCGGGCGGGTACCGAGTACGTCTGGTTCAACAACGTGGAGACGCGTCCCGGGCAGGGCTATCCCCGGCGCTACGAGGACCAGGACAAATGGCGCGGCGGCTGGAGCCTGAACAAGCGTGGCAAGCTGGTGCTGAAGGCCGGCGGGCGGGTGAAGAAGATGTTCGGGCTGTTCGCCAGCCCGGTCCAGCCTGAGCTCAAGGACTACTACGAACCCTGGACCTACGACTACAAAACCCTGGTGGACGCACCCCTGGGCGACGACTTTCCGGTGGCCCGGCCGAAATCCCTGATCACCGGGGAGGACACCAAGGTCACCTGGTCCGCGAACTGGGATGACAACCTGGGTGGCTCCGCGGAGCACGGCCACCTGGACCCGCTGGTGGAAAAGGTCCGGCGGGAGTCTGAGGACAAGATCAAGTTCGCCTACGAGCAGACCTTTATGTTCTACCTGCCGCGGATCTGCGAGCACTGCCTGAACCCGTCCTGCATGGCCTCCTGCCCCTCCGGCGCCATCTATAAGCGGGTGGAGGACGGGATTGTGCTGGTGGACCAGGACAAGTGCCGCGGCTGGCGGCAGTGCGTCACCGGCTGCCCGTACAAGAAGATCTACTTCAACCACAAGACCGGCAAGGCCGAGAAGTGCACGTTCTGCTACCCCAGGGTGGAGGTGGGGATTCCCACGGTGTGCTCGGAGACCTGCGTGGGCAGGCTGCGGTACCTGGGGCTGTTTTTGTACGACGCCGATGCCGTCACCGCCGCGGCGTCCGTCACCGACCCGCAGGAACTCTACGACGCCCAGATGGACGTGCTGCTGGACCCCAACGATCCCGCCGTCCAGGCCGAAGCAAGGGCGCAGGACATCCCGGAGGACTGGATCGACGCCGCCCGCCGCTCGCCGGTGTACGCCCTGGCGAAGGTGTACAAGGTGGCGCTGCCGCTGCACCCCGAGTACCGGACCATGCCGATGGTCTGGTACGTGCCGCCGCTGTCCCCGGTGGTGGACCTGCTGCGGGACCAGGGGCACGACGGCGAGGACCACGGCAACCTGTTCGGCGCCATTGATGCGCTGCGCATCCCGGTGGAGTACCTCGCCGAGCTGTTCACCGCGGGGGACGCGGACCGGGTCACCGCGGTGCTGAAGAAGCTCGCGGCCATGCGGGCGTTCATGCGCGGGATCAGCCTGGGCAATGATCCGGACGAGTCCATCGCCGAGGCCGTGGGCATGGACGGGCAGACCATGTACGAGATGTACCGGCTGATGGCCATCGCCAAGTACGACGAGCGGTACGTGATCCCCAAGGCACACGTGGAGCAGGCGCATGACCTGGAGGAGATGGGCTGTTCGCTGGATTTCGACGGCGGCCCGGGCATGCAGGATTCCTCGCCTTTCGGTGAGGCGAGCGGCAGGCCGGTGCCGGTTGCGGTGGACACGTTCAACGCCCTGCGGGACCGGCAGACCAGCGACGAGGTATCGGCCGGGACGAGCCTGAAGGGCCGGGTGAACCTGCTGAACTGGGACGGCCGCGGGGCACCGCCGGGGCTCTTCCCGGACAAGGGACCCGAGCCGGGGACCCTGGCCGCGGCGGAGGACCAGCCGTGAGCCGCCGGGACCAGGTGGTGTACATGGCCGGTGCGTGGTGCCTGTCCTACCCGGACCAGGACCTCCTGGGCAAAGTGCCGCTGATGCGCGCCGCGCTCGCGGAGTTCCCCGGCGCCGTCGAACCCTTCCAGGAAGTGCTGGACGCGCTCGAGTCCACCCCACTGATGGAGGCCCAGGCGCACTACGTGCGGGAGTTCGATCTCAGCCGGCGCCACGCGCTGCACCTGAGCTACTGGACGGATGGGGACACCCGGCGCCGCGGCGAGGTGCTGGGCAGCTTCAAGAAGGCGTACCGGCAAAGCGACATCCTGGTGGACACCCAGGGGGAACTGCCGGACTACCTGCCCATGGTGCTCGAGTACACCGCGCTGGTGGATTTCGCCGCAGGGCGGGAGTTGCTGATCCGGTACCGGCCCAGCCTTGAGATGCTGAAGTTTGGGCTGCTCGGGGACAAGCTGCCGCACGCCAGGATCCTTCAGGCCATTTGCGCCACGCTGCCCGGAAAGTCGCCGGCGGACGAACAGGCCGTGATGCGGATGGCAGGCTACGGGCCGCCCACTGAGGCAGTGGGCCTTGACCCCTACGATCCGCGCCTGCTGCCAGTGAAGGGGGCCTGACATGGTGACCCTTGAAACGCTGCCCTTTGAAACGCTGCCTTATGAAACACAGCCCGGTGCCGCCGTCGAACTTTCCGCCCTGGACATTGTGCTGTGGGGCGTGCTGCCCTACGTGATGGTGGTGGTCCTGGTGGGCGGACTGGTCTGGCGCTACAGGTACGACCAGTTTGGGTGGACCACCAGGTCCTCCCAGCTGTACGAGTCCAGGCTGCTGCGGATTGCCTCGCCGCTGTTCCACTTTGGGCTGCTCGCCGTGGTTGCCGGGCACTTCTTTGGCCTGGTCATTCCAAAGTCCTGGACGGAAGCGGTGGGAATGAGCCAGGACTTCTACCACTTCAACGCCCTGTTCGTGGGCGGGATTGCGGGCATCGGGACACTGGGCGGGATCATGCTGCTGATCTACCGGCGCCGCACCACCGGGCCTGTGTTCATGGCCACCACCAAGAATGACAAGGCCATGTACGTCGTGCTCACGGCGGCCATCGTGTTCGGTTTGTGGACCACCCTGGCCAGCGTGTTCGAGGGCGAGCACGGGCACAACTACCGGGAAACCGTGGCGCCGTGGTTCCGGTCCCTGTTCATCTTCCAGCCGGACATTGCCGTCATGGCTGCGGCGCCGTTCTCCTTCCACCTGCACACGCTGGTGGGGATGGCGTTGTTCATCATTTGGCCTTTCACCCGGTTGGTGCACGCTTTCACCGCGCCGTTCCACTACCTGTTCCGCCCGTACATCGTGTACCGCTCGCGGGATCGCGACGGCGGCAGGACGGGCGGGCGCGCGGGTACACGGCCCGCAGGCAGGGCCGGGAGCAGGTCCCGTGGCAATGCCGCGCAGAACCCCAACGCCCCCGCCGGCAAACGCGGCTGGTCGGCGGTCGGGACCGAGGACCGGGACACCCGGAACCGGTGAGGGGAGCACACCATGACTGAAGCCGCACGCCCCGCGAATCCCGCACCGCCCGCGGAAACCTCCCATCCCGGCAAGGGCCTGAACCTGGCGCTGGCCACCAGCGCGTCCGTCATGGCCTTCTGGGCGTGGAACATCGTGGCGCCCCTGGGTGCCCGCTATACCCAGGAGATGGGGCTGGACTCCACCGCCACCGCGGTTCTGGTGGCCATGCCGATTTTCGTCGGATCGCTGGGCCGGATCGTAGTGGGAGCCATGACGGACCGGTTCGGCGGGCGGGTGATGTTCACGTTCGTGCTGCTGGGCAGCGTTCCTCCCGTCCTGCTGGTTGCCCTCGGCGGCAGCCTGGGTTCCTATGCGGTGGTGCTGGGCGCCGGACTGCTGCTGGGGATCGCAGGTACCGTGTTCGCCGTCGGAATTCCTTTTGTTTCCGCCTGGTACGAGCCGTCGCGGCGAGGTTTCGCCACCGGCGTGTTTGGCGCCGGGATGGGCGGGACCGCGCTGGCGGCCTTCCTCACCCCGCGGCTGGTGACCTGGATCGGGTACCTGCCCACGCACCTGCTGATTGCCGGGCTGCTGGTGGTGATGGGGGCCGTAATCTGGTTCAACCTGAAGGAGTCGCCGGACTGGCACCGGAACACCGCGCCGGTGATCCCCAAGCTCAAGGACGCAGCCGGACTCGCCGTCACCTGGAAGCTGTGCTTCCTCTACGCCATCGTCTTCGGCGGGTTCGTCTCCTTCGCCACCTACCTGCCCACGTACCTCCGGGACATCTACCAGTTCGATCCCACCGCTGCCGGCACCCGCACCGCCGGGTTTGCCTTGGCGGCGGTGCTGTTCCGGCCCATCGGGGGAGTTCTGGCGGACCGGATCGGGTCCAAACCGGTGGTCCTGTCATCCCTGGCAGGCATCGCGGTCCTGGCGTTTGTGGTGAACCTGAGGCCCGACGGCGAAATCCCGGCCGGACTCACCTTCGTGGCGATGGCCGCCGCGCTTGGCCTGGGGACCGGCGGCGTGTTCGCGTGGGTTGGGAGGCTCTCACCGCAGGGGAAGGTGGGCAGCATCAGCGGCATTGTCAGCGCGGCCGGCGGGATGGGCGGCTACTTCCCGCCGCTGGTCATGGGCGCCACGTACAACGCCGAAGACAACAGCTACTTCATTGGGCTGATGCTGCTGGTGGTCACGGCCACGGTCGCGTTTGTGTTCACGCTGGTTGCCATCCGCCCACCCCAGCAGCCCGCACCGCAGGGTGTATTGAAAGGGACATAAAAGTACGACGGCGGGCGGCCGGCCCGGCCGGGAATGGTTTCGTTACGAGCTGCAACAGTTCGGGTCCAATCGGTTGATTAATAGGTCCCGGGAGCCGCCGTGGCTGCACAATGGGAGGATCACAACGGCTTCCAGGGAGGCGGACATGCGGCGGTCAGCGTGGCCCGGCGCGGCACTATTTCTCTCGCTTTCGCTGCTCACGGCGTGCGGTGGGCCGGCCGCCCAACCGCAGGCGACGCCGTCGGGCGTTACCTCTGCCGCGAGCGAACCAGCGACGCCCACTGCGACGCTGACGGCCGCACCGCCCAGCGCGACCGTGAGTCCGAGCGCCAGCGCCCCGCCGTCGGCGTCCTGGACCACCTATACGACGGCGGCGGGCGATCTGGCCTTCGACCTTCCGTCCACCTGGAGCATCACGGACCCGGCTGGGGAGCTGGCTGAGGGCGGCGGAGCGTTTGCTGAGGTGACCAGTGAGGACGGGCGGCTGCTGGCGACGCTGCGGACCAACATGGCCACCGGGTCCACGTGTACGGAGAAGTACCCCTACTCAGTGTTGGAGTCGCAGGACCTGCCGCAGCTGGCCCAGTACGGCACCGTGCCGCGGTATACGTTCGAGACCCGCGGCAACGACGCCGCGGCCGGCCCGCCGGACACCCCGGCGGCGGCCTACGGCATCACCACCGCGCCGCTGCCCGAAGGTGACTCGGCCTGCTACATGTTCCACTTCTTCAACTGGCCGCCCAACGCCGCCACGTTCGGGGCGTTCTACAACCCGGAACTGAACCTGACACCGGGGGACCCGTCGCTGCCGTACCTGGAGAAGGCCAAGCTGTATGCGGGGACGCCGGAGTATGCGGACATCAAGCGCATGATCACATCGCTGCGGCCGGCGGGGTAGGGGATAGTCCTTGGACGGTGCGATTATCGGCCTGCTCGGTGCTCTGCTCGGGGCCGTTCTGACCTACGCCTTCAACCGGAAGAACGCCGCCGAAATGCGGCTCCATGAGGCCCGAATTGATGCCTACAAGACCTTCGCGCAAGCGGCGATGGAGTACCGGCGGACTGTGATGGATGAATGGTTCGAGGGACACGGTGTGGATCTAAAAACGGAGGACGACGACGTTCACCGCGCCCGCGGATCGGCATGGTCCGCCTATTACGGCGTACGCCTTTTGGCGAGTGAGAAGGCCATTGGGGACCTGGCGCATGACGTGCTCACACATATCACAGCCCTAAAGAAACTCGACAGCCGCCGGGATTTGAACGAGCAGGGCGAACGCTGCCGGGCAGAGGTTGAAGAGTTCGTGGAGTCAGCTCGGGCGGACGTCCAATCCCGCAGGGGCCTGCGACAATTCATCTGACGGCACGATATCGATCCAGTAGCGGCGTTTGCCGTTGCGGCTGTCCTCGTAGGTGCCGCCGTTCTTTTCGATGGTGCCCCGGGAACCGAAGTTGTCCTCATCGCAGGTTAAGAGAACCCGGGTGATCCCCAGTTCGCGCGCAATGGGCAGGGCGTCGGCCAGTGCTTTCGCGGCGTGGCCGCGGCGCCGGGCTGAGGGCCTGACGCTGTAGCCGATGTGGCCACCCTCGTTGAGGAGGAAGTCGGTTAGTTCGTGCCTGATGGCCAGGGACCCAAGGAAGGTGCCACCTTCCACAATCCACAGGTAGGTGCAGGGCACATGCGCTGGATTCCGCGGGCTCTCCGGTAGGGCATCTTTGACGAGCCAGTCCACAAAACGGCCGAACGTCTGGGGGTCTCTCAGGTCTTCCAGGGGCCAGTCCTCGGCGCCCGCGCCGTCCTGACGGGTGCCGTTGAAATTCCCCGCCCCTTCCAGCCAGGAGGAGTGGTAACTAACGTCCGGAGCGATAAGGCGGGCCATCACACGAGCGTAATCGAGCCCGTGCCTCACTTCCGCAATCGCGCAGGTCACGGCCGGTCGAGGGCCTGCTCCCACGCCGACTGATGCTGCCGGACGTACTGGGCAGCGCCACGCCAGTGTTCCCCGTGGCCGTTGACGAACATGTCCGCCCACGGCTGGAACCCGGTCTCGTGCGAGGACTCCAAGAGTGTGAACATAGCTGCAGTTCGCTCCGCCATCGCTGCCGGCAACGCGCTGCGGAGCGATTCGTCAGCCTGGTAACCGTCAACAATTGCACGCAGTCTTGCGGCCGCTTCCTTCACCGGCTGTCCGTCGAACAGCATGGCGAAAGACTGCGCTGCGTACGCAAGGTCCCATAGCCGTGTGCTGGGACCGGCACCGTCCCAGTCGATAAAGACCCACCGATCACCCCTGACGAGGTTCCATGGCGCGAGGTCGTTATGGCACATCAGGTCTGGAGCTTCAGCAGGCAAGAGCATGTTCCAGCCGTCCGGATCAGGAATCACAAAAGCTTCGCTCGCGTCGTGGATCCGGCGGATCATGCGGCCAACCCGCAGCAGATCGTCGCGGGTGAGCGGCAGTTCCTCCAGCGCGAGGACGCCTTCCACGAACTCCACAACGCTCCGGCCGTCGTCGTCCTTTCCCAGAGGTTGGGGAACGTCCACCCCGGACGAGCGGAGCGCGCGGAGATAGTCCTGCACAGCGGCGGTGTTATCCAGCCAGGGTTTCCGTACGGTGTTGCCGACGCGCACAACCTTGCCGGACGCATTGCCGCCTGCAAGTTCCTGCTCGTCCGGGACCATCACAGCAGGCTATCGGTGAAGTCCCGTGTCAAAATAATCCAACTCGAAACCATCAGGGACAACGTCATCGATCCAGCCGCCCGGATGGCGGGTACGTGTCACTCAATGAGGAGCACGTCGGGCTGCGTAATGTCCTAGCCTGAGGCCGGCCGTCCGCGTGTCCATACCCGGCAGCTCTGAGGTGTTCCAGCTAGCACATGCTCCTGGCTGTCTCTTGGATAGCGTCCTCCATCTCGGGGACGAGCGGAGGCGCGTCGGTGACGTTCAGATCCCGGGGCGGAAGCACCGAAGCCACCGTCACCTGCTGGTGCCCATCTAAGGAGGAAACAGATTGGACACTATACGGGCCCCCGCCCCCGGACAGGAAGACGTGGCGTGTGCCCGGGCAGATGTCATCGCTGAGACGGATGCCACCTAAGGGAAATGGCTCGGACTCAATCATGCTCTTCCACGTTTCTTCGCGAATGAATCGGCCCGTGGTGAGCGACGCCGCGAACCTGCTGAGATCTTCAACCGTTGAAATGACCCCAGAATCGGCCGATCCGGCGATCGCGTCAATACGCGTGAAGTCGCGCCTGTTCCCGCTCTCCAGCACGTACCCATGCAGCATGGGCTCGGGCGGCTGCCCTGCCGCCGCCACGTGCGTGCTGCCCATTCCTGCCGGCTCAAATACGTCCTTGGCGAGAACCTCGTCGAGTCCGCGGTTGTGTTTGCTTTCCAGCAACCAACCCAGCACTTCCCAGTCCGTTGCAGACCATGCAAAGTAGGACACGGGCCCTGGCGGAAGGTCTACCCCCGCTGCAATCCTTAACCGTTCCTCGAAGGTCAATACGCGCGTTTGGAGCTCGTCCAGGCTCGCGGATTCAATCAGGGGTGGAAAGTAGTCAGGGAGGCCGGAGGTACTGCCCAGAAGGTCCCGCACCGTGACACGGTCCCACGCCGGGAAGATTGCTGTGAACTCGGGCAGATGAGCGGAGACGGGATCTTCAAGGCGCACGGCGCCGGTCTCCGCCAGCTTCATCACGGACACGGCGACCATGGGCGTACCCGCCCCGATAATCCACGTTTTGTCCGTAGGGATCGCCATGCTGTTGGACTTCAGGTCTCTCACACCGGTGGCCATGAGCTCTTCTTGGTCTCCGTTCCGAACATGGAAGACCACGGCAGGCGCTCCATGCGCGGACGCGTCGGCCGCAAAAGCTTCCAGCGTCGCGGCGAGGTTTTCAGCCGGGGTGGTGGCTGTTTCGTCGGGGGCGATAAACGTGCAGCCGGAAAGCACAAGAGCCACGGCCAGCACCGCAGCGTGCTTGTTCATTAGGGAACCGGCCCCATCGGATTTCGCGGCCGGTCTCCAGCCTCCAGGTGCCCCGACCATCTCTGGCTGCGGCGACCGTACTTGCCACACTTAGTGCAACGCCGACGGAAGCCGCCGTCGGGCATCCTTTCCACCAGCCAGTGGTGCCCGACATTGAGCCTGCACATCAGGGCCCGGATCATGACCACTCCTCTCCGAGAATGTGTCGCCCAGCCCACTTCCAATTATGTTCCCGAAACTTGTCATTGGGTCCTTCGGGAACCGAGCACTTTGACTGCTTCCTCGACCGGAATTTACTCGCTTTCATCGGTCGAACCGGTGGGGATTGGGCTCGGAATAGCTGCACGCACAAAGTGCCAGCGCCGCGCCCGGTGCGGCAGTCCCACTCCTTATGAGTAGGGGTGGTGTGACGCGGGGTCGAGGAATATCTCCCGGGGCCAGCGGCTTGCAGCTAGGGGCCATTGCCCAGGCGAAATTCAGCACAAACCAGAAGGAGCTTCATGACTATTGGCGCAGGAACAACCGCAGGGACCGAAAAGACTGCTCTTGTTGTGGGGGCGACCGGCATAGCGGGGTCTGCCCTGGTCGATACCTTGTCAGGCCAGGGGTGGAGTGTGCTTGCCCTTTCCCGGAAGCCCGGGGCAGAGAGGCCCGGAGTTCGGTGGCTCTCCGCGGACCTGACCTCGGCTGCGTCGCTGGCCGATGCGCTCGGTCCGGAGAATCCCTCCCATGTCTTCTTCACGGCATGGTCGCGGCAGGACACCGAGGAGGAAAACATCTCCGTCAACGCCGGCATGGTGCGGGACCTCCTGGCTGCACTTCGCGGCAAGGACGTAGCCCACGTTGCATTGATGACCGGACTGAAGCACTACCTCGGACCCTTCGAGGCTTACGCCGCCGGGGAAATGCCGGACACGCCCTTCCACGAGGAGGAGCCGCGCCTGCCGGTCCGGAACTTCTACTACGCCCAGGAGGACGAGCTCTGGGCGGCCGCGGCCGGGCAAGGGTTCACCTGGTCCGTGCACCGCGCGCACACGGTGATCGGGCACGCCGTCGGAAACGCCATGAACATGGGCCTCACGCTCGCCGCCCAGGCCACCCTGTGCCGGGAGAGCGGGGAGCCGTTCGTCTTCCCGGGCTCCGAAACACAGTGGAACGGCCTGACGGACATGACGGACGCGGGCCTGCTCGCCGAGCACATGATCTGGGCATCCACCACGCCAGCAGCCGCGAACGAGGCCTTCAACATCGTCAACGGCGATGTGTTCCGGTGGCGCTGGATGTGGCCGAAGCTCGCGGCGTACTTCGGCGTGAAGTGGGAGGGATACGAGGGATCACCCCGCCCCCTGGAACAGTCAATGGCGGGCCGGGAGGACCAGTGGCGGGACATTGCCGCGCGCCACAACCTCAGCGAGCCGGACCTGAATCGGCTGGCGTCCTGGTGGCACACGGACGGCGACCTGGGGCGCGGCATTGAGGTTGTGACGGACATGGGGAAGAGCCGGGATGCCGGGTTCACCGGCTACCGGCGGACGCTGGATGCCTTTACCGCGCTCTTCGACCGTTATAAGGCTGAGAGCCTGATTCCCTGATTTGCTGTTGACCAGTGGCAAACGTCCGGGCCGGCCGCAAACGCAGCCGGCCCGGACGCAGTGGTCAATGGAGCAGCATCACTTGAGGTCGAAGCGGTCCAGCTCCATGACCTTCACCCAGGCCGCCACGAAGTCGTTGACGAACTTCTCCCTGGCGTCGTCGCTCGCGTAGACCTCGGACATCGCCCTGAGCTGGGAGTTGGAGCCGAACACCAGGTCCACCGGGGTGGCGGTCCACTTCAGCTCGCCGGTAGCGACGTCTGTGATCTCGTAGACGTTCTCCTCGTTCTCCGAGGCTTTCCACTTGGTGCCCGGGGAGAGCAGGTTGACGAAGAAGTCGTTCGTCAGGACCTGCGGCCGGTCCGTGAGGACGCCGTGCTTGGAGCCGCCGATGTTGGTGCCGAGGGCGCGCATGCCGCCGATGAGCGCTGTCATCTCCGGTGCGGACAGGTCCAGCAGGTACGCCTTGTCCAGCAGGAGGGTCTCCGGCTGGAGCTTCTCGCCGGGGCGCACATAGTTACGGAACCCGTCAGCCCGCGGCTTCAGGTACTGGAACTGCTCGACGTCGGTCTGGTCCTGGGCGGCATCGGTGCGTCCCGGACGGAACGGCACGGTGACGCGGAAGCCGGCGTCGCCCGCCGCCTTCTCCACCGCCGCGCATCCGCCGAGGACGATCAGGTCCGCCAGCGAGACCTTCTTGCCCCCGGACTGGGACGAGTTGAACTCCTGCTGCACGCGCTCGATGGCCTGCAACGCCGTCGAAAGCTGCTCAGGTTCGTTCACCTCCCAATTGCGCTGCGGCTCCAGCCGGATCCGGGCACCGTTGGCGCCGCCGCGCCGGTCCGTCTTGCGGAAGGTGGAGGCGGCAGCCCATGCCGTGGTGGCCAGTTGGGAGACGGACAGGCCCGAGTCCAGGAGCGATGCCTTGAGCGAGGCGATGTCCTGCTCGCCAATCAATTCGTGGTCGACGGCGGGAACGGGGTCCTGCCAGAGCTGGGCTTCCGGGACCCACGGTCCCAGCATGTGTGGGCCCACGGGACCCATGTCGCGGTGCAGCAGTTTGTACCAGGCCTTGGCGAAGGCGAGCTGGAACTCGTCCGGGTTCTTCAGGAAGCGCTGCCCGATTTCCTCATAGACGGGATCGAAGCGGAGCGACAGGTCGGTTGTCAGCATGGTGGGCCGGTGCTTTTTCGCGGGGTCGTGCGCGTCGGGAATGATCTCCGGGGCGTCCTTGGCAACCCACTGATGGGCGCCGGCGGGGCTCTTGACCAGCTCCCACTCGTACTCGAACAGGATCTCCAGGAAGCGGTTGCTCCACTGGGTGGGCACGTCCGTCCAGGTGACTTCCAGGCCGGAGGTGATCGTGTCGCCACCCTTGCCGCTGCCATAGGTGCTGAGCCAGCCAAGGCCCTGCGCTTCAAGGTCGGCGCCTTCGGGTTCGGGACCTACGTGAGCATCGGCGTCGCCGGCTCCATGGGTCTTGCCGAACGTGTGGCCGCCCGCGATCAGGGCAAACGTCTCTTCATCGTTCATGGCCATCCGCTTGAACGTCTCACGGATGAACGCTGCGGCGAGCTTGGGGTCCGGATTGCCCATGGGCCCTTCGGGGTTGACGTAGATCAGCCCCATTTCCGTGGAGCCGACTTCCTCCGACATCTGGCCTTCGCCGATGTAGCGTTCGTCGCCCAGCCAGGTGTCCTCCGGACCCCAGAAGATCTCCTCAGGCTCCCACACGTCCTCGCGGCCGAAGGCGAAACCGAAGGTCTTGAAACCCATGGATTCGAGGGCGACGTTGCCGGCGAGGACCAGCAGGTCCGCCCAGGAGAGTTTCTGGCCGTACTTCTGCTTGACCGGCCACAGCAGCCGCCTGGCCTTGTCCAGGTTGGCGTTGTCCGGCCAGCTGTTGAGGGGCGCGAACCGCTGGCTGCCGTCCCCGGCGCCGCCGCGGCCGTCGTGGACGCGGTACGTGCCGGCAGCGTGCCAGCTCAGGCGGATCATCAGGCCGCCGTAGTGGCCGAAGTCAGCGGGCCACCAGTCCTGGGAGGTGGTGAGGACCTCGGTGATGTCCTGCTTCAGTGCCTCGACGTCGAGCTTCTGGAACTCCTCGCGGTAGCTGAAGCCCGGGCCGAGCGGGTTGCCCTTGGGTTGGTTGGCGTGAAGCACGGAGAGGTCCAGCTGGTTGGGCCACCAGTCCGCAACGGTGCGCGGCCGGTGCCCCTTGGGCTGGGGCGAATCAATGGCCGGGTTTTCGCTCTCGCTGCCGTGCGAGGTCACGCTGCCATGGTCCACCGGGCATCCGCCCTCGACCTTGCTGTCCAGGCCTTGGGCACTTCCGGGAGTGGGTATCGGAGGGTGTTCCGGACGATCGGTCATGTGCTTCCTTCCATCTGGCCGAGGCCGTGGAGCGGACTCGGGCGGCCGGTTCAACCTTCCCATTTGATCATGGACTGGCCGCCCGGGGGAGGGGCCGTTTGCCATAAGAGAGCAGGCTGGATTGCCGAGGCATCCGGCCAGCTTCAGCTCCTGTTGAGCGGGCTGCCTAGTGCGCTGCGCCGAGCTCGATCAGCAGGACCCCGCCGATGATGAGTCCGAGCCCCAGCATCATGACGGGGGTGATTGTCTCCTTGAAGAAGACACGGCTGGCCAGGGCCGTCAGGGCGACGCCGGCCGCGGCCCAGATGCCGTAGGCCACCCCGAGGTTCATGTCCTGTTGGAGGGTCAGCGTCAGGAGGGTGAAGGCCAGGAAGTATCCGACGGCGACAGGCACGTACCAGCGCCGCTTACCGGTGGACGCGACCCGCAGCAAAAGGGTGGCGGTCACCTCGGTGAGGATTGCGGCCGTCAGCAACAGCCACATCATGAGCGGACCACTTCTTTTGCGGGTTCTGCTGCCGGTTCCTTGTGTGACCCGAGTTCAACACACAGCACGCCGCCGATCACCATGGCGACGCCGACCATCATCACGGGCGTCAGCGCTTCACCAAAGAGGAGGGCAGCCAGCAGCACGGTGAGTGTCACTCCCAGCGCAGCCCAGATCCCATAGGCGACGCCAAGGCCGAGGCCTTTGCGGAGGACTCCGGCGAGGAAAGCGAAGGACGCGGAATAGCCGAGGACCACCACAATGAAGAAAGCAGGATTATCAAGGGCCGCTTTCAGGGAGAGGGACGCCGTCACCTCACTCAGGATGGCACCGGCGAGAAGAATCCACTTCATGAAAACAGTCCTTGAATTTCGTTGGGGCTTGGTCCCCGTGGGTGCAACCGCAGGAGTGCTGCTGGTGTTCCCGGGCTTCCCACCGCCGAGAAACGCTGGGGAGGCCCGGGAGGCTGGTTACGCCTGCGGGACCAGCTCCAAACCGGCAACTGCGGAGCTTCCGAGGTCACTCCCTGCAAGGGCCTGATTCGCAGCCAGGGCACTGGTCCAGGTGTCAGTATCCGCTACTGCTGCCCAGTTCGAGTTCAGCAGCGCGAGCAGCGTGGTGTGCACGGTCTTCGCGTCGGCGGAGCCTGCGTGGTTGGCAATGTTGATGGCGCCGGTGGCGTCTGAGAGGACTTCGGTGGTGAAGCCAAGGAACTCTGCCTCCACGGCGGAGGCGAGCACGCAGTTGTTGGTCATGTAGCCGGCCAAGGTGACCGTGTCGACGTCGTGCTTCCGCAGCCATTCGGCGAGGTCCGTGCCGGCATAGACGGAACCGTACTGTTTGACCAGCTGCTTCCAGTCGCCGGTTTTACGGCCCTCAACCTCGGGGTGCAGCTCGAACCCGGGTGTGCCCGGGGCAAACACGGGTGCACCAACGCCCGCGGAGTGCTGGATCACGGCAACCGGAATGCCTGCGGCAGTGGCGGCGTCAATTGCCCTGGCAATCGTGGGCAGGGACTCCTGATGCGGCGGGTACTGGATCTCGAGGGGTCCGCTGAAGTACTGCTGCTGCACGTCAATGAGGATGAGGGCGCGGCGGGGGGTGCTCATAATCTTGTTCTCCCTGGTGTTTCTCTCGGCTGCCTGCTGGCAACTTTTCCAGTCTTCCCGCCGCGGATGTGTGCCAACAGTGGCACGAAGGCGGATATACGATGGATTCGGGCCAAGCTGTTTGGAAGGGGTGGGATGAGGATCGCGGTGTACGCGTTCGATGGGGCAACGATGTTTCACCTTGCCGTTCCGCAGATGGTTTTTGACGAGGTTGCCCGGCAGGGCCTTGCCGGCTGGAAGACGGTTCTCTTTTCTGACCAGGCAGGTGAGGTCACCACCGCTGAGGGCTACCGGCTGGGCGAGGTGGAAGGGCCGGAGGCCGCGGAGGCGGCGGACGTTGTGGTGGTGCCTTCATGGTTCGACGACGGGCGCCTCCCCAGTGATTCGCTGCGGCAGGTGCTCCAAGAGGCGCACGGGCGCGGGGTGCCGATCTTGGGCTTGTGCCTTGGGGCAATCCCCGTGGCCGACGCCGGCTTGCTCGCGGGGCGTCGGGCGGTCACGCACTGGCAGGCGTTCGATTCCCTTGCCGGACGGCACCCTGATATCGCCCTGGACCAGTCCGTGCTCTACATCGACTACGGCGACGTGCTGACCTCGGCCGGAACCGCCTCCGCGCTGGACGCGTGCCTGCACCTGGTGCGGGCCCGGCTCGGGGCGGAGGCGGCGAACCAGGTGGCACGCAGCCTGGTCATCGCACCGCACCGGGAGGGCGGGCAGGCGCAGTACATCGAGCGCCCTGTTCCTTCCCGCTCCACCGACGATCCGATCTCGCGCCTGCTGGAATGGGCCCTGGGCCGCCTGGGTGAACCCCTGACCATTGACCTGCTGGCGGCGCAGGCGCACCTGAGCCGCCGGACTTTCGTCCGTTCCTTCCGGGCAGCAACAGGAACGACGCCCGCCGCCTGGATCCGGGCCCGCCGCCTTGACGCAGCCCGGCGGCTGCTCGAAACCTGCGACCTGTCCATCGAACAGGTGGCCGCGGACTGCGGCTTCGGCAACGCCGTCACCCTCCGGCAGAACTTCGCGGCCGCCTTTTCGACGACGCCCACGGAGTACCGGCGGCAGTTTGATACCCGGGCTGGTTAGCACCTCGCTTTTCACACGGCGTTTAGCCGCGGTCCCGGGCCATGGCCGCTTCCGTATTCCGGGTTCCGGTTGCTGCTCCGTGGGGTGACGCTTCCCCGATCCGCGCGATGTCCTCCGCGGTGAGCTCGACCTCTGCTGCGGCAGCGTTCTCTTCCACCCGGTGTGCCTTGGTGGTCCCTGGGATGGGGGTGGTGCCATTGTGGATCACCCAGGCAAGCGCGAGCTGCGCCGGTGTGATGCCCTTGCGCCCGGCGAGCGTCCGCAGCACGTCGACGATCCGGAGGTTGGCCTCGATGGCTGAGTCCGAGAATCGGGGCAAGTTCCTGCGGGCATCGCCTTCCGGCAGGTCATCCTTCCTGGTGATTGTCCCGCCCAGAAAGCCCCGGCCCAGCGGTGAGAAGGGAACAAACCCGATGCCGAGTTCACGTGCGGTATCAAGGACGCCGTTGTGCTCCGCGTCCCGCTCGAACAGGCTGTATTCCGACTGGATGGCAGTGATCGGGAACGTCGCGTGGGCCCTTCTCAGGGTTTCGGCGGAAGTTTCAGATACGCCGATGTAACGGACCTTTCCGGACTCTACCGCCTGCCCCATCGCCCCGATCGTTTCCTCGATCGGTGTAGCCGGGTCGACGCGGTGCAGGTACCAGAGATCGATATGGTCGGTTCCCAAATGGCGAAGGGACCGGTCGAGTGCCCTGCGTGCGTACTCAGGGGAACCGTTCGGCCCATGAGGCGTCCCGTCGTCGTCGAACTCAATGGCGAACTTCGTTGCAATGCCCACGCGATCGCGGTCTCCGCCAAGCGCCTTCCCCAGCAATTGCTCATTGGCGAAGGGCCCATAGGCCTCTGCAGTGTCGAACATGGTCACTCCGAGGTCCAGTGCACGGCGGATGGTCCTGATCGATTCGTTCTCCGTGGCACCGCCGTAGAAGGCGCTCATGCCCATACATCCAAGTCCCATGACTGAGCTGGTCAGGCCCTGCGAGCCCAGTGCAACCTGTTTCATATGCTGTCCTCCAAACACAAGCTCCGGAACATCCGGGTGCATTCAGCGTCGATGCTGGTGTGCACACCATGTCAAATGCGAAACTTGGAAGCATGCCTTCCCTGACACCGGCCGGACCCGATGCTGGCCTCACGATCAGTGAGGCTGCAGATGCCCTCGGCATCACCGTTGACACCATTCGCTATTACGAGAAGGAAGGGATCGCCCCCGCGCCGGAGAGAGGCCCGAGCGGATGGCGCCGGTACGATCCTTCCACCATGAGCTGGCTCGCGGGCGTGCTCATGCTTCGCGGTACCGGCATGAATATCCAACAGATGCGCGACTACGCCGCCGCATACCAGGCCGGGGCATCCACCGAAGACCGGCTGGCACTGCTTGAACAGCACCACGCAGCCGTTCTTGAACGTCTAGCCGGCGTGCACCTGCACCTCAGTGCCCTGGAACGGAAAATCGATGCCTACAAGGAAGCCATCCACTCCGGCAGGCAGGTGCCAAGCCCTTAGCTCCGTCAGTCACGCCGAGGTCCTTGTCGCAGTTCCACCGACAGCAAGTCCTCGGTGGTGTAGCCAGGCTCCGCGTGCACCGAGAACACGAGGGAGTGCGGGTCCTTGATCCTTGCTTCCGCCGGGATGGCGTACTCGGTTACTTCGTGTCCGTGGTCGACATCGGAGCGCAATACCTTCGCCAGCGGTGCGCCGTTCAGGGTGAGCCGCTGGCGGCGGCCCGGATCCTGCCGGACCCTGACCCTGAGGAAGGCTGCGTCGGTACCGGGGTCCTTGAGGATGTAGGAGAACCAACCCGTTGCGGTCCGCCAGTGCAGTCCGTCTTGTCCACCGGCCTTTGTGCCTTCGCCGGCGAAGGAATGGTCAGCTTCGGGCTGCTGCTCGCCTGCCGTGACGGCGTCGACGACGGCTTCCATGTCCGCTGCGTCTGCGTCCATGGCGGCGAGTTCGGCTGCCCGCACGGCGGGCGCGGGGCCGGTTGGCCAGTAGACCGTGTAGCGCTCGTCGTGGATCTCCGCGAACGGTTCGAGCCGGACCCGGACGGGAGAACCACCCTGGGTGGCGGTGAGTTCCGCGGAAAGCGCTTCGCGGCTGACCATAACGACGGCGTCTGCCGGCTCTTGCGCGGAGACCACCGGGGCATGTGCCAGCGCCAGTTGGTGGCCGCTGGCAACATGGCCCATGCGTTCGTCGGGTGCTTCGAAGCTTCTTATGCCTGCGTTCCCTTCCCTGGCGGCAAGGACCACAGGTCCGTACAGGAAGGACACCCACGGCGAGCCGTCCGGAAGGGCTTCGGCCCGGACTTCAGCGCGGAGCCTGATGGAAACTGTGGTGGCGCCCTCCCAGACGCGCCGGATGAGTACGGGGTGGCCGTCGTCGGCGGTTCCAGCCTGTGGTGAGACCCCCGCGTCGCTCTGCGGCAGGCGGACCTCCATATCGGTGGCCCACGCCGGGCGTCGAAGCCGCAGGGTGAACTCTGCGGGGGTGTCCGCGGTGACGGTCAGCGTGGCGACGTCCGAGTACGGGAAATCCGTCTCCAGTTGGACGTGTATCCCGCGCTCGGTCCAGTCCAGGGTGGATGGAATGTAGAGGTTGACCGCCAGGGTGTCGCCGCTGTGGCTGTAGATGAGCTCCCCGTAGCTGGCGTGGTTCTCCATGCCGGAGCCCACGCAGCACCACATAGATTCGTGGACCTTTGAGTACACGCGGTAGTGGGACGGCCGCATGGGCGTGAAGTACACAAAGCCTCCCCGCTCGGGGTGCTGGGAGGAAAGGATGTGGTTGAAGGTGGCGCGCTCATAGAACTCCACCGCCGCCGGATCACCGGTCCGTTCGAAACGGAGTTTGGCGAGCTTGAGCATGTTGTACGTGTTGCAGGTTTCCGGGCCCTGGACGTCCAGGACCATGGGGGTGAAGTCCCGCGCCGGATGGAAGTGTTCGCGGACGCTGTTGCCGCCGATCGACACGGTCCGTTGCCTGGTGACGACATCCCAGAAGTGATCGGATGCCTTGACGTAGCGCGCGTCCCCGGTCGCCTGGGCAAACCGTTCGTAACCAAGCACCTTGGGAATCTGCGTGTTGGCGTGAAGTCCATCCAACCGGTCGTCACCCGCAGCCAGCGGATCAAGGAGTGCCCGGTGCGAGAAACGGCGGGCCTCGCGCAGGTAGTCTTCCCGGCCGGTCAGCCGGGCAAGGGACGTCCAAGTGTCGTTCATGCCGCCGAACTCTGTGGTGAGCACCTCCTCGAATGAGTCGTCGTCCAGATGGCGAGAGACCGTGAGCCACCAGTCCGCCAGCCGGGTGAGTACCGTCAGGGCTTTCTCGGAGCGGGCATGGGTGTACGCGTCCAGGAGGCCGGCAAAGGTCTTGTGAAGGTTGTAGAGCGGGACCCACCGGCCATTGAGCGTAAAGAGATCAGCGTCGATGTTCCCGGCCGCCAGCTCTTCGCCGAGCCGGCGTCCACCGGGCACGCCACCGAGGTAGCCGTTTCCGGCTGCAGCCTGGCATTGTTCCAGGACCTCCACAACGTACTGCACCCGTTCCAGCAGCCGGACGTCGCCGGTGGCGGCGAAGAGCCGGGCGCAGGCCGTCAGGTAGTGCCCGCCGATGTGCCCTCCCATGCCGTCGGATTCCCAGCCGCCGTAGGGTTCCGCTGCCGCACCAAGTCCCGCTTCCTGCAGGTACGGCGCGCAAAGACGGTCGGCGTCGAGTTCGAGGACATACCGGACGTCAACGTCTTGCGCGGTCTTGAATTGGCCGGGCAGCAGCCGGATCCGGTCCAAGGGAAAGGACGACGGCGGCAGTTGCGTGATTGCCGGGGGAATGGTGAGGTGCATGGTTGCTTTCATGGATGTGGCTTCCGGGGAAGGCGCGCGCTCCCTCATGCTTCCGCAGTTTGTGCCTGCAGGGGCTAGGTGGAGTCGCGCACGATGAGCTGGCAGGGCAGCGCGTCTATCCCGGGCCTGGGATTACCGGTGATGGCTTCGAGGACGCGTGCTCCTGCCGCGCGGCCCAGTTCTTCGAGGTTCATGTCGATGGTGGTCAGGGCGGGGCGGCTGTTCAGGGCCGCTGCTGCCCAGTTGTCAAAGCCGATGATTGAGACGTCATGGGGCACAACGATGTTTGCCTCGCGCAGGCCGTCAGCTACGCCGCGGGCGATTTCGTCACTGCCGCAGAGCACCATGTCCACGGGTTCCACCCGCTGGCGGAGCATCTGGGCAGCCTGCCTGCCCCACGCCTCGGACCAGTTTCCGTAGAGTGCACGGTCGCCCACGAGGGTGAGCCCGAAGGTCGGGGCGTGTTCCTGGACGGCCTGGGCGCGGATCCGGGCAGAGTAGTCCTGGCGGGGGCCCGCCACGTAGGCGATGTTCTGATGCCCCAGGTTGGCTGCATGTTCCAGGGCCAGGAGCATGCCCTGCACTTGGTCCACCACCACTGACATGTCGTCGGGGTCTGAAGACTGTCCCATGACATAGACGATCGGCACTGATGTTTTGGGGAGCGGGGCGCGGGGGCCGGTGTGGTTGGTCATGACGACGATTCCGTCGACATTCCGCGAGGCGAGCGTTTCAACGCAGTGGCGCTCGCGGACCAGGTCACCCCGGGAGTTGCTGATGAGCACCGACGCCTGGTCGGGGCCGAATGAATCCTCGAGGCCGTACATCACCGGAATGCTGAAGCGTCCGATGTCATCCGAGGTGACCAGGCCTATGGTGATCACCCCGCCGCTGCTGGTTTCGGCAGGCAGGGTTTCGAAGCCAAGCTTGTGTGCTGCAGCCAGGACCCTGTCCCGGGTATCTTCCCGGAGCTGGCCCCGATTGTTGAGTGCTTTGGAGACCGTGCCAATTGATACCCCGGAGGCATTGGCGACGTCGGCCAGGGTGACCCGGCGGGAGGGAAAGCTCACGGTTCTCCTGACATGGGGGATCTGCTCGCGAAACCAAGCCTATGTTTCTGCAGTTTTCCTGTCAACGGAAATGTTTCTGGATTTTTCCGCTGGCGACTGATACGTTTCACAACGTGTAATCCAGGTCACCTCACAGAGGAATGTCCGGACCATCAGGCAACACACTGAGCAAGGAGGCTCGCATGATCAACAGAAGGCATTTCCTCACCACCGTGGCCGTCGGCACCGCATCTGCCGCAGCTTTGGCAGCATGTGGAACAGGCACCGGCACCAGTGCCGGAGAGACGGGCTCCGCGGAGAGCCCGGTCACCATCAACTACACGTGGTGGGGCAACGATGACCGGGCCGAGCGTACCCGCAAGGCGATCGCGCTGTTCGAGGAGAAGAACCCGGACATCAAGGTCAACGGCAACTTCACCGACTTTGCCGGCTACTGGCAGAAGCGCGCCACCGAGGCTGCCGGCGGCGGGCTGCCGGATGTGATGCAGTGGGACCTGTCCTACCTGCGTGACTACGGCCAGCGCAACCAGCTCCTGGACCTGGGCACCGTGAACATCAACACGGACGCGTTCGAGAAGTCCCTGCTGCCCTCGGGGCAGATCAAGGGCAAGACCTACGGCATCCCCACCAGCACCAACGCGTTCGCTGTCTACTACGACCCCGCCAAGCTGGCGCCCTTGGGCATCGCGGAGCCCACCGGCACATGGACGTACAAGGAGTTCAACGACTTCATGACGGAGGTGGGCGCCAAGAGCAACGGCGCTATTTACGGCGGCGGCGACTACACGTCCGTCTGGTGGATGTTCAACATCTGGCTGCGCCAGAACAATATCGAGGCCTTCACCGAGGACGGCAAGCTCGGCTTCACCAAGGATGACCTGAAGAAGTGGTGGAATACGACCGCGGCCCTGCGCGGCACCCCGGCCATGATTTCCGAAGAGCGCGTCACCCAGTTGGCGCCGAAATCACCCTTCAGCTCGAACTCTGCAGCGACCGAGTTTACTTGGGACAACTTCATGGCCGGCTACCTCTCGGACACCGGCGCCAAGGAGCTCAAGCTGGTGCCGCCGCCCTCGGACGATCCGGACAACCTGGGCCTGTTCCTGAAGCCCTCCATGCTGATGGTGGCCAGCGCCAAGACCAAGTACAAGGACGCTGCCGGCCGCTTCATCGACTTCATGGTCAATGATCCCGAGGTGGGACAGATCTTCAAGACCTCCCGCGGTGTCCCGGCGTCGAAGACCCAGCGCGACGGCACCACCTTCGAAGGTACGGACAAGCTCGTGGTGGACTACGAGAAGTCCATCGAGCAGTACCTCAAGGACGCACCCGAGCCGCCGATCGTCGGCTTCGGTACCCTCGAGGCGTCCTTCAAGCGTGTCGCCTCCGACTTGAACTTTGGCAAGCTGACTGTCGACGGCGCCGCCGACGCATGGTTCAAGGAAGCCGAAGACCTTATCAAGCAGAACGCCTGACCAGGCGCTGATAAAGGGAGGTGGCGGCGCCAACTGGCGAACGGCGCCGCCACGGCCGGAACTGGGCCGACTAGCAGTGTGAATCCACGCTGGCCAAACGATGGGTAGGCGCCAGCAGGGGGTTGTGGGCCCGTTGGCCGGCTGCTGCTTTGTTGGCACTCACTCACACAATGGCGTGCGGAGGCCGGAAAATGAGCGAACCGTCCAGGAGGGTAATTCCCGAGCAAGGTGAGTTTGACGAGGAGCCCGGCGAAGGCCGGCCTCCCCGACGGGCAAGCCGTACATGGCTGGTCCGCGGCCTCGGAGTGGCCCTCGGCGTCATCGTCTACTTCCTCCTCAGCGGCTCCGGACTGTCCAACGACGCCCGCGTGGTGGCCGGCGTCGGCACCCTCATGGCGGTCTGGTGGATGACTGAGGCTGTGCCGTTGTCCGTCACGTCGCTGCTGCCCATCGCGTTGATGCCCGTGTTGACGGAACGGACCATTGCCGAGACCACTGCTCCTTACGCCAACCCGATCGTCTTCCTGTTCCTTGGCGGCTTCCTGATCGCGATTGCCATGCAGAAGTGGAACCTCCACCGCAGGATCGCGCTGTTGACCCTGCGGCGCGTGGGAACCCACCCGCGCCAGATCATCCTGGGCCTGATGATCTCCACCGCGTTCCTGTCGATGTGGGTGTCCAACACCGCCACCACGCTGATGATGCTGCCGATTGCCCTGAGCGTGCTGACCCTCGTGGTGGAGAACAGCAAGCATGGCGCGGAAGCCGCCGTCGGTACTGGTGGAAGAGACGTTGGCGAGGAACTCCGGGCCGGCGGGGCCGTCAGTGACCTCATCGAGAACCGCGAAGTGCGCGTCTTCGGCGTCGCCCTGGTCCTCGCGGTGGCATGGTCCGCCACCATCGGCGGGCTGGGAACCCTCCTCGGCAGCCCTCCCAACGCCATTGTGGCCGGCTACATCAGTGACGAACTTGGAAAGACCGTCGGTTTCGCCCAGTGGATGATGCTCGGCGTCCCTATTGTTGTTGTGTTCATCGGGCTGGCGTGGCTGCTCCTCACCCGGATGATCTTCCGGTTCCACCTGGACGAGGTGCCCGGCGGCAAGCAGCTCATCAATGACGAGATCGCCGCACTGGGGCCTATGAGCCAGGGCGAGAAAATTGTGCGTGCGGTGTTCGTTGGCGCCGCATTTTTCTGGATTGTGCCGGGACTGCTGTCCAACATCGGCGACCTGGGTGACCAACTGCCCTTCCTGGACATCTTCGACGACACCGTGGTTGCCATCGCGGCCGGTGCCCTGCTGTTCATCATCCCCGGCGACAAGCAGGGGAACATGACCCTCAACTGGAAGGACGCAGAAGAGGGTCTGCCCTGGGGCGTCCTCCTGCTGTTCGGCGGCGGCCTGTCGCTGGCTGCCGCGGTGGCGGGCACCGGCCTGGACGCCTGGTTCGGTGAACGGGTCAGCGGCCTCGGGGCCCTGCCGATCATTCTGTTGCTGGCCACGGTTGTCCTGATTGTCTTGTTCCTCACCGAGATCACCAGCAACACCGCCACAGCGGCCACCTTCATCCCCATCCTGGGCGGGGTAGCCATCGGCATCGGAATCGACCCCATGGCGCTCCTGATCCCGGCGGCACTGGCGGCAACCTGCGCGTTCATGCTGCCGGTGGGAACACCTCCCAACGCCATCGTCTTCGCAACCGGCAACGTCAAGATCAGCGAGATGGTCCGCGGGGGCATCGTGCTCAACGTGGTGGGCGTCCTCCTGATCACCATCTTCACCGTGCTCATTGGCCCGTTCGCATTGGGCCTGGTGCTCTAGAGAACTTCCCAGCCTCCGGACGTAAACTGACCTTCGCACCACACCTTGTGGACACTGTGTCAGGGAGCCGCCCATGCTCTGGAAGCTGCTTGTTGAATACCTGCGGCCGCACCGCAAGCTGCTGGCCGCCGTCGTGGTTTTCCAGCTCGCGCAGTCCATCGCGTCCCTGTACCTGCCCACCCTCAACGCGGACATCATCGACGAGGGCGTGGCCAAGGGCAACATTGGCTACATCCTCAGCCTGGGCGGGGTGATGCTGGGGATCACCCTGTTGCAGATCGTCTGCGCGGTGATCGCGGTGTACTTCGCGGCGAAGGCGGCGATGGGTGTGGGCCGGGACCTTCGGGACGCCATCTTCACAAGGGTGGGGGAGTTCTCCGAGCAGGAGGTCACCAAGTTCGGCGCCCCCAGCCTCATCACCAGGTCCACCAATGACGTCCAGCAGGTCCAGCAGCTGGTGCTCATGTCCGCCACCATGCTGGTCACCGCGCCCATGCTCAGCATCGGCGGCGTGATCATGGCGGTGCGGCAGGACGCGCAGCTGTCCTGGCTGATCGCCGTCGCAGTCCCGGTGCTGCTGGTCGCCGTCGGCCTGCTCACCGCCCGGATGGTGCCGCTGTTCCGCAAGATGCAGACGCGGATCGACACCGTGAACCGGGTCCTCCGCGAGCAGCTCACGGGCATCCGCGTGGTGCGCGCCTTCGTACGCGAGGACATCGAGACCGAACGCTTCGCCCGCGCTAACGCGGACGTCACGGACACCGCCCTGCGCGCCGGCCGGCTCATGGCGCTCGCCTTCCCCGTGGTGATGCTGGTCCTGAACGTTTCGTCCGTGGCCGTGATCTGGTTCGGCTCGTTCCGCATCCAGGACGGCTCCATGCAGGTGGGCACGCTCATCGCCTTCCTGAGCTACCTGCTGCAGATCCTGATGTCCGTCATGATGGCCACGTTCATGGCCGTGATGATCCCGCGCGCCGCGGTGTCCGGGGACCGGATCGGGGAGGTGCTGCGGACCGAGTCGAGCGTCCGGCCGCCGCTTCATCCCATTAGTACGACGGCGGCACAGGACGGCCGCCGCGGCGAGCTGGAGATGCGCGACGTCGGATTCGCCTACCCGGGTGCCGACCAGCCGGTCCTCAGCGGGATCAGCTTCACCGCCAGGGCAGGGCAGACGACGGCGATCATCGGCAGCACCGGCGCCGGCAAAACCACCCTGGTGAACCTCATGCCCCGGCTGTTCGACGCGACGGAAGGCTCGGTCCGGATGAACGGCGTGGACGTCCGCGAGCTGCACCCGGACCTGCTCTGGGGGCATATCGGCCTGGTCCCGCAGCGGCCCTACCTGTTCAGCGGCACCGTGCGCAGCAACCTCCTCTACGGCAAGCCGGACGCCACCGAGGACGAGCTCTGGACCGCGCTGGAGATCGCCCAGGCCCGCGACTTCGTGGAGCGGATGGAGGAGGGGCTGGACGCGCCCATCAGCCAAGGCGGCACCAACGTCTCCGGCGGGCAGCGCCAGCGGCTGGCCATTGCCCGGGCCCTGGTCAAGCGGCCCGAGCTGTACATCTTCGACGATTCGTTCTCCTCGCTGGATACCGGCACCGACGCCCGGCTCCGGCAGGCCCTCAAGCGCAGCACCGCCGGCGCCACGCTGGTGATCATCGCCCAACGCGTGTCCAGCATCGTGGACGCGGACCAGATCCTGGTGCTCGACGACGGCAGGATCGTCGGGCGCGGAACGCACCGCGAGCTGCTGGAGACGTCCGGGACGTACCGGGAGATCGTCTCCTCCCAGCTGGCAGCGGAGGAGACGGTATGAGCGCGCCGCACCGTCCGCCGTCGTCCGCCTCTTCCGGAAGCGGCGCTCCAGGGACCAGCTCCGGAACCGCACCCGCGGCCAAAACGGCAAGCGCCGACGTCGTACGCATCCCCCGTCCGGTGGGCGGGCCGGGAAGGGGCGGGCCGTTCGCGGGGATGAACGTCCCGGCGGAGAAGGCGATGAACTTCTGGCCGTCGGCCAAGCGGCTGATGGGGACGCTGCGGCCGGAGCGGGCGTGGCTGCTGCTGGTGTTCGTGACGGCGGTGGCCGGGGTGGCGCTGTCCGTGATCGGGCCGCGGCTGCTGGGGGAGGGCACCAACCTGATCTTCGCCGGCGTGGTGTCCCGGGAGCTGCAGGCGGGGGTGAGCAAGGAGCAGGTGATTGCGCAGCTGCGGGCGTCCGGGGAGGGGCAGCGCGCGGACATGCTCAGTGCTATGGACCTGGTGCCGGGGCAGGGGATCGACTTCGCGGCGCTGGGAAGTGTGCTGACGTGGGCGCTGGTGCTGTATGTGCTGTCGTCGGCGTTTATGTGGGTGCAGGCGTATGTGCTGAACGGGGTGGTGCAGCGGACGGTGTTCGGGCTGCGGGAGCGGATCGAGGCGAAGATCAATCGGCTGCCACTGCGGTACTTCGACTCGATCCAGCGCGGCGAGCTGCTCAGCCGGGTGACGAACGACGTGGATAACATTTCGCAGAGCCTGCAGCAGACCATCAGCCAGGCGGTTACGTCGGTGCTGACCGTGGTGGGCGTTCTGGTGATGATGTTTATCCTGTCGCCCACCCTGGCGCTGATCGCGCTGGTGACCATTCCGCTGACGCTGGGGATCACTGCGCTGATTGCCAAGCGCTCGCAGAAGCTGTTTGTGGCGCAGTGGAAGCACACGGGGGAGCTGAACGGGCAGATCGAGGAGACGTACACCGGGCATGCGCTGGTGAAGGTGTTCGGCCGGCAGCAGGAGGTGGGAGAGCGGTTCCGGCAGAAGAACGCGGAGCTGTACTCGGCCAGTTTTGGCGCGCAGTTCATTTCCGGGCTTATCATGCCGGCCATGACGTTCATCGGGAACCTGGTGTACGTGGGGATTGCCGTGGTGGGCGGACTGCAGGTGGCGTCCGGGGCGATGCAGCTGGGCGACGTGCAGGCGTTTATCCAGTACTCGCGGCAGTTCACCATGCCGCTGGCGCAGCTGGGGTCCATGGCCAACGTGCTGCAGTCCGGAGTGGCGTCCGCGGAGCGGGTGTTCTCTTTGCTGGACGAGGACGAGGAGTCTGTTGAGCCTGCGCCTTCTGCGGGGCCGGTGTTTGGGCGGGGGCGGCTGGTGTTCTCGGATGTCTCGTTCTCGTATTCGCCGGAGCAGCCGCTGATCTCTTCGCTGTCCCTGGTGGCGGAGCCGGGGCAGACGGTGGCGATTGTGGGGCCCACCGGGGCGGGGAAGACCACCCTGGTGAACCTGATGATGCGGTTCTACGAGATTGATGCGGGGCGGATAACGCTCGACGGCGTGGACGTCACCTCCGTGCCGCGGCGCGAGCTGCGCTCGCGGATGGGGATGGTGCTGCAGGATACGTGGCTGTTTGCGGGGTCGATCCGGGACAACATTGCGTACGGCCGGCCTGGGGCTACCGATGCTGAAATCCTGGAGGCGGCGCGGGCGACGTATGTGGACCGGTTCGTGCGGTCACTGCCTGACGGGTACGACACGCTGCTGGAGGACGAGGGCTCCAATGTGTCCGCGGGGGAGAAGCAGCTGCTGACGATTGCGCGGGCGTTCCTGGCCCGGCCGTCAGTGTTGATCCTGGATGAGGCGACGTCTTCGGTGGATACCCGGACCGAGGTGCTGGTGCAGAAGGCCATGAGTGCTTTGCGGAGCGACCGTACTTCCTTTGTGATTGCGCACCGCCTGTCCACGATCCGCGACGCCGACCTTATCCTGGTGATGGAGGCCGGCCAGATCGTGGAGCAGGGGACGCACGGTTCACTGCTGGCTGCTGGTGGAGCTTACGCGCGGCTGTACGAGGCGCAGTTCGCGGCTCCGGTGGCGGAGGTTTAAGGGGCGAAGGCCGTTCATGGTTTTCCGCCTTCAGCTTGTGCTCCCCTCAGAAGGGCCCCGGCTTCTGTACTGTCTCCACTCCGAAGCAGCTGTACACTCCTCGTGGCCGCAGTTCCCCGGTTGTGAAGTCCGTTTCGACTTCAACGCCGGCCACTCATGCAAGAACCCTGTACTTACGGCTTGGGACGAACATGCCGAGCCGGGGTGAATAGAACGTCACACCCTCACTGGACTTATTCGAACCCGGGTAACACCCGCTCGAAAACCTCAGCTAAGCCGTCTCTTGCCCCCTTACGAATAACAACAAGATTGGCAGTTGGTGTCCGCGGGTAACCCAGCCGGGATCCAGACTCGTCGAATTCACAGAAGGCTTCAACGAGATCCCGTTGGAAAGGCACGTCGTATTGGGCATCAGCAATATCCGGAAACCCGGGATCCACTATCGAAAGCCTTCCCTCCGGGTGCTCCACTACCCAGCGACGTAAAGCAGCATTGATGTGCTCATCACGCATGGAGTAGCCGACTATGACGAGGTGTTCTGTGGATTCCAGAAACCGATCAAATTCGATCAGCATAGCCAAGAAAGGGCCGTCGGCACGTAGTTTTGAGCCCTGCCCAAACACCACGCCCATATTGCTTCCCCATAGTTTTCGGTCGTCATCCTCACCGACCAGGACGCGGTCAACCGCGATTCGTTCGCCGTCTTCGCGTCGAACTCGGAGACGCCAATCAAGTGAGCCATGCAACTTCAGGAGACGAACGTTGGCCTCAGGACGCCAACTCCATTTGTAACCCCCCAGCCAGCTTTCGATGCCGGTATCAAGGTCAGCACCCTGCTGCTTAGCCAGTAATTCCACGCTGTTGTCATAGTTGAGCGTTGCAATCTGAACGGTAGTTGACTCAGCAGTTCTAAGCAGGGGGGAGAGATACTCTACGCTTTCGGCCGAAACCTCGAGAGTTGACACCAGACTTTCAATCATTTCTTGCTCTAAGCGACGATATATTTCGGACGAGTCAATAGTCCTAGCGAGAGCCTCAACACCCTCCTTGAACTTTCGTTCCAGAGAAGAAGTGCCAAAGCGATCGTCGTGGACTGCCTTTCTGAACTCACCACCCCAAAACGCAGGCAGCCGTCCGTTAGCTCCAAACGAATCGATTCCCCCACTCCAAGCGGCCACGAACGGCGTAAGTTCATGATCATTCCTTCGTGCGAGCATTTGTATGGAGGCGAAGATCCGTTCAACATCTATACCGTCATAAGCGCTCTTCCCCCGGGCCGTGTCATGCGCGACAATTGCCCCGATCGCTACATGAAGTGCCTGCGACACGGGAGACCGTCCCCAGCCAGTGTCCAGACGCTGAGTGATAACCCGAGTTAGCTCTACCGAGACTGGCAACCCTGCGTCAACAGAGGCACCGGCCCCGAGAAGAAAAGTCACCTTGCCGGCCCCGTCGATAGTCATAGGCACAACATACCGGTAAGCGCGCTTTCCCGGCGCGAGCCCACCCGGGGGAAATGGCTCGGCGTCCACCCCACACGGCTGGATCTCGCGTTGGTTGATGCTGCCATGTCCATCGGCTGATCGTGCCGACTGGCTCCTTAAAGAAGCCACCCAGAACATGTGAATTCATGAAAGAAACTCGAACATGCCATTTTGAGTCACGCCAGACCGACGGGACGAAAGGATTCGTCTGAATCACCTTGAACGAAGGCCACGGGTGTCGGAAAGCACTACCTGCCAAATCCGAGAACCCAGACTTGCGCGGTTGCCAAGGAGTTACCCCTAAGTCGCTCCATGCAATTGTCCAACGGCGTGATTTAATTCCAGACATGACGTCGCTCCGCTCCTCCACCCCAGATGGGGGCGCCTTGGGCTGGACAGATCTCATTGAGTGAAGCTGGCAAGCCCGCGTTAAAACTGCTCCAAGGCGGTGGTGGCGGCGAGTGGGACTATGCACCCCAGGTCGCGCTTGAAATTCAGCTCGCAGCTGCTGCTGATCCACAGATTGCCGTTACCTTAGTTCCCATCCTCGAAACCGCCGAGCGGGGGGAGACCGTATGGGATGAGTCCGTAGTGAAATACCCAATGGGATTGAACCAGGAGGTTGGTGAGCTCATCGTCAATATCGGTCGTGATAAGTACCGCCTGTACTTCGCCGAGCCATCCGGGTTTCCTGGGGTTCTCTTGGCACTGAAGTTCGGGTACAAGTACGGACATGACTGGAAGAAAATGCAGAATGACGACATCCGGGAGGCGGGCGATCGCCTGACCCTTTGGATGAAGCAACAGAGGAAGAGTTAACTTGTGCAGCCCTCTACTTGCGGTTAACCTCAAGTCATGACGTCCAACAGCAAGATTCTCGAAATGCTCGGTTTGGATCTCGACAATCCGGAAGATCTCTTGGGTGTGCAACTGGCCGAGGAAGACCACGAGTTCATTCAGGAACTGATCCGCATGCGCATCAAAAAGGGTCTTCGGCAAGCCGATGTGGCTGCGAAAATGCGGCGCGACCCCTCAGCCGTTTCTAACTTCGAACGACTCGGTGGAGATCCTCACCTCTCAACCATTCGACGCTATGCACAAGCAGTCGGGCTTCGAATCCGTCACAGAGTAGAGGACGCAGAGCCTTCCGCGCGCGACAGAGAGGTCCTAGAGTACGCAGCGAATGTGGTCCCCCTCTTCAGCAAGAAGATCGGGAGTGGCAGCCTTTCGGCCGTCTACTCTGAGATGGAGCAGGCTGAGGCTGTGCTTTGAGCAAGAAGAGCAGGACTAAGCAAATCCTGAGACACCACCTCAAAATTGAGGGACTTAAGGTTCTGTCAGTTCAAGCGGCCGTCGACTCTAGCGAACATCACGACATGGAAATCGAATGGTCCACCCGTGCTGATCATGTGGGATCATCCAGCATCTTCGTATTAGGACATCTCGTCGCGAAGGGCAACAGAACGACCTCTGCGGTGACGGTCGTCGCGTATTGTCTCCTCGACGACGACTATCGCGAGGAAATATCAGAAGACGTCCTTAGGTCTGTGACGACGGACACGTCGGTGCCCCACGTGCTATACGACATAGCCGCAGCCGCCAGTCAACAACTGTTAGGCGTCGTCCAAATGGACGGACCTCTCCCGCGTACAACACCAAAAGCCAAGTGGCTGGATGTCAGCACAGAGAACGACTAAAGCGATCGGGAGTACGATCGCTTGATGAACTAAAGGCGGGGTCGATCCCAGAGAAGGCTCCATTTTCATGTTTGGCGTTCGGCCCGCCTAACACGGTTTCGACCTTCCCACCCTGCAACGAAGGCGGGGACCAGTCGCTACTCCCATGCAGAAACACACCCAGCGGCCAGCCTGCTGGCCAAGAGTCCAGATACCGGGGGCAGCCTCCTCGACGCCGAATGGGATGCGCCGGAGAGAGCATGGTTCGGACGCATCGCAGGTGCTCCGCTGTTTCCCACGAGAGGAAATTGCATCATGGCGAGAAAATCGGCGGACTTGGGCAACCGCGACATGCCCGATTGCTCAAAAAATCTTGAAGTCTACGTGCTCGAGCCCTCAGAGGTTCAAATCTTGCTTTGAAGGGCCGATCCTGGTGGAGACCAGGCTTGAAAGCGGCCGCCTCGGAATTGGATGTGCCCATAAGGTGAGTATTTGAAGGTCTGGAGGCCACTGGATATTGCCCTTCGGGGCCATTGATATTGCCGGTGGGGGCC
>NZ_BMKU01000011.1 GCF_014644495.1 Pseudarthrobacter polychromogenes
GCCCGGGACCGGCAGGCCAGCACACCCTCATCCTGCAACAGGAAACGGGCTACGAAAAAGGTAACGAGGGTTTACGGAATGGTTGCAGGAGATGAGCGAGGGTTTACGAAAAGGCTGCAGGGAGTGAGAGAGCGTTGGGCCGGGTTAATGCAGAAAGGCCGCCCCCGTGATCAGTTCACGGGGGCGGCCTTCCTGTTTGGTGGCTAGCGGGAGCGCTGGCGGAGGCGCTGCATGTCCAGGATGACGACGGCGCGGGCTTCCAGCCGCAGCCAGCCGCGCTGGACGAACTCGGCGAGGGCCTTGTTGACGGTTTCGCGGGAGGCACCCACCAGCTGGGCAAGCTCTTCCTGGGTGAGCTCGTGGGCAACCAGGACGCCGTCCGTTGCGGGGCGGCCGAAGCGGTCGGCGAGGTCCAGGAGTGCCTTGGCTACGCGGCCCGGAACGTCGGAGAAGACGAGGTCGGACAGCGAATCGTTGGTGCGGCGGAGCCGGCGGGCCAGAGCCTGCAGGAGCTGCGCGGAGACCTCGGGGCGAGTGCGGAGCAGGTTGTTCAGGCTCTCGTTCTTAAGGCCGGCCAGCCGGGTCTCGGAAACGGCGGTAGCCGTTGCGGTGCGGGGGCTGGGGTCGAAGAGGGCCATTTCGCCGAAGAGTTCACCCGGTCCCAGGATTGCCAGGAGGGATTCGCGGCCGTCAGGAGACGTCCGGCCGAGCTTCACCTTGCCGGAGACGATGAAGTAGAGCTGGTCACCCTGGTCGCCCTCGCGGAACACCGAAGCGCCGCGGGACAGGTCCACCTCGGTGAGCTCGTCCGTCAGCAGACGGAATGCGTCGTCGTCGAGCGTGGCGAAAAGGGGTGCTCGGCGCAGTACCTCGATGTCCATGAAATCTCCTGAATAAAAGTGTCGGCTGTGGCGCTTGTGCCATTGTTTCAGAATTTTCAAGGTTCTGTGACGAACTTGGCAGGCGAAACGCCCTGATACGGGGCCGCAGCGCCACCACAGGAGGCGTCACGGGACGTCGCAGGGGCGGTTGGGAGGCGGTTGGGGTGGCGCCCTTGGGAGGCCTGCGAGCAGGGGTGGGCCGTCCAGAGAACTGTCAGTGACCACCACTAGAATGGGTATTCAACTGTTTATAAGGAGCCTTCGTGGTCGGCTTGACTGTCCTGGACCTGATCCTGATCCTGGCGCTGCTGTCCTACCTGGTTTACGGCCTGCGCAACGGTTTCCTGGTGACGGCGGGCGGTATCGCAGGGTTCGCGGCCGGAGCCGTGGCAGCCTTCTTCGCGGTCCCCCTGGTGAGCGGCTTCGTTGAGGACTCCGGATGGAGGCTGACCGCCATCGTGGCGGCCGCCGTCGTGCTGGTGGTCCTGGGGCACGGCCTGGGGACGATGGCTGGCCGGCAAATCCGCGGCGCCGTGCGGATCCGGCCCCTCCGGGCGGTGGACCGCCTGGTGGGCGGAGCCGTGAACGTGATGGTGTCCGCGCTGGTGATGTCCATGCTGGCCTTCAGCGTCAGCTCCCTGGGCGTGCCGTTCGTGTCACAGCAGCTGGCAGAGTCCAGGGTCATCCGCTTCATCGACGGATTGACGCCCGTCCCCGTCAAGGCCACCATGGCGCAGCTGCGTTCCACCGTGATCGGCAACGGCATCCCCACGCTGCTGGAGGGCCTGGAACAGGGGCCGGCAGTACCGGTGCCGAACGCGAGCACTGACACTCCTTCGCTGAACCGGGCTGCGGAATCGGTGCTCCGGATTGCCGGGACCGCGTACCAGTGCGGCCAGAACCAGACAGGGACGGGGTTTGTGGTGTCCGAGGACCGGGTGGTCACCAACGCGCATGTTGTGGCGGGCGTGTCGCAGCCGGTGGTTGAACTGCCCGACGGCGGAGCGATGCCAGGGCGGGTTGTCTACTTCGACACCAAACACGACCTTGCGGTGCTGGCTGTGGACGGCCTGCAGGCAAGCCCGCTGGCGCTGGGCCGGGACCTTCCCGGCGGCAGTCCTGCCGCCTTCGCCGGCTATCCCCACGGCGGGCCGTTCCAGTCCAAGCCCGCCACAGTGCAGGACATCACCACTGTGCTGGTGCCGGACATCTACGGCAACAACGCCTCGCCCGAGGAGATCTACCGGCTCGCCGGGGACGTCCAGCCCGGAAATTCGGGCGGGCCGCTGCTGACCATGGACGGCCAGGTGGCAGGTGTGATTTTCGCCAAGGCGACGGCGGATACGGAGATGGGATTCGCCATCACCATGGATGACCTCACTCCCGTGGCATCGCAGGCGGCGTCCCTGTCCGCGCCGGTGTCCTCGGGGCAGTGCATCCAGAAGTAACGGCTAGAGGACCTCTGCGAGGTAGTCAATGGCCAGCCGGTACCCCACAACGCCTGCGCCCACAATGACCGCAGAGCAGACGGGGGAGAGGTACGAGTGGTGCCGGAATTCTTCGCGCTGGTGGACATTGGTGATGTGGACCTCGACGGCGGGAAGCTGCACGGCGGCAATGGCGTCCCGGAGTGCCACGGAGGTGTGGGTAAAAGCGCCCGCATTGATGACGATGCCCGCGGCGTTGTTCCGGGCGGCGTGGATGACGTCGAGTAGGACGCCTTCGTGGTTGGACTGGACGCATTCTGCCGTGAAGCCATGGGCCTCAGCGGCTGCGGCGGCCAGCTGCTCCACGTCGGCCAGGGTTGAGGTGCCGTATTTTTCCGGCTCGCGGGTTCCCAGCAGGTTCAGGTTTGGTCCGTTGATCACCAGGATGGTGCGGCCGGCGGCAGAGTCTGTGGAGGCGTCAGTCATGGATGCCAATCTATCGGCTGGCGCTGGGCGTCGCGCATTCTTACACATTCCCAGAACGCGCGGCACCCCTATCGATTGCTCCGTAAATGCCGTTTTGAAGCGTGAAAACGACGTTTACGGAGCAATCGGCGGTCACTAGAGGGCCGTGAGCTTCAGCAGCAGCGCGTGCTCGGGGTTGAGGTTGGGCATGGGCAGGCCCACCTCGGCGAGGAAGCGCCCGGAGGCCACCGCGCCGTCAGCCAGCCACGCCGGCGGCTGCACCTGGGTGTAGGTGTGGCCGTAGTCGGCGTCTACGGGCGTGGGAAAGACTGCTTCCACCCGGTACTTGCGCCCTGCATCCAAGCCGGGAATGCCGACCCGGCCCGGCTCCTCCGCTGCGGAGGTGCGGGTGCTGACCAGGGCGAACAGGGCCGCCGTCGTACCTTCCGCCACAGGTGCGCCTCCCGCCGCATCGGTGACGACGCCGTGCAGCAGCAGGGCGTCACCTGCCACGTCCGCATGGACGCGGCGGCCGCTGTGGAGGAGGCCGCGGTGTTCCTTGAACAGGGCGATGAAGCGCTTAAGCTCCTGCCGGTCCTTGCCCTGGACGCCGCGGATGTCCCACTCCATGCCAAAGTGGCCGAACAGCGCGGTAATGGCACGGAAAGAGAGGTCGTGGGTGCGGGCGGTGGTGTGCGAGGTGGTGGGCCCGATGTGGCTGCCCACCAGTTCCGGCGGGACTACGGCGCCGGTCCAGCGCTGGATGGTCTGCCGCTCCAGCGCATCGTTGCAGTCCGACCCCCAGATCCGGTCGGTGCGTTCCAGGATGCCCAGGTCCACGCGCGCGCCGCCGGATGAGCAGGATTCAATTTCGACGCCGGGATGGGCCTTTCGGAGTTCGTCGAACAGCCTGTACGCGGCGAGGGTCTGCTCGTGGACGGAGGATCGGCCGGCGTGGCCGTGTTCCAGCAGGTCCCGGTTCTGGTCCCATTTGAGGTAGCTGATGTTGTTCTCGCTCAGGAGCGCGTCGATGCGGCTGTAGATGTACTGCCACGCCTCGGGGTTGACCAGGTCGATGATGTGCTGGTTCCGCCATTCCAGGGGCAGGCGGCCGCCGTCCTTGTGCTGCACCGCTGACGGGCCAACGATCCAGTCCGGGTGCGCCCGTGCGATATCGGAATCCAGGTTGACCATTTCCGGTTCCACCCAGAGCCCGAACTCCATGCCGCGGGAGGTCACGGCCTCGATCAGCGGGGTCAGCCCCTTGGGCCACAGGGTCTCGTCGACGTACCAGTCGCCGAGGCCGGCGTGGTCGTCGCGGCGGCCGCGGAACCAGCCGTCGTCGAGCACAAAGCGCTCAACGCCAAGGTCGGCAGCGGACTCAGCCAGCTCGATCAGCGTGTCCAGGTTGTGGTCGAAGTACACGGCCTCCCAGGTGTTGAGCACAACGGGGCGAGGTTTCCCGGCGGGCAGCCCGGTGGAGGCAGCAGGGAGGACGTGGTGCGGGCGGGACCGGAACCAGCTGTAGAAGGCCTCGGTGATCCCGTCCAGGCCATGGTCGGAGTAGGCGGCGAACAGTGCCGGGGTGGTGTAGCTGCCGCCGGGTTCGAGGATGACCTCGGCGGGGCCCAGGAGTTCGGAGCCGCCGATCATGGTCCGGCCGTCGCCGATGGTGTCCGCGAACTGTTCGTGGTTGCCGCTCCAGGCCAGGTGGGTGGCCCAGACCTTGCCGTGCCGGTTGCCGAAACCGTTGGTGCCGGCGGCGAACAGGAGGGAGGAGTCGTGTCCGGTGCGCCCGTGCCGGCCTGTCCGGACCCAGGTGCCCTGCTGGATGGCGCGGCGCTGCGGGTGCCGTTCCCGGCACCAGCGGCCGGTGAGGTCAAGGAGTTCGACGGCGTCCGGCGCCACAGGGAGGACGGTCGCCAGTTCGTCGAGCTGGTACGGCGTGGTGCCGTCGTTGGTGACGGTGTGCCGCAGCTCCAGCAGCCCGCCGTCGTGAAGGGTGAGGGTGGATTCCACCGTGAGCCCGGCGTCCGGGTCCGACTGGACAATGACCGCGGTGCCGCCGTCGGCCCCTGCTGTCACAACGCGGAGGCGGGCCGAGAAATCAAGCCCGGAGACGCCGTCGGCCGTCCGGGAGCCGCGCAGGGCGGCCCGGCCGCGCCAGGAGGACGACGCCTGGGGGAGGAGCGCTGCGGGGACGCGTGCGTCGATGGCGGAGTGCGGGACCGGGGCGGTGAGGATGGCCAGGTCCGGCAGGTCCGCGCCCAGGTCTGCGCCCCAGTGGACCACCTCGGCCTCTCCGCTGTCGAAGCTGATCACCAGGCTGGTCCCGGCGGAACGGAGGTGGAGGGGGTCCATAGGGGAAATCTCTTTCGTCGTTGTGCTGTGCGTCTGGAGGAGCTGGAGCGTCGTGTTCGCTGAAGCCAAGGAAGTGGGGGGAAGGAGGCTGGATGCCGCGCCGCGAGGAGGGGGCGGCGGCATCCAGCCCAGTGACTGCGACCACAAACGCAGCCACTATTAGGGGCCAGGGCCTACTTGAAGAGGGCGTTGACCTGTTCGTTGGCCTGGGTCAGGGAGCTGGCGGGTGCCTTGCCGGAGACGACCGCGTCCATGGCCGGCTCCATGATGCCCTTGACCTTGGCGGTGTTGTCCGTGATGGGGTACAGGAAGGTGGTCTTGTTCTTGACGTGCTCGGTGAACGCGGTGACGTCAACACCCTTGGCCTGGAAGGCTTCGGCAGCCTTGTCCGATGACGCCTTGAGCGCGGGGAACACCACGGCCTGGGAGGCTACGACGTCCTGGCAGCCGGCCGAGGCGAGGTACTCAACCCACTTGAGGGCGGCGTCCTTCTTCTCGGTTCCGGCCCAGATGGAATCCGCCAGGCCGTTGAACATGGACGCACGCTCGCCCTCGGGGCCCACCGGGGTGGGGGCGATGCCCACTTCGATGCCCTTGTAGCCTGTGTACTGGCCGATCATCCAGGAGCCGTGCGCGTTGATGGCGGACTTGCCGGCAGCAAAGGTGTCAGCCATGCTCGCGCCAACGGTGGTTTCGAGCTTGGGCATGTAGCCCTTGTCCGCCAGCCCGGCGAACCACTCCATGCTTTCCTGGAACTGGGGATCGTCGTAGTTGTACTTGGTGCCCCACGGGTTCTTGTCCGTGTGGGACCAGCCGGTGGTGTTGGTGAGGTAGCTCCATTCGGTCTGGCCGGAGGAGTCGCCGCCGCCGTTCAGGCCCAGGCCGTAGACGTCCACGTTGTTCTTGTCGAAGCCTGGCTCGTCGCCGCGCTTGCCGTTCTTGTCCACGGTCAGGTGGGCGATGACCTTCTCGTAGCTGCCGCCGTCCTCGGGGTTCCAGGAGAGGTCCTTCATCTGGTCATCGGTGATGCCGGCGGCGCTGAGCATTGCCTTGTTGTAGAACAGGCCGATGGTGTCCCAGTCCTTGGGCAGGCCGTAGCGCTTGCCGTCCTGGCCCACCCACAGGTCCGCGAGGCCCTCGTTGTAGGCGGAGAGATCGATGTTGTCCTTTTCGACGGCCTCGTCGATGGCCAGGAGCTGCTTGTTCTCAGCCAGTTCGCCGTAGCGTCCCAGGTGGTTGGTGAAGACGTCCGGCGCGGTGCCGCCAACAAAGCCGTTGGTGAGGGTGCTCCAGTAGTCGTCCCAGCCGCGCTGGGTGATCTTGACCGTGATGTCCGGGTTGGCCTTTGAGAAGTCGTCGGCGCACTGCTGGTAGGCGGGGAGCTGGTTGGCGTCCCACAGCCAGTAGCTGATTTCGCCAGTGGCGCTTTCTTCGGATGAGGCGGATCCGCTGCAGGCAGAGAGGGAGAGTGCCATAGCTGCGGCGACGGCAACGGCGCCGAGGGATTTCTTCATGGTTCTACTTTCCGTTCGGGGTGTAGGTGGGGGAGTTGTGGGTTGACTATTTGATGCCGGAGAAGCCAATGGAGTTGACGATTTTCTTGCCGAACGCGGCGAAGAGGATCAGTACCGGGAGGGCAGAGATGAGGGTTGCGGCCATCAGGCCGGACCAGTCCGGTGCCCCCTGCGGGGACTGCGACTTGAAGACGCCGAGGCCTACCTGCAGGACGCGGACATCGTCCTGCGACGCCACGAGCAGGGGCCAGAAGTATTCGTTCCACTGGCCGATGAAGGTGAGCAGCGCCAGCGTGGCGATGGGGGCTGCGGCGTTGGGCAGCACGATCTGGAAGAAGATCCTCAGGTGCTTGGCGCCGTCGAGCATGGCCGCCTCCTCCACTTCGCGTGACATGTTCAGGAAGAACTGCCGGAGGAAGAAGATGGCGAAGGGGGTCATGAACACGTACGGCAGGACCAGGCCGAGCATGGTGTTGAGCAGGTCCAGGTTCTTGATGAGCAGGAAGTTCGGCAGGGCCGTGAAGATCGGCGGGACCAGCATGGTGCCGAGGAACAGGCTGAAGACGGCGTTGCGGCCCTTCCAGCGCAGCCGGGAGAAGGCGTAGGCGGCCATGGCGCTGAAGAAGACGGCGCCGGCGGTGGTGATGGAGGAGAAGATGATCGAGTTGCGCAGGTAGAGCCAGAAGTCGATCGCGGCGCCGGATCCGCCTTCGGCGACGGCCTCCGCCGGGGACTGCAGCCCGAAGACCCGTTTGAAGGCGCCGAGGGTGAACTCCGCCGGCAGCAGGCTGGTGGCGTTCGAGGCCAGCGCGTTGTTGGTGGACAGTGCAGTGCGCAGGACCCACAGGAAGGGAAGGACGGAGACTGCGATGGCCAGGACCAGGAGTGCCCAGGCGCCGGCGCGGCGGGCGTTGAAAGGACGACGGCGGCGGGTTGCGGCCGGCAGCGGTGCGCGGCTTGCGGTGGTGCTCATGCGGGACTCCTTAGTCCAGGTCCGACTCGTTGCCCTTGAGGAACTTCATCTGGATGAAGGCCACCAGGGCGAGGATGAGGAAGAGAATGACGGCGATGGCGGAGCCGTAGCCGAAGTCCGACTCGGTGAAGGCCCGCTGGTAGATGTAGTACTGGATGACGCGGGTGGCGTTGACCGGGCCGCCCGCCGTGGTCACGGCCACGGTGTCGAAGACCTGGAAGGAGCCGATGACGGTCACCACGAGGACCAGGACGAGGACCGGACGCAGCAGGGGAATGGTGATTTTCCGGAAGGTCTGGAACGCTGACGCGCCGTCCAGTTTGGCCACTTCGTAGACGTGGCTGGGGATGGCCTGGAGGCCGGCGAAGATCAGCAGTGCCGTGTAGCCCATGTGGCGCCAGGTGTTGATCAGTGCCTGGGTGGGGATGGCCCACGCCTCGCTGCCGAAGAACGCGACGCGGGGGAGCCCGCTCCACTCGATGAACTGGTTCACCACGCCGATCTGGTAGTCCAGCATCCAGAACCACAGCAGTGCGGCAATGACGTTGGACATCAGGTACGGCAGGAGCAGGGTGCCCCGGATGATGGTGGACTTGGCCACATTGTGCATTAGGAGGGCCAGGCCCAGGGCAAGGGCCGTCTGGAGGAGGATGTTGAGGATCACGTACTGCCCGGTGACGGCCAGCGAGTTCCAGAACAGCGGGTCCTTGGCAATTGCTGTGTAGTTATCCAGCCCGATCCATTCCGGGTCGCCGAGGATGTTGTATTCCGTGAAGCTGAGGTAGATGCCCCGGATGGTGGGGACGACGTAGAAGGCAATGAATCCGATCATTGCCGGCGCGATGAACAGCAGTGCGATCTTGAGATCCCCGAGGCGGCGGTGGCTTCCCTGCGGCTTCGGGGAGGCTGAGGCCGCAGGGGCGGACCTGGAGTGTTTGGCAAGGGTGGTCATCTTCGACCCTTTCCTGACTGTGATGGGGGTAACAACTGCCCTGTAATCTACACGAGTAGATTTGGAAGGGCAAGAGGTTACTTTTGCTCTGTAATCCTGCCGGTTTGTCCATTCGCTGGCCTGTTGACTCGAGTAGATGTGGATGGAACACTGGAGTTCCTGGAGGACAGCGCTTGCCCGGCGACCCCAACCAGCCCCACGGAAGGCAAACAATGACGTTTTCACTCGGCGTAGTAGGAGCCGGCCAGTTCGGATGCCAGTTCGCCCACCTGTTCAACCTCCACCCCGGCGTCAGCGCTGTGTATGTGACCGACGAGCTTCCGGAACGGGCGGCAGAGGCTGTGGCCCGGTACGGTCTTGCGGGCGTGAAGGAGAGCTTCGACGCGCTCCTGGCCTCCGACGTGGATGCCGTGGCCATCTTCACGCAGCGCTGGACGCATGGCCCCCTGGTGGAGCAGGCCCTCCGCGCCGGCAAGCACGTCTACTCAGCCGTCCCCATGGCCGTGTCCGAAGAGGAAATCGCACGCATCATCGACGCCGTCCGGGAGACCGGGCTGGTGTACATGATGGGGGAGACCAGCTACTACAACCCGGCCACCGTCTATGCGCGCAAGCAGCTTGCCGATGGGAAGTTCGGCCGCATCTTCTACGCCGAAGGCGACTACGTCCATGACATGGACCTGGGCTTCTACGAGGCCTACCAGTACAGCGGCGGGGAGCGCTGGAAGGAAACCGCCAGCTACCCGCCCATGCTGTACCCCACCCACGCCGTGGGCGGTGTACTGGGTGCCGTCCCCGCCCATGCTGTAAGCGTCAGCTGCGTGGGGGTCAAGGATGACCGTAACGACGGCGTCTTTGACAAGGACGTCAGCATGTTCGGGAACGACTTCTCCAACGCCACCGCCCTCTTTGAGCTGAACGACGGCGGCGTGATGCGCACCAACGAGATGCGCCGGGTGGGCTACCCCTCACACATCCGCGAGTCCCGGTTCCGGTTCTTCGGAACGGAGGCCAGCTTCGAGCAGCTCGCCAAGGTCTCCGTCTGGCAGGACAAGCACAACGTCCATGACGTCTCCGAGGAGATGGAAACCCGGCCCAGCATGTCCCTCGATGACCCGTCCCTGGCCAACGTTGCCCCCGAGCTAAGGGACGCGTTCGTTTCCGGCCTGGCCCCGGTCCATGAACCAGAACGGCTGCCGGAGGAGTTACGCGGCGCACCCAACGGCCACGAGGGCAGCCACCATTTCCTGGTGGACGACTTTGTGACAGCAGTCAACAACGGCACGCTTCCGCCCGTGAACGCCTGGCTTGCCGCCCGCTTCACGCTCCCGGGAATCGTGGCACACCAGTCCGCCCTGCAAAACGGCGAACGGCTTCCCATCCGTGACTTTGGCGATGCGCCGGGTACCAGTACGTAACATGAACAGCATGACTACTCCGGCAGTGCAGGCTTCGCGGGGCCCGGTGACACGCAAGGACGTTGCGAGATATGCCGGCGTCAGCACCGCCGTCGTCAGTTATGTTGTCAACGGCGGGCCAAAGAAGGTGGCGCCCGCCACCGAAGCCAAGGTGCAGGATGCGATCCGAGTTCTGGGCTACCGCCCCAATGCTGCGGCGCGGGCGCTCAAACTGGGCTCCAGCGAGACGCTGGGCCTGGTGGTCCCGGATATCTCCAACCCGTTCTTCGCCCTGTTCTCCCACGCCGTCGAGGACGCCGCCGCCGCCCTGGGATACGCGCTGGTGCTGGGCAACTCTGACGGAAACCTTGCCAAGGAACGGCGCAATATCCGCAACCTCGCCGCCAGGCAGGTGGACGGCGTGCTGCTGGCCAGTGTCCTTTTCGAACCCGACCTGGAAGTCCTGGAAACGGCCGAGATCCCCTCGGTGCTGCTCAACCAGGAACGGGACGCCCCCGGTTTCAACAGCATCGGCGTGGACCTTGCAGCCGGTGCCCGGATCGCCGTGGAACACCTGATCGGCCACGGCCACACCAACATTGGCCTCGCCATGGGTACCAACGTCTCGGGCGCCACTGACGGCCGTGAAGTGGGCTGGCGGGAGGCCCTGCAGGAGGCGGGACTGCCCGAGGGGCCGATTGTGTACAGCACCTTCACCCGTCCCGGCGGCTACACGGCCGGGCAGCGCCTCCTGGCGTCCGTCAACCGGCCCACGGCCATCTTTGCCACCTCGGACATGCAGGCCATCGGGCTGCTCCGCGCGGTCCATGAAGCCGGGCTGTCCGTCCCGGGACAGATGGCCGTGGCGTCCTTTGACGGTTCTGCCGAGTCCGAATACTCCTGGCCGCCGCTGACCACGGTAGAGCAGCCCGTGGCCGCCATGGCGGAAGCGGCGGTAGCGGCGCTGGTGGGAGCCAGCCGCGGCGAGAAGCCCCGGCACCGGATCTTTCCCACCACGCTGCGCGTCCGCCAGTCCTGCGGCTGCCCCTAGGAACGCCTCTACACGGCTGCGAGCCGCAGCCGGCCCACCTGTTCCCGGAGGACGCGCTGGGCGTCGGCCCCCAGCCCGGAATCGCTGATGACCTCATCCACCTCGTCCAGCGAGGCGATGGAACTGATGCCCAGCAAGCCCCACTTCGTATGGTCGGCGAGGACCACAGTCTTGCGCGCCGCGGCCACGAAGGCCCGGTCTGTTTCCGCTTCGAGCAGGTTTGGGGTGGTGAAGCCGGCGTCGGCATCCATCCCGTGGACGCCCAGGAACAGCACATCCAGGTGCAGCTGCTTGAGGGCGCCGGTGGCGATGGGGCCCACCAGGGCGTCGGAGGGCGTGCGCTCTCCGCCAATCAGGATCACCGTGGAGGCGTACCGTGCGGATCCGGCCGACGCCGCGTGGTGGAAGAGGTCTGCGATACGGACCGAGTTGGTGACCACCGTGATCTGCGGGCCGCTCACCAGCTCCTTGGCCAGTGCCCAGGTGGTGGTTCCGGCGCTGAGCCCCACGGCCATGCCCTCCTGAACCAGCGAGGCCGCCTCCACCGCGATGGCGCGTTTTTCCGCCGTCAGCTGCGTCGATTTGAGGTCGAATCCGGGCTCGTGGGTGCTGGTGTCGCCCGGGATTTTCGCGCCGCCGTGGATGCGCTCCAGGCGGCCGCCCTCCTCCAGCACCTCGATGTCGCGGCGGACAGTCATCAGGGACACACCCAGCTGCTGGGCCAGGTCGGACACCCGGACAACCCGCTCCCGCTGGAGAGCGTCCAAAATGGCCTGGTGGCGGGCGACGGCGAGCATCAGGGCGATCCTTCAGGGCAGGGGGCGGGTCTGCTCCCAGCATACGACGACGGCGGCGCCCGGCTGTGAGCCAGGCGCCGCCGTCGTAAAGTCCCCTTCCCCTTTATTTCCTGAGGGACGCTGCGATCTGCTGCATGATGGTCGGGTCCGAGAGGGTGGTGGCGTCGCCGGGGTCGCGGCCTTCGGCGACGTCCTTGAGCAGGCGGCGCATGATCTTGCCGGAGCGGGTCTTGGGCAGTTCCGGGACCACCAGGATGGCCTTTGGCTTGGCGATGGGCCCGATCTCCTTGCCCACGTGGTTCCGGAGTTCCTGGACGATGGCGTCCCCGGAATCCACGGCGTCACCGCGGAGGATGACGAACGCGACGACGGCCTGGCCGGTGGTTTCGTCCGCGGCGCCCACCACGGCGGCTTCGGCCACGGCGGGGTGGGACACCAGTGCGGATTCGATTTCGGTGGTGGAGAGCCGGTGTCCGGAGATGTTCATGACGTCATCCACCCGGCCGAGGAGCCAGATGTCGCCGTCCTCGTCCTTTTTGGCACCGTCTCCGGCGAAATACATGGTTTCGAACCGGGACCAGTAGGTGTCCTTGAAGCGTTCGGGATCGCCCCAGATGCCGCGGAGCATGGCCGGCCAGGGCTCCCGGATCACCAGGAAGCCGCCGTGGCCGTTGGGCACGGATTCACCCATCTCGTCCACGACGTCCACGGCAATGCCGGGCAGTGGGACTTGGGCTGAGCCCGGCTTGGTGGCGGTGACCCCGGGCAGCGGCGCGATCATCTGCGCGCCGGTCTCGGTCTGCCACCAGGTGTCCACGATGGGGGTCTTGTCCCCGCCGATGACCTTCCGGTACCACATCCAGGCCTCGGGGTTAATGGATTCGCCCACGGAGCCGAGGACCCGGAGGGAGGACAGATCGTACTTGTCCGGGATCTCCCTGCCCCATTTCATGAATGTCCGGATCGCGGTGGGGGCGGTGTAGAGGATGGAGACCTTGTACTTCTCGATGATTTCCCACCAGCGGCCCTGGTGCGGGGAATCCGGGGTGCCCTCGTACATCACCTGGGTGGCGCCGTTGACGAGCGGTGCGTAGGCGACGTAGGAGTGGCCGGTGACCCAGCCGACGTCGGCCGTGCACCAGTACACGTCCGTTTCGGGGTGCAGGTCGAAGACCGCCTTGTGCGTGTATGCGGTCTGGGTGAGGTATCCGCCGGTGGTGTGCAGGATGCCCTTGGGCTTTCCGGTGGTGCCGGAGGTGTAGAGGATGAACAGCGGGTGCTCGGAGTCGTGGCCCACGGCGGTGTGCTCGGCGGATGCGGCGCCCACGGTGTCGGCCCACCAGTGGTCCCGGCCCTCGTGCCAGTCCACGTCCTGGCCGTTTCGCTTGACCACCACCACGTTCTGCACCGTGTGGCCGTTTCCGTCTCCCTTGTGGGCCAACGCTTCATCGACGGCGGGCTTCAGGGCGCTGGGCTTGCCGCGCCGGTACGTGCCGTCCGCGGTGACCACGAGCTTGGCTTCGGCGTCGTCGATCCGCGAGCGGAGCGCCTCGGAGGAGAAGCCGCCGAACACCACGGAATGAACGGCGCCGATCCGGGCGCAGGCCAGGAGGGTGATGACGGCTTCGGGGATCATCGGCAGGTACACGGCTACGCGGTCGCCCTTGGCCACACCCAGGGACTCGAAGGCGTTGGCGGCCTTCTTCACCTCTTCGGTCAGCTGCGTATAGGTGTAGGTGCTCGTGTCCCCGGGTTCGCCCTCGAAGTAGATGGCCACCCGGTCGCCCAGGCCGTTCTCCACGTGACGGTCCAGTGCGTTGTACGCGGCGTTGACCTCCCCGCCGACGAACCATTTGGCGAAGGGCGGGTTGGACCAGTCCAGGGCCTGGTCGAAGTCCTTGTCCCACGTCAGCAGCTCACGGGCCTTCTTCGCCCAGAACGCGGGACGGTCTGCGTTGGCGTCCTCATACTCCGCGGCGGTGACGACGGCGTCAGCAGCGAACTGGGGTGAAGGCGCAAACTTGCGGGTCTCATGAAGCAGGTTTTCAAAGGCATCGCCCTGCCCAGCTCCCTTGGCTGGCCCGGGCTGCCCTGTGCTTGCGGAAGCGTCTACGACGGCGCTTGTAGTGTCCTGGGACATGTGAACCTCATCATTCATCGATCTTTGCTGGGCGGGATGTCCGCTGGCCGGGCTCCGCCGCCTGCACGACGCCGGGCACCGGCTGGTCACGGACATTCCGCAAAGAGCTGTTCCGGAATCAAGACTAATGCTTTGGCTGGCGGTGATGTGTGCGGTGTCACACGGCAGCCCGTGAACGGCATTTATTAAGCGGTGAATGGTTTTCCAGGGCAGCTGGCTGCCGCCCCCGCGGTGCGTGGCCAGCTAGTGATCGGCCTGGCCCTTGACTAGGCTGGGATGGAATTGTGACTTCACTGCGGGCCGTGTTGGCCAGGTACCACAAAGGCCTGGCCACGCGGGAACCGCCGTCAAGACGGCACGATGTGGGGACCACACAGGGCCCGGTGCCGCCACGCTAAGGAGAGCAGAATGAACCAGCAAAGCTTCGGCCAGAAGACCGGCCCCGACACGGCAGGTTCCGGCCACGGTGCCGGAACCGCTGAAGGGCCAGGATCCCAGGCCGCCGTGGGCAAGGCCCCCGCCGCGGGCAAGGCCTCCAACGCCAACGAGGCAGTGCTGGGTCCGTTCACCATCCGGGACCTGACCGTCTTCGGCGGCACGCTGATCCTTTTTGTTGCCTCCCTGCTGCCGATCTTCGGCGCCCGGTACAACCTGTGGAACCTTAACAACCTGTTCTTCCTGGGGCTGGGCATCGTCCTGCCCCTGATCGTCAGCGCGCTCTTTGCAGCCCGCAGGCTGTCCCCGGCCACGAAGATCCGGATCGGCTCCCTGTCCATCGACCAGTTCGCATCAGTGGTTGCGTCCTTTGCGGTGGCCTTCTTCTTTGTCTCCGTGGCGGGCGCCTACGTACCCAGCCTCCTGGTGGGCCTGATCGGCTCCCTGGTCCTCTTCGCGGCGACAGTGCTGGGCCGTTTCCTGCCGTATCTGTCCAGTGATTTCCAGGACCGCGCCGAGGTGCCCGCCCACGTGGTGGCCCGTGAGGCCGCTGTTCCCGTCCAGAAACCCCGCGCGCCCAAGAAGCCGAAGGCAGAAACCGCCCCGGGGTCCAAAGACTCCAGGCCCGGCTCGAAGATCCTGTCCGGCGGGGGGCTGTTCGGCGGCGCAGGCGCAGGATCCTCGGCGGTGAAGCCCGGATCAGCTGACGAGCCGGCACCAGCGGGGCACCAGGGTCCGGCGGCGCAGCAAGGGTCACCGCGTCCTGCCGGACAGGCCGCGGCGGCCCATGCACCTGCCACGGCAGCCGTCCCCACCGCTGCTGCGCCTGTCTCCACCGCTCCCGAGGTATCCGACTGGACTTCCGCAGGCGACCCGGGCCCCGCAACCCAGGCGGCCGACGTCGTACGCCCCTCTTCAACGCCCGCCGCTGAGGAAACCCGGCTGGGGGATGTTCCGGCAACGGCCGGCGCCGGTTCAGCTGCTGCCGCAGCACATCAGGACGCCGCGGCAACCCACGACGGCGGCACGCACCCGGCTGCACCGTCCGGCCAGGGCACTTCCTCCTCCGCGCAGGGCGCGCGCAGCGGTTGGGAGCCGACGCCTGCCACCGCAGTGCACCAGCAGGTCCGCACCGAGGAGCCCATCGGCGCCACGGTGGATCCTTCAACCCGTCCGGATGAATCGGAAGAACAGCCCATTCACGAGGCGTTCTGGTTTGCCGTCGCGCAGCACCGCACCGCCTATGACCCGCGCACGGGGGCTCCGGCGTTCGTTATCGAGCCCGGCGGCTGGGTCCTGGCGCTCGAGGACCGTGGCCACGAGTTCCTGGTCCAGCACACTGATGGCCGGCTGGGTGTCCTGCGGGACCTCAGCAACATCGAGCGCGGCTGACCTCCATGGGGGAGGCCAGGGCTCCCAGGGCCGGCGGAGCCAAGGTATCCGCCGGCCAGGCAGCCGGCATGCCCGTGGTGTCCTCCGAATCCGTGCTGGCACTGAAAAGACGGGCCCGGCGGATCAACAGGGCCCTGGCGGAGAAATACCCGTACGCCCACGCGGAGCTTGATTTCCGCAACCCGTTCGAACTGCTCGTGGCCACGGTCCTTTCGGCCCAGACCACGGACGTCACCGTTAACCAGGTCACCAGGGTGTTGTTCGCCCGCTACCCGGACGCGCGGTCCCTGGCCGAGGCGGATCCCGCGGACCTTGAGACGATCCTCAAGCCCACCGGGTTCTTCCGGGCAAAATCCAGGAACGTCATCGCCCTCTGCACCCGCCTGGTGGACGAATACAACGGGGCGGTCCCGGGCCGGCTGGAGGACCTGGTCACGCTGCCGGGCGTGGGACGCAAAACGGCCAACGTGGTGCTCGGCAACGGCTTCGGCATCCCCGGCATCTCGGTGGACACCCACTTCGCCCGGCTGGCCAACCGCTTCGGCTGGACGCAGTCTGATGACCCCGTCCAGATCGAGCATGACGTGGCCGAGCTGTTCGACCGCAAGGACTGGACCATGCTGTCCCACCGGGTGATCTTCCACGGGCGGCGGGTATGCCACGCGCGGAAGCCCGCGTGCGGGGCCTGCCCCGTGGCCACCTGGTGCCCCAGTTTCGGGCTGGGCGAAACAGACCCCGCAAAGGCAGCCAAGCTCCTGAAGTACGAGCTCGCGCCCGGCAGCGAGGCGCTGCTGGACCAGTTGCTGGCCGAGACCCACAGGGCCGCCGAAATCCGGATGGCATCCCAGCAGAGGACACCGTGAGCGCGCGCGAGGACCTGCTGCACCTGGCGCACCGGGCGGAATCCGGAACCGCTGCCGCGCCGGATCCCCTCTGGGCAGCCCTGACGGTGGATGCCGAACAGGCCAGGAGGGCGGCAGTGCTGATGCTTTTTGGCGCCCTTGATGACGTCCCGGCTGTCTCGGGCAAGCCCCTGGCACCGGCCGATCTTGACGTCCTCCTGCTGGAGCGCGCCCACACCCTGGGTTCGCACCCGGGGCAGGTGGCGTTCCCGGGCGGCGCCATTGACGCCCGGGAAACGCCGGTTCAGGCAGCTTTGCGCGAGGCCGAAGAGGAAACCGGCCTTGATTCGGGCGGTGTGGAGGTCCTTGGCACCCTGCAGGAGCTGGGGCTCGCCCACAGCAACTTCCTGGTCACCCCGGTGCTGGGCTGGTGGCGCTTGCCGTCACCTGTCCGTGTGGTGGACTATGCCGAGTCGGCCCAGGTGTTCCGGGTCCCCGTCCGTGACCTGCTGGACCCGGACAACCGCGTGATGGCAACCGTCCACCGTGCCGGGCGCAGCTTCGACAGCCCGGCCTTCACGGTGAACGGTGTAGTGGTGTGGGGTTTTACCGGAATTGTCTTGAACGGGTTGTTCGAGCAGCTGGGCTGGGCCGTCCCGTGGGACCGGAGCCGGCTACACCGGATGGGCGTTTAGCCCTCAGGCCTGCTGCTGGCGAAGATCCACCACAATTCCTGTGGCGGCGTTCTCCCGGACTGCCTTGACGCCCTCAAGCACTGTGTTGAGGGACTTGAACTTGGGTGAGACGGCAACCGTGTTGCCCTCTGCGTCCGTGAGCCGCAGCCGGTAGGCCTCGTCCCCTACTCGATGAATTTCGAACCTGCCCGCCATATGCCGGACCTCCCCTGGAATGCGTCGTTGCATCAGCTTTTGACCGATCTGCCTCAGTCGCCTCTTCGACCATAGCCCGCGTCACAAGCCTCTGGCGAGCTACTCCCGGGTAGGTTACTTCGGGGGTCAGAACGTCCCCGCGGCGCCGGAGTGGCGGACCTATTTCGCGTTGTCGTAGGAATCAACAACGGCCACACTGACGGGAAACTCCACCGGGATTGGCCCGAACAGCAGTTCCTTGGCGGCGCTGGCCGCCTCTTCAATGGCGGCGATGCAGGCGTCCACCGCTTCCGCCGGCGCATGAACCATCACCTCGTCGTGCAGGAAGAAGACGAGTTCCGCGTTGACGTGGCCGTCGGCCCGGAGGGTGCGCAGCCGCCGTCGTAATTCCGCCAGCCAGCATGCCGCCCAGTCCGCAGCCGAACCCTGGACAACAAAGTTGCGGGTGAAGCGACCCCGCGAACGGGCGATCGATTCAGCCCGCCGCTGCTCCTCGGCAGAGGCGGACCGCTGGCTCTGGAACCACCGTTCCGACGGCGGCGGGCTGCTCCGCCCCAGCCGGGTGGTGACCGTTCCGCCGGCCTCGCCGGTGCGGGCCGCCTGCTCAACAAAGTCCACTGCCCGGGGGAAAGTCTTTGCGAGCTGCGGCATGAGGCGGCCGGCCTCGCCGGAGGTGGCGCCGTACATGGCCCCCAGCAAAGCCATCTTCGCTTTTGCCCGGTCCCCGCCGAATCCCTTGGCAGCAATGCCCGCGTAGAGGTCCTGGTTCCGGGCAGCCTCTGCCATGGAAGGGTCGCGGGCGAGGGCCACCAGGACGCGCGGTTCCAGCTGGGAGGCATCCGCGACGATGAGCTTATAGCCCGGATCGGCATGGACTGCGCCGCGGATCTGGCGCGGAATTTGAAGGGCGCCGCCGCCGCGCGACGCCCAGCGGCCGGACACCACGCCACCCACCACGTACTCGGGCCGGAACCTGCCGCCGTCCACCCAGGCGTCCAGCCAGGCCCAGCCGTTGGCTGTGTGCAGGCGGGAAAGCTGTTTGTAGGCGAGCAACGGCTCAATGGCGGGGTGGGTGGATTCCCTCAGCTCCCACTTCCTGGTGCTTTTGACCTCTATCCCGTTGCGGTGCAAGGCACGCATCAGGTCCTGCGGGGAGTCAGGATTCAGCGTGGGTGCGTTCAGGAGTCCGCGCAGCTCCTGGTTCAGCGCCTCAAGCCTGGCCGGGCGCTGGCCCAGGGGAGGCCGGGGGCCGAGATGGTCGGCGAGGATCTGCCCGTGCAGGTCTTCGCGCCAGGGGACGCCGGCGTGCTGCATCTCGGCGGCGATCATGGCAGCAGCGGACTCGGCTGCCAGCAGCAGCTGCAGGCGGCTGCGCTGGTTCTCCTCCGGACTGACCGAGGCAAGCGCCACCTGCTGGGCAGCGTATTCAGCACGAAGCTCTTCCGGGCTGCGGCGTTTTTCCGGCCGGATCGCGGGAGCATCGAACAGGGCGCCCTGGTCTGCCGGGGGAGGCGGCGGCTGCAGCGTCCGGGGCGGCTGGAGCGGATCCTCAACCACCACCCGTTCCGTATTCCTGGCATAGTCCGTGTGCCCGGTGAACCGGGAGAACGCCAGGATGTTGCCGCAGAGGCTGAGGTCGTAGCACCTTTCCAGCTCGACGCCGGCTGCCAGCAGGGCCGGGTACCAGTCCTGGGTGCGGTGCCAGATCCAACGGGGCGGCTGCCCGCCCGGCCGGCGGCTTTCGAAGTGACGAACGACGGCGGGAAGATCGCCGGTGCTGACCAGCCGGGGTTCCGGCGTGGCCGGCAGGGGCTGTCCAGCCTGCGTGAGTTCCTGCAGGGCCGCGCCGTGGGGGTGGGCGGCGAGCAGGAGGTACATGGTCCCATTCTGCCTTGTTTCCGGGGCTGACCGTGGCCGGCGGTGCGGGGTTGCTGGCTTGCCGGAGTTGGTTTTCCACATACGGGGCTGGACCCCTTACCCGCTGTGTTTTAGGGGCGGAGAGTGGCTTTATGAGCAGGCACCAGCTGATCCCTTCCCACCCTGACCCTTCCCACTCCGGTGCCGTCAGCGGCCCGCTCGGGGAGGGTCCGCCGGGACTCTCACGGCCTGGTGTCCCCGGGCCGGCGGGGGCTGCCGGGGTAGACGGGGACGCCTGGCTGCCGGACGGTGGTGATGACATCCTGCTGGTGACGTCCTCCACTGTCCTTCGTGCGGAGGTGGAGCGGATCGTGGCGGCTGCAGGGGCGCAGCTGCGCGTTGCAGCCACTGCAGCAGAGGGAGGCAGGCATTGGGACGGGGCGGCAGCCGTGCTGGTGGGAAGCGACATCCGGGAGCTGCCCCCGCGACGGCGGGCCCCGGCTGTCCTGGTGGGACTCGACGGCGAAGGTGACAGCCTGTGGCATCTCGCGGCTGTCCTCGGCGCGGAACGGGTTGCTGTCCTGCCGGATGCTGCAGCTTGGCTCGCCGACCATCTCAGCCGGTCCCGTTCACCCGGTCCAGGCGGGGTGATCCTGGGCGTGACCGGCGGCTGCGGGGGTGCCGGTGCCACCACGGCTGCGATTTGGATCGCCCAGGCGGCGGCCGGGCTCGGAGCCCGGGTGCTGCTGGTGGATGGAGATCCCTGGGGCGGCGGGCTGGAACTGGCCCTGGCCGCCGAAGAGAACCCCGGCCTGCGCTGGCCCGACCTTTCCGAGGCCAGGGGCAGCATCGATCCCATCCAGCTTGCGGACTCGCTGCCTGTTGCGGGCGGGTTCTCGTTCCTGTCGTGGCCTGCCAGCCGGGAGCAGCCGGTACCCGTCGCCGCTGCCGCCACCTCAGGCATCCTTGATGCTGCCCGCCGCGGGTATGAGCTGGTGGTGGTGGACATTGGCCGGGGAGCCGACCCCATCCATACGTTCGCCTGGGACTGCGACCGCATCGCCATGGTGGTTCCGGCGCAGCTTAAGGCTGCTGTCGCCGCCGTGCGGCTGCTCCAGGAGTTTCCCCCGGTTGAGGCTGCCCTCCTGGTCCGTGGCAAGTCCGGCGCAGCGCTGGATGGTCCCCTGATCGCCGAGGCCATCGGACTTCCGGTCCAGGGACGGGTGCCTGAGCTGCGCGGAGTGGCTGGAGCCATGGAATCAGGCCGCCTCCTTGAGCTGGGAAAACGGCGGGCGGTCCGGCATTTCGCGGCTTCCGTGCTGGACCTCCTCGGGGACGGGCTGGCTCCGGGAGGACCCGAATGAGTTACCGGGCGGGCGCTGGGGCGCCGGGCCCAGAGACGGGAGTCCGGCGGCGGGCGCGGATCCTGGACGCGGGCCAGGACAGTCCCCGGCAGGACAGGCCGCGCCTGGAAAGTCCCCGCCAGGAGGGCGGGCGCCCGGGTGAACCCGGGCCCGGCGAATGGCGTCGGCGCGAACGCCGCACAGGTGAGCGGCAGGCTGTTGACCTGGGACTCCTCGAGTCCGTGCGGGAGTCCATGATGTCGGACGCGGCCGCGGTGACGCCCTCGCGGGTGGCTGCGGCGGTGCAGGCCACAGGGAAGCTTTTGGGCACGGCGGGTTCACTTGCCGCCGTGGAACGGATCAGCGCCGAGCTGAACGGCCTGGGCCCGCTGCAGGCTCTCACCCGGGACCCGGCCGTGACGGACATCTTTGTGAATGCTCCCGGGTCCGTGTGGGTGGACAGGGGCCGCGGCATCGAGCGAGTGACCGTGGCCTTCGACAACGAGGCCCAGCTCCGGGCGTTGGCCTGCCGGCTCGTGGCGGCAGGCGGCAGGCGCCTTGATGACGGCTCACCCTGCGTGGACGTGCGGCTGGCCGGAGGCTACCGTGTCCATGCCGTGCTCCCGCCCGTCTCTACGGCCGGGACGCTGCTCAGCATCCGGATCCGGCGCGAACGTGTTTTCACGATGGATGAGCTGCGGGACAGCGGCATGTTCAGCTCCGGACTGCAGCGTGTCCTGGAACGGGTGGTGGAGCACAGGTTGAGCTTCCTCATCAGCGGGGCCACCGGGTCCGGCAAGACCACCCTGCTCTCCACGCTGCTTGGACTGTGCAGTCCGGCAGAGCGGTTGGTCCTCATCGAGGATGCCTCGGAACTGAATCCTGTCCATCCGCATGTCGTGTCCCTGGAGTCACGCCACGGAAACCTGGAGGGCGGCGGCGAGGTGGATCTTGGCGATCTCGTCCGGCAAGCGCTGCGCATGCGGCCGGACAGGCTGGTGGTGGGTGAATGCCGCGGCGCGGAAGTCCGGGAGCTGCTCACCGCCATGAACACCGGACACAGCGGCGGGGGCGGGACTATCCATGCGAATACTGCCGCTGCAGTTCCCGCCCGGCTCACTGCGCTCGGTGCGCTCGCCGGAATGAATCCTGACGGCGTGAGGCTTCAGGCAGCGAGCGCGCTGGACGTGGTCATCCACGTTGACAGGACGCACCGGGGCCGGGCAGTGGCGTGCGTGGGCCTGATCGGGGACGGCCCCGGCGGACTCACCGTCCAGCCTGCCCTGGAAAGTGTTGAAGGCAGAGTGGCCGCCGGCCCCGGGTGGACCGCGCTGGCGGCACGGTTGGGGCTTGACCCGGGACCGCCCGTATGATCCTCCTTCTTGTCGTTTCCCTGGGACTGGCTGCAGTGCTGCTTGCCAGGGCGCCGCTGGGTGCCCCCGCCAGGTTGCGCCGCACGGGCGCGTCCGGCCCGGTTCCGGGGCCAAAAGAGCCCTCACGGGGCGGCTTTGCGGGAAAGCTGCATGGCGCCGGCAGGGGAGCAGAACGGCCTGCGGCCCCCATGACCCTGGTGGTACAGCAACTCGCCGCGCTACTCAAGGGCGGCCGCACGCCGGCGCGGCTCTGGGAGGAGATCTGGGACGTCTATGGTTCTTCCGGCTCCCATGCGTACGGCCTGTCCGCGGAATCCGGTGCCATGTTGGCCGCCGCGCGTGCTGCGGCCAGCCGCGGCGTTCCCGTTTCGGAAGCCATCCGCAGGGCGTCGCCGTCCGCTTTTCCCCGGCGGGACAGGGAGTCCCGCATATGGTCGGAGCTCGCGGCCTGCTTCGACATCGCTGAAGCAAGCGGCTGCCCGCTCGCAGACGTACTGACCAGGTTCGCCGCACAGCTTGAAGTGGAGGACGACGCCGACGCGGCCCGCCAGACGGCCTTGGCCGGACCAAAGGCTACCGTCAGCCTCCTTACCTGGCTGCCGCTGATGGGGCTGGGCCTGGGAATGGCCCTGGGCGTGGACCCTCTCGCCATCCTGCTGGGAACACCCTGGGGACTCGCAGCACTTGCAGCCGGAGCCGGCCTGACAGTGGCCGGGCGCTTGTGGTCGGCCCGGCTAGTGGCCGCGGCAGCAGGGGCTGGAGCGCCATGAGCCCGCCTTCCGCCGCAGTGCTCGCGCTCTTCCTTACCCTGGCCGCGGCGGCAGCCCTGGCCGGAAGCGGGCGGGGCAGGCCCCGCAAGCGGCTGCTCAGCCTGTCCTCCGGTGCCACGTGCCGCAGCGCGAAGGCCTCCGCCGGTGACGGAGGGAATATGTCCGGACCTGCGCCCGAAGGGCTGAGGGACACCGCCATGATGCTCGAACTGGTGGCCGCCATGCTGGACGCCGGATCGGGCATCGGCCGTTCACTCGAACTGGTGGCCGCCTCGGCTTCTGACAGGTACCGCGGCGCACTTCGGCCGGTTGTGGCGGCACTGGCAATCGGGGCCGACTGGGAAACCGCATGGCGCAGCAGCGCGGTCCGACTCCCCGAGGTCCTGGAACTACGCGACGCCCTGGGGTTCGCGGCACTGACAGGTGCTCCGTCGTCAGCGATTCTCTACGCGCAGGCGGCACGGCTCCGCCGGGAGAGGTTCCGTGCAGCCGAGAAGCGCGCGGCATCACTGGGCGTGAAGCTGGTGGTTCCGCTGGGCCTCTGCTCCCTTCCGGCCTTTATCTGCCTGGGCGTGGTTCCTGTGCTGCTTGCCCTGGTGCCTTCCGGGTCCTAGGCGTCCGTGTCTTCTCCTCCACAAGGGGAAACCGCTGAGCTTTTCCACTTACGAACCCGCGGGGCTTACCGCGCCAGGCAAGGCCCGGAAGAGTCAAGACAGCCGGCAACACCACCGGCCCAAAGGAAGGAAACACCACATGTCCACTCATTACCGCCCCCGCTACGCTGGCGGAGCCACGGCGCCCGCCACTGCCCGTGCCGCCTCTCGGGAACACCGCAGCACCGGCCGCCACGGCCTCCACGCCGGGGGAAGCAGTCCGCTGCCTGCAAACGCCGTGGAACTGTATCCGGGTGCAGGCGCGCCGCGGACCAGCAAGGGCCGGGTCCAGCTCCTCGGATCAGAAGCAGGGATGGCAACCGCCGAATACGCCATAGCCACCCTCGCCGCCGTGGGCTTTGCGGGGCTCCTGGTCTTCATCCTCCGCAGCGAGGAGGTCCGTGGCTTCCTGCTCACCCTGATCCGCACCGCGCTGGCCTTGCCATGACACGGGCACCGGCCGTGCTCCCGGCCACGGGTTCGTCCGGTACAGCTCCGACCGCCACAGGTCAGTCGGTCACGGGTCCGTCTGTGGCCACGCAGTCCGCCACCGGGCGTACCGGAGGATGGGATCGACGGGCCTGCAGTCCCTTCGGAGGCCCCACGGCTCAGGGCTCGCGCGGCGCGGTGACGGCGGAGTTCGCCGTCACCCTGCCCGCGGTCCTGATGCTGCTGGCCATGCTGCTGGCAGGGGCCTCCGCCGGGGTCACCCAGCTGCGGCTGGAGGAGGGAGCGCGTGCCGGCGCCCGCGCACTTGCCCGTGGTGACGACTCCGCCGCTGTGGAAAGGATCGTCCGGACGCTGGCCGGCGGGTCGGCGTCCGCGGCGGTATCGGCCGACGGCGAGTGGCTGCATGTCACTGTGACAGACCGCGTGGGCGGTCCCCTCGGCGCATCCATCCCGTGGCACCTGACTGCGCGGGCCTCCACCCGGAGCGAGACGGCGGGATGACACGCTCCCAAGTACTTGGAACGGGGCGCGGGCTCCGGACGAGCCTGACCAGGCGTCGCGGTGCAGGCCGGAACGGAAGTGCAGTTGGCACCAACCGGGAACGCGGCTCGGGGACGGTGCTGGCGGCCGGCCTTGCCCTGGTGGTGATGACGGCCATGGCGCTGATGCTGATGCTGGCGCAGTCTGCCGTCCTGGCCAGCAGGGCGGCATCCGCTGCCGACCTTGCGGCACTGGCCGCGGCCGACGCCCTGCGCGGCCTCGCCTCCGGGGAGCCCTGCACCGTGGCGGCGGAGGTGGCTGCCCGGCACGGGGCCGCAGTAGTGAGCTGCACCGAGGGCACTGGCCAGACTGTCGAGGTGAGGACCGAACTGGTGGAACGGACGGTGTTCGGAGCTGCCCACGGGCGCTCCCGTGCGGGGCCTCCACCCTAGCCAGTCCAGGTCAGTGCCGCACTTCCAGGCCCGGGGAGGCGGCCTCGGTGGAGTTCTTGAGCAGGACGTCGAGGAGGGTGATGGCGGCCGCCTTGTCCAGCGGGTTGTTTTTGTTCCCGCATTTGGGTGACTGGACGCAGGAAGGGCACCCGGAATCACATTCGCAGGCCTTGATGGCGTCACGGGTGGCTGTCAGCCAGACCTTGGCCTTGTCGAAACCGCGCTCCGCAAAACCCGCGCCGCCGGGGTGCCCGTCATACACGAAGATGGTGGGCACCCCGGTGTCGGCGTGCAATGCCGTGGACACCCCGCCGATATCCCACCGGTCGCTGGACGCCACCAGGGGCAGCAGGCCGATGGCTGCATGTTCCGCTGCGTGCAGCGCGCCGGGAAACTGGGCTTCGATCAGGCCCGCCCCGGTGAGGGAGCTGTTGTCCACCACGAACCAGACGGCCTTGGTGAAGAGTTCGCGGGCACCCAGTTCCAGCGGCTCCTCCCCAAGGATTTCGTTGGAGATGAGGGCCTTGCGCTGGAAGGAAACAACCTGGGTAGTCACTTTGACGTCGCCGAAATGAACAGAGATGTCACCCCATTCCGCCGTCCGCTGGGTTTCCAGCACGTCGATCTGGGTCACGTCCCGGGCGGTGGTGTAGTAGTCGGGATTGGCGCGGCGCACCATCACGCAGTGATCGTCCTCGTTGAGGTCCTCCACCACGTAGCTGTCACCCTGGTGGATGTAGACGGCGCCGGTGTGGGCCTGGTAGTGCGTCTGCGGGGAATCCATCGTGCCAAGGAGGGAGCCGGTCTCGGCATCCACGATGCTCACCGGCCCACCGCCATCGGCCCGCAGGTTCACCATGGCCGCCGCGCTCTGGGAGTGTGTCCAGAACCAGCCCGCGGGCCGCCGCCGCAGGTAGCCTTGTGCCACCAGCCTGTCCAGGAGGGACTCCGCGGTGCTGCCGAACAGGACCAGTTCGGCGGGTCCCAGGGGAAGCTCGGCAGCCGCGGCGCACAGGTGCGGCCCCAGGACGTAGGGGTTGGAGGGGTCGAAGACCGTCGCTTCCACTGACACGTCGAAGATCGCCTCGGGATGGTTCACCAGGAAGGTGTCCAGGGGATCGTCGCTGGCCACGAAGGCCGCGATGGCATCCTGGCCCGCCCTTCCGGCCCGTCCGATCTGCTGGAACAGGGAAGCCCGGGTGCCTGGCCATCCTGCCACCAGGACGGCGTCGAGGCCGGAGATATCGATGCCCAGTTCCAGCGCTGAGGTACTCGAAACGCCCAGCAGTTCGCCGGAGCGCAGGGCCCGTTCCACCGCACGGCGTTCTTCGGGCAGGTATCCGGAACGGTAGGCGGCCACCCGCTGCGGCAGGCTGGGATCCACCTCGTCCAGGAGGCGTTTCGTGATCGAGGAGATGGTTTCCGCCCCGCGCCGGGACTTGATGAACGCTATGGTGCGGGTGCGCGCGGACACCAGGTTTGCCAGCAGGTCGGCGGTTTCTGCCACCGCCGTCCGCCGTTCCCTGGCGCCGTTCTCGCCCCGGACTTCGGTCAGGGCCGGTTCCCAGAAGGCCACGGTGGTGGAACCGTGCGGGGAGCCGTCACGGGACACGGCCTTGACCGGGGCGCCGATGAGCCGGGCGAAGGAGACGTCAGGCTCCGAGGCTGTGGCGGAGGCCGCGATGAACACTGGGCCCGGGTGGGCCGTGCCTGCCCCGTAGTAGGCGCAGATCCGGCGCAGCCGCCGCATCAGGTTGGCCACGTGGGAGCCGAACACTCCGCGGTAGCTGTGGGCCTCGTCAATGATCACGTAGCGCAGGCGGCGGAAGAACCCGGCCCACCAGGCATGGTTGGGAAGGATCCCGAAGTGGAGCATGTCCGGGTTGGCCAGGATGAAGTTGGCGTGGTCCCTGATCCAGCGGCGGGACGCGGGGTCGGTGTCGCCGTCGTAGGTCTCCGCCCGCACGGTGGGCAGTTTCAGGGCGCGGATGGCGTTGAGCTGGTCGGCCGCCAGGGCTTTGGTGGGGGAGAGGTACAGGGTGACGGCGCCGTCGTCGTGGATTTTCCCCGGGTCAGCCAGGACCCGCAGTTCGGAGCGGTGGATGGCGTCGATGGCCGGCAGCTGATACGCCAGCGATTTCCCTGACGCGGTTCCGGTGGCCACCACAACGTGTTCGCCGCCGTGGGCTATGCCGGCTGCCTCCACCTGGTGCCGGTAGGGCTCCTGGATGCCCAGCGATCGGTACGCCGCGACCAGGTCCGGGTGGACCCAGACGGGCCATGGCTCATGCTCGGCCTCGCGCGCCGGGATGGTTCGCACATGACGGAGCTGTTCCGGGTCCGGGCCGCGGCCCAGCAGGGGAATCAGGGAGTCATGGGGGTTCACCCCCACATTGTTTCACCCGGCGGAGCCTTGCCGGCCCCGGTTCGCCATGGGGGTAACAGGAAGGGTCAGCTCAGGGAGAGGTCGGAACCGTCATGGGATGCGGAGAGCATCAGCACGCGGGAAACGGTGGTCCAGCCGAGGTGGGAATACAGTTTCCGGCCGTCGGCGGAGGCCAGGAGAAGGCCCTCCTGCACGTCGTGCTCGAAGGCCTGGGCGGCCAGGGCACGCATGATGAAACTGCCCAGGCCGCGGCGCTGGAAAGCCGGTTCGGTGATGATCTTGTCAAACACCGCGGTTTCCCCCACCACAAAAACGCGTCCGCTGGCCGCCAGGGTGTCGCCGGAGCGGACCTCTGCGTAGTGCACGCCGTCCTGCTCCCACGTCGAATGCGTGAGGTCGTCGTCGGAGAGCCAGGGATCCTCGGCGTCCTGGGTTTCCATATCCACGATCATCATCGCCTGCGAGCTGGAGGTCACGTTCAGGCCGTGCCGTTCCGCCAGGGCGGAGTACCGGGGGATGTCATTGGTGAGGATGGTGAGGACCCTCGCGGGTGCTTCGGCCGTCTTTGCGGCCAGGGCTGCGAACTCATCGTCCGCGGGCTCGGAAGCGAAGAATTCCCAGTCGCCGCTGGTGTCGGCGCGAAGCGCAGCAGGGAAACGGCCCTCGGTGGATGTCCTGTAACCGCGACAGCCGGCCCAACCGGCCACCCACACCTCAAGAAGGCCAGTGATGTCTTCAACCATGGTTTCCGGACTCATGGCATGAGACTATTCCAGCCCGACCGCCAGCAACAGGGGGCTGCCAAGAGCTTATGCAATTGTGATGCGGCGGAAGCGCCGGTACGGGCCGGCAGTCATGGCCGCTGCTCCGGCAGCCGCAGGTTTCCCGCGCCGCCCGCCTAACCGTGCCGTTACCCTTAAATACGTGGCTTTAAACCGAATTGTGCTTTTTTACGGCTTTACCCCCCTTCCCGACCCGGAGGCGGTGCGGCTCTGGCAGCGTGCCCTCTGCGAGAAGCTCGGGCTGACGGGCCGCATCCTGATCTCCAAGGACGGCATCAACGCCACCGTGGGCGGTGAGATCGGTGCCGTGAAGCAATACGTGAAGACAACCCGCGAGTACCAGGGCTTTCGGGACATCGACGTGAAATGGTCCGACGGTGGTGCGGAGGACTTCCCGCGCCTCAGCGTCAAGGTGCGCGATGAGATTGTCTCCTTCGGCGCCCCCGGCGAGCTGAAGGTCGATGCCCAGGGGGTGGTGGGCGGCGGAACCCACCTTAAGCCCGAGGAACTGCACCAGCTCGTTGACACCAAGAAGCAAAGCGGGGAGGACGTGGTCTTCTTCGACGGGCGGAATGCCTTCGAAGCGCAGATCGGCCGGTTCAAGGACGCAATCGTCCCGGACGTTGCCACCACCCATGACTTCATCCAGGAACTCGAGTCCGGTAAGTATGACGGGCTCAAGGACAAGCCCGTGGTCACCTACTGCACCGGCGGAATCCGCTGCGAGGTGCTGTCCAGTCTGATGGTGAACCGGGGCTTCAAAGAGGTGTACCAGCTGGACGGCGGTATTGTCCGCTACGGTGAAACCTTCAAGGACCAGGGCCTGTGGGAGGGCTCGCTCTACGTCTTCGACAAGCGCATGCACCTGGAGTTCAGCGACGACGCGAAGACCATCGGGCAGTGCACCCGCTGCGCAGCGCCCACCAGCAAGTTCGAGAACTGCTCCAACCCCAGCTGCCGCACCCTTACCCTGTACTGCGCGGAGTGCGCCTCCAGCCCGGAAACCCTCCGCTGCCCGGAGGGCTGCGCCGCCTAAGCACAGGCAACCACCTCAGAGGAGCCGCAGCCGGTAGGCGTAGTTCGCGCCTGTCCTGGCCTCCACCCTGATGGTGAGCGCTGTCTCCGAGGAGAGATAGATGACGTTCTCCCGGTTGATCCCGCACCGGAGCCCCAGGTCCACCAGGGTCAGTGAGTCGCTGCGGACCGTGAAGGTCACGCGCCGCTGGCTGCGGCACGCCAGGGCCAGCGCGTAGGTGCCAGTCCCCAGCACCGGCGTGGACTCCGTCCGGACGTTGCCCGCGGCCACAAGGCCCGCCCCCGCGGAGGCCACGGGCTGCCCGGTGTCGGGCAGCGTGCGGGCCGCCCACGCGCCAACGTCCTCCTCGCTGACGGGGTCGTTCTGCAGGGGGTCGCGGGTGAACACCGGCCCGGGAAGACGCGTCCCTTCCGCCTCGACGGGCCCTGGCAGGTTCCGCCCGTCGTCGTACGTATATTCACACCCGCCCAGCACCATGCCGGCGGCCATGGCAGCAATGACGACGGCGGCGGCCGGCTTCCGCGCAGGCCGCACCCGTGCGTCCCCACCGGGGGCCGTGGGGACGGTGGATGGCGCGGAGGCTGTCCGCACACTGGGCATAGTCCGACTGTATGCCCGCAGGCGACGGCGGGCCAGAGCACGGAAGGCGGTTATTCCGCGGGGGCCAGCCGGTAGGCGTAAATGAGGGGTGCGTCCACGCTGTACGTGCTGATGTCCAGTGTGCCGGCGTCCGGCAGGGTGATTTTTGTCATTTCCCGGCTTCCGTTGCAGGCTGCTCCGGCGTCCGCCAGCTTCTTCCCGTCCAGCGATACGGCGAAGAAGGCCTTCCCGCCACCCTCGCACGTGGCGGTGAGGGTATAGCGCCCCGCCGGGACATCAGCGGCTTCCCTGATGATGCGGTCCCGGTTGAGGATTTTACCGGCGTCCTCAAGGACCGCTCCCGGAACCGGGGGCAGCGCGGTGGCCTGCCACTGCGGAACGTCCGCGTTCTCGATGGAAACAACGGGGGAGCACCCGGCCAGGACAAGGGCCGCCGCACCCGCGGACACGGCGGACCACGGCATCAGGCGGGCGCTCCGCGCGGGCCGGAACCGGGCGCGCGGAGGGACGGAAAGACGCGAAGGCATGCCTCAACGCTACCCGGTGCGGGCGGCCCCGGGCTCCGGCGCCCGCCGGACTAAACTTGGGCAGTGCCTAAATCCCCATACGAGTTCACCGCCGGCAACACCCCGGACGCACCCCGCAGCGACCTCCCGGAACTGCTCACGGCCCTCGCCGCCGACCTGAGGCGCCTGGACTACACTCCCGACGGCGTCGCCCGGCTCCTGGGCGCCGCAGCCTCCGCTGCCCTGAACCGGGACCAGATCATTCCGGCCCTGCTGGCAGTGGACCGGGTACTGCGCCAGGACGAAGGGAACGCGGCGCTCGCCGCCGTCGTCCGCCTGTGGCTCCTGGCCGAGCCGCAGGCGAAGGAAACACTCGACGCCGCCCTTCCGGGCATCGGTGCCGACGGCCTCCTCACGCTGGGGCTTGTTGAGCCCGTTCCCGGCGCGGGTCTGTTGGCTGCCAAAGCTGACTTGCGGCCGTACGGGTGGGAGGGGAACGAAGGTCAGAGCGACAGCGGCAGCGGGGGTGCGGAGCTCTGGGTGGCCAGCGATCTGGCCGCGCACCAGCAGGCGGGGGTGCTGCGGCACGACCATGTGCTCGGCATCGGCCAGGCGTCCACCACCCTGGTGCAGACCACCGTCCGCCGCCATACGGAACGCGCCCTGGACCTCGGCACCGGATGCGGCATCCAGACCTTCCACCTGCTCCACCACTGCGAGCACGTCACGGCAACGGACATCTCCGAACGGGCGCTTGCGTTCACGCGCTTCAACATCCTGCTCAACGCCGCGGCCCTGTCCGTTGACCCGTCCCGGCTGGAGGACAGGGTGAGCCTGCGCCTGGGGTCGCTGCTGGAGCCTGTGGCCGGTGAGGAGTTCGGGCTGGTGGTGTCCAACCCGCCGTTCGTGATCACACCACGAAGCGCAGGCGAGGACGCCGCGGACCAGTTCACCTACCGCGACGGCGGACTGCCGGGCGATGGGATTGTTGCCTCGCTGGTTGCCGCCCTGCCGGGTGTCCTGGCGCCCGGCGGCACCGCGCAGATGCTGGGGAACTGGGAAGTGGCGGCCGGAACCGGGTGGCAGGAGCGCCCGCGGATGTGGGTCCGGCCGGACACGGATGCCTGGTTCATCCAGCGCGAGCAGGTGGGACCGGAGCAGTACGCGGAAACCTGGCTGCAGGACGCCTCCGAGGGCCGGGACCGGCAGCACTACCGGGACGCTTACGCGGCCTACCTGGCGGACTTCGAGTCGAGGAACGTGGAGGGCATCGGCTTCGGCATGGTATGGCTCCGGCGGCCGCCGGCACCCGGGCAGGGCACCTTCAGCCGGTTCGAGGAAATCACCTACCCCATCGAGCAGCCCATCGGCCCCCACCTGGGCGCCGCCGTCGAACGCATCGACTGGCTGGCCGCGCACAGCCTGGAGGACGCGCACCTGCTGGTGGCGGAGGACGTCACGGAGGAGCGCCACCAGCGCCCGGGGGCGGAGCACCCTGGCGTGATCCTGCTCCGGCAGGGCGCAGGCCTGCGCCGGACAAACCTGCTGAGCACCGAACTGGCAGGCTTCGTGTCGGCCTGCGACGGTGACCTTTCCGCCGGGCAGATTGCCGGTGCTTTGGAGGCGCTGCTCGGCGGCGGGATGGTGGGGGAGGACGGGTTCGACGCCGGTTCCTTCCGGGGCGGGCTGCTCACCGATGTGGCCAATCTGGTGCGGGACGGCTTCCTGATCCCCGCCGCCGGATAAGGCACGGAGCAAGGCGCCCACAGCGCCCGGCAGAACCCCCTTCTTTTCCACATGGATGCGCACATTTCTGCAAAATATGGTGAACTAGGCCAGTATGGGCGCATCTGCCCGAGCAACCTTTTTCTGTAGGAGCACCGTGCCAAGCAAGGCCAAAACCGGCAAGAAACTCGTGATTGTGGAGTCTCCGGCCAAGAGCAAGACCATCGCCAAGTACCTCGGCGAGGGCTTCATCGTAGAGGCCTCCATCGGTCACATCCGGGACCTGCCGCAGCCGTCCGAACTCCCCGCCGAGCTGAAGAAAACGTCGGTGGGCAAGTTCGCCGTCGACATTGACCACGACTTCAAGCCCTACTACGTGGTGTCCGCGGACAAGAAGAAAAAGGTGACTGAGCTCAAGGCCGCGCTCAAGGACGCCGACGAACTCTATCTCGCAACCGATGGGGACCGCGAGGGCGAGGCCATCGCGTGGCACCTGCTGGAAGTGCTCAAGCCCAAGGTCCCGGTATACCGGATGACGTTCGGCGAAATCACCAAGGAAGCCATCCAGCGCGCCATGGGCAACCTGCGCGACGTGGACACCGCGCTGGTGGACGCCCAGGAGACCCGCCGCGTCCTGGACCGCCTGTACGGCTACGAAATTTCCCCGGTGCTGTGGCGCAAGGTGGCCCGCGGCCTGTCCGCCGGCCGCGTGCAGTCCGTGGTGACCCGCATGGTGGTGGACCGCGAACGCGAGCGGATGGCCTTCAAGGCCGCCTCCTACTGGGACCTCACGGGTCAGTTCGGCGCCGACGCCGGCTCCTTCAAAGCCAAGCTCGCCGCCGTGGACGGTGCCAAGGTTGCCAGCGGCCGGGACTTCAACGACGACGGCGTCCTGACGTCGAAGAACGTTGCCCACCTGAACGAGGAACTGGCTGCGTCCCTGGCGGCAGGGCTGCAGGACGCTTCGTTCACTGTCCGGTCCGTGGACACCAAGCCGTACACCCGGCGCCCGGCTGCGCCCTTCACCACGTCCACGCTGCAGCAGGAGGCGGGACGCAAGCTGCGCTTCTCCTCCAAGAGCACCATGCAGGTGGCCCAGCGGCTGTACGAAAACGGCTACATCACCTATATGCGTACGGACTCCTCCGCGCTGAGCGACGAAGCCCTCACCGCCGCGCGGCGCCAGGCGTCCGAGCTGTACGGCCCGGAGTACATCCCGCAATCACCGCGCGTGTACACAGGCAAGGCAGCCAACGCGCAGGAGGCGCACGAGGCCATCCGCCCAGCCGGCGACTCGTTCCGCACCCCGGCCCAGGTGGCCAAGCAGCTCTCGGGCGACGAATTCCGCCTGTACGAACTCATCTGGAAGCGCACCGTCGCGTCCCAGATGGCCGATGCGAAGGGCTCGACGGCGACCATCCGGCTGGGTGCCGTCGCTGCGGACGGCCGGGATGCCGAGTTCTCGGCCTCCGGCACCGTGATCACGTTCCCCGGCTTCCTCGCCGCCTACGAGGAAGGCAAGGACGAGACCCGCGGAGACGACGACTCCGACGACGCCCGCCGGCTGCCCAACGTGGCCAAGGGGGATGCCCTCAAGGCCTCCGAGATCCTGGCAGTGGGCCACGAAACCTCACCGCCGCCGCGCTACACCGAAGCGTCACTGACGGCTGAGCTGGAGAAGAGGGGCATCGGCCGCCCGTCCACCTACGCCTCCACCATCTCCACCATCCAAGACCGCGGATACGTCCGGAAACAGGGTTCTGCGCTGGTCCCCAGCTGGATCGCCTTCTCGGTGATCCGCCTGCTGGAGCAGCACTTCAGCGACTATGTTGACTACGAGTTCACCGCGGACATGGAAGGCGACCTGGACAAGATCGCCAACGGCCAGGCCGTGGGCGCCTCCTGGCTCCGCCACTTCTACTTCGGTGAAGACTCGGACCCGGGCCTGCTGAGCATCGTGAACAACCTGGGCGAGATCGACGCCCGCGAAATCAACTCCATCCCCATCACCGATGAGATCACGCTCCGGGTTGGCAAATTCGGCCCGTACCTGGAAAGCTCGGCCGCCACTGTTGACCCGAAGACCGGGGAGATCGTGGAGTCGCCCCGCGCCAACGTGCCCGAGGACCTGGCTCCGGACGAACTGACCGCTGCCAAGGCCATTGAGCTGATGGAAACCGCAGCCCCCGAGGAACGGGTGCTGGGCACCGATCCGCACACCGGGCACACGGTGGTTGCCAAGAACGGCCGCTACGGCGCCTACGTCACCGAGGTCATCCCGGAGATGACCGAGGAACAGATTGCCGCCCAGCCGGTGGAGTACTACAAGAACGGCAAGCCCAAGCCGCCGAAGAAGCCGGTCAAGGCGAAGCCCCGCACCGGCTCGCTGTTCAAGTCCATGACCGTGGAGTCGGTCACCCTGGACGAGGCGCTGCAGCTCATGAGCCTGCCCCGCGCCCTGGGCGAGGACGGCGAAGGCAACCTCATCACGGTGCAGAACGGCCGGTTTGGTCCTTACCTCAAGAAGGGGACCGACTCCCGGTCCATCGGCTCCGAGGAAGAGATCTTCACCATCACCCTGGACCAGGCGCTGGAGATCTACTCCCAGCCGAAGCAGCGCGGTGCCCGGGCCGCCGTCCCGCCACTGGCTGAGTTCGGCCCGGACCCGGTGTCGGAGAAGAACATCGTGGTGAAGGAAGGCCGCTTCGGCCCCTACATCACGGACGGGATCACCAACATCACCGTTCCGCGGGCAACCTCACTGGAGGAGCTGACCCGCGAACAGGCCGTGGAACTGCTGGCGGAGAAGCGTGCCAAGGGTCCGGTGAAGCGTACGGCCACCCGCAAGGCTCCGGCCAAGAAGAAGGCCACCGCGAAGAAGTAGCGGCTGTTACGGGGTTTGCATGGGGCACTGGATCGTGATCGGGTAGTGGGATGACTGAACAGCCAGCGCACACGGATCTCCAGCCCCTCAACGACCTCGAGGAAAAGCTCGCCAAGGGCGGGCAGCCTGACGCCAGCCCGGTAGACGTCATCCTGTCCTTCCTGAACAGTGAGGTCTACATCATCAGTTCGGACGGTATCGAGGGCGAGGACTCCCAGGTGGAGCCCCTGGTCCTGGGCAACGCCGACGGCGATCCCGTCCTCGCCGTCTTCTCGCACCCCAGCCGCGTGGACCAGCAGTACCTCGAAGCTGCTCCCAACGTGCTGGGAACCCAGGGCGCGGCCATCATCGCCAACATCGGCGACGAACTGGGAATGGTCATTAACCCGGGCGCAGCCTACGGTTTCGAGATCAACCCCGAAGGCGTGGCCAACATCAAGCGCGACTTCAAGCGGGCTGACGAGGAATAATGGCACCATGCGGCTAGGCGTCCTCGATATCGGGTCCAATACTGTCCATCTCCTCCTGGTGGATGCCCACCCCGGCGCGCGCCCGGTACCCTTCGCCTCGCACAAACGGCCGCTGTCCCTGGTCCAGTACCTGGAGCCGGACGGCAGCATCAACGACGCAGGCCAGCACGAGCTCACCGAGTTCGTCCTTGAAGCCTGGGAATTTGCGGCCAGGCACAAGGCCGAGGACCTCCTGGCCTTCTGTACGTCAGCCATCCGCGAGGCCACCAACGGACCCGAGGTCCTGGCCCGCGTCAAGCACGAAACCACCGTGACCCTGCAGGAACTCACCGGCAGCGAAGAAGCATCCATGACCTTCTTCGCCGTCAGGCGCTGGCATGGGTGGGGCGCCGGTCCCATCCTGAACCTGGACATCGGCGGCGGCTCCTTTGAGATGGCCTTCGGCCAGGACGAGCTTCCGGAGGTGGCCACTTCCGTGCCGCTGGGTGCCAGCCGGCTCACGCGGGACTGGCTGTCCGAAGATCCGCCGTCGGCCAAAAGCGTCAAGGAGCTGCGGCGGTACATCCGGGCTACCCTCAAGCCTGCGGTCCGGGAGTTCGACGGGCTGGGCCGGGCCAACGTGGTGGCGGGAACGTCAAAGACCTTCCGTTCCCTGGCGCGGATCGCCGGGGCCGCCCCCAGCGCGGCCGGCCCCTACGTCAAGCGCGAGCTGCAGGCCTCGGACCTGGGGGTCTGGGCGCAGCGCATCTCGGCCATGAAGGTCGAGGACCGGTTGCACCTGCCGGGCGTCTCGGAAGCCCGCGCCCACCAGCTGCTGGCCGGAGCGCTCGTGGCGGAGGCAGCTCTGGAACTCTTCAAATTCAAGAAGCTGAGAATCTGCCCGTGGGCCTTGCGCGAAGGCCTGATCCTTCGCCGGCTGGACCAGCTGGTATTTTCCGGGCCGCTGGAGCTGGCCCCCCACCTGGCGCCGCCGCAGGCTGTCGAAGCCGCAGTCTAAAAACCCCTTTAAGCGGAAATACCGGCGCCGGCAACAGGAAAATGGGGGAAAACCTGTTGCCGAACGCCGGTACCCTGGCAGGGATCCCCATCCCTGCCGCATCACTCGCACCCTCAATGAGGTAATAACTACGTTAGGGCGCCAAGTTGTGAGGCACCTGCACCCAACATGGGAGCCACCTGTGAATGGATTTCGGGGAGTTCCCACCATTTTCGTGTCCGTCCCGGGTCATGGTTTTCTGCGCCTGCCCGGCCGAACTGTAATGATGGAGCCATGAGCAACCGAATCGCATTCCTTGGCTGTGGATCCATGAACGAAGCAATTCTGAGTGGCCTGCTGGAATCCGGAACGGATCCGGCGGACGTCGTCGCAACCGTCCGGAGGGCAGAGCGCGCCGCCGAGCTGGCAGAACGGCACCACGGGGTGACCGCAATCGCGGGGGAAGAGGAGCCGGACAACAACAAGCAGGCAACCAAGGGATCCGGCGTCGTGATCCTTGGCGTCAAGCCTGTTGGCATTACGGAACTTGCACGGGAGATCAGCAGCTCGCTCTCGCCCACCACGGTGGTGGTCAGCGTGGCCGCGGCGGTATCCATTGCGCAGCTTGAGGCGGCACTGCCGGCTGGGCAGCCGGTCATCCGGTCCATGCCCAATACACCGGCCAAGCTGGGCCGCGGCGTGGTGTCGGTCTCGCCGGGCACCAACTGCACCGCGGAGCAGCTCCAGAGGGTCAAGGACGTCCTGCACGGCGCGGGAACGGTGGTGGAGGTCCCCGAGGAACAGGTGGACGCGCTGTCGGCGATCAGCGGCTCCGGACCGGCCTACGCCTTTTACCTGGCTGAAGCGATGGCCGCAGCAGGCCGTGAGCTTGGCCTGGACCCGGATCTGTCGCTTCTCCTCGCCCGGGAAACAGTGGCCGGAGCCGGCTTTATGCTGGCCGAGCCCGGCGCCGATCCGAGCGCACTGCGCAAAGCCGTAACCAGCCCGAACGGCACCACCGAGAGGGCCATCGCCACGTTCGACGAGCGCGGCCTGCCCGCCATTATTGCCGCCGGCGCCCGCGCCGCCGCGGAGCGGGCAGCCGAGATCACCCGGCAGCTCGGCTGACTCACGGAGTTTTTGTCCAGATATGCGGACTTAACCATCGTTCAAGCCTGCATATCTGGACAAAAACTCGGAAACTAGGGGCGGGCTGCAAACCGTTCCAGCAGGTCCACGTGGCCGGACACGATCAGCATGTCCCGGGAGGAAACCTTGGTCTCCGGGCGGGCGTAGGTGAAGTCCTCACCCGGCGACTTCACGCCGACGATCGTCACGCCGTACTTGGACCGGACCTTGGACTCGTCCAGCGTGAATCCCACCGTTTCGCGCGGGGGATACATCTTCACAATGGCGAAGTCGTCGTCGAACTCGATGAAGTCCAGCATCCGGCCGGAGACCAGGTGCGCGGCCCGGACACCGGCGTCGGCCTCCGGGTAGATCACGTGGTTGGCTCCGATGCGGGTGAGGATTTTGCCGTGGGAGGGCGTAATGGCCTTGACCCAGAGGTGCTCGATGCCAAGGTCCACGAGGTTGACTGTGATCAGCACCGAGGATTCGATGGACGTGCCCACCCCCACCACGGCCGAGCTGAACTCCTGGGCGCCCAGCTGGCGGAGTGCGTCGATGTTGGTGGCGTCGGCCTCCACCACGTGGGTCAGGGTAGCGGCCCACTTTTGGACGAGGCTCCGGTCGCGCTCGATGGCCAGTACTTCGCGGCCCTGCTTCACCAGTTGTTCGGCCGTTGCCGATCCGAACCGGCCAAGCCCAACGACCAGGACTGGCGCGTTGTGTGCTGGGCGCCGCGGGGCATCTGGGGAACTAGCCAATGATGGGCCTCTCTTCCGGGTAGTGATACAGCTGCCTGCGTTGCCGCAGGGCGAGGGCGGCGGCGAGGGTTACTGTACCAACACGCCCCATGAACATCAGGGCAGTCAGGACGTATGCTCCTGCCGGCGGCACCTCGGCGCTGAGGTTCGTACTTAGACCGCAGGTAGCAAAAGCGGAAATCGCTTCGAACAGCACGCGGTCAAGGGGCGCCCCGCTGATGTTCAGCAGGAGGAACGAGCCTACCGAGACCAGGGTGGCGCCGGCTACGATCACCGAAATTGCCACCCGCATGGCACCCTGCGGGATCGTACGGCCGTGGACCTTCACATCGGCATCGCCCCGGGCCTCCGCCACGATTGCCAGGAACATGATGGCGATGGTTGTCACTTTGATGCCGCCGGCCGTCGACGCGGAGCCTCCGCCGGCAAACATCAGGGCGTCGGTCAGCAACATGGTGGTGGATTCCATCTGGTTCTGATCCACGAGGTTGAAGCCGCCGGAACGGATCTGGACGGAAGCGAAGACCGAGTGCAGGACCTTGTCACCGATGCCCATGGTGCCGATGGTGCGCTGGTTGTCCCATTCCATCAGCGCCCAAAGGACGCTGCCCGCCGCGAAGAGGATCAGGGACACTTCGATTGTCAGCTTGGTGTGCAGGTTCCACTTTTTCCAGTTGAGCCCGTTCTGGAGCAGGACCATAACAACCGGAAACCCCAGGCTGCCAAGGAACACACCAGACATGATGGGAATTAGAATCCACAGGTCGCTCGCGAATGGAACGATTCCGTCCGCGTGCGCAGTAAAGCCTGCGTTGTTGAACGAGGATATCGCGTAGAAAAAGCCGTGCCAGACAGCGCCCCAGAAGCTCTCACCGAGTACCAGGAACCGGGGGATGAGGACAAGCGCCAGGACGGCCTCGATCACCACCGATGTGGTGATGACGATCCGCAGGAGTGTTCCCACTTCGCCCAGCCGCCCGGCGTTGTTCATGGACTCTGCCGCAATGATCTTTCCGCGGACGCCCAGCCGCTTGCTCACCATCAGCGCCAGCAGTGACGCGAGTGTCAGGGTGCCAAGGCCTCCAATGAAGATCGCGATGAGGATAACCAGCTGGCCGAAGAAGGACCAATGAACGGCAGTGGTAACCACCGTGAGGCCCGTAACGCAGACGGCGGACACCGCTGTGAACATGGCCTGGTGGAGGGGAGTGACGTTACCGTCCGCTGATGAGGCCGGCAGCGAGAGGAGAAACGTGAAGAGCAGGCAGACGGCGGCGAACACCGTCAGGGCAAGCCGGGCCGGCGAGGTATTCGCAATGTCGTCGACGAAGTCCCGCAGCCGCGTAAGGATCCAGAGGCCTTCCCGCTCCTGCCCTGCGGGATGCCAGTTGGCCGGGGTACGGGGCCTCGACTGGCTTTGCGTCATGTGTGGCTTTTCCTCGGTAGAAACTGCTTCCCCCAGTAGTAAACCACTAATGCATGCGTCATGACTGGGCAGGAGGGGTGCCGCGCTCAGGTAGCCTGTGATTGATGACATACCTGCCGGGCCTCACCTTGCCCGCGCCCCCAACGGTGGTGGCGTGGAGTTCTGACATGACCGCCTACAATTTCGGCCCGGGCCACCCCATGGCGCCGGAGCGCATGGACCTGACAGCCCGGTTGGCGGCCACCCTTGGGTTGTTTGACCTGGAGCATGTTGCGGTGGAGGCGCCGGGAGTGGCGGACGACGCCGACCTTGAGTCCGTGCATTCCCCCGAGTTTGTAGCGGCGGTAAAAAAGGTCAGCGCACATCCCGGCCAGCCTGACGAGGCCCGTGGCCTGGGCACCGAGGACGACCCCGCTTTTGCCGGAATGCACGAGGCAGCGGCCCGCCTGGCCGGAGCTTCGCTGCTGTCCGCCTCCCGGATCCTGGACGGTTCAGCCCTGCGCGCCATCAATTTCGGCGGGGGCATGCACCACGCCTCCCGCGAGCGGGCCAGCGGGTTCTGCATTTATAACGACGCTGCACTTGCCGTTCAGAAGCTGCTCGACGGCGGCATCCGCAGGGTGGCGTATATCGACGTCGATGCGCACCACGGGGACGGAACGGAAAGTATTTTCTGGGACGACCCCCGCGTCCTCACGGTTTCGCTGCACGAGAGCGGGCTGACGCTGTTCCCGGGCACCGGGTTCGCGAACGAGATCGGCGGTCCGCAGGCGGAGGGGACGGCCGTGAACGTCGCACTGCCCTCGGGAACGGGGGACGCCGGCTGGCTGCGCGCCTTCTATGCCGTGGTCCCGCAGCTGGTGGCCGCCTTCCAGCCGGAGGTGATTGTCAGCCAGCACGGCTGCGACTCCCACCGCCTGGATCCCCTCACGCACCTCAACCTCAGCGTTGACGGGCAGCGGGAGGCCGCCTCCGCCGTCGGGAACCTTGCAGCCCGCCACTGCGACAACCGCTGGATCGCCACGGGAGGCGGCGGCTACAACGTCCTCCAGGTGGTCCCGCGGTCCTGGAGCCACCTGATTGCCATCGCGGCCGGACGGCCCGTGCCGCTGCGCACGCCGGTCCCGCAGGACTGGCGTGACTACGTCCAGGAGAAGTTCGGATCCTCCGCGCCGGAGCTGATGAGTGACGATGTGGAGCTCTGGTGGCGGTCGTGGGAGGTCGGATTCGATCCCAATGACGCCGTGGACCGGACGGTGATGGCAACCCGGAAATCCGTGTTCCCGCTCCACGGACTCGACCCCTGGTTCGACTGACGCGTTGCCTTCAGGTGTTCCGCTTCTCCGTCTGGAACACCACGCCCGCCGCGCCGATGAGCCATCCCAGCAGCGATAACGCGAAGGCCCCGATCAGGTCCGTGGACGCGGTTCCCTTGGCGAGCCAGAGCAGCAGGACGGCCAGGCCCACGGCGAGGTAAACGATGATGGCTGCGACGATCCTCCCCGACAGCCTGGCGGTGACGTCCGACGGGTTGACCGCAGTGGAGCTTCCCGGCGCCCCGGGCCCTGATGTCCGGCGGGCATCCTGTTCAGACTCGTCACGGCGGACCTCGGCGATGGTAAAACCCAGCGCAGATGCCGTAAGGGAACTCAAGGATGTGGCCAGGACGCCGGCCGCGGTGACCAGGGCTCCATTGAGGGGCGGCGCCACAGTCCTGCCGTCAGGCACCCAGAACCCCACACGCAGCAGCACGGAGCCCCACACGGCGACGAAGAGGCCCAGGAAAACGAACGCGATGATGTTGAACAGTTGCTGGCGGAGGACATCCATGCCACCCACTCCTCAGGTCACTCTGGCTGCTGACCGGGAACCCGGGGCAACCCTGGAACCGTTCTAGCACCGCGGAAGAACCTGGGCAATGGCGTTCGGATACGGGCCGAAATAGTTGATGCCTTTCGGCGTATATGTCGCTAGGGTTGAGGCATGGTGACAGACGACGTATTTGCCGTCATAGCGGAATCGACCCGGCGTGACATTTTGGTTTCCCTCCGCTCCGGAGACAAGGCCGTGGGCGAACTGGTGGAGGAACTGGCGGCGAGCCAGCCCACCATTTCCAAGCACCTCAAAGTCCTTCGCGAAGCCCAGCTGGTGAGCATGAGGGCCCAGGGCCAGAAGCGCTACTACGCACTCAACCGCAAACCGCTGGAGGGCATCGCCACCTGGCTTGAAACCCTGGACGTGGGAGCGGCGGCGCCAGCGGAAGCAGCCGGCCGGGCGCCCGTGCACGCCGCTGCTGCTGAAAGCAGCCAGGAACAGGCTTCCCCCACCACCACCGAGGAGGCACCCGCGCACCAGATGGCCGCCACTGCCGGCGCTGTGGCGGCCGAGGCTGTGTCCGCCGGTGTCCTGGCGCGCGACGGCGCCGAGCTGAGTCCCGCCGTCGTCATTCCCGGCGGAACCACGGCGCCCCTGAGCGATGACAGCGTGCCCCAGCAGATCGGCAGGACCGTGGGGCGTGCTGCCACCAAGGCCGCCGACCTCCTGGCGAACCTCCCCACCCTGCCGAAGTTCGGCCGCAAAAGTAAGTAGCAGCAAGTGTCGTTCTGAGCGCTCAAAACGACACTTACTGCTACCTGGTTGGGGGTCTATTTGTTGAGCAGGCGCACGTGCTCCGGGGTCAGTTCGGAGATGCTGCTGACGCCCAGCAGGGCCATGGTGCGGGCCATGTCCTTCTCTAGGATCTGCAGCGTGCGGTCAACGCCTGCCCGGCCCCCGGCCATCAGGCCGTACAGGTAGGCGCGGCCGATCAGCGTGAAGTCGGCACCCAGCGCGAGGGCAGCCACGATGTCCGCGCCGCTCATGATGCCGGTGTCCAGCATAATCGCGGCGTCGCTGTTGTCTGCGGTGAAGGCCTGCTTGACCTCGGGGAGGAGGTGGAACGGGATGGGTGCCCGGTCCAGCTGGCGGCCGCCGTGGTTGGAGAGGACCACGCCGTCGGCGCCATGGTCGACGACGCGGCGGGCATCCTCCACGGTCTGGATGCCCTTGACCACCAGCTTGCCCTTCCAGGTTTCGCGCAGCCAGTCCAGGTCCTCGAAGGTCAGTGTGGGATCGAACATGGAGTTGATGAGGTCGGCCACGGTTCCGGTGTAGCGGGACAGCGACGCGAACGTGAGCGGCTCGTGCGTGAGGAAGTTGAACCACCAGGCGGGCCGGTAGGAGGCGTCCAGGACGGTTTTGACGGTCAGCGCGGGCGGGATGGTCATGCCGTTGCGGACATCGCGGAGGCGGGCGCCGGCCACGGCGGTGTCCACGGTGACCATGAGGGTGTCGTTGCCGGCCTTGGCGGCCCGCTCAATCAGCTCCAGCGAGCGGTCGCGGTCCGTCCAGAGGTACAGCTGGAACCAGTTGCGGCCGTTCGGGGCTGCGGCCGCCACATCCTCGATGGACGCGGTGCCCATGGTGGAAAGGGTGTAGGGGATTCCGGCGGCTTCCGCGGCCTGGGATCCGGCGTACTCGCCTTCGGACTGCATCATCCGGGTGAAGCCGGTGGGAGCGATGCCCACGGGCAGCCGGGAGGGCTTGCCCAGGATCTCGGTGCTCAGGTCGATTTTGGAGACGTTGCGCAGGATGCCGGGCCGGAACTCGATGTCCAGGAATGCCTCCCTTGCGCGGCGGAGGGTGATTTCCCCTTCGGCGGCGCCGTCGGTGTAGTCGAACGGTGCCTGCGGGGTGCGGCGCTTGGCGATGTCGCGGAGTTCCCAGATGGTGCTGGCCCGCTTGAGCCGGGCTTCCTTGCTGAACTCGGGCTTCTTGAACTGCATCAGCGGGGCCAGGTCCGAGTACTTGGGGATCCGGCGCTTCAGGGCTGCCGGCACGCCGGAAGCGGCGGGTGCGGGGGAGGGCTTGGGTTGTGCTGCCGCCGGGATGTCAGTGGCATCGGGTGCAGGCGTTGCCTCGGGATTGTTGGGCTGGATGGTGTGGGTCATGGCGTCCTCCATTGGGCCGGCAGGTCCGCATCCGGAACCGCCTGTGGTCTAACCACACTGTAGGCCATGTGGTTGGACCACATCAAGTACCATGGCCCTATGCGTACGCACCAGCTTGTTTTGTCGTGGATCGAAAACGAGCTTTCCGAGGGCCGGCTGACGGTCGGCGGCCGTCTTCCTGCCGAGCGCACGCTGGCCGAGCAGCTGAAGGTTTCACGCACGTCCGTACGGGAAGCGATCCGGATCCTCGAAGCCATGGGGGTGGTCCGGGCCGGGGTTGGCTCGGGCCCGGATGCCGGGACGGTGGTCATTTCGGATCCGACGGCGGCACTTGGCTCAGCACTGCGGCTGCACGTTGCCACGCAGCACCTTCCGGTGGCGGACATTGTTGAAACCCGGGTCCTCCTGGAGTCCTGGGCGGCATCAAAGGCAAGCCCGCAGGCCCCGGAGCTGGAGGCGGCCGGCAGACTGCTGGACGAGATGGCCGCTGAAGGGTTGGACGTTGACGAATTCCTGGCGCTGGACGTCCGGTTCCACCTGGCCCTCGCGGATGCCGCGGGAAACGCCGTGGTCAGCGCAATGATGGGGTCGTTGCGCGAATCCATCCAGCGCTACGCCGCGCAGCTGACGTCCAACCTGCCGGACTGGGAGGCCACAGCCTCGCGGCTGAAGGCGGAGCACCGAGAGATCCTTGCCGCCATCAGGAATGACGACGGCGACCACGCGGCACAGCTGGTGGCAGCGCACATCGAGGGGTATTACCGGGAAGCGGGGCTGGGCCTGCCCATCAGCTCCTGAACGAGGCTGGCGCTCAGCCGTGGACTGCCGTACGGGCTGCCTTTGCCGGACCGGTGCTGGCGCGTACCTCGAGCTTTGGCTGGTAGCGGCTGCCGGGAGCGTCGCTTTCCTCGTTGCGGATGAGGGCCCGCAGCTGGTGCCAGGCCTGCTCGCCCAGCTCGGTAATGGGAACAGCCGCCGTGGTGAGCGTCGGCGTCGTGTACTTTGCGAAGGGAATGTCGTCGAACCCGGTGACGGAGATGTCGCCGGGGACGTCCAGGCCCCGTTCATGCAGCCCGCTCATCAGGCCCATCGCCACCAGGTCGTTGAAGGCAAGGATCCCCGTGGCGCCGCTCTCCAGCACCGCATCCACCGCACCGTGCCCGGCATCGAAGTCCGAGCCTCCTTCCAGCATGGTGACCTCCACCTGCGGATGGGCCGCCTTGAAGGCCTCCAGGCCCTGAAGCCGGAGGTTGTTGGACGCGCTGCGCGGAGGACCTGCCAGGAAGGCGAGGCGGGTATGGCCCAGGTCCACCAGGTGTTCGGCGATATCCTGCACGCCCTGGCCATAGTCCACCACCAGGCTGGGGACCCCTGCAGCGGCCGTGGTGCGGTTGATGAGGACCAGCGGCCGGAGGGACGGCGCAATCTCCTCCAGTTCGGCGTCGCTCATGCGGGGCGCGCAGAGGACCAGCCCGTCGCACCGCCGGCGTGCCTCACCCGCCAGGATGGTTTCCTCGCTGGAGACCTCAAAGGAATCGGCGATGAGCACGCGGTACCCGTCCTGGGCGGCAGCCCGGCTCAAGCCACGGAGGATGGCCTGGAAGGTGGGGTTGGCCAGGTCCGGAACCACAATGCCGATGGTGTCTGTCTTGCCCAGGGCCAGGCTTCGGCCTACGGGGTTGGGCTGGTACTTCAGTTCGACCGCGGCCGCCCGGACCCGGGCAGCGATCTCGGGGTCCACCGTGAAGTTGCCATTCATGACGCGCGAAACCGTCGCGTGGGAGACGCCCGCCTTCACGGCAACATCCGCGATGCCGATCCTGCCCGATGCCGATTTCCTGACCATGCGTGGTCCCTTCCTTCGCGCCGCGGCCGGCAGGTGGCGGCGCCGTTCCATTGCAGGGCAGGATCCGAACCGACTGGCGGCGTACTCGTCAAAGCATGTAGTGAGTGACAGCATATAACGGGACGGGAAAGCGATTTCTCTTCTTTTCCCACTTTTTCCCGCCAAATTTCCCGTTCTTTCCCGGACTTGAACCCGGATCTGGCAGAAAACGCTTTCTTGCAACCCTCCCAATGCTTGACGGATGAGCGATCGGATTGATACAACTCATATAGCAGCCTGAGAAAACGCTTTCTGAGGCAAGGTACAAAGAAGCACCACATCGTCACTGAACAGCGGCCCATCCGGCCGGATCTTGCGTCTTCGAAAGGGACCCTTCATGGTCAACACAGCCGAGTCGACTTCCGCCCCAGAGTCCCGGTTCGAACCCGCGGACGGCACCCAAGCTGCTGCCGCCGCCGGTGCACCCGCCCGCCACGGCGGCAAAGCCCGCATTGCGCTGATCGGCACCGGCGGGCGCTCCGAGATGTACATCCGTGCCATTTTCGGCAAGCACGCGGACACCGCCGAGCTGGTGGCCTTCTCGGACGTGAACCCCGGCCGTGTGGAGTTCTACCAGAAGCTCATCCAGGAACTGGGTGCGCCGGGTCCGGTCGCGTCGTTCGATCCCGCCGACCTCACCGCCTTCATCCAGGCCAACTCCATCGACCGCGTCGTGGTGACCACCCCTGACTACACCCATGCGGACTACATCGTGGAGGCACTGCGCGCAGGCGCCGACGTCGTCGTCGAAAAGCCCCTCACCATCGACGCCGAAGGCTGCCGCCGCATCACCCAGGCCGTGCACGAGACCGGCCGCAACGTGGTGGTCACCTTCAACTACCGCTATTCGCCGCGCAACAGCGCCCTCAAGGAAATCATCCAGAGCGGCGTGATCGGCAAGGTCACGTCCATCGATTTCAGCTGGGTCCTGGACACCGTCCACGGCGCCGACTACTTCCGCCGCTGGCACCGGGAAAAGAAGAACTCCGGGGGCCTGCTGATCCACAAGGCCTCGCACCACTTCGACCTGGTCAACTGGTGGATCGACGACGTTCCCGAGCGCGTCTTCGCCTCCGGCGGCCTGAAGTTCTACGGCGACAAAAACGCCGCCGAGCGCGGCCTGGGTCCCCGCCCCGAGCGCGGCACGCCCAGCGCCGATGCCCCCGCCGGCGCGGAGAAGGACCCCTTCACCCTTGACCTGCGGGAGGACGAGCGCCTCAAAGCCCTCTTCCTGGACAACGAGCACTACGACGGATACCGCCGCGACCAGGACGTCTTCACCGGCGGCATCACTATCGAGGACAACCTCGCGCTCGTGGTGGAATACCAGGGCGGGCCCCGCCTCAGCTACTCGCTGAACGCCCACAGCCCCTGGGAGGGCTACCGGGTAGCGGTCAATGGCACCGAAGGCCGGGCCGAGCTCGAAGTGGTGGAACGCGCCGCCGTCACGTCCAGCACGGACAAGAAGACCGTGGTGGACCCCAGCGCCACCCCCATCGAAGAGGATGACGCCATCCGCCGCAACGGCGAACGCCTGGTGGTCCAGCGCCACTGGGAAGCCGCCTACGAGGTGCCGATCGTCAACGGCGAAGGCGGCCACGGCGGCGGTGACGAGCTCCTGCTTTCGGACCTCTTCAACGGTCCGGGCGAGGACCCGCTGGGACGCCCCTCGGGCTACCTGGACGGGCTGCGCTCCGTCTCCGTCGGCATCGCCGGCAACCGCTCCCTCGAGTCCTCCCTGCCCGTACGCATCGAGGACCTGGACCTCGGCGTCGACCTCCGCCGCGGCAACTGAATCCTGCCCGGGAACCAACCGAAGGAATAACCATGAGCAGGATCTTTGTCACGGGCGGCGCCGGCCGCCTGGGCCGCAGTGTTGTGGCGGGGCTCGCCGCAAAGGGCCATCACGTCATCTCGGTGGACCGCGACGCCGTTCCGGCGGACCAGCTGCCCGCCGGCGTCGTGCAGGAAACGGCCGACCTCCTGGCCCCGGGCGAGGCGCTGCGCCTGCTCCGGGACACCACGCCCGACGCCGTCATCCACCTTGCCGCCATAGCCGTCCCGTTCAGCGCGCCCGAGGACGTCATCTTCGCCACGAACACGCGGCTCGCGTTCGCCGTGATCAGCGCGGCCACCGAAGTGGGCGTGCAGAAGATTGTCACGGCCAGCAGTCCCACCGTGCTGGGCTACGGTTCGCCGGCGGGCTGGCTGCCGCCGTCGTTCCCGCTGGATGAGCGGACGCCGCCGCGGCCGTGGAACGCCTACGCGCTGTCCAAACTCATCGCGGAGCAGACCGTCCAGGCCTTCGCTGCAGCACAGGGCGAGAAGATCCGTTACGCGGCGTTCCGCCCCTGCTACGTGATCTCGCCGGAGGAATGGGAGGGCGCGCCGACGCAGCAGGGCCACACCCTTGCTGAGCGGCTGGCCGATCCCGCACTGTCCGCGCCCGCGCTGTTCAACTACGTGGATGCCCGGGACGTGGCGGACTTCCTGGACCTGCTGCTGGAGAAGATGCCGTCCATCCCCAACGGGGAAACCTTCTTTGTAGGAGCCGCGGACGCCCTTGCCACAGCACCGCTGGCCGAACTGATGCCGAAATTCCTGCCCGGAAGCGAAGCCCTCAGCGCAGGACTCACCGGAACCAGCCCGGCCTTCTCCATCGCCAAAGCCCAGGAACTCCTGGGCTGGCACCCCACGCGCAGCTGGCGCACCGAACTCAAGTCCAACACCCCACTCAACGACGAGAGCTCCGCGCTGGTCAGCGCCGGCAGTGGAGCCAAGGAGACACCATGAAATTCGACGGCGTACTGTTCTTCCCCGTCACCCCGTTCACGCCCGAAGGCACTGTTGACGTTGAGCTGCTGAAGGAACACATCGGCTCCCGGCTTCCGTTCGGGCCCGGCGGCGTGTTCCCCGCCTGCGGCACCGGCGAATTCCACGCCCTCAGCATCGAGGAGGTCCGCACCGTGGTGACGGCCGCCGTCGAGGTCGTTGCCGGACAGGTCCCGGTAGTCGCCGGCGCCGGAGGGCCGCTGGGCCATGCGATTGCCGCCGCCCGCGCCGCGGAAGAAGCAGGCGCCGACGCCCTCCTGGTGCTCCCGCCGTATTTGGTCACCGGCCCCACCGACGGGCTTGTGGCCTACATCGAGGCCGTGGCCAATGCCAGCAGCCTGCCGGTGATTGTCTACCACCGCGGCAACGCAAAGTTCACCGCCGCTTCGATGGCCCGGCTGGCTGGCAATCCCAAGGTCGTCGGCTTCAAGGACGGGCTGGGAGACGTTGGCCTGGCCCAGGAAATCGTCTCTGCGGTGCGTGCCACCGGACGCCAGGACTTCGCCCTCTTCAACGGCCTGCTGACCGCCGAACTGACCCAGGGCGCCTACCGCGGACTGGGCATCCCGTTGTACTCTTCCGCGGCATTCGCCATGGCCCCGGAGATCGCCAAGGCCTATTACGACGCCTACGAAGCCGGCGATGAGGACCGCCGCAACGCCCTGCTGGAAGGCTTCTACGCACCGCTGGTACGCCTCCGCGACCAGACGCCCGGTTTCGGTGTTTCGCTGATCAAGGCAGGCCTGCGGCTGGGCGGACTTCCCGTCGGCTCCGTGCGCCCGCCGCTGGTGGATCCCACCGAGGAGCAGTTGGTGCAGCTGAAGGCCATCCTCGCCAAGGGCTACGAGCTGGCTGGCCGCTGATGAGCGCCCCCGCGGCTGTTGCCGTCCGCACGAAACCGCGCATCACGGGCCTCACCACCCGCCTCATCACGGTTCCGCTGCGCCGCAGCTGGGGCGTGGAAGCACCGGAAAACCACGTGATCGTCACAGAGATCCATACGGACGACGGCGGCGCGGGGCACGGTTTCTCCTGGACCCCCACCATTGGTCCGCAGGCGGCTAAGGCCCTGCTGGACTACGACATCGCCCCGTTCGTTACCGGGCTGCCCGCGAACCCGGAAACGGTGTGGGATGCGCTGTGGAAGCGGCTGCACGAGGCCGGGGGCGGGGGACTGACCACCATCGCCATGGCCGGCGTGGACCTGGCCCTGTGGGACCTCCAGGCATCGCGGGCCCACACCTCCGTGACCGGACTCCTGGGGCAGCGCCAGGCATCCGCGGAGGTTTACGGCTCCGGGGTGAACCTGCACTACACGCTCGAGGAACTCGTGGCGCAGACCGAGCGCTGGGTTGCCGCCGGGCATCAGGCGGTCAAGATCAAGGTGGGCAAGCCGGACATCCGCGAGGACGCCGAACGGGTTGCCGCTGTCCGGTCCGTCCTGGGGCCGGACCGGAAGCTGATGATCGACGCCAACCAGCGCTGGGACCTCCCCACCACCCTCAAAGCCCTGGACGTGCTGGCCGGCTTCGGGCTGGAGTGGCTTGAGGAACCCATCCGGGCTGACGACCTCTGGGCCTACCGCAGGCTCCGGAAGCACTCGCCCGTACCCATCGCCCTCGGCGAAAACCTGCACACCATCTACCGCTTCCGCGATTTCATAGAGGCGGAAGCAGTGGACATCATCCAGCCGAACATCATCCGGGTGGGCGGCATCACCCCCTTTAGGCGCATCGTGGAACTTGCCCGGACCAACAGCATCAGGGTCATGCCGCACCTGCTGCCGGAGCTGTCCGGCCAGCTGGCGCTGACGCTTGCGGAGCCCACCCTGGTGGAAGACGTGGAGGAGGCATCCTTTGAGCAGCTGGGGATCCTGGCAGGACCTTCGCCGGTACGGTTCAGCAACAGCCGGGTGACCCTCACCAACCAGCCCGGACTCGGCTTCCGCTTCGCCGACGCGCGCTAGAGCAGGGCCACCCAGACCTGATGACTCCTGACACGATGAATCCAGACCCACAGAACAGGTACCCCAAGTGACAACTGCAACCCTTTCCCTGTCCGAGCTCACGGCTGCCGCCACCCAGGCCGCCAAAATCTCTGCAGCTTCATCGGATGCTCACCGCGCTGCCTGGCTCACTGCCGTAGCTGGCGCGCTCGACGCGAACGCCGCCGAACTGGTGGAGATTGCCGATTCCGAGACCAGCCTTGGCGCAGCCCGCCTCACCGGCGAAGTGGCCCGGACAACCGGCCAGCTGCGCCTGTTTGCCCGAGTCATCACCGAGGGCTCTTACCTGGAAGCCGTGATCGACCACGCGGACCCCGCCTCCACGCCGCCCAAGCCGGACCTCCGGCGCATCCTGCGGCCCATCGGACCGGTTGCGGTCTTCTCCGCCTCCAACTTCCCGTTCGCTTTCTCCGTGGCCGGCGGCGACACTGCCTCGGCCCTGGCCGTGGGCTGCTCCGTCATTGTCAAGGCCCACTCGGGCCACCTCCGCCTTTCTGAGCGGACGGCGGAAATTGTCACCGAAGCACTGCGCGCAGCGGGTGCTCCGGAAGGCTTGTTCGCCCTGGTGAGCGGCCGCGAGGTGGGAACCGCGCTGGTCCAGGATCCGGCCATCAAGGCGGTGGGCTTCACCGGGTCCATCCCCGGCGGCCGTGCCCTCTTTGACCTTGCGACGTCCCGTCCGGACCCCATCCCGTTCTACGGCGAACTGGGCAGCCTGAACCCGGTGGTGGTGACCGGGGCCGCCCTGGCAGAGCGTGCCGGGCAGCTCGCGGAAGGCCTGGCGGGATCCTTCACCCTGGGCGCCGGACAGTTCTGCACCAAGCCCGGACTCGTCTTCATCCCCGCTGGAACGGACTTTGCCGCGAAAGTGGCGGCTGCCAGCAAGGACAAGCCTGCCCTGGGCATGCTCACCAGCCGGATTGCAGAGGCCTACCCGGACGGCCTGCGCAGCTTCGCGTCGGTGGACGGCGTGGATGTGGTCAGCGGCACCGTGGACCAGGACGCAGTGTCCGACGGCGCCGCACCCGTGGTCTTTTCCACTTCCGCCGCAAAGGTTCTGGAGCGCCCCGAGGAACTGCTGGAAGAATGCTTCGGCCCCACCACCATGCTGATCGAGTACTCGGGCCAGGAGGAGCTGTCCGCGGTCCTGGCCAAGGTGCCGGGCAGCCTCACCGCCACCGTGCACGCACAGCCTGGCGAGGACGTGTCCGTTCTTGTGGACCAGCTTTCCGAGCTGGCCGGCCGCGTCCTCTTCGACGGCTGGCCCACCGGTGTGGCCGTCAACTGGGCCCAGCAGCACGGCGGCCCGTACCCGGCCACCACGTCCCTGTTCACCTCGGTAGGCGCGACGGCGGTCCGCCGCTTCCAGCGTCCGGTTGCTTACCAGGATGCGCCAGAGACGGTCCTGCACCCGGCCCTGCATGAAAGCAACCCCTTGGGCATCCCGCGCCGTGTGGACGGGGAACTCCGCCTCCCCTGACACGCCCTCTCAGTTGATGTCGCTTTAACCCAAACGCTCTCTCAGTTGATGTTGCTTTAACCGAAACGCCCTCTCACTTGTGAACTGCTCCCCGGAAGTTGGACTGAGAAATTCAGTTTCGACTTCCGGGGAGCAGTTTTATGCGTGCTATTTGTTCTTTGTCTGAGGTCCAGCGCGAGGCGGCGGTAGCGTGGTTTAGGAAGGGCGTTGGGTATCGGGCTGCGGCTCGTTTGCTTGAGACGCCTTGGGTGCCGGTCAGGGCACTGTATGGGCGATGGAGGATTCATGGGCAAGGAGTGCTGGTGAGCAAACCGGCGAAGTCGTACTCGTTTGAGTTCAAGCTGGCGTTAGTGGAACGGTTCCTCGCGGGCGAGACCGGCCCGGACCTGACTGCGGAGGCCGGTTTGTCCTCGCGTCAGGTGCTGCAAAAGTGGGTCCAGGCGTATCGCCGTGACGGTGCTGAAGCATTACGTCCCAAGGCCAAAGGCAGGCCTGCGAAGTCCTCGGCTCCACCTCCACCGGCGGAGTTACCTGAACTGGAACGGTTACGCCGGGAGAATGAGCGGCTCCGCGCGGAGGTGGCGTACTTGGGAAAACTGCGGGCCTTGAGGGATCAGGGACGACGCTGAAGGTCCAGGCCGTCGTTTCCCTCGCGCCCTAGAATCCCATTAAGCCAGTCCAACTATCGGGGACCAGTTCTTGATGTTGCTTTACCCGAAACGCTCTCCCGGTTGGTGCCGGAAGTACGGCGCCAACTGAGAGAGCGTTTCTGGTTTTGCTGCAGGATCTGAGAGAGCGTTTCTGGTTTTGCTGCAGGATCTGAGAGAGCGTTTGGCCTAGAGCTGGAGGGTGGCCGGGCGCTGGAGGCCGTTCACGGTGGTGGAAGGCCAGCGGGGGTCGACGGTGAGGACCTGCAGGCCGGACGCGGTGAGCTGGACGGTGTCCTCGATCTTGACGCCGGGCCCGGACGGATTCCAGGTGAAGGCCTGGCCCAGGACTACCGTGTCCGTGGCGGCGGCAGTGACGCGGGGATCCCGGCCCGCGTAGCCGGCCGGCCCGCCCTGGTGGTGCTGCTCCCACTGGTCTGCGCCGAAGCCATGGCGGGCGTACGCAGCCTTGATCTCGGCAAAAATGCGATCCAACCGGGCGCCCGGGACGGTGGCGTCGAAGATGTCCGCCTCCACCGCGGCAATGCGTGCCTCGGCGTCGCGCTCTTCTGCTGTGCCGGCGTCGAACCTTACCCAGCGGGTGATGTTGGCCACCATGCCGTCCCTGCGCGCGCACACCACAGCCATGGCGCGGCGTCCCAGCGGCGAGTGGGTGGCCAGCGGGTGCCGGAAACTGCTCCGGCTGCTGCCGTTGCACAGCAGGACCAGCGGCTCCGCGCCCGCGGCAACAACCCGCGCAGCGAGGGCGGAGACCAGCTCGAACTCGGTGGTTTCCGGCCGGGCGGTGGACAGCACGTCCGTCATCAGCGCTGCAACCTCGGCGCTGAGGCTGGCGTACCGCGTGCTCTCGTTGGGGAGCAGCTGCTGGCGGGCCGCGCGCAGCTCGGCGGCGACGTCCGCTTCGGCCACCGGCACGGCGTTCGTCCCGGGACGTCCGACGGCGGCGGCGGCCTCATGCAGGTTGCCGTACCAAGGCACAGAGTGCAGGGTGACGCCGGCCGGCAGTTCCTCGGCCTCAATGCGTCCGGCTTCGTTGTTGAACGTGACCAGGTGGTCGCCCCCGCGGTCCACCAGGACAGCAGCAATGGGGTCGCCGGCCAGGCTGATGTGCACCCGGCTGCCGTCCAGGTACCAGGCCAGGGCGGTGTGGGTGGTCAGCAGCAGGGACTCCTGGCCCTTTGCGTCAAGGATGTCCAGCACCCGCTGGCGTTTGATGGCACGGTCCTCCGCGGAGGCGGGGGCCGCCCTGCCCGAAAGCAAGGAAGCGTCGGCTGTTGTCTGGGTCATGAACGGTTCCCCTGCTGGTTGATGAGTGCTTCGATGTCGGTTGTGCCCAGGATGCCGTCGGCCACAAAAACGGTGATGCTGCGCTGCACCGGAGCGCCAGGTTCGGCGATGACCGGGCTGTCCCAGGCCAGCGACTGGCCTACTCCCGGGTATCCGTCCACCCGGACGAACCACGGATCGGTGGAACCTCCGGCGGCGACGAACACAAGGGTGGCGCTGCCGCCGTCGAACGTTCCTGCCCAGGCCAGCCACGGCGTTACTGAACCGTGCACCTCTGGTTCGCCTGCACCGAGCGGCGTCCACACGGTGGCGTCAGCGCAGGCGGGCAGGCGCCAGAAGAACCCGCCGTAGCCGCCTTCAAACCGGCCGTTGGAACCGGGGCTGCCCAGGCTGACCGGCCGGTCACCGGCGGGGGAGAGGGCAAAATCCAGGGACAGGCGCCAGGCGGTGGAGCCAACGCCGGACCATTCCCAGGTGCGGTCCTCGTGAAGGACCGGCACGCCGTCCGGCCCGTTCCAGCTCAGGGTCTCCCGCAGCCGGCCTGCCGCGCCGCCCGTCTGCGCAGCCGTGTCTTCAACCTGGGTGTCCGCGGGCGTGATGCTGCCGTGGTCCGGGCGCCAGACGTACTGGCCGGCTTCGCGCGTGTAGGTGCGGCCGCCCCAGAAGTTGGTGCCGTCCACGTCCTGGAGGGCCACGCCCGCCCCGAGGTGCCACACATGGTCCAGCGGCTGGTGGTCCGTCACAATGGTGCCCGCGAGGGTCCGGACGGGGTGCAGGTAGGGCCGCGGCGAGGACACTGCACGGATCCGGCTGCCGTCCTGGTACTCCGCAACCGCCTTGCCGTCCAGGGTGAGGGTGCGGACCGGCGCCAGTTTCCGGGCCCACGGCACTCCGAGTTCCGCGAAGGTGGCCTGGGCTTTGACTGCCCTTGCGATCACGGCCGCGATGTCCTGGACCACCGGATGGGCGTCGTCGCCCTCGCCCTCCCACGTGATGTGGCCGGGGTCGATAGGTTGCGGTGCGGGCGCTGTCCGGATGGCTTCCAGCACCGTGGTGAAGGCGCCGGTATCCGGCAGGGCGCACAGCAGCGGTGCCCCGCTGGAGCGGGCATCCAGCAGGTTCTCCAGCAGGTCGGTCCGGCCGAATGTCTCGCGGCGCTCGCCGTCAGGGGTGCTGATGACCACCTCGTCCTCGGTGTAGAAGAGCGTGATCTCACCCCGGGTGCCGTGCACCGTCACGGAAGGCCGCTGCTGTTCCGGCGCGCACAGCGTCAGTCCGCACAGCAGCGTGGAGCCACCTGTGGTGCGGACGCGGATGATGGAGGTGTCGTCACTTTCGGTGTCATGCGCCCGGTACAGGTCCGTTTCCACTGATTCGACGTCGGCCATTGTGTGGGCGCCGGCCAGGTGGAGGCCCGTGGCTACCGCATGGGCAAGGGCGTTGGTTGCCACGCCGTCCACTACGTCGATGCCGTCCAGGCTGCGCTTTCCGGCCCAGCGTGAGCGCTTGAAGTAGGCCCTGTTCCGCACCCACTGCCCGGTGGCGCTCAGGCCCAGGACGTCGCCGATGCCGCCGGATTCCACGAGGGTGCGGATGGCCGGCAGCGCGTGCGACCCCAGGCTTTGGAATCCCACCTGGACCAGCCGTCCTGCGGCGTCGGCAGCGGCGAGTACATCCCGGAACTGGCCGAGCGAGGCCACCGGCGGTTTTTCCACATACACGTCCTTGCCCGCGGCCAGCGCCGCAAGGGCCAGCGGAGCGTGCGTTTGGATGGGCGTGGCGAGGATGACGACGTCGACGCCCGGGTCCCCTGCCAGCAGCTGGGCAAGGTCGCCGAAGACGGCTACGGATTCTGCCAGGCGTCCCGGAGCCGGGGGATTGGGATCCGCGACGGCGACCAGTTCCAGGGTGCCGGCTGCTTCGAGCCTGGCGAGGTTGGCAAGGTGCCGTTCACCGAAGCCGTGCACGCCCACCAGGGCGATGCGCGGGATGGCTGCCGGGACGGCGCTTCCCCCGGAGTGGCTTTCGCGTTCCGCGGTGGCGGATTGATCAATCATCAGGAGGGTCCTTGGTAGCTGAGGGGAAGGGTTTGGGGTTCATCGGCGCCGAGCGAGGCGGACAGGAAACCGAGCGCTTCCTGTTGCATGCCGGCGGTAAACACGTGGCCGCCCGGCCAGAAGCTTCCGGTGTAAGTCGCGGGGCTGTGGAGCGACTCAAGGACCCGGTGGGCGTCACGCATCCCGGCTTCGGGGAAGAGCTGGTCCGCCAGGGCATACTGCACCAGCAGCCTGTCCGCTCCGGACCTGGCTGTGAGCTCCGGCCAGTCATCCAGCTTCCAGAGGCCGGGGGTCTGCAGCAGCCACGAGTGGGCGTCCAGGTAGGAGGGCAGCAGTGACTGGAACGTGGTCATCATGCAGGTCACAACGTAGGTCTTGATGCGGGGACTCAGCGCCGCGAGGGCCAGGGAACGGCCGCCGCCGCCGGAGAATCCGATGCAGCCCAGCCGGTCCTGGTCCACATCCGGCAGCCCCGCGAGGACCCCCAGTGCGGCCAGGTCGTCGTGGGCCACCATGCCTGCCAGGCTGGTGCCCAGCAGGCCGGCGGTCTTGGCCACGGTCTCTTCGTGGAAACCTGCGGCGGCGTTGTAGACGTCGGCATCGGAAGGCACGACGCCGTCCTCCCGCCACTGTGCCTGCCTCGCCTCCAGTGCCGACGCCGTCCGCCAGGGCGGGACGGAAAGGTCGAAGCGGCGGCTGCCCCAGGCGAAGGCGTCATGGGCCAGGACTGCGAAGCCCCTCCGTGCCACGTCCGTGGCAAGGGCGCGGCCGTCGTAGTGGCCGGCCTGGGCGGCCTCCGCCGACGGATGCTGCTCCGGGAGCTCCACCAGCCGGTCCGCCCCGCCGAATTTGTTGCCGCCGTGGCAGTGCAGCGCAAGGACACCGGGCAGGGGCCCGGAACTGCCGGCCGGACGGACCAGCCAGCCGGTAGTCCGGGGGCCGAAGCCCAACTGCCAGCTGAGCTGGGAGGTGGTGACGCCGTCGTGCGTTTCCTCCCACTGGACCGCCACGTCAGGCTGCTGCTGCGCTCCCGGGACGCCCAGGGCGTCCGCGAGCTCCTGCGCAGCCGGCGTGGCTGCCTGGTGGCGGGGGTGGTGCTGGACGTAGGCAGGCCAGTCCTCGTAGCCGGCGATGGCGCTGGGCCTGACGGGCACGGTGCTTTCAGTCACTGGCCTGCCTCCTGTTCGGGATGTTGTTGTGATGGCTTAAGCAGCCGGCGGTCAGCCCAGGTTCGAGTTGACTTCCTGGATGAAGCCCTTGGCCGCGTCCCGTGGTGAGATCTTGCCGAACAGGACATCCGTATTGAACCTGTTCAGGACCTCCATGGTGGCCGAGGAACCTGCGGGGAACGGCAGCGGCGGCTCGATGTCCATCTCCGCAATGCGGTCCAGGTACTCCGCTTCCTTCTGCTGGGATTCCTTCAGGAGGGGAGTGATGGCCGCCTTGAGCTCGGTGTTGGCCGGCATGCCGCGGTCACTCTTGATCTTGGTGGCAGCGTCCACGTTGTTCACCAGGTAATTGATGAAGAGGGCGGCTTCCTTGGGGTGCGCGGACTTGGAGGAGATGGCGTACTCCATGGAGGAGCGCAGCCACGCGCCGGGCGTCTTGCTTTCGCCCGGCATCTTCATCATCACCAGCGGTGAGCCGGAGTAGGAGTTCATCTGGTTGCTCCAGGAGATCTTCATGCCCTGTTTACCCTGGCCCATGAGCGTCATTTCGGGCTGCGCAGAGCCGTCCTCCACGGTCTGCGAAGCGGACGGGGCGCCGCCGGTGTCCATGAGCTTCTTGTTGAGCTCGAACCACTCGGCGGCAGTGTCCTCGCTGATGCCCAGCTTCTTGCCGTCGTCGGTGTAGAGCTCCTCGCCGCTCTGGCGTGCCCATACCGCCAGGAAGGAGTCGTTGGACATGGGGGTGGTGCCGAAGGTTCCCGCCGGGGAGTTCTTGGTGATGTCAGCGGCGATCTGCGCGTAATCGTCCCAGGTCCAGGTTTCGTCGTCCGGAAGCTCAACGCCTGCTGCCTCGAAGACCTTGGGGTCGATCACCATGGACATGGAGTTCACGCCTGCGGTGAGCGTGTACTGCTTGCCGTCGATCTTGCCCAGGTCCACCGTGCCTTCGGCGAACTTGGAGGTGTCGATCTGGTCCTTGACCTCGTCCAGGTCCAGCAGCACGCCCCGGCTGGCGTATTCGCTGGGGTAGGCGCCGCTCATGGCGAAGACGTCCGGGGTGGTGCCGCCGGCGATCTGGGTGGCCATTTTGTCCCAGTAGGAGCTGAACTCGGTGTTCTCGCCCTGCACCTTGATGGTGGGGTTCGCGGCCTCGAAGTCCTTGATGACCTCCAGGGTGGTCTTGGCGCGGGAATCGTTGCCCCACCAGGCGAAACGGATGGTGACGGGATCCTCGACCGTCCCGACTTTCCCGGCCTCTGCGTTGCTGCCGCAACCCGTAAGTACCATGGCGAGGGCAGCTGTTGCGCCCGCAACCCCCATGACTGATTTCCTGAGACGTAACCGCATTGTCCTGCCCCTTATATGTTGTGGTTCTATTCGTAGTGACGTGTATAACAGAAAGCGTTTTCTCAAAAACTAACAAAGGGCTATACAGGAGTCAAGAAACCGTTTACTTTGGTACGGAGCCGCTTTTTCAATCCGCACCTCCCGCAACGGTGGGAACCCGCCGAGACTCCGGCGGCCACCCCCTCGGCCACGGGAGCGCACCTATCGCCCAGGCGATACCAAGAACGTGGAGGCCACGATGACCAAAGGAGACCACATGGCCGCTAAGCACATACCCAGGGCGCTGCGCCCGGCTGGAATGCCGGCAGCAGCGGGCCTGATGATACGAACGGGACGGCAACAGTGAGCGCCATCAGCGAACTCAGCTCCATCACCCGGCGGAAGGGCAAACTCACCGCCGCAGAGAAGAAGGCCAACGGCCGGGACAACAAGGCAGCGTATATCTTCCTGCTGCCGTGGCTGGTGGGCCTCGTCGCCATCACCTTCGGCCCCATGATCATGTCCTTGTACCTGTCCTTCACGGACTACAACCTGCTCCAGCCTCCGGAATGGGTAGGGCTGGAGAACTTTACCCGGATGCTCGATGATGCACGCCTGCACAACTCGCTCGGCGTGACCTTCACCTACGTGTTCGTCGGTGTGCCGCTCCAGCTTGCCGTAGCGCTCCTGATCGCCCTGGTCCTGGACAAGGGCCTGCGCGGCCTGCCGTTCTACCGCTCGGTGTTTTACCTGCCGTCCCTCCTGGGCGGTTCGGTGGCAGTCGCCATCCTCTGGAAGCAGATCTTCGGCACCACGGGCCTGGTGAACCAAGTCCTGGCAATGTTCGGCATCCAGGGTCCGGGATGGATTTCAGACCCCAGCACGGCGCTCGGCTCCATCATCCTGCTCCACGTCTGGACCTTCGGCGCACCCATGATCATCTTCCTGGCCGGCCTCCGGCAGATCCCGCACATGTACTACGAGGCAGCACGGGTTGACGGGGCCACCACCCTCCAGCAGTTCTGGCGGATCACCCTGCCGATGCTGAGCCCGATCATCTTCTTCAACCTGGTCCTGCAGATCATCGGATCCTTCCAGTCGTTCACCCAGGCTTTCATCGTCTCGGGCGGCAACGGCGGCCCCTCGGACTCCACGATGTTCTTCACGCTGTACCTCTACCAAAAGGGCTTCGGTCAGTTCGACATGGGCTACGCGTCCGCCATGGCGTGGGTCCTGCTGGTGATCATCGGCGTATTCACCGCCATCAACTTCATCGCTTCTAAGTATTGGGTTTTCTATGACGACTAAGCTGGAGACGCTGCCCACCCCGGACAAGAAGTCCGGAGGCGCCGGCAAGCCTACGAACCACCGCAAGCCCCGCGAGTCCCGCGGCACCCTGGCCTTCAGCCGGGCCCAGCGCGGAAAATCCCTGATGAAGCACGGCATCCTCATCCTTGCCGGTGGACTGATGATCTACCCGCTGCTCTGGATGGTTGTTTCATCGCTTCGCCCCAACGAGCTGATCTTCCGCGAACCGGGGCTCTGGCTCAACAGCCTGGAGATGAGCAACTACACCTCCGGCTGGTCTGCCCTGACCCACCCCTTCGGCCATTACATGATCAACTCGGCGATTGTGGTCATCGGCTCCATCCTGGGCAACCTGATCTCGTGCTCCATGGCGGCCTACGCCTTCGCACGGCTGCAGTTCACTGCCAAGAAGCTGCTGTTCGGCATCATGCTGCTGACCATCATGCTGCCGTTCCACGTGGTGATCGTTCCGCAGTACATCCTGTTCTCGCAGATCGGCTGGGTTAATACCTTCTGGCCGCTGATCGTGCCCAAGCTGCTGGCCACGGAAGCGTTCTTCGTCTTCCTGATGGTGCAGTTCATCCGCGGTATTCCGCGGGAGCTCGATGAGGCTGCAAGGATCGACGGCGCAGGCCACCCGCGCATCTTCCTGCGGGTCATCCTGCCGCTGATGGTGCCGGCGCTGGCCACTACCACCATCTTTACGTTCATCTGGACCTGGAACGACTTCTTCGGCGCCCTGATCTACCTGACGGATCCGGACATGTTCACCGTTCCGGTGGCGTTGAGGGCCTTCGTCGACTCGCAGTCAGCCACGAGCTGGGGATCGCTGTTCGCGATGTCCATCGTCTCGCTCCTGCCGGTCTTCCTGGTGTTCCTCTTCGGCCAGCGCTTCCTCATCAAGGGAATCGCGACCACCGGCATCAAGTAGATCCAGCTCCTGGACTCATGCGCCGCCGGCCAGCAGGCCTGCAGCACCAACCGAACGGCCCGTCCTTGTGGCGGGCCGTTCGGCCGTCCAGAAGCGTCCTGTTTGAAGACTGTGCCGCGCCGGAACGTGCCGTCCATGACCGCGCCGGGCTGTAATGTGTCCCGCAGGAATTTGCCGGCCAGAACTGTTGGCCCAACATCTTGTAATACAAGTCACCTACTTGTACTATTACATCTAGAAAGCGCTTTCGCGTTTCATCCCTGTTCCACAGTGCGTTAGTCCCCAGCACCTAGATCAAAGAAGATCGGAGTTACCAGTGCAGCTTTTTTCCCGCCCTGCGTCTGCTGCCCGGCAACCGGCAGAGTCGCGTCCCCCCGGCGCAGCACGCCGCATCCGCAAGACGGGCGTAGTCGCGGCGGCCGCGGCCGTCGTGATGGCCCTCAGTGCCTGCGGCGGAGGATCCTCCCCGCAAAACGCCGATGGTCCCGTTGAACTGCGATTCTCCTGGTGGGGCGGCGACAAGCGCGCCCAGCTGACCCAGGAAGCCATCAAGCAGTTCGAGGCTGAAAACCCGGACATTAAGATCAAGCCGGAGTTCGGCGACTGGAGCGGCTACTGGGACAAGCTGGCCACCCAGGTTGCCGCCAACGACGCCCCGGACATCATCCAGATGGACGAAAAGTACATTACCGAATATTCCAGCCGCGGTGCCCTGCTTGACCTGTCCAAGTACGAGATCGACACCTCCAAGCTTGATGAGGCGGCACTGAACGCAGGCAAGGGCGAGGACGGCCTGACCGGCATCGCGGCCGGCATTAACGCAGCCACCATCCTGGCCAACCCCGCGGTTTTCGAGGCCGCAGGTGTTGCGATGCCGGACGACTCCACGTGGACCTGGGAGGACTTCGAGAAGATCGCTTCCGAGATCACGGCCAAGTCCCCGCAGGGCACTTATGGTGCCGCCGCCTACGGCACGGACGAGGCGTCCCTGGGTGTCTGGCTCCGCCAGAACGGCAAATCACTGTACACCTCCGACGGCAAGCTGGGTTTTGAGCCCAGTGACATTTCCGAATGGTGGGCGTTCCTGAAGCAGCTCAGCGAGAACAAGGCAGTTCCCACGGCCTCCGAGGTAATTGAAGCCGAGGCTGCCCCCTTGGACCAGAGCGGACTCGCCACCGGCAAGAATGCCATGGCCTTCTGGTGGTCCAACCAGGCCCCGGCTTTGGAAAAGGCTTCCGGCAGTGATCTCGAGATCCTGCGGTTCCCAACGAAGACCGGGTCCTCGGCTGATGCAGGGCTTTGGTACAAGGCTTCCCAGTTCTGGTCCGCATCCTCACGCACAAAGCACCCCGAGGAGACCGCCAAGTTCATCGACTTCCTGGCCAACAACGTCAAGGCAGGCGAGGCCCTCCTGGCAGACCGCGGTGTCTACCCGAACTCAGAGGTCCGCGCGGCCATCGAGTCCAAGCTGACCCCGGCCGACGTCAAGGTGGTCAAGTTCATCGACCAGATCAAGGATGAACTTGGCGAGGCACCCGCTCCGCCGCCGAAGGGCGCCGGCGCAATCCAGGAAATCATCAAGCGGTACACCTCCGAGGTTCTCTTCGAGCGGCTCTCCACGGACGAAGCAGGCAAGAAGGCCCACGACGAGATGAAGTCGGCAATCAGCAGTTAGTCCTCACACCGCCAACACGGCTCCGGACAGCTTGGGTGGACGCCTCCTCACTCCCAGCATCCGACGGCGGGTGGCAGCTCCGTCCCGGCAGGAACCTCGAGTTCCTTCCGGGACGGAGCTGTTTAAGCTGCGGGGGTTAAAGCTGCGGCGGCAGGACTACGGCGGTGCGGCCGGTACGGCCTTGGGCCGACGCTGTACAACCAGGGGTCGGTACGGAACAACGCGGCCGAGGACCTGGACACCGTGCTTCTTTGGGCTGGGACACTCTGCCCTTTCCCGCGTGGTGGATCCGGGGTCGCCGCGGAACAGGCCCGTGTTGCCCGGGGAAGCCAAGTAATGCGGCGGGCCCGTGGCTGAGGCAGCGGCTGCAGGACCGGCTGGCGCGCCCGGAGGGTGCACCCCGGCCAGCACTTGGCTCATTAGCGGTGATCCGGGTGGTGGTGGTGCGGTGGAGTGGTAGGTGTGGCCGGTGGGGGTGTGGAGTTCCACGGTGTGTCGTGGTCCGGGTACGGGTTTGGCTGTCCAGCCGGGTGTTTCTTTGGTGTGGTTGCAGGCTTCGCAGAGGCCTTGGCCGTTGGTGCTGGTGGTTGTGCCGTCACTGTGCCAGGGGGTGATGTGGTCGTGGTGGCGGATGGGCGCGTCGCAGTAGGGGGTGCGGCAGGTGTCGTCGCGGACCTGGAGGAACCGCCGGAGCCCGGGCGGGAAGAGCCGGGCCTTGGAGTCCATCGCGAGCAGCTCACCGGTGCCGGGGGCGGTGTAGAGCCGGCGGAGCCAGATTTTCAGTTCCCCGGCGTTAGCTTCTGATTCGGTGCGGACTGCTTTCCTGGCCCATTCGGCGGGGACGATGCCGTAGCCGGAGAGCTTGGCTGGTTCGCTGTCGCCCTGGAACAGGGTGCGGTCGGTCATGACCAGCTGCACCTCGATGCCGGCGACCCCGCCAGGGGTGCCGGTAACGTTCTCAACGAGCTGATCGGCCATGATCTGGCCCTTGGACCGTTCGTCCCCAGAGGACCGCAACGTATCCGCATGCCGGGTCAGGGCCGCGTACACGGCCACCCCCTGGGCGACGGGCAGCAGGGCGGTCAGGCGGGCCATGGTGTCCGGCGCCGGGCGGAGCGTCACGGTCCGGTCGTTCACCGCATGGGCGGCTCGTCTGGCAACGGAGTGCGGGTCGCGCCGGTACGCGGCGGCCCGGACCGCGGCAATGATGGCCCGGTCCCCGGCCCCTGCCAGTGACCCTGCACCTGTCAGGGTGCCGGTGTCGGCGGCGAGTTCCTTATCCACCGCGCACCGGTCTTCGGCGGACAGGCACGCTGTTCCTTCACGATCAGGGTGGCGCGCCATTCGTTCAACTGCCCGGATTCCAGGGCGGCAAGGGTGTGGGGCATCTCGGTGACGAGGGTTTTGGCCAGGCCCAGGAGGCGGCCGCCGCGGGCCGGGGACTCCCGGCGCGCCAACGCGACCTGCGCGGCAACACCGGCGCCCTGTTCCTTGACCGGGACACCGGCCGCGGCCTGCTCCCGCCGCTGTGAAAGATCAAAAGCCACAGCAATCCGGGCCTGTTGCGCAGCCGCCAGCGATTTCATGTCCTCAAGCTCCCGCAACTGATCAATCATCCCGGGGCCGTCAGCCGCAACCGGAACCGATAACAGGGAGCGCGAGATGTCAGCAACGAACAGGACTCCGGGAACCGGCGCCCCGAAAGCAAGGCGCCCGGCGGCCGCAGCCGCAGCGGGAACTCCCGCCACCTGCGCTGTTGGCAGTGCCCCTGCCAGCCCCTCAACCGCTTCCATGGACAAAGTCTTCCAGCAGGGTCCGACATTAGCCGGGGGCCGAAATCTGTATGTGGAAAACGCTCAGCCACGCGTGGGGCGCCGCAAGATCGTGCGACGCCCCCACTAACCGGAGGCTCAGTCCTCCGCGATCACCGCAACGCTGCCGGCCTCCACGGTGCCGGTGAACCGTTCGCCGGAGAGCACGTCCGTGCCGGAGGCCCGCACGCTTGCGGCAGCCCGGGTGTGGTTGATGGCGAACAGGAAGCTGCCGCCGTCGGCCGACCGCCGGCGGGTCAGTTCCACTCCGGCATCGGCCTCGGCGACGGGGGAGACTCCTGATTCCGCCAGCAGCCGGTCCACCAGGGACTCGATGCCGTCGCGGTCGGGGAACGTGGCGAGGTACCAGGCGGCGCCTGTCCCTACTGCCCGCCGGGTCAGGGAGGGAACGCCCTCCAGCGGGTACCCGGTGAACGTCTGGAAGGCCTCGGCGCCGTCAAGGTGCACGTGCTCGCTCCAGATGGAGGACACCGTGCCGTCGCTCAGCTTCAGCTGCGATCCAGCCAGCAGCGGGTGGAATTCCTCAACGCGTACGCCCAGGAGTTCCCGGAATGCCCCCGGGTAGCCGCCCAGCCGCACGTGGTCCTTCTCATCAGTAATCCCGCTGAAGTAGCTGACAAGGACGGTCGCCCCGCCGGCAGCGGCAGCGGCAATGTTGGCAGCAGCCTCATCCGTCACCGAATACAGCGTGCACACGAGGACAAGATCGTAGCCGTCCAGCGACGCCGACGGATGCACCATGTCCACGGAGACGCCCCGCAGGAACAGTGACCGGTGGAAGGCCCGCAGCAGGTCAAGGTACCGCACGTCGATGCTCGGCTTGGAATCGATCTCGCTGGCCCACCAGGCCTCGTAGTCGAACACGATGGCCGCACGCGACTCCACCCGCGACCCGCGGACCGGTGCCAGCAGCTGGAGTGCAGCTCCCAGGTCAACCACCTCGCGCCATACGCGGGTGTCCCGGCCGCCGTGCGGGACCATGGCCGAGTGGAACTTCTCCGAGCCCGCAAAGCTCTGCCGCCACTGGAAGAACATCACCGCGTCCGCGCCGCGTGCCACATGCGCCAGCGAGTTCCGCAGCATTTCCCCGGGCATCTTGGGCTGGTTGCGCGGCTGCCAGTTGACGGCCGACGTCGAATGCTCCATCAGGATCCATGGGTCACCTCCCGCGATGCCCCGGGTGAGGTCCGCGCTGAACGCGAGTTCGATATGCCGTTCAGGATCTGCCGCCACCAGGTAGTGGTCGTTGGCGATGACGTCCAAGTCCTTGGCCCAGCTGAAGTAGTCCATGGACTTGGTGGCGCTGGAAGCCATCAGGTTGGTGGTGCAGGGGACTGCGGGGGTGACTTCCCGGAGGACGGCAACCAGGCTGCGGTAGTAGTCCATCAGCGCCCAGGAGTTGAAACGCTGGAAGTCCAGCTGCTGGCCGGGATTCAGCGTGGAGGGTGCGACGCCGGGAGGAAGGATCTCCTCAAAGGAGCCGTAGTGCTGCGACCAGAAGGCTGTGCCCCAGGCGGCGTTGAGCGCATCGATGGTTCCGTACCGCCGCTCGAGCCACAGGCGGAACGCGGCGGCGTCTTCCTCGCCGTAGAACTCCGAAACGTGGCAGCCCAGTTCGTTGTCCACATGCCACAGCGCCAGGGCGGGGTGGTCCTTGTAGCGTTCCGCCAGCACCCGTGTGATGCCGGCGGCGTACTTCCGGTAAACGGCCGACGACGGCGTGTAGTGCCGCCGTGACCCTGGTCCCAGCGTGGTTCCGTCAGCCGTGACCGGCAAGATTTCCGGATGCTTCCGCACCAGCCACGCCGGGGGAGCGGCGGTGGCGGTAGCCAGTGCCACCTTGACGCCAATCCCGTGCAGGTTGTCCATCACGTCGTCGAGCCAGCCGAAGTCGTACTGGCCCTCAGCCGGCTCCAGCAGTGCCCACGAGAAGATGCCGACGCTGAGGAAGTTCACGCCGGCTTCCTGCATCAGCTCCAGGTCCTCCAGCCTCACGCTGACCGGCCACTGCTCCGGGTTGTAGTCGCCACCGAAACCGATGCCCTCGATGTTGTTCCAAACGCTGGCCGTGCCTGGGGTTGCCTGGTTGGTCATGGGACTCCTTTGTCTGCGGGGTGGATGGACGCGCGGTGAAACCAGCCGCTTGGAAAACGCTTGCCCATTTGCTGGATTGGGGATATTGTATCGTTTCAGAAGCCGTGTAAGCCAGCTCACTACTTTCGTTGTAGGTGAGATCGGGATTGCACACACTGAGCAAGGAGGCTCCCATGATCAACAGAAGGCATTTCCTCACCACCGTGGCCGTCGGCACCGCATCTGCCGCAGCTTTGGCCGCGTGTGGAACGGGATCCAGCACCAGCGCTGGAGAGACGGGTTCCGCGGAGAACCCGGTCACCATCAACTACACGTGGTGGGGGAACGACGACCGTGCCGAGCGTACCCGCAAGGCGATCGCCCTGTTCGAGGAGAAGAACCCTGACATCAAGGTCAACGGCAACTTCACCGATTTCGCCGGGTACTGGCAGAAGCGCGCCACCGAAGCCGCCGGCGGCGGGCTGCCCGACGTCATGCAGTGGGACCTGTCCTACCTGCGTGACTACGGCCAGCGCAACCAGCTCCTGGACCTGGGCACCGTGAACATCAACACGGACGCGTTCGAGAAGTCCCTCCTGCCCTCGGGCCAGATCCGCGGCAAGACCTACGGCATCCCCACCAGCACCAACGCGTTCGCCGTGTACTACGACCCCGCCAAGCTGGCGTCCCTGGGCATCGCGGAGCCGGACGGAACGTGGACCTACCAGGAATTCAACGACTTCCTGGCCGAGGTGGGCGCCAAGAGCAACGGCGAGATCTTTGGCGGCACGGATTACACCGGTGTCTGGTGGATGTTCAACATCTGGCTGCGCCAGAACAATATCGAGGCCTTCACCGAGGACGGCAAGCTCGGCTTCACCAAGGACGATATGAAGAAGTGGTGGAACCAGACTGCTGCCCTGCGCGGCACCCCGGCCATCGTTTCCGAAGAGCGCGTCACCCAGCTCGCCCCCAAGTCCCCGTTCGGCTCCAACGTAACCGCCACCGAGGTCACCTGGGACAACTTCATGGCAGGCTACCTTGCGGACAGCGGCGCCACGGAACTCAAGCTTGCTCCGGTCCCCTCGGATGACCCGGACAACCTGGGCCTGTTCCTGAAGCCCTCCATGCTGATGGTGGCCAGCGCCAAGACCAAGTACAAGGACGCTGCTGCCCGCTTCATCGACTTCATGGTCAACGACCCCGAGGTGGGCCAGATCTTCAAGACCTCCCGCGGTGTTCCGGCCTCGAAGACCCAGCGGGACGGGACCACCTTCGAAGGTACGGACAAGCTCGTGGTGGACTACGAGAAGTCCATCGAGCAGTACCTCAAGGACGCACCCGAGCCGCCGATCGTCGGCTTCGGCACGCTCGAGGCGTCCTTCAAGCGTGTTGCCTCCGACCTCAACTACGGCAAGCTCACCATCGACGGCGCCGCCGACGCATGGTTCAAGGAAGCCGAAGACCTCATCAAGCAGAACGCCTGACCAGGCACCTTGCCTGTGAAAGCTTTCATGACTGACGGAATGAACTTGTGACTCAAAGCCCAACACTGAGCAGGCGCTCGTCGTCGTCCGCCCACTCGCAGCCGCGCAAGTCGCGGCAGCGGGGGGCGGATGCCCGCGCCGGCTACACCTTCCTGCTGCCCTGGCTGCTGGGATTCATCGCCCTCACTGTTGGGCCCATGATTTCCTCGCTCTACCTCTCCTTCACCAACTACAACCTGTTCGAGCCGCCCAAGTGGATCGGCCTGGACAACTACACCACCCTCTTCCAGGACGAACGCTTCCTGCAGTCGGTGGGCGTGACGGTCTCCTACGTGGTCTTCGGTACCCCGCTCAAGCTCGCGGCCGCACTGGCGGTGGCCATGCTGCTGAACAGTAAGCGCCGCGGCCAGGGTTTCTACCGCTCCGCGTTCTACGCCCCGTCCCTGATCGGCGCGTCAGTCTCCATCGCGATCGTCTGGAAAGCCATGTTCGGCGATGCCGGTCCGGTGGACCAGGGCCTCTCCTTCTTTGGGATCAACCTGGGCGGCTGGGTGGGCAACCCGGCCATGACCATGCCGATGTTCATCCTGCTGACCGTGTGGCAGTTCGGCGCCCCGATGGTGATCTTCCTCGCCGGCCTCAAGCAGATCCCGGCGGACCTCTACGAAGCGGCGTCCATGGACGGTGCCGGCCCGGTGCGGAAGTTCCTCAACATCACTTGGCCCATGCTCTCTCCGGTGATCTTCTTCAACCTGCTGATGGAAACCATCCACGCGTTCCAGATCTTCGCCTCTGCGTACATCATCTCCAACGGTGAAGGCGGCCCCGCCGGATCCACCCTCTTCTACACCCTCTACCTCTACCTGCGTGGTTTCAGCGACTTCCGGATGGGCTACGCCTCGGCCATGGCCTGGCTCCTGGTGATCGTCGTCGGCATCATCACGCTGATCTTCTTCAAGACCTCCAAGTCCTGGGTCCACTACAGCGGTGATGCAAAATGACAAGCACGGCAACCCCCACCCAGTCCCTCCCGGACGCAGAACTGGCGCACTACAACCCCAAGTCCGAATCGGCCGGGACCAAGCGCGTCAAAAGCACCGTCTTCCACCTGGTGGCCCTCGCCCTCACGGCGGTGGTCCTGTACCCGGGGCTGTGGATGATCGCCTCCGCGTTCAAGCCCAACTCTGAAATCGGTGGCTCCAACACCTCGCTGTGGTCCAACAATTTCAGCTTCGACAACTTCGTCACGGCCATGGACGGCATCGGCGGGGTGTCCACCCTCCAGTTCTTCACCAACTCGCTCATCCTGGCCATCGGCGCTGTGGTGGGAACCATCCTCTCCGCGTCCGTGTCAGCGTACGCGTTCGCCAGGATCAAGTTCCCCGGCCGCAGCATCTTCTTCGGCATGATGATCGCCACGCTGCTCCTGCCCTTCCACGTGGTGATCATCCCGCAGTACATCGTGTTCCAGCAGCTTGGCCTGGTGGACACCTACGTGCCGCTGCTGATCGGCAAGTTCCTCGCCGCCGACGCGTTCTTCGTGTTCCTCATGGTCCAGTTCATGCGCAACCTCCCTGCCGAACTGGACGAAGCAGCACGCATCGACGGCGCCGGCCACGTCCGGATCTTCACCTCCATCATGCTCCCGCTGATGAAGCCGGCCCTGATTTCGACGTCGATCTTCTCCTTCATCTGGAGCTGGAACGACTTCCTGGGCCCGCTGCTCTACCTGAACACCCCGGACAAGTACCCGCTGCCGCTGGCCCTGCGACTCTTCGTGGACCAGACCCAGTCCTCGGACTACGGCGCCATGATCGCCATGTCCGTCCTGGCCCTGCTGCCGGTGCTGATCTTCTTCCTGGTGTTCCAGCGGTACATTGTTGAAGGCGTCTCCACCCAGGGCCTCAAGGGCTGACGGAAAAACGAGACAGAGAATGAGCGTCATGGACAGCACCACACCCGCCCCCAACCACCACGAACCCGTCCCGGTCAACCGCTTCGCGCTGTTCTCCGAGACCCTGCTGGCAGGGGTGCTGGTGCTGGTGCTGTCCCTTCCGCTGGTGACGATCCCCGCCGCCTATGCGGCTGGGATCGCCCATCTGGAGCGCCACCTCTCGGGCAGGGACGATTCCGTCCGCGGCCTCTGGGGCACCTTCCAGGCTGCCCTGCCAGGCAGCTGGAAGCTTGGAATCACGACGGCGGCAGCCGCCGGCGTGATTATCCTTAACCTTTTGCTCGCTTGGGTGGGGCAGCTCCCGGGCCGGGAAGTGGTCCTGCCCGCCACCCTGCTCCTCGCGGCCGCCGGGGCAATCCTGCTCCTGCGCACCACCGCAGCGTGGTCTGATGCCGCCGGCGCCCACACGGATGCCCGCACCGCCTGGCGCTCAGCGCTCGAGGCCGGCCAGGCGCTGTCCCTCAAGGACTGGAGCGGGTCCCTCCTGCTCGCTGCCGCGCTCTTCGGAACCGTAGTGTTCGTCTGGATGCTGGCCGCCCTCTTCGTGGTGGTTCCCGGCACCCTGATCCTGGCGGCTGCGGCCGTCAAACTGCGTTCCACCCGCGCCTGAAGCACGTGCCTTTCAACCGCCAGCGTTCCAAGCAGTTCCTCCACACCCGTACGAACCAGCCGGCCTGGTACCAGCCCCTGACGCAGCGCAACTACCGCCTCTTCCTGGCACTGGTGTTCACCGGCAGCGTGGGCGTGTGGATGCAGCGGCTCGCGCAGGACTGGCTCGTGCTGCAGTTGACCGGCAGCCCCGCCGCGGTGGGGGTGGCCGTTGCCCTGCAGTTCCTCCCGATGCTGGTGGTGGGACCCCTGAGCGGCCTGCTGGTGGACATGTTTCCCAAGCGCCGGATCATGCTGTGCTGCCAGTCGGTGATCGCCATCCTGGCCCTTGGCCTCGCGGCGTGGGCCGCGAGCGGAACCATTACCGTTTGGGCCGTATACGCCAGCTGTGTGGCGCTGGGCGTCACGTCGGCCATCAACCAGCCGGCGGTCCAGGTCTTCGTCAACGAAGTGGTGGGCGACGCCAACCTCCGGCCGGCCATCGGCCTCAACAACGCCATCGGCCAGCTGGGAGCGATGGCGGGTCCGGCCGTGGGCGGTGTGGTCATCGCCCAGGCAGGATCGGCTGCTGCGTTCGCGGCGAACTCCGTGCTGTGCCTGCTGGTGCTCTGCCTCATCGCCGCCATCCGCCCCGCCGAGCTGCATCCCAGCACCCGGGCGGCGCGGGGGCGCGGGCAGCTCCTGGCCGGGTTCCGGTACGTCCGGGAACGGCCGTCCCTGCTGTTGGTCATCGCCCTGGCCGGACTCCTGGGAATGTTCGGCATGAACGGGCCTGTGGTGCTGGCCGCCTTTGCCGAACGGGTGTGGCACAACGGCGTTGAAGGCTTCGGCCTGTTCAACACCGTCAGCGCCGTCGGGGCCCTAGCCGGTGCGCTGCTGGCCGCCCGGCTGCGGAGCCTGGGCGGGAGAGGGATCGTCGCCGCTGCAGGGCTATTCGGCCTGTCCCAGCTGGTGGCGGCCCTGATGCCCACCCTTACCCTGTTCATGGTGATGCTGGTAGTGGTGGGGCTCATGACCCTCCTGTTCCTGACCAGCGCGGCCACCGCCGTCCAGCTCGAGGCCGGGCCGGAGATCCGCGGCCGCGTGATGGCCCTCTACCTTCCCCTCCTGCTGGGCGGGCACGCGCTGGGAGGCCTCCTGGCGGGCTGGCTCACGGAGCAGTTCGGAGTGCGTACCGGACTGGTGGCCACCGGCGGGCTGGGCATGCTTTCCGCCCTTGTTATTGGGCTGTTGCTGTGGCGGCAAGGGCGCAGGGCGGGTGCCAGGCAGGCCTGACCGTTGGCCTTCCCAGAGGCATATCTGGCTCCCGCCACTGGGGTCCTCCGAAGCCTTGACGCGTGCGCCAGCTCACACCTAGGCTGTGGGAAACCGGTTTCTTTCAGGTCCCAGCAACCCGCGCCAAAGGACAAACAATGATGTTTCGCGCCCAGAAATCCCTGTTGCCCAAAGCTGCCGCCGCAGCGGCCGCCCTCTCCCTGGTCCTCACCGGGTGCGGCAGCTCGCCGGAAGCCGCGTCGGAAGGACCGGTGACCCTGCGGTTCAGCTGGTGGGGCTCCGACGTGCGGCACAAGATGACGGAGAAGCTGATTGAAGCCTTCGAGGCCGAGAATCCCAACATCAACGTCGAAGGGGAGTACGGCGACTGGTCCGGTTACTGGGACAAGCTGGCCACCCAGGTGGCCTCGCAGGATGCCCCGGACATCATCCAGATGGACGCGGCTTACCTGGGTGAGTATTCCGAGCGCGGCGCCCTGCTCGAGCTGAAGGATGTTGACCTGTCAAAGTTCGACCAGCCCGTGGCGGACTCCGGGAAAGTGGACGGCAAGCAATATGCCGTGACCAGTGGCGTGAACGCCATGGTTGTCCTGGCCAACCCCTCGCTGGTTTCGGCCAGCGGAGTGACCCTCCCGGACGATGAGGCGTGGACCTGGGAGGACCTCAATGACACCGCCGCGGCCATCACGGCAGCCAGCCCGGACGGCGTGTACGGGACGGGCCAGGTGAACAGCGATGCCGCGGCCAACCTGTGGTTCCGGCAGCACGGGAAGTCGCTGTTCACCCCGGACGGGGAGCTGGGATTTGATGAGGCAGCCCTGGCCGAGTGGTACGGGTACCAGGCGAAGATGCGCGACTCCAAGGCAGTGCCTCCGGCGTCGGTGATCACCGAGGACGCCAGCGCGTCCATCGACCAGCAGGGCTTGTCCACCAACAGGTTTGCCATGAACATGTACTGGTCCAACCAGCTGGGCGCCCTGAGCAAAGCCTCCGGGCAGGACCTGGAGATCCGGCGCCCGCCGAGCCTGGAGGGCAAGGCATCCGAAGCCCGGCAGTTCTACAAATCGTCCATGTTCTGGTCCGCCAGCTCCCGGACAAAGCACCCGGTGGAAGCGCAAAAGTTCATCGACTTCGTCACCAACAACCCCGTAGCCGGCGAGATCGGACTTGCGGACCGCGGCATCCCGGCCAACTCGGACATCCGGGAGGCCATAGCCGCCAAGCTGAGCCCTGCTGACGCAAAGACTGCAGAGTTCATCGATGAAATCTCGGACGAACTCGGAGAGGCCGTGCCGGTGCCGCCCGCCGGGTCCGCCGCAGTGGTGGAGGTCCTGGGCCGCTACTCGCTGGAGGTCCACTTCAGCCGCCTGTCGCCGCAGGACGCGGCAAAGAAGGCAATGGAGGAGGCAAAGAGCGCCCTTCTCTGACCGGTGGTGGCTACGCCCGGGGCGTGAAGCTCCACGTCCCGGCGTGCACCCTGAAATCCCGCGTCGCGTGCGCGGCCGGGGCGTTCGCGGCGGCAGCAGCCCCGCCTTCCGCAGAGGAAGGCCCGACGGCGGCCTCCGCCGTCGTTCCTTTATCTCCGGAAGTGACCGTGTACTTGCCCGCGGGCAGCCGGACAACTGCCGCTGTCCCGGCAGGGACCGTGCATTCCAGCCGTATCTGTCCACCTTCCCGGGTCCAGCTCGCTTCCACGTAGCCATTGCTGACGGGCACCGCGCCGCGGGCGTGGTCCAGCCGGCACAGCGGAGGCTCGATCAGCAGCTCCGCGCCTCCGGGGGAGCTGAACCGGACGCCGAGCAGGTGGTCCAGGATCTCCTTGACCACTGACGCGGACCAGGCGTGGGACTGGCTGTAGTCCGTTCCCTCCACCAGGTCCCAGGCCTCCCACGTGAAGGTGGCGCCGCGCTCCAGCAGGTTGGCCCAGCCGGGCTGGTCCCTGTCCGTCAGGAGATCCAGCACGGCGTCCGTCATGCCCTGGGAGAGCAGCGCGCGGACCAGCCGGTGGACCGTCAGCGGCCCCTGCTTCATCCCCATCGAAGCGATCCGCACCGCATCGGCGGTGGCGAACTCCGCAGCGGTGATGCCCAGGGAGAGCGGGAAGGACGCGGCATGCTGGGAGGCATGCGGGCTGGGTGTGCCATCGGCGTGCAGGCCGTCCACCATCACCCCGTCCACCCGCAGGCGGGTGCGGATTGCGTCAGCCAGTTGGCGGGCGGAGGAGGCGTAACGGACGGCGGCATCATGCTCGCCTGCAAGGCTGCAGAGCCGGGCCGTGGACACCAGCGCCGAGTAGGCCTGGGCGTTGACGGTGGTCTTCGCGGCGCACTCCATGTCGTAACCGAACCGCCCGGGTTTGGGCCATTCCACGATGCCGTGAAGGTAGGGGCCGGAGCCGCCGCCCAGCCGGGTGACCAGTCCCGCCGTCGGCCCTTCCGCCGGAACGTACCGCAACGCGTAGTCTGCGGTGTTGCGCAGGTGCGGCAGCAGTTCCCGGACCAGGCCAAGGTCCCCGGTGCGCAGGTGGTACTCCTCGGCCCACTCAGGGACCATGAGGGAAAAATCAGGAATGTCCCGCTTGCCGTCGCCGTTGGGGTACACGGCGTTGTAGCGGCCGCGGTCCTGCCCCTCGGACCAGTAGCGGGCGGCGGACCAGGCGAACTCCCGCAGCGCCTGCGCCGTATAGGCATGCTCCCCGAAGAGGGCCATGGTGGCATACGAAATGTTCACCGCGTCCGCCAGGAACTGGCCCTTCTCCCGGGTGGGTGTGTCCACGAACTGTTCCTGGACGCCGTACAGGGCCGAGTCGCGCAGCAGCGTGAAAACGCGGTCCAGCATGGGATCCGAGCTGCCGAAACTTCCCTCAGCCGGGTGGTGCCCGTGGACCAGCACGGCCCCGACGCGGGACACCTCGGCGGCCTCCACGCCGGGAAGCTCAAGGTAGCGGAAACCCAGGTGCACCGTGGCGCTGAACTGCTGGGGCCCGGCCGCCTGCGTATACGGGAAGGACATGTCTGTGTTCTGGCTTGCGGTCTTTCCCGCGTCCACCCGTCCGTCGGGCCGGAGGGCGTAGCCGGCCCGCATCATCACGGTGCGGCCAGGAACTCCGTCCAGGAAGTCCACTTCCGGGCGCCCGGGAAGAACCTGGCCGAAGTCCGCCACCATGGTGCCGTCGTCGGCCGTCAGGAAAGCCGCGGGAGCAACAAACCCGCCGGCCAGGAAGGTCCGGCGCGGGTGCAGCCCGGGGGACTCCGCTGAAGGGTGGCGGCCGCAGCTGATGGCTGGCGGCAGGTCCGGGGACGATGGGGACGGGGAGGACGGCGCGGCGGCCAGGGCCCGTGCGGCCTGCCCGTCCAGGTGTTCCACGGGGTCGCCCTCGTCATTGCGGTAGCCGGACTGCCGGTACGGCGCCTCCCCGGCTGACCACTCCGGCCCGGAACAGAAGGCTTCGCGGCGGCCGTCCGTGTACTGCACGCTGATGCGCACCAACAGGCCGGGGAGTCCGGCCGCACGTCCCTGGCCCGGGCCGTACCAGTGCAGCACTGCCGTCAGGGGAACGGCTGCGCCCGGAGGCTGGGCTGCGAGCAGTCCGGTGACGTCCGCGGCGTCGTAATAGCCTTCGCCCGGATACCCGAAAGAGGTTGTTGCCAGGCAGGGGACACCGGCCAGGGAGATCTGCGCGTGGTGGTGGGCCGCCATGAAGAGCCGTGCCCGGCGCACGGTGCCGGTGAGCTGCAGGGTGCTGCGGAATACGGTCCATTCGTCCGGCTGGCGGTGCGCCGTGGTGGCGGCCCACTGCGCCAGGCAGGCACGGGCGTGGTCCCCGCTGGCGTCGAAGCGGTGCTCCAGCAGGGCGGCGCCGGCACCGTCCTGGCCGCCGCTGGTGATGCGCAGCGATGCATACTCGGCCTGGCTGCGGGGACCCTGGTGCAGGGCGAGCTTCCCTGTGAACCCGTGATTGGCGGGCTCCTGCACCTCCAGCAGGTCCACGCCATCCAGCGCAACGGTGATGCTGTGGCCGTCGTCGGTGACCACGAGGTCCCGCCAGGAGCCGGGCACCAGGTCCTTGCCGGGCAGCCGCTCCTGGCGGACCTCCAGGTTCCGGTCCGCCCGGGCCCTGGCCAGCTCCGCGGTTTCGGGGACGGCAGGGGCTGGAATTTCCCACACCGGGGCATGGCGGAGGACCACCTCGCCGGCCGTGTTGAGTTCCAGCAGCAGGCCGGTGCCGGGGCCGCTGCTGCGAAGGATGAGTCCGGCCCACCCCATGACCGGGCGGACGCGGGCTTCGATGCGGATGGTGCGGGCAGGCGGGCAGGGAACCGGCAGGTGGGGTGAGCCCGCCACGCGTAGGGCGTTGTTCAGGATTTCCAGGGGGGCGCGGCCGCCGGGGGCGCGCCGGATCCAGTCGGCCTGCCAGGAAGCGTCCGGGAGGCCGGTGCTGAACATCTTCGGAGTAGACCATTCCCCGGGAATTCCTGCGGCATCGCGGACCCGCACCCGCCACGCGTAGTCCGTGTCGCCGTCGAGCGCAGGCCCGTCATATTGGACCCCGTGCTGCGCGGGGGAGGGGACCGGACCGGAGCTCCAGAACTTGAGCCCCTGCGAGTCCTCCACCGTGACCTCGTAGCCGGTCTGCAGGGCCCGCGCCGGATCGGAGCCGTCCGGCTGGGCCAGCTGCCAGCTGAAGGTGGGCCGGGGTGATGCGGTCAGGCACTCGGCGATGCCCTCCGTCAGCAGGTTGGCGGCGTGCAGCTGGCCCCACGCCGTGGCCTGTACCGGGGTCGTTGCAGGCTGCGGGCGCATCAGGAAGCCGGCACGCTGAAGGCGCATGGGGCCGATGTTGCCCACGGCAGGCCCAGCTCGCTGAACGTGGCGTGCTCGCGGCCAGCACGTTCCAGGGCCGCCTCAATATCAATCACGACGGCGTGCGCTGCTTCCCCGTCGCCCTCCCACCTGACGTGGGCATCGCCGATGAGCGCGGGCAGCGGAGCGGTCCGGACCGCTTCCAGGACCAGCATGAAGGCACCGCTGTCCAGGAGGGGGCTGATCAGCGGGGATCCGGAATTGCGGTGGGACAGCAGGTTCTCGGTGAGGTCCTCGCGTCCGTACGTCTCTTCGGTGGTGCCCGACGCCGTGGTGACGGTGAGGCGGTCCTCCGTGTAGTGGAACACGGCAGTCCCGGCGGAGCCCTGCAGCGTGACATAGGGTTCCACGGATTCGGAAGCGCAGATGGTCAGGGCACAGGTGATGGGCACGCCCGAGGCTGTCCGGATGCGGATCACCGAGGTGTCATCCGACTCGATGTCGTTGGCGCGGTACAGTTCGGTCTCCACCGATGCAACGTCGGCCGTGGTCCGTGCCCCGGCAATCCTCAGTGCTGTTGCCACTGCATGGGCCAGCGGATTGGTGGCCACGCCATCCACCACGTCCACGCCGTTGATGCTGCGCTTTCCAGCCCACCGGGAGCGCTTGTAGTAGGCCCGGTCCCGGACCCAGCGGCCCGTGGCGGAGATGCCCTGGAGCGTGCCGAGGGTGCCGGCTGCCACCAGGTTTTCGATTTCCTGCAGGGCGTGCGAGCCGAGGCTCTGGAAGCCGATCTGCATGCTCCTGCCGGACGCCGCCGCGGCATCGCAGAGCCGGTTGAAATCGGCCAGGGACGCCACCGGGGGCTTCTCCAGGTACAGGTCCGCGTCGGTGCGCAAAGCAGCGAGCGCCAGCGGGGCGTGGGTCTGGATGGGGGTTGCCACGATGACCAGGTCCAGGGATGTGGTTGCGGACAGCAGTTCGTCGAGTCCCGGGAAGACCCGGGCCGAGGCCGGAACGGATGCGGCTGCCGGCGGCTGCGGATCAGCCACGGCAACGAGCTCGACGGCGCCTGCCGCCTGAAGGTGTTCAAGGTTGCGGAGGTGGTGGGTGCCGAAGCCGTGCACGCCGACCAAAGCCACGCGGGCGGCCCTGGGGCCTGAGGTTCCGGAGGCAGCGCCGCGGCCAGCCGTTGCTGCCGCTGCCTGGGCGGGCGCGTCCGGGCTGTCGGTGCCGGTTGGCGTTGCCATGATTCTCCATTTCCGCCCAACAGGGCACTGTTGTGTGGGCGCACGCGAACTCCAGCAAGCGCTTTCCACCCCTCAGTGTGCGTCATGGGCGTCGCCGGAGTCCAGCTATGTAACGATTCAAAATTTCGCTTGACCTTGCTGCCTGCGTGCGTCTAGATTTTCGAGAAACCGATTACCGGCGTGACGCGGAACACTTCCGCCTTCGCCTCTGCAACGATGGAGAAATGAGGGGAGCTGCGCCATGCTGTCTGGATCGTTCAGTGCCCGGGCCTACTTGTTCTTTGACACCCTCCTGTGGATCGCCTGCCTGAACCTGCTGTGGATCCTCTTTACGCTGCTTGGCCTGGGCGTCCTCGGCGCAGGCCCTGCCACTGCGGCCGCCCAGATCGCCGTGCGGAAGCGCGCACGGGGTGACGCAATGCCGCTGCTCCGCAGCTTCGGCGCGAATTACTTCCGGAACTTCGGCCGGGCCAACGTGCTCGCCCTGCCGGTCTTGGCGGCGGCAGTTGCGCTGTCCATGAACTGGAACTACTTTTCAGCGTCGGGGGACCTGTTCTCGCAACTGATGGCGGCGGGCATTTTTGTGGCGGCCATCTTCCTGGCCGGCGCAACCTGTTACCTCTTCCCCCTGTATGCGAGGTACGAGCTTCCCCTGGGGCAGTACCTGCTGACGTCTTCCCGCTTCGCGTTCCGGCACCTCGCCGGAACGGTCATCCTGCTGTTTCTTTCCGCTGCCGCGTTCTATGCCAGCACCACCGTCCCGGGCCTGATCCCGTTCTTCAGCATCGGGGCCTGGCTGTATGTGACCGGCTGGCTGTGCGACCGGTTCTTCACCGCCAATGACGAATCCGTGGCCGGGAATCCGGCGGCCGGAGCGGACATACCTGCAGGGAAGGGCTCCATCCCGTCGGCCTCCGTGGCCTAACGCCCGGAAGGCTGCGCGGCACCCGGGCCCGGGAAGTGCAGTCGGCCTTCCCCTGCTTGCTACCTCTGCTTGAAACGTATCAACGAGACCCCATCAACAATTTTTGACCAAACAAAACCCCGAAGAAGTGGAAAAGGAAACCCATGATGCGCAGAAAACTCTCCCTGGCGGCCGCGGTGGTAACGGCCACGGCCATCTCCCTCACCGCCTGCAGCGGCGGCGAAGCCCCGGCAGCGGACCTCAGCACGGTGTCCATCATGGCGCCGTTCCTCGAGGCCCAGCCGCCCAGTGCGGACGGTGCCGTCCAGAAGAAGCTGGAAGAGCTCACCGGCAAGGACATCAACATCACGTGGACCCCCAACGCGTCCTACGAGGACAAGACCAACATCACGCTTGCCTCCTCCGAGATCCCGCACATCATGGTGATCCAGGGCAAGACCCCGGGCTTCGTCAAGAACGCGGAAGCCGGAGCGTTCTGGGACCTGACGGACAAACTTGATGACTACCCGAACCTGAAGACCACCTTCCCGGACATCCAGCAGAACGCCAGCATCAACGGCAAGGTGTACGGCGTGTTCCGCGGCCGCGCCCCGATGCGCGCCGCCGTGATGTTCCGCCAGGACTGGCTGGACAAGCTGGGCCTCGAGGCGCCCAAGACCACCGAGGACCTGTACACGGTGGCCAAGGCCTTCACCGAGCAGGACCCCGACGGCAACGGCCAGGACGACACCTGGGGCATCACCATCCCCAAGTGGGGCGCGCTGGGCAGCAACAGCCCCTACGACCTCATCGAGGAATGGTACGGCGCCGGAAACCGCTGGACCGAGAAGGACGGGAAACTGATCCCCAGCTTCGAAACAGAAGAGTTCCTCGAGGCCAACCGGTTCGTCAAGAAGATGGTGGACGAAAAGCTCATCAACCCGGACTTCGCCACCTTTGACGGCACCAAGTGGAATGAGCCGTTCTTCAACGGCAAGGGCGGCATCATCGTGGACGTCGACTCCCGCGTCAGCGTCCTGGTCAACCTGTTCAAGCAGGCAGATCCCAACAACTACGAGAACAAGGTGGGCTTCGTGGGCAACCTCGAAGGCCCCGACGGCGAACTGCACGCCCACCCCACCGACGGCTACTCCGGCTTCCTGGCAGTGCCCAAATCGAGCGTCCGCACCGAAGCCGAGCTGGCCAAGGTGCTGGAAGTCCTGAACACGATGAACGGCAAGGACGTGGCCATCCTGCTCAACAACGGGATCGAGGGCGTGAACTTCACCGTGGAGGACGGCAAGGCCGCCAGCATCAAGCCCGAGACTGAGGAGTCAAAGGCCGTCACTACGGACATCAAGAGCTACGCCCAACTTGGAATGAACGTTGGCGGCAACACTTTCTACCCGGTCAAGCAGCCCACGGAATACGAGCAGCAGGTCTTCGACAAGCGCACGGAAGTGATGGCAGAGGACCTGAAGAGCGCCGTCTACAACCCGGCCGCCCCGTACGTGTCCGCGACCTACGTCTCCAAGGGTGCCCAGCTGGACAACATCGTGGCTGACGCCAGGATCAAGTACCTTGCCGGCCAGATTGACGAGCAGGGGCTGAAGGACGCCATCAAGCTGTGGAACACCAGCGGCGGCGACAAGGTCACGGAAGAGATCAACCAGCTCTGGCAGGACAACAAGTAACAGTCCCGCCCGCACCGGCGGGCTCTGCACCTTCGCTATGGAGCCCGCCGGTCCAGGACCCACCACCACTTCCAGAAAGGAGGCCCTGAATGTCACAGCTGACAGACGCGCTGGCCTCGAACATCGGCCATGGCCAGGGCCCCGGGACGGATGCGGGCAAGAGCTCCAAGCCGCGCAAGCCACCAAAAGTCCCCCGCGGTAAATTCTCCGTCCATTTTGCGCACTACAAGTGGCTCTACCTGCTGCTGGTGCCGGGGGTGGTGTACTTCGCGGTGTTCCGCTATGCCCCGATGTACGGGGTGTCCATCGCGTTCAAGGACTATGTCCCGTTCCTGGGCGTGAACGGCAGCCCCTGGGTGGGGACCCAGCACTTCCAGGACTTCTTCTCCAACCCGGACTTCCCGCGGCTGCTCGGAAACACGCTGATCCTGGCGTTCCTGAACCTGGGCATCGCTTTTCCGCTGACCATCGTCCTGGCACTGCTGCTGAACGAGGTCCGCCTCTCCATCCTCAAGCGCACCGTCCAGACGCTCGTCTATATTCCGCACTTCCTGTCCTGGACCATCGTGGCGTCGCTGAGCTTCCTGCTGTTCGCCCTGGACTTCGGCCCGCTGTTCCTGTTCCTGAACAACGTGATGGGCACGAACATCGATTTCCTGTCCGATCCGAACTGGTTCCGGCCGCTGATCGTGCTGCAGGAGATCTGGAAGAACACCGGCTGGGGCACCATCATCTTCCTTGCCGCGCTGGCCACCGTGGACCAGGACCAGTACGAGGCCGCCATCATCGACGGCGCCGGCCGGTTCCGCAGGGTCTGGCACATCACCCTGCCGGGCATCCGCTCTACCATCATCGTGATGCTGATCCTGGCCATCGGGCAGATGCTCAACACCGGGTTCGAACAGATTTACCTGATGACCAATGCCCTGAACCGGTCCGTGGCCGACGTGTTCGACACCTACGTGTACTTTGTGGGCATCACCCAGGGCGCCTACAGCTACTCCACCGCCGTCGGGCTCTTCAAATCCTTGGTGGGCATCGTGCTGATCTTCGGCACCAACGCCCTGGCCAAGCGCTTCAACCAGAGCGGACTGTTCTAATGAAGATTCACAACACCACCGGCGGGCGGATTTTCGACGCCGCGAACTACATCTTCCTGGCCCTGATCGGCATCATCACCCTGCTGCCGTTCATCTACGTGAGCGCAGGGTCCTTCGCCAACGAGGCCGAAATCACGCGGCGGGCGTTCTTCGTCTGGCCCGAACAGTTCACGCTGGGCTCCTACGAGTACATCTTCTCCACCCCAGCATTCACCCGGGCGCTGGTGACCACCATCCTGGTCACCGCCGTCGGCACCCTGGTCCAGCTCGCGTTCACCGTGACCATGGCCTACCCGCTGGCCAAGAAGACCCTCCGCGGACGGCAGGTCATCCTGTCCCTGGTGGTCTTTGCCATGGTGTTCTCCGGCGGCATGATCCCCACCTTCCTGCTGGTCAAGGACCTGGGCCTGCTCAACTCCTACTGGGCGCTGATCCTGCCGGCGGCCATCAACCCGTTCAGCCTGATCATCATCAAGAACTTCTTCCAGGAACTCCCGCAGGAGCTTGAGGAATCGGCCAAGATGGACGGCGCCACCGAAATCGGTATCCTGTGGCGGATCCTGCTGCCCCTGTCCAAACCCGTCCTGGCCACCTTCGCCCTGTTCTACGCCGTGGGCATCTGGAACGACTTCATGTCGCCCCTGCTCTACCTCTCCGACAACTCCAAGTGGACCCTGCAGATGTACCTCCGCCAGGTCACGGCGTCGTCGGACCTGCTCGGCACGGGCAACGTGGATCCGAACTACATCCCGCCCGAACAGGGCATCAAGTTCGCGGTCATTGTGGTGGCCACCCTGCCCATCCTCATCTTCTACCCGTTCCTGCAGAAGCACTTCGCCAAAGGCATGCTCATCGGCTCCGTCAAGGGCTGAGCCTGCACCACGAGAGAAAGCACAGCATGAAAATCCTGCTCGCCGGAGATTCCACGGTGGCAAACTGCCCCACGCACGAGTACCCCATGAGCGGCTGGGGAGCGCAGCTTGCCCCGCATTCCTATACCTGGGCGGCGGTGCACAACTTCGCCAAGGGCGGGGCCAGCACGGAGTCCTTCCGCGAGGAAGGGCTGTGGGACCGCCTGCTGGCGGAGGCCGGGGAGGGGGACCTGGTCCTGATCCAGTTCGGCCACAACGACCAGAAAAAGCAGCACCTCGCGGCCCGGACCGGCTACGCCGCCAACCTGCGCACCATGGCGGGGGAGGTGCAGAACCTGGGGGCGCTCCCCGTACTGTGCACCCCGGTGGAGCGCAGGCACTTCCTGGACCGGCCGTCGTCGGGCGCTGCTGCTGCGGAACAAAGGCTGGAACAGAGCCTGGAGGACTATCCGGAGGTGGTGCGGGAGATCGCCCTGGAGCTGGGACTTCCGGTGCTTGACCTGAACGCGTGGACCCGCCGGCTGTACCTGCAGCTGGGGCGGGAGGAATCGGCGCCGCTCTTCTGCCACTTCGAGCCGGGGTCGCATGCCTACTGGCCGGACGGCCTGGCGGACAACACCCACTTCTCCCAGCAGGGAGCAGCAGTGGTGGCGGGGCACGTTGCCGCCCGGCTCCGTGAGCTGGGCCTGGTGCCCGGCAGCCTGGTGCGTACTGCGGCGGGACGCGGCTAGGTGGGCACGCCCGGCCCCGAGGCGAAGGTGCTGTACAGCAACGCCCTCACGTCCCCGGCGGACGTGGCGGACTGGGTGGCGGAAGGGCCGCTGAGCCTGGGGACCCACCAGGGCGCCCTGGAAGTGTCAGGTTCGCTGGACGACGCAGAATTCGGGGACCATGCGCACTGGACGTTCTGGTGCCCGGTGGAGTTCCCGGACGGCATCCGGATCAGCTGGGAATTCCTGCCGCTGGAGGAACCGGGCCTGGCCATGCTGTTCTTCGCCGCCCGGGGGCACGGCGGGCATGACCTGTTTTCCAGTGCGCTAACGCCGCGGACGGGGTACTACCCGCAGTACCATTCCGGGGACATCGATGCCCTCCACGTCTCCTATTTCCGGCACAAATACGAGTCGGAGCGGGCTTTTCGGACCTGCAACCTCCGGAAGAGCGCCGGGTTTGACCTGGTGGCGCAGGGTGCCGATCCGCTGCCGCCGGCCGGGGACGCGGTGGACTTCTACCGGATGGAGGTGGTGAAGGACGGGCCGCGGGTGGCTTTCGCCATCAACGGGCTGCCGCTTTTTGAGTGGCACGATTCTTCCCCTGCCGCTGCCGCGGCCGTGCTGGGCGGCGGATACCTGGGCTTCCGGCAGATGGCCCCGCTCCGGGCGGCGTACCGGAACCTGGTGGTGGAGGAGCTTTAGTCCGCTAGGGAGCGGGATCCGACGTGTGCTTCTTCGTCGGCCGGTAGCCGGCGAGTTCGGCGCGAACGTCACCTTCCTCGTGCTGGCCCTTCTCCTTGCCGAACGGCAGGGCCTTCAGCAGCGGGTGCAGGACAGCCATCACTGCGAGGCCCCAGGCGAGTCCCAGGAAGGCTGAGCAGAGGGTGTTCACGAGCCAGGCCAGGAGGCCGCCAATCCCCGCGATTCCGGCAACCGGGGCCTCGAGGGCGTGGACCAGGTCATACGGCAGGTGCCAGCCGAGGTCGTAGGCCCCCTGGAGCATGATGTGTCCGCCAACCCACAGCATGGCGACTGTCCCGATCAGGGTGATTGCGGCCAGCACGCCGGGCATCCCCTTGACGAGCATCTCACCGAAGCGCTGCGAGCCCGCAGATTCCTTGGCGGCAAGGTGCAGGCCAATGTCGTCCATCTTGACGATCAGTGCCACGGCGCCGTACACAAGCACCGTGATGGCGAGGGCCACGACCACCAGGATGGCGGCCCGCGCCCAGATGGATTCCGCGGCAACCTCGTTCATCGAGATGACCATGATCTCGCAGGAGAGGATGAAGTCGGTGGTGATGGCGCCCTTGACCACCTTCGCTTCCGCCTCCGGCCCGCGCTCGACTGCCGGCGCCTTTTCGTCCGAGTGGTCCCGGCGGAGCTTGTGCCAGACCTTCTCGGCACCTTCAAAGCACAGGTACGTGCCGCCCAGCATGAGGATGAACGGGATGGCCCACGGGAGGAAGGCGCTGATGAGCAGCAGTGCCGGCAGGATGATCAGCAGCTTGTTCCGGAGCGAGCCCCAGAAGATCCGCTTGATCATCGGCAGTTCGCGGGACGGGTCCGCCCCGGACACGTACTGCGGGGTGACGGCGGCGTCGTCGATGACAACACCGGCAGCCTTGGCTCCTGCCTTTGCCGCTCCGGCTGCGACGTCGTCCACCGAGGCTGCCGCGATGCGGGCCAGGGCTGCGACGTCGTCCAGCAGGGCGACGAGGCCGCCGCTCACAGACCGCTCCCGCGGTGTTCGCGTTCGGACGGCTGGGCGTGGCTGCCTGAGTGCAGGCGCGTGATCGGCATGCTGCGATTATACGGTGGCGGGCCACCGTACCCGCCCTGCTCCGCCGCGCGCGGCCGGTGCTCCGCCGAGCTTCGTCCCCGCCCGCGGACAGTCAGGCCCCGGCGACCGGGAGCACCAGCAGGTACCCCGCCGGCAGTTCGCTGCTCCAGCGCCGCGGCTCGCGGACCACGAACTGCGTGGCCAGCTGCTCGGGGGTAAGAAGGCTGTTGGGCTCGGGCGACGGGCCCCATTGTCCGCTGCCGTGCGGGTAGAGCGGATCCTGGACATGGACGCCCGTGACCGAGAACTCCGGGAACTGGGCGGGGTCGCCGATTGATTCGAAACCGCTCATCACCCACGCATGGCGGCCGCTCCACATGACCAGTCCCACCGGCCGGCCCGTGTCAGCGATGGCGCGTGCCGCCGTCTGGAGGGCAGACCCGTAGTCGGCGATGCTGACCACTTTGTACGGCCCTATGCCCACTTCCGTCAGCACCTGCGCCCAGCCGAGGGGGTTGGCGCCGTTGAAGGAATTGGAGGACCGTGCCCGTGCCATTTCCCAAAGTTCACCCTGCTGGGCGGAATCGGCCCAGGTGCCGCCACCGGTGTCGTCAACGAGGTTGTGCGCCATCTGGATGCTCGCCGCAACGCACCAGTCAAAGGTGTACTGCGGCACGAAGTCACCCTCCTGGTAGAGGTTGAACGCGTAAGGCTGGGGGACCGGGGGTGGTGCGGGGGCCGGCGGCGGAGGTGCTGGTGTGGGCGTGGCGGTGGGAACCGGAGCGGTGGTCCCCTGCGGGGCGAGGGCAATGCCCGTTGCGGAGGGCTGTGCAGGGGAGGCAGGTGCCGGCTGTGCGGGGGAGGCCGGGACCGTTTGCCCGGCGGGCGCTTCGTTGACGCCGACGGCGGGCGCGCAGGCCCCGAGGCAGGTCGCCAGGGCGACGAGCCAGGCAAGGAGACGGGGACGGGCGCCGGTCATGATGGGATCAGTCTAGCGCGGGCCCCTCCCGCTGTCCGGTGGGCCGCTTAGCCTCAGAACGCGTAGCGGACGCGGCAGTACGGCGCGATCTTTTCAATCAGCGCCGTCAGCTGGTTCACGTAGCGTGCCTTGGTCCCCGAGCGGTAGCGGACGTTGGTGAAGCCGTTGGAGGAGATCTTGGACTCCTGGAGGTCCGGGCGCCACAGCACGTCCTCGGCCTGCGGATGCCAGCCGAGGTTGACCTCGTGCAGCCGCTCGTTGTGGGTCAGGAAAATGACTTCCGCCGCGAGCTGGGCTTTTGCGGCGGAGCTGAGGGTGCGGTCCAGCTGGCGCAGCAGTTCCTCCCAATCGCTGAGCCACGTGTCCGTGATGATGACGGGGGAGAAGTTCACATGGACCTCGTAGCCGGCATCAACGAAGTCATTGATGGCGGCCATCCGGTCGGCCACGGGGGAGGTCCTGACGTCGATGGACTTCGCCAGGGCCGCGGGCATGAGGGAGAACCGGATCCGGGTGTGTCCGCCGTGGTCCCAGCCGAGCATCGCCGGGTTGACGAACTTGGTGGCAAAGGACAGCTTGGCGGTGGGCAGGTCGCGGAAGAGCGTGACGAGGTCCTCCACGTTGTCGCTGATCAGGGCATCGACCGAGCAGTCGCTGTTCTCGCCGATGTCGTACACCCAGAGCTCGGGGTCGCACTGGTTGGGCTCCAGCTTGATGCCCTGGCGGGTGACGTGCCGTTCAAGGGCCCTGGAAATCTGGTCGATGTTCGCGAACACGGTCACCGGATTGCTGTACCCCTTGTGCCGCGGCACGTAGCAGTAGGCGCATGCCATGGCGCAGCCGTTAGCTGTTGAAGGGGCAATGAAGTCAGCTGACCGGCCGTTGGGCTTGACGGACAGCGCCGTTTTGACGCCCAGGACCAGCGCCTCGGTTTTGATCCGGGACCAGCGCGGCACGTTCGTTTCCTCCCCGTGCAGCTCCGGGATGTTCCAGTGGCTGTCAACAAGCACGACGTCGGCGTCCGGCCAGCGTCCGACGATGTCCTTGCCCCGGGGCAGTTCCAGGGCGGCAGGTTGGGCATAGATGCGCCGGATCTGCAGCAGCCGGTTGAATTCCATGGCTCCATCCTCGCAGGAGGTCCTAGCCCGCCAGTATCCGCTCCAGCCGCTCCACTCCGGACTGCTCAAAGGCGGCGTCACCTATTTTGTGGGCCCAGACCACGGTCCCCAGGGCGTGGTTCAGGTTTTCCAGCTGCCACACGTCGGCTGCGGCGCTGTTGGGGTGCTTCCCCAACCCGCTGTAGAAGGCCTCCGCCAGGGCGGGGCGCCCCAGGAACTGCTGGTGGGTGAGGCGGACCAGGTCATGGACCCAGGGTCGGGCGTCGGCCCGCCCGAAGTCGATGACTTTGATTTTGCCCCCGTCCACCAGCCAGTTCCTGGGCTGGTAGTCACCGTGGGTGGTCACCAGCTCCACGGGGGCCGGTGTGATGCCGGCCAGTTCCCCAGCGGCCCGGGCGCGCAGGCCGGCGGCCAGGAGTCCTTCAGCCGAGCTGATGAGCAGCTGTGTCTGGTAGGCGATCTTCTTCGTATAATCGGCCGAGGTCCCGGCCGGGCGGTGCAGCCGTGCCAGGAGCGCTCCGGCCTGGCGGTACGTTTCGGGGCGGTACTCGGCAGCGGATCCACCCACCGGCGTTCCGGTCAGGAATTCCGTCACAAGGATTCCCGCCTCTGCCGAAGCCTGCCTGAGCACGGGGGTTGTGCCGTGAAGGCCGGGCAAGCCCGGGGCGAGGGCGGCGATCTCCCGCCCGATATGGTGGCTGGTGGTGCTGGCCTTGACGATGAAGCTCCCGCCGCCGGGCGTGGACACGTGGAGCACGGAGGTGTCCTGCAGGGGCCAGGAGTAGTCCTTGACCACCCTGAACGGGCCAAGCCAGGACCTCAGAAGCCGGTTCTGCTCATCTGTAACTGAAGCGGGCATCCATCAGGCTATGCTTTCCAGCGCCAGTTCCTCAACAGCAACCGCCAGGGCGCCCAGGTCGAACCACTCAACCGGCAGCACGTCGTGGACGAAGGCATCAAAGTCGAAGGGGTGGCAGCGCCCGCCATGGTTCCAGTACAGGATCCAGAGGTCAACCAGGCCGCGGTCCTGCCGCTGCAACAGGTCTCTGGCGGTGCGCCGCAGGTCATCCATAGCCAATCCTTGCTTCTGCTGCCGTCCGCCCACAAGGGCCGGTGCCAGCTGTTGGCGCAGGGACCAGGCCTTGCGGAGGGGCTGCGGGAGGGTGGGGCGGAAAAGCTACGGCATGATAGGAGGGTCATGCGGGTCTGCTCGGGTCATCGGGTTTGTTCAGGGGAGGGGAAGCAGGTTTGGAGCCTTTAACTGTCGACGGCGGAAAGGGGACGGTGGAGTTGCGTTCCGACGGCGTCATCCACCTGATCTGGGAACCCAAGGTCCGGATAGAGATCGAGGACGCGCAGGCTGCCATGGCGGCCGTCAACGAGATAGCGGGGGACCAGACGTATCCCATGCTGGTGGACATGGCGACCACCGAGGACGTCACCCGGGCGGCCCGCTCCGTGTTTTCCATCCCCTGCGCCGCCGACCGCATTGCGCTGCTGGGTGCCAGTCCTGTGGACCGGATCATCGCCAATTTCTTCCTTGGCGTGCATATCCCGCCATGTCCCACCCGCTTCTTTACCTCCCGGACCGAGTCGATGAAGTGGCTGCAGGCCGAAAACTAATTGGCTTTCGTGCTCTGCCGTACCACCAGTTCCGGCGTGAAGACCACCGAACGGTGCGTCGGGTTCCGGGATCCGACCTCTTCGGCGAGCAGCTGGATGGCGGTACGTCCCAATGCCTCCGTGGGCTGCCGGATGGAGGACAGCGGAACCACGGCGGAGACGGCGAAGTCGATGTCGTCGTAGCCGATCAGCGCGACGTCCTCCGGGATGCGGAACGTGTGGGTCATGGTCAGGGACTGCATCACGCCCAAAGCCAGGAGGTCGTTGGCGCAGAAGATGCCGTCCGGCAGTCCTTCACGGCCCCGCTCCACCAGCGAGTTGCCCACGCTGCGTCCGGCCAGGACCGTCTGCCCCTCGGACTCCAGCACCTCCAGCGTGGCGTCCGCTTCCTCCTTGACTGCACGCCGGGCGCCCTGGAGGCGGTCGGCAACCTGCCGGATGGAGGTGGGGCCGCCCACAAAGGCGAGCCGACGGCGGCCGGTGTCCAGCAGGTGCCGCGCTGCCAGGTACCCGCCGGCGTCGTCGTCCACAGCCACGGAACTGAACTTTGCCTCGTCCGCCAGCCGGTCCACCAGGACGGTGGGCACGCCGCGCTCGCGGAGGAGGTCCAGCCGCTCGGTCACATCGCCCACGGGTGAGATCAGCAGGCCCTGGACCCGCTGTTCCTGGAAAAGGTCGATGTAATTGGCCTCGCGGGCGGCGTCGTGGCCGCTGTCTCCCAGCAGGACAGCACTGCCGTGGAGTGCGGCGGCGTCCTCGGCCGCACGCACGACGGCGGTGAAGAACGGGTTGCCCACATCCAGGACGATGAGCCCGATGGTGCGGCTGTGGCCCGCGCGCAGCTGGCGGGCGGCGTCGTTGCGGACAAAGCCAAGCTCGTCAATGGCCTTCAGCACGCGGTCCTTGGTCCGCTGCGAAACCCTGTCCGGGTAATTCAGCACGTTGGACACCGTGCCCACCGCCACGCTGGCATGGTTGGCGACGTCCTTGATACTGGCTGAACGATTCATGATTCTCCGTGCTGCTGCTGCTCTTTGTGGCACGCATTGAGCCCGGGGTGTGGACCGCGGGCGGGAATGCTTGACACCTGCTCAGATTCAAGAGTACTTTGAATCGTAACAATGAAACGATTCAAAGATCCGCGATTTCAGGAGAACCAAACATGAGGGTGTGTTTCCGCTCCTCGGTCCAGCCGGCCATGATCGACGAATACCGCCGGCGGCATGCCGCCGTGTGGCCGGACATGCTTCGCGCCCTCAAGGACGCCGGCTGGAACAACTACTCCTTGTTCCTCTCCGGGGACGGGCTCCTTGTGGGTTACCTGGAATGCGACGACTTCGACGCCGTCCGGGCACGCATGGCACTGACGGACGTCAACGCCCGCTGGCAGGCGGAAATGGCCACGCTTTTTGAAGACTCCGGGCAGGCTCCCGATGAAGGGTTCCAGGTCCTTGAAGAAGTCTTCAACCTTGACAGCCAGCTGGCGGCGGCCGAGTCCACCGCGAACTGACGCACACCGGCTCCAGCAGCGGGGCCCACACCACCGACCACAGCATCACGACACCGGAAAGAACCATCATGAATGACGTAGCAACGGCGCTGGGCAGGCTCGAGGAGCTTGCCATCGAGGTCCCTTCGTGGGCCTATGGAAATTCGGGGACGCGGTTCAAGGTGTTCGGCACGCCCGGCACTCCGCGCACCGTGCAGGAGAAGCTTGCGGATGCGGCGAAGGTCCACGAACTGACTGGCCTGGCTCCTACCGTTGCGCTGCACATCCCGTGGGACAAGGTGGATGACTACGCCGCCCTGAAGGAGTACGCGGCCGGTTTGGGTGTGGGCCTGGGCACGATCAACTCCAACACCTTCCAGGATGACGAGTACAAGTTCGGCTCCCTGACATCGTCCAAGGAGGCGGTGCGCCGCCGGGCGATCGACCACCACCTGGAGTGCATTGAGATCATGCACGCCACGGGGTCCAAGGACCTGAAGATCTGGCTGGCTGACGGAACCAACTATCCGGGCCAGGATGACATGCGCGGCCGGCAGGATCGACTGGCCGAGTCGCTGCAGGAGATCTATGCCGCCCTGGGGGACGAGCAGCGGCTGGTGCTGGAATACAAGTTCTTCGAGCCGGCTTTCTACCACACCGATGTTCCGGACTGGGGCACGTCCTACGCGCAGACCCTCGCGCTGGGTGATAAGGCGTTTGTCTGCCTGGACACCGGCCACCATGCGCCGGGCACCAACATCGAGTTCATCGTGATGCAGCTGCTGCGCCTGGGCAAGCTGGGCTCCTTTGACTTCAACTCGCGTTTCTACGCCGACGACGACCTCATCGTGGGTGCCGCGGATCCGTTCCAGCTCTTCCGCATCATGCACGAGGTTATCCGCGGCGGCGGGTTCGGCAAGGACTCCGGGGTTGCGCTGATGCTGGACCAGTGCCACAACCTGGAGGAAAAGATCCCGGGCCAGATCCGGTCCGTGCTGAACGTCCAGGAAATGACCGCCCGCGCCCTGCTGGTGGACACCGCAGCCCTGGGCGAAGCGCAGCGCGCCGGGGATGTCCTGGCGGCGAACGGCATTTTCAATGACGCGTTCTACACCGACGTCCGCCCGGTCCTGGCCGAGTGGCGTGAATCCCGCGGGCTGCCCGCGGACCCGCTGGCCGCCTTCAAGGCCAGCGGCTACCAGAAAAAGATCAACGAGGACCGCGTGGGCGGCCAGCAAGCCGGATGGGGCGCCTGATTAGTTATGAGCAACAAGACTGTTGAAGACCTGATTTCCCGTTCCAACCGCCTGGGAGCGGACAAGCGGAACACCAACTTCGCCGGCGGCAACACCTCCGCCAAGGGCACCGAAAAGGACCCGGTCACCGGTGAGGACGTTGAACTCCTGTGGGTGAAGGGTTCCGGCGGGGACCTGGGCACGCTGAAGGCGGAGAACCTTGCAGTGCTGCGCCTGGACCGGCTGAACGCTTTGAAGAACGTCTACCCGGGTGTTGAGCGTGAAGACGAAATGGTGGCCGCGTTCGATTACTGCCTGCACGGCAAAGGCGGCGCAGCCCCGTCGATCGACACCGCCATGCACGGCCTGGTGGACGCGGCGCACGTGGACCACCTGCACCCGGACTCCGGAATCGCCATTGCCACGGCTGTGGACGGCGAAGCGCTGACCACCAAGATCTTCGGCAGCAAGGTGGTGTGGGTGCCCTGGCGCCGGCCCGGGTTCCAGCTGGGCCTGGACATCGCCGCGATCAAGGACGCCAACCCGCAGGCCATCGGCACCATGCTGGGCGGGCACGGCATCACCGCCTGGGGCGCCACGTCCGAAGAAGCAGAGCAGAACTCGCTCTGGATCATCGAACAGGCCGAGAATTACATCCGGGACAACGGCAAGGCCGAACCCTTCGGGGCCAAGCTCCCCGGCTACGCAGCCCTGCCGGAAGCCGAGCGCCGCGCCAAGGCCGCAGCGCTGGCACCGGTGATCCGCGGGCTGGCGTCCACGGACAAGCCGCAGCTGGGGCACTTCAGCGATGACGCCGTCGTCCTTGACTTCCTGGAAGCCGCCGAGCACCCGCGCCTGGGCGCACTGGGTACTTCCTGCCCGGACCATTTCCTGCGCACCAAGGTCAAGCCGCTGATCCTGGACCTGCCCGCCGGCGCCTCGGTTGAGGACTCGATCGCGCGGCTGCACGAGCTGCACGCGGACTACCGCGAGGACTACCAGGCCTACTACAACCGCCACGCGGACCAGGACAGCCCGGCGCTGCGCGGCGCGGACCCGGCGATCGTGCTGGTTCCCGGCGTGGGCATGTTCTCCTTCGGCGCCAACAAGCAGACCGCCCGCGTGGCTGGCGAGTTCTACATCAACGCCATCAACGTGATGCGCGGCGCCGAAGCCATCTCCACCTACGCACCCATCGAGGAATCCGAGAAGTTCCGGATCGAGTACTGGGCGCTGGAGGAAGCCAAGCTGGCCCGGATGCCCAAGCCAAAGTCCCACGCCACCCGCATCGCGCTGGTGACCGGCGCGGCGTCGGGCATTGGCAAGGCCATCGCTACCCGCCTCGCCGCGGAAGGCGCGTGCGTTGTCATTGCCGACCTGAACCTGGAGAACGCCGAAAAAGTGGCCGAAGAGCTCGGCGGCCCGGACGTTGCTATCGGTGTGCAGGCAGACGTCACCAACGAGGCACAGGTGGCCGCAGCGATCGACGCCGCTGTCCTGGCGTTCGGAGGTGTGGACCTGGTGGTCAACAACGCCGGCCTGTCCATTTCCAAGCCGCTGCTGGAAACCACCGAGAAGGACTGGGACCTGCAGCACAACGTGATGGCCAAGGGCTCGTTCCTGGTGGCCAAGGCCGCAGCGAAGGTCATGATCGCGCAGGGCCTGGGCGGGGACATCATCTACATCTCCTCCAAGAACTCCGTGTTCGCCGGCCCCAACAACATCGCCTACTCCGCCACCAAGGCAGACCAGGCCCACCAGGTGCGGCTGCTCGCGGCCGAACTGGGCGAGCACGGCATCCGCGTCAACGGCATCAACCCCGACGGCGTGGTCCGCGGCTCCGGCATCTTCGCCGGCGGCTGGGGCGCCAAGCGCGCCGCCGTGTACGGCGTGGACGAGGAGAAACTGGGCGAGTACTACGCCCAGCGCACCCTGCTCAAGCGCGAGGTCCTGCCCGAGCACGTGGCCAACGCCGCCGCCGTGCTCACCGGCAACGAACTGTCCCACACCACCGGCCTGCACATCCCCGTGGACGCCGGAGTGGCCGCAGCCTTCCTGCGATGAGCACGTCAGCATCCCCTGCACAGGGACGTGTCGACGGCGGTTCGGTGTTCGCCGCCGTCGACATTGGCGCCTCCTCCGGCCGGGTCATCCTGGGCCGCGTCCAGGCAGGCGGCGAAAGCCGTGACAGCAGCGTGGAGCTGGAGGTGGTCCATCGCTTCCCCAACGGCGTGGTGGAGATCGACGGCGGCCTCCGCTGGGACTTCGACGCCCTCTTCGCCGAGGTGCTCACTGGCCTGTCGGCAGCGGCCACCGTCGCCGCCGCGCAGGGGGAGCAGGTGGCCAGCATCGGCATCGACACCTGGGCTGTGGACTACGGCCTGGTCAACGCTGCAGGGGAGCTGACCGCCCAGCCGTTCAGCTACCGCGATGACCGCAGCCGGACCGCTGTGGAGCCCGTACACCGGAAGCTGGACCCCGCGCGCCTCTACGGGACCACGGGGCTGCAGTTCCTGCAGTTCAACACCATCTACCAGCTGGCCTGCGAGAAGAACCTGGACGGGATGCAGGCACTCCTGATCCCGGACCTGATCGCGTTCCTCCTCACCGGGCAGCGCCGGACGGAGGCCACGAACGCTTCCACCACGGGCCTGTTCGACGCCGTGGCGGGGGAGTGGGCCACCGAGTTCCTCACCGCGCTGGGCCTGCGGAAGGACCTGTTCCCACCCCTGATCCAGCCCGGCGAAACCGTGGGCACCCTCCTGCCGGAGATTGCCGCACGGGTGGGCCTGCCGCAGGAAACCCGGGTGGTGGCAGTAGGCTCACACGACACCGCCTCGGCGGTCGCCGCGGTGCCTGCGACGGCAGACGACGGCGGGGAAAACTTCGCGTACATCTCCTCCGGCACCTGGTCCCTGGTAGGGCTCGAGCTCAAGCACCCGGTCCTCACCGAAGCCAGCCGCGAAGCAAATTTCACCAACGAACGCGGCGTGGACGGCACCATCCGCTACCTGCGCAACATGGGCGGGCTCTGGCTCCTTAGCGAATGCCAGCGGACCTGGGCGCAGGAGGGGTTCCGGCCGGAACTGACGGCGCTGCTCACCGCGGCGGCCGCGCTGCCGCCGGGAGGGCCGCAGATCAATCCGGACGATCCCTACTTCATCGCCCCGGACAACATGCCCGAACGCATCCGTGCCGCCGTGCGGCGCACCGGAGAGGTACTGCCCGATGACCCCGCCGCCATCACCCGCTGCATCATGGACAGCCTTGCCGCCGGCTACGCCCGCACCCTCCGGGACGCCGAACGCCTGGCTGACCGGACCGTGGACGTGGTGCACATAGTGGGCGGCGGTTCCCAGAACAGGCTGCTCTGCCAGCTCACGGCGGACGTCACCGGGAAGAAAGTGGTGGCCGGGCCCGTGGAAGCAACCGCGCTGGGCAACGTCCTGGTGCAGGCGCGCGCCACAGGGGCAGTCTCCGGGGAACTGGCCGACCTCCGTGCCCTGGTGGTGCACAGCCACGACCTACGGGTGTTTGTCCCGGAACTCTCGCGGCTGTAGCTGCTGTTCAGTGTGTGGCCTGACCTTCCCTTGTTCCCCGGCCGGCCCTAGGATCTGAACCCATGCCCCCAGAACACCTCCTTGCCTACGACGCCCCTGCTGCCCGGTGGCTGGAGGCCCTGCCCCTGGGAAACGGCAGGCTGGGCGCCATGGTGTTCGGCGGCAGCCAGGCGGACGCGGACGTGGAACACCGGTTCCAGCTCAATGACTCGTCCGCGTGGTCCGGGTCACCGCACAGCCAGGACCGGGAGCCCGTCTTCAGCCGGGAGGAGGCGGACCGGATCCTCACCGAAAGCCGCCGCCTGATCGGCGCCGGCGACTTCGCCGGCGCCGCGGGCACCCTGAAAAGCCTGCAGCACCGGCACTCCCAGGCGTACCTCCCGTTCGCCGACCTCTACCTCACGGCATCAGCCACGGCAGCAAACCCTGCAGCAGGCGAACGGGGAGACGGCGGGGCTCCCGGACAGCCGTCGTCGGGCTATCACCGCGGCCTGGACCTTGCCCGCGCCCTCAACACCAACACGTACCTCCTGGACGGCCATGCCGTCCGGGTGGAAGCGTTCATCAGCCACGATCCGTCAGTGCTGGTGGTTTCGCTGCGGACCGACGCGCCGCAGGGCCTCGACCTTGCCATACGCCTGGACTCCCCGCTGCGTATCCTCCGCCGCTCCGGCGGGGAGGGGAGCCTGTCCCTCCAACTGAAGATGCCCTCCGACGCGGCCCCGGCGCACGACGGCGGCGTGGTGGAGTACTCGGAGGACGATTCCCTCAGCATGCAGGGTGCGGTGGCGGCCACCTGGGAGCACGACGGCCGGCCCGTGCAAGGCCCAGCCGGCCCAGTGTCAGGGCACGACGACGGCCTGGCCGCCACCGGCGTCCGGCGCGCCGACATCTACCTCACCACCGAAACCACCTTCGCGGGGCTGGCCCGCCAGCCGCGGGGTACCGCCGCCACTGCCGCGGCCGCCGCCCGCGCCGTGGTGGACCAGGCCCGGGCATCCGGGCGGAAGCTCCTGCTTGACCGGCACGGGGAGAGCCATTCCAGGCTCTACGGGGCCGCGCTGGTGGAGTTCGATGTTCCGGTGCGGGAGGGCGGGGATACGGGCCGGCGGCTGCTGGCGGCCAACGCCCACCCTGGCGGGCCGCTGGCGGCCGACCCGGGCCTGGCTGCGCTGCTCTTCAACTACGGGCGGTACCTGCTGATCTCCAGCTCGCGGTCCGCCCCTGCGGGCTCCCGGCAGGGGACAGCCTGGCGCGGAGTGCCGGCCAACCTCCAGGGCATCTGGAATGCCGAGCTGCCGGCCCCCTGGAGCTCCAACTACACCACCAACATCAACCTGCAGATGAACTACTGGGGTGCCGAACCCACCGGCCTGGCCGAGTGTGTGGGACCGCTCTTTGCCCTCATCGAGGCGATGCAGGGGACCGGGGCCGAGGTGGCCCGGGAGTATTACGGTGCCCGCGGCTGGGCCGTGCACCACAACTCGGATCTGTGGGCCTACGCAAAACCTGTGGGGCACGGGGCGCATTCGCCGGAGTGGGCGTACTGGCCCATGGCAGGCCTCTGGCTGGTGCGGCACCTGTGGGAGCATCTGCAGTTCGGCAGCACGGACAGTTCCGCGGACGCGGACACGTTCGCCCCGGACACTTTCGACCCGGACAGTTTCGCCCGGAGCACAGCCTGGCCGGCCATCCGCGGTGCCGCTGAATTCGCCCTGGACCTGCTGGTGGACTTCCCCGACGGCTCGTTGGGAACCAGCCCGTCCACGTCCCCGGAAAACACGTTTGCGGCCGCGCACCCTTCCACCGGCACGCGGGTGCAGGGATCCGCCGCCCGCTCCGCCACCATGGACCTGACCCTCATTGGCGATGTTTTCCGGATGCTGGACGCCCTGGCCGGCCGCCTGGGCCTGGAGGACGACCCCGTGGCCTCCGCGGCGCGGAGTGCCCTGCCCCGGCTTCCCGCGCCGGCACCCGGACGTGGCGGAAAGCTTCGTGAGTGGCTTGATGATCCGGAGGAATGGGAACCCGGGCACCGGCACGTCAGCCACCTCTACCTCGCCTACCCCGGGGACACGCCACTCACCCCCGGGCTCGAAGCGGCCGTCCGGGCCAGCCTGGACGGCCGGGGTGACGAAGCCACCGGCTGGTCGCTGGCTTGGAAGATCCTGCTGCGCGCACGGCTCCGCCAGGCCGGAAAGGTCAGCGACCTCCTGCGGCTCTACTTCCGGGACATGGAGACACCCCGCGGTGGCCAAAGCGGAGGCCTGTACCCCAACCTCTTCGGCGCCCACCCGCCGTTCCAGATCGACGGAAACCTCGGGTACGTGGCCGCCTTGGCCGAGTGCCTGGTCCAGAGCCACCGCACCGTGGACGGGCTGCACGAGATAGAGCTGCTTCCCGCCCTCCCCTCCGAACTGCCCGCCGGCCGGGCCGGGCGGCTCCGGGCACGGCCCGGGGTGGACGTGGACCTGGACTGGCGGGACGGGCTGCTGGTGCAGGCAACCCTGGCCGCACGGAAGCCGGTCAAGGTCCTGGTCCGGTATGGACCGGGCGTCAGGGAAGCGCACCTTGAGCCAGGAAAGCCCGCAGTTCTCACCTACAGCGCCCATCGCAGCGCACCTCGCAGCGCCCCTACTGACAGGATTGGATGACCATGCCGCTCTTCGACCTCCCCCTTGCGCAGCTCCGCGCCTACTCCTCGGACGTGACGCCCCCGGAGGACCTGGGCCACTTCTGGGACGCCACCATCAGGGAAGCCCGGGCCTTTCCGCTGGACGCCAGTTTTGAGCCGGTGGAAAACTACCTTTCCGTCATCGACACCTTTGACGTCACCTTCGCAGGCTATGGCGGCGCTCCGGTACGGGGCTGGCTCCACCTCCCGGCTCACAGGGAACCCGGGGCATCATTGCCGGTGGTGGTCCAGTACGTTGGCTACTCCGGCGGCCGCGGGCTGGTCAACCAGGACACCCGCTGGGCCCAGGCCGGCTACGCGCACTTCATCATGGACACCCGCGGGCAGGGCTACGGCGGCACGCTGGGCGATACGCCGGACCTGCACCCCTCCGCCGGGGACGTCGCCCACGCCGGACTCATGACCCGGGGCATCGGGAGCCGCGAGGACTACTACTACCGCCGGGTGTACGTGGACGCCTTCCGGGCCGTGGAAGCCGCCCAGTCCCACCCCGCCGTCGACCCCGCCCGGGTGGTGCTGGTCGGCGTCAGCCAGGGCGGTGGGATCGTGGTGGCCACTGCAGGCCTGGCCGCCGGAAGGCTCGACGGCGTCATCGCCGCACTGCCTGATGTCCCGTTCCTGCAGGACTTTCCCCGGGCCATCGACATCACACCGCGCGGCCCGTACCCCGAGATCGCCCAGTTCCTGGCCCGGCACCGGGACCGGTACGATGCCGCGCTCGCCGTCCTGCGCTACTTCGACGGCGTCAACCTGGCCCGGTGGGCAACAGCCCCTGCGCTGTACTCAGCGGCCCAGATGGACGATATCTGCCCGCCGTCCACAGTCTTCGCAAGTTTCAACGCCTACGGCTCCGGAACGGCAGGCTCCTCCGGAACCGGTGCCGGGAAGGAGATTGAGGTGTACCGGTTCAACAACCACGAGGGCGGCCAGGAACACCACTGGATCCGCCAGCTGCTGTTTCTGCGCAAGATTTTGGGGTAAGTTCCTCCTGCGGGGGTGAGAAAACGGTTTCTTCGCCCGCCGGAACAGGAAGCAATGAAGAAACTCAGCAGGCTCAGTGTCTTTGCCTACGGCGCGGGTGATGCCGCCAACAGCATGATCATCAGCACCGGGAACATGTTCCTGCTCGTCTACTACACGGATGTCGCCGGGATCGGGGCGGCCGCCGCGGGAACCCTGCTGCTTCTGTTGCGGGTCTTCAACGCCTTCACGGACATCGCGGCGGGGCGCATCGTGGACCGCGTGCACAGCAGGCGGTGGGGGAAGTTCCGGCCGTTCCTGATGTTCGGCTTCGTCCCGCTCCTGTTGAGCGTGGCCGTGTTCCATGTTCCGGACGTCGAACCGTCCCTGAAGCTGCTCTATGCCTACTGCACGTATGGCCTGGTGTGCGTCGCCTACAGCATGGTCAATGTTCCCTACGGCCGCCTGGTGGGGGCCATGACGCAGGACGCAAGGCAGCGCGCCCGGCTGGGCGGCGCCCGGACCCTTGGCGGGCTGTCCGTCGGCGCCACGCTCGGCTTCTTCATCGCCCCGCTCCTGGGGGCCGGGCAGGACATGCAGCAGGTCTTCACCTGGCTGACCATCACCTTCGCGGTTGTGGGTTCAGCCCTGTACGCCTTCACCGGTGCCGCCTGCGCCGAGCAGGTTCCCGGCACCATCCCCAGGATCACCCTCAGCCAGAGCGTGGCGGCCCTCAAGGCAAATTCGCCGCTGGTGATCCTCTGCGTCAGCTCGGTGCTTTTTGTCACTGGAACATCCGCCACAGGAGCATCCCAGTTCTACTACCTCCGCGATGTCCTGTCCCGGGTGGACCTGTTCCCCCTCATGGCCGCCGCTCAGGTGGCCATCACGCTCACTTTGGCGGTCCTCATTCCGCGTCCGGTGGCGCGCTGGGGCAAGCGTGCTGTCTACAGCGCCGGCGCCGGCCTCGGCGCCGTTGGTGGTCTGCTGGTTTTCCTGGCCCCCGCGGAGGTGCCCCTGCTGGGCGTGGCAGGCCTGGTGCTGGGACTGCTTGCTTCCGCATCCGTCAGCATTGTCACGTGGGCGCTGATCGCGGACACCGTGGAATACGGCGAGTGGAAGACCGGGGTCCGGGTGCAGGGCATCAACTACGCACTCCTGGCCGCCACCAGGAAGCTGGGCATGGGCTTCGGTGCCGGCGTTGTGGCCTTTTCCCTGGCCTGGGGCGGCTACGCCTCGGGTGCGGCAGAACAGCCGGAATCCGCAACCCTGGCCATCCGGGCCGCGGCGGGACTGCTGCCCGGCGCCCTGGTCCTGGCGGCCGTGGGCATCATGTACTGGTACCGCCTCACGGACCGGAAGCATGCCGAGCTGGTGGCAAGCCTGTCGCGCGACGCAACGTAACCGTTTTGCCATCCGCGGAGGCTGCGGTTATGGTTCATGGCATGACTAACCGTTGGTATGCGTATTTTTCGTTGGCTCTGGAGGGGCCCGCGTCTAACTGACACGCATCCAACTTTCCTTCAGAGCCAACAGGGCAGAGATTATTCTCTGCCCTTCGCCGTTTCTCCGGCGGGTTCTGATCCGGGCCCGCTTCCCATCTGGAACAGGACCCGAACATGAGCACCGCAACAGCCCCCGCAACCACAACCGCCGGCACTTCCGCAACGGAATCCGCGGCCAGGTCCACGTCGAACCTGCGCGTCAGCGAATTCACGGCGCTGCCCACACCGCAGGAACTCATCGCGGAACTGCCCCTGGACGCCCGGGTGGCGGACGTCGTCGAACGCGGACGCGATGAAGTCCGGGCCATCATGGACGGCGTGGATGACCGCCTGCTGGTGATCGTGGGGCCCTGCTCCATCCACGACCCCAAGGCGGGCCTGGAGTACGCACGCCGGCTGGTGAGCCAGGCCGAGAAGCACAGGGAAGACCTGCTGATCGTGATGCGCACCTACTTCGAAAAGCCTCGCACCACCGTGGGCTGGAAGGGCCTGATCAACGATCCCCGCCTGGACGGCAGCCACGACATGGTGACCGGCCTCCGCACCGCCCGGCACTTCCTGCAGCAGGTCACCGCCCTGGGCCTCCCCACCGCAACGGAGTTCCTCGAACCCATCAGCCCGCAGTACATGGCCGACCTCATCTCCTGGGGTGCCATCGGGGCGCGGACCACCGAAAGCCAGATCCACCGGCAGCTCGCGTCCGGGCTGTCGATGCCCATCGGCTTCAAGAACGGGACCGACGGCGACCTCCAGGTGGCCATCGACGCCTGCGGTGCAGCCGCCGCGGCCCAGGCTTTCCTCGGCATTGACGGTGACGGCAGGGCAGCGCTGGTGTCCACCGCCGGAAACCCGGACACCCACGTCATCCTCCGCGGCGGACGCAAGGGACCCAACTACTCCACCGCCGACGTCGGGGCGGCGTCAGCCAAGCTGGCCGGCAAGCAGCTGAACCCGCGCCTCATCGTGGACGCCAGCCATGCCAACAGCGGCAAGAGCCACCACAGGCAGGCCGAGGTGGCGCTGGAGATCGGTGCGCAGCTCGAGGACGGCGGCACGTCGGCGCAGGCGATTGCCGGCGTCATGCTGGAAAGCTTCCTGGTGGGCGGTGCGCAGAACCTGGATGTTGCCGAGCACGCGGCCGGACGGGCTGAGCTGGTGTACGGGCAGAGTGTCACCGACGCCTGCATGGAGTGGGACGTTTCGGTCTCCGTCCTGGACCAGCTGGCGGCGTCCGCGCGCAAGCGCCGGGAAGCGAACTAGGGGGATTTACTACTTTCACTTCTGCCACAGGAACATCTAGAGTATCTAGATAAGTGGTTGGTGGATGGCTCAGCATCGGAACACCGCATTGGCATGTACCTGGGGTCACTGTTGTCCATCCGTCAGCAAAGGAAATAGGGAAATGTCGGCAGAACAGAACTTCTCCAACGCGAAGTTCCTGACCGTGGCTGAAGTCGCCCAGGTCATGCGCGTCTCCAAAATGACTGTGTACCGGCTGGTGCACTCCGGCGAAATGCCGGCAGTGCGCTTCGGCCGCTCCTACCGGGTTCCGGAACAGGCCGTTGAGCAGTACCTCAAAGGTGCTGTCGTGGACGGCCACACTGAGACAGCTTGAGCAACTGTCCGTAGCCGCCTCCCGGAAGCGGTACCCTGTTAAGGAACGTTTTACGTCATTGTAAGAATCTGTCAGTTGTTCAGTTCGTAGCTCTGTCCACGAACATTTCCATCAGACAGGTACTGCATCTAGTTTGTAAGGAACTTACGTGGGTTCAGTTATTAAGAAGCGTCGCAAGCGTATGGCCAAGAAGAAGCACCGCAAGCTGCTTCGCAAGACCCGTCACCAGCGCCGCAACAAGAAGTAGAGATACTTCAACAGCGCAGAAATGCCCGTCGCCTTCCGAGGCGGCGGGCATTTTCTTGTGCTGTCCCCAACTAGGTAGCAGTAGGTGTCGTTTTGAGGGCCCAAAACGACACTTACGGCTACCTAGATGCGCGGGCCCCGGATGCGGGCGAAGCCCTTCCAGAGCCCGTAGACGGCGCCGCCGGCCGTTGCGGCTTTGAGGCCGAACGTGGCTGCTCGCCGGCCGGACCGGAAATCGTAGACCGGCCAGTTGTTGTCGCGGGCGTGCCGGCGCAGGCGGGCATCCGGGTTGATGGCCACCGGGTGGCCCACCAGGGTGAGCAGCGGAATGTCGTTGTAGGAGTCGCTGTACGCCCAGCAGCGCTTGAGATCCAGCTCCTCGGCGTCCGCAATGGCCTGGACAGCCACGGCCTTGGCCGAGCCGTGCAGGATGTCACCCACCAGGCGGCCGGTGTACATGCCCTCGGAAATTTCCCCCACTGTCCCCAGCGCTCCGGTCAGCCCCAGCCGGGTGGAGATCACGGTGGCCACTTCGATGGGGGTGGCGGTCACCAGCCACACCCGGCGGCCCACGCGCAGGTGCTGCTCCGCCAGCGCTTTGGCGCCCGGCCAGATGCGGGAGGCGATCATTTCGTCGTAGACCTCTTCGCCGAGCGCTTTGATGTCATCAACCGTGATGCCTGCGGCCAGAGTCAGTGCGGAGTCGCGGACTGCGTGGACATCATCCATGTTTTCGCCGCGGGCCACGAACTTGAGCTGCTTCCACGCGAATCCGGCGGCCTGGGCCATGGTGAACGCCCCGCGCTGGTGCATCTTGCGGGCAACGTGGAAGAGGCTGGCGCCGCGCATCAGGGTGTTGTCCACATCGAAGAACGCCGCCTCGCCCGGTTGCGGCGCAGCAACCGGTTTGGTGACTACGGCAACGTACTTCTCCTCGGGCATGCAGTCGAGTCTAGTCAATCCACTGTTCAATCCCCGTTTAGCCTTGTCCACCCCTTGCCCGGCGTCGCCGGACCCGGGGGAACGGGACTACGGTTAAGGCATGGCCACACCCCGCGTTGTCCTGATCACCAAGGCAGACTGCCACCTCTGCGAAGACGCGCGCGACGCCGTCAGCCGGGTTACCGCCTCGCTGGGACTTGAGTGGAGCGAAGAGCTGGTGGACCACCAGCCGGAACTCCGTGAGCGCTACGCGGAAGAAATCCCTGTGGTGCTGGTGGATGGCGTGCAGCGCGACTTCTGGAAAATCGACGAAGCCCGGCTGGCACGCGTGCTCCAGCGGGCCATGGCACAGTAGGGGAGCAGAACCGTGGCGGAGAGGCTTGTCGTGTCCTTTGCATCGGCGGCACCTGCTTTGATGGCATCGCCGGTTGGGCCCTAGAGTGGAGTCACAACGCGATGCGAGGGAGGGGCTGGTGGCTTCGCTGGATTCAACCCCCCAGGCTGTCCCGGACCTGCCGGGAGCCGCGGGCACGGCAGCCAAACAGATTCCGCCCGCTGCAGTGGCCCGGCTGACACTCTACCTCCGTGCCCTCAATACGCTCCTGGCCGAGGGCGTGGAGCGGGTCTCCTCCGAATCCCTTGCCGAGGCCTCCGGCGTCAGCTCCGCAACGCTCCGCAAGGATCTTTCCCACGTGGGCTCCTACGGCACCCGCGGTGTGGGCTATGAGGTGCAGTACCTCAGCCGGCACATCGCCGCCGCCCTGGGCCTCACCCACGACTGGAAGGTGGCCATCGTCGGTGCCGGCAACCTGGGCAAGGCCCTTGCACGGTACGGCGGCTTCGAATCCCGGGGCTTCGACGTCGTGGCCATCTTTGACGCGGACCAGATGGTGGTGGGCAACGAGGTCGGCTGGCTGCGCGTCAGCGATGTGGCGGACCTGGAAACCGTGCTCCACCGCACGGGAGCCAATATGGTGGTCCTCGCCCTGCCCGCGTCCGTGGCCCAGGACATCTGCGACCGCGTGGTGGCGGCCGGGGTCCGCAGCGTCCTCAGCTTCGCCCCCATCATGCTCCAGGTGCCGGAAGGCGTTAACCTTCGCAAGGTGGACATGGCAACGGAACTGCAGATCCTCGCCTATCACGCACAACGGGCGCAGGCCCCGGGGCAGACCGCCTAGATTACGTCAGCGGTGCTTGCTGGTTCCGGGGCCCACGCCCGAAGGGTGGGTGGTGCTTGGAGTTACCGGCCGTACGGGTTACCCATATTGCCGCCGTAAGGGTTGGCGAACGGCTGCTGGCGCCGGAAATACGGGGCCGAGGCCGGCAGGTAGAGCAGCACGATGGCCGCGATCCCCAGCAGGGTGCCGATGGTTGCAAAGCTTGGCGGGCCGAAGAGGCCGAAGATGGACAGTGCCGCGAAGACCGTGCCCAGGATCCGTGCCCAGTTCTTGCCCTTGCGGACGAAGAACGCCACCAGCAAGTAGAGGGCGAGCCCGATGATGGCGAACACCACCAGGGTGCCGGCGATGACGCCCTTCATATCCTCGTAGGTGACTCCAGCGCCGCTGCCCTCGATCTGGGTTTCGAAGGCGTCTCGGAACATGGGATCGTCCAGCGTGGTCAGCCCGGTCAGCATCGAAATGACAAAGATCGCGGCGGATGCAATCAACAGCCAGAAGGAGATGTTGACCATCTGGGGGACGCCCGTGCTGCCGGACGGCTGGGGCTGCTCCGACGGATACTGCGCGTAGGGGGACTGTCCGTACGGCTGCTGGCCATAGCCGGGTGCTGCCGGCGGATTCTGTCCGAACTGCGGCGGGTTCTGCCCGTACTGGGGTGCGCCGGACTGGCCGTACTGCGGGGCATTCTGCCCATACTGCGGTGCTCCGGACTGCTGGCCGTACTGGGGCTGGTTTTGGCCATACTGGGGTGCATTCTGGCCGTAGCGCGGACCCTGGCTGCCAGACTCGGAGCCGGGCTCGGGCTCGTTCGGAACGGGAGGCGGGACGGGGGGAGTGCTCATGGGCGGTCCTTTTGCGTGTCGGGTTCCAGGTAAATCGCCGGGATCGGTCCTGTCCCCTACCCCCAGCATCACTTACGTCCACCGTACCCCCGGGCAGGCGCCTTGTGGGTCATTCGGAAGAGGTATTCCCGGAGCGGGCCGCCGTGAAGAAGGCTTGGGAATTGGGCAGCCACAGCAGGACCGTTGCCGCCAGGCTGATGAGGAACGTTGCCCAGTTGCCGCCCTGGCCCACGCCCATCATGGCGTTGGCCACCGCCAGGATTAGGGTGGCGCCGGTGAGGGCCGTGAGGCCCAGCCGGGCCCAATGCTTTCCGTCCTTCATGGCAAGGGCGAGGACAATCTGCGCAGCACCGACCGCTGCCGCCAGCAGCATGAGCAGGAGCACCAGCGTGGCCGCCCCTGGTGCCGCGGCAAAGAGCACCAGCGACGCCAGCATGCCCAGCATTCCACCCAGCATGCCCAGGATGCCGCCCACAAACCAGATCCAGAAGGAGACCTTGAGTTCGGTGGGCAGGCCCGTCACCAGGAACATTCGGGCAAAACCGCTCCGCGGCGCGCTGGGTGAATTGCTCATGGCCCTCACTGTAAACCCCGCCGGGACCCGGAAGGAGCGGTGTGCTTAAAGACGGCACCCCGGCGCCGGACTGCGGGAGTCCAGGGCCGGGGTGCCGGAGCGGAAGGAATTATGCCGCGGGAGCGATGAAGGCGAGTTCGAGGTTGATGGCAACCTTGTCGCTCACCAGGACGCCGCCGGTCTCGAGGATGGCGTTCCAGGTCAGGCCGAAGTCCTTGCGGCTGATGGTGGTCTCGGCGGAAACGCCTGCACGGGTGTTGCCGAAGGGGTCAACAGCCACACCGTTGAACTCGGTGTCCAGGGTGACGGGGCGGGTGACACCCTTGATGGTCAGGTCGCCGGTCAGCTCGTAGCTGTCGCCCTTGGCCACGAGGCCGTTGGAGACAAAGGAGATTTCGGGAAACTTCTCCACGTCGAAGAAGTCCTCGCCCTTGACGTGGCCGTCGCGGTTTACGTCGCCGGAATCAAAGCTGGCGGTGTTGATGGTGGCGTTGATCCGGGCGCCGGTGACGTCCTCGGGGAGGTCAAGGGTGGCGTCGGCTTCGGTGAACTGGCCGCGGACCTTGCTGATACCTGCGTGGCGGACCGTGAAGCCGATCTCGCTGTGTGAGTTGTCCAGGGTCCAGGTGCCGGTGGTGATGTCTGCGGGAAGTGCCATGGTGATGCTCCTTGGGTTTGCGAACTGTCGGGTTTGCTGTTGAAACTTCATCTGTTGAAGTCTCAACTAACTGCTGCATCCAGTATAAACATGCATTTGCATGTTTTGTTCCCGACTTCGGAACATTTCTTCAAAAACTTCAGTTCTACTCTCTGTAGAAGCCTGTGCGGGAGATTTCGGATCGCACGCCATCTTTGAGAAACTGGTAAACATGCCCCAAGCCACTGTCCATTTGCTCCGCCACGGCGAGGTCCACAATCCCGACGGCGTTCTGTACGGACGGCTGCCCGAATTCCACCTCTCCGAACTGGGGCAGGAGATGGCACGCACCCTCGCCGAACACTTCAGCCGCCGCGCCGCCGGCGGTGCCCGTATCACCTACCTGGCAGCCTCGCCGCTGGACCGTGCGCAGGAAACTGCCCGGCCGACGTCGGACGCCCTGCGCCTGCAGATCCACACGGACGAGCGGATCATCGAGGCGGAGAACTACTTCGAGGGCATGAGGGTCACCAAGGCTGAACTGCGCCGCCCGAAGCACTGGCCGCGGCTGGTCAACCCGCTGCGGCCTTCCTGGGGCGAACCGTACAAGAAGCAGGCGTCCCGGGTCATGGAGGCGGTCCAGGACGCGCGGCTGCGTGCCATCGAACTGGCGGCCGGGGACTTCGGAACGGACGGGCCGGAAGCCATCATGGTCAGCCACCAGCTCCCCATCTGGGCCACCCGCCTCAGCGCCGAGGGAAAACCGCTGTGGCATGACCCGCGGAAACGCGAATGCACCCTGACCTCCATCACCTCCCTGGTGTTCGACGACGCCGGCACGCTCCTGCGCGTGCAGTACAGCGAACCGGCGGCTTCCCTTCTTCCGGGTGCGTCCAGCACCCCTGGAGCCTAGCTGTGACCCACCGCAATCCCGTGACCTCCCGCCGGAGCCTGCTGGCTGCCGGTGGCCTCGCCCTGACCGCTGTGACCCTGGGCCTGTCCGGCTGCGCCCAGGAGGATGCCCTGGCGCAGCAGGCCAAGGCAGGGGACAACAAAAACTATGTTGCCGGCGACGGCTCCGTGACGGAGTTTGCGGCCGGGGACCGCAAGTCCGCCATCCAGGTCAACGGCACGCTCTTCAACGGAACCACCGTGGCGCCCGCCGACTTCCAGGGCGGGGTGACGGTGCTGAACTTCTGGTTCGCCGCCTGCGCCCCGTGCCGCGTGGAGGCCCCCATCCTGGAAGAGCTCCACCAGGAGTTCAAGGACCAGGGCGTGCAGTTCTACGGCGTCAACCTGCGGGACGAGAAAGCCACTGCCGAGGCCTTCGAGAAGACCTTCAACCTGACCTACCCCAGCTTTGACGACAAGGACGGCGGCGTCCTCCTGGCTGTCTCCGGACTGGTTCCGCCGGGCGCGGTCCCCACCACCCTAGTGCTGGACAAGCAGGGCCGCGTGGCCTCCCGTGTCCTGGGCGAAGTCCAAAAGGGCACCCTGAAGGCCCTCATCGCTGCCGCCGTGGCAGAGTAGCGGCGGTCCGGACCGTGAACAGCCCCTTCGCCGAAGCCATCCTGAACGGCTCGCTCCTGCTTGCCATCCCGGTGGCCCTGCTGGCCGGACTGGTTTCCTTCCTCTCTCCGTGCGTGCTGCCCCTGGTCCCCGGATACCTGGGCTACGTCACCGGGCTCAGCGGCGTGGACCTGCAGAAGCAGAAGCGCGGCCGGATGCTGGTGGGCATCGGGCTGTTCGTCCTCGGTTTTTCCGTCATTTTCGTCCTCCTCGGCGGAGCTTTCGGCCAGCTGGGAACCCTCATCACGGGTTCCCAGAACGCCTGGATCACCCAGCTCCTGGGCATCCTGGTGATTGTCATGGGCGTCGTCTTCATGGGCGGCTTCAGCTGGCTGCAGCGCGACGCCAAAATCTCCGCCAGGCCGCCGGCCGGGCTCTGGGGAGCGCCGCTGCTGGGCCTGACCTTCGGGCTGGGCTGGGCGCCGTGCATCGGCCCCACCTACTCGGCCGTGCAGCTGCTGAGCCTTTCCGGGGGATCGTCCGCGGCCAAGGGCGCCTTCCTGGCCTTCGTCTACAGCCTGGGCCTGGGCATCCCCTTCCTGCTGATCGCACTGGCGGTCCGCCGGGGGATGGGTGTGATGGCGTTCTTCCGCAAGCACCGGCTGGCCATCCAGCGCACCGGCGGGGGCATCCTGGTGGTGCTGGGCCTGCTGATGGCCAGCGGCGTCTGGGGCGCCTGGGTGACCGAACTCCAGTACTGGTTCCAAACCGATGTGAAGTTGCCGATCTGATGAGCGAGCGCGTGAACGTAGAGAAAAAGTCCTCCACCCCGGCGACGCGCGACGGTGTGGCAGCGGCCAAGGCTGACGCCGCGCTTCCCGCCCTGGGTCCCAAGGAGATGCTGCGCTGGGCCTGGACCCAGCTGACCAGCATGCGCACGGCGCTGTTCCTGCTGCTGCTCCTGGCCGTTGCCGCCGTTCCGGGCTCGCTGTTCCCGCAGCGCCCCGCCAACCCGTCCGTGGTCACCCAGTACATCAAGGACAACCCGGACTACGGCAAGCTGCTGGACACCCTGCAGCTGTACGACGTCTACTCCTCGGCCTGGTTCTCGGCCATCTACCTGCTGCTGTTCATCTCCCTGATCGGCTGCGTGGTACCGCGCGCCATCGCCCACTACAAGGCGATGCGGTCCCAGCCGCCGCGAACCCCCAAGCGGCTCTCCCGCCTCCCCGAGTACGGGACCCTGGTGATACCCGCCCGGGCCGGGATCCCGGCGTCGGACGCCATCCACGGCGCCGCCGGACTGCTGAAGAAGCGCGGCTACCGCGTTGAGGTAAGGGACGACGGCGGCGCGCGGCCGTCTTTGGGGGCCGAGCGAGGCTTCCTGAAGGAAGTGGGCAACCTCGTCTTCCACACGTCCCTCATCGGCGTCCTGGTGTCCGTGGCCATCGGGGGCCTGTTCGGCTACAGCGGACAGCGGATCCTGGTGGAGGGGGACACGTTCGTGAACACCCTGGTGGGCTACGACCAGTTCACGCCCGGCACCAATTTCCAGTCCGGCCAGCTGCAGCCCTATTCCATTCAGCTGGACAAGTTCGACATCACGTTCGACCGCGAGTCCGAGGGCAAGTTCGGCCAGCCCATCGATTTCTCGGCGGCAGTGACCACCAAGGAAAACCCGGACGCGCCCGCGCGGCAGGAAACCCTGAAGGTCAACGATCCCGTCACCCTGGGCGGCACCAGCATCTACCTCACCGGCAACGGCTATGCGCCCGTGGTGACCATCCGGGACGGCGCCGGCAACGTGGCCATGCAGGGCCCCGTGGTGGCCAAGCTGCAGGGGGACAACTACTACTCCTCCGTGGTGATCAAGGTCCCCGACGCCGCGCCCGACCAGCTGGGATTCGCCGGCTTCTTCCTGCCCACCGCCTTCATCACCGATGAGGGGGTTTCCTTCAGCGGTGACCCGGAACTCTTCAACCCGCAGCTCACGCTCAACTCCTACTACGGCGACCTTGGCCTGGATGACGGAGCGCCGCAGAACGTCTTCGAACTGGACGTCAAGGACCTGACCCCGCTGAACGCCCGCAACTTGGACGCCGGCGGCATTACCCTCTCGCCGGGGACCAGCTACACACTCCCTGACGGGAAGGGCACCATCAGCTTCGACGGCGTCAAGCGTTACATCGGCGTGGACATCCACCACAACCCCGGCCAGCTCTACGCCCTGATCTTCGCGCTGCTGGCCGTGGCCGGCCTGATCCTCTCGCTGTACGTCAACCGCCGCCGCGTGTGGATCCGCACCGGCACCCACGAGGACGGCCGCACCATGGTTGAGTACGGGCTCCTGGCCCGCGGCGAGGACCACCGGCTTGCCGGGGAAGCGGCAGCCCTCCGGAAGCTGCTGACCGAAGAGTGGCAGTTGGATCCGGACCAGGGCCCGCCCCGGCCCTCACAGGAAACTCCCGGCAGCCCGGGGGACAATAGCACCGGAGCTGCCGCAACCACAGGCCCAGCCACCACCCCAGCCGGCCCCACCGGGCCCGAAAAGGACCAGTAATGCCGTACGGAATCAACGAAACCATGGGCCAGTACAGCGAGCTCTTTATGCTGCTGGCGGCCGGCACGTACACCGTCGCCTTCATCGCTTTCGCCTGGGACCTGGCCAAGAGCAGCAAGGCGCTGCGCGCGATCGACCTCAAGGCTGCGCAGGCCTCGCAGTCCGGCCAGGCCCAGGACGCAGCCAGGGTTCCGGTGGCAGCCGGGGTGGGGGAACACGCCGCAGCCGCTGATGGCTCCCGTGCCGACTCCGCCGCGGCGCACCTGGGCGGACCGGCCGGCAGGGCCGAGCGGCCGTCGTCGTCCACCACCAAGGCAGCGGGTACGGGAGGCGGGGGAGTCATCACTGCCGACGCCGACATGCGCTATGCCGCGGAACGCCGCGCACCCGCGCGGGTGGCGGTGGCCCTGACCATTCTTGGCGCCCTGATCCACGCCGCCGGCGTGCTGACCCGTGCGCTGGGCGCCGGCCGCGTGCCGTGGGGCAACATGTACGAATTCCTCACCACCGGCGCGTTCGTGGCCGTGGCGGTGTTCCTGCTGGTGCTGGTCCGCCGCGACCTCCGCTTCCTGGGAACCTTCGTGGTGGGCCTGGCCATCATTATGCTGGTGGCCGCCTCCGTGGCCTACTGGACTCCCGTGGGGCACCTGGTTCCCGCCCTCCAGAGCTACTGGCTGATCATCCATGTGTCCATCGCCGTGCTGTCCTCAGCCCTCTTCACCCTGACTTTCGCGATGTCCGCGCTGCAGCTGGTCCAGTCCCACCGCCAGAAAACGGTGGCTGCCGGCGGGGCGGACAAACTGGGCTTCATGCGCCTGGTGCCCTCCGCGCTGAGCCTGGAAAACCTGTCCTACCGCATCAACGCCATCGCCTTTATCGGCTGGACGTTCACCCTCATGTTCGGTGCCATCTGGGCAGAAAAGGCCTGGGGGCGGTTCTGGGGCTGGGACACCAAGGAAGTGTGGACCTTCGTGATCTGGGTTGTCTACGCCGGATACCTCCACGCACGGGCCACCCGAGGCTGGACCGGCACCCGGGCCGCCTGGCTCTCGATCGTGGGCTACCTCTGCGTGGTTTTCAACTTCACCATCGTTAACCAGTTCTTCAACGGGCTCCACTCGTACTCAGGGCTCTGAGCAGGACTTCTGTGGAGTTCCCGGGTGCCCGGAGACTTCTAAAATCGATGTAGCAACAGGGCTGTTCCCGGTCAGCCGGTAATGCTACGTTGGTTTCGTGCGCCCGTGATGAAGTTTGCTGGCGGAACAACAGTTTTTCCTGAGGTACCCATGAGCTATGTTCTCGCCGTTGACGTGGGAACCAGCTTCACAGCTGCTGCCATCGCCCGTTTTGACCAGGGCGGTTCCTCTCCCGAGTGCCTGCCGCTGGGACTCCGTGGAACCTCGGTACCCTCTGTTCTTTTTTACCCCGACAACGGCCCCGTCCTGGTGGGGGAAGCCGCAGAACGCCGCGGCCTGGATTCCCCCGGGCGGGTTGTGCGGGAATTCAAGCGCCGCATTGGCGACGCCGTGCCGATCTCCGTGGGCACACTGTCCCTGGCCGCCGAGGACGTGTTCGCCACCATGGCCCGCTGGGTGGCAGACCGTGCGGAAGAACGCCAGGGGGCGCCGCCGTCGGAAATCATCCTGACGTACCCCGCTGCCTGGGGCTTCCACCGCACATCCCTCATCAAAGGCGCCCTCGCCGCCAAGGGGCTCCACAACGTCACGCTGCTGACGGAACCGGAAGCCGCGGCACTCCATTACGCATCCCAGGTTCGGGTGGAGGACGGCAGCATCATTGCCGTCTATGATCTGGGCGGCGGCACCTTCGATACCGCTGTCCTCCGCAAGGAGGCCAGCAGCCGGTTTGAACTACTCGGGAAACCGGAAGGCTTTGAACACATGGGCGGCGCCGATTTCGATGCCGCCCTTTTCCGCTTTGTGGCTGAACATACGGATGGCGCCCTGGCCCGGCTGGACCCGGCAGCCCCCGGAGTGCTCGCCGCGCTTTCCCGGCTGCGGCGGGAGTGCGTGGAAGCCAAAGAAGCGCTCTCCAGCGACAGCGAAGCCAACATCTCCGTGCTCCTGCCCGGCATCCAGCAGCAAATACGCATGGTCCGCCCCGAATTCGAAGCGCTGATCGAAGACCCCGTCCGGGACACCGTGGATGCCCTGGAAGAATCGCTAAGCCAGCTTGGGCTGGAGCCGGCTGACCTTACCGCCGTGCTGCTGATTGGCGGATCCTCCCGCATCCCCCTGGTTGCACAGCTGATCTCGGAGCAGCTTGACCGTCCCATCGCCGTGGACGCCGATCCCAAGGCCTCCATCTGCATGGGCGCAGCAGTTTCCGCGGTGTTGGGCCGGGCGGCTCTGGCGGCTGCCGCCGCGGCGGAATCGAGTCCGGCCGAAGCTCCCGGTGGGGCTGTTTCCAGCCCCGCCCCGGATGGTGCGCAGGCGCCGCTGCGGCTGGCCAGCTGGTCCCGGAACCCCACGCCTGCCCCGCAGTCCCTGGCGGCGGCAGCCCTCAGCCAGGGCCATGGTGACAAGGGCGGAGCTCATGCCCCGAAACCGCGGGTGCGGCTTACTGCCGTGGCGGCCACCGCCGTCCTGTTCACTGTCCTCACCGCCACGGCCGCCCAGAGCCCGGCAGGATTCAACAGCCTGGCCTCTGTGTTCGTCCCGCCGGCCGGGGCCTCCAATGACCGGGCGGCGGTGCCCGCCACTGGCGCCGCGGGCGGCGGCAATGGTGCCGGCGCGGCGGCCGGGGCTGCGGGAGACGTCCAGGTCCCGGTGGGAGGCATCGATTCCGGCATGCAGCGGGCCGCTGCGTCCCAGGCACCCGGCCCCGTGGCGGACGGGAAGGTGCCTTCCATCCGGTCCATCGAGAAGGGCGCCTCCGAAGGGCCCTCCGTCAGCGCCGTAGCCGCAGGTGGGGCCGCCGGCACCACTGCGCCGGGGGATCCGGCGACTACTGACGAATCAACGCCGACCGGGACGCCGACCACTGGCGGAGCGACCCCCACCGTTGATCCAACAACGACAGAAGCCACGGAGCCGGGCACGTCGAGCCCTTCGCCCACGGCATCTGACAGCCAGCCTGAGACGCCGACACCCTACGTTACGGATTCCGGTACGGGGTCAAACACGGCGGAGCCCACGCCGACGGAGACGACGGCCACACCAAGCGAACCTGGCCGATGGCTTAAACCGGTGAAAGGTTCGAAGTCGCGGGATCTCACGGCTTCCCCTTCACCGACGGTCCAGGTATCGGCGTCCCCGACGGAAAACAATCTTGTCACCTCTGTGGCGGAGGAGTCCGTGGGCTCAGGTCCGTCCGGCACGTCCACTGCCACGGACACCGCCACGGCCACGACGACAATTCCGGCGGCCTGACATGGTCAGCTACCAGCCGCACACGCAAAAGACCGCATTCCGCCATCCGGAGCCGGACCATCAGGTGGCGGCACTGCAGAGCGCAGAACTCATGGCCAGCCAGCTCAAAGGTGAGAACGCAGCAGTCCGGGAACTGCTGCTGGCGTTGTCCGTGGGTTTTGCCCTGCCGGGACCGCTGCCTTCAGACCTGCAGCGCAAGATCGACGGGAACGGTGTGGAGAGCCTTGACGCCCTGGTGCAGAGGGCAGAGTCGTCAGGCCTGTTGACTCCTGACGGGGCCGTCGTCGGCCCGGCCCGGCACGCGCTGCTCGCCGTCGCCCCCACCACCAAGGTGCATGCGCTCCAGCGGGAGCTGGTGGGCGTCTACGCGGCCAACGGCCAGCCGCTGGGAGATCTCGCCCGGGAACTGGCGCGCACCGGACTTGCCGATCCGCGGGTGGCAACCGAGCTGGAGCATGCGGCGGACAAGGCGCTGGAGCGCGATCCCGGACTGGCGTACCAGCTCTACGATGAGGCCCTGCTGGCCGGCACCGACGAGAAGGCCACAGCGGCCCGGCGTGCCCAGGCCGCGGCGGCCAACGGCGACCTCGACACGGCCACCCGCATCGTGGACACCCTGTTGGGGCAGGACAGCCCACCGGACGTCCGCCGCGCCGCGGATGTGGCAGCCGCGGTGTGGGCCCAACGGGGAATGCTGGCCCGCGGAGCGGATGTCTACAGTTGGCTGGGCCCCTCCCGCATAGGCCAATCCGCGCCCCTTGCCGCCGTTACCCTGATCGGCTGCGGCGACCTGTCCGGTGCTGAAAACATCTTCGGGGCCGACGCGCCGCCCGCGTCGCCCACGCTGCTTGCCGCCACCCTTGCCCACCTTGGAAGAGGCATCCTCCAGTCCCTGGCGGGGGACCCGCACCAAGGACTCCAGACCCTGATCCACGCCTCAGACATGCTGAACGCGGGGGGTGCTGCGCTTCCCCTGCCGGAGACTCCGGCTGCACTGGCGGCGCTGGTGGCGCTGCACAGCGGAGAGCCGAACCTTGCGGAAACAATCTGCCGGTCCGCGGCCGCCGCCGGGCAGGGAGGCGATACCGCCAAACCGCGCCTCTTCCTGCTGCAGGCGTGGTCAGCGATGATGCAGGACAGGCTCGAGGATGCCCGGCTCGCGATCAATGAGGCATCCAAAGCGAACCACTGGCCGCTGGTGCCGCGCGATGAATTCCTCTGTTCGGCCCTGGAAGTGGGCCTTGCCCGGCGCAACGCCGATTTCCCCGAGCTCATCAAGGCCTGGGAACGGGCGCGCGAAGCGACGCTTCACACCGCCGTGGACCTGTACAGCCTGCTGCCCTGGGGGGAGCTCATGATCGCAGCCGCCCGCCTTCGGGAGGGCCGCAGGGTTGCCCCGTACCTCAATGACGCATGGGACCTCCTGGAGCGCCTGGGCAATCCGCCGCTGTGGGCCGTGCCGCTGCACTGGGCTGCCGTCCAGGCTGCCCTGTTGAACGAAAGCCCAGCCGACCTGGCACCGCACGCAGCAGCGCTCGCCCGGGCCGCAGGGCAAAGCCACCTGGCGGCCGTACTCGCGGCGGCCGGCAAAGCGTGGGTAACAGTTCTGGCCGAGAGGTTCCGTCCTGATGACGTCGAGGCGGCGGCACGGGGCCTGGGGCTGGTGGGAATGCCCTGGGAAGGGGCACGGCTTGCCGGCCACGCCGCGGCCCGGGCGGACGAGCGCAAGGACATGGTGCGCCTGCTCTCCTGCGCCCGGGAACTCCACCCACAGGCCAGTTCGGCGGGCCCGGGGGCTCCGGCGTCCTCCGAAGCCCGCAACGCTCCCCCCACCGAGGCAGGTAATGGCATGCAACCAGACGGCGCAGGGCTGAGCGAGCGGGAAAAGGAAGTGGCCCGGCTGGTGCTCGACGGCAAGACCTACCGGGAAATTGGCGAGGCCATCTACATTTCCCCGCGCACCGCTGAGCACCACATTGCCCGCATGCGGCGCAGGCTGGGCGCGGAAAACCGGTCGGACCTGATGGCCAAGCTGCGCCTTGCGCTTGGCCCGGAGAACCAGGCCCATGACCAGTCCCCCTAACACCCCTAACGGGGAGGTCCCCGGTTCCCCACCAGGGGCGCCGGCGGTAAGGGGGACCGGCCCGATGCCGGTTCCCCACAAGAACAATAGGTTTGATCCAAGGCATCAGGGCCGGCGCACCGAAATAAAGACGATCTGAGGACCAGCACATGACAGTGGCAAAGGAAGTGGTCCAGTTCCTGATGGACATCTTCGGAGACCGCCAGGCGGCCCACGACTTCCTGGATGATCCCGAAGGCGTCCTGGAGAGGCACGGCCTGGCCGGTGTCAGCTCCGCAGATGTTGACGCCGCCATGCCGGTTGTCCTGGACTACGCCCCCTTGAGCGTTACGGCTTCCACCGTTGACCGGGAGATCAGTGCCGGCACTGGCCACGCCGGGAGTGGCTGGAGCCCGCTTCCCTCCGGCGGAGGCCACGACGACGACCACGGACAGGCGGTGGAGCAGCTCACCCACGTCGTGGCCAGCTACTCCTTCCCGTCCACACCGGATGACCGCGGCGCCACGGCGGACCAATCCCCGGCACTCAACATCTGGGCCGACGGCGACGTGGAGCAATGGTTCGACAACGACTCCGTGCCGGCTTTCGGCGACCCCGCCATCGGTGCCGGAACCGGGATGGGATTTGCTGACATCCGGATCGACGGCCTCTTCGACCTGGACGCGGACAGCGACGCCGCGACGGTGGGCGCCGGCGGGGCCGTCCACCCGGCCACCCTGATCGACGAATCCTTCACCGAAGAGCAGCCGACATTCGTCGAGGTGGATGTGGATACCGCCGGTGCCGGGCTCGAGTTCACGGAGGACGACGCGGCCACCATTGACATCGACAACGACATCGACGACGCTGGCGCTGGGGAGGCGGCGGACTCCATGGACTTTGGTGCCTAGCAGCCGCCCCCGGTCCCCGAACGGTATTTAAGGCGTAGTACAGAGGACAGGCTGTGGCAGAAGCAGGACCGGCACACCCAGCAACTCCGGTGACGGCCGGCCAGCTGATCCAGCTTGTGGAGCACGGACTCCAGCTCGTGGGCACCGGGGACCGGGAGGACCTCCGGAAACGCCTTGAGCTGGCATTGGGGCGGCTGAGGGATCCCAGCATCCGGATCATCGTGGTGGGTGAGTTCAAGCAAGGTAAAAGCAAGTTCATCAACGCCCTGGTGGGTGCGCCGGCCTGCCCCGTCGATGACGACGTCGCCACGTCCGTTCCCACGGTTGTCCGCTACGGGGACCCGGCCTCGGCAGCGATCCTGGTCCCCACCTCCGACGCGGACTCCGGCGATGACGGTGCCGTTGACCGCCAACCGATTCCCGTCGCCGACCTCCCGGCTTATGTTTCCGAACAAGGCAATCCCGGCAACAGCAAGAAACTCCTGGCTGCAGAGGTATGCCTGCCCCGCAGGATCCTGGCCGGCGGGCTCGTCGTCATCGATTCACCCGGCGTGGGTGGCCTCGGGTCCGCGCACACCCTGGCCACCCTCACGGCCCTGCCCACCGCCGATGCGATGCTCCTGGTCTCGGACGCCTCCCAGGAATACACCGAACCGGAGCTGCGCTTCCTGCGGCAAGCAATGCGGATTACTCCGAACGTTGTGGGGGTGCTGACCAAGACCGACCTCTACCCGGACTGGCGGCGGGTGGAGGAGATGGACCGCTCCCATCTCGGGAACGTAGCGCCCGGGATCCCGCTGTTTGCCGTCTCCTCCGACCTCCGCCTGGAGGCAGCACGCCTGCAGGACAGCGAGCTGAATGAGGAATCCGGCTTCCCCGCACTGGTTGCCCACCTCCGCAGCGGAATCGTGGAAGGGGCACAGCGGCTCCAAGGCCGCTCCGTGAGCCAGGACCTGCTCGCCGTCACCGAGAACCTGCGACTCTCCCTGCAATCGGAGCTTGAAGCACTCGAGAACCCTGGCGGCACACCCCAGATGATTTCGGAGCTGGAGGCGGCCCGGGCCGAGGCTGACGACCTTCGGAAACGGACCGCACGCTGGCAGGTCACCCTCAGCGACGGCATTAGCGACCTCATCGCCGATATGGAGTACGACCTCCGCAACCGTCTCCGCCACATCCAGCGGGAAGCTGAAGCCGCCATTGACCAGGAGGACCCGGGACCGGCCTGGACTGATTTTTCCAAGTGGCTGGAAGTATCCACCGCGGCCGCCGTCTCTGACACCTTCGTCCTCACCAGCGAGCGGGCGCAGTCGCTGGCCGGGCAGGTGGCTGACCATTTCGCCGCGGACGAAGTCCCGTTGCCGGTGATGCAGGTGTCCCATTCCGCCGACGTGCTGGATCCCGTGGACGCGATGCCGGGGATGGACCCCGGGCACGTCAACCCCGTGCAGAAAGTGCTGATCGGCATGCGGGGCTCCTACGGAGGGGTGCTGATGTTCGGGCTCCTGACCGGCATCTTTGGTATGGCGCTGATCAACCCGTTCTCCCTGGGTGCCGGTCTCCTGCTGGGACGCAAGGCATACCGGGAAGACAAGGAAGCGCGGCTCAAGCGCCGGCAGGGGGAGGCCAAGGCCCTGGTCAGGCGGCAGCTCGACGACGTGACTTTCCAGGTGGGCAAGCAACTGAAGGACCGCCTGCGGCTGGTGCAGCGCTCCATCCGCGACCACTTCACTGAGATAGCCGACGAGCACCACCGCTCCCTGGCCGACTCGGTGTCCGCGGCACAGAAAGCCGCCAATACCTACGCCCTGGAAAAGGACGCCCGCATCAGGGACATCAAGGCTGAGCTCAAGAAGGTGGATGCACTCCACCGGTCCGCGCAGGCCGTTGCCGCCGAAGTATCCGGAACCATGATGCCGGCGGGCGGCCCCCGATGACTGGTTCAACAGTTGCCGGTGCCGCTGGCCTGGTCCAGGAGGCGCTGGAAACCTACGCGGATGATCCGGCCAGCGTGGCCAGCCTCCAGCGTATTGCCCGGAGGCTCGCGGAGCCGCTGCGTGTGGCCATTGCGGGCATGGTCAAAGCCGGCAAGTCCACCCTGCTGAACGCGATTCTCGGCGAGGAGATAGCGCCCACGGACACGGGGGAGTGCACCCGGATCATCACCTGGTACCGGCACGGGCACACTCCCCGCATCACCCTCCATCCCACCGGCGGCGAGCCCAGGGTGCTGCCGCTCAAACGCGTGGACGGCCGCCTCGTCTTCGTGCTGGGGGATGTGGACGCGGCGGATGTGGACCGGCTGGAGGTGGAGTGGCCGTCGCCGGCACTGCGGGACATGACCCTGATTGATACCCCCGGCATCGCTTCGCTGTCCCGTGAGGTGTCCGCCCGCTCCACCGCCTTCCTGGCCCCGGCGGACACCGAGTCCGAGGCGGACGCCATCGTCTACCTGATGCGCCACATGCACGCAGCGGACGTTCGGTTCCTTGAGTCCTTCCGGGACACGGAAGCGGGCCGCTCGGGAACGGTCAACGCAATCGCGGTACTCTCCAGGGCCGATGAGGTTGGTGGCGGCCGCATCGATTCGCTGCTCTCCGCCGGAGAAATCGCTGACAGGTACCGCCGGGACCACAACCTGCGGAAACTCGCGCTGGGCGTCGTGCCGGTGGCAGGGCTCCTTGCCCAAAGCGCGCGGACCATGCGCCAGCAGGAATTCGCCGCCCTCCAGCTGCTGGCGGGCCTGGACCGCGGCGACCGCGAGAAGGCACTGCTCTCGGCGGACAGGTTCATCCGGTCCACCATCCCGGAAGGGCTGGCGGCGGAGGCCAGGGCCTCGCTGCTGGCAAGGTTTGGCCTGTTCGGGATCCGGCTGGCCGTGGTCCTGATCTCCAGCGGATTCAATGAACCCACCCCGCTGGCCCACGAGCTGGCCCGGCGCAGCGGCCTGGATCCTTTGCTGGACCTGCTGGGCCGCCAGTTCCAGGCACGGGCCGAGGCGCTGAAGGCGCGCACGGCTTTGGTGGCGGTGGAGTCCCTGCTGCGCACCTCGCCCCGCCCGGGCACCGGGCACCTGGCTGCGGCCCTGGAGCGGCTGCAGGCCAATGCGCATGAGTTCCGCGAACTGCGGCTGCTGGCCGTCCTGCGGACCACGGGCGTGCCGCTCAGCCCCGAACTGGCGGCGGAAGCCGAGGGCCTGATCGGCGGCCGCGGCGCTGCGCCGCATATGAGGCTGGGACTGGATGCGGACACAGCGCCCGGCGACATGGCTGACGAAGCCCGCCGGTACCTGCTGCGCTGGCGCGCGGTGGCGGAGAGCCCGCTGACGGACGGGCTGGCCCTTGATGCCTGCCGGGTTGTGGTCCGCAGCTGCGAGGGCGTGCTGGCGGAGTCGTTTGCCCGCCAGCGCCAACCGGCCTGAAGGACGGCCGGGGGAGTGCTCTCCCGGCGGAGACCTATTTCAGTCCGTCGTTATCGTGCTCGTCGGTCTCGTGCTTGTCTTTCCCGCCGTCGACGTCCTTGGCCTTGGCATCCAGCTCATCCTTGAGCTTCTTGAGGCGGGCGGCTTCCGCCTCCTGCCGGCGGCGGACCTCCAGGTTGCGGAGGAAGTCCGGGTCATCGTCCGGGGCGGTGGGATGGCGGTAGTCCTGCCGCTGCGGGGGTGTGCCGCGCGGCCGGCCGATCAGGAGCCAGAGGATCGCGCCCAGTACCGGCAGGACGATCATGACCACGATCCAGGCGGGTTTGGAAATTCCGCGGGTAAGGCGCCCGTCGGTCCGGATCACGTCGACGAGGCCATACACGAAGATGGCGAGGATTGCGACGGCCAAAGCCACACGGAAGAGCATGCCATTAAGTCTATCGTCAGGAGGGGCAGGGGCCGCAGGCGGGAGGCGGCTAAACTTGAATAGTGGCCTTTTTGAAATATTCCCTGATCCGCCTGGCTCTCTTCGCGCCCCTGTTCGTGCTCTTCACCTTCCTGGGGCTGGGCGCCCTCATGTCCGTCATCTGCGCGGCCCTGATCGCTTTCGCCGTGAGCTACCTGTTTTTCCAGAAGCAGCGGGACGACGCCGCGGCGGCACTCCAACACCGTTTTTCCGGCAAGGCCAAGCCGCTGCGCTCCGCCGGCGAAGTCCAGGACGCGCACGCCGAGGATGCACTGCTGGACGCCAACCCCGACGTCACCATCAGCAATGATGCGAAGGGCCGCAAGCGCCCATAAGCCCCGCCACCCCCTGCAGGCTTTGGTCCGCTAGAAGCCCCGGCTAAGCACCAGCCCCAGTGAGAACAGCAGGCTGTAGCCGAGGTTGATCAGTCCGGTCTGCTTGAGGACCGGGATAAGGCTCTTGCGCTTGCGCCCGTTGATCATCAGCCACGCGGGCATGAGGCAGGCCGGAATCAGCAGCAGCACTATCAGCATCCACGGCCGGCCGGGAGCCAGGATCACCACCAGCAGGATGGCCACGGCCAGCATCAGCACGTAGCTTTCGCGCGCATGCTTATCGCCCAGCCGGACCGCCAGGGTCTTCTTGCCGGCCTGCATGTCCGTGGGGATGTCCCGGACGTTGTTGGCCATGAGCAGGGCGGTGGCGATCAGCCCGGTGCCGATTGCACCGATGATGGCGGGCAGGTTGATCAGCCCGGCCTGCGTGTAGGTGGTGCCCAGGGTTGCCACCAGCCCGAAGAACACGAACACGAACACGTCGCCCAGGCCCATGTAGCCGTACGGGTTCTTGCCGCCGGTATAGCCCCAGGCGGCCATGACGCAGCCCAGGCCCACCAGGATCAGCCACCAGCTCTGGGTGATCACCACCAGGACCAGGCCAAACACCATGGCGGCCGCAAACGCAGCAAACGCCGCCCGTTTCACGTGCTCAGGGCTGGCCGCCCCGGATCCCACCAGGCGCAGCGGGCCCACGCGGTCATCATCGGTCCCCCGGATGCCGTCCGAGTAGTCGTTGGCAAAGTTCACCCCCACCTGGAGCAGGAGGGCCACCAGCGCCGCGAGGATGGCGTTGAACAGGAGGAACGAACCCATCTCGTAGGCTGCGGCGGAGCCGATCAGCACCGGCGCAATCGCTGCGGGCAGCGTCCGGAGCCGGGCGCCTTGGATCCATTGTGCGGCTGTAGCCACGTTAAGTACCTCGCGTGTGTTGGGGGCTGCAGGAGGGGGTCCTGCCGGGTGGTGCAGGTCTACTTTACTTTCCCTGGTGCCGGGCTTTGAGTTCTGCGGTCATGGCCAGGCGGTCCGGTTTGCCGTTGGGAAGCATCAGCAGCGCGGAGGCCGCCAGGACGGTTTTGGGCGCAAGGACCCCCAGCATCCGGTGCCACTGCTGTTCAAGGACGACGGCGGTGTCCCCGCCTTCCGCGCCCGGAGCCGGCGCGGGGTCCGCCAGCGCCACGTAGGCCGCCACGGCCTGGCCCCACTCGGCGGAAGGCACCCCTGCCACGAAAGCCGCCGCGACGCCGTCGGACTTCTCCAGCTCTTCCTGCACGTGAGCGGCGGAAACCTTCACGCCGCCGGTGATGATCACGTCGTCGGCCCTGCCCAGCACGGTCAGCCGGCCGTCGTCGTCAATGCTGCCGAGATCGCTGGTGCGGTACCAGCGCACGCCGTCCTCCTCGAAAAACGTGTCCGTGCTCTCCGGCGACTCGAGGTAGCCCGCAGCGATGGTGTCCCCGCCCAGCAGGATGCGGCCGTCCTCCTCGACCCGGACCGAGACGCCCTCCAGCGGGAAACCGTCGTACACGCAGCCGCCGCAGGATTCGGCGGAACCGTAGGTGGTGATCACCCGCACTCCGGCCTCGCGGGCGGCGGCCAGCAGGGATGCCGGCGCGGGGGCGCCGCCCAGCAGGACGGCGTTGAAGCGGCGGAGCGCGGCCAGGGTCTCCGTCGACGGAGCGTCGAGGAGCCGCTGCAACTGGGTGGGGACCAGCGAGGTGAACCGGATTTTGTCCGTGAGTTCCTGGGCCGCGGCGGTGAAGGCCTCGGGCGTAAAGCCGTGGGACATGTCCATGACCCACGGGCGGGTGCCCGCGAACAGGGAGCGCACCAGCACCTGGATGCCCGCAACGTACTGCACGGGCAGCGCCAGGAGCCACTGGCCTTCGCCCTTGAGCGCCAGGGCCGTAGCCATCGAGGACGCCGCCAGCGACTCGACGGTCAGCACGGTGGCCTTGGGCGCGCCCGTGGAGCCGGACGTACGGACCACGGCCACCGCGTCATCGCAGCCCGGAGTCTCCACGTGCCCCACCACCAGGGCGCCGTTCTCGCCGATGGAGAGTTCGACGGCGGGTCCCTCGCCATGGAGGGCGGCCGCCAGGGCTTTCAGGGCCGGCTCGATGTTGATGGGGCCGGCGGCTTTCGCTGGAGTATTCATGTTCCGCTCCTGCCTAGAAGTAGTGCGGGAAGGTGGACCAGTCGGGCTCGCGTTTTTGCAGGAAGGCTTCCTTGCCCTCCACCGCCTCGTCCGTCATGTACGCCAGCCGCGTGGCCTCCCCGGCGAACACCTGCTGCCCGGCCAGGCCGTCGTCGGCAAGGTTGAAGGCGAATTTCAGCATCCGGATGGCCTGCGGCGACTGCCGTGCGATGTCCGCGGCGTATTCCAGGGCCACCTCTTCGAGCCGTTGGTGGTCCACGGCCTCATTGACGGCACCCATCCGAACCATGTCCTCAGCGGAATATTCGCGGGCAAGGAAGAAGATCTCGCGGGCTGCCTTCTGCCCGATCTGGCGGGCCAGCAGGGCCGAGCCGTAGCCCGCGTCGAAACTGCCCACCGTGGCGTCCGTCTGCTTGAACTTGCCGTGCTGGCGGGAGGCGATGGTGAGGTCCGCCACCACATGCAGGGAGTGCCCGCCGCCGGCCGCCCAGCCGTTGACGACGGCGATGACCACCTTGGGCATGGTCCGCATGAGCCGCTGGACTTCCAGGATGTGGAGCCTGCCGGCACGGGCGGGGTCGATGGTTTCCTGGGTTTCGCCGTCTGTTTCTTGTATTACATACCTGTAGCCGTCCCGGCCCCGGATCCGCTGGTCCCCGCCCGAGCAGAACGAGTGCCCGCCGTCCTTGGGGGAGGGGCCGTTCCCGGTGAGCAGGACGGTGGCAACGTCTGGGGACATCCGCGCGTGGTCCATGGCCCGGTAGAGCTCGTCCACGGTGCCCGGCCGGAAGGCGTTGCGCACCTCGGGCCGGTTGAATGCGATCCGGACCGTCGGCAGGTCACGCACCCAGCCGCCGTCGGAATCCCGCTCCACCTGCCGGTGGTAGGTCATGTCCTGGAAGTCCTCGAAGCCGGCCACGGTGCGCCAGCGGGAGGGGTCGAAGACGTCGGACACCTGGGCGGGAATCTGTTTGCTCACCGTCCAAGTCTAGTAATCGGCCTCAGCTGATGCAGAACTCGTTGCCCTCGGGGTCCGCCATGGTGTGCCAGGAGTGCGGCCCCTGGCTGGCCGTCCACAGGAACGTGGCGCCCCGGGCCTCAAGTTCCCGGCGGACCTCGTCCTTGTCCCGGCCGGCCAGGTTGATGTCCCAGTGCACGCGGTTCTTCACCGTTTTGGCCTCCGGCGCCGTCTGGAAGAGGAGGCGCCGTTCCGGCGCCTTGGACTCGAGTTCCTCCATTGGGCGGATTGCGCAGCCCTCGCGCCACACCAGGTTGCCCCGGTGGGTCATGGTCATGTCCTCCGTGGCGAAGCCCTGCTCGATCATGGAGCGGATGAAGGCGGCGTCCTGGGGCTCCACGGACCACCCGAGGGTTTCAGCCCACCAGTCGGCAAGCTCGTGCGGACGGGTGCAGTCGATGACTATCTGGATGTTCAGTCCCATCCCACCAAGGTACGGTGGCACGTGCTGCCGTGGAAGGCCCGGCAAGGATTGTATAACGATAGAAAGTTCTCTTGACACATTGTCATGACATAAGTCACAGTTGGGCGGAAAGGCTTTTCCCTTCCGGATTGTTTTCCGGCGGGCAGCGCCACCACTTTCACCCAGGGCCGCCAACGGAGGGCCCGGAGCCCAGCGAGAGACAGGACAGACCATTGTCAGAGAAGACAAGAATCTCCAGCATCAGCCGCCGCCAGTTCGGACTGACGGCGTTCGGACTCTCGGCCCTGGCCACGGGGCTTACGGCCTGCGGCGGCAGCAGCGGAGGCGGATCGGAAGGCGGCGCAAAAACCCTGCAGCTGGTCCTCTCCGGTGACACCAACCAGGGCGGCGCCTTCGCGGCCGCGGCCAAGAAGTACCAGGAAGCCACCGGCATCACCATCGAGGTGGTGGACGTTCCCACCGCGGATATCACCACCAAGCTCAAGAACGCGGCCACGGCCAATGATCTCCCTGCCCTGGCCCGCGTCACCGGCCTGGATCCGCTGTGGGTCAACCAGCTCCAGGACCTCTCGGACATCGCCCAGTCCCGCGGAATCGACCAGAACTTCCTGCAGGAATCCCCGGACGGCATCATCCCCGCCATACCCTCCGACCTCACCGCCGTGGGCCTGTTCGTCAACAAGAGCCTGTTCGACAAAGCCGGTGTCAGCTACCCCACCGACATTGCACAGGCGTGGACCTGGGACGAGTTCGTGGCCGCGGTCAATGAGGTCCGCGAGAAGGCCGGCGCCAAGTACGGCTTCGTGATGGACCGCTCCGGCCACCGCCTGCGCGCCATGATGTACGAGTTCGGCAGCACCGCCTTCGCCAAGGAAGGGGACAAGTACTCTGCGGACGACGAGGCCGTGGAAACCCTCGAGTACTTCCAGAAGATCAACGATGACCAGACCATGCCCAAGTCGGTCTGGCTCAGCGGCGAGGACGGCAACGCGATGTTCAAGAGCGGCCAGGTTGCCGCGTACTACTCCGGCAGCTGGCAGGTGGCGGACTTCAACAAGAACATCAAGGACTTCGAGTGGCTCTCCGTGCCGCTGCCCAAGAAGGAAGTCAGCGCCACCAACCTCGGCGGCGGCTTCATGATCGCGTTCAAGGACACCGGCGCCGACGAGGAAGCCAAGAAGTTCATCGACTGGTTCTACGAGGACGCCAACTACACCGAGTTCGCCAAGCTGGGCGGCTACCTGCCGGTGAAGGACCTGCAGGTGGAGTACCCGTTCCAGCAGGCCTCCTTTGAGCTGTACCAGAAGCAGATCGCCGGCAACGAGGCCAAGGGGGACAACGCCATCAAACGCGTGGTGGCCGAGGCCTACGCGGAAACCCCGTTCTCCGGCGACCCCCTGCGCGAAGAGACCGTCAAGATGCTCTCCGGCAGCCAGGATGCCAGGACCACGGTGGACAACATCGTGAAGCTCTACAACGGAGCCTGATCCGTGGCCAACCCAACCATGAGCACCACGGTGGCGCCGCGGGCACCGGAACCAGGCGCAGTCCGGAGCAAGTCCCAGCAGAAGCGCCGGAACCGCTACGTCATCGCACCGCTGGTCCTCATCGGCGTCAACGTGGTGCTCTTCCTGGTCTTCTTCGTCTGGCCCGGAGCGCTGGGGCTGCTGTATTCCTTCACGGACTACCGCGGCGTGGGCAAGCTGAACTTCATCGGCCTGGCCAACTTCCAGAAGCTCTTCGCGGACGGCACCTTCTACGCCGCACTGGGCAGGACCTTTGTGTACACGGTCCTGTCCGTGCCGCTGATCTACGTCTGCTCCCTTGGGGTAGCCGCGCTGCTGGTCAGCAAGGCAGTCCGGGGACGCACCGCGGCCAAGATCGTCATTTTCCTGCCCTGGCTGATTTCACCCATCGTGGTGGGCGTCATCTGGAAGTGGATGTTCGGCCAGGACTTTGGGTTCGTGAACTTCCTGATCACCAGTGCCGGCGGCAGCGCGGTCCCATGGTCCAGCAATGGCAACCTGGCCCTCACGGTGGTCATTTTCGCCTCCGCATGGGGCGGGACGGCCTTCAACATGCTGCTCTTCATCGCGGCCCTGAAGAACATCCCGGAAGCCCTGCTGGAGGCAGCGGAACTGGATGGCGCCAACGCGTGGCAGCGCTTCCTGAACGTCACCCTCCCGGGCATCGCGCCGACGTCGTTCATGGTCATCCTGCTCTCCACCATCCATGCCATGAAGGAATTCGCCATGATCCAGGCCCTGACCAACGGCGGCCCCGGAACGGAGAACACCCTGATCGTGCAGTACATCTACAAGACCGGCTTCGAGCAGTCCAAGGTGGGGTACGCCAGTGCCGCCTCCATGGTGCTGATGGTGGTCCTGCTGGCGATCGCCCTCATCCAGCTGCGCTTCAACCGGAAGAAGGCCTGACCATGGCAACAGCAGCCAACCTCCCTCCCGCCATTGCGGAGGAATCCGCCCTGGGAGCCGAGAAGGTGGACTCCGCCAGGGGCAGGCGGGGCCCCCGTAGCAACCGGGAAGGCCGGGCCAGGCTGTCCGTCCCCCTCACCGTGCTCATGTGGGTCATCGCGGCAATCTACGCACTGCCGCTGCTCTGGTTCCTCCTCAGCTCCTTCAAGCCGGGCAGCGAACTGTTCAGCTACCCGCTGTCCATGATTCCGCGGGAATGGACCTTCCAGGGCTTCGTGGATGCCTGGGAACGGGTGGACTTCGCGCAGTACTTCCTGAACACGGCAACGGTGGCCATCGTCACCACGGTGCTCACAGTGTTCTTCAGCGCCTGCACGGGCTACGCGCTGGCCAAGTACAACAACAAGGGCACCAGGCTGTTCTTCGTGTGCATCCTGGCCACCACCATGCTGCCCACCGAGGTGATCCTGAACCCCACGTTCACGGTGATCCGCGATCTGGGCCTCTACAACTCGCTGGCCGGCATCATCGTGCCGTCCGTCCTCACCGCCACGGGCGTGTTCATGTTCCGGCAGTTCTTCCTCACGGTCCCGGATGACCTGCTGCACTCGGCCCGGATCGACGGCGCCAGCGAACTGGCCATCTTCTTCCGGATCATGCTGCCGCTCTCACGGCCCATCCTGTTCACGCTCGCCATTTTCTCGTTCCAGTGGCGGTGGAACGACTACATCTGGCCGCTGATCGTCCTCAACGATCCCAAGTGGTACACGCTCCAGGTGGCACTGCGCAGCATCGTGGGCGCAGAAAACATCGACTGGCCGGTGCTGCTGGGCGCCTCGGTGATCTCCATCCTGCCGCTGGTCCTGGTGTTCTTTGTCTTCCAGAAATACGTGCTCAACGCCGACGTCAGCGCGGGCCTGAAGGACTAGCATCCTGCCCCGAAGCGCTATTACGCCAGCCTGCGCCGGGACAGGACCCCGGGCAGACCCATGAAAGGCAACATCTTGCAGACAGCTTCCGTGGACGCAGCGTTCCTCAACCGTGTGGGGGAGGCGGCGGACCAGTCCGTGCAGGCCCTACTGGAAACGCACGACGCCGACGTGGCGGCCCTGGCGCACCGGCCTGCCATGGGCAGGCTGCTGGCGATGGTGACGGTCATCACCGAGCCCGGCTCCCGCTTTTACGGTGCCCGCTTCGACGGCGCTGGCGGGCTGCGGGAGCCGATGTCCAGTTGCCTTGACCGGCTGGAACAGCTCCAGGGCTCCACCGGCCTGTTCGACGGCACCAACCTGTGCTCCCCGCCGGACTCGGCCTTCACGCTCAATGACGTGTGCCTTGCGCTGGGCCTGCTCCGGGCCCTGGACACCCCGCCGGACCCGGTGCTGGCGGAGGTGGACGCAAGGCTCAGCGGCATTGTCTCCCGGGCCACGAATGCCATGGTTGCGGGCGGGGTCCACACGCCCAACCACCGGTGGGAGCTGTGCGCGGCGCTGGCGCAGATGGACCGGCTGCAGCCGCGGCCGGGCATTGCGGAGAGGATCTCGGAGTGGCTGGCGGAGGGGATCGACCAGCTGCCGGACGGGATGTACTCCGAGCGCAGTCCGCTGTATGCCACCGCCGTCACCAATCCGTCCCTGCTGGCCATCGCGGACAGTTCGGGACGGCCGGAACTGCTGGACCACGTCCGCCGGAACCTTACCGCGTTCCTGCCGTGGTTCAGCCCGGACGGCAGCGTGGAGTCGGTGTTCTCGCGCCGCCAGGACCAGTGGATGACCTTCGACGCCGCCCCTTTCCTGCACCTGTACCGGCGGATGGCCAACCAGGACGGCCGGGAGGACTTCGCCGCCGCGGCCACCTGGCTGGAGGGGCTGCCCCTGCATGAGCCGGCCAAGCTGCTGGCGCTGGCCCGGCTGGATCCCTGGCTGCGGGAGGCGCTGCCCGGACGCACCCCGGCAGAAGGCGCGCCGCCGTCGTCGGACATTTCATTCCACGCCGCCATGGCACCCGCGGGCGCTGCGCTGGAGAGCTGCGGCGTGTACCGGTTCCGGGGTGCCGGAACGGTGGCTACGGTGTTTGGCGGCTGCGACGCCCTGGAGCCTGGTGTGGTGTCCGGGCTTGCCACGAATCCCACCTTCCTCCGGTTTGCGCACGGCGCGGCGGTGCTCACGGACGTGAGGTTGTCGCGCAGCTTCTTTGACCTGGGGCCCTTCCGCAGCCAGCACACGGAGGCGCGCGGGAATGCCGTGACCCTGTCCGAGGAGCTGGAGGCCAACTTCTACCTGCCCCTGCCTCCGCAGAAGCGGCGGGCGGACGGCATCTACACGCTGGAGCACGAGGGCCGCTTCAGCGCGGGCATGGACTTCGGCAGCCGGCCCACCGTGGTCCACCGGCTTGCCACGGACATTGCCGTGCAGGCTGACGGCGGACAGGCGGTGCTGGACGTCAGTTTCGACGGCGCGGACACGGCCTTCGCCCTTGAGCTGACGTTCCGGCCGGGCGGAACGCTCGACGGCGTTGTCCCCCTGGGCGGGACCGGCGCCTTCCAGCTGGTGGAGGGGATGGGCCGCTACGGGGTGGGCGGGGACGCCATCGAGTTCGGACCCGGTTTGCCTGCCGGCCCGGACACTCCGGCTGCCTACAACCCCGGTGAAAGCTACCGGTACCTGGCCGGAACCAACGCGTCCGGAGGCGTGAAGGTGTACATCACCGGGCGCACCCGCGGCAGCCACCGGTTCACGCTGCGCGCCGTGCCCCGGAGTTCCTAGGGCTGGATCTGCTGGAGCTGTTCGAAGACTTCCGGCGGGATGGCGTAGATGAACACCACGGCCAGCAGGTTCTTTGCGGCGTGCACAAAGTAGGCGAACATCAGGTTCTTCCCGGTCCACACGTAGACGAACACCAGCGTGGCGCCCATGGCCAGGTAGGGAAGCATCGCGGTGAAGGTGACCGCTTCCTGGCCCACGATGTGAAGGGCCGCGAACAGCACCACGGACAGGGCGCAGCAGATCCAGATGTTCACCCGCCGGCTCAGCTTGCCGATCAGCAGGTGGCGGAAGATGTATTCCTCCACGAACGGTCCCACCACCACCAGCAGCGGGACCATCAGCCAGGCCGGGATCTGCTGGGCCAGTTCCTGCAGTCCCGCCTGGTTCTGTGACGTCTGGGCCTCGCCGCTCAGGGCTACCACCACGGCGGTCAGGATCATCATGGCAATCACCGCGGCCGGAACCATCAGCAGCGTGAACCACGGCCGGGTGGCCAGGACCTTTACGTCGCGGCCCACCACCTTCCTGGCCGCGAGGAATGCGAGTATGCCCACGGAGGCATAGAAAAGCAGGTTGACCGCGTAGGAGGCGGCCGCCGGGCTGGGAGTTATCTGTCGCAGGAAGGGAGCCAGCAGCTCACCGGCCACGGCAAAAAACCCGGCGATGGCCACATAGGTGATGAGGGTGGCGAAATCCAACGGCTTGAAGCGGTACAGCTCCGGCTGCGCTGCGGGTGGTATTCGGTGGGCGGTAGCCATAGCTTCAGCCTAGCCTCCAACTGGGTAGCGCTAAGTGTCGTTCTGGAGCCTTGGGGGGTGGGGTGGAAGCGTTGCTGGCCGAAACGTGCGTCCCGTAGAATCTTCGGTATGCCTAAATTTATGTTTCGGTGCGCCAAAGTAGCCGCCCGGACCCGCCCCGGGCGGACGGTGCGTTTCCGCGCCGCAGCCGTGGCCGCCGTCGTGCTTTCCCTCTTGCTGACCTCCTGCGGCGGGGGAGCTTCAGGCAACGGAGACGGCAAGCCCGTGGTCCTGACCACCTTCACCGTGCTGGCGGACATCGCCCGGAATGTTGCGGGGGACAAGCTCACGGTCGAGTCCATCACCAAGGCCGGCGCTGAGATCCACGGCTATGACCCCACGCCGGGCGACATCCGGAAGGCCTCAAAAGCCGACCTCATCCTGGACAACGGACTCAACCTGGAGGCATGGTTCGGGCAGTTCGTTGAGGGGCTGGACGTGCCGCATGCCGTGGTCAGCGAGGGCGTGGAGGTGATGTCCATCAGCGAGGACTCATACCAGGGCAAACCCAATCCGCACGCGTGGATGTCGCCGGTGAACGTGCAGACCTACGTGGACAACATGGTCCGGGCGTTCAGCGAACTGGACCCGGACAATGCGGCCGCCTTCGCCGCGAACGGGGATGCCTACAAGGCCGAACTCCAGGCTGTGCAGGACCAGATGACCTCCAGCCTGGCCGGCGTCCCGGAGAACCAGCGGGCCCTGGTCACGTGTGAGGGCGCCTTCTCCTACCTGGCCCGCGACGCCGGGCTGAAGGAGGTCTACATCTGGGCTGTCAATGCCGAGCAGCAGGCCACTCCGCAGCAGATCACCCGGGCCATCGAGTACGTCAAAACCAACAATGTCCCCGCGGTGTTCTGCGAATCCACCGTGTCCGATGCTCCCATGCAGCAGGTGGTGGAAGCCACGGGCGCCAGCTTTGGCGGCACGCTCTACGTGGACTCACTCTCGGAAGCGGACGGGCCGGTCCCCACCTACCTTGACCTGATCCGGCACGACGCCGAGGTCATTACCAGCGCCCTCACCGCCGGAGCAGGGTCATGAGCACCCCGGCCATCGCCGTCGAGAATGTCACGGTGCATTATGGCGAAGTCCTGGCCCTCGATGCTGCCTCCCTGACGGTGGACCCGGCACGGATCTGCGGCCTGGTGGGCATGAACGGCTCCGGGAAGTCCACCCTGTTCAAGGTGATCATGGGAATGGTCAAGCCCGACGCCGGCACGGTGCGGATTGGAGGGCAGCCGCCTTCGAAGGCACGCCGGGAAGGGGGGATCGGCTACGTTCCGCAAAGCGAGGAAGTGGACTGGCAGTTCCCGCTGTCCGTGCGCGACGTGGTGATGATGGGCCGGTACGGCCACCAGGGGTTCACCCGCCGGGCGTCCAAGGCCGACCGCGCCGCCGTTGACGAGGCACTGGACCGGGTGGAGCTCGGGGATTACGCCGGCAGGCAGATCGGCCAGCTGTCCGGCGGCCAGAAGAAGCGTGCGTTCGTGGCCCGCGGCATCGCCCAGGGCGCCACCATCATGCTGCTGGACGAGCCCTTCGCGGGTGTGGACAAGCGGTCCGAGGCCACCATCACCCGCCTGCTGCGCGAGCTCGCCTCGGACGGCTGCACCATCCTGGTGTCCACCCACGATCTCCATGCCCTCCCGCAGCTGTGCGACGAAGCCGTGCTGCTGATGCACAAGGTCCTCATGCATGGCCCGCCGGAGCGGGTGCTGCAGCCGGAAAACCTCGCCATGGCGTTCGGCCTGGACGTGCTCAACCGGAAGGAAGCGGGCTGACGATGGAACTCCTCCTCGAACCCCTCAGCTATGACTTCATGGTCCGGGCCATCGTCACCACCGCGCTCGCCGCCGTCGTCTGCGCAGTGCTCAGCTGCTGGCTGGTCCTGATCGGCTGGTCCCTGATGGGTGACGCCGTCTCGCATGCCGTCCTGCCCGGCGTTGTGCTGGCGTACATCGTGGGTGCCCCCTTCGCGCTGGGGGCGCTGGTGTTCGCACTGATTGCCGTGACCCTGATCGGAGTGGTCCGCAACACCAGCCGGGTCAAGGAGGACGCCGCAATCGGCATCGTGTTCTCCTCCTTGTTTGCCCTGGGCCTGGTGCTGATTTCCGTCACGCCCAGCCAAACGGACCTGAACCACATCATCTTCGGCAACCTGCTGGGCGTGAGCATCCCGGACCTCATCCAGGTCCTGGTGCTGGGCGTTGTGGCGTTCGCCATCCTGATCCTCAAGCGGCGGGACCTTACCCTCTACGCCTTCGACCCCACCCACGCGCACGCCATCGGGCTGTCGCCCCAAAGGCTGGGGGCGCTGCTGTTGGGCCTGCTTGCCCTGACTTCCGTGGTGGCGCTGCAGACCGTGGGCGTGGTGCTGGTGGTGGCCATGCTGATCATTCCCGGTGCCACGGCCTACCTGCTGACGGACCGGTTCTCCCGGATGCTGGTCATCGCACCGGTGGTCTCGGCAGTCTGCTCCATCGCCGGCATCTACCTCAGCTATTACCTGGACACAGCCTCCGGCGCCATGGTGGTGCTCACGCAGGGTGTGGTCTTCGCCGTCGTCTACCTCTTCAGCCCGCGGCAGGGACTGATCGGGACCCGGCTGGCGAAGGCGCGGCGCAGGAAGGCCGCCGCGCTCGCCGCTGCCTGACCCGGCTTTCCGCTTGACTCGGCCACCCGCGGCGGGCAGGCTGGAGCGATGAAGTCCTAGCCAGCAGCCGGCCATGCCGGGCTGCCTTCCCCAATCCAGGGCCGCCGTTGGGACCGGAAAAATCCGGTCCACCCCGCGGCCACACTGCGGAACTTTGCGAGGACTTCCATTGACTGAACACCTGACCCTTTCCGGCGTCTCTCACGGCTATGGCGACCGCCTGCTGCTGGACGGCATCACCCTGGCCATCACCCCCGGCGAACACGTGGCCGTCGTCGGCGAAAACGGTGCCGGCAAATCCACCCTGCTGCGGCTCCTTTCAGGCCTTGAAACCCCGGACGAAGGCACGGCGGCAATCCAGGGCCGGGTGGGCTACCTCGCCCAGACCCATGGCCTGCCGGAAACCTTCACCGTGGGTGCCGCCGTCGACGCTTCCCTGGCCGCCCTGCGTGCCATCGAAGCGGAGCTTGACCGGCTGGAGGCAGGGCTGGCTGACGCCGGCGACGACGAGCTGGAAACCTACGGCAGGCTCCAGACGGAATATCAACTGCGGGAAGGCTACGCAGCCGAGTCCCGGGTGGAGGCTGCGCTGGACCGGCTGGGCCTGGGCGGCCTGGACCGGAACCGGGTGCTGGGATCGCTGTCCGGCGGGGAGCAGGAACGTGTGGCCTTGGCGTGTGTCCTGGCCGATCCCGCGGACATCCTGCTCCTGGACGAGCCCACCAACCACCTGGACGCCCGCGGAACGGCCTGGCTGGAGGACCGGCTGGCCGCCCACAGCGGCACCGTGGTGGTGGTGTCCCATGACCGGGTGCTCCTCCGCAAGGTGGCCAGCACCATCATCGAAGTGGATGCCGAGCGCCGCGCCGTGACCCGCTACGGCAACGGCTACGACGGCTACCTCCGGGAGAAGGCAGCCGAACGCGCGCGCTGGGTCCAGCAGTACCACACCTGGATTGATGCGATGGAGTCCGAAAAGCGGCAGGCAGAGACCGTTGCCGGGACCATGGGGTACGGACGCAAGCGCGACGGCGACAAGATGGGCTTTGACTTCAAGGCAGGCACCTGGCAGAAAGCTGCCAGCAGCCAGGTCCGGAACGCCCAGGAACGCCTGCGCCGGCTCGAAGCCAGCCCCGTGGACCGGCCGCCGGTACCCCTGCGGCTGAACGTCGATCTCGCCGCGGACCCGGGTGTTGTGGCGTCTCCGGCCGCGGACCCGGGTGTTGGGCCTTCCGGGTCTGCGCAGGACGGCGCGCCGGTGCTGGCTGTGCACGGGGTGTGCGTGCCCGGCCGGCTGGGAACCACCGACTTCCAGGCGGGTCCCGGCGAGAAGGTCCTGATCACCGGGCCCAACGGCGCGGGCAAATCGACGCTGCTCTCCGTCCTTGCCGGAACCCTGGACCCGGCTGCCGGCTCTGTCACGCGGCCCGGACGCGTCGGCTACCTGCAGCAGGAACTGGAGCTGCCGCAACGGCCATCCCTGCGCCTGCTGCCGGCCTTCGCCGCGGGCCTCGGCGGCAACATCGACGAGCATGCCGAGGCCCTCCTCCGCCTCGGCCTCTTCCGAACCAGCGAGTTCCACGTGCCCGTGGGCAGCCTGTCCGCCGGCCAGCAGCGAAGGCTGGCCCTGGCACGGCTGCTGCTGGGCGGCTACGGCACCCTGGTCGTGGACGAACCCACCAACCACCTGGCACCAGTGCTGGTGGAACAGCTGGAGGCGGCGCTCGCAGGCTTCACCGGGACCCTGGTGATGGTCAGCCACGACCGTGCCCTGCGGGAATGGTTCGCTGCCCGCGCGCGGCGGAGCCGTGGTGAGGCCGGCCCGGAAGGCACCCGGGCCGGGCACACCGCCGTCGGACGCTGGACCCGGTATTCCATGGACAAGGGCGTGCTCGCGCCGGTCTAGGGGCAGGCCCGGGAACCGGTGAGGTTTGCGTTAAGCAGTCTTTACCGAGGGATCGGCAGGCGGAAACATCGGCGGCGGAAGATAGGGCCATGCCCGTCGTTCCGCCGGCCGAAAGGATCTGCCCGTGATCACCAGGAACCTTTTCATGCAGGGCATCTACCACTTCCAGGGTGTGGGGATGGAGAAACCCGTGCCCCTGCACAGCGAGCTCTCGCACTATGTCCCGGACGGCGTCGTCAACCAGGCGCTGTACTTCCGCGGCGGCAACTCCAGCGGCGAACTGATCGCCGTGGTGCTGATGCGCAACGGGGTGCCCATGCGGTATTTCCCCATCGGCGCCAAGGGTGACGTCCACGTCCCGCTGCGCGTTGTGGAGGACATCGAAGGCGGCTCGGCCATCGAGCTCCACCTGGCCGCGCCCGAGGGCGTCAACGGCACCGTGGTGATCGACCTGGGCATGGTGGAGCACTGATGACCAGCGTGGCCGAACGGGCCCAATCCCGGCCGGACGGCCGGGCACGCAGCCGGGACAGCCGCCGGCGCCTGGTGGTCATCGGGAACGGGATGGCAGGAGCCCGCGCCGTGGAGGAGATCCTGGCCAGGGGCGGTGCGGAGCAGTTCAGCATCACCATGTTCGGGGACGAACCCTACGGCAACTACAACCGGATCATGCTCAGCCATGTCCTCTCCGGGGAGGAAAGCGATGCGGACATCTTCCTCAACCCGTTGTCCTGGTATGAGGACAACGGCATCACACTCCACGCGGGGGTCCGGGCGGACAGGATCGACCGGTTCGCCAAACACGTGTTTTCCAGCGACGGCAGGGTGACGCCCTACGACACCCTGGTCATCGCCACGGGCAGCCGCCCGCACCTGCCCCCGATGGACGGCCTTTACACGCCCGGCGGTTCGGTGAAGCCGGGTGTCTTCGGCTTCCGCACCATCGATGACACCCGCAAGATGGCCGAGCACGCCCGGCATGACCATCACCGGCATGCCGTGGTGATCGGCGGGGGCCTGCTGGGGCTGGAGGCCGCCGCCGGGCTGCGCAGCTTCGGGCTGGGGGTGGATGTGGTCCACTCGGGCGGCCACCTCATGAGTGCGCAGATGGGGCCCGACGGCGGTGCGGTGCTCCGCCGGAGCGTTGAGGCCCTGGGCATCGGGGTACTGACGGGCAGCCGGACCACAGCCGTGCTGGGCAGGGACAGGGTGACCGGCGTCAGCCTCCGCGACCGGCCGGACATCGACTGCGACATGGTGGTGGTGGCGGCCGGGATCCGTCCCAACGTGGACCTGGCGGTCCTCAGCGGACTGCCGGTGGAGCGGGCCATCGTGGTGGATGACCGGCTCCGCGTGCAGGATGAGGACCACATCTACGCCGTGGGGGAGTGCGTCCAGCACCGCGGTGAGGTGTACGGGCTGGTGGCACCGCTGTGGGAGCAGGCGGTGGTGCTGGCAAACCACGTGACCGGCGCAGATACCAGCGCCGCGTACCTGGGTTCGCGGACCGCCACCAAGCTCAAGGTGGCAGGAGTCGAGGTCGCCTCCATGGGCCTGCAGGGGCCGGAGCTCGACACCGACGAGCACATCGTCTTCTCCGAACCCAGCCGCGGGGTCTTCAAGTCCATCGTGGTCCGCGACAACAAGATGGTGGGCGCCACCCTCCTGGGCGACAGCCGCAAGGTGGCGTTCCTGACCCAGGCCTACGACCGCGGCCTCCCCCTGCCCGAGGAGCGGCTTGGCCTCATGTTCGATCTCGGGACGCCCGGGGAGGACGTGGGCGTCGCGGAACTGGATGATGACGCCCAGGTCTGCAACTGCAACGGTGTCAGCAAGAAGGACCTGGCCGCAGCCGTGAGGGGCGGCTGCGCCTCGGTGTCCGGGGCCATGGATGCCACCCGGGCCGGGAAGGGCTGCGGCTCGTGCAAGCTCCTGGTGAAACAGGTAGTGGAGTGGGCGGCGGACGGGGCCGTGGAGGAGGATCCTGCCGCCACCTACTACGTACCGGGCATCCCCCTGGACAAAGCCGCATTGATGGCAGAGATCCGGAAACGCGGGCTCCGGTCCGTTTCGGCCGTGTTCCACGCGCTGGCCCCGGGCGGCGCCGAGGACGCGAAGTCCAAAATGGGCCTGGCGTCCCTGCTCAAGATGATGCTCGCGGACCAGTACGTCGACGAACGCGATGCCCGCTTCATTAACGACCGCGTGCACGCCAACATCCAGCGGGACGGCACGTTCTCCGTGGTGCCCCAGATGAAGGGCGGCGTCACGTCCGTGCAGCAGCTGCGCCGGATCGCGGACGTGGCCGAGAAGTACAACGTGCCCCTGATCAAGCTCACCGGCGGCCAGCGGATCGACCTGCTGGGCATCCCCAAGGAGGACCTGCCGCAGGTCTGGGCCGATCTGGACATGCCGTCCGGGTACGCCTACGGCAAGAGCTTCCGCACCGTGAAGACCTGTGTTGGGAAGGACTTCTGCCGTTACGGGACGGGGGACTCCACCAAGCTGGGCGTCGAGATCGAATCCCGGTTCCAGGGCATCGAGTCGCCGGCCAAGCTGAAGCTGGCAGTCTCCGGCTGCCCCCGCAACTGCGCGGAATCACTGGTGAAGGACGTGGGCGTGGTGGCTGTGGAAGGCGGCCGCTGGGAAATCTACGTCGGGGGAGCGGCTGGCGCCCACATCCGCAAGGGCGACCTCCTGGCCACCGTTGACAGCCCGGAAGAGGTGAAGGTCCTGACCGGCCGTTTCATGCAGTACTACCGCGAACACGCCAACTGGCTGGAACGGACCTACGCCTTTGTGCCCCGGGTAGGCATCGAGCATCTCCGCGCGGTGATTGTCGAGGACGCGGAGGGGATTGCGGCGCAGCTGGATGCCGCGATGCAGGCGTCCGTGGACAGCTACGTGGATCCATGGAGCGAACGCGTGGATCCGCTGACGCCCGGCCAGTTCAGGACGTCCCTGCCGCTGACGGTCCTTCCGCAGGTGCCGGTCCGATGAGCGCCACCGGTGCGGCCGCAGCGTCCCACATCCTCGGCCCCGTGGACCAGGTTCCGTTGGGGGAAGGAAGGGCATTTGCGGTGGACGGCGAACAGGTGGCCGTCTTCCGGCTGCGCGACGGAACCGTGCGGGCGCTCGCGGCAGTCTGCCCGCACCGGGGCGGTCCCATCGCGGACGGCACCATCGACCGCCAGCAGGTGATCTGCCCGCTGCACCAGCACGCGTTCGACCTCACCAGCGGCTGCTCAACCACCGGCGCCGAACCGCTGCAGGCCTACCGCGTGAGCGTGGACGGTGAGCAGAACCTTGTGTTGGAGACGGGTGGGGTGTAGTGCGGGTCACGTAGCACCCCGGTGGGTCTTGTAGGATAGACGAGCCGCGCGAAGCTTCGGCGCCACAAGAGATTCCGCTCACATTCGGATGCCCAGAAGGCATTAATCCGAATTTGTGGGCGGAATCATGCGTGTTCCGGATGCGGCCAACCCCCCAACCCACAAGGAACAGTTGTGCCTCAAAGTACCCCCACAGATCTCCAGAACCCCACGGCACCATCCGCCGCCGTCGACCCCACCCTCAGCGCCGAGGGTTACAGCAAGACGCTGGGCAGGCGCCACGTCACCATGATCGCCATGGGCGGCGCCATCGGCGTCGGCCTTTTCATGGGCGCCGGCGGACGCCTGGCCTCCACCGGCCCCGCCCTGATCTTCTCCTACGCCATTGCCGGCGTCATCGCCTACCTGCTCATGCGGGCACTCGGCGAGCTCATCATGTACCGCCAGACCTCGGGTTCGTTCGTGAGCTACGCCGGTGAAATGTTCGGCAAGAAGGGCGCGTTCCTGTCCGGCTGGATGTACTTCATCAATTGGGGCATGACCGGCATCGCCGAGCTGATCGCCATCGGACTGTACTTCCAGTTCTTCTTCCCCAATGTTCCCGTGGAAGCTTCCGCCATCGCCGCGCTGGCCCTGCTGGTGGCCGTCAACCTGCTGAGCGTCAAGGCGTTCGGCGAGTTCGAGTTCTGGGCCTCCTGCCTTAAGGTGGGCGCCATCCTGACGTTCCTGGTGGTGGGCACGTTCATGGTGGTCACCAACGCCCAGGTGGGCGACGGCAACGCCTCGGTGGCCAACCTGTTCGCGGCCGAGGGCGGCATGTTCCCCAAGGGTGCCCTGGTGATGGTGCTGGTGCTCAACGCCGTGATCTTCGCCTACAACGGCATCGAACTGGTGGGCATCACAGCCGGCGAGATGCAGAACCCGCAGCGCGAAGTCCCCAAGGCGATCCGCGCCGTCGTCCTGCGCATCGTGGTGTTCTACGTCGGTTCCGTGACCCTGCTCGCCATGCTGCTGCCGTCCGACCAGTACGTTGCCGGCACCTCGCCGTTCGTTACTGTGTTCGGCCAGATGGGCCTCGCGTGGGTGGGCGACGTGATGAACATGATCGTGATCACCGCGGCGCTGTCATCCTGCAACTCGGGCCTGTACTCGATCGGCCGCGTCTTCCGCACCATGGCCAACAACGGCCACGCCCCGCAGTGGCTCACCCGGATGTCCCGCCGCCACGTTCCGTACGCGGCCATCCTGGCCATCGCGGCGTTCTACCTGGTGGGCATCCTGCTGAACATCTGGCTGGGCGGCTCGCACGCCTTCGACCTCGCCCTGAACACGGCCTCCATCGGCGTGATCTTCACCTGGGGTGCCATTTTCGCCAGCCAGATCGCGCTGCGCCACAAGAAGGGCGTCACCTCCAGCCTGCCGATGCCCGGCTCCCCGTGGACCAGCTGGGCCGGCCTGGTCTCGCTGCTGGTTATCACGGTACTGATCGGCTTCGACACCATGACCAGCAAGACCGGTGAGGTGTTCCACCTGGGCCTGTGGACCCTGGCCACCATCCCGTTCTTCGCGCTGCTCCTGTGGCTGGGCTGGCAGAAGGTCAAGGCCAACGAACCGAAGCACGCGCTCTACAACTAGCGCCCAGAGCATGACGAAACGACGGCGGGAAGCCCCTTGGGAGGGTAGTCCCGCCGTCGGCGTTTCCCGGGTCTTCCTGCCCCCGCCCCCGCCGCCCGCCCTGCCCCCGCCCCCGCCGCCGCGATCGCCGGAACGCTGCACGGTCGCCCGAACGCTCCGGCGTCCGGGCGCCGTTCCAGCGATTTGGCTGCCGTCGCGTCGTGGGGACCGGGCTCAGCGCCGGAGGGCTGCGAGGATCCGGTTCTTGAACTCGGGCTCCCGGAACAGGTCCTTCCATTCCACGCGGACGAAGAGCCATCCGTCTTCAGTGAGTGCTTTCTCCCGGCGCCGCTCCTGGTAGAGGACTTCGCCGGTTGGTTCGTAGTCGAAATACTTGACCTTCCCGTCGAATTCGAGGGCCACCTTCTTCTCCCTCCACGCGATGTCAAGGCGATGCCGGCCCACGCGGCTGTGGACCTCAACCTGCGCCTCGGGCAGAGGCAGCTTCAGCCGTACCAAAAGCTCCCGCGTGAGGGTTTCCCCGGCAGATTCCGCGAGGATATCGGCGTTGGCCAGCGCCCGTCGAAGGTTCCTCACCCCGTTGCGGCCCGCAAGGCTGTCCGCCGCAGCGTTCATGACCTCGAGATCGGCGCCAAGCCTGAGCGCATGGTCCACCAGGACCAGCGCCTGCCGGTACTCGAGCATCAGGGCGCAGTCCACCACTGTCCGCTCAAGCGAGGTGACCCTCAACCGGCCGAGGGTTATGGCTTCGGCATCCGCATACGGCCGGGTGTGCCCGCGGACATCATTCCCAAGGCGCTCGCTGGAGGGCCGCACCCGGAGCAGGACATGAACCAGGTCGTCCGTGTTCCACAGGAAGAGGCCGTGCAGGCGGGCGGCTGAGGTGTGGCTGTAAACGAAGTTTCCCGTTGATGTGGTCAGCGTCCCGTGCGCGTGCGCATGGATCAGCTGCAGGCTGCGGACTCTGGGAGACTGCTTCTCCCACAGGGAGGCCCTAATGTAGCAGCCGTACCTGAGGCGGACCAGGCCGCCGCTTTTGACCAAGTGCCGAATGGCCCGCGAGTTAAGCCCGCCGGCATGCAGTTGGTCAGTGCGCCAGAGGTTTCCAGTGGCTGGCAGCTGCGGCAATAGTGCGGGTAGTTGTGTCATCCACCCAGCCTCCGGTGAGGGAAACGCGGTGGCCAGGCGCCGGCGTCGTTATGTGGAAAGCCCCGCAGACGCCGGAAGGCTGCCCGGCCGCTGGAGCGGTTCAGTGTGCGGGCACCGTTCCGGCGATTACGACGGCGGAGGGCCGGGAACGGTGGTGCCGGACGTCCGGCGGGGGCAGACTTGGGCGTGTGGACGAACCGTGGGTGCTGCATGTGGACCTTGACCAGTTCATCGCAGCCGTCGAAGTGCTCCGCCGGCCCGAGCTCGCGGGGAAGGCGGTGATTGTTGGCGGCCGAGGCGATCCCACCGAGCGGGCAGTGGTGTCCACGGCGTCCTACGAAGCCAGGGCCTGCGGCGTGGGCTCGGGAATGCCGCTGCGCATCGCAGCACGGAAAGTTCCCGACGCCGTGATCCTGCCCGTGGATCACGAGGCCTACCTTGAGGCCTCCGAGAAGGTCATGGCGGTGCTGCGCTCACAGCCCGGCGCCACGGTCCAGGTGCTCGGCTGGGATGAGGCCTTTGTTGGCGTCCGGACGGAAGATCCGGAGGCCTATGCCCGCCGTTTGCAGCACGCCGTCCTGGAGGCGACGCGGCTGCACTGCAGCGTAGGCATCGGCGACACCCTGGTCCGCGCCAAGGTGGCAACGACGTTCGGCAAGCCGGCCGGGGTTTTTCGGCTCACGGAAGGCAACTGGCTGGAGGTCATGGGGAGCCGGCCGACGATCGAGCTGTGGGGCGTGGGGACGAAGGTGTCGGCCCGCTTGGGCAAACTCGGCATCGGGACGGTTGCCGAGCTGGCAGCGGCCAACCCCGATGACCTGGTCCCCGAGTTCGGCCCGAAGATGGGTCCCTGGTACGCGCAGTTGGGGCGGGGCGACGGCTCGCGGACAGTGGATGACACACCCTGGGTGGCGCGCGGGCACAGCCGGGAAACCACCTTCCAGCAGGATCTGACCGGGTCCGGGCAGATCGATGGTGCCGTGAGGGAGCTGGCGGCCCACGTCCTGGAGGATGTCGCCGCCGAAGGGCGGCCGGTGGTCGGGCTGACGCTCAAGGTCCGCTACGCGCCGTTCCTGACCAAGACGTACGCCCGGAAGATCCCGGAGACATCGGACCCCGCGGAAGTGCTGGCGCGCGCCCTCGACCTTGCGGCGAAGATCGAGCCGGGCCGGCCCATCCGGCTCCTCGGGCTGCGCGCCGAAATGACGATGCCAGAGGATTCCCGGCAGGGGCACACCCCGACCCGCAGCGGCTGGTAACGGGCTCCATCGATTGCTGCGTATCTGCCTTTATGGCGCCCCAAAACGGCAGTATTGGAGCAATCGATGAAGGTGTTGGTGGGGATACCCGCGGACATGCAGAACGGCGGCGGATCCCGTGGGATCCGCCGCCGTTCCGTCCTGCGTCAGGCTGTCCTGCCCAGCCGGACAGGCGCAGGAAAAACTAGTCGCGCTTGAACTCGTCCTTGACGCTCTCGCCGACCTTCTTGGCGTCGGCCTTGACCTGGTCCGCCTGGCCTTCGGCCTTCAGCCGGTCATTGTTCGTGGCGTTGCCGGCCGCTTCCTTGGCCTTGCCGCCCATGTCTTCCGCTGCGTTGCTGATCTTGTCTCCGAGGCCCATGATGGTGGCCTCCTTTCGTTTCCGGTGATCGAACGTTTTCACACTAACACGAAGCATGCTTACTAATTCAAGTCCCCAGGGACGCCGGGGTTCTGTCGATTGCGGGGGTCCGCGGCTAGGCTCGAACCCATGGACCACAGCATCAGCCTCAGCCAGCACATCCACGCGTCGCCGGAAAAAGTCTGGACCGTCATTACGGACATTCCCGGCTCGGCCACCACGCTGAGCGGGGTGGAGTCCGTCCAGCTGTTGACGGACGGCCCGTATGGCGAGGGAACGCGCTGGAAGGAGACCCGGAAGATGATGGGCAAATCCGAGACGGTGGAGATGTGGGTGGCGGAGGCTGAGCCGCCGCGCAGCACCACCGTGAGAGCCGTCCAGGGCGGCGCCGACTACAGCACGCTGTTCACTCTCGCACCGCGCGACGGCGGGACGGACCTCAGTGTGACGTTCGGGGGAAAGATGCACAAGCCGACCGCCGCAACCCGCATCATGATGGCGGTCTTCGGCAAGGTGGCCATGGCGGCCACCCGGAAAGCGCTCCGCAAGGACCTGGCAGACATAACGGCCAAGGCGGAATCCATCTAATGGCCGCGCGCACCCCGCGGGCAGCACCTCCCGGTGTCGCGGCACCGCGCCTGACCCCCGTCCGGCTCGAAAACCTGACCGACGTCGCCGAGCCGGACTTCCAGCGCGGAGGGCGGTACGACGGCGCGCGGTACAGCCGCGTGGCTGCCGAGGGGATGGACCTGGGTGGTGCGGATTTCATCGATTGTGAGTTCCGGGGCGCGGCGTTCAATGAAGCGCAGTTGCGCGGTTCCACCTTCCGCGACTGCATCCTGGAGGAGCTGTACGCGCCGGTCCTTCTGGCGGCCCGTTCCACCTGGCGGGAGGTTGAGATCCGGAATGCGCGCCTTGGTTCTGCCGAACTGTACGAGAGCGGCTGGCAGTCGGTCAGCATTGACGGCGGCAAACTCGATTTCCTCAACCTCCGTGGCGCCAAGCTCACCGACGTCGTGATCAGCGGCTGCATCATCAACGAACTGGACCTTGGCTCGGCCACCGGAACGCGGGTGGCCCTGAAGGACTGCATCATCGGCTCCCTGGACCTCAGCGGGGCCAGGCTCAAGGACTTTGACCTGCGCGGGACGGAGCTCAGGGGGATCAGCGGACTCGGCAGCCTTGGCGGCGTGGTCATTGACGACTCCCAGCTTGGCCTCCTGGCGCCCCTGCTGGCAGCGCATCTGGGGCTCACTGTCCTCTGAGCCTCCGGAATGTCGGTGCGCTGAGGGGTTCCCGTATCCACGGCACACCCTCCCGTGTACTATTTACAGAACGAACGGTCGGTAAGTGGGGATCTGCCGGCCGCTGATGACAGTGCTGTTTATCGCGTGAAGGGTGTTTCCATGGCTGCAACCGCAGGTCCGCAGGCTTTCCTTGTTGGCGGGGTACGAACTCCGGTGGGCAGATACGGCGGGAGCCTCTCCTCCGTCCGTCCCGATGACCTGGCCGCCCTGGTGCTCAGGGAGGCGGTCAGCCGGGCGGGTCTGGACCCGGACAGTATCGACGAGGTCATCCTGGGCAACGCCAACGGGGCCGGCGAGGAAAACCGCAACGTGGCCCGGATGGCCACCCTCCTGGCCGGACTGCCCCTCCACATCCCCGGAATCACCGTCAACAGGCTGTGCTCGTCAGGGCTGAGCGCCATCATCATGGCCAGCCACATGATCAAGTCGGGTGCAGCGGACATCGTGATAGCCGGCGGCGTGGAATCCATGAGCCGGGCGCCCTGGGTGCAGGAAAAGCCCGCAACGGCATTCGCAAAGCCGGGCGCCATCTTTGACACGTCCATCGGCTGGCGGTTCGCCAACCCGCTGTTCCAGAAGGGCGAGCTTTCCCGCGACGGCAAAATGACCTACTCCATGCCGGAGACCGCAGAGGAAGTGGCCCGCGTGGACAACATCTCCCGGGAGGACGCCGACGCCTTTGCCGTCCGGTCCCACCAGCGCGCCCTGGACGCCATCGCCGCCGGGCGGTTCAAGGACGAGATCGTCCCGGTGACCGTCAGGACCCGCAAATCCGAGACCGTGGTGGACACGGATGAAGGCCCCCGCGAAGGCACCACCATGGAGGTCCTCGCCAAACTGAAGCCCGTGACGCACGGAGGTTCCGTGGTCACCGCAGGCAACTCCTCCACCCTGAACGACGGGGCATCCGCCATCATCGTGGCCTCCGAAGCGGCCATCGAAAGGCTCGGGTTGACGCCCCGGGCACGCATCATTGACGGCGCCTCTGCCGGCTGCGAGCCGGAGATCATGGGCATCGGCCCGGTCCCCGCCACCCAGAAGGTGCTCAAGCGGAGCGGCCTCAGCGCAGGTGACCTGGACGCCGTCGAACTAAACGAAGCCTTTGCCACGCAATCCCTCGCCAGCATCCGGCGCCTTGGCCTGGATCCGGACATCGTGAACAACGACGGCGGCGCGATCTCCCTGGGGCACCCGCTGGGTTCCAGCGGGGCGCGGATCGCGATCACCCTCTTGGGCCGGATGGAGCGCGAGGACGCCAGGAGGGGCCTCGCCACCATGTGCATCGGCGTGGGCCAGGGTACGGCCATGCTGCTGGAGAAAGTCTGATGGCGGGCCCCGTGGACCTGGCCGCCGAGAAGTTCCACACGCTCCTCGTGGAGGAACGCACCGACCGGGTGGTGGTGCTGCTGAACCGGCCCGAGGTGCGCAACGCGATCGACCAGCAGATGGTGGACGAGCTGCACGTGGTCTGCGCCGCGCTGGAGCAGGACCCCAAAGTGCTGATCATCGCGGGCGTGGATGGCGTGTTCGCCTCCGGCGCCGATATTGCGCAGCTCCGCGAACGGCGCCGGGACGACGCCCTGCAGGGAATCAATTCCACCATCTTTGTCCGCATCGCCAAGCTGCCCATGCCGGTCATTGCCGCGCTGGACGGGTACTGCCTGGGCGGGGGCGCGGAGCTCGCCTACGCGGCGGATTTCCGGATCGGGACATCCAGCGTCCGCATTGGCAACCCCGAAACAGGGCTGGGAATTCTGGCTGCCGCCGGTGCCAGCTGGCGGCTGAAGGAACTGGTGGGGGAGCCCGTAGCCAAGCAGGTCCTCCTGGCGGGAAAGGTCCTCACCGCCGAAGAAGCACTGGCTGTCAACCTCATCACCGAAATCCACGACGCACCGGAACTCATGGACGCGGCGCACAGCCTGGCGGACAGGATCACCCGGCAGGATCCGCTGGCAGTCCGGATCACCAAGTCCGTGTTCCACGCCCCTGCGGAAGCGCATCCCATCATTGACCAGCTGGCACAAGGGATCCTGTTTGAATCCGAGGCCAAATTCGACCGGATGCAGCAGTTCCTGGATAGGAAAAACGACAAGAAAACCGGCAAGAACGACGGCGGCAGTGCTGCCACCGCCGGAACCACGGCAGGCGCCGAGAGCGGAGAGCAGAACCGATGAGCACACCCGAACCTTCCCCCGGCCTGCCCGCTGATCTTCCCCACTTCGTGGGCGTCCTGGGCGGCGGCCGCATGGGTGCCGGAATCGCCCACGCCTTCCTGGTCAAGGGCGCGGACGTGCTGGTGGTTGAGCGCGACGACCAGTCTGCGGAAGCTGCCCGTGAGCGCGTGGAATCGGCCGCGGCAAAGAGTATTGAGCGCGGCATGACGGACACCAACCTGGACGAGATGGTGTCCAGGCTGTCAGTCACGGTGGATTACGACGACTTCGCTGACCGCCAGCTGGTGGTGGAAGCGGTGCCGGAGGACTGGGACCTGAAAGTCACGTCACTGCGCGGCATCGAGGAGCGGCTTGCCGGTGATGCCTACCTGGCCTCGAACACGTCATCGCTGTCCGTGAACGGCCTCGCCGGTGAACTGAAGCGGCCCGAAAACTTCCTGGGCCTGCACTTCTTCAATCCTGTTCCGGCATCCACGCTCATCGAGGTGGTGCTGGGGGAGCGCACGTCTCCCCAGCTCGCTGCCGCCGCGAAGGGGTGGGTGGAGGCACTCGGCAAGACCGCCGTCGTGGTTAATGACGCCCCGGGGTTCGCGTCCTCCAGGCTGGGCGTGGCTATCGCCCTGGAGGCGATGCGCATGGTGGAGGAAGGCGTCGCGTCCGCCGAGGATATAGACAACGCCATGGTCCTGGGCTACAAGCACCCCACCGGGCCGCTGAGGACCACGGACATCGTGGGGCTGGACGTACGGCTCGGCATCGCCGAATACCTGCACTCCACCCTGGGCGAGCGGTTCGCCCCGCCCCAGATTCTCAAGGACAAGGTGGCCCGGGGCGAACTGGGACGGAAAACCGGCAAGGGCTTTTTCGACTGGCCCGGCTAGGAACGCAGGTCAGTCGAAGAAACCGACGATGTAGCCGATGAAGTAGAGCAGGAACAGCAGGACGCCGGCCCCGATGGCGCCCATCCAGAAGATCTGCTGGCCTTTCCCTGAGCCCTTCTGCCGGGGCTCCTGGGTGCCTGCCACCGACCCTTCACCGGGAGGCGTTTCGCCGGGCGGCACCCCGCCGCCGGGCTCCAGGCCTGTGATCTTGTCATCCTCCGGGTCCGGATTGGTTCCTGACACGTAAACTCCCTCGCTCGCCGTCCTGATGCTGTCCCCAGCGTAACCGCCCCTGGTGGTTGCACCTAGGCTGGTGCCGTGACTTTCCTAGAACCCCTTACCCTCACGGGCAGGTATGTAACCCTGGAACCGTTGTCCAGTGAGCACCACGACGGCCTGGTGGAGGCGGTACGGGACGGCGAGCTGTGGCGGCTTTGGTACACCTCGGTGCCGGCCCCCAAGGAAATGGCCGCTGAGATCGGGCGCCGCCTGGACCTGCAGGAGCAGGGATCCATGCTGCCGTTCACCACCCGGCTGATCGACCCCGGCACCGGCGCGCCCGGCCGGATCATCGGCATGACCACCTACATGAACATCGACGCCGGCACGCCCCGGGTGGAGATCGGCTCCACCTGGAACGCCGCGTCCGTCCAGGGAACCGGGACCAACCCCGATTCCAAGCTCCTGCTGCTGCGGCACGCGTTCGAGACGCTGGGCTGCCCGGCCGTGGAGTTCCGGACGCACTGGCTGAACCACCAGTCGCGCGAGGCCATCGCCCGGCTGGGCGCCAAACAGGACGGCGTGCTGCGCAACCACTCCAGGACCCGGGACGGGCTCCTCAGGGACACCGTGGTGTTCTCCATTCTGGAGCACGAGTGGCCCATGGTCCGGGCGGGCCTGGAGTACCGGCTGGCAAAGCGCCGCTAGACCAGCCCTGCTAGCCGGCGGAGTAGGCGCCGGCGGCGTTCAGGGCCTTGTAATACGCGTCATAGCCCTCGGCGTTCGGGTGGAAGCTATCCGGGTTTCCCGGGCCGCCGAGGTTGATCCACGGATCCGGGGACAGAGCGCCATGGCCGAGGAACGCGGACCGCACGTCAACGTAGGTCGCGCCGGTGCTGCCCGCGGCAGCGGCGATGGCCCCGTTCAGGGCGTCAGCCAACTGGGTGGCCTGGTAGATGAACAGCGCCGCGGCACTTGTCTGCCCAGCCGGGATGGGGTCGAGGAGGTAGGGGTATCCGGTGACCACGATCCTGGCGTTGGGCGCGGCTGCCTGCACGCTCTCGATCATCGAAACCACGTCGCGGTACAGCTGCCCGCTCCCGAGCTGGGCGGAGGCATAGGCGGTGGCCGCGCCACACTCCTGGCCCGGGGTGACACCTGCCAAGGCCACGCCGCAATAGGTGATGATGGCGCCGAAGCCGAGGTTGTTGCCGCCGGCGGTGATGGTCACCAGTTCGGTGCTCTTGTTCAGCCGCCCAAGTTGGGAGTCCACCACATCCCGGGTTGTGTTCCCGCTGCACGCCTCGTTGACCATCAGTTTGATCGCCTTGGACCCGTCGGCGAGCTCTGAATACGTGTTGTCACTGCGATAGCAGTCGTCAAGGTACGGCCCGGCTCCCTGCCCGGCGGCGAAGGAGTCTCCCAGCGCAATGTACTTGGTCTTGTCCGCAGCCTGTGCAGGCACGGTGGCCAGCCCTGCCGCCATGGCGAGGGTGGCGAGGCCTGCTGCAAAAGCCGAGCGACGGCGTCGTACGGTGATATTTCCCAAGTGGCTCTCCTTGAACGGGTGGAAGAAGGCAAGTACGAGCCACCGTACTACCTGGCTGTGACGTGCACCTCCTGTGGCCGGTGTGATTAGCTGTGCGGATGAAGAAACCGGGCAGGCCCATGGACTGGGACGGTGCTGTCAACGCCTGGCATGTGGCCGGCGGCGTCTACCGCATGGGCAGGCGCGAGTGGCTCACCGAATCGGGCTGGCGGCAGGCGTACGACGACGGCATCCGCACGGTGATTGACCTCCGCAACGAGGCGGAGGCGCAGCGCCGGGACACCGATCCCGTGGTGGGCGGGGCAGCCTGGTCCGGGATGGTGGTGGTTTCCGCGCCCACGGAGAAGCCGGGCGATCCGCGCTTTACCGCCGTGACCGGCCCCTACCTCAACGATCCGGCCCACTACCCGGAGAACGCGCGGCTGTTCCCGGACAAGCTGGTGGGCGTCTTCCGCGAGCTTGCGGCAGCTTCGGCCCGCGGCGCCGTGGTGCTGCACTGCGCGGCCGGCCGGGACCGCAGCGGCATGGTGGCGGCCATGGTCCAGGACCTTGCCGGGGACTCCGGGCAGGACATCGCCGACGGCTACCGGCGCGCGGCCCGCGGCATCAACGAGCGCTACCGCACCCACGGCCCGCCTCATGCGCGCGAACGCTACCTCAGCGAGGCGGAACTGGCCCCGCTGCTTGAGGCGCGCGGAGAGGCCGTGGCGCAATTCGTGCGCAGCCTCGATACCCGCGCGTTCCTGCTGGACAACGGACTCAGCGCCGCGGAGCTTGACGCCGTCCGGGCCTTATGCGGAGCGGGGGTGTCCCGATGAGGGGGCGCAGCGTCCGCCGTTTCCTTTCCCTCGGCGCGGCGGCGGGCGTCCTCGCATCCTCCGCTGTTGTGGCTGCGCCGGGCTGGGCTGTGGTTCCTCCTTCGGAGGGGGCTGTTACCGGTGGCCCGGGCTCTTCCTCCCTGCCGGACGCCGCCCTTGCCGATGCCGTGCAGCGGGACCTCGGCCTCACCCCGGAACAGTTCGCCGCCGCCGGGGAACTCGGTACCCGGGCCGCAGCCGCGCCCGGGCAGCTCCGGGCCGTCCCCGGTTATGCGGGCACCCGGCTCCAGGAGGGGCAGATCGTGGTGTCCGGAACAGGTGCCGAACTCCAGGGCGCGGTTGCGGCGCTCGCTCCCGGCATCCCGGGCCTTGTTCTGGAGGCGCCGACGGCCGACGGCTCGGTGCCTGCTTTGCCGGATTCTGTTTCACCGAACCCCGCCGCGCCGAACCCCGGCTCCGAGCTGGCGCTGAGCACGGAGCAGCTGTTCCAGGCGTACGTGGCCGAGGTGGGGCTGCAGGGAATGCAGGCGGTGGTCACCTCCGGAGGAAAGTTCGTCATCCGGACCGGTGGCGTCAACGCGCCGGAAGCGGCCCCGGACGGTACCGGTGCCCCGGCTGCCGGGCCCGGAAGCTCCAAAGCGGCGGACGCCGGCAGGAAATCGCCGGCGGAGTTTGTTGCCCGGTTTGCCAACGTGGAGCTCGACGACGGCACGCCGCTTGCGCCGGAAGCCGAGGTTCCCGGGGGAGTGGGCTACATCGCCGACACCGGCTGGATCTGTTCCACGGGCTTTTCGGCGTTTGACCCGGCAGGCCTGCCGGCCGTCCTCACGGCCGGCCACTGTGCCTCGGACGGGGCGGCGGAAACGGCGGAGCTGGAATTCCAGTTCAACCGGACCGGGCTGCTCGGGAGGTTCGGTTTCAGCCAGTTCGGCGGCCCTGGCAACAGCCCGGTCCTGCGCCCCGGGAGCGTGGATGACCCGCTGCAGCCGGACGACCCGGGCAACGTGGGAACCGATATCGCGGTGGTCGAATCCCTCCGTGCGGACCTGGACCCGCTGCCGGCAGCGAGCACTTGGGGCGACGCGTCCCAGCCGGAACCCGACGTCAAGATCATCGGCACAGCCGAGCCCGTGGCAGGGATGCCAGTGTGCCGTTCGGGGCGGACTTCGGCCTGGTCCTGCGGCACGGTGGATGCGGTGGGGATCTTTGTGGTGCCCGGGCCCGGCTACGCCGCGGACCCCAACGACCTGCGGGCGTTTAACGGCTTCCTGTCCTACGGCGTCCAGTCCAGCGGCGGTGATTCCGGCGGCCCGTATGTCAGCGGCAACTATGCCGTGGGCACCCATGCCGCCGGAGACACGCCTGATGAGCAGGGCAACGTGGTGGAGAATTTCGCCGTCGGGGCCACCCTGGCGGACAGCCTGGCCGTGCTGCCCGGCTACCAGCTGGAACTCTTCCTGAACACGCCTTCGGTGTCCTCTCCCGCGCCCGGCACCACCTATGAACCGGGGCAGGTCATCAGCGGCACCGTCGCTGCGGCCCCTGCCTCTGCCGTGGCTGCCGACTCAAAAGTCCGGATCACCCTCCGTGAGCAGGACACCATAGAGGTACCCGTCAACGCAGACGGAACCTGGAGCTTCCCGGCGCCGGAGGGCAAGGAAACACTCCGGTTTGCCGCGGAAACGGTCAACGGGTTCAGTGTCTCCGGTGCTGCGGACTTCGAGTTCGCCGCCGCTGCCCCGGAAGAACCGGCCCCGCCGGTGCAGCCGGAGCCGGAAGAGCCCCCGGCCAGCCCGTTGCCCGCCCCGGCTGACCCGGCCCCGTCGCCGACGGAATCCTCCCCGGCTGGCCAGGACGCCGTCGTCGTACCTGCGCCTGCCGCCACCCCTCCCGCGGACGCGTCAGGCGCCTACTCCCGGGACCGTGCCAGCGGCGGCCTGGCGTACACGGGTGCCAACGCACTTCCCGCAGCAGGCGCGGCCGCGGGGGCGATCGCCGTCGGAACCTTGTTGATGGCACTTGTCCGCCGCCGGAGGCAGCGCACGCCGGAATAACGGCGCCAACTGACAGGCCAACAGGCTACTTGTGGCGCCGCATCAGCAGGTTGGTGATGCGGAGGGTGCAGAGCCGCTGGCCGGCCTCGTTGGTGATGAGCACCTCGTGGGTGGTGAGCGTGCCGCCCAGGTGGATGGGCGTGGCCGTGATGGTGATCTGCCCCTCCCGCGCGGAGCGGTGGTGGGTTGCCGAAACGTCCACGCCCACCGCCGTCTTGCCCAGCGTGCTCGCATGGATCACGGCCGCCCAGGAACCCACCGCTTCACCCACGGCCAGTGACGCCCCGCCGTGGAGCAGCCCGAATGACTGCCGGTTCCCCTCCACAGGCATGGTGGCCACCACGCGCTGGACGGACTCCTCAACGATCCTGACGCCCATCTTCTCGTCCAGTTCGCCGAGGGTGATCTTCCACAGCTCGTGCGCCGAAGGCTTGCTCTCGGCAGCATCCATGGGTGATGGGGCGCTCATAAATTCTCCTTGTGGTGGCCGAATACCGTCCTGGCCTTCTAGTGTGCAGCACGGCACTTCATGTATGGTGAATATATTACCGAACGGACGGTCAGTAATGGCTCGTCCTGTTTGCCTGCCCCCTTGTTGGAAGGACCCGTCAACGATGACCACCACAGCCACAGCTCCCCAGGCCACGGTCGACACCGTGGAGACAGTGCCCAGCTTCATCATGGATTCGTGGTGGACGCCCGACGCCGGAGCGGCAGCTTCCGCAACGCCGGTCCGGGACGCGAGCACGGGGGAGGTCCTGGCCAAAGTGAGCACCGAGGGGCTGGACCTGGCCGCCGTCGTTGACTATGGCCGCACCACCGGCCAGGAGGAACTCGGCCAGTTCACCTTCCACCAGCGCGCCCTCAAGCTCAAGGAGTTGGCGCAGTACCTCAACGCCCGGCGCGAGCACTTCTACGCCTTCTCCGCCCAGACCGGCGCCACCAAGGTGGACTCGATGATCGACATCGACGGCGGCATTGGTGTCCTTTTCACATTCGGGTCCAAGGGCCGCCGCGAGCTGCCCAACTCCCAGGTGGTGGTGGACGGACCCATGGAGGTGCTGTCCAAGGACGGCTCCTTCGCCGGTGAACACATCTACACCCGTATCCCCGGCGTGGCCGTGCAGATCAACGCCTTCAACTTCCCCGTCTGGGGCATGCTGGAGAAGTTCGCCCCGGCCTTCCTTGCCGGCGTCCCCACCATCGTCAAGCCCGCCACCCCCACCGGGTACGTGGCCGCGGCAGTGGTCAAGGCCATCGTCGAATCGAACATCCTTCCCAAGGGCTCGCTGCAGCTCATTTCCGGCTCCGTCCGCGGCCTGTTGGATGTCCTGGACTACCGCGATCTGGTGGCCTTCACCGGCTCCGCATCCACGGCCCTGTCCCTGAAGTCGCACCCCAACGTGGTGCAGGGCGGGGTCCGGTTCACGTCCGAGACCGACTCCCTCAACGCCGCCATCCTCGGACCGGATGCCGTGGAGGGAACCCCGGAATTCGACGCGTTCGTGAAGTCCGTGGTCACGGAGATGACGGCGAAGGCGGGCCAGAAATGCACCGCAATCCGCCGCGCCATCGTGCCGCAGGAGATGGTTCCGGCTGTCTCTGCCGCCATCGGCAAGCGCATCCAGGAGCGTGTGGTGCTCGGCGACCCGCGCGCGGACGGCGTCACCATGGGCGCGCTCGCCTCGGTGGAACAGCTCAAGGACGTGCGCGCCGCCGTCCAGACGATGCTGGACAACGGCGGTGAGCTGGCCTATGGGACGCTCGATTCGCCGTCGGTCACGTCAGCGGACGGATCCACGGGCGTGGTGGACGGCGGCGCGTTCATGGCGCCCGTCCTGCTGAACTGGCAGGACCCCGAAGCGGAGGAAGTCCATTCCCTGGAGGCGTTCGGTCCCGTGTCCTCGGTGATCGGGTACAAGGACGTTGCCGACGCCGTGCGCCTCGCCGCCCGCGGCGGCGGCTCCCTGGTGGCCTCGGTGTGCACCAACGATCCCGCTGTGGCCCGCGAACTGGTGACCGGCATCGCCGCGCACCACGGCCGCGTGCTGATGCTCAACCGCGAGGACGCCCGTTCGTCGACGGGCCACGGCTCGCCCGTACCGCACCTGGTCCACGGCGGGCCCGGCCGCGCCGGCGGCGGTGAGGAACTGGGCGGTATCCGTTCGGTGATGCACCACATGCAGCGCACTGCCATCCAGGGTTCACCGAACATGCTCACCGCCGTCACGGGTGTGTGGCACGCGGGCGCGGACCGCAACTTCACCGTCGAGAGTGAAGGGACGCACCCGTTCCGGAAGTCGCTGGAGACCCTGAGGATTGGCGACGCCGTCCGCTCCGACCTGCGGCAGGTCACCTTGGAGGACATCACCGCCTTTGCCAACTCCACTGGCGACACCTTCTACGCCCACACCAACCATGAGGCGGCGGAAGCCAACCCGTTCTTCCCCGGCATCGTGGCGCACGGCTACCTCCTGCTGGCCTGGGGTGCCGGGCTGTTCGTGGAGCCGGCTCCGGGGCCGGTGTTGGCCAACTACGGGCTGGAAAACCTGCGGTTCATCACTCCCGTGGCGGCGGGCGACTCCATCCGGGTGACGCTCACCGCCAAGAAGATCACCCCGCGCGAAACCGACGAGTACGGCGAGGTGGCCTGGGACGCGGTGCTCACCAACCAGAACGACGAGATCGTGGCCACCTACGACGTCCTCACCCTCGTAGCCAAGTAGCCCCGCACCCAAGACGCACCTGGGCACCCTCTCTCACTTACCGCCCGTTTTTGTGTGACCCTCGTTACCTTTTTCGTAGCCCGTTTCCTGTTGCAGGATGAGGGTGTGCTGGCCTGCCGGTCCCGGGC
>NZ_BMKU01000012.1 GCF_014644495.1 Pseudarthrobacter polychromogenes
TAGCATTAGGTATCGAACATATATTCGACAAAGGGCGTGTCATGAGCATCTCGATGGGTCAATCTGTGCTAGGCGAAGTGCCCCCTACCAGCTCACGAGGAGGGAAAAGCGCGGGCATCAAAAACGCGCATTACCGGCATAAGCCGGCCTTGATGCGGCACATGCCGCAGATCGCCCACGTAGACGTGAACTGCTTCTACGCCTCTGCCGAGCGGGCGTTTAACCCTTCCTTGGAAGGCAAGCCCGTCATCGTGCTGTCCAACAACGACGGCTGCGCTGTCACCCGCTCCCCCGAGGCAAAAGCCCTGGGCATCGGCATGGGCGATCCCTGGTTCAAGCTCGCCCCGCGGGCGAAGGAATGGGGCCTGATCGCACTTTCCAGCAACTACGAATTGTATGGCGATATTAGCTCCCGGGTGATGGAGTTGCTGGGCCGCTACTCGGCCTGGCTGGAGGTCTACAGCATCGACGAGGCCTTCCTCGGCGTCAAAGGCTCCCCTGCAGAGCTTTTAGCAATGGGCCGGTCGATGAAAGCGGCCGTCCGCCGGAACGTCGGCGTGCCGGTCTGCGTCGGGATCGCGCCGACGAAGACGCTGGCAAAGCTGGCCAATAAGTGGGCGAAGAACAACAAGGCCTTTGCCGGGGTGTGCCACTGGGACTCCGTCCCCGCAGCGGAGCGGGAGGCACTGCTGGGCCGGCTGTCGGTAGAGGAGGTGTGGGGCATCGCCGGGCGGCTGACCAGACGGCTGAACGTGATGGGCATCTTCACCATCGCTGACTTGGTCCGGGCCGATCCGGTCGCGATTCGGGACAAGTTCAATGTCGTGATGATGCGTACGGTCCTGGAGCTGCAGGGAACCCCCTGTATCCCTATGGAAGAGGAACGGATCGGGCGGGACCAGCTGATCTTTTCCCGCTCGTTCGCCAAACCCATCACCACCGCCGCGGGGATCCGGCAGGTCATGAGCGTGTACGGGCAGCAGGCCTCGGCGCGGCTGGCCAAACACGGGCTGCAGGCCAAGGTCCTGACCGCGTTCGCCGGAACCTCGCACTTCAACCCCAAAGACACCTCTTACCCGTCGGTGTGCGTGCCGTTGCCGATGCCGACCGCTGACCCGGTGATCCTGACCAAGGCCGGGCACGCCCTGCTGCCCAGGATTGTCGAAGGCGTCCGGTACGCCAGGGCCGGGATCATGGTCACCGACCTGCGCCCCAGCGGAAACCAGGCACCGCTGTCACTGTTCGAGAACCCCCACGAGGAACGGCACATCGGAACCCTGCTGGAGGACGTCACCCGCCGGTACGGCCGCGGGTCCATCGGCCTGGGCCACGGCGGGATCCGCGGCGGGCCGGACTGGACCATGAAACGAGACATGCTCTCTCCCAGATACACCACCCATTGGGACGAACTCCCCCTCGTCAAAGCCGCCTGACCAGCCCTCTGCACCACTTAGGAAGACACCAAACTCATGACCATCACCCCGGAAGCCCCTACCCTCAATGCCCCGGTGGACGTCCGTTTCACCAAGGCCGGCACTCCCCTGGCCGTCCGCTACGACGGCCGCATTTGGGCTGTCACCGAAGAACCTGTCCACTGGTTCACCAGGGACTCATGGTGGGAGACCCGCCGCAGCGTCCCCGTAGGCGTCGGGAACGTCGTCGATATCGAACACTGGCGCGTCCAGGTTCGCCTCGGCGGCTCGGACACGCAGCTGCGGACCTTTGAACTGCGCCGCGAACCCCTCGCGGAGCAGTGGGTGCTGGAGGCCATCACTGACATCTGAGCCAGCTCCTGCGTAGCGTAGGGTCATGGGAATCACGGCCGGGTTGCCGGCGGGGCTTGCACCGCCGGTAAAAGTCGCTCTGGCTCGCGCCGTGGACAAGATGCCTCGTGGTGGCGCATCGCACGGGGACCTGCTGTTTGAACCCAAGTGGGACGGGTACAGGTGTGTTGCGGTTCGTGATGACCGAGGGGCCACGCTGTGGTCCCGGCAAGGGAAGGAACTGTCGAAGTACTTCCCTGAACTTTGCGCCGCGATCGTTACGGCCGTACCCCAAGGATGCGTGATCGACGGCGAAGCCGTGATCTGGAACCAGGGCCGGCTGAACTTCACCGCCCTGCAGCAACGCCTGAATGCCGGAGCAAAGACCCTGCCCGGCTTGGTAGCAGCGGCGCCTGCCAATTACGTGGCGTTCGACGTTCTGGCCGTTGCCGGGCACGATGCCCGGGCCCTGCCTTTGAGCCAGCGGCGGGCGCTCCTGGAAGAACTCGCCAACGGCTGGAATCCCCCACTGTCCCTCTCGCCCACCACCACGGACCTGGACGTGGCGACACAGTGGTTCGAAGACCTGCCACCAACGGGGATCGAAGGGCTGGTCATCAAGGATCTGAATCAGCCCTACACGCCAGGGGCCCGTACCTGGCTGAAGCTTAAACACAGAGAAACCGTAGACATCATCTGCGGGGCAGTGATCGGCCCCATTAGCCAACCCGGAGAAGTCGTTGCCGGCCTCATCCTGAATGGGAAGCTGCGGATCGTGGGACGGTCCACGCCCCTAAAGGCGAGGGACAGCCGGGAACTCGCACGGTGGCTGCACCCGCCTGTGGGTGAACATCCCTGGCCAACCAGCGTGAAAGGTACCGCTTTGGACAGGTTCAACCGGGATAAGGAAGCCGTGACACTGACGCTCGTTGAACCCATGGTTGTGGAGGTCTCCGCCGACATTGCATGGTCAGGAAGATCCTTCCGGCACCCCTTGCGGCTTCTCCGCGCCAGGCCGGAGCTGTCCCCTGCCGATGTCACCCTGCCTGACGCGCTTCACCCGGGTTAGCGATCCGTGCGGATCACTAGAAGGTTTTGGCCCTCTTCCAGAAGCGCGTAGAGGTTTTCTCGTGCTTCTTCATACGTATCGTCTTCGGCCTCAATGTGGTTGTAGCTGCCGTCCAGGTTGCTAATAGTGCCGGTGAGTATCACCGCATGAGTCTATTTGGCTTCAGGTTCGGCGGCCTCGACAAGCTCTGGCCCGACTTCGAGTGGGGCATTGAAGAAGTCTGGGATCACCGCCTCGATCTTGCTCTCAAGAGTCCTCAGTGCCGTCTCGGGCCAACCGTAGTAACTAGTCACGTAGGTCATAGCGTTGTAGAAGGCCGCCAGCGCTGCACGAACGTCCTTTTCAACTGACTCGATAGTCACGCTAACGTTCGCGACGTGGTCGCCTTTCTTTTCGTCCTTAGTCCAGACGCGCATCTCTCTCACCGTGTAGAGCGTCGGGTGGGTGAGGTTCGACAGCAGCCCATATAGACCCGAGGCGATAGTCGCATCGATATTGCCACCGAAACGCGCGGTGAGTTCGTACATCCACTTGACCGAGGCTTCAAGGCCCGGCAGCGCCTGACCGTGAAGCCTGTACTTGCCCAGCTCCTCAGGAGTCGAGTCAGGGAAGCGGGCGGCAATGTCCGCCTTGACCTTTTTGTAGGCGTTCGCCGTGCGCGTGTAAGTGGGGTCGCTCTTACCGCTTAGACGGCCTGAGTTCATCTTGGCTTCCTCGGCGCTCTTCAACTCCTCGAGGTAGGCACGAGCAAGACGCTCTTCCGGAGCCTCCGTGGGATCGTCGCCCGTCACCCACACCGCGTGTGCGCAATTCTCGATTACGGCGCGCAGAAGCAATGGTGGAGTGGCAACCACCTCTGCCGCCCTCAGTAGAGCAGCCCAACTACCCAAATGCGCCGCGCTGTTGAAGAGAAAAATCTGGATGGCCTCAGTGATGAGGCGGTGGCCAGTTTCGGCAGTCGGCTTATCGATTGCCGGATCAGGCGATGGCAGGGACGTCGCCGCTTGAGCAGCCCCCGATCCTGCTGCCGGTTCCCACCCAAACTCGCTGGCGGTTTCGTGGAAGGCATCGCGGCAAGCCGATAGCGTCTGGGCCAACTCCTCAAGGCGGTCGGTGTACGTGGACGGAGTGGTCTGCCAGTAGGTCATCGTCAAGCCTTTCGGGCGAATCGGCGGAGGTTTAAAGATAGCGGCATCGTTCGTACCAGGCTGTAAATCATGACGCCGTGGCTATGGCAGCATTGAGCGCTTGCGACCGCTGATGAGCAGTCCAGTCAAAGGATCCTTTATCTAGACAGGGGAACCGACCTGTCAGCCGTGTGGATGTTGGCGTTAGGTGGCGGCTTTTTATGTTCGCTCTCTGTCGCTAGTTGCCGATGACGAGGATGCTTGCTGCTGCTTCTACGACGTCAGCAAGGCTGCGCCTGACCCTGCTAAGCGCGGACTCCGAGGGCGCCATGTATGCAGTGCTCAGTATTCGCTCATCCAGCCAAATGATCGGCGCTGAAGGACTCGCAAGCTTGGCCTCGCACCTGGAACAGGCCCTACGCGCAGCTGCAGGCCACAATGACCCTGACACCGCTCTCCCGCAGCTCGCCACAACCCACCTGCAACGACTCAACCAATGTGCCGAGCAAACCAGGCAGCAGTTACAAAAGCACCTACCCTGAAACCCTCAACTACCCACTAATGGCGTCGCAGCCCCACGCACACGGCCCTCCTAGGAAGGTTCAGGGGGTCCGGAACTCTGCGACGGCACGCCCTGCACTCAAACAGTCGGCCGCGAAGCGGACGCCCGAATGGCTGCGAGCTCGCGGGACGGTGTGTAGGCCTCGTGGGCGGGGTCGTCTGGGGCGTCGGAGGCCGGCGTTGTAAGGGTTCAGATGCGGGTCGGCGCGGCTGTCTTGCGGTATAACGGCACCTCCGGGCTTTTCGCACCGGTTGGGTAAGGGTGTTCCTGTATCCCGCGAGGGAACAGCAGATGCCGGCCGGGGGTATGGAGTCGGGGCGCCGTCGTTGCTAGCATGTCAGATCTCTTGAGTGGGAGAAATCCATTCTGGAATGGAAAAGGTCCGACCTGGCGTGCGCCGGGCCGGACCTTTTCAGTGAGACGCGCTAACAGTCCAGACCGACTATCCGACCTTGCCGGAGAGTGCGACCAGTACACCTGCCGTAGCGAAGTATTTGTTGCTTCCCAGATCGCGGATGGTTTTGATTCCCATACCGGCAAGCAGTTCAGCCTGCTTTTCGGTCAGGCCGGCAAGAGCCGAGGGCGGGGCCGACAGGACCTCGTCCAGAGTCGAGTTCTCGTAGGCCTTATCCAAGGCCTTGCCCAATTCAATCGAAACAGCCACTTTCATGTCCTTTCATCGATGACGGAAAACAGGCACAGCCAGCCTGCGGCTGCACGAACGCCGGGATTTATCCCTTGCGCCGCTGAGAGACAGGCTATCGCAGCGTCGGTCTGTGGAACGTAAACATACTGAAGCCACTGGGTGGCGGTTCAGCCCTGACAGCGGATTTTTGGTGGGGTTTGGGTCCGCCGACTTGATTAGGGCTTGCGGTGTTGCTGTAGGGAATCCCGGATTTCCGTGAGCAGGGCAATCTGGGGGTCTTCGGCCGCTTCTTCCTTGACGTCCGGGTTGATGCCGAGGCGCCGGTTGCGGCGCTCGATCATGTGGTTCATGGGCACGACGATGACGAAGTAAATGGCTGCCGCCACGAGCACGAAGTTAACAATTGCCGTGAGCAGGACACCGAATTTGATGTCGTTTCCGTTGAGGGTCACGACGGCGAAGCTATCGAAGTTCGGAGATCCGACCAAGGCCGCGATGAACGGCATGAGAACGCTTTGGACTAGGGCCGTGACTACGGCACCGAAGGCGGCACCAATCACGACGGCGACGGCAAGGTCTACGACGTTGCCCTTCATGATGAAATTCTTGAATCCGGTCAACATAGCGATCAAGCTACCCCACGCGGATGCCGTATCGGATACTTTTGGGGAAAGTTTCGAGAGGAGTTACCCAATGCCTGCCGGCGCCCGTGGCATGAGGTCGGATTCACCTCTGCGGGGACCTTGGGTTCCTGCAGCGAGGATGTTCACCTGTTCCGAACTTTTACGCGCGATGCCCTGGGCCATTCTGCACACCGTGCTCTTCGATGAGCCGGGCCAGGATCCTGCGTGCGGTATGACGCTGCTTCCGCGGCCGCCGTCGTATCCTCGATCAGCATCGCGTAGATCGCGCCCTTGAACGGCTCCAGCCTCCAGGACAGACCTTGTCTCTGTTTACGTTCCGGAGGGGCAGCTGAATCCAATGCCGGCCTCACCGTTCGCCTGTGAACCCCGTACCGGACCGCCAACCCACGGACTGACAGGCCCTCAACCCGGGCGATTCGGATCCGCGCGAACAACTCCACTCTCGACTCCATCCAGATTGAGACGTTCGTACTCAGCATCAACAGACCGCATGAAGCCAAGCGCGTTGCCAGTGTCTTGAAAAGCAATCCACTATCAAGACCGGACGACATGGTCGTCAACTAAATTCGATGTGGAGTTGGTCGCTCTGGGGCGCTTTTTGGTCGCTCCGTGTCCCAAGACTGCGCGTAGGCAAACGACTTAGCGATGTGGCGGGTCTGCAGAAGCAGGAGTGGGAGCGCTCGTGCCGCGACAACGCTGGCGCTATGGAGTCCTTGCCAGTTGCCGCCCCTGGGAATGGCTTAGGCCCTTGTTGGGTGAACGTGTGGCAGGACATGCACGTTGTCCTGCCTCGCTATTTGGTGTGAGTAACGCTTCGAGGAACCTACAAGAGTTCAGCAGCCTCTTCTTCGGTCAACTCAATTTCCTGGCCGTTGTCGCCCACCCAGCGGTACGCCTGTTGCCCGGCTGTCACGTTGGTTCGCTTAATGAGTGTGTACGTCGAGCCGTCTTGAATCTTTATCTCCATGGATCGAGGCTACTGCAACCCCCTATGCTGAATGATCCTCAAGCGAAAAGGCATCGGATTGGTTATCTCTGAAGGGTCGAGCACTGAACCGTCCCGGGAATCATGCCGCCTGTTTGTTGGCGGCGTCGTCGGGTAACGGGCCGGTTTGTAGATCATAATATGTCTGCTCATATTCCTCTGGCGTCTGGTGATCCAGGGCGGAATGCAGGCGTAACGGATCTTCGGGACGTGCACGCCTCTTGCCAACCAGTCCGCGCCGAGCGCTACGCTAATCCAAAGGGGGGAAATGACGACGAAACCTAAGGACCGTAGCGGGGCGTGGGCCGACTTCGGCACCGGCGTCCTCGCTTGGATCAGCGGCGCAGCGGTGCTCGGCTTTGGCGCATGGTTGCTCTTCGGCCAGCCCGACCTGACTGGGGCGTCTAACGGAGATCGACAGACCCGCACCTCTCAGCGTCCCGTTCAGTATGTTGATGAGGACAAAGAGCCCACCGACCAGGAGATCGAAGAGGCGGTACAAGAGTCGCGGGAGAAAGTCTTCGGCAAGGGGTGGTCATGTTTCTACGACCCGACCATGAACGAGAATTGGCACGACGACGTGCGCTGCACTAACGGAGCAAAATCATATCGCCCCGTCCTTCTCGCCGACCGGGGGTTTGTGACCGAAGAAGACATGCGCGCGGCCGGTCAAGACTATGAGAACCACCTAAACTCCGGCGTCAAGCCCTAAGAGGTTCCGCCGGTAGGTGAGGGCGTGCTGGATTTAACGGCGCAGGCACAAGCCTTGATAAACACGTGTTTGTCTAGAACCAGTGTTGCCTCGGGAAGCTTGTGCCTGTCGTCCTATCACCCGTCATGAATCCCCTCTGGGCCCAATTCGAGGCCCTGATTCCGCCCGTGATCGACACCCATCCTTTGGGGTGCCACCGGCCCCGGGTGTCGGACCGGGTCGTGTTCGACAAGCTTGTCCAGGTCCTCGTGCTCGGGGCATGTACGAGAAGATCGCCGATACGTCCTCCCAAACGAACGCTGTGTAAGGACGGGGGCTAAATCCGCACCGCGGTCAGTTGCCCCTGAAGATCAGCTGTTCTACCTGCTCGGGTTCAATGATGAGGTCTTGTGCCCATTCGGTCATACAAGCCGTGTACTTGCGGTAGCTGCCGGCGCTGTGCCAGGTAAGCCACAGTTCCTTCTCTCGAGATTCCCTTTTTATGCTCGGAACACCTTCCAACCCACTCCACGCACGAAGGCTAGGATCGGGACATAGCGGGCTTCCCACCGCTCATAGTTGGGGGAAAAATGGTCTTTTTGGCAATCGCCGCGTGGGTCTTGACGGGCCTGATTGCACTCCTCGGGATCAGTACCGGGCAAACCATCTGGTTCTACATGGAGCCGGTAGTCGATTCCGTACCTGATCCGGCGAGTTACCTTGTTGCCGTCAGTGCCGGTTTCTTGGCACTGGTCCTGAGTTTGGCTGTCAGTGTGGGTGTCACTGTTCATGCAACTCGCTGCGGTGTCGGCCGTCAGCACACAAGCTGACAGGAGTCAGCTCCTCCTTCGAGGAACCGCCGCCCATTATGACTAGGCAAATGAGGCGAACAGATGCACGCCGCACCCTGTGTCTTGAAAAACAAAAGCTTTTCAAGACACTGATCGGGGCGTTGGGAGGAGCCAGCTGCGGACTGAGAAAACCGGCTAGCCGATGTCCCGGAAACCCGTCTCACCGTAAATCGTCTCAGCATAGCCTCGTGACGGACTTTTTGAGTCAGAATGGCCTGATGAGGCAATTGGGCTACACGCGGGTGAGTACTTCGAACCAGGATGCCCAGCTGCAGCTCGACGCTCTGCTCTCCGTCGGCGTGCAAAAGCGCGACGTCTTTGCCGACGTAACCTCGGGAAGTAAGACGGCGATCGAACGGCCCGGGATGAAGAGGCTCCTCGAGTACGCCCAGGAGGGCGACACCGTCGTTGTGTGGCGGGTCGATCGGCTGGGCCGGTCATTGATCGACGTGCTGAATACCGTGAACCTGCTGCGCGAACGCGGCGTCCAGGTCCGTTCCATCTCAGACGGTATCGACCCGGCGACCTCGACGGGTCGGTTGATGCTGAACATGCTCGCCACCTTGGCCGAATATGAGCGCGAGCTGATCGTCGAGCGGGTCAATGCCGGCATCGCCGCCGCCAGACAGAACGGAACACGCTTTGGCCGCCCGCCGACGGATCCGGTTGTCATTGCGGACAAGCTGGCGATCGCGCAGGACGCCCGGGCGAAGGGACGCACCGCGGAAGACGCCGCCCGTCTCGTTGGATGGAGCCGGGCCACTCTCTACCGCCACCAGCAAGCCCTCGCCGCCCGCGAGAGCACCAGAAAGTAGGTAATCCTGAACGGCGATGAGCGCTGGAAAGTCCTTCGACTCTACGTCGAGGACCAGATCCCGCTTGCCGCCCTCGCCCGCGAAACCGGAATCAGCACCCGCACTCTTCAGCGCTGGCTCCGGCTCTACCGAACTGGTGGCGGGAGTGCTCTTGACCTGCATCCGCGCGCCGATGCCGGCATACGTCGCACAGAGCCAGGAATGGTTAGGTTTATCGAGGGACTCGCGCTGACCAGACCGCGCCCGAGTATCGCAACGTTGCACCGACTTACGGCGGCCGAAGCGTGCAGACGAGGCGCCCAGGCGCCGAGTTACTCCGTCGTCCGCAAGATCGTCCAGGCACTGGACCCCGCCCTGGTGACCCTGGCTCTCGAAGGTCCCGCATCCTACCGGGACCGGCATGAACTTGTCCTTCGCCGCCGCGCCGACCGCCCAAACCAAATCTGGCAAGCGGACCACACCCAACTCGACATCCTCATCAACGGCGCCAACGGCAAACCCGACCGGCCCTGGCTGACGACAGTGATGGACGATTACTCCCGGGCGCTCTGCGGCTACACCGTCTTTACCGGTGCGCCCTCCGCGCTCAACACAGCCCTCGCCCTCCGGCAGGCCATCTGGCGCAAGAGTGATCCCAGCTGGGCAATGTGCGGACTGCCCGACATCCTGCACGTGGACCACGGCTCTGACTTCACGAGCCGCCGTCTTGAACACACTGCCATCGAGCTTCACATCCGCATCATCCACTCGACCATCGCCCGGCCGCAGGGCCGGGGAAAAATCGAGCGGTTCTTCGGGACCATCAACACCGAAGTTCTTCCCACCCTCCCCGGACATCTGGGGCCGGGGAACAGAAAACCTCAGCCCGCACTCGATCTGCCCGGACTGGATCGCGCCATCGGAGGCTTCGTCGCCGTCTACAACGACCGGCCCCACAGTGAGATCGGTATCTCACCACGGGATGCTTGGGTCGCTGACGGCTGGCTTCCCCGGATGCCCGAAAGTCTGGAGGACCTCGACGGACTCCTCCTGACAGTTCCAAAGAACCGAACTGTGCAACGCGACGGCATCCACTTTCAAGGCCAGCGCTACCTCTCACCCACGCTGGCGCCCTTCGTGGGGCAAACCGTCACCATCCGCTACGACCCCAGGGACATCTCCGAGATCCGCGTCTACGACCACGAGACCTTCGTTTGCGTCGCAGTCGATGAAGACCACCCCAACCTTCGTCTGAGTCTGCGGGACATCGAGGCTGCACGCAGAGCGCGCCGGAAAGAACTGCGCCGCACCATCAACGACCGCATTCCAACAATCACCAGCCGTGAAGAACCGCACGCCAGTGAACCAGTACGGCGCCGGCGCCGACTTCGCACCTACGAAGAGGACGAATGATGAACACCACCTTCATCGTCACCAAAGAACACCGACGCTTCACCGAGTTCGCCAATGCAGTCCGAAAAGAACGAACAATAGGGATCTGCCACGGAGATGCCGGAGTGGGTAAAACACTCTCCGCGCGTCGCTACGCCAACTGGGATGACCTGGAGCCTTACATCACCGAATGGGGACCACGCGGCGACCAGGACGAAAAGCACTACACCCTCGCCAACCGCTCCCGCACTGTTTTCTACACCCCAGACGTACTCTGCCGTCCTAAAAACCTCATGGATGACATACACCGATACCAGGTAAGAATCGGCTCGTGCATCGACGAACACCTGCACAAACTCGATGCCGCACCACGCTCAATGAACAGAGTCACCGAGCTAGTTGAGCTGCTCATCATCGACGAAGCCGAACGCCTCAACGCGACAGCCCTTGAGCTCCTCCGTGACAACCACGACCGAACCCACCTGCCGATGATCCTCATCGGTATGCCTGGCATAGACCAACGATTCCGGCACTATCCCCAGCTTTACAGCCGTCTTGGCTTCTCCCACCGATACCGCGCCCTTGGCAGAGACGAGCTCCTCTTTGTTCTGGACCGACATTGGAAACGGCTCGGCCGGACCCTCGACCCGGATGACTTCACCGATGCCCAGGCAATTGCCGCAGTAGAGCGCATAACCCGAGGCAACTTTCGTCTCCTCGAACGGCTATTCCCCCAGATCACCCGCGTCCTCAAGATCAACCAGCTCGAAACCATCACCGACGACGTCGTGGAAGCAGCAGCAAGCATCCTCGTTATCGGGAACTAGCGACACAGAGCAAAACAGAACGAAGCCACCTATCGGACAAGTCCACGTTGAGATCAGCCTTCAGGGCAGTCTCACGAACGACCGTTTTTGAAATGCCATCCTCCTGACCTTTCCAGCTGACAGCACGCGCCCATATTGCTGGCAAATGTCAATCAATCAGGAGCACGCGTCGGGCTGCGTCATGCCCTAGCCTGACAAACCGCCAGTTCCCCAGCGAGGGGGCGAAGGCCATAGTTGAAGGTACAGAGCGCTGCGATTTGAATCGGAGGCTGCCATGATCCAGGCCCTGCTGTGCAAGCTGAACATCCGGCACGATTGGCACATCGAACATGCCGAAGACGGCGGCGTGTATAAACGCTGTCGCCGATGTGGCAAGGATGACGATAGCGGCGGCGGAGGAACAGGAGGCAACTACAGTGCCTGGATAGGGCCGACGGCAGGAGGGTGAGTCCAGCCGCCCCCGCAAGTACATGAATGCCCCGGGCGGTTGAAGGTGACGGCGTGAAGTACTTCTACATCCAGGACGTGGCCGTGCTTCCTGACTACCAGGGCCAAGAAGGGGGTAAAGCGATCCTTGTACGGACACTGCGGCAACACGCCTGCCCTCCGGGTGCACCCTCGGTTAAGTCGTTCGCGAACTGGTTACGAGCGCGCCGGTAGCAGTGCTTGGCCCTACTGATTCCCCTTCTATTGCGGTGGTGTGAAGGCCATCATTGGAGTCATCGAGCGCTGCGGTTCAGATCGGAGTTGGCCATGATCCAGGCCCTGCTGTGCAAATTTGGTATCCACCACCATTGGCACATTGAACATACTGAAGATGGAGGCCTGTATAAGCGTTGCCTGCGCTGCGGTAAGGGTGAGAGTGGTCGTGGCGCCACTAACGGCTGGGCGCTGAAGAAATGGTGGACGTGATCAATCCTCTTCAACTGAGGCGGACTTCCATCGATGAAGACCTCCGAGGGGCATCCGAAATGGTCCGCAACTACATCACCTTGCGAGGCGAACGCCTCGACGTCACGCAGGCTGAAGTCGATATGGGAGCACCATTCGGTGGTGCCGTCTCAACCATGTCCGACGTCAACACCTTTTTCGGGGCCCTCTTCCGCGGAGACCTGGTGTCCGACGCATCCGTAAACGAGATGAAGAAAATTGGCAGCAGCTTCCCCGATTACGGTCTCGGGATTCGCAGAGATGAGCGTAGTTAGCGGGCTCATTCTCGCCTTGGCTGTATTCGCAGTGCGCTGGCTGTATCGCACGCGGAGGCGCGCCCCTATTGCCCTGGCGGCCGGAACGCTGTTTGGGCTGCTGGGTTCTGCAGTCACGCACGGCTGAGGACTGCGTTTACGGCGGTGCCGCCGTTGCCTTGACGCCACGGGAGGGGTTGAGGAACATGGGCGGTATCGGCGCAGCCTGCCCGTCCGTGCTCCCTGCGCCTCCCGACCCACAAGGGACGTGCTGACATGTCGGAGCCCACGAGACCCCATTCACGGAAATTCCTCCCGCCGCTCCTGCGCTTCCTGGTTCCGGCTGCCATCATGGCTATAGTGCTGACCGGATGCACCGCGGCCCCGGAGGCGCCTGTGCAGACCACCCAGTCCGCCGAGAAGTACAGGGCCGGCCTTGAGGATTTCAGCAGGCGGATGCTGGACCTCGGGGCTCCGGCCGTCCTGATCGAGACGCGGATCAACGGCGACGTCTGGTCACATGCCGGTGGGGTCCGCAGTCTGGGCAGCCCGGCGCCGGCTGAAGCCTCGAATTCCACGCACATCGCCAGCGTCACCAAGTCCATGGTGGCCGTCTCGGTCCTCAAACTGGTGGAGGAAGGCCACGTTCAGCTGCAGGATCCGGTAACGAAGCACCTCCCCGAATTCGACAGCCTGGTGAATCCCCGGGGCGCCGTCACGGTGGCTCATCTCCTCCGGCACGAAAGTGGAATCCCCAGCTACGAGGAGGAACTGTTCAGCTCCCGGCCCATCCGCCAGGCGTTGACGCAGAAGTTGTCGCTGGGTGAGAGCCTGGCCTTGTCAAAAGCAATGCCATGGGTGCGGACGCCCGGCAGCGGCGCGGACTACTCAAACTCGAACTACCTCGTGCTCGGCCTCATGCTGGAGCGCCTTCACGGCCGGCCAGTGGCCGAGATCCTGCGAAACGATGTCTTTGAACCACTGGGAATGAAGGACACGCATCTGACAGGCACCGGTCCGCCTCCGTCGACCATGATCCACGGCCAAGTCGAGGTTGACGGCGAACGGCTGGACTCAGCCTATTTAGGTGCAATCGTAGGCAACCCCGCGGGCGGCGTAGTCTCGACTGTCGGCGACCTGAACACGTTCTACGCCTCGCTCATGGAGGGCCGGCTCCTGAAACCGGCCACCATCCAGCAGATGCAGCTGGCTCCTTTCGGCTTCTACGGAATGGGCCTGCTGCGATGGAAGGACGTCTGCGGTGGCTTTTACTACGGGCACGACGGCGACTGGGCCGGGTACCGGACCACGGTGATCACCAGCGCGGACGGCAAGCGCCAGGTGGCCATTGCCATCACGTACCCGCCGGAATCGTGGGACCCCTCGGCATACAATCCCGATAATCCTCTCGGACCGGACGCGCTGTACAGGGCCGCGCGGACGGCACTCGACCTCAGCTGCTAATGCGGTGACGCAGGCATTAGCTATGGGCTGATACGGCGGATGAACGGCCCTCGGCAATGCCCGCAATCGTGGGTACGGTTGCGTCATGCAAGAGATGTCGATTGAGGCTTTGGCCCGTCAGCAGATCGCTGCCGCTGTTGTGGCACCCAGCGGGCGGGCAGCCGATACGGCTTTCGGCGGGCATGAGAAGAAGCTGCGCCAGACTGTCATGGCTTTCCGTGCCGGCACGGAGCTCAGCGAGCACCAGAGCCCGGGCGAGGCCGGGGATCTCCTGATCGTGCCGGACGGGCTGCACAGCCTGGAAGCGGAAGAGGACTCGACGGCGCTGTTCACGGTTGGTCAAGACCGACCGCTAAAGATCGCTCGCCAGACGTCGCAATTACAATCACTCAGCCGACTCGTGGACTGGCCTTAAGGTGCTTAGCCAAGGACAGGCCTGCCAAAGGCAATCCGTACGCCGGCCCTGGAGAGATCCTTCTGTTTCGCCTAAGCCCCAGCTTGACTGTTTCCTGTAGAAGGTTCGGCTGACGGGCGGCCGGGGTGACATTTATCGCAGCGAAAACGCCGCCATTTATCGCTGCGATTCACAATCCCGAGCCAGGACTGCTTACGTCTGGCTCAGTAAAGGATCCATAGATGAAACAGCAGACACCGAGTGTCCGAGGGGGAGTGACCGTTGGGCAAGTGCCGCCGCCCAGGAGGCCGTACGGAAAATGTCGGTGCCCATCGAGAACCTGTGCGGTCCAACTTGTCCATGACGCCGCGCATAGCAAAGAATGGTGCCACCGGCGATCAGTCGGAGAGACCGGCCGGTCGTCGGCCGATCGAATGGGGGAACATTTGCCAAAGCGAGCGGAAGTCGACACGAGCCTGTTGCGTCGGTCAGAACTGGCTGAGTACAGGCGCCTGAAGAGGATTGCGGACTCGGCCGAACTCGTGAAGATGGTTGAGGCCTCGAACGCGCCAATGGCCCCCGTCGCCGCCCGCCGTCTCTGGGTCGCCCGCCTGGTCTACGTCATCATCTGGATCATCGGCATCGTCGTCGCTGCGACGGTGGGTGGCGCGATGTACGGAACGACCTTCATCATGGGCGCTGCGATGTATACCGCGTTCACGCTCGGGTGCCTTCTGAGCGTCACATTCAATTGTCAGTCGGAGTTTGCGGCAGGCAGGGCGAAAAAGGACGCGCTACGTGCGGTCGACGAGTACCTCAAGAGCATTGGATACGCGAACAGACTGGAGCGGACTCGCGACTCCGACCACGACGACTTCCAGTTCAAGTCTCGTCGGCGGATGCAGCACGAGTGGTACGGAGACCACAGCGAACTGAATTGGCAACATCGCGAGCAAGCCACGGTCCTCGGCATGGACGCGGATACCTACGTGAGCAACTTCTTGGAGAACGACAAGGACTGAGCACTAGACCGGCGTGGTGGCCCCGGAGGAAACCCAACATCCAAGCCGGGCTGACAATCGTGAACTTCTGGGTCGGCGTCCTGACTTGGCTCACGCGGTGGCGGTTCGCGTCGGTGAGTGCCTTCTGACGTGCGGTGATGCCCGTTGAAGTGGGCGGTTTCACGCACTAACGGGGGTGCTCTAGGGTCGCTCTGTGGCGTTCATCAGGCGGGTCCGGACGGCATCGGGGGCGACGGCGGTGCAGATCGCCGAGTACGTCCAAGGCCGGCAGAGGATCGTGGAGCACGTCGGCTCGGCGCATACCGATGCCGAGCTCGGAGTGCTGCTCGAGCGCGCCCGTGAGCTGCTGGCGGACCCGGCCCAGGGCGTCCTGGATCTGGGGGTGGAGCCGGCGCTGCCGGTGAAGGGGCTGGTCGGCCTGGCCGGGGATGCGGGCCTGTTCGGGCCCCTCGCTGCGGCGGCCCCGGCCGCACGCACGGGCCCGGGCCGGGTGGTCGGCACTGACTCCCGTGCGCTCTTTGCCGCGCTGGCGGACGTCTTCACCCAGCTGGGGTTCGACGGGCTCGGCGACGAGGCCGTCCGGGACGGGCTCGCGATCGCCAACGTCGTCAAACAGCTCCGGCCCCTGCGCTCGGCGACCATCGCCATCAACGGCACCACCCAGACCTTCGCCCCCGACATCCCAGCGCCTCAGCAGACCGTCCTCGACGCCATCCACGGACCAGAACTCACGCACTAAGCAAATGACCCAACTCAAGTGGAGCAGCATTCGTTGGTTGCAGAGCCGCTGTGGCGCGTCCGCTAAAAGATATTGCTCTCGGGTGACATTCTAAGTTCCAAGGTGACGGCGGTTGTGCACGCACCTGTCATCGACGCCAATGTCGTGAAGCAACAAGACATGGTTCCTGCGCCCCAGAAGAGTTGGTGGTTTCCGGGGAAGGGTCCCTTACGGGGCAGCTGAAACCATGCTCTACTCTCACGCGATGTGTCTCGAAACCTCTGCGCCTCAAATCCCTAGAGATTCAAGACGGCCGGCGCGCAGTGGTGCGACAAAGAGCGATCACAAAATGCCGCCATTTATCGGCAAAATCCACAGTCAGCCGTTTGAAAGCCCCGTGCTTCGCAGCGGTTCAAGAGAACGATGGCGTCTCAACAACGTGTCTCACTTGGGACTATCTCACTAAAGGGAAAGTGACCTTTGATGCCCCGGCGCACCCTGATACATCGCCCTGCACGACCTGGTTGGAACAATGACACGGCCGGCCTGCTTCGATGCCGCAGAGGGGAGAAAACCTTGCGACCCATCTATGAAATGTTCCAGAACGGGGATGTTCCAGAGCGTTAGAACTGGAACACATATGGTTGAGCCTGTTCTTCATTTGGTCCATATCAGGTCGTCGAGTATCAGAGCGGACCAGCCGGCGGAGCAGCACGGCGAAGTGCCAGGTTAGAGGGCGGCAGCACCGGGAGTAACTGCCCTCCGTTCAAACACTCAAGGTGCCAGTTATCGGTCCACTCTTGTCCGTCCGTCATGGAGCGCTCCTCCCCCGCGCACTTGAACCGCACGAGCCGGCTTCGCTGTTTGGTCCTTTTGCCAGGCTGCTAGGCGGCTTTCCTGCGCTGTCAGGACACCAGGCACCGCCAGCAACCCCTAAATTCGCTACGTCATTTTTCCGCCCGGCGATCAAACAAAGCAGACGTAAGTGTGGACAGTGTCCACACCCCCTTTGGCAGGACAAACCGAGCTCATACGGCTCCGGCATCGGCGAAGAGGAGCCCTTTGAAACGTACTTCGCAGCCAAAGTCGGCAATGTCATGTCGTCACCGCAACCTTGGACCATGAATAGGTGTTGGACAACCACGCCCAACCCGACAGAAACGAAACGAGGAAGCGCTCAGCCCCACCACAGCAGGCGGAAGGCCCACCAGCCAGGGACTTGAACCCGCCACCCCACACACCTGAATAGGCTCAGCGGCAGCCAGGCCACAGCCCGCAAATCTAGCGTCAGAGGGACGCCAGCACAAGCCATGTCAACACGTTAAAGCAAAAACCCCTCTGATGAGGGGATATGCCGTGCCCGAGGTGGGACTCGAACCCACACACCTTTCGATACCGCATTTTGAGTGCGGCGCGTCTGCCAATTCCGCCACTCGGGCGCGGAATACGCAAAGCAAACCGGTACGCCCACAGCTGATTGTGAGCAACGCGATCGCTTCACGTACGCGGAATTACTCTACAGCCAGATAGGCTGAATTCCAGAATCGCGCCGCCGACGCCGCAACCGACCATGCAGATCATGTACAGGACCGGGCGCACCTAAGATAGTGATGTCCCCGCCGTACCTTTCCAAGGAGATCCCGTGACTGAACAGACGGAGTCAAAGCCCACGTCCCAGCCGGCGCGCCGCGTCATTGTGGCCGAGGATGAAACCCTCATCCGCCTCGACATCATCGAAATCCTTCGCGGCGAAGGCTACGACGTTGTGGGCGAGGCGGACAACGGTGAGAAGGCCGTCCAGCTGGCCGAGGAACTGAAGCCGGACCTCGTCCTGATGGACGTCAAGATGCCCGTTATGGACGGCATTTCCGCAGCCGAGAAGATCGTCAAGGCCCGCATCGCCCCCGTGGTGCTGCTGACCGCATTCAGCCAGAAGGAACTCGTGGAGCGTGCCCGCGACGCCGGTGCCATGGCGTACGTGGTGAAGCCGTTCACCCCCGCAGACCTCATCCCGGCCCTGGAGATCGCACTTTCCCGCCACGAGGAAATCAAAGCACTGGAAAGCGAAGTCTCCGACCTCCAGGAGCAGTTCGCCACCCGCAAGCTCGTGGAACGCGCCAAGAGCCTGCTCACCACCAAGATGGGCCTCACGGAACCGGAAGCCTTCCGCTGGATCCAGAAGACCTCCATGGACCGCCGCCTGAGCATGCGAGAAGTCGCCGAGACCATCATCAACCAGGTCAACTAGGTCCGCACGGTCGGGTCTGCCAAAATCCGGCAGGCCCAACCAGCGGACCACAACGTAAAAGGACCCCTGCCGGCCGGCAGGGGTCCTTTCACGTAATCCGAAAGCCTAGGCCTTCTTCTTCTTTTCCGGCCAGGGGCCGAGCTTTTCCTTGTTGCTGGTTGCTTCGCCAACGCGGGTGGAGTCGGCGAGGTCGCCCACCTTGTGCACCTTCAGCGAGTTGGTGGAGCCGGCCTTTCCGGGAGGCGAACCGGCGGCAATAACCACCAGGTCGCCGTCGTCCACCAGGCCCATCTCCATGAGGCTGCGGTCAACCTGCGCGGTCATCTCATCGGTGTGGTCCACCATCTGGACCAGCACCGGCTGGATGCCCCAGGTCAGTGCCAGCTGGTTCCAGACCTGCTCCACCGGAGTGAAAGCGAAGACCGGCTTGATGGGGCGCAGGCGGGACAGGCGGCGTGCGGAGTCGCCGGACTGGGTGAAAGCACAGATGTACTTTGCGTCCAGCTGGTCGGCAATTTCGACGGCGGCACGCGTGATGGCGCCGCCACGGGTCTTGGGCTTGGTACCCAGCGGGGGGACGCGCTCAAGGCCGTGGACCTCGGTGGACTCGATGATCCGGGCCATGACCTTGACGGTCTCGATGGGGTACTTGCCCACGCTGGTCTCGCCGGAGAGCATTACAGCGTCTGCACCGTCGAGGACGGCGTTGGCGCAGTCGGAGGCTTCTGCACGGGTGGGGCGCGGGTTGTCGATCATGGATTCCAGGACCTGGGTTGCCACGATGACCGGCTTGGCCCAGCGGCGGGCCAGCTCGATGGCACGCTTCTGGACGATCGGCACTTCCTCCAGGGGAAGCTCAACGCCCAGGTCGCCACGGGCCACCATGATGGCGTCAAACGCATCGATGATCTCGGACAGCTGCTCCACGGCCTGGGGCTTCTCGATCTTGGCGATGACCGGCACGCGGCGGCCTTCCTCGTCCATGATCTCGTGCACGCGGACAATGTCCGACGCGTCCCGGACGAAGGAAAGTGCCACCAGGTCAACGCCGCGGCGCATGGCCCAGCGGAGGTCGTCCTCATCCTTTTCGCTCAGGGCGGGCACGTTGACGGCTACGCCGGGAAGGTTGATGCCCTTGTTGTTGGACACCATGCCGCCCACGGTCACCTCGGCGACCACCTTGACGTCGTCAACAGCCGTGGCACGCAGGGCCACCTTGCCGTCGTCGATCAGCAGGGCGTCGCCCACGTTGACGTCATCGGTGAGGCTCTTCAGCGTGGTGGAGCAGATGTCCTTGGTGCCGGGAACGTCTTCGGTGGTGATGGTGAACGTGTCGCCAACGGCGAGTTCGTGCGGGCCGTCAACGAAGCGGCCCAGGCGGATTTTGGGACCCTGCAGGTCAGCCATGATGGCCACGGCCTTGCCCAGGTCCGCCGCTGCCTTGCGGACGTTCTCGTAGGTGTTGTCGTGCACGGAGTAGTCGCCGTGGCTCATGTTCATGCGGGCAACGTCAACACCGGCTTCCAGTACCGCGAGTGTGTTTTCGTAGCTGGCGATGGCCGGGCCGAACGTAGCCACAATTTTTGCGCGTCTCATATACCTACCCTATTGGTCTCTTGCATTGGTTAAGTTGTCGCGGAGGTGAACCTCCGGTGCATCGCTAGAGGACGGCGATGGCGCGGTCCGTCGGGGCCACGGGAGCGGGCAGGATGGTGCTGCCCATCAGGTACTTGTCCACGGCTGCGGCGGCGGCGCGCCCTTCGGCGATGGCCCACACAATGAGGGACTGGCCGCGGCCGGCGTCACCGGCCACGAAGACGCCCTCGGTGTTGGTCATGTAGTAGCCGTCGCGGGACACGTTGCCGCGGCCGTCGAACTCCGCCTTGACCTGCTCGGTGATGCCTGCGGGCTCCGCTCCGGTGAAGCCGAGTGACAGGAACACCAGGTCCGCGGGAATGATCCGTTCCGTGCCGGCCTTGGGCAGGCGCTTGCCGTCAACGAATTCCGTCTCGGCAACCTTGACGCCCGTCAGCTTGCCGTCCTCGCCCACGAACTCCACGGTGGAGGCAAGGTACGTGCGCTCACCGCCTTCCTCGTGGGCGCTGGCAACCTCGAACAGCGTGGGGAACGTCGGCCACGGCTGGTGGCCGGCGCGCTCCGCCGGCGGCTGCTTGCCGATTGCCAAAGTGGTCACCGAGGCGGCACCGTGCCGGTGTGCGGTGCCGAGGCAGTCCGCGCCGGTGTCGCCGCCGCCGAGGATCACCACGTGCTTGCCCTGGGCGTGGATCTGGTTCTCGATTGCCTCCCCGGCCACGGCACGGTTTGCCGGAACCAGGTAGTCCATGGCGAAGTGCACGCCGTCCAGTTCGCGGCCCGGGATGGGCAGGTCCCTCGGGACGGTGGCGCCGGTGCAGACAACAACAGCGTCGTAACGCCGCCGCAGCTGCTCCCAGGTCACGTCGGTGCCCACGGCGACGCCGGTACGGAAGCGGGTGCCTTCCGCTTTCATCTGCTCGACGCGGCGGTCCACCTGCTCCTTTTCCATCTTGAAGTCGGGGATGCCGTAGCGGAGCAGGCCGCCGATCTTGTCGTCGCGCTCGTACACGGCCACGGTGTGGCCCACGCGGGTCAGCTGCTGCGCCACTGCCAGCCCTGCGGGGCCGGAGCCGACGACGGCGACCGTCTTGCCGGTCAGGCGTGCGGGAGGCAGGGGCTCTACCCAGCCGTTGTCCCAGGCTTCGTCAATGATGGAGACTTCCACCTGCTTGATGGTGACCGCAGGCTGGTTGATCCCCAACACGCAGGACGCCTCACACGGTGCCGGGCAGAGACGGCCGGTGAACTCCGGGAAGTTGTTCGTGGCGTGGAGGCGCTCGATGGCTTCCTCACCCTTGTCCCGCCACGTGAGGTCGTTCCACTCGGGAATCAGGTTGCCCAGCGGGCAGCCCTGGTGGCAGAACGGCACGCCGCAGTCCATGCAGCGGCCGGCCTGGGCCTTCAGGGTGCCCTTCTCCTGCGCCTCGTACACTTCCTTCCAGTCCATAATGCGGACGGGAACGGGACGGCGCGGCTGGGTTTCACGCTGGCGTACTTTCAAAAATCCGCGTGGATCAGCCACCGGTTACCTCCAGGATTCGGGACCACACTTCTTCGCCGTCGGGGTCCAGGCCCTCTTCGATGGCGTCGAGACGGGTCTGCAGTACGGCAGCATAGTCGCGCGGCAGCACCTTGGTAATGCGGGCGGCGGTGTCATCGAAGTTTTCGAGGAGGCGCGCCGCCAGCTGGGAATCAGTTTCTTCAACGTGCTTGACCAGCAGGCCGTGCACGATGTCGCGGTCCTCGGCGTCCAGCTCGCGGAGCTGGAGTTCGCCGGACTGCAGGGCGTCCTTGTTGACGCGGGCAGCGTCCAGGTCAAGGACGTAGGCGGTACCGCCGGACATGCCGGCGCCGAAGTTGCGTCCGGTGCGGCCGATGATCAGCGTCTGGCCGCCGGTCATGTACTCACAGCCATGGTCGCCGATGCCTTCGACGACGGCGGTGGCGCCTGAGTTGCGGACCAGGAAGCGTTCGCCCACCTGGCCGCGCAGGAACATCTCGCCGCTCGTGGCGCCGTAGCCGATCACGTTGCCGGCGATGACGTTGGTCTCCGCCTTGAACACGTTGGTCCGGTCCGGGCGGACGATGATGCGGCCGCCGGAGAGGCCCTTGCCCACATAGTCATTGGAGTCGCCGAACAGCCGCAGGGTGATGCCCGCGGGCAGGAACGCGCCCAGGGACTGTCCGGCGGTGCCGCTCAGGGTGATATCGATGGTGTCCGTGGCCAGGACATCGGTGCCGAACGTCTTGGTGACGACGTGCCCCAGCATGGTGCCTACAGAACGGTCCGTGTTGATGACGTCCACGGCAATCTTGACCGGGCTGCGGTCCGTGAGTGCCTCGGTGGACATGGTGATGAGGCGCTGGTCGAAGTGCTTGTCCAGCTCGTGGTTCTGGCCGGTCATGTTCCGCAGCGGGGCGTCGTCGTCGAACTCCAGCCCGTGCAGGATCGGGTCCAGGTCCAGGCCGTCGGCCTTCCAGTGGTTGACGGCGTCCCGGGCGTCGAGGACCTCGGCGTGGCCGATTGCCTCCTCCAGGCTGCGGAAGCCGAGCTCGGCCAGGATTTCGCGGACTTCCTCTGCGAGGAACTCGAAGAAGTTGACCACGAATTCGGGCTTGCCGCTGAAGCGTGCGCGGAGTTCCGGGTTCTGCGTTGCCACGCCCACCGGGCAGGTGTCCAGGTGGCAGACGCGCATCATGATGCAGCCTTCCACCACCAGCGGGGCGGTGGCGAAGCCGAATTCCTCGCCGCCGAGCAGCGCTGCGATCACCACGTCACGGCCGGTCTTGAGCTGGCCGTCAACCTGCACCACCACGCGGTCGCGCAGGCCGTTGAGCATCAGGGTCTGCTGGGTCTCGGCGAGGCCGAGCTCCCACGGAACACCAGCGTGCTTGAGCGAGTTCAGCGGCGAGGCGCCGGTTCCGCCGTCATGGCCGGAGACCAGTACGACGTCGGCCTTCGCCTTGGTCACACCGGCGGCAACCGTGCCGATTCCCACCTCGGAGACGAGCTTGACGTGCACCCGGGCCGAGGGGTTGGCGCGCTTGGCATCGTAGATCAGCTGCGCGAGGTCCTCGATGGAGTAGATGTCGTGGTGCGGGGGCGGGGAAATGAGCCCGACGCCCGGCGTCGAGTGCCGCGTCCGGGCCACCCATGGGTAGACCTTCTGCGCCATGAGCTGGCCGCCCTCGCCGGGCTTGGCGCCCTGGGCCATCTTGATCTGGATGTCGTCGGCGTTGGTCAGGTACAGGCTGGTCACGCCGAACCGGCCGGACGCAATCTGCTTGACGGCCGAGCGGCGCTTGGGGTCGAGCAAACGGTCAACGTCCTCGCCGCCTTCGCCGGTGTTGGACTTGCCACCCAACTGGTTCATGGCGATGGCCAGCGTCTCGTGGGCCTCCTGGGAGATGGAGCCGTAGCTCATGGCACCCGTGGAGAACCGCTTCACGATGCTGGAGACGGGCTCCACTTCCTCGAGCGGAACGGGCGGGCGCTCGTTCTTGAACTTGAGGAGGCCGCGGAGGGTCATCAGGTTCTCGGACTGGTCGTCCACTCCCCTGGTGTACGCCTTGAAGATGTCGTAGCGGCGCTCACGGGTTGCGTGCTGCAGCCGGAACACGGTCTCCGGGTTGAACAGGTGGGGCTCGCCGTCGCGGCGCCACTGGTACTCGCCGCCGCCCAGCAGCGGGCGGTGGGGCTGCTCGATGCCGCCCTCGGGGTAGGCCATCTGGTGGCGCGCCGAAACCTCCGCGGCGATGACGTCCAGGCCCACGCCGCCAAGCTGCGAGTGGGTGCCGGCGAAGAACTCGTCTACCAGCTCCTGGCCCAGGCCGAGCGCCTCGAACGTCTGGGCGCCGGTGTAGGACGCCACCGTGGAGATGCCCATCTTGGACATGATCTTCAGGACGCCCTTGCCGAGGCCCTTGATCAGGTTGTACACGCCGTCCTGCGGGGTGACCCCGGTGACGTCGCCGGCGGCAATCAACTGCTCCACCGATTCCATGGCCAGGTACGGGTTGACGGCGGAGGCGCCGTAGCCGATCAGGACGGCCACATGGTGCGTCTCGCGGACGTCCCCGGCTTCCACCACCAGGGCAGTCTTGGTGCGGTTGGCGCTGCGCAGCAGGTGGTGGTGCACGGCGCTGACCAGCAGCAGTGACGGGATGGGCGCCCACTGGGCGTTGGAGTCGCGGTCGGAGAGCACCACGTACTGGACGCCGCGGTTGATGGCACCGGACACCTGCTCGCAGATCTCGGTGAGCCGTGCACGGAGCGCGTTCTCGCCGCCCTCGGGGCGGTACAGCCCGCGGACCTTCATGGCCACCTTGTCGCCGTCGGCGTTTTCAATGTTGGCGATCTTGGCGAGCTGGTCGTTGTTGATCACCGGGAACGGCAGCTGGACCTGCGGCTGGCGGACCTGCTTGGTGTCCAGGAGGTTGCCGTTGGGGCCGATGGCACAGGTCAGGGAGGTGACCAGCTCCTCGCGGATGGCGTCCAGCGGCGGGTTGGTCACCTGCGCGAAGGACTGCACGAAGTAGTCGAAGAGCAGGCGGGGGCGCTTTGACAGCACGGCCACCGGGGTATCGGAGCCCATGGCGCCCAGCGGTTCGGCGCCGGTGCGGGCCATCGGGCCGAGCAGGATCTTCAGTTCCTCGGTGGTGTAGCCGAAGGTGCGCTGGCGAATGTTCACCGACGCGGCCGTGTGGACCACGTGCTCGCGCTCGGGGAGCTCGTTAAGGTCGATCAGGTTGTCCTTGACCCACTCCGCCCACGGGTTGGCGGCGGCGACCTCGGCCTTGACCTCTTCATCGTCGATGACGCGGCCGGCCTCGGTGTCCACCAGGAACATCTTGCCCGGGGACACACGGCCCTTCTTGACCACCTTGGAGGCTTCGACGTCGATGACGCCCACCTCGGAGGCAAAGACAATCAGGCCGTCCTCGGTAATCCAGAAACGTCCGGGACGCAGGCCGTTGCGGTCCAGGGTGGCGCCCACCAGGCTGCCGTCGGTGAACGAGACGGCTGCGGGGCCGTCCCACGGTTCCATCAGCAGGGAGTGGTACTCGTAGAACGCGCGCCGGGCCGGATCCATGGTGGCGTGGTTTTCCCAGGCCTCGGGGATCATCATCATGATCGAGTGCGTGATGGGGCGGCCGGACAGCCACAGCAGCTCGGCCACCTCGTCGAAGGACGCGGAGTCCGAGGCACCCGGGGTGCAGATGGGGTACAGCTCTTCCGGGGTGTCGCCCAGCAGCGGGTTGGCCAGCTGCGACTGGCGGGCGCGCATCCAGTTCCGGTTTCCCTTGACCGTGTTGATTTCGCCGTTGTGCGCGATGGTGCGGAACGGCTGGGCCAGCGGCCAGGACGGGAAGGTGTTGGTGGAGAAGCGCGAGTGGACGATTGCCAGCTTGGTCTTGAAGCGCTTGTCAGAGAGGTCCGGGTAGAACGGCTCCAGCTGGGCGGTGGTGAGCATGCCCTTGTAGACAATGGTGCGCGAGGACAGCGACGGGAAGTAGACGCCGAACTTGTTCTGGGCGCGCTTGCGGATCCGCCAGGCGCGGGAGTCCAGCTCATTGCGGTCCAGTTCCTCGCCGGTGGCGGATCCCAGGAAGGGCTGGGAGAAGTACGGCATGCAGGCGCGTGCCATGGCCCCGACCAGGTCCGCGACGATGGGCACTTCGCGCCACCCGAGCACCGTCAGGCCCTCGTCGGCTGCCAGGCCCTCGATGCCGGCCTTCGCGGCGTCGGCCTCGCGCTGTTCGGCGGGAAGGAAGGCGGTGCCGGCCACGTACTGGCCGGGAGCGGGAAGTTCGAACTCCGTGACCGCGCGGAAGAACTCGTCCGGGATCTGCATGAGGAGGCCCGCGCCGTCACCGGTGCCCTCGTCCGCGCCCACGGCACCGCGGTGCTCAAGGTTGCGCAGGGCAGTGAGGGCGGCGTCCACGATGTCATAGCCGGGCTCGCCGCGGAGCGTGGCGATGATCGCAAGACCGCAGGCGTCCTTCTCCTGCTCCGGGTTGTAGAGCCCGGCCGCCTCCGGCAGGGCTGCGAAGCGCTTGAACGGCGACATGGCAGTCTCAGGCTGGTCCGGTTCTGACCAGCTGGGAGTGTGAAGAGTTTGGGTCATGGGAGACGTCCTTCCTCCTGATCGTGCGTATGGAAGGGACACCGTTGGCCCCACTCGTCGGCGCCGCTCTGATGGGCACAACAAAGTGTTATTTACTGGAAATTGTAGGTCAGCATGGCCTGCTGAACTAACAGTTACGCAGGCCCCTGCCCCGGGCAACACCGGACAGCAGCTCTATGCTGTCCAGGGTGGCCCCGCTGCCACGACGCTGTGGTGATTGGGCGCTTCGAGCGGTGGCTCTGCTGCCCTGCCTGGCCCGCGCGCTACTTGGTAGCGCCGGCTTCCGGCCCGGTTCCTGTGGCGGTGCTGCCGGACTTTCCGGCGGCCGTTGCATCCGGTCCGGGCGTGGTGCCCGCCGGTGCAGCCGCGGCCTCTTCCGTTGGCACGGAAGCACGCCGGGAACCGTTTTGGTTATCAGGGAGATTATCACGCGATTCACTATCTGAGACAACAGTGTCCGGATCACGGACCTCGTCGCCGGCGGCGGCTGCAGCCTTCGGACCGTCAGCCTTCTCCGGCTCACGGCCCGCCAAATACACGGTGTCCCGCCCGGTGCGCTTCTTCCGTCCCAGCAGGATGAAGGCCACGAGGGCTGCCAGGAACACGAAGATGCTGGTCCAGACGTTCAGGCGGGTGGTGATGCCAAACAGTTCAATCTGCTCGGCGTCATCGATCCGCATCGCCTCGATCCAGACCCGGCCCAGCGTGTAGTACATGGCGTACAGCCAGAAGAGCCTGCTGCGCCGGAAGTTGAACTTCCGGTCCAGTGCGAGCAGGAGGACGACGCCGGCCAGGTTCCACAGCGATTCGTACAGGAACGTGGGGTGGAACAGCGTGTCCGCCGGAGTTCCGGCCGGAAAGTTGGGGTTGTCGGCATCGATCTGCAGGCCCCACGGCAGGGTGGTGGGGCTGCCGAAGAGTTCCTGGTTGAAGTAGTTGCCCCAGCGGCCAATGGCCTGGGCCAGCAGCAGCCCGGGCGCGGCGGCGTCCAGGAAGGCGCTGAGCTTGACGCCGCTACGGCGGCAGCCGATCCAGGCGCCCACGACACCCAGCACAACGGCGCCCCAGATGCCGAGTCCGCCGCGCTGGATCTGGGGAATGAGGGACAGGTCGCCGGTGCCGTCGAAGCCGGGGCCGAAGTAGGCATCGGGTGAGGACACCACGTGGTAGAGGCGTCCGCCGATGATGCCGAAGGGAATGGCCCAAACCACGATGTCCCAGACGCTGCCTTCAGGCGCGCCACGGCGTGCCCAGCGGACGGAGGTCAGCCAGAGGCCCGCCACGATGCCTGCCAGGATGCACAGTGCGTAGGCGTGGATGCGCAGCGTTCCCCAGGGAAGGGGAATATCGAACCCGGACCAGTCCGGGCTCGGAATGCTGGCCGGCACCATGGCGGCTGCCTGAAGGAGGGTCTGCATGGGTTTAGGCTTCTTCCTCTGTCAGTCCGGAGCGGCTCAGTCCGGTGCTGAGGTCCTTGGTGAGGGCAGCGACGGCGTCCACACCGCCGTCTCTGATTGCTGCCACCAGGGCGGTGCCCACGATGACCCCTTCGGCGTAGGCGGCGATCTCGCGGACCTGGCTGGCGTTGGAGACGCCAAGGCCCACGCAGACGCGGTCGGCGCCGGCGGCGTGTGCTGCTGCCACTACGTCCTTCGCCGCGGTGCTGACGGAGGTCCGGGCGCCGGTGACGCCCATGATTGACACGGCGTAAACGAAGCCCCGGCTGGCGTCCACTGTCCGCTGCATGCGCTCGGGGGTGGAGGACGGCGCCACGAGGAACACCCGGTCCAGGCCGTACTTGTCGGAGGCTTCCATCCACTCGGAAGCCTCGTCCGGAATGAGGTCAGGGGTGATGAGCCCGGCTCCCCCGGCTTCGGCCAGGCGGCGGGAAAACTCGTCCACACCCATGCGGACCACGGGGTTCCAGTAGGTCATGACCAGGACGGCGGCATCGGTGCTGCTGGTGATGCCCTGCACGACGTCGAACACCTGGCTGACGGTGAATCCGTTGGCCAGTGCCTCGGTGGTGGCGGCCTGGATGACCTGGCCGTCCATCACTGGGTCGGAGTAGGGAATGCCGATCTCGATGAGGTCGGCACCGTTCTCAGCCAGGGCGATGCCCGCGGCGATGGTGTCTTCGACGCTGGGGTAGCCGGCGGGAAGGTAGCCGATCAGGGCGGCGCGGCCCTCGGCACGGGCCTTGTCGATGGCCGCTGCTGACTTGCTGGTGGTCTGTGCAGTGGTCACAGCTGCTCCCCCTCTTTGCCGATTTCCGACTCGGCGGAATCCTTGTCCAACAGGTCGAACCATTCGGCTGCGGTGGCTACATCCTTGTCGCCGCGGCCCGAAAGGTTCACGATCACGATCTTGTCCTGCGCAGTCCCGCCGCTGGCCGCGGCTTCGGCTGCGAGGCGCTGGCCCACCTTGATGGCTCCGGCCAGGGCATGGGAGGACTCAATAGCGGGAATGATGCCTTCCGTGCGGCACAGCAGCCGGAAGGATTCCATGGCCTCGCTGTCCGTGATGGGCTCGTAGCTCACCCGTCCGATGTCCGACAGGTAGGAGTGTTCCGGTCCGACGCCGGGGTAGTCGAGGCCGGCGGAGATCGAGTGGGACTCGATTGTCTGGCCGTCGTCGTCCTGCATGAGGTAGGACCGGGCACCGTGCAGCACGCCGGGCTTGCCCAGCGTGATGGTGGCTGCGTGGCGCCCCGTGTCCACGCCGTCGCCGCCGGCTTCGAAGCCGTAGATCTTCACGGACGGATCGTCAAGGAAGCCGTGAAAGATGCCGATGGCGTTGGAGCCGCCGCCGATGCAGGCACAGACGGCGTCCGGGAGCCGGCCTTCCTGCTCCAGGATCTGGGCACGGGCTTCCTCCCCGATGACTTCGTGGAAGTACCGCACCATGGCCGGGAAGGGGTGCGCGCCTGCCGCGGTGCCAAGGAGGTAGTGGGTGTTGTCCACGTTGGCCACCCAGTCGCGCAGGGCGTCGTTGATGGCGTCCTTGAGGGTCTGCGATCCGCTGGTCACGGGGATGACTGTGGCGCCAAGGAGTTCCATGCGCGCAACGTTCAGCGCCTGGCGGCGGCAGTCCTCGGCACCCATGTAGACGACGCACTCGAGCCCCATGAGGGCAGCGGCAGTGGCGCTGGCCACACCGTGCTGGCCTGCGCCGGTCTCAGCGATGACGCGGGTCTTACCCATCCGCTTGGCGAGCAGCGCCTGGCCGAGGACGTTGTTGATCTTGTGCGATCCGGTGTGGTTGAGGTCCTCGCGCTTGAGGAAGATGCGGACCCCTCCGGCGTGCTGGGAGAAGCGCTTGGCTTCGGTCAGCAGGGACGGGCGGCCGGAGTAGTTCTTGTTCAGGTCGGCGATCTGTGCCCGGAATTCGGGATCTTCCTTGGCCTTGTTGAAGGTGTCCTCAAGCTCGTCCAACGCGGCGATCAGGGATTCCGGCATCCAGCGTCCGCCGTAGCTTCCGAAGTAGGGCCCCGGGGCGTGCTTCAGGGAGCCGCCCTGCAGGAATGCTTCGGCGGCATTGTTGTCAGTATCGTTGCCGGCGTTGCCGGAGGGTGCTTCAGCCATCAGTCCCGTCCTGTTCCAGTTGGATGTTTCTCAAAGTGTGGTGCCCGCGGGCCGGGTATACAGGACCGGCCGGCCGGGCGAGCCCCGCCTTCCGCTCCTGCACCGTGTGTGCGTCAGGCGCGGGCTGCGATGGCGGCGGCGCCTGCCGCCTTGAATTCGGCGATCCGCTCCCGCGGCGTCGAGTGGCTGACCAGGGCCTCGCCGACGAGCACGGCGTTGGCGCCGCTGGCGGCGTAATGCGTGACGTCGTCGGCGTCCCGTACGCCGGACTCGGCGACCACCACTGCCCCGGCCGGGATCTGCCCGGCCAGTGAGGCAAAGACCGAACGGTCGACGTCGAGCGTCTTCAGGTTCCGCACGTTGACGCCGATAATGCGCGCCTGCGCGGCAACCGCCCGCTCGATTTCCTCTTCAGTGTGCGTTTCCACCAGCACGCTCATGCCAAGGTCGCGGCTGAGGGCACTGAACTCGGCGAGCTGGGCGTCGGAGAGCGCGGCAACGATGAGGAGGATCAGGTCCGCGCCGTGGGCACGGGCTTCCCAGATCTGGTACTCGTCAAGGGTGAAGTCCTTCCGCAGGAGTGGAACGTCGACGGCGGCCCGCACGGCGTCGAGGTCCGCGAGGGACCCGCTGAAGCGGCGCTGTTCGGTGAGGACGCTGATGACGGAGGCACCGCCGTCGGCATACTGCCTGGCGAGGGACGCGGGGTCCCCGATGGCGGCAAGGTCTCCCTTGGAGGGGCTGCGGCGTTTAATTTCCGCGATGACTTTGAGCTCAGCCCGGGAAGGTGATGGGCCGCCGAGCGCTGCCCAGGCGTCGCGGGCAGGTGCCGCGGCCTGCGCCAGGTCCTTCAGTTCAGCCAGCGAAACAAGCTGTTTCCGGGCCTCCATATCCTCCCTGACACCGGCATTGATGTCATCGAGAACAGTGGACATCAGTGGCCGGAGTTCTTCAGCTTGCTGCCTTCAACGCCGTAGCCTGCCTTGCGCATGACGTAGCCCAGGATCAGGCCCAGCACCATGACGCCGCCGCCGGCGATGAAGATGGGGGTGTTGGCAATGACGAATGCGATTGACATGATCAGGGCGCCGACCAGCATCACGATGACGCAGGTCCAGGCTGCGGGGCTGTTGCCGTGGCCAAGTTCCTGGCTGTGGTCGATGACGCCCGGGGCAACGGTGCGGGTGCCGGACTTGGAAACGGACGCAGGTGCTTTGCTCATGGAAATCTCCTCAGGGTGAATACTGCTTACATTCTGCCATTTTTTGGCCCGCAACCGGTTATCGGGCGGCGCGCAGCCGGTGCCGCGGCCAGTCCAGGCCGGGTCAGGTGGGATCGTCGCCGCGGGAGAGCCGGTCCCAGCTGTCGATCTCGTCCACCGGGCCTGCTGCCGCGGGACTGCCCGCCGCCGGTGCGTCATATTTCGTCCGGGCCTTCCAGTACCGCCCCGCGGGGACAATCAGCAGGGCAGCCAGGGCCAGCAGGCATCCGGCCGCGACGGCGAGGAGCGGGAAGGCAGTGACAGCCACCTGGGCCTGGCTTCCGGTAACGCCGGTGGCTTCCGCAATGGAACCCTGGGCGGCCGCCAGCGGGCTGGAGAGGACCGTCGCGGCCGCGGCGACAATTCCGGCGGCGGCCAGGACGATGATGGCGGTGATGATCCACCGGGCAATCCTGCCGGCAATGGCGGCTGCCAGTCCCCCGGCGAGGGCCACCAGGGCCAGGGCCGTGACGGCGGTGGCGGCCTTGCTGCCCTGCACCGGGAGTGGTTCCTGCGCGGCGCCGCCCTGGCCAAGCTGGTTGGGATCGAGGGTGACACTGATCCAGGTCTGGGTGGTGGTGCCGAAGACCGCCAGGGCCAGGACGGAAATGAGCAGCACCAATGTGGACCTGCGTGCCCAGGCGGGCGCCGCCGGGCCCGTGCCCGCAGCTGCCGCCTGTCCTGCGCCTGCTTGCCCTGCTGCAGGTTCCTGTGCTGCTGCGGGTTCCTGTGCGGGTGCGGGTTCCTGTGCGGGTTCCGGACGGGGCATCAGGACTCCGACCCGCCGGGAAGCGAGTCCGCGGAGATGTTCTGCAAGGTACCCGCGGTGTGGACGGCGCGGAGGGGCGCTGCGGCCTTGTTGACGGTTTCCAGGGCCTCGGTGTCGTTGACCGAATCAGCCACGATGCCGCCCCCGGCCTGGACATAGGCGCGCCCGTCCCGGATCAGCGCGGAGCGGATGGCGATGGCCATGTCCATGTCGCCCGCGAAATCGAGGTAGCCCACCACTCCGCCGTAGATACCCCGGCGGTGCGGTTCGAGTTCGTCCAGGAGTCGCAGCGCACGGGGCTTGGGGGCGCCGGAAAGGGTGCCGGCCGGGAAGGTTGCCTTCAGCACGTCATAGGCCTTGGCCTGCGGCGAAAGCTGTCCCACCACGGTGGACACCAGGTGCATGATGTGGCTGAAGCGCTCCACCTCCATGAACTGGGTGACGTCCACCGTCCCCGCCACGCAGACCTTGGACAGGTCGTTCCGTGAAAGGTCCACCAGCATCAGGTGTTCGGCACGTTCCTTCTGGTCCGCCAGGAGTTCCTCGGCAAGTGCCTTGTCCGCCTCCACTGTTCGGCCCCGCGGCCGGGACCCGGCAATGGGGTGGGTGATGACTTCCTCACCGGTCACCGTCACCAGCGCCTCGGGCGAGGAACCAACAATGGAATACTCCCGGCCCTCGGCGTCCTCGAGGCTGAAAATGTACATGTAGGGGCTCGGGTTGGTGTTCCGCAGGACCCGGTAGACGTCCAGGGCCGATGCCTGGCACTCCATTTCGAAGCGGCGGGAGATGACCACCTGGAACACCTCGCCGTCCACGATGGCCTCCTTGCCGCGGTCCAGGGCAGCCAGGTACTCGGCCTCGTCCCAGCGCTCCTGGACGCTCGAGGCGAAGTCCAGTGCCGCGGGAGCCAGGACCGAGACGGGCTGCGCCACGGGAGTGCTGACCTTGGCAAGCAGCGCCTTGACCCTGGCCACGGCGTCGTGCCAGGCCTCATCCACGCGCTCGGAGCTGTCATCGAAATTGATGGCGTTTGCGATGAGCAGCACGGTGCCGTCCACATTGTCGTGGACGGCCATGTCCGTGACCAGGTTCAACGCCATCTCCGGGAGCTGCAGGTCGTCCTCGGGCGGGCTGACCAGGCGTTCCCAGTGCCGGACCGTTTCCCAGCCCAGGAATCCCACCAGGCCGGAGGTAAAGGGCGGCAGTCCGTCGAACCTGTCGGTGCGGAGGGCTTCGATGGTGTCGCGAATGGCGTCCACCGGGCTGCCGTCCACGGGGACGCCGGCGGGAGGCTGGCCCAGCCAGTGTGCGTTCCCGTCCTTGGTGGTCAGGGTGGCCCTGGACCTCGCGCCGATGAACGAGTAGCGGGACCACGCCCCGCCTACTGCCGCGGATTCCATCAGGAACGTGCCGGGCTGGCCGTTCGCGAGCTTCCGGTACAGGCCGATGGGGGTCTCGGCGTCCGCGAGCACCTTGAGCCGGACGGGGATGACGCGGCTGTGCCCGGCCAGCTCCCTGAATTCCTCGAGGCCCGGGCTGATGATTCCAAGGTCCTGCATGGCTATGCTGTTCCGCCTGTTCTCGTTGGGCCGTCTGCGCCGGCGCATGTGGGTGTGCTTGCGGGGGCGGCCGGCCCTCCCCCGCGTGACCGCAGCTGGCTGCGGCTCCTGAAGATGTTCAGCCCGCCTGGCCGGTCGTGACAGCCAGGTCCCGGCCGTCGAAGCAGGTGCGGGTGCCGGTGTGGCACGCTGCGCCCACTTGGTCCACCCGCACGAGCAGCGCGTCGCCGTCGCAGTCCATCGCCACGGACTTGACCCACTGCACGTGCCCGGAAGTGTCCCCCTTGCGCCAGTATTCCTGGCGGGAACGCGAGTAGAAGGTGACCCGCCCGGTGGTCATGGTGCGGTGCAGGGCTTCGTCGTCCATCCAGCCCAGCATCAGGACCTCGTTGGTGTCGTACTGCTGCACCACCGCGGCCACCAGGCCGGCGCTGTCACGCTTGAGCGCGGCGGCCAGTTCCCCGGGAAGCGGGCTTGGGGATGACGCGGCGGCCGGGCCGGGCGTGGCAGCCACAGGCACGGCGGAGCCGGGGTTCGGGACGGGGGCGGGGTACTCAGACATCAGGTCAAGTCTAGTGCCTGCACCGCGGCCCCGAACGTGTGTGAACAACGGCACGCCAGCGGGGTGGCCGCGCTGCCCAACTCCGCGCCGGTCATGCTAGTTTCACAAGTGATGCATTTCGTCGAACCGTCCCGAGAAGTCCTGGCCGAGACCCTGCTTGCGGCCGGCCCTGATGCGCCCACGCTGTGCAAGGGCTGGCGCACCAGGGATCTTGCCGCGCACCTGTACCTGCGCGAACGCAAAGCAGCCGTAGGGCTGGGCCTGATTATCAAACGGCTGGCTAAAGCCTCGGACCAGGCCACTGCCAGGCTCGCCGCGAAACTGACCACTCCGGAAGCTTACGCAAAGCTGGTCAACACATTCCGGGCAGGGCCGCCTGCGCTGTCCCCGATGAACATCAAGGCCCTCGACGAGAGCTCCAACCTCATCGAATACTTCGTGCACACAGAGGACATCCGCCGCGCCGTTGACCGGTGGGCGCCGCGGGCACTCGACGAGGCGTACTCGGAGGCCCTCTGGGACGAACTCGTCAAGCGCGCCGCGATCCTTTACCGCGGCGTTGACCTGGGAATCGTCCTGGTCCGCCCGTCCGGGCCCCGGCACGTCGCCAAGCGCGCACCTGTATCGGTGGCCATCGTGGGTGAGCCCGGCGAGCTGCTGATGCACGCCCACGGCCGCACCCGCCACGCCCTGGTGACCTTCGAAGGCCAGCCCGACGCCGTCGCGCTCCTCCAGTCAGCCGAAGTAGGCCTCTAACCCCTCCAACTGAGTAGCGCTAAGTGTCGTTATGAGCCCCCAAAACGACACTTAGCGCTACTCAGTTGGGTTGGGACACACTTCAGCGGACTTCGAAGCCTGCGTTCCGGATGGCGTCCTTGACCTGGGACATCATGTTGTCCGGTCCCCAGTGGAAGATCGATGCTGCCAGCACCGCGTCGGCACCCGCGGCGACGGCCGGCGGGAAGTGGGCAGGCTCCCCTGCCCCGCCCGAGGCAATAATTGGCACCTTGACCGCTGCCCGGACCAGCCTGATGAGCTCCAGGTCGAAGCCGTCCTTGGTGCCGTCAGCGTCAATGGAGTTGAGCAGGATCTCCCCTACGCCGCGGTCCGCGGCTTCCCTGGCCCACTCAATGGCGTCGATCCCGGTGCCGGTCCGTCCGCCGTGGGTGGTTACTTCAAAGCCCGACGACGTGGGCTGGGACCCGGGGCGGGTGCGGCGGGCATCGAGGGACAGGACGAGGACCTGGGAGCCGAAGTGCCGGGTGATTTCGTCGATGACGTCGGGCCGGGCGACGGCGGCGGTGTTGATGGAAGCCTTGTCCGCGCCGTACCGCAGCAGCTTGTCCACCTCGGCGACACCGCGGACGCCGCCGCCCACCGTGAGCGGAATGAAGACTTCCTCAGCGGTGCGGCGGACCACGTCGAACGTTGTTTCCCGGTTCCCCGAGGACGCCGTGACGTCCAGGAAGGTCAGCTCGTCCGCGCCAGCGTTGTCGTAGCGGTGCGCCAGCTCCACGGGATCGCCGGCATCCCGCAGGCCCTCGAAGTTAACGCCTTTGACGACGCGCCCGGCGTCCACGTCGAGGCAGGGAATGACGCGTACTGCTACTGCCATGGGAGCTCCTGGAAATTCTGTCTTTTGCTGCGCTGGGTTGTTAAAGCGCGGGTTGGTACTGCGGGGGCCGGCTCAGATGCGGCAGGCGTGGATGCTGCTGACCAGGATGGCGCGTGCACCGAGGTCGTACAGCTCGTCCATAATCCGGTTGGTTTCCTTCTTCGGGACCATAGAGCGGACGGCCACCCAGTCCGAATCCCGCAGCGGGGAGACGGTGGGCGATTCCAGGCCGGGGGTCAGCGCGGCGGCACTTTCCACCAGTTCCTTGCGGATGTCGTAGTCCATCAGCACATACTGGCGCGCCACCAGCACGCCCTGGAGGCGGCGGATCAGGACCTCGATCTCCTTGGCGGTGCCGTTCGCGGCGCCGCCTTCGCCGGTGCGGCGGATCAGCACGGCCTCGGACTTCAGGATGGGATCGCCGAAGATTTCCATCCCGGCGGCTTTGAGGGTGTTGCCGGTTTCCACGACGTCGGCGATGGCGTCTGCCACGCCCAGCCTGACCGATGATTCAACGGCGCCGTCCAGGCGAACCACCTTGGCGTTGATACCCTTCCCGGCGAGGTAGCCGCGGAGCAGGCCGTCGTAGCTGGTGGCCAGCCGCTTGCCCTCAAGCTCCTCAACCTTGGCAAAGTCCCCAACGGGACCTGCGAAACGGAACGTCGAGGCAGCGAAGCCCAGCGGAAGCAGCTCTTCCGCCTCCACCTCGGCATCCAGGAGAAGGTCGCGTCCGGTGATGCCGACGTCGAGCGTTCCCTGGCCGACGTACACCGCAATGTCGCGGGGGCGGAGGAAGAAGAACTCGATGTCGTTGTCCGGGTCCACCATGACCAGTTCGCGGGTGTCGCGGCGCTGGCGGTAGCCCGCTTCGGACAGCATGGCGGAGGCGGCTTCGGACAGGGAGCCCTTGTTGGGGACGGCTACTCGCAGCATTGGAGGTCTTTCTGGTGTGGGGAGGTCTAGGTGTTCAGGCAATGCAGGCCACGGCGGGCACCGGCGGCGTGGAGCGCGCCGGACCGGTGGCTACAGATGCTTGTAGACGTCTTCCAGGGTCAGGCCTTTGGCGAGCATCAGAACCTGCAGGTGGTACAGCAGCTGGGAGATTTCCTCTGCCGCGGCTTCATCGGATTCATATTCGGCAGCCATCCATACTTCGGCTGCTTCCTCAACGACTTTCTTGCCGATGCCGTGGACACCGGAGTCCAATTCAGCGACGGTGCGGGAGCCTTCCGGGCGGGTGGCTGCCTTCTCGCTGAGCTCAGCGAACAGCGTCTCGAAATTCTTCACGCCCTCCAGCCTACTTGCTGCAGCCCACAGGGCGCTTCCCGGGCCGTTGCATGACGGGCGCGATGTGAGCGAATACACAAGCGCGCCCGTCGTGCGGGATCCTTACTTGCCGTACTGCTTGAGCACGACGGCGGTGGCCAGCGCCGCGGTGACGGCCTCGTGGCCTTTGTCTTCCTTGGAGCCGGGAAGGCCGGCCCGGTCCAGGCCCTGCTGTTCGGTGTCGCAGGTCAGGACGCCGAAGCCCACCGGGACGCCGGTGCGCACGCTGACGTCGGTGAGTCCCGACGTCGCTGCCTGGCACACGTAATCAAAGTGCGGGGTTCCGCCGCGGATCACGACGCCGAGGGCAACGACGGCGTCGAAGTGCGGTGCCAGCCGTGCGGCAGCGACCGGCAGCTCAAAGCTGCCTGGAACGCGCAGGACCGTGGGCTCGGCGATGCCGGCGTCCTTCGCTGCCCGGAGTGCACCGTCCAGGAGTCCGTCCATAATCTGGGTGTGCCAGCTTGCCGCCACAATCGCCAGCCGCAGCTGCGACGTTTCTCCGGGGTTGAGGGTGCTGAGATCGATATCGGGGGCGCCGTGTCCGCTCATGGTCAGTCTGTTCCGTTCAGTCGTGGTGGTGTGTCTTGCCGGTGCTGCGGCTGATGGGTGTGCCGCAGCGCGTCAGTCTTGTTCGTGCTCGAAAGTTTCGGGAGTGGTGACGGGAACCGCCACCACATGGGTGTCCAGCAGCAGCCGGTGCTCCATGCGGTCCTTCTTGGTCCGCAGGTAGCGGATGTTCTCATCGCGGGACGGCACCTCTGTGGGAACCATCTCCACAACCTTCACGCCCGCCCGTGCCAGCCTGTTCTGCTTGTCCGGGTTGTTGCTCAGGAGCCGCACCTCATGAAGGCCCATTTCCGCGAGGACCTGCGCTGCGGCGTTGTAGGAGCGGGCGTCCACAGGGAGTCCCAGCTGCTCGTTGGCCTCCACCGTGTCAAAACCCGCCTCCTGCAGCGCGTAAGCCTTGATCTTGTTGGCCAGGCCAATGCCCCGGCCCTCCTGCCCGCGCAGGTAGAGCAGCGTCCCGCCGTTTTGCTGGATCATTTCCAGGGCGAAGGCAAGCTGTTCCCCGCAATCGCAGCGGTAGGAGCCAAAGATGTCGCCGGTGAGGCATTCCGAGTGCAGCCGGACGAGGGGTGCTTTACCGTCCTTGGGCGGGTTGGGTGAGCTGACGGCAAGGTGCTCGACGCCGGTGACCAGGTCCGTCCAGGCCTGCGCCACAAAATCACCAAAAGCCGTGGGCAGCTGCACTACCGGGCCACCGCTCACGGGGTGCGGGGCAACGCCGCTGCCGCTGCGCTCCTGCCCGTTGGCAGAGGGTCCGTGGCTCGCCGTGGAAGCCCCGTGGCCGTTCCGGGACGTTCCGTGGCCGTTCGGCGAACCGCTGTCGCGGGCTGTCGAAGAGGTCATCGTGTCTCCTTCTTGCCGCCCGCAACTTCGCGGGCGCTCTCCGTGGGCTTGCCTTGCCCCGCTGCGAGGTAGGCCGCGAGATCCTCAATGGAGATCAGGGGGCAGCCATGCTCAGCAGCGAAGGTCAGGAGCCCGTCCAGGCGCATCATCTCGCCGTCGTCGTAAACAACTTCCGCAATCACGCCCACCGGCTCGAGGCCAGCCAGGCGGCACAGGTCCACCGCGGCCTCGGTGTGGCCGGGGCGTTCCCGCACACCACCGTCAACTGCACGCAGCGGAAATATATGCCCGGGCCGGGTCAGGGATGCCGGCACGGCGTGGGGGTCGGCCAGGACCCTGGCGGTGAGGGCCCGGTCCGTGGCGGAAATCCCTGTGCTGACACCCAGGGCGGCGTCGCAGGAAACGGTGTAGGCGGTCCCCTTGGCGTCCTCGTTGACCGCCACCATGGGAGGCAGCGCAAGGGCATCCGCCCGGTCGCCGGACAGCGGAACGCAGATGACGCCCGAGCTGTGGCGGATGGTCCACCCCATCAGCGCGGGGGTGGCATGCTGTGCCGCGAAGATGATGTCGCCCTCGTTTTCGCGGTCCTCGTTGTCCACCACGAGCACCGGCCTGCCGGCGGCCATGGCCTGCACCGCCACCTCGATGGAGTCGAGCCCGCGGACACCGGGGGCAGGCACAACACCTGCCTGCGCTGCCTCGGGTTCGAGCCGGAGAACGGCGTTCACAGTGCACCTCCGTCAGCAACTGCCGGCGCTGACGTGCTGAACGCCAGGAGGCGTTCCGTGTACTTGGCCAGGACGTCCACCTCGAGGTTGACCCGGCTGCCCGTGGTCTTGGACCCCAGCCCGGTTTCGGCCAGGGTGGTGGGGATCAGGCCCACTTCAAACCAGGGCTCGGGCTCGGCGGCCGCGCTGACGGCGGTGACGGTAAGGGAGACGCCATCGATGGCGATCGAGCCCTTTTCCGCGATGTAGCGGGCCAGGTTGGCCGGCACGCCGAACCGGAGCCGCTCCCAGTTGCCCAGCGCTTCCCGCTCCAGCAGCACGCCGACGCCGTCAACATGCCCCTGCACCACATGCCCGTCCAGCCGGCCGCCCGCAGGAACGCAGCGCTCAAGGTTGACGGCGTCGCCCGGAGCCAGTTCGCCAATGGTGCTGCGGACCAGGGTCTCCCCCATCACGTCGACGCTGAAGTCCGTGCCGTTGATCTCGGTGGCCGTCAGGCAGACCCCGTTCACGGCCACAGAGCCGCCCAGGGCGAGCCCTTCAGTGCTGCCGGGCGCGTGCAGCCGGAGGGTGGCGGTGGCGTCCCCGTCCCGCTCGACGGACAGAACGTGCCCTTGTTCGGCAATAATTCCGGTAAACATCAGTGGCCTTCCTGGGCTTGCTCCGCTGTTGCGCGGGATGGTTGGGGGTCTAGGGCAACGGTTCGTTGCGGTCTGAGGTGGAGTCTCAGGTCGCGGCCAAGCCTGCGCACGGCCCCGCCGTCGGATTCGTCCCATTGCCACTGCTGGGCATCGGCGAGGGTGCTGATTCCGAGGCCGTCCAGGGCAGGGGTGCCGGAGCCGAGCAGGGTGGGCGCCAGGTACACGATGAGCTCATCCACGAGTCCGGCAGCAAGGAACGCGCTCAGGATGCGCGAGCCTCCCTCCACCATGAGGTGGCGGGTCCCGGACGCGTACAGCAGGGACAACGCCTCGTGCGGGTCGCGGGTGCGCAGGTGCGTGACCCGCCCGTCAGTTCCGCGTACGGCGGCCCCGCCGGGGACGTCCCGCAAGCCCATGACAGCCCGGACCGGCTGGTTCGGCGCCGGTGTTCCCTGCGGGTCGCGGGCGGTGAGCCGTGGGTTGTCCACCAGGACGGTCTGGGTGCCCACCAGGATGGCGTCGATCCGCCCGCGGATGGCGTGGTTGTCCGCGAGGGATTCCGGGCTGGATATCCACTGGCTGGTGCCGTCCTGGGCGGCGATGCGGCTGTCCAGCGTCTGGGCGATGTGGAGGGTGACGAAGGGCCGCTTCGCGGTCACCGCTTCGAACCACTGCCGGTTCACGTCCAGGGATTCAGCGGCTCCCAGGCCGCTGCGGACGCGGACGCCGGCGGCGCGCAACGTTGCTGCTCCACCCGCCGCGGGGTCATGCGGATCGTCCACGGCGTACACCACGTCCGTGATTCCGGCGGCAATGATGGCCTGCGCGCAGGGGCCGGTGCGCCCGCGGTGGTTGCAGGGCTCCAGCGTCACCAGCATGGTGCAGCCTGTAAGGTCCAGGCCCGCTGCTGCCGCCTGGGCGATGGCATCGGCCTCCGCATGCGCGGTGCCGGCGCCGCGGTGGAACCCGGTGATCAGGTGGTTGCCATCAGGATCGACGACGACGGCGCCCACCAGGGGGTTCGCCCCACGCGGGCCCCGCAGGGCTGCTTGCAGCGCAGCCTCCATAGCCCTGGTCTCGCCGGCGCTGAAGGCGGTAACCACGCCATCGGCGGGCTGGAGCGGGTGGCCCGAATGCAGGGCGGTGCCGGCTCCGGCACCGAAAGATTGTGTGGCCGCCATCATGCCGCGACCATCGCCACGGCTGCGTCCTCCGCTGAAGCGGCGGAACGTTCGGCATCTAAGAGCCATCGCTTGGGGTTCATGCTGTGTCGTTCCTTCCCTTTCGAACCGCGATGGCTCCGGGGGTATACGACAGCAGAAAGCTGCGGGACCGGGACGGCCCCACAGATACAGCTGTACGTGCTTCTCTCATCCAGACTTTAACTGTCGGTACCGGAATTTCACCGGTTCAACCGTCTGCCGGGCTTTCCTTGCGGAAGGCACCGGCTCGCGGGTCGCGGACTGTCACCGCCGGTTCGGACTTACACCGACCCCGGAGCACGTATGTGTGTTGCTATTGTGCCATAACAGGCGCGGGCTCCCGGCTATTCCGCAGACGCCGCACGTAACGGACGGCTGCCCTGGACGCGGAGCCGCTCGATGGCTGCGGCGGGATCGTCAGCGCCGTAAACAGCGGAACCGGCAACAAAGACAGTGGCGCCGGCTTCTGCTGCCCGGATAATCGTTTCCTCCGTGATGCCGCCGTCCACCTGTATGGCCACGCCGGCTCCGGAACCGTCGATAGCTGCCCTTGCCCGCCGGATCTTTGGCAGGGTGAGGTCCAGGAAGGCCTGTCCACCGAACCCGGGTTCAACGGTCATGATGAGCAGCATGTCCAGCTCCGTGAGCATGTCCAAGTACGGTTCCACCGGGGTGGCGGGCCGAAGCGCCATTCCTGCTTTCGACCCCCTGCTGCGGAGTTCGCGTGCCAGCTTTACCGGGGCGAGGGAGGCCTCGGCGTGGAAGGTGACCGAGGCCAGGCCGGCGTCGGCAAATCCCGGCGCCCACCGGTCGGCGTCGGCAATCATGAGGTGGGCGTCGAGGGGGATGGGGCTGACAGCCTGGATGCGCTGCACCACGGGCAGCCCGATGGTCAGGTTGGGGACGAAGTGGTTGTCCATGACATCCACGTGCACGGCGTCAGCGGTGCTGATGCGCTTCAGTTCCGCTTCCAGGTTGACGAAGTCGGCGGAGAGGATGCTCGGGTTGATGCAGCATTGCGTCACGGGGTTGCCTTTCACTGGTCTGTTGTTGCTTTCGCCTAGGCCTTTTTATGGATGAGCGCCAGGAACATGGCGTCCGTGCCATGGACGTGCGGCCAGAGCTGCGCCGTGGACTCGTGGCCCGCGTCCAGCTTCCCCGGAAGGCTGACGGCGTCCAGAGCTGCCCCCGCGTCCAGGAGCTCCAGGTCCTCACGCTTGCGGAGGGCGTCGGCAACCACGGCGGTGGTCTCCGCCGGATGCGGGGAACACGTCACGTAGGCCACCACTCCCCCGGGCCGCACGGCTGCCAGCGCCGAGGCGAGGAGCTCGCGCTGCAACGGGCCGAGGTCCGCCAGATCCTTGGGCGACCGGCGCCAGCGGGACTCGGGCCGGCGCCGCAAAGCGCCCAGCCCGCTGCAGGGAACGTCCACCAGGACGCGGTCAAAGGAGCCGGGCTTTTCGGAGCCGAGCTCGCGGCCGTCGCCGGTGCGGACCTGCCACGTTTCGGCCGGCACGGCCGAGAGGGCCTGGCTCACCAGCTTGGCCCGGTGCGGGGCGGGCTCATTGGCCAGCAGCGTGGCGCCCTGCTGCTTTGCCAGCGCGCCGAGCAGGGCAGCCTTTCCGCCGGGGCCGGCACAGAGGTCCAGCCACGCCTCGGCCCTTCCGTCGCCTGTCCCGCCCGCTGGCTGGCCAAGATCTACGGCCGCCATGGCCCGGGCCACCAGCTGCGAGCCAACGTCCTGGACGCGGGTGGTTCCTTCCCTGACTGAGGAGAACCGTCCCAGGTCACCGCCGCTGGAAAGAGCCGAACCCTGGACGAGTCCACCCGGAGTAGCGCCGTGTTCCAGGGCCTCGTCCAGGTTGCCGAGCCCCGGGAGGGCTACCAGGTTAACCACGGGAGCAGCATTGTCCGCTTCCAGCAGGTTGTTGATTTCATCGGCGGAGCGCCCGTGTGCAACCAGGGACTGGCGCATTGCACGGACGATCCATTCGGGGTGGGCGTAGCGGAGCGCAGCGATCTTCGTTGCGTCAGTCTCGCCTGCCACGAGCTTGTCCAGCCACTCCTCCAGGGTGTGCGCGGCAACTTTGCGCAGCACGGCATTGATGAGCGCAGACGGGCCTGCTCCGATCACGGCGCGCGCCAGGCCCACGGTTTGGTCCAGGGCGGCGTGTGCCGGCACGCGCATGGCCAGCAGCTGGTGCGCCCCGATGCGCAGGGCATCCAGGATGGCGGGATCCAGCTGGTCCAGCGGGCGGTCCACGCAGCGGGCCAGGATGGCGTCGTAGGTGCCCTGGCCGCGCAGGGCGCCGTACGTCAGTTCGGTGGCGAATCCGGCGTCGCGCTTGTCCAGCCCGTGGTGGCGGATCCGCGCCGGCAGGACAAGGTTGGCGTAGGCGTCCTCCGCCGCCACGGCGCGCAGGACTTCGAAGGCGACAAGCCGGGCGGGATCGGCCCGGCGGGTGCGCTGGGACGGGGCGTTGTCCGTGAAGCTCCGCTGCGGACCGCGGTTGCGTTCACGTCCCTGGGCGTTACGACGGCTGTTGTCCCGGGGTCCGCCCTTGCCGCGGCCGTGCCCGGAGTTGCCCTGCCCGCCGCCGCGCCCGCCTGGATTGCCGCCGGACCCGCTCATTCGAACACCACGCTTTCAAGGGAAGCCATGCCGCGTGCCCAATCAGCCGCGGCCATCATTTTTTTGCCCGCAGGCTGGATCCGGGTCAGTTCCACGGCGTGGGAACCCGTGCCCACCAGCACGCTCTTGCCGTGCAGCGCCAAGGCTCCCGGAGCAAGCGTCGTGACATCCGGACGCAGCCGGACCGGTTCCAGTTTCACCCGCTGCCCGTCAAGCACGGTCCACGCACCCGGTTCGGGAGTGACGCCGCGGGCCTGCCTGCTAATGGCAAGGGCGGGATGGCTCCACTTAAGGTGGCCATCCTCAAGGGTCAGCTTGGGTGCCAGTGACACCTCGCCGGCCTGCGGCTGCGCCGAGGCTTTGCCTGCCCCAATGGCGGACAGCGTCTGGGCCAGGAGGACCGCACCGCTGCGGGAGAGCCTTTCCAGGAGTTCACCCGCGGTGTCTTCCGGACCCACGGATTCGGTCAGGGTGCCGAAGACGGGGCCTGTGTCCAGCCCCTCTTCCAGCAGGAAGGTCACGGCTCCGGTGACGTCGTCCCCGGCCATGACGGCGCGCTGCACTGGCGCGGCGCCGCGCCACGCAGGCAGCAGCGAAAAGTGCAGGTTGATCCAGCCGTGCCGGGGAACGTCCAGGGCAGCAGGCGGAACCAGCCCGCCGTAGGCAACGATGGCGGCTACATCCGGGTTTACGGCAGCGATCCTGGCGGTTGCCTCAGCGTCAACGCGGGCTGCGCGGATGACCTCGATTCCGAGTTCGGCGGCGCGCGCAGCGACGGGCGACGGCGTGAGGACGCGCTTCCGGCCAACGGGGGCATCGGGACGGGTCAGCACGGCAGCGATGTCGAAGCCTGCCTCCACCAGCGCATCAAGGGAGGGGATGGCGACGGCGGGGGTTCCCGCGAACAGGACCCTCACCCGGCGTTACCGGCCGCTCCGGGACCAAAACTGGAGCCGGGCAAGGAGCCGCCGAAGCTGGATCCGACCGTCTTGGCGCGCTTGGCGGCTGTCCGCTCGGTGACCGAGCCGTAGTTGGCGTTACGGATGGACCGCAGGGCGGCCTTACGGTCCTCCCCCTCAAGCCGGTCGGTGTAGAGGATGCCGTCCAGGTGGTCGTTCTCGTGCTGGAAGCACCGTGCCAGCATCCCTTCCCCTTCCACCGTGACGGGATTTCCGTGCATGTCCACACCGGTCACACGGGTGGAGCGGAAACGCCGGACGGGAAAGCCGAGGCCGGGGATGGACAGGCATCCCTCCACGTGGTCGTCCTGGTAATCCTCGCTGTTTTCCAGGACGGGGTTGATGATGTGTCCTTCCACGCCGTCAATCCGGTAAGTGAAAACCCGCTGGCTGATGCCCACCTGGGGCGCGGCCAGGCCTGCGCCGTCCACGTCCTCCATGGTTTCGGTCATGTCCGCGACCAGCTTGGCCAGCTCCGGCCCGAATTCCGTCACGGGATCGGCCACCGTGCGCAGCACAGGATCGCCGATGATGCGGATATTCAGGATAGCCATGCGCAGTAATTCCTTACAGTTGGCGGAAAAGGGAACCTGTCCAGTTTAGGCGCAGTCATCTGGTCCGCAGACATACCAAATGCAGACAAAGTGCTAGGCGGTGCGCACCTGCGCCAGCGGCGGCGGGGCGATGGGAAGCAGCGCGGAACCGGCGCTGATGGTATCCGCGTTGAGCTCCCACACCCGCCGCAGGGCACAAAACTTCCACCAGTGGTGCTTGAGGACCTCGGGATTGGCCCGCACCGGACGCACTTCGGTTTCACCGATGGCCACCGCCAGGAGGACGGGGTCTTCCCCGTACTTCCACGGCTCCCAGGTCCCGGCCTCGGGGTCAACAAGGCTCTCTTCCGCCTTCATCCCGGCGACAAGCTGCATCACCACCTTGTCATCGAGCGGTTTGACCAGGCCGTCCCGGGTGGTGCCTTTGGTTTTGTAGTCGATGAGGCAAACGCGGCCGTTGATGCGGGCCACCAGGTCCAGGGTTCCCGCATACCCCACCGCGTTGTTCCAGACCGTGATTTCCGGGGCGATAGGCTCCACCCGGAACAGCTCCCACCACTCGTCAAAACGCACCGCGAAGGCTTCTTCTCCGTTGGCCGCCAGGGCCTCACGGGTTTCCTTCATGGCGTGCGGCCGGCCCAGGGCGCGGAGCGCCACCTGCTCGCAGTAGTTGTGCACCCGGTCCCCGCGCCTGGCGGCTTCATCGCGGTACGTCTCAGCCGCCTTGGCTGCCCGGCTGACAGCCTGTTTGATCTTGGCAGGGCTACCCAGGCAGTCCGCCAGCAGGGGATCGTTTGCCAGGCTGCTCGCGCCCATGTAGCCGAACCAGCCATCCAGCCCGTGCGGCTGCTGGCTGATGACGGTGGTAATGGACGGAACCGAAAACTGCTCCGACGTGGAGCGGGCGTACATCCGGCCGTATTCGGTGGCATGGGCAAGAAGTGGAGCTGTCATGGAAAAAACTCTTTCACAGGGGGCCGACAAAATCTGGAGGCACGGATCCGCAGACAAAAAAGGTCCGTTTCCGCTGCGAGCGGAAACGGACCTTTGTACGGTGGGCGATACTGGGTTCGAACCAGTGACCTCTTCGGTGTGAACGAAGCGCGCTACCACTGCGCCAATCGCCCTGATGCACTTGAATGCTAGCCGACGCCGCACCCAATTCAAAAATCGGCACGTCGTGACCCATTCCATGGCAGCCGGACGCCGGCCGGCCCGTCCGGCACCCTGCCGGATACGGCACCCAAGGCACCCGCCCGTCGTCGTAAATTACACAGTTGTAAGTAAGCCAAACCGCGCCATTGCTGGGAAGAACGGACACATAGGGCAATCGGGGCGCAGGCGATTTGGAGAATCCTTGAACCTCCTATATTGTTTTTACTCGTTGGAACGCGAGGAAATGCCGGGAACGGCAGGGAATCAGCCTCCAAAATGCGGACGTAGCTCAGCTGGTAGAGCACCACCTTGCCAAGGTGGATGTCGCGAGTTCGAATCTCGTCGTCCGCTCGCAGGACACTGTCACGGCAAAGGTTCTTTGGAACCGACGCTTACACGGTGGGTTGGCCGAGAGGCGAGGCAGCGGCCTGCAAAGCCGTATACACGGGTTCGAATCCCGTACCCACCTCGGTGAAAACCATGGTTTCCGGATCACCTCCGGATGGACATGGGCGATTGGCGCAGCGGTAGCGCGCTTCCCTGACACGGAAGAGGTCACTGGTTCGATCCCAGTATCGCCCACCAAGCAAGGAAACTTGCTTCATGCAGTTCGACCGGCTCCGGCCGGAACGCACTTCATATCTGCGGACGTAGCTCAGCTGGTAGAGCACCACCTTGCCAAGGTGGATGTCGCGAGTTCGAATCTCGTCGTCCGCTCTCTTGTTTCTTAGGATCCCATCAGCCGGTCTTCCGGTTCCGGGCGATTGGCGCAGCGGTAGCGCGCTTCCCTGACACGGAAGAGGTCACTGGTTCGATCCCAGTATCGCCCACAGGCAGCAGCTCTCCGGAGCTGCTTTTTTCTTGCCCGGCCACTGTGCGCGCACTCGCCTACGGTTCCCCTACGGGTGACATGGGAACCGCACCCGCTGCAGGCAGGCGTACATCCGCTGCGGGCGAACGCCCGGAACCCCTGATTTCCTTGGCAGGCCTTCCCGGCGGCGCTAGGATCGAATGCGGAGGAGCGACCTGGCTCCGCGATTGAAGGGAGGTGCTCGTGGGACTGATTGACGATCTAAAGGGCAAGGCTCAGGGTCTCATCCGCGGCAACGAGCAGGCCATCAAGAACGGCATCAACAAGGCCGGTGATTTTGTGGACACCAAGACCGGAGGCAAGTACTCGGGCCACGTCAACAAGGTCCAGGATGGCGCTTCCAAGCTCATTGACAAGAACGGCACCCCGGGACAGGCACCTGCCGCCGAGCAGGTTCCGCCGGTCACTCCCGTCAACCCGGTTCCGCCGGCTGACAGGACTCCGTAAACAGGATTTGGCCAGGGTCTTGCCCTAGCACGTCAAGGGGGTGCAGGTCCCGCCGGGAGGCGGCACCTGCACCTTTGGCGTTTAAGCGGCACGTCTAAGCGGCATGTCCCAGGCCGATGAAGGCTTCACGGAACAGGGCCGGTAACCTGCCCGTATGGCGAAGTCCCCCGCATATCCCACGGCACAGCAATCACCCGGGCAGCACAAGCTCGACTCCCGGCCCGTTGTGGCAGGTATCGTCACCGCGCTGGTGGGATTTACGTCCTCCTTCGCCGTGGTCCTGGCCGGGCTCAGGGCGGTGGGCGCCAGCCCCGCGCAGGCGGCGTCCGGACTGCTGGCACTGACCGTTGCCGTGGGCCTTGGGGTGCTCTGGCTTTCCTGGCGTTCCAAAGTGCCGGTGACGCTCGCGTGGTCCACGCCCGGCGCTGCCCTGCTGGCAACGTCCGGGACGGTCGACGGCGGGTGGCCGGCCGCCGTCGGGGCCTTCCTTGCCACCGGGGTACTGATTGCGATGACCGGCCTGGTCCCTGCCCTGGGGCGGCTGATGGCAAGGATCCCGGCAACCCTTGCGCAGGCAATGCTCGCCGGCGTCCTGCTGCAGCTTTGCCTGGCACCGTTCAAGGCGTTGGGGACAGTGCCGCTGTTCATTGCACCGGTCATCCTGTGCTGGCTGTTGATGATGAAGCTGGCGCCCCGCTGGTCCGTCCCGGCAGCCCTGCTGGTGGCCCTGGCCGTGATCGGGATTTCCCTGGCCTCAGGGGGCACCTCCCTGGGGGATGGCGAAATTCTTCCAGTCCTTGCCTGGACCACGCCGGCCTTCAGCCTGCAGGCAATGGCGGGTATTGCGCTTCCGCTGTTTGTGGTGACGATGGCGTCCCAGAACGTCCCGGGCGTGGCAGTGCTCCGGTCTTTCGGCTACGACACCCCGTGGCGTCCGGCCATGCTGGTGACCGGTGCGGGGACCGCGGCAGCAGCGCCGTTCGGCACCCACGCCGTTAATCTCGCCGCGCTCAGCGCCGCCCTGGCAGCCGGTGAGGAGGCGGGGCCGGACCGGCACCGCCGGTGGGTGGCCGGCTTCACGTCCGGGCTTGCCTACCTTGTGCTGGCTGCGTTCTCCGCCGCGCTGGTGACCCTGGTGACGGCCGCACCGGCCGGCATGCTCGAGGCAGTGGCCGGCCTGGCACTCCTGGGGACCCTTGCGGGTGCCGTGTCAGCCGCGCTGGCCGATCCGGAGGACAGGATAGCCCCGGCCGTCACCTTCCTCATGGCGGCCTCGGGCCTTGCTTTTGCCGGTATCGGGTCAGCGTTTTGGGCACTCGCCGCGGGGCTGGCGGTCCGGCTGGTGCTGCAGCCGCGCCGTCCCGGAGCAGCCAGCTGACCGGGCCGGGCCGCCGCTAGGACGGTTCGTGGTTCTGGCCTTCCCGGGCCAGCGCGGTGAGCCGGGAGACGGCGCGGAAGTACTTCTTCATGTAGCCGCCGGTCATCATTTCCTCGGTGAACAGCTGGTCGAACGGAACACCGCTGGCGAGGATAGGGACATCCTTGTCATAAAGCCGGTCAGCAAGCACCACGAACCTCAGCGCCACGGCCTGTTCGGTGATGGTGTGGACGTTGCGCCACACCACGCCGTCAACGCCGTCAATCAGCTGGCGGTAGCGGCTGGGGTGCACGCCGGCCAGGTGGTGGATCAGCGTGCTGAACTCGTCCTGGGCCACCGTCTTCCCGTCGAATTCCGCCTTCATGTGCGAGGACAGTTCACTGTTTTTCAGGGGCGCCGGCGCTGCCGGCAGCCCACGGTGCCGGAAGTCTTCCCCGTCGATTCGGAGGACGTCGAACTGGTCCGCGAGGACCTGGATTTCACGCTGGAAGTCGACGGCTGCGAACCTGCCGTCGCCCAGCGATCCGGGCAGGGTGTTGGAGGTGGCTGCGAGTTTCACCCCGGCGTCGGCGAGTTCACGCATGAGCCGGGACATGAGGACGGTGTCGCCCGGATCATCGAGCTCGAACTCATCGATGCACACAAGCTTGTAGCTGCTGAGCGCGTCCACCGTCTTGCGGAAGGACAGCGCACCCACCAGGTTGGTGTACTCCACGAAGGTCCCGAAGGCTTTGGGGCCGGGCGAGGCGTGCCACAGCGAGGCGAGCAGGTGGGTCTTGCCGACGCCGAACCCGCCGTCGAGGTAGATGCCGGCGCGGGTTTCGTCCTTCTTGGCGAAGAACTTCTTGAACAGTCCTCCCCCGCCCGCGGAGCCCACGCCGTCGGCAAACCCCTCCAGTGCCCTGACGGCCGCAGACTGGCTGGGCTGCTTGGGATCGGGGCGGTAGCTGGAAAAGGAAACCTGGCCGAACCGCGGCGATGGATAGAAACCTTTGAGGAGCTCATCCACCGAAACTGCCGGAGTGCGGGCGGCAAGCTGTTCGATCTGTACCAAGGGGGTCCGTTCTGCTGGTGGTTGGTCCCCAGAAAGAATACCGGCAATGCGGCGCCGCATTGCCGTCCCATGATGCGTCACACAGTGCTTCCACACACTGCGTCACAGGTTCCCGCCCGCGCAGCGTGATGAAGGCAACATGTCGTCCTGTTAACGGAATACGGACACGGGCCGGGGTGCTGGCTAGTGTGGAAGCAGGTCCCCATGCCGGCGCCGCCAGGTCCAGCAGGCTCTCCGTGTCCTCAATGAAAGGCCAAGATCATGCCCTACCCCGTTGAACAGAACGAGAAGTTCGCAGCTTACGCACACCCGGAGCGGCTGGTCTCCACAGGGTGGCTTGCTGCTGCTATCGAAAGCGGCGCCGTCGCCAACGGTGAGCTGGTGGTGGTCGAATCTGATGAGGACGTGCTGCTCTACGAAACCGGACACATCCGCGGCGCCGTGAAGATCGACTGGCACACGGACCTGAACGACGACGTCACCCGCGACTACGTGGACGGCGCCGCGTTCGCCGAGCTGGCGGCGTCGAAGGGCATCTCCCGTGACAGCACCGTGGTCATCTACGGGGACAAGTCCAACTGGTGGGCTGCCTACGCCCTCTGGGTTTTCGAGCTTTTCGGCCACCAGGACGTGCGCCTGCTGGACGGCGGCCGGGACAAGTGGATTGCCGAAGGGCGGGAACTCACCAGGGAGAAGCCGGCCCCGGCCAGGGGCGACTACCCCGTCGTCGAGCGCAACGACGCCCCCATCCGTGCCTTCAAGGAAGACGTCCTTGCCCACCTGGGCAAGCCGCTCATCGACGTCCGCTCCCCCGAGGAATACACGGGCCAGCGCACGCACATGCCGGCCTACCCGGAGGAGGGCGCCCTCCGCGGCGGCCACATTCCCACCGCCGCTTCAATCCCCTGGGCACGCGCCGCCGCAGACGACGGCACCTACCGCAGCCGTGCGGAACTTGAGGCCCTCTACCTCGACGAAGCAGGGCTGGCCGAAGGCGACGACGTTGTGGCGTACTGCCGCATCGGCGAGCGTTCCAGCCACACCTGGTTCGCCCTCAAGTACCTCCTGGGCTTCGATTCCGTCCGCAACTACGACGGTTCATGGACCGAGTGGGGCAACGCCGTGCGGGTGCCGATCGCCAAGGGTGCGGAACGCGGTTCTGTTCCTGTTGCAGTAGGCTCCTGACGCGGCCCGTACCGCAACAATTGCGTAGACTTGAACCGATGACTACTCAAGCCCTGCCTTCCGCCCTGGCGGCCATCGTGGACGATTTCCAGGCCATGTCCGAACCCGAACGGCTGCAGCTGCTGCTGGAATTCTCCGAGGGCCTGCCGGAACTTCCGGACCGGCTCAAGGACCACCCAGAGCTGCTGGAGCAGGTGGTGGAGTGCCAGTCGCCGCTCTTCCTTACCATTGAGACGGAAAAGGACGGCGGTCCGGCCGGTACCGTGCGGTTGTTCTTCAAGGCTCCGGCAGAGGCCCCCACAACCCGGGGGTTTGCCGGCGTGCTGCACGAGGGGCTGGACGGGTTGTCCGCGGAAGAGATCCTCTCGGTCCCGGACGACATGCCGGAACTTCTCGGACTCACCCGTGCCATCACGCCGCTCCGCATGCGCGGCATGACCGCCATGCTGGGAAGGATCAAGCGCAAGGTCGCTGCCGCGTCCGGCGTGCGCTCCTAGCCGCAGCCCGGACCAGCATCATGGCCCGCAGGAACGCATCACAGGGAACCCCGGCAACGGCGGCACTGACCGCGGCCGGGGTTCCCTTCGTGCTGCACCCCTACACGCACGATCCCTCAGCAGCCAGCTATGGGGCGGAGGCTGCCGAGGCTCTCGGCATTGATCCCTCAAGGGTTTTCAAGACCCTGATGGTAGAGGTGGAGGGCCGGCTGGCCGTGGGTATCGTCCCCGTCAGCGGAACCTTGGACCTGAAGGCGCTGGCCACCGCGCTCGGGGCCAAGAAAGCGGCAATGGCAGATCCGGCGGCAGCCCAGCGTCGCACCGGCTACGTGCTGGGAGGCATCTCCCCGCTCGGCCAGCGGCAGCCCTCCCCCACCGTCCTGGACTCAAGTGCCCTGGCCCTGGAGACCCTGCTGGTCTCCGGCGGAAAGCGTGGCCTGGACATAGAACTGGCACCGGCTGACCTGGTCCGCCTCACCCAGGCAGTGACGGCACCGATCGGCTCGCCAGCCGGCTGACCGGCTCAGGGACTGACCGGGGCCAGGGCGCCCGGATTCAGCCTGGGTGCCAGCTGCTGCCGCAGCCACGCCTTCACCAGGCTTTCCCACCGCTCCGGATCGACATTCCATTCCTTGGTGTGCCGTGCCTGGCGGAAGGGCTCGAAGGTCACCATCTCCGGGTTTCGCTCGGCGAGCAGGGCCGAGGGCCCGTACGGCACGTATTCGTCGTCGACGCTGTGCAGCACCAGCGTAGGCGTGCGGAGTTCCACTGCACGCGACACCCAGTCCATCGCCTTGAGGTCAACCGGGGCGGACAATCCCGTGAGTCGCCTCCCCAGGGGATGGCCCAGCATGAGCTGGCCATACCGGCCCACCAGGGAGGGAATCCTGTTCAGCTGTGCATGATGGGCCAGGACATTCACCCAGTCAGTGACGGGCGCATCGAGCACCATCGCCCGGATCAGGTGCCGGCAGCGGGACAGGTCGGCCGCCTGCAGGCAGATGGCGCCGCCCATCGACCACCCGAACAGCACTATTTCTTCTGCACCGTTGGCCAGCGCGTACTCGATCGCCGCCTCGACGTCGCGCCATTCCGTGGAACCCAGGCCGTACCGGCCGTCGTCCGCGGAGGGGGCAAGGCCGTCGTTGCGGTAGGACACCAGGAGGCTGGTCAGCCCCAGCTCCAAAGCGGGGCCTACGGCGCGCAGCGCCTCCTGGCGTGTGGCTCCGCGTCCGTGCACCATGACCGCCCAGGTCCGGGCCGTACCGCCGGCGCGGACAAGCCATGCCGGGGCCTGCCCCCGGTCGACGTCGATCATTACCTCCTCATACGGAAGTCCGACGGCGGCGGGGTCCGGATGGACAGCCCCGCTCCACCAGCCGCGGCGGGCCGTGGAGAGGTCCCCGGCGTACACCGCTTCAACGTCCCGCAGGACGGTCCGCTCGGCGGGCGAATAGGAGACGATGCGGCCAATCCGCGCGTGCCCTTTGCCGCCGTCGAAGAAGAACCCGTAGACACCGTCCACCGTGGTGTCGTCCGTGGCGGCGAAGATCGCCTGCTGCCGCTGGCCGTCCCTGATGAGCGCGAGCATTTCCTGGTCTGCTGCCCGCTGCCGTGCCGGTGTGATGACCCGCCGCGCGAAGTACACGGCGAGCGCCGATGACCCTGTGGCCAGGAGTCCTGCCAGGCCGCCCCCACCGATCGCTCCGCCGATTGCCCATTTGGTCTGCAGGGACATCCCCCCGGAATCGGGGCTGCTCTGGACGGGGGCGGGGCGGGTTCGCTGGAAAGATGCCATGAACTATTCTTACCGGCCCGGGACCGATGCCCGCATTCCGCCGCGTGCGGCCATCGCCTGTTGGCGCCAACAGACGGGCGCGGCTGCCCCTGCGCAGGGCAGCGCTGCAGGACTAGGCTAGGGCCATGAGTGAACCCATCGTCATCCTGACCGAAGAACCCCTGGGGGCGGACGACCGCCTGAACATCGAACGCCTCGTGGCCGGCGCGGATACCCGCCTGGTTGTCCTGGTGCCGGCAAACACCGAGCGGCACCTGCTGGTGGACTTCCTCGAAAACCTTTCGCTGCTGGACATCGCCAAGGCCTTCCGGGAGCTGACCTCCCACGCGCCGGATCCCTCCCAGGAACGAGCCCAGGCGGCGGAGACCCTGTCCGTGTCCCTGGCGGCCCTGGAAGGACTGGGCTCAGGCGTCACGGGGGAAGTCGTGGACGGCGGGGCCGTCAGTGGACTGGTCGCCAAAGTACGGGAGACCGGCGCTGCGCAGGCAGTGGTGATTACCCGGCCGCATGCCGTGGCGGACACGTTCCACACGGACTGGGCCAATAAGGCACAGGACCAGCTGGGTCTTCCCGTGCTTCATCTGTACGCGGGCTCGGGATTTATTGGTGACTCGTGAGCGTTGACAAGGCTATGAGCATCTTCGGAAACAGCATCTTCGGACACAAGGCCCCAGACACAGCTCCGGGAGCAACATCCGCCGTGGGCGGCAAGGGCGTTGAGAAGACCGATGCCCAATGGCGTGAGGAACTCACGCCGGAGGAATACCATGTGCTCCGCCAGGCGGGGACCGAGCGTCCGTACACCGGTGAATACTGGGACACCCACACAGCCGGCGTCTACCAGTGCCGCGCGTGCGGGACAGAGCTTTTCACCAGCAAGGAAAAGTTCGATTCCCACTGCGGCTGGCCGTCCTTCTGGGCCCCGCTTGCTGAGGGGAACGTCCGCTACATCCACGACCGCACCATGGGGATGGAGCGGGTGGAGGTCCGCTGTGCATCGTGTGACTCCCATTTGGGCCATGTGTTCGAAGGCGAGGGTTTCGGAACCCCTACGGACCAGCGTTACTGCATCAACTCCATCTCCATCCGGCTGGTCCCGCAGGAGGATACGCAGGTCAGCGCAACGGAGCCCGAGCACTGATCCCCCAGCTGCGGGCCTCCTCCCGTGGCAGATTGGGCACCTGAGCCCAACGCTTTCTTAGGCTAAAGCCCTTTCCGCATTAGCCCTGCTGGTTGCTTGCTACGCTCGGCATTAGTAGCAAGCAACCAGAAAGGCAGCCGACGATGACCGAAACCCTGACCACCGCCGTCACCGGGATTTCCGCAGAGAACCAGGACTGGAAGCGGCTCAAGGCCGCCGCCACTGCCCTGCAGGCCCTCCAGGTCCAGGACGGCTCCATCCCGGACGCCGCCCACCACTCCGAGGCCGCTTCCCGGGTGGAGGACATCGTCAGCGCCGTCCGCGCCCTGGCCCCCGCCTTCCCGCACGACGCCGCCTACCTGGACGCTGTGTGCGCGGATTTTTCAAGCTGGGCCGGCACCGGGTTTGCCACTCCAGACTTCCTGTCCTCCCTCCTCGCCTTCCAGCCGCAGGAGCAGCGCCGGAACGGCCTCCAGCACCTGGTCGTCTTCCCCATGTACACGCAGAACGGCAGCAGCAGCCGCATGGTGGAGGCAGTCCTGGTCGAGGTGATCTGGCCGGAGTTCATTGCCGGCCTCGAGGCGGGAGACTACTCGAACAAGCTGTTCGTTCCCATCCGCTTCGTGGACTTCACCGCCGGCTATGACACCAATTCCGCCGTGCTGTTCCCGGAGACCGTTGCGGTCAGCAAGACTCCCACCTTCACCTGGGGGGCCATCTTCGCGGACCGGGAAGCGGCCAGGTTCCGCCGCGTGCTCAAAGCCGCAGCCGAGACCACCTGCCTTGAACTGCCCGAAGGCGCAGCGGAGATGCTCGCCGACCAGGACCTGACCGAGGCCACGTTTGTCATGTGGGACCTGATCCACGACCGGACGCACATGCGTGGGGACCTGCCGTTCGATCCGTTCATGATCAAGCAGCGGATGCCCTTCTTCCTGTACTCGCTCGAAGAACTGCGCTGCGACCTGACGGCGTTCCGCGAATCCGTACGGATAGAACAAGACGAGGACGCCGATCCCGAGGCCCGGCGCCACGCCAAACTGGTGCAGTACGCCATCATCTTTGACCGCATCTTCCGGTTTGCCATCACCGGCAGCCGGGTCCGGAACTACGATGGCCTGGGCGGCCAGCTCCTGTTCGCCTGGCTGCACCAGCAGCGGGTCCTGCACTGGACGGACACCAGGCTCACCATCGACTGGGACGAAGTGGCCAACGCCGTCATCGCCCTCGGCGCGGGCATCGACGAGCTGTACTGGCGCTCCATCGACCGGCCCAAGACTGCCCACTGGCTGGCCGCGTACCAGCTGATTTCCGCGACCGTCACGCCCCACCCGGCCTCCGTCTGGGCGAAGGGCCCGGAGGCCCTGCCGCTGGCCGGTCCGCCCCGCGGACTCACCGACCAGGTGCTCGACGACGAATTCCCGCTGTCCATGTTCTACGAAGCGCTGGAGAAGAAGATGCGCCCTGTCATTGAGTCCACGGCGGGCATCACCGGAGCCACTGCCCTGTGACACAACGGAGGCTGAACGTGCTGGTCACCGGCGGCAGCGGAGTGTCCGGCATCGCGGTGGCCCGCGCCCTCCGGGAAGCGGGCCACCGCGTCTTCACCGTAGGGTCTGACCAGGCCAGGATCAGTGCGGCGGCGGAACAGGCGGGCGACGGCGTTGCCCCCTTCGTGTGCGACCTCGCACGGATGGAGGAGGTGCAGCAGCTGCGGGCCGAGGTCTCCGCTGCTGCCGGGCCGATGGATGCCGTGATCCACCTGGTGGGCGGCTGGCGGGGCGCGCGCGGCATCACGGACCAGACGGACGAGGACTGGGACTTCCTTGAGCGGGGAGCCATCACAACGCTCCGCAACGTCTCGCGCGTCTTTTACGACGACGTCGCCGCCTCCCCGGACGGCCGCCTGGCCATGGTGTCCTCCACCGCCGTCGCCAAGCCCTCGGCGGCGGCGGCCAGCTATGCCGCAGCGAAGGCCGCCGCCGAGGCATGGACCATGGCCGTGGCGGACGGTTTCCGCCGGGACTCCGGCAGAGTCGACGGCGGCAAGGCAGCCGCCGTCGTCCTGGTGGTCAAGTCCCTGGTGGATGATGGGCTGCGGCGCAGCCACCCGGAGCGTTCATTCCCGGGGGCGACGGACGTCCGGGACCTGGCGCGCGCCGTCGTCGGCCTCTTCCACGTCCCTGCCGCTGAACTGAACGGCAGCCGGATGCTGCTGGCGCCCTGACCTACCTAGACTGAAAGCGTGAGCAAACCCATGACAACAACTGCTGAAACCGCCGCCGGGATCCGCCTCCACGATCCGAACGTGCGGGGCTTCGCCTCGGACAACTATTCCGGGGTGCACCCGGAAGTCCTCGCGGCACTGGCTGCCGCGAACGACGGCCACCAGGTCTCCTACGGCGAGGACGACTACACAGCCAGGCTGCAGGAACTGATGGAGGAGCATTTCGGGCCCGGGATTGAGTGCTTTCCGGTCTTCAACGGCACCGGCGCGAACGTCCTTTCGCTGCAGTCGCTGCTCCCCCGCTGGGGTGCTGTGGTTTGTGCCTCCACTGCCCACATCAACATGGACGAAAACGGTGCCCCCGAGCGCGTCGGCGGCATCAAGCTGCTGCACGTTCCGACGCCCGACGGCAAGCTCACGCCCGAACTCATTGACCGGGAGGCCTGGGGCTGGGGCGACGAACACCGTGCCCAGCCGCTCGCCGTCTCCATCACCCAGACCACGGAACTTGGCACCTGCTACACGCCGGAGGAAGTCCGCGCCATCGCCGACCACGTCCACGCCAGGGGCATGAAGCTCCACATGGATGGTGCCAGGCTGGCCAACGCCGCAGCCCACCTCCAGGTTCCGCTGCGTGCCTTCACCCGCGATGCCGGCGTGGACATCCTGTCCTTCGGCGGAACCAAGAACGGCCTGCTCTTCGGTGAAGTGGTGGTGGCGCTGAACCCGGAAGCCGCGCACGGGCTGGTGTACCTGCGCAAGATGAACATGCAGCTGGCATCCAAGATGCGCTTCATGTCCGCGCAGTTCATCGCGCTCCTGGAGGGCGACCTGTGGCTGCGCTCCGCCGCCCACGCCAACGCCATGGCCGCCCGGCTCCGCGCCGCCGTCGACACCATCGACGGCGTCCATCCCACCCAGAAGACCGAGTCCAACGGTGTGTTCGCCATCCTCCCCGAAGGCGTGGCTGACAGGCTGCGCACGTCCTTCCGCTTCTACGACTGGAATGAAGCTGCCAGGGAAGTCCGCTGGATGTGTTCCTTTGACACCACCGAGGAGGACGTGGATTCCTTTGCTGACGCCATCCGCCGGGAGCTCAGGCAGCGTGCGGGCTAACGCTTCCGGCAGCCGGGGCAAGGGGCGGCGGCGAGCCTACCAGCCCGTCCCGGCACAGTTGCGTAACCTGCGAAGGTGAACGCACTTGACCAGGTTCCCCCGGAGTTTCTCCACGCCTTGGGAACCCTCAGGAAAGCCCAGTGCCGCCGGGAGCTCCGCCTGGCGGAGATTCCGGCGCCTGCCCGCCTGGCGCCCTTTGCCGTGGCCCTCGGTGCCGAGGTTTACGCTCCCGGCGCCGGCACACCGGGAACGCCGCTCCACGGCCCGGCTGCCATGGCACTGGCTGCCGCGTCGGGAACGGAAGACGACGGCGGCACGGAACTGGCAACCGGCCGCTTCATCCTCCTGCATGACCCGGACGGATCGGAGGTCTGGGGCGGGGAGTTCCGCATCGTCACCTATATCCGCGCGGAACTGGAGCCCGAGATGGGCAACGATGAGATGCTCGGAACAGTCGCCTGGACCTGGCTCGTGGAGGCACTGGAAAACCACAAGGCGCCGTACCGGGCAGCGGGCGGTACGGCCACGCGCGTCCTCTCCGAAAGCTTCGGCACCCTCTCGGAGCGTCCTGGATCCATCGATATTGAACTCCGTGCCTCCTGGACCCCTGCCACATCCGATGTCAGGGCCCACCTCGAGGCGTGGTCGGACATGGTCTGCACGTTCGCCGGCCTCCCGCCACTGCCCGACGGCGTCACGCCGCTGACGCACCGGCGGCGGAACTGAGGACCCTGGCCGGTGGCGCACACATCGCGCCCGGGACGGAAGGTGGCACTGTGCAGGCCCGCACGATGGCACGCACGCAGGCGCGGACCGGCCGGCCGGTAAACTGAAGGCATCATGACCCCAAACATTCCGGATAACACCACGGCCGGCGTCCCGGCTGCTGATACCGCACCCCACATCACGGTGGAAGGCTTTGACAGCCCCGTCCCCGAAATCGTCGAACTTGCGGCACCCCGGGACGGCGTTCCCCTGGTCATCGAAACGCAGTCCGGCCTGGAGCGCTGCGCTGCGGCCATAGCGGCAGGAACGGGGCCCGCGGGGGTTGACGCTGAGCGGGCTTCCGGCTTCCGGTACGGGCAGCGGGCTTTCCTTGTCCAGATCCGGCGTGAAGGCGCCGGGACCTGGCTGATCGATCCTGAACCCTTCGGGAACCTGGACATCATCAACGACGCCCTGCGCGGCGTCGAGTGGATCCTGCACGCTGCCAGCCAGGACCTGCCCTGCCTCTCCGAACTTGGCATGTGGCCGGACAAGCTCTTTGATACCGAACTCGCGGCGCGGCTCGCCGGGCTCCCCCGTGTGGGACTCGCCGCAGTCATCGAACAACTTCTGGGCTTCGGGCTCGCCAAGGAGCATTCCGCTGCCGACTGGTCCACCCGTCCCCTGCCCGAACCCTGGCTGCGGTACGCCGCCCTGGATGTTGAGGTCCTGACGGAACTGCGGGAGGAGCTGATCGAACTCCTGGAGGCCGACGGCAAGCTGGAGTACGCCGAGCAGGAGTTCGCGGCGATCCTGGCCGCGGGACTGGCGCCCGCCCGCGTCGACCCGTGGCGGAAAACCTCAGGCCTCCACCAGATCCGGGACCGCCGGCAGCTTGCTGCCGTGCGGGAACTGTGGCTGGAGCGGGACTCCCTGGCGCAAAAGCGGGATGTTGCACCCGGCAGGCTGATCCCGGACTCTGCCCTGGTGGCAGCAGCCAAGGCGATGCCGTCCACGGTGCCGCAGCTGCTGGGGACCAAAGGCTTCCACGGCCGGGCTGCCCAGCGGGAGGCTCCCCGCTGGCTGCGGTGCATCGCGGCAGCCCGGGACCTGAATGAGCTCCCGCCGCTGCACCTGCCCACCAACGCACCACCCCCGCCGCGCGTGTGGGCCGACCGCGATCCGGCAGCGGCTGCCCGGCTGTCCACCGCCCGGCCACTGCTGCAGGCACGGGCCGAGGAGTTGAACCTGCCACTGGAGAACCTGCTGACCCCCGACTACCTGCGGCGGGTGGCCTGGCGGCCACCGGCGGATGTCAGCGAGGATGCGATTGCCGCGGAACTGCGCGCACTGGGGGCACGGGACTGGCAGGTGGAACTGGCCGCCCCCCTCATCTCCGACGCGTTCCTGCACCCCCAGCCGCTGCCCGCCAAGGAACCCAAAGCGGACGCAGCCCCGGCCGGCCAGTAGCCCAGCCAACAACTCCCCAAACGCTCTCTCACTCAATGCCGGTCAAACCCCAACGCTCTCTCACTTGATGCGTGATTATTAGTGACGCTCGCTCACTTTTCCTGAAGAGAGTGAGAGAGCGCTGGCCAAAATATCGCATTAGGTGAGAGAGCGTCCCTTCAAACTGCGGGCCTTGCGGGCTAAGTTACTCACGAGTAACATCGAAGGTATTGCCGCCAGGCTGGCTGCCGCATCCCGGCATGCAACCGGCGCCTACGTCTCGATGAGGAGTTATACGTGAGCCACCAGGAAAGCGGCGCATCCATGCGCACTGTCCGGGACGTCGTCTTTGTGGACGGCCTCCGCACACCGTTCGGCAGGGCCGGGGAAAAGGGCATCTACGCGGGCACCCGGGCTGATGACCTGATGGTGAAATGCATCCGCGAACTGCTGCGCCGCAACCCCTCGCTGCCGCCGGAACGTATTGATGAGGTGGCCATCGCCGCCACCACCCAGACCGGAGACCAGGGCCTTACCCTGGGCCGGACCGCCGCCCTGCTGGCCGGCCTGCCCAGGACGGTCCCCGGCTTCGCTATAGACCGGATGTGCGCAGGGGCCATGACTGCGGTGACGGCTGTGGCCGGCGGAATCAGTTTCGGAGCCTATGACGTGGCGGTGGCAGGGGGCGTCGAGCATATGGGGAACCACCCCATGGGTTCAGGCGCCGATCCGAATCCGCGCTTCATGTCCGAACGGCTGGTGGACCCCGCCGCCCTCAACATGGGGAACACCGCAGAGAACCTGCACGACCGCTTCCCGTCCATCACCAAGGACCGCACGGACGCATACGCCGTAGCCTCCCAGGACAAATATGAGGCCGCCCGCCGCAGCGGCCGCATCCAGCCGGACCTCGTGCCGGTGGCAGCCATGAAGCCCGGCCAGGGCTGGACGCTGCACACCGTGGACGAGCCGCCGCGGCCCGGGACCACCCTGGCTGACCTCGCCGGCCTCCGCACTCCGTTCCGGGCGCACGGGCGCGTCACTGCGGGCAACGCCGCGGGCCTGAACGACGGCGCAACCGCCGCCGTCCTGGCATCCTCCCACGCCGCAGCGGAGCTTGGACTGCCGGTCAGGATGCGTCTGGTCAGCTACGCCTACGCGGGTGTTGAACCGGAAGTCATGGGCATCGGCCCGGTGCCGGCCACCGAGAAGGCCCTGAAGAACGCGGGGCTGGCCATCGGGGACATCGGCCTCTTTGAGATCAACGAAGCCTTCGCCGTCCAGGTACTGAGCTTCCTGGAGCACTTTGGCATTGCCGACGACGACCCCCGGGTCAACCGCTACGGTGGCGCCATCGCGGTGGGCCACCCGCTGGCCTCCTCCGGCGTGCGGCTGATGACCCAGCTGGCCCGGCAGTTCGAGGAGGACCCTTCCGTCCGGTACGGCATCACCACCATGTGTGTTGGCCTTGGCATGGGCGCCACGGTGGTCTGGGAAAACCCGCGTCACTCGGAATACACAGACTACAGCGGAGCCCGGCCGACAAACTCCGCCACCCACACCGTTTCCGAAGGAGCCGCATGAGCGCCGAAGATTTCACCCGACTTGCCGACCTGTTCCCCCACGAAACAGTGACGCATTCCTACGTCCAGGACATCGAACTGCCTGCACCGGCCGGGAAGCCAAGCCCGGGCACGTTCGCGCTGATCACCCTCGACAACGGCCTGGACCATTCCAAGCCCACCACCCTGGGGCCCAACACGCTGGTGGAGCTCGGCAAGGTCCTGGAGGGCCTGCGGGAACGCGCTGACCGGGGTGAGATCATCGGCGTCGGAGTAACCGGCAAGCCCTACTACCTGGTGGCGGGCGCCGACCTTTCCGCCGTCAAGAACCTGGATAAGCGCGAGCACGGGCTGTGGATGGCGCAGCTGGGCCACGACGTGTACAGCACGCTGGCCGGCCTGGGCGTCCCAAGCTTCGCCTTCATCAACGGCGCGGCACTGGGCGGAGGGCTGGAGATTGCCCTGCAGTCCACGTACCGCACGGTCTCCACCGGCGCGGGCGCACTTGCGCTGCCCGAGGCCGTCCTGGGCCTGGTCCCGGGTTGGGGCGGCGTGTATATCCTGCCGCGCCTCATCGGCCCGGAAAACGCCGTGAAGGTAATGATTGAAAACCCGCTCAGCAACAACCGGACCCTGACCGGGGCCCAGGCGTTCGGCCTCGGCATCGCGGACGCCCTGTTCGAGCCAGCAGATTTCCTGGAGCAGTCCCTTGAGTGGGCGGCCGGCGTCATCTCCGGCGACGTGGTTCCGGAACGGGCCAACGCCGTCGATCCCGCCGACGCCGCAACCGCTGCACGGTGGGATGCTGCCGTCAAGGCCGGCCGGGCCATCGTGGAAGCGAAGACGTCCAATGCGGCGCCGGCACCGGGGAAGGTCCTGGACATCCTCGAGGCAAACCGCACCATGACCCAGGCGGAATCCGCTGCCCTGGAATGCGAAACCCTGGCCGACCTCATGCAGACCGACGAGTTCCGAGCCACCGTCTACGCGTTCCTGGACCTCGTCCAGAAGCGGTCCAAGCGCCCCGCCGGAGCCCCGGACCGCAAGCTCGCCCGTCCTGTCACGAAGGTGGGCGTTGTTGGGGCCGGGCTGATGGCCAGCCAGCTGGCGCTCCTCTTTGCCCGCCAGCTCAAGGTCCCCGTGGTGATGACGGACATCGACCAGGCCCGGGTGGACAAGGGCGTGGGCTATGTCCATGCCGAGGTGGACAAGCTGCTGGGCAAGAAGCGCATCAGCCAGGACGCCGCCAACCGGACCAAGGCCCTGGTGACGGGGTCTGTGTCCAAGGACGTTTTCGCCGACGCCGATTTTGTGATCGAAGCCGTCTTCGAAGAGCTGAACGTCAAGAAGCAGGTCTTTGCGGAACTCGAGGCAGTCGTCACACCGGACTGCATCCTGGCCACGAACACCTCTTCACTGTCCGTCACTGCCATGGCGGAGGACCTGCAGCACCCCGGGCGCGTGGTGGGTTTCCACTTCTTCAACCCGGTGGCCGTGATGCCGCTGCTGGAAATCGTCCGTGCCCCCAGGACCGACGACGCCGTGCTCGCTACCGCCTTCGAGCTGGCCAAGGGATTGAAGAAGACGGCTGTGCTGGTCAAGGACGCCGCCGCGTTCGTGGTCAACCGCATCCTGCTCCGGCTGATGGGAGAGGTGACGGCAGCCTTTGACGAGGGCACCCCCGCTGAGGTGGCGGACAACGCCCTGCGGCCCATGGGCCTGCCCATGACGCCTTTCACCCTCGGCGCCATGGTGGGGCTCCCCGTTGCCCAGCACGTCCAGGAGTCGCTGCACGCGGCCTTCGGCGAACGCTTCACGGTGTCTGCCAACCTGCAGAAGCTCATCGACAACGGCGTGAAGAGCCTGTGGGCGGCCGGACCGGACGGTTCACAGGAAATCCCGGAGTCCACGCTGGCGCTGATGTCCTTCGGCACCTCCCCCTCAACGGCGGAGCAGGTGCTGCGGCGCACGCAGGATGCCCTGGCGGAGGAAATCGGCCTTATGCTCGCCGAGGGCGTGGTTGCCGCTCCCGAGGACATCGACCTCTGCATGATCCTGGGCGCGGGCTGGCCCATGTTCCTGGGCGGCATCACGCCCTACCTCGACAGGGTGGGTGCCTCCGAGCGCGTCAACGGACAGCGTTTCCTGCCGCCGGGAGTGGCATCGCGCCCGGCCTGATCAGCCGTCCAGCCGGCCGCCGTCGAGCATCACCACGCGGTGCGCCGCTGCCCTGGCGTAGTCAAGGTCATGCGTGACCAGCACGACGGCGGCGCCCTCCCCTGCCGCGGAACGCACCGCAGCGTCCAGCAGGGCGAGGCCGCCGCCGTCCAGCGCCACGGTGGGTTCGTCCAGGGCCAGGACTGACGGTTTGCGGGCAAGGACCGCCGCCAGGGCGAGGAGGCGCTGGCCGGATGCGGGAAGTTCGGCTGGGTGCGCGTCGGCTGCACCTGAAAGGCCGACGGCGGACAGCGCGTCCAGGGCACGGCCGGCGGCCTCGCCGGGGTGGAACAGGCGGTCCAGGCCGAAGCACACTTCGCGGAGGGCGGTCCGCTCGAACAGCTCGTCCCGGGGCTGCTGGAACAGCAGGCCCACGGAGCGTGCCGCCTCGCCTGGCGGTTCCCCCGCAATGTCCCTGCCGTGGACCAGGACGTCGCCGGCGGTGGGCCGCAGGAGTCCGTTGAAATGGCGCAGCAGCGTTGATTTTCCTGCCCCGTTGGGACCGGTCACTGCCACGACCTCCCCGGGCTTGATGCTCAGGTTGATGTCCTTGAGCACCTGCGCGGAGGCGTCGCCTGCCGGGCTCCCGCCCCGGGCCCGGCGCCGCGTTGTTCTGCCTCCTGCTGCCCTGCCCCCACCGCCGTAGCCGAAGCAGACCCCACGGAGTTCCAGCGCAGGAACACCGGCCCCGCCGCGCGGCAGCAGTGTGTCCGCGTGCACCGCCCCGGTATGGTCCCTGGCTGGTGCAGGCGCGCCGCCGGCGGCCCGGATTCCGGGCGGCAGCAGACCGGCTCCGGCCTGCAGCCCGGCCGGGGGGCCGCTCCCCGTGACTTTACCGTTGTCCAGGACAAGCCAGGTTCCGGCGTCCAGGAGGGGCGCATCGACCACCTGGCTGAGCACTACGACGGCGGTTCCGAGCTTCACAAGGTCCTGCAGCAGGCGTGCCAGTCCGGCAGTTCCGGCACTGTCCAGCGATGCGAAGGGCTCGTCCATGATCAGCACCTGAGGCCCCGCAATGATGGCGCAGCCGATGGCGAGGCGGCGCAGCTGGCCGCCGGAAAGCGAGCCCGGGTTCTGTTCCAGGAGCTCCGTGAGCCCGAGGACGCCCGCAGTGTGCTCCACCGCGGTTTTCATGGCCTGCCGCCCCAGGGCCGCGTTTTCCAGCCCGAACGCCAGTTCTTCCGCCACAGTTCCCCGCACCGTGGAGAGGACGGCGGCGGGGTCCTGGGGAACGAAGCCCACGTGGCGGCCCCATTCCGCGGGGTTGATCCGCGGGTCCCCGCTGCCGCCAAACTCCAGGCGCGAGCCCGCGAGTTCGAGGAAGCCGCGGAGGGTGCCGCCGGTTCCCGGCGGAAGCCATCCGGAGAGCAGCCGGCCCAGGGTGGACTTGCCGCTTCCTGAGGCTCCGAGGACGGCAGTCAACGTTCCCGGAGCAAGGTCGAGATCAATCCCCTCCAGGACGGGGAGGCCTTCCCCGTGGTACGTGAAGCTCCGGATGCGGGCTGAGAGTATCGGCTTGGTTTCTGTTGAGTGGTGCGCGGCGGACATGGCTCAGCTTCCTGCCTGCGTCAGCAACAGCCGCGCCGCGACAGCGGCCGCGGCGGCCGCCAGCAGGGCGGCCCGGAGCACGCGCTGGCCCCGCGGATCCGGAACGTCCCGGTAGCTGGTCCGGGGCCCGGGATTGCTGAAGCCCCGCGCTTCGAGGGCCGCCGTCCGGGTGCCGGCGTCCTCGATCAGGGAAAGGACCAGCGGCACCGCCTGGAGCCGGAACGCGGCCGCGCGGTGCAGCACTCCGCGGCGGACCACCAGTCCACGGGATTCCTGCGCCTGCCGGATCCGTTCCACGCGGGAAGTGATGGCCGGCAGCAGGGTCAGGGTGGAGGCCAGTACGAACGCGAACCGTCCGTGGACACCGCGGGAGGGCAGCACCGCCACCAGGTCCGGCACGCTGACGCTGAAGGAGAACACCAGGAGCGCAAGGACCACCGCCCCCAGCTGCGCTGCCCGCTCCAGGGCGAAGGCAAGCCCCTCCGCGGTAACGCGGGCTACTCCCCACTGGGCCAGGACTGTCCGCCCCTCGGGGAAAAACAGCCCGTGCATGACCAGCAACGACAAGCCCAGTGGGAGCAGCACTGCCGCTGCCGCGGGCAGCAGCCTCCGAGCCGTGCCGCCCCGGGCCGAGAGGACCACGGCCGCGCCCATGACGGCGAGGGACAGCGGCAGGCTGGCTGCCGCCGTCGTGATCACTGCCGTGCTGCAGGCGGCGGCCAGGGAGGTCAGCGGGTGGAGGCGCATGGGCGTGGCGGTGGCGGTCAGGAGCCCTGTTCGGGCGACGTGCCAGCCAGCACGCGGTGCCGGCGGACAAACGGGAACTGCAGGCGCGTGCGGCGGGGAAGCGCGTAGGCCAGGACGGCCACCACGGTGAAGACGATCGCCTTGTCCATGGGATCGGAGATGAGCGCCTGCTTGGTGATGGCGGCCAGCAGGGTGTCCCCCATGGACCGGAAGGCGCTGACGATGGCCCCGGTGGCCACGCCGGACGTGCCGCCGAAGACGAAGGCCGCCACCGGCGCGGACACCACGCCGCCGATGATCCCGGTGACGAAACCGGCAACGGGGGCGAGGTATAAGCGGCGGAACATTCCGTGGCGCGCGGCGAGTCCCGCCAGGCAGCCGATCAGTGCGGCGCCGGCTGCGAACGGCAGCACCGTGGGGTTGAAGAAGGACCAGACGATGCTGCTGAGCGCTCCGGTTGCGGCACCTGCGGCCGGTCCTGCCAGTACCGCGATCAGGACCGTGCCGATCGCGTCGAGGTAGAACGGGACCAGGGTGCTGCCCACGAACTGACCGAGGACGATGTTCAGCACCAGTGCCACGGGGATCAGCACCACGGTGGAGGCCGGCAACGTCGGGAGGACGGCCACGATCAGCAGGATGGCGCCCACCAGGAAGCCGGAGAGGGCAATCAGGGCGGATGCGCTGCCGGGCCCGCCGGTGATATCGGCCGGCTGGTTGAGCACAAGGTAGACGTAGGTGGCGGCGATGGCCGCTGCGCCGAGGATTTCCAGCAGGCGGCGTTTTCGGGCGGCGGCCGGTGCCGGGGCGGGCAGCGTCAGGGAGGGCGACATGGAGTTCCTTCAGGGTGCGCGGGGAGGGCCCGGGAGTACGGGCCGGTGGAACGCTGCGTATGTCACCTCGGCAGCTGGCGGCAGGCTGCTGCGCCTGTTCCGTCCGCGATTATTCTACTGGCGGCGCACCGCTGCCGGGGCATCCGGTCCCGGACTGCCCTAGACTGCCCGGACAGGCAAAATCCGCCTGCCGTTGCCCGTGGAAAGACCTGCCATGCCCCACTATGACCTTGCCATCATCGGATCCGGCTCCGGCAACTCGCTGATCACGCCGCACTGGGACAACAAGCGGGTGGCCCTCATCGACGGCGGCGTGTTCGGCGGCACCTGCCTTAACGTGGGGTGCATTCCCACCAAGATGTTTGTGTATCCGGCCGGCCTGGCCGCGGCACACCAGGAGGCAGCCCGGCTCGGGGTGGACCTCAGCCTGGACAAAGTGCACTGGAACGACATCCGGGACCGGATTTTTGGCCGGATCGATTCCATCTCCTCGGCCGGGCGGGACTACCGGGCAACGGAGCTGGACCATGTTGACCTCTATCAGGACCATGCGCACTTCACCGGCCCGCGGGCGCTGCGGACCGCATCCGGTGTGGAGATCACTGCTGAGCAGGTTGTGGTTGCCGCCGGGTCCAGGGCCGTCCTGCCCGACGTGCCGGGAATCGACTTGCCGCAGGTGCACACCTCGGACACCGTGATGCGGATCGATGGGCTGCCGGAAAGGGTTGTGGTGGTTGGCGGCGGATACATCGCTGCTGAGTTCGCGGGGATATTCCACGGATTCGGTTCCAGCGTGACCCAGGTCAACAGGACGAGCCGCCTGTTGCGCGGCCACGACGCCGAAATCTCCAGGCGGTTCGCCGCGGCGGCAGCAAGCCGCTGGAGGCTGGAACTGGGCTTCTCGCTCCAGTCCATCCAGGACAACGGCAACGGCACCGTTGTGGTGAACTTCGCCGATGCCGACGGCCGGCCCCTGCGCGTCGCTGCGGATGTTGTGCTCATGGCCACCGGCAGGGTTCCCAACACGGACCGGCTAGGCGTGGAGGCCGCCGGGTTCGACGTGGACGACGACGGCACCCTCGCCCACGATGCCAACCTGCGGATCCTTTCAGGCGGCACGCCCCTGGACGGCGTGTACGCCCTGGGCGACGTCGCCAACCCGTACCAGCTCAAGCACGTGGCCAACCGGGAAGCCCGCGTGGTGGCGCACAACCTGGAGAACCCGGACCGGTTGCGCCGAATCGACTACACCGCCGTGCCCTCCGCAGTCTTCTCCAACCCGCAGGTGGCATCGGTTGGCCTCACCGAAGCAGAGGCCCGTTCACAGGCAGCCGCGGGAACCGACGTGGTGACGGCGGTCCAGGACTACGGCAGCACCGCCTACGGCTGGGCCATGGAGGACGGGGAAGGGGTGGTGAAGCTTGTGGCCGAACGTTCCTCGGGCAGGCTGCTGGGCGCCCACATCCTGGGCCATGAAGCGTCCATCCTCCTCCAGCCCCTGGTCCAGGCCATGGCCGGGTCGGTGCCCGTCCATGAGCTGGCCCGTGGCCCGTACTGGATCCACCCGGCGCTGACCGAGGTGGTGGAAAATGCCCTCCTGGCACTGGACGTCGACCTGCCGGAGGACGCCCCGCTGTAGTTCCGCCGTCGAAAGCGGTCCTTAGGCGAGCCGGGCGGCAAGGCCGCCGACAGCTGAGACCAGCTCGGTGAAGGCCGCTGCGGGATCGTTGGCGGAGACCACGCGGGCGTTCGGCGGTGCGCCCCAGAGTCCGCGGAAGTCTGCCACCGTGGTGCCCGCCAGGAGCGGCGACCCGGTCTCGACGTCCACCGTGGCTGGACGGGCCTCAAACTCCAGGGTGCCCGCTGCCACGCCAGCGGCGAAGAAGTCGTGGACGTGGGCTAGGTATCCCTGGTCGTAGTGCCGGTGGAACTCGAAGTAGAACCGCAGGGCGTCGGACAGGTGCCGGATGAGGGTGTTGTCGGAGGTGCTGCGCAGTCCCTCCGGTTGTTCGGGCAGCACCAGTTCCGGGATGCGGGCACCGGCCGCTTCCGCCAGCCGGCGCACATGGTGGGGGTGCAATTCCATCCGCTCGGTGGTGTCCAGGGAGCAGACAATGGGAAGTTTTTCCGGTGCCCGGCCCCGGAAAGCGGCGTACACTTCCTTGGCGGCGTGCGGGTCAACGTGGGTGTTCCACTCCGCAGTGGGCGTGGTGTTGCCCTGGTGGTAGAAGCTGCCGCCCATGATCACCACCTTGGCGAGCAGTTCGGGAAGTTCCGGTTCCTGCCGCAGGGCCAACGCAAAGTTGGTCAGCGGCGCAGTGATGAGGGCGGTAAGCTCCCCGGGCCGGTTGCGGGCGTGTTCAACCCAGAGGTCGACGGCGTTCCGCTCCGACACAGCCCCAGCCGGCTGGGGCAGGACCGCGTAGCCAATTCCCTGGGGTCCGTGGGTCTCGGGAGTAGTGAGCAGCGGTATGGCCAGCGGTTCGCGTGCGCCGATGGCCACTTCCACTCCGGGCCTGCCGCACAGTTCGAGCAGTGCCAGGGTGTTGCGCGCCACCTGGTCCGCATCCACGTTCCCAGGGGTTGCGGTGACGGAAACGAATTCCGTATCGGGCAGGGCGGAAAGGTAGGCCAGGGCCAGGGCATCGTCGATGCCGGTATCCACGTCCAGCAGGAAGGCGGTCATCCCGGTCCTAGAACAGCGCAACCCTGGGAGCGGCAGGGAAGATGCTGTCCAGCTCCGCGAGGTCTTTCTCCGCGGGCACCCAGCCGGCTGATTCGGCGTTCTGGCGGACCTGTTCCGGCCCGGTGGCGCCTGCGATGACGCTGCCAACCGAGGGCTGGGCTGCCAGCCAGGAGAACGCAACCTGGATTTCGGTCAGGCCACGTTCCCGCGCGAAAGTGCTGAACCTGCCCAGTTGGTCCCAGTCGGCGTCGTGGACCAGGTGCTGGCGGGTGTGGCTGAGGCGCGATCCGTCCGGGGCATGGCCTGGCGAGTACTTGCCGGTCAGCAGTCCGTTGGCGAGCGGGAAGTAGGGCAGGACGCCCAGGCCGAACTCCTCCGCTGCCGGTGTCACCTCAAGTTCGGCGCGCCGGTCCAGGAGGTTGTAGTGGTTTTGCGTGGAAATGAAGCGGGCGCACCCCAGTTCCCGCGCAACGTACTCCGCCTGGGCGATCTGCCAGCCGGAACGGTTGGAGTGCCCGATGTAGCGGACTTTGCCGCTGCTGACGAGGGTGTCCAGTGCGGACAGGGTCTCGTCGATGGGGGTCAAGGGGTCCGGCGTGTGGAACTGGTAGAGGTCGATCCAGTCGGTGCCCAGCCGCCGCAGCGAGGCCTCCACGGCCTGGAGGATGTAGCGGCGTGAGCCGCGGGCACCGAAGTCCGGGCCGCTGGCACCCTTCATGTCCATGCCGAACTTCGTGGCCAGGACGATGTCCCCACGCCTGGTGCCGAGCGCCTTCCCGAGCATCATTTCGCTGAGCCCTGGTTCCCGCCCGTACGTGTCGGCGACGTCGAACAGGGTGATCCCGGCGTCGATCGCTGCGTTCACCACGCCGTCCGTAGCCTCCTGGAATTCGGTGGCGGTATTGGCGCGGCCGAGATTGTTGCAGCCCAGGCCGACCGTGGACACGGTCAGGCCTGACTTGCCGAGGCGGCGGTACGTGGGCATTGTGCTCCTAGAGGCTGAAGCCGGCAGCGGGCTTGGCGGAGTGCTTGAGCTTGAAGTTGGTGGGCTCGGCGAAAGGGGCGGCACCGATGCTCAGCTTGGTGAAGTCCAGGTCCTCGCCGCGGATGCAGACCTTGACGGCATTGACGGCCTTGTTCACCTCCGGGCACAGGCAGAAGATGTTGAGCTTGTAGTCCGTGAATTCGGAGCGTTCCACCGTCCCCAGCCCGCGCCAGGCCAGGTGGCTGATGAGGGCGTCGGTGGCCTTTTCCTCCAGGTAGCGGTCCCTGTCGGTGCCTTCCCGGGTCTTCAGCGCGAACTGGGCCACCACCCAGGACTGTTCCTGCTCCGGAATTTCGGCGTAGCCGTCCTCGGCGCACTGGGCTGCGAAGGCGTCCAGGAGGCTCTCCGCCGCCTCGGGTGTGGCGACGTCCGTTTCCTCGGTTTTGCTCTGGTGCCCCACGGCGCCGTAGTTCATGACGAACTGACCGTAGTCCTCGTCGTACCAGGCCTCCCGGAAATGGAGGGTGCCCTCTTCGTCGCGCTTGTAAACCCTGACAATTCCGCTCATGACCGTCCCTTGGTAAACCATTCGGCGTCGGTGCCGTCGAACGGTGCGTGCTGCGCCTTCACGGCCTGGTAAAGCTGGTCCGCCGATGCCTGGAGGGATTCCACCAGAACTGCGGGGTAATCCATGGCAACGCGGTGTTCCGCGAATTCGTCCTCATCGTCGATGAACACGCCCCTACCGGCCGTGTGGACGATGTCCAGGTCCATGTCGATGACGTGGAATTCGGTGACTGCGGGGCGGATGGTGCTCCACTCGTGGGCCACCGCAAGGTCGATGTAGACCCGCATGCCGCCCGGATGGGCGTCGTCGTAGAAAGTGGCCACCCAGTCGCCTTCGCGCGGCACCAGGAGCACGGCGTCCGATTTGGTGTAGAACGCCGCGCCCGGGCGGGAACAGAACTCATTGGTGCCCTGGAAAATCCACCAGCCATGCCGGTCCTCGCCGAGGTAGCGCCCGGGTACCACCCAGTGAGCTTTGCCGTTCCATTTACGGTTCCGTGCCACCACCAGCTGGCCGGGCTGCAGGTTCTCCGGTACCCGCGTTGCTCCCGGGTGGCTCTCCCCTGCGGGCTCCCCCAGGACGTCGGGGTATTTCAGCTCAGCCTCTCCCCTCACAGGATCGGAAGGCTGCCGGTGGTGGGGTGCTGCTGGCCGGGCAGGGGACGCGCAAAGGGGACCTTTGTGCCGAGGACCTGCGCAACGACGTCGTGCGTGATCTGCTGGGCGGTCAGGCCGACGCGGTCCAGGATCTGGGCGCGGGTGCCGTGGTCCAGGAATTCGACCGGCAGGCCTACCTCGTTCAAGGCCGTATCCACGCCGGCCGCCCGCATTTCCTGGCGGATCCGCGAACCGACGCCGCCGGCGCGGACACCGTCCTCGATGCAGATCACCAGGCGGTGGTGCGATGCCAGCGCGATGATGGAACGCGGGACGGGCAGGACCCAGCGCGGGTCCACCACGGTGGTGCTGATGCCCTGCGCGCCGAGGCGGTTGGACACGTCCAGCGCCAGTTCGGACATGGCGCCCACGCTGACGATCAGGACGTCGTTCTCTGTGGAACCGCTGGGCCGCCGGGCCAGCACGTCCACGCCGTCGCTGAGGCGTTCAAGGGCTTCCACTTCCGCCCCCACGGATCCCTTTGAGAAGCGGACCACGGTGGGTGCGTCGCCGATTGCAACGGCTTCGCGGAGTTCCTCGCGCAGCCTGCTGGCGTCGCGGGGTGCCGCCAGGTGGAGTCCGGGGACGATCTGGACCATGGACATGTCCCACATGCCGTGGTGGCTGGCGCCGTCGGGCCCGGTGACGCCTGCGCGGTCCAGGACGATGGTGACGCCGGCCTTATGCAGGGCTACGTCCATCAGGAGCTGGTCGAAGGCCCGGTTCAGGAAGGTTGCGTAGACGGCAACCACCGGGTGCAGGCCGCCGAAGGCCATGCCGGCGGCGGAGGTGAGGGCGTGCTGTTCGGCAATTCCGACGTCGATCACGCGGTCAGGGTGCCGGGCCGCGAATTTGTGCAGGCCCACGGGGATGAGCATGGCTCCGGTGATGCCGACGACGTCCTTCCGCTCATCCGCGATGGCCGCTATTTCGTCGGCGAAGACCGAGGTCCAGGACTGGGCGCCGGCGGCGCCTGTGGGCTCGCCGGTTTCGGGGTCGATGATGCCGACGGCATGGAACTGGTCCGCCTCGTGGGCGCGGGCGGGTGCGTAGCCGTGGCCTTTTTCGGTCATCGCATGCACAATGACCGGCCCGCCGTAGTGCTTGGCCGTGGACAGGGCATGCTCCATGGCCTGGAGGTTGTGGCCGTCCACGGGGCCGATGTACTTCATGCCGAGGTCCTCGAACATGCCTTGCGGGGCCCACCAGTCCTTGATGCCCTTTTTCATGGCGTGCAGGCTCTTGTAGGTGAACTGGCCCGCCGGTCCCCCGTTTTGGAGTTTCTTCTTCCACCACTCCAGCGCGACTTCGTAGGCCGGTGCCGTCCGGAAAGAGTCAATCGTGGGGCGCAGGGACGCGAGGTAGTCCGCGAAGCCCCCCACTGTGGGGGCGTAGGACCTGCCGTTGTCATTGACCACTATCACCACTCGGCGTTTCTTGTCCGCGGCGATGTTGTTGATGGCTTCCCAGGCCATGCCGCCGGTCAGCGCACCGTCGCCCACCACGGCCACGACATACCGGTCGCCTTCGCCGGTGAGCTGGCGGGCGCGGGAGATACCGTCCGCCCAGGACAGCGACGAGGAGGCGTGCGAGCTTTCGACGATGTCGTGCTCGGATTCGGCCCGGGAGGGGTAGCCGGAGATTCCGCCTTCCTGGCGCAGCGTGCTGAAGTCCTGGCGCCCGGTCAGCAGCTTGTGGACGTATGACTGGTGGCCGGTGTCGAAGACGATGCTGTCACGGGGCGAGTCGAAGATGCGGTGCACGGCAAGGGTCAGTTCCACCACGCCAAGGTTTGGTCCGAGGTGCCCGCCCGTCTGGGAGACGTTCGTGATCAGGAAGTCCCTGACCTCCGAAGCCAGCTGCTTCAGCTGGTCTTCGGACAACTCGTTCAGGTCCTGCGGATTCCGGATGGTCTCCAAGATTCCCACTGACCCCTCCTTCAGGTGGTAGACGTGCCGTTTAACTCTAACGCCTTGGCCCGCGGGACAAGGCTCACCTGCACAGCCGAAGCCCCGGCTGGTCGGTGACCGGCCGGGGCTTCGGGAGGTGGTGCCCGCTGTCAGGAACCGCTAGTTAGCGGAGATCTGGCGCAGGACGTACTGCAGGATTCCGCCGTTGCGGTAGTAGTCCGCTTCACCGGGGGTGTCGATGCGCAGGACGGCGTCGAACGTCGTCGAGCTGCCGTCCTCGGCAATTGCCGTGACCTTGAGGGTCTTGGGCGTGGTGCCCTCGTTCAGGGCGGTGACACCCTCGACCGAGAACGTCTCCGTGCCGGACAGGCCCAGGGTGGCTGCGGACTCGCCGGCCGGGTACTGCAGCGGCAGGACGCCCATGCCGATGAGGTTGGAGCGGTGGATGCGCTCGTAGCTTTCGGCGATGACGGCCTTGACACCCAGCAGGGCGGTACCCTTGGCAGCCCAGTCACGGGAGGAACCGGAACCGTACTCCTTGCCGGCCAGGACCACCAGCGGGGTGCCGGCTGCCCGGTAGTTCTGCGCGGCATCGTAAACGTAGGCCTGCGGGCCGCCGTCCTGGGTGAAGTCGCGGGTGAAACCGCCCTCGACGCCGTCCAGGACCTGGTTCTTGATGCGGATGTTCGCGAACGTTCCGCGGATCATCACCTCGTGGTTGCCGCGGCGGGATCCGTAGGAGTTGAAGTCCTTGCGCTCCACGCCGTTGGCCAGGAGGTACTGGCCGGCAGGGGTGTCGGACTTAAACGAACCGGCCGGGGAGATGTGGTCGGTGGTGACCGAATCGCCCAGCTTCAGGAGCACGCGGGCGCCCGTGATGTCCTTGACCGGCTCCGGCTTGGCCTGCATGCCCTCGAAGTACGGGGGCTTACGGACGTAGGTGGAGTTCGGATCCCAGGCGAAGGTGTCGCCGGCAGGGGTGTCGAGTGCCTTCCAGCGGTCGTCACCCTCGAAGACGCCTTCGTAGCCCTTGGCGAACATTTCCTTGTCGATCGAGGAATCGATGACCTGCTGGACCTCAACCGGGTTGGGCCAGATGTCCTTCAGGAAGACGTCGTTACCGTCCTTGTCCTGGCCCAGAGCGTCGGTCTCGAAGTCAAAGTCCATGGAACCGGCCAGGGCGTAGGCGATGACCAGCGGCGGGGAGGCAAGGTAGTTCATCTTGACGTCCGGGTTAATGCGGCCTTCGAAGTTGCGGTTACCCGAGAGGACTGCCGCAACGGCGAGGTCGTTGGCCTGGATCGCTTCGGAGACCTCGGCTTCCAGAGGGCCGGAGTTGCCGATGCAGGTGGCGCAGCCATAGCCCACGATGTAGAAGCCGAGCTTCTCCAGGTAGGGGGTCAGGCCGGACTTCTCGTAGTAGTCGGTGACAACCTTCGAGCCGGGTGCAACAGAGGTCTTGACCCACGGCTTGGACGTCAGGCCCTTGTCCACGGCGTTGCGTGCCAGGACCGCGGCGGCCAGCATGACCGACGGGTTGGACGTGTTGGTGCAGGACGTGATGGATGCGATGGTGACCGCACCGTGGTCCAGCTCGAACTCGCGTCCATCGGCCATCTTGACCGGAACCGGCTGGGAGATGCGTCCCGCTCCGCCGTGGCCTGCCGAGTACTTCGGGGGTTCGCGGTCGGTGTCGGAGATGTGGGTCGATCCCGCCGTGAAGGAAGGCGCGTCGGAGGCCGGGAAGGACTCCTCGAGCGACTCGTCCAGGGTGCCGGCGTCGGCGTCGTGGGCGACGTAGTTCTTCAGGTCGTGGCGGAATTCGTCCTTGGCCTCGGTCAGTTCGATGCGGTCCTGCGGGCGCTTGGGGCCTGCGATGGACGGAACAACCGTGGACAGGTCCAGTTCCAGGTACTCGGAGAACTTGATCTCGCGGGAAGGATCGTGCCAGAGGCCCTGTTCCTTGGCGTAGGCCTCCACGAGTGCCACGTTCTGGTCTGAACGGCCGGTGAGGCGCAGGTAGTCCAGGGTGACGTCGTCGATCGGGAACATGGCAGCCGTGGAACCGAATTCCGGGCTCATGTTGCCGATGGTGGCGCGGTTGGCCAGCGGCACGGCGGCAACGCCTTCGCCGTAGAACTCAACGAACTTGCCCACAACACCGTGTTTGCGGAGCTGCTCGGTGATGGTGAGTACCACGTCGGTGGCGGTGGCGCCGGCCGGGATGGAGCCGGTCAGCTTGAAGCCCACAACACGCGGGATCAGCATGGAAACAGGCTGGCCCAGCATGGCAGCCTCGGCTTCGATGCCGCCGACGCCCCACCCGAGGACACCCATGCCGTTAACCATGGTGGTGTGGGAGTCGGTACCGACGCAGGTGTCCGGGTACGCACGGAGCGCGCCGTCCACTTCGCGGGTCATGACCGTGCGGGCCAGGTATTCGATGTTGACCTGGTGCACGATGCCGGTTCCCGGCGGGACAACCTTGAAGTCGTCGAACGCGGTCTGGCCCCAGCGCAGGAACTGGTAACGCTCCCCGTTGCGCTGGTATTCGATCTCCATGTTGCGCTCCAGTGCGCCGGAGTTGCCGAAGGCATCGATCTGGACCGAGTGGTCAATGACCATCTCGGCAGGCGCCAGGGGGTTGACCCGCTTGGGGTCGCCGCCCAGTTCCTTGACCGCTTCGCGCATCGTCGCCAGGTCCACCACGCAGGGAACGCCGGTGAAGTCCTGCATGATCACGCGTGCAGGCGTGAACTGGATTTCTGTATCGGGCTGGGCATTGGGATCCCAGCCTGCCAAGGCGCGGACGTGATCGGCAGTGATGTTCGCGCCGTCCTCGGTCCTCAACAGGTTTTCAAGCAATACCTTGAGGCTGAACGGAAGGTTTTCTGCACCTTCAACGGAGTTCAACCGGAAAATTTCGTATTCGGTTCCGGCTACATTAAGTTTGCCTTTTGAACCGAAGCTGTCCACAGTGCTCATCGCAGGACTCCTCTCGCAACAGTTTCATCTTTGTCGCGCGGTTGACCGCCTGCTAGTTAGGAAGCCCTAATTAGATCCGGGCCCGAAAATTGCACACGGCCGGCCGTGATTACGGAGCGCGACGTGGGACTACTACGGCCATCGTAGTCGAAAACAGCGGTGGCATCATGGACCGTTCCTCAGGCGCGCGGCGTCAAGAGGGCCACGGTCTCCAGGTGGTGGGTGTGTGGATACAGGTCGAAGGCCCGTAGGCCTGACAGGTCCCACCCGGCCTGGCGGAAGTACCCCACGTCCCGGGCGAACGACGCCGGATCGCAGGACACGTAGGCAATGGCACGGGGCTGCGCCTCAACCAGCTGCCCAACCACGGACTTCCCCGCGCCTGCCCGCGGAGGATCAAGGACCAGGGCGTCAAAGTTGCGCGGTTTCTGGCGGAGGACCCGCTCCACCCGGCCCTGGACGATCTCCACCTGCGGCGCTGCGTGCAGGTTTTTGCGGGCGTCCCGGCTGGTTCCGGGTGCCCCCTCCACTGACAGGACGGACCCCGTCTCCCCCACGGCGTCGGCCAGGACGGCAGTAAACAGTCCGGCGCCCGCATAGAGGTCGGCCACCACCGCGCCGGGATGCAGGAAGCCGCCGTTTTGGAGGAATTCTGTGACGCCCCCCACAAGCGCCCCGGGCGCGTCGCGGTGGATCTGCCAGAACCCGGCGCCGGTCACCCGGTAGTCATGGCCGGCTGCTGTTTCCTGCACCCAGGTGCGGCCGCGCAACTGGTGCACCTCGTCGGTAGCGGGATCGAACGTGGCTACGGACACCTCGGCGGGCAGTTGGGCAGCCACGGCGTTAAGCCGCTTGGGCTTGGTTCCCTGACCTGGTGCCAGCAGCACCAGCGGACGTGAGCCGTTGGCCGGGGCCGCCACTTCCACCCGGTCGATGCCCTGCAGGTCGAGGTCCCAAAGGCGAAGGGCGTTGATGGCATGGACGGCGAGGGGCATCTCCCGGACGGCAACGATGTGAGTGGAGCGGTGCGCGTGCATGCCGAGCTTCCCGCCGGGGGTGACCGAGAAACTGGCGCGCGTCCGCCACCCGAGGCCGTTCCCGCCGTCGTCCTGTCCGCCCACTGCTTCGACGCTGTGGACGGCCCCATTCGGCAACTCTTCGACGCCGGCAAGGCGCGTGAGCTGTTCAGCCAGGACTTCTGCCTTGAGGCTGCGCTGCCGGGCCAGCGTCATGTGGCCAAACTCCGCTCCCCCCACCGGGGGATGCCCGTGGCCCCACGCCCGCAGCGAATCGGCAGCATGCCAGAAGTGGCCCACGCGGTCCGGAGAGGCGGCAAGAACCTCCACGACGTCCGCCCGCCAGAACTTGGCCTTCTCTTCGGCGTCCGTCAGCCGTACCCGCACCTTCTCGCCGGGAATGCCGTGCCGGACGAAAATTACCCGCCCCTCGTGCCTTGCGACGCAGTGGCCGCCATGGGCCACCGGTCCGACGTCGAGCACTACTTCCGTGCCGGTCGCTCCGGCGGGTGGCTGGTGAATCGTGTGCAACGGGGCCTTCGCAATCATTGGACGTCCTGCAGGTTCTTGGCTTCTTCGGATGATTTCAGCTGCCAGGGAACGCTCGCCACCATCACGCCTGGTTCAAAGTGCAGCCGGGTCTTGATGCGGAGGGCTGTCTGGTTGTGGACCAGCTGTTCCCACCATTTGCCCACCACGTATTCGGGGATGTACACAACGATCAGGTCCCGGGGCGAGTCAAGCCGCATCTGCTTGACGTAGTCCATGATCGGCGTGACCGTCTCTCGGTAGGGGCTTGCCAGTACCGTCAGCGGCACGGGGATCTCCAGCTTGTCCCAGTCGGCCACGGTCTGCGCGGTTTCCTCCGGATCGATGTCCACGGTGACGGCGTCAAGCCGGGAGGGCCGGGAAGCCCTGGCATAGGCAAGGGCCCGCAGCACGGGCTTGCGCACGTGGGACACCAGCAGCACGGCGTGCACCCGGGTGGGGAGGGCACGCGGCGAGGCGTCCTCATCCACTGCCAGTTCCCTGGCCACGTTGTCGTAGTGGGCTTTGATGCTCCACATAATCAGGAACAGGATGAACATGGCCAGCAGGGCAATCCAGGCGCCCTGCTCGAATTTGGTGACCAGCACGATGACAAGGACCGTGGCGGTCATGCCGAAGCCGATGCTGTTGATGACGCGTGACTTGGCCATGCGGCGCCGGGCGGCTTTGTCCCTGGCCAGTTTGAGCTTCCGGCCCCAGTGCCGGATCATTCCCAGCTGGCTGGCTGTGAAGGAGATGAAGACCCCCACGATGTAGAGCTGGATGAGTTTGGTGACGTCCGCGTTGAACGCCAGGATCAGCACCAGTGCACCGGCGGCGAGGGCAAGGACGCCGTTGCTGAAGGCCAGCCTGTCGCCCCTGGTCCGCAGCTGCCGGGGAAGGTATCCGTCCTGGGCGAGGATGGAGCCGAGCACGGGGAAGCCGTTGAAGGCCGTGTTGGCCGCGAAGACCAGGATGACGCCGGTTGCGGCCACCACGATATAGAAAGGTATGGATCCCGGCCCAAAGATGGTGTGGGCAATCTGGCTGATGGCCGGCGTCTGGATGTACCCCTCGGGGAGCGGGTTGCCGTTGAGGAGGAACTCCGTTGCGGGGTCGAGGACGATGTGTACCTTGGTGGCGTTGGCCAGGTACATGATGCCCGCAAGCATGGTGGCGCCGATGACGCCCAGCAGCAGCAGGGTGGTGGCCGCATTCTTGCTTTTCGGCGGGCGGAAGTTGGGCACGCCGTTGCTGATGGCTTCGACGCCCGTCAGCGCCGCAGCTCCTGACGAAAAAGCGCGCAGCAGCAGGAAAGCACCGGCCAGCCCTACCAGCCCCTCGTCAAACCCGGGGGCCGGGACGATCGTGAACGCGGCGGAGGGCGCCTCCCCCAACTGTCCGGTGGCGGCTTGGAAAATGCCCACGGCCGTCATGCCCAGGATGGCTGCCATGAAGAGGTAGGTGGGAATGGCAAACATGGTGCCTGCCTCTTTCACGCCGCGCAGGTTCACCAGGGCGAGGATCGCAACGCCGACGGCGGCAATGGCCGCCTGGTTGCCGTGCAGCGACGGGACGGCGGTGGTGAGGTACGTGGCGGCCGAGGAGATGGAAACCGCGACGGTCAGGACGTAGTCCACCAGCAGCGCCGAGGCTACGGTGAGGCCGGCGTACTTGCCGAGGTTTTCGCCGGCGATTTCGTAGTCGCCGCCGCCCGATGGGTAGGCGTGGACGTTTTGCCGGTAGGACGCCACAACGGTGAGCAGGACCACCATGACGGCCAGGCCCACCCAGGGTGAGAACGCAACTGCGCTGACGCCCGCCAGCGCCAGGGTGAGCAGGATCTCATCGGGTGCGTACGCCACGGATGAGAGGGCGTCGGATGCGAAGACGGGAAGTGCGATCCGCTTGGGAAGCAGCGTATGGGCCAGCCGGTCATTTCGGAATGGCCGGCCCACCAGCACACGCTTGGCGGCGTTCAATATTGTCAGCACCCCACAAAGCTAGTCTGATTCCCGGACTATGTCATGACGGGCGGCGGGCGGCTGCAGCCCGGACGCTGGCGGTAGAGTTCTAGCAGCAGGACCTTGACAGGATTACAGAGGAGAAACACCGTGGCGCATTTCGTGATCATGGGATGTGGCCGGGTGGGGGCGACGCTGGCTCACACGCTGGAGGACGCCGGGCATTCTGTGGCCATCATCGACCAGGACGACCGCGCCTTCCGCCGGCTCCGGCAGGGGTTCACAGGCCGCAAGGTCACCGGTGTTGGCTTCGACCGGGACACCATGAAGCAGGCGGGGGTCGCCGAAGCGTACGCCTTCGCGGCGGTGTCCAGCGGTGACAACTCCAATATCCTCGCCACCCGCGTGGCGCGGGAAACGTTCCACGTCCCCCACGTCGTCGCCCGGATCTACGATCCCGGCCGTGCCGAGATCTACCAGCGCCTGGGCATTCCCACTGTGGCGGCGGTCCGCTGGAGCGCCGACCAGGTCCTCCGGCGCATCCTGCCCGAACAGCACCTCGCCGGTGATTTCCGGGAGCCCTCCGGCCGCCTGGTGCTGGCCGAACTGGACCTCGACGCCGGGTGGATCGGGCACCCGGTCAGCAGCATCGAAAAAGCCGCCGATATCCGGGTGGCGTACCTGACCCGCTTCGGTGAGGGGATCCTGCCGGCTGCGGGCACCGCGTATCAGGACGGCGACACCGTGCACGCCATGCTCCCGGTGGACCGCAGCTCACAGGTCGCCCAGATCCTGGCCAAAGCCCCTGCCAAGGAGTCCCAGTGAAAGTCGTGATCGTTGGCGCGGGAAGCGTCGGATCGTCCATTGCCAGGGAATTGCTGGCGCACAAGCATGAGATCCTCCTGATCGACCTCAAGCCGGAAGTGATCGGACGGAGCGGCCTGCGGGGGGCGCACTGGCTGGTGGGCGACGCCTGCGAGCTGAGCACGCTCCAGGGAGCCAAGGTTGAAGACGCGGACGTGGTGGTCTCGGCCACCGGTGACGACAAGGTCAACCTGGTGGTCTCGCTCCTGGCCAAGACGGAGTTCGGGGTGGGCCGCACCGTGGGGCGGGTCAACAACCCCAAGAATGACTGGATGTTCAACGATTCCTGGGGCGTGGACGTTGCCGTCAACACCCCGCAGCTCATGACAGCCCTGGTGGAGGAAGCCGTGGAGATCGGCGACCTTGTCCGGCTGCTGACGCTCCAGACCGGGGTGTCCTCCCTGGTGGAGTTCACCGTCCCGCACGATTCGCACGTTATCGGCAGCACCGTGGGACAGATCCAGTGGCCTGAGGATTCCACTCTGGTGGCTATCCTTCGGGACCACGCGCCCATCACGCCGAGCCGGGATGACGTGATCGACGGCGGCGACGAGCTGTTCTTCGTGACGACTATCGCCGCCGAGGACGAACTGCGCGCGCTGCTCTCCCCCGACTCCTCAGAACCGCAGCCCCGGCCCGCCGACGACGCGGGCCACCTTGAGCAGCAGGGCCCGGAGGACGACGGGTTCGACGGCTAGTTTGCCGCAGCCGGGCCGTCCGTCGGCTGGGGTTCCGGCCCGGACTCGGCCGGAGCGGGCCGCGTGACAAGCCAGGCGATCCAGACACCGAGGATGTACAGCGGCGCGCCCATGATGAGGCGGGTGGTTGCCAGGGCAGCAAGTCCTTCAGGCCCCATGAGGTAGAGCGGGACCTGTACGGCAAGCCGAAGCGCAAGGACCGCAACGATGATCCAGGTGCCCAGCTGGTAGGCCTTGACCCGTGCCGGGTCCTTGCGCCAGTCGAGGCCTTCGTTCCGGATGAATCCGAAGAGCAGGCCCGCTACCGGCCATTTGAGGAAGATGGAGAGGACCATCGCCAGGATGTACCCGGCGTTGGTGAAGAAACCGGGCAGGTAGAAGTCCTCTGCCTTGCCGGTGGTATTGGCCAGCCAGGCCGAGATACCCACGCCCACCACGCCGGCGAGTGCCTGCGTCAGGGGCTTGCGCTGGACCAGCCGGACCACTGTGAAGACGGCTGCGGCGGCAAGGGCCGCCACAAGGGACAGCGTCAGTTCCCGGGTCACGGTGAAGGCGACCAGGAAGACGAGTCCCGGAGCGATGCTCTCGGCAATGCCCTGGATCCCGCCGGCGCTCCGGAGGACGTCCACGCGGCCGTCGTGGGTCCGGTGCAGTCCTGCCTTGGCGGCATATTCCGCTGCGAGGCCCGCCACGGGGGAAGGCTCCTGCGCCGGGCCCGGCTTGCCTGCGTGGCCGGGAGTATCCGGCCCCTGGGATCCGGCGGAGGGGTCGGGCTGGGGCGCGGTCATTCGTTCTCCTGGCGGGACAGTATTTCGTAGCGTGGGTTGAACATGGTGGGCAGTCCGTTGTTCGTGGAAAGCATTCCGTCCAGCCGGATCTCCGCGCCGGCTTCAATGCCCGGCACGCGCCGGCGCCCCAGCCACACAACGCGGAGCCTTCCGCGCCGTGCACCAGCCTGGGCGGAGGCTTTTTCCGGCTCGGCGTCGGAGACCATGGCGCTGAAGGCGGCAGCCTGGTCTGCCGGGAGGAAAGTCACCGATTCGATGCGCCCCTGGCAGGTGACACGGCCCTTGTCCGGAAGCTGGCTGATAGGGAGTGTTCCGGCGTGGTGCCGGGGCACGCCGTCCGGTGCAGGATCAGCCAATCTGTGTGGTTTCCGGGCCACGTTCCGGCTCCTGGAGCGCGGGGGCGGGCTGCGCGGGGGCGGGCTGCGGGGTGGCGGCCGGCGGTGGGGTTGCGGCAGCGTCCTTGGGCAGGCGGAGCTGCAGCAGGTCCCGCGGCGGCATGGGGCTGCCGCCCCGGATCACCACAACCTGCCTGAAGAGGGCTTCCAGCGGCTCGGCAGCAGCCCGTTCCAGGGCTGCCGGGCCGCCCAGCACGCCACGGAGGAACCAGCGGGGACCGTCAACGCCTACAAAACGCGCCACCCGGTATCCCTGGCTGCCGTCAGGCAGCCCGGCCGGCAGTTTCGCTACGAGTTCAGTGCCGAAGCCTCCCTCGACTTCCTCGACCTGGCCGCCCTGTGCCCCGACGGACTGGCCGATCTGCTCACGGATTTCGTCCCACAGGCCTTCGGTCTTGGGGGCGGCGAAAGCCTGAAGCTGCAGGCTCGACCCGTTCAGATCCAAGGTAACGGCCACCACGCGCTGGGTGGCTTCTTCAACCTCGAGGCGCAGTTGCAGGCCCTCACTGGGTGCGATCAGGAGCGCGCCGAGGTCCACGTAACCGTCGCGGCTGGTGATTTCGGATTCATCAAACGGTCCGTTGGCGCGGACACCGGAGCCTGCCGCGGCGTCCTCCGGGGACTCCGCGGTGGTCAGGGAGTCATCCGGTTCGGATACTTCTTCCTTCTTGGCTTTCCTGCCGAGCCCAAAGACCATGAGGGTGTCTCCTTAGTTGTGAAATGTGCCGGTCCGGCCCTGAGGGGGTCCCGCCGTCGTGCTCTGCCGCTTGCCGGCAGCGAGCCTGCCGGAACGGAAATACTTGTCTCAGGCTCCGGGCCGCCTGAACCCGCCGGTGGACCCGAATCCTCCGGTGCCGCGCACGGACCCGCTCAATTCGTTGACGGGGATGAACTGGGCGTACTCAACCCGCTGGATCACCATCTGGGCAATTCTATCGCCGCGGTGCAGCTCAATGGGCTGGGTGGCATCGGTGTTCAGCAGGGTGACTGCTATTTCCCCGCGGTACCCGGCATCCACCGTTCCCGGGGCGTTGACGATAGTCAGCCCGTGCCTGGTGGCCAGTCCGGAGCGGGGGTGGATGAGGGCCACGAATCCCTCAGGCAGGGCAATGGCCACTCCGGTGGGTACGAGCTTGCGCTCTCCCGGCTGCAGGACAACGTCTTCCCTGGCGCGAAGGTCAGCGCCGGCATCGCCCGGGTGCGCGTACGACGGCGCTTCCAGGCCCGGGTCCAGCATCTTCAGCTGGACCTGCAGGGTCGGGGCCGAGGCAAGGGGCTCGTCCCCGGAAGGCGGGTCCGGGGGAAATGTGTCTACTGCTGCGGATTGATCAGTCACAGTAACTCACTCTAACCCGCGCCCGCGGATGGGACCTAGGCCGCGGGCGGCTGCCCACTGCGTACAGCCTGCGTACAGCCTGCCGGGCCGGACCTCCCAGTGCGGTCCCGCCCTGAACGGCACCGGCCGGCACAGCCGGGACGGGCCCGGCCGGGATGAAATAGCCACGGAAAGGTGGAAAGCTTGGTCCATGCCCGAATCCAGTTCCGCCGCGTCCGTGCCCAATACTCCCTCAGCCGAAGCTGACGTGATCTATCGCGAAAAGTTGTGGCCGAACGTATGGATCTGGATCATCTCGGCAGGCGTTTCAGGGGCGGGGATCCTGGTGTTCGCCCCGATCAGCGCAGCTGCCGGGTACACGGCCGCAGTGGTGCTTTTTGCCATCATCGCCGTACTCCTGGTCCTTTCCACCCCGAGCATCGTGGTGACCCCGAAAACCCTGACCGTGGGGCGGGCCACCATCGAGCGCCGCTTTGTGGGTGCCGTCCAGCCGTTCCGCGGCGGGGAAGCGACGGCGGAACGCGGCACCCGGCTGAACGGGCTGGCCTACCTCTGCATCCGGGGCTGGATCGATCCGGTGGTCAAGGTTGAGATCACCGATCCATCAGACCCGACGCCGTACTGGCTGACCTCCACCCGCCGCCCCGATGAGCTGACGGCAGCCCTCTCAAGGCACTAGCCCGCAGGTCCCCTTTCACCCGGATCTCCCGGAAAATCGCGGCGCGCCCTGCCCCTTGAGCCAAAACCCGGCCGCCGGATGGCAAAGTTTCGAGTGATAGTAATGCCAGGGTGGAGGATTTGTATGCAGGATCTACGGCTTGTAGGCGTACACGACGACGGGACTCACCTCCTGTTGAGCGGGGCCGGCGGCGAGATGTTCCAGCTGCCGATCGATGAAGCGCTGAGGACGGCCAGCAGGTCCGCGGTTAAGCCGCGGGTCGAGCGGCCTGCCATTCCCATGTCCCCGCGGGACATCCAGGCCCGGATCAGGGCCGGAGCCACGGCGGCGGACGTAGCCGAGGCTTCCGGGCTGCCGCTGGCCAAGGTTGAACGGTACGAGGGCCCGGTCCTCGCAGAACGGGAGTACGTGGCCCAGCAGGCCCGCAAGGTGGAAGTGGCCGCGCCGTCGCCCGGGCACGACATCTACCGCTCAGCATTCGGTGACAGCCCGGCCACGTTGGGCGACATGGTGGCGCACAGGCTTTCGGCGCATGGCATCGACCCCGCCTCCGCGGAGTGGGATTCATGGCGCCGCCAGGACGGGACCTGGACTGTGTCTGCCACCTTCGAGGCGAAGAACGGCGGCGCACAGGGAATCGGCGAGGAGCCGCCCGCGCTGTGGACCTTCAGCCCGGCCCGGAAGACCCTGCATAACGCCAACCGCTGGGCCCAGCAGCTCAGTGAGCTGGAGCCCCTGGACGGACCGGTCCCGGCCCGCAGGTTGTCCGCCGTCTCCGACCGGCCCTTTGATTTTGAGACCGATGCCGACTCCGCTCCCGGCAACCAGGGCGGCAACGCCGGCCAGGCGGCCGGCAAGGATAAGGAATCCGACGGCCTCCTGGACATGCTGCGCTCCCGACGGGGCCAGAGGCTTGGCGTGGATGAGGACTCCGACGACGCCCTGGCGCTGCTCCTGACCACTGGCGTTCCTGCCGCCCACCCCCGGCCCTCGGAGATCACTCCGGAAGCGGAAGAACACGACGCCGGACAGGAACCTGACCGTACCGAAGCGCCTGCTGCCCAGGGCGACTCCTTCGTCCGGCGGCGGGATGCCCGGCCGTCCATGCTGTCCCGGCTCAGCCTCCTGCCGCCCCAGCACGAACCCGCCGACGAGAACCTGCGGCTGCATAACGGCGTCAGCACCGATACCCGGGAAATAACCATTGTGGCTTCACCGCAGCGGGCCTCCGGCGCCACGGCAGCGGACGCAGCACCGGGCAACGGGAACGGCACATCCAGTGGCGCGGGACTGGACGAATTGCTGGGCGGCGCCCCGAAGCGTCCTGCGCCCCGGAACGAAGACTCCTCCCCCACCACCGGCCAACTGCCGGAGGCGGGAACTCCCGAACGCCAGCCCGCCAGGCCCAAGCGCTCCAGCGTTCCATCCTGGGACGAAATCGTCTTCGGTACCCGCGGGGACTGACTCCCGGGCCGGCGGCTGGCTCCCGGGCCTGCGGCCCGCACCGCCGGAAGGACTGTCTAGGCGTCCACGCCGGTCCCGCCGGTGCCCCGCCACAGGCACGCATCCACCTCGAACGGCAGCAGCTGGTCCTGTTCGGCCATGAGGTTGGCGCCATGCGCCGTGACGCGGCGCATGAAATGGCGGCGGCACAGCGTCTCATATCCCACTACGGGGATGTGGCCTGCCGCCGTGGCGGCCGGGCCGTCCACGGCCATGTCAACGTCGCCCACCACTACCTGCGCGCCCTCGGTGACCATGACGCCGTCGACCGTGCGTGCGTTGTGCGTTGCCCGGCGGCCGCACCAGCACAGGGCCTCCACCTGCAGGACCTGCACCCGGTCCGCGAGTTCGATCAGCCGCTGGGAGCCGGGGAACAGCCGGGTGCGGAAGTCAGCGGTGATGCCGAAGGCGAAGACGTCCACGTCGATCTCGTCCACGACTTTCGCCAGCTGCTCCACCTGCTCAGGCGTGTAGAACTGGGCTTCATCGCAGATCAGGTAGTCCACACGCTGGCCCTGGGTGCGCCGCCGCATGACTTCCTCCCAGAAATCCGTCCCGTCCACTACCTCCACGGCGTCGGTTTCCAGTCCAAGCCGGCTGGAGATACGGGACTCGCCGGCGCGGTCGTTGCGGCTGAAGCGGACGCCGCCCCGGCCACGGACCCGGTGGTTGTGGTCCATCTGCAGCGCGAGCGTGGACTTGCCGCAGTCCATGGTGCCGGAGAAAAAGACGAGCTCAGCCACGGCGGGCGCTCCTGCCGTCGGCCGTGAAATAGAGGAGCGGAACCTCCCGCTCAGCCCTGGTCAGCGATCCGTGCTGACCCACGACCTCCATCGCGGTGGGGCGGACACGCCTCGTGTCGTAGAGGGCGAGCTCGTCGCGGGCCGCAATCATCACGTCGCCGATCCTGCGCTCGACTGCGGGCCGGACCGGACCAAAAAGTCCTGCGGCAATGGCGTCCTCCCTGGTGAACGCCCAGATGCGGGTACCGAAACGGCCGCGCCAGGCGGCGAGGAGCCGCTCCCGTGCACCGGCGTCTGACGCGTCGTCCAGGTACAGGTGCACCATCCGCGGTTCGCCTGCCGTGTGGCGTACTCCTTCCACCAGCTGCGGATCCGCCGAGAAGTCGATGCGCTGCTGCTCCGGCACGTCGAGCATGCCGTGGTCCGCCGTCAGCAGGATGCTGGTGCCCGCCGGCAGGGAGGAGTTGAGCCGCTTCATCACGGCGTCCAGCTCTTCAAGCTGGTGTTCCCATTCCTGCGACTGGCAGCCGTGGCGGTGGCCTGCCTTATCAAGCTCGTTGACGTAGAAGTACATCAGGCCTGGCCCTGGCGCTGCCAGGGCTTCGGCGGCCGCGGCGGTCCGGGCGTGGGAGGTGGTGGCGGGAATGAAGGTGCCGCCGCGGAGGGCGGCGCGGGTCATGGGTGAGTCCCCGAACTGGGGAAGGCTGACAGTGGTCACTGCCGCCTGGCCGGCAGCGCGTTCCAGCACTGTGGGGAACGGCTGCCAGGCCACCGGGTCAACCCCGGGGTCCCAGTTGCCAAGAAGGTTGACCACCTTGTCCTGCTCCGGATCCAGCACGTCGTAGCCCACCAGGCCGTGCTGGCCCGGGGGCAGGCCGGTGCCGAAACTTGCCAATGCGGCGGCCGTGGTGGAAGGGAACGCCGAATCGAGCCACACGGGGACGGCGCCCTGGCCGGCCTGGATGACGGAGCGCAGGAAGGGGGTATGGGCGGACTTCTGCTTCAGGAGGTTCCGGCCAAGGCCGTCGGCGACGACGACGCATACGCGGGACGCGGCAGGAAGGCCAAGGGTGTTGGTGAATCCGTCCAGGCCCAGGCTGGCTGCGGCACTGGTCAGCACGTCCGCCACGGAACGCCGGCCGTAGGCGGGAGCGGGCGGCAGGTCCGGGGCTTTGGCCGGCCGGCCGGCTGGGGCGCCGGCCGGGACAGGAGCGCCGCTGGCTGGGGTTCGTGGGACGTTGCCGGCTGGGGGGACGTTGCTGGTTGTTCGTCGTTCGTCCGGCATCTCAGCGCTGCTGGTGCCCGCGGCTGAGCCGGTTGCCGAACACGCCTGAACGCGGCCGGGCCGGGAGTGACTGGATGTGGGGCGCCGGGGCGGCAGAGCCCGTGTTCACGGCGCGCAGCGCGCGGGCGAAGAGCTTGGCGTCCTGGACGGCCTGCAATCCGTCCGCCTCGGCGCTGATCCGCAGGACAATGTCCTCCTGCGCAATGGTGCCGCTGTACCCGTGGTCCGCCTCGCACTGGGGATCCCCGCAGCTGGCGGGGCCCATGTCAAGCCTCTGGCCGCCGGACCATGCTATGGACAGCGTCACCTCGCGGACCGGGTCTGAAGGCTTGTAGTCCTGAGGCTGCGCGTACATGTAGCTGAGGACCACGGAGCGGATCTGCGCCACGGGCACGGACTCAGTGGAGATCTGGGCCACGATTTGCTCACCCGCCTCATCCAGCTGCTGGTCGTCCACGTGGGTGATCACCAGCATGTCCGCGGTCAGCACCAGCACGGTGATGTGGCGGCGTACCTCGGCACGGTCGAAGTGGGTTTCCAGGTGCACCAGGTGGGCAACGCACTCGCGGCCGTCCAGTGCGTCGTCCACCACGTCAGCCACCAGGCGCGGGTAAAAACCCGCCTTCTGGAGCGCGCCGTCCAGGCTTTGGCCCTGGGCGCTGTGGCTGTGTGAGCTGTGGCGGACTGCCTGGTTTTCATTGCCGGGCGTTTCGGGCGCCGACGCGGGAGGCTGTGAGCTCATTCCCCCATTTTCACAGATCGGCCCGCCACATTGCTAACCGCGTCAGCCCAGCATGGCCCGGCGGGCGCTGTCGGTGCGCTGGGCCGCGTTGCCGATCCGGACATCCGCGGCCAGGATCACTGCACCGGATACGCCGCACAGCACGGGGTTGAATTCCACCAGCGCGATTTCCGGGTGGCTGTCCTTGAGCCAGGCAAGCCTGCCGGCCAGGTCCTCAAGGGCGGCCACGTCCACGGCCGGCAGGCCCTGGTAGCCGAAGAGCTTCCGGGCCGCCCGCGGCCCGCGGATGAAGTCATGCACGTCTGCGGCTGACAGGGGCGGTACCCGGTGCGCCCAGTCGTCCAGCAGGTTGACGGCGTCCCCGGCCAGGCCGAACGAGATGACCGGGCCCAGGAGCGGGTCCTCGATGGCCCGGAAGGTACAGGCCTGTCCCACCGGCGCCATGCTCTGCACTTCCAGTGCCGGGTCGCCGTAGCGGGATAGGGTCCGCCGCATCTGCAGGACGTTCAGGCGCAGGGACTCGGCGTCCTGGATATCCAGGCGGACTCCCCCGAGGTCCAGGCGGTGGCGCAGCGAGGGGTCGGTGGTCTTCAGCGCCACCGGCCAGCCCAGCATGTCCGCCGCCTCAACGGCCTGGTCCGGGGTGTCGAAGCCAACCGAAGGCAGCACGGTGATGCCGTAGTGGCCCAGGAGGGAGCGGGTGGCCGCCGGGTCCAGCTGCTTGAGCTGCTCCCCCTTCACGTCGCGGAGGAGGCCCTCCAGCTCGGCCCGCGCGCGCTGCGGATCGCAGCCTTCCGGCTCAACGAAGTGCCCGTGGTCGCGCGAGACCCACTCCGAGTACCGCACCACGGCGGCGAGCGCGGCCACCGCAGCGCCAGGATTGGAGAAGCAGGGCACGGCCTGCTCCACGGACCCCACCATGCCCTCGACATAGACCGAGGGATCCAGGATTCCGGTGAACGCGGCCACCACGGGTTTTCCTGCCTTCACCGAGCATTCGGCGAGCACCTCGGCAATGCTGTCCACCGTGAGCCCGCGGGCGGGCAGCAGTGCCGCGACGGCCCCATGGACGGCGTCGGACTCGAGGGCGGCGAGCAGGGACGAACGCAGGGCGGGGAGGGCAACCGACTGGCCGGCGTCGAGGTCCACGCCGGTCACCAGCCGGGCAACGTCGAGCCCATGCGACGACGCGCTGTCTGCCACCACTTTTCCCAGGGCCTGGGAGTTGCTGAAGATGGCCAGCCCGGGCCCGGCGGGCAGCGGCTGGTTGGACACCACCTGCGCCACGTCCACAAGCTGCTCTATGGTCTCCACCCGGATGACCCCTGACTGGCGGAGCATCGCGTCAAGCGCACCCGCAGGCGCTTGGGTGGTGCGGACGGCGTGGCCGGGCGGCAGCCGCAGCCCCATGGCATCGGACTTGGCCACAATGACCGGCTTGATGCGCGCCAGGCGCCGGGCCAGCCGGGAAAACTTGCGCGGGTTGCCGATCGATTCCAGGTACAGGCCCACGGCGGAGGTGTCGGCGTCGTCCTCCCAGTACTGCATCATGTCGTTGCCCGACACGTCCGCGCGGTTCCCGGCGGAGAGAAAGGTGGACAGTCCCAGCCGGCGCCTGCTGGAAGCGGCGTAGAGCGAAACGCCGATGGCCGCTGACTGGGAGAACAGCCCAAGCCCGCCGCGCAGCGCCAGCGCGGGCGCCATCGAGGCGTTCAGCGACACGGCCGGGTGGGTGTTCACGATCCCCAGGGACGCCGGCCCAATCACCCGCATCCCGTTGGCGCGTGCCTGTCGCACCAGGTCGCGCTGCCTCATGAGGCCGCGTTCGCCGTCGTCCGCGAAGCCTGCTGAGGCGATTACCAGGCCCTTAACCCCTGCCGCCGCACAGTCTGCGACGACGGCGGGCACTTCCTCGTAAGGGACGGCAACAACGGCCAGCTGCACAGGTTCAGGGACCTCTGAGAGCCTGCCGAAGGAGATCATGCCGGCCAATTCCAGGGCCTCGGGATTGATGGCAAACACGGGCCCCGGGAAGCCGCCTTCGATGATGTGCTCCAGGAGCTGGTAGCCCACCGTCCCCCACTTGCGGCTCGCCCCGATGACGGCAATGGACGACGGCGTCAGCAGGTCGCGGACACTCCTCGCCTCCGCGCGGTGCTCGCGGGATTCCATCACCGCCCGGGATTTTTCGGTGGGGTCGATGTTGAACTCAAGGCTGACGACGCCGTCGTCGAAATGCCGTTTGACGTCATAGCCGGCGTCGGAAAAGACCATCAGCATCTTGCGGTTCTCCGGCAGCACCTCCGCGCTGAAGCGGCGGATCCCGTTCTCGTGGGCGGCGGCGGCGAGGTGTTCGAGCAGGATGGAGCCGATGCCCCTCCCCTGGTGCGAATCGGCGATGTTGAACGCCACTTCGGCTTCGGTGGGGTCGTCCAGCCGGTCATACCGGCCGATCCCTACGATTTCACCGCCGATGGTGATGACGAACGCCACCCGGTCCCGGTAGTCCACCTCGGTGAACCGCTTGAGCTCCTTGCTGGAAAGCTTGGCCTTGAAGGCAAAGAAGCGCATGTAGATTGAGTTCTGCGACTGTCCCATATGGAACTTCTGGACAGCGTCCGCGTCCGCGGGGTGGATGGGGCGCAGATGTGCCGTCCCGCCGTCCCGCAGCACGACATCGGCTTCCCAATGTTCCGGATATTCGCCGTCCACGGGCTGTTCCACCATAGGCTTAGCCTAGCCAAAAACTCCCGCAGCACTGCCGCTTGCGCCCAACAAACCATTGCACCGCTCTGCAGAAGGATCCACCAACCCCATGGCCCGCCGCCAAAGTTCAGCCCCTCCCGAAGACACCACCCCCTACACGGAGAACATCGTGGACATCGATGTCACCTCCGAAATGGAAGGTTCCTTCCTGGAGTACGCGTATTCGGTGATCTACTCCCGGGCGCTTCCGGACGCCCGCGACGGGCTCAAGCCGGTGCAGCGGCGCATCCTCTACATGATGAGCGACATGGGCCTGCGCCCGGACCGCGGCCATGTGAAAAGCGCCCGCGTGGTGGGCGAGGTCATGGGCAAGCTGCACCCGCACGGCGACACCGCCATCTACGACGCCATGGTGCGCATGGCCCAGGACTTCTCGCTGCGGCTGCCCCTGATTGACGGGCACGGCAACTTCGGATCGCTCGACGACGGCCCTGCGGCTCCGCGGTACACGGAAGCGCGGCTCGCGGCGGCTGCCCTGACGCTCACCAACCACCTCGACGAAGACGTGGTGGACTTCGTTCCAAACTATGACAACCAGCTGACCCAGCCGGACGTCCTTCCGGCCGCGTTCCCCAACCTGCTGGTCAACGGCGCCACCGGCATTGCCGTGGGCATGGCCACCAACATGGCCCCGCACAACCTGGTGGAAGTCATTTCCGCCGCGCGGCACCTGATTGCCCACCCGGACGCCACACTGGATGACATCATGCGGTTCGTGCCCGGCCCGGACCTGCCCAGCGGCGGGCGGATCGTGGGGCTGGACGGCATCCGCGACGCCTACGCCACGGGACGGGGGTCCTTCAAGACGCGGGCCAAGGTGGAGGTGGAACAGCTGTCCGCGCGGCGGACCGGCCTGGTGGTCACCGAGCTCCCCTACATGGTGGGCCCGGAAAAGGTCATCGAGAAGATCAAGGACGCCGTCAACGCCAAGAAGCTGACCGGCATCAGCGACATCGTGGACCTGACGGACCGCAAGCACGGCCTGCGCCTGGTCATCGAACTCAAGAACGGCTTCAACCCCAACGCGGTGCTCCAGCAGCTGTACCGCTACTCGCCGATGGAGGACTCTTTCGGCATCAACAACGTCACCCTGGTGGACGGACAGCCACAGACCCTGGGCCTGGTGCAGCTGCTGTCTGTCTACGTCAACCACAGGATCGACGTTGTCCGCCGCCGGACCGTGTTCCGGCTGGGCAAGAAGAAGGACCGCCTCCACCTGGTGGAGGGCCTCCTCATCGCCATTGTGGACATTGACGAGGTCATCCAGATCATCCGCTCCTCCGATGAGGCAGCCGCCGCCCGGGCCCGGCTGATGTCCATCTACGACCTCACGGAGATCCAGGCGAACTACATCCTGGAGCTCCGGCTGCGCCAGCTGACCAAGTACTCCCGGATCGAGCTGGAGAAGGAGCAGGACGAGCTGCGCCGCGAGATCGCGGAGCTCGAGGCGATCCTGGGCTCCGAGGAGCGGCTCCGGACCCTGGTGTCCGACGAGCTGGGAGAGATTGCCGAGGAGCACGGCACTCCGCGGCGCACCGTCCTCCTCGAATCCGAAGCCGTGGCGCCCACCGTGGCCGCCGACCTTGCCCTGGCCGCCGGGAAAAAGGGCAAGGCGGCGCCGCTCGCCCTGGAAATCGCCGACGACCCCTGCTGGGCCATCCTGACCGCCTCCGGACAGGTGGCCCGCACCAGCAACCAGGAGCCGCTGGCGGAGGCGGGCCCCCGGGCAAAACACGATGTGTTCACGTCCGTGGTCAAGACCTCCGCACGGGGCGAGATCGCGGCGGTCACCTCCCTGGGGCGGATGCTGCGCCTCCAGGTGATGGACATGCCGGTGCTGCCGCCCATGTCCGGCCTGCCCAACCTCGCCGGCGGGGTTCCGGCCAGGGATTTCCTCACCCTGCTCAAGGGGGAAACCCTGGTGGCGTTCGTGCCGCTGGACGAAGTGCTGGCCATCGGCACATCCCAGGGCGTGGTGAAGCGGGTGCAGCCGGACTACCCGCTGAACCGGGAAGACTGGGACGTCATAGCCCTCAAGGACAAGGACTTCGTGGTCAATGTGGCACCGGCGGGAGCAGATGATGCTGAGCTGGTGTTCCTGACCAGCCAGGCCCAGCTGCTGAAGTTCGGAGCCGCAAGCGTGCGCCCCCAGGGGCGGACGGCCGGCGGCATGGCGGGAATCAAGCTGGCCGCCGGTGACCGGGTGCTGTACTTCGGCGCGGTCCAGCCCACGGACGAGGCCGCAGTGGTGGTGACCATCGCCGGGACAACGGGAGCCCTTCCCGGGACCGCCCCCGGCACGGCCAAGGTCACGGCGTTCTCCGAGTACCCCGTGAAGGGCCGTGCAACCGCCGGCGTGCGGGCACACCGCTTCCTGAAGGGAGAGGACACGCTGCTGCTGGCCTGGGCGGGGCACGGACCGGCCAAGGCCGCCTCAGCCGCGGGGGTTGCCAGGTCCCTGCCGCAGGAGCACGGCCGGCGGGATGGCTCCGGCGTCCCGTTGTCGCAGCCGGTGGACGTGGTGGGTCCCGCCATGGCGTGGCCTGATCCCGGCCAGACTGCCTGATCCGGCCTAGACTGCATGCATGCCTATCGTTCCTGATGAGAAGGACTGGACCTGGGTCCTGACGCGTCCCTGCCCGGAATGCTCGTTCGACGCCGCAACGGTGACCCCGTCCACCGTCCCGGGGAGCATCGACAACATGCTGCCCCGCTGGCGTGCCGTCCTGCGCAGGCCGGACGTGGCCGAGCGCCCCAATGAGCGCACCTGGTCCGCGCTGGAGTATTCCTGCCACGTCCGGGACGTCTTCAGCCTTTTCGACCAGCGGCTGAACCTCATGCTCGAATCGGATGACGCACGGTTCGAGAACTGGGACCAGGACCAGACGGCCATCGACAAGGATTACGCCAACGCGGATCCGGCAGTGGTCAGCGCAGAGCTGACGGCTGAGGGAAAGCAGGCGGCGGAGTCCTTTGCCCGGGTCCGCGAATCAGAATGGGCACGGACAGGGCTGCGCAGCAACGGCTCGGAGTTCACCGTCCTGACGCTGGCCCAGTACTTCCTGCACGACGTCGTCCACCACCTTCACGACGTGGACGGCTGACCCTCCGCCACCGCGGCATACGCCGGTGCGCCGTTGTGTCCGCTGCCTCCGGCGTTCCCGGATCCGGCCAGCACCAGCCTCGCATCCTCAGGATGGATATCAGCCGGGTTGTGGGTCACCAGCACCACGGTCCGGTTGCCGAGTCCCGCGCGCAGGTCGGCCAGCATGGCCTCTGCCGATTCAGCATCCAGGTGCGCTGTTGGCTCATCCAGCAGGATCACCTCCGCTCCCGTCATCAGCGTGCGCGCCACGGCCAGGCGCTGGCGCTCTCCCCCGCTCAGGAAGGCCCCGCCCGGACCGATCCTGGTGTCCAGGCCGGCCGGCAGGCGCTCCACCAGGCCCGCCAGCCCCACGGACTCCAGCACCTCCATCAGCTCGCCGACTCCGGCCGGGCCGTTCGCGGGGGGCCTGCCCAGCAGCAGGTTGCCGCGGATGGTCGAGTCAAAAAGGTGGGCTTCCTGCGGACACCAGGCGGCCCGGCCGGTCACCCGGGCTGCCCCGGCTACTGCAGGGAGGAATCCCAGCAGGACCGAGAGCAGGGTGGACTTTCCGGAACCGGACGGTCCGGTGACGGCCAGCCACCGGCCTGGCTCCGCAACGGCGTTGATCCCGGAAAACACCGGAGCACCGCCCGGCCACGCCGCCGCGAGGTCAACGAGTTCGACGCCGGGAGCACCGTCGCGGCGGGCCGGCACCGTGTGCAGGCCGTCGGCTGGGGAACCGTCGGGGCCTGCAGTGGCGGCATCCAGGGCGCCCGAGGCGGACACGCGCCGCATGACTGTCCGTAGCGCTGGGAACTGGCGCACCGCCGTCGTCATGGCTGCGTAGGGCTCCACCAGTGCGAGGAGCATCAGCACCACCACCGCCGCCGTCGCCGGGGCAAGCCGGCCGCCGAGCACGGCGGGAGCGGCCAGCCAGGCAGCTGCGAAGGCAGCCGCGCAGCAGGAGGCTGTGGTGACAGCGTGTCCCAGGCCGTCTGCCCACGCTGACCGCTGGGAAGCGCGGGTGGCGCTGCGGTCCTGGGCGCGCAGTCCGGCCAGCACCGGGGCGGCGACGCCGTTGGCGTGGAGTTCGGCGCGTGCATCGAGGGCTGCGGAAATCCGGCGCAGGACCCCGGACCTCAGGACCTGCTCGACACTGGCTGACTTCCGGTCGGCCCACAGCGCCACGGCCGGGGCCAGGAGCAGGCTGGCTGCGGCGGCGGCCAGGACGGCCGGGACGGCGTCCGGCACCAGCAGCCAGGTGGTGGCCAGGGCCAGGGCGGAGACAGCGAGCGCCGTCACCGGCGGCAGCGCAACCCTTGGCAGGAGGTCGCGGACGGTATCGACGTCGTCGATGACCGTCCCCAGGACGTTGCCGCCCTGCAGCAGCCGGCGGAGGGCGAGGGCCCTGCGGCTCAGGGACTCCCAGAGCCGCCCGCGGAGGCGGGTGAGGGCGGCAAACACCGCATCGTGGAGCAGGAGCCGCTCGCAGTAGCGGAGCACGGCCCGCCCGATCCCGAAGAACCGCACGCCAACAATAGCTGTCAGCAGGTACAGGATGGGCGGCTGCTCGCTGGCCCGGATGATCAGCCAGCCGGACAGGCCGGACAGGGCGACGGCGAAGACGGCCGCCAGGGTGCCCACGACGGCAGCCGCTGCAAACTTGCCGCGGACCGGCGCCAGGAGCGCCGCGAGGAGCCGGGCCGTATGGCGGGTGCCTGCGGCCCCGCTGGCGGGCGCACCGGCACCGGCACCGGCACCGGCAGCAGCGGGGGCCGGCCAGGCGTCTGCTGCGACGTCCACGCCACCCCCTGGTTTCGGCCCGGCCTTCTGCAACGCGGCCTGCCCCGGCGCTGCGGCTGTGGCCAGCACCCCGGCCCGCACGCCTGGTTCCCCTGCCCGGGCAGGCTCTGCCTGGACTGGCTCTGCGTGGACTGGCTCTGCGTGCGCAGCCACCGGCACCAGATGGTCGGCAAGGTTGCGGGTGCGTCCGTTGTGCGCCACGAGGATCACGGTGACGCGTCCGCGCAGGTGGCGGATCGCGTCTTCCACCACCATGGCCGAGACGTCGTCCAGGTGCGCGGTGGGCTCATCGAGCAGCAGCACTGTGGCTCCTGCCTCGATCCGGGCCAGTCCCCTGGCCAGTGCCACCCTCCGCAGCTCCCCGGGGCTCAGCTCGGCGGGGTGCTGGTGTGCCAGATGGCCGGCAGCGGCGCGGGCCAGGCATGAGCGTGCGGCGGCTTCCACGCCGGCGTGGCCGCGGGCGCCCTCGATATCCCCGGAGAGGTACAGCAGCACCTCGTCCAGGACAGTTTCGGCGAGCATGACCGGATGCTGCGGCACCCAGGCCAGCGCACTGCGGTCGATGCCCTGGAGGGTGCCGGTGACCGTGGTGCCGGCTCCGTCCCCGATGGTTCCCGCCAGCACACCGAGGACTGTGCTCTTTCCTGCGCCGCTGGCTCCGTCCAGGGCGGTGATCCTGCCTTGCGGCGCGGTGAAGGTGAGCGGGCCGACGGCGGGGCCCGACCTTCCGCTGTAGTCCACGGTCAGGTCCGTGACGGAGACGGGGCCACCGGGCCGTCCCGCCCTGGTTGCCGGAAGCGGCCGGGGTTCGGGGGCCTCCGTGACCGCGGTGGTTTCCGCGAGGGCCACCCGCCCGTCGTCGCTGGCATGGTGGGCGGTGCCCAGTTCACGCAGCGGGAGATAGCAGTCCGGGGCCAGGATCAGTGCCAGCAGGCCGGCCTCGAGCGGCATGTCCCCGTGCACCAGCCGGACGCCGATGAACACCGCCACGACCGCCACGGAGATGGTGGCGATCAGTTCCAGTGCCAGCGCCGAGAGGAATGCGGTGCGCAGGGTGCCCATTGTGCGGGTGCGGTATTCCTCGGAGATCTCTTCGAGGGCCTTGCGATGCGCCGTGGCGCGTCCGAGCCCCACCAGGACCGGCAGGCCTTTTGCCAGCTCCAGCATGTGGGCGGACAGCCTGCCAAGGGCCGCCTGCGCTTCACGGACGTTGTCTTCGGTGTACCGGCCGATGAGTACCATGAACAGCGGCACCAGCGGTACCGTCAGGACAATTACCACCGCGCTGACCCAGTCCGCAAAGAGGATCCGTGCTCCCAGCAGCAGCGGGATCACCGCGCAGTTGACCAGTGCCGGGAGGAACTGGGTGTAGTAGTTGTCCAGCGCATCCAGTCCACGGGTTGCCAGGACGGCGAGCCCGCCGTCGGCAGGGCCGGTTCCCCTGGCGCCGTTGCGCAGCGACCGTTCGAGCAGCCCGGCACGCAGCTCCTCCTTGATGCCAAGGGCCGCCCGCCGGGCAGCGACGGCCTGTGCCCAGACGGTCAGTGACCGCAGCACGACGCCGGCCAGTCCCAGGGCAACCTGGCCTGCCCAGTCCGGGTCCCCCGCCACCAGTCCGGCCAGTACCGAGGCAACGGCCTGGCCCATCAGGACAAGTGACAGGGCCTTCAGGGCTGCCAGCAGTCCCAGCAGGTAGACGGCGGACCGGGTGGCCGGACCGGGAGGGAAACTTGGCCGCATGTCAGCCCTTCGTTGTGAAAGCCCTGGCGGCGATGGCCGGCAGGAAGCTGTGGGCCTCCGGGATGTGCGCTGCACTGACCCGGCGGCGGAACACCCAGTAAGTCCAGGCCTGGTAGGCGATGACAAGGGGAAGGCCGAAGGCCGCCACGATGCTCATGAGCCCCAGGGTGTAGTCGGAGGAGGAGGCATTGGAGATGGTGAGGTCAAAGGCCTCGTTGAGGGTGGACGGCAGAACCACCGGGAACACCGCCGCAAAGATCGATGCCGATCCCAGTGCCAGGAAAGCGCCAAGCCCGGAGAAGGCCTTGCCTTCGGCTCCCTTACGGGCCCACACCCAGGCTGCGGCCGCGGCGGCAACAGCCAGCAGGACAAGGGCCCAGGTCCAGGGCTTCCCGTCCAGGAACTGGATGCTGAGTGCCCATGCCGCGATGGGCAGGAGCAGGACGGGGAGCAGGCGCACGAACCATGTCCGTGCCCGGTGCCGCACGTCGCCGTCGGTCTTCAGGGCCAGGAAAGCCAGGGCGTGGATCAGCGAGAAGCCCACGACGGCGAGGCCGCCCAGAACGGCGTATCCGCTGAACCATGCCAGCGGGCCTCCTTCGCGGTCGCCGTTGGCGTTCAGCGGCAGGCCGGTGGTGGTGAGCGCCAGCGCGGCACCCACGCCGAAGGCCGCGAAGAAGGATCCCAGCGCGATGGCCCAGTCCCAGCGGGCACGCCACTGGTCGGTGTCCACCTTGCCCCGGTACTCGAAGGCCACCGCCCGGAAAATCAGGGCAACAAGCACCACCAGGAGCGGGAGGTAAAGGGCGGAGAACAGGGAGGCGTACCAGAGCGGGAAGGCGGCGAACGTGGCGCCGCCGGCCGTCAGGAGCCATACCTCGTTGCCGTCCCAGACGGGTCCGATGGTGTTGAGCAGGACGCGGCGCTCGGTGTTGTTGCGGGCGAAAAGCTTCATGAGCATCCCGACGCCGAGGTCGAAACCCTCCAGGAAGAGGTACCCGGTCCACAGCACCGCGATGGCGATGAACCAGACTGTTGGCAGCAGTTCCATGTGTGTATTTCCTCTGCTCTTCGTGCGCGGCTTAGTAGGCGAACGCCAGGACGTCGTCGCCGGGTTTGCCGCCGCCCGGTCCACCGGTTCCGGGGGTGGCGTCCTCATTTTCGTCGGCCGGTGCATGGACCAGCTCAGGCATGGCGGAGACCACTCCGCCGCGGATGTATTTCACCAGCAGCTTGACTTCTACCACCAGCAGGACTGCGTAGACCGCCGTCAGGGTGACCAGCGAGGCCAGCAGCTCCCCGGCAGAGACACCGGGTGATACCGCCGCCGCCGTGAACATAAAGACCTGGTCGATGCCGCTGGGATCCGGATTGGGGGCAACGACGAACGGCTGGCGGCCCATCTCGGTGAAGATCCAGCCGGCCGCGTTGGCGCCGAAGGGTGCCAGGATGCCGAAGACGGCGAGCCGCATGAGCCACCGGGATTCGGGGACGGTCCCCTTCCGGGTGATCCACAGCGCCACGAGGGCTGCCAGGGCGGCGAGCCCGCCGAAGCCGATCATCATGCGGAAGCCCCAGTAGGTGACCTCCATGACGGGAAGGTAGTCGATTTCCTGGCCGGCGCGTTCGCCGTAGATGGGGTTGTCCGGCAGGTGGGTCCCGTAGGCCTCCTTGTACTGCGGCAGGAGGCTGTTGACGCCCTGGACTTCGGTGGTGAAGTCGCCCTTAGCCAGGTAGGAGAGGATGCCGGGGACTTCAATGAGGGCAACGATGTCGTCGCAGTTCTGCGAACCAAGGTTGCCAATGCTCAGGACGGAGAACCCGGTGCCGTCATGGCAGGCGGCTTCCGCTGCGGCCATCTTCATGGGCTGCTGTTCGAACATCAGCTTGCCCTGGAGGTCCCCGGTGAGGGCGGTGCCGGCGAAGGAGATCATGGCCACCACTGCGCCGATGCGCAGGGAACGGAGCCAGACTTTGTGGTCGTCGCGGTCCCGGCCGGGGATGTCCGCAGATTCGCCCGGGATGACCTTGCCGTCGGCACCGACTGTGTCGACGCCGTCGCGCCGCCGGCGCCACAGGTGGTACCAGGCGATGCCCAGCAGGAAGCCGCCGGCAACGGCGAGGGCTCCGAAGAGGGTGTGCGGAACGGCAACGAGCGCGGTGTTGTTGGTGAAGACGGCCCAGGCGTCGGTCATGACGGGCCGGCCGTCGATCATCTCCACGCCCACGGGGTGCTGCATCCAGCTGTTGGCCACGATGATGAAGTACGCGGAGAAAATCGACCCGATCACTGCGATCCACAGGCACGCCAGGTGGATGCCGGGCTTGAGCTGCTTCCACCCGAAGATCCACAGTCCCAGGAAGGTGGATTCGACGAAGAACGCCAGCAGCGCTTCCAAGGCCAGGGGCGCTCCGAAGACGTCGCCCACGAACCGGCTGTATTCACTCCAGGCCATCCCGAACTGGAACTCCTGGACGATGCCGGTGGCCACACCCATGATGAAGTTAATGAGGAACAGCTTTCCCCAAAACTTGGTCATCCGGAGGTATTCGGGGTTGCCCGTGCGGTGCCAGGCCGTCTGCATGACTGCGACAACCAGGCCAAGGCCGATGGTCAGCGGGACCATCATGAAGTGGTAAACGGTGGTGATCCCGAATTGCCAGCGTGCGATTTCCAGCGCGTCCATAGCGTCCAAGGCGGTCCCTCGTGTCAGCGAATGCAGATCTTCTACGTTTTGTAGAACTCAACTTCTACCGAGTGTAGAACAACCGCGGCGGTGGTGTAAAAACCAGCTTCCACTCCCCCGGCGCGGCAGGCAAGGGCCGCGTCAGGCCACGTGTTCTACCCAACGTAGAAAGTCTCGGGAAAACCGGGTAAATTGGAGGTGTAGTTCAAACACAGCATGCAGCCACCTCCGCCCGGCGGCGGTGGCGCGGGGAAACAAAGGAAAAGTGCAATGGCTAGTCTTGGTGAACTGGAACGGGCAGTGATGGATCTGCTCTGGGCGGGCCAGGAAGCAGCCACAGCCAACACGCTGCGGGACAGGCTCGCGCAGACCTCGGCCGGGCAAGGCGGTGCAGCCGGCCACGAGGGCAAGGAGCTTGCCGTGACCACTGTGCTCACCGTGCTGTCCCGGCTGGAGAAGAAGGGCCTGGTGGAGCGCGAACGCGGCACCCGTCCGCACCGGTACCAGGCAGTGTCCAGCCGCGAGGACCACACCGCCGAGCTGATGCACGAGGTGCTGGGGTCGGCTCCGGACCGCGAAGCAGTGCTGGCCCGCTTTATCGGGTCCGTATCCGAGGGTGAAGCCGAGACTCTGCGCAAACTGCTTGGCCACCTCTAGCGGACCATGTTCTGGGCCTCGTACCTGCTGGCGGTCCTTGCGATAGTCCTGGCGTGGCCGGTGCCTGTCCTACTCTCACGCGCGCAGTGGCCCGCCCGCTCACCCTTTACCGCCATGATCCTGTGGCAGGCGATAGCGCTGGCCGGCGGGCTGTCCATGATCGGCGCAATGCTCGTGTATGGCCTGGAACCGATCGGGGACAACCTGATCGCAGGCCTGCGGGCGCTGGCCGGCATGGTGCTGTACAACGCCCCCACCACTGCCCTGGGTTTCTGGCATATTTTCGCCCTGTCCGCGGCGGCGCTGCTCACCGCCCACCTGGTGTTCACGCTCCTGCTGACCTACTACAAGATTGAGCGCCAGCGGCGCCGGCACCGCGAACTGCTGTCCCTGCTGGCCTCGCCGTCCGCTGAGGGGACGGGAACCCTGGTCATCAGCCACAACTCCCCCGTGGCGTACTGCCTTCCCGGCGGCGCCCGGTCCGTGACTGTTCTTTCGGATGGCCTGATGGCGGCCCTTGAGCCCGCAGAACTCCGTGCGGTCCTGATTCATGAGAACGCCCACCTCAGCCAGCGCCACCACCTGCTGCTGTGGGCATTCGCTGCCTGGCGGCAGGCACTACCCTGGCTGCCAACCACCCGCCTCGCCCAAGAGTCAGTGAACTCCCTGATCGAGATGCTGGCGGACGACGTCGCGCTCAAGACCGAAAGCAAGGCCACGCTGATCAAGGCCATCGCCATTGTGGCCAGCGGGTCGGCCGGGAACAGCGGCGGCGCGGACCTCCGACAGGAGGTGTCCAGCCTGGCGCTCTCCGGACTTGACGCCGCCGCCGGCACGTCCGGCGCGGACTCCGCCCGGACCACCGCCTCACGGGTCAGCCGGCTGCTCTCGCCCCGGCCTGAGCTGCCGGCGCCCATCCGCAGCATGGTCGTGGCAGGATCCGTACTGCTCCTTGCTCTGCCCACCCTGCTGCTCGTGGTGCCCGGCCTGCTGGGGTGAGTCCCGCCGTCGTCCTCCCTCTCCGGCCTGGCACCGGCTGCCCTGCTGCCGTCAGGCGTCGATGCGCTCCCGGTCCAGGCTGGAGGCGCCTGCAATGATGAAGTCCTTGCGCGGTGACACGTCCGAGCCCATCAGCAGGTCGAAGATCTCCTCTGCCTGCTGCGCGTTTTCGATCCCCACCTTGCGCAGGGTACGGTGCCGCGGGTCCATGGTGGTCTCGGCCAGCTGCTCGGCGTCCATTTCGCCCAGGCCCTTGTAGCGCTGGATGGGCTCTTTGTACCGCTTGCCCTCCTTCGCCAGGCGGGCCAGCAGGACGTGGAGCTCCGCCTCGGAGTAGGTGTAGATCATCTCGTTGGCTTTTTGGCCCGCGTTGATGACCTCCACCCGGTGCAGCGGCGGAACCGCCGCGAACACCCGGCCCTCCAGGATCATGGGCCGCATGTAGCGGAAGAAAAGGGTCAGCAGCAGGGTCCGGATGTGGGCGCCGTCCACGTCGGCGTCAGTCATCAGGATGACCTTGCCGTAGCGGGCGGCAGAGAGGTCGAAGCTGCGTCCGGACCCGGCCCCCACCACCTGGATCAGGGCGGCGCACTCGGCATTGGAGAGCATGTCCCCCACCGAGGCTTTCTGGACATTGAGGATTTTGCCGCGGATGGGCAGCAGCGCCTGGAAGTCGGAGGACCTGGCCAGCTTGGCGGTTCCGAGCGCCGAGTCGCCTTCCACAATGAACAGTTCGGAACGTGCGACGTCGTCCGTGCGGCAGTCGGCCAGCTTGGTGGGCATGGAGGAGGTTTCCAGCGCGTTCTTGCGCCGTTGGGTCTCCTTGTGCACGCGGGCCGAGATGCGTGACTTCATCTCGCTGACGATTTTTTCGAGCAGCAGGGCGGACTGGGCCTTGTCATTGCGGTTCGCGGAGCTGAGCTTGGCGCTGATCTCGCGTTCCACCACCTTGGCAACGATGGCACGCACGGCTGATGTGCCCAGGATTTCCTTGGTCTGGCCTTCAAACTGCGGCTCCGCAAGCCGCACCGTCAGGACCGCCGTCAGTCCTGCGAAGATGTCGTCCTTTTCGATCTTGTCGTTGCCGGCCTTGAGCTTGCGGGCATTGGTTTCCACGGCTTTGCGGAAGGTCTTGACCAGGGCCTGCTCAAATCCTGACTGGTGGGTTCCGCCCTTGGGCGTGGAGATGATGTTGACGAAACTGCGGACCGTGCTGTCATAACCGATCCCCCAGCGCAGCGCGACGTCCACCTCACAATCCCGCTCCACCTCGGCAAGCTGGCTGTGCCCGCGCTCGTCCAGGACGGGCACCGTCTCCTTGAACTTTCCGGATCCGTGCAGCCGCCACACATCGGTGACTGCCGGATCGGCGGCGAGGAATTCGACGAATTCCGAGATGCCGCCGTCATGGTGGAACACCTCTTCGTGGACGCCCGCCTCGCCGGGGGTTCCCGGGACCCTCCGCTCATCCCGCACTGTCAGCTTGAGGCCGGGAACCAGGAAGGAGGTCTGCCGGGCGCGGGCGGCCAGTTCCTCATAGGAGAACTTGGCGTCGGGGGTGAAGATCTGCCGGTCGGCCCAGTAGCGGATCCGGGTTCCCGTGACGCCGCGCTTGGCCTTGCCGGCGATATCCAGGACCGAGTCGTCAACGAACGGTGTGAAGGGCGCGGCGGGGTCCGTTTTGGAACCGGTGTCCTTGAAGCGCCCGGGCTCGCCGCGGCGGAACGACATCTTGTAGGTCTTCCCGCCCCGGTCCACTTCGACGTCCAGGCGGGAGGACAGGGCATTGACCACGGACGCACCCACACCGTGCAGGCCGCCCGAGGCGGTGTAGGAGCCACCGCCGAACTTGCCGCCGGCGTGCAGTTTGGTGAAGACAACCTCCACGCCCGTCAGGCCCGTTTTGGGTTCCTTGTCGATGGGAATGCCGCGGCCGTCGTCGTGGATCTCCACGGAGTTGTCCGCGTGCAGGATGATTTTGATGTCGTGGCCGAATCCGGCCAGCGCCTCGTCGACGGAGTTGTCGATGATTTCCCAGAGGCAGTGCATGAGGCCGCGGGAGTCGGTGGAACCGATGTACATGCCCGGGCGCTTGCGGACGGCCTCAAGGCCCTCCAGTACAGACAGGTGCCGGGCAGTGTAATCAGAACTGGGTGCCACTGGTGATGAGCTCCTTCAGGGACGTAAAACAGCGGGCTGGGATCGCTTCCTCTAGGGTAGTCGGCGCGGCGCCTGCGGTCCGGCTGCCACACCTGGCGGAGGGTGTGGACCGCGCCACGTCAGGGCGTGCGCAGGCTGCTTGGACGTTCTTGAGCCAACATTGCGGATACGCGCACAGCGAACTTGCCCCATCCTTGCGATGGTTTTGTTACGAATGCTGGTTATATAGACGTACTGATCTACTAAGGAGGCCGACATGACAACAGCAGTGGCAGACCGCACACTCAATGCACTGGACCGGTGCGACCGTTGCGGAGCTCAGGCCTATGTCCGGGTTGTATTGGAGTCCTCCGGCGGTGAGCTGCTCTTCTGCGGCCACCACGCCCGCGCAGTCGAGGCGACTCTGAAGCCCTTGAGCTCCGACTGGCACGATGAGACGGGCAAGCTTCACGAGAAGGCAGCCGTAGAAATCGACTAGCTTCCCCAAGCTGTCGGGACTCCACCGGAAGGTGGGGTCCCAATTCTTTTAAGCCCCGCCCTTCGTTTAGGCCGCGCCCGCGCCCTCGCCGGGCCCCGTCCCGGCCGGCCAGGCCCTGCGCCCGCGCATCCTGCCCCGAACGGAAAAGCGGCCCGCCCGGCTGCCACGCCCTCGAGGGGCCACGGCAGCCGGCGGGCCGCTTTTCCAGCTCATCCTGCTTTTAGTCGAGGTAGTCCCGGAGTACCTGCGACCGCGAGGGGTGGCGGAGCTTGGACATCGTCTTCGATTCGATCTGGCGGATGCGCTCACGCGTTACTCCGTAGACCTTGCCGATTTCGTCTAAAGTCTTCGGCTGTCCGTCGGTTAGGCCGAAGCGCATGGCCACAACCCCGGCTTCGCGCTCGGACAGGGTGTCCAGGACGGAGTGGAGCTGTTCCTGGAGGAGCGTGAAGCTCACGGCGTCCGCGGGAACAACGGCCTCGGAGTCCTCGATCAGGTCACCGAATTCGGAGTCGCCGTCTTCGCCCAGGGGCGTGTGCAGCGAGATCGGCTCACGGCCGTACTTCTGGACTTCGACAACCTTTTCGGGGGTCATGTCGAGTTCGAGTGCGAGCTCCTCGGGCGTGGGTTCGCGGCCGAGGTCCTGGAGCATCTGGCGCTGGACACGTGCCAGCTTGTTGATGACTTCAACCATGTGGACCGGAATACGGATGGTACGGGCCTGGTCCGCCATGGCGCGGGTGATGGCCTGCCGGATCCACCAGGTGGCGTAGGTGGAGAACTTGAAGCCCTTGGTGTAGTCGAACTTCTCCACTGCACGGATGAGGCCCAGGTTGCCTTCCTGGATCAGGTCCAGGAAGAGCATGCCGCGTCCGGTATAGCGCTTGGCCAGCGAGACCACCAGGCGGAGGTTGGCTTCGAGGAGGTGGTTCTTGGCGCGCTTGCCGTCATGGATGATGAATTCAAGCTCGCGCTTGTACTTCGGATCCATGGACCCGTCGTCCGCGTTGATCTTCTCTTCGGCGAACAGCCCGGCTTCGATCCGGAGGGCAAGGTCCACTTCCTGCTCGGCATTGAGCAGTGCCACCTTGCCGATTTGCTTCAGGTAGTCCTTGACGGGGTCGGCCGTGGCTCCGGCGGACATGACCTGCTGGACAGGCGCGTCGTCGTCGTCAGCGTCCGAGTAGACGAAGCCCTTGCCGGAGCCGGCAACTGCCTTGGCGGGATCAGCCTCGGCGTCCTCCTCAACGACTTCAGGTCCTTCGAGGACGATGTCGTCGAGGTCTTCCTCGACTTCTTCGGCGTCGTCGGTGTCACCGGCAGCGGACTTTGCGGCTGCCGCCTTCGCACCGGGCTTGGGGCCGCGCTTCTTGGGCTCGGGCTTGCCGTCCGCTGCAGCCGCACCGGCCGACGCCTTGTTGGCTGCCCGCGTAGCTGCACGCTTGGCGTTGGTCGCAGCCTGCTTCTCCTCGGCGGACAGTTCGTCCGGGGCGGCGGGGTCCTTCTTCGTGGAAGACGGGGTCACAGAAAACCTTTCTAGCGGTGGTCTGTGGAATCACCATACGGGCAACACCACTATGACCCTGTCAAGTCCGTGGTGAAAACCAAGCGCCACCACGGCCTGCAGAGTCTGTTAAGACAACTGCCGGAGCCGCTGTTATGTTCCCCGCGGGGTCCACGACTGTGCGCTCAATACACGGACCCAACCGGGTCTCGGCCTCCATTGTCTCATGTTTTCCCCGAATCGGGCCTCCCCGTCATTCGCCCACACCGGGTGTCCCCGCCGTCCAGCCCCGCCTGCCGCCGCTCCCCCGCCCCCGGGAGCGGTCACGCCGCGTCCGGGCCGAACTTCTGCCAGGCAGCCTCCTTCCGTGCCGCCCAGCCGCAGAGTGTTCCGCGCCGGACCAGTTCCAGCAGCAGTTCCGCGAGGCGGTACCCGGGTTCTGCGTCAAGGGCCTGCCGGAGATAGGCCGCCGAGTAGGAGCCGCGGCCGCGGCACCAGGCAATCCAGCCCCTCCCCGTGAACGATGCAGCCGCCGCCCGGCCGCCAGCTGCGGCAAGCCGCCCAAGGACCAGGTCCAGGGCGTTGAGCCGTTCCCAGTCCGGGACGGCAGGTGCCACGCCCATCAGGACGTCCCCGTAGCCTGGGATGTCTGCACCCGGCGGTCCTTCCTGGGGCGGTCCTCCCTCCGCCGCACGGCCCTGCAGCCCATCCGCGGATGCCCAGGCCCCCTGAAATTCCTCCTGGGGCGCCACAGGGTCCAGCATGCATTCATCCCGGAAGAGCCCCAACTGCCCGGCACCGTCTTCGGCAGCTTGTGTGCCCGCTGCCGCCATCATCAGGACAGCATCCCGGTACGCGGGGACCAGCAGCGACGCCCGCAGGAATCCGTCGCGATCCGCCCCGGGCAGCCAGGCTTCCCCCTGGGGGCGGTTCAGCAGATCCCGCCAGATCCTGAGGACCGCGTCGAACTGCGGCCTGCTTGGCCGGCGAAGGTCCAGTTGTGCGGACCACGCGGTTTCAGCCTCCCTGACGGCAGCCAGGTAGAGGCTTGAAACCGGAAGCGCGCGTGCCTGCTCCTCCGGCTGCGGGCCAACGCTGCTTCCGCGGTACACCATCTCGGCGTTCAGGGTGCTGTCACGGATCTGCTGCACTGGCCGGCCGGGGAGCGGGCAGCATGAAACATCCCTGCACCAGGCCTGCCGCCAGAAATCATCGCCGACGTACCAGGCTTCGCGGACTGGCATCCCGGCCCTTTCCAGCGTGGAGTCCAGTCCGGCCAGCAGACCGTCGTACCGGGACGGCGACGACGCGCTGCCGTTGCTGGTGAAGAACGCCAGCAATGTGCCGTCAGCTTCCTTGTCCGCTTCCAGGTAGCGGAGGACAGCCTGCAGGAATTTTGCCGGTGCGGCCAGGACCTCGGGTCCCGGCAGGTCCAGCCGGAGGGTAGCGCCAAGCCTCGTACCCTGCAGGGTCATCGCCACGAGGCTCTGCGCCGGCCAGTATCCGAGTGAGTGCGGAATGAAGCCCAGGATGTCTTCCGGGCTGCGGACTGTCAGGTGGTCTGGAGAAGTCATGGCTCCAGCTTCCGCCGCCCGCCGGCGCCGGTTAAGGACGGAAAGCGGCTATGTGCGGAAACCAGGCCTGTGGAGGACCAGTGCTAGTGGATGACCAGTGTCACTCGTCCGGGAGGGAGGAGCCGCGGCGCCGTGCAAGGTTTTCGCGCCGCTGGCGGGCCAGGGCGCTGCGCAGCGGTGGCACAACCACACCCTGGGCGGCCATCTGCCGCCGCACTTTGCGCCGGCACACGAGCATGGCTGCTGCCCCGAACCCCAGCAGCAGGAACTGGACGCTCAGGGCGATCCGGAAAGGATCCAGGCCGTAGAGGACGCCCTGGGAAAAGCCGCTGGCAAAAAGGATGTCCAGCACGAGCCCGATCAGGAAGATCGCCACGAGGGCGGCGATGAACCCGCCCACATTGACGATGCCCGTGGCCGTCCCGATCCGGTGTGCAGGGTTGAAGGTGCGGGCAAAGTCGAAGCCGATCATGGACCCCGGCCCGCCGACTGCGAGCACCACCACAAGACCGGCCAGCAGCCACAGCGGAGCACGGCCGGGGGTCAGCAGGACGGCGGCCCACGCGGCCGCAGTTGCGCCGGCGATAAGCAGGACCATGGTGGAACGCCGCAGCGGGTGGCGGGAGACGAAGCGTCCGATGAAGGGTCCCACCGCCATCGCGGCGGCGACGTAGAGGGCCATCAGGGCCGCCACCGTTCCGGCGTCCAGGCCCTGCCCGGAGAGCAGGAACGGGTAGCCCCAGGTCATGGCGAACACGGTGCCGCTGAACTGGATGGTGAAGTGGCTCCAGAGCCCCAGGCGCGTCCCAGGCTGGCGCCAGGCCCGGGCCAGCGAGGCCCCGGTAGCCCGCAGCCCCTGCTGGGCCTGCGGGCGGGCGGTTCCCGGCGGGACGTCCTGCAGCAGCACCAGGGTCAGGACAACGGCGAGGGCTGACATCCCGGCCAGCATGAGGAACGCCGGGGTCCAGCCCGCGAGATGCAGGACGAAGGCGAAGGGGATGACGCTGAACAGCTGGCCGAGCTGGCCGGACATGCCCGTCAGCTGCGTTACCAGCGGGACCCGGGCAGGAGCGAACCAGAGCGGAATCAGGCGGATCACGGAGATGAATGTCATGGCGTCCCCGGCGCCCACCAAAACCCGGCCTGCAACTCCCCCGGGAATGCTGTCTGCGAAGGCGAGCTGGAGCTGGCCCAGGCCCATAAGGACTGCGCCGCCGGCGATCATGGCACGGGAGCCGAACCTGTCCACCAGCAGCCCCACGGGAATCTGCAGCCCTGCATAGACAAGGAGCTGCAGGACGGTGAAGAAGGAGATCGCTGACGCGCTGGCCTGGAACCTCTCGGTGGCCTCCAGTCCCACAACGCCAAAGGACGTGCGCTGCGCCACGGCCACCAGGTACCCGAAAATTCCGATGGTCCAGATAAGCCAGGCGCGGGGTGCAGTCACCACTTCATTATGCCCGGGCGCCCGCCGCAGGCTTTTATCGGTCCAGCCCTTTACTGGCCCGGGTTCTCCCGGGCCAGGTACGCCTCCACCGCAGCCCCGAGGTCGTCGGCGTTGGGCAGCTCATCGTTCTCGTCCGCCAGGAGCGACCGGCGGACCGTGCCCTCGGCCTTTTCGTCGTAGCGGGCCTCCAGCCGCGACACCACCTGCTGGACGTCCTCGGAAGCGTCGATCTGCTCCGCGATCTGGCGGCTCACCTCGCGGCCTGCTTCGCGGAGCCTGTCCGAGGGGAGCATCAGGGATGTGGCTGCGCCCAGGTATTCAAGGCCCGCGACGGCGGCGGTGGGGTATTCCGCCTCGGCCAGGTAGTGCGGCACATGGATCACGTAACCGGCCACGTTCCGTCCTGCCTCCACCAGGCGGAGTTCCAGGATGTGGCCCACGGCGGCGGGGACCTCGACTGTCGGCTTCCAGACGGAGATGCCCTCGATCAGGTCAGGGCGGTTGCCGTGCACTGTCACTCCCACCGGCCTGGTGTGGGGAACGGGCATGGGGATGGAATGGATCCAGGTCACCAGGTTCACGTCGAGTTTCTCCACGATACCCACCACGGCCCGTGCGAACCTCTCCCACTGCAGGTCCGGTTCGAAGCCTGCCAGCAGCAGGAAAGGCTTACCCAGCCCGTCCATCAGCCGGTACAGTGCCAGCCGGGGTTCCTGGTAATCCTGGAGGTGGTCCTCCACGAACGTCAGGTGCGGCCGGCGCGAGCGGTAGTCAATGAGTTGGTCCGCATCAAAAACGGCCACCGGCTCGGCGTCGAGGGAGTCCAGCAGTTCGGCATTGATCTGCTTCACCACGTGCCCTGCGTCAGCGAAGCCTGTAAAGCCCATCACCAGGTTCAGTCCCCGGAGTTCAGGGCTGTGGAACAGCTCAATGTTGCTCGCATAGAGCGCATCGGGGTCCAGCAGTGAGCCGGAGATCCGTTCAAGCACGGCATGTTCCTTTCATGGGTGTGGGTGGACATTCTGTACAACGCCCGGGGACAGCCGGGCATTCCGGCGCCGGCTGTGGCGCACCTCTCACGAAATTCACCAGCTCAGACAGGGACGGGCTACGATCGGAACTGGCCTGCCAGGCGGGCCCGCAGACACCCGGACTGCGTTCCGAACGGCCGTACCCGGGCAACCATGGCAGAGCGCCGAACATGCACCCCTGCCCGAACATCTTTCGAGAATCGAGGACTGATCCGCGTGGTCAAGAATACTGAAATCAACCTTAGTACCCTCTCGCGGGACCTGAAGAAAAGCCCCAGTGACGCCGTCGTCATAGGCGTGGGGCAGGGTGCGGACGGACCGGTCCTCCTGGACAATCCGCTGACCGCCCGGTCCGCCGAGGCGCTGGCTGATTCCCTCAAGGCCCTCGGCATTACGGGCGCGGCGGACCAGCTGGTGCGCCTCCCGGGCCTTCCCGAGACCGGCGCGGGCGTTTTGGTCCTCGCCGGGGTGGGCAAGGTATCAGCCTCGAAGCCACTGGCAGGGGAAGCCCTGCGGCGGGCAGCAGGCTCCGCCGTCCGCCAGCTCGCCGGCCTGGCCACGGTCGCCCTGGCATTCCCGACGGCGTCCCTCGCCGACGTCGAGGCCGTGGCTGAAGGTGCCGCGCTGGGCGCCTACTCCTTCAACGAGTTCCGGTCCTCCACGGACGGCCTGAAGGACCCCGTCCGCAACGCCGTGATTTTCACCGAACTGGCCGGCCAGAAGGAACTGGACGAGGTCCTCAAGCGGGCCACTCTGATCGGCAGGGCCGTCAACGCCACCCGGTCCCTGGTCAACCAGCCGCCAAGCCACCTCTATCCGGAAACCTTCGCCGACGCCGCGAAGGACCTCGCCAAGGGGCTGCCCGTCAAAGTGACCGTCTGGGACGAGAAGCGACTCGAGAAGGAAGGCTTCGGCGGCATCATGGGCGTGGGCAAGGGGTCGGCACGCCAGCCCCGCCTGGTGAAGGTGGAGTACTCCCCTGCCAAGGCAACCTCAAAGATCGCGCTGGTGGGCAAGGGCATCACGTTCGACACTGGCGGCATTTCCATCAAGCCGGCCCTGGGCATGGGCGACATGAAGAGCGACATGGCAGGGGCCGCCGTCGTCCTTAACACTGTCCTGGCCCTCGCGGGACTTGGCCTGCCGGTCAAGGCCACCGCCTGGCTCTGCATCGCCGAGAACATGCCCTCCGGTGCCGCCTCCCGCCCGGCGGACGTCCTCACGATGTTCGGCGGTAAGACCGTTGAGGTCCTGAACACCGATGCCGAGGGCCGTCTGGTGATGGCCGACGGCATCGTCGCCGCCAGCCGCGAGTACCCCGATGCCATCATCGACGTTGCCACCCTCACCGGTGCGCAGCTGATCGCACTGGGCAACCGGACCGCCGGCGTCATGGGAGCAGACAGCGTGACGGGGCCCCTCAAGGCAGCAGCAGACCGGGCCGGCGAGCTCGTCTGGCCCATGCCGCTCCCCGAGGAACTGCGCCCCAGCCTCGATTCGCAGGTCGCCGACCTCGCCAACATCGGCGAACGCCACGGCGGCATGATGACCGCCGCCGTTTTCCTCCGCGAGTTCGTGGGTAAGGGCAAGGACGGGGAACAAATCCCCTGGGCCCACATCGACATCGCCGGGCCCTCCTTTAATAACGGGAGCCCCTATGGCTATACGCACAAGCAGGGAACGGGCTGCACGGTCCGGACCCTGGTGGCGTACGTGGAGGACATCCTGGCTGCAGACTGACCCCTTTGGCCGGGCCTCCGGCGTGCTGTCACGCGGCTTTGCGGGACCGGTGATCCCTGTGCCACAAAGCCGCGTGACACTCGACACAAGCGCTCCACAAACGTGGTGCCAGGGTGGAGCATGGATAAGTGGTTCGCTAAGGTGAACCACGGTAGTCACAAATGCAAGAGAATCGGCCTGCTGGCATAATCACGGCAGTGCAAGTTCCAAGACCAGATGATGCGCAGGATCGCGTCATCGTTCACGCGAGGGAGCGTTTTAGTGGCCGATCAGGCAACTGCGCAAGAATTCGACATCCTGGTACTCGGTGGCGGCAGCGGCGGATACGCCGCCGCGCTCCGGGCAGTACAGCTTGGCCTCACCGTCGGCCTCGTGGAGAAGGCAAAGCTGGGCGGCACCTGCCTCCACAACGGCTGCATCCCCACTAAGGCCCTCCTGCACTCGGCGGAGCTGGCCGACCACGCCCGCGACTCCGCCAAGTACGGCGTGAACGTCACCCTTGACAGCATCGACATCAACGCTGTCAACGCGTACAAGGACGGCATCATCGCCGGCAAGTACAAGGGCCTGCAGGGACTCATCAAATCCAAGGGCATCACCGTCATCGAAGGCGAAGGCAAGCTCCAGGGCACCGACAGCGTCGTGGTGAACGGCACCGCGTACAAGGGCAAGAACATCGTCCTGGCCACGGGTTCCTACTCGCGCACCCTGCCCGGCCTGGAGCTCGGCGGCAAGGTCATCACCTCCGACCAGGCCCTGACCATGGACTTCATCCCCAAGAGCGCCATCATCCTCGGCGGCGGCGTCATCGGCGTCGAGTTCGCCTCGGTGTGGAAGTCCTTCGGCGTGGACGTCACCATCGTGGAGGGCCTGCCCTCGCTGGTTCCCAACGAGGACGCCACCATCGTCAAGAACTTCGAGCGTGCCTTCAAGAAGCGCGGCATCAAGTTCTCCACCGGCGTGTTCTTCCAGGGCGTCGAGCAGAACGACGACGGCGTCAAGGTCACCCTGGTGGACGGCAAGACGTTCGAAGCCGACCTGCTGCTGGTTGCCGTGGGCCGCGGCCCCGTCACCGCCAACCTCGGCTACGAGGAAGCGGGCATCACCATTGACCGCGGCTTCGTGATCACCAACGAGCGCCTCCACACGGGCGTCGGCAACATCTACGCGGTGGGAGACATCGTCCCCGGCGTGCAGCTGGCGCACCGCGGCTACCAGCAGGGCATCTTCGTGGCCGAGGAAATCGCCGGCCTGAAGCCCGTGGTGGTCGAGGACATCAACATCCCCAAGGTCACCTACTCCGAGCCGGAGATCGCCACCGTGGGCTACACCGAAAAGGCCGCCAAGGAGAAGTTCGGCGAGGACCAGGTGCAGACCCAGGAATACAACCTCGCGGGCAACGGCAAGAGCTCCATCCTGGGCACGTCCGGCCTGGTCAAGCTGGTCCGGCAGAAGGACGGCCCCGTGGTGGGCGTCCACATGATTGGTGCCCGCATGGGCGAGCAGGTGGGCGAGGCCCAGCTGATCGTCAACTGGGAAGCGTACCCGGAGGATGTTGCCCAGCTGCTCCATGCCCATCCCACCCAGAACGAGTCCCTGGGCGAAGCCCACATGGCACTCGCCGGCAAGCCGCTTCACGGCTAGTCTCCCCAACACCCAAGGGCCTGGTGCACCCGGCACGGAATGCCGGGTGCACTAGGCTGGCCAAACGGCAGCAATCATCCGCACTAAAGATCAATAAGGAGAACGGGGACGACATGTCTGAATCCGTTAACTTGCCCGCCCTCGGTGAGAGCGTCACCGAAGGAACCGTCACCCGCTGGCTTAAGCAGGTAGGTGACCGGGTAGAGGTGGACGAGCCGCTGCTCGAAGTCTCCACCGACAAAGTAGACACTGAAATCCCCTCTCCTGTAGCTGGCGTGATTGAGGAAATCCTGGTGGCCGAGGACGAGACCGCCGAGGTCGGCGCTCCCCTGGTCCGCATCGGGGACGGCTCCGGCGGCGGCGCACCCGCCGAAGAAGCGCCCGCCGAGGAGGCCCCCGCTGCCGAGGAAGCGCCGGCTCCCGCCGAAGCACCCTCCACCGAGGCGCCCGCTCCCGCAGAAGCACCTGCGCAGGAAAAGTCCGCACCCGAGGCACCGGCCGCCAGCGGCGAAAGCCACGACGTCACCCTGCCGGCCCTCGGTGAGAGTGTCACCGAAGGTACCGTCACCCGCTGGCTCAAGGCTGTTGGCGACGCCGTGGAGGTGGACGAGCCCCTGCTGGAGGTTTCCACCGACAAGGTCGACACCGAAATTCCCTCCCCCGTGGCCGGTACCCTCCAGGAAATCCGCGTCAACGAGGATGAGACCGCAGAGGTCGGATCCGTCCTTGCCGTTATCGGTTCAGGCGCTGCTGCCGCCCCGGCCGAAGCCCCCTCCACCGAGGCACCGGCCAAGGAAGAGCCCAAGGCCGAAGCACCGAAGGCTGAAGCACCCGCACCGCAGGCCGCTCCCGCCCAGGAAGCACCCAAGCAGGAAGCCCCCAAGGCTGCACCCGCTCCCCAGGCTGCTGCACCGGCGTCCGAAGAAGCTGCCCCGTCAGCAGGCGGATCCGACTCGGGCTATGTCACCCCCCTGGTCCGGAAGCTCGCCAACCAGCACGGCGTGGACATCACCTCCCTCTCCGGCACCGGCGTCGGCGGCCGTATCCGCAAGCAGGACGTCATCGCCGCAGCCGAGGCAAAGGCAGCTCCCGCCGCCGCGCCCGCAGCTCCGGCAGCGTCCGCCCCGGCAGCCTCCGCATCCGCGGGCCAGGCCGCTTCCTCGCTGCGCGGCACCACCCAGAAGGCCCCGCGCATCCGCCAGGTCATCGCCCGCCGCATGCGCGAGTCCCTCGAGGTCTCCACGCAGCTGACCCAGGTCCACGAAGTGGACATGACCAAGGTCGCCAAGCTCCGTGCCCGCGCCAAGAACTCCTTCCAGGCACAGAACGGCGTCAAGCTGACCTTCCTGCCGTTCATCGCCAAGGCTGTCGCCGAGGCCCTCAAGCAGCACCCCAAGCTGAACGCTGCCTACGATGAGGACAAGCAGGAGATCACCTACCACAACGCCGAGCACCTGGCGATCGCCGTCGACACTGACAAGGGCCTGCTGGTCCCGGTCATTTCCGACGCCGGGAGCCTGAACCTTGCGGGACTGGCAGGCAAGATCGCCGACGTTGCCGGCCGTACCCGCGACGGTAAGATCGGCCCGGACGAGCTGTCCGGCGGCACGTTCAGCATCACCAACATCGGCTCGGTCGGGGCCCTGTTCGACACCCCGATCATCAACCAGCCGCAGGTGGGCATCCTCGGCACCGGCGCCATCGTCAAGCGCGCCGTGGTGGTGGCGGATGAGAACGGTGACGATTCGATCGCCATCCGCTCCATGATGTACCTCTCCCTGACGTACGACCACCGCCTGGTGGACGGCGCGGACGCCGGCCGTTTCCTCCAGACCCTGAAGGCACGCCTCGAAGAAGGCGCCTTCGAAGCGGACCTGGGGCTGTAACACCCGAACGCACACGACGGCGGTGCAGGCAACAGCGGGATAACTCCCGGACGGCCTGCACCGCCGTCGTCGTTTAACTACTACAGGCCGTAGAATCTCTGGCTACACTGGTCCCATGAACATCGTCTATAACATCGTGGTCTTCCTGCATATCGTCGGCGCCGCCATGATCGTCGGCATCTGGATCGGCCAGATGAAGAAGCCCACCGTCCACCCCCGCCAGTTCGACGGCGCCATGCTCCAGCTGCTGACCGGCGTCGCCCTGATGGGGCTTATCCCGGCCCTGGACATGGACGCCAACTACTTCAAGCTCGGCATCAAGTTCGCAGTGGCCCTCGCCGTTGGCGTGCTCGCCTTCATCGGCCGCCGCAAGTACAAGAAGGGCGAGGACATCAGCGCAGGCCTGGCGCACGGCGTAGGCGGACTCGCGCTGCTGAACATCGCCATCGCGACGCTCTGGCAGTAAGGCCCCAGGCTAAAACCACGACGGCGACGCTCCCTTCCGAGGGGGCGTCGCCGTCGTCGTCTCATGCCCCTGTCATAATCCTCTGACAGCGGACAGCCGGTGCATGCCGCGGGTGTTGTCCCTAGGATGGGACACGGCGGGGTCCAGGCAGCGGCCTGCCCCGGTACACATCGACCTGAGGAGTGAACATGGCAGCAACACGTTCAGCAAACGCAGTATGGAACGGCAACCTGACGGAAGGTGCCGGCACCACCAGCCTGGCCACCTCGGGCCTGGGCACGTTCGATGTCACCTGGAAGGCCCGCACTGAAGCGGCCAACGGCAAGACCAGCCCGGAGGAACTCATCGCCGCAGCCCACGCCGCGTGCTTCTCCATGGCCTTCAGCAACGAGCTCGACAAGGCGGGCCACACACCGGAGGAAGTCCGTACCAAGGCAGACGTGACGTTTGTTCCCGGCACGGGAATCACCGGCAGCCACCTCACCATGTCAGCGAGGGTCCCCGGCATTTCCGAGGAGGAGTTCCAGAAGATCGCGGGCGAGGCCAAGGTGGGCTGCCCCGTGTCCGGCGCCCTGGCCAGCATCGACATCACCCTGGATGCGACCCTGGAGTCCTGATCCGGCAAGAGTAAAAAAGCCCTGCCTGGCCATTCCGGCCAGGCAGGGCTTTCTGCTGCGCTGCGGGTTATTGCTGATGCGGGTTATTGCTGATGGGGCTTCTGCTGCCGGGGCTACTTCCCCTGGCGGCGTGCCGGCAGCGGAGCGGGACGCAGCCGGCGGTAGCCTTCGCGGGCTGGCGGACGGTCGGTGGGCAGTTCCTGGATCATTTCCTTCAGCGCGCCGATGCCGTATTCCAGCTGGGGGTCCCGGCCCGCGGCGTAGGCATGGGGCGGGAACGTGACCTCGATGTCCGGGTCCACACCGTAGTTCTCCACGCTCCAGCCCACTCCGCCGCCGAACCAGGTGGCGTACCGCGGCTGCGTCACGCCGGTGCCGTCGGCCAGGGCGAAGCGGTTGTCGATGCCCACAACCCCGCCCCAGGTGCGCGTTCCGATGACCGGTCCGATCCCCCTCAGCTTGGACACCTGCGTAATGATGTCCCCGTCTGAGCCGGCAAACTCATCGGCAAGGATAATCACCGGGCCGCGCGGCGCATGGTGGGGGTATGTCCGCGGCTTTTCCCCGCGGGGCATGCTCCAGCCCGTGACCTTGCGTCCAATGAGCTCTGCCACCAGCTGCGAGGTGTGCCCGCCGCGGTTGCGCCGGACATCGACGATCAGTCCGTCCAGGGCAGTTTCGGTGTCAAGGTCCCGGTGCAGCTGTGCCCAGCCGTTCGCCATCATGTCCGGGATGTGGAGGTAGCCGAACGTGCCCGCCGACGCTTCACGGACGGTGCGCCGGTTCGAGGCCACCCATTCCTGGTACCGGAGGCGCTCCTCGTCTTTGACGGGCACGACGGCGACGCGGCGCTGGGTGCCCGCTGCGGCTCCGTGCGCAGCACCGTTCAGGAGGGTCAGCTCGACGGCGCGCCCTGCGGCTCCGACAAGCTGCATGGCCGGGGTGACGCTTTCCGAGAGCGGCACGCCGTCGATGGCGAGCAGGATGTCCCCCGCCTTGCCGCCGACGCCGGGCCGGGTCAGGGGCGATGTCGCCAACGGGTCGGAGGACTCGCCGGCAAGTATCCGTGTGATTTCCCATCCGGCGGACGTGTAGGCCAGGTCGGCCCCCAGCCTGCCCTGGCCGTGGCTGCCGTTCTCCGTGACAAGTGCCGGCCGGACGTAGGCGTGCGAGGTTCCCAGTTCGCCGTGCAGTTCCCACAGGAGGTCCACCAGGTCATCGTGGGAGCCCAGGCGCTCCACCAGGGGACGGTAGCGCTTGTGGATGGATTCCCAGTCCTGGCCGGCCATGTCCTCGGTCCAGAAGAAGTCGCGCTGCAGCCGCCACGCCTCGTCGAAGGCCTGGCCCCACACACTGAGCGGTTCCATCATGACCCGGATCCGGCCGAGGTCAACCTTGACCAGCTTCCCGGATTCCTCATCCGCCTTGGCATCGGCGGGAACCACGGTGACCTGCTTGTCGGAGACCAGCACCACCTTGCTGCGGTCCCCTGACAGGCGGTAGCTGTCCAGCGCGTCCACCAGTGTGGTCTGCTTGCGCCGTCCAAGGTCGAACCGGACCAGGCTGGGCCGGGCGTCCTTGTCGTCCTGGCTGGCCTTGCCGTCGCCGGTGACCCCGGCGAGGGCCCAGTCGAGCCACAGCAGGGCTCCCTCAGTTGCCTTCAGGGAGGTGTAGTTCCCCTGCGGCACGGGAACGGTGATGACCCGGTGCGCCAGTCCCTCGGCGTCCACCCGGACGTCCGGTGCTGATGTTTCCCCGTCCGGGCCCTGTCCGCCTCCCCCTGCGGCTGCAGCTTCCCCCGCTTCGGAGTCCACCGCGGGACCAAAGGGCGACGGCGTGTCCGCCGAGAGTGCCACAAGGTACGGCTTGATGGGGCTGGGAAAGGAGAGGTCGAAGGAGTGTCCGTCGTACACCGGGTCGAAGCTGCGGTTCGACAGGAACGCCAGGAACTTCCCGTCCGGGGTAAAGGCCGGGGATTTGTCTCCGAAGCGGCCGTCCGTGACATCCACCGGGACGGATCCCGGCTTTGCCACGTTGGCCATCCGCAGCCGGCTGCGGGAACCGAAGGACGTGACCGGCTCTGACCAGACGAGCCACTGGGAGTCCGCCGACCACGAGAGGTCGGCAACCGTGCCCTCGCCAATGCTGGACACCAGCGTCAGTTCACCTGTGCGGGTGTCCGCCACATAAACCTCGCCGAAGGACGTGCCGAGGGCGAGCCGTTGCCCGTCAGGACTGGCTTCCAGGGCGCTGGCCCGCGACGGACGGGGAAAGTTGATGCGGGTTGCAGCCGGAAGCGCCTGTGCTTCGGCGGCGGAGGTGCCGGCTTCAGGAGCAACGTCGGCCTGCTCATCCGAGGCGTGGGCAGGCACGGCGTTCCCGGCCAGCGCGGGGTTCCCGGCCAGCGCGGCAGCACCGGCAGCGGGGACCGGCTGCGGCAGGACCACGGCTTCTTCTTTTCCTGCGGCCACCGGCGCAGGAACGTCCGCCGTGCTGGGGGCTGCGGCGGCGCCCGGGGCCGCGCTCCTGTCTGTGCCGGCAATCCCGGCAATCCCGGCATGTGGCACCGGAGCCGCGATGTCCTTGATGTACAACGCCTCCACATTGTCGTGGTCGGCAAGGTAGGCGATCCGGCCGTCCCCCAGGGGCCGGGGCAGGCGGGCGCGGACACCCGGCGTCGCCTCGATAATGCGGGATGGTCCGTCCTTGTGGCGCAGCCAATGGATGGTGCCATGTGCTTCTATCGCACTGGCGGAGCCGGTCGTGTCAGGTACTGCCGCACCGAGGTGCCTGGCGGTCTTGAGCAGGGCAGGACGCCTGGACTGCGAGGCGGAGCCAAGGGTGATGTCCAGCCGAACGGCGTCGGAGCCGAGATCGTGCAGTACCCACAGCTCGCCGGCTGATTCGAAAATGACGCGTTGGCCGTCGGTGGCGGCATGCCGGACGTAGAAGTCCTCGTGGTCCGTGTGCCGGCGCAGGTCCTTTCCATTGGGAAGGACCGAATACAGGTTGCCGTAGCCTTCGTGGTCCGAAAGGAAGGCGATCCGGCCGTCCACCCACATGGGATCGGCGAGGTTGCCGTCAAGCTCCGGCACAAGGCGTTCAAACTCTCCGTTGCCGTCGGCGTCGATCCACAGCTTTCCCGCGGTGCCGCCGCGATAGCGTTTCCACCAGGCGGGTTCGCGGGACAGCACGCTGCCCACCACCACGGGCCGTTCGTCACCCACCTCCGGGCCAAAGGCCACGGACTCAACCGGCCCGTACGGGAGTTCCTCGGCCCAGCCGCCTTCCAGCGGGACGCTGTAGGCGTGTGTGTGCCTGCTTTCGGCCTGGCGGAACGCGCTGGTGACCACCACTGAACCGCTGGCAGTGAAACCCTTGACCCGCGTTGTGCTGTGGCCGAAGAAGGTCAGCTGACGGTACCCGCCGCCGTCGACTTCTGCCGATACCACTTCCGGCGCCGTTCCCTGGACCACCGTCCACACCAGGCGCTTCCCATCGGGGGTGAAGCGGGGGTTGCGGGCGGGCAGTTGGAGTGCCGAGACGCGCCAGGCGCGGCCGCCGCCCAGGGGCGCGATCCACACGTCGTCCTCGGCCACGAAGGTGACCAGATCGCCGTGCAGATGCGGGAAACGGAAGTAGCTGGAAAAGGTCATCGTTCGATCATAGTCAACCCTCCTGCGGCCTGTCGGGAGGTGCCGCAGGCGCTGTGGCGTGGTGAGATGGACCATGCGCATCGTCATGGCCGGCGCCTCCGGGCTCCTCGGCACTTCCATGTCAGAAACCTTCACCAAGGCGGGTCACGACGTCGTGTCCCTGGTCAGGGGGGACCCCGCCTCCGCGTCCGAGGTCAGGTGGGATCCCGCGGCCGGTGACCTTGATCCCCAGGCGCTGGCCGGGGCGGACGCCGTGGTCAACCTTTCCGGCGCCGGCATCGGGGACCGGCCCTGGACCCGCAAACGGGTGGAAAAGTTGTTCAGCTCGCGGGTTGGTGCAACGCGGACCCTGACACATGCGATGCGGCAGTTGGATACCCCGCCGGCTGCCTTTATCAGCCAGTCCGGCTCGAACTACTACGGCGACGCCGGCAACACCGTAATACGGGAGTCTGCTCCGCCGGGTTCGGGAACCTTGTCGCGGATCTGCGTTGAGTGGGAGGACGCAGCCCGTTCGGCTCCGGACGGGGTGCGGGTAGTTACGACGCGGACAGGCGTTGTCCTCAGCCGTTCGGGCGGGGCGCTGGGCAGGCTGCTCCCCCTGATCCGGCTGGGCCTGGGCGGGCCACTGGGGAGCGGCCGGCAGTACTGGCCCTGGGTCACCCTGCCGGACGTATCAGCGGCATACCTCTTTCTGCTCGAGTCACGGGTCAGCGGGCCAGTGAACCTCTGCGCTCCCGAGCAGGCTGACGTGGGCACCCTTGTGGGGGAAATTGCCCATGCACTGCACCGGCCCGCAGCCCTGCGTGTTCCCGCCTTTGTGCTGCGGCTGCTGATGCGTGATCTGGCGGAGGAACTCCTGCTTTCCAGCCAGCGCATGGAGCCCGCGGTGCTTCTGGAGGCCGGATTCGTGTGGCAGCATCCCACGGTGGCACAGGCCGCCCAGTGGGTTTCCGGCAAGGACTAGGTAGGCCGAGGCTCCGCCGCGCACGTTTCGCGGGAGGTGGCCTGTGCAAGCGGACGCGGCATAGGCAAAGCAGCACGGCGGGCGGAAGCGGTAAAGGGGACGGACCAGGGCAGACCGAAAGGGCACGGGACGACCGGTCCCACGGAAACCGGACCGGACCCGCGAGGATCAGTCCCTTGGAAATATCTCGCTGATGCGCCACGTGCCGTCCACGGCCACGAGGACCAGACGGAGCTGGCGGCTGGTGGTGGCCGGGCCCGCCCCGACGACGGATCCCCCTGCATCCTTCTCCTCATATGCGGAGGAACTGGAGTGCACTTGCACCAGGGCGCGGGCGGCAGTGGCTCCGTCCTCCATATGTAGCTCGGCAAGGGTGCTGGAAAACCCGGCGAGGACGTGGCCGGAGCTGCGAAGCCGTTCGGATGTCCGCCCATCGGCTGCAGCTGCCGGCGAGCCTTCCGCATTCACCTCGTCGAGCAGCCCGAGATCTCCCGTGCTGAACGCCAGGTCCCGCAGGGCAGCGAGGCCCTGGACAGCCTGGAGGGGGTCCGACGCCCGCGCCTGCTGCCTGGCCGCAGCCACAGGGCCGCCACTGTTGCCGCCCCCGCTGTTTTTCACTGCTCCTTGTTCGCTTCCCCCGCTCTCGGTGGGGGTGCCGGAGATGGCCTGCGCTGTTTCGCTCGCCGCAGTTTCACGTGCTGCACTTTCATGTGCCGCAGTCCCACCCGCCGGAGTATCTGGCCCCTGTCCGCCGTCTGGTTCCTGACCAACGACGGGCTCCCGGGCAGTGGCGGACTCCGGCGCGGGAGCTGGTCCGGCCGGCAGTTCTGCTGCCCCTGCAAGCCACCATGCCACGGCCGCCACCACCACGGCGGCCGCAGGGAGGAGGCCGCGCAACAGTGGCGCGCGGCGCTGCAGGGGCGAGCGGCGCCGTCCCCTGCTGGGGTGAGCTGGGCCGGGTTGTGCCGTGCCGGCATCTGCTGGGCTGGATCGTGCCGCGCCGGCATCTGCTGTGTCAACATCTGCTGCGCCAACATCTGCCGGGCCAGCTTGCGCACTGCCAACGTCCGCTCGGCCGGCATGCTTCCCGCCGGAAGGGCGGCGTTCGTTCACGGGCTGTGGGAACGGCATGCGCGGCCCGGAAAAGGACAGGCCGGAGAAGGACAGGCCGGACCACCTGGCAGTGGCGATCCACCTGCCTGCAGCCTTGTACTTTTCCACAGCTGCCCTCGGCCGGGACGTCGCCGGGTCCTGCCGGCGGGTCAACAGCTCCGGCATCACCGTGGGATGGACGGAGGCCGCGAGGTCCAGTGGCCGGGGCGACGCGCTGCGGTAGACGGCCGTTGCCAGCGCCGCGGCGGTGGGCCGCGCACGCCGGTCCTCGTTCAGGCCTGCTTCCAGTGCAGCGGCCAGCTCCCGCGGAACGTCCGGGACCAGGAGCGGCAGCGGCGGCCGGCCCGCGGTCCTGGGCGGAGCCTGGCCGGTGAGGCAGAACCAGCCCAGCGCCGCCGTCGCGTAGACATCCCTTTCGGGCTGCAGCCCACGCACGGCGTCCACCGGTGACGGGTCCACGAAGCCGGGTGTTCCTGACGCTGCAGCACAGCCGGGGTCACCCAGCATCCGCGCGATGCCGACGTCGGACAGCAAGGGCTTGCCCTGTCCGGTGAACAGGACGTTTCCCGGCGAGACGTCCGCATGGGTGAATCCCTTGCTGTGCAGGTATCCCAGCGCTTGTGCGATGGGTGTCAGCACCGTCACCGTTTCGCCAACGCTCAACTTTCCGCGGCTGGCCACCAGGCCGGCCAGGGACCCACCCGGCGCATAATCCATCACCAGGGCCGTGCCGCCTTCCGGCTGTCCTGGAAACCGGACGGCGTCATATGCCTTGACCAGGTGCTGGTGGTCCAGGACCGACAGGATGCGGATCTCGCGCCGGACCGCTTCCTCAGTCAGCGGTTCACCTCCGGCTGGGCCGCCCTTGCCGGGATGGAAGCACTTGAGGGCAAAGTTCCGGCCGGTCCGGTTCTCCCTGGCCAGCCAGACCGTCGCGCTCCCTCCGCGGCCCAGCATGCGTCCCAAGGCGAAGCCTGGCACCCCGGGCGGCACCTCGGGCACCTGCGAAATTTCCATACGACATGTCTAGCCGAATCCTCTTCGCCGTGCAGAAGTTATCCACAGGCTTCACGGCAGCGCCCGGCCACGCTGGGAGCTGCCGTGTGATGTGCCTCCGGCAGGCGGGTGAGCTTCAACACTAAACCGGGCACGGGACGCCGCGGCGTCTAAGCTGGATGCCATGACTCTTGAGTTTTCACAGCTGGGTCTTGCTCCCGAATTTGTCGACTACACGCGTAGCTGGCAGATCCAGAGCGAACTCCACGACAAAGTGGTCGCGGGGGTGGCCCCCAGCACTGTCCTCCTCCTGGAACACGCGGCGGTCTACACCGCCGGCAAACGGACCGAAGATCATGAACGGCCCTTCGACGGCACGCCGGTGGTCCCCGTGGACCGGGGCGGAAAACTGACCTGGCACGGTCCCGGCCAGCTGGTGGGATACCCCATCATCAAACTGAAGAACCGGGCAGGCATCCGCGACTACGTGGAACGCCTGGAAGCCGTGATCATCGCGGTGCTGGCCGATTACGGCATCACCGCAGTCCGCATCAAGGGCAGGGCCGGTGTCTGGATCACCGCGGACAGCAAGGGCCCGGACCGGAAGATCGCCGCCATCGGCATCCGGGTGCATGAGGGCGTCACCATGCACGGGTTCGCCATCAACTGCAACAACGACCTCGCGCCCTATTCCCAGATCATCGCCTGCGGCATCACTGATGCCGGCGTGACAACCATCGCCCAGGAAACGGGCTATGACGTCGCCCCGGCTGACCTCGTGTCCCGCATTACTGAAGAACTGCGCAAGAATGAAGACGCCCTGGTCGCTACCCCCGAAGGAGCACTACTGTGACATTGGCACCTGAAGGCCGGAAGCTTTTGCGCGTTGAACAGCGCAATTCTGCTGTTCCGGTGGAGCGT
>NZ_BMKU01000013.1 GCF_014644495.1 Pseudarthrobacter polychromogenes
GGCGTGGCCCGCGACGACCTCGAAGACGAGGGCGTGTGGCTGTACGCCGAAACGGTCCGGAAGATCCACGAGCTGAACCCCGGCACCGGCGTTGAACTGCTGATCCCGGACTTCTCCGGCAAACCCGGGCACATCAAAGCGATCTGCGATTCAAAACCTGAAGTGTTCGCGCACAACGTGGAGACCGTGCCGCGGATCTTCAAGCGGATCCGCCCGGCGTTCCGGTACGAGCGGTCCCTGGATGTGATCACGCAGGGCCGGAACCTGGGCATGGTGACCAAGTCCAACCTGATCCTGGGCATGGGCGAGACCCGCGAGGAGATCTCCGAGGCCCTGCGGGACCTGCATGAGGCCGGCTGCGACCTGATCACCATCACCCAGTACCTGCGCCCGAGTGAGCGGCACCTGCCGGTGGACCGGTGGGTCAAGCCGCAGGAATTCGTGGACCTCCAGGACGAGGCCACCGAGATCGGGTTCCTCGGCGTCATGTCCGGACCCCTGGTCCGTTCCTCCTACCGCGCCGGCCGGCTCTGGGCCACCGCGATGCGGAAGAAAGGCTGGGACATCCCCGCCGAACTCGCCCACATCGAGTCCTCCGGCAGCACCCGCCAGGAAGCCAGCTCACTCATCGCCAACACTGCGTGAGGCGGAACAGCCAGCGCTGAATCTCTCTGAAAACTGAAGCAAAGACAGGACCAATGATGTTCCCCGTCAGAATCGAAATCATTCCCTCCGAGGGAATCGTTGAGCAGGTCCGGGCCCGGGTGTCCGCGGCCACGCCGCTGAGCGTCACCTGCCTGCCGCACCACGGCATCGAGCGGACCATGCGCACCGCCGTGGAGCTGAGCGACGCGGGCTACCAGGTGGTCCCGCACCTCGCCGCCCGGGGCATCCGCAGCCGTGCAGAGCTCACCGAGATCATCCGCGGCTGCGATGCTGCGGGAATCCGTGAAGTCTTCGTCATTGGGGGAGACCGGAAGCAGCCTGCGGGCACCTACGACTCGGCGCTTCCGGTCCTCGAGGACATCGCCCAGTACACCAGCGGAATGATGCGCGTGGGCGTGGCCGGCTACCCGGAGGGCCACCCGCTGGTCAGCCCCCTGGACCTGCTGGACGGGCTGCTGGCCAAGCAGCACCTTGCCTCGCACGTGGTCACTCAGATGTGCTTTTCCGCCGGAAAGATCCACGACTACGCCGCGCTCCTGCGCCGCGAAGGCGTCCACCTGCCCCTCTGGGCGGGCGTGGCGGGGTCCGTCCCGCGGACCAAGCTGGTGGCACTCGCCACGCAGATCGGCGTCGGAAGTTCCCTGAGGTTCCTTAGCCGCAAGGGCCCGCTGGCCCGCAAACTCCTCAGCGGCGACCGGTACTCACCGGACTCCCTGGTGGCCGGGCTCGAAAACACGCCCGGCACCATCGCCGGCATCCACCTTTACAGCTTCAACAGCCTCGATGCGGTCCCCAACGATGCGGCCGCTTCTTCCCCTTCCGCACTCCAGACAGCTTTGATCCGAGGAGCAGCACGTGACAACTAGCCCTGTGACAACCCACCAGGAGCCGCATCTCGAGCGGCAGCTCACCAACAGGCACATCCAGCTGATCGCCATTGGCGGCGCCATCGGCACCGGCCTGTTCATGGGCTCGGGCAAAACCATTTCCGCAGCCGGACCATCGGTCATTTTTGTCTACATGATCATCGGCTTCATGCTGTTCTTCGTCATGCGGGCCATGGGCGAACTGCTGCTGAGCAACCTGAACTACAAGTCCTTCAGCGACTTCGCGGCGGACCTCCTGGGCCCCTGGGCGGGCTTCTTCACGGGCTGGACCTACTGGTTCTGCTGGGTGATCACCGGCATCGCGGACGTGATCGCTATAGCCGGCTACTCCAAGGAACTCTGGCCCGGCCTGCAGCTGTGGATCCCGGGGCTGGCCACGGTGGCCATTCTCCTGCTCCTGAACCTGGTGACGGTCAAGGCGTTCGGCGAGACCGAATTCTGGTTCGCGCTGATCAAGATCATCGCCATCGCGGCGCTGATCATCGTGGGCATGTTCATGATCTTCACCGGTTTCCAGTCCGACGCCGGCCCTGCCACCTTCACGAATTTGTGGAGCCACGGCGGGATGTTCCCGAACGAGTTCATGGGTTTTGTGGCCGGCTTCCAGATCGCGGTGTTCGCGTTCGTAGGCATTGAGCTGGTGGGCACCACAGCCGCCGAAGCGAAGGACCCGGAGAAGAACCTGCCCCGGGCCATCAACTCCATCCCCATCCGCGTGCTGCTCTTTTACGTGGGCGCCCTGATCATCCTGATGTCCGTCACCCCGTGGACCCAGTTCCAGGCCGGCCACAGCCCGTTCATCGCCATGTTCTCCCTGGCCGGCCTTGGTGCCGCCGCCACCGTGGTGAACCTGGTGGTGCTCAGCTCGGCCATGTCCTCGGCCAACTCCGGCATCTACTCCACCTCCCGCATGGTCTACGGCCTGGCACAGGAGGGGGACGCGCCGTCGGTCTTCCGCCACCTGTCCGCCCGCAAGGTCCCGCAGAACGCCCTGTTCCTCTCCTGCGTCCTGCTGCTTTCCGGCGTCATCCTGATGTACGCGGGCCAGGACATCGGCAAGGCCTTCGAAATGGTCACCACCGTCTCCGCCGTCTGTTTCGTCTTTGTCTGGTCCATCATCCTGGCCAGCTACCTGGCATTCCGGCGCCGGCGCTCCCACCTGCACGAGGCGTCCAAATACCGGATGCCCGGCGGGGTTCCCATGGTGTGGGTGGTGTTCGCATTCTTCGCCTTCGTCCTGTGGGCGCTGACCACGCAGGAGGACACCCTGCTGGCGCTGCTGGTCACGCCGGTGTGGTTCCTCATCCTCGGTGCCGCCTGGCTGGTGCTGCGCCGCCGCCCCGCGCACCTGGCCCGGTACGCCACGTTCAAGTCCGAGCTTGCCCAGGACCTGGATACCGAGGCGTCCGCAATTGACCGCGACTTTGACGACGCGTTGAACGATGGAGTGAAGAAATGAGCACGGTACCGGACACAACCCTCCCCAGCTCCCCGGCAGGTGCCGCGGCGCAGGACCAGCCAACCGCCGTCGAGCATGTCCTGACGGTTGACTGCGTGGAGTCACCCGGCATTGTCCACGCGATCTCGGAATTCCTGCTGCAGCAGGGGTGCGACATCATCGACATCAAGCAGTACGGGGACAAAGCGCAGGGGCACTTCTTTATGCGCGTGCACTTCGCCTCGGCGCAGGAACGGCAGAGTACCGGGGACCTGCGCCGCGGCTTCGCGCACGTTGCGGAGAAGTGGCAGATGAACTGGCAGCTGGAGCCGCACGGCCGGAAGCGCCGCGTGCTGGTGATGGTGTCCAAGATGGGCCACTGCCTCAACGACCTGCTGTTCCGCGCCCGCACCGGCGATATCCCGGTGGAGATCGTCGCCGTCGTCTCCAACCACCGCGACCAGGAAGGCCTGGTCCAGTGGCACGGCATCCCGTTCTTCCACGTGCCGGTCACCAGGGACACCAAGGCCGACGCCGAAGCCCGGCTCCTGGAGCTCGTGGACGCGTTCGACGTCGAACTCGTGGTCCTGGCCCGGTACATGCAGGTGCTCAGCGATGAGCTCTCGGCCAGGCTTGCGGGCAAAACCATCAACATCCACCACTCGTTCCTGCCGAGCTTCAAGGGTGCCAAGCCCTACCACCAGGCGTATGAACGCGGCGTAAAGACGGTCGGAGCCACCGCGCACTACGTCAACGCGGAGCTGGATGAGGGGCCGATCATCTCCCAGCAGGTCATCGAGGTGGACCACACGTATACGGCCGATGACCTGGTGGCCGTGGGCCGGGACGCAGAGTGCGTGGCCCTCCGGAACGCCGTCCGCTGGCACTGCGAGGGCAGGATCCTGCTGCTGGGCAACCGGACCGTGGTCCTGCGGTAGGCGCCATGAAACCGAGCGAACCACACAGCTGGCGGCGGGTGTCCTGGAACGCGCTGCCCGCGGGCCAGCCGGTGCGCCTCTCGCAGGACGGGCAGGCCATCGGCTGCGGCGTGGTGGACGGGACCACACCGGACGGCTCCATCATCTGGGTGGTCCTGGACGGCTGGCGCGAGCGCCGGATGTTCCACCGGGAGGACTTCGTCAAGGTGGAGATCAAGGGCTAGGCACGGCTGTTGACCGTTCCCGCGCAACCGGCAACGATGAAGTATGACTGACACCGCAGATGCCCCTTCTGGCGACGACGGCGCGGAGGAGGTTGCTGGCGTGGAGACGGTGGAGAGCATCGCGGACGAGATCCGTGACGAGATCCGCCTGGGCCACGTCCAGGACGACGTAAGCCACGTGCTCGAGGAACGCTTCGACGAGGCGGGCATCAGCCTGCGTCCAGAGGCCGTGGACGACCTTGCCGAGGACATCGAGAAGGATGCCTCGACCTAGGAATCCAGGCTAGGGCCAGTCGGCCAGGCGAAACTGCACGGGCTGCCGGATGCCGACCAGGAGGTCGCCGGTCCACTCGGCGACTGTGCGCTGCCGGCCCTCCAACGGATCCGAAATATCGGGCTGCTGAACATCCTCGCGGGCAGTCTGCGTAGCGTCGTCCGAGCGTTCCATGTATCCCCCTTGGCGTGCTGTTGAAGCTAACCGTAGGCAGGCCGGGACGGCAACGGAAGAGGGTTTATCTATCGACGGGATAAACTTGGCAAATCTTGAGCAAGAGGCGCATAAAGCAAGCGGACGACGGCGGGAGGTCCCGCCGTCGTCCGCTGTCCTTTTGCCCCGCTGCGGGAGTTTTTGTCCAGATATGCAGGGCTTAAGGCCCTTCAACCCTGCGTATCTGGACAAAAACTCTAAGGGTGGGGAGGGCTAGTCGTCGTAGGTGTTGGCGATGTAGACGTCGCACGGTGCGTTGTGCGCCACGCTGTTTGCCACGCTGCCGAGGAGCCGGCCGATGCCGCGCATGCGCCGGTTGCCGACGACGATCAGCCGGGCGTCGAGGCGCATGGCTTCCTTGATGAGGGCGTCAGCGGGCTTGCCGCGGGCGGCGAAGTAGCTGATCTCCACTCCCGGCCGCGTCTCGCCGAGGGATTTGGCGACCGTTTCGGCAGCCTCGGAGTTCCAGACCTTCACTTCATCCGAGCCGACGCCGAAGGTCTCGGACCGGTCCGAGTCGAATGCGGTGACGATGTGGAGGGAACCTCCCAGCGACTTTGCGAGGCCCAGCGCCACTTCCGCAGCCTTCCGTGCTGACGGGCTGCCGTCCACACCTACAACAACTACTCCGCTCATGCTTTGCTCCTTCGTTCTGTGTCCGTGGTTCAACGTCCACTGGCCAGTCTAGAGAAGTCCGGGCTGAAGACCCCACGTCATTTTGCGGATGTCCCCACTTTGCAGTCCGCTCACCGCGGCGAGCTCGAAGTCATCCATGATGCCGAGGCGGCGGGCGCAGGCCAGGAGGCTCAGCCGCCGCTCCTCCAGGGCAGCCTTTGCTTCTCCGAGTTCGGCCAGCTCCAACTTCAGCCCCACGATGACAGCCAACTGCTGATCAGGGTGTGCCCCGGACGGCAGCAGGTCATCAAAGGACAGGCCGATGGTGCGGATGGTCCAGCGGGAAAGCCCTGCAGCCTCGGCCAGGCGCGTCACCTTGATCCCGTCCCGGAGCGCCTGCGCGATGTGCTGGTTCAGGCGGACGGAGAGCGGACGGCTGCTGCTGGCGTTGAAGGCGATGCGCTGCCGGTTCGCCTTGAGCAGCCTGCGGAGCTTGTCCGCCTGCCGGGCGGCCGGGTCGGGTTTCGGCATTCCGCGGTAGCGGTAGTAACCGGCATCGTCCTGATGCGTAACGCTCACGATCACTCCTCGGTTCGGTGTGCCGCTGAACGGGCCGACGTACCTAGAAGGCTAGGCAGTAAGGCTCCGGGGCGGAAATACCAATAGTGCGTGGACCCATAACCGGAACGTGTGGGTGGGCCAGCCATAAGGGACGCTTATCCGCCCACGCACTTTAGGTCTTATCCACAGCAGCGGGATTTCCCTAGTGTCGAAGGAAACGAGCTCCTGACTCCCCTAGGAAGAGACCATGCCAGAATTTGTACCTGCCTCGCGGGTATCCCGCATCAAGTCCTCGGCCAGCGTGGCCGCCGCGGCCCGGGTGCGTGAGCTGAAGGCGGAAGGACGCCGCATCCTTGACCTGACAGTCGGCGAGCCGGACTTCGACACCCCGGAACACATCAAGGCGGCCGCCGTGGAGGCCATCACCCGCGGCGAAACCAAGTACACGTCCGTCACTGGAACTCCTGCACTGCAGCAGGCCATCCTCAAAACCCTCGAACTGCGCACGGGCCTGCACTACGCGCCGGCTGAGATCACCATCGGCGGAGGAGCCAAGCAGGTCATCTTCACCGCTTTCATGGCCTCCCTCAACGCCGGTGACGAAGTGATTGTCCCCGCCCCCTACTGGGTTTCGTACCCGGACATGGTGCTTGCCAACGACGGCACTCCCGTCGTGGTTCCCTGCGGCGAGGACTCCGGATTCAAGCTCACACCCGAGGCGCTTGCCGGTGCCATCACCGGCCGGACCAAGTGGGTCATCCTCAACGCACCGTCCAACCCCACCGGCGCCGTGTACTCCCGTGCCGAACTGCGGGCGCTCGCCGACGTCCTTGCCGTTCACCCGCACGTCTCTGTCCTTGCGGACGAAATCTATGACCAGATCTACTTCGGCGAAGGCAAGCTGGCCAGCCTGGTGGAGGTGGCCCCGGAACTCAAGGACCGGGTCCTGGCCGTCAACGGCGTGTCCAAGGCCTACGCCATGACCGGCTGGCGGCTGGGATACGCTGCCGGGCCGGCGCCGCTGATTGCCGCCATCAACAAGCTGCAGTCGCAGATTTCCTCCTGCCCGTCTTCCGTGAGCCAGGCCGCCGCTGCTGCCGCACTCACCGGCAGCCAGGACTTCGTCCGGGACAGCGTGGAGACCTACCGCAAACGGCGGGACACCGCCGTCGCCGCCCTGAACGCCGTTGACGGCCTGTCATGCACGACGCCGGACGGCGCCTTCTACACGTACGTGAACTGTGCGGGGGTCATCGGCAAAACAACGCCCGAAGGACAGGTCATCAGTAACGACCAGGACTTCACCCTCTACCTGCTTGATGCAGCCTCCGTGGCTGTGATCCAGGGCTCCGCTTACGGCCTGGGCCCGTACTTCCGGATCTCCTACGCAACCAGCCTGGACGTCATCGAGGAATCCATCGCTGCCATCGACAAGGCCGTCCAAGCCCTCACCTGACCCAACCCCACCGAAGGAAACAACGCCGTGATCCACGTCAAAACCACCATCGACCGCCCCAGCGCCGACGCCGTCAGCCGGCTGGCGAAGTTCTCGTCAGCCACCATCCACGAGGCACAGGGCCGTAGGGGCGCACTGAGCTCCCGCATCAAGCCCATCGACAGGTCCATGTCCTTCTGCGGCCCCGCCACCACCGTCCGCTGCGCACCGCGTGACAACCTGATGCTCCAGGTGGCCATCCACTACGCCCAGCCCGGGGACGTCATCCTGGCTTCCGCTGGGGAATACGAGGAAGCCGGGACGTTCGGCGACGTCCTGGGCAACGCCATGAAGGCCAAGGGCCTGGCCGGCCTGGTGACGGACTCCGGTGTCCGCGACACCCAGGACCTCATTGAACTCGGACTGCCCGTCTTTTCCGGCAGCGTGTCCATCAAGGGCACGGTCAAGGAGACCATTGGCCCCATCAACCACCCGGTGGTCTTTGGTGACGAAATCATCTATCCCGGTGACGTCCTGCGGGGCGACGCCGATGGTGTGGTGGTGGTCCGCAGGGACGAGATCGAGGAGGTCATCCGCCTCTCCCAGGAACGTGACGACGCCGAGCGTGACCTCATTGACCTGTACAAGGCAGGCGGCACCACCATCGATCTCTGCAACCTCACGGACGTCCTGAAGGCCAAGGGCCTGCTGGTGGAACAGGCCTAGCTGGGCTCTCCATCAGAGCACGAGCGTCAGCCGCCGGCCGGGCAATGGCCGGCGGCCTGCGCTTTCCCCGCCGCGCCGGCTGCGAGAATGGGCGCATGCCCCTCGACAGATTTCCGATCCGCCGGCTGGAAGAGGATCCATCCAACGTCCTTGACCGTCGGCAGTGGCCGGCAGTCCTGCCGCCGGTGGCACAGGTACTGGACGACGGGCTCGAACTGACGTCAGCCACCGTCCTGGTGGGCGAGAACGGTTCAGGGAAATCAACGATCGTGGAAGCGATAGCCCTGGCGTACGGTTTGTCTCCCGAAGGCGGGTCAACCGGTGCGCGGCACAGCACCAGGGCCAGTGAATCCCTGCTGGCCGATCACCTGCAGCTTGTCAGGAATGCGGGCACCACCAGGCGCGGTTACTTCCTGCGGGCCGAAACAATGCATGGCTTCTTTACCTACCTGGAGAAAAATCCCAGCACCTCGGGCCGGGACGATATCCGCTTCCACGACATGTCCCACGGGGAGTCGTTCCTGGGACTCGCGATCAACAGATTCCGCGGGCGGGGGCTGTGGGTGCTGGATGAGCCGGAGTCCGCATTGTCCTTCAGCGGGTGCCTGAGCCTCCTCGGAGTCCTGAAAGACCTCCTGGCGTCCGGGGAATCCCAGGTGATCATGTCCACGCACTCGCCGGTTCTTGCGGCCCTTCCGGGAGCCCGGATCCTGGAAGTAGGGCCGTGGGGACTACGCCCTCGGGGCTGGGAGGAGCTGGACCTCGTGGGCAGCTGGCGGTCGTTCCTTGATGCACCCCAGCGGTACCTCCGGCACCTCTAGTCCAGGCCGGAGCAGTGGGACCGTGCGGCCTACTGCGCGGGCAGTGGATACTCCGGCGGACCGAATGACGCATCCTCCAGGTGCCACACGGTGGACCCCCGGCCGCCGGCCGGCATGATGCTGCCTTCGAACACAAACACAGGCTCAACGGACCGGTCCTCCGGCCGCCAAAAACCATTGGCGGGGCAATGGAATCCGGTTCTGGCCATCAAACCCGGGCTTTTACCCGAATTTCTCCCCAAGGTGTTTATCTTTTTCACGGCGCGCTCCCATTGATCCGCACAAAAATTAATTCGCCGCAATTGTCCGGCTTTTCTTAGATTCTAGGATCGGCGGAGCGGGAATACTAAGACCAATGATGAGTGACGCGATAAGTGGAACCTATGGACCAGCTACCGTGAATATTTGCTGCTGAGCATTTCCTGCAGCATTTCCTTCACTACGAGCAGGACCGCGGACGCCGCCTCGGACAGCGGGTCATGATCGGGGGTGCACAGCGCAATCTTGCACTGCAACGCCGGATCCACAATGCGCAGCACCTGGAAGTCCTCCTCGTGGAACAGGGCGTCCGCAGCCGACTTGGGCATGATGGTGGCACCAAGATCGGCCCGCAGCAGCCGGGCAAGGGAGGGGACGGACTCCACTTCCCCCACCAGCCGGAGCTTCAGGCCCTTGCTGGCGAAGCCGGCCTCCACCGCCTGGCGCAGGGTGTGGATCTGCTCGGGCAGGAACAGCCCGTGGCGGGCCACCTCCTCAAGGGTGATGCCGCCGTCGGCCTGCTGCACCCCTGCCCTGCCCGCGTTGACCACGAAGTGCAGGTCCTCCACGATCATCGTGGTGAACTGCACGCCGCGGATAGGGCCGGGCTCGTAGATGAGTGCCATGTCCAGGCGGCCGTTCTTGATGGCCTCGCTGAGCACGCCGCCGTAGATTTCCGTGACGTGCAGGACGATGTCCGGGTACCGGCTGGCCACCTCGCTGATGATCCGCGGCGTCAGGCTTGAAGCCATGCTGTAGGGCGCAATCGCAATTGACACGCGGCCGGATGGTGCCGCCCCGGACCTGGCGACGTCCTGCCGTGCCTGGTCCACCAGCCGCAGGATGGACTGGGCATGCCGGTACAGCGTGTGCCCGGCGGCGGTGGGCTTTACCCCCTGCTTGCTGCGGATCAGCAGGCGCTGCTTGAGGTCGTTCTCAAGCGCCGAAACCTGCTGGCTCAGGGCCGGCTGGGCCACATGCAGCGCTGCCGCGGCCTTGGTGATGCTTCCTGAATCCACAATCTGCACGAAGTACGCAAGCTTCCGCGTATCCATGGCCGCCTTCTCTCTTTGCGGCGTCCTGAACCCCTAAAGGTCATAACCGGATGCTATGGAGGGATACGCAACTGGTCTTTGTGTGATGCATATCTCTGACACTAGGTTGAACCCAGAACGCTATTTCATGAGCAATTCATTCTACCCCGGCCAGGCATGCGATTTAACGATGACGTCAGACGCGTTCTGCATAAAGCCGGTGTTTACCGGAATAGGCGTTTTCTTTTACATATCCGAAATATGCACTCAATAGCTTCAAAGCATCCAAGGGTCCGCTACCAGCCCGGATTCTTCTTGAGAAAGAGACAGCAAATGCGAGCAACTATCAAAGGCAAAATGGCGGCCGTGGCCGCCCTCTCCGCAGCGGTTCTGGTCCTTTCCGGCTGCGGGGGCGGCAGCGAGGCAGCCGGCAGCGGCGGAAGCGCCACCTCGGGCGAGGTAAACCTCATTGCCTACTCGGGTGTCTGGCAGGACCAGTACACCGCTGCAGTGATCGAACCCTTCCAGGCCAAGTACCCGGACATCAAGATCAACTACGCCTCCAAGCGGTCTTCCGCCGAAATGCTCAGCGCCCTCCAGGGCCAGAAGAACAACCCCGCTACCGACGTCGCCATCATGGACAACTCCGTGTCCACCACCGGCAACAAGCAGGGCCTGTTCGAGAAGGTAGACGAGGAAAGCGTCCCGAACCTTGCCAACGTCCCGGAAAAGTTCCAGGACAAGGAAGGGTACGGACCGGTGGCGATGCTCGACGCCGTAGGCCTGGTGTACGACACCGCCACGTTCCCCGAGGCCCCGGACAGCTGGAAGGTCCTCTGGGACCCGGCCTACGCCGGCAAGATCAACGTCAACGCCCCGCCCTCCCTGCTGGGCCTGTCCCTGACCGCCATCACCTCCAAGATGGAGGGCGAGGACTACACCCAGGGCATTGACTCCGCCGTGACCCGCCTCAAGGAAATGGCGCCCGGCGTCCAGACGTTCGCACCCAACCCGGACGAATACCAGAACGTCATCACCGGCCAGACCGTCCTTGGCCTTGGCCAGAACGCCCGCGGCCAGTTCTACAGCGACCAGAGCAACAAGAAGATGGGCGTCACCTTCCCCAAGGAAGGCACCGTCTACCAGATCAACACCATCAACCTGGTGAAGGACGCCCCGCACTCCGAGGCTGCCAAGACCTTCGTTGACTACGCACTGTCCGCAGAGGCACAGACGGCCTTCGCCAAGGCACTGTTTTACGCACCCTCCGTCACCAATGCGGAACTGCCCGCCGATGTGAAGGACCGCGTAGTTCCCACCGACGGCTCCCTCAACATCGTCCCGCTGGACGTCGAATTCCTGTCCTCGGCCCGCGACAAGTGGACCGACACCTGGAAGCGCCAGATCATCACCAACTAGCGCCTGCCGGCGCCCCCTCCCCAACTTCCCCTTCAGGAGAACTGAAACCGTGACTGAACCCAAACTGTCGATCGTTGATCTGACCAAAAGATACGCAGCAGATCTTGACCCCGCCGTCGACCGCCTGAACATGGAAGTTGAGGAGGGGCACCTGGTGGCACTCCTCGGCCCGTCCGGCTGCGGCAAGACCACCACCCTCCGGATGGTTGCCGGCCTCATGGACCCCACCGCCGGCTCCATCGTGGTGGACGGCAAGGAAATCACCCACACCCCGGTGAACAAGCGCGGCATGGGCATGGTGTTCCAGTCCTACGCCCTGTTCCCGCACATGAATGTGGAGCAAAACGTGGCGTTCGGCCTGGAAATGCGCCAGGTTTCCAAGGCTGAGCAGAAGGCACGGGTGGCGGCCGCCCTGGACATGGTCCAGCTGGGCCACCTCGGCAAGCGGCAGACCAAGGAGCTTTCCGGCGGCCAGCAGCAGCGGATCGCCCTGGCCCGCGCCCTGGTGGTGGAGCCCACCCTGCTCCTCCTGGATGAACCCCTGTCCAACCTGGATGCCAAACTCCGCGAAACCATGCGCACCGAAATCCGATCCATCCAGCAGCGCACCCGGGCAACCACGCTCTTCGTCACGCACGACCAGGACGAGGCCCTGGACATGGCTGACCGGATCGCCGTGATGAACGGCGGCCTGATCGAACAGTTCGGCTCGCCCACCGAGGTGTACGAGCGGCCGCGCACGCATTTCGTCGCCAACTTCATTGGCCAGGCCAACTTCCTGGCCGCCCGCGTCGGCGCGGAAACGGGACGGGCCAACCTGGCAGGCGAAAGCTACTACAAGGTGGACGTGGACGGCCTGGGCCGGTTCGGCGCCATTGGGTCCGCCGGCCTGTCAGGCAGCAGCCACGAACTGGTCATCCGCCCGCACCGGCTCAATGTGTCCCTGCACCCCGGCGCAGCGCAGGCACCACTCGCCGGCACCATTGAACGGGTCAGCTACACCGGCGATGCGCTTGCCGTCGCGGTCCGCGTCGGGGACCAGCAGCTGCACGCGCAGATGCTGACCAGCAGCGGCGACCTGCCCCGCATCGGAGACGCCGCCTACCTCTCCTGGGCGGCCGACGACGCCTACCTCCTCCCAGCAGCCGCCCAGCCGGGGAGGCTGGCAGCATGACGGTCCTGGAAGCCCCCGCCGCGCCGGAACGGCCCAGGGCCCAGGACGAGGGGCAGCTCGAACGGGCCACCGAGCGGCGAAACCGGCGCACCTACCTGGCGCTGCTGCTTCCGGGCCTGCTCGGCCTGCTGGTCAGCTTCGTCTTCCCGCTGGCGTACATGGTCCGGATGTCCTTCAACCAGGGCGCACCGGACGGCGTCATCGTCGAGACGTTCACCCTGGACACCTACATCCAGCCCCTCACCGACCCCTACTACTGGCGGGTCACGCTGGACACCTTCCAGATGGGCGTCACCGTCGGCATCCTCTGCGTCATCGTGTCCTACCCGGTGGCCCTCTTCCTCGCACGGAGCACCAGCAAATGGCGCGGCCTGCTCATCGCCATCGCCATCGCCCCGCTGCTCACCTCCGCCGTGGTCCGCACCTACGGGTGGATGGTCATCCTGGGAACCAACGGGCTGATCAACTCCTCGCTCGGCGGCCTGGGCCTGATCGACACACCCCTGAAGCTCACCAACAACATGACCGGCGTGACCATCGGCCTGGTGGAAATCTTCATGCCGTACGCAATCCTTGCCATGATCTCCGGGTTCGGCAGGCTAAGCCCCCAGCTTGAAGAGGCCGCCGGTTCCCTCGGAGCCAGCAAATTCAAAGTCTTCACCCGGGTAACACTGCCGCTGTGCCTTCCCGGCCTCCTGACGGCGTTCCTGCTGGTCTTCGTCCTCTCCATCAGCACCTTCATCACCCCGCGGCTCCTGGGCGGCGGCAGCGTGCAGGTGCTGGCCACCGAGATCTACGACCAGACCACCGGCTTGCTCAACTGGCCGTTCGCCGCCGCCCTGTCCGTCATCCTGCTGGTGCTCTTCGGCCTGATCATCGCCGTCTACCAGCGCCTCACCAAGAAAATCGGAGGCTGACCGTGAGCAGTGCCAACGCAAGCAGCGCCAAAGTCTTCAAACCGCGCTTCAACCCCGCCAAACCCGCCTTCGGCGCGCTGGTGTTCCTGCTGTACCTGTTCCTGCTGGCACCGCTCCTCATTGTGTTTGTGGTGTCCTTCGCGTCCAACCAGTACCTGTCCTTCCCGCCGGAGGGGATCACCCTGAAGTGGTACGAGATGCTGCCCCAGGAAAGCACATTCATGGAGGGCATGAAGGTCAGCCTGATCGTGGCCGTCATCGTCACGCTCATTGTCCTCGCGCTGGGTGTGCCGGCGGCGCTCGCGCTGGACAGGTTCGAATTCAAGGCCAAGGCCGCCGTGCAGTCGTTCTTCCTCTCGCCGCTGCTGATCCCCAGCATCGTCCTTGCCCTGGGCATGGTGCTGCTCTTCGGTCCGTTGGAACTGAACAACACCTACGCCGGCATCATCATCGGCCACGTGGCTATCACCATCCCGTTTGTCATCAGGACCACCCTGATGAGCCTGGCCACGACGGACACGTCCTGTGAGGCGGCCGCACGCATCCTGGGCGCCGACTCCTGGACGGTGTTCCGCCGCGTGACCCTTCCCATCATCCAGCCGGGCGTGATCGCCGGCGGCGTCATCGCCTTCATCGTCTCCTTCGATGAAGCCGTGATCTCACTGTTCGTGGCCGAATCAGGCCTGCCAACCCTCCCCGTGCAGGTGCTGAGGTACGTGGAAAACTCCGCGGACGCCGCCGTCGCAGCCCTCTCCGTGATCCTCATCCTCATCTCTCTTGCCGTGGTGGTGGTCGTGGAACGCGTCATGGGACTGCGCAAAGCCCTGCGCTGACTCCTCCTGCCCGTACAACCAAACAGTCCCGCCCGTACAACCAAACAGTCCTGCCCGGTCCGCACCAGCGGGCCGGGCAGGACGCCGTCCAGAAGAGGCACAGGTCATAACCGGCACCTATCCCGTGACACCGATTACGTCTTTGTGTGATCAAAGTCCCGGTGCCAGACTTTTTCTACAAGCCCGGTAATCCGGGCCCGGGACCGCAGCCCCATCCGGCTGGTCCACAGACTTCCGCTTCCGGCAGCTGCCGCTTCCCCTGGCCAGCGCCGCGCCACCACCCCCAAGGAGGGCTCACATGGGACCCATCGTTGATCTCGTTGCAGATCTTGGAGAAGGCTTCGGCACGTACTCCATGGGCGACGACGCGGCCCTCCTGGAAGTAGTGTCCAGCGCTAACATCGCCTGCGGCTTCCATGCAGGGGACCCGGACATCATGAACACCACGGTCGCCGAGTGCGTGCGCCGCGGCGTCAGCATCGGTGCCCACCCCAGTTTCCCGGACCTGCGCGGCTTCGGCCGGCGCACCATGGACCTCACCGCTGAGGAAGTCCGCAACGACGTCCTGTACCAGTTCGGAGCCCTCGGCGCCTTCGCCGCCTACCATGGCGCCGCCGTCGTGCACCTCGCACCGCACGGACGCCTGGGCAACCTCGTAGCCACCCGGCCCGACTATGCCCAGGCCGTGGCGGACGCCGCAGCACGCGTCAGCCCGGACCTCATTGTCCTGGCCCAGGACGGCGAGCTTGCAGACGCCGCAAAAGCGCGCCAGCTGCCCGTGGGCATTGTGGGCATCGCAGACCGCGCCTACGAGGCGGACGGCACCCTGGTGCCACGCAGCCGCCCCGGCGCCGTCATCCACGATGCCTCCGCCATCGTGGACCGCACCATCCGCATGGTCTGCGAGGGCGTGATCGAAACCGTCGCCGGAACCGACCTGCCGATCGTCGCCGACACCATCCTGCTCCACGGGGACACTCCGGGCGCGGTCCGGCTGGCACGCCAGGTCCGCAGCGAACTGGAGCGCGCCGGTGTGACCATCGCCCCGCTCGCCCAGGTCCTGGCCGCCAAAGTGGAAGCCGCCTGACATGCCCGCCGTTTCCACACCAGCGCTGCCTCCGGTGGAGGTCTTCGAATCCGGGGACGCTGCCCTGCGCGTCGTCGCATCTTCCGCGGACCGGGAGGCCAACTGGGCCACCGTCCATGCCCTTGCCGAGTGGCTGGACGCCGCCGGAGCCGACGGCGTCCACGGCGCGGTGCCGACGTACGACTCCCTGCTCGTGGAGTTCGACCCCGGCGTCACCTCCGCCCGCCAGGTCCGGGCCTTCGTACTGCTGGGCCTGCGCCAGCTCGAATTCACCGGCGCGCCCGCCCGCGCCCCCCGCGAGTTCAGCGTCCCGGTGGTCTACGGCGGCGAGTACGGACCCGACCTGGAACGCGTAGCTGAACAGCAGCAGCTGTCAGTCGAGGAAATCATCACGCTGCACACGGCCAAGTCCTACGTGATCCGCTGCCTGGGCGCACCCGCCGGATCGCCCATGATGGACGGCCCCGACTTCCCGCTGCCGGTCCCGCGTCTCAAGGACCCCCGCCTCTCCGTCCCTGCCGGGGCTGTGTCCGTGGCCGGCCGCCAGGCAGTGATCGCCCCCGCGGCCGCACCCGGCGGATGGTGCGTCATTGGCCAGACCCCGCTCACCGTCCTCGACGCAGCGGCCGAACCGCTGGTTCCCTACGTCCCCGGCGACGTGCTGCGGTTCCACCGGATCCCGCCGGAGGACTTCGCCACGTACGCCGGCCGGAAACTGGAGGCAGCACGATGAACGGTTCCCTGGTCATCCAGCAGCCCGGCAACTCCGTGGTCACGGACCTTGGCCGCTTCCGGGGACCCCGGTTCGGGCTGCCCGTGAACGGCGCGCTGGACCAGTTCTCGGCCCGGGCGGCGAACATCCTCGCCGGCAACGCGGACAACTCACCGCTCCTGGAAATCACTGCCCTCGACTTCCGGATGCGCGCCACCACGGACATCCTGATCGCCGTCACGGGAACGCCCCTGCACCTCACAGTGGGCGGGCGCGAGTGCCAGCAGTGGGAGCCAGTGTCCGTGCGGGCGGGGGAAACAGTGGCGCTGCGCCGGCTCGACGGCGGCCTCCGGGCCTACGTAGCGGTCCACGGCTCAGTGCACGCGCCGGTCCTCCTGGGCAGCTGCGCGCCGGACACCGTGGTGGGATTCGGGCTTCGGCTTACGGAAGGCACGGAACTGAGGACCTTCAAGAGCGTCCCGCCCATCCGGCAGCCGTACTTCGACCTGCCGCTGTTCCGCCTGGGCCTGACCCGCCCGGAGTTCCACAGCACCGCAGTGGTGGATGTGACGGACGGCCCCGATGTGGACGAATTCGGCGGGACCGCGGACCTGCTCTACAGCACCGAGTACACCGTCAGCGGCCGGAGCAACCACATCGGGCTGCGGCTGGGAGGGGCACTTCCGGAACGCCAGTCCACCGCCGAGGTGCTGTCCAGGGGAGTCCCGGTCGGAGCCATCGAGGTGCCCTCCCGGGAGGAACTCCTGGTTCTGCACCGTGGACGCGGGGTAACCGCCGGCTACCCCGTCCTGGCCGTGGTGACCAGCCGCTCGCTGGACGTCCTGGCGCAGGCCCGGCCCGGCCACAAGATCACGTTCCGCAAAACCACCGTCCCGGAGGCAACAGCGAAACATCGGGCAGCGCTGAGGGAACTGGAAACCCTCCGCTCCACGGTGGGCACCGTTTTCTCCCTCCTCGGCGTGGGAGGTCCCCCGGGCCCGCCCCGGCTTGCACCCGCCGCCGGAAGCTGAAGACTCTCGCTTCCCCCGAAAAGCATTGTTACCATCCCCTTTAAGTAAGGAACGCCATGTCCACCTCAACGCATGCGGCCCAGCCGCACCAGGAGCGGCTCAGCAGCAAGCAGACCCGCAAGGTCGTCACGGCCGGCTGCGTCGGCATTTTCGTGGAACTTTATGACAACGGCATCTTCGCCTTTATGGCCGGAACGCTTGCCCTCGTCTTCCTGGCCCCCGGAAACCCGGACAACGCACTCCTGTTTGTCTTCGCCGGCTACGCCGTCTCCTTCTTCGTGCGCCCCCTCGGCGCCGTCGTCTGCGGTTACCTCGGTGACCGGATCGGGCGGCAGAAGCTCCTGGTGTTTGTCATCCTGCTGATCAGCGTTGCGACCGCGGGCATCGGCCTGCTGCCGCCGTACGCGGCCATCGGCGTCGCGGCCCCCATCCTGCTCGTACTGCTCCGCATGCTCCAGGGCTTTTCCGTTGGCGGTGAAGCTGCAGGCGCAATGACCTTCCTCGCCGAGCACGCTCCCGAGGGCAAGCGCGGCGTCATCACCTCATACGCCCAGATCGCCTCCTTCGCAGCCCTCCTGACCGGCACCCTGGTTGCCTACTCCATGTCCCCCTGGCTCACCCAGGAAGCGATCGACGGCGGTGGCTTTGGGTCATTCGCTTGGCGTATCCCGTTCCTGGTGGCCATCCCCATGGGCATCATCGGCTGGTACATCCGCAAAGCCATCAGTGACACCCCCAACTTCGAAAAGCTCAAGGAAGAAGGCGGGCTGTCCGCCAACCCGCTCAAGGAGGCTTTTGCCTCGCCCGAGCACCGCCGCGCCATGCTGCTGGCACTCTTCATCCCGCTGATGAACGGCTCCGGCTACTACGTCCTGTTCTCCTACATGCCCACGTTCCTCAAGGGCAAGCAGCTGAACTTCACCATCGGCGAGGCCCTGCTGGTCACCGCCTGCAGCCTGGTGGCCATCTGCATCGCCATCCCCTTCATGGGCGCGCTCTCGGACCGCATCGGCCGCAAGAAGGTCATCGCCGGTTCCGCCATCGCCATGGCCGTCCTGGGCATCCCTTCGTACGCGCTGATTGCCACCGGCGAGATGGCACTGGCCATTTTGGGCGCCTCCATCATGGCAGTGGTCTTCGCCGGGCACACGGCAGTCATCCACATCCTCATCGTGGAGCTCTTCCCCACCCGCGTCCGGTACTCGGCCTACGGCCTGGGCTACAACATCTCGTCCGCACTCTTTGGCGGCACCGCGCCGCTGCTGATGACCTGGCTGATCTCGTCCACGGGCAACATCTACATGCCCGCGTTCTACGCCGTGATCACCGCGCTGGGCACCCTTGCCGCGGTCAGCACGGTCAAGGACAGGGCGCACCTGCCGCTCCGCGACGCCTGACTTTCCACTTTCCCGAATTTCCGCTACCTGCGCAGCACGCTGCTGCACCTTCCTAGGAGACCTGCATGTCCTTTTCCGACTACTCAACGGCCCTCGTCACCGGTGCCTCCACCGGCATGGGCGCCGCGATCGCCGAACGCCTAACAAAGCGCGGACTCACCGTCCACGCCCTGGCCCGCAACGAGGACCGCCTGAAGGAACTCGCGGACAAAACCGGCGCTGTGCCCCACGTGGTGGACCTGACGGACACCGCGGCGCTGGCCGCCGCCGTCGGGAACCTCCAGGTGGATGTCCTGGTGAACTGCGCCGGAGTGTCCCGGCCCGGCAACATCCTGGACTCCAGCGAGAGCGACATCGACGAGCTGGTGGACGTCAACCTCCGCGGCCTGCTCCAGCTGACCCGGCTGGTCCTGCCCGGGATGGTGGAACGCGACCTGGGGCACGTCATCAACGTCAGCTCGATCGCCGGCACCTACAACTTCTACGGCCACACGGTGTACCACGCCACCAAGGCCGCGGTGCACCAGGTCTCCCGGCAGCTCCGCAACGACACTGTGGGCAAGCGCATCCGCGTCACCGAAATCTGCCCGGGACGCGTGGAGACTGAGATCTTCGGCCGGAACATGGGCGGCACGCCCGAGGCAATGGAGGAGGCATGGAAGACCTACTACGAGGGGTATGAATCGCTCACCACCGATGACATCGTCAACGCCATGGATTACGCCATCGAAACACCCCGGCACGTGAATGTTGGCATGCTGGAGCTTATGCCCACCTTCCAGGTCCCCGGCGGCCTGACTTTCGACCGCCGCTAGCCCCAGCACTCCCGCCCCAGATTGATAGGTCTTCCCATGCAAACAGTCCGTACCGTCAGCTTCCCCGACCAGCAGCTCCTGGACGATCTCTCACCCCTGCCCGAAGGGCTGCAGGGAGTGGTCTGGGACCTGGAGACAGATCCCGACGACGGGACGCTGCCTGAGATCGACGGCGTCATCCTGCCGTACATCAATGCCGGCGCCGTCCTGGGATCCCTCGCCAAGGTACCCGGCCTGAAGTACGTACAGACCCAGTCCACCGGATACGACGGCGTGATTGAGGCTGCCGGGCCGGCCGCGGGCGTGGCGAGCGCGTCCGGAGTCCACGCGGCGGCGACGGCGGAGCTCGCCATCGGGCTCATCCTGGCCAAGCTGCGCGGCATCGACCAGGCGGTCCGGGACCAGCAACACGGCCTCTGGCGGCCGGAGCGGCGCCAGTCCCTGGCGGACCGGCGGGTGCTGCTGGTGGGCGTGGGCGGGATCGGGCAGGAGGTGGCCCGCCGGCTTGAGCCGTTCGAGGTCACCGTCACCCGGGTGGGCAGTTCGGCCCGTGCTGATGAACACGGCGAAGTCCACGCATCCTCGGAACTGACAGCGCTGGCCGCCACGCACGACATCCTGGTGTCGGTACTGCCCCTGAACGGGCACACCCACCAGCTGATCGGCGAAGAGGTCCTGGCTGCCCTGCCGGATGGCGCCCTGGTGGTGAACGTGGGCCGCGGCTCCGTGGTGGACACCGCAGCCCTGACCAAGGAGGTCCTGTCGGGGCGCCTGCAGTGCGCCATCGACGTCGTCGATCCTGAGCCCCTGCCGCAGGACCATCCGCTGTGGTCCACGCCCAACGCGCTGATCACTCCCCACGTGGGCGGCAACGCCTCGGCGTTCCAGCCGCGGATCCTCAGACTCCTCCGGAAGCAGCTCGAGGCGCTCGCCGCGGGCCAGTCCCCGGCCAACCTGGTGCAGGCAGGTCCCTTCGCATGAGTTCACTTTTTGACCTGACCGGGCGGGTTGCGCTGGTCACCGGTTCCAGCCGGGGGATTGGCAACGCGCTGGCGCGGGCGCTGGCCGACGCCGGGGCCACGGTGGTGCTGAACGGCATCAACGGGGAGCGGCTCAAGGATGCCGCTGCCGCGATGGCTGCCGACTTCGCGCCCGGGCGGGTGCACAGCGTCGCCTTCGACGTCACGAGCGACGCCGAGGCCGCCCGCGGGGTTGCTTGGGTGGAGGATCACGTGGGGCCGCTGGAGGTCCTGGTGAACAACGCGGGCATCCAACACCGGGTGCCCATGCTGGACCTGGACGTGAAGGACTGGGAACGGGTGATTTCCACGGACCTGACCAGCGCCTTCCTGGTGGGACGCGAGGCTGCGCGCTTCATGATCCCGCGCGGGCACGGCAAGATCATCAACATCTGTTCCGTGCAGACAGACCTTGCCCGCCCCACCATCGCCCCCTACATCGCGGCGAAGGGCGGGCTGCGGAACCTGACCCGTGCCATGACGGCAGAGTGGGCGGCGTCCGGGCTGCAGATCAACGGGATCGCTCCGGGGTACATCCACACGGAGATGACCCAGAACCTGGTGGACGACGAGCAGTTCAACTCCTGGATCCTGGGCCGCACCCCGGCCAACCGGTGGGGGACAGTGCAGGACCTTGCCGGACCCGCCGTGTGGCTGGCGTCCCGGGGCTCGGACTTCGTCAACGGACAGACCATCTTTATCGACGGCGGAATGACGGTGGTGGTCTGATGGCAAGGCCAACAACGCCCACGACCACAACCCTTCCCGTCACCGGCCCGGCCGTGGTGGCCCATGCCGCGGGGGACCTGCGGATCGACGAACTGACCCTTGCTTCACCCGCCCCGGATGAAGCCGTGATTGAGGTGCACTACGGAGGCATCTGCGGCTCGGACCTGCACTACTGGCTGCACGGCGCCGCCGGTGAATCGATCCTGAAGGCGCCCCTGGTGCTCGGGCATGAGATCTCGGGGACCGTGGTCCGGGCCGCAGCAGACGGAACCGGACCCGCCGCCGGTACTGCGGTGGCGGTCCACCCGGCAACACCAGGCCCCGGTGCTGCACGGTATCCGGCGGACAGGCCCAACCTTTCGCCGGGCTGCACCTACCTGGGGAGTGCAGCGCGTTTTCCGCACAGGGACGGCGCGTTCAGCCGGTACGTGAACCTCCCCACGCGGATGCTCCGGACGCTGCCGGAGGGCATCGGCCTGCGCACTGCGGCCCTGATCGAGCCCGCAGCCGTGGCGTGGCACGCCGTGGCGAGGGCGGGGAACGTTGCCGGGAAGACCGCGCTGGTGATCGGCAGCGGCCCCATCGGTGCCCTGGCCGTGGCGGTCCTGAAACGCGCCGGAGCGAGCCGCATTACCGCCGTCGACATGCATGAAAAGCCGCTGGACATCGCCAAGGCCGTAGGGGCGGACCAGGTGATCACCGCCGGTGATGCCGAGGCGATCGCCGCTGTCGAGGCCGACGTCGTGATTGAATCCTCCGGCAACCACCACGGCCTCGCCTCCGCTATCCAGGGCGCAACCCGCGGCGGCACCGTGGTGATGGTGGGGCTGCTGCCCACCGGACCGCAGCCGGTGCTGATCTCCCTGGCCATCACCCGGGAACTGGAGCTCAAGGGTTCCTTCCGCTTCAATGACGAGATCGACGACGTTATTGCCGCCCTGGCAGACGGCTCACTGCAGATCGACCCCGTCATCACGCATGAATACCCCGTCGGGGAAGCCCTGGAAGCCTTCAGCGTGGCGCGCAACTCGGCCGAGTCCGGGAAAGTGCTGCTGAGCTTCGGCGAAACCCACCCAGCCTCCGCCTCCGCCTAGAGTTTTTGTCCAGATATGCAGGGATAAGTGCCGCTGAAGCCTGCATATCTGGACAAAAACTCCCGCTATTTTGGCGGGCTGTGCAGGGGTATGACTTCCAGCCTGCTGTGCCCCACGAGTACCAGTACGTGCTGCGCCGTGACTCCGTCCAGGGCGGCCGCCACCTGGCTCACCGTTTCAGCCGGAGCTTGAGAAGCTTCCCCCGCTGAATCTGCACTGGCCGCTGGAAGGGCCGGGCCGCCGTCGTCCGCCCGCAGCCAGACGGTGACCCTGGCACCGCCCGTTGCCTCGGCAATGCCACGTGCCAAAGCCTCGGGGTCCGCGTGCTGCCCCATGACCAGGGTGAGCTGCTCGATGGTCCGTTTCCTGGCTGGCTGGGCGGCCGCGAGGAGGGCGCGGTCGTGCCGCCACAGGGCGAAGTGGTACCCGGCCACAAGGGCGGCTGCCACCAGGAGCCCGAACGGTGCGCGGATGCGGTCCAGGAGGCTGCCGCCCGTGACGTCCCCCAGCAGGAACTCGAAGACCCGGTAGCCGATGACCAGGAGCGTTATGAGTGCCACCACGGCGCTGACGCCAAAGAACGCGATGAGGTACACGCGGCGTCCGGGCGGGATGGCGTCGGCGGCCTGCGGCTGGTTCCGGGGCTTCCACGCCAGCCACCAGACCGGCCCGCCCACCAGGAGGGAACTGATGCCGCCAAGGAGCAGTGTCCGCGTTGCACCTCCCGCCAGCGGAGACACTGCGGCTGCCAGCAGTGCGTTCACCACAACGCCCACCCCGGATGCCGAAGCAGCCAGGGCAACCGCGGACGTCACCAGGAGGCTTGCACGCATGGTGGCGGGGGAACGGCGGATGGACGCGGTGCGGTGGTAGCGCCACACCAGCGCCCCCACGAGTGTGGCGGCCACGGCCGGAGCCAGTGGCTCCAGCAGTTCGTTCATGGGATCGTCCCGGTCGAACGCCAGCCGCAGGAGCACAAACAGGACCACGCCGGCCCCGCCGAGGGCGGTGATGCCGGCCGCGAAAACGCCGACGATGATCATGATGCTGTCAACCAGGTTGGTCTGGAAGCGGCGCCCGCCTTCCCGGAACCAGTGCCACCACCAGACCACGGTTCCGCCCGCCGCCCACACCAGCGAGCGGAGCACGGAGTACCACCAGGGCTCAACGGTCACCGTCAGGGGGAAGCCGCGGACAGCGACGTCGAGCAGGCCGCTGAGCGCGGCGATGCCGGCGCCGGCCCCGAGCAGCAGGCCAAACACTGAGCCGACGACGGCCCTCACGTCGTCCAGGTGGACGGTGGGCTTCCGGGGGTGCTTCCACATCCACCGGTGCCACGCCCAGATGGCCGCCCAGACGACGGCGTTGGCAAGCGCCGGCGCCCAGTCACTGTCCCGCCGTCCTATGAGTGACGCCGCCATCCCCAGCAGCGAGGTGGTGAAGATGATCAGGGAAACCCCGTACATGGCGGTGATGTAGAGGCCCCACCCGGCGGACCTGCGCTCTGCCTCGTCGTCGAGCCTGCGCCAAACGAACCACCACAGAAGCAGGGCGAGCGGACCGCCGATCAGGGTGAAGGCCAGGGACCGGGCGAGTCCGGCCACGTCCGTGGATGCCAGCACAGCCCCTGACGTGAAGAGCCGGTCCAGCAGTCCGCTGAGGCCACTGGCGGCAATCACCACCAGAGCGAAGAGCAGGGCGTACTGGATGAGCCGGCGCAGCGTCACCTGGGCGAGTCCCGCCGGTAAAACGGTCAGGCCTGCCGGGGCGCTCATGGTTTGACCTGTGTTCCGGTGCATGCCATGAGCTGGTACGGCGCCTGGCTGATCTTCCAGTCTCCGTCCGCCTTCACCAGGGAGAAGATGTCTTCCATCTCGTACTCGGAGGGGCCGAAGGGGCCGTCCTGGGACGAGTTGACGATCGAGACCCGCACGGTGGCTGACTGGTCCCGCTCCGACGTGGACACCAGGACTACCCGGGCGGGCCGGGGCTCACCGAAGTACGAGCCGCGGCAGATGGTGCGGGCTGAATCCGTGAGGTATGTTTCGGCAGTTGCGAGGTCGCCGTCGATCACTGCGGAGCTGTACCGCTGGACAACTCCGGCAGGGCTGGCCTCATCGAGGGGTTCCGGATCTCCGCGGGAGAACACCACGGCGAGGGCCACCACCACCAGCAGGCCGATGACCCCCAGCAGCACGAGGAGGATCCGGTCCGGTTTTCGCGCTGCATCAGTCATGGCGCCAGTATGCACTTTCGGCACGACATTTGCTGGTGTCTTTCGGCCCAAAAATAAATGCTTGACAGTTCAACTAAACGCACGTACATTTAGTTGTAGCTTCAACTAGTAATCCGCAAACCGGCAGAACAGAATCCCATGACAAACCTCCTGGCCCGCATCTTTGGAAAGAAGAACCCCATGACTGACATCACCATCATCGGCAACGGCAACATGGCCCGCGGCATCGCAACCAGGGCCCTGGCAGCGAACAAGACCGTCGAGATCCTCAGCCAGGATGCGGGCAAGGCCCAGGCCCTCGCGGCTGAACTGGGTGCCGGCGTCACCTCCGGCACCACGGCGCAGGATCCCCGGGGCGGCATTGTTGTCCTCGCCGTGCCCTTTGATGCCGCCAAGTCCGTCGTCAGCACCTACGGCGCAGCGCTCGCAGGCAAGACCATCGTGGACATCACCAACCCGGTGAACTTTGAAACCTTCGATTCCCTGGTGGTTGAGCCGGGGACGTCCGCCGCAGAGGAAATCGCTGCGCTGGCACCGTCCAGTGCAAGCGTCGTCAAGGCCTTCAACACCACCTTCGCCGGCACCCTGGTGGCCGGGGAGTCGGACGGCCAGCCCCTCGACGTCTTCATCGCAGGCGACGACGACGCAGCCGCCCGTGCGGTCAGCGGCTTTGTCAGCGCCGCCGGAATGCGCCCCCTGGTTGTAGGACCGCTCAAGCGTGCCCGCGAGCTCGAGGGCTTCCAGTTCGTCCTGATGACCCTGCAGGCCAACCCTGAATTCGCAGACTTCAACTGGGACACCGGGCTCAAGGTCACCAACTAATGAACATCCCGCACGTGGTGGCGACCGCCGGATCGTCGGATCCGGCGCAGCCGCTGGTGGTGTTGCTGCACGGCAGGGGTTCGAATGAACGCGAGATCATCGGCCTTGCAGAGCACCTGCCCACCGGTCCGGCCTATGCGGCTGTGCGGGCTCCGATAGCTGAAGGTGGCGGCTACGCCTGGTTCCAGAACCGTGGCATCGGCAGGCCTGTCGAGGAGTCCCTGCGCGAAACAATGGCCTGGTTCCGGAGCTGGCTTGACGCCGCTGCTGCGGCCGGCCGGCCCGTGGTGCTGGTGGGATTCAGCGGGGGAGCGGCGTTCGCAGGCGGCCTGCTGCTTTCCGATCCGCAGCGCTTTGCCGGCGCGGCGATCCTGTACGGCACCCTGCCCTTCGACGCAGGGGTGCCCCTTTCTGTGGCTCGCCTGGCCGGGGTGCCCGTCTTCGTTGCGCAGGGCGAGCGGGACCGGATTATCCCGGCAGACCTGCTGCGGCGGACGTGGGATTACCTCCTCACGGACTCCGCCGCCCCAGCCTATGCCCGCCGCGATCCGGGTGGTCACGGAATCACGGGTGAGACGCTGGCCGAGCTCGGCGGCTGGATCCGTGAACGGCTTGCGTTCCTTGCCCGGTCGCGCGCCAATGGCGGCACTGACGTGAAGGCCGTGTGGACCGGGATGCGGGAGGAGAGCCTGCCGCTTCGTGTTGGACATCGTCCGCAGGTGTCATGGACTATTCCGCAGGAACAGCGAAGCGACAACGCGCCGCGGGAGTTGCAGGACAAACTGCTGTCCCGCATCAGCACGCTGGCCGGTGTTTCCACCCGGCAGTCTGCCATTTCGGTGCCCGGAGCCACGGGGCTCATGCTGGGCCCCGCTCCTTCTGCGACTCCGGACGGTTTCCTGGTGCCGTCCGTGGGGGAGTTCGCCCATCAGCATCCGGCCCACGACGGCTCACTCCACGTTGCCTTGCCCTCGGTGCTGGCCGCGGAGGCGGTAGCGAAGGGCTGGGCGGTTGCCCATCCACTGGCCGGCGTCCGGCTCGCCCGTGGCATGGTCCTGGTTTATGGTCCCCGCGACGACAGTGAACTTGAGGCGGTTGCAGCCATCGTCCAGACCAGCCACTACTACGCCACACTGCAGGTCTGACGGCCTTGGACCGGGCCGGCACCGGCGGGCCAGGCTCAACCGGAACGGACGACGGCGGGAGGTTCCGCCGTCGTCCGCTTGCTGTGCCAAGGCCCCAACGTAGTCCGCCGGACACAGTGCCTTCGGTTCAGGGACCCTTCCCCAGGTGGTCCTGCAGGACATAGATGGTGCGCTGGGCGCACTGCTTGAGCCGCCGCAGGTGCTCCGCTGCAAGCCGGGGTAAAACCACGGCCGGGTCGGCGGTCCTGGCTTCCTCCCGCAGCGACTTTTCAAGCTCCAGGGCCAGCGCGGCGAGCCTCTCCGCGCCCACCATCTGGCTGGCGGTCTTGAGGCTCAGGACCGCATCCATGGCACCCGGCAGGTCCCCGGTGGTCAGGGCAAGCCGTACCTTTTGCAGCCTCTGGGGCATCTGTGCGATGAAGGCCTCAACGAAGACCTTCCACACGCCCTCGTCATCGTCGAGTTCGTCGCGCAGCCGCTCCAGTACTGCGGGGTCCAGGAGGGGCGGGGCGTAACCGTCCGGCTGGGTCATGTCGGTGCCTCGATGCAGCCCATGAGCCCCCTTGCGGCCGGAATGCCCGCGGTGATGCCCGCGGGCTTTCACAGGACGCTACGGGCAGCGGGGATAGAGGGCACGAGTGGTGGGTACTCGATTTTCTGCGGGCGTTGCTCGTGCTAGCCCCCGGGCGTGAAGATGTCCTCGATGGTGCAGCCGAAGAGTGATGCCAGGCGGAAGGCCAGGGGGAGGGAAGGATCGAACCGGCCCTTCTCGATGGAAATGACGGTTTGCCGCGATACTCCCAGCGCATCGGCCAGCTTTTGCTGCGACCAGCCATGTTCCCTGCGCAGTTCCGGAAGGGTGTTTTCCAATGGCTACCCTCGTCTCCGGTTGACGGTGTAGCGCACTCCCGCGGACAGCATTCCCACGACGCTTACGGCCAGCAGGCCCACGGACCCCTCGATTTCAAGGGGCGTCAGGAAGAGTACCGCTGTCCCGAGGCCGGAAAAGATCAGCAGGTCGTGGAATGCTCCTGCTGCGGCATTGTCATACCAGCGCGATTCCACGGATTCCTCCGGGCGGGAGGCCGCTCCCTTCAGGGAATCCCGGTCAACAAGGAACGCCCAGGCGAGTGCACACATGGGCAGGACCATGAGGGCTGCCACGATGGCGGCACCCAGCAAGGGCTGCTGCGGAGCAAAGCCTGCCAGGGCGGCCGCTGCCGCGATCAGCGCGGCGAGAAGGATCCCCAGGGGGATGGCGGGCATCATGGCTGGTACTGTGCGGGTGCCAAGCCGGGCCCGTCCCCAGGCGGTGCGCACCGGATTCCCTGCCGCACTGTTCTTGTTCTCCGTCATGTCAGGCCCCCAGTTCTTGTCGGTGATCGATGCCTTCAGTGTAAAGCGAACTTGACTGTAAAGTAAACTTGTCCATTGCGGCGGGCTACTGGACCGGGCCGGGGCCATCGCCTGGGCCCTCCGGTACCCTGAGGGAATGGCGCGGGAACTTGCGGACTTGAACGCGGAGGTCATCCTGCTCGCGGGAGCGGGACGGGCCATCCTGCTGCAGCTTGCAGACCCCGGCGTGGGCCGCGGCGTTGCAGAGCACAGCAGCTTCACGGACCGCCCCATCAACAGGCTTAAGGGCACCCTGACCTACGTGTATGCCGTCACCTACGGGACTGACGAACAGGTCAAAGAGGTCCGCCGCAGGGTGAACCGAGCCCACGTTCCTGTCCGCCGCGATGCCGATCACGAAACACCCGGCTACAACGCGTACGACCCCGAGCTGCAGCTGTGGGTCACGGCAACGCTCTACGACACCGCCCTGGTCATCATTGAGAAAATCTACGGCCCGCTCGACGACGAGTCCGCCGACGCCATGTACCGGGACTACGCAAAGCTGGGGACAGCCCTGCAGCTTCCGCCGGACATGTGGCCAAAGGACCGTGAAGCGTTCGGCCGGTACTATGACGCACGCATGGCCGGTCTCCGGGCGAGCGACGCCGCCATCCGCGTGGGCCGCGGACTCCTCTATCCACAGCGTGCAGCACTCTGGTACCGCACCATCATGCCGTTCGCCCGGTTCCTGACGGCCGGCCTCCTCCCGGACCAGCTGCGGAATGACTTCGGCCTGCCGTGGAGCGGGCGCCATGAGCGCCGGTTCCACCGCACCATGAAAGCCCTCGCCGTGGCCTACCCCAGGCTGCCGCAGCGCCTCCGGCACTGGTTCAAAAACTACTGCCTCTCCGAGTTGGACACTTTCTCCCGCCGGGCAGGCCGCGCAAGTGCTTAGCTCCACTCCGCTGGAGGCGCGGCTTGACGAGCAGGCGCGCCGTTTCCTGGCCAGCGCCCCTTCAAGCCGCGTCCGGCCAAAGCTCACCGAATTCGTGGTCTTCGGCCTGAAGCAGGGGTGGGAGTGCATCTTTGGCGCCACCCTGCTTGCGGTGCTGATGGCCGCACGGCTCTGGTACCCGGACGGGGCCGGACTGGCCAGGAACGATTTCCTGACCCTCGCCGCAGTGATGATCCAGGTCCTCATGGTCGCCTTCAGGCTGGAAACCCTGAAGGAGCTGCGGGTCATCATCCTGTTCCACCTCGTGGGGACGGTGATGGAGCTTTTCAAGACCGACGCCGGCTCCTGGTCCTACGAGGCCGAGGGCTTCCTGCGGATCGGGGCGGTCCCGCTCTTCAGCGGCTTTATGTACGCGGCCGTCGGGTCCTACATGGTCCGCGTCTACCGGCTGTTCGACCTGAGGTTTGCCCAGTATCCGCGGCGCTGGATCACGGTGGCCGTGGCTGCGGCCGTCTACGTCAACTTTTTCAGCCACCACTACATCTGGGACGCACGCTGGGTGCTGCTCGCCGCCGTCGTGATCGTCTTTGGCCGGTGCGTGATGCACTTCAGGGTGTTCAGGAAGCACTACAGGATGCCGTTGCTGATCGCCTTCCTGCTGGTGGCGCTGTTCATCTGGGTGGCCGAGAACATCGCCACCTGGTCCGGCGCATGGCTGTATCCCAGCCAGGTGGACGGCTGGCAGCCCGTTGGGATGGAGAAGCTCGTGGCCTGGTTCCTGCTGATGATCATTTCAGTGGTGCTGGTGGCCTGGGTCTACAAACCGCAGCCGCCCGCGGAGACACCGCCTGACGGGTCCGCGCCGGCCAAGCACACCATCCCGGCGGCCACCAGTAAGCTCGCGGAATGAGTGAATCCGCACGGTTCCTGGCTGCCTACGATGAACAGTTGCGCACGGATGCCGAGACTCCCGGCGCCGTCTCGGTGAAGAGACACGGGCCGTTGCACCTCGCGGCGTTCCGGGACGGCCGCGGCTTTGTGACGTACCGGGATCTTGGGGATGCCGGCACTGATGCCCTCCGCCCGCTGGTCCGTGGGGCGGTGGACTACTTCCGGGCTGATCCCGGGGTCACCCGGGTGGAATGGAAGACGCGCAGCCACGACCACGCCCCCGGGCTGCATGAGGTGCTGCTGGCGCACGGCTTTGTCCCTGATCCGCCGGAATCCATCATGATCGGCGGCGCGCAGGCGCTCAGCTCTCCCGTGCCGCTCCCCGATGGGGTGGTGGTGCGGCAGGTGGTGGACGAACCGGATGTCCGGGCGATGTGCGCCATGCAGGATGAAGTCTTCGGCGATCCGGAGTCCGACGGGATGGCCGATGCCCTGCTGCACCGGCTCTCACTGGGTGACGGGATGCAGCTGTGGGTGGCCGAGGCAGACGGCCGGATTGTCAGTGCCGGCCGCCTCGAACCGGTGGAAGGCACCGCCTTCGCCGGGATCTGGGGCGGCGCCACGCGCCCGGAATGGCGCGGCCGCGGAATCTACCGGGCTTTGACCGCCCGCCGGGCACAGTCGGCCCTCGGCCTGGGCAAAACACTCATCCACAGCGATTCAACCGAGTTCTCCAGACCCATCCTGGAGCGCTCCGGGCTGGTCAAGGTCTCCACCACCACGCCTTACCGCTGGCGGCGGGAGGGCAGCTGACCGCCACCGTTCCTGCAGCGCCGCAAAGCAGGACAGGCGATACAGTCTTCCCGATCGTTCCCGCGTGCCGTCTGTATGCTGGGCGAATGACGGCACCCCAGATCTATGTCAGCTTTCCCGGCACAGCCCGCGAAGCGTTGAGCTTCTACGCGGACGTTTTCGGTGGAGAGCTCTTCCTGCACAGCTATGAGGATTTCGGGCGCAAGGACGGCCCGCCGGATGCGATAGCCCATGGAGTGCTCAAGGGCGTCGTTGCCGTAGCGGGTTCGGATGCCGCGGAAGGGCAGAACAGCGTCCGTCTTCAAGGGGTCATGCTCTCGTTGCTGGGGACCGCCGAGCCGGAGGTCCTCCACGAGTGGTTCGACAAGCTCGCCGTGGACGGCCGGGTGGTGGACCCGCTCGGTCCCAAGGTCTGGGGCGCATCCGACGGCCAGGTTATCGACCAGCACGGCCTCCACTGGCTCATTGGCTACGAATCCGGACTTGAGCCTGCGGAGCCCGTCCAGGAAGGGCAGCCCGCCTAGCTTCGCAAGCCCGGCTAGCCCCGCGCGTTCGCCTGCGCCAGCTCCGCGATGTTCTCCGTCACCGCCCAGGTGGCCAGGAGCTTCAGGGCTTCCTCGGCCGGGCTGCCGGGAGTGGCAGGGTAGACCGTGAGCGAGTGCCCGGGGTCCTCCTCCAGGCCCAGGACCTGGTAGTTCAGTTCAAGGAGTCCCACCACGGGGTGCTGGAAAAACTTGGTCCCGGAATAGTGCCGCCGGACGTTATGGGCGGCCCAGCGGGTGCGGAACTCATCGCTGCGCATGGACAGCTCGCCAATGAGTTCCGCAATGCCCTTGTCATGCGGGTTGCGGCCGGCCTCGCGCCGCAGGATGGCCACGTTGGCGCTCGCCGCCCGCTCCCAGTCCGTGTAGAAGTTGTGCGCCCTGGGATCAAGGAAGATAAACCGTGAATGGTTGGCCGGGCGGGCGGGCCCCCTGTACATGTCCGAGTACAAGGCGTAGCCGAGCGTGTTGGCGGCCACGATGTCCAGCCTGTTGTTCCCGATGAAGGCCGGTGCCCCGGTGATGGTGTCCAGGAGGTACCGCAGTTCGGGCCGCACGCCTGCCGGGACCGGCGCGGAGGCACGCTTCCGGCCGGACATATTGGCGGTCCTGGCGAGGTCGTACAGGTGGTCGTGTTCGGCGCGGTCCAGCTCCAGCGCCCCGGCGATCGCGTCCAGGACGCTGTCTGAAACACCCGAGAGGTTCCCGCGTTCCAGCCGCGTGTAGTAGTCCACGCTGACGCCGGCGAGCCGGGCCACTTCCTCCCGGCGCAGTCCGGGCACGCGCCGCCGCCCGCCGTACGGTTCAATGCCCGCTTGTTCCGGAGTGATGCGCCCCCGGCGCGTGGAGAGGAACTGCCGTACCTCGGCTCGGTTATCCATACAGGACACGTTACGTCGAAGCCGGAGCCCTGAGGGTAGGACTGCCAGAACCAGTTTCAACAGGGCCACCGCTAGGGGCCGCCGTATCCGGTTGGATGGAACCCAGCCCCTGTAGCATTTCCATAACCCCCAACAGAACCCCAGGAGACCCATGACTACCGTCAAGGCCTATGCATCCCCGTCCTCCACTGAGGACCTCATTCCCACCACCATCGAACGCCGCGAGGTGGGACCCCACGACGTCCTGATCGACATCAAGTTCGCCGGCATCTGCCACTCGGACATCCACACCGTCCGCGGCGACTGGGGACCGCAGCAGTACCCGCTGGTTCCCGGCCACGAGATCGCCGGCGTCGTCACCGAGGTTGGCTCCGAGGTGACCAGGCACGCCGTGGGCGACCGCGTAGGCGTCGGCTGCATGGTCAACTCCTGCAAGGAGTGCGAGAACTGCCTGAAGGGCGAGGAGCAGTACTGCCTCAAGGGCAACGTGGGCACCTATGGCGCGGTTGACCGCGACGGCACCATCACCCAGGGCGGCTACTCCACCCACGTCGTGGTGACCGAAGACTTCGTGGTCCGGATCCCCGAAGGACTCGAGCTCGACGTCGCCGCGCCGCTGCTGTGTGCCGGCATCACCACCTTCTCCCCGCTGCACCATTGGGGCGCCGGACCCGGCAAGAACGTTGCCGTCGTCGGCCTCGGCGGGCTCGGCCACATGGCTGTCAAGATCGCCCACGCCATGGGCGCCGAGGTTACGGTGCTGTCCCAGTCGCTCAAGAAGCAGGAAGACGGCCTGAAGCTGGGTGCAGACCACTACTACGCCACCAGCGACGAGAGCACCTTCAGCGACCTCGCCGGCACGTTCGACCTCATCATCAACACCGTGAGTGCCTCGATCGACATCAGCTCCTACCTGCAGCTGCTGAAACTCGACGGTGCCCTGGTAAACGTTGGCGCCCCCGCCGAACCGCTCCCTGTCAACGCGTTCGCGCTGATCGGCGGGCGCCGTTCCTTCGCCGGTTCCATGATCGGCGGCATCCGCGAAACGCAGGAAATGCTGGACTTCTGCGCCGAGCACGGCATCGGTGCTGAGATCGAGGTCATTCCCGCAGAGAAGATCAACGAGGCCTACGAGCGCGTCCTCGCCTCGGACGTCCGCTACCGCTTCGTGATCGACACCGCCACCCTCTAGAAAAACAGCCCGTTCGACGGGCGGCCGGTCCCGTGAAGGGGCCGGCCGCCGTCGTGTGCCGGAGGGGTTTGTTGCCATCCGCAGCTGCGGACGTAACGAATAACCGGCATGAACTACTACACCCCGGCGGCGCAGGACCGGGCCCGGGACGCCGCATCTGATGCCATCGAGAAAGTGCTCAACGGCATGTCCGAACCGTTGAGCCGGCATGCCCTGAACGCCCGCTGGAAACGGGCCTGCGAAGCCATGGACAGGTTCCTGGAAGCGCAGGACACGGGCGAGGAATAGGCCAAGCCTAAAACTCTCCCGGGCTACGGCGTAAGGGAAGCCAGGATGGCCGAGGCGGGACCCGCCGTCGTCCGGTTGAAACCGGTTCCGGCCCACAGGTTCAGCCAGTCCGCGTCCCCGGCAGCTGCTGCTGCTGCGCGCAGGGGAGTGGTGAGGTGGTGGATCTCCGGGTAGCCGTCGGGGGCCTCGCCATCGTGGCGGCGCATGAATTCGTTGTACAGTCCGCGGGCGTTCCGCCCCGAAAAGGCCCGGGTGACCGCTGTGGAGGTGAAGCGCCCCGAGGACAGGGCCAGCCGGTGGGCTGCCTTGGTGCCGGCCTCGTCCGCGCGGAGGAACGCCGTGCCCGCCTGGACAGCCAAAGCTCCGCGGGAGAGGGCAGCCTGGACATCGGCGCCCGTGGCGATACCGCCGGCCGCTATCAGCGGCACTCCGAGGTCCGCCAGTTCTTCAAGCAGGCCGTGCAGGGACTCACCTTCCGGGCGTCGCGCTGTGTCAAAGGCGCCGCGGTGCCCTCCCGCTTCCGGTCCCTGGACGCACAGCACGTCAACGCCTGCTTCCAGGGCGCGCACGGCTTCAGGCCGCGACGTTACCGTCCCGATAACGCAGGAGCCCCGTTGCTGCAGCGCGGAGATGACGGCGGGTTCCGGCACATCGAAGGTGAAGGAAACCGCCTCGGGGACATGCTCCAGCAGGACCTCGATCTTGTTGTCCCAGTCGTCGTCGTCATGGCGCGGATCCCCCAGGGTGACGCCAAAACGCTCTGCGTCCGGAGCCAGGGACAGGGCGTACTGTTCCAGCGCCCCGGGGCTGATGGCCGAGGGCTGCGGGACGAAGACATTGACGCCGAGAGGGGCTCCGGTCAGCCGCCGCGTTGCCTCGATCTCCGCCTTCACCGCAGCTGCGGCCTTGTACCCGGCGGCCAGGAATCCCAGTCCTCCCCGGGAGCTCACCGCCGCTGCCAGCTCCGGCGTGGACGGCCCGCCCGCCATCGGCGCCTGGATCACCGGCAACGGCAGGGAGGCGATGTCAAAACGGGCGTTGCCGCCGGAGGGTGCATCCAAGATGGTGGTTCGCTTTCAGGCTGCGGGTATTAGTAAATGAAGATGTCGATCCACTCGCGGTTGTGGGCATGGATCAGGACCAGGAACAGCACGAAGTCGAACAGCAGGTGGACGCTGACAATGTAGGACAGCGACTTGGTCACCGTAAACAGCCGGGCCTGCAGCAGGGCGAAGGGGAAGATGAAGAAGGGCGCCCAGGAATGGAAGCCGAGCTCCCACAGGAAGGACGTGAACAGGACCGCCTGCAGCAGGTTGGCCTGCCAGTCCGGCAGGTGGCGGCGCAGCAGCGTGAACGCGGTGCAGATGAAGAAGAGCTCGTCCCAGATGCCCAGCACGTTGGTGCCGAGGAAGAGCCGTGCGATGCCGTCCGGGTCGCTGACAGCCGGCCAGTTGGTGTAGACGCCGGTCCGGATCATGTACACCGGCATCAGCGCATACCCGATCACCAGGACGGCAGGCAGGTACCACTTTTCGGCGCGCGTCCACGGCTGCCCCGTCCTGATGGGGAAGCGGATGGCGTGGTCCTTGGTGACGAACCTTGAGACCGAATAGGGAATCCCGACGGCGAGGATCATGGCGGTTCCCATGACCAGCATGTGCTCGGTGCTGATGTCCGTGGTGATGGGGACCAGGCTCATGGCCGTCAGGCCCACGGCGATGAGGGCGAGGTCGATCAGGAGGCGCCTGCTGATGAAACCGGCCAGGACCAGCGCGGCGGCCAGGAGGAGGAAGCCGGAGAGGCGGTCTTCCCGGGCAAACAGCAGGAAGCCCGACGCCGACACAAGGGCCGAGGGGATCAACGACAGCGACGCCGGGCCCGGCTGTGCTGTGCCTGCCTGGTCTGGGCTCATCTTTGCTGGGCCCGGTGCGGCGGGGTCGGCTTGCGCCCGTGGTTTCTGCCTCATGGTTACCTTTGATGCTCGGACGGCGCTTCCGCTTGGATTCCACACATTTTACTTGCCGCGTGCCGGGCCGGGACAAGGACGCCCTGCCGCGCTTAAAGGCAAGCGGACGACGCCGGGGAGTGCCGGCGTCGTCCGCTTGCCTTTCAGGGGTGGCCGCTTAGGCGGAGACCAGTGCCTTGCCTTCGCCGCGCAGGCTCAGGGTGAAGGTGTTGGGCCCGCTGCACGTCACGGCGACGCGGCAGGTGGTGGTGTTGTGCCGCGCGGAAAGCTCGCTGACAGCGGAGTCAAGGGTGTGGTGCAGGGCGGACCGGTCCCAGATTTTCAGGGTCACGGAGTCAGTGGCATCGAACGTCATTATTCAACTTCCATTTCTTGCGGTGGGCGGCCTGGAATCTTCATTGACCAGGCCGTGGCCTCGTCTATGAGGCGGTACTGCATGGGAAAGCGCGTTCCCGTACTTCCATGGTGCAGGTTGCCGAAGGGGTTGGCAACCGGATTTGGCCGGATGTGACCAAGCACACCGGCCCTCGGCAGTCACTCCTTCGCCGGGAGATCAAGCCTGCCGATGCCTTTCCATAGTGCCCAGCGGCAGGGGCCAGCCTCAAGAATGTTGCGCGTGAGTCTCATCACGTCCCACCTCTGCGGGACCTGTGGTCACAGTGTGTCCTCTTCCGTCATTTCCGTCATCGCCGTGGCGATCAGGTTCACCTGCGCGGCCGGTATGTCCAAAGCCTCGTGGAGATAGGCATCGAGGGATACCTCATCGATGTCGCCGCCGATTCCGTAGTAGTAGATCCACAGCTTGTCCAGCGGCAGTTCCGTGTCCCGGAAGCGCCGGGCAGTTCCCTTGCGTTCTTCGGCGGCCCGGTCCGGCTGCTCGGGCCCGTCGGCCCCAAGGGGATGCATCCTTACCCTCCGTCGCTGTTGGGTGCGGGGAGCCCGGCTCCTTGCGCGATGTCATGGGCGATCGCTTGGATTTTGCGGCGGCCGCTGCCCTGTTTGCCGCATGGCCCGGGAACGTCACCAGATGTCCGCTGTCCAGAAATCTCCTACTGCCGACATTACGCCGGTCCGTTAACGATGCATATGCCGGAGCCGCCCAGGTTGCTAGACCGGTTCTGCTTGCCAGCATTACGGTCTGCGCTGCTGACCATCCGCTGCCCAACCCCCAGCCCAACCCTCAGCCCAACCCTCAGCCCAACCCTCAGCCCAACAAGGGGCGGGGCCGTAAGATGGGCCCATGTCGAGTTCACCGGAGAAAGAACCCCTTGAAGAGCTCCAGAGCATTCTGGTGGGCGCGGAAAACGTTGTTGAGTTCCTCACCGGGCTAGCCGGGCTTGCCGCTGCATCGGTTTCCGAAGCGGCGGGTGACCACATTGAGTGTGCAGTCACGCTCAAACTACGGCGCAAGCCCACCACTGTTGCCGGCAGCAGCCAGCGCGCGGTGGAACTGGACCAGGTTGAGCAGGCCGTAGGTGATGGTCCCTGCATCAAAGCGCTGCGGGAGATGTCCCCGGTGATCATTGACGACGTCTCGCTGGACCCCCGGTGGCCGGAGCTGAGCCGAAAGCTGTTGGAGGCAAACATCCACAGTTCCCTCGGGGTGCCCCTGGAGATCAGCAGCGAAGCCAGTGTTGCCTTGAATTTCTTTGCGTCCAAGCCGGGCATGTTCACCGCAAGTGTCTATGAGAAGGCCCTGGGCTTCGCTGCAGCCGCCCACAACACGCTTCATCTCTCTGTCCGCCTCGACACAGCGCAAAGCCGGGCGGAGAACCTGGAAGCTGCCATGCAGAGCCGGACCGCCATCAACCTGGCCTGCGGCGTCATCATGGCCCAGAACAGGTGCTCCCAGGCGGAAGCGATGGACATCCTGACCAAAGTGTCCAGCAACCGCAACCAGAAGCTGCGGGACGTCGCCGCGGAGCTGATTGAACAACTGACCGGCGACAGGGTCAAGACGCACTTCGACGCATAAAGAACCCGATGGCTGCCCATCGCCTCGGCGCTGCTGTCCGCCTGTGCCTGCTCCTCGCGGCGGCAGCCATCGTGGGCGGTATGTTTGGTTTCCTGCTGGTGTGGGGTCCGTTGGTGGTTCCCGGATGGGCTCTTGGCGCCTCGCTGCTCGTACTTTCGCTCGCCCTCGCAGTCGTTCGCGCATTTCTGCTCCGCCGGAACGCTGCATCGGGCGAGCAAAGGTCTGCCCGCAGGCGTTCCCCGCTGTGGGTGGGCATTGCAACGGTGGCCGGAGTTTGCAGCGTCATCGGTGGGGTAGGTGACCTTGGTGCTACCTACACCGTCCTGCGTCCCCCGGGCCCCGGTTTCTGCCAGGCCGCAGTGAGAGAGCATTCGTTCCTGTTTGCCGGTGGCGGTGAGTTGTACGCAGTGGGCCTTGGTGGCTTTGGCAGGCCCGTCAGTTCTTGGACCGCCGATGATGGATACCAGCCCATTGCGTCCGGCTCCTACGACTTCACGTGGGAAGCCGAAGGTGCGCTTCTGACCGTGCACGGTGGCATCGACCCCGTTTGGCCGGCCTTGCACGACTTTGACTGCCCTGCACGCGGCAGCTGAGTGTTCCGGGCCTGTTGTGGCTACAGAACTGCCCCGCAAGAGGCTGTGATTTACCCTCAGTCCGCCCGAAGCACGGAGACGCTGCAGGCCGTGCCGGCCCAGCGGATGTCCCAGCAGTTGCCGTGGCCCAGTACCTCGAAGCTGTCGTCGTCTGCCGCTGCCAGCACCAGGGCGGTGTTCTCGTCCACGGCCACGGCCCTCTCCACCAGTCCTGCAGCCACGGCTCCCAGCGCGCGGCTGAGCGTGCCGGCCTGGGCGGCGTGGACATCGACCGCGAACGGGGCCAGGCCCAGGCCGTCCCGGATTTCGAGATCGGCCAGGCCCTCCGAGCATTCTTCGCCGCAGACCTCAATGCCGCGGCTCCGGTAGCCGCCCACCAGCGCCCTGCGGGGAGCGATCATGGCACCGGCGGAAAAGCCGAGGTAGGGCACGCCGCCGGCCACGGCCCGGGAAATGGCGGTTGCCGACGCGGCGAGTCCTTCCCAGTACGCCGGCGTCAGTCCACCGCCCACCACCAGCCCGTCGACGCCGTCGAACACCGAAGGGTTGGCAGGCGCGCCCGCACCCAGCAGGACCGGCACCACCTCAATCGGAATCCGTGCGAGCAGCGGATCAACATAGGCCGGGAGGAGGCTTTCCGGGTTCTCGCCGCGGTCATGAACTACCACCGCCACCCGCACGGGCGCCTTCTGGCGGGCACGCTGGCTGACGGCCTGGGCGAAACGGTCAAAGACTTCCGGAAAGGCCAGATGGTCCGGCCCGGCGCCGGCAAGGAAGATGCTCATGGCCTTCAAGATACCGGCCCCAACGGCCTTTGCGCCGAAGTGGGAACCCCGTTTCCGCAGGCCATTGACAGCCTGGGCGGGCAGGACTATCGTACAACCAAATGGTTGTAGATCAGCTCCGTGAAGTCGAACTGGACCGCCTGTTCCAGGCGTTCGCAGATTCCACCCGACGTGACATCGTGCGCCGCGTGACGGTGGGGGAGTCTTCGGTTTCCGGTCTCGCTGCCCTCTATGCCATGAGCTTCGCCGCAGTCCAGAAGCACGTTGCGGTGTTGGAGCGCGCATCCCTGGTGACCAAGGAAAAGCGCGGAAGGGAGCAGATTGTGCGGGGTAACCATGAAGGCCTGCAAAAAGCCCGGCGGCTGCTCGACGAGTATGAGGCGATCTGGCGGCAGCGCGTCGACCGGATCGCAGACATTCTGGCTGAAGGATAGAAAGGTTACGCAATGCCTGTTATCAGTTCCACCAAGAATCCCGAGGCCCTCAGCCTCACCCTCGTGGCGGAGTTCGACGCCGGCGTCGAGCGCGTCTGGCAGATCTGGGAAGACCCGCGCCAGCTGGAGCGCTGGTGGGGTCCGCCCAACTATCCGGCCACGTTTGACCGGTTCGACTTCCAGCCCGGCGGGAAGGCCGACTATTACATGACCACCCCCGAAGGCGAGAAGCCCCGAGGTTGGTGGAAATTCAGAACCATCGAGCCGCCGCGCAAGCTCGAATTCGATGACGGCTTCGCTGACGAAACCGGAGCGCCCCTGGATGCCATGGGCAGTGCCCATGCCGCTGTAGACCTGGAGGACATCGGCGGCCGCACCCGCATGACCATCATGTCCATCTTCGATTCCGAAGAGCAGATGGAAGAGATGGTCAAGATGGGCATGGAGGAGGGCATGAAGGAGGCCTTAGGCCAGATCGACGCGATCCTGGCCGAACACGCCAACGCCTGAGCGGCCTCCCGCTCCACCAGCGCAACTGAAGCGTACGACGGCGGGACGTCCCGCCGTCGTACGCTTCAGTCTTTCCGGGGCTGGCTGCCAGGCCCTACCGGGCCGGGGCCGCGGCGAATACCAGGAGTGAACTGGTGGCGGTGGCCAGGAGTTCACCGGCCGGCCCGAGGATGCGCCCCTCGGCGAAGATGACCCGCGACCCTGGTTTGGTCACGGTCCCCTCGGCCCGCAGCACGCCGTGCTTCAAGGTGATGGGGCGGAGGTAGCTGACGGAGAGGTCGATGGACGTGTAACCGAATCCGGCGGCCAGGGTGCTGTGCCCCGCGCACCCCACAACGGTGTCCAGCAGCGTGCAGGCCAACCCGCCGTGCACCATGCCCAGCGGGTTGTAGTGCGCTTCGGCCGGCCGGCATTCGAATTCCACGCGCCCCGGCTCAACCCCAACAAGGGCCAGGTTCATCAGGGACGCCATGGGCGGCCGCGGAATGGTTCCGTCCCGCATGCCGGAGAGGTAGTCCAGCCCGGACAGCCGGGACAGGTGCTCAAGGCCCACGCGTGGATCTGTCCAGCTGAACGTTGCCGAGCGCTCCGGTGTTCCGTTGGTATCCATGGCACTGCCTCCTCCGTGTGGACCCCGCCTGCCCAGCCTAAACGAAGCGAAGCCGCCCGGCTCCAGCTCCGTGCCGTTGTTCGGGATGGGCGTTGAACCCGGACAAAGGCTTCTGAATACTGGAAGGAAGGCATTGGCACGAACGTGAGGCGGTGGCGGCAATGGGGAGCGGTGCAGCGGAGTACCGGAAGCGCCTGGAGCGTGCCGCCGAACTCCGCACCTACCGCGGGGCAGGCATTACCGCGGAGGAAGAAGCGGAGCTGGACGCCCTTGACGAGAAGGAGCGGGAGAAGCGCAAGAAGGTGAGCGACTCCGCCCGGGCGGAGTACCTTGTCCGCGATGCCATGGCGCAGGGCAAGTTCGACAACCTCAAGTACGCCGGCAAGCCGATTCCCGGGCTGGGGGAGTCCTACGATCCCGACTGGTGGGTCAAGGGCCTCATCCAGCGGGAAAACATCAGCGGCCTCGGGCCGGCGGTCATCCTGCTCCGGAAGGAGGACGCCGAGCTTGATGCCAGGCTCGACGCCCAGTACACGGAGCAGCAGGTGCGGGATATCCTGCAGGATTTCAACCGCCGCGTCGTCGACGCCCGGCGCCAGCTGCAGGGCGGTCCGCCGGTCATCACCAAAACCCGGGACGTTGATGAGGAAGTGGGCCGGTGGCGCCAGCGCCGTGCGGCCCGCCCCGCCGAGCCTCATGCAGAACCGCAGCCTGCGCGCCCATGGTGGCAACGGCTGTGGAAAGGTGCAACGTAGCCGGACGTACGACGGCGCTGCGTCCCGCCGTCGTCGTCCTCGCCTGGGTGGTCCTCGCCTTAGTGGGGTCCCTGGCTTGGTGCGGGGGCTGTCGCTTCAAACAGCTCGCACAGCGCGTTGTAGTAACTGTTTGTCTGCCCGCAGTGCTTCATTCCGACCCGTAAACAGACGTTCTGCGAGGCTGTGTTGGCTGGCGCGGTCACTGCCACCACCCGTTCCAGGCCGCTTGCAAACGCGTAGGACAGGACCGCTGCCGCAGCTTCAGTTGCATAGCCATGCCCCCAGTGGTCCGGGTGGAAGTGCCAGCCTATTTCGGTGTCCCCTGAGGGCTCCAGGGGCAGGGAAGCGCCCGAGGCCGGAATGGACTTCAGGAGCAGGGTGCCGGCAAGCGGGGGAGTCTGGTCGTAACCCTGGCCCTGGCCTGACGGTCCGTACTCCCCTTGCGGTAGCCCTTTCAACTCCACTGCCCAGGCGCCGTGGACGAAGCTGTCCATGTGCCGCCAGGCGCGGATGCGCTCGTCGGCCTGGGACCGGTCCCGCATCACCTGGGGATGGTTGCCGATGAAACGCTGCACCTCCCAGCGCGAGTAGAGGTCCAGTACAAAGCCGGCGTCCTCCGGCTCCCACTGCCGGAGAACCAGCCGCTGGGTTTCGAGGATCTTCACCCCGCCAATCCTGCCAGAGGAGGGGCGGGCTGCTGCTGTTTTCTGGTTTTCCACACAGGGGATTGAGGGCGCGCAAATTGTCGGTGGTCTTTGGCAGAGTTGGGTCATGGCAATTGGTGGGCTTTTGGAAACGGGGCAGGCATGGCGCCGGCCTGATTTGTCTGTGACTCGTCGCTCGCCTGCTGCCGGCACTCCAGTTGACTCCGTTGCGCCGCCGGTTCCTGGTGTGCTGTCCGTGGCTGACGTCTCGCGTTCCCTGGCTTCCGTCCGTCCTGCTTCTACTGGTCCGGGGATGATTGATCAGTTGCGGGAGCTTGAGGACCTGAAATCGCTGGCGGCTGCGCAACAGGCCCGGATTGCTGTGGCTTTTGATCTTTCACAGCGGCGGGAGCAGGCCGCGGCCGGTGTCCCGGCCAAGGAGCGCGGCGCCGGTGTTGCCGCGCAGGTCGCGTTGGCGCGGCGGGAGTCCCCGGCCCGCGGCGGCCGCCTCCTGGGCCTGGCCAAAGCCCTCGTCACCGAGATGCCCCACACCCTGGCCGCCCTGCAGTCCGGGCAGTTGAACGAATGGCGTGCCACCCTGATCGTGAAGGAAACAGCGTGCCTGTCCGCCGAGGACCGGTGCGCGGTGGATAAGGAACTCGCCGCCGACACCGGCACCCTGACAGGTGCAGGGTCACTGGCAGGGGCCGGGGACCGGGCCATCATTGCCGCGGTCCGGGCTGCCGCGTACCGGCGCGACCCGCACTCCGTTGCCAGACGAGCCGCCCATGCGGTGAACGACCGGACCGTGACGCTCCGCCCGGCGCCGGACACCATGGCCCGCCTGACCGCCCTGCTGCCCGTCGCCCAGGGGGTGGCCGTCTACGCGGCCCTGACCCGGCATGCGGATACGTTGCGGTCCTCTGGGGACGAACGGTCCAAGGGCCAGATCATGGCCGATCAGCTCGTTGGGAACGTTACCGGCACCCCTGGCGGGGTCGCCGGCATCGAGGTGCAGCTGGTCATGACCGACCGCACCCTGTTCCAGTGCGACAGCGAACCCGCCCGCCTCGCAGGCTACGGCATCGTCCCCGCCGAATGGGCCAGGAAAGCAGTCCGCACCGAATCAGAAGCTAACGCCGGGGAACTGAACATCTGGCTCCGCCGGCTCTACACCGCCCCCGGAACTGGAGAACTTCTCGCCATGGACTCCAAGGCCCGGCTCTTCCCGCCCGGGCTCCGACGGTTCCTCCAGGTCCGCGACGACACCTGCCGCACCCCCTACTGCGACGCGCCCATCCGCCACCACGACCACATCACCCCCTGGCACAATAACGGCACAACCACCAGCACCAACGGCCAAGGCCTCTGCGAAGCCTGCAACCACAACAAAGAAACACCCGGATTTTCAGCCAAACCCGTACCCGGACCACGACACACCGTGGAACTCCACACCCCCACCGGCCACACCTACCACTCCACCGCACCACCACCACCCGGCACGGGCACTCCGTCCCGCCGTCGTGATTTCCATCTGCAGCCACGAGCCCCCGGGAAACAACCGCGGCTCAAGGACCAGGGGCACCAAACAAAGCCCACCGTGCAGGTGGTTGGCCGTGCCGGCGTGGCCGGCTGAAATCGAACTTAGGGGCGGGGACTGGGGGACGGACTCGGGCCCATCATCGATGGCGGAGGAGCCGGGAACGGATTGGTGGGATACAGCGGGGCAGCCTGAAGCATGTAGTTGGCCCACTGCGGCCCGGCAATCATGTAGCCGTCCAGGCGGGGATAGAAAGTCCCGTTGATGGTCACGTTCTGCCCTGCCCGCTTCTGTCCCTCCAGTGCGTCGCCGAAGAAGGACGCGGTGGCAATACCGGTGGTGTAGCCAACGATCCAGGTGGACCCATTGTTGTTTGAGGTGCCGGTCTTGGCCGCCACCGGGAACTTGTCATGGGTCTTGGGGTTGATCCACACGCCTGAACCCCTGACGAGCACATCCTGCAGCACATTGTTGACTCCACGGGCCACGTCCGGCTTCACAGCGTCACGGCACTCCGCGGGCTGGGCGGGAAGATTGCCCCCGGCCTCATCCTTGACGTCCACCAGGGCGATGGGTGTGCAGTAGCGGCCGTCATTGGCAAACGTGGCAAAGGCGTTGGCCAGGTGAAGGGGAGCCACGCCGATAGCGCCGAGAAGGTTGCCCAACTGATGCATGTTGACCGGCGCTCCATCGAGTCCGCTGTGCAGCCCCACCGCGTCCACCATCTTCTGGATACCGCAGAAATCCAGCTGCGCGGCCGTGGCGAACGTGGCGGTGTTGATCGAGTTGTACAGCCCGTAATTGATGGGCATCTTCCGGTAGAAGCCCTCCTCGGCGTTCTGGAGGTCGTCAGCTGCGCCCAGCGTAGGGTTGTTCTGCGCGGTGTTGTAGGCGCCCATCACCTTCCCGCAGCTGGACCGCCACGGGAAGTCCAGCGGATAGACGCGCCGTGAAGCATCCACCTCCGCAGTCAGGGACTTGCCCTCGTTAAGCCACTGGGCAAAGGTGAACGGCTTCATGGTGGACCCGGGCTGGAAGCCGCCCGCTCCGTTGAGGTCATTTCCCTGCGGGTCCTTGGCATCCACGTTGAAGTTCAGGTGCGTGTCGAACTTCCCCGGTTCCGGCAGGAACACCGTGTTCTGGGCCATCGCCAGGATCTTGCCGGTCCCGGGCTGCACGGTGACCAGGGCGGCACCCCACCGGTCCGGGTTCGGTCCTGCCGTGCCATCCACCTGTGCCTGGGCGGCTGCCTGCAGCCTGCTGTCCAGGGTGGTGACAATGGTGAGTCCGCCGCGGTAGAGCTTCCGCTGCCGTTCTATCAGGCTGGGCCCGTACGCAGGATTGTTCAGGATGAGATGGGACACGTAGTCGCAGAAGTAGGGCGCCATGGCCGCGTAGGCGCAGCCCTGCCGTTCCGGACTGATCTTCAGTTCAATCGGCGTGGCCACGGCTTCATCGTGCTGAGCCTGCGTGATCCTGCCCTGGAGCAGCATCTCCGAAAGCACCTGGTCCCGGCGGACGATTGATTTGTCCGGGTTGATCGCAGGGTTGTAGAACGTGGGGCTGTTGACGAGCCCGGCCAGCAGCGCAGCCTGCGGAATGGTGAGGTCCTTGGCGGTGGTGCTGAAGAAGTAGCGCGACGCCGCCTCGATGCCGTAGGCGTCGCTGTTGAAGAAGACGATGTTCAGGTAGCCCTCAAGGATCTGCTCCTTGGTGAACTCCTTTTCCAGCGCAATGGCCAGCTTCATCTCCCGCAGCTTGTCACCAACGTCCTTCTGTCCGGAGAGGATCACCTCGTCCGGCCTGTCCTGCGACAAGCGCGCTTCGTTGATCACGTTGGTGACGTACTGCTGCGTGATGGTTGAGGCACCCTGCTGGCCACCCTGCGTCAGGTTGGACACCACGGCCCGCACGATCCCCTGGGGATCGATGCCCGCGTGTTCGTAGAACCTGCTGTCCTCGATGGCAATGATCGCGTCCTTGATGTGGGGAGACATCTGGTCCAGCGGAATCCTGACGCGGTTCTCGGCAAAGAAGGTGGCGATTGGCTGGCCGTCGGCGGTGAGGACTTTGGTGGATTGCGACGGCGGCTGGACAGTGAGTTCCTCGGGCAGGCTGTCGAAGAAACCAATGGAATTACTGACGCCGAATCCCGCTGCCGCCACCGCCGGAACCACCAGGCTGGCGGCCAGGACCCCGCACATGGCACTCGCCGCCAGGAACCCCAGGAACCTTCCCAGGGCAGCGCCGAAACCGCTTCTGCGCTTCCTTTTCTTCGCCATCATTCAGCCCTCGAGCTTGGAGGTCTCAAAAGACTACGCCCGTCCAACGGCACTTTGAGGTGCCGAAAGGTCATGATTTGATCACACTCACGATCTTGACCAGGCGATAGTTAACGACATATCGTTAACTATCGCCGAAGAGGTCGATGAATTATCCTGTGAAAGGACGATGCCACGATGAAAGGCATACACGAAGAGAAATTTCCCGGCGCTGAATTCCGAAACGAGCCATTCGGGCGGGGCAGGGGCCGCAGGGGGCCGCATGGACACCGCGGGGGTGGCTTTGGTTCTGGTTTTGGGCCGGGGTTTGGGCCCGGTTCCGGACCCGGTTTTGGATCAGGGTTCGGTCCGGGGTTCGGCCGTGGCTCACGGCGGGCCAGCAGGGGGGATGTCCGGGCAGCAATCCTCTCGCTCCTGGCCGAGTCACCCTCCAACGGTTACGGACTGATCAAGACGATTGCCGAAAGAACGGAGGGCGCGTGGCGGCCCAGCCCCGGGTCCATTTACCCCACGCTGCAGCAACTCGTCGACGAGGACCTGATCTCAGCCCTCAGCGAGGGCCGCGGGACGGAGTTCACGCTCACGGACCGGGGCCGGGCCTATGTGGCCGAGCACGGTGAGGAAATGGACAATGCCTGGAATGCCGGGCCGGACAACTCCGACCGCGAGTTCCATCAGAGCATCGGCAAGCTGATGGGAGCCATCCACCAGTTCCGCGGTGGTGTTAGCGAGGAGCAGCGCGCCGCAGCCATCGAAAAAATGGATGAGACCCGGCGGGCGCTGTACAAGATCCTGGCCGACTAATCGCGGCGGTTGCAACCCGGCTTCCCGGCCATAACCGCCGCGCCGGTCAAGCGAAGGAGTTTTCCTTAACGCGCGTGGCGCTCTTGCTGGGCCGGTCGGCGGCATCTGCCATCTCTGCTGCGGGGGAGTGGGAAACGGGATGCTGCGGATTGAATCCCGCGCCAATTTCACCGAAGGCATAGGCGCTCTCAGCGTGTTCAGCAAGGTCCACTCCAGCGGTTTCCGCCTCAAGGCTGACCCTGAAGCCGATGGTCGTGTTGATGGCGCGGCCAATGACAAAGGTTCCGGCGCCGGAGAGCAGCAGGGTGATCACCACAGCCGCCGTCTGGGCAATCAGCTGCTGCGCACCCCCGCCGTAGAGGAGTCCGCCGCCCTGGCCATCCACGGGAAGGGCGATGAAGCCGAGCGCAAGGGTGCCGATGAGTCCGGCGCCGAGGTGCACGCCCACAACGTCCAGCGAATCGTCCAGGCCGAAGCGGTACTTCAGGTCAACGAACACGGCGCAGGCAGCTCCGGCCACGAAGCCCAGGCCGACAGCGGCCACCGGGCTGATGTTGGCGCAGGACGGCGTTATGGCCACGAGCCCGGCAACCACACCCGAGGCGGCACCGAGTGACGTGGGATGACCATGGCGGATCTTTTCGGTGACCAGCCAGCTCAGCATCGCCGCGGCGGGAGTCACCAGGGTGTTCACCCAGATCAGGCCTGCCTGCTCAGCAGTTGTTGCCGCGCCGCCATTGAAGCCGAACCAGCCGAACCACAGGATGGCGGCACCCAGCATGATGAAGGGAATGTTGTGCGGACGGTGGTTGGGGTCCTTGGCGAAGCCGTGGCGCTGCCCCACGATCAGGGCCAGGACCAGGGCTGCGGTCCCGGAGCTGATCTCCACCACTGCACCGCCGGCGAAGTCGATGACCTGGCCGAACACGGCGGTGACTGCCCCGCCGGCGCTCATCAGACCCCCGCCCCAGACCATGTACGCGAGCGGGCAGTAGACCACCGTGATCCAGAGCGGTACGAACAGTGCCCAGGCGCCGAACTTTGCGCGGTCGGCAATCGCGCCGCTGATCAGCGCCACCGTGATGATCGCGAACGTGGCGCTGTAGCCGGCTTTGATCAGGTCGGGGGAGCCCATCAGGTTCTGCAGGCCGAAGTTGGCGAAGGGGTTGCCGAAGAGGCCCAGCACACCGTCGCCCGTTGTCATGGAGTAGCCCCACAGGACCCACACCACACCAACGATCCCGGCGGAGATGAAGCTCATCATGATCATGTTGAGGGCGGCCTTGGCGCGGGTCATGCCGCCGTAGAAGAGGCCCAGTCCGGGCGTCATCAGCAAAACCATCGCGGCTGAAATCATCAACCAGACATGTTGGACAGAAATCTCCACCTGCGGGTCCCTTCGCGTTGCGCCAGCGGGGCGCTCTTTGCCGGCCCTCGCACTTCCCCCGGCCTCTATGCTTGTCCTCCGGTGTTTCCGGAAAGGCGCGCAAAAGTTGCGGCTGCGTTACGCAATCAGCCCTTGCATGAAGTTCACGCGTCGATCATGTTTCAAGCGTGTTAACCGGCGCCCTCCATACGGAGGTGCCCTTGCGGCAAAAAGCCCCAGGCCGGCGCAACGGCGCGGGACGGACCGCGCGGAAGGTGAGGACCGTCGTCGTCCGCGATGAACTGGCAGGTTTCCTGCGCGTAACCGGCGGCTCACCCTCCCGGGGCGGCAGTGAAGGGGTCAGAAGTGCCGTGCGTTGGCCAGCACCGGAAGTTTGCTGCGCACCTCATCCACAACGGACGGGTCGATATCAACGACGGCTAGTTCCGGCCTGCCGCCCAGCGCCACCACGGCGGAGCCCAGGGGGCCGATCACCGCGCTGTGCCCTATGCCCGTAGGTGCGCTCCCTGCAGGACCTGCGCCGATGGTTTCCGGGTCCCCCTGGCCGCAGGCCACCACGAACGTGGTGCTGTCCAGGGCGCGTGCCCGCACCAGGAGGTCCCACTGCTCAGCCTTGCCCTCACCGGCTCCCCAGGACGCGCATACGATGTTGACCTGCGCCCCGGCCCGGGCGTTGGCAGTGAAGAGGGCCGGGAAACGGACGTCGTAGCAGGTGGCAAGGCCGAAGACCGTGCCGTTGAGCTCAAAGGTCACCGGAGTTTCACCCGCGTCAACGGTCTTCGATTCTGTAAAGCCGAAAGCGTCGAAGAGGTGGACCTTGTCGTAGGAGGTATCCACGCCGTGGCCCGTGACCAGAAGGGTGTTGCGGACCCGGCCGTCCTTCCCCGGAGTGAACATGCCGGCCACGATCGCAATGCCCAGGTCCCGCGCAACGGCCCGGACTTCGCCGGCCCAGGGGCCGTCCAGTGGCTCCGCTACATCGCGGAGGGAATGGCCGAAGGCGCGCATGGCGGCCTCGGGAAACACCACCAGTTCCGCACCGGCGGCTTTCGCCTGGGCAGCATAGTCCCGGATCAGTCCCAGGTTTTCTGCGGGGTCCGCACTGCTGATGATCTGGGCGACAGCCAGACGCATGGACGCTCCAATCTGTGGGGCCGCTACTGTTTGTAGCCTTCTACTTCGCTGACGGGCCGGGCTTCGGCATCGTTGGGGTTCTCACCGGAGTCCGACTTGGCCCGCCGCTGCCGCAGCAGGTCCCAGCACTGGTCCAGGCTTTCCTCCACCTGCTTCAGCCGCGCCTTGTCCGGCACCTGCCCGTCCCCGGAAGCCTCCCGCAGTGAGTGCTCCTCCTCAACGAGGGCCTGGATGCGCGTCAAAATATCCTGATCGTTCATGGCTTCCCCTTACTCCCCGGACCGGTTACCCCAGCGTACGCCTGTACCATCTGAATCATGCCCACTGTGCTTGATATGGCAGGTCCAATCCTGGAAATGCTGACCTGGATGTGCCTGCCCGCCGGGCTCGCACTGCTCTTCTACACAGGCTTCCTCCGCCGCTTCGTTCATCCGTGGGCTGTGGCTGAAGCGGTGGTGTACTCCGACAGCACGGGCGTGGGCTTCCGCTGGTTCGACCGCAAGTACCAGGTGCACCACGCCCCCATGTCACCCCACGACATCAGGGAGCTGGCCGTGGGCGAAACCCTCCCTATCTACTACCACCCCAAGCGCCCCACCCAATGGCAGACCGCTGCGCCGGAAGAGGCAGGCAGGACCGCATCAGTACTGGGCCGGTGCCTGACGGGCATCGGCGCCGTGGCGTTCCTTGCCGGCTTTATCCTGCCCATGTTCTAGCCACGGCCGCTCTATCCAATGAGCACCACGCCAATGCCGAGGGCACCCAGCAGCACCCCGGCGAAAGCCGTCCACAGCACGGCGGTGATATCGGCGTCGTGCATTTCCTCGCGGATGCCGTGCGAGCTCACGCTGTAGCGGCGCCGCTGCGTGAAGTAGATGCCGGCGGCCGTTCCGGCCGACACCGTGAACAGGAGCAGGATGGGCAGGCCATGCTGCGGCAGCCAGCGCAGGAAAATCGCGCTGACTGTCACCAGGGCCAGCATGGTCCTGCCCCACGCAAGAGTGGTCCGTTCAGGCTGCAGGCCGGGATCCCCATGCAGTGGCGCGGGACCGCGGGATGGTGCCACGGGTCAGGGCCAGAGAATGAAGATCAGGACGACGGCGGCCGCCAGGGCGCCGGCGGCGGCCAGCAGCGGCACGATGAGCGGCAGCGGCAGCGGCGCCTTGTTGCGCATGCTGCGTTCCACCCGGAGCCACCGGACAGCGGAGCCGGCGCTCAACAGCATGCCGAGCAGAAGCAGGACCACCGCCAGGCCCTTTCGGACCGGTTCCAGGAAGAGATCCGAGGTGAAGGCCTCAATGGCGATTCCGCCGGCCAGCAGCGCGAGGGAGGTGCGGATCCAGGCAAGGAACGTGCGCTCATTGGCCAAGGTGAAACGCGGGTCCGGTTCCTCCCCGCCAGGCAGCAGGCGTTCGGCGATTTTCCCGCGCGACGGCGGAACGGGGGCGCTGGCGGGCTGCTCGCGGTTGGTCACGGAGCCAGTTTAGCTACGCGGCTGGGTGCATCCTCTGCTCCACTGTCCGCCGCTGCGCTGTGCCCTGGTCGGCGCTAGGCCCCGCTGCGAGGGGCGAACATGATCACGGCCACGCCCAGCAGGCAGATCAGTGAACCCGTGATGTCCCAGCGGTCCGGCCGGAAACCGTCAAAGACCATTCCCCAGGCAAGGGACCCGGCCACAAACACCCCGCCGTATGCCGCCAGGATCCGGCCAAAGTGAGCGTCCGGCTGGAACGTGGCCACGAAGCCGTAGGCCCCCAGGGCGATGACGCCCAAGCCGGCCCACCACCAGTCCTTTCCTTCACGCACTGACTGCCACACCAGCCATGCGCCGCCGATTTCCGCCGCAGCAGCCAGGACAAACAGCACCACGGTCTTGGCGATGCTCACAGCTTCATCAGGGATACCCACGACGCCATCATGCCAGCCGGATTCACAAGGGGGCGGGAATGCCGGGGGCCGGGCCAGGGTTGGGCCGTGTATGGAGCGCATCGGATTTCTCTCATTTGGCCATTGGGGTCCCGGGCAGGGCTCCCGCACCAGGACCGCCGGTGATGCACTCCTCCAGGCCATCGACCTGTCGGTGGCCGCGGAGGAGCTCGGGCTGGACGGAGCATTTTTCCGGGTGCACCACTTCGCCCGGCAGCAGGCCTCGCCATTCCCGCTTCTGTCCGCCATCGCCGCGCGCACCACCAGGATCGAGATCGGCACAGGCGTCATCGACATGCGGTACGAAAACCCGCTCTACATGGCCGAGGAAGCCGCGGCCGTGGACCTGATCAGCGGCGGCCGGCTGCAGCTCGGCATCAGCCGCGGGTCACCCGAGCCCGCCCGCCAGGGGGCGGCAGCATTCGGGTACGTGCCCGGCCCCGGAGAAACGGACGCGGATAGGGCCCGCCGGCACACCGCCCTCTTCCGGAAGGCAATCACCGGCGCGGGGGTTGCGGAAGCGGACCCGCGGTACGCAGGCGGAGCCGTGGGGCTCCTGCCCGTCCAGCCACAGTCGCCCGGGCTCGCCGAGCGAATCTGGTGGGGAGCCGGAACCCGGAAGACGGCGGTCTGGGCCGCGGAACTGGGCATGAACCTGATGAGCTCCACGCTGCTGACCGAGGACACCGGCGTGCCCTTCCACGAACTCCAGGCCGAGCAGATCCAGCTGTTCAGGGACGCTTGGGCTGCAGCGGGCCACGAGCACACACCACGGGTATCGGTCAGCCGCAGTGTCCTGCCCATCGTGGATGAGGAAGACAGCCGCTTCTTTGCCGGTGCCGCCCTTCGGGACGGCCGGGACCAGGTGGGCATTATCGACGGACTGACTGCCAGGTTCGGGAAGAGCTACGCCGGCGCCCCGGACGTCCTGGCGGAGCAATTGGCTGCGGACACCGCCGTCCAGGCGGCTGACACCCTCCTGTTGACCGTGCCCAACCAGTTGGGCGTTGACTTCAACGCGAAGCTGCTGGGCAATATCGTCCGGCATATCGCGCCTGCGCTGGGATGGAGCCCGGGCTCCTGAACAGGCGCAACGCCCCTTGGACGGTAAAAAATTCTCCCCTGCGGGCCCTGTCCGCGATATACTAAGCAGGCTTATTGAACCATTACGGAACTTTCCGCGTTGCCGAACCGTTACTCTTAGAGTGCGGCTTGGGGGCTTAGCGCCATTACTACAGCGTGACTGCGGAACGGTCATATGACGGAGAGAGAGAAATATGGCTCGCGCCGCTCTAGGCTTAATCCCATGATCCGGTTACGTCAGCTGGCCCAGGCGGCCACTGTCCTCACCACGCCCCTGTCGCCGGAGGACATCCTAGCCCTGTTCAATCCCGTCTACTCTGCGCGCCAGCTTCGTGGCGTGGTCACGCGCGTGGTGCAGGAGACGGCACAGTCAGCAACTATCTTCTTCCGGCCCGGCCGCGGCTGGCACTCGCACCTGGCAGGCCAGTGGGCACGCATCGGCGTCGAGCTGGACGGCGTCCGCCATTGGCGGTCGTATTCCCTCAGCACGCCTGCCGGCAAGGACCCCGCCATCACGGTCACTGATGTTGGGGCGGTGTCCGGCACCCTGGTGCGGACCACCAAGCCGGGCGACGTCCTGTTCCTGGCTCCTCCGCAGGGCGATTTCGTGCTTCCGGAGCACCCCCGCCCCCTGCTGATGGTCACTGCGGGCAGTGGCATCACGCCCGTCATGTCCATGATCCGCACCCTTGTCCCGCGTCGTCCGGACGCCGACGTCGTGCTGGTCCACTCGGCCCGCACCCCCGGAGACAGCCTCTTCCGCGAGGAACTCGCGGAGCTGGCGGACCAGTTCCCCAACTTCCGCCTCGCCCACTGGTTCACCGGCGAGCAGGGCCGCATGGACCTCACCAACACCTCCCAGCTGGACGAGATTTGTCCCGACTGGAAGGAACGCGCGGCTTATGCCTGTGGTCCGGACAGCTTCCTGGACGACGCCGAGGCGCTGTGGAAGCGCGCGGCGCTCACCACGGCAGCGCCGGGTTCCGACGTTGCAGTCGCAGGCAGTGCCGGCAACCTCATGATCGAGCGCTTCAACACCACCTTCGACGCCGGAGTGGGGCACGACGGCGGGCTGGTCACCTTTGAGGCCTCCGACCGTGAGGTGGAGGCCGACGGCGACACCCCCATCCTGGACGTGGGGGAGGACGCTGGGGTACTGATGCCCAGCGGTTGCCGGATGGGCATCTGCCACAGCTGCCTGACCCCACTCCTGTCCGGGCAGGTGAGGGACCTCCGCACCGGGGAAGTCCACGGCGAACCCGGCCAACTGATCCAAACGTGCGTCTCGGCAGCCGCCGGACCCGTCAACCTCGAAATCTGAGGAGCATCACGGTATGACTGTAGTAACACCGAGCAAAACCACACCCGCCGAAGGCAAGCCGACCGGAGGGTCAAGGACGCGCCCCGGAAAGCTCGCCGAGTCCGGCAGCCCCACTGTCCGGCCGCCGGCCGCCGCCCACCTGAGTGATGAGCAGGTGGCGGAACTCGGGCGCGAACTCGACGCCATCCGCGACGAGATCCTGGCCAAGCGCGGTTCAGCCGACGCCGCCTACATCCGCCGCGTGATCAAGATCCAGCGTGGCCTGGAGATCTCCGGCCGTGCCGCCCTGCTGGTCAGCAAGAACAAGGCTGCCTGGGTCACCGGAACCACCCTGCTGAGTTTGGCCAAGATCCTGGAAAACATGGAAATCGGGCACAACGTCCTGCACGGCCAGTGGGACTGGATGCGGGACCCGGACATCCATTCCACCACCTGGGAGTGGGACTTCGTCACCCCCTCGCGTTCGTGGCAGCACACCCACAATGACCTCCACCACCGCTGGACCAACGTGGTGGGCAAGGACAACGACGTCGGATACAACCTCCTGCGGATGGACGAACAGCAGCCGTGGAAGCCCATCAACCTGGCCAACCCGGTGTTCAACGCCATCCTGGCGCCGCTCTTCGAGTGGGGCATCGCCATCTACGACCTTGAGCTCACGGAGTTCAAGGAAGGCAAGAAGTCCAAGGAAGCGCTGCTCAAGGACCTCAAGGCCCTCGGCAAGAAGGTTGTCACCCAGTTCACCAAGGACTACGCCGCGACCCCCGCCGTCGCCATGCTGACCGGCTCCGGAAAGCAGGCGCTATACGGGACCCTGACGGCCAATGCCGTGCGCAACGTCTGGGCCCACGCCGTGATCTTCTGCGGCCACTTCCCCGAAGGCACTGACACCTTCACGGAGGAAATGGCGGAGGGCGAAACCCGCGGCGACTGGTACATCCGCCAGATGATCGGCTCCGCCAACATTTCCGGGTCCAAACTCATGCACATCATGACCGGTAATCTCTCTCACCAGATTGAGCACCACCTCTTCCCGGACCTGCCCTCCAACCGGTACGCCGAGGTGGCGCCCAAGGTCCGTGAGATCTGCCAGCGCTACGGTTTGAAGTACACCACCGGGCCGCTGCTGAAGCAGGTCGGATCCACCTGGGGCAAGATCTTCAAGCTGGCACTGCCCGGCAAGACGGCCACGGCTTAACAACCGCACCGCCTGTCCAAAGCACTGAAGGCACCTCCGGCTCCGGGATTATCCCCGGGACCGGAGGTGCTTTTCTGTCCCCACCGACGCTCTCTCACTTAACGCAACGTTTCCCCTGACGCTCTCTCACTCCCTGCAGGTTTCCGGCAGACGCTCTCTCACTCCCTGCAGGTTTCCGGCAGACGCTCTCTCACTTTCCCTGGACCCCTCTCGTGCACCCGGGGCAGGCGCGCATAATTGATTCCACAGCCGCGGCGCCCAACGGAGGAATCATGCGGATTCTCGGAGCACTCATCGTTATCTGGCTCATCATTGGCGGCGTGGCCGCCTGGCAGCGCGGCTATTTCGGCGCCGCGCCCGGCAACTGCGCGGAGGCGGGAACCATTGCCGTCACCATCGCTGCCGGCCCCCTGAACTACATGGGAGCAAATCCCCAGATTTCCTGCGAACTTCCGCAACCCTCCCCGTAGCAGGGCCGGCCCGGCAACCAACTCACGCGGGGAAGACTGGACGGGGCGGTGGACCGCCCTAGAGTAGGTACTGCGCGGCCGCGGCTCCTTCGGCGGCCGCACCGAACCCACAGTCTCGAAAGGACCCGCCGCGATGGCCTTCATCACCGTTGGAACCGAAAACAGCACTGATATCGAGCTCTACTACGAAGACCACGGCTCCGGCCAGCCCGTCGTCCTGATCCACGGCTACCCCCTGGACGGATCCTCCTGGGAAAAGCAGACCGCTGCGCTCCTTGACGCCGGCTACCGTGTCATCACCTACGACCGGCGCGGCTTCGGGAAATCCAGCAAGACCACCGAGGGATACGACTACGACACCTTCGCCGCCGACCTCAACACCATACTGACAACTCTGGACCTGACCGACGTCGTTCTGGTGGGCTTCTCCATGGGCACCGGCGAGGTGGGCCGTTACCTGGGCACCTACGGCTCCTCCCGGGTTGCGCGGGCAGCCTTCCTCGGCTCCTTGGAACCGTTCCTGCTCAAGACTGACGACAACCCGGACGGCGTCCCGCAGGAGGTTTTCGATGGGCTGAAGGAGGCCGTCACTGCGGACCGGTATGCCTTCTTCACCGAATTCTTCAAGAACTTCTACAACTCGGACACGTTCCTGGGCACGCCCCGACTCAGCCAGGAGGCCGTCAACGCCAGCTGGAGCCTGGCCGCGGGTGCTGGCGCCACTGCATCAGTGGCGGCCCAGCCCACGTGGCTCACGGACTTCCGGGATGACATCCCTAAGATCGACGTCCCCGCGCTTATCCTCCACGGCACCGCGGACAATATCCTGCCCATCGACTCCACCGGCCGGCTGTTCGCCAAGGCACTGCCCAGCGCCGACTATGTGGAAATCGAAGGTGCCCCGCACGGCCTGCTGTGGACGCACGCCCCCGAAGTGAACGAAGCACTCCTGCGCTTCCTCGCCAAGTAGCCGCTGCCCTCCCCGCACGTCCAGCGCACGTAAAACGTCCGGCGGCGGCATGACTGCCGCCGCCGGACGTGAGTGAGCGTTGGGGGAAACGTTGCGTTAAGTGAGAGAGCGTTGGGGGAAACGTTGCGTTAGGTGATAGAGGATTGGGGGCTACCAGCGGGGGCCGCCGCCTCCGCCGGGGCCCTGCGCTGCGGTGTAGTCTCCGGCGGTGACCGTACCCTGTTCCGTGGCGCCGTCGAGCGACCCTTCACCGATGCCCGCGCTGACCGTTGCCGTCCCGCCGGTGTAAATGGTGTATTCCTGGCCGTCGCTGATGGCCGCGGAGGAGAACACCAGTGACGCTGCGGCCTTGGTGGTGACGAAGGCTGCCACCACGTTGCCGGAGGAATCGGCAATCTGGACTACCGTGCCGGCGGGAACGGAGGATTCCAGGGTCACCTGCACGCCGGACTGCGTGGAGGAGGCTCCCGGTGAGACAGCCATGCCCGCGCTGCCGGCAGCGGCCACGGTTCCGCCCGTGACGGCCAGCTCACCGTTGACGTCCAGCGCCCCGTTGCCGTTGTTGGTGGGCCCATTGACGACGACGGTGCCGCCGGAGATGCTGGCGTTGCCGTTGGAGTCCAGGCCGTCGCCTTCGGCGTTGATGGTGAGCAGGCCGCCGCTGATGTTCACGGTGTAGTCGCCCACGGCCATCTCCCCGCCACCCATGCCACCGCCCATTCCGCTGCCCATTCCGCCTGCGGCGGTGGTGCTGGAACTTGTGCTGCCGCCTGAGGCGTTCACGCCGTCGTCGTTGGCGGTGACGGTGGCGGTGCCGCCGGTCATGATGATGTGCTGGGCTTCGAGGCCTTCCTCCGATTCCTCCACGGTGGTGGTGCCGGCAGCGATAGTGAGCGTGTTGAAGGCCTTGATCCCGTCGTCTCCGGCGTTGACGTTCAGGGTGCCGCCGTTGACCAGGACCCAGCCGCGGCCCTCGTCCTCCTCGTTGTCGGACTTGAAGCCATCGTCGCCCGCTGTCACCTGGTAGGCGCCGTCCAGGAGCACCGCATAGTCCTTGCCGACGATGCCGTCGTCCGCAGCGTCCACCGTCACGTTGCCGGCGGCCAGGACCAGGCCATCCTTCGAGGAGATGCCGTCGTTGAAGTTGCCGTCTACGGTGAGGGACCCGGGCCCGGCAATCGTGAGGTCGGCCATGGAGTACACGGCGGCGTTGGGGGCGTCCGTGCCCTGGTCGGCGTAGGTTGAGGCGTCGCTGAGGGAGTTGGTGGTTCCGTCAGCGAGGTAGACGATCGCCTCGTTCGCGCCCTCCACCACAAATGGGGAACCCGTGGAGTTGGTGATGTCTGCCCCGTCGAGGATGATGCGGACCACGTCTTCTTCACCGGCAGCCACCACCACCTGCCCGTCGGACAGCGAGCCGCTGAGGCGGTAGGTGCCGGCGGCGGTGATGGTGACGGTGTCGCCGTCGATCTTTACGGCGGACGACGACGTGCCGCCGGCGGCAGTGCTGGTAGCGTCCGCCAGCGTCACGGCTACTTCGGCGGCGGCCTCCCAGGTGAGGTCGTCGGCGTCGTAGTGGGTGTCTTCTGCGAGGGCGTCCAACGAGACGGCCTCGGCAGTGCCGGTGGAGGCAGTGGAGGCGGCAGTGCCCGCGCTGGTGGTGGAGGCCGAACTGCTGACGGCCGAGACCCCGGTGGGCGTCGTGCCGCCCACCGAGCAGCCCGCCAGGCCGAGGGCGAGGGCGAGCGCGGTGACGGACAGGTGTGTGCGGAAGCGTTTCATGGTTTTTCCTTCAGGTTAAATCGGGGGGAGATGTGGTCAGGCTGCGGGCCGGAGGGAGAGGCTGCGGCGCAGCGTCCGGTTCCAGCGGTTTGCGGGCAGGTCCGGGCACAGGGCGGCCATGCCGGTGGCGAATTTTGAGATCCGGGAGGGGCGGACGCCGTAGGCCCACAGATGCCGGTCCAGCGGCCCGGCCGTGGAGCCCGACTTGGTCTCCAGGATCACCGCATCATTGAGCACCCAAGCAGTCTGGCCGGGACGCTGCCAGGTCACGTCCGTGTCGATGGTGGCGCGGCTCCCGGACTCCGGCAGGTAGAGCGTGGTCCGGTGGTAGCGGGTTTCCAGGACCGGGTGGAGGCGGCCTGGGGGCACTGAACCCACAGCCGCGGTGAGCGTTTCGCGGACGTATTCCAGGCCTTCGGCCGTGAGCCGGGCGCGGTCCTCGGGAAGGTACGGGATGCGTTCCTTGACCGTCGCTTCCCGGGCGCCTTCGGTCTTCACCTCCAGGAAGCTCACCGCGCTGTCCACGTAGGTCCGGGTGCGGATCTTGTACCGGCGCCGGCGGCCGTGGGCTGCCAACAGGTAACTGTCCAGGCCGGCGGTGTCGAAGTAGACGGAGTCGTAGGCGAAGCTGCGGGAGCCGTCCATCTCCAGGACGCGGACGTCGGCGCGGAACGTGGCGAGGAGCTGGCCCGCAAGCCGGGCCGGGACCACGTACTTGCGGTCCACCCGGGTCTGCAGTGCGGCTTCGGAGTTGAGCTCCTCCAGCCCAACGGACCGGAGGGAATGAAGGTTGCTCACGACGGCGGCCGTTGCGAGGATGCTCATGCGGCACCTGCAGGGGTTGTCAGGCGGGCGGTGGCTGGTTCTCCGGTGGAAGGTTGAAGGGAGGCAGGTTCCATGCGGGCAGGTTCCGCGTGCCGCGGCGCCGGCAGGGCCGTGACGGCTGCAGCGAAGGCTGCGGGGGAGTAGGCGTACCGGACATCCACGATGGTCTTGTCGTTCACCAGGTCCAGTTCCTGGATGGTGGCGGAGTGGACCTTGCCGTGGAGGACTTCTTCCAGCCGGGCGTAGAGTTCGCCGTCCTCGGCAATGGCGCGGTCCAGGACAACGGTCTGGTGGCGGTGGGCCGGCAGGACCCGCGGGTGGTCACCCACGAACATCACCAGCAGGATCAGGGCCATCAGGGAACCGGTCAGCCAGAGGGGCTCAATCCCCAGGCCGGCAATCAGGCCAAGGGCCAGGGCTGAGAAGTAGTAGGCCACCTCGTGCTGGGCCAGTTCGGTGGAACGGAGCCGGATGATGGACAGGACCCCGAACAGGCCCAGTCCCAGGCCAAGCCCGGCGGCGGAACCCGAGAGCGCTGTGGCCACGGCCAGGACGCCCACGTTCATGCCCAGGTAGGACACCACCAGGTCGCGGCGGCGGTGGCGGCGGAGGTACAGGGCGAAGGTCAGGATGCTGATGGCTGCCAGGTCGGCGAGGATGAAAATAAGGGGGTTCATGGGATTCTCCGGGATGTTTTCGGTGGGCTGGTATTCACGATGCCCGGCCAAACTGTGCGGGTGCTGTGACGGAACCTAGCCGGGTATGTGAGAGCTGGCTGACGGTTCGCTGGGACCGGTAGGCGCGGTTTTGCCGGCTGCTTTTCCGCGAGCTTGTGCCGTGAAGAGGAAGCGCTGCTGCACCACGAAACTGATGCCCAGCAGGATGACCTCGGCTATGACCTTGGCGGGAAGTGCCAGCAGTCCGGTGCCTTCCAGGCCCCAGATAAGGCCGAAGTTGGCGGCAAGCAGCAGGGCGGCAAGGCTGAAGTAGCGGACGCCGGTGGTGCCGGCCGGCCTGTCCCTGCCGTGGTCGAAGACGATGCGCCGGTTCACCATGAAGTTCACGGCGGAACTCACAGCCCGGGCGCCCAGCACAGCCAGGAGCAGGGAATCGACCAGCAGCGTGAGCAGCACGAACAGCACGGTGTCCACCAGGAACGCCGTGAAGGACGAGGCCAGGAACTTCAGCAGCGGGGCGTAGATCCGCACCGAGTCGGCCAGCGGCCGGAAGTGGGAACCGGAGTTGTGGTCCAGGTACACCGTGGCGATGTCCACCGAACGGATGGCGTAGCCGGCATTACGGGCTTCCAGCAGAAGGTTCAGCTCGTATTCGTACCGGTCGCCGCGGACGGACCGGAGCCAGGGGATCATGGCGGCGGGGTAGCCGCGGAGGCCGGTCTGGGTATCGGAAATGCGCTCGCCGGTGGCCAGGGTGAAGAGCAGCTTCGTTGCGGTGTTGCCGAACCGGCTGCGCGCCGGGACGTCGCCGGTGAACTTCCGGCTGCCCAGCACCATCGTGGACCTGCCCTGTCCAGCCCGGTTCTCCTGCAGGGCATGGGCTACCCGGAGGATGTCCGCCGTCAGGTGCTGGCCGTCGCTGTCGGCGCACACCACGTCATGGCCGGGCAGGTTGTCCGCAATGAAGCCCAGTCCGGACTTGAGGGCGAAGCCCTTTCCCCTGTTGCGCCCGTAACTGATGACATGGCACCCAAGGTCCCTGACGGCGTCGAACACGTTCGGGTACTCCTGGCCGCTGCCGTCATCCACCACCACGATCGGCACGCTTGGCTTGGCGGTGCGGAGGGAGCGGATCAGGGCGGGAAGCTGCAGGTCCGGCTCGTAGGCCGGGATCAGGATGATCATGGCCGGACCTACTGCGCGATGTAGAGGATGTCGGAGGTGCCGCGTTCCTTGTTTTCACCCAGCGGGTTGTTGACCAGTTCGCCGTTGAAGTACATGGTGGACGAGCCGCCGCCGTCGATGTTGTACGCCGTGGTGGCGCCCAGGCCCTGCATGATCTCGGCCAGGCCGGTCATGGTGACGCCGGCGCTGTAGCCTGGGCTGCGGCCATCCACCACCACGAAAACCAGGTGGTTCTCATCGATGATGCCGACGGCGGTGCGCGGCTGCTCGCCCTGGATGGAGTGGTTGCCGAAGTTGGTGTCCACCTCCACGTCCTCGATTCCGGAAGCCACCTCTCCGTTGTCCAGCAGGGACGGGCCGAAGGACAGTGTGTTCCAGACGCCCTCGGCGACCAGTTGCCCGGCCGTGGTGGTGGCTTCGTCATAAACCTTGACGGTGCCGTCGCGGTAGAACGCCAGGCCCTGCCGCGCGCCCTCGTCGCGGAACACCACGCCGTTGCGGATCACGATGCCTGTGTCCCGGAAGCCGTAATAATCGCCGTTAACGGCGAAAACTGCGTTGTTGGCCACGGCAGTGGCCGAGGTGGTTTCGGTGATGTTCTCGCCGAAGCTGTCGTTGGCGAAGGCGGACTGGAGGGTGGTGGCGTCATCGAGCACGACGTCGGCAACGTAGTACGCGACGGTGGTGTCGCCGCTGCCGGTGGTCACCGTGGAGATGTTGATGTTGGACGAGCCGGAGACGTAGGAGGTGTCCGTGGTGACGGCGGTGCCGCCCGAGCCGCTGGCGGTGTCTGCCGCCGTGCCGGTGGAAGCGCTGGTGGAAGTGCCGGCAGAGGTTCCTGCAGAGCTGCCGGCCTGGTTGGCTTCGTAGGCTGAGACGTCGGCGATCTCGACGTGCTGGACCACAAACCGGTCCAGCGCCCAGGCCGTGGCGCCCCCGGCAGAAAGGGTGAGGGCCACGGCCCCGGCGATGATGGCCCGCCGGGCGCGGCCGGGTTTACGTTGTCTGGTTTGTTGCGGAGTCATGCCTCATTTCTAGGGAGGCAAGCTTGCAGGGGGATTTGCCGGATATATGAGGGGCCTGTGAAAACTAGCCGTCGTAGTGCGTGCGTGCCGGCCCTTGGCCCAGCGAATTCACCACAGCCGCGGCAACGTCATGAAGCTTGGAGTTGCGGGTGCTGGACGCCGTTTTCAGGATCTCGAAGGCGTCCTGCTGGCTGCACCTGTTCTGGGCCATGATGATGCCCACGGCCATGTCGATGACCGTCCGGGACTCCAACGTGGCGCGGAGGTTCGCCGCAGTCTCGCTGTAGTGGGCAAAGCGCACTGCCAGCCGCAGGGCCAGGGAAGTCTGGCCCACGAAGTCCTCGGCGAATTCCAGGATGCGCGGCTCGAAACGGTGTGGCCGGCGGGAGTACAGCAGCAGGGCAGCCTTCGTCCCGCCCTCCAGTTGGAAGGGCAGCGCGAGGACGGAGCGGATGCCCTGGGCGAGCACGGCCGAGGAGTATTCGGGCCAGCGGCCGTCGTCGCGGGCATCTGGGACGTGAATGCTCTCCTGGGCGGCGGACGCCGTCAGGCTCGGCGTTTCGCTGAACTCGTACTCGAGGTGCGCAATGGCCTTCGCATCCGGGCTGCTGCTCGCAACGGTCGCGGCCTTGCGTTGCCGCAGGAGGGTGATGGCGCACATGATCTCATCGCCGGGCTCGGAAAGGTTACGTGCGGACACCTGTGCCAGTTCGTTGAGGAAGTCCTCAACATCAGAGCTGTTGAGGACCAGTTCATGCAGGTGCCCGGTAATGGATGTATCAGTTTTTGCTGTTGACTCGCTGGCCACGGTTTTTTTGGTGCCATTCGCTCAGGACAACCCGGCAACTTCCAGCATCCCCCCGGCGGTGCGGGCAGGCTGTGAAGGTCGCTGGATCGAGGAACTTTCCAACGGCCTGCTGCTAAACCGATTTCCAAAAGTATATACATCCTCCGGCGGGGGACATGGTCACTTTGACACATGCGGGTGTGGGCTCTCTGGCGCCGGCCGGGGACTTACCGGCAGAATGAAGCAGGCGCCGGTGCTCCCGGCGGCAGACCCCCGAAACCGGCGGCTGGCAGGCCCCGCTGGGGCAGGAAGAGGGACAGGACATGACCAGGCTGCTCATCATCGGTCCGCCGGGCTCCGGCAAGGGAACGCAGGCAGAACACCTGGCCCGGCACTTTGGCGTCCCCACGCTCTCCACCGGAGAGATTTTCCGGACCAACGTCAACGAGGAAACGGAGCTGGGAAACCAGGCTGCCGGCTATCTCGACGACGGCGATTTTGTCCCGGACCACCTCACCAACGCGATGGTCAAGGACCGCCTGCAGGACAGCGACCTGCAGGAAGGCTTCCTGCTGGACGGCTATCCGCGCACGGCTCCGCAGGTGGCGGAGCTGGACAACATGCTCGTGTCCCAAGGGTTTGCGCTGGATGCGGTCATTGAGCTGACCGCCCCCGACGCCGTCCTGGAACAGCGGATGCTCCGGCGTGCCGCGGAGCAGGGCCGCACGGATGACACCGTGGACGTGTTCCGGCGCCGCCTGGATCTCTACCACCGCGAGACGCATGAAGTAGTCTCGGTCTACGCCGGCCGCGGAATGCTCGTCTCCGTGGACGGCAGCGGGGACGCCGGCGACATCACCGAACTGGCGATCGCCGCCGTCGAAAAGTTCCTGGCTTCCCCGCGCCCCGGCGCCTGAACCGGCGCAAGCCACCAACGTAAAGGACAACCTGATGAGAATTGCGGTCACCGGCGGTAGCGGAAAACTTGGACGGCACGTGGTCCGCAGGCTCACGGAGGACGGCCACCAGGTCCTCAACCTGGACCGCGAAGGCAGCCGCAGTCCCGGCCTGGTTGTGGTGGACCTGCGGAACTACGGCCAGGTCCTGGACGTGCTGCTGGGGGTGGATGACCGGCATGACGGTTTTGACGCCGTGGTACACCTCGGTGCCATCCCCGCCCCGGGCATCATTCCCGACGCCGCCACCTTCGAAAACAACATGCTGTCCACCTACAACGTCTTCCAGGCAGCGCGCCGTGCGGGCATCAAGAAGGTGGTGTACGCCTCCAGCGAGACGGTGCTGGGACTTCCGTTCGACGTCGACCCGCCCTACATCCCTGTGGACGAGGAGTACCCGGCGCGGCCGGAAAGCACCTACTCCCTGGTGAAGCACCTGGAAGAGCAGATGGCCGCTGAACTGACGCGCTGGGACCCGGAACTGAGCATCGTGGGGCTGCGGTTCTCCAACGTCATGGACGTGGAGGACTACGAAAAGTTCCCTTCCTTCGACTCCGACGCAACCCTCCGGAAATGGAACCTGTGGGGCTACATCGACGGCCGTGACGGGGCCCAGGCGGTGGTCCGCGCCCTCGACAACGGTAAGCCGGGATTCGAGGCGTTCATCATCGCCAACGCGGATACCGTCATGGGCCGGTCAAGTGCCAGCCTGGCCGCGGAAGTGTTCCCCGGCGTCAAGGTGGTCAAGGAGTTGGGCGAACACGAAACCATGCTGTCCATCGACAAGGCACGCCGGCTGCTCGGCTTTGAGCCCGAGTACACCTGGCGGGACCACTGGCAGGACCCCGCAGGCGGCTCGCCACGCTAGCTGCTAGCCGGCACTGCCGGTTTCGAGCAGGAACTCGGCGCGCCCATGCACGGCACCGTTGACTTGCAGCTCCAGGGCGTGCAGGCCGGGGTGGTGCACCCTGGTGGTCATCTGCCTGAAAGCATGGCGTTTGGAGAGGCTCCGCGTCTCACCCGGAGCAAGGGTGAGCGTTGACACTTTGAAAACCTTGGCGGACTGGCTGCCATTGGCCTTGCGGTAGTGGACCAGATAATCCACTGCCAGGCGCGCATCGCGCGTGCCGGTATTGGCGATCTCGAAGGAGAACGTCAGCTCGCCGGGCAGGGTCAGGACCTCCCGGTCCAGGTGCGGCCCGGACACCGCCACCTGCGCCGGCGTAAAACCGAGCAGCTCCAGTGCCTCCGGATGGCCCTTCTTGATGAGCGTGCGGAGACCATGCCGCACCACCCATCCCGTGTTGCCGTCAGCTGCGGACAGCCACTCCTTCGCCGTGGCCACCACGGGGCCGGGTGCGTGCCGGGCAAGGTCATTGAGGTGATTGGCCACGGACCGCCGCACGTACTCCGAGGGGTCCCGATACAGCGCGGTGAGGACGGGAAGGGTGGCTTCGGGCCGCTCCACGAGGCCGGGCACACGCACCGCCCACGGCAGGTAGGGGCGGGTTCCCTCACTCGCCAGGCGGCGGACGTGCTCATCCGGGTGGGACGTCCACTCCAGGGCGGCGGCCAGTGCCCGGTCCAGGTTGTGGCGCAGCAGGCGGCGGACGGCAAATTCGCTGGTGAGCCGGGGCGTCAGTTCCGCCAGCAGGGCCAGGGCGTCGTCAAAGTCCTCCCCGGCGCCGGAATCAACGGCAAGGGCGGCAGCAGCCTCTGACACCGGCCACAGGATCCAGCCCGTGAACTCCGGAAACCGCAGTGCTGCACGGAAGCTGCCCGCCGCCGTCGGATATCCCGCCCCGGGAACGCCCCGGATGTCCTCCTGCAGCGCCTCGGCCACAAGATCAGTCCTGGCGCGCAGGTTCAGGTCCCCCAGCAGGGAGGCGGTGGCGCGTGTCCGGGCCCACCGCACAACGGGAGCGGCCTCCGTGAGGATGGCCGCGGCAGAATGAACGGCGGCAGCGTCAATCAGTTCGTTCATTGCACCCATGGAGTCAGGCTACCGCCAGTGCGGAACGCGATACTCTTCCCCTAGGCAATTCTCAACGGAGCAGGGACGGGCATCACAGTGGGACATCAGGATTCAGCAGGCTCCGGAACCACCAGCCGGAGCCACAGCAGGTGGCGGACCTTCCACGACAAGTTCGTGGTGGAGGAGCGCTACATGGACCCCGCCGACCGGCGCGGGCTGTACCGGGCGGCCATCATCCTGGTGGTGGCGGGGGTTGCGCTGTTCATAGCCACGCTGGTCAGTGTGCTGCAGGCCGATGGCCTCTCGGCGGCAGATGTGCCGGTCCGCGACTGGCTCCTGGGGATGAGGTCCGACGCCGGCACGGCCTTCATGATTTTCCTCGCCGTGGTCTTCGGTCCTGTCGCCCTGCCCATCATTGTCCTGGTGGTCATCCTGTGGTGGGGCTTCGCCGCCAAGCACGCCTGGCGCCCCATCCTGCTGGCGTCGGCGATGGTCACCGGCGTCATCATTTCCCAGATCATCCTGCGGATCGTCCAGCGCTCGCGGCCGCCAGTGGAGCAGATGCTGTTCGGGATCGACCATACGTTTTCGTTCCCGTCGGGGCATGTCCTGGGGGCATGCGACTTCCTCCTGGTTGGTGCCTTCCTGGTGTTCTCCCGGCACAGCAACACCAAAGCGGCCGTTCTCGGTTTCGTGGGAGCGGGGATCGGCATTGTGCTTGCCGCCCTGAGCAGGCTGTACCTGGGGTACCACTGGCTCAGCGACGCCCTCGCTTCGTTGTCCCTCTCCCTCATCATCCTGGGCGGGGTCATTGCCCTGGACACGTGGCGCACCGCCCGTGTTCCCGGGGAGCGGATCACGGGTGAACTGTCCAAGGCGGACTTGCCCCAGGATTGACTGGCTCCGGGACTGAACTGTTCACTGGCCGCCAGCCCGGCCGCCAGCCCAGCCCCTCAGCCCGGCGGCCGGGACCTGGCCCTCTTAAGGGCGCGGTGCAGCTTGTTGTTGGCCGCCTCAAGTTCCAGCACCTTGGCCACGCCCGCGAGGTTGAGGCCCTGTTCCAGGAGCTCGCCGATCCGCAGCAGGACAGCGATGTCGTCATCACTGTACTGGCGGGTGCCGCCGGACGTCCGCGACGGCGTCAGCAGGCCCTTGGTCTCGTAGAGCCGGATGTTCTGCTGGCCTGTTCCAGCCAGCTTTGCCGCCACGGAGATGGCGTACAGCGCGCGGCTGCTGCTGGGGCCGGTTTCCCGTCCCGCGTCCTGTTCCGCCATCAGTTCTCCAGTATCCGTCCGGGGTCTTGCTTCAGTTTCGCACGGGTGCTATAAAAAATCTATATCCATCACCATAGATTAAGAACAGTGGATATTGGCACAGGTGAACACCTACTGAAGCTGAAGGAGTGGGAAATGATGTTAATGCGCACGGACCCGTTCCGTGAGCTGGACCGGCTCACGCAGCAGGTCTTTGGAACCGCCGCCCGGCCGGCTGCCATGCCCATGGACGCCTGGCAGGAAAATGGCGAGTTTGTGGTGGCCTTCGACCTGCCCGGCGTGAAGATGGATTCCCTGGACCTGAACGTTGAGCGCAACGTCCTCACCGTCAGGGCGGAGCGCAAGGACCCCACCCAGCCCAGCGTGGAACTGGTGGCCTCCGAACGTCCCCGCGGCGTCTTCAGCCGGCAGCTGATCCTCGGTGACACGCTGGACACTGACAACATCAAGGCCAGCTACGACCAGGGCGTCCTGACCCTGCGGATACCGGTGGCTGAAAAGGCGAAGCCGCGCAGGATCGAGATCCAGACCCAGGAGAGCGAGAAGCGCCAGATCGGAACCTAGCCACAGCCGGCCGGCGCGGGGAACCACTTCACGGTTGCCCGCGCCCGGCATTCTTTTCTGGCCGGCGTCCGCGCCCAGATGCGGACGCCGGCGGAGCGGAAAAGGCCACCATGACATCAAGCCCCGACTACTACGACACCCTGCGGGTCCAGCCGCACGCCACTCAACAGGAAATTTCGCGCGCCTACCGGGCCCTGATGCGCAGCCATCACCCGGATGTCGACGGCGGTACCTCCCCGGAAGGTGAGCTTCTGATGATCATGCAGGCCTACAACGTCCTCCGGGATCCTGGGCGGCGCGCCGCCTATGACAAGCAAAGGGCCGCAGCTGCCGGACAGCCCGTTCCCGTCCGGAAGGTCCGCAGCCCCGGCGGTTCCCCGGACCCCATCATCAGGATCACGCCGGTGCGGTGGGAAAGCGGGCCCTGGGCCTGACAGCGGTCCTGGCACCGGTCCTGGCAATGCGTCCCGCGGGGAACGGAACGGGAGATGGAACACAACAACAACACCGCGAGGAGGCGGAGAACCGGATGAGCGACTGGCGCCGATACGATTCACACCTGATTCCGGCATTCCACGAGCGCTTTGAACAGCGCTGGGGTGCCGGAACTGCTCCCTTCCTGGACCCTGAAGCGCATGAGCAGCCGCTGCCCCGTGCGCAATGGATCAACCCCGCCACGGGCGCAGCCCTTGCCGTTGTGCCGGTATGGACTACGGATGAGAAGCAGCAGCGGTCCTTTGGCGTGTTCTACCTTCCGCCCGGAGGCGACATCTGGGTGCTGCGGCCCGGCTATACGGGCTACCTGGAACCTGCTGAGGGGGAAACCGAGCACCTGGCGACGCTCCGGAACGACGCCTTCCGGAAAGCGGTGGCCCACGCCAAGGAGTTCCTGTTCGGCTCCCAGTAACTTCAGAGGCGGACCGGCAGTCCACGGGTTACTGCTGGCCGTGGCTTTGCGCCGGCACCGTTCCGGCAGCGCTTCCGAGCAGGCTGCGGGTCAGGGACTCGGTGTCCGCCATTAGCTCGTCCACTGCGGCATACAGGTGGGCGTCAGCCACGGCCTCATCCGCTGCGGCAGCGGTCAACACCGCGCGCCGGACCAGCTCACGTGCGAAGGACGCCGTGGTGCCGGCGGTCCGTTCCGCGGCAGACTGCAGGGCCTGCGGACTGAAGGCCGCATGCCTGCTGTAAAGCCGAAGAAGGCCAGTGCGTTCGGCGAGTGCGGGGAGGGGAATTTCCACGGCCAGGTCCACGCGGCCGGGACGCTGGGCCAGTGCCCGTTCAAGTAGGTCCGGCCGGTTTGTGGTGAGCACAAAGGCGACGTCCGCGTCCTCGTCCAGGCCGTCCATGGCATCCAGTACCTCGAACAGCAGCGGCTGGGGGCCGTGGCCAAAGCTGCGGTCCTCCGCAATGAGGTCGCAGTCCTCCAGGACGACCATGGAGGGCTGCAGTGCCCTGGCTATCCGGGCCGCCTCGGAAATACGGGCGAGGGAACCGCCGGAGAGCAGGATCGCCGTGGTGCCCCCGCCCTGGCCCAAGAGGTAACGGACGGTGTGGGTTTTACCCGTTCCAGGCGGCCCGTAGAGCAGGACGCCGCGCTTGAGGTGCTGTCCATGCTCCCTGAGTGACTGCCGGTGGCTGGCAATACCGACCACATGGCCGGCCACCTTCTGCAGCAGCCCGGACGGAAGGACCACCTCCTGTTCCTTGAGCCGGGGCCTATGGTGAAAGGTCACCCCGCCGCTGCTGGGTCCGTACTCTCCCATGGTCAATGAAATGACCTGCCCCTGGAGGACGCTCTGGCTGTCCATCCGCCGGCGGTACTCCGCCAGGAACGCGGCGCCGGTTTCTGCGGTTCCAGCCACCAGTTCAAGTGCCGCGGACTGCCTCCCGGCGCGCGGATCCGCGGCCCGCTGCAGGACCGCAAGGCTGCCGCCGTCGTACGAAAAAAGCCGCAACCCAAATGCCACGGCCTGGCGTTGCGTGTCAGGGCCAACTGCCATGTTCACGAAGTCCGGCTGGGCGAGCGGAAACTGGGGGAAAAGCTGTGACTGCTGCACCATGTCGCTGAGGGATGCATGGTGGCGCTGGCCTCCGCCGCCGATGCCCACGAGCCTGCCCTGGGGATCCGTGGCTGCGAGTTCAGCCAGGACGATGTCCGCATCCACAAACCGGTGGGGCGGAATCTGTTCTTCCACCACGGCGAGTTTTTCGGCCGGCAGCCCCAGGTGCTCCGTCAGCGCCTCAAGCAGTTGCGTACCCGCCGTTGCCTTGTGGTTGCCAGCCTGTGCCAGCTGCACAAGTGCAGCGAAATCGTCGATGAACTTCCCCAGTTTTTCATCCATCCACAGACCCTAGCAGGACCCACCGGCATGCCATCCGGCCTGCCGGGCTGCCGGGAGACCAGCCGGGAACCGCCGTGCTCGTCAGGCGCCCACAGCTGTGCGATCCTGTTACGTACTTACAAACGCTCCGTTACAAAAGGCCCGCAGATGCACATCACCGCCAAAGAACTCGCTGCCCTTATCCCGTCCGGATTTACGCTGGGCGTGGCCACGGCAGCCTTCCAAATTGAGGGCGCGCTTGATGAGGACGGGCGGGGCCCCGCGGGCTGGGATGTCTTCGCGGCCAAGGATGGCGCCATCGTGGAAAACCACAGCCCCGTCGTCGCCACGGACCACTACCACCGCATGCCCCAGGACGTTGCGCTCATGAAGCAGCTCGGCGTGGACTCCTATCGGTTCTCCTTCGCGTGGCCGCGCATCCAGCCGACCGGGCGCGGGTCGGCCAACCGCGCCGGCCTGGCCTTCTACGACAGGCTCCTGGACGAACTGCTGGCCAACGGCATTTCCCCCATGGCCACCATCTACCACTGGGACACCCCCCTGACGCTGGACGACGCCGGCGGCTGGATGAACCGGGACACCGCCTACCGCCTGGGCGAATACGCTGCCATCCTGGCGGAGGAATTCGGCGACAGGGTGGCGCGCTGGGTGACCATCAACGAACCTGCCACGGTCAGCACCAACGGCTACACGCTCGGCCTGCACTCACCCGGCAAGGAACTGATGATGGGGGCGTTCCCGACTGTGCACCACCAGCTGCTGGGGCACGGCCTCGCCGTCGAGGCCCTGCGCGCCGCCAAGGTTCCTGGGGAGATCGGCATGACCAACGTCTACTCACCCATGGTGCCCAATTCCATCAACCCGCTGGACAGGATCAGTGCCGGGCTGATGGACCTGGCCCAGAACCGGCTGTACGCAGACCCGGTGCTGACCGGAAAATACCCGGACCTGATCCGGGCGGCCAAGTTCTTCAGCTCCTTCGAACACCCGGACGAGGACATGGAACTTATTTCCCAGCCGCTGGACTTCTACGGGCTCAACTACTACATGCCCACCAAAGTGGCGGTAGGGCCGGGCGGGGGAGCAGTGCCCGCCAGCATGGCCGAAGCCATGGGCAGCGACCTGAGCGCGGCCGGCAACGGCGGAACACCGTTCCACGTGGAAACCTGGCCCGAGGCGGACATTACTTCCTACGGCTGGCCGGTGAAGCCCGAGTACATGGCCGTGGCCCTGAAGGAGATGGGCGAACGCTACCCCAACCTTCCGCCGGTCATCCTCACCGAGGGCGGTGCCAGCTTCGAGGACATCATCGTCCGGGACAAGTCCACCAATACCAAGTTCATTCCGGATGAGCGGCGGCTCAAGTACCTCTCGGACCATCTGGAGGCCGCCCTGAAGGCTACTGCCCCGGGCGGGGAGGCTGCATCGGTTGACCTTCGGGGCTACTACGTGTGGTCGCTCCTGGACAACTTCGAATGGTCCGCCGGGTACAACCAGCCCTTTGGCCTCCTGCACGTGGACTTCGAAACACTGGAACGGACGCCAAAAGCTTCCTACTTCTGGTTCCAGGAACTCATCGAGGAGCGTGACCTGGCCGCCGCGGCAGGCACTGCGATCGCAGAGGCCATGGTGGGTGGCGCCATGGACGTCGAGGTCCTTGGCGCAGGGGCGTTGGGCAGTGAGATGCCCGACGACGACGTTCCCGCCGTGGGTGCCAGCGCCTAGAGCAGGTCCAGGGCCGTGAGCTGTTTGGCGATGCCGGCGCCGTCCGGGGAGTAGATCCACGGAACCTGGGACGCGGTATGGTCCCCGTCCTCGGAGTGGCCGCCGGCGAATACCGATTCACTGACGGACAGTTGGCGGATGGCGATCGCTGCTACCTTGTCCGGGTGCTCCTGCGAGAAGCCGGAGTAGATGGCTTCGTCATGCTGGCCGTTGTCTCCGATCAGGAGCCACTGCATGTCCGGGAATTCCTTGGCGAGGCGCTTCAGGTTCCGGTGCTTGTGGTCCTGGCCGCTGCGGAACCACCGGTCCTGCGTAAGGCCCCAATCCGTCAGCAGCAGCGCCCCGGACGGATACATGTTGCGGGTCAGGAAGCGTGCCAGCGTGGGTGCTGCGTTCCACGGGCCGGTGGAAAGGTAGATTACTGGCGCGTCCGGATGTTCCACCGTGAGCCGGTCCAGCAGGACAGCCATGCCGGGTGTTGCCATACGGGCCCGCTCGCTCAGCACGAAGGTGTTCCACAGTGCCAGGAACGGCCGGGGCAGGGCCGTCACCATGACGGTGTCATCAATATCGGACACAATCCCGAACTTCACGTCCGGTGCGATGACCCTAATCCTGGCCTCGACGGGCTCGGTGCCCTCGGCGCGCAGGACCGCGGTGTGCCAGCCGGGCTCCAGCTGGACGCTGACTTCCGTGTCGATCAGCCCGCCCCTGTCCGCCCGGACGTGGGTGACAACATCGCCGATGGTGATTTCGACGTCGGTGAACTGCAGGGGAACGCTCGTGAAGGCCCGCCAGCCGCGCACATTCTGGTTGCCGTTCTGCGCTGCGTGCTCTGCCTTGCTCCCCGGCATGGGCTTCTGCGTCAGCAGGACGCGTCCCAGGACGCGCACCAGGCTGGTTGATCCATAGCCCTGGTAGGCAATGGTCTGCGGCACGAACTTCCAGCGTTTGGCCAGCTGGATGCGCACACCGTTGACGCCGTCGGAAATCCGGTGGGCAAGCTTGAACACCGTGTTGCCGGAGAGCTGTGACTTCCCGTCCGGGTCAGGTGCTGTAGCTGCGTTCTGTGGCGGGGTCTGGGGGGCCGTGTCCATGGAACCACTCTGCCACAGGCTGAACCACGCGTAGCTACCCTGGACCTTGCCGTTCTTCCGTGACGTCACCCTTCCCCAAGGATCCAGCGCAGGGTCTCAGCGTTGCGCACGGCGTGGCCGCCGCCGTCGTTATTGAAATAGGCATAGACGTCCAGGCCGCTGCCGGACCACTCCCGGATCCGGTCTGCCCACCAGTGCAGGTCGGCGTCCGAGTAGGAGCCGGCGTAGAGGTGCTGGTGGTCGGGCCCGTGCAGCCGCACGTACGTGAACGGGGCAGTCGTGCGCAGGATGCAGGGAAGGTTGGCGCCGCTCATGATGCAGTAGGCGGCCTGGTGCCGCTCCAGCAGTGCGTAGACGTCGTCGCAGTCCCAGCTGGGGTGCCGGAACTCCACAGCCACCCGGATCCATTCCGGGATCCTGGCCAGGAAATACTCCAGCCGGGCGTCGTCGCGTTCCATGCCGGGCGGCAGCTGGACCAGGAGGACTGCCCGCTTGTCGCCGAGCTCGTGCCAGCACCGCTCAATCCGTTCCACCCACACCTCCGGCTGGTACAGCTTCCGGGCGTGGGTCAGTCCGCGGGGAGCCTTGACCGACATTCCGAAGCCATCAGGCAAACGCCGGTTCCAGCCGGCAAACGTGGTGTCCCGGGGCCACCGGTAGAAGCTGGCATTGAGCTCGACGGTGCCGAACCGGGCAACGTAATGCTTGAGCCGGTCCTTCGCCGGGAGCCCGGGCGGATAGAGGACGTTCTCCCAATGGTCGTAACTCCAGCCGGAGGTGCCGATGTGGACTGCCATGACTGCAGGCTACATCGAATCGTACCCATCACCGCGGGGCGGACTGTGGCAGGGTAAGGACATGGCGCGCATCGAGGATTATGCAGTTGTTGGCGACCTTCAAACGGGGGCCTTGATCAGCAAGGAAGGCTCCATCGATTGGCTGTGCCTGCCACGGTTCGATTCCCCGGCATGCTTCAATTCCCTGCTGGACACCCCTGAATCGGGGCGCTGGCTCCTCGCACCCGAGGGCGGCGGACCGTGCACGCGCCGGAGCTACCGGGACGGCACCCTGGTGCTGGAGACGGAGTGGGAAACGCCTGAGGGAACGGTGCGCGTCATTGATTTCATGCCGCCACGAGACTCCGTGGCGGACATCGTCCGCATTGTTGTGGGCGTCAGCGGGAGCGTGCGGATGCACAGCGAGCTGGTGCTCCGCTTTGACTACGGCCACATTATTCCCTGGGTCCGCAAGGACAACCTGGGCATGCACGCCATCGCCGGCCCGGACGCCGTCTACCTGGTGACACCGGCGCCCCTCCACGGCGAGAACATGCACACCATCAGTGACTTCGCCGTCAGCGCCGGGGAGCGCGTCCCGTTCGTCCTCACGTGGGCGCCAAGCCACGTGGGCCGGCCGCACAGCGTGGACGCTGAAGAAGTCCTTGGCACCACCTCGGCCTTCTGGCGCGGCTGGGCATCCCAATGCACCGTCAAAGGGAAGTACCAGGACGCCGTGGTTCGCTCCCTGGTGACCCTGAAAGCGCTGACGTACGCCCCCACCGGCGGCATCGTGGCGGCCGTGACCACGTCCTTGCCCGAGCAACTGGGCGGTCCGCGCAACTGGGACTACCGGTACTGCTGGCTGCGGGACGCCACCATGACGCTGCAGGCCCTCATGGCAGCCGGCTACACGGCCGAAGCGGCGGCCTGGCGGGACTGGCTCCTCCGCGCGGTGGCCGGCGACCCCGCCGACCTGCAGATCATGTACGGCATCCACGGCGAGCGCCGCCTGCCGGAGATGGAGCTGCCGTGGCTGAAGGGCTATGAAAATTCGTCCCCGGTGCGCATCGGCAACGGGGCAGCCGAGCAGCTGCAGCTCGACGTGTGGGGCGAGGTGCTGGACTGCCTCGCCCTGACCCGGAATTCGCTGCTGACGCATCCGGATGAATCATGGGACGTCCAGCTTTCCCTGATGGAGCACCTCGAGAAAATCTGGGACCAGCCGGACAACGGGCTGTGGGAGATGCGCGGGCCCCGCCGCCATTTCACGCACTCCAAAGTGATGGCCTGGGTAGCCGCGGACCGGATGGTCAAGGGCGTCCGCGAGTCCGGGCTGCCGGGGCCGGTGGACCGCTGGGAGCGGCTGCGGGACACCATCCACCGGGACGTTATGGCCAACGGGTTTGACGCCGACCGCAACACGTTTGTCCAGGCCTATGGCCGGCCGGAACTCGATGCCAGCCTCCTCCTGATCCCGCGCGTCGGCTTCCTGCCCCCGGACGATCCGCGGGTCATCGGCACCATCGATGCCATCCAGCGCGAACTTACCGAGGACGGGTTCGTGCTGCGTTACCGCCCCGAAGAGAGCGACGACGGCCTGCCGGGGGACGAGGGCGTCTTCCTTGCCTGCTCCTTCTGGCTGGTGGAGGCGCTCCTGGGGGCGGGCCGGCACGAGGAATCCCGGGAGCTCTTCGAACGGCTGCTGGAACTGCGGAACGACGTGGGGCTGCTGAGTGAGGAATGGGCCGTGAAGGCGGGCCGGCAGCTGGGCAACACCCCGCAGGCCTTCAGCCACTTTGCGCTTGTGACTAGCGCCCTGGAGCTGCATCAGGATACGGTTCGGCGAAGTGACACCCCCATTCCGCCGGAGACGGCGGGACCGTGCTGAGGCGGCGCGGCCAGGGGTGGCTTCTCCTTCGCAGAACAGATAAGTATACTTACTAACACCTCAGTGCTCCTGACAAAGCACAACGCGGTGACTGATGGAGGAGTGATACGAATGGCCGGGTATTTTGAGCTTGTGGATGCGCCTGACGGCGGTTACAGGGTGCGGATGCTGGATGGAGCCGGGAGCCTCATGGCCATCTCGGTCACCTTTCCCACAAAAAGGGCCGCTGTTGCCGGCGTGGCGATGGCGCGGGAAATTGCAGGGACAGGGCTGATCCGGGACAAGAGCCACGACGGCGCAGGAACGGTCCTTCGGGAACGCGTCCGCCCCGTAAGTTCTGCCAAGGAAGAGGCGGCCCGCCAGAAGAAGGCGCCGGCTGCAAAGCGGGCAGCGGTCAGCTGATGGCACCCCTCAGCCCTGTACCCCCTGGCGGACGACGCCGGGGGGTTCTTTTTGACGTTGACGGCACCCTGATCGACTCGTCCTATATCCATACGGTCGCCTGGTGGGGAGCCTTCCGGCAGCAGGGCTACGACATCCCGATGGCCACCATCCACCACCATGTGGGCATGGGCGGGGACCGCCTGGTGGACAGCCTTCTGCCCGAAGGGCGCGACCGGTCCCTCGATCCGGAGATCCTGGCCAGCCACGGGGCGCTGTACGCGTCCCACTGGCCGTCCCTCCGGGCCTTTGACGGGGCCAAGGACCTGCTGGGCCAGTGCCATAGCGGAGGACTGGCCGTGGCGCTCGCCTCCTCGGCGCGCAGGAAAGACCTGGATGTGATGAAGTCCATCCTGGATGCCGACGCCTTCATCGACGGCGCAACCAGCGCCAATGACGCAAAAAACAGCAAGCCCGCCCCGGACATCCTTGTGGCCGCTCTGGAGGCCATTGACGTCCAGGCCGCAGACGCCGTCTATATCGGCGACGCCGTGTGGGACATGATGGCCGCGGCAGCCCTGGGAATCCCGGCGATTGCCGTGACATGCGGGGGAATCAATGCCGGTGAACTCCGGGATGCAGGCGCCGTGGAGGTCTACGAAGGGCCGCGGGACCTCCTGCGGAACCTGCCCTTAAGCGCCCTTAGCCCGCTGCTCACCAGGACAGAAGGACCGTACTGAGGCGCCCGGCTCAGACCGCTTGCCCGCCGGTGACGGCGTCCTCGTCGCCTGCGTTCGCAGGCTTGTTCCACACCACGGCCACCTTGACGGACCCGTCGTCGTTCCGCTCAATGTCCGTGCTCACTTCCGCTATGTTGGCGCCCATCTCCATGATCCGGGCGTGGTACGTGCCAACGAGCGCCTCCAGGCTCTCCTCCGTCCACTCGCCGGGCCGCATGCGGGTGGAGATCTCGACCGGTTCCGGCTGGTAGAGCGTCATGGCGTTCCTCTTTCACGCGTTTCCTGGGATCTGGCCCTTCCTACGCTAGAAGCCCAGGGCCACAAGGACAAGAGTTTAGTCAGCTTGCTTACTTTTTTCTGCCGGAGCCGATACCGTCGAGTGATGGGCTCTGGCCCGGACTAAAGGCAACACCACCGGAAGGCGAATCGTGAAAGCTCTGACCTGGCAAGGAAAACGCTCGGTAAGCGTGGAAGAAGTACCTGATCCCGTAATCCAGGAACCCACCGACGCCATTGTCCGCATCACCTCCACGGCCATCTGCGGCTCGGACCTGCACCTGTACGAGGTCCTGGGGCCGTACATGCATAAAGGCGACGTGATCGGCCACGAACCGATGGGCATCGTGGAAGAGGTGGGAAGCGCCGTCACCAACCTGCGCAAGGGCGACCGCGTGGTGATCCCCTTCAACATTTCCTGCGGCAACTGTTATATGTGCAGCCAGGGCCTGCAGTCGCAGTGCGAAACCACCCAGGTCAAGAGCAAGGGTTCAGGCGCAGCCCTCTTCGGTTACTCCGAGCTTTACGGGTCCGTTCCCGGCGGCCAGGCCGAGTACCTGCGCGTGCCGCACGCCGATTACGGCCCGGTGAAAGTGGGAACAGAGCTCCCGGACGAGCGGTACCTGTTCCTCTCGGACATCCTCCCCACAGCCTGGCAGGCAGTGGAATACGCGGACACCCCGGCCGGCGGCACCCTTGCCGTGTTCGGGCTGGGCCCGGTAGGCCAGTTTGCCAGCCGGATCGGTGTGCAGCGGGGGCTCCGCGTCATTGGCGTGGACCCGGTCCCCGAACGCCGCGCGATGGCGGAGCGGCACGGCGTGGAAACCCTCGATTACGGCAAGGGCGTGGCGGACCAGCTGCGGGAGATGACAGCCGGAAGGGGCCCGGACGCGGTGGTGGACGCCGTCGGAATGGAGGCCCACGGTTCCCCTGTAGCGGGCTTCGCCCACCAGGCCCTCGGGCTCCTGCCTGACAAGCTTGCGCAGAAGGCGATGGAGACCGCCGGGGTGGACCGCCTCGCCGCGCTCCACACGTCCATCGACGCCGTCCGGCGCGGCGGCACGCTTTCCCTGAGCGGCGTCTACGGCGGCCAGGCCAGCCCAATGCCCCTGCTGACCATGTTTGACAAGCAGATCCAGGTCAGGATGGGGCAGTGCAACGTGCGCCGCTGGACTGACGACCTCCTGCCCCTGGTAGAGGACGACGCCGATCCGCTCGGTGTAATGGACCTGGTCACCCACCGCTCGGGGCTGGAAGGCGCGCCCGCCCTGTACGAAAAGTTCCAGAAGAAAGAGGACGGCTGCATCAAGGTGGTCCTCAACCCGGGAGCCTGACCCTCCAGCAGAAAGCCTGCAGGAAGCCCTCAGCACAGGCTGTTGAGGGCTTCCTGTGCCACGTCCTGCATCTCATGGATCAGGGGGTTGGCCTCAAGGGTGGGCGGTGCCGGAGGGTAGGCGAGGGAGATCGCCAGCTGGCTCCTGCCGTCCTCGCTGGTCATGGCGATCATTCCATAGCCGTCGGTATCACCGGGCAGGCCGTAGTAAAAGCGGTTGTTGCAGGTGTTGTTCCAGCGCCGCAGGGCAAAGCCGTAGTACTGCGAGTAGCCGCCCTTCATGGCCGTCACGCTGTCCGGGGGCAGCAGCCTGCCCTGCAGCAGTGCGGCGTAGAACGTGTTCACTTCCTCCACCGTGGACACAGCCCCGGTGGAGGGCGACTCCGCCTGCCAGGCCGGCATGCTGGCATCCGTGCGCCTGCCTTCCAGCGTGACGTATCCGTGGACCATGCCGTTGGGCGGGGGACCGCCCAGCCGGGTGGACTCCAGGCGCAGGGGGCGGGCGATGTCCTCAGCCAGGACCTCGTCGATCCCCTGGCCGCGGAGCCGCTCAACGATCAGGGCGAGCGCCGCGTAGTTCGAACGGGAATAGTCGAAGATCCGTGCCAGCCGGCCGTCCCACGGTTCGGTGGCCGCCAGGGCCAGCTGCTGTTCGAGGCTGAGCGGCCGGTTCATCGTTTCTGCCCAGCTTCCGGACGCCAGCAGGGGGACCGAAAAGTCGGGGATCCCTGATTCGTGGGTCAGGAGCTGCCGGACGCTCACGGGGCCGGGTGGATGGAGGACGCTGCCGAACTCGGGCAGGTAGCGGCTCGCCTGGCTGTCCAGGTCCAGGCGGCCCTCTGCTGCAAGTTTCATCACTGAGACTGCGATGAGGGATTCGGTGATGCCGCCCACGCGGACGGGGTCGGACACCGTGGCGGGCTCGGCCGAGTCCAAGCTCCGCACCCCGGCGGCATGGGTCCAGGTGCGGGTTCCGGTCCTGACGGCGATCAGGACGGCAGGGGCGCCCTCGGCCAGCATCCGGGCGCTGAAAGCTTCCAGCAGCGCAAAGGCTGCGGGCGGCTCTGGCTCCGGTGGATCGGGTTCGCCGATGCAGCCGGCAGAGGATCCCGCCAGCAGGACCACGCACAGGGCTGCCGCAGTGCGCTTCCACCCGCGGAGCCGGATTGTGCCCATGACACCAATTTTCCCCCAACCAGGTCGCGCTAAGTGTCGTTTTGGAGCTCCAAAACGACACTTGGCGCTACCCAGTTGGGTGGAGGGGGAAGCAGGTCAGGTGAGGCGCACCTGCCGGTTCATGTCCTTGTACAGCAGGTAGCGGAACTCACCCGGGCCGCCCGCGTAGCAGGCCTGCGGGCAGAAGGCGCGCAGCCACATGAAGTCGCCGGCCTCCACCTCCACCCAGTCGTTGTTCAGCAGGTACATGGCCTTGCCCTCAAGGACGTAGAGGCCGTGCTCCATGACGTGGGTTTCGGGGAACGGGATGACGCCGCCGGGCTGGAACGTCACGATGTTCACCTGCATGTCGTGGGCCAGGTCGCTGGAGTCCGTGAAGCGGGTGGTCTTCCAGGCGCCGTCGGTGTCCGGCATCGCCGTCGGCTCCACGTCCTTTTCGTTGGTGACGAAGGACTTGGCCTCGTAGCCCTCAAGGCGCTCGTAGGCCTTGCGGATCCAGTGGAAGGACACGACGTCGCTGGAGACGTTCTCCAGGCCCCACTCCGAACCGGCAGCCAGGTAGGCGTAGCCGCCTTCCTCCAGCTGGTGCAGTTCACCGTCGAGGGTGAGGCTGACCCTGCCGCGGGTCACGAAGATGACGCCTTCCACACCGGCCTCGAATTCGGCCTTGGGGGCGCCGCCGCCCGGGCCGATCTCCACGATGAGCTGCGAGAACGTTGTGGCAAAGCCGGAGATGGGGCGGGCGATGATCCAGGACCGGGTGTTCGAGAAACCGGGCAGGTTGGAGGTGACGATGTCCGTCATGACGCCCTTCGGGATCACCGTGTACGCCTCGGTGACGATGGCGCGCTCGGTGGTCAGATGGGTCTGCGGCGGCAGTCCGCCGGTGGGGGAATAGTACTTGCCCATGAAAAGGGATCCTTACCTAGGAGTTGGACGTGGTGGCGAGCCGCGGGTGCGCCAGTGCAGTGAGCTGCGGAATTCCGACGCCGGCGAGCGCCTGGACTTCATCGGCTCCGACGGCGCCGCACTGGACGCCGCGGAGGACGAATGCGGCCAGGGCGCGGGCCGTGGCGGGTTCATCCATGACGCCACCCTCGGTCCGCTCCACATAGTTGCGCAGGCGGGCCGCGGCGGCAGGAAGACCCTGCCGGTAGAAGGCATAGGTGGCGGCGAACCGGCTGGGCAGCTGGGCCGGGTGCAGGTCCCAGCCCTGGTAAAAGCCGCGCTCCAGCGAACGGCGAACCAGCCGGCCGTGCAGCTGCCACGCATTCTCTACGTTGTCGCCTACGGGAATGATGTTGGTGGACCCGTCAGAGAGCCGGATACCAGTGCCGGCGACGGCCAGCTGCATGACTTCCTTGGCGAAATCGGCCACCGGGTGCTCCATGGACTGGTACTCGGCAGAGATCTGCAGGGAGGCGGAATAGTCGTAGGTTCCGTAGTGCAGGCCGCTGATCCGGCCGGGGACGGCGTGCGGCAGCTGCGCCACCGGAGAGGTGCCGTCCGGACCCAGGATGAGCTGCGGGGTTTCCACCTGGACCTCGAAGCGGAGCCGGCCGGCGGGGAGCGAGTGGACCTCTTCCAGCCGGGACACGGCATAATCCATGGCCTGGACCTGGGCCACGGTGGTGACCTTGGGCAGGGTCAGGACCAGGCCCTCGGGAAGTTCGCCGGCCGCTGCGAGCCCGGAGACAAAGAGGTCCAGCGTCCGGAGCCCCCGGGCCCTCGTGGGCGCCTCGAAGCACTTGAACCGGATGCCGATGAACGGGGGAGCGGACCCGGCCGCGACGGAGGCGGCCACCGCAGATGCTGCGGCAACCGCGGCGGCGTCCTCGGCGTCGTCGCCCCTGTCCCCGAACCCGTCCTCGAAATCGAGCCGCAGGTCCTCGACCGGCTCAGTGTTCAGCTTGGCTTCCACTCGGGCCGCGACGGCCTCAGCCAGCGCGTTGTCCTGGCCCAGCAGCGTGCCCAGGCGTACCAGCCCGCCGTGGCCGGCCGCCGTGGCCAGCGCCTGCGCGCCCCAGTCAGCAGCGAACGACGGCGTAAACCGGTCCGCGGGGACGTACACGGTGTGGACGGGCTGGCGGGAGCCGTCGTCGCCCGGGTAGTTCCGCTCAAGCAGGCGGTCCGTCGCGGCGAGCTGCCCGTCGATGTTCACCAGGTCGCCTACGGACAAGGACGGCTTGGGTGTTTCCGCCATGCCTCAGCCCACCAGTTCGTAGGCCGGGGTGGTGAGGAAGTCTGTGTAGTCCTCCGAGAGGCAGATGCCGGCGATCAGTTCGCTGGCAGGCTGGTAGTAGCGGCGGAAGGCTTCGTCGCCGAATTCCGTGCGCAGCCGCTCGGTTTCCTCGGCCAGGATCCGCTCCACCAGCTCGCGGGTCACGGTGTTGCCCGTGTCCGCCAGGACGGACTTGTTGCGGATCTGCTGCCATACCTGCGAGCGGGAGATTTCTGCCGTGGCGGCATCCTCCATGAGGTTATGGATGGCAACCGCCCCGTTTCCGGAGAGCCATACCGCCGTGTAGGCAATGGCCACATAGAGGTTGAGGCGCAGGCCGGACTCCGTCACCTGGCCTTCGGCGGACGCCACGTCCAGCAGCTGTTCCGCGGTCACTGAAACCTCCGGGCGCTGCTTGTCCAGCTGGTTCGGCTTGTCACCCAGCACCGAATCGAATACCTCGCGGCAGGTGGGGACCAGGTCCGGGTGGGCAACCCAGGAGCCGTCGAAGCCGTCGTTGGCCTCACGCGTCTTGTCCGCGCGGACCTTGGCGAAGGCAGCCTCGGTCACCTCAGGGTGGCGGCGGTTGGGGATGACGGCGGCCATGCCGCCCATGGCGAAGGCCCCGCGCTTGTGGCAGGTCTTGACCAGCAGCTCGGTGTAGGCGCGCATGAATGGAGCCGTCATGGCCACCGAGGCGCGGTCCGGCAGCACGAACTCCTCGCCGGCATCGCGGAAGTACTTGATAATGCTGAACAGGTAGTCCCAGCGGCCGGCGTTCAGGCCCGCGGCGTGGTCCCGCAGTTCATAGAGAATCTCGTCCATTTCGAACGCGGCCGGGATGGTCTCGATCAGGACGGTGGCGCGGACGGTCCCCTGGCCCAGGCCCAGGTAATCCTGCGCGAAGACGAAGACGTCGTTCCACAGCCGCGCCTCGAGGTGGCTCTCCATCTTGGGCAGGTAGTAGTACGGCCCCTGGCCGTTCTCCACCAGCTGCTTCGCAACGTGGAAGAAGTGCAGGCCAAAGTCCACCAGGGCACCCACGCCCGGTTCGCCGTCGAGCAGCAGGTGCTTCTCCGGCATGTGCCAGCCGCGGGGGCGGGCCACCACGACGGCGAGCGGCGCGTCCGTGCGGAGCCTGTACTCCTTGCCTTCCTCTGAGGTGTAGCTGAGGGTGCCGCGGGCGGCATCGCGGAGGTTGAGTATGGCGTCGATGACGTTGGCCCAGGTGGGTGTGCTGGCGTCCTCGAGGTCAGCCAGCCACACCTTGGCACCCGAGTTCAGCGCGTTGATGGCCATCTTTGCCGGCGAGGCCGGCCCGGTCATCTCGACCCGGCGGTCCTGCAGCGCTGCCGGTGCGGGCGCAACCTTCCAGTCGCCGTCGCGCACGTCCATGGTTTCCGGTAGGAAGTCCAGCCTGCCGGTCTCCGCCACGCGCTGGCGCTTCACGGCACGCGCCGCCAGGAGCTCGTTACGGGTGCCGGCAAAACGCTGGTGGAGCTCCTCGACGAACGCCAGCGCCTCCGGGGTGAGGATCTCCTCCGCGCGGTCGATGGGCCGGGGGTCTGTGACAGTGATGGCCATTTCTGGTCCTTTCCTTGTGCTGAAGTCAGGCGGTGAATCAGGCGCGGGCCAGGGCGGCTTCAGGCTGCACGGCCCTGGCTGCCGGTTCCGCCGCATGTGCCGCGTCGGCATTGCGGGCGGCCGCGGCCACGGCTGCAGCCACGTCAGCGGCAACATGGGGATCGAAGACGCTGGGGATAATGTAGCTGGCATTGAGCTCGTCGTCAGCAACCCGGTTGGCGATCGCCTCCGCGGCGGCCACCAGCATCTCGGGCGTGATGTCCGAGGCTCCCGCGTCCAGCAGGCCGCGGAAGAAGCCGGGGAATGCCAGGACGTTGTTGATCTGGTTGGGGAAGTCGCTGCGGCCGGTTGCCACTACGGCGGCGTGCTTGGCAGCGATAACGGGGTCGATTTCCGGCGTCGGGTTGGCCATGGCGAACACGATGGCGTCCTTGGCCATGGAGGCCACCTGCTCCTCGCCGATCACGTGGGGAGCGCTGACGCCGATGAAGACGTCCGCTCCCTTGAGGGCCTCATGCAGCGTGCCGGAGAAACCCTCCTGGTTGGTGTTCGCGGCGATCCAGCTGCGGTGCTCGTCCCCGTACTCCTGGCCCGAGTGGATGGCCCCGGAGCGGCCGGCGGCGACGATGTGCTGTGCGCCCTGGGCTTTGAGGAGCTGGATGATGGCGGAACCGGCAGCGCCGACGCCCGAAACAACGATTTTGACCTCGGAGAGCTTCTTGCCCACGACGCGCAGGGCGTTGACCAGGGCGGCGAGCGTCACGATGGCGGTGCCGTGCTGGTCATCGTGGAACACGGGAATGTCCAGTTCCTCGCGGAGCCTGTTCTCGATTTCGAAGCAGCGCGGGGCCGCGATGTCCTCAAGGTTGATGCCGCCGTAGACGGGCGCCATGGCTTTGGCGATCATGATGATTTCTTCGGTGTCCTGGGTGTCCAGGCAGACCGGCCAGGCGTCAACGTTGGCGAACTGCTTGAACAGGGCGGCCTTGCCTTCCATCACGGGAAGGGCAGCGGCGGGGCCGATGTTGCCCAGGCCAAGAACGGCCGAACCGTCGGTGAGTACGGCGATGGTGTTGCGCTTGACGGTCAGGTTGCGGGCAGCTGCGGGATCCTCGGCGATGGCAAGGCACACGCGTGCGACGCCGGGAGTGTAGGCCCGGGAGAGATCGTCGCGGTTGCGCAGGGCTACCTTGGGGACGACCTCCAGCTTGCCGCCGAGGTGCATCAGGAAGGTGCGGTCCGAAACATGCTGGACCGTGACGCCGTCGAGCGCATTGAGGGAGTCCTTGACGCGCGCGGCGTGGGCGTCGTCGGTGGTGTTGCAGGTGACGTCCACCACGAGTGTCTCGTGGTGGGACTCCGTGACGTCCAGGGCGGTAATGGCGGCGCCGGCCGCTCCTACTGCGGCGGCAAGCTCGCTGGTGGCGCTGAAGCTGGACGGAGCTTCCACGCGCAGGGTGATCGAGTTTCCGGGGCTGGGGTTCGCCATTGAATGTCCTCCTGTTGGGCCCTGTCCGGGCTTCTTCGAAATCCGAATGTTTTCGTATTATGGATATTATTATCTACAAGATGGAATTACAAGCCCTTGGTGGCTATCCGGGGTAAGAGCATCGCGGGTGCAGATGCCGTGCTGTATCTTGGGTGTTCTAAGCAGCTCTTTCACGATGCGGATAAGAGTTGTCGGATTCCGAGCCGTAGGAGACAACGGAATGGCAGAAAAAGCCTCAGGCGGCGTGCAGTCGGTGGAGCGCGTTTTTGAGCTGCTGGAGCTCATCACGGACGCCGGCGGCGACGTGACGCTCAGTGAGCTCTCCTCATCAACCGACCTGCCCCTGCCCACCATCCACCGCCTGTTGCGCACCCTGGTGTCGCTGGGCTACATCCGCCAGCTGCCCAACCGGCGCTACGCCCTGGGCCCGCGGCTCATCCGGCTGGGTGAAGGAGCCAACAAGCAGCTTGGCGCCGTGGCACGGCCGCAGCTGAAAACCCTCGTGGACCGGCTCGGGGAGACGTCCAACATGGCCGTGCTCGACTCGGACATGGTCATCTATGTGGCGCAGGTGCCCTCGCTCCACGCCATGCGCATGTTCACCGAGGTGGGCCGGCGTGCCCATACCCATGCCACCGGCGTCGGCAAGGCCATCCTGGCCCAGCTGGACGACGACGTGGTCCGCGGCATCGTCACCCGCGCCGGGATGCCCACCCCCACGCCCAAGAGCATCGGGGACGTTGACGACCTCCTGGCCGACCTCAAGCTCATTCGGGAACGCGGCTACTCCATCGACGAGGAGGAGCAGGAACTGGGCGTCCGCTGCTTCGCGATGGCTGTGCCCAACGCCCCCACGCCCACCGCTATTTCGGTTTCCGGCCCCGTGTCCCGTGTGGACGAGCACTTCGCCGACAAGGCGGTGCCCGTCCTCCGTGAGGCTGCCGAAGCCATCTCCCTGGAGATGAACCGCACCTGACCCAGGAGTTTTTGTCCAGATATGCAGACTTAAAGGCCCGTTTGCCCTGCAGATGTGGACAAAATCTCCGCCCTGACGACGGCGGCGGCCCGCCCTTTCCGGGACGGGCCGCCGCCGCTTTCTCATGCCGTGTTCCTGCTGCTCCGGCGTTCCTAGTGGTCCGATGCCTTTTCGGATGACTGGACCGGAACTTCCTTGCCGTCGCAGTCGATGAGCTTGCCGCCTTCGAAGCGGTCGCCGTCGGCCAGGCACTTGAGGTCCTCCTCCCGGACCACCCGTCCGGTGCCGGCCACGAATACAGACTGGTTTTCGGAGTTGCCCGCCTGAAGGTGGTTGAACAACAGGTTCAGCAGAATGGCCATGACGGCGGCCGAGCTGATGCCGGAGTGGAAGATGGTGCTGAACCAGGACGGAAACTGGTCATAGAAGGTGGGCGCGGCGATGGGGATCATGCCAAAACCGATGGACGCCGCCACGATGATGAGGTTCATGTTGTTCTTGTACTCCACCTTGGCGAGCGTCCGGATGCCGCTGGCGGCCACCGTGCCGAACAGGACAATTCCTGCTCCGCCCAGAACCGCGGTGGGGACTGCTGCGACAACCCGGCCCATGACGGGCAGCAAACCCAGGATCACCAGAATGACGCCGCCGGCGGCTACAACGTAGCGGCTCTTGATTTTGGTGACAGCCACCAGGCCGACGTTTTGTGCGAACGCGCTTTGGGTGAACGAGCCGAAGATCGGGGCGATCAGGCTGGATCCCATATCGGCCCGGAGTCCTGCGGCGATCCGCTTCGAATCGACTTTGGTCCCGACGATTTCACCGACTGCCAGTATGTCTGCCATTGTCTCCGTGAGGATGACCAGCACCACGATCACCATGGAGATGATGGCGGCGATTTCGAAGGTGGGTGCGCCGAGATGGAACGGGGTGGGGAAGGCCGCGATGGGTCCTTGACCCACCTTGGAGAAGTCCGCCATGCCGGTAACGACGGCGATGACGGTGCCGCCCACCATGGCGAGGAGGATGGACAGGCGGGAAATGGTGGCGCTGCCCACCTTGCTCAGGAGAAGCACCAGGACCAGCGTGACGGCGGCGAGGCCGATGTTTGCCATACTGCCGTAATTCTCTGCATTCCGGTTGCCGCCCATGGCCCAGTTGGCGGCGACGGGCATCAGCGTAAGGCCGATGGTGGTGATGACCGTGCCGGTCACTACCGGCGGGAAAAACCGCACGATCTTGGAAAAGACCGGGGCGATCAGCAGGCCGATGGCCGCCGATACGATGACCGCGCCGAAGACGGCCGGCAATCCTCCGCCGCCGCTGACGATGGCCACCATGGTGGCGACACTGGCGAAGGACACACCCTGCACCAGGGGAAGCTGGGAGCCAAAGAACGGAACTCCGATGGTCTGCAGCAGGGTGGCCAGACCGCCCATGAAGAGCGCCGCGGCAATGAGGATGCCGATGTCGGCAGGGGAGAGGCCGGCGGCCTGGCCCACAATCAGGGGGACGGCGATGATGCCGCCGTACATGGTGAGTACGTGCTGGAAGCCGTAGGCAAAGCTGCTCCCAATGGAAAGGCGTTCGTCCTCCGGCCGGTGGGAGGCAGGGCGCTTGCCGTGCTTCTTGGCGTCGGCTTTGAGGGTGTTCTTGATGTTCATGGCAGACTTTCTGGTTCATGGCAGACGTCATCGTCTGGCTAACGTTGTCTGGCTAACGGTGGTGCTGAAAGACGTTCGGTGCGGGTCCGGAGTTTTTGTCCACGTCTGCGGACTTCAGGTGCTCAGAAGCCGTCTTATCTGGACAAAAACTCCGGACCGGATGGAGTTAGTGGTGCTGCGGGCCTAGCAGAAGCCGGCGATGCCGGACCAGGCGATGTCCGCCGGGGCGGCGTCCTCGCGCTGGACGGTGGCCTCGATCAGGCCGTACGGCCGGTCCGCCGCGTAGAAGACCTCGTTGGGGTTGTCGAGGCCAAACGGGGAGAGGTCCACGAGGAAGTGGTGCTTGTTAGGCATCGAGAACTTGATCTCGTCGATCTCGCTGTGGGCTTCCAGGACCTTGGTGCCCATGTCGAAGAGGGTCTGCTGAAGGGCGTGGGAGTACTTCTCCGTGAAGCCTTCCAGCAGGAGGGCTTTGACGTCGTCGTAGCCCTTGTTGAAATCGATGGTGCTGAAGTCGGTGCCGGTCTTGAAGCGCCAGCGCGCAGAGACGTCGGTGGCCAGGATCCGGTCCGTTGTTTCCGCGAGGGTGGTGTACTTGTCCTTGGGGTAGCCGGCGAAGCCGGACTGGGTGGACTTGAGGACGGTAAGGTCCTTGAGGCCGGAAATCAGGTGTTCCGTGGCGCCATCCCGGACCAGGACGGCCGTGCGGACTTCCTGGCCGTTGCGCACGAAGGAGTGGTCGTGCTCGGCGCCGTGTGCCTGGATCCGGTTCCAGCTGTAGGACTCGGCTTCCCAGCGTCCACCGGTAACCCAGTCAAAGCTGGACGTGAAGTGCTCGCCGAGGCGCAGCAGGAAGGCTTCCGGCGAACCGACACCTTCACGGGCAAAGGCGTAGACGGTGTTCTTCTGGGTGTCGGTGGGCACCACGTGGGCGTTGTCGCCTGCGAGGTGGGCGGCCGCGAAGTCGCCGCGGAGCTGCGAGGTGACGTTCAAGTCTTCGATTTCGTGGCGGTCCGTGTCGCGGGTGATTTTGACGACCCGGACTTCGGCCTTTCCGAACTGGTTGTGGCCGAGGATGATGTTGCTGCTCATGGTCAGATTCCCAACTTCAGGTATGTGGGACCACGGTCCCGCATAGAAATTAAGCGCGCGTTTCCCGCACGTTTCTTGTACCGTCGGCCCACAAAAAAGAGCCGACATCGATTGATGTCAGCTCATTACGACCCTGCCTGCTGCTCCCAGGTTACGTGACTCGCGCCACGAATTGACATTCAGCGTAGCTCAGTCCTGCGGTGGTGTACATCACAAATCTAAAAATTGGTTTGTGACTGGGGTGGTGCGGGGCCGGCCGTGGCCGGGGAGGTGCGCCCCTTGACCCTGCTCATCGCGAAGCTTACTCTTTCCATATAACAATATTTATTTTCCGCACTGCGGAATCGTGAAACACCTACTGCAAACGGAAGGAGGACGAGATGGAACTGCAGGATACAAAACCCGTGGCCGAGTTTCCGGCTCCCGGCCAGGAGCTGTACCACCCGTATGGCGGCACTGACCCGGACTTTTACATCCCGGCCGATTGCGACCGGCCCGCCGGCGGTTTCTCGCGCTGGTTGCGTGCGCTCCCGGTTTTCGGACGACAGAACTCACTGTGAGGGCTGGGCGGACGGCAGGCTGCCGAGCAGGGCCGCCGCGGCGCTCACCGCAATAACCGCGGGCGCCTTTCCCCTCACGTCCGGCAGTCCTATTGGGCACTGGATCCGGTCAATCTCCGGGTCCGCAAACCCTTCCGCTGCCAGCTTCTGCCGGAACCGCAGCCACTTGGCACGCGAACCAATCAGCCCGATGCTCCCGAGGTCGCCGCGGCGCAGGGCGGCGTGGCAGAGAAGAAAATCCTCGGAGTGGTCGTGACTCATGATGAAGACGTGCGTGCCGCGTGGCAGGTCGCCAAGGAACGAGTCCGGGACAGGGGTGTGCACCGCCCGGACGTCGGCAACACCCGAAGCCACGTCACGCAGCCGTGCAGGATCAAGTTGTTCGCCTCGGCTGTCCACCAGATACAGGGTCATGGGCAGGCGCGAAAGGATGCGCCCGAGCTCGTACCCAACATGCCCGACGCCGAAAATTGCCACCACGGGAAGGGACAGGAAGGGTTCAAGCAGCACCCGTACCTTCCCGCCGCAGCACTGCCGCCCGTGCTCCGTGGTTGCGTGCTCATTCAGCGCGAACTCGGCGTTGTGGGGTACGGAGGTGCCCTTGGCCATCATGTCCCGGGCCTGGTCCACCACCGTCGCCTCGAGATTGCCGCCGCCGATGCTGCCCCACGTTGACTCTGTGCCCACCACCATTTTGGCGCCGGCCTCCCGCGGCGCGTGGCCGCGGACTTCGGTAACCGTCGCCAGGACACCAGGTAACCCTGCTGACCTCAGGTGCTGCAGGGCTTCGAGCCAGTCCATGTCACAGCGCTGACGTTGGGACCGGCGGGCGGACTGTGTCGCGCTCCTGGTCGTTGGAGGAAGGTGAGGACGCCCTGACCCGTTCAAGGGCCCAAAACACCGCTTCCGGTGTTGCCGGGCTGGCCAGTTCCACGGCGGTGCCGCCGGAACCGAAGGCCGCCACGGCTTCCCGCAACGCCTCGCGCACGCTGATGGCCAGCATAAGCGGCGGCTCTCCTACAGCCTTCGAGCCGTAGACGACACCGCTTTCTGTGGCCCGTTCAAACAGGTGGACGTTGAACTGCTCCGGCATTTCGGAGAAGCTCGGCAGCTTGTAGGTGCTGGCCGACTGGGTTGTCAGGCGTCCCCGCCCTTCGCCGTCGGACACGTCCCACCGCAGGTCCTCAAGGGTCAGCCAGCCGGCACCCTGGACGAAACCGCCTTCAATCTGCCCGATGTCGATCAACGGCGAAAGGCTGTCGCCGACGTCGTGCACTATGTCGGCACGCAGCTGCCGGTAAGCGCCCGTGAAGCGGTCCACCTCCACCTCCGTGACCGCTGCGCCGTAACTGAAGTACTTGAATGGCTCACCCTGCATGCGGGCGCTGTCCCAGTGCAGTCCCTCTGTCCGGTAGTACCCCGCCGCCCAGAGCGGGACCCGCTGGAAGTACGCGTCGCGAGCTACCTCGGCGAAACTGAGGTGGCGGTCATGGAACCCGATCCCGGTCACCTTGCCGTCGTCGAAGCGCACATCGTCCGGGTGGATGTTGAGCTTCCGGGCAGCTACCTCTGCGAGCCGGGAACTGATCTGCTCGCAGGCGTTCTTGACCGCCCCGCCGTTGAGGTCAGCGCCGGAACTGGCGGCAGTCGCGGACGTGTTCGGTACCTTGTCCGTCCGTGTCGGCGCCAACCTGATGAATGAAAGGGGCACGCCCAGCGCCGTCGCTGCAACCTGGCGCATCTTGGTGTGCAGGCCCTGGCCCATCTCGGTGCCCCCGTGGTTGATGAGCACCGATCCGTCCTTATACACGTGGACAAGCGCGCCGGCCTGGTTGAAGGCTGTGAGGTTGAAGGAGATGCCAAACTTCACGGGCGTCATCGCGATGGCCCGTTTGATGTTCGGGTGGGCGGCGTTGAATTCCGCGATGTCAGCGCGCCGCTGCGCCACGTCTGCTCGGTCCAGGAGCGACTGCCAGATTGCAGTGAGCCTTTCGGCGTGGCGCACGGGCTGCCCGTACGGGGTGCTCTGTCCAGGTTCGTAGAAGTTGCGGGACCGCAGCTCAGCCGGGTCAATGCCCAGCAGCGGTGCGCACCGGCCCAGGAGGTCCTCGATCACCAGCATCCCCTGGGGTCCGCCAAAGCCGCGAAACGCTGTCTGCGATGTCTTGTTGGTCTTGGCTACCCGGCCGTGCACTTCAATGTTGGGGATGTAGTACGCGTTGTCGATGTGGCACATTGCCCTTGCCAGGACGGGCTCGGAGAGGTCCAGGCTCCAGCCGCCGTCGCTCGTAAGGGTGGCCTTGAGCGCCTGGAGGCGGCCGTCGTCGTCGAATCCTGCTTCCCAGCGTGCATGGAACGGATGGCGCTTGCCGGTCAAGGTGATGTCCTGGGCCCGGTTGAGGCGGACGCGCACGGGGCGTCCGGTCAGGCTTGCACCTAGGGCTGCGATGGCAGCGAAGCCGTGCGGCTGCATCTCCTTGCCGCCAAAACCCCCGCCCATCCGGAGGCACTGCACTGTCACTTCGTGGTTGGCGAGTCCCAGGACGTGCGCCACGATTTCCTGCGTCTCGGACGGGTGCTGCGTGCTGGACTGCACAAACACCTGCCCGCCTTCATCGATGTACGCGAAGGACGCCTGCGTCTCAAGGTAGAAGTGCTCCTGGCCGCCGAATTCAAACTCGCCGCTGAACCGGTGGGCCGCGTTTATTAAGGCGGAGTCCGGTTCGCCGCGCGCAACTGTCGGCTGGTTCCCTTGGAAGCTCCCTGCCGCCATTGCATCAGTGAGCGTCAGGAGCGAAGGCAGCGGCTGGTACTCGACCTCCATGGCCTCCGCACCCAGCCGTGCCGCTTCCAATGATTCGCCCAGCACCCAGCACACGGCATGGCCATGGAACATGACCTCGCTGGGAAAGAGCGGCTCGTCATGCTTCACGCCGGCGTCGTTGACGCCGGGAACGTCCGACGCCGTCAGTACCTTGACTACGCCAGGAACCTTGAGTGCGGGCCTGGTGTCCATGCCGATTATCAGGGCATGGGCGTGCGGTGCCTGGACAGGCCAGGCGTGCAGGACATTCCGGGAACGGACAAGGAGGTCGTCAGTGTAGAGGGCTGTTCCGGTCACGTGTGCGGAGGCGCTCTCGTGGGAAACAGGGACCCCCACCACCGGGTTGACTGGACGGTCTGCCAGGGACTTCACTTGGCTGCCTCCAACGCCGTAGCCTTTTCGGCATGGAACTTGAGGAGTGCCTGCCTCAGCATGGCCTGCCGGTAGAGTGCGCTCGCGCGCATGTCGTCGATCGGGGTTCCCTCGCCGGCCATGACGCCCGCCGCCGTGGCTACAGTGTCCGCGGTCCAGGGCTGGCCCGTCAATGATTCTTCCGTAGCGAAGGCCCGGATCGGCGTGGCTGCCACGCCGCCGAGGCCAATTCGGGCCGAATTTACGACGCCGTCTGCCACCTGCAGCGCGATGGCAGCCGAGACACTTGAGATGTCGTCGAAGCGCCGTTTGGAGATTTTGTAGAACGCGGTGCTTTCGGCCAGTGGCAGCGGGATCCGTACTGCGCGTAGCAGCTCGTGGGGCTTCCTTACGCTCTGCCGGTACCCCGTGTAGTACTCGGACAGCGGGACTTCGCGCTCGCCGTCGAGCGAGCACAGAACAACTGTGGCGTCCATGGCGAGGAGCGCCGGTGCGGAGTCGCCGATCGGTGAGCCCGTAGAAAGGTTCCCGCCCAAGGTGGCTGCGTTGCGGATCAGGCGGGACGCAAATTGGGGAAACAGCTGGGCCAGGAGAGGCAGACGGCCGTCGAGGCCCCGTTCCACCTCGGAAAGGGTGAGGGCTGCGCCGATCTCAACCCGGCCGTCGTCGAACGATAAAGTCCGCAGCTCTTCCAGCCGATCGATGGCAAGGAGCAGGGGCGGACGGGAGTGCCGGAGGTTTACCTCCACGCCGAGGTCGGTTGCCCCTGCCACCAGCTTTGCCTCCGGGCTTTCCTGCATGACCTCCAGGGCTTCACCAAGGGTTTCAGGGCGGAGGAATTGTGCTCCGCCGCCCGTCCTGGTGTGCTTGACGGGCGGGGCAGGCCGGTTCTGCCGGTCCAGCAAGGGGTCTGCGTCCAGGGGATTCCCGAGCGCATAGGCTGCGTCCCTGATGGGGCGGTAGCCGGTGCACCGGCAGAGGTTGCCGCTGAGCGCGTGGAGGTCGAAGCCGTTCGGACCGCATTCGTGATCGGTGGCATGCTGCTCGCCTACCTCGCGGGATCCGGTTTCTTTCCTGCCCTGCCCGGGGCGCCGGTCCGGACGGTAGTACTCAGCCGCCATGGAGCAGATGAACCCCGGTGTGCAGTATCCACACTGGGAACCGCCGCGGTCCGCCATTTCACGCTGGACGGGATGCAGGTCTTCTCCGGAACACGGCCCGGCTGCGGTACCCAGGCCCTCCGCGGTGACGATCTCCTGCCCGTCGAACGCCAGCGCGGGAGGCAGGCACGAGTTCAGGGATGTCCAGCGGCTCCCCTCGGGTCCGTCCGGCCTGGCCACCAGGACGGCACATGCCCCGCACTCGCCCTCCGCGCAGCCTTCCTTAGCCCCTGTGAGGCCTTCCGCCCGAAGCCAGTCAAGGAGCCTCGTGTGCGGGCTGGTCCTGCTGCAGTCCTGGGCCTGCCCGTTGACGAATATCTCTATTCCGTCCATGTTTCACGCTCCCCATACGAACCGGACCGACGCGCCTAAAACCAAACCCTGGTGACGGGAAATGTATCCCAGCGCTGCCAGAATGTCGGCTGTTCAATGTGATTAAGCTTACCTTTCTGTGTGGAAGCGATTTTCCAGAATCCGGATGGTTCCTCGGCGCGGCGGCGGCACCCCGTAAAATTCCGGCCTCCCACCGGGCACCCCATATAGTCGAGGGATGGAACAGCGGATTTTAGGCAAGACCGGACGTAACGTCTCCGTCGTGGGGCTCGGCACCTGGCAGCTTGGCGCGGACTGGGGCAACGTTGACCCGGCACAGGCCCAGGCCATCCTGGCGGCGTCCGCGGAAGCCGGCGTGAACTTCTTCGACACCGCCGACGTCTACGGCGACGGCAAGAGCGAGCAGGCCATCGGAAAGTTCCTTGCGGACAACCCGGGCCTGGACATCACGGTTGCCACTAAGATGGGCCGGCGCATGGACCAGCAGCCGGAGAACTACACGCTGGCCAACTTCCGCCAGTGGGTGGACCGGTCCAGGAAGAACCTGGGCACCGACACCCTGGACCTGGTCCAGCTGCACTGCCCGCCCACCCCGGTGTACAGCACCTCCGAGGTCTACGACGCCTTGGACACCTTGGTGTCCGAGGGCGCCATCCGCAACTACGGCGTCAGCGTGGAGCGCACGGATGAGGCGCTGGAAGCGATCAAGCACCCTGGCACCGCCTCGGTCCAGATCATCCTGAACGCTTTCCGCCTCAAGCCCCTGGACGAGGTCCTTCCCGCAGCGAAGGTGGCCAACGTGGGCATCATCGCCCGTGTACCGCTCGCTTCCGGCCTCCTGTCCGGCAAGTACTCAAAGGAAACCACTTTCGCGGAGAACGACCACCGGAACTACAACCGCCAGGGTGACAAGTTCGACGTCGGCGAGACCTTCTCCGGCGTGGACTACGAGCTCGGACTCAAAGCCGTGGCCGAGTTCGAGCAGCTGGTTCCGTCAGGGGCCACCACCGCCCAGGCGGCCATCGCCTGGATTGCGGCCCAGGACGGCGTCACCTCCGTGATTCCCGGCGCGCGCAACGTGGAGCAGGCATCCGCAAACGCTGCGGCTGCCTCCGTGCAGATCAGCGAAGAGTTCGACGCCGGCGTCCGCTGGATTTACGACCACTACTTCCGCGAAGCCATCCACCCGCGCTGGTAGCCCCGTTCGCTGGGGAGCACTCCGGTGACAGACCGTTCCATAAGGTCTTTTGTGGACCGGCTCGCGGCAGTGCCCACGGTGCCGGGCCGAAACAACTTCCTTGCCCACAGCCACCCGGGCAATGCCGTGCGCCGGCGCAACCTTGAGCTTTACCTCTCCGAGATGCTGGACCGTTCGCCGAGGGTGCTGCTGCTGGGCGAAGCCCCCGGTTTCAGGGGCATGCGGATCACTGGCGTGCCGTTCACCAACCGCACCATGTTCCAGGGACCGGCCAACACCTTCGGCCTTTTCGGGCCGGGCAAAGGATATGCCCTGCCCGCCGAGGCGGAGGGTGTGGCTGCCGAGCCGACGGCAACGGTGATGTGGGAGGTCCTGGCGGAACTGGATTTCCTGCCCCTGCTGTGGAGCGCCTGTCCGTGGCACACCCACGTGCCGGGAGAACCGCAGTCCAACCGGACGCCGCGGATAACGGAAGCAAAGCTGGGCACACCTTACTGGCAGTCGCTGGTGGAGCTGTTTGGCATTGATGCAGTGGTCGCCGTGGGAAACATCGCGCACCGAAGCCTGCAGGCCAGCGGCGTGGATGCGCCCAAGGTCCGGCATCCCGCCCACGGCGGACGCTCCGGCTTCAAGCGCGGCCTGGAGGAGTTGCTCCTCGCCGGAACAATTACCACCTAGTCCAGCCGACAAAGCCGCTCCGGCGCCTCCGTGTTCCGCATAGCCACACCCTCATGGAGTTTTTGTCCAGATATGCAGGGTTCCGGGCCCTGGAAGCCTGCACATCTGGACAAAAACTCTTGTTGGCTCAGGCGTCGCCGCCGGCCCCGCCGGTGGTTCCGGCGCTGACGTCCAGGAGTTTGTAGCGGTCCATGGCGTACGACGGCGCCCCCTCCTCGACCTCGCCCCTCGCCGCGAGCATTTGCAGCGCTTTGACCACGATGGAGTGGGTGTCGTTTTTGAAGAAGCGGCGGGCTGCTGCGCGGGTGTCGGAGAAGCCGAATCCGTCGGCGCCGAGGGTGGCGAATTCGTTGGGGACGAATTGGCGGATCTGGTCGGGGACGGCTTTCATGTAGTCGGAGACGGCGACGACGGGTCCGGTGGCTCCTTCGAGCTGCTGGGTGATGAAGGGGACGCGGGCGGGTTCGCCGGGGTTGAGGAAGGCTTCCTCTTCGGCGGCGAGTCCGTCGCGGCGCAGTTCGTTCCAGGAGGTCACGGACCAGACGTCGGCGGAGACTGACCAGTCTTCGGCGAGGATCCGCTGGGCTTCGATGGCCCAGGGGACGGAGACGCCGGAGGCGAGGATCTGGGTCTTCGGTCCTGCAAGGTCCGACGCCGACACCCGGTAGATGCCTTTCAGCACACCTTCCACATCGAGGTTCTCCGGTTCGGCGGGCTGGATGATGGGCTCGTTGTACACCGTGAGGTAGTACATGAGGTTCCGGTCCTGCGAACCTGCCGCGCCGCCGTCGGACTTTTCCCCGTACATGCGTTCGAGGCCGTCGCGGATGATGTGGCCCATTTCGTAGCCGTAGGCGGGGTCGTAGGTGACCACGGCGGGGTTGGTGGAGGCCAGGAGGGGGGAGTGGCCGTCGGCGTGCTGGAGTCCTTCGCCGGTGAGGGTGGTCCGTCCTGCGGTGGCGCCGATGATGAAGCCGCGGGTCATTTGGTCTGCTGCTGCCCAGAACGCATCGCCGGTGCGCTGGAAGCCGAACATGGAGTAGAACACGTAGACCGGGACCAGGGGCACGCCGTGGGTGGCGTAGGCGGTGCCGGCGGCGGTGAATGCTGCCACGGCGCCGGCTTCGTTGATGCCGGGGTGGATCAGCTGGCCCTGGGCGGATTCCTTGTAGGCCAGGACCAGGTCGCGGTCCACGGAGAGGTAGTTCTGGCCGCCCGGGTTATAGATCTTCGCGGTGGGGAAGAACGCATCCATGCCGAAGGTCCGGGATTCGTCGGGCACGATAGGCACGATCCGGTGCCCGAAGTTCCTGTCCCTGATGAGGTCTTTCAGGAGCCTGACAAAAGCCATGGTGGTGGCGGCCTGTTGTTTGCCCGAGCCGCGTTTGGCAACGTCAAACGTCTTGGGGTCTGGCAGCGCAACGGCATCATGGGATGACCTGCGTTCAGGGACGGCGCCGCCCAGGGCCCTCCGCCGTTCATGGAGGTACACGATCTCCGGTGCATCATGCCCGGGGTGGTAGTACGGCGGGGAATAGGGATCCGCTTCCAGTTGCGTATCGGTAATGGGGATCCGCAGGTAGTCCCGGAACTCCTTTAAATCCTCAACCGTCAGCTTTTTCATCTGGTGCGTGGCATTACGCCCTTCAAACCGCGGTCCGAGGCCGTAGCCCTTGACGGTTTTGGCGAGGATGACGGTGGGTTTGCCCTTGAATTCGGTGGCTGCCTTGTATGCGGCGTAGACCTTGCGGTAGTCGTGGCCGCCGCGTTTGAGGTTCCAGATCTGGTCATCGGTGAGGTCCGCGACGAGGTCTTTGGTGGCCGGGTCCTTGCCGAAGAAGTGTTCGCGGACGAACCCGCCGGATTCTGCCTTGTAGGTCTGGTAGTCCCCGTCGGGGGTTTCGTTCATGATCTTCACCAGCGACCCGTCGGTGTCCTTGGTGAGCAGGTCATCCCATTCCCGGCCCCAGACGACCTTGATGACGTTCCAGCCCGCGCCGCGGAAGAACGCCTCGAGTTCCTGCATGATCTTCCCGTTGCCCCGCACGGGCCCGTCCAGGCGCTGGAGGTTGCAGTTGATCACGAAGTTCAGGTTGTCCAGGTTCTCGTTCGCGGCGAGTTGGAGCAGGCCGCGGGATTCGGGCTCGTCCATTTCCCCGTCGCCCAGGAACGCCCAGACCTGCTGGTCGCTGGTGTCTTTCAGGCCGCGGTTGTGCAGGTACCGGTTGGACTGGGCCTGGTAGATCGCGTTCATCGGCCCGATGCCCATGGACACGGTGGGGAATTCCCAGAACCCGGGCATCAGCCGCGGGTGCGGGTAGGAGGACAGGGCGTGGCCTTCCTTGGACTTTTCCTGCCGGAACCCGTCCAGGTCCTCCTCCGAGAGCCGGCCTTCCATGAACGCCCGGGCGTACATGCCGGGGGAGGCGTGGCCCTGGAAGAAGACCTGGTCACCGCCGCCGGGGTGGTCCTTGCCGCGGAAGAAGTGGTTGAAACCCACCTCGTATAGGGTCGCGGCCCCGGCATAGGTGGAGATATGCCCGCCCACGCCGATGTTCGCCCGCTGCGCCCGGTGCACCATCACCGCGGCGTTCCACCGCATGTACGCCCGGTACCGGCGCTCGTATTCCTCGTTGCCCGGGAACTCCGCTTCCTGGTCCACCGGGATCGTGTTCACGTAATCGGTGGTGGTCACCATCGGCACCCCGACGCTCTGCGCGCCCGCGCGCTGCAGCAGGCTCCGCATGATGAATTGGGCACGCTCAGTGCCCTGTTCCCTGATCAAGGAATCCAGGGACTCAACCCATTCGGCAGTCTCTTCCGGATCACGATCAGGCAGCTGGTTAGTCAACCCGCTGAGGATATGGGAGGTATCTTCTCCTGCAGCCACGGCAGCCTCTTTTCGTCTTTGAATGCTGGGCCAATGTTTTCGTATTGTGAGAAAACATTATTGCCATACGAGATTAGCTACTCCATGGAAGGTGGGTCAAGCATAATCGACGCCGGCACTTCCCGTGCGGCGAACCGTCGCCTGCCAACCGATTGTGACCGTTGGCACCCCTGCGGCTCCTTGACCATAGGGTGACCCAGGTCATACTCTTATTCCACTTAGCAATATCTACTTTTCGCAATGTGGAATAACAGAACCGGTCCTCCAGACCAGCGCTCACCACTGCGAATCCTTCAAGAACCGGAGATCCCCATGCAGACCCCTCCACCGGTCGGCGTCGAAAAGGCTCCTGACCTGACAGCGCCGTCAGACTCTTCAGCCCACTCCGCCACAGGCGTCGAAGCTCTTTGTGAATCAGCCAGCGCAGCTTCAGGCCAGGCCATCAGCCCCACCCTTTATAACGTCGATCTTGCCCCCACCAAACGCGCCGGCCGGAGCTGGTCCGGCTACAGCATCTTCACCCTCTGGGCCAACGATGTCCACAGCCTCGGCAACTACGCCTTCGCCATCGGACTGTTCGCCCTGGGACTGGGCGGCTGGCAGATCCTGCTGGCACTCGGCATCGGAGCTGCCCTGCTCTTCGGCCTCCTGAATCTCTCCGGATTCATGGGTGTTAAGACCGGCGTCCCCTTCCCGGTGATGAGCAGGATCAGCTTCGGCATCCGCGGCGCCCAGATCGCCAGCCTCCTCCGCGGCGCCGTTGCTGTCGCGTGGTTCGGCATCCAGACCTACCTCGCATCCGTCGTCTTCCGCGTGATGCTCGTGGCCATGTTCCCGGGCCTTGGAGCACTGGACAAGGACTCCATCCTGGGTCTGTCCACCCTGGGGTGGATCGCCTTCGTCATCCTCTGGATTGTCCAGCTGGTCATCGTGAGCTTCGGTATGGAAATGATCCGCAAGTACGAGGCCTTTGCCGGCCCCATCATCCTGGTCACCATGGCCGCCATCGCCGTCTGGATCTTCATGGAAGCGGGCGGCGCAATCGCCTGGTCCTCGGACAACGCCCTCGAAGGGCCGGAAATGTGGCTAACCATCTTCGCCGGCGGCGCCCTCTGGGTCTCCATCTACGGCACGTTCGTCCTGAATTTCTGCGACTTCACCCGCTCCGCCGTCTCCAAGAAGGCCGTGGTCCGCGGAAACTTCTGGGGCATTCCCATCAACATGCTCGTGTTCGGCGCCATCGTCGTCGTGATGGCGGGAGGGCAGTTCAAGATCAACGGCACCATCATCGAGAGCCCCTCGGACATCGTCCAGACCATCCCCAACACCCTCTTTCTGGTCCTTGCCTGCCTGGCCTTGCTGATCCTGACCATCGCGGTCAACCTCATGGCCAACTTCGTGGCTCCGGTCTATGCCCTCACCAACCTGTTCCCCAAACACCTGGACTTCCGCAAGGCTGCCTTCGTCAGCGCCGTCATCGGCCTGGTGATCCTGCCGTGGAACCTGTACAACAACCCGCTGGTGATCGTGTACTTCCTGGGCGGCCTCGGCGCCCTGCTCGGCCCCCTGTTCGGCGTCGTCATGGCTGATTACTGGCTGATCCGCCGTGGCAAGGTCAATGTCCCCGAGCTGTACACCGCATCGCCGGAAGGTGCCTACTACTACAAGAACGGCGTCAACCCCAGGGCCATCATCGCCATGGTGCCGGCGGCCGTCCTGGCGCTCCTCATCGCCTTCGTCCCGGCGCTGGCGGCGGCAGCACCGTTCGCCTGGTTCTTCGCCGCCGGCATCGCAGCCGTTGTGTACTTCTTCATCGCGGACCGCTCGCAGCGGCTCGAAGACCGCGACGGCGAGGCCATCGCCGTCGCCAGCAAACACTAAGGATCCCCTGATGCGCATACTCGTTGCGAACGTCAACACCACCCAGTCCATGACGGATTCCATCGCCGCTTCGGCACGCAGCATCGCGGCACCCGGCACGGAGATCGTGGGAATCACACCCCGGTTCGGGGCCGACTCCTGCGAAGGGAACTTCGAAAGCTACCTGGCCGCCATCGCCGTGATGGACGCCGTCACTTCCTACCAGGAGCCGTTCGACGCCGTGGTGCAGGCCGGCTATGGCGAACACGGGCGGGAAGGGCTGCAGGAGCTCCTGGACGTCCCGGTGGTGGACATCACCGAGGCCGCCGCCAGCACCGCCATGTTCCTGGGCCACAAGTACTCGGTAGTCACCACCCTGGACCGGACCGTTCCGCTCATCGAGGACCGGCTCAAGCTCGCAGGGCTCGATGCGCGCTGCGCCTCCGTCCGTGCCAGCGGCATGGCCGTCCTTGAACTTGAGGAGGAGCCCGAACGCGCCGTGGAAGCCATTATCAACCAGGCAATCTTGGCCGTCAGCCAGGACAAGGCCGAGGTGATTGTGCTCGGTTGCGGGGGCATGGCGGGGCTGGACGAGCAGATCAGGCAGCGTGCCGGAGTGCCCGTGGTGGACGGCGTGGCCTCCGCCGTGGCCATCGCCGAGTCCCTCGTCCGCATGCGCCTGTCCACCTCCAAGGTGCGGACCTACGCTGCGCCGCGGCCCAAGACCGTCATAGGCTGGCCATTGAACAGCACAGGCGTGCCGGCCGCCCTCTAGCACCACATCCCAAGGAGAACAGCGTGAACAGTACCCCTCCCGCCGCGCGGGTTGCCGTCGTTACCGGAGCAGGTTCCGGCATCGGGCGGGAGGTGGCCCGGCAGATGCTGGCCGCCGGATACCGGGTAGCGCTGGCGGGCCGCCGGGAATCGCAGCTAAAGGAGACTGCGGACGACCACCCCGAAGCGCTGGTGGCGCCTTGCGACGTCACCCGGCAGGACGACGTCGAGCATCTTTTCGACGCCGTCCGCCGGCGGTGGGGCCGGGTGGACCTGCTGTTCAATAACGCCGGAGTGTTCGGTCCGGCGGCCAGCGTGGATGAGATTTCGCTGGAGGACTGGAACGCCACCCTCGCGGTCAACCTGACGGGTTCCATGCTGTGCGCCGCCGCCGCGGTCCGGGCCATGAAGGCGCAGGACCCGCAGGGCGGGCGGATCATCAACAACGGCTCCATCTCCGCGCACTCGCCCCGGCCCCGGACGGTGGCCTATGCCGTTACCAAGCACGCCATGACCGGCCTGACCAAAAGCATTGAGCTGGACGGGCGGGGCTTTGGGATTACGTGCGGCCAGATCGACATCGGCAACACGGCGACGGACATCATGGACACCATCGGCGTGGGCGCTGGGGCACTCCAGGCAGACGGCAGCCGCCGGGTGGAGCCGACCTTCCTCGTGGAGGACGCCGCGCGGGCGGTCCTGATGATGGCCAACATGCCGCCGTCAGCCAGCATCGGGTCTGTGGTGATCACCGCCGCAGGGATGCCCTTCATCGGCCGCGGCTGACCCCCGAACCCCCGAGTTTTTGTCCACATATGCAGGGTTCCAGGCATCGGAAGTCTGCATATCTGGACAAAAACTCCGTAGGAGCGGGTGCGGGCTGTGGATAACTGTCTGAAGCCCGGATTCGCGTGACTCAATGAAGCATGAGCAGATTGTTGCCCCTCCCGGAACACTTTGGAGACCGGCCGTTCGGCAAAGGTGAGGCTGGATACTCCGGCCTGAGCCGGAGCAGGCTTGCTGCCGGGGACCTGCACCGGCCGAGCAGGGGGATCCGGGTGCCGAAATCGAGCCCTCCGGATCTGGCCGCCCTTGTCCGCTCCCATACCAGGCTGGATCCCGAGACCTTCGGGAGCCTTACTACCGCTGCCGAGATCCTCGGGCTTCCGCTTCCGCCGTGGGCTGAGTTCCGGCCAGACGACGGCGGCCCGGTGACTGCCGCCGTCGAACCTCCTCCCTGGGGGAAGAAATCAGGTGCACATTTCCGCGAGCCCGGCCGTTTCCTGCATCTTGCCAGGCGCGGGGGTGGGACGCTTCCGCGGCGGACGGGAATCGCCGGGCACCGGCTGAAAGTCCGGGACGGCGACCTCATCGATATTGACGGGTTGAGGCTGACCTCGGTGGCCCGGACCTGGGTGGATCTCGGCTCGGTCCTGCCGTTGGAGGACCTTATCGTTGCGGGCGACGCCATTGTCAGCGAACACTCCAGGACTTTCGGAGAGCCGAAGCGCCCGATGCTTCCGCTGCCCGAACTGCGCACCTTCGTGGCGGGCGCCAACGGGATCCATGGCATCCGCAAGGCCAGGGAAGCACTTGAACAGCTGCGCGTCGGCGTCGACTCGCCGCCGGAAACGAAACTGCGCCTGATGCTGGACGATGCCGGCCTTCCCGAGTTTTCCCCAAACTGCCGGGTGGATGATGCCCTGGGAAGGCCCGTCTGGACGGATCTTGGCTGCGCCCGGTTCCGGACCTGCCTGGAGTATGAGGGCCTGCACCATCTCTTGCCGGAACAGCAGGCCCTGGACTCCTACCGGGATCAGCGGGTCTTCGAAGCAGGCTGGCGGCAGGTGAAGATCAACCGGATCGATATGCAACGCGGCCCGGAGTGGGTGGTGTCGCGCGTCCGGCAGGCATTGCGGAAGCAGGGATGGCAGCGGTGAGTTTTTGTCCAGATATGCAGGGTTGCGCGGTCCGGAAGCCTGCATATCTGGACAAAAACTCGGGGGTCAGAGCGGGAGCAGCGCGGAGAGGTCCGCGCGGAGGCCGGAGGCGGCAACCTTGTGCGCGGCCACCGCGTCCGCCCATCCCAACTGGCCGGTCACCATCGCGAGCCAGGTGGCGGCGTCGCACTCAATGACATTGGGCGGCGTGCCGCGCGTGTGCCGCGGGCCTTCCACACACTGGGTGACGCCGAACGGCGGCACCCGCACCTCCACCGAATTGCCCGGCGCCCGCGCTGTGACCTCCTCAAGCGTGTAGCGCACCGCCGTTGCCAGCATGGTTCGCGGGACGGGAACGTCCGACGACGGTCCGGCAGCTTTACGCCACGCCTCCACCGCTGCGGCGCCTTCCTTCGGGTCGATCCGGCGACGGGCTACAGCCATTCTTCGGGTCCCCTTTCGTGGTGATGCAGCGACAAAGGCAACCAGAGTACCGCGGATGCTTAGCAGTAAGGAATTGGGTGGGGGAGTACGATCGGTAGCACTCGTCACAAGGGAAGGGAACGGCCCGTGCAGCTCGGCGCTTTCTCAGTAAGCCTCAACGTCAAGGACATCGCCGCTTCTACGGCTTTCTACGAAAAACTTGGGTTCACGCGTTTTGCCGGTGACATCGCGCAGAACTGGCTGATCCTGAAAAACGGCCAGGCGGTGGTGGGCCTCTTCCAAGGGATGCTGGAGAGGAACGCCCTGACCTTCAACCCCGGCTGGGACCAGGACGCCCGGCCGCTGGAGTCCTTCACGGATGTCCGTGACCTCCAGCGGGAACTGCAGGGCCAAGGTGTCAGTTTCGCCAGCGAAGCGGAGGAAGGAACAACCGGACCGGCGAGCTTCATTGTTATTGATCCGGACGGCAACCCGGTCATCGTGGACCAGCACGTGTGACACGTTTAGTCCAGGAGTCCCAGCCCGGAAGCACCTAGGGTGTGTCTCCTTATTGGCGTAGCCAGATGACGACGGCGTACAGGACGACGCCGGCTCGATAGGTCA
>NZ_BMKU01000014.1 GCF_014644495.1 Pseudarthrobacter polychromogenes
TATGAAACAATCAACCGGACCGCACTCACAGCGGCCTAAGACCCCGAGTCAACAAAAGCCGGGGCAGTCCCTATCCCGATGACATTGATGCCGCCGCTGGCCGCGGAATGCTTCTCCAGCTCGGTCGTGGGCACGCTCGGGTCAATGCCGATAACGGCGGATACTTCGCCCGGGTACCGGTTCGCATAGTCGAGTGTGTAGAAGCCCGCGATCGAATGTCCAGCCAAAACGTACGGCTTCCCGATGTCGAGTAAGGAGAGGGCCTCGTGGAGCTCTCTGCTGATATTCTCAACGGTCCGATCCGGTGCGCTCATGTCGCTGTAGCCGTACCCGAAACGCTCGACGACGATGACGTCGTAGGCCACGAGTTCCCTAATCAAAGGGGCGAAGTCCAGCGCCGGAGCTATCGTGCCCAGACCGCTGAGCAGGACCAGGGGCTGCCCACCTTCGGCGCCAGCCCGGACGACGTTCAGTGAGCCTCCAGCGACCTCCACTAGTTCACCGTACTGGGCAGTGCTCGACCTCTCCTGCTGTTCCAGGAACGCGTTGGCCGCTGTGGATGCAAGAATCATGCCCAGGGCAGTGATCGCAACAACGCCAAGGATTTTGCGCGTGCGACGGAATGGCCGGCGACGTTTCTTTGTATGGTCTGTAAGCGAAATCATTGCTACTCCTGGTACAAGAGCCGGCTCGATACCCGGCATTGGTTGGTTGCAGTCGACGTTTAGAAATTGGGTGGCAGCGGCCTTCTCAGCGTGTTCTGCTTAGGTTGCAGTCACCGATGCTGGCTGCGCCGCAGTGACCCCGTCGGCTGCTGCGGTACGAGGAACGTTGCGAAGCATCCAGGCTGCAAGGAAAGCGGCGGCTACGGCGAGACCAACCAGCCCAAGTTGCAGCACAATTTCCGGGAACACCGTTCGCAGGGCGATGGGAAGTGAACTCGCCGTGTAGAGGACTATGGCGCTTTTGGGAACGCTTGACGTCACCCACAGCGCGAGCATGAAAATCACGGTACCCACGAGGAAGAGCATCGATACCACTGTGAGGGCGATACCCAAGGGACCTGAACGCAGGACGGAAACAACATCTTGGCCAATGTAGGGAAAGACGAGGTTGAGGACGAACTCAACCCCAACGAGGCCGGCCAGCGACGTTACGGAGATGACGGCACCTGAGGCTGCGAGGGTCCCGGCCTTGCGGGAAACCAACAAATACATCCCGATCACCAATCCGATCGCGGCGATTTGAGCTATCGGTGCAGCGAGCTGGGTGAAAGGTGATGTGGGAATGATCCCTGCCCTCTTTGCCGCGTTGACCAGCAGAATTGCTGCTGAGATAAATCCGGCGAAGGCCAAGATCCTGATGAGTGTTGCAGGTAGGAGAACTTCGATTTTGGATGACATTTTGGAGCTCTTATCTGACGGGTTCTGCGCGAATCACGAATGTTGAAGGTGGCCTCATGCCCGGAAAGTGCCGGGATGACTTGAAGCTACGCGGGCGCTTAGTGACCTGGCGTCACCACGGGTGGTGATTGATGAGGTGGTTGGCCCGATATCTCCCGATCAACCGGCGTGGTTGGGTGGAATCCGAGGTGTGGTCGCTGCACGCTGGCGCTAGGCCTTAATGGTTTCGTTCTGGGGGCCCGGATCCTCCAGGAGATTCACGGCTATTAACGTCGCGCCGATATCCCGAACCTTTGCGAGCAGGCCGTGCAGCGCTGCCTGATCGAGGACCGGTCCGCACAGGCTGGTTGTTCCGTCGTTTTCTTGTGTGACGGCCATGCCTTCGAACCAGTTGGTCCAGGAACTGTCGAGGTGTCCCCGGATGCGGAGTTGGTACTGTCCGGGCCCGTGATGTTCTGCTGGCATGGCGTTCATCCCCTTTCCCACCTGAAGCTACTGAGGCGTGGGGTGATTCCGCGTCACCATCCTTGGTGATGGATGTAGTGCTCCCCGAGGGCTGCGCAGGCCCCTAAATCAGCCCCTGCTCCTTGCCATGGCGCACCGCTTCCCGCCGGCTGTTGACCTCGAGCTTGGTGAAGATGCGTTTGGTGTGGGTGCGCAGGGTGTTGACCGAGACAAAGAGCTGGCGGGCGATTTCCGGCCCGCTCAATGACGAGCCCAGTAGCCTCAGTACCTCCAGCTCGCGTTTGCTCAGGACTTCCAGCTCAGGTGCGGTAGTCCCCCTGGCAGCCGTTTGAAGTTTCGTGGTTTCCAAGGATTGGAGAAGCCGGGCAACGTGGGCCGCGGCGGTGCCCTTGCCTGCTGCCTCAGCCAGCAGCGGCGCCAGGGGTGCTCCTTCATCCAGAAAGAGGCGGACGTAACCCTCCGGTCCGGCTTCGGCCAGGGCACGTTCCAGGGGTGCCAGCGCCAGCGCGTGCTGGCCCTGGGCGTCCAGTACCAGTGCCTGCAGCACAAGGATCTCGTAGGTGCTTCCCTTGCGTCCGGCTGCCTGCGCAGCTTTGAGCAGGCGCTTGAGCAGGTCCTCCGCCGCCTGGATCGTCTTTTCTTCCGGCAGGACGCGGTGCTGGGAAATGAGAAGACGCGCCAGGGTGAGGTGCTCAAATTCCCGTAGGTAGCTCAACTCCCTAACCACCGGCAGGCCGGTGCTGCGTGCCCACGCCCAGCCTTCTGACAGCCGCCCCTGCCTGATCGCTGTGCGCGCTTTCAATGCGGGGATGGGGCGGGTTTCCGGAAAAAACCCACGCAGATACAGGAGCTGGGCCTGGTCAAGGGACTCGATGGCCCCGGTTACGTCCCCTTCGGCTTCCCGCACGCCTGCCATCGCAACGAACCACCGGTAAGAGTGCTCCGTCAAGGGAGCGACGTGCCGGCCCAGCTCTTTACTTGTTTGAAGATGCAGGGCTGCGCTCTCCAGGTCCCCAAATTCACGGCAGAGCTCGCTGTAGCCCACATGCAGCTCAGCAGTGGCACGGGGCGCCGTTCCCCCTTGGGCGGCCGCATGGCCAAGGGCACTTTCGTAGAGCTTTCGCGCTTCCTGAAGCTTTCCCCGGGCGATCTGCATGTCTGCCAGCAGGATGGTGCTGCTGAGCTCATCGGTGAGGTTTCCCGCTTCATGGAGGCTCAAGACTGCCTCTGAGAAGGTGTCGACAGCCGTTTCTACGTCACCTTGAGCCCAGGAAGCCAACCCCAGAAACGCCGCTGCGGCCCCGCGGGCGAAATGGTCTTCCGGCCCGGCGAGTTCGAACGCCTCCCGCGCGTGGTGTGCCGTGGCGGAGACGTCACCCCTGGCCTGAGCCAGCGAGGCCCGGTACATTGCGATGGTTGACGGCAGCATCCGGAGCTCTTGTCCGCGGATTGATGTCGGGGCGGAGTGTCCTGGCCCCTTGCCCTCCGCTGCTGCTGAGTCCAGTCCCTGTTCAGCGGCCCGAAGCCAGGGCTCGACGGCGTCGAGGTCGCCGGAGACTAGCATGCGCCAGGCGTAGAAGACACTGAGCAGTGGGCGGGAACGGATCACCTCGTCAGGAAGCGCCGTCAGCCAGGCCAGCATCATGACATCCTGCCGGGTCCGGCGCATTTGCGGCAGCACTTCTTCGATCAGGTTGGCGGCGCGTTCAAAGTCCTCGGCCGCCAATGCGTGGTGGACTGCGTCCTCTGTCAGGTCATTCTGTTCGTACCATTCGCTTGCCAGTCGATGCAGCTCGGGTATTCGGCTGGGCGGTTCCTGCCGGGCCCGTGCACGCAGGACGTCGGCGAACAAATGATGATACCGATACCACTGCCGCCGGTCATCCAGTGGAATAACGAACAGATTGTCCCGCTCCAGCGCATCAAGCATGGCCTGGCCTCCGCCCACGCCTGTGAGTGCCTCACAGAGACCTCCTGTCAGGTGGTCCAGGAGAGCTGTGGTCAGCAGGAAGTTGCGGACTTCTGCCGGCTGGCGCTGCAACACCTCCTCCACCAGGTAGTCGATGACGAAGCGATGGCTTCCCGTGAAAGCCCGGATAGACGCGGAGGCGTCCTCGTGCTCCCGGAGGGACAACCCGGCCAGCTGAAGTCCCGCGATCCACCCCTCGGTCCGGGTCGCAAGAGCAGCGATGTCATCCACTGAAAGACCCAAGTTCATGACCTGGTTGAGGAAATCAGCCGCTTCCTCCGGTGTGAAGCGCAGGTCGGCGGCCCTGAGCTCGGTCAGCTCGCCGCGGCTCCGTAAGCGGGCCAGCGACAGCGGCGGATCCGATCTGGTGGCGATGGCCAGGTGCAGCTGCGGCGGCAGATGGTCCAGAAGGAACGCGAGGGCTTCATGAACCAGTCGTTCTTCAATGACGTGGTAGTCATCGAGCACAAGGATGAACTCTTTTCCGGACCGCGCCATGTCATTGATCAGGGACGTCAGTACTGGTTCCGCAGCCATGACCTGGCCGCTGTGCCTCAGGCCGGTGATCTCCACGCCGATGTCCGCGTCCACGCCCTGCAGGGCAGCAACAAGGTAGGCCAGAAAGCGTGAGGGGTCATTATCGTGCGCGTCGAGGGACAGCCAGGCGATACCGACGCCGGGTTGCTGGCGTCCGCGCTGGATGATCCACTCGCTGAGCAGGGTAGTTTTGCCGAAGCCCGCCGGAGCGCAAACGAGTGACAGCTTCCGGCTTGCGCCCAGTTCATCGTTGAGACGCTTGAGCAGCCGTGGCCGGGAAGTGATCTGCGGGCGCGGTGCCGGAAAAAAGAGCTTCGTAGCCAGCACAGGCGTCGGCATGCCCCCAGTATAGGCGTCCGGGCTGCCCGGATCTCACCCCGTCAATCACATCCTTGGGTGACGCCTGGTCACCCCATTGGTTCCTACGTTTGAGTCATCCGTAGCACTCGGCCACGGACACGCGGAAACAAGGAGCCGGACATGCCCATCACCGCCACCAAGCTCACCCGGGCGGCCGGCCTGAGCGCCATTGCCGCAGGATTGCTGTTTACTGCCGTCCAGATCAACCATCCCCATCTGGATGCCACCTTTGTCACCACAACCGAATGGACGGTCCGGCAAGGGATGAAGGTGCTCATGGCCGCTTTGGCGCTCGTCGGGATCACGGGAATGTACCTGCGCCAGACCAAGGAGACCGGGGTCCTTGGCCTGCTCGGGTACGTCCTTTTCAGCGCAGGCTACCTCGCCATGCTGAGCGTCGAAACCATTGCGATGGTCGTCCTTCCATCCATCGCCGAGAGCGCGCCCGGCTACGTCAACGACGTCCTTGCCGTGTCCACAAACGGCAGTGCGGCCGGTGACATCGGCCTGATCCAGCCACTCATCTCGTTCATGGGAATCGCTTACCTGGGCGGCGGCCTGCTTTTCGCTATCGCCCTCTTCCGCGCAAAGATCCTCGTCCGTTGGTCTGCAGTACTGCTCGCCGTTGGCGCCCTTGCTCCTATCGCGATCCTGGTGCTGCCGCAGATCAACTTCAGACTGTTCGCCTTGCCCAACGCTGTCGCCCTGGTCGCCCTCGGATTCTCCTTGTGGCGCGAGCAGCGCACGGTCACCGGTCAGTCCGTGCACAAGGCCGCGAGTTCGTCGCTCCACCCAGCCGGTGCCAAGTGAACGACGCTGGCCTCTACGGCCTCCGCCCCAGCCTCAGGTGGTGCGGCCTGTCTCATGAGCCCACATGGCGAGCTCGACCCGATTTCGCGCGTCCAGCTTGCGCATCAGGCTGGCCAGATGGGTCTTGACGGTGCTGGGACTGATGTGGAGATCGGCGGCGATCTCACTATTGGTTCGGCCCTGCGCCACGGGGAGGAGCACTTGCTCCTCCCGGGAGGTGAGCGGTTCTATCGGCTGCGCGGATGGTCCCTTCTGCGACCTGGCAAACGCCGCAAGTAGACGGACGGTCACGCTGGGAGCGATCAGCGCATCACCGTCGGCTGCGGCGTGGATCGCCTGGGTCAGCAGCGCAGGTCCGGCGTCCTTAAGCAGGAAGCCCCGGGCACCGGCCTTCAACGCCCCATGGACGTACTCGTCGAGGTCAAAAGTTGTGATCACCACGATCGGCAGGGGGTCGGTGACCTCGGGTCCGGCGAGCCGGCGGGTGGCTTCAATACCGTCCATCAGCGGCATGCGGATGTCGAACAGGCACACGTCCGGGTGCAGCTGACGCGCCAGGGCCACCGCCTGTCGCCCATCGGTGGCGGCACCCACGACCTCGATGTCGGGCTGGGCGTTCAGCAGCATCGTCAGGCCGGTGCGCACGATGTCTTGATCGTCGGCGATGAGCACCCGGATGGTCATCGGGGGGCGCCCGCTCGGGGCAGTATCGCCTCGACCCGCCAGCCACCGCCCGCGGACGGGCCGGCGTGGAACGTGCCACCCAGCAACTTGGCGCGTTCCCGCATACCGACGAGGCCAAAGCCCGACGGGCCGCCAGCGGCCGTGCTGACGGCGCCATCGTCATCGACCGTCAACCGCACCTGCTCGGCGTCACCCACGACACGCACGGCTACCCGCGTCGCGGAGCGGGCGTGCCGTCGCGCGTTCGTGACCGACTCTTGGGTCAGGCGGTAGAGCGCGGCACCAACCACAGGGCTGAGATCGTCGAGCTCACCGGACAGCTCAACATCGACCCGTGGCCCTCCCCCGGCCTGACCGGCGAGCCGCCCGAGGTCAGCTACGCCCTGGCCTGGCGCGAAGTCCGCCCCCTCGGAGGCGCGCAGAACACCCACCATGGTGCGCAACTCGGTCAGCGTTCGCGAGGCCGCGTCCTCGATGACAGCAAGAACCTCAGCGGCACGCTCGGGGTGCGACGTTGCGACTGCACGTCCGGCCTGGGCCTGGATGACGATGCCGGAGACGTGGTGGGCGACCGTGTCGTGGAGGTTACGCGCCAGCTGCTCACGCTCCCGGGCTTTGGTCTCGTCAATGTCGCGGGTGCGCGCGTACGCGTGGTAGCGGATTGCAGCGCCCAGGGCTGCGGCGAACAGGAAGAAGGCGAATGCACCCACCACATCTGCCTGGCTGGTCGGGTCGGCGACGTGCGTGATGACCAGCCAGGCCAGGATGACCACGAGGCCGATCGAGGCCTCCCGGCCGGCTCCCCACCGGAACAGCGCGTAGGCCAAGACGAGCACGCCCCCGATGCTCGTCAGCAGACCAGCATCCTCGCCCGCGAGGATCCTCGCAACGTCGACAGCCATCAGCGTGCCGAAGGAGACCGCGACCGCCGCCAGCGGGTGGGTGCGGCGCCACCACAAGGGAGCAAGGACCACAATCATGGCGGCGAGCACCAGCGGGCGCCACATTATGTCCTCGCGGAGCACCGCCTCCACCACCGACCACACCAGGAGCACCCCGACGAGCACCCCGTCCCGCCACACCCGCCGCGGCGGATTCGCTGGTCGAGGCTCAGCCCACATAGTGCGCAACGCCTTCGTCACCATCTGTCCAGCTTAGAACCAGAGCGGCAGCGGCGGATCAGCCGAAAGCACGAGAGAGAGACCATGCCATAGGCCAGGCAAACTCCAGCCTCCGGGCCGATGTGCCCGCCGCCTGGCTCAGCGATCGTGGAACTACCGATCCTCACCACAACAACGGAGCCCATGATGAGAACACGTCAACCCACCACCGCACCGGAAGACCAGCGGATCCCGGTGCAAGCCAAGCTCGCCGCAGCCTGGACCAGTTTGATGTTCTTCTACATCTACATCGACTACTTCCACCTCTACCAACCCGGCGCCATCGACCAAATCCGGGGTGGCGGCATCTTTGAGTTCACCATTACCCCGACGTTGATGACCGTTTTCGTCGCGGTCATAGGAATCCCGGCCCTGATGGTAATGCTCTCCATGACGCTGCCCGCCCGGGTGAACCGCACCGCGAACCTCGCCGTGGCAACGCTCTACATGCCCGTCACGGTGTTCAACGCGGCAGGGGCGAGCTGGGACTGGGCCCTTTACTACGGCTTCCACATCGCAATCGAGCTGCTGCTCCTGGCCTTCATCCTGCGCTCCGCCTGGATCTGGCCCCGCACCGCCCCGGCTGCGGCCCTGCCGACCAGGCGTGAGTCCGACCGCGCCCAGCAGCAAGCGTGAACCCACGAGCAGTACCTGTCCTGTTCGGAGTCATCTGCTTCGTGCAGGCCTTGGCCTTGCGCACATACTCCTAAGCATACTTATGATGGTTGCAGTCGGATGGGGATGCGACTGTGAGGGGAATCGTGAAGGGTGCGCTCAGCGAACGGGGCGCACCTTTTTCGTGCCCGGAGCCTTGTCCGTTGACCTCTGGTCCCTACGTGGGCAAATTCCGGCTCTGATGCTGCGGAGTTGCGTCCGGGAATGAAAGCGGCACGGTCCTAGACTTTCGCTATGCACCCCTTAGTGGGAATCGGCCTGGTGTTCCTCGCCGCGATTGCCTGGTCGGTCACCATCCTGACCATGCTGATTGTTCTGGTCAAAGCCCGGCGCCGGCCGCTGGCCCACGGCAGACGAGCAGTCCAGAGTACGGAGATCCAAAGCTCCGATGAAAGAGCGGCTTAGTCGAGGCTGGGTGCCACCTGCGGGCGTGTCCTCCGCTTGGGCGTTCACGAGCAAGGGGCGTCCGGAAAGGCACGGATTGGGGGATCCAGTGAAGCACAAACCCCGGTTGGCCTTCGCCGGGATCCTGGTTCGTGCTACCACTGCGTTCTTCGTGGTGCGGTCCACCGAGGACAGGGTGACGGTCAGATCCAGGGCCCTTGAGGGAGCCGTTCCTAGTCGTCGATGGCTTTCCGGTCGATGGACTTGAGAGCGGCGAGCCGTGCTTCCACTTCGGTCTGCTCACCGAGGTCTTCCAGGGAGGCGAACTGGGCATCCAGGGATGAGGAGGCGAGTTCCTGCTGGCCGCGGACGGTGGCTTCCTGGCGGCGGATGCGCTCCTCGTACCGGCCGATGGCCGAGGTCGGGTCGCCGGCGTCCAGAGACTTGAGCGCATCATGGACCTGGGACTGGGCGGCCGCCGTCCGGGACCGGGCCACCAGTTCGTTGCGCTTGGCGGTCAGCTCGTGCAGCTTGCCCTTCATCTGGTCGAGCCCGCCCTTGAGCTTGTCGACGATCTCGTTCTGCGCGGCCAGGCCGGGCTCCTGCCCCTTGGCCATCGACTCGGCGGTCATCTGCCGCTGAAGAGCCAGCTTGGCAAGGGCATCAAACTTGTCGGCGTCCACACCGTTCCCGGCGGCCCGGAACTCATCAGCTTTGCGGGACGCGGCGATGGCCTTGTTGCCCCAGGTGTTGGCGTCGTTCACGGCCCGCCTGTAGTCCTCTTCGGCCATACGGACGTTGCCGATCGTCTGCGCGACGGCGGCTTCGGCTTCGCGGATGTTGGCCGAGTAGTCCCGGACCATCTGGTCCAGCATCTTCTGAGGGTCTTCCGCGGAGTCCAGGAGGGCGTTGATATTGGCCTTGGCGAGCTGGGCAACACGGGCGAAAATACTCTGCTTCACGGGGGTCTTTCTATCGGGGGTGGAATTCGAATTTTATGTGTACGGCACCGTGGCGGGTCAACAGCGGGAGACCGCACCCTGACACCTCGCCCCGTAGGGGCTTATCCAGTTTGACCCTCGGCTAACCCACTGTGGCCGCGAGAGGACAGCGCGCAGCAGGCGAATATGTGTCGGCTAACGATTCAGGTCGGCTTCCTTCAGGCACCACCTTCACATGCCTGCTTCATCCGGGGCAACCAACAGGGTTTTATCCCCGCAGAAAAGCTGCAGCTCGTTGCCGGCACTATCCAGCCGGCATTTCTGGTCTTTCACCCGGGGCCAGCCAGAGATCTCCGGTGCGTCGCGGACCCGCTTGTAGTGGTACTCGTCGTGCTCGGTGTGGAGGACGGCGCTGTCACCGCCGAAGCCGTCCTGGGTCACGAGCACAGAGGTTCCATCCGCGGCCACGATCTTCACTGTGTCACCAATTCCGAACGCGCCAAGGGCTGCGAAGAGAAACACGAGGGCGAAGTACGGCACTGCCGCAGCGGCCGCCACGCCCGTGAGCCAGCCAACGGTGCGTCGTGGGATCTTCTTGCGAATGCGTCCGATCAACGCCGGAAGCAGGAGCGACAGCCCGGAGGCGCCGGACAGGAAGGCCACAACCAAGAACCAGAAGGCGATGGAATCCGCAGGAATCCCGATGTAGAGGAGCAGCCCCTCCCGGGCGGCAGCCCGGTACGCCCCATAGATTGCATGGTAGGCATAGGCGCACAGTGCCGCCGCGACAATGAGGGCGGTCCCCCCGGCTTCGCGCCGACTCATGGATGTGCGACTTCCTTCTCGGATACCCGCGTGTCTTTGCGGATGGACCAGCGCCCGATCGCTGAGGCCGGACCGACGGTCGCCCAGAAGAGGTGTACGGCCAGGAGCAGGAGCGCCCGCAGCGTCCGCAAGTTTCGAATGTGCACAGGCGGCTCCGCGGCCTCGTCCCCCAACGTCATGCTGCCAGCCTATCTGTCGCCCGGACTTGGCGTCCTCCGGTTAGGGCTGAGAGGCAAGCGATCCAAGGGTGGCCCTGGCTCCGCCCTCGTGGAGCTTGTCCAGCGCTGCGGTGTAGGCACGGACGAACATCTCGTTGTCGATCAGGTCTCCAAAGATTTGTCGGTTGGAGATGAACGCCAGGGGTTCCTCGCGTTGGCGGGCAGCCGCTGCCATCAGGGGCTTTTTGAGCCGGTCGACGACGTCGACGCTGTTTCCTTGCTCATCAAGACCCTCTGCGTAACGGGCCCAGCTGGCCACTATCGCGGCAGAGCGGTGTATTTTCCCGCCCCGTTCCAGATTGGTGTTGATCACAGGCAACAGCCATTTGGGGATGCGGTCGGAACTTTCGGCGCACAGGCGGGCGAGAGTGTCCCGAATGTGCTCATTGGAGAAACGGTCAATGAGGGTTTGTTTGTAGCTGTCCAGGTCTATTCCCGGCACAGGCTCCAGGGTCGGGGTTGCTTCCTTGTTCATGTAGTCCAGCAGGAACCGGGCAAACAACGGGTCCTGTGCGGCTTCATGAGCGTAGGTGTAGCCGGCGAGGTGGCCAAAGTAGCACATGCCTTGATGGCTGGCGTTGAGCAGGCGGAGTTTCATGAGCTCATAGGGTTCTACGTCGGCGACCAGCTGGACGCCGGCATCCTCCAACGGGGGCCGGCCGAGACTGAAATGGTCCTCGAGGACCCATTGTTCGAATGGTTCGCAGACGACGGGCCAGGCGTCCTCGACACCATATTCCCGAACGGCGGTCAAGCGGTCCTCGTCGGTGGTGGCGGGGGTGATGCGGTCAACCATGCTGTTGGGAAAAGCGACATTTTGCCGTACCCACTCGCCAAGTTCCGGGTCTTTGAGGGCAGCAAAGGCGGTAAACATCTCGCGGGCAACGTTGCCGTTGCCCTGAATGTTGTCGCAGGACATCACGGTGAAGGGGGCAAGTCCGCGCTGCCTTCGGCGGGCGAGGGCTGCTGTGATGAGACCGAAGGTCGTCCGGGGCACGGCTCCGGGTTGAAGGTCATGGACCACGTCGGGGTTGTCCGCGTCGAATTCTCCGGTGACGTGGTGGAAGTTGTAGCCGCCTTCAGTCACGGTCAGCGAAACGATGCGGATGGCGGGCGAGGCCATCTTCTCAATCACTGCTTCCGGGTCGTCCGGGGCAAAGAGGTAGTTGATGATGGAGCCAATAATCCTGCCCTCTCTGATGCCGTCGGCATGCTTCACGGTGAGGGTGTAAAGGCAGTCCTGGCTGTCCATGACCTTCTTCATGTGAACATCGCCGGGCAGGACCCCTACCCCACAAATGGCCCAGTCAAGAGCTTTTCCGGCATTCATGAGCCGGTCCAGATACATGGCCTGATGCGCGCGGTGGAAACCGCCGACTCCGAAGTGGACAATGCCCTCTGTCAGCCTTGACCTGTTATATGCAGGCTGGCTGACCGGGCCGGGAACGTCGGGCAAGGTGTAGTTCTTCAGGGATGGCATGGGTGCCTACGCTTCGAGGAAGGACGATGGGATTGCCAGCGGCCCCAGCTCTGCCGGTCCCGGTGGGTTGGCGCCCGCCCGCGAGCAGGTGATGCCGGCTGCTTTGTTCGCATAGCGGGCCAGGGCATGGAGCTCGTCCTGGCTAATCCTCTGGAGCCGCTCCCGGCCTGCTGCGCCGAGTGCGTCCAGCTGCGCCAGCCCGGAGATCAGTGCGGCCATGAAGGAGTCTCCTGCTCCGACGGTGTCTGCTACCGTTACCGTTTCACCGGGGATGTCCACCCTTCCGGACCGGCTGAGGAGGACGGGTCCGTTGGCGCCGCGGGTCAATGCCACCAGGGCAGGCCCCAGAGCCAGCCATGCGTTCATTGATTCCTCCAGGGTCCTGTCGGGGTACAGCCAGAACAGGTCCTCGTCGCTGGCCTTGACGATGTCGCTGGCGGCAACAAAGTCCTCTGCCTGCTGCCTCGCGGCTGCTTTGTCCGGGCTGATTGCCGGCCTGCAGTTGGGGTCGAAGCTGATAGTGGCGTGATGGCGGGCACCGTCGAGCAGGCCCATCACCGATTTGCTGCCCGGAGGCAGAACCGTGGCGATGGATCCGGTGTGGACGTGCCGGGAGCTTTCCGCCGCTGCCAGGGCCGGGATGGAGGCCCCGTTGATGTCCCAGCTGATGGCGAAGGTGTAGCGGGCGGCTCCAGTGTCGTCCAGAGTCGCCACAGCTGTTGAGGTGGGTTGGGATCCCCCGACGATGGTCTCGACACCGTTGTTCTCGAGGTGCTTGGCGATCAACTGACCGTACGGATCCTCAGCGAAGTGGGTGACGAGTTTGGTGTAAAGGCCCAGCCGGGCGCAGCCGACGGCCACATTCAGGGGGCTGCCGCCCGGATGCGTCTCCGGTGCTGTGCTCCCCTGTCGGGGGTCTTCGATGATGTCGACGAGTGCTTCCCCGATGACAGTGACCAGGGCTTTGCTGTCGGAAAGATTCGGTTTCGGGCCGATCCCCTGTGATGACATGGCTGCTTCCTTGCAGGTCGGTGCTGGATGTGGCTGCTGCTGCTTCCGGGCTACCGGCGTCAGCGGCCCGGGTAGACGACGGCTTTGAGCTGGCCGGGCTGTTTGCCTGCCGTGAGCGCCTCCTCGGACTCGGACAGGCTGAATTTGCCGGTGACCAGGATGTCGAGGTCCACTTTCCCGTCGGCGATCAGCTGGATAGCCAAGGGCCAGGTGTTGGTGTAGCGGAAGACCCCGGAGAGCCAGATTTCGCGGTTCTGGAGGTAGGAGACGGGGAGTTCGACATCGTCCGCCCCGAGCCCGACGAGGATGACCCGGCCGGCCGGGGCTACGGCCTTGATTCCGGAGCGGACCGCCTGTGGTGCGCCGGACGCGTCAATGAACGCGTCGACGTCGAGCCCCTCGACGCTGTCCGTCCTGGCATTGAGCGCGTGCGTTGCGCCGTGTTCCAGGGCGAACGCAAGCCGGTCTTCGGCGATGTCGCTGATGTAGATTTCGGTGGCGCCGAAGGCGCGCGCGGCCTGGGCGGCGATGATGCCGATGGGACCGGCTCCGGCGATCAGGACCCTGCTGCCGGGCTTGATCTCTGCCCGTTCGCAGGCCCAGAGGCCGACGGAGAGTGGCTCGATGAGGGCGGCTGCCTCGTCACTGACGCTGTCCGGGATGTCGTAGGCAAAGTCGGACTGGATGGCCACATACTCGGCGAACGCGCCGTCGATGGGCGGGGTGGCGTAGAACTCGATGTCCGGGCAGAGGTTGTACCGGCCGGCCTTGCACTGCTTGCATTTGCGGCAGGGGCGCTGGGGTTCGACGGCGACGCGCCGGCCGATGCGGGCCTGGTCCACGGCGCTTCCGACGGCGGCGATCCGGCCGGAGAGTTCATGGCCCAGGATGAGTGGGTGGTCCACCACGTACGGGCCGATCCGGCCGTGCTCGTAGTAGTGCACGTCACTGCCGCAGACGCCGACGGCGGCCACCTGCACCAGGACCTGGTCGGCGTCGAGCTGCGGAAGCGGCAGGGTTTCCATGGTCATCTCGCCCTGGCTCTTCAGGATGTTCGCTCGCATCGTGGCGGGCAGTCCGGAACCTGTGGCAGGTGACTGGGCGGTTGTTGTTGTCATTGAAGTAATCCTTGAAAGAGTTTGGCGGGGCGGCGGGCTATGTCATGGCCTGTTATTTCACGGCGCCCAGGGAGAGGCCCTGGACGAGTTTGTCCTGTGCGGCGAAGCCTGCGAACAGCACGGGAAGGGAGATCACGACGGCGGCCGCGCAGACCTGGGCGAGGAAGAGGCCCTGGCCGGAGACGAAGCCAGTGAGGAAGACCGGGGCGGTGCCTGCCACCACGCCGGTGAGGACCCGGGCCAGGAGCAGTTCGTTCCAGCTGAAGATGAAGCAGATCAGGGCGGTGGCGGCGATGCCGGGCATGGCCACGGGGGCGATGATTTTGCGGAGGATGAGCAGGAGGTTGGCGCCGTCGATCTGCGCCGCTTCGAGCATTTCTTCGGGCACTTCGGCGAGGAAGGAGCGCATCATCCAGACGGCGATGGGCAGGTTCATGGAGGTGTACATCAGGATCAGGAACCAGATGTTGTCCAGTGCCCCCACGGTCCGGGCGAAGAGGTAGAGGGGCAGGATGGCCGCGACCACGGGCATCATTTTGGTGGAGAGGAAGAAGAACATGACGTCGGTCCACTTCTTCACCGGCCGGATGGAGAGCGCGTACGCTGCCGGGAAGGCCAGGAGCAGCACGAGGACCGTGGACAGGATCGAGGCGGTGGCGGAGTTGATCAGCGACGGCCAGGGGCTGACGCCGGATGTTTCGCCGAAGAATTCCCGGTACGCGTCCAGGGTGAGGTTTGCGGCGATGGACGGCGGGTTTGTTGCGGCGTCGGTCTCGGAGTGGAACGAGGTGAGGATCATCCACAGGACCGGGACTGCGAAGAGAAGTGCCAGGAGCCAGGCCGCGATGCCGGCGGCGGTGTTGTTGCGGGTGGGGTCCATGCGTGCCTTGCCGCGACGCCGTGGAGTGCGGCCGGTGTTCAGTGCGGTGGGCGATGTGGAACGGGCAGGGCCGAAGTTCTGCGGTGCAGCGGGGGTGAGGGTGCTCATCGTGCTGCCTCCTTCTTGAAGAGTGAAAAGACGGTGCGGAGTGCGAAGGTGGCCACGATGATGGTGCCGATGACCACCACGACGCCGGCGGCGGATGCCAGGCCGTATTCGTTGGCGAAGTAGAACGTCTGGTAGATGGCGTAGGGCAGGTTGGCCGTGCCCAGTCCGCCGGCGGTGAGGGTGAAGACGGCGTCGAAGTTCTGCACGATGTAGATTGCGCCCAAGAGTCCGCCGAGTTCCAGGTACTGGCGCAGGTGCGGCAGCGTCAGGTGGCGGAAGATCCCCCAGGGGGTGGCGCCGTCCATCTGGGCAGCTTCCACGGTGTCCATGGGACGGGACTGCAGGCCGGCCAGCAGGATGAGCATCATGAAGGGCGTCCACTGCCACACCAGGGAGAGGATCACAGCCATCATGGGTGCCTGCGAGAGCAGGTCCAGTTGCGGCGCCGCGGCACTGCCGAACAGTGACCATACCCAGGTCAGGACGCCATTTATCAGACCGTAGGTGGGGTTGAGCAGGGCGTGCTTCCAGATCAGGGCTGCTGCCACGGGAACCACCAGGAACGGTGCGATCAGCAGCGTCCGGGCCAGTCCGCGGCCGATGAACTTCTTGTCCAGCAGCAGGGCCAGTCCCAGCCCGATGAGCAGGCTGACCAGCACGACGGAAACGGTGAGGAGGATGGTGGTGAAGATGGCCTGGCGCAGGTCAGGGTCCGTGAGGACGGTGGCGTAGTTCTCCAGCCCTGCAAAGGCGGTCTTGTCCGGGCTGAGGCTGTTCCAGTTCATGAACGAGATAACCAGCGTTGCCACGAACGGGAGCTGCGTGACCAGGATAAGGAAGATCAGGGCCGGCAGCAGCGGTGCACGCCGTGCCCAGGCCAGGGCGCGTTCCCGTTGCCGGGCATTTTGTGAAGGTGTGGCTGCATTGCGTCCCGGACGGGAGATGCGCGCCGTTGCGGTAGTCATGATGTTCTCCTGCGGTTCGGTTAGGGCTGTTTGTACTTGTCGCCGACCTTTTGGGCGGCTTCCTGGCCCTTGGCCAGCGCGTCTGCCACGCTGCCCTGGCCGGCGATGGCGGAGCTGACGCCTTGGGACACGTTTGTGCCGAGGGCTGCGAATTCGGGGATGCCGACGAACTGGATCCCGACCGCGGGACGTTCCTGCGCACCGGGGTTCTTCGGGTCTGCGTTTTCAATGGCGAAGCGTTCTGCCTCGAAGAACGGTGCGGCCTTCTGGAACTCCGCGTTTTCGTAAGTGGAGATGCGCTTGCCGGACGGGACCTTTGCCCAGCCGAGCTCGGAGGCGACGAGTTCCTCGTAGTCCTTGGAGCTGGCCCAGGCAATGAACCGCTCGGCGGCGTCCTGCTTCCTGGACGCGGCCTGCATAGCCCAGGACCAGGTCCACAACCAGCCGGAAGAGGCGGTTTCCTTGACCGGGGCCTGCGCGTAGCCGATTTTGCCTTTGACCGGGGAGTCCTCGGCTTCCAGTGCGCCTGCGGCGGACGTCGCGTCGTACCACATGGCCACATTGCTCTGGCTCATGTTGTTCAGGCACTCGGTGAACCCTGCCTGTGCGGCGCCTGCTTGTCCGTGCTCGCGGACCAGCTTGGTGTAGAACTCCACCGCTTCGGTGAACTCCGGGGAGTTGACCTGGGCATTCCAGTCTTTGTCGAACCAGGTCCCGCCGAAGGTGTTCACCACGGTGGTCAGGGGTGCGAAGACCTGGCCCCAGCCCGGCTGGCCGCGGAGGCAGATGCCCTTCATGCCCGGTTCCGCGCCGTCCACCTTTGCCGCTATCTCAGCCACCTCGTCCCAGGTGGGCTTGGCCGGCATGGTCAGGCCCTCGGCCTCCAGGATGTCCTTGCGGTACATCAGGAAGGAGGACTCCCCGTAGAACGGTTCGCCGTAGAGTTTGCCGTCCTCACCGGTGAGGGATGCCGTGTAGGCGGGCAGGATGTCGTCCTGGTCGAATGCCGGGTCCTCTGCCACGTCGTCCAGCGGCGCCAGCCAGCCGTTGGCGGAGTAGAACGGGATCTCGTAGTTGGACAGGGAGGCGACGTCGTACTGGCCGGCCTGGCTGGAGAACTCCTGGCTGATCTTGGCCCGGACGTCATTCTCCGGCAGCATCGTGTAATTGACCCTGATCCCTGTTTCCTTGGTGAAGTTATCTGCCGTGAGTCGTTGCAGGTCCTCCATCTGGGGGTTGTTGACCATCAGGACACTGATGCTGTTCGGGTCTCCGGCAGAATTGCCGCCGCCGGCACCTGCACAGGCCGAGGCACTCAGCGCTACACACAAAGCGCCGGCGGCCAGGGTCGCGGCACGCATTTTTGGGCGCATTAAGGACTCCTTTGTTCTTCAAGGGTGCACAGTCACCGCACCTCGACTGCCGTGTCGGGGTACAGGACCGGGGCGAGGGCTTTGACCGGATTTTCCGTGCCTCGCTGATGTACTTCCAGATTAGGTGGGAGGTGCAGGTCACAACTAGCGCCCTGGTTGCCACTTTCTGATACTTATTTTCCTGCCGGCACCACCGGGAAGGCGCTAGTCTGGGACCAGGACCACCAACGCCTGTCCGGAGTTCATAACCGCCCACCCCTATGGAGCACCACGATGACCGCCGCGGATACTGCTGACGGAGCCACGGCAAGGCTCGCCGAACGCCTGCTGGGGATGCGGGCAAACCGCGAGGTCATCCCGCCTGATCCCAACCATTCGGTCCGGTGGCACCAGCACAGCTATCCCAGCCCGCTGGCACGGTGGAACTACCATCCCGAGTACGAGATCCACTTGATCCGCAAGGGCACGGGAAAGTTCATTGTTGGAGACCATATCGGCACGTTCGAGGCTGGCCACGTTGCCTTGGTGGGGTCCGGCCTGCCGCACGACTGGGTCAGTGACCTTGAGCCCGGTGAGGTACTCGAGAACCGGGATGCCGTGATCCAGTTCGACGGCAGGTGGGTTGAGCAGGCGGCGGCGCTGGTTCCCGAACTGGCCGAGGTGAGGCCGCTGCTGGAGCAGTCCCAGCGGGGGATTGAGTTCCTGGGAGTTTCAGCCGAGGAGGCGGCCGCGGCCATCGAGGCGATGGGCACTACCACCGGACTGGAGCGGCTCCAGCACCTGTTCTCCCTCTTCGGAATCCTGCTCCGGGCACCCCAGGACGAGCGGCGCTACCTTGCCGAGGAATGGTTCAGGCCGCAGCTGGACGGACAAGCCGCCGCCGTCGTCGACCTCGTCCTGGAGTATGTGTTCAGCAACCACGCCGGCAGCGTCAAGATGTCCGAGGCAGCGGCACTGGTGGGCATGCCCCAACCCACTTTTTCCAAGTACTTTAAGCGCGCCACCGGCCAGAATTTCAGCGATCTTGTTCGGAAGCTCCGCCTGGCCCACGCCCGGCGACTGCTGGAACGCAGCGATAAACCAATTTCCGAAATCTGCTACGAAGTCGGCTTTACCAACCTCTCCAACTTCAACCGACATTTCATGAACGACGCCGGGGAAACACCGCGGACCTACCGCCGGCGCGTCCAGAAATCCTAGTCAGCGCAGGCGCCCGTGCCCGTGGCAGCATTCGCGTCCCGTCAGCTGAGGGTAGCCCCTGTGCGCTGTGCGTATGCCTCCAGCAGAAGGTCCTGCGCTGCGGGATTGCGGACATTGGAATGTACCCGCCCGACGACGGCCTCCAGACCGGGAAGACCGCGCCGAACGTCCGCGGCACGCTGGTCATTGCGCGCGTGTGCGACAACCCGCCTTCGCCCGACCGGGCCCTGCGGCAGTCACCCCTCTGCTAACCCACCGCGCTTGCGCGATTCACCAGGCCTGGTCTGGACGAGCAGGCGTGATTGGTCATGAGGACCGAGCCGATGCCGCGATCGAAGTCAGCTCAGGCCGGGTGCCAGCCGTCGTTCACCTCTCCTTCGATGGGGTGGGTGATGGCCGCGGTCAGGCCGACGATCCGCTCGGCGGGTATCCACAGGCCGATCTCTGTTCCCTGAGGGCCCCTCGACCGCACGGCCATGATCTCTGCGCCCCGTGGCGGCACCGGGGACCGCCGTGTCGGGATGTCCGGGAGTTGCCAAGAGGCGCGCAAGGAACGGCGCCTGAAGGGGCCCGGCGGGATGGTGCCGGGCAGTCTTGCGACGACCGTGAGGACATGGGGCGGTTCGGTCTCTGGATCGGCGCTGGTCAGCAGGCTCGCCACGTAGCCGCGCCCGGCGATCCGGAGCACGTCGATGATCTTCAGGGTCAGCTCGGGCCGCGGCTCGACCCAGCCGGGCACGAGCAGGGTCTGCTCCGCGACCCGGCCGAGCGGGTCTGCCACGCGCACGGTCGCCTGAACCGGCACGGACGGGTCGTCGCGGCGTCCCCAGACCAGCAGCGTCGTGCGCCCGGCCGCGCGCGGCAGCCGCTGCACGACGGGGCCGGCGGTGGCGTCCGCCGGGGTGGACTCGTCCGCCACCCGTGCGGTCGCCTCGAGCGGCTGTACAGGACCGGTGACCGTGCCCAGCGTCACCTGGACCGTATGCGACCCCGCGGGCACTACCCGGTCCGCGGCGGTGGTCGCCGTCCGGACCAGAAGCCCCTTGTTGTCTGCCCCGACCACCTCCGCGACGAGTTCGTCGAGCTGCGGCGCCGCCGGCGGCAGGACGACGGCGGTGACCACGTCCGACGCCGGCGAGACCACGCCGCGCTCGGCGGAGACGGGAACCGTGCGCTCCGGCACGGCGACGGCCCGCAGGTGCCACGGCTCCCACGAGGGCGGCAGGGCACCCGACCAGTCCGCGGTCCAGACCCGCTGGCGGGTGATCGGGTCCAGCCGCGGATCCGCCGTCACCGGATCGAACGCGGCGCCCGCCGGAACCTGGGCCAGGGGCGGTCCCATCGTCAGGTGGTCGCGGGCCGCGAGCTCGGACCGCGTCGCGAACACCTCGAAGGCGGTGACGGGGATCGGCGAGGCTGCCTCGATGGCCACAGTGAGGCTGCCGTCGGTCTGGACGGCGGGCCGGACGAGCGGCGTGGCGGGCCGCCGCAGCCGCGGCGCTGCCACCGCCTGCAGATGGGCGTGCGCGGGCAGGCCGCCGCCCCCGGCCGGCCAGGGCGACTCGACCCCTGTGGTCGTGACGGCAGTGACGAGAAAAAGGTGGATGTCCTCACTCCCCCGGGCGAGGGTCAGATCGGCGGCGGCCGGGACCGCCGGCACCTCAGCGGCCCGGCGGAAGCCGAGGGGGCGCTGGGCGGCGGGCGCGGCGTCGTACAGGTTCCACAGCTGCTGGAGCCGGACGCCGAGCGGGAGTGTCCGGTCCGGCGGGTTGCCGGGCGCGAGCCGCTGGCGCAGAGTGGTCTCTGCGGCCTCCCAGACGACGACCCGGTCCACGTGCGGGCCGGCCAGGCCCGACCAGCCCACCTTCACGTGGGACACGCCCTGCGCGTCAGGGGTGCTGCCCAGCGGCACCCCCGGGGGCAGCGGCGGCGGCGTCGGCACGGCGGGGACCGGGCTGCCCGCGACCGCCATGGCAGGTTGTGCGGGCACGGGCACCCAGATGCTGGGGGCGGCGATGCCGGGTGCGGTCTGCCGGGCCCAGACCTGGACTCCCCAGCGCGAGACCGCCCCGAAGTCCAGGCCGGGCCCGGGCACCGTGAGCCGGTAGGAGCGCGCCTCGCCGCCCTGCTCCGGAGCGCCCCAGCTCGGCGCGACCGAGCCGTCCTCGCGCAGCGGCACCACGCTCCCCGCAGACGCCGTGGCCGCGTCGCCGGTGAACGTGAGGGTGCTGGCCAGCCCGAGGTTCGGCGCCGGCGGGGGCAGCGTCGGCGGCGCCCCGAACGGCGGCGGCGTCGAGCCGGTGGGCATCGGGTAGAACACCGCGCGCAGGTCGATCGCCGCGGGTGTGCGCTGCGTCCACTCTGTGGCCAGGTCCACAGTCAGCAGCGACGGACAAACCGGGGAGCCCGCATACGTGGCCAGGAGCGTGAGATGCGTGAGCCGCGGCGGCGCCACACCCGGCGAGGAGGTGGTCAGCTCCACGTCCTCCCAGCGCGACCAGACGCCGAAGATGTCGCACTGCGCCACCGCGTACCCCCGGTCGACCGACCCGTCGACGGGCAGCTCCTGGTCGCCCTGAACGACCTTTGGCCTGTCCGCGCCGGCCAGGGTGGTGTCGTCGGCGTCGGGGCGGGGGATGGCCCGCGGCTGCGACCCGCCGAGCAGCCGCCCCGGCATCAGGTCCTCGGCAGATCCCCCGCCGTGGCGCCAGCCGGCGAAGGCGTGCGCGACCGGCCCGGACATCGTCGCCAGGCGCGGGCCCGGCCGCCAGCTGACCTCGATCGCCTCGCGGAACGGCCCGTCGGGGAGCGCGGGCGGCAGCAACGCCGCCCGGGCGGCCCGCAGGTCCACGACCGGCGGCACCACCGCGTGCCGCCGCACCGGCGGGATGTACGCGGCCGCCTCGACGCCGTCGCCGAGGACCGAGCGCCGGTAGTGCCCGGTGACGAGGTACTCGAGCTCGCCCTGCCGGTCGGGCATAAGCTGGGCCAGGTCGGCGGCCCGGTAGGCGGTGCCGAAGCCCGTCGCGAGGTTCGCCGCCGGGTCGGTGCCCGCGGCCAGCAGCAGGAGGGCTAGCGGCTTGAGCCGGGCGGTCGCGGGCTGGTCGGCGGCGGTGCCGTCAGCGCGGGAGGGAGGGTCGACAGCGCGCCGGTCCTCGAGCGCGTGCTGGTCCGTCTCGGCGGTCCCGGACGCGTAGAGCGGGCGCAGCTCGGGCAGGAGGAACGTGCGGGTCTCCTCCACCAGCCCGTCGGGGTCCGCGGACATCCACGGCGGGGCGGCCCTGCCGGTCTCAGTCACGGGGTACCAGCCGAGCGGCACCCCGGCCCGGTCGATGCGCTGGGCGGCGGCCTTCGGCGGGGCGGCCGGCGCGACGACGAGGCCCTGCTCGTCGGGAACGTACTCGCCGAGCTCGTGGCCGTCGACCGGCAGGCCGACGCGCTCGAGCGGCTGCCAGTCGTCGGCGTCGACCACCTCCTGCACGGTCTGGATCAGCACCGCGAGCGCGTGCGCATTGACCAGGACGGCGTGGGTGGCCGCACCCGCGCTGGCCGTAAGCGTCACGGTGGGGCTGCCGGCAGGTGCCACGGCGGCGGTGCCGACGGCGCCGGCGGGGTCCAGCCCGGTCCGCAGCAGGAACAACGCGACCGGCCGGGCCGGGTCCTGCACCTGGCACCGGACCTGCACGTGCGCGGCCTCCTCACCGCCCCACCAGACCAGCTCCCCCTCGTCGACGGGGACGCCGATTAGCCCGGCGTTCCGCAGCCGGCGGTCCCGCACCGGCCGGCCCCACACCATGAACGCATCGCGCGGCACGCCCAGGTCTGCGGAGCAACCCCAGGCCAGCCGGGTGTCCGGGCCGCGCTCCTTGAGCCGTTCGAGCAGCGCGTCGTCGATCCCCTCACCGTGCCCGGCCCGCAGCATGCGGCGGGCGATGTCCAGCCAGTCGAGCCGTGCGCCCACGGCCCGGAACTTCCTCACGTCGTGCGTGCGCATCAGAACTCCACTTCCCACGGTGCCCCTGTCAGGGTCACGTCGACGATCGTGACGGCCCGGCCCGGGTCGGCCGCGAGCAGGTCGGGGGCCTGCACCAGTTCGAGGGTCAGGCGCCGGCCGCGCTGCCCCGCGGCCAGCAGCACCATCGCCCGGGTGCCGCCCGGCCCGCGGACCACCCGCCCGACGCTTGCGGCGGCCGCCGGGTCCGGGGGCGCCGCTGCGGGCCGCACGTCCAGCCAGGTCGCCGGGCGGGCGGCCCACCACGCATGCGAGGGGTCGACGGCGTCGGGCGGCGAGCTCAGCTGGACCGGCATGACGCGCTCCCGCACGAGCTGCTCGGAGCACCCGACGACGACGGCGAGCGGCTGCGGCACGGCATCGGCCGACCACCAGACCTGCACCGCCGGCGCGGACGGCGTCTGCGGGACGGGCAGCCCGGCCAGCTGCACGGCGTCGTCCCACTCCCGCCCGGTCGGCCTGTCCGGCAGGCCGGCCAGGGGGGCGGCGTCGCGGACCACGCGGTGATCGATCGGCGCCGGCGCGATCCACGAGGCCAGATGGTCGGGGTCGTCGAAGCGGGAGGTCGTGAAGTTCGCCCGGTGCACCCGCTTCCGCGGCCCGGCGCCGCCGGTCGGCACCGCGTGGATGTCGAGGAGGTAGTCGGTCAGCGGCTCGAGCTCGTATGCCAGGACGATCTCCTCCACCTCCCGGGTGACGTGCTCGGCCCCGATGCACTCGAGGGCGTCCACGAGCTCGCCGACGGCGCGGTCCCACGGCGTGAGCACGACGGCGTTGGCCTTGGGCTGCAGCACCGACCCGGCAGCGAGCACCGCTTCGACCGGCAGCACGAGCGGCTGACCGGGGGCTCCCCCGCCGGGCGGGGCGGGGTGGTGGCCGGAGGCGGCGAGCACGGTCACCTCGAGCCGGTGGTCGTAGGCATCGAACAGCCGGAGCACGTTCTGGGTGGCGAGAGTGACCCGCAGCGGCTCCCGGCAGAACACGCCGGCATCGCCCATGCCCGGGTTGGTGTCGAGCAGCCACGGCCCCAGGTCGATGGGGACCTCGGACGCCGGGGCGGTCGCGAACCGGAAGGTCTGCGTGTGCTCGTCGGCGAAGGACGGCGTCCGCGTCGGCACTGAGTCCCCGGTCTCGACGTCGTATGTCCAGCTCACGGTGACGTCGTAGGTCTGCCCCGGTTCGAGCAGGGCGTGGTCGGAGGGGTCCTGGGCCAGGCCGGTCTCGAGCGCCTCCCGGTCGCGGGAGACGATCGTCTCGTCGTACTCGTGCCGGCGCACCTCGGCCCGGGTGAGGCCGGCGGCGGCGACCACCCAGTAGCGCTGGGCGCGGATCAGCTGGCCGAGTTCCCCGCCCCAGCCGACGACGACGGCGGCCGCACCCTTCGGCAGTTCCTCCCAGCGGATCAGGGCGGGCATCGGCCGGTCGCGGTCGGCCGCCGAAGCCTTCGCCGCCATCCGCCCGGCCAGCTCGACCGGTTCGGCCCAGGGCCCGTCGGGGGCGAGCCAGCGGTCCGGCAGGGGGTTGGCGGGGCCAACCATCGCCGGCCAGTCCACCTCGCGGCGGTCGAGGGTCTCCCCCGTCCCCGATCGGACCTCGATGAGCAGGGTCCGGTGCTTTTCGCGCGGCACGAGCAGCAGCAGGTCGAACGCCGCGAGGTCCTCTCCGAGGGAGAGCGCGACCGCATCGGCGAGCGGGTCGGGTTTCCACCCGGCCTCCTGCCGTGCCCGTTCGACCAGCTCCCGGTCGGCCCTGCTGCCGAAAGTCGCCTCGCCGTCGGTGCGCAAGGGCGAGGCGAGGATGTGTCCCTCGCAGCCCTTGAGCCGGCCGGCCTCGGGGTCGGGGCTGCGCTCGAGCCAGTGCCCAGTGACGTCATTGACGGTGGTACCGGCGGCCAGCAACTCGGCCAGCTCGGCGTAGGTGGCGGCCCCCGCCCCAGCCCAGGTGGTCGGGTCAAGGGGGCCGTTCTCCTCGGCCCAGCGGGCGAACGGATCCTCGGGCGGGGTGCGGTCGGTGGGGCAGGCGACGGCATCGCCGGCCACCTCGGCAGGTGTTCCGCCGGCCAGCAGGTCGGCCGCTACGTCGCCCGTGCGCCACGGTTCGGTGACCCGCAGCTGGCGCCCCGCCGGGGAGGTCCGCAGGAGCCCGTCGGGATCCGGCCAGAGCACCGGGTCGAGCCGCCAGCCGGTGGCGCTTGGCCCGAGCGGTTCGCCCAGGAAGGTCCACAGCTGCGGCTGCGGCGGCGCGGCCGGGCGGCAGACGGTCCCCCAGCGGTGCTCGACCTGCTCCCGCAGCACCTCGCCGTACGTGACGGTGCTCGTGAACGGCGTCGGCAGCCAGTGCAGCAATGCCAGCGCCGGCGGCTCGGCGGTTGACGAACCGGGCGCCGACGCGCTCCACCATACCGACGGCGTCGTGCCCGCGGTGAGGGTGCCGCTGAGGGTGACGCCCGTAACCTTGTAGGCCCACCAGCGTTCCCCGATCCGGCGCCAGGCGCCGGCGCCCGCCGCGCCGGTCGAGCCGAGCGGTGCCTGGCCCAGCACGCTCAGCCCCTCGGCGTCGGGCGCGACCTGGAAGCGGAGCACGGGGACGGCGTCGAGCGGCACGGTCGGCACCTCGCCGTGGACGACTGGGGCCTCCCCCTCGTGCTTTTCCACCTCCGCAGCGTGGCCGACGGTCGAGTCGGCGGGCCGGCCGGCGGTGCCCTCGAGCAGCGCCGGCGTCCGTCCGGCGAGGGACAGGCCGGCGACCAGGTCGCGCACCGGCGGGTCAGGGTCCGGCTCGTGGCCGATGGTGAGCTCGACGCAGCCCTTGACGCTGAAGAAGAAGAAGTCGACCCGGCCGCAGACCTCGCCGTGCACGTACGGGTCGTCACGGGGAACGCCGTCCTGGATCCTGGTGCCGACCATGAGTGTCAGCTCGGCGCTCACGCCGATCGAGACGATGAACAGCCGCAGCTCGCCCCGGACATAGACCTTGCCGGCCAGGAAGAACGGGTCGAAGCCGAGCACGGCGTCGAACCCCGCCGCCGCTTCAACGTACAGCCGGGCGGCCTTGGACCCCATCAGCACGGCCTGGATGTGGAAGCCGGTGGCCACGGACAGGCCGGTCGTGGCCGGCAGGGGCGGAATGGCGATGCCGTCGCCGTGCACCATGAGGTAGCCGGTGCCGGTGAACACGTCGAGCACCTTCACGGTCACCCGGTCGTCGTAGGAGCCGAGGTCGACGAGCCACTTCTCCGGGTTCCGTGCGTCGAAGAACGCGGTGACCGGGACGTGGATGCGCAGGATCCGCTCGATCGCGTAGTCCGCGACGACGCCGACGGTGATCGTGCCGGCGCCGAAGTCGATGTCCAGCACCGCGAGGAAGGTGGCCTCCTGGGTGGAGCCCAGGGCGGGCGGGAGGCTCAGGACGTCCGCCTTCATCACAAGCAGCAGCCGGGGCCCGGGCATTTCGATGAGGATGATGCCCTTGAGGTGCAGGATGAACCCGCCCTCGGTGGTCCCGAGCAGCAGCCCGGCCGCGACGGCGAAGGAGCCGGCCGTGTGTGTCCAGCCGTCCGGGTGCATCACGCTCTTCCGGGGCGGGGCGAGCTGCGCCATGAGCCAGTCCAGCGCCGGGACCCGCGCCGCCGGGTTCTCGAGCCGGGCGTAGTTGACGCCGACCCCGCCGAGCAGCCCGTACAGGGCCAGGCCGGAGTTGCCCAGAGGCAGGGGCGCGGGGAACTCGACCTCTACGCCGATCAAAAGGCCGGTGACGCCGGCCTTGGTCTCGATCGCGAGGGTCGCGGCGGCGCGGATGCTCAGGGGCACGATGGTCAGGTCGAACGCCGCCTTGAACCCGGCGCCGGTGAGTTCGATCGAGCCCGCGCCGTGGACTGTGCCGGGGATGTCGAGCGTAGCGCCGAGCTTGGTCAGCTGCGGGAGCTCGACGGCGTCGAGCCTCGCCCGGACGCGGACCGTGTCGACGGTCACGGGGCCCAGCGGCACGTCGATGCCTGCCTCGACCTCGAGGTAGGTCGGGTTGTCGCGGCTGACGCGGACGCCGAACACGCGCAGGATCTCGTCCAGCGGCGGCGTGGCGACCAGGGAGCCGGGCTGGATATCGAGCTCGTAGCCCCGGGAGGGGTCGAACACCGGGATCGGCACGTATTCGACCTCGGCGCCGGTGCCCCACTCCGACCGGACGCCGACCGCCTTGTAGCGGGTCCGGATCGGCCGGTCCTCCGGCACTCGGATCACGGCCAGGTCGAACCAGAACTGCACCTCCACGTCCAGCAGGACGCTGACCTGCGTGCCGCGGTCGGTGGCGGTCGAGCCGTCCGGCGCGATGATGCCGTCGCTCACCATGACCTCGGCGCCGCGCAGTGTCAGGATGCGGGTCCGCACGAGGCTGCTGGCGCCGAGGGCGACCGAGCCGAGCTGGACGAGGGTCCCGGCCGCCGGGGAGAGGTCGGCGGCGCCGGCGGCGAGGGGGCCCATCACGGTGAGCGCTCCAAGCACGTTGAGGCTGCCGGCGTCGATGCCGGCGTCCGTGTGGCGGCCCTCCCAGAGCCCGTCGAGGTCCGCCTCGAGGGCGCGGAACTCCCCGAACACCTGCCAGGATTCCCGGTCGGTGGCCAGCCGGAGCCGGACCCGGAACGCGCACAGGCCGTCGCCCGGGTTGGGACCGCGCCCGCCCAGCGGCGGCTGGCCGCCCTCGTCGAGCGAGGCCTCGATGGCCGTCTGGACGTCGAACTCGCCCCAGACCTCGAGCCGGACGAACGTCGTCCGGATCAGCTCGACCTCCACGCCGAGGCGGCGGAAGCAGTCCGGCCGGCCGGACGCCGGGGGCTGGGGGTCACGCTGCCCGGGCGGTTGGCTGGCCGGGGGGCGGGACAGCTCGGCGCGGACGGCCTCCGGAGCGGGGGCCGCGGCGGCCCGGGCCCGGGCGAGCCACCACTCCCCCGACGTCTCGGCCGGCGCCGGCGTGGGCGGGTCAAGTGGGGTGTGGTCGCGGGCGTCGGCGTGGCCGTGCGGGGTGCCGGCGGTTGCGGCGTAGCCCAGATCGCGCAGGATGTCGACCGCCGCGTCGAGGCGGCGCCGGCTGAGGTCCAGGTTGTTGGTCCGCTTCGTGGGGGTGTCGTTGCCCTCGTAGGAGGCGTAGCCCTCCACGACGAGCGGGGTGGCGCCGATGTCTGCCTGCCGTGACCGCGCCAGGTCGGTGAAGGCGTCCCCGGCGGGGGCAGCGGTCCGCCCGGACGCGGGTGCCGAGCCGGTGTTGGCCGGGTTGCGCCACCAGGCGTCGGTGGTCTCGCTCGGGAAGGGGTGGTTGAACCGGAAGTAGCAGTCCAGCGTGGTCGGGCGGGCGTCCGCGGGCTGGGTGGGAGTGCCGGCGACCGCCGCGGTGCTGCCGGCCGCCACGGTCACCGTGGCCCTTGTCCCGGTCGAGGCGCCGCCGGGCCTCACCCAGTCGGCAGCAACCTCGGGGTCGAGCCGCACGGTCACGTCGATGGCGGTCTGGGAGACGACGACCATCCGCCCGCGCTCGGGCGTCAGCAGCCGCAGGGCGGCCGGGTTCGCCAGCGCCGGAGCGGCCCCCTCACCGGAGGCAGGCCGCAGCGCACGGAAGGAGACCGGGCCGTGGGAGTGCCCGCCGGCGTCGGTGACCGTGACCCGCAGCTCGACAGTGCCAGCCGCGGGCACCGTCACGGGCAGTCGGTCCCCCGCGACCGTCGGCCCGCCGACGACCTCGATCCTGATGGTGTGCGGGGCCAGCCCGCCCGAGGCGTCGACGAGAAACACGCTCTGGTCCGGTGCCTCGACCGCCGCGCCGGCGACCGCCGCGATGTGCCGCCCGGCCGGGCTGATGAACCGGGCCAGCACCGCCGGGGAGCCGCCGCGGTTGACAACCTCGGCACTGAAGGCGCCCGTCACGCCGTCGTGCACCCCAATCCCGATCCACAGGTCCCGGACACCGGCCGCGACGGCCAGGCCCTCGAGCCCGTCCGGGGCCACGAACAGCCGGACCTCCGGCAGGTGCAGTCCCTGCCACTCGCCGGGGACGGCTCGCGCCCCGGGCGGCAGCCCGGGCGGGTCGGCGAGTGAGGACAGGTCGAGCTCGGCGGTGCGGAACGCGAAGCCGACCGTGTTCCCCGGGCCGATGAGCGCGTGGCCCGGGGCCATGCGGATGAAGGAGTAGATGTCGTCAACAGGGTTGCCCGAGGTCGACGCCGAGCGCAGCCGGGTGCCGACCGTGGCCCCCGCCAGCTGCATGGTCCGGATGACGATGCGCGGCAGGATGAACCGGACCTGCGGGTTGGCGGGGTCGAAGACCAGTTGGCCGCGGGTGTCCAGCATCGCGCCCCGCAGGTAGGGCACGAGCAGCCGGATCCCGGGCACGTCCAGGTCCAGGTGCCAACCGCCGTCCTCCGTGCCGCCCGGGCCGGTCAGGTGGCGGCCGTACGCGATGGTGACCTGGGTGCCGGTGAGCTCGATGGGTGTGGATGACCCGGCCCCGCCCCAGCGCCCGGTCGCGGGGTCAACGCTGACCCCGGCGAGCTGCGGCACGTCCGCCGCGACGGATCGGACGCTCCAGGTGCCATCCACGTCGGTGACCTCGCGCGGCATCAGCCCGGCGGTGTCAATCGCCCTGAGGGCATTCTCCAGCGGATCCAGCGCTCCAGTGTTGCGGACGTCGGACGGGAGATCGTCCCAGAGGCTCATGACAGCGCCGTACGGAGTGAACGGCGATCAGCGGCCGACAGTCCCCCATCGTCATGCGCGCCCGTGTGCAAGCGGACGCTCGTTCGAACCTGGATGAATGTTGGCGTGGTCGGCTGGTGACAGCGTTCCTTTGGTTTGAGATTGGCCATGTCAGCTCCCCGGGCAACCGTGAACGCAACGTAAAGGTAGTGGGACCCTAATGGCGTGAGCGTTACTGCGGCGTTACGTCCAAAGCCAGGTCGTTGACCATAGATCGACGACGACAAAACAAGCAAGGCCAGTCCTCTTCACACGGTCCTGACCCAGATGCTCGGCAGTCATCGGCTGCAGTAGCCGTTCGAGCCGGCTTCAAGCTGGCGAAACCTGCTGCCGAGACTGGAGCCGGTCACGACTGGTACTAGCTCGTGCTGCGTTAAAGGTTCCAGTCGCGGGTGGCGCTCCTCGCTCCCCGCCCAATTCGCTGTCTCATAACCCTCCGCTGGCGACGAGTTCAGGCGGTGAGTGCAACACCTGAATTCTGTGGGGTGTCGTCGATGGGTGGAGGGCTTAGCCCGGCCCCTGGGATTGGGGGGAGGTGTCCCCATGGCCCGCAAGACGTCGATGCCAGAGAATGATGACGGCGCCTCCGCTGGGTGACCCGGACGATTGGTTCGTCCGCCTACAAAAAATGACTGGGGAACTTCATGAAACTTGCAACGCATAAAGCGGCTACTGCTGCGGCTGTACTGGCGCTCGGAGCCAGCACATTCCTGGCGGGCGCGCCTGCTGCCAATGCTTCGGGCACAGGAACCGCGTGCCCGTCAGCCCGCGTGTGCTTCTACTTCAACTCCGACTTCCAGGGCGCACGCGCCGACTACGCCAACAGCGACGCCACCATGGGCAACGAGCTCTTCACCGACGGCCCCGTCGGACGGAACGGATGGGGCGTCCAGGTTAACAACAACGCAGCATCCCTGATCAACAACACGTACGCGTACATCACCATCTACGACAGCCCCGGCTGCGAAGGCTACGCCTGGTACATCCAACCGGGGGAACGTCTCAACCTGGGCGCGATGAAGAACAGAGTCAGCTCAATCCACGTAGCTTACAACGGCGGTGCCTGCCTCAACCGGGACCAGTCCTGGGCCTAGCCTTGGACTGGCCCAGGCTGTAACGCCGGGCCTTCTCCGCGGCGCCAGGGACACTGGCGCTGCGGAGGGGCTTCATAGGAAGCGAGCAGCAGGACAGCGAAAGACAGGCACCCGTTGCTGGGTGTCGGCCACGTCCGGAACAAATGGTGCGGGCCTGGCAAACCCGGATGGCTGTGTGCGCTGGAACCTCCACGTTCGTCCACCACGACTCTGCCGCACCACTGCCCACGTTCGAACTGCGGACTTTATCCCGTCGCCTCCCCCTCAGTCAGGAAACGATGAGGACGAGGCCAGCGTTGAGAAGACCGCCGTCGGATCAGGCCGACGCCGCCGAGGAACTCACTGTTGCTTTCATAGCCGAGCACGACTGCCTGCTCGGATTTTGTTCGCGGTACACGACGGTGACCGGCTCACCGACGGATGGGCGCTGCTCATGATCCACGGGGGCGTTCGCGTAGCGGCTCACGCCGTCGGCCGCCACGTACTCAACCGCGATGTCCGGTTTGATCCCCCTTAGCGTCACTAAAGCAGGTGATGGTCCCGGCGACTTGAACGCCGATGCGGGCGAGCTTTTCGTCGGCGCCAACCTGTTGCTAGCTGGCCACCATCAGGGCGTGCCCTACCAGCATCAACACTCAGGCGAACAACGTTCCAGATATGCAGGTACGGTCCGCTCGGGTGCACACTCTTGGCGGTTTTGTACACACTCGATCTCCTAACGGGCACTTGACCTGGGGAAATACTGTGCCCGAGGTGGGACTCAAACTACATTCCAGGGCTTGGAAACACTGGGAACCCGCGAAAAGATGCGGAATCCTAGCCAGTCCGAAGGCTGTTTGGCTCAGTACGAGACGAAAAGTGTGGACATTGTCCACCCCCCCCTTTCGGGGGCGCTGGAGGACTACCGGGGCACCAGATGCCTGGAAATCTCGGCGGCAGAGTCCAGCAAGTCGACAGTGCCCGCGGCGACTCCGACGACCAGGTCGAAGCCTTCATCCGTGGTGAAGCCATGCCGGTAACCGTTGATCCACAGCAGCAGCACCATGAGCGTCCACGCCGTCCGTTTGTTGCCATCAATGAGTGGATGGAACCGGGCGACCGACTCCAACAAGGCCGCCGCCTTCACCGCCAATTCCGGATAGGCTTCCGCGCCCATGACAGTCGTGGCCGGCCTGGCCAATGCCGAGGCCAACAACCCGACATCACGGAAATGGATGCCGTACCGATCAACTACCTGAAGTGCATCCTCAATGTCCAGGTACGCCGTCACGCGTCCTCAAGGCGCTTCAGCAGATCAGCGTCATGGCTCACAACAAAATCAAGGCCCTGGCTGATTTCGCGCCGGCGCGCGTGGCGCTGCAGAACCAACTCTGCGCCCTGCAACAGAAGCGCGGACTTGGACGTGTGTTCTTCGGCAGCCAACTTCTCCAGCCGCCGATCGAGGTCCTCAGGGACACGGAGATTCATAGCCATATCTCTATGGTACCAAAACGGTACCCGGACTTGATTGGACTGCACGCCCCGCTAATTGGATCAGGCTCACCCGAGCAGGGCCGCGGTGTCTTGGAAAGCTCAGTTGTTTTTCAAGACGCTAGGCTGCTGAACCCCTGCTGACGCTGCCAATAGGCCCACTTCACCGATTCAACCCCTTGAGCCAACGAGCACGCTTCCGGAAGCGGACACGAACGCTTTTCACAACCACATGGGCTTTTCCTTGCTCGACAACGCTGTGTCATGCCCCTGGCCAAGTTGGTTGAGTAACCGGGCCGGGACTGCGACAACCGGGTGGTGCGGGCGCCCGAAGGAATCGCAGAAGCGGTGAAGCAACGAAAATAACCTCGCCGGACTATGCAGGCCCCTCGATGGGATGCCGCTGGAGCCGTTTCGTGCCGGCCGACTCACCAGCGCGGCAGTGCCGGCACCGGACCCTCCGCCTCGATATGCGTGGCATCACCGCGCGCCAGCCACTGGAGCAGACCCTCACGGTCCGACTCCACCCGGAGGGAGCCGTCACCGATGATCCACTGGTCGCGTTCCTCGGTTACCAGGGTCATCCCCGGTGCGTCCTTGGCACACAGCGAGCGCACTGCGGCTTCGAGCGCATCAAGGAGGGAGTCCGGGTCAGCTTCCTCGATGGTCCAGGCGGTATCCAGGTCGTGGTGGTGCACTACGACTTCCGAAATCCGGAGCGCCACGATGGACGTCGCCGCCAGCGGGCTGCCGTTCAAGCCGATCTCCGGGGCTGCGAGGGCGCCCGCCAGCCGCTGGGCCTGCTCGGCGAAGTGCCCGGCCGAGGACCGCAACTCCGCACGCAGCTCTTCCCGTGGCAGTGCGGCCAGGGCGGCGATGGCCTCGGCGCGGGCTTCGGGCGAGACGTACAGCCGACGCTCCTTACCCGTGGCGGCCCACTCGACGAGATGGACCAGCGCACGGCCATTGGCAGCGACGTGCGCAATGACGTCCGCCCTGGACCATCCGTCGCACAGTGACGGGCCGGCCATTTCGTGGTCCGACAGGGACGCGACGGTGGCGAGGAACATGTCGGTTTCCCGGCCGAGGCGGGACAGGTCGGAATGAAGGCGTGCAGGAGTGGTCATTGCGCCAGCCTAGCGGCAGGCGGGTGAGCTGTCATCTATATTTACTCTTCAATGCAAAAGGCTTATTCATTCGAAATAAGTACATAGAAACCCCCGGGCGGAACCCCGGGCAATTGCCTCATATGTCCTGGGTCACACACCTGTCAGGCTGAAAGGAACCCCGAAACGGCTGCTGGCCCAACGTCGTGCCAGCGCATGCAAATCACCTTTGAGAGGAACCGGACATGACACAACCGCACGCGGTTATCGCTGAAAATCCAGAGAAGGAGACCCGCACCGCCAACTGGGTGGCCTTCGTCATCTGCACAGCCCTGCTCTTTGACGGCTACGACCTGGTCATCTACGGCACCGTACTGCCGGGCCTGCTCGCTGACCCCGGCCAGATCGGTAAATTCGACATGGCCACCGCCGGCCTCCTGGGCTCCTGGGCCCTCATCGGAGTCCTGGTCGGTTCCCTGATCTGTGGCGCCGTCGGCGACTTCTTCGGCCGCCGCCGCCTCATGCTCCTTGGCATCGCCTGGTTCTCGGTGGGCATGTTCATCACCGCACTGACCACCACAGTCCCGGCCTTCGGCGCCATGCGTTTCATCACGGGCCTCGGCCTGGGCGTTGTCATCGCCAGTGCCGGCGCCACCATGGCCGAGTTCGCTCCGGCAGGACGCCGCCAGTTCTACAACGCCATCGTGTACTCCGGCGTTCCGGCCGGCGGCGTGGTCGCCTCCATCATGGGCATTATGTTCCATGAGAGCCTCGGCTGGCGTGGACTGTTCATCATCGGCGCACTTCCGCTGGTCATCCTGCTCCCCATCGCATGGCGGAAGCTCCCCGAGTCCCCCCGCTGGCTGTTGTCCCGCGGCCGGGAAGAGGAAGCCCTGGCCGCCGCGGAGCGCACCGGCGTGCCGCTCCTCGAAGAGCGCGTCATCTTGGAGACGGGCGCTGCGCCGCAGAAGTCCGGGTTCGCCGCAGTCTTCTCCAGGCAGTTCGCGCTGGCCTCCGTCCTGCTGGGGCTCATGTCCTTCTGCGGCCTGCTCCTTACCTACGGCCTCAACACCTGGCTGCCCAAGATCATGGAAGGCTACGGCTACGGCCGGACCTACTCCCTGTTCTTCCCGCTGGCACTGAACCTCGGCGCGGTGGCGGGCGGCCTGATTGCCTCCCGCCTGGCTGACAAGAGCGGCCCGCAAAGGGTAATCGCCACTACCTTCGGCCTGGCCACAGTCTCCCTGGTCCTCATGACTTTCAACTTGCCGCTGCCCATGCTTTTCACCTTCATCGCCGTGGCCGGCGTGGGAACGCTTGGCACCCAGGTGCTGATCTACGGCTTCCAGTCCAACTACTTCACCACCAACGCCCGAGCGGCCGGCGTTGCGTGGTGCGCCAGCGTGGGCCGCCTGGGCGGCGTGCTCGGCCCGATCATCGGCGGCTGGCTCGCGGCCGCGGGCATCGGCGGTTCCACGGCCTTCTACATCTACGGCGGCGTTGCGCTCCTGGGAGGCCTGGTGACCGTCATGGTCCCGCACCAGCGCAAGCTGGAGCAAGCCGAGCACCAGGTCGAAAAGATCGCTGGGCACCGCGCCGAAACGGATGCTGCGGCAAAGCAGCCCCAGTAGCGCACAGCGGTCTGCCTTGGACGTCATTGAGTCGAAAGAATGCACTAGTAAGTCTTTTTAGGGTTATTCTTTGAATCAATAGTCGTCCGGGGCAGAGCCTTGGCAGGGCGAATGGGAAGGCATCACAGTGGACATCCGGCAGCTGAACTACTTCATCGCGGTGGCGGAAGAACGGCACTTCGGCAGGGCTGCGAAACGCCTCCACATGGCCCAGCCGCCTCTCTCCCAGCAAATCCGCCAGCTCGAGGAACAGCTGGGGGTTCGGCTGCTTAACCGCACCACCCGCCGCGTGGACCTCACCACAGCCGGCGAACTCCTGCTGGACCGCGGACGGCAGATCGTCAACGATATGGAAACACTGAAAGCGGACGTGTACCAGGTGGGCAAGGGAGCCACGGGCGTCCTTCGGGTGGGCTTCTCGGGTTCGGCCACCTACGGCGTCATGCCGCAGATCGCGAGGCTGGCCAAGCAGATGCTGCCGGGCCTGTCGCTGGCTTTGCATGGCGAGATGCTTACCCCGTCCATGGAAGCCGGACTCCGGGACGGCACGCTGGATGCAGCACTCCTCCGCCCTCCCGTCGCCTCCCAGGACATCGACTACCGCGTTGTCGACCAGGAGCCGCTCGTCCTCGCGGTTCCGTCCTTCAGCGCCCTGGCCGAGGACAAGCCGGTGGCGATGCACGAACTGCAGGACCAGGACTTCATCAGCTACGCGCCCGAATCCGTCCTGTACCGCATCACTTCGGACCTGTGCCGCCAGGCCGGGTTCCAGCCGCGCATCACCCAGGTGGTGGGCGAAACCTCCACGATGCTCGCCTTCGTGGCCGCCGGGGGCGGGGTGGCGGTCATGCCGTCCCGGGTCCGGGCTTTCCAGCTCGACGGCGTCGCCTACCGGGAGATCGACAACGCACCTCCCGTGGAGCTCGCCGTCGCCTGGCTCCGCGGCCACCGCTCCGCCCTGCTGCACAACTTCCTGGACGTCGTCGTGGCCGCCACCGCGCCCGGCCATGACCCGCTTCCCAAAGATGAAAGGTTTTCCCCGTCATGAAAATCGCAGCCATTGAGGCGATTCCCTACTCGATCCCCTACCGCCACCCGCTGCACTTCGCCTCCGGATCCGTCCACGAGGCCGACCATGTGCTGGTCCGCCTCCGCACGGACGACGGCGTGGTGGGCCTCGCGGACACCCCGCCGCGCCCGTACACCTACGGCGAGACGCAAAAGTCCATCGTCGCGGTGGTGCAGGACGTCTTCGCGCCGCAGCTGATCGGCGTCGACATCTTTGACAGGGAGAAGGTCCAGGAGATCCTCTACCGCACCATCCACAACCAGACCGCCAAGGGTGCCGTGGATATCGCGCTGTGGGACGTCATCGGGAAGGCCCTCGGCCAACCGGTGACCAAACTGCTGGGCGGCTACACCGATTCGCTGCGGGTCTCCCACATGCTTGGGTTCAAGCCCGCCCGGGAACTGCTCGCCCTGGCGCTGGAGTTCCGCGAAACGTACGGCATCAACACATTCAAACTGAAGACCGGCCGCCGCCCCCTCCACCTGGACATCGAGGCGGCCCGCGTGCTGCGCGAGGGCCTGGGCGAGGACGCCGAACTCTACATGGATGCCAACCGTGGCTGGTCCGCGAATGAGGCCGCCGAAGTGCTCCGCCGCACCGCGGACCTCGGCCTGCAGTTCCTCGAGGAGCCGGATGACGCCCGCGAAGTCCTGGGCCGCCGCCGGCTTGTCGCCAACGCCCCCATGCCCATCGCAGCGGACGAATCCGCCCCCAACCTCGGCGAGGCCGCCAAGGAAATCCTCAACGGCGGGGCCAACCTGCTGGCGGTCAAGACGGCCCGCTCCGGATTCACCGAGGCCGCCAAGATCGTGGGCATGGCCGAGGGCATGGGAATCGACGTCTACATCGGCAACCAGATCGACACCCAGGTGGGCACCGTGGCGTCCGTGGTGTTTGGTGCGGCCTTCGCCCACACCGCCAAGCGCGCCGCGGAACTGTCCAACTACCTGGACATGACGGACGATCTCCTGGCCGAACCGCTGCAGATCATTGACGGGCGCATCCGCGTCCCCGAAGGCCCCGGCGTTGGCACCGGGGTGAATGAGGAAAAACTCGAACGCTACCGCAGCGACCGCTGACGCCACCCATTCCACGAAAGGAAAAACAGTGAAGTACCTGGTCCATATGGACGTGAAACTGCCCGCAGACCTGCCCGCCTCCGAGGCGGCCGGAATCAAGGCGAAGGAGAAGGCCTACTCGCAGGAACTGCAGCGCTCGGGCAAGTGGCCGGAAATCTGGCGCGTGGTGGGTGAGTACGCCAACTATTCGATCTTTGACGTTGACTCCAACGACGAACTCCACGACATCCTGCAGAACCTGCCCCTGTTCCCGTACATGGAGATCTCGGTGGTTCCGCTGGCCAAGCATCCCTCCGACATTAAGTAAGACAAGCACCGACGCGTTCCGGGTCAGTCCCCTGCCCGGAACGCGGCGGCGAGCTCGCTGCGGGAGCGGATGCCCATCTTCCGGTAGAGCCGCGTGAGGTGGTACTGCACGGTCTTCTCCGCCACGAACAGCGCCCGGGCCGCTTCCTTGTTGGTGGCTCCCCCGGCTACGAGCTCGGCCACCGCCTGCTCCTGCGCGGTGAGCTGGAGGTGGTGGTCGCGGGCGGCGGTGAGCACCGCATCGGCGGGGTCGGGAAGATGTCCGACGTCGAGACCGGTCGCCTTGAGCTCCCTGTCGCAGCGCTCCACATAGGTCGCCGCGCCCAATGAGTCGTAGAGGTCCCGCGCCGCGCGCAGCACCGATGACGCCAGCCGCCGTTTCCCGGCGCGCCGCATGCTCTGCCCGAAGGCGAAGCTGATCCGCGCCCGCAGGTAGGGCCGGTTGAGCCCGCGAAGATGCCCCAGGGCCGCCTCGAAATGCTCCCTCGCCGTGTCCGGATCCCCCTGCGCCGCCAGAAGCCGGCCCCGCGCCCACGCCATCCTGGCCATGTCGGAGGGGACTTCCCGCTCGCGCCGCAGCCCCTCGAAGGACGTCAGGAAGGCGTCGGCGGTATCCAGCTGATCGGTCATGACAAGTGCGTTGACATAGGTGTCCTGCCAAGGCCAGAAGGACACCCGGTCCTCGGTCCACGGGTCCAGCTCGGTCAGCGGCTGGAGCACGGCCAGGGCGCTCTCATAGTCTGCCCGCGCCTCATGGAAGCGTGCCCGCGCCAGGCTGGCGGGCACCTGCATGGCCCGGTACGTCCCCGGCTGGACCGCGGCCTGCGAGACGTAATAGCGGGCCCGGTCCCAGTCCCCACGCATGGACCATAGCTCCGCGGCGGTCCAGTACAGGAGGGGCCGGATCAGGGGCATCCGGGAGGTTTCCAGGCGGACGCTGGACCGTGCGATGGTGGCCGCCGCGGCATCCCAGTTCCCCAGCACCAGGTGGGTGCGGGCCAGCCACGCCTCGGCCCACAGGGAAATCCGCAGGGACCCGCCGCGGTACTCGGTGGGGGCCGCCGACTCGAAGTTCACCAGGGCCGATTCGACATTGTCCATCCGCAGCGCCAGCCAGCCGGCACCCATCTGCACCCGCTGCTTCTGCGCATTCTCGGCGGCGTGACCGAAGGCGCGCTGGTACGAGGCCTCCGCCTCCCCCAGCCGGCCGCAGGCGTACAGGCCCAGGCCATAGATGGCTTCGGACTCGACATGCGCCGGCGTCCCTGGTTCGGTCAACGACATGGCGCGTTCCGCCCAGCCGGTGATCATCGGGCCGTCCCAGGACGCCACCCCGTGCAGCACGAACCGCTGCGCCACCTGCGCGGCAGCCTGGGGGTCGCGCTCCGGGTTGCTGGTGCGCCAGGCCATTTCCAGCTGGCTTTGGGCGCTGTCGTTCTGGCCGGACACCGTAGACAGGTAGCCCAGCACCGAAGAGCGCAGCGGCGACGGCGGCAGCGCGTCCACGGCGGCCGACCAGCTCTGCGCCTCGGCAACATTCCCGGCTCCCACCAGCGCGTCGACGGCGCGCAGGAGCCGGTCGTTGCGGGCCCGGATGTCCAGGGACAGCCGCGATGCGGAAAACAGGGCCGTGGCCACGTCCTGCCATGCGCCCACAGCGGCCTGGCGGGCGGCGAAATCCTCGAGCTCCTCGGCGAGGGCCTGGTCCCCTGCCGGTGTGGCGGAGACCCGGTGCCCGAGTTTTTCACCCTCCGGCTGCACGGCCTCTGCAGCCAGCCGGTGCAGCGCGATCCGGCGGCTGGGAACAATCTGCTCGTAGATCGCCTCCGCCGTTCCGGGTTCAACGAACACGACGGCGGAGCGCGCCTGGTCCACGGACAGCCGCAGGAGGCCGGCGCGGTGGCCTTCGTCCAGGGCATCGAGGACGGACTCCACCCCGCTGACGGCTGCGACTTCGTGCAGTCCGGCGCTGCGGCCCAGCACGGACGCGGCTTCGGCCACGGCAACGAGGGCGGCCGAGGCGGAGTCCAGGACGCTGCGCACGCGTGCGCGCAGCCGGGAGGAGGGAGGCAGCGCGGGGAACCAGCTCAGCCACGTCTCGGCGGGCAGTTCGCGCAGCAGCTCCGTCACGGGCTGCGGCAGACCCCCGGTGTGCCGGACCAGGCCGTGGGCCGCAGTGACGCTGAGGTCGATGCCGTGCAGGCGCCGGGCCACTTCCTGGACCTGCTGCGGAGTGAGCGGCTCCATGGGAATGCGGACCACCTGGTGCCCGGTGAGGTAGTCCAGGACGCCTGCCGGGATGCGCGGCGCGTCGGCGGGGTCCAGGGTCAGCAGGAACAGGATCTTCTTGCCGTGCAGCCGGCGCATGACGAATGTGAGGATACGCAGGCTTTCCACGTCGAGTTTGTGGACGTCGTCGACGGCGACCACCACGCTCCCGTGCGATTGCAGCCCTTCCAGGTGGGTGCCCAGCGTCGACGCGTAGTTGACCACCTGGTCCGTACTCAGGGAGGCGAGGGGACCCGCCGGAAGGTGCGGGCCGCCGTCGTACGCTTTCGCCGAACGCAGCGGCGGGGCGAGCATGAGCTGCGAATAGCCCGCGAGCGCAAACTGCGCTTCCCACTCGTCGCCCATGGCGGAAAGGACGCGGACGCCGCGGGCCCCCGTGCGGCAGTGTTCCAGGAAGGACTCCAGCACCGCGGTTTTGCCGGAGCCGGCGGGCCCGGTGAGGACCACGGCGGCCACCTTGCCCTTACGGACGGTGCGGAGGATTTCCGCGAGCTCAGCGAACACTGCCTCGCGGCCTACCAGCGCCGAATCCGCGCCAATGTCGCCCTGGACGGACCCCGCAGTCATGGCCGCCAGTCTACCGGAGCGCCCTGCCCGCCCGTTCCGGCGGGGGTCCATGCTAGCCCAGGTCCCCGCCGGCCACCGGAAGGATGCTGCCGGTGAGGTAGGACGCTTCGTCGGAGGCGAGGAACACGATGGGCGCGGCCTGCTCGTCCAGGGTGCCGTAGCGCTTCATGAAGGACGATTCCACGGTCTGGTCCACGATCACCTGGTACCAGGCCTTCTCGGTGGCGGATTCGGCTTCCGGGCCACGTTTGACCTTCCGCGGTGGAGCTTCGGTGCCGCCCGGCGCAGTGGCAACCACGCGGATGCCGCGGCCGGCAACCTCCATGGCCAGGGCCTGGGTCAGGGCGTTGACGCCTCCCTTCGCCGCGGCATACGGGACGCGGTGCATGCCGCGGGTGGCAACCGAGGACACGTTGACGATGGTCCCCGATTCCTGTTCCAGCATCGCCGGCAGGACCGCCCGGCAGCTCCAGAGGGTCGGAAACAGCGAGCGGCGGATCTCCTTTTCGATCTTGTCCTCGTCGTATTCCTCGTAGGGGCGCGCCCAGATGGTGCCGCCAACGTTGTTGACCAGGACATCCACGCGTCCGTGGGCTGCAAGCGCAGCCTTGACGGCCCGGTTGGCGCCGGCGAAGGTCTCCAGGTCCGCTGTGACGGACGTGGCCGAACCACCGGAACCGGAGACCTTGGCGGCCTCTCCGATGCCGCGGGCCACGTCGTGGACCAGTTCCGCGCGGTCCACCAGGACCACTGCCCCGCCTTCGGCGCCGATGCGTTCGGCCACTTTCCGGCCGATCCCCTGGGCGGCACCGGTGACGACGGCGACCTTGCCGCCGAAACGGCCGGGGGTCACGAACTGCCCGGCGTACGGCGCAGCCATCAGAGGGCGGCCTTGGCGTCGATGGCGCCGGCCATGGTGTCCTTAGCGTCGTGGGCGTGTGCGGTGATGACGGCGCGGAGGCGGTCCTTGTCACCACGTTCAAAGGCGTCCACGATGTCCAGGTGGTCCTGGGTGACCCGCTCGAAGATCGGCGTTCCGGCGTCGAGGGCCGCGGCCATCTGGGCGTGCACATCCAGGCGCCGGTAGGACTCCAACAACATGGGGTTGTCGCAGACCATGAAGAGGTACTCGTGGAATTCCTCGTTGGTGCGCGCGAACTCCTCGGGGTCCCTGATGTTCCCGCCGTCCACTGACGCTGTGGTGGCTTCGGCGAGCCGGCGGAACTGGCGCAGCTGCGCTTCGCTGAGCCTGCCCAGCAGCAATTCGCTCACCGCCAACTCCAGGCCCATGCGGGCGTCCAGCTGTGCGAAGCTGTCTTCCTTGCGGAAATCCAGCCGGCCGGTCTCCAGCGAGGACACTGCCTCGCCGCGGCTCATCGTGTCTCCTTCGGCCCGGATCTTCCCGGCCGGCGCCGGGGCACCCGTTTCGGCGTCGCCTCCGGTCGTCTCCTTCGGAGCGAACCGCTCGAAGTAGAAGTTGGCGGGCTGGATGCCTTCAGTGTCCAGCCACTTGGAGACGGCGTTGACCATGGGGGGCGGGCCGCAGAGGTAGATGTCCACGTCTCCGTCGTTGAGGTGTTTCGGTTGGATGATCTGGGTGACGTAGCCGGTGTGCGGGGCCGAGGTGCCGGGCTCGGAGGCGATGTAGTCCCAGGTGAAGCCGGGCAGCTTCGCTTCGTAGGCACGCAGCCAGTCCAGGCCCACGATGTCCGCCTCCCGGGTGAGCCCGTAAATGAGGTGGACCGGGCTGGACGGCGGCTTTTCGGAGAGTTTTTCCAGGATGGACAGGAGCGGGGCCAGTCCGGTGCCGCCGGCCAGGAGCAGCAGGGGCCGCTTGGGTTCTCGCAGGAAGAACGAGCCGTAGGGGCCGGTGAATTCAACGGAGTCGCCTACTGCGGCGCGGTCACGCAGGTATTCGGACATGGCGCCCTGTGGGGTGACGCGGACCATGAAGGACGCGTCCTGAACCTCGGGGCCACTGCTGAAAGAGTAGGACCGCTCGGCGTCGGTGCCGGGGACCTTGAGGTTGACGTACTGGCCGGGAAGGAAAGCAAGTGCGTCCCGGTTGTCCACCTCAAGGGTGAAGGACACCGTGGTGTCCGTGTGCCGGTTAAGCTCCTTGATGGTGGAGGTGAAGGTGGCCGCCGCCGTTTTGGCCGATTCCGACGTGGCCGGGATCTGGATGGCCAGGTCGGATTCCGGGACGGCCTGGCAGGTCAGCAGGTAGCCCTTTTCGAGTTCCTCTTCGGTCATGGCGTCGTCGATGTAGTCGCCCGGGTCGAAGGACCCCGAATCGCAGAAAGCCTTGCAGGTGCCGCAGGCGCCGTCGCGGCAGTCCGACGGGATGTTGATGCGCGCCTTGTAGGCCGCGTCCATGACGGTCTCATAGTCGCCGACCTTGATGACTTTGGTGACGCCGTCTTCGAAGCTGAGGGCTACTTTGTGGCCCATGGGGTCCTCCTGGCTGTGCGGGCGCGTCGTCGCGTCCCGGGAAAGTTCTGGCGTGCCCGGCGGGCACGGAATGGGACCTGCAGTGCGGCGCCGGGGAACTCCGGGCGCCGCACTGGGCGGGTCAGATCATGTAGACGTCCACCACGTGGTGGATGTAGTCGTTCTTCAGGACTACTTTCTTCTTCAGAATCACCGGCTCGGGGCCGGAAAGGTCGATCGTGTAGTAGCTGGTGCCGAAGTATGTGTCCGTCGTGTTGTAGCGGAAGTACAGGGTGAACCAGTTGAAGCGCACCTCGACGCGGCCGCCGTCGTTCGCCAAAACCTCAACGTCCGTGATGTTGTGGCCCGTGCGCGGCTCGGGGAGGGAGGTCGCCGAAGACCGGTCGGTCTTGATCCGGAACACCCGGTCCTCGATGCCGCCGCGGTTGTCGTAGTAGATCAGGGAGATCTCGTTCTGGGGGTCCTGCGTCAGCTGGTCGTCCACGTCCCAGGCCGGCATCCAGAATTCGGAATCCGGGTGGTAGCACTCCAGCCATTCATCGAACTGGCGGTCGTCCAGCAGGCGGGCTTCCCGGTAAAGGAAGGCCCGGACCGTTTCGAGGGTTGCGATCTCCTCTTCGGTCTTTAGGACCGGGGCGGTTTGGGTCAGGTTTGTCATGGGTTCTGCGCTCTCTGTGGTTCCGGTGGGCTCTGTCAGGCGGAGGCGGGGACGGAATCCAGCGCGGCGCGGTCCTCTTCGTCCACCAGGGCACGGTCCATGACTTCCTTCCAGTACCCGTGCTGGATGGGGTAGAGCCCTTCGTCTTCGGTGCGCACGCCGGAGGCGATGACCCTGGTCATGCCCAGGGCCTGGGCCTGCTCGTCCGGGCCGGCGATCTCGTGCGTAGAGCCTCGGGTCATGTCGTTCCACGGGGCGCTGGTGGCCCAGTAGGTCTTGTTGCAGGAGCGGAATTCCTCCAGGTCGTCCGGTGTGGCCATGCCGGTGGCGTTGAAGAAGTCCTCGTACTGGCGGATGCGCTTGGAGCGGTTCTCCTGGGACTCGCCCTTGGGCGCGATGCAGTAGATCGTCACCTCGGTCTGGTCCGCGGAAATCGGCCGGAAGTGGCGGATCTGCGAGGAGAACTGGTCCATGATGTAGACGTTCGGGTACAGGCACAGGTTTCGCGAGATGTTGATCATGAAGTTGGCCATCTCCTCGCCGTACTTCTGGACCAGTTCCTCGCGGCGGTCCCAGAGCGGACGGTCCTCGGGATTGGTCCATTCCTGCCACAGGAGCAGGTGGCCGTGGTCGTAGGAGTAGAAGCCGCCTTTGACCTTGCCCCACTTGCCGGCGTCCATGGCCTTGGTCTTGTTGGCGGAGTCACCGGCGCTGCGGCGGGCTGTGGTGGCGGCGTAGTTCCAGTGCACGGCCGTGACGTGGTAGCCGTCCGCGCCGTTCTCGGCCTGTACCTTCCAGTTGCCGTCGTAGGTGTAGGTGGATGATCCGCGCAGCACCTCCAGCCCTTCGGGTGACTGGTCAACGATCGAGTCGATCACCTTGGTGGCATCGCCCAGGTGCTCCTCGAGCGGCAGCACGTCAGCCTTCAGCGACCCGAACAGGAAGCCGCGGTAAGACTCGAAGCGGGCCACCTGGGTGAGGTCGTGCGAGCCTTCCTTGTTGAAGGTCTCGGGGTAGCCGGCGTTCCTGGAATCCTTGACCTTCAGCAGTTCGCCGGAGTTCTTGAACGTCCAGCCGTGGAACGGGCAGGTGAAGGTGGTGCGGTTGTCCGTCTTGCGGCGGCACAGCATGGCGCCGCGGTGCGAACAGGCGTTGACCAGGCAGTTGAGTTTCTCGTCCTTGTCCCGGGTGATCATCACCGGGGTGCGGCCGATGTACGTGGTGAAGTAGTCACCCACATTGGGGATCTGGGACTCGTGGGCCAGGTATACCCAGTTGCCTTCGAAGATGTGCTTCATCTCGAGCTCGAAGATGTCCTGGTCGGTGAAGATTTCGCGCTTGGCCCGGATGATGCCGTTTTCACGGTCGTCGATCACGGCGTCGGCAAGGACCTCGCGGGCATGGATCAGGTTCTCGGTCATGGCGTGCTCCCTCATTGGAGATTGCTGGACGGATGGGCGGGAGGTCCGGGCTGGCGGCGGCGCCGGCCGTGGACGTTAGAGGCAATCCTTCCCCGCCGTGACTCGTCCCACATCAGGCAAACACCTAGGGTCCACCAAGGGTGTGTTTATGTCCTGATAATGACTAAGAACCGGCCTTATCAATATTTGTTTCGTCATTATCTTCGGACCTACGATGAGACAGACATCACGCGACGCCACGGCCCGCAGGTTCTCCTGTGCCGGCGTCCCGCGGCGGGTACAGGAGACCTTCCTGGGCCCCAATTTCAAAGACGAAGGTGGAGACCGCCATGACTGAGACCCAAGTGGATATCCGGAACGAGAACGAGGGCACGGCCGTTGAAGCCGGCTCGAAGGCCACCGAACGCTTCACCGCTTCCGGCAAGCTTTCGGAACTGAACGTGCCCAAGGAACGCGTGAGCCTGCTGGCCGGCGCGCTCATCAAGGCCGCGAATGACATCGTCGTTGAGCACGAGGTCACCTACGAGGAGTACAACGCCCTGAAGGCGTGGCTCATCAAGGTAGGTACCGACGGCGAATGGCCGCTGTTCCTTGACGTGTGGCTGGAGCACACGGTGGAGGACGTCAACTCCCAGGAGCGCCCCGGCACCAAGGGCACCATCGAGGGCCCCTACTACGTGCCAGGGTCACCGGACCTTGCGACGCCGGCCACTGTCCTCATGCGCGACGGCGAGGAGGGCACCCCGCTGCGCTTCACCGGCCAGTTCACGGACACCAACGGCAGCGCCCTCCAGAACGCCCAGGTGGAAATCTGGCACGCGGACGCCGCCGGTTTCTACTCGCAGTACGCCCCGGGCCTGCCCGAATGGCTCTTCCGCGCCACGGTCAAGGCTGACGACCAGGGCCGCTTCGAAATCAACACCATGCGTCCGGCGCCGTACCAGATCCCCACGGACGGCGCCTGCGGCCAGCTCATCGAGGCGGCCGGCTGGCACGCCTGGCGCCCGGCCCACATCCACATCAAGGTCTCGGCACCCGGCTACCAGCCTGTCACCCAGCAGCTCTACTTCCCGGGCGACCCGCACAACGCCGACGACATCGCCTCGGCCGTCAAGCCGGAACTGATGCTGGACCCCCGCCCCCGCACGGACGGCGGCGCGGGCGAGGAAGTTGTCTACAACTACATCCTCGCCAAGGAAGGCGAGACCAAGTAGGTCTTTGCCCCTGCCTGTTTGAGGCCGGGCGCCAGATCCCGGCAACCCAGGCGCCCCGGAGCTGCATCTCCGGGGCGCCTGTCCTTTCTGACCACGCAGCCAGGAGCCAGGATGCCCACTTCCCGCAAGGACCCATGCACCCAGCCCGAAACCGCAGCAGCACCCGTCCATGCAGAGGCGGCGCCCGGGCTGCCGGCCGCGGAGGTGCCGCCTGCGCAGCAACCGCTCCTGGAACGGCCCGGACGCCGTCCGGCCGGACCACGACGTTTCCTTCGGGACGTGGCACCCGCCTACCTGTCCAACGGCGCCATTGGCCTGGTCTTCACCGCCTCCGGGCCCATCGCCGTCACCCTGGCGGTCGGGGCAGCGGGCGGGCTCAGCCAGGACCAGCTCGCCTCGTGGGTTTTCGGCATCCTGTTCTCCGGCGGCGCCGCGACACTCCTCATGTCGCTGCTGTACCGGCAGCCGCTGGGATTCGCCTGGTCGATTCCAGGCACGGTACTGCTCGGGCCGTCGCTGCAGCACCTTTCATTCGCGGAAGTAGTAGGCACGTTCTTCACTGCCGGGCTGCTCATCCTGGCCTTAGGGGCAACAGGGGTGGTCCGGCGAATCATGGTGATGATTCCCATGCCGATCGTCATGGCCATGGTTGCCGCCGTCTTCCTCCGCTTCGGTACGGACATCGTTTCCTCCAGCCAGTCCAATCCGGCCATTGCCACGCCGATGGTGGGCGCCTTCCTGCTCCTGACCGCCGTACCTGCCCTGGGGAAGTTCCTGCCCCCGGTCCTCGGGACCCTCGTGGCCGGCTGCCTGGCGGTGGCAGTCAGCGGGCAGTTTGTCGCCGGCGTACCCGGGCCGCTCCTGGCCGCCCCGGTCTTCACTCCTCCCGTCTTCACGTGGGCGGCGCAGCTGGAACTGGTGGTCCCCCTGGCGCTGACGGTCCTCTTCGTCCAAAACGGCCAGGGCATCGCCGTGCTCCGGGCCGCCGGCCACCTGCCACCGGTGAACGTCTTCGCCATCGTGTCCGGCGTGTTCTCCCTGCTGAACGCCAGCCTGGGTGCCGTATCCGCCTGCGTGACGGGCCCTACGAACGCCCTGTTGACGTCGTCGGGAGTTAAAGAACGGCAGTACACAGCAGCGGTGACCTACGGCTGCCTCGCCCTGGCCGGCGCCGCGCTGGCTCCCACCCTGACCCGGCTGATGCTCGCCACGCCGAAGGAATTCGTCCTGGTCCTTGGCGGAATTGCGATGCTGCGGGCACTCCAGCAGGCGTTCGTGACCGCCTTCTCCACCACCTTCACTCTTGGAGCGCTGGTGACCTTCGTCGTGACCATCTCCGGCCTGGATCTGTTCAACATCCACGCAGCCTTCTGGGGCCTGGTCATCGGATACGCCGTTTCACGGCTGCTGGAGCGTCCGGACCATCTCGATCTTGAGGGGATCAACCCGCAAGGTCTTCCTCGGACCAGCCCCGCACCAAGCGGAGGACCTCAGTCTCACTGAGGGATACTCAGCTCCGCCGCCCACAACGCCAGGTCGTGGATGCGCAACAGCTGAAGCACCAGGCCTATGTGGCCAATCAAGCAATTCACGTGTCTTTCCTTTTAGGCTGCGCGAGAATCACCGGCCGAAACGTCGGAGGGGTCGGCCTCCACCGAAGGCAGTCCCCCGGCAGGCAGGCAGCGCGTCACCAGCCCACGCTTTGTTGACTGGGCGGGGCGCGGGGCGCCCACAGCGATTCGATGGCTCCCGTGATGTCTGAGAGAAGTCCCGCAAGAAGGCATTCATACCAAAGTCGGCGAAGTCATGTAGTCCCACGTACCTTCGCCCATGAACGGTGTTGGCCAAGAAACCACGGAACCCACCACAGCAGGCGGAGAGCGCACCAGCCAGGACCCTCAACCCGTCACCTCACACCTGAAGAGGCCATCGCGGCGGCCAGGCCACAGTCGGCGAACCACCCGGCAGAGCGACGGTGCCACAAGATCTGTACGCACGTTAAAGCAAAAAACCCCTCTGACGAGGGGATATGCTGTGCCCGAGGTGGGACTCGAACTGCATTCCAGCCCGTGCAAACACTGGGAACCGGCGTAAACATGCGGAATCCGAGGCAGTCCGAAGGCTGTTTGGCCCAGTACGAGACGAAAAGTGTGGACATTGTCCACACCCCCTTTCGGGGGCGTTGGAGGACTACCGGGGCACCAGATGCCTGGAAATCTCGGCGGCAGCGTTCGGCAGGTCGATAGTGCCTGCGGCGACTCCGACGACGAGGTCGAAGCCTTCATCCGTGTTGAAGTCATGCCGGTAACCGTTGATCCACAGCAGCAGCACCATGAGCGTCCACGCCGTCCGTTTGTTGCCATCAATGAGTGGATGGAACCGCGCGACCGACTCCAACAAGGCTGCCGCCTTCACCGCGAGTTCCGGATAGGCTTCCGCGCCCATGACAGTCGTAGCCGGCCTGGCCAATGCCGAGGCCAACAACCCAACATCACGGATATGGAAGCCGTACCGATCAACTACCTGAAGTGCATCCTCAATGTCCAGGTACGCTGTCACGCGTCTTCAAGGCGCTTCAGCAGATCAGCGTCATGACTCATGACAAAATCAAGACCTGCGCTGATTTCACGTCGGCGCGCGTGGCGCTGCAGAACCAACTCTGCGCCCTGCAACAGAAGCGCGGACTTCGACGTATGTTCCTCGGCAGCCAACTTCTCCAGCCGCCGATCGAGGTCTTCAGGGACACGGAGATTCATAGCCATGCCTACATGGTACCAAACCGGTACCCGTCCTTGACTGAGCTGCACGCCTCGCTAATTGGACCAGACTCACCCAAGCAGGGTCGCGGTTTCTTGGAAAGCTCTGTTGTTTTTCAAGACGCTACGCTGCTGAATCCAGAAGTGTGTCTACTTCCAGCCTCGCTCTAACGCCCTCGAACCGACGCCCGCTCACCTGTCTCATAACCAAGGATGAGTACCAGGTATTGGCTACGAAGTTATGAGACATAGCTACGAGAATCGCCCTTACCATCGCTCGTACAAGATTCCGTAGAAAATCAGCGACCGTCCAGGTCAGACGTTTCTCCGCGGAAATGAGACATCTCATTTCCCAAGGGTTACGAGACGCATATTGCCGCCAGATCTCTCGGGCTAGTTAGACCCGGGCGGTGAAAAGCTGCCACTCCCACAACACTGCCTCAGGGCGCTCCTGTCATTTCGGGGCTGCATGAGTCGAAACTGGTCTCCGTGCAACTCTTCATTGTCACAGGTTCTGTGCCGGAGGAGACTTGAAGCGACGGCCTCCCATCTCGGGCCGCCCGCGGGGCCATCTGGTTGCGGGGCCTCACAGTCGTCTGCAGCGGCCTGTTGGATCCATGAGTTCCATGACACCCCCCGGAATGGCCGCTCCGCGGTCGCGCCATCTCTTGTCCCTTCTGGCTATCGCACTGATTGCGTGTCTCGGCGGATGCGAGTATGAGTCCGATGACGTCCCGCAACCGACCGCCAGTTCTCCGACTACGGAGGCCCGCACCGTCCCACCGCAGTCGGGCGGCGGCGACACCGGCAGGGTCTCACCGCTGCCGGAGAGTGGCGATATGGACGCCGGCACATACCTAGTCCCCGTCGCCGGCTACGAGGAGCCTTTCGAGGTCACCGTTCCAGGCGGCTGGTTTGCTCTCGACGGCGACAGCCTGGGCAAGGATGATCCGGATCACCCGGCTGAATGGGCCGTCTACCTGACTCTTTGGCCCGCGGACTATGTGTCGAAGGACGCATGCAACTGGATGGGCGCCCTGGCCGATGTCGGTCCGTCGGCCGAGGCCTTCGTTAACGCGATGGCGGCGCAGTCGTCAACGGCAAGCACTCCTCCCGCCAAGATCATGGTGGGCGATTACTCCGGCTTCGAGTTCGACCACTCCGTCGAGGGCAGCGTGGACATCAACGCCTGCGACGGCAGCAAGTTATGCATCCACTCAGGATCTAGATACGACTGCTCACGCTGGTACTCAACTCAGAATGAACACGAAACCTACCGGGTGGTCGACCTGAAGGGCCAGCGAGCTGTCGTCGCGGTGGCCCATATCGACGAATCGGTCAATCCGGACCTGATGAGAGAGGCGCGCGCCGTCTTCGACTCGATCGTGTTCGGGTCCGACAAGTGACCAGCTGATCCGATAGGTGATCCCGCCCTCGGGCGCCGGCCTCCTTCTCTGAAACCCACCTACATGTCTCATAACCGAGGCGCCTCAAAATGCTAGCGTTTCAATACAAGCTGCTTACGGCCCGGCCTAGTCAGTGTTCGGCTCGGTGCTCCTTTGAAGCGGGTAGAGTGCGTCCATGACATTGGGGGATGCCACGCCGAACACTGACGGCCGTCCGTGGGCTTTCGCCGCCGTCTGCGTCATGGTCCCCGCTCTCACGCTGATGGTGTTCAACCTGGCCGATCCGGTGATCCAGCTGCTGCCTTGGTATGTGGCCACCTACCTGCTGATCGGGGCATGCATCTTTGGCCCGACAAGAAAGCTCCCGTCGCTGCGGCAGGCCGTGGCGTTCCTGCTTCCGGGCGCCCTGCTCGTGCCGCTTGCGCTGACGAACGTCGGCTGGTGGTGCGGCGGCTGGCTGCTCGGGCTGCCAGCCTGGGGGTTGCTCCTGAGCCGGTGGACGCCGGGGAACCCGCTCCCGGCCGTTCAAGTGTTGAAATTCCATGGACTGTTACTGCTGGGCATGACGATCTACACGTTCAACGGGATCTACCCGATTCCCAGCCTGGGCCTGTTCCTGCTCCCGATCATTCCCCTTGTCCGGCTGGCCTACCCTGCGTACCGGGCCAGACCACTGCAGGCTGCCGTGGAGGTCGTTCTGGCCGTGGCTGCCGTCGTGGTTGCCTTTGCTATTCCCACCCCCGAAGGGTCATGGTCTTCGCCCTGGGTCTACGCGGGTGGGGCCGCGACGGCTGGACTCATGATCGCCTATTGGGCCTGGTGGCTCCCCCGTCACTCCCGGCGCCGGCGGCTTGATACCGGAGCAATCGTCTAGCCCGCGGTCTTCTACCAGGGAATCCTCTGAGGCTCTTTCTCATTACCTATGTGTCTCAAATCCCAAGGGTTATAAGACGCATTGCCGCCAGATCTCTCGGGCTAGTTAGACCCGGGCGGTGAAAAGCTGCCACTCCCACAACACTGCCTCAGGGCGCTCCTGTCATTTCGGGGTTGCATGAGTCGAATCTGGTCTCCGTGCAACTCTTCATTGTCACGGGTTCTGAGCCGGAGGAGACTTGAAGCGACGGCCTCCCATCTCGGGCCGCCCGCGGGGCCACCCGGCTGCGGAGCCTCACAGCACCCTGCAGCGGCTTGGTGGATCGATGAGCTCCATAACACCCCTCAAAAAGGCCGCTGCTCAGCGGTCGCGCCAACTCTTGCCCCTGGTCGCTATCGCACTGATTGGCTGTCGCGGCGGGTGCCAGTATGAGCCCGATAACGTCCCTCTCCCGTCCGCCAGTTCTCCGACTACGGAGGCTCGCACGGCCCCGCCACTGCCGGACGGAGGGGGCACCCGCACGGTCCCGCCGCTGCCGGAGAGTGGCGATATCGACGCCGGCACATACCTCGTCCCCGTCGCCGGCTACACGGAGCCTTTCGAAATCACCGTCCCAGACGGCTGGTTTGCTCTCGACAGCAAAAGCCTGGGCAAGGGCGACCCGGATCACCCGGCTGAATGGGCCGTCTACGTGACTCTTTGGCCCGCCAACTATGTGTCGATGGACGCATGCGCCTGGATGGGCGCCCTTGCCGACGTCGGTCCGTCGGTCGAGGCCTTCCTCAGGGCTATGGCGGCGCAGTCGTCAACGGCAAGCAGTCCTCCCGCCAAGGTCATGGTAGGCAATTACTCCGGCTTCGAGTTCGACCACTCCGTCGAGGGCGATGTGGACATCAACGCCTGCGGCGCCGACAGGTTATGTATCTACTCAGAAAATAGATTCACCTGCACACACGGGTACTCGACTCGCGGCGAGCGCGAAACCTACCGGGTGGTCGATCTGAACGGCCAGCGGGCTGTGGTCGCTGTGGGCCATATCGACGAGTCGGTCAATCCGGAGCTGATGAGAGAGGCACGCGTCGTCTTCGACTCGATCGTGTTCAAATCCGACCAGTTGATGTGATGGGCGATCCCGCCCTCGGGCGCCGGCTCCTTCTCTGAAACCCACCTACAGGTCTCATAACCGAGGCGCCTCAAAACGCAAGCATTACGAGACAAGCCTGCGACGCTGATTAGTCGACACAGGTGGTGGGAATGTCAGTGTCCTGCATCTTTACCGTTTGCGGGTCCGCCGGTGGAACAAAATTTCGGAGGGTCTCCTGAATCTTGTCGCGGAGCGCCTCCGCGCCAAGGTGCTGTTCCCAGTGCAGCACCCTGACGATGTCCAAATTCCTGCGTGCCCTAAACGCGCGAGAAGATGGAGGCCGATTGACCACGACGATGAGGGCCCGTCCTTCCATGCCTTCCGTAGCTTTCATGCGGCGTGCGTCATAATCATTCAATTGGTCCAAGAAGCCAATTCGAGAGTCCTCTTTGAGGAACCGGCTTATGACTACTGCTGACATGCCGTCGTGTCTGAGGAGAACGTCGATTCTGTTGTTCGACCTCCCAACTAGGGGGTTGAACTTCATTTTTCCTGCATCCCAAGCCTCGCGCAGCGCAATTGTGGTAGCGAGGTTATAGGCGTAATTGCGAAGAGCGGACGTGACGTCTCCTGTGTGCCAGGAAGAGTCTGCGAAGGTCTGGACTTCCCTCCACTGAGCTCTTAGATCTCCAATGCTTGCCGTAGCAGGGTCAGTTCGCCGGCCGTTGATATACGTTTGTTTAATGCCTCTAACAGCACGCTGCTGAAATGCACCCTGCGAGGTACGTTTGAGAGCATCTAGCAGGTCCAGTGCCAGTCCGCTAGGCAACCGTTCCTGCTTGGGGTCCTTCGGAACGATTCTGTCAGTCACCCATTCAAACTTGTCCCACCACGCTTTGTCCCGAGCTTCATCCTTGGTGTGCTGGAGACCTTTGTTGAAAGTGGTGGCCGCAATAACTGCAGCTAGTACTGCTGCGGTACCAGCTGCAGCCGGACTGGTTACAAAGTCTTGAAGAAAGTCCTCCCACGCCTGGGCGCTCTTCCACTGCAGAGCAAGTGAGACAAGCCAGATAAGGCCTGCAGCGACAACAAGCGCAAGAATCCATACGGTTACGCGCAGTACTGACCGAGTTTTGGCCTTTAGTCCACTCCACCAAGTAGACAGAAGCTGAATGGGAAGACGCGGAACGTCCCACCAACCAATTTCAATTTCGGTTTTCCTGCGTTCACCAGCGTCCTCTAGCGCCGCGGCCGCGAACGTTTCTAAAGTGCCTGGTGAGGTTCCATCTGTTTCGGCCCCGGGCCCAGGTGTAGTCACAAGGAAATTGTAGGGTGAATCTCTCTCGCATCAAGTTACCTGCGTCAGTATACGGGCTGTTGCCAGAAGCCTTGGTGACGGACGGCAAACCAACTAAAAACTCGCGCAGGCGGGTATTAGCTGCTATTTAGTTGAATAAGCGGTGGAATTGAGCTCGCAAGTCGAGCTGGCGAACCTAAGGGTTGTAAGACGTCATCAGAACTGGCTGTGACAGGTTTATATGGCCCCGGCAGGACGGTTATTTCTGGCCCCCCTTCATGACTCGCCGGGCACCTGTGGCGGTTATTTGTGGCCCCACCTTCAACGTTGGATTCATCACTGGATGGATGCGGCGGAAGGCTGGTCTGGATGGAGTCGAGAGTGGAGTTGTTCGCGCGGATTCGAAGGGACGCCCGGGTTGAGGGCCTGTCGGTTCGTGCGTTGGCGGTCCGGTACGGGGTTCACAGGCGAACGGTAAGGCAGGCACTGGATTCGGCTGCCCCTCCGGAGCGTAAACAGAGGCAAGGCGTGTCCTGGAGGCTGGAGCCTTTTAAGGGCGCGATCGATGCGATGCTGATCGAGGACACGACGGCGCCGCGGAAGCAGCGCCATACTGCACGCAGGATTTTGGCCCGGCTCATAGAAGAGCACGGAGCGCAGGAGCTGTCGTATTCGACGGTCCGTGATTACGTAAGGGTCCGTCGGGCCCAGATTGATGTGGAGGCCGGCCGCCGGGTTGAGGTGTTCGTTCCTCAGGAACACGCTCCGGGTGCTGAGGCTGAGGTGGACTTCGGCGAGGTCTATGTCGTGCTGAACGGGGTGAAGACGAAGTGTCACCTGTTCATTTTCCGGTTATCGCATTCGGGCAGGGCCATCCATCGGATCTACCCGACCCAGGCCCAGGAGGCCTTCCTTGAAGGGCACATCGAGGCCTTCAAGGTTCTGGGCGGCATCCCGACTAAACACATCCGCTATGACAACCTCACCAGTGCTGTCACCGCTGTGGTGTTCGGTCAGGGCCGGCAGCGCCGGGAGAACGACAGATGGGTGTTGTTCCGTTCCCACTACGGCTTCGACCCCTTCTATTGCCAGCCCGGCATCGCCGGGGCCCACGAAAAGGGCGGCGTTGAAGGTGAGGTGGGCTGGTTCCGCCGCAACCGGCTTTCACCGATGCCGGTTGCTGACTCCCTGGACGAGCTCAACGACCGGATCCGCAAATGGGAAGCCCAGGACGAGGACAGGAGGATCAATGACAGGATCCGCACCATAGGCCAGGACTTCGAGATCGAACGGCCGTTCCTGGCCAGGTTGCCGGCAGAGGACAGCGTTGCACGGCTCCAGCCCACGAGCCGGGCAGCGTCTTCCGCAGTACGGCCCTTCGCACGGGCGTCCTGGGCGATCGCCAGCTTGTCCGCGATGACGGCAGGGTCAGACGCCGGCCGGCCGAATCGGGTTCCGTTCTGCCTGGCGGCCGTGATGCCAGCGTTGACACGTTCAACGATCAGCTCGCGCTCATACTCCGCGAGGGTGGCGAGCATGTTCAGCATCAGCCGGCCCGTTGAGGTCGTGGGGTCGATGCCGTCCGAGATAGATCTGACGTGGATGCCGCGGTCGCGCAGCAGGGTCACGGTGTTGAGCACATCAATCAGCGACCGGCCCAACCGGTCGACCCGCCACACCACAACGGTGTCGCCCTCCTCGGCGTACTCGAGAAGTCTTCTCATTCCGGGCCGCTCGATGGCGGTCTTGCTGCCCGAAGTCACGTCCGCGAAGACGTCACGTTTCTGCACGCCAGCGGTCACCAGCGCGTCCAGGTGCAGCTTGGCATCCTGACTGGGAGTGCTGACGCGCGTGTAACCAAGTAGCCTCACCAGGCCATTCTGACTCGAAAAGTCCCCGCTGTACTCTCGGCGAGACGACTGGTGGCGAGACGCGTTTCCGAGACGCAGGCAGCCCTGCTTTCCCGCAGACCCGACCGGCTCATCCCTGCCCCGGAGGGGTGTCTTGAAAAGCTGTTGTTTTTCGAGACCCCCATTACCAATCACACCGCCATAGAAACTCCGCCACCGTGAGCTGACCTGATTTTTCCTGGCCTATCGAGTCAGTAGCTGCCGTTCCATGCCTGCGATAAAGATGTCGACTTCAAAGTCGAACTGGGCCCCAATGTCCTGGGGCCCGTTGATCTCCAATGCGATGAGTGCCCGGAAGGCTTCATAGCCGCCAGCGTCCTCGGCTTTTTCGATCAGCCGGCGCACTTCGGGTGCCTGCGGGTGTTCGCCGAGTTGCTGCTCCATGATGATGTCCCTGCCTACGGCCATGGCGAAATGGGTGACAAAGGCGAGCCCCCTGCCTGCGGTGGGCAGGTCGAACCCTGCCCGGATCATGTGCTGAAGCACCAGCTCAGCTGGTTCAAAAACGGCAAGATTGTCGCTGTTGAGTCGGAAGTAGTTGCTCACAACGTTGGTAGAAACCATACTGTCCCGCACGGTCCCCGCCCAGACCCGGATGGCCGTTTTCCAGTCGGTGTCGGCGGTCACCCCTGCGGCCTCGAAATGCGCACTAAACCCCTCGGTGAAACTTGACTCAAAGACATCGGCCGCCAGAAGGCGGAGCAACCCTTCGCGGTCCGTGACGTGGTAGTTGAGGGCTTTGCGGTCGACGCCAAGTTCGTCGGCGACAGCCTGCATGGTCAATGTTGCCGGATCCATTGCTCGAGCGGCTTTCACGATCATGCTCTGGTTGATGCGCAACGGGCCCCCGCGCTTGCGTCCCTTAGAGCTCGAAATACTCTCCGTCTGAATAGTCATGGTGTCCTCCTCGAGCCCTACCTATTGACGTGATCTGTATAACAGTCTAGCGTTTCCCCCACGGGAAACAAGTTTCCCGCCCGGGAAACTCAAAGACGAAGGTGAACCCCGTTGATTAGCACTTCATTTGACCAAAACTGGTACGTTCGGAGCGACGGCTCGGCACAGGCTGCGACCGTTGGGCCGGTTACAGTCCCTTACGACGCCATGATGTTCGAGGCGCGGGATCCGAACACCCGCAACGTGGGCAACACGGGCTACTACCCTGGCGGCGTGTACACATACACCAAGTCGTTCGGGGTTCCCTCGGATTGGCGCCACCAGACCGTCGTTCTGGAGTTCGAAGGCGTGTATCACCGCTCGGAAGTTTTCGTGAACGGGAAACGCGCGGGAGGCAGGGCTTCGGGGTATGCACTCTTCCATGTGGTTTTGGATGCTTTTCTGAACTACGGGGAAGAAAACATCATCGAAGTTGTGGCGCACAACGATGATGAACCCAATGGTCGCTTCTACCGGCAGCGGGATCTACCGCCCGGTCCAACTGCTGATCGGGGAGCGGACACATATCGCTCCGAAAGGACTCCGGCTTTCCACGACGGCCCTGGCTGGAACTGCGGCGACCGTTCTGGCCGAGACGACGGTTTATAACCGTGAAGCTGATGCGCAGATCGTGGACGTTGTCACGGAAATTCTGGACCCCCAGGGGATCCTCGTGGCCACCTCCAGGAGCAGCCTTACTGTTCCTGCGGCTGGTTCTGCCACGGCCCGACAGCATCTGGAGATCAGCGATGCCGCGCTGTGGTCACCGGGGACGCCGCAACTGCACCGGGCAACGTCCCGTATCCTGGCCGCAAACTCAACGATCGATACAGCCAGCGACGACTTCGGAATTCGCATGGTCACCGTCGATGCCCGTCGGGGACTGAGGATCAACGGAGAACCGCTCAAGCTCCGCGGAGCGGCGATCCACCACGACAACGGTGTGATCGGTGCGCACACACTCGACGCTGCCGACGAACGCAGGATCCGCATCCTGAAGGAAAGCGGATTCAACGCTATCCGCAGTGCCCACAATGCCGCCTCACGCTCCCTGCTGAGCGCTTGCGACCGTCACGGGGTCCTGGTCATGGATGAACTGACCGACGCCTGGTTCCGGCCCAAGGTACTCAACGACTACAGCCAGAACTTCGTGGAGTGCTGGGAGGATGACCTGGAAGCCCTGGTGGCCAACGCCTTCAACCACCCGTCGGTCATCATGTACTCCATCGGAAACGAGATCGCCGAGACCGCAACCCCGCGGGGAATTGAGATGAACCGACGGATCGCCGACCGGACCCGCGAACTGGATCCAACGCGCCTCGTAACCAACGGCATCAACGGGTTCCTGAACCTCATCTCTCCCCAGGACGAGGAGAAACTCGCCAAGAAGGCCGACGCTGCACGGGAGACCGGCGAGAACCCGAACAAGAACCTAATCGGCGTCCTGAACCTCATCATCGGAATTCTTGACCGGATGCTGGATAAGATCGTCCGGCTTCCAGCGGTCGACAAACGCACCCGTGAGGCGTTCGCTGCCCTGGACGTCGCCGGCTACAACTACATGACCGGCCGATACGAACTGGACGCCAAACTCCACCCGGCACGGGTGATCGTCGGCAGCGAAACCCGCGCCGCGCACACCGTGAAAATCTGGAAACAGATCGAGCACCTGGACCACGTCATTGGCGATTTCGCCTGGACCGGCTGGGACTACATTGGTGAGGCCGGCCTGGCAACCAAGCAGTACGGCACCACGAAGCGTTCCATCTACCACCCGTACCCGGCGCTGCTCGCAGGCGAACCGGTCATCGACATCACCGGATTCCGCCAGACACAGTCCTACCTCAACGAAATCGCCTGGCATCTCGCAACCGGCCCGCACATCGCGGTCGAGCCGGTCAACCACTCCGGAGAAAAGGTCGTCAAGACCGGCTGGCGGGCCACTAATTCCATCCCGAGCTGGAGCTGGGAAGGATGCGAAGGGCGTGAAGCAACGGTCGAGGTCTACGCCGACGCCGCGCGCATCGAACTTCACCTGAACGGACACACCGTCGGTACGGCGGAATCCGGCCGGGACGGGGACTACCTGACCAAATTCACGCTTCCCTACCAGCCCGGGGACCTCACCGCGGTCGCTTACGCAGCGGACGGCACCGAGATTGGGCGCCGCACGCTGACAAGTGCCGGCGGGAGCCTGCGCCTGGACGTGCAGCCCGAGACGACGACACTGGTCGCGGACGGCCACGACCTCGCCTACATCCCCATCGAACTCACCGACGATGAGGGAATCCTGCGACCGCTGGCCGACCGGACGCTGACGGTAAGCGTCGAAGGCGCCGCCAGCCTGCTCGGTTTCGGCACCGGGGAAGCAATCACTACCGAAGGCTTTGCTTCCCCCGCACACCACACGTTCAACGGCCGCGCCCTCGCCGTCGTCCGCGCCGGACACGAACCAGGGGAAGCCACCGTTACCGTCCAAGGCGCTGGCATGGAACCACAAAACGTAATCCTCCGCCTCGAATCCCCGGCCGCTACACCGTCCTCGGGCGTTCCGGTTGAGGCCATCACTGCAGAACCTTCCCCCACCCGATAAACCCCGCCCGGCCCGGCACGCACCGTGCAAGGCTGTTGCCATGAACAAAGGAGTTCCCCCGTGTCAGAAACCATCACGGCCACGAAACCGGCGAGGGTGAAATCCCCGAGAGGCTACGTTGGCTCGTTCGCGCTTTCATCGTTCGGTATCTACGTCGCCCTGCTCGCCCCCGTCTATGGCGGCCTGTCCGTCAAGATCCAGGAGATGTCAGGCCTGGACGCCGCACCCGCCCTGCTCGGTCTGCTCACCGGCGCCGGCGCTCTCTTCTCCACCCTTGTCCAGCCGGTCGCAGGTCGTCTGTCGGACCGCACCACCTCGCGGTTCGGCATGCGGCGGCCCTTCATCCTCGCCGGCGGCATCGGAACCGCGATCTTCCTGGTGCTCAGCGGCATGGCACCGAACTACCCGCTCCTGCTGATCTCCTGGTGCTTTGTGCAGCTGTGCGCAAACTTCGCTCTGGCAGCACACCACACCACCCTCGCCGACCAGGTACCCGAAGCCAAGCGTGGCGGGGTTTCGGGCATCATCGGTGCAGTGACGCCCGCCGCGATCCTCGGCGGCGCGCTCTTCCTGACCCTGCTTCCCACCACCTTTCTCCGCTTCACCGTTCCCGCGATCTTCGGCCTGATTACGATCATCGTGTTCGTGATCGTACTCAAAGACAAAGTCCGCACCGACCAGCCCACCACCAAGATGGATCTCAAGCAGATCCTCGGCTCCTACGTCTTCCACCCCCGTACCTACCCTGATTTCGGCTGGGCGTGGCTGAGTAAGGCCCTCGTGCTGCTCGGCTTCGGCGCGACCTCGACCTACATCACGCTGTTCCTGGGCGCCGAGTTCGGAATGGACACCGCCGCGCAGCTCAAGTTCAACGCCCTCGCCCAGGCGGCCAGCATCGGCACCCTGGTCATCTTCAGCATCCTCGGCGGCTACCTTTCCGACAAAGTAGGGCGCCGCAAGCCCTTCGTCCTGGCCTCCGGCATTGTCCTGGGCCTCGGCGTCATCCTCATCGCAGTCTCACCCACCTTCGGTGCTGCAGGGCTGACCGTCCTGCTGGTTGCCCAGGGAATCATCGGGATGGGCGCAGGCACGTTCTTCGCGGTGGACCAGGCACTCTGCATCTCGGTACTTCCCCACCAGGACGAGATGGCCAAGGACCTGGGCATCCTGAACCTGGCCGGCACACTGCCCGGTGTGCTCGCACCCCTGTTCGCCGGAGTGGTCTTCATTCCCCTTGGCAACGCCCTGTTCGGTGGCGGCTACGGGCTCTGGTTCACCATCGCCGGCGTCATCGCCATGATCGGCGGGTTGCTGGTGCTCAAGATCAAGAGCGTCAAGTAACCCTTCCACACCACAAAAGAGAGAACGCACCATGCCGCTTGACCCCTACTTCGCCAACAAAATGAAAGTCCTCGAAAAGTTCGACTCCGTCGCCGAGGCCATGGCCGACCCGGAGACAGCCAAAGAACTCGCCCAGGCATTCAAGGACACCGAAACCACAGAGCCACCCTCCGGAGAGGTCCGCGACGCCGTCGTTGACACGCGCGAGGGACCGGTGAACGTCCGCCTCTACACACCGGAAACTGTAGATCCCAGCACCCCGGTGTTCGTGTGGGTGCACGGCGGCGGGTTTGCCGGCGGCAGCATCGGGATGCCCGAATCGGACACCGTTGCCCGCGAACTGGCCTTCCTGTATGGCGTCCCGGTGGTCACGGTCGATTACGCACTCTCCAACGGTACGACCATCACCTACCCGGTCCCGCACCGGCAAGTCGCCGACGTCGTGAGGTGGGTCCGTGATCATCGCGACCAGTGGGGAGCGCCCGAGCGCGCATACTGCCTTGGAGGTGCCTCTGCCGGGGCCAACCTTGCCGTCGGCTCCGTGCTCGAGCTCCGGGAAAACGGCGAGGAACTTCCCGCGGCGCTCCTGCTGGTCTACCCGATGCTGCACCGTGAGCTGGTGGTGTCAGACACCCTCGAAACAGGTTTATCCGAGGCACTGGGTCTGACACGGATGAACCAGGGCCTTGTTGACCACATGTTCACCCTCTACACCGCCGGCAAGGACGCACCATTCGCCTCCGTGGACGGCCACGACCTGGCAGGGTTCCCGCGGACCCTCACCATGGTCTCCGAGTACGACGACCTGCGGCCCTCCGGTGAGGTCTTCCACGACGACCTCCTGGCCTCCGGTGCAGACGCCCAGCTCTACGTTGCCGAAGGAATGCCGCACGGGCACCTCGACCGCACACGACTGGTTCCCGAGGTCGGACAGAGCGTCAAACAGATGGCGGAGTTCCTCACCAAGGCCTGACCCGCTGGCACCACCAGCCGACTGACGCTCACCCTGAATCCTTTGAAAGGCAACCACTTCCTCATGACTACGACGACCAACACGACGTTTCCCTACCAGGATCCGTCACTGAGCATTGACCATCGTGTCGAAGACCTCCTGTCCCGCATGCAGCTGGAGGACAAAGCGGCGCAGATGTTCCACCCCATCCTGCCGTTCGGTGACTTTGATGCACCCGGAATCTTCGGTCTGCCCTCAGCCCGGACGCTCCTGGAGAGGAACATCACGCACTTCAACATCCTCCAGGCCCCCTCGGCCCGGGAGATCGCCGAGTGGACCAACTCCGTGCAGAACATCGCGGGGCAAACCAGGCTGGGCATTCCCGTAACGTTTTCCACGGACCCGCGGCACTCCTTCAGTGACAACCCGGCAACCTCCCTGCTGGCGGGCCCGTTCTCGCAATGGCCTGAGATGCTCGGATTCGGGGCATTGGACGACCCCGAACTTCTCGAGCGGTTCGCGGACACGGTGCGGCGCGAATACCTGGCTGTCGGTATCCGTACCGCCCTTCACCCGCAGGTCGACATCGCCACCGAACCGCGGTGGTCCCGCGCCAGCACCACCTTCGGCGCCAGCGCCGACGTCGTGGGGCGCCTCGGCGCCGCCTACGTCCGTGGCCTGCAGGGCACACATGTAGGCCCTGAGTCTGTCTCCGGCATGGCCAAACACTTCCCCGGCGGCGGCCCGCAAAAGGACGGCGAGGACCCGCACTTCTCCTACGGCCGCGAGCAGGTGTATCCGGGCGGGATGTTCGAATACCACCTGGAGCCCTTCAAGAAGCTCATCGCCGCTGGCGTCTCGCAGATGATGCCCTACTACGGGATGCCGGTAGGCACCGAGTTCGAAGAGGTCGGGTTCAACTTCAACAAGGTCATCCTCACCGACATCCTCCGCAACCAGCTCGGCTTCGAAGGCATCATCTGCACAGACTGGGGCATCGTCTCCCGCCAGTTCTGGGGCGTGGAAGACCTCACCGAAGAAGAACGGATGATCAAATCCATCGACGCCGGCGTCGACCAGTTCGGCGGGGAAACCGAACCGGCCCGGCTCGTCGACCTTGTCCGCGCCGGCCACATCACCGAAGCACGCCTGGATGATTCGGTCCGCCGCCTGCTGCGGGAAAAGTTCCGCCTCGGCCTCTTCGACAACCCCTTCGTCGACGTCGACGAAGCAACAGCCCTGGTCGGCTCAGCTGAAGCCAGGGAAGAAGGTCTCACCGCCCAGGCCCACGCCCAGACACTCCTGAAGAACAGCACGGACACGGCAAGGCTCCCGCTGAGCACCGGCCTGCGAGTTTACGCGGAGGGAATCGACCCGAAGGTCCTGCGCAAATGGGTGACCGTCGTCGCCACACCGGAAGAAGCCGACGTCGCCGTCCTGCGGGTCGTGGCACCGTGGGAAGAACGCGGCGAACCGGGCCAGCTCGAAAACTTCTTCCACGCCGGTTCCCTCGATTTCCACCCCGAGGAACTGGACCACATCCACCGCATCGCCGCCCTTGTCCCCACCGTCGTCGATGTCTACCTCGACCGGCCCGCCATCGTCGCCCCGTTCGTCGATGAGGTCGGGTCGCTGATCGTGAACTTCGGCTCCAGCGATGAAGCCTTCGTCAGGATCCTCTTCGGCGAACTGGAACCGCTCGGGAAACTCCCCTTCGAGCTGCCCTCATCAATGGAAGCGGTCGAAGCCAACCAAGCCGACGTCCCCAACGACACGACGGACCCAACCTTCGCCTTCGGCTACGGCCTCCGGTACGAAAACTGGACGCCCATCACGCCGCCGAACCTGGCACCCAACGCGGACGATGAGATCACCACTGGACGGTGGGACCTGGACCGGTCCCCGATCGGCGAGATCCTCGATGACCCCGAAAGCAGCGGCATCATTCAACGGCACGTACCCGAACTGGTGGGGAATCCCATGATCTCCATGGCCCGCTCCATGAGCCTGAACGCGCTCCTGGGCATGGCCGCAACCAAAGTCGACACCACTGTCCTTGACCAGCTCAGGAGTGAACTCTCCGCACTCGACTGACGTGGCCCCACGCCCGTTGACGCTACAAAACTTCCGTCCCCGACACCTGACGAACAAGAAAGACCCATCCATGGACACAACATTCAAGAACCCGGCCCTTCCACCCCACGAACGCGCCCAGCTGCTCCTGAACCAGATGACAGTTGAGGAAAAAGCACAGCAACTGACCTGCATCATGCCCCAGGCCGTCCTCGGCGCCCACGGCCTGCTCACCGACAAGCTGGAACCGGTCCTCAGCAACGGCATCGGCCAGGTCGCCCCGCTCACCTCCACCGGCGGATCGACACCGCAGCGGGTAGCCAACGAGGTCAACCTCATCCAGCGCCACCTCGTGGAGGGAACCCGGTTGGGTGTCCCCGCCGTGTTCCACAACGAAGCGATCGCCGGCACCCAGGCTCCCGGTCACGTCGTCTTCCCGACCGAAACCGGCGTCGCCGCCACCTGGAGTCCCGAACTCAGCCGGAAGATGGGCGAACTCGTCCGCCGCCAGATGCGCCGCCTCGGCCTCACCCAGGCACTGGGCCCCTCCCTGGATGTCTCCCTCGAACCGCGCTGGGGCCGCGTCCACGAAACCTACGGCGAAGACCCCTACCTCGTTGCTGCGTTCGGCACCGCCTACATCGGAGGCCTGCAGGGCGAGGACCTGGCCGACGGGGTCGTCGCCACCGCCAAGCACTTCCTGGGCTACGGCGCCTCCGAGGGCGGCCTGAACTCCTCCAACGTCGAAGCCGGCTCACGACGCATCCGCGACGTGTTTGCCTACCCCTTCGAAGCGGCCATCCAGCTCTCGAAACTCCGCTCGGTCATGAATACCTACTCCGAAGTCAACGGCGTACCGGCCGTCATCTCCCATGAGCTGCTCACCACGTTCCTGCGCGGCACGCTGGAGTTCGACGGCTATGTCTCCTCCGACTACATCTCCTTCCAGCACGCCGTCGACCGCGCGCTGGCGGCCAAGGATGCAGCCGAAGCCGGCCGCCTCGGCCTCGAAGCCGGCCTCGACCTCGAACTGCCCGCGCCCTGGTCCTACGGTGCGGTGCTGGCCACGGAGGTGCGCAACGGCACCATTCCTGAAGCCCTCGTTGATACCTCCGCGCTGCGGTTGTTGACCGCAAAGTTCGAGCTGGGCCTGTTCGAGAAACCCTACGCACAGGAAACCATCGACCTGGACGCCGTAGCCGCAGAAGGACGCGACATCGCCGAAGAGATGGCTGAACGCAGCGTCACGCTCCTGAAGAACGACGGTATCCTGCCGCTGAACACCAAGAGCACCCGCATGGGGGTCGTGGGACCGCACGCGAACGCCGCCGCGCTGCAGTACCCCGCGTATTCCTACCCTGCCGCCCGCGCCGTCGGACTCTTCATGGCCCAGGGCGGGTTCAACAACATGGTCGGCGTCGAGGACTACCTGCCCAGCGCCGACACCTCCGGGGAAAAGCCACTCCCGCAGGAAGAATGGGTCCGCAAGGACTACGGTGTGAAAGGCCTCGCAGAGGAACTTGCCGCCCGCGGAGCAACCGTCGTGGCCGAACCGGGCACCGGGATCGCCGCCGACATTGACGAGGCCGCCTTCAAGCGTGCGGTCGATGCAGCCCGTGAGGCCGATGTTGTGCTCCTCGCCGTCGGAGGTGCCAGCGCCTGGTTTGTTGGCGACAGGACCGAAGGCGAAGCCAGCGATTCCCTCAGCATCGAACTTCCCGAACCGCAGCGCCGGCTCATCTCAGCCGTCGCCGCCCTGGGCAAACCCACCGTGGTTACGCTGGTCGCCGGGCGGCCGTACATCATGCCGGCTGACCTGCTTGCAGCGGACGCGATCGTGCACGCCTCCTTCAACGGCGTCGGCGGCATCTCAGCTCTCGCGAAAGTCATCACCGGTGAAGTGAATCCGAGCGGAAAACTTCCCTACACGATTCCCCGCCACCAGGGTCAGCTGCCGATCTTCCACCACCAGCGCAACGCCAGCGGCTACCGCAGCCACACCCCGTTCGGAACGCACTACATCGACGGCCCCGCCACCCCGCTGTTCCCCTTCGGGTTCGGCCTGAGCTACACGAGCTTCGGACTTGATGGTCTTTCCATCGTGCCCGAAGAGATCGATACCGACGGTGAGGTCACAATTTCGGCGACCATCCGCAACACCGGCGAGACCCCCGGCGCGGAAGTTGTCCAGCTCTACCTGGGCAACAGGACTGCCGGCATCACCCGGCCGGCCCAGGTCCTTGGCGGTTTTTCCCGCGTTGAGCTGGAGCCGGGAGAAGCAGCAGAAGTAACGTTCACGGTCTCCGCACGGCAACTGGGGCACACCAACGCCCGCGGCGGTTTCTCCGTTGACCCCGGCCACACAGATGTCTTCGTGGGCGCCAACTCTGATGAGAGGGCCCTGACAGGTTCCTTCACCGTCAGCGGCACATCCAAGGAACTCAGGAGCAGCGACCGCAGTTTCTTCTCCGACGTCACCCTCAACGCCCTGGCCCAGCACACAAGCTAAACCTCAGGGGCGGGAGCCCGGGTAATGGTGTTCAGGAATGGATATTCCGGCCACCATCACCCGGGGCTTTCCCGTCCCGCTAGGGTTGCAGGCCACGGAAGATGACGGTGGAAAGCTCCTCGATGAAGGATGCGGTGATTTCCTCATGAGTGAAGAGCCTGTAGATGATGGATCCAACAATGATTTCGGCAATGGTGGCCGCCGGGCTGTTCGCTCGGATTTCACCTGCGCTCTCGGCGGCCCGAATCCGGGCCACCAGGGCTTCCCGCGCCAGCGTGTTCATCTGTTCCTGGAAGCCTCTGGCGATCTGTGGGTCCTCGGCAGCAGCGGCTGAGGCGGCACGGATAAGCGCCACCGATTCGGGATTGCGGGTCATTTCACGAAAACCCTGCATCCAGTCCAGGATGTCATCCTGCACTGAGCCCCTCTCCTGGAGGGCGACCGCCGGGGCCATCACATAGCCCTGCAGAAGGCAGTCGGCTACGAGGACACTTTTGGAGGCATACCACCGGTAAACGGTCTGTTTCCCGACGCCTGCTGCGGCGGCTATGCGGTCAATGGACAACCGGCTGTAGCCGTTCCGGGTCAGTTCATCGCGGGTGGCGGCGAGGATAGCGTTTCGAGCAGCTTCGCTGCGGGGTCGTCCTGCTGGCATGGTGTGATTATGCGGGGAGGAAGCCGCGCCCGGGAAATCCGGACCCAACTTCCTCCCCGTCAGAAATCAACTCAGGACAGTACCCGGGACCAGAACATCAAGTTCTTCGAGCGTGTACGGGTCATTTTCGTACGGATCGCCCTTGGAAATGGTGTTCAGATCCTTGTACTCGGACCATACGCTCACCCTTCCGCCGCCGGAGTGGAAGACCTGCCCGGAGACACCTGCCGCTTCATCGGTGCACAACCAGGTCACAATCGGCGGCACGTGCTCCACAGGACCCGGACCCTTCTTCGCTGCCGCAAACATCTCATCGGACATGCGGCCCTCCGCATGTGCCTTCTCAAGCTCAGGGAGCATCAGTTCGTACGTCCGCGTGGAAGCCCCCGGAGCGAACGTATTAGCCGTCACGCCGGTGCCCTTAAGCTCCGTGGCCAGGCCCTTCATCATGGAGACCGTCCCACCCATGGCCGCAGCGAACACCGGGTTACCCACGCCGCCACGCGCACCTTCGGAGGCAACCGACACGAAGCGGCCGAACCCGCGCTCAACCATGCCAGGGACCGTCAACCGAGCCAGCCAGAACTTCTGGCCAAGGAACAGGTCCATGACCTTCCGGTATTCCTCATCGGTGGAGTTGATCTGGCCATTGAGCACCGCACCGGCAATAGCAAGCACAATGTCCACCGGCCCGAACGCATCTTCGGCCCTCGCCACCAGGCTGGCGCATCCCGCGGGGTCGGCCACCGAGTCATAGTTGGCCACAGCTTCCCCACCGGCAGCACGAATTTCGGCCACCGTCGCATCGGCTGCTTCCGAGCTCATACCGGCCCCAGCGGCGCTCGTTCCCAGATCGTTGACCACGACTTTGGCGCCCTGAGCAGCCAGCGACAGTGCACAGGCCTTCCCCACACCGTTGCCTGCACCGGTGACAATGGCCACTTTGCCCTTCAAACGCATACTCATCACGTTCTCCCTGTTCCAAATCTCCTGACTGCCGCCAGGGGCGAGATGCCGGACAACCACATCCGGCACACTATTTACGAAACTTATTGTCTCGTAAATAGTGACAGGCAGCAAGAGGTCATGGGTTACGGGTTCCAGACTGTGGACTGGGGGGCGAGAGAAGGAGGTGAAGGACTTCACCCATGGCGCCACCGAGCTCCTCCTCGCCGGCTGAGCTCAGCGGGTTGATTCCGGTTGAGGACCGCAGGGTGACCACGCCGACGGCAGTCGCCAGCGCGATCTGCGCGCGGAGGACAAGCGCCTCGGTACTGATGTCCGCCGGGCTCCAACCGGCAGCGGCAGCCATGCGCTCGGCAAGGGTTGTGATGACGGTGCGCCGGATGGCATCGGCGCGGTCATCGCCTGAAGACCGCAGCATCAGGAGCAACTGGAGCTGGAGCGGATCATCCTTGCCTGGCGAGCTGGCCAGGCGCCGGGTGATGCTGCTGATGACCTGGTCCAGTGACTGCACATCCTCTTCATCCGGGCGCACGATCTGCGCGCTTGCGCTGGTAAGGCAGGCTTCAAAGAGGCCTTCCTTGGACGCAAAGTAGCGGTTGATGAGGGCCACATTGACCCCCACGTCCGCGGCAATGCCCCTTACCGTGGTCGAGCTGTACCCGTCGTGGGCAAAGCGGCGCCGTGCCGCAAGGAGCAACTGCTCCCGGGTCTGCTGCGCATCACGGGCCCTCCCGGCTGTGGGCGCATCTGGCATGGCGCGGTGCATCACCGCCGGATCGCTGTGTGTCATCAGGTTCCTCCCATTCATGTAGCGCGAGGTGCTGCTCCACGCTATTGTCCCGCACTAAGTAAACAATCATTGACTTACTGCTATCCTATCTAAGTCAGCAATTGTTTACACGTTTGGAGAGTCATGTCGGTCAGTACTGAGGTGGGGTCAAGGCGCCCATTGGGAGAGGAAGCTCCGCGGCGGGGGAACAGCGCTCTCATTACGTTCTATCTGGCCCTGGGTGGTTTGTCTTTTGCGGTGCTTCAATCGCTGGTCGCTCCGGCTCTGTCCACCATCGGCAAGGATCTGGGCGCTTCAACCGGCGATGTCAGCTGGATCCTGACTGCATACCTCCTGTCCGCATCGGTTTTGACGCCGATTTTCGCCAGGCTCGGTGACATGCTCGGCAAGCGGAGGATACTCATTGTTGTGCTGTCCATCCTTCTTATTGGCACACTCCTGGCCGCCCTTGCCCCGAATCTGGGCGTACTGGTTGCAGCCCGTGCGCTGCAGGGAGCCGCCGGCGCCGTGATGCCACTGTCCATCGGCATCGTCCGCGATGAACTCCCGGGCGAGAAAGTCAGCGTCACGATCGGACTGCTCTCGGCAATCTTCGGAATCGGCGCCGGTGTAGGCATTCTGGCCGCCGGCCCCATCGTGGAAAACCTGGACTGGCACTGGCTGTTCTGGCTGCCACTGGCACTCATCGTGATCGCGCTCCTGGGCACCATCTTCGGCATGCCGGAATCCCCCATCCGCACGCCCGGCCGCCTTGACCTGGTGGGCACCGCCGTTCTGACCGTGTCTCTCGTTTCATTGCTTCTTGCAATCAGTGAGGGACAGAACTGGGGGTGGGGATCCCTGAAGACCCTCGGGCTCCTGACCCTCGGAGCCGCTGCCCTGGTAGGTTTCGTACTCGTGGAACTCCGCGTCAAGGAACCGCTCATTGATGTCAGACTTTTCAAGATCCGTGGGGTATGGACCGCCCACATCGTGGCCCTCGTCTTCGGCTTCGCGATGTTCGGGACCTTCGTCCTTGTACCGACCCTGCTGCAACTGCCCGCAGCAGTTGGATACGGCTTTGGGAAGTCAGTTTCTGAGGCAGGACTTTTCCTTCTGCCCACGGTTCTCATGATGGTCGTCCTCGGCCCGGTGGCCGGCCTCATGATCCGCAAAAGCGGTCCCAAAACCCCGATGCTGATCGGCGCCCTCTTCGTCACAGCCGCATTCATACTCCCCGCCGTCGCGCACGGACAGCTCTGGCAAATCGTGCTCTCCGGACTGCTGACCGGCGCAGGCATCGGACTGGCGCTGGCGGCGACGTCCAACGCCATCATCGAGAGCGTCCCCGCGACCCAAACCGGAGAAGCGATCAGCGCCAACACCATTGCCAGAACCATCGGAAGCAGCATCGGAACGGCCGTCATAGCATCCCTGATCTCCTCCAACAGCACAGCCCAGGGACTGCCGATGGACGATGCCTTCACCATCGGCTTCTGGACCTGCGCCGCGGTAGGGGCCCTGGCCATCATCGGCGCCGTCCTTGCTCCGGCACGCCGTCGAAGCTCAGCCGGCGACACCCGGCCATAGCCTGACCAGAAAAGATTGGGAAACGAAAGTGCGTGATGGCCTGCCCAGCGATAGGCCATCACGCATCCCCACATCCTTATGGAGGTGGGGTAATCTCGGCCCTGCGCGCTGAACAGCCCATCGCCTTGGAAGGTAGGACCACGTGAAAGAACCTGCTGAACTGAACAAACATCACCGGGCCGAAGCGCTCAAGGAACGTGTCTACGTCACCTTCACCGCGCTGGCCGTCGTCCTCGCCCTCCAATCCCATTCAGAAGAATCACTGACCGCCGGACAAGCCGCCGTGACTCTGGCCATAACAGTCATCGGTACGCTCATGGCTGTCTTCGTCGCGGACCTGATCTCCCATCTAGCCGTGCATGAAAAAACACCCACGCGCCCGGAACTCCTGCGGATGGCGCAGGTAAGTTTCGGCGCCTTCGCGGCCGCGGTTCTCCCTCTGATCTTTATTGCCCTGGCAGGGTTGGGCTGGTGGGAAATCACGACGGCGTTGCAGGCAGCAACAGCCGCGTTGGTGCTAACCCTTGTTCTGATCGGTTACCTCGCAATCAGGCGCATCCACATGGCCTGGTGGAAACGACTCATCGCACTCGTCGCCGAATTCGTACTCGGCCTGGCAGTCATCGGCCTCGAACTGATCGCCCACGGCTAACCACGGAACCGTGACCCCTAATGACAGCCGACGAGATGTCGCGCGGCCAAACGCCGCAGGAATGTCAGCGATCGCCGACGCCTGGAGCAACGATTAGCCCATGCGGTCTCCTGATGGCTAAGTCTGCCATGGCCTGGATGTCGAACTAGAGGAACCTCTTAATGGCTGCATCAAGCGCCAAATAGCGCCGTGAAACCGCCGTTCATCGCCGAAAATTGCTGATGCTGGTCTCATGCTCCTATTCCCGTCAAGGCCCTGCCCCCTGCTTGGGATGGGGCCGGTTCCGCAGTGGCGTAGAGGACATTCAGTTGGCGATAAAGCGTTCGGGCGATGTAGCGCTTGAGGGACCTGCGGATTTCGCGGTAGCTGCGGCCTTCTTGAGTCCGTTTGGTGACGTAGTCCCTTGTTCCGGGGTCGTGGACCATCCGGGTCATGATGATGGTGTGCAAGGCTCGATTGAGGCGCCTGTCACCGCCCCGATTGAGCCTGTGCCGGACAGTGTTAGCGCTGGAGGCGGGCAAGGGATTCACTCCTGCCAATGAGGCGAAGGCGGCTTCGCTGCGAACCCTTCCTGGATGCGACCATGCTGTCAGGACGGTGGCGACTGTGACAGCCCCGGCGCCGACCATCTCCAACAGCGGTGCAGCGGGGCTTTGCTGGATCAGCTCTGTCATGCGCTTCTGGTTCGCAGTCAGCTGCGTGGTTACTTCGAGAACGCGGCGCGCCAATCGAACTGCTTCCTCACGCGCGATCGATAGTTCGATCTGTTCCTTTCGTTCCCGCCATCTGGTGATCGTGGCGATCTGGGATGGAACCAGCGGTTTACGAGCGTCGAATCCCAGATCGTGTGCCCGGAGTAAGGCTACGAGTGCGTTGACATTGACTGTTCGGTCCCGGGTCAACTGATCCCGGGCTGCGCTCAGGATCCTGAGTCCGGCACGGGTTCCTTCAGCCCGGCGCGGGGCTCGCAGCTGGGTCTCCTCCAACGCCAGAACTGCGGTTCCGATAGCTGCGGCGTCCAGCGGGTCGGATTTGCCGATCGCCCGACGCCCTCGGGCGTTCATCCGTGGAGCTTCGGCGACGTCGTAGCCGGCGTCAGCTACTGCTTTGGCCAGATGTGCGCCATATGAGCCGATACCTTCAACGGCCCAGAGACAGGCCATTTCGCCGTCTGTTCGTCGGCCTACCCAGGCAAGTGCGCGGGAAATCCCTGCCGAGGTGGTCGGGAACTGCTCGCACGCGACCCGCCGCTTGGTGCTGGCCTCGATGATGGCGTAAGTGTGTGTGCGGGCGTGGCAATCCACGCCGATGACGAATGGGCGGGTCTGCGCAACGATAGTCAACGCGGCCACCCTCCTTCCTTTCGAACGGGCAAGACTGATCGCATCACGACCGGCACTGGTCCTGGGAGGGGTCACTTCGAGGCAATACTGTGATGAGCCACAACCGCAGGGGCTGGGCAAGCTTCTAATCAAGCCACCGTCGTGAGACAGGTCAACGCCAGCCGCTCCACCCAGCGCGGACAAGTCGGGGGAAATGCACCCTCACGGGGCAATTGTTTTTTCGAGTCACACGCCAGGCAGAACGACCGGCATCAACACTGCCAGCTAGTCCCAGACCAGCCACGTAAAGACTCACAGTTGTTTTTTGGCTGCTGGCGAAGCTTGCGGAGCTGTGCCCGTGGAGTCCCGTCTACCCGCAGGGCAAGGCACGGAAAATCTTCGGAGGAAATCAGCGAGGAACGAGCGCCGGAGAAGAATTTCCGGGCCGCAGGCCCCGACGAAGGAGGGGCTAGAGGGGCCGGAGCGGGCACGTACAATCCGAAGGAATCTCAATGATGTTGTCAACGGACTCCTGCAGGTCGGTTAGGGGGCGGTCCCCTCTCTCGGTCGGTGCCCCCGGGTAGGGCTCTCGGGACTTCTTTTCGCTCATGGTTGTGTTCCTTCCAAGTGGGTGGGGGCGGCTGACGTGACCGGTCGGCTTCCCTTCTCCCCGTGGTTTTTGCCTGCTGGCGGAGCAACGCGTAGCTGTGGCCGACGGAGCCGGGGCCACCCGAAGGGCAAGCAGAGGATGGGTTGTGGGAGGACATAAGCGAAGCGCCGACACAGGGCATCCGCTGCGCAGCCGTCCGAAGGACGGTTGAGCGGGCACATACGATCCGCAGGACAGCAGCAAAAACAGAAAAAACGCTTCTACAGCCCGAGCGAAACGAGGACCGATCTCCAACTCAGGCGCTGGACAGGCGAGCCTGGTAAATGGGCCTTTCCTCACCCGCCGTTCAGCAGCACCTACGGGGTGCTGTTCTGGCGCGCAACGAGGGCTTGCTGGTGGCGGTAGAGCGTTGCGCGACTCCAGCGCCCACGAGCCGGGCGGCGTCTTCCGGTGCGTCCCTTCGAGCGGGTTCCGTTCTGGCTGGCTGCCGCGGCGTCGGCGTTGACCCGCTCGATGATCAGCTCGCGCTCATACTCGGCGAGGGTGGACCAGAGCAAGCCTCCGAACTGCAAAGGCAGTACGTGCGGCGTGCCGGTCCGATCGGGCTGAGGGCGGAAGAGCTCGATTTTGAGCACTTCCCGGCCAAGAATGGCTTTCCCGGAATCCCTGTCAAGGTGTGGATCCGGTTCCCGAACTGCGCGGAGCTGGTCAACGGATGAGGTGTCCGCCTGGGCCGCGAAAACGGCCAAAGTGACATGGAAAGACGGGGCCGTGACTCCAGTGCAGTCCACGCCTTCAGTGCAGGGGAGGATGGTGGACACGCGGACGGGCCTGGGTGGGATTAATGGAACGCTGGCGCCGGACACTTGGTATCCGTTTCAGATTCTGGGTAAAGGCGGTGTTCCGACTTCTAACGTGGATTGGGCTTTGGTGACGTTGACCGTTGTAAATATCACGGAGCCCAGTGCCGCGCAGGTGGTCCCAAATACTGGCAGGCACCGAGGCACCGGGAGACGACGCTCTGTACTCCCTGACTGGCGACACTGTTTCCAACTCGGCCATTGTTGCTGTGGGTACGGGCCGGAATCTTGCCTTGCTGTCCAGCACGTCGCAGTGGAGCCGTTGAGGAACCCGGTCGATCCGGCTGTGACGCGCTCATCATTGCGAGGGCCGGTGTAGGTGTAGTTCGTGGCGCTCTTCCATCAACCGAAGGAACAGCGGTTCGCGCACAACTACCTCATCCGCCTGGATGATCACACCATGCCCGGCCCTGCAAGGAGCTCGCCCAGTAGACCTGCTGGAAAGCCACCGGCGCTCAGTCCTGATGGCGGCCTTGGAGCAGACGCTGGGGAGGGTTGCGGGCTAGCTGTACTGAGTCAGGACGTTGGTTACATCGTGAATAGGTGAAGACCTCTTAGGTTGGTGGTTACCACACACAGCCAACGACTAAGAGGTCTTCATGTCCCACCGTAATGCCCGCCTGACTCCAAACGGTAGGCGCATCCTCGTCGAGCGCGTCCTTGCCGGCCGGCCCGTAGCCCATGTCGCGAAGGAAATGGGCGTCTCGCGGACCTGCGCCCACCGCTGGATCAGCCGGTACAAAATCCAGGGCTGGGACGGGCTTGAGGACCGCAGCTCCCGTCCGAGGTCCTGCCCGCACGCCACCCCGCCGGAAGTCGTTGCCGATGTCCTAACTCAACGCGTGGAACACCGCGAGGGCCCGATGGACTTGGCCCTGCGCTGCGGCACCAGCGCCCGGACTGTCTCACGCATTTTGGCCCGCGCCGGGATGCCCAGGCTGTGGGACCTGGACCCCGTGACCGGGGAACGGATTCGGGCTTCACGGGCCACCGACCGCCGCTACGAACGCGACACTCCGGGCGACATGATCCATATCGACGTGAAGAAGCTCGGCAGGATCCCAGATGGCGGCGGATGGCGGGCGGACCCGAAACAGTCCGCCCGCAACCATGCCACCGGCCACGAAAGGGTCGGTTTCGATTACGTACACGTGGCCGTTGATGACCACTCCCGTTTCGCCTACGCCGAGGTCCTGCCCGACGAGAAAGGCCCAACCTGCGCCGGGTTCCTCACCCGGGCCGCGGCAGCTATGGCAGCCCACGGTGCACCGGTCAAACGCGTCATGACTGACAACGCCTTCGCCTATCGGCTCTCCCGCGATTTCCAGAACGCACTCGCTGCACTGGGCGCCAAACACATCCTGATCAAGCCCCGCCATCCCTGGCAGAACGGTAAAGCAGAACGCTTCAACCGCACCCTGCAAGAAGGCTGGGCCTACCGGCAACCCTTCACCTCAAATCAAGCACGCACCGACGCCCTGCAGCCATGGCTAAACTTCTACAACAACCACCGGCCCCACGGCAGCCTCGGAGGCAAACCACCCATCAGCAGGTGCAACCAACCTACTGGCTGAGTACAGCTAGCACGCTGCTGAAGAAGAGAAGCCCAGGGATCGCTCCGGACAAGTTCATATCTGGTCTAGCGGCCAACTTGCGACGACCAGACAGAAGCCCCGAGTTCCTTTGAAATTGTCCACGCCGCATCGCGAAGTTCACGGACGATGGTCTCGCTTGCCGGCCACTCGTTGGCGGGGATCACTACCGACAACACGGCAATGACGTTCCCGCTGTCACCGTAGACGGGGGCCGCGATGGAAGCCTCGCCGATCACTGCTTCCTCGTACTCCAGCCCGAGCGCATTTTTCCGCACTTCCTCAAGCTGCGAACGCAGGACTGCAGGGTCGGTGATCGTGTCGCCGGTGAATTCGACCAGCGGCTTGCTGAGCACGTCATGTTCGAGCTCGGGGTTGTAGGCGAGCAGAACTTTCCCGAGGGCAGAGGCGTGGGCGGGCAGGTTGAGTCCGGTTTCCGGCATTTGCTCGGTGCCGTCGGGGCGGCGGTCGTGGTGAATGATCAAAACCTCGTCGAGAAGGTTCACACCCAACCGGCTCGCGTAGCCGGTCTTCCGCGATAGCTCATGCATCCACCGCATCGCGCGGGAGCGAACATCCAGCGTGTCGAGGTAGACGCTGGAGAGTTTTAGCAGCGCCGGACCAAGAGCGTAACGGTTCCCTGAGCTCTCCTGGGCGACAAGACCGTGCGCCTGCAGGGACTTCACGAGTCCATGGACCGTGGAAGGCGGAAGCTCCAGCGCCGCCGCCAGTTCGGAGATTCCCAGGCGTCTGGCGCCTTGGAGGAGCCCGAGGATCTTCGCCGCGCGGTCAATTGACTGGATCACAGCCCCCACTCTCCCATCATCGGTTGGCTTATCCGTCCGACATGTCAATTTAGCCCCTTGACAATCAGGGAACCTAAACGGCATGATTCGATAATACCGAATAAGAGTCGGCAATGTCGAATCCTACTCTTCAGCTAATTTCATCCACCGTTCAAAGGAGAACTTTCGTCATGGACGACAACCGCATGTGGCAGCGCCTCGCTGCAGAGTTCCTGGGGACCGCGTTCCTCGTATTCGTCGGAGTAGGATCCGTCCCCGCCCTGGCTATCGCCCGCGGCGACCAGCCGTTCACCGGTTCGGAGCTGGGCTTCATCTCCCTGTCGTTTGGTGCAGTCGTCATTGGCACCGTCTACGTCTTTGGCTACATCTCGGGAAACCACATCAACCCCGCAGTGACCGTGGCCCTTGCAGCAACAGGGAAGTTCCCGTGGCGCGACGTGCCGGGATACCTCGGAGCCCAGGTACTGGGCGCCGTTGCCGGCTCCTTCGCGATCATCGCAGTGCTCGGCCAGAAGGCCAGTGAGTTGGGCCTCGGAGTGGCGGCCTACGGTGACATCCCCATCTGGCAGGCGTTCACTGCTGAGTTCATCGGCACGTTCATCCTGGTCTTCACAGTGTTCGGCGTGATCCACCGCAAGGCCGCACCCGGCTTCGCAGGCATCGTCATCGGCTTCATCGTCTTCGCCGCAATCATCCCGGTCGCTCCTGTCACCGGAGCCTCAATCAACCCCGCCAGGACGACCGGGCCGATGCTCGTACAGTCCCTGATGGGCGGAACCGTTCACTGGGAACAGTGGCCCGTGTACGTTATTGCTGAACTTGCCGCGGGCGTTGCCGCCGCACTGTTGTTCGGACTCATCTCACGAACCCAGGCTGACCGCACCTCGCTCACCGAAGCGCTGACGGAACAGGAGTCCCGGGCATGAACAAGCTGATCAACTCCCCGCAGACGCTGCTTGCAGACGCACTGCGCGGTGTCGCCGCCGCCCACCGTGAATTGTCAGTGGACTTCGAAAACCGCATCGTCTTCAGCACCGCATCACGGGAGGGACGTGTCGCGCTGGTCTCCGGCGGCGGCTCGGGCCACGAACCCCTGCACAGCGGGTTCGTCGGCGCCGGAATGCTGGACGCAGCCTGCGCCGGTGAAATCTTCACCTCACCGACTCCGGACCAGATCCTCGCCGCAGCGACCCGGGTGGACACCGGCTCCGGAGTGCTCTTCGTCGTCAAAAACTACACCGGCGACCTGCTCAACTTTGAAATGGCAGCAGAACTCGCCCAGGAGCAGGGAATCGAAATTGCCACAGTCATCGTCGCCGATGACGTCGCGGTGGAGGACTCCACCTGGACAGCAGGCCGGCGCGGTGTCGGCACCACGCTGATCCTGGAAAAGGTCGCCGGCGCAGCAGCTGCCCGCGGCTGGTCCCTGGAAAAGGTACACGGGCTCGCCGAACGGGTCGCCCACGCGGGACGTTCCATGGGCGCAGCACTCACCAGCTGCACCGTTCCTGCCGTCGGCAGGCCCAGCTTCGACCTCCCCGAGGGCGAAATGGAACTCGGCGTCGGTATCCACGGCGAACCCGGACGCAAACGTGTCCCGGTGATGTCGGCCGCAGAACTGTCCAACGCGTTGGTCGAGTCGATCACCACCGACTATAACTTCGGCGGCAAACCGGTCATCGCTTTGCTGACCGGTCTCGGGGGAACCCCGCTGATCGAGCTCTACGCAATGTTCGCCGAGGTCTCCGACCGCCTCAACGAGCGCAATATTAAGGTAGCGCGCTCGTTGGTCGGAGATTACGTCACCAGTCTCGACATGGCCGGCTGCTCCCTGACCTTGGTCGCGGCAGACGACGAAATTCTCGATCTCTGGGACGCACCGGTGAACACCCCCGCGCTCCGCTGGAAGGATTGACATGTCAGACTCACTCACGATGGACGCGATCCAGCAGTGGCTGCATCGCTTCGCGTTGGAGATCACCACACAGGCGGACTGGCTGACCGAGCTGGATTCGGCGATTGGAGATGCCGACCACGGGACCAACATGGTCCGCGGCACAGGCGCAGTGGTCGCCAAACTCAACGGCGGGGCGACAGGCACCGTACAGGAGTTGCTCAAGGCCGTCGGAATGACCCTGGTTTCCAGTGTGGGCGGAGCCAGCGGATCACTGTATGGCACCTTCTTCCTTGAAATGGGCCGAAACAGTCCTTCGGGCGAGCAACTGAACGCCTCCGAACTGGAGAAAGCATTGCGTGCCGGTGTGGACGGCGTCGTCGCCCGCGGCCACGCGGCAGTTGGCGACAAGACGATGGTTGATGCCCTCGAACCGGCCGTCACGGCACTGTACCAATCCCTGGCCAACGGTCTGCGACTGCATGATTCAGTTGCGGCTGCCGCCGCAGCGGCGACGACCGGCCGGGACTCCACCGAACCACTCGTTGCACGCAAGGGCCGGGCGTCCTATCTCGGTGAACGCAGCGCCGGACACATCGATCCGGGAGCCGCCTCCTCGGCGATCCTGGTTGCTGCGCTGGCTGCCACCGTCGGGGAAGGAACTGCCCAGTGATCGGCATCGTCCTCGTCTCACACAGCGAAGCGCTGGCCAACGCGGCAATGGACCTGGCACTGCAAATGGTTCACGGCGCCCGGCCGCCCATCCGTATCGCGGCCGGTGCTGCCGGTGGATTCGGTACTGACGCAACAGCAATCGCGTCAGCCATCGATGACCTCGCCAAAACGGACGGCGTGCTCGTGATCACCGACCTGGGATCAGCGATCCTCAGCTCGTCCCTGGCCCTGGAGATCCGCAGCAGCACCCACCAGGTCGTGATCAGCGACGGACCCTTCGTCGAAGCAACGACAGCTGCCGTAGTCGGCGCCGCCGCAGGCGGTTCACTGGCCGACATTGCCGCTGACGCGAGCAACGCCCTGGCCGCAAAGAAGTCACAGGACGCCACCGGCCAGGCCGCTTCATCCGCCGAACACACCGACCCGGGAAGCCCCGTCGTCAGCGCAGAGGAACGCCTGATCAATCCGATGGGCCTCCACACCCGCCCGGCGTCGCTGCTCGTGCAGATGGCCGGAGAGTTCAGCTCCGACATCGAACTGACAAACACCTCCTCCGGACGGGGGCCAGTGAACGCGTCCAGTGTGATCGGACTGCTGTCCCTCGGCGCCTGCAAGAACGACCGGATCCGGATCGAGGCCAGCGGCCCCGATGCCCCGCAGGCCGTGAACGCAGTGAAGGAACTCGTCCTCCAAGGATTCGGCGAGCTTTCGTAGCCTCCTTCCCGACCGCTTTTCTTCCCCCCTCTTTCCCACTCCCCTATCAGCAGAAATCGGAGTATTCTCATGCCCACAGCCGTGCGTCGACACATCATCAACAACCCTCACCGCGTCATCGACGAAGCCCTGGACGGATTCGCCCTGACGTATCCGGAGCTGGTGACGTTCAACAACGAACACAACCTCATCTCCCGCAAGATCCTGACCCCCGGCAAGGTCGGGCTTGTCTCCGGCGGAGGCTCGGGCCACGAGCCGCTGCACGCCGGATTCGTCGGAAGCGGCATGCTCGACGTCGCCGTCTGCGGCGCCGTGTTTGCCAGCCCCACAGCAGACCAGGTGCACGAAGGCACCAAACTCGCCAACACCGGAGCAGGTGTCGTGCAGATCGTCAAGAACTACACCGGCGATGTCCTCAACTTCCAGATCGCTGCTTCACTGGCCGATGACGACGGGGTCCCTGTCGAGCAGGTCCTGGTTGACGACGACCTCGCATCAGACAATGGCAGCGACGGTCCCGGACGCCGCGGCACTGCCGCCGTCGTCACCGTCGAAAAGGTATGCGGCGCCCTCGCCGAGCGGGGTGCCGACGTCTCCACGATCGTCACACGCGGCCGCGACGTCGTAGCCCGTTCACGCAGCCTGGCGATCGCCCTGGACGCGGGCGCCCATCCCGGTGAGTCCACGTCAGCGTTTGAGCTGGAACCGCACGAGGTCGAATTCGGGGTGGGTATCCACGGCGAACGCGGCACCGGCCGCATCGCCTATGCACCCGCCGATGACCTGATCGAACAGCTCGTCACCCCTTTGGTGAACAGTCTGCAGGTCAAGCGCGGCCAGTCGGTGATTGCCATCGTGAACGGCCTCGGCGGAGCCTACCCGCTCGAGCTGTCCATTGCTGCCCGCCACGTACACAACCTGCTCAACGGTCGCGGCATCAGCGTCGCCCGGTCACTGGCCGGCACGTACGTGTCTTCCCTGAACATGCACGGCCTCTCCGTCACCCTGACCGTGGCCGACGAAGAACTGGTCAGCCTGTGGGACGACTCCGTCCGCACAGCGGCCCTCACTTGGTAACAAACACAACGAATAAAGGAAATGCCATGACCAACCTCATCGACGGCACCGCTGCCCTGACGTGGATCACCTCGTTCAGCGAACGATTCGACTCGACTCAGGCCTACCTGACAGAGCTGGACCGGCTCGCCGGTGATGGCGACTTCGGCGCCAACATCTCCTCCGCCCTGGAACGCACCAGGGCAGGCTTGCCATCCAGCACTGACGCGACCTTCACCACCGTGTTCCAGGCCGCAAGCCGTGGTTTCATGGCCACCGGAGGCACCAGCGGTCCGCTGTTCGGGATGTGGTTCCGCGACATCGCCAAGAGCACCAGGAACGACACAGCATCCGTCGCTGACGTTGCCCAAGGCATCACCGCAGGCCTTGGGACCATCCAGAAACTCGGCGGCGCCAAAGTCGGTGACAACACGATGATCGACGCGCTGGCACCGGCATCTGTTGCCCTCACGGCGTCTGCAGAGCGCGGCAGCACCCTGGGCGAAGCGCTCCTGGAAGCAGCCCTGGCCGCCCGGGTCGGCGCCGAGTCCACCGCCGGTCTCATCGCCGCACGCGGCAGGGCTACCTACGTCGGGGAACTCGCGCGCGGTGTCCTCGATCCCGGCGCTGTCACCATCGCGCTGTTCTTTGAGGCCGGCGCTGACACTGTCGGCGCAGCCCGGGCCTGGCAGCCGTTGGGCGCCACGGCCTAGTGGGGTCGACGGCGATCACGCAGCCCACCGGTAGTTCTGACACGGATCGGCTGCGGCACCTTTGGGCCGGCGGCAGCTCACGCCTGGGCCGGAACATCGCACTGGAGCTCGTCCACGCCACGGAAGCGGCGGCGATCGCCGCGGAGCCATGGATCGGCGGCGGCGATAAGAATGCTGCCGACGCTGCAGCGGTTGATGCACTGCGCGCTTATCTCTCGACTGTCGATATCGCCGGAAGGATTGTCATCGGCGAAGGAGAGAAGGACGCGGCACCGATGCTGTACAACGGCGAACTGGTCGGCACGGGGCAGGGGCCCCGCGTCGATATCGCAGTGGATCCCATAGACGGAACCAGTCTCGCCGCGGCCGGGCTGCCCAATGCGCTGTGCGTGATCGCCGTCTCCGGCCGCGATACTATGCTCGACGCCTCCGCGACGTTCTATATGGACAAGATCGTCACGGACGGCGCCGGGTACGGTGTGGTCAATCTCGACAAATCCCCTGCCGATAACATCCGGGCCCTGGCGGAAGCAAAACGTAAACCAGTAGGGCAGCTGCAGGTTGCTGTCCTAGACCGTCCCCGCCACGGGTCCCTGATCAAGGAGATCCGGGCCAGCGGGGCCATCACCCTGCTGATTCCCGACGGCGACGTTGCGGCCGGCATCAATGCCGCACGCGATGACTCCCCCATCGACATGGCGATCGGAGTCGGCGGAAGTCCCGAAGGGATACTGACGGCATGCGCCGTAAAAGCTCTCGGCGGTTACATGCAGGTACGTCTGCACCCCTTCGATGCTGAGTACGCCGAACCCGCGGACAGCGCCTCCCGCATCTGGGAGGCGGATGACCTGGTTCGGGGAACCAACGCCTTGTTCATTGCGACGGGCCTGACCGACGGTGACCTGCTGAGGGGTGTGCAACGCAACGGGAACACGATCCGCACCGAAAGCCTGATCCTCAGCAGCGCAACGGGAACGATGCGCAGGCTGCAGTCCGACCACTTCACTGAAAGGTATCCGGCATGACCTGGAGGAACCACGGCCGTATCGGGTTGGGGCTGGCCGCCATTGGCCGCCCGGCCTACATTACCGCTGGCCGCAGCGGGGACCTGGGAGATGAATCACAACGGACACGAGCGTACCTGCAGGACCGGGCGCACCGGCTGCTCGATGCAGCTTGGGATGCCGGCGTGCGGTACTTCGATGCAGCCAGATCCTACGGGCACGCCGAAAAGTACCTTGGATCTTGGTTGGCTAGCCACCCCGGGCGGCGCAGGGACCTCGTCATCGGGTCTAAATGGGGTTACGAGTACGTCGGTAACTGGAAGATGGACGCCGAAGTGCATGAACGCAAGGAGCATTCCATTGCCATGTTCGAGCGGCAGTGGCCCCAGACTGTGCAGGCACTGGGGAGCACGCCCGACTTCTACCTGATTCACTCGGTAACCCCGGACAGCCCGGCTCTGACGGACACCCACCTGCTGGAGCGGCTCCGGCAACTCGCCAGCACGGGGATCCGTGTCGGGCTCTCCACCAGCGGACCGGCCCAAGGCGAAGTCATTGACTATGCCGTGGCTGTGCCGGATTCACCGTTCACAGTCGTCCAGGCAACATGGAACGTACTGGAGCAGTCGGCGGCGCCCGCGCTGGAACAGGCCCACGCTGCGGGATGGTTGGTGGTCGTCAAAGAAGCACTTGCCAATGGTCGCCTCACAGACCGCGGAGCGATTGACGAGGTGATCGGGCTTGCAAGGCGGGATCACCAGACCACGGACGCGTATGCGATCGGTGCCGCCCTTGCTCAGCCATGGGCAGACGTCGTCCTCAGTGGCGCCGTCACCACCCAGCAATTGCAGGGGAATCTTGCCGCCAGGGCCCCCCGGACCCTGACCCCGGACGTGCGCGAGTTGACTACCGAACCCGTCGGATACTGGGCCGGCCGGGCATCTCTGGCCTGGGCCTGAGAAAGCAACAATGGACCTCACTTATTGCTCTGCCAGTGCCATAAGGAAGGTGGCCGGCGACGAGGAACGACGCCTACGGGCCTGAAGGTGTGTCCTAGCTCTTCTTCTGCCTGGCCCGGCCGCTACCGTGGGCGAGGTGCCATTCATGCGGCAGTAGGCGACGATTAACTTCGCTGACGCTGCTGGTCCGCCTGGCAGCGACGGATGCTGTGTGCTCGGTGTATCGCCATTCATCAGCTAATCGGGCAGCTCTCCTGCGGCGATCCATTCCGCGGTGCGGCGGAATGCCTCAGCGATGTAGTCCTCGACGTCGCACCCGCATTCTGCTGAAGCCTGGGTCACAGCGCCGGGATCATGCTCTGTCCGTCCATTCAGGGCTGCCTCACCGGCCGGATTTCCGACCCCTCGATGCCCGTAATTCGACGAGCGTTAGGCGGCCCGTGGTGGTGCCAACGCCGGGATGTGCGCCGGCGTGTAGGTGGTGCCGTCGCGGAGCATGGCCCAGAGGACGTTTAACCGACGCCGGGCAAGTGAGAGCATCGCTTGGATGTGAGATTTCCCTTCCGCCCGTTTTCGGTCGTAGTAGCCTCGCGAGGCGGAGCATGACTTCAAGGCTGAGAGACCAGAGAGGTAGAAGACGCGCAGGAGCCGTCGATCGTAGCGTCTGGGTCTGTGGTGGTTGCCGCTGACCCTTCCCGAGTCCCGGGGTGCCGGGGCGAGGCCGACCACACCGGCGAACCGGTCGGCAGACTGGAAGACAGTGAGGTCCCCGCCGGTTGCACCGAGGAATTCGGCAGCGAGGACTGGTCCGAATCCGGGCATGCTCAACAGCACCTCGGTGTGCTGGTGCGCGGTGACTTTCTCGGAGATCAATGCATCGAGTTCGGACAGTTCCTCGTTCAAGGTGAGAATTTCGCGGGCGAGTGCGGCGACGATCGCCTCGCCCATGTGTTGGGCGGGAACCGTGGTGTGTTGGGATTTTGCAGCCTCGACTGCTGCCTCGGCGACGGCTGCCGAGGACCTGGCTCCCTGCTTCTTCAGCCAGGCGTGGATCCTGGCCTGTCCGGTTCGCCGGATTCCGTCTGGAGTGCGGTGTTTTGTCAGCAGGGTTAGGGCGGCTTTGGAACGGCTGTAGTCGAAGGCCCGTTCCAACGCGGGGAAGTATTCGAGCAGTTGGGCCTGCAGACGGTTGATCGCCCGGACCCGATCCGCGGATATGTCGGCCCGCCTCGCGGTGAGGATCCGCAGCCCTGTGCTGATCTCATCTCCCGCGCGTAGGGGTTGCAGGTCAGTCCGCATCCGGGCCTGGTCGGCGATTACCGCGGCGTCTTTCGCGTCTGTTTTGCCTTCGCCTCGGTAAATCTTGGAAGCGTGGTGCACTGTGCGGCCGGGAATGTAGAGGATGTTCTGGCCGTGACCGACGAGCAGGGCAATGAGCAGCGCCGGTCCCCCATGGTTCAGGTCGGTCGCCCAAACCACGTCGTCCCCACCTGCGAGCTCAAGTACATTTGCCGTGAGCTGCAGCAGGGCTGGTTCATCGTTGGGGACCCGTTGGGAGAGCAGACGGTTACCGTCGCCGTCGATAACAACGCAGTGATGATGGGCTTTGCCGGCGTCGATGCCGGCCCAGAGTTGCACCAAGAACAGCCTCCAGTCTGTTGGATGGGGTTAGAGCCCAGCAGATAACCGCGCCGTCGTGTCCTTATCCGGCGATCATGTCGCGTCTCTCAATCAGCGGTCGGGTCATCGCGGGGTGGCGGGCGGCCAATCCTTCGAAGCCGTCACGAGATCGCCCGGCACAGCAACCAAAGCCATACCCACCTCCCCTGGGTAGCCACGACCCTACAACGGCCGCGGAACTGAGCCCGGTAACAACATAAGGACAGCAGCCAAAAAACGGTAATACTGGAACAGTCCTTGAGCCGGCGTGACCCAGCCAAAAACTGACGTACCAGGCGGCACTGTCTTCCCGACGATCTGTCCCCCGGCTCAAGGTCCGTTAAAAGGGGTGTCGAGCCAGGCGGACATGACCTCATAGGAGCCTGATACGACCAGTCCCATTACCGTTTTGTCTGCCCACCTGGCCCGCGCCCGATCAGTATCGAACTCGACTGAGGGGGCAATTTCCATCTTGGCAAGCGAACCAACTAAAGTCATCGCGGGCATCGACACCCACGCCGACACACACCATGTGGCCGTGATCAACGAACACGGCAAACCCATCGCGGACAAGGAATTCCTGGCCGTGGGATCCGGATACCGGAAAATTATCGACTTCATCACCTCCTACGGCACAGTCGTGGCCATCGGTGTCGAAGGAACCGGATCGTACGGTGCCGAGCTAGCCCGAACACTTCGGGGTGAAGGGCTCACTGTGCTGGAGGTAAACCGGCCGAACCGGGCCGCACGACGGCTCAAGGGGAAGTCCGACCCGTTGGACGCCTACCAGGCCGCCAAGTCCGTGCTCGAGGGGCGGACGAAGGCGATCCCAAAGGCCAAGGATGGGCCCGTTGAATGCCTGCGGATCGTGCGTTCCGGGCGGGCGTCAGCCATCAAGGCCCGAACCGCGGCCATCAACCAGATCAAGGCGCTCCTCGTTTCGGCCCCGGACAAGATCCGGGCGAAATACCGGGCGCTGGCCACCTCCGCGCTGATTACTGCCCTACAACGCACGAGACCTTCCGGGCACATGGCTGACCCCGAGTACGTAACGCTTATGACGCTCAAGGCGTTGGCAGCACGCTGCCAAGCACTGGGAGCAGAAATCGAGGCTGCTGACGCGGTGCTCAAGGAAATCCTAGATAGCTATGCTCCGATGCTTTGTGATCTCCCAGGAGTAGGGACCGAGGTAGCCAGTCAGCTGTTGATCACTTTCGGCGACAACCCGGACCGCCTGGGCAACGAGGCCCAGTTCGCTTCGCTCGTCGGGGTCGCCCCGGTACCAGCCTCATCCGGCAAGACAACCCGACACCGGCTCAGTAGAGGCGGCGACCGCAGCGCCAATAACGCCTTGCATCAGGTGGTCCTGGTGCGCATGGGTTCGTGTCAACGGACCAAGGATTACGTGGCTAAACGCACGTCCGAGGGCAAGAGCAAACGCGAAATCATGCGCTGCCTCAAGCGTTACGCAGCCCGGGAAATCTACCGCCAGATCACCAACCCCCGGCCTGCACCAGATAACTCCGACCTCCGCCGGATGCGGACCGAACTCGGGATCACTATCACGACTGTGGCCGGCGAACTCGGCCAGTGGGTTTCCATCCTCTCGCGTCTGGAACGCGGGCACATCCGTAACGACGACTTGGCGGCAACCTACCGACAATGGCTCACGGACCAGTGCCAAGTACAACGCTTCACACGTCCCCTGACATCAGCTGCCAAGACGTGTGCTTTACCAGAGGCCGTAAGCCAGCCTGTATGAGCTTTCTCTGCTGCATTTCGCTATCCGTTGGGGCTTCGCCTGCCGCCACGCGAGCAGCTCCTCGCTGGCGCCTGGGCCCCAAGCAGAGAAGCACCCACCTACTCCTTTGAGTAATTGGGTGCTTCCGGGTTGGCTAGTTCCGCCTACGGGAGCATCCTTAGGGGGACGGTCATTCAGTCGGTTTCCGGAAGCGAGCAGAATAGGCACCTATCGTCGCATCCTCCGGGGTTGGGGCTCGGGACAGCTCCCCCTTGGGGACCAAAGCTGAAAGCTGACTGGTCAACAGGCGGTGGTTCGTGCATCGGAGCCACCTTCCGCGGCGGTGAATCAGAAGTGTGTTGCTTCGCCCAGGTCACGGGACGACCGTCGAAGGGTGGCATTAGGTCCCCTTCAGCGATGAAACGCGGTCGGCCGGAACCCTGTACGACCCACCACCCGGTCGTGGGGCAGTGTTCCCCGGTCTGCGGCCCGGTGGGGGTGGCCTCCCCGATGGCTTGGACGGTGTGTTGAAGTCTCATTATTGTTTGCCTTTTCGTTAACCGGTGGCGGCAGCAGGTCCGAGCCGGGGTGAGCGGCGTTTGGTTTTTGGGGTGTCGGAGTCGGTTAGCCGCCCTGCGGCCTCGGTGAGTAAGTCCTGTCGAGCTCCGATGGGGCGGACGTATCCCCGCTGGGAAGGCCGGATCCCTGCGGTGTCCAGAGCCAACAGTTGCAGGGCGTGTTCGAAGGCAATGCGGTTGCAGTCCAGTACCGGAACATCCGGGTGGTTTAGGACGCTCTCATAGCCATGAGCGGAGAAGATTGGAGCGAGGTAGCCGCAACCTACGACAATCGCGTCCGCCCCGTCCCGGACTGCTTCTTCCGCCGCTTTGTCGAAGCGATGAATCAGGTCGGCTGGATCGTTGATGGCTCGTAATACATCTTCGTGGGTTGATTCGGGGTCATAGGATCGGACCGGCCGATCCGCCAGGAATCCGCTGGCGCCCAGACGGACGAGGTCGTCGGTGAAGATTGGTGCGAGGGAGGGTGCTACGGTCACGACGACTGCCCGCTTGGCGAGGCTTCCAACTGCACGGGTACTGGCATCTGGCAGGCTGGTGACCGGGATTCCGAGCGCGGATCGAACAGCTTCTGTTGGAGCGCCCCAGCAACCGATGACTACGGCGTCGGATTCCATCTGCATTTTGAGGCTGCTGGCGAGAATCGCTGCGTCGTTCATGAGCCTGTTCGCAGGCGCTCGGATGCCGCCCGCGGCCACCGAGACGTGTCGTAGCTGCGTCTTTGCGCGCCCTGCGGCGAGGACTTCTACCTGCTGTGCGAGGAATTCCCACAGCTCGTTGAGTTCGGGATCGCCGTGTGTGGATTCGAGCCAAGTTATCGTCTTCATCAGGCGAAGCCCTTGGCAAGCCGGCGTTCTACCCAGACGGAGGTCCATGTCGACGGTACGGCGATGACCGCAAAGACGAGTCCCGTGATCGCGTAGATCTGTAAGTACTGGAAGGTGATGGAACTGCTCTGGTAGGCCTTGCTCATCAACTCGCTCACTGAGATGGAGTAGGCCAGGGACGTGCCTTGGAATGACTGGATGGCCAGGCCCATGAGGGCCGGTATAGACGAGCGAAGACCCTGGGGAAGGATGATGCGGGTGAAGGTCGATGTTTGTGGGAGCCCGAGGGCCATGGCGGCTTCGTTCTGCCCACGGTGGACCGATTGGATGCCCGCACGCAGCATCTCGGATGAGTATGCAGCAACGGTGAAAGTGAGGCCGGCGGCAGCGGCAGCGAAGTTGTCGAAGAGCAGGCCAATGGATGGCAGACCGTAGTAGACGACGTAGAGAACGACGAGCGAGGGGATGCCTCTTCCGACTTCTACGATGATGAGCGTGGGCCATTTCAGCCAGGGCAGCTGGGATGAGACGCCAAGGGCGAGGAGCATGCCGGCCGCATAGCCGAAGGTCACCGAAATGGCAGTCAGCTGGAGGCTGACGAGCAGTCCTTGGCCCAGCTGGGGCAGGTATTGAACGAAGTCCATCAGTTGTTCCTCCGGAGACGGGAGTCGAGCCGCCGGGCGACGATCGCGAGCGGGACGCTCACGACGACGTACACGCCTGCAGCGATGAAGAACGGTGTAAGTCCAGCAGTACCGGGGTTCTGGCGCGAGAACGTGGTTGCCGAGAACACCATTTCGGTCACGCCGATGGTCGACGCGATTGACGAATCCTTTAGGAGGGCCAGCAGAAAAGTGGTGATCGACGGCAGCGAGGTGCGTAGTGCTTGGGGTGCGAGCACACGGATGAAGGTGGTGGCTGGACTAAGACCCAGCGCGTGGGATGCCTCAATCTGGCCACGGGCGAGTGTTGCGAAGCCGCCACGGTAGATCTCAGCGAGATAGGCGCTCGAGACGATCCCGAGCCCGGCGATGGCGGCCGATAGCGAGGTGAGCCGCAGGTGACCCAAGGTCACGCCGAAGTAGAGCAGAAACAGCCACACAATGGTGGGCACCCCGCGTATGAGGTCCACGATCAGGCGAAAAACAGCGCGTATCGGGGGGTAGTTAGAACGCAGCCCGAGCATGAGGGGAATGGCCATAATCGCACCGATTCCAAAGGAGGAAACCGTCACGAGCAACGTCATGGGTAGTCCTAGGAGGACGATGGCGATGACTTCCACGTCAGCGTTCCAGGACGGCGCTAAGGAAGCGGCGGGTACGCTCCTGGACGGGATTGGCCATGATCTCAGCGGGGCGGCCCTCTTCGATGATGTGCGCATCCGCCATGACCACGAGGTGGTCAGAAACGTCGCGTGCGAACTGCATCTCGTGAGTGACCACGATCATGGTCATTCCGCCAGCGGCGAGTTCCCGCATGACGGCCAGGACTTCGAGGCCGACCTCAGGATCGAGGGCGCTGGTCGGTTCATCGAAGAGCATCGCCCGGGGGTTCAGCGCCAGCGCCCGGACAATGGCGATGCGCTGTTGCTGACCGCCCGAGCATCGGTCAGGGTGATGTTGTGCCTTTTCCCGGAGCCCCACGCGGTCCAGGAGGGTCAGGGCGCGTTCTTCGGCTTCCTCTCGGCTGCGTCCAAGGATCTTTTCCTGCGGAAAGGCTATGTTGCGAAGAACGCTCATGTGGGGGAACAGGTTGAAGGACTGGAAGACCATTCCGACTTGACGGCGGAGGTCAAGGAGGGCGCGGTCGCTGACCTTAGTGCCTGCCTCGACGGTAGTTGTCCCAACCGTGATTGTGCCCTCGTCGGGGATTTCAAGCAGGTTGATGCAGCGCAGCAGTGTGCTTTTTCCCGATCCGGAGGGACCGATCAGTGCTGTGACGCTGCCTGGCTTGACGTTAATGGAGATGTTGTCGAGAACCTGGTTGTCGCCGTATTTCTTGGAGAGGTTGGTGATCGTCACGCCTGCGGACGTGACCTGTTGTGATTCCGTAATCAGCTGTTGGGACACGGACGGAACTCCTTGGGTACGAGCCGGGCGCCGAGGGGGCGGCGCCCGGCTCAGGGGTCAACGGATGGAGGTTGCTGCCTTGTCTGCGGGCACAAGGAGGTCGGCCGGGAGATCGTATTTGGTCAGGAGGGAGGTGAGGGTCCCGTCCGTGCGGTATGAGTCGATCAGGGCGCTGAAGGCGTTGGAGAGCGCGGTGTTCTCCTTTGCGACGGGGAAGGCGATCGTCGGCTGCGATGTCGTGATCGCTACCCGGTCATCCGTCTTGGCGGGCTCTACCTTGAAGTCGGTCCCCTTATACGCGGCGACGGCGACGGCGTACCCGTCGAGTGAGGCCTGCAGGCGCCCGTTCACCAGGTCCTGTTTCATTTCGACGGTGCCCGGGTATTGCTTGAGGTTCCCGTCCAGGACCTTAGTCATGTCCTCGTTCCAGGAGAATCCGGTGCCGGTGCCGACTGTCCCGATGGATTGGAGGTCGGATACGGTTGAGGCGCCTGTCTTGGAGACGATGCCCATGGTGTCGTAGAAGGTTGGTGTCGTGTAGCCGACCTGCTTAGCGCGGGCCTCGGTGACGTACCATCCGCCGGTGCTGATGTCGGTCCGCTTTTGCTCGCTGATCATCGGGATGCCGTTGGCGTAGGTGATGGGAACGTAAGCGACATTGAGGCATTCTGCTGCGGCAAGCTTCGTCACAAGGTCGATTTCCAGGCCCGAGGCGCTGGTCCCCTCGGTCTTCGTGTGGGGCGGGTTCTCGGGAACACCAACGGTCAGCGTGCCCGGGGTGTACGTCGTTAGTCCTTTATCCTTCGGGGTGCAATCGGATGAGACGGAGGACGTAGCTGACGTTGCCGACTCGCAGCCCGAAAGGGCGACGGACGCGGCGATGACGCCGAGGAAGGCAATGGTGCGGAACGTGCGGGTCGTCGGGGGGTGCATCATGGCGGGGTGCTTCCTTTGCTTGGGGGCGGTGCTTCTGGAAAAAGTGCCATCGGGCCACTCGCGCGGCGGAGCGGTCGACTGGGAGATTCAGAACCGAATGCCGGAGAGGTCTTCAGGCCGGACGGGCTCTGTGGCGAAGCGGGACGTCGCCGGTGAGGCGGCAACTGTGACGGAGAGATTGTTCGCTTTCTTCTCCCCGAAGCGTTTCCCTGCGTTGGTCACCAAGTACATCAACGGGGATATCCACGAGCAATATGGAGTATCTTGTGGAAGACCAAGGATTTTCCTATAGATGGGCCGCTGCATGCCTCTCCCAACGATCAGGCAGCTCGAGTACTTCGTCACTGCCGCGCGCCTGCGGACCTTCGCCGCCGCAGCCGAAGTTCACCACATCGCCCAACCGAGCCTCTCCGAGCAGATCGCAGCACTCGAACGGACCCTAGAGGTCGCCCTGTTCACCCGCACTGCCCGGAAACTGATCCTGACCGACGCAGGCCAGGACCTGCTGCCTCTTGCCGAAAGGGCGATTGCCGACGTCGTAGCGATGGCCGAGATGAGCAGGCGAGTCCGTTCCCTCGAGGAGGGGACGGTGTCCTTCGGCACGTTCAGCAGCGCCCATCTGTACCTCCTGAGCGAGCTGATCGAAGAGTTTCGGATTAAACACCCGGGAGTTCGGATCCGGGTGACCGGCTTGAACTCATCGGAGGTCGCAGACGCTGTGCGCGAGGGCAATCTCGAAGCAGGACTCGTCCAGCTCCCGATTGACAGCCGCGAACTCGTGGTGACGCAATCCGTGTTCGTGGACCAGGTGGTCTACGTCTCGCGACGAGCGGAACATACCCGCGAGCCGGTGGACATAACCACACTCGCCCAGCGCCCGCTGATCCTCTCCGAATCCCGATGGTCTCATGATGATCCGCTGCGCGTCTCACTCCTGGAGCGTGCCCAGTCGGCGGGCATGACTCTCGATCCCATCGTGGAGGTCGAATTCCAGACCCACGCACTTGAGCTCGCGGCCCGGGGGGTCGGAGACTCGCTCGTATCCTTCCACGTGGGACGCTCGCTGATAGCCGAGCAAGGACTCTTCTGGGCCCCGTTGGAGCCCCCCGTAACCGAGCATTACGCATTCATTACCCGCCGGGCCGGCGCGGTCTCCCCCGCTACCGCCGAATTCATGCGATTGGCGCGGCGCATCCTCGCCCGGCTGCAGATGGCCCGGACCCGGCCCACCAGCCCCGCCTCCGACTGATCGCACCGATCCCGCGGACAGGGACCGGCTCGCGGCGGAGCCCGAGCACCCCCGAGTTCAGGCCTCGCCCCCGCCCCTAGGAAAAACCTATGGCTGGCCCTCGCAGATGGCCGTAGACGGGCTTTTCAGCCCGCTCAATACTGGATTATCAGCAGTTCCCAAGTGACCTGTTGCACAACGAGCCAAGTCCAGACTAAGGAATTTTCTATGATGCCTGCTTCGAGCATGGGAATCGCGATCGTCACGGGTGCCGCGAGCGGCATGGGCCGGTCGGCTTCGGAGGCCCTGGTCAAGGAGGGCTGGGACGTCCTGGCCCTCGACCGGGTGGCAACCGAGTTCGAGGTCGCAGGAGAGACGATTCGAACGGTCGAGGTGGACGTCACCAATCGTGACCAGGTCCGGGACGCCATAGCAAAACATGTCGCTGCCACATCGAAAGAAGTCGGCCTCCTGGCAAACGTTGCCGGTATCTACCCGCCCAGCACCTTGGCCGATTTCACCGAGGACCTCTACCGCAGGATATTCGATGTCAACGTGCTGGGCATCCTGAATACGACCGCGGAGGCCGTGGCCCATATGCCCAATGGAGGGGCTGTCGTCAACTTCGCTTCCGTCGACGCGTTCACTGTCTCTCCCGGCCAGCTTCTCTACGGCGCTTCCAAGGCAGCCGTCGTCATGCTGACCAAGGAGTTGGCCCTGGAACTGGCACCCAGGAGGATCCGCGTCAACGCGATCGCGCCAGGATGGGTCAACACACCCGGCAACGCGGCCACCGGCCGCATGGAAGCCACGTCCGCCGGTATCCCGCTGGGCCGTGTGGCCGAGCCCGAGGAAATCGCCCGATGGGTGGCGATCCTGGCAAGCCCTGACGCGTCCTTCATGACCGGGGAGACCATCGTCCTCTCCGGCGGCGACGTCCTCCGCTGACCACCCCGCGCATCACATCATCCAAAGGAACAACGAACACTATGAGCACCTACTGCGTGATCGGCGCCGGCGCAGCCGGCCTGTCCGCCCTCGACGTCCTGACCCAGCGCGGCTTCGACGTGGACTGCTACGAGAAGAGTGACCGCGTCGGTGGGCACTGGAACACCGACTACGACGCCCTGCACCTGATCACTTCACGCAATCAGACAATCTTCGAGGATTTCCCGATGCCCGGGGACTATCCACACTTCCCGCGGCGCGACCAGATCCGCGACTACATCGCATCCTTCGCAAAGGCGAGAGGGCACGACAAGCGGATCATGTTCAACACCGAAGTCCTGTCCGTCACCCCGGTTAAAACCGATGGCCCAGTGGGCTCAGCAGGGTGGAACGTGACCACATCCAAGGGCGCGGGAATCTACGATGGGGTGCTGATCGCCCCCGGGCACCTGTGGCATCCCAAGATTCCCTCGGTGTCCGGCACCTTCGCCGGAAAGCAGATCCACTCAAGCGCCTACAAGAACGTCGGCGACATCCAAGGGACGCGGGTGCTGGTCGTCGGCGCCGGCAACTCGGGCTGCGACCTCGCCGTCGACGTCGCACAACACCGGCTCGAAGCCGACGTCCTCATCCGGCACGGAGCATACTTCCAGCCGAAAATGTACTTCGGCCGCCCGCGCGCTGAACTGGACTTCATGGCCGAGTTCTCCCCCTCTGAGCAGGACCTCATTGCACGGCTGCTCGCCCGCGTCTCGATCGGCCAGAACACCGACTACCCCGGGCTCCCGGTACCCCAGCACCGCGCCCTCGCCGACGGTCCTGCCGTGGTGAATGACCTGCTGCTGTACTGGATCCACCACGGCCGCGTTGGGGTGATCGGCCAAGGCATTGAGCGTTTCGACGGGCACACGGTGCATTTCTCGGACGGTTCCTCCAAGGACTATGACACGATCCTGTGGGCCACAGGCTTCCACTCCAGCCTGCCTTTCCTCGATGACGCACTTGTCCCACGGCGCAAGGGCAATCCGCTGCGCTACGCCGCGGGCATCATCCCGCAAGGACTCGAGAAGCTCTACTACATAGGTATGACCGCACCCCGCGGCCCCCAGATCCCGGTCTACGGCGTCCAAGCCAAAATCGTCGCGCGGATGATCTCGATGCACGAAAACGCCCGGGACGGCGACGCAGGAATCGCCGCCTACCTGCGGCGGCTCCAGGAAGCGGATGACCGAATCGACATCCCCCGCGACATCTGGAATGACCAGATCACCGACACCGGGCGGTTGCTCGACGCATTCGCGGCCACGGCCCCGGCGGACCCGGCGAAGCTCGCGAAGTGAAGCATCCTGTCCGACCCGACGAATCTCTTCAAATCCCCTGACCAAACCCAAGGACCCCCAATGAGCAGCACCCATCTCATCGACGACAGCCCGCTCACGAAATATCACAAACGACTGATCGCGGCCTGCTCGGGCGGCCCGTTCCTGGACGGCTTCCTGCTAAGCATCATCGGTGTTGCACTGACCGGGGCCAACTCCGACCTCGCTCTGGACCCTGCAAGCATCGGCATCGCTGGTGCCGTGTCCCTCGTCGGGCTCTTCGTCGGCAGCCTGGTCTTTGGCCCCGTAACAGACCGTATCGGTCGGCGTGTGATGTACACGGCCGACCTGCTGGTGATGATCATTGCATCGGTGGCATGCCTCTGGATCGATGCGGGCTGGCAGCTCATCGCCTTGCGCTTCATTGTCGGTCTCGCGGTCGGCGCGGACTACCCCATCGCCACCTCACTGCTCACCGAATGGATGCCCAAAAAGTACCGGGGGGCCATGATCGGGCTGCTGTCGGTGGTCTGGCTTCTGGGTGCCGTCGTCGCGTACCTTGTCGGGTTCGCGTTCACCAGCGCCCTCGGCGCCGGCTCCTGGCGGTGGATGCTCGCCAGTGGCGCCGTGTTCGGCGTCATCGTCATGCTGCTCCGCATGGGGGCGCACGAATCCCCCAGATGGCTCATCACCAAGGGACGTACCGAAGAGGCGCGCAAGGACATTTCGTCGGTTCTCGGCCGCGAAGTTACGACCGAGGAAATCACCGACATGGTGGCTCAGGAAGAGCCGCAGCGCCCTGCCAGGTTCACTAATCTGCTTCGCGGCATGAACCTGCGCCGGATCCTCTTCTGCGGACTGACCTGGATGTGCTTCGCCATCCCGCAGTTCGCCCTGTTCACCTATGGCCCGATCATCCTCTCGCACCTGGGCTTCGGCGACGACACCGCCGGGGCGACGCTTGGACAGATCATCCTCAACCTGGGGTTCCTCCTTGGATCCTTCCCGGGCATGAAATGGGTGGAGAGCCGTGGCAGGCGTCCACTGATCCTCGGAAGCTTCCTCTTCGGGGCCCTCGCCCTCGTTCCGCTGGGCATCTGGCCCGACGCTCCCGGCTGGTTCGTGATGGCGTTTTTCTTCCTCTTCGCGGTCATCAACGGGGCCGGCAACATCCTGGTGTTCATCTACCCGAACGAGTTGTTCCCCACTCAGCTGCGGGCCAGCGCCGTGGGCCTGGCCACTGCGGTGAGCCGCATCGGCGCAGCCATTGGCACCTACCTGGTCCCGGTCTCGCTCAGCGGCCTCGGTACCGGACCGACCATGCTCATCGGCGCCGGGCTGACAGCACTGGGCTTCGTGATCAGCCTCTTCTGGGCCGAGGAAACCCGCAACCGCAACCTCGCCTCCGCAGCGCAGTCCCCGGCCGAAGGTCACAAAACATCCCCCTCCCAGGCTAAGGCGACCGGCACGGTAGCGCTTTAGCCACGCTGCGCCCGTCAAAGGCATTCGACGCAAGAAGAAGGAATGAAGCAAACATGACCATCACGGATACCCGCCTGAATACCACGGCATCCCCGTATGTCGCGGACCTGGCCGAGACCGTTCGGCGACGCAGCCCGGCAGAAGCAGTGTTTCATCAGGCAGTCGACGAAGTGCTGTCCAACCTTGAACCGGCCCTGGTACGGCATCCAGAGTACGTCGAGGCCCGCATCCTCGACCGACTCGTCGAACCGGAACGCCAAATCATGTTCCGTGTCCCGTGGGTCGATGACGCCGGTATCGTGCAGGTCAACCGCGGATACCGTGTCGAATTCAACAGCGCTCTGGGGCCCTTCAAGGGGGGACTCCGGTTCCACCCGACCGTCGATCTCGGTGTCATCCGTTTCCTGGGATTCGAGCAGATCTTCAAGAACGCGCTGACAGGACAAGGCATCGGCGCCGGCAAAGGCGGCAGCGATTTCAACCCCGCGGGGCGCAGCGACGCCGAGGTCATGCGGTTCTGCCAGTCCTTCATCACCGAACTGCACCGCCACCTCGGTGAACACACCGACATACCGGCCGGAGACATCGGCGTCGGCGTCCGCGAACTCGGGTACATGTTCGGCCAGTACAAGCGCATCGTTAACCGCTTCGAGGCAGGCGTCCTCACGGGCAAAGGCATCGGGTGGGCCGGATCGCACACCAGGACCGAAGCGACCGGCTACGGCGCCGTCTACTTCCTGCGGGACATGCTCGCGACTCGGAGCCGGACGCTCGAAGGACGCAGAGCAGTCGTGTCCGGCTCAGGAAACGTCGCCATCTACGCCATCGAGAAGGCCCAGATGCTCGGCGCAACCGTAATCGCCTGCTCCGATTCCGGCGGTTACATTCTCGATGAGGCCGGCATTGATGTCGCCCTGCTCAAGCAGGTCAAGGAAGTGCAGAGGGCCCGGCTCTCCGCATACACAGCCGAACGGCCCTCAGCGAAGTACGTGGCCGGAGGATCAGTCTTCGATCTGCCCTGCGATGTGGCGCTCCCCTGCGCGACGCAGAACGAACTCGGAGAACAGCACGCGGCCGAACTCATCCGCAACGGTGTCCAGGCCGTCGCTGAAGGCGCCAACATGCCCTGCACCGCTGGTGCTGTTGCCTTGTTCCGAGATGCCGGAGTCCTGTTTGGTCCCGGCAAGGCTGCCAACGCCGGCGGTGTAGCCACTTCGGCATTGGAGATGCAACAGAACGCGGCGAGGGCGTCATGGAGCCGCGGGGAGACCGAAGCCCGCCTCGAAAGCATCATGCGGCACATCCATGACCACGTCCGGGCCACCGCTGCGACCTACACGGGCGACCCCGATAATTACGTGGCCGGCGCATCAATCGGTGGATTCATCCGTGTCGCCGACGCAATGCTCGCCCAAGGAATCGTCTAAGACTCACACAAGTAGGTTCCGTTGCCGACGTGGTGACGATGACCCCGCACAGCTTCAACCGAAAGGGAAACATGCCGACCGACCCATCTCTCATTGATCCATCCCCGCGGCGCCTCGTCGATCGCGTGGCTCTCATCACCGGCGCCGCACGGGGTCAGGGAGCAGCCCATGCCCTTCGGCTGGCAAACGAAGGTGCGACGGTCTATCTCGCAGATGTCCTCGACGAAGACGGGCAGAAGACCGCGGAAGAACTCCGGGCCAAAGGCTTCGACGCCACGTACCTTCATCTCGACGTCTCAAGCCCGGATGACTGGCATCGCGCCTACGAGGTGATCGATACGAGGTTCGGGCGACTGGACATTCTCGTCAACAACGCCGGCATCGTCCGTGTGACGAAGCTGGCGGAAGAATCACTCGAAACATGGAACCGCATCCTCAGCGTGAACCTTACTGGCCCGTTCCTCGGCATCCAGACAATGATCCCCCTCCTTCGAGCGGGCACCCGCAGCTCGATAGTGAACACCTCCTCAATCTTTGGGCCGTCCGGAGCCATCGGGTACGCCTCGTATGCGTCGAGCAAAGCTGGGCTCCTCGGGCTCACCCGGACCGCCGCCCTCGAACTTGCTTCGGATGGGATCAGAGTGAATGCACTGGTGCCGGGCGGTGTGAACACCCCCATCAACGCCGCCGAACCGGAAGGCGGCGTGGTGCCGGAGACACCCCTCGGTCGGCGAGCGGACCCTGCCGAGCTCGCCGCGGCTGTTGCTTATCTCGTTAGCGACGACGCAAGCTTCGTCACGGGAACGGAACTCGTCGTCGATGGCGGATTCCTGGCGAGATGAACCCGTCAGAGTGGCGAGTGGCATTACCGCAAAAGGAGCGGCAATCGGGCCTCGGTAGTGGCCGTCCGCAAAGCCAACCATGTCCGGCATCATGTCGTCCTGGTCCATATGGCATCTTGCCAACCGAAAGGGCGGACGGACAGCAAAAGCAACCGGGAACTCGTCCGCTGCCTCAATTGCGCGCCCCAGCCCGGAAATCTACCGGCAAGATGATTGGGATGGTTGACAGCAGCTCAAAACACAATTTGACGCCTATAGGAGCATCGTCGTAGACACACCAGGTTCAGGGGGTCCGGAGCTCTGCGACGGCACGCCCTGGACCCAACAGTCGGCCGCGCCAGCGGACGCCCATCACCTGGTTGAAGCGCAGCGAAAACCAGTGCGAGCCCGCCGCCCAGCCGCAGAGTGCCCGCCGTCTGTCCGGCTTTGGTGAACGGCACTCGGCGCCGGTCCTGTCCACGGTTGGGGGCAATTCGGGTTATCCACGGCTGGATTTTCGGGAGCCATGGGGAAGCTCCCATCGGCAGTCGTAGCGGTGGATAACCCGGACGGAATTGTCCCCGGCTGTGGGCAGCGGCCCTCACCCACCCCAGGCAACGACGGGCTGCATCCTGCATCGGATGCAATTGGGTGGTCTTTCTTGCTCTGTCGTAGCCACGGTCTACACTGAAGTAATCGAACATATATTCGAATAAAGGTGTGTTGTGGGCGTTATTATCGGTCCCCGCGTGATAGATGCGGGCGCCTCGTTGTTGTCAGTGCTGATTGCCCCGGTTCCCGTCGCCGCAGGGTTTCCTTCGCCGGCGCAGGACTTACTTCGATGGCCGGATCGACCTGAACGCCCACCTGATCAAGGACATCACCAGCACGTTCGTGGTCCGCGTGACAGGAGACTCCATGGAGCGCGCGGGCATCAGCGACGGTGATGAGCTGATCGTCAACAGGGCACTGGAGCCCCGGGACGGCTCGGTGGTGATTGCCGTGCTGGACGGGGAGCTGACGGTGAAGCGCCTGCGCCTTACCGCCACAGGCGTGGTGCTGCAGGCGGAGAATCCAAAGTATGCGGACATCAGAGTGCCTGCCCTCTCGGAGTTGACCATCTGGGGCGTGGCCACGAGGTGCCTGCACCATGTCTAATATGCGCTTTTCCGTTAAATGCGAATTTAGCCGCCGCGGCGCGCGCTCTTTTGCCTGGGTGAGTGCTTGCGACTCCCCGTAATCTCGCGGACAAGACTTGCTTGAAGGCCCTGATTCGCATTCAATGCATGAATAGTGCAACGAATGGGAGGGCAAGTGCGGGGTTCGGGTATCCCTATGGGCTCTGCGTCTCTGTATCTCGCTTCAGGTATTTCTTTTCTGGACGAGGAGGGAGCGGTCTTCCAGGGCATGCTGGATGGCTGGGCGATGCAGCAGCGGGGAGGCCGGAATCTGAAGGCGAAGTCCGTGGCCGCCGGCTTGGCTCGAGTCCGGGATTTCCATCGCTTCACCGGCGAGTGGCCGTGGAAGTGGACGACCGGGGACTTTGATGAGTGGATGATGCA
>NZ_BMKU01000015.1 GCF_014644495.1 Pseudarthrobacter polychromogenes
GGCGTGGCCCGCGACGACCTCGAAGACGAGGGCGTGTGGCTGTACGCCGAAACGGTCCGGAAGATCCACGAACTGAACCCCGGCACCGGCGTCGAACTGCTGATCCCGGACTTCTCCGGCAAACCCGGGCACATCAAAGCGATCTGCGATTCAAAACCTGAAGTGTTCGCGCACAACGTTGAGACCGTGCCGCGGATCTTCAAGCGGATCCGCCCGGCGTTCCGGTACGAGCGGTCCCTGGATGTGATCACGCAGGGCCGGAACCTGGGCATGGTGACCAAGTCCAACCTGATCCTGGGCATGGGCGAGACCCGCGAGGAAATCTCCGAGGCCCTGCGGGACCTGCATGAGGCCGGCTGCGACCTGATCACCATCACCCAGTACCTTCGCCCGAGTGAGCGGCACCTGCCGGTGGACCGGTGGGTCAAGCCGCAGGAATTCGTGGACCTCCAGGACGAGGCCACCGAGATCGGGTTCCTCGGCGTCATGTCCGGGCCGCTGGTCCGCTCCTCCTACCGCGCCGGCCGGCTCTGGGCCACCGCGATGCGGAAGAAAGGCTGGGACATCCCCGCCGAACTCGCCCACATCGAGTCCTCCGGCAGCACCCGCCAGGAAGCCAGCTCACTCATCGCAGCACACCACTGATCTGCAGTTCCCAACAAAACGCAGCGTCCCCAAAGGGCCGGCATCCGAACAATCCGGTGCCGGCCCTTCGGCTTTGGTCACGTAGAATTAAGGCACTATGGCGAAATCCCCTGATTCCAGCAACTCCACTCCGTCTGGCTCCAGCGCAGTCAAGCGTGGCCTCTTCTCCCGCAAGCCGAAAGAAGCGAAGGCCAAGAAGCCCAGCCGGCTCAAGCAGATCCGCGAAGTCTTCACCATGACCCGCCGTCATGACCCCATGGTCCCGTGGCTGATGCTGCTGGTTTTCCTTGGCGTCGTGGCTGTCAGCTTCCTGGTGGGCTTCTGGCTGGATAACTGGATCACCGGCCTGATCATCGGCATCCCCCTGGGCCTGCTCGGTGCCACGTTCATCCTGTCCCGCAGGGCAGAGCGCGCCGCATTCGCCCAGATCGAGAACCAGCCCGGCGCTTCCGGCGCCGCACTGGGAACGCTCCGCCGCGGCTGGATCACCGAGGAACAGCCTGTTGCCGTTAACCCAAGGACACAGGACGCCGTCTTCCGCGCCATCGGCCGTCCCGGCGTCGTCCTTGTCAGCGAAGGCCCCACGCACCGGGTGAAGCCGCTGCTGGACGCGGAACGTAAACGCCTTGCGCGCATCCTGCCGAACGTCACCGTCCACGTCATCGAAAGCGGCCGGGGCGAGGGCCAGGTGCCCATCAGCGAGGTGGCCAAGAAGATGGGCAAGCTCAAGAAGGAATTGACCAAGCTTGAGGTGAACGCAGTGTCCAAGCGCATCGCCTCACTGGGCAACCGCCTCCCGATCCCCAAAGGCATCGACCCCTACAAGGCGCGTCCCAACCGCGGACGCTAGTTATCGAACCTGCCCCGGTTCCGGCTCCGGCCGGCAGCCGGGGCGTTTCTTTGCCGCTTTCACGGCAGGAAAGGACATTATAGTGACCTTCAAGAAAACGGCGGTGATCCGCGCATTCCGGATCCTGGCCATCGCCGAAGCCTTCAGCTGGGCGGCGCTCCTTATCGGCATGTACTTCAAATGGATTGCCGGCACCACCGAGATAGGCGTCCAGGTTGCCGGACCAATACACGGTGCACTCTTTGTGGGCTATGGCATTGCCGCCCTTGCCCTCTGGAGGCTGCAGCGGTGGCCCTTCGTCGTGGCGCTGTTCGCCGGCATCTCCGCCGTTTTCCCGTTCGCCACGGTCCTGTTCGAGCGCTGGGCGGACAAGCGGAACTACCTGGACGCCGCGCCTTCATCACCGGGCACCGCGGCAGTTCGGGAAGCCAGCTCCGTATAGCCGGGGCCTCGGGCCCGGAAATCCGGGGCTGCAGCCTTTAGCGCCGCACCAGCAGCGTGTCCATGGCCTTGTCGTGGAGGCCCCGGTGGTCGGGGTCGAAAATGACCGCGGGGATGACCAGGCAAAGCAGCAGGGACCTCACCAGCGCGGCCAGCGGCCCGGCCGGCCCGCCGCCGGCCCTGACCACGTGAATGCCCATGGCACGGTGTCCGATGCTGTAGCCAAGGGTTCCTATCAGCAGGGTCTGTTCGACGGCGAAGATCGCCAGGGTGGCCCACGGATCTCCCCCGAAAGCGAAGTTGCTGATCAGGAGCGCGATGCCCCAGTCAATCATGATGGCCGCGATCCTGCGGCCCGCCCGCGCAATGGAGCCCGGCCCCGACTCGGGCAGTCCCAGCCGCTCCCCCGGATATTTCGAGATACCCGAAGTGTCGGGGCCGGAGAGCCAGGAGCCGATGTCTTTGCGATCTACCACGGTCCAAGCTTAGCGACTTCCCGCCGACCACACTGTGGATGGGGTTAGACCACGGAGTGGACGGAAGATAGCGTTGCCATATCAGGGCATTATGTAACCTGCCCGAAACAATGCGGACACGGACGGGAAATGCCGCGTCCATAGGCTGTTACCAGTTTCAAGCAATCCGCCGCCAGGCAGTACGGGGCAGGTTTACACAGCAGGTACTCACAGCAGGGAAACTGCGTTTCCCTGCCCGTCGGATTGCGCTGGATCAGCTGGCTTGCCAGCCAGATATTTACATATGCGTTAGGAGCATAGATGTTCAAGACTGCGGACGAAGTCCTCAAGTTCATCAAGGACGAAGATATTAAATTCGTCGATATCCGCTTCACCGACCTCCCGGGCGTCCAGCAGCACTTCAACGTGCCGGCCAAGAGCGTTGACGCAGACTTCTTCGTCAACGGCCAGCTCTTCGACGGGTCTTCCATCCGCGGCTTCCAGGGCATTGCAGAGTCTGACATGCAGCTGATCCCGGACGTCACCACTGCGTTCCTGGACACCTTCCGCATGGAGAAGACGCTGGCGCTGAACTTCTCCATCGTCAACCCCCGCACGGGCGATCCGTACCACCGCGACCCCCGCGGCGTGGCCGAGAAGGCCGAAGCCTACCTGGCCTCCACCGGCATCGCCGACACCGCATTCTTCGCCCCCGAAGCTGAGTTCTTCGTGTTCGACAACGTGCAGTACCAGTCCTCCCCGCAGGGCAGCTTCTACAAGATCGACTCCGAGGAAGCCCACTGGAACACGGGCCGCGAGGAAGAAGGCGGAAACCTGGGCTACAAGACCCCCGTCAAGGGCGGTTATTTCCCGGTTTCCCCCACCGACAAGCAGGCTGACCTGCGCGACGCCATGTGTGTCGCCCTGGACGAGGCCGGCCTTGAGGTCGAGCGCAGCCACCACGAAGTTGGATCCGCCGGCCAGGCTGAGATCAACTACAAGTTCACCACCCTGACGCACGCTGCCGATGACCTGCAGAAGTTCAAGTACGTCATCAAGAACACCGCAGACGCCTGGGGCAAGTCCGTAACGTTCATGCCCAAGCCGGTCTTTGGCGACAACGGTTCCGGCATGCACTGCCACCAGTCGCTGTGGAACGGCGGCGAGCCGCTGTTCTACGACGAGAAGGGCTACGCCGGCCTGTCCGACACCGCCCGCTGGTACATTGGCGGCCTGCTCAAGCACGCCTCCGCCGTCCTGGCCTTCACCAACCCGACGGTGAACTCCTACCGCCGCCTGGTCAAGGGCTTCGAAGCTCCGGTCAACATGGTCTACTCGCAGGGCAACCGCTCCGCAGGTATCCGCATCCCGATCACGGGCTCCAACCCCAAGGCCAAGCGCATCGAGTTCCGCGCTCCGGACCCCTCCTCCAACCCGTACCTGGCGTTCGCTGCCCAGCTGATGGCCGGCATCGACGGTATCCGCAACCGCATTGAGCCCCCGGCCCCGATCGACAAGGACCTCTACGAGCTCCCCGCCGAAGAGGCCAAGGACATCCCCAAGGCTCCGGGCACGCTCGAGGAAGCACTGGAGGCCCTGCGTGAGGACAACGAGTTCCTGCAGGCCGGCGGCGTGTTTACCCAGGACCTGATCGACACCTGGATCGAGTACAAGTACGAGAACGAGATCCGCCCGCTGTCCCTGCGCCCGAACCCCTACGAGTTCGAGCTCTACTACGGCGTCTAGCATCACCGTCTCCTGAGACACCAAAGGCGGCCACCGGTTCACCGGTGGCCGCCTTTTGCGTGTGGCCCGAAGGTGGGAGCCCGGCTCCAGACGTGCTGAGACCGGGAGCCGGACCCCCTGACGAATGCCCCCCGGGACGAAGACCAGTTTCAGCCCTCCCCCCAACAAGGTTGAAGAACACCGCCATTCCACATGATCGGGCAATCGCTTTCTCAGCGCAATACGGCCCGCCGCCTGTTATGCCATTGTGGTCAAAAACTGCGGAACATGATCCGTTGCGGACCCGCCTGCCCGCCGGTGTACTGTCCCCGGTCCACGAACCCCGCCCGGCGGTAAGCGGACAGGCCCGCAGCGTTCGCTTCATTGACGGAAAGAACGACGCCGGCCTCCCCGGTATGGTGCCTGGCCGTGAGTTTTTGGGCGGCGGACACGGCGGCGGCTGCCGCGAGCGGACCCAGTCCCCTGCCCTGTTCGCGCCTGTCGATCAGGAAGCCCCTGAGGAGCCACGCAGAGTGGTCGTCCGGCCAGCCGGCCAGGCGCGCCGCCGCGGCCTGCAGGGTCAGGACGCCGACGGTCCGGCCGGCGGACTCGATGACATAGGGCCGGCGTGATTCCTCGGCAAGCCCGGTGAGGGCCATCCGGAGCGGATCGCCAACAAACCTGTCCTGCCCTGGCGCCATTTCGAGTCCGCCAACTGCCTCGAGGTGGATGGCGCGGGCGTCGTCGTCGAGGTCCTGGAGCGAAATCAGCCAGACGTCCGTGGCCACGCCGTTCAGGTCTGAGGTCCGGCAGAATCTTCGTGTGAGGGGGACTCGGCGGGCGGGCCTGCCGGGTCCATCCACAAGACCTCCCAAAGGTGCCCGTCCGGGTCCTGGAAGCTGTGGTTGTACATAAAGCCGTAGTCCTGGGCATCCTGGGACGCGGAGCCGCCGTTGGCCAGGGCATTCTGCACTGCCTGGTCGACGGCCTCCCTGCTGTCCACGGAGTAGGCGATGATTGCTTCGGCTGAACCCTTGGTGCTGGCGACCTCCTTTGTAGTGAAGGTCTTGAAGTATGCCTCCACCAGGAGCATCACGTACGCGTTCTCATTGACCACCATGCACGTGGCGTTCTCGTCCGTGAAATCGGGGTTGAAGGTAAAGCCCAGGGCCGTGAAGAAAGCGACTGAGCGTTGGAGGTCCTGGACGGGCAGGTTGAGGAAGAGTTGGCTAGCCATGCGCTCAACCTAGCACCGGGCCCTGACAGGTGTCAGCCGCCCTGCCGCCTTCCGCCGGCTCCTACCGGCTACTGGCCGTAGAAGACCCGCTCGAAGACAGCCCTCGCCCGCCGGCTGACCCGCAGGTAATCCTCCTCCAGCGCCGCTGCCTGTCCCGGTTCGTATCCGCACCAGCGGGCGACGGCTTCCAGGTCCCGCCGGGACGACGGCAGAAGGTCCGAGGCCTTGCCGCTCCAGATGACGTTCGCGGACCGGATCCGGCTTGCAAGACGCCAGGCCGTGGCCAGCAGGCCGGCGTCGTCCTGTGCGAGCAGGCCGGTCCGGGCGGCAGCGTCCAGCGCTTCCAGGGTGGACGTGGTCCGCAGCTCCGGGTGGCTGCCGGCGTGCTGCAGCTGCAGGAGCTGGACAAGCCATTCGACGTCGCTCAGTCCGCCCCGGCCCAGCTTGAGGTGGCGTGCGGGGTCGGCGCCGCGGGGCAGTCGTTCGGACTCCACGCGCGCCTTGATCCGCCTGATTTCCCGCACGTCGGTCTCGGCAACCGATTCCGGATACCTGATGGGCTCGATGAGGTCCAGGAAGTCCCTGGCCAGGTCGTCATTGCCGGCCATGGGGCGGGCCCTGAGCAGGGCCTGCGCCTCCCAGATGAGGGACCAGCGCCGGTAGTATTCGGCGAAGGAGTCGAGGGAACGGACCATGGCACCGTTCTTCCCCTCGGGGCGCAGGTCCGCGTCCATCTGGAGCACCCGCTCGGCCATGATGGCCGGCTTCAAGGGCTGGGTCAGCAGGGTGGAGACCTTGTTGACGATCCGGGTGGCCTGTTCCTGTGCTTCCTCGGGGCTGAACCCGGGCAGGGCCCTGTGCACGTACATCACATCCGCGTCCGAACCGTAGCCGATCTCGCGGCCGCCCTGCCGTCCCATGGCAACCACCAGCACGGTGGTCTTCAGCGGTCCGTTGGCGGAGACGATGCCCTCCGCCACGCGCAGGGCGCCCAGGACCGCGGCCCTGTCCGTGTCCGCCAGGGCCCTCCCCACCTGGTCCTGGTCCAGCAGGCCGGCTGAATCGGCGATGGCGATCCGGAGGATTTCACGGCGCCGGATCAGTCGGATGAGGCGCATGGCGCTTTCCGGATCCGCGTGCCGCGACATCTTGGAGGTGATTTCCTGCCACTGGGCATCGAACCCCACGGGTGCCAGGTCCTTGTCCTGGCCCAGCCAGGCCACCGACTCGGGCGAAACCTCCAGCAGATCCGCTATCAGCCGCGAGTTGGACAGCATGTGGCACAACCGCTCTGCGGCCGCATTGGAGTCCCGGAGCATCCCCAGGTACCAGTGTGTGGTTCCCAGGGCCTCGCTGACGCGCCGGAACGCAAGGAGCCCCGCGTCCGCGTCCACGCCTTCAGCCAGCCAGTCGAGAAGGATCGGCAGCAGCTGCCGCTGGAGGGCTGCGCGCCGGCTGACACCAGCGGTCAGGGCCTCGATATGGCGCATGGCGCCCTTCGGGTCCCGGTACCCCAGGGCAGCCAGGCGGCCCTCGGCTGCTTCCGGCGTCAGCTTTGCGTCTTCACTGCTGAGCTTGGCCGCCGTGTTGAGCAGCGGCCGGTAGAAGATGCGCTCATGCAGTTCCCGGACGGAGCGCTTGGTTTTCTGCCAGGTGGACAGCAGCGCGTCCGGATGGGGACGCTCGTTGGAGAAGGGGCCCAGCACGGCTTTCGCCAGCGACCTGAGCGCCGGTTCGGCAATGGGCATCAGGTGCGTCCTGCGCAGCTGGAAGAGCTGGATGCGGTGTTCCAGCAGGCGCAGGTAGCGGTAGGCGTTGTCGAAGGCGGCCGCGTCCGAGCGGCCGATATAGCCCCCGGCGGACAGGGCAGCGATCGCGGAGGTGGTGTCCCGGCGTCGGAGTGTTTCGTCTGCCTTGCCGTGGACCAGCTGGAGCAGCTGCACGGTGAATTCGACGTCACGCAGCCCCCCGCGGCCAAGCTTAATCTGGCGCTGCTCCTCCGCAGCCGGAATGTGTTCGGTCACCCGGCGGCGCATGGCCTGCACCGATTCCACGAATCCGTCCCGGCTTGCAGAACTCCAGATCAGCGGCGCGACGGCTTCCTCGTAGCGGCGGCCAAGGTCGGCGTCGCCGGCAATGGTCCGGGCCTTGAGCAGCGCCTGGAACTCCCAGCTTTCAGCCCAACGGGCATAGTACGTCTGGTGCGAGGCAAGGGTGCGGACCAATGGTCCGGACTTTCCTTCCGGCCGAAGGTTCGCGTCCACCTCCCATAGGCCCGGTTCACGGGCAACGGAGGAGATGGCGCGGGAGATTCCGCTCGCCAGCGCTGTTCCTATGGTGTTCGCCTTCGCGTCATCGAGGGCGCCGGGGTCCACCACGTAGATGACGTCGACGTCGGAAATGTAGTTCAGTTCCCGCGCGCCGCACTTGCCCATCCCGATCACGGCAAGGCCGACGTCGGCAACGTCACCGGCGCCGTACTGCTCGCCCGCCTCGGCGCGCGAGACGGCGAGGGCCGCTTCGATGGCTGCGCCGGCAAGGTCCGCGAGCTCCGCTCCCACTGACGGGAGGAAATCCAGGGGATCGGCCGCGCACAGGTCCTTGACGGCCAGGTCCACTACACCCCTGCGGTACGCTGTGCGAAGCGCCGCGTAGGCGTCATTGCCGGTGCTGGCTGCCACGGGCCGGGCAGCGCGGGGGTCAGCGCCCACGGACTGCAGGAGGACCCCGCGCAGGGCGGCAGGATCGGACTGCAGCGGCTCGGGGCTGGCGCGGACATGGAAGGCCTCCAGGTGTTCCGGATGCCGGATCAGGAACTCCCCCAGAGCTTCGGACGCACCCAGCACGCGGTACATCGGTTCACTGGTGTCGGGGTCGGCGGCGGCCAGTTCCCGGAGCGCCGGGTGCTTTTCGATCAGGCGGACCAGGGACTGCAGAGCGGTGTCCGGGCTGGCTGCCAACTGCAGGCCCGCAAACAGCCTGTCCTGGTCCAGCCCTTCCAGTTCAGGCGCAGCAAGGAACCGCTCCCCCTTGTCGAGGTCGCTGAATCCAGCCGCAATAAGGCGGCGTGCCAGGCTCACGCCCGCAGCCTAGAGGATGCCGAGGTTGCGCTGCAGCTCGTAGGGCGTCACCTGCAGGCGGTAGTCCTGCCACTCGGCGCGCTTGTTGCGCAGGAAGTGCTCAAACACCTGTTCGCCCAGGATCTGGGGCATGAGCTCCGAGTCTTCCATCGTCCGGATGGCGTCATGGAGGCTGGCGGGGAGGGGATCATGGCCCATGGCGCGGCGTTCGGCCGAGCTCAGCGACCACACGTCGTCCTCGGCGGCGGCCGGGAGGTCGTAGCCTTCCTCGATGCCCTTCAGGCCGGCCCCGAGCAGGACCGCGTAGGCCAGGTAGGGGTTGGCCGCGGAATCGATGCCGCGGTACTCGATCCGTGCGGACTGGCCCTTGCCCGGCTTGTACAGCGGGACCCGCACCAAGGCTGAGCGGTTGTTGTGGCCCCAGCTCAGATAGCTCGGAGCCTCTCCGCCACCCCAGAGCCGCTTGTAGGAGTTCACGAACTGGTTGGTCACTGCGGTGAACTCGGGCGCGTGCTTGAGGATGCCGGCGATGAATTGGCGGGCGGTCTTTGAGAGCTGGAATTCGGCGCCGGCCTCGTAGAACGCGTTGGTGTCGCCTTCGAACAGCGAGAAGTGCGTGTGCATGCCGGAGCCCGGGTGGGCGGTGAACGGCTTGGGCATGAAGGTGGCGTAGGTGCCCTGCTGCAGCGCCACTTCCTTGATGACGGTGCGGAAAGTCATGATGTTGTCCGCGGTCTGCAGGGCGTCCGCGTAGCGCAGGTCTATTTCGTTCTGGCCGGGACCAGCCTCGTGGTGGCTGAATTCCACGGAGATACCCACAGATTCGAGCATGGTGACAGCTGTCCGGCGGAAGTCCTGGGCCACGCCGCCGGGAACATGGTCAAAATAGCCGCCCTCGTCCACGGGCACGGGGGCGCCGTCCGGGCCGGGTTCCTGGGACTTGAGGAGGTAGAACTCGATTTCGGGGTGGGTGTAGCAGGTGAAGCCCATGTCGGCGGCCTTGGCGAGGGTCCGCTTCAGGACGTTGCGGGGATCCGCGGCGGACGGTTCGCCGTCCGGGGTGAGGATGTCGCAGAACATGCGCGAGGTCTGTTCCGTCTCCCCGCGCCACGGCAGGATCTGGAAGGTGGAGGGATCGGGCTGGGCCAGCATGTCTGACTCGAACACCCGGGCCAGGCCTTCAATGGCGGAGCCGTCGAAGCCCAGTCCTTCCTCGAACGCACCCTCAACCTCGGCGGGGGCAAGTGCCACGGACTTGAGCGAACCCACGACGTCGGTGAACCACAGCCGCACGAAACGTACGTCGCGCTCTTCGATTGTGCGCAGGACAAACTCTTGCTGGCGGTCCATGATGGCCTCTTCTCCGGTCAAACGTCCATGCTCCGGGCCCGCAGTAAAGGGAAGCCGGCAGCAGTTCACCAACACTGTACTAAGCATTCGGCGCCGATGCTGAAGCCTGCGCCGCGCGTAACACAGCGTTAACGCCCGGCCTCCGGATTTAAGCCGCGCAACCGGGCTGTGCGCACCGTCCGGACCCGCCGCAGGCGGGCCCTTATGACCCTTATCACCAGTGGAGCCTCCGGCCCGCGGTAGCTAGGACAGCGGCTCCCCCACTACGCTCATGCCATGGCCTCAAGCAACAGCTCCGATTCCAGCATGTCCGCCGACGTCCCCGCCCCCTACGGCAGCGGGCCGGGCCAGGCAGCTGCGCCCGCGGCTGCGGCACAGCAGAAGCCGGCCAAGGTGCGCATCCACCACCTTCAGCAGGCCAAGAGGGACGGTACCAAGTTCGCCATGCTGACTGCCTACGAGCAGTACACGGCTGAAATTTTTGATGCCGCCGGAATCGAGGTTCTCCTGGTCGGCGACTCGGCCTCGAACAACGTGTTCGGCAACGAGACCAGCCTTCCGGTCACGGTGGACGAACTGCTGCCGCTCTGCCGCGCCGTAGCACGCAGCGCCAAGCGCGCGCTCATCGTGGCCGACCTGCCGTTCGGCAGCTATGAGGTGTCCGCGGAACAGGCAGTCGGCGCCGGCGTCCGGTTCCTCAAGGAAGGCCTGGCGCACGCGGTCAAGATCGAGGGCGGCGCCTACTATGCGCCCACTGTGAAGGCCATGGTCCAGGCCGGCATTCCGGTCATGGCACACATCGGTTTCACCCCGCAGAGCGAGCATGCCCTCGGCGGTTACCGCGTGCAGGGCCGCGGCGACGATGCGCAGCGCCTTATCGATGACGCGGTCGCCCTCGCTGAGGCGGGGGCATTCTGCGTGCTGATGGAGATGGTCCCAGCCGGGACGGCAGCCGCCGTGGACGCGGCTGTTCCCGTCCCCACGGTGGGCATCGGCGCGGGCAAGGAAACAACAGGACAGGTGCTTGTCTGGCAGGACATGGCCGGGCTGCGGGGCGGGCGGATGGCCAAGTTCGTCAAGCAGTACGCAGACCTGCGCAGCACACTTATGGACGCGGCTACGCAGTATGGCGAGGACGTCAGGTCAGGACAGTTCCCCGGGCCGGAACACTCGTTTTAGAAGTCCCCCACAGGACAGGCGGGCCGGCATCCGGCCAGCTTGCCCGCCCGACTGTCAGTCGTCGTCGTCCTTTTCCCAGGCCTCGTTGCGGGCCCGTACCTTTTCCAGCGCGTGCTCGGCTTCCTCCCGCGTTTTATACGGTCCGATCAGCTGGCTCCAGTCGGACAGCCGGTCCTCTTCGATCTCATGCGTATTGACGTTGTACCAGTACTCAGTCATCGGTGCTCCTCGTTCCGGCGGCGGGAAAGCTGCGGCGTGATCCGCGTAACTTAAATTCTTACGCGGGCCGCGCGCGGCTTCCGGTTGTTAGGCGTTCTGCAGTGCCTTATATGATCAATCTATGCCTTCCCTTGCCTCGACTGCACCCATCGGCACCCTCACCCCGGGAACCATAGGTCCGCAGCGTCCCGTACCGGCGTCCATCCCCCGGCCGGAGTACGTCGGCAGGCCCGCACCGGCGAAATTCACCGGGTCGGAGGTCAAAACCCCCGAAACCATCGAGAAGATCCGGATCGCGGGGAAGATCGCAGCACAGGCCATCGTGGAGGTGGGCAAGCACATCCAGCCCGGCGTCACCACCGACCAGCTGGACAAAGTGGGCCACGAGTTCCTCCTTGACCACCACGCCTACCCGTCCACCCTCGGCTACCGGGGCTTCCCCAAGTCGCTGTGCTCCTCCCTGAATGAGGTCATTTGCCATGGCATCCCGGACAACACAGTGGTCCGGGACGGCGACATCCTCAACATCGACATCACCGCCTTCATCAACGGAGTCCACGGGGACACGAACTACACCTTCCTGGTGGGCGACGTGGACGAGGAATCACGGCTGCTGGTGGAACGCACGCAGGAGTCACTGAACCGGGCCATCAAGGCTGTGGCTCCCGGACGGGAAATCAACGTCATCGGCAGGGCAATCCAGTCCTATGCCAAGCGCTTCGGCTATGGTGTTGTCCGTGATTTCACCGGGCACGGCGTGGGCGAAGCCTTCCACACTGGGCTCATCATCCCGCACTATGACGCGGCACCTGCCTACAACACCGTGATCGAGGCCGGCATGGTCTTCACAATTGAACCGATGCTCACCCTCGGCACCGTGGAATGGGACATGTGGGCCGATGACTGGACCGTTGTCACCAAGGACCGGAAGCGCACTGCCCAGTTCGAGCACACGCTGCTGGTCACGGACTCAGGCGCGGAAATCCTCACGCTGCCCTAGCCCGGCCACCCTGGCACCGCCAAGACCCACGCACCACGGCCCTACCCTTCCCGGTTCCTGACCGGACATTTTTTCCCGGCCGGCCACCGGCCGCCGCTACCCTGCCCGCCCCTGCCACGAACGGAAAACCCATTGGCCAAGAAGGACGAGAAGTCGCACAAGAACGCCCCGCTGATCGGCATCGACATCGGAGGTACCGGAATCAAGGGCGGCATCGTCGACCTGAAGAAGGGCAAACTGCTGGGGGAACGGTTCCGGGTCCCCACCCCGCAGCCAGCCACCCCTGAATCAGTTGCCGAAGCCGTGGCGCTGGTGGTTTCCGAGCTGTCCGCCCGGCCCGAAGCGCCCGCTGCCGGCTCTCCGGTCGGCGTGACCTTTCCGGGCATCATCCAGCACGGAGTGGTCCACTCTGCCGCCAACGTGGACAAGAGCTGGCTCAACACGGACATCGATGCGCTCCTGACTGCCCGCCTGGGCCGGCCCGTTGAGGTCATCAACGACGCCGACGCAGCGGGCCTGGCCGAGGCGCGCTACGGCGCCGGCGCCGGTGTCAAGGGCACGGTCCTGGTGATCACGCTCGGCACCGGAATCGGCTCCGCCTTCATCTTCGACGGCAAGCTCGTCCCCAATGCTGAACTTGGCCACCTCGAAATCGACGGGCACGACGCCGAAACCAAAGCCTCCGCGGTGGCCCGCGAACGCGATGGCCTGTCCTGGGACGAGTACAGCGTGCTGCTGCAGCGCTACTTCTCCCACGTTGAGTTCCTGTTCTCGCCCGAACTGTTCATCGTGGGCGGCGGCATTTCCAAGCGCGCTGACGAGTACCTGCCCAACCTGCGGCTGCGCACGCCGATCGTGCCGGCGGTCCTCCGCAACGAGGCCGGCATCGTGGGCGCCGCAATCGAAATCGCACTGAAGCACAAGCTCGCCAAGTAGCCCGGCCTGCGTGCCGCCGTCGTCAGCGGTCCAGCAGACGACGGCGGCACGGGTGTTTTAAGCGTGCAGATGCGGCAGATACATCCCGTGTTGTCCGCGCGGCCTTGGGTCCGCGGGCGCGCAGGGGGCGGCCGTCATGTGGGTTTTCCTTGGGCTGGCTTTCTTTTCGCCGGACCGGAGTGCCGGTGGCGGCTTCGGCTTCCCCTCCGCTGCCGCCACCGGAGTTTACAGGGGGCTCTTCTCGGAGCTCTTGGCGCCCTTGGCGGCAACGCCCCGGGCGTCCTGTTCTTCCTGGCGGAGCAGGGCAATGGCAGCCTCAAAATCCTCAAGGGATTCGAAGGCCTGGTAGACGCTCGCAAAGCGGAGGTAGGCGACCTTATCCAGCTTCTGCAGGGGTCCGAGGATGACCAGTCCCACCTCGTGGGCGTCGATTTCCGCGGCGCCGGAGGAACGGATCTGCTCTTCCACTTCCTGCGCCAGCAGCGCGAGGTCGTCCTCGCTGACCGGACGCCCCTGGCAGGCTTTACGCACGCCGTTGATCACCTTGCTGCGGCTGAAGGGCTCGCCCACGCCGGAGCGCTTGATCACGGAAAGGCTGGTGGTTTCAACGGTGGTGAACCTGCGGCCGCACTCCGGGCACTGGCGGCGGCGCCGGATGGCCGAGCCGTCATCCGCCATGCGGCTGTCCACCACCCGGGAATCGGGGTTGCGGCAGAACGGACAGTACATTTTGCCTCCCTCTCCCAGGACCTGTGCCAGCGGAACCAAATCTGCAGGCGCAAGTGCGCCGTCTTCCAGTTTACGTCCCTGCTCCGGCTAATAACAAGCGTGTAAGTACTACATGTTGTGGTTGCCACCACTACATGTCGGCATTTCGGGCGGACGTCAGGAGAACCGGACGGTCACCGCATCCCCGTGCGCGGGAAGGTCCTCAGCCCCGGAAAGGCTGACAATGTGGCCGCTGACCTCCGCCAGCGCGTCACGGGTGTAGTTCACCACCTGGATGGCCCGCAGGAAGGTGGTGACGTTCAGGCCGGACGAAAAGGCCGCCGTGCCGCTGGTGGGCAGGACGTGGTTGGAGCCGGCACAGTAGTCCCCCAGGCTGACCGGGCTGTAGTCGCCCACAAAGATGGCACCGGCATTCCGGATCCTGGCGGCGACGCCCGGGGCATCCTGCGTCATGATCTCCAGGTGTTCCGCCGCGTAGGCGTCGCACGCTGCAATGCCCTGTTCAAGGTTGTCCACCAGGACCACCCCGGACTGCGGGCCGGACAGCGCCTCGCGGACGCGGGCGGAGTGCCTGGTGGCCGCGGCCTGCCGGTCGAGCTCGGCACGGACAGCGGCGGCGAGGTCCTCGGAATCCGTGATCAGCACGGATGCTGCCTTGGGGTCGTGCTCGGCCTGGCTGATGAGGTCGGCCGCCACCAGGCGGGGCTGGGCCGTGGAGTCTGCAAGGATCGCGATTTCCGTGGTGCCCGCCTCCGAGTCGATCCCCACCACGCCTTTGACCAGACGCTTGGCGGTGGCGACAAAGATGTTGCCCGGTCCGGTCACAACGTCCACCGCCTCCAGGGCCGGGCCGGCCTCCGTTGCAGGGACACCGTAGGCGAACGCGGCGATGGCCTGGGCGCCGCCGATGGCATACACCTCGGTGATCCCCAGCAGCGCGGCAGCGGCAAGGATGGTGGGGTGCGGCAGGCCGCCGAACTCTTTTTGCGGAGGGGACGCCAGGGCAATTGACTGGACACCTGCTGCGAGGGCCGGGACGACGTTCATGATCACGGAGGAGGGGTAGACGGCGAGGCCGCCCGGGACATACAGCCCCACCCGCGCCACCGGCACCCAGTTCTGCGCCACCACTGCGCCGTCGCCGAGCTGTACCTCGATATTGCGCGGTCGCTGGCCGTCAGCGAACCGGCGGGCCCGGCTGATGGATTCCTCCAGCGCGCCGCGGACGGACGGGTCCAGCTCCTCCAGTGCGGAGGCCAGGGCCTCCGCGGGAACCAGCGGGTGGTCCTGCGCCACGCCGTCAAAACGCCGGGCGAGTTGGCCCAGCGCCGCGAAACCCCCCTGCCGGACAGCCGAAATGATGTCCTGGACCTTCGCCTCGGCATCGGCCACGGTCTGGCCTTGGGCCCGCGGCACGGCGGCCCTGAGTCCAGCGAGGGTGAGGCTTTGGCCACGCAGGTCAACGGTGCGGAAGTCCACGGCGGCGGTGGCGGCTGGGCTGGCGGAGTTCTCCGAAGAAATGGTCACTGGCCTATTTTACTGGCCCTGCCACAGCGTCCGGCGACTCTCGTGGTCAGCCGCCGGCTTCCGGCTCATGAGGTCGAGAAGCTCCAGCACGAAAACCGAGACGGCCGTGGCGGCGGGCCACAGGAGCAGCACCGGCCAGGCGCGCAGCGAAAAGGCAATGCTGGCATTGGCTGAGGCATCAACTGCAGGCGCCCACACCTGCGCGGCCAGCAGCCCTGCCTGCCAGGCCAGGGCCGCCCCGCACAAGGCTCCCGCCAGGCCCGCCACCAGGTCCGCCTGCGGATCCGCCCGTTTCTTGTCCGCGAGGACAACGGCCAGGAGGCATCCGGCAAGAACCAGCAGCCCTGCCAGCGTCAGGTCCCGCGGCAGCCAGACCTCCGGATTGGTTCCACTGCCGAAGGCCGGGTCCCTGGTGATCAGGTTCAGGCCCCCGGGCGCCAGAATCCACCAAAGGATGCCCAGGGGGACACCTGCCGCTGCCGGAATCACCAGCACCGCCCAGGGCAGCCGCGGGCGTGAGCGGCGGGTGGCTTTCGTCATGCAACAAACCTTAACAAATGTCTGCGGCGTCCATCGCCGGACCCGGGCCTTCCGGGAATTCACTGCCGGCACGGCAGAGCCATACCCTTGAAGGAAAGCACACGTACCCGACTTTCCAGCCACCAGGAGTTTCCGTGACAACTAATGACGTTCCGTTCGAGCGGACGTTCCGGGAGATGTTCCGGCGCCACGCTGCCGGCGTCGCCATCATCACGGTGAACTACCAGGACCAGCCCTACGGCTTTACCGCCACCTCCGTGGCCTCGCTCTCCGCGCAGCCTCCGCGCTTCACGTTCAACATGGCCCGCAGCTCCAGGTCGTGGCCGGCCGTCGCCAACACCACCTACCTGGGGGTCCACATGCTGGGCCTCGAAAACATGCAGCTTGCCGACCGGTTCGCGGGCGCCGGCAACCGTTTTGAGGGCGACCACTGGGAAACCGGTCCGCATGGGGTGCCCATCCTGAAGGACGTGGCTGGCTGGCTGATCGGCGAAGTGCAGATGCGGCTGTCCTTCGAGAACAATGCCGTCGTGGTGGTCCAGGTGGTGGACGGCCAGGTGGGCGGCGACGGCTCACCCCTGCTGTACCACGGCGGCGCGTACGGCCAGCCCGTCCCGCTGGACTACGAGATCTAGCAGTCCCCTACTACCCGCGGACGACGACGGGACGTGCTTTCCGTCGTCGTTCTTCCTTCGTCCTCCTTTCGCAAGGAGGCCGCTTAGGCGTCCAGGCAGGCCGGGCCGAGCAGCACCTTCAGGTCGCCGAACAGTGACGGGCTGGGGTTCACGCGGAGGTGGACCGGCAGTCCCATGACTTCCGTCCGCGTGTCGCCCTGCAGGTGTAGGCGCACTTCGGAGTTGCCGCGGTGCGTGCGGAGGACGTCGCCCAGTTCGGTGACCACAGCCTCGGTGGCTTTGTAGGTAGGCATGGTAATCACCAGCGGCCCGTTGAGCCCCTCGCTGAGGTCCGGAACGGACAGTTCCATGCAGTTCAGGGTGATGGCACCGTCGTCACGTTTCTGCAGGCGCCCTTTGACCACCACGATCAGGTCCTCCGCAAGGACAGAGGCGATGGGTCCGTAGACCTGGCCGAAGAACATGACTTCCATGGAACCGCCAAGGTCCTCCACCTCGGCCCGGGCGTACGCGTTGCCGCTGGCTTTGGCAATGCGCCGGCTCAGCGAGGTGATCATTCCCGCAATGGTGATGATGGCGCCGTCCTGCGGCCCGTCTTCGCCGAGGACGGAGGTAATGCTCATCTCCGCGTGCTGGCTGAGCAATCCCTCCAGGCCCTGCAGCGGATGGTCCGAGACGTAAAGTCCGAGCATGTCCCGTTCGAAGGAGAGTTTGTCCTTCTTCTCCCACTCCGGCAGGTCGGGGATCTCGATACTCAGGGATGACTCGGATTCGGCTTCGTCGAACCCGGCGAAGAGATCGAACTGTCCGATCGCCTCATTCCGCTTGAGTGTGATGACGGAGTCGATGGCCTCTTCATGGATCATGGCCAGAGCCCGGCGGTGGTGGCCCAGCGAATCGAAGGCGCCGGACTTGATGAGTGATTCGATGGTCCGCTTGTTGCAGACCACCGCCGGGACCTTCATCAGGTAATCCTTGAAGGAGGTATACGCGCCCTCGCTTTCGCGGGCGGCCACCATGGCCTCCACCACGTTCACGCCCACGTTGCGGATGGCGCCCATGCCAAAGCGGATGTCGTTGCCCACAGGGGTGAAGTTCAGTGCGGACTCGTTGACGTCCGGCGGCAGCACCGTGATGCCCATGCGGCGGCACTCGTTAAGGTAGATCGCCGACTTGTCCTTGTCATCCCCCACCGACGTCAGCAGCGCGGCCATGTACTCCGGCGCATAGTGGGCCTTGAGGTATGCAGTCCAGTAGGAGATCACGCCGTAGGCGGCGGAGTGTGCCTTGTTGAAGGCGTAGTCGGAGAAGGGAAGCAGGATGTCCCACAGGGTCTTGACGGCCTCCATTGAGTAGCCGTTGTCCTGCATGCCCTGGGAGAACCCTGCGAACTGCTTGTCCAGCTCCGATTTCTTTTTCTTGCCCATGGCGCGGCGCAGGATGTCCGCCTGGCCCAGCGAGTATCCGGCCAGTTTCTGCGCCACCGCCATGACCTGCTCCTGGTACACGATCAGGCCGTAGGTTCCGCCAAGGATCTCCGCGAGCGGTTCCTTCAGTTCGGGGTGGATCGGGATGACTTCCTGGATCCCGTTCTTGCGGAGCGCGTAGTCCGTGTGCGCGTTGGCGCCCATGGGCCCGGGACGGTACAGGGCAAGCACGGCGGAAATGTCTTCGAAGTTGTCAGGCTTCATCAGCTTGAGCAGGGACCGCATGGGCCCGCCGTCGAGCTGGAACACGCCCAGGGTGTCGCCTCGGGCCAGGAGCTCGTAGGACGGGGCGTCATCCAGTTCCAGCGACTCGAGGTCCAGGTCGATGCCGCGGTTCATCTTGATGTTTTCCAGGGCGTCGGAAATGATCGTCAGGTTCCGCAGGCCCAGGAAGTCCATCTTGATCAGCCCCAGGCCCTCGCACGTGGGGTAGTCGAACTGGGTGATGACCTGGCCGTCCTGGATACGGCGCATGATGGGGATGACGTCGATGATCGGGTCCGAGGACATGATGACGCCGGCTGCGTGGACGCCCCACTGCCGCTTAAGGCCCTCAATGCCCAGCGCCGTCTCGAAGACTTTCGCAGCTTCCGGGTCGGTGCTGATCAGCTGGCGGAAGTCGCCAGCCTCGCCGTAGCGCTTGGCCTCCGGGTTCTGGATGTCCGCCAGAGGAATGTCCTTGGCCATTACGGCCGGGGGCAGCGCCTTGGTTAGCTGCTCGCCCATGCTGAACGGATAGCCCAGCACGCGGGAGGAGTCCTTCAGCGCCTGCTTGGTCTTGATGGTGCCGTACGTGACGATCATGGCCACGCGTTCGTCGCCGTACTTCCGGGTCACATAGTCGATGACCTCGGACCGGCGCCGGTCATCGAAGTCGACGTCGAAGTCGGGCATCGAAACGCGGTCCGGGTTCAGGAACCGTTCGAAGATCAGGCCGTGCCGCAGCGGGTCGAGGTCCGTGATGCGCATGGCATACGCCACCATGGAACCGGCACCGGACCCACGGCCGGGACCAACCCGGATGCCGTTGTTCTTGGCCCAGTTGATGAAGTCCGCCACCACCAGGAAGTACCCGGGGAAACCCATCGAGGTGATGACACCCAGCTCGTAGTCAGCCTGGGCGCGGACGTCGTCGGGGACGCCGCCCGGATAGCGGTACTCGAGCCCCGTGGCAACCTCTTTCACCAGCCAGGACGTTTCGTCCTCCCCCGGCGGGCAGGGGAAACGCGGCATGTAGTTGGCACCGGTATTGAAGGACACCTCGCAGCGCTCGGCGATGAGGAGCGTGTTGTCGCAGGCGTCCGGGTGGTCGCGGAAAAGTTCCCGCATTTCCTGCGGGGACTTCAGGTAATAGCCGCTGCCGGAGAAGGCAAAGCGTGAACCGCCGTTGTCGTAAGTGGGCTCCAGGAGGGTGGACCCGGACTGGATGGCCAGCAGGGCCTCGTGGGCCTTGGCGTCGTGCTCGTGGGTGTAGTGGAGGTCGTTGGTGGCCACCAGGGGAAGGTTCAGATCCTTGGCGAGCCGCAGCAGGTCGCCGGTGACGCGCCGCTCGATGTCCAGCCCGTGGTCCATGAGCTCACAGAAGTAGTTCTCGGCCCCGAAGATGTCCCTGAACTCCGCGGCCGCTTCCAGCGCCTCACGGTACTGTCCCAGCCGGAGCCGGGTCTGGATCTCCCCGGAGGGGCAGCCGGTGGTGGCAATCAATCCCTCGGAGTAGGTGTTGAGCAGTTCCCGGTCCAGGCGTGGCCATTTCCCGAACACGGCGTCCAGCGAGGCGATGGAGGAAGCCCGGAACAGGTTCCGCATGCCCGCATTGTTGTAACTGAGCAGGGTCATGTGGGTGTAGGAACCGCCGCCCGAAATATCGTCCTTGCGCTGGTGCTCCTCGCCCCAGCGCACGCGGCTCTTGTCGCCGCGGGCCGTTCCCGGGGTCACATAGGCTTCGACGCCGATGATCGGCTTGATCCCCTTGTCAGTGGCCTTCTTCCAGAAGTCGAAGGCGCCGAAAAGGTAGCCGTGGTCGGTGGTTGCGAGTGCGGGCATCCCCAGCCGCTCGGTCTCGTCGAACAGCTCACCCAGCCTGGCGGCGCCGTCCAGCATCGAGTACTCGGTGTGGTTGTGGAGATGGACAAACGAGTCATTGCTGGAAGTCACCGCACTATTCTATGCGCCGGACAGGCGGCGAAAGCGCTAGACCTGCCCGGACCCGAGGACTTCCAGGGCATAGGCCAGGTCCTGCGGGTAGTCGCTGGCGACCCGGACGCGCTCGCCCGTCACCGGGTGGTCGAACCCCAGTTCGCGGGCGTGCAGCCACTGCCGGGTCAGGCCGAGGGTGGCGGCCAGCCGCGGGTCGGCGCCGTAGGTGAGATCTCCGGCACAGGGATGCCGGAGAGCGGAAAAGTGGACGCGGATCTGGTGGGTGCGGCCCGTTTCCAGGTGGACTTCCACCAGGCTGGCCTTGCCGAAAGCTTCAATCACTTCGTAGTGCGTGACAGACGGGCGTCCGTCCTCGATCACCGCGAAGCGCCAGTCATGCCCGGGATGCCGGCCGATGGGCGCGTCGATGGTTCCCGCCAGGGGGTCGGGCAGGCCCTGCACCACCGCGTGGTAGACCTTGTCCACCGTCCGCTCCTTGAAGGCCCTCTTCAGGGCCGTATAGGCACGCTCCGACTTTGCCACCACCATCACGCCGGATGTCCCGACGTCCAGCCGGTGCACGATGCCTGCCCGCTCCGGCGACCCGGAGGTGGAGATGCGGTAGCCGGCCCCTGCGAGGCCTCCCACCACCGTGGGCCCCACCCATCCCGGTGAGGGGTGCGCGGCCACGCCGACCGGTTTGTCGACGACGACGAAATCCTCGTCGTCCAGCAGTATCTTCAGGCCTTCCACAATTTCCTCCACGACTTCCAGCGGGTCACGCCGTTCCGGCATGCTGACCTTGAGGACATCGCCCGCCACCAGCTTTGCCGACTTGCCCAGCGGCTTGCCCCTGCTCTCTACATGGCCCTCTGCAAGGAGGGACGCGGCAAGGGACCGTGAGATGCCCAGGAGGGCCGCGAGTCCGGCGTCGGCACGGGTTCCCCCGTACTCGTCGGCAACAATAACCTGCTCAGGCATCGCTTCAGGCATCGCCGGACTTGTCCTTGCTTTCAGGGGTAAGCCTGCTTCCATCGAGGGTGATGCCGCGCAGCGTCAGGATGCAGATGATGGCGACGGCGGACACCACCGCCGAGTCCGCGATGTTGAAGATGGCAAAATTGGGGAGCTGGATAAAGTCCACCACGTGGCCCATGCCGAAGGACGGTTCCCGGAACAGCCGGTCGGTCAGGTTGCCGAGCGCGCCTCCCAGGAGCAGGCCCAGCGCCAGGGACCACCAGACTGAGCCCAGCTTGCGGACCTGGAAGAGAATCGCCACGGACACCGCGGCCATGATGATCGAAAACACCCAGGTGACGTTCTCGCCAATGGAAAAGGCCGCGCCCGAGTTGCGGATGAAGTACCAGTGCAGGAGCGGGGGGAACACGGGGATCCGTTCGCCCTCCACCATGCTGGAGGTGACCCATAGCTTGGTGACCTGGTCCAGGACGTAGGCAAAGAGGGCGAACCCGGCGAAGACGGAGAACAGCACCGCCCGGCGCGGTCGCGGTGAGGGTGGGACAGGGCGTGCGGGATCCGCAGCAAGTTCGTCAGTCATGGTGCTTTCATTCGTACAACAGGTGTCAATGCCAAAAGCCGGTGGCCGAGGAATCCTCAGCCACCGGCTTTCAGAATACGTGCTTTGACGGACTAGTTGGCTTCGCTGACTTCCGGCGTAGCCACAGAACCGCGGGCGTCGAGGTCGCGCAGCTGGCCTTCGATGTAGGCCTTCAGGCGTGAACGGTAGTCGCGCTCGAAGCCACGGAGCTGCTCTACCTTGCGCTCCAGGACCGAACGCTGCTGCTCGAGGGCGCCCAGGATCTTGCGGGACTTCTCCTGTGCATCGTTGACCAGGCTGCTGGCTTCGATCTGCGCCTCGGCGATGATCTTGTCCTTCTGGGCCTGTCCGTCGGCCACGTGGCGGTCGTGCATCTGCTGGGCCATGGCCAGGAGGCCGGCTGCGGACTCGGCAGAAGGTGTTGCGACGGCGGCGGGGGTGGAGGCGGCAGGGGCTGCAGCAGCGGCCGGCTGGACGTCCTTTTTCTTGCTGGCTTCGGCAGCCTTGGCGTCGGCTTCCGCCTTCTCGCGTGCCTCATCCTTGTCGGCCTTGACGGGCGCGGGGACCTTCTCCACAACGGGAGCGGCGGCCGAGCTGGCCGGAACGCTGGAACCGGCCTCGGCGAGCTTCTTGCGAAGTTCGTCGTTCTCCTGGTTCAGGCGGCGGAGTTCAACGACGATCTCGTCCAGGAAGTCATCGACTTCGTCCTGGTCGTACCCTTCGCGGAACTTGGTCGGCTGAAAGCGCTTGTTGACAACGTCTTCTGGCGTCAAAGCCATCTGGTCACCTCACTGGTCTGGTTAGTCAGTAGGCCTTCCGGCCGTCAAAACTACGGTACCTAAATTTGGTCTGGTTACTCTAATTCAACACTGGGGTGTCAAACGTGAGTTTCTTCGCTTCACAGTAGCTGTTCCCGGACGGGTCCACCCTGTGCTGCTAGGTCTATAGGGGTAAATCAGGCAAGGCCCCTTGTGATTCCCATCGCAATGCTGACGGCGATGAACAGAACCAGGAAGCCCAGGTCCAGGGAGATGCCGCCAAGTCGCAGGGGCGGGATCACCCGGCGCAGTACCTTCAGTGGCGGATCGGTGATGGAGTACACCGCGTGGGCGGCCACCAGGGCGACGCCCCGCGGACGCCATTCACGGGCGAACATCTGCACCCAGTCGAAGACCAGGCGGATGATCAGGGCAACGAAGAACAGGAGCAGCGCGAGATAGACAAGTCCGAAAGCAATTCCCATGACTTAACTCATATCTCCATGTTCATCTGTGTACCGCGGCTTCCTGCCGATGTGTCCCGTCTATTTCAACACAGATGCCAGACAGGTGTCCCTGCCTGGCATCCGCATGCTGACCGAGGTTCAGCTTTGGTTGAAGAAACTGGCCTGCGTTTCGCTGATTTTCTTGTCGTCACCGATGACTTCAACGTACGACGGCGACAGCAGGAAGACCTTGTTGGTGACCCGCTCGATGCTTCCACGGAGTCCGAAGACCAGTCCTGCGGAGAAGTCCACCAGGCGCTTGGCGTCAGCCTCGCCCATGTCCGTGACGTTCATAATCACCGGAATGCCGTCCCGGAAGCTCTCACCGATGAGCTTGGCATCATTGTAGGAGCGCGGGTGGATGGTGGTGATCTGGCGAAGCCCGCTGGTCTCTTCGCGGCTCGAGGCCGCACGTTTGATGGGGGTCACTGGGGCGCGGTATTCCTCTTCGGGGGTGTAGGACGTTTCGCGGCTGACCTCACGGACGGGTGCAGGTGCACGGCGCTCCTCGCGGTCAGCTTCCATAGTTTCGTCCTCATCCTTACGTGTTGTCTGTTGCTCGGACTCGTAATGCTCATCGCCGTCGGCGAGCCCAAGATAGATCATTGTCTTGCGCAGAGCGCCGGCCATGGTCGACTCCTAATCGTGTCCCGTAAGCGGGCCGCCCAATGACTTGACAGCATTGAAGTCCCCCGCCCATCACTTGCAATAGCTCCGACGCTACCCCACGGCTGGACGCGATCCGAGAATATCGGACCCGATTCGCAGGTGTGTCGCCCCGAACACGATGGCTGCTTCAAGGTCCTGGCTCATGCCGGCGGAAATGGCGGCAGCCCCTGGGTGGTGCGCCACCAGCCGCGCAGAGACTCCGGCCAGCTTTTCGAAGGCAGCCTCCGGTGGGGCGCCCAAGGGGGCCACTGCCATCACGCCGGCCAGCCGCAGGCCTTCGGCCGCGGCAATCCGGTCCGCCAGGAGCAGCACGTCGCCGGGGTCGGCACCTCCCCGGTGCGCACCGGCATGGTCTTCAAGGTTGACCTGGATGAAGCAGTCCAGGGGCGCGCGCCCTGCCGCGACACGCTCGTTCTGCGCCGCCTTCGCCAGGGCATCCACGAGCTGGGGCCGGTCCACCGAGTGCACGGCCGAAGCGTAGCGGACCACCGATTTGGCCTTTTTTGTCTGCAGTTGGCCCACAAAGTGCCAGGTAAGCGCGCAATCGGCCAGGATTTCCGCCTTCGCCGCAGCCTCCTGGTCCCTGTTTTCCCCGACGTCGGTGACTCCCAGGGCGGCGAGCCGCCGGATGTCCTCCGTGGGATGGAACTTGGTGACCACAATCAGGGTCGGCAGCCTGTCCGCCCTGCCGGCCGCCGCCGCGGCCACGGTGATCCGGCGCCGGACTGCTTCGAGCCGCCCGGCCAGCTCGGCAGTGCGCGGATCCACTGCCCCTGCACCGCCGTCGTTCAACGCGGCGTCAGTCATGGCACCAGACAACACCGGCGAAACGACCCGTGCCGGAGTCCCGGCGGTAGGAGTAGAGGAAACCTGTTTCCAGGGTGCAGGGACCGGCGTATTCAACGCCAACCCCGGCGTCTTCCAGCTGGCTGCGCGCGCCGGCCGGAAGGTCCAGCGCCGGGGTTCCCCAGGAGGTCGTGGACCAGGTGGCGGGCACCGCCGCGGCCACCTCGTCCCGCAACGCAGGAGGCACCTCGTAGCACGTGCCGCAAATGGACGGACCGAGCCAGGCGCGGATGTCCGACGCGCCGAGCGATTTCATGGCGTGCACGGCGGAGGGGATAACCCCGTTGGCCACGCCGGGCCTCCCGGCGTGGACGGCGGCCATGACGGGACCGTCAGCTGACGTTCCCGCCAGCAGGAGCGGGATGCAGTCAGCCACCATGACAGCCAGCGGCTGGGAACGTGAAACTATCGCATCTGCTTCCGGCGTGCCGCTCCCCCGGTCCATAACGGCCACCGTGGTGCCGTGCACCTGGTTCATGAACCGCAGGCTGCGGGGTTCGATTCCCACCGCGGCTTCGAGCTGTTCCCGCCGCCGCTGCACGGCGCCGGGGTCGTCGCCCACGTGCAGGGCGAGATTCCCTGCGCCGCTGTCAGTAAAAGCGGCCGAGACCCCCGGAAGGATCTCGGCCCGCCAATGGAACAAGCCGCGGCCTACTTCAGGAAGTCGGGGACATCCAGGTCATCCGAGCGGCTGCCGGTGAGGTCCGGTTCCACGACGGAGGGAAGGTCAACGTCGAAGCCGGAATCGGCCGGGACGGCCGACGGGCGCTGCTGCCCCCAGTTGCTGAGGCCTGCTGCACCTACACCTGCGTGGACCGGCTGGACGTGCACCTGGTGGTTTCCGGCGGAGGGTGCCTGCGACGGCGCGGGGGCGGCTGCCGGAGCGGCGGGCCGCTGGGGAGCCACCTGGGGCTGCGACTGGTCCATGGACGGCGAGGTGGCCTTGACGTCGTCGAAGCCGGCAGCAATGACCGTGACGCGGGCCTCGTCGCCGAGCGCATCGTCGATCACTGCGCCGAAGATGATGTTCGCCTCCGGGTGGGCAACTTCCTGGACCAGGCGTGCGGCTTCGTTGATCTCGAACAGGCCAAGGTCTGAGCCGCCCTGGATGGACAAGAGGACACCATGTGCGCCGTCGATGGACGCTTCCAGCAGCGGCGACGCAATGGCCAGCTCGGCTGCCTTGACGGCCCGGTCTTCACCCCGGGCAGAGCCGATGCCCATCAGCGCGGAGCCGGCACCCTGCATGACGGACTTCACGTCGGCGAAGTCGAGGTTGATCAGGCCCGGGGTGGTGATGAGGTCCGTGATGCCCTGGACACCCGAGAGGAGCACCTGGTCTGCTGAGCGGAAGGCGTCCAGGACCGACACGTTGCGGTCGCTGATGGACAGGAGCCGGTCGTTGGGGATCACGATGAGGGTGTCCACCTCGTCCCGGAGGGCGTCGATTCCGGCCTCCGCGGAACCGGCACGGCGGCGGCCCTCGAACGTGAAGGGACGGGTGACCACGCCGATGGTCAGCGCACCCAGCGAACGGGCAATGCGGGCGACCACGGGAGCGCCGCCGGTGCCGGTGCCACCGCCTTCGCCGGCCGTGACGAAGACCATGTCCGCGCCGCGAAGCACTTCCTCGATCTCGTCAGCGTGGTCCTCGGCGGCCTGCTTGCCCACCTCCGGGTTGGCGCCTGCACCGAGCCCGCGGGTCAGCTCGCGTCCGACGTCGAGCTTCACGTCCGCGTCACTCATGAGCAGGGCCTGGGCGTCGGTATTGATGGCGATGAATTCAACGCCTCGGAGGCCGACCTCGATCATGCGGTTGACTGCGTTCACGCCACCGCCGCCGATGCCGACGACTTTGATGACGGCCAAGTAATTCTGCGGAGCTGCCACGTTACGTGTCCCTTGTTCGTGTCTTATTGCGAAAACTGATGGAGAGCTTGAAGCCAGTAACCTTAACCTTCGAGTTGAAGGTTATAGTTATGTCAAGTAACTCATGTCTGTGACGGTATTTCCTCTGCCTGCCACATTCAATAACCGGCTCCGCGTGTCGGATTAATACCGGAAATAAACCCTTCAGCGCGTCACCGGGTGCCGGGGTACGCTGACGTCATAAACCTTGACGGGGTTCTTGGGATCGGCGGGAACCTTCAGGAGTGCAGCCAGTACTTTGGCCTTGAGCTCCTTCTCCCCCGCGTTGCCCCAGATGATGGTCTGGCCGTCCACGAGCTTGAGTTCCACCGCATCCACCGACTGCGCAGAGGCGTTGGAAAGCCTGGCGAGGACGTCGGCGGGCAGGGCGCCCAGGACGGCGGCCGTCGCGCGGAAGAGATCCTGTCCGATGGCTCCCGCCCCGCCGTCGATGACGGGCAGGGAGACGGACGCGGGATCGGCGGTGGCCGCCAGCTGGACGCCTTCGACGTCCACGAGCTGGTACTGCTCCCCCTGCTTGACCAGTGCCACCGGCACCCGTTCCCGGACTGCCACAGCCAGCCCTGAGGGCGGCCGGGCTTCCACGGAGACCGCCTTGACCTGGACCAGGGGCTCCAGCAGCCTCGCCACCTCGTCGTCGCTGATTTGCGGCAGGGGCTTTCCCCGCAGGGGCTCAAGCGCGGTTTCCACCTGGGCAGGCGTCAGCAGGCGCGTCCCGGAAACGGAGATCGTGTCAACGGCCAGGACAGGCGAGAAGGTGGCCACCGCCAGGAGGCCGGCCACGAGGGCGATGAGCGTTCCGGCCACGGCGAGGATGTTCCGCTTGCGGCGCTTCCCCTTGGGCTCGGGAAACGCCAGCACGTTCTCCGCGGCTGCCGCAGGCTGTTCCGCCTTCCTGCCCCTGCCCAGGCCGGGAATGCCGGCCCGTTTCGGCTTGTCCGGCTCCTTGCCCTTGCCGACCCCTTCGGGCGCCGGCTCGGGAACGCTCCGGGAGGCCGAAATGACGTCGTCCGCGGCAGGTCCGGTCTGCCCACCGTTGCCGGCATTTCCATCGCTGCCGCCTGTGCCGCCGGAGCGGGCCGAGCGGCCGGTGGAGGTGTACGTGGGGCGGCGGGTGCTAGCCACGCAGGGCCTCGACGATCTGCGGCCCATACGCGGTGACATCGCCGGCGCCGGCCGTCAGCACAATGTCACCGGCCGCGGCGGCAGCCGTCAGTGCTGAGACGGCGTCGCCGGCGGCCACAAGGCGTCCTCCGCTGTCCAGGTGGTCGGCAATGAGCTGGCTGGTCACTCCCGGGATTGGATCCTCACGGGCGGGATAGATATCCAGCACCAGGGCGGTGTCGGCGAGGTTGAGCGCCTCGGCGAACTCCTGCGCGAACTCGCGGGTGCGGGAGAACAGGTGGGGCTGGAAGAGGACGTGCACTTTGTGCGCGCCGGCGACCGAGCGGGCAGCGGCGAGGGCGGCCCGGACTTCGGTCGGGTGGTGGGCGTAGTCATCGAATACGCGGACTCCGCGGGCCTCGCCTTTGAGCTCGAAGCGGCGGGAGGCGCCGGAGAAGTGCGCCAAAGCGGCTGCGGCCGCTGCGGGGTCAACGCCAAGTTCAAGCGCGACGGCGAACGCGGCCGCCGCGTTCAGGGCGTTGTGCCGCCCGGGCACCTGCAGGGCCAGCGGAAAACGCCCGGAGGCCGTGGAGACCGCGACGTCGCCGGGACCGCCGTCGTGCAGCACGAGGTCCGCCCCTTCGGTGGTTCCGTACAGCACCACGCGCGTGTTGCCCCTGGTCCGTGTTCTTTCCGCGAGGGCCAGCGCGCCGGCGTCGTCCGCGCAGGCAACCAGCACGCCGTCAGCGGGAAGCAGCGCAGTGAACCGGTCAAAGGACTGGTACACAGCCTCGGCCGTGCCGTAGTGGTCCAGGTGGTCCGGTTCAACGTTGGTCACCACGGCGATCCTCGGCCGGTAGTTGAGGAAGGAGCCATCGGATTCGTCGGCCTCGGCCACGAAGATTCCGGAACTCCCGTGCGCTGCGTTGACGCCAAGCGCGGGAACATTGGCGCCGATGGCGAATGAAGGGTCCAGCCCTGCGCCCTGCAGCAGGACCGTGACCATGGACGTGGTGGTGGACTTGCCGTGGGTGCCCGCCACCGTGACCACCGTGTCGCCGCCCATGGTGGCAGCCAGGGCCTCGGACCGGTGCAGCACGGGCAGCCCTGCTTCCCTCGCGGCAACAAGCTCCGGGTTGTCGGGGCGGATGGCGGATCCGGCCACGACTGTCTGGGCATCGCCCAGGTTGGCGGAGGCGTATCCCACCGCGATGCGGGCACCCGCTGCGGCGAGGTCGACCATCACCGGCAGGTCCTTGGCGTCGGAGCCGCTGACCGGAACGCCCCGGGCAACCATGATCCTGGCAACGGCGGACATGCCGACGCCTCCGATTCCCACAAAGTGGACGCGGCCCAGCGACTCGAGGCTGGGGACGGTGGCGTGGTTCATGATGCTGCTGCTTCCAGGATGAGGTCAGCCATGCGCTGATCGGCGTTTCGGATGCCAAGCCGGTAGGAACTGCCGGCCATGGCTGCAAGCCGCGGCTGGTCCGTGACGAGCGGGATCAGTTCCCTCTCCACCCATTCGGGGGTGAAGTCGCGGTCATTCACCAGCAAGGCTCCGCCGGCAGCCACCAGGCCGGCAGCGTTCAGGGCCTGCTCGCCGTTACCGATGGGCAGCGGCACCAGCACGGCGGGAACGCCGACGGCGGCAACCTCGCAGACAGTGGCCGCACCGGAGCGGGCCAGCAGCACATCGGCGGCAGCGTAGGCAAGCTCCATGCCGTCCACGTACTCCACCTGAAGGTAGTCCTTCGCGGCAAGCGGCCGGCCCTCGCTGTCCATGACGGTCTTGCCGCGGCCGGTGATGTGCAGGGTCTGGATACCCGCCGCCGACAACCGTTCAACAGCGGCGGCAATGGTGCGGTTGATGCTCTGGGCGCCGGAGGATCCTCCAGTGACGATCAGCGCAGGCTGGACAGGGTCCAGGCCGAGGGCAGCGCGGGCAGCGGTGCGCGCGGCTGCCCTGTCCAGGCCCGAGATTTCGGTGCGCATGGGCATTCCCACGTGCCTGGCGTGGCGGAGCGGAGTGTTGGCGAAGGCTACAGCGACGCGGCGGGTCATCAGGGCTCCCACCCTGTTCGCCAGTCCGGGACGCGCGTTGGCCTCGTGGATCACAATCGGAATGCGGCGTTTGCGCGCGGCCAGGTACATGGGCGTGCAGACATAGCCGCCAACCCCCACCAGGACATCAGCGGCCGCTGCGTCCAGGATTGCTCCCGCCTGGCGTACGGCCCCGGCCAGCCTGGCCGGGAGGCGAAGCAGGTCCGCGGAAGGCCGCCGCGGAAACGGCACCCGGTCGATGGTGGCCAGTTCAACCCCTGCAGCGGGAACCAGCCTGGTTTCCATTCCGGACGGCGTGCCGACGGCGAGGATGGCGGCTTCCGGGGAGGCATTCCGGAGTGCCGCGGCGATGGCGAGCAGCGGGCTGATGTGTCCGGCAGTGCCGCCGCCGGCCAGGACGATGGACGGGGTTTTGGTGGTCATGGAGGGCTAGGTACGCTTTCTTGCAGTTTTCTTCCGGTCCGCGTTTTTCCGCGCCGGCTTGGCCTTGAACTTGAGCATCCGTTTGGGCCGGATCGCCGGGGCCATCTGTTCCCTGGCCAGCGAAAGCACAACCCCGATGGCGCAGAGCGACATCAGCAGCGCCGAGCCGCCGTAGGAGATGAAGGGCAGCGGCACGCCGATGACAGGCATCAGGCCGGTCACCACGGACATGTTCACGGTGGCCTGGCCCAGCAGCCACACCATGATTGTGCCGGCGAGGACACGGTGGAACATGTCCTCCTGTGCCACCACCACACGGTAGATTGCGGTTCCCAGGATGGCGAAAAGGATCAGGACGACGACGGTCCCCACGAGCCCGAGTTCCTCACCGATGATGGCGAAGATGAAGTCGTTATGGGCTTCGGGGATCCAGCTGTACTTTTGCCGGCTTTGTCCCAGCCCCACGCCGAACCATCCGCCGGAGGCGAGCCCGTAAAGGCCGTTCGTGGCCTGGTAGTTGGCGTCGATGCCATCGGCACAGGACTGCCCGGTCCACCATGAGGTGATGCGGCACATGCGGTTGGAGCTGGTGACAGCCATGAGCGCCGTTCCGGCGGCTGCGGCCAGGCCGGCAATGCCGAAGAGGTAGAGCGGCGCCCCGGCGAAGAAGAGTGCGGCAGCCGTCACCATCATGATGATCATGGCGGTTCCGAGGTCGTTTCCCACCAGGACCAGGCCAACGATGATGATGGCCATCGGGACGGCAGGGACGGCGACGTGCTGCCACCGGCTGAGCAGCTTTCCCTTCCGGGCCAGGACGGTGGCCATCCAGAGTGCGAGTGCGAGCTTGGACGCTTCGGACGGCTGGAAGGTGATGCCGCCAAGGTCGATCCAGTTTTTGTTGCCGTTGACTTCCGCGCCGACCAGCTGGACCAGGCCAAGGAGGACGACGGCGGCGATGATGGCGGGCCAGGCAAGCCGCTTGAGCCACACCACATTGATGCGGGAAAGCACGAACATGGTGAAGATCCCTATTGCGGCGAACATGCCCTGTTTCAGGGCATCCCCGTACGGGGACTTGCCGGCGGCGATCGACTCCACGCTCGAGGCGGAGAGAACCATCATGATGCCGATGGCCGTCAGTGCGAGGGTGGAGCCCAGGATGAGGTAGTAGGTGGAGCCGTTCCTGGACGTTCCGGTTCCCTCAAGCGCCGACCAGAACTTACGATAGGCGGCGCGCAACCGGGTGGCGGCAGCGGCCGGAGGCCGGACCGGTGATGCGGAGGAGCCGGGACGCGGCTTGCCTGCCTGCTTCTGGGCTGGCGGGCGTGTGGGCGTGCTGACCATTGTTACTCCTCGCCGGTCTGGGCCTGCCCTTCCACCAGCTCGCGGACAGCTTCGATGAAAGTGCCACCACGGTGAGCGTAGGAAGAGAACTGATCCATGGAAGCAGCTGCCGGAGCCATCAGCACAGTATCGCCGGACCCGGCCAGCTGGGCTGCTGACGCAACTGCACGGGACATGACGGCTTTCCCGGCGTCGGGAGAACCGGCCTCAGTGCCGTCTGTTGCAGCAGTCTGCACCAGTTCAGTTTCACCCGGGGCCGTCCCGATCACGGGGACATCGGGCGCGTGTCGCCGGAGGGCGTCCGCCAGTGCTGAGGAATCCGCTCCGATGAGCACCACGGCCTTGAGCCGGGGGGCGTGTTCCCGCACCAGGTCGTCATAGGTCACGCCCTTGGAGAGGCCTCCGGCGATCCAGATGACGTTGGTGAAGGCGGCCAGGGAGGCCGATGCCGCGTGCGGGTTGGTGGCTTTGGAGTCGTTGATCCACAGGACGCCGTTGTGGCGGGCTACCGGCTGGATGCGGTGGTCGCCCGGCACGTAGTCCTGGATTCCCTGCCGGACTGCCTTGGGCTCGATGCCGTAGGCGCGTACCAGTCCTGCTGCCGCCAGGGCGTTGGCCACCATGTGCCGCGGCGCCAGCGCGCCAAGGTCAGTCATCGAGGCGAGCTCCACTGCACTGTCCCGGCGCTCTTCGATGAACGCCCGGTCCACCAGGAGCCCTTCCACCACACCGAGCATGCTGATGGCAGGGGTGACGGTGGTGAAACCAACGGCGCGGCATCCTTCCACCACGTCGGCGTTTTCCACCATGCGTTCCGTTTCGATCTGCTCCGCGTTGTAGAGGCAGGCCTTTTGGGTGCGTTCGTAGACCTTGGCCTTGTCCGCCAGGTACGAATCGTAGGATCCGTGCCAGTCAACGTGGTCCTCGGCAACGTTCAGGCAAACGCTGGCCACCGGCGAGAGTGACTCGGACCAGTGCAGCTGGAAGCTTGAAAGTTCCACGGCCAGGACGTCGTACTCCACCGGATCCCGGAGCGCATCGAGGATGGGCGTACCCACGTTTCCCACGGCAATGGCTTTCAGCCCGGCCGCGCGCAGCATTGATTCGGTGAGCCCTACCGTGGTGGTTTTTCCGTTGGTTCCCGTAATGGCAAGCCAGTCCGCCGTCTTGCGGCCTTCCCGTACGCGCACGCGCCAGGCCAGTTCAACGTCTCCCCATACCGGGATGTGGGCCCGTGCAGCGGCGGCCAGCAGGGCCTGGTCCGGACGCCAGCCCGGCGACGTGACAATCAGTTCCGGCGGCTCGCCGTCGATCCGGGGAATGCGGGTGACTGCGTCCTCGCCGAGCAGGACGTCCGCAGCGCCGACAATTTTCAGGGTGTCGGCGTGGGCCTTGGCCTTGTCGCTGGTGGCGGCATCCACCACCACCACGCGGGCGCCGAGTTCGATCAGGGTGTCCGCAGCGGCGAAGCCTGAGACGCCAATGCCGGTGACGACCACCCGGAGTCCGGACCAGTCGGAGTCCCAGCTCACGAGGTTCTGGAGGCGGGGGGAAACGGTCACAGCAGCACGACCCATTCAGCGTAGAAGATTCCCAGGCCCACGGCGACGAAGAGTCCGCCGAGGATCCAGAACCGGACCACCACGGTCACCTCGGCCCACCCCTGAAGTTCGAAGTGGTGCTGCAAAGGCGCCATTTTGAAAACGCGTTTACCTCCGGTGGCTTTGAAGTAGCCCACCTGGATGATGACGGACAGTGTGATCAGGACGAACAGCCCGCCGATGATGCCCAGCAGCAGCTCGGTCCTGGACAGGATGGCGAATCCCGCAATGGCGCCACCGATGGCCAGCGAGCCGGTGTCGCCCATGAAGATCTTGGCCGGAGAGGTGTTCCACCAGAGGAAGCCCACCAGGGCCGCACTCATGATCGCTGCCAGCAGGGCGAGGTCCAGGGGGTCCCGGACCGAGTAGCAGCCGCTGCCCGCCTCGCGGGGCGAGCCGCAGGCCTGGTTGCTCTGCCAGATGCCCATGAGCGTGTAGGCGCCGAACACCATGACCGAGGCCCCTGCCGCCAGCCCGTCGAGGCCGTCGGTGAGGTTCACGCCGTTGGTTGCAGCGGTAACGATCAGGTTGGACCAGACAACGAAGAGGATGGCCCCCAGCACAGTTCCGCCGAAGGCAAGGTCCAGCCACGGCAGGTCGCGCACCAGGGAAATCTTGGTGGACGCCGGCGTGAGGCCGTCCTCGTCGGGGAAGTTCAGGGCCAGCACGGCGAAGATGATGCCGACGGCGGCTTGCAGGATCAGCTTGGCCTTGGCGTCGAGCCCAAGGCTGCGCTGCCGCGAAATCTTGATGAAATCGTCCAGGAACCCCACAAGTCCCATGCCCAACATCAGGAAGAGCAGGATGAGGGCGGACGCGGAGGGGCCCGGGGAAGCCGGGTTGACCATCAGCATGATGAGGTGGGTCAGGCCGTAGCTCAGCAGGACGGCAGCCACCACCACGGTCCCGCCCATGGTGGGCGTTCCGCGTTTCGTGTGGTGGGAGGTGGGCCCGTCGTCGCGGATGAACTGTCCGTAGCCGCGGCGCACCAGGAGCCGGATGAAGAGCGGGGTGCCCACCAGCGCAAACAACAGGGCCAGTCCGGCGCCGATCAAAAGTGCAATCACAGCAGAGTGCTCCTTTCATCGGCGGGTTGCGGGGTTTGTGGGGGTAATGCTATCTGATCGCCCAAGTGGCGAAGTCCAACGCTGTTGGACGATTTGAAGAGCACCAGGTCGCCGGGTTCGAGTTCGGCGTTGAGCAGTTCGTAGGCTTCGTCGGCGGTCTCGGCGAAGACGCATTCGTCCCCCCAGGAGCCCTCCTGGACTGCGGATACGTAGAGTGCGCGGGCTTCCCTGCCCACCACCACCAGCCGGGAAATATTGAGCCGCACCACCTGGGTGCCCACGGCTGTGTGCTCGCGGATGGAATCCTCGCCGAGCTCCAGCATGGCGCCCAGGACTGCCCAGGTGCGCCTGCCCTGCCCCAGGTCGGCGAGTGTGCGCAGCGCGGCGCGCATGGATTCGGGGTTGGCGTTGTAGGCGTCATTGATGATGGTCACGCCGTCCGGCCGCTCGGTGCGCTCCATGCGCCACCGGCTGGCGGCCGCCTGGCTGCTGAGGGCGGCGGCGATGTCTGCGCCGGAGATTCCTGCGGCCCGGGCCGCTGCTGCCGCCGCCAGCAGGTTGCCGGTGTGGTGGGCGCCGATCAGCCGGCTTATGACATGGTGAGGCGTGTCTTCTCCGGGGAGGAGGAGGTCGAATTCGGGGTTGCCGTCAGTGTTGGTGTCCGCATTGAGTGCCTGCACGGCGGCGTCGGGCCGCCCTTCGGCGGAGAATCCGACGACGGACGCTGAGGTGCGTGCGCGCATGGCCGCCACCCGGTCGTCGTCGAGGTTAATGACGGCGGTTCCGGAGGCTGCAAGGGCTTCCACCAGTTCGCCCTTGGCCAGGGCGATGTTGTCCACTCCCCCGAATTCGCCGGCGTGTGCAGTTCCCACTCCAAGTACCACGCCGATATCCGGCTTGACCATGTCTGCGAGGTAGCTGATGTGGCCAACTCCTGTGGCGCCCATCTCAATAACCAGGTACCGGGTATCCGTTCCGGCGGTGAAGACCGTGAGGGGCACCCCGATCTCGCCGTTGTAGGAACCCCTCGGCGCCACGGTATTGCCGTGAAGGGAGAGAATGCCTGCGAGCAGGTCCTTGGTGGTGGTCTTCCCTGCCGAGCCGGTGATGCCGATGACTGTCAGTTCGCCGTTTGCCGCAGCACGTGCGGCGCGGATCCTGCGGACGGCCTCCGCAGCGAGTGCGCCCATGGCGAGCACGGCATCAGAAACAACGATGGAAGGGTAGGGAGCACCGTCGGGGCCGGCTACAGGGCGTTCCACGAGCGCAAGGGTGGCGCCGGCTGAGAAGGCGGCGGCTGTGAAGTCGTGGCCATCGGCGTACTCCCCAGGTTTCGCTACGTAGAGCGACCCAGGCGTGGCTTCGCGGGAATCCGTGACCACCGAAAGAGGGGTGATTCCAGGATCGGCGTCCAGGCGCCCCTTGGTGATATCGGCGATTTCCGCCGCAGTAAATGCAATCATCTCGGTCTAGGACTCTATCCGGTCGTCTTGGAGAACGTTGAATCCCCTGGCTGTCAAGGCGCTGCGCAGCTCCACCCTGTCGTCGAGCGCAAGGTTGACGCCCTTCACTTCCTGCCACACCTCGTGGCCGCGGCCGGCCACCAGGATGGTGTCATGCGGCCGGGCGAGTTCCACGGCGCGCTGGATGGCTGTGTCCCGGGGGAAAACCTCCAGCACGGTACAGGGCAGCTTTTCCCGCTCCTGGGCCTCCCGGGCCCCGGCTAGGACATCGGCGCGGATGGCGGCCGCGTCCTCGTCGTGGGGGTCGTCATCGGTGATGATCACGGTGTCCGCCAGCCGTGCGGCGATGGCGCCCATGGCCGGCCGTTTGCCCTGGTCCCGCTGGCCTGTCGCACCAAACACAACGATCAGCCGGGACCCCGGTTCCGGTGACCGGACAGCTTCGAGTGCCCGGGCCAGTGCGTCGGTGTTGTGGGCGAAATCCACGACGGCGGCGGGCTGTTCGGAGACCAGCTGCATCCGCCCCGGCACTGCCACCGTAAAGGGGTCGCCTGCGTCGAGCGCAGCCTGCAGCGTTGCGGCGTCCACGCCGGCGGCGAGCACCATCACCACCGCCAGGGCTGCGTTGGCAACGTTGAAGCTCCCGGGAAGCCCCGTGTGGACCGTCAGGACGGTGCCGCCGGGCCCGCTGAGCGTGAATTCCGTGCCCAGCCCCCGGGGCGCGGTTTCCGTCACGGTCCAGTCGGCGGGGTTGGCCCTTGAGGTGCTGAGGGTGGTGACCGGCACCCCGGCGCTGCCGGCAAGGCGGCGGCCCCATTCGTCGTCGACCGTTACCACGGCCCTCCGCGCCCGGGCAGGCGTGAAAAGCTCCGCCTTGGTGGCGAAATAGTCCTCCATGGTGTGGTGCAGGTCCAGGTGGTCCTGGGTGAGGTTGGTGAAGCCGGCGACGTCGAACAGCACTCCGTCCACCCGCTGGTAGGAGATGGCGTGGGAGGAGACCTCCATGGCGGCGGCGTCCAGTTCCTTTTCACCCATGAGCGCCAGGAGCCCGTGGACCTCCGGGGACTCCGGTGTGGTGAGGAGGCTGGGAATGGGGTCCCCGCCGGCCAGGATCTCTATGGTCCCGATCAGGCCGGTCCTTTTGCCAAGGGAGCGCAGCAGCGAGGTGATGAAGTATGTGGTGGTGGTCTTGCCGTTGGTGCCCGTCACACCGAACAACTGCGGGGCGGCGTCCTGCCCGCTGCGGTAGATCATGGCGGAGAGCGGGCCCACCACGTTCCGCGGGGCATCAACCACCAGCACAGGTACCGCAGTCTCGGAGGAAAGGGCCAGGAGTCGCGCACCGGCGTCGTCCGTCAAGACAGCCGCGGCTCCCGCTTCAACGGCCTGGGCGGCGAAGTCCGCGCCGTGCCGGACGGCACCGGGCAGGGCCACGTACAGGTCACCCGGCTCCACTGTGCGGGAGTTCAGCGAGATGCCGGTCACCGCCACATCCGCCGAGGCTCCCGGAATGACGACGCCGACTGCGTCGCCGATGCTTTCCAGCCGGACCGCCTCCACAGCTGAGGGGCGGAAGCGTGCCTGGCTGTCCGGTCCCTGCGGGGCCGCTCCCTGCGGAGCCGCTTCCTGCGGGGCAGGGCGCCGATCGGACGCGTTGAACTCTGACAAGGGATCTCCGATGGTGCTAGTGGACCGTGCCCGGCGTGGATCAGCCGAAGCAGGCGGGGCTGCTGCGGCTGCTGCCGGGGTATTACTTGGCGAACTGGGGCAGCCGGGCCGGTTCACCCGTGGACGGCTGGACGTTGTAGGTCCGCAGTGCCTGGCTCAAAACCGACCGGAAGACCGGCCCGTTGGTAATCCCGTAGATGCTGCCCTTGGGCCGCTGGAGTACCACCTCAACAATAAACCGCGGATCATCCATCGGAGCCATGCCCACGATCGAGGCGGTGTAGCCGCAGAAGCCGGACTTGCCGTCGTCGCACGGGGACTCGGACGTTCCGGTTTTTGCCCCCACCCGGTAACCGTCGATGCCGGCGTCCTTGATCTGGCCCTCGGTAACCGCGCTCTCCAGGATGTCCTGCACCTGCTGGGCGGTGTCCTCCGACACGATCTGGCGTGGTTCCGCGGGCGCAACCTTTTCCTCGGTTCCATCTGCGGAAACGTAAGAGTCGATGAGGCGCGGCTGCAGCATCACGCCGTTATTGGCGATGGACTGGAATGCCCGCACGGTCTGCAGGGTGGACTGGGAGACGCCCTGGCCGAACAGGACCGTGAATTCCTGGCGGCCGTCCCACTGCTGCCAGGGTGTCAATATCCCGGAGGCCGTGGCAGGCAGGCCAATGTCCGGAGCTTCGCCGATGCCAAACTTCTTCAGCCAGTCGTAGCGCTGTTCCTTGCTCAGCCGCTGACCGGCCATGACGGTTCCGGTGTTCATCGAGTAGCCCAAAATGCCGGCGAGCGTCCGCTCTTCCGTGCCGTGCGCAAAGGAGTCGCTGAAGGTCTGGCCGTTGACCGTGTAGGTCGGGTCCAGGGTGAATTCATCGAGCGGGCCCGCCTTGCCCTCTTCGATCAGCGCGGCCACGGTCATCATCTTCTGCACCGAGCCGGGCTCGTAGGCCGCGGTGACGGAGCGGACACCGCGGTCCTGCGCAGCCACCCTGCCGGGGTCGTTCGGGTCCGGCGCGTTGGTGTCCGCCATGGCCACCAGGTCTCCGGTCTTGGCGTCCATCACAATGATGGAGCCCCACTCGGCGTTCAGTTTCTCCGTCTGGCTTTGGATGGCCTGCTGCGCGAAATACTGAAGGTCCGAGTTGATGGTGAGCTTGACGTCCTTGCCGTCCTCCGGCGGAGTCAGTTCATCCACGCCCACGGGGATGCGCAGGCCGTCCGCACCGATCTCGAAGAGCCTCTTGCCGTCAGCACCTTTCAGGAGGCCATCCTGGGTCTGCTCGATCCCCGCCTGGCCTGTGGTGCCGTCCTGGAGGAAACCGATGATGCCGCCGGCAACGGATCCGTTCGGGTAGACACGCTTGCTGACGCCCTCGGTCACAATACCGGGAATTTGGAGCTGCGAGATGCGGTCCTCAACGTCCGGCTTCACGTCCTTGGCCACAATGTAATAGGGCTGCTGCCCGGTGACGGCCTCGCGGATCGCGTCCTTTTCCATGCCGAGGGCAGCCGCAAGTTCCGTCAGCCCCTGCTCCCGGCTGACGTCCACCAGCTTCTCCTTGGCGTCGTCCAGGCGCTTGAATGTCTCCGTTTTGGTGTTGACCCGCTGGTCCACCACCACGTTGTAGCGGATCACGCTGTTGGCGAGCACAGTACCCCGTGAGTCCAGGATGCTTCCGCGTTCTGCCGGGAGGACAGTTTGCTGCATCCGGCTGTTCAGGGCGGCCTCGGCCATTCCCCCCACGTCGAGCCCCTGGACCAGGAAAAGCTTTCCGCCCACCACCAGCAGGAGCGTCAGCATGATGCCAAGGCCCAGGCGCAGGCGCTTGGTGGCGTTGGGAGCCCTGCCGTTGTTTGCCTTGCCGGTCCTCTGCGCCACCGTTAATTTCCTTGCTGTTCGACCCTGCTGCCTGCCAGACCTGCCGTATTACTGTCCGGGCACCTTCTGTTCCGGCGCGGGCACGGAGCCCCCGTGGAGTTCAACGGCAGCCGCCGCCGGTGCTGCTGCTGCTGCAGCCGCGGCAGCAGCAGCGGGATCACCGGCTGCGGAGGCCGCAGCACCCGGCGTTGCCGCGCCGGACGCCGCAGCATCCGCTGCTTCACTACCCTGCGCGGCGGGAGCAGCCGCTTCTGCCGGCTTGCGGCTTTCCAGCGGTTCACCCTTGCTTGCCGGCGGCACCACGATCAGCTGCCCGGCCACGGCGGGGGCGGGGATAACCGCCCCTTCAGCACCGCCCTTAACCGCGGGAGTCGCCTTACCGGTGACAGACAGGGTGGACAGATCGATCTGGCCTTTGACCGTGGAGGCAACCATCCCCAGTTCCGTGGCTTTCGCGGCCAGGTTCTGGGGTGCTTCGAAGTTCTGTACCTGCTGGGTGAGGTCCTGGTTCTGCTTGGTCAGGGTACTCTGCTTGGCCCGAAGCTCCACCAGCTGGTACTGGGAGGTGGATACCGAGATGTTCAGTACCAGCACGGCAATCAGTGCCAGGGCAAGCATGGCGAAGCACAGCACCACGAAGGGTGCCCGGCGCTTGCGGGGTACGGTGCGCACCACAGACAGCGGAGTACGGGCCTTCCGTCCGTCACCGGCGGTACGGGCGGGAAGATTCCTGCCGGCCGCCGAGCCGCCTGAAGCGACGGGAAAGTCCTTGACGGCAGCGGTGCTCATGCAGCTCTCCTGGCTCTGATTCGTTCCGCCGCGCGCAGTCTTGCAGAGGCAGCACGCGGGTTTTCGGCGATTTCGACGGCGGTGGGCACCTCGGTGCCTTTGGTAAGGGTTTTCAGTTCGGCCTTATGTTCTTCCAGCTCCACCGGGAATCCGAGCGGAGCCGAGGATTTGGAACGTGCCTGCAGGACGCCCTTGACGATTTTGTCCTCCAGCGAGTGGTAGGACATGACAACGATCCGCCCACCCATGGCCAGGGAGTCGACGGCGGCCGGAACAGCACGCTCCAGGACGTCGAGTTCTTCGTTGACCTCGATCCGGAGAGCCTGGAAGGTCCGCTTGGCTGGGTGTCCGCCGGATTTCGCTGCGGACGCCGGCACCACCGAGCGGATCTGTTCCACAAGTTCCCCGGTTGTTGCGAAGGGCTTGGTGGCCCGGGCTGCAACAATCCTGTTGGCGATCCGGCCCGCGAACTTTTCCTCGCCCCACTTGCGGATGATCCTGACGAGCTCCTCTTCCGAGTAGGTGTTCACAACGTCCGCCGCCGTCTGGCCGCGGCTGGTGTCCATCCGCATGTCCAGCGGGGCGTCGAAGGAGTAGGCGAAGCCGCGTTCGCGTTCATCAAGCTGGAGGGAGGAGACACCGAGGTCCATCAGGATCCCGTGGACCTCGGAAACGCCAAGGTCAGCCAGGACGTCCTGGATCTCGTCATAGACGGCGTGCACCAGGTCCGTGCGGGCGGCGAACGGGGCCAGCCGCTGGCCGGCAAGTGCCAGGGCTTCCTCATCGCGGTCGATGCCAATGAGGTGCAGGTCGGGAAAACGCTGCAGCATGGCCTCGGAGTGGCCGCCCATGCCCAGGGTTGCGTCAACGGCCACCGGGGTTTCCCCGCGCAGCCTTGCGGCCTCGAATCCAGGTGCCAACAAATTGATGCACCGGTCCCGAAGGACCGGCACATGGCGTTCGGACGTGGGCTTCGGGTGTTCGTTCATGCCTCGTCCTTTCTCGCCGTCGGGTGTTGCCTGTGGTGCTTCTGGGACCAGATCCCCATCCGCGCCTATCGTCCGCCAGCCTGGCTCCGGGGAAGTGAGCCAGGATGGCCAGCCGATGGGCGGCTGGAGATCTCATCCAAGAAACTGCCTGCTGTCCCCCCCCGGTCAGAGAATGCCCGGAATGGGGTCATCAGTCTCGGAGAAGGCCGTCTCCTTCTCCGCGAGGTATTCAGTCCAGGCCTGGGCATCCCAGATCTCGGCGCGGGAGCCGGCGCCGATAACGGCGAGCTCCCTGCCGAGGCCTGCATATTCCCGGAGCGCCGGTGGAATAGTGATGCGCCCCTGCTTGTCAGGTACCTCGTCCGAGGCTCCAGAGAGAAAGACGCGGATGTAGTCCCGCGCCTGTTTTGAGGAGATTGGCGCATCCCGCATTTGCTCGTGGACCCGCGCAAATTCCTTCTCGCTGAAGACGTAGATGCAACGTTCCTGGCCCCTTGTGAGCACCAGCCCGCTGGCAAGTTCCTCACGGAACTTGGCAGGGAGGATAATCCGTCCCTTTTCATCCAGACGCGGCGAGTGAGTGCCAAGAAACACTGGCCCACCGCCTGTCCGATGTCAGGAACTGCACATCCCCTATGTTGCAACTACCCTCTTATGTCCTCCACATTACTCCACTTTCCCCCACAGTCAACGCAAACAGGGCGCCCCGGCCTCCACTTTGTGGGAAAAGGAGGCTGAATTGGCGCGGATTTCGCCGCGGTGGTGGAAAGTGGAGGAGTTTTGCCGCCGGGCGGTTCCCTGGCTCCGGAAAGTGTCACTTCCAAAGGACTGAACGCGGCGGTACGTCCGGCCAGGCCCCGGCAAGGGAGGGACATTTCGCCAGAGGCGTGCCTAAACGCGAAAAGACCCGCCAAAGGCGGGTCTTTTCGCGTTTACCCCACTAGGGGGAGGGAAGTGGAGATGCCGTCATGGGCAGCGCCCGGAGGTTTAGGGTTCTCCCCTGCGCCTTTCGTCCCAGCGCTCCTCGAGAGTGCTCATGAAGGAGTTTTTCTGCTTGCCGGGCTTTCGACTGCCGGCCTTGGATCCCGGCTTCGCGGCCGTACTGCTGCGCATGGTGGCGAAATAGACGCCGCCGCCCATCACTATGAAGCCCAGTACTCCAACAAAGATATTTTGGAGAGTGACGCCCACGAGCAACAGGAAGACGCCAGCCAGGGCGCAGAGGACGCCAATCACCACATGCCTCGTGGACCATGAACGCCCTGGGTCTGACCCCATGGAATTTGCGAACTTCGGGTCGTCCTCGTGAAGCTGCTTCTCCAGCTGCTCAAGCAGCTTCTGTTCGTGCTCCGACAGCGGCATCACGACCTCCTTTTGTAGGCCAACGTCCGGGCTGATCCCAGCCACTACTTCTGCACCGTTAACGGCTGTTGTGCCTAAGAGGTTCCCGCCCTGCCCACAATGGCAAAAAGTCGGTAACCAGGCACGCCGTCGCAGGAGCGGGAGCATGTCCAAGAGGGTCCGGCAGTAAGTCCAGTCACTCAAAAACTATGTATATCTAAGGATAGTTTGTTGGGGGCTGTTCTGAAAGACGGCAATGACTTATCCGGGACCCCCGGCTGCCGGAACCGGCCCGCTATTGAGGGCCGGTTCCCGGCTCCATCAAGCGGGCCGGGAGGACGGATTTGCTGCCGAATTTGCGCGCCACTTCGTCGAGGGCCTGTTCGGCCGCACGCCAGTTCTCGTCCCGCCGGTCGATGCTCAGCTGCAGCGAGGTGCGGGCGGCTTCCTCCAACTGTTCGGCCCGTACGCCCACGAGCCGCACCGCCATGGTCCTGTCCCCCACCGATTCCAGCAGCTGGAGCGCCACTGAATAGATTAGCTGGGCACTGTCCACCGGCGTTTGGACCGTCCGGCTGCGGGTAATGGTGGAGAAATCGGCGAACCGCAGCTTCAGGGCAATTGTCCGGGCCACCATCCCGGAACTCCGAAGGCGCGACGCCGTCCGGTGGGACAGCCGCAGGATTTCACGGTGGAGCAGGGCGTCGTCGCCCGTGTCGACCGCAAAGGTCTCTTCGGCACCGATGCTCTTCTCCAGCCGGACCGGAGTCACCGCCCGGTGGTCAATACCCCACGACAGCTGATGAACGTGCTCACCCGTAGCACCCAGCATCCTCTTAAGGGTGGACACCGGCGTTGCTGCCACGTCAGCAACCGTCCTGATGCCCATCCTTGCCAGGACATCAGCGGTCTTGGCGCCTACGCCCCACAGGGCACCAACCGGCAGGCTGTGGAGGTAGGGCACCGTTTCGTCGGGACCAATCAGAAGCAGTCCGTCAGGCTTGCAGCGGGTTGACGCGATCTTCGCCACGAACTTTGATTCCGCTATCCCTACGGATGCAGTGATGCCCAGCTCCGAAGCTACCTGGCGCCGGATCATCTCTCCGATGCCCCGCGGTGCACCCAGCCGGCGTATGGCGCCTGTGACGTCGAGGAACGCCTCATCGACGCTGAGCGGTTCAACGAGTTCGGTGACTGATCCAAAAATCGCCATCAGCTGGGCTGACACCTCGTAGTAGAGCTTGTGGCGCGGTTCGATGATGACCGCCTGCGGGCACATCCGGGACGCCACGGCCATCGGCATGGCCGATTTCACACCGAACGCACGGGCTTCGTAGGAGGCAGAGAGGACCACGGAACGGTCCGCGGGGAAGCCAACAATGACTGGCTTGCCGCGGAGTTCAGGTCTCGTCCGCAGCTCGACAGAGACGTAAAAGGCATCCATGTCCACGTGCATGATGCACGTGCGCCGACGTCCCGGAATCACCGCTCCGGGTGGCTGGTTCATACCTTCGGGCCCCACGGCTGCAATCCTAGCCGTTTTGTACTGACTAAACTGGAGGCTGAATCCGGCATCAACACCAGGAGGAAAGTCCCTGTGACGGTCTTTGGAAACCTCAAGCCAGCAGGCGCTGCAGTTCTAGCTGCCGGCGCAGCGATGGCACTTGCAGCCTGCAGTCCAAGTCCGTCAGCAAGCCCGGATTCTTCCGCCTCCGCTTCGGCGCCGGCAACTGCCGCGTCCACTGTCACGGCTTCCCCCAGCCCTTCCGCTTCCCCCAATACCTCCGCCACCGTCGGCGCGCTGGTGGACGGCTTCCCGCAACAGCTCCTTCCCCTCATGCCTGGGGCCACAGTGGTATCGAGCAGTTTCGATAAAGCGTCGGCCCCCGCCACCGCCGCACTGGTGGGAACCGTGGCGGCCCCCACCGCCGCAGTCCTCGATTTCTACGCCAAGGCGCTTGAAGGCCAGGGCTTCAAGGCCGTACCCGGCGAAACCGTGGGGGCAGTCGCTTCCAGGGACTTTCTCCGGGGGGACAGCGAGACCGTCAACATCTCGGTAGTTGAAGCAGCTGGAGTTTCCACCTTTACCATCGGCGCCAACGTGCCAGCTGAGTCAGCCAAGTGACCGCGGCCGAGCAGCTCAGGCATGAACAGGCAGACTTCGTGGCGGCGGTGGCCGGCGAACTCACCGGGTTCCTGGCCTCGCGGCAATCAGTCATGTCCGCCATTTCGCCGGACATTGATCCGATCATGGGGTCAATCTCCAACCTGGTGACCGGCGGCAAGCGCCTGCGCGCGTTGATGTGCTACTGGGGCTGGCGGGGTGCCGGTGGAGAACCTGCGGCCCAGCAGGTAGTAACGGCAGGCGCAGCCCTTGAGTTGTTCCAGGCCGCTGCGCTGATCCACGACGACATCATCGACCGGTCTGACACCAGGCGGGGCGGACCAAGCGTCCACCGCCGGTTCAGCGAGCTGCACGGCTCACAGGGCTGGGCGCTGGACAGCGAACGCTTCGGGCAGGCAGCCGCCATTCTGGCGGGAGACCTCTGCCTCTCCTTCAGCGAGGAGGCCTTCACGGATATTGGCGAGCGGGCAGCAGCCGGCAGCAGGGCAAGGCTGATCTTCAACCTCATGCGGGCCGAAGTGATGGCAGGCCAGTACCTGGACATCCTGGAAGAGGTTGCCGGGCCGGCCAGGGACCGCGCCGGCGCCGTCTCGCGCGCCCAGTCCATCATCCGCTTCAAATCTGCCAAGTACTCCACCGAACATCCGCTGGCGCTGGGAGGCGCACTCGCGGGAGCCTCGGATGACCTGCTCCGCGGCTACTCGGCATTTGCGCTGCCACTGGGGGAAGCGTTCCAGCTCCGGGATGACGTGCTCGGTGTCTTCGGCGATCCGCTGACAACCGGCAAGCCGGCGGGCGACGACCTGAGGGAAGGGAAGCGCACTGTGCTGGTTGCCCTGGCCATGGACCAGGCAACGGCTGAAGAGGCGGCCTTCATCGACTCCAGGCTCGGGAGCCCGGACCTCTCGGAGGACGACGTCGACGAGCTCCGGCGGATTATTGAGGAGTCCGGGGCACTGGCGGCCACCGAGGTCCTCATCAATGAATTTGGCGCCGCCGCCTTCGAGGCCCTGGAGGCACTCCCCCTCATGGAGTTGCCCAAGACTGCCCTTCGGCGGCTGGCTGAAGCGACCGTCAGCCGCGCCTCCTAGCGGTTTAAGGCAAGCCAGGCGACGTGCCGGGCCGGGAAACTACCAGGCGAGGGTCTGGGCCCTGCGCCGTATTTCTGTTTTCCGGCCCTCACGCAGGGCGTCGATGGGCCGTCCGCGCAGTGACTCGTCCGGGGTAAAGAGCCATACGATCAGGTCCTCGTCCGAGTACCCTGCGTCAGACAGGACAACGATGGTTCCCTTAAGGCTGTCCACCACCTGGCCGTCCTGGATAAATTCTGCCGGCACCGACCTGATTCTCCGTTCACCGACCCGCAGCGCCGCCAGGGCACGTTCATCCAGCAGGCTGTGAACCTTGGTGATGGAAACATCCAATAAACGGGCGACGTCGGGCAGGGGCAACCATTCGCCCACAAGGTTTTCTACATTGCTCACGGATCAAGGTTGCCACGGCGTGCGCCTTGCCGCCTAGTTGATGCATTCGGCGGAACGCATTGACCCGCGGACACTCCCAAAATTCTTCCTTGCAGCTGTTACCGGAATTCTTGTGCTAATCCACAATCCGTGAGAGATTCTCATTGACCACATTTGTAACAGTATTAACAGCAGTAACAGTAGTATCGGAATCAGCGGCATCCCCGCCCGCGCCCGCAGTTGAGAAGAGGATTTTTTCCATGACGATGTCCCGCTCGCACAAGCAGCCCCCCAAGCCGAGCCTGCCTATGCTCGCCGCGACGACGGCAGCGCTGCCAGCGGTCGTATTGTCATCCTTGGCGCTGGCCCAGCCAGCCGCTGCCGAGCAGCCTGTCCGCGCCATTCCGGGGACGCTTGCAGCAGCCATGAAAGCCCAGGCCGCCACGGCCAGTGCAACGGTTATTCCCGCGGCGTCGGTGTCGACGGCGATCCCCTCCGCCTTTAAGCCGGCACAGCCTTCGGCGCCGGCGGAGTACACGATTGCCCGTGGCGACACCATCAGTGCCATTGCAGGAAAATTCGGACTTAACACTGCTGAGGTCCTGAAGCTGAACAACCTTCAGGCGAACACAATCATCTATCCCGGCCAGAAGATCAAGCTTTCCGGCTCGGCCGCCGCACCTGCAGCGCCCTCCGCCGCGCCCGCCCCGGCCGCACCTGCGGCCGCACCCGCAGGCGGCGCCACGTATACGGTGAAGCCCGGTGACACGCTGGGTGCCATCGCTGCCCGGCACAACGTGGGCCTGGCGGATGTGTTCTCGTGGAACAACCTCAACATGCGCTCCGTTATCTACCCGGGGCAGAAGATCAAGGTCGGGGCCGGTGGTGCGGCTCCCGCGCCCGCCGCCGCTCCTGTCCCGGGCGGGCTGGCCTCGACATCGGCTCCCGCCGCGCCTGCGGCCCCGGCCTCCGGCTCGTACACCGTCAAAGCCGGAGACACGCTCTCTGCGATCGCGTCCCGGCACGGCGTCAAGCTCTCCGAGCTGCTGTCCGCCAACCGCCTGGGCATGACCAGTGTCATCTACCCGGGCAACAAGCTGGCCATCCCCGGCGCCAACGGACAGCCTGCCGCTCCGCAGCCGGCAGCCTCGGTCACGCCCCTGGTCCCAAGCTCATTCCTGGGCTTCAGCTACCCTGCCGCAGTGGTCAGCTCCGCCAACGAGAACAAAGCGTTGCTGAACGCCTCCCCGGTGCCCTCCCGAGCTGAAATGCGGAACATTGTGGCAGATACCGCGCGCAGGATGGGCGTGGAACCCTCCTTGGCCCTCGCCTTCGCGCACCAGGAATCCGGGTTTGACCAGCGGGCAGTTTCCCCCGCCAACGCCATAGGTACCATGCAGGTCATCCCCACCTCCGGCCAGTGGGCTTCGGACCTGGTGGGACGCAAGCTGAACCTGCTGGACCCCTATGACAACGCCACGGCCGGGGTAGCAATCATCCGCCAGCTCCTTGCCACCAGCAAGGACAGGGACACGGCCATCGCCGGCTATTACCAGGGCCAGTATTCTGTCAGCAAGTACGGCATGTACGACGACACCAAAGCCTATGTGGCGGCCATCAAGGCACACCAGAAAAACTTCGGCTGAGCTGCTGCTGCCGCCCGCGCACCGCGGGGACGGGAAAGTTTGAACGGGTCCGGACCGGTAAAGGTTCGGGCCCGTTCCGTTGCGGGGATTAGGATCGTAGGGTGCAGGAACACGTGTCAGACCCTCTTGTAGGAACGCTGGTGGACAACCGGTACGCCGTGCGGTCCAAGCTCGCACGCGGCGGCATGTCCACGGTTTACCTTGCCACGGACCAGCGGCTGGAGCGGGACGTGGCGCTCAAGGTGCTGCACCCCCACCTCTCCGCTGATGACAACTTCCTGGGCAGGCTTGGCCGGGAGGCCAAGGCGGCTGCACGGTTGTCCCATCCACACGTGGTGGGGGTCCTTGACCAGGGGAACGACGGCCCCACGGCGTACCTGGTCATGGAATACATCAAGGGCCACACGCTGCGTGACCTCATTAATGAGAAGGGCGCCCTGCCTCCGCGGCTGGCACTGGCGCTGATCGATCCGGTGGCCGAAGGCCTCGGCGCCGCCCATGCTGCCGGCTTCATCCACCGCGACGTCAAGCCGGAGAATGTTCTGATTTCCGACGACGGCCGGATCAAGATCGGTGATTTCGGCCTGGCCCGCGCCGTCACCACCGCCACCAGCACGGGCGCCCTGATTGGAACAGTCGCTTACCTCTCCCCTGAACTCGTCCTGGGACGGGCGGCTGACGCGCGCAGCGACATCTACTCCCTGGGCATCATGCTGTACGAGATGCTTACCGGACGGCAGCCGTTCGACGGCGAGGTCCCCATCCAGGTGGCGTACCAGCACGTCCACGGGACAGTGGGGCCGCCCTCGGCCCTGGTCCCGGGCCTGGCCGCCGAAGTGGACGAACTCGTGCAGTGGTGCACAGCCAGCGACCCCGAGAACCGGCCGGTGGACGGAAATGCCCTGCTCCAGGAACTGCGGCATATCAGGACCCACCTCACGGATGCTGAACTGGACCTGCGTCCGCCGGCGGCTGCCGCCGGCGGCACCGTGACCGCGCCCCAACAGGTTGCCCCGGTCCGGATTCCTTCCCCGCCCCCGGGGCCTCCGCCATCCCGCGAGCCTGCCGGGTCCAACAACACCGGGCACGTCCAGCATCCCACCGAGGTCATCGGCCGCACCAACAATCCCACCACGGTGATGCCTTACGGACAGACGCCTGGGCCCGCCTATCAGCCCTCGCCGGGCCAATCCCGGGCCGCCATGCAGCCTTCAGGTCCTGCTGCCGGTGCTGCCAGGCGCACCCTGTCACCACCTGACGACGACCAGGCGTGGGCGCCGCCTCCTCCGGTGCTGGGCAAACGCGCCCAGCGCAAGGCCGACAGGGAGGACGAGAAGGCACGGGCGCGTGCCGCCGCCACCCCCGCACGGACGCTCCGGGAAGGGAATCCCCGGCGCCGCGGCGTCCTGTGGGTGATAATCCTTGTGGTGGCTGCCCTCCTGGCAACAGGCGCCGGCTGGTTTTTCGGGATGGGCCCCGGCGCAGCCGCGTCCATCCCTTCCGTCGCCAACAAGACCGTGGCGCAGGCGCAGCAGCTGCTCAGCGACGCCGGCTTCCGGTCCACCACCAGGGACGTGTTCGACGACGACGTGCCTTCCGGCCTGGTGGTGGGCAGCGAGCCCGCCGAGGGCGCGGAAATCCGCAAGTTCCAGCCCGTGGCCCTCTATGTTTCCAAGGGGCCCCAGCTTTTTCCGCTGCCCGTTCTGGCCGGCGGCACCCTTGAGGAAGCCAAGAACGGCCTCAACGCGGCGGACATGGCACTGGGCCCCGTGACGGAGCAGTTCGACGAGCAGGCACCCGCGGGCACGGTCCTGTCGCAGGACCCTGCTGCAGGGACGGATGTCCGCCGCGGTACGCCTGTCAGCCTGGTGGTTTCCAAGGGGCCCGAGCCTATCCCGGTGCCGCTGGTGGTGGGCCAGGACCAGGACGACGCCGTTGATGCCATCACGGCAGCCGGTCTCCGGGCAGATGTGGCCGGCGAGGAAGTCTTCAGCCGGGACATTCCCAAGGGCGCTGTGGTCAGCCAGGCGCCGGCGGAGGGAACGCTTACCCGCGGCGGAACCGTGACCCTGACCATCTCCAAGGGCCCCCGGATGGTGGAAGTCCCCAGTTACATCGGCAAGCAGGCCAAAGAGGCCGAACAGGCACTGCGCCAGCTCGGCTTCGACGTGAAGGTGAACAATATCCTCGGCGGCTTCTTCGGAACCGTCAGGGATCAGGACCCGGTCAACAAAGAGGTTCCGGAGGGATCGGTCATCACCCTGACGGTGGTGTAGCCGGACCTGCCGGCCACACCACTATCGGGTCGTGAGTGTGCGGCGCCTAGTGCTTTGCCAGGGCGCCGGCTACCAGGAAGGCCATCTCGAGGGACTGCATGTGGTTCAGGCGCGGGTCGCAGACCGACTCGTAACGGTCCAGGAATGCGTCCTGGTCCACGGGATCGGCGCCGCCGAGGCACTCTGCGACGTCGTCGCCGGTCATTTCCACGTGCAGGCCGCCGGGAACGGTCCCCAGCGCGTGGTGCACCTCGAAGAAGCCGCGCACTTCGTCAATGACGTCGTCGAAATTGCGGGTCTTGTAGCCGTTGGGGGACGTGACGGTGTTCCCGTGCATGGGGTCCGTGACCCACAGCACCTGAGCGCCGGACGCGGTGACCTTTTCGACGACGGCGGGCAGCTTCTCGCGGATATTGCCGGCCCCCATGCGGGTGATGAACGTCAGCCGGCCGGGCTCGCGCTCCGGATCCAGCTTGTCGATCAGGCGAAGGGCGTCATCGCCGGTGGTGGACGGGCCCAGCTTCACGCCGATGGGGTTCCGCACCCGTGAAAGGAAGTCAACGTGCGCATGGTCCAGTTCGCGGGTCCGCTCGCCGATCCAGAGGAAGTGGGCGGAGGTGTCGTACGGGAATCCGGTGCGTGAATCGATCCGGGTCAGCGCCCGCTCATAGTCCAGCAGCAACGCTTCGTGGCTGGCAAAGAATTCGACGCGCTTCAGGGCCTCGAAGTCGGCGCCGCAGGAGGCCATGAACTGGATGGCGCGGTCGATGTCGCGGGCCAGGGACTCGTAGCGTGCGTGGGCCGGGTTCTCGGTGAAGCCCTTGTTCCACTGGTGCACCGAACGCAGGTCCGCAAACCCTCCCTGCGTGAAGGCGCGGATCAGGTTCAGCGTGGAAGCGGACGTGTGGTAGGCGCGGAGCATCCGGGAGGCATCATGGCCCCGGGACTGTGGAGTGAACTCGTAACCGTTCACGATGTCGCCCCGGTAGGCGGGCAGGGTGACGCCGCCGCGGGTTTCGTCATTGGACGAACGGGGCTTGGCGAACTGCCCGGCCATGCGGCCCATCTTGATGACGGGCATGGCGGCACCGTACGTCAGCACCACGGCCATCTGGAGGATGGTCTTGACCCGGGCGCTGATCTTGTCTGCCGTGGCAGCCTCGAAGGTCTCGGCGCAGTCACCGCCCTGCAGCAGGAAGGCCTTGCCCTGGGCAGCAGCGGCCAGCCGCTCGCGCAGGACATCCACTTCGCCCGCGAAAACCAGCGGGGGAAGGACGGAGAGTTCCTTCACCGAGGCGTCGAACACGTCACGGTCCTGCCAGCTGGGCTGCTGGGAAATGGGGAGGTCCCGCCAGTTATCAAGTCCGGGATAGTCGGCTGCTCCGCTCTGGGCGGTGCTGGACAGCGAAAAGGCGGGTTTTGCAGATAGCTCAGTCACCATCTAAGACTAGCGGTCGCGCAGCTCCCCGGGACACCGCACTGTCACGCTTAGGGCCCGCCGCGTCACAACCCGCTCAGCCCGCGGCAGCACCGCCGTCGTCCGCTTTTCGCGTGTCATCCGAAGGACCGCCCTTGCCGGCGCCGGGAGAGGCCTCACTTACACTGCCGGATTCAGGTGCGGGCGAGGCCAGGGGATCGGCGGCAGCCGCCGGCTCGACCACCTTGCCGGCCAGCCGCAGCTTGACAACTGCGGCGTACTCGTCCACGTATTCCTGCCCGGAGAGACGCATCAGTTCGAACATGATCTGATCGGTGACTTTCCGCTGGATGTCGCGGTCCTCGGCTTGGTCCCGGTAGTGCCTGAAGTCCAGAGGCTCCCCGAAGATCATGCCGATCCTGCGGATGTTCGGCAGCCGCTTTCCAATGGGCTGGACCTTGTCCGTACCGATCATGGCGACAGGGATCACCGGGACCCCGGCCTGCAGCGCAAGCCTGGCTACGCCAACCTTGCCCCTGTAGAGCCTGGAATCCGGGCTCCGCGTGCCCTCAGGGTAGATGCCCAGCAGTCCGCCATGCGTGAGGACCTCCATGCCGGCAGTCAGTGAAGCCGCGGAGGCAGCTCCCCCGGACCGGTCCATGGGCAGCTGGTTGGTCAGGCGGAAAAACAGGGCAGTCAGCCTGCCCTTGATTCCAGTGCCGGTGAAGTACTCCGATTTGGCCAGGAAAACCACCGGACGGCGGACCATCAGCGGCATAAAGATTGAATCGGAAAAGGAGAGGTGGTTGGACGCAATAATCGCCGGGCCTTCAGCCGGAATATTGTCCAGTCCCTTGACCCAGGGGCGGAAAAGGAGCTTCAACACAGGACCGAGGAAGATCCGCTTCATGACCCAATAGAACACGTGAGAAACCTCTCCGGAAGGCGGCCTGCAGGCCCCGCGTCGGGCCTGGCCAGCAGTTCAATGCAACCCTACTCTAGTGAGATTTGTCCGGAACAGTGACACGATGGAGGCATGAGCGAAAGCAGCATCCCGTCCCCTCCTGCCGCTTTCAGCTATCCCGGACACGGGCCCAATGCGCGGATCGGCATCGCCATCTGCCATGGCTTTACGGGAAGCCCCCTCAGTGTCCTGCCGTGGGCCGAGCACCTCGCTTCACAGGGTTACGCCGTGACCGTCCCCCTGTTACCGGGCCATGGGACGGACTGGCGCCACCTGGCCAGGACGCGGTGGACCGACTGGTACCGCAGCTTCGAGGCCGCCTACCTGGAGCTCGCGCGGAACACCGAAACGTGCTTTGTGGCCGGGCTCTCCATGGGCGGGGCCATTGCGCTGCTGACGGCCTCCCGGCACACCGTTGCCGGGGTGTCCGTGGTCAACCCGGGCCTGAGCTTCTACGACCGGCGGGTCCGGGTGATCGGAGTGCTGAAGTACTTCCAGCGGACAACCCTCCCAATAGAGGAGGAACAGGCGACGGCGGCAGCCACGAATGACGGGGATTACTCACGTACTCCCCTGGCAGCGGTGCACGAGCTGAAGAAGCTCTTTGGTGCAGCGGCCCGCGGCCTGCCCAAGGTCACGGCGCCGGTCCAGGTCTTCAAGTCCCGCACCGATGCCGTGGTACCGCCGACGTCCCTGGCGCTGCTCAGGAAAGGCCTCGGCAGCCACCTCACTGAGGTGGTGGACCTCCATAGCAGCGGGCATGTGGCTACGCTGGACGTGGACGCGCCGGAGATCTTTGCGAAATCCAGTGCTTTCTTCCACGCCCTCGCCCGCCAGAACACCGCATTGGAGACTCCATGACCTCCAGCCTGGACCACAGCCCCTTCAGCGCCGGCTGCACCGGCGAGGGTCCCCGCATCGGCGTGGTCCTCTCCCACGGGTTTACCGGCAGCCCGCACGGGCTGCGTGCCTGGGCCCAGGCCCTGGCCGGCGCCGGCTTCGCCGTGCGCATGCCCCTGCTGCCCGGTCACGGCACCAGCTGGCAGGAACTCGCCCGCACGCGGTGGCAGCAGTGGCACGGCGCGCTGGACGACGCGTACCTGGAGCTGGACGCCAGTTGCGATTACGTCTTTTCGGCAGGATTGAGCATGGGTGGAGCGCTTGCCCTGCGGATCGCTGCCACCCGCCCTGTGGCTGGGGTGGTCCTTGTCAACCCGGGGCTGGTCATTGACGATCCGCGCGCGCCCCTCGCCGGCATCCTGAAGCTGGTCATGAAAAGTACGCCGGCCATCGGAAACGACATCCTCAAAGAGGGCATGGACGAGGGCGCCTATTCGCGAACCCCGGTAGCTGCCGCGCATGAGCTCAACAAGCTGTTCAAGGACACCATCAGGATCCTGCCCAGGGTCACCGCTCCGGTCCGGGTCTACCGGTCCACCGTTGACCACGTGGTATCTGACTCCAGCATCCATGCCCTCCGCCGCGGACTGACCCACGCTCCCCTGGATCTGGTTCGTCTTGAAAACAGCTACCACGTGGCCACCCTGGACAACGACGCCGACCAGATTTTCCAGGGCTCCGTGGACTTCATCCGGGCAGTGGTTTCCGGCGGAAACCCGGAACGGCCAGCCGCAAATGCAGCATCGAACCTGGAGGCCACGCCCCATGAACAGGCCTGACCCCGGACCCCAGGACCAGGGCGCGAACCCGGACGACGCCGTCTGGCTGGACCTCGTGGCCCGCCTTGAATCCGGCGCCCCACATACAGGCCCGGGCAGCGCCACCGGCACCGACATCGATCCCGCTGCGGATGCGGCGCCGCGCCAGGATGCTGCAGCACCGGGCGGAAGGCCGCCTGCGTTCCGCGACTTCGACCCGCTGGGCCTTGCGGGCGCAGTCCCCGCGGAGTTGTCCGCAGCGGAACGTCAGGCCTCAGCGGAAACCCCTGGCCCCGGCGTCGAGGCAGGCTTCCCTTCCGGCCCCCGCGACTACGATGTGGACCCGGATGACGGTGAATTCGTCCCGGAGGAACCGCCCAGCCTGGCCGGGACAGATCCGTTGACCATGCTTGCGTGGCTCGCCGCCGTGGGGGGTCCGGTTGCGCTGCTGCTGTCCGTGATGTTCTGGCGCTCCGCCCCGCTCCTGGCCATCGTGGCTATTGTGGCTGCGTTCGTCCTGGGAACCGTCTACCTGATCATGAAGCTTCCACAGGAAAAAGACGAGAACGACGACGGCGCACGGGTTTAGCGCGGCCGGCTTCCCCGGCTGCGCTCCCCCTAATCAACCGCCGGAGGAGCGCGCCGCGTGCCGTCAGCGGCGCGCCCGGCTGCTGACGCGGGACAGGTCCGCGGCCCCGATGAGTCCGGCATTCGGCCCGAGGGCAGCCAGCTGGATGCCGGCGGCCGGCCGGAAACCCCGCCCCGTCAGGTTGCGGGCGAAGGCCTTTCGGGCAGGCTCCACCAGCAGGTCGCCTGCTGAACACAGGCCGCCGCCGATGACGAAAAGCCCCGGATCCAGGGCCGCTGCCAGATTGGCCAGCCCCAGCCCCAGCCACTCCCCTACTTCCTCAAGCAGCTCGCGGCACGCCGGGTCACCGGCAAGTGCCAGCTCCGTGACGATCGCACCCGTGATTGCTTCGGTCCGTCCGCCCACGGCCGCGAGCAGGTCCTGCGCCACCGGAGAGTTTGCGCGCGCCAGGATCCGTGCTTCGCGCCCCAACGCGTTTCCAGAGGCATACTGTTCCCAGCAGCCGCGGTTTCCGCATTCGCACCGGTGACCGCCCGGCATGATGATCTGGTGGCCGAACTCGCCTGCCACGCCGAACCGTCCGCGTTCCACCCTGCCGTCCATCACCATGGCACCGCCAATGCCGGTGCCCAGGGTGATGCAGACCAGGCGGTCTTCCCCCTGGCCGGCTCCAAAACGCCATTCCGCCCAGGCCGCGGCATCGGCGTCGTTGGTCAGGAGCACGGGCCTGCGGAGAAGCTGCTGCAGGTTTGCCCGGAGCGGTTCATTGCGCCAGGCCAGGTGGGGGCTGAAAAGCACCGTGCCGCCGTCGAGGTCCATCCACCCGGCGGCGCCGATGCCCACGGACCAGATCCGGTGCCCCCTGCCCAGTTCCTCCACCAACTCCACGATGACCTGCTCCACGGCCCGGGGGTCGCTGCCGGGGGTCGCGCGGCGCGCTTCGCGGAGGATGCGTCCGTCGGCATCCACGACGCCGGCCGCCACCTTTGTCCCGCCGATGTCGATTCCAATGGCGAGGCCCTTGCGGCCGAGGCGAAGATGCTCACGGAAGCCTCCGCCGTCGTGCCGTGTCCCGGCCCGGCGCGAGGTGGGCCGCGCCCTCCAGGGGGCAGTTCTGCTCAAGGGCCCGGGCTGCTTGCCGGGGGGCGGTGCGTACATAGTTCCCCATTCTAGGTGGGCATATTCCACGGCCGTGCGCGGACAGGCGGAGCTGCTGCCGACATGTCCGCAGGGCAGCGTTGACGGCAAAGTTACCGGCCAGTAACTTTAGATACTGCATGGTCCCGCATGGGCGTACTAGTCTTTAGGCATACCCCTGCGCGGGACCTCGGATATCAAAGGAGCTATAGTGCGCGAATTCAGTGTTCCGCCTCTTGTTGTTGTCCCACCGGAGACCAACATCACCGACCTAGTGCTGCGGCAGGCAGCTAAGGCCAGCAACCCGGCACTCTTTTCGCGGCTTGATGCCTCCGGAGCCTGGCAGGACATTTCCGCCACTGATTTCCTGGCAGACGTCCGGGCGCTTGCAAAAGGACTGATGGCCAGCGGCGTGGGAGCGGGCGACCGCGTGGGCATCATGTCCCGCACCCGGTACGAATGGTCCCTGGTGGACTTTGCCATCTGGTTCGCCGGAGCCGTCTCCGTCCCCATCTACGAAACGTCCTCGCCTTCACAGGTTGCGTGGAACCTCGGTGACTCCGGCGCTGTGGCCGCCTTCGGCGAGGCAGCCCACCATGAGGACACCATCCGCCAGGCCGTGACGGCGGAAGCACTCACCGCACTCCAGCATGTCTGGCAGCTGGAAGGAAACGGTCTCGATGCCCTCCGCGAAGCCGGCCGCGGCGTCAGCGACGACGACCTTGAGGCCCGCAGGAAGACCGCCGGACTGCGCGACACCGCCACCATCATCTACACGTCCGGCACCACAGGCAGGCCCAAGGGCTGCGAACTCACGCATGGCAACTTCGTCGAGCTGTCGGACAACGCGCTGGCCATCATTGGCGAAATCGTCCATGAAAACGCGAAGACCATCATGTTCCTCCCCCTGGCACACGTCTTCGCCCGCTTCATCTCCGTCCTTGCGATGGCTGCCGGCACCACGGTGGCCCATACCCCGGACATCAAGAACCTCCTGGCAGACCTCCAGAGCTACGAGCCCACGTTCATCCTCGCGGTGCCGCGCGTCTTCGAGAAGGTCTACAACTCCGCCCTGACCAAGGCGGAGGACGGCGGAAAGGGAGCGATCTTCCACAAGGCGGCCGACACTGCAATCGCGTACTCCAAGGCTCGGCAGGACGGCCGTATCGGCCTGGGCCTGAAGCTCCGCCACGCCTTGTTCGACAAGCTCGTCTACGGGAAGCTGCGGGCGGCCATGGGCGGGCACGTGGCCCACGCCGTCTCCGGCGGCGGTCCCCTCGGCGAACGCCTGGGCCACTTCTTCCAGGGCATCGGGCTGCAGGTGCTCGAGGGATACGGCCTGACCGAAACCACCGCCCCCATTTCCGTGAACACGCCATCACTGATCAAGATCGGCTCCGTCGGGAAGCCCCTGCCCGGCAACTCGGTCAAGATCGCCGAGGACGGGGAAATCCTTGCCAAGGGCGTCTGCGTTATGCGGGGCTACTACCAGCGGCCGGACCTCACCGACGAAACGTTCGACGACGGGTGGCTGCGCACCGGAGACATCGGCCGCCTGGATGAGGACGGCTTTGTCTGGATCACAGGGCGCAAGAAGGAAATCATTGTCACCGCTGGCGGGAAGAACGTCATTCCCGCCCTGCTGGAAGACCAGATCCGGGCGGATGCGCTCGTCTCGCAGGTGCTGGTGGTGGGAGACAACCGGCCGTTCATCGGTGCGCTGGTCACCTTGGACCAGGAAGCCCTCCCCGGCTGGCTGCAGCGCCACAACCTCCCCGCGGACACCTCCCTTGCGGACGCCGCCAACAACCCCGTGGTCAAGGCCGCCGTCCAGGACCTGATCACGGCAGCCAACACCTCCGTCTCGCAGGCCGAAGCGATCAAGTCGTTCCGCATCGTGCCCGCCGACTTCACCGAGGCATCCGGCCACCTGACACCTTCCATGAAGGTCAAGCGGGCCCAGGTGATGAAGGACTTCGAGACGGTGATCGAGGAGATGTACGCCGCACCGCGTTCCTGATCGCCCGCGGACGAGGCGGTCCCCGATCCTCTGCGTGCTATTCCCCGCGCCCCGCTAAGGCCGCTTCGCGGCGAGCAGGGGCGCGGGGCCCCTTTTACGCACGCTGCCGGACCGCGGTCCGCCACAGCGCCCGCCGTCCAGTCAGGCGGTGGCTTCGGCTTTTAAGACAAGTGAGGGCCCTCCTTAGGGAGGGCCCTCACTTGTCTTAGTTGCCTGCTCCGGCTACTGCTCGACCACCAGCAGGAGGTCTCCGCCCTCCACCTGCTCGACGGCGGAGACGGCGAGGCGGGAAACCTTGCCGGCCACCGGCGTCGTGATTGACGCCTCCATTTTCATTGCCTCGATGGTGGCCACGGTGTCGCCTGCCTTGACCTCATCGCCCTGCTTGACCGTCAGGGTGACGGCCCCGGCGAAGGGTGCCGCAACGTGGCCGGGCTGGCCCGGGTCCGCCTTCTCGGCGGCCTTCACGTTGCTCACGACGGACCGGTCCCGCACCACGACGGGCCGGGACTGGCCGTTGAGGGTGCACATGACGGTGCGCATGCCCTTCTCGTCCGGCTCCGACACCGCTTCCAGTGAGGCGATCAGGCGTACGCCCTTCTCCAGCTGGATTTCGTGCTCCGCGCCGCGCTGCAGGCCGTAAAGGTAGTCGCGCGTGTCCAGCACGGACAGGTTGCCGTAGGTCTCCACGCTCTTGAGGTAGTCCTTGGTGGGACCGTCGAAGAGCAGCCGGTTGAGCGTGTGCTGCCGGGTCTTCGAGTCCGACTTCAAGGCAGCACTGTCATCGGCGCTGAGTTCAACGTCCCGGACCTTCACGCTGCGGCCCTGCAGGGCCTTGGTGCGGAACGGCTCCGGCCATCCGCCCGGAGGATCGCCGAGCTCGCCGGACAGGAAACCGATGACCGAATCGGGAATGTCATAGTTCTGCGGGTTCTCGTTGAAGTCGGCCGGATCCGCGTTCAGGCCCACCAGGTGCAGGGCAAGGTCACCGACAACCTTCGACGAAGGCGTGACCTTGACCAGGCGGCCAAGGATACGGTCGGCGGCGGTGTACATGTCCTCAATGGCCTCGAACCGTTCGCCCAGGCCCAGAGCCATGGCCTGCTGGCGGAGGTTGGACAGCTGACCACCCGGAATCTCGTGCTGGTACACGCGGCCGGTGGGGCCCGGCAGGCCGGATTCGAAGGGCGCGTAGACCCGGCGGACCGCTTCCCAGTACGGCTCGAGGGAGCTCACCGCGGCCAGGCTCAGGCCGGTGTCGCGGGGGGTGTGGGCCAGTGCCGCAACCAGTGCCGAGGCCGACGGCTGGCTGGTGGTTCCGGCCAGCGATGCCGAGGCGACGTCCACGGCATCTACACCGGCGTCCACGGCAGCGAGGAGGGTGGCCAGCTGGCCGCCCGCGGTGTCGTGGGTGTGCAGGTGGACCGGCAGGTCGAACCGTTCCCGGAGGGCCGCAACGAGCTTAGCGGCCGCGGCGGGACGGAGCAGGCCTGCCATGTCCTTGATCGCCAGGATGTGGGCTCCTGCATCCACAATCTTCTGTGCCAGCTCCAGGTAGTAGTCCAGCGTGTAGAGCTTTTCTTCCGGGTCCAGCATGTCCGCCGTGTAGCACAGGGCCACTTCGGCGACGGCGGTGCCGGTTGCCCGGACTGCCCGGATGGCAGGAGCCATCTGGCTGACATCATTCAGGGCGTCGAAGATCCGGAAGATGTCGATGCCGGTTGCCGCGGCCTCGTTGACGAAGGCCTCGGTGACCTCCTCGGGGTAGGGCGTGTAGCCCACGGTGTTGCGGCCGCGGAGGAGCATCTGCAGGCACACGTTCGGGAGCGCCTGGCGAAGGGCGGCGAGCCGGTCCCAGGGATCTTCGCCCAGGAACCTGAGGGCCACGTCGTAGGTGGCGCCGCCCCAGGCCTCAACGGACAGCAGCTCCGGCAGCAGTGCCGTGACCGCGGGGCCGGCCGCCACCAGGTCGCGGGTGCGCACCCGGGTGGCCAGCAGCGACTGGTGTGCGTCACGGAAGGTGGTGTCCGTGACGGCGACCGGGTTCTGTTCGCGCAGCGCCTTGGCAAAACCCTCGGGTCCCAGTTCAAGCAGCTTCTGGCGGGAGCCGGGTGCAGCCTGCTTGTCCTTGACCGACGGCAGTTTGCTGGCCGGGTTGGAGTGGACAGTCAGTTCGCCGTTGGGCTTGTTGACGGTTACTTCGGCCAGCCAGGTGAGGAGCTTGGTGCCGCGGTCGGCGGAGACGCGGGCCTTGAGCAGCTGCGGGCGCTCGTCAATGAAGGAGGTGGCGACGTCGCCTGCGATGAAATCGGCGTCGTCAAGCACTGCCTGCAGGAACGAGATGTTCGTAGAGACGCCGCGGATGCGGAACTCCGCCAGCGCACGGCGGGCACGGGCGACGGCGGACGGGTAGTCCCTGCCCCGGCAGGTCAGCTTCACCAGCATGGAATCGAAGTGCGGGCTGATCTCGGCACCCGAGTACACCGTGCCGCCGTCGAGCCGTACTCCTGCACCGCCGGCGGAGCGGTAACCGGTGATCTTTCCGACGTCGGGACGGAAGCCGTTTGCGGGGTCCTCCGTGGTGATGCGGCTCTGCAGCGCCGCGCCCTTGAGGTGCACCGTCTCCTGCGAGAGGCCCAGGTCCGCCAGCGTCTCGCCGGAGGCGATGCGCATCTGTGCCTGGACCAGGTCGACGTCGGTCACTTCCTCCGTGACCGTGTGCTCCACCTGGATGCGGGGGTTCATTTCGATGAAGACGTGCTGGCCGGCGCGCTCACCGACGGTGTCCACCAGGAACTCCACGGTGCCGGCGTTGACGTAGTTCAGTGCCTTGGCGAACTTGACGGCATCCCGGTAGAGCGCCTGGCGGATGCCTTCGTCCAGGTTGGGGGCCGGCGCGATTTCGATGACCTTCTGGTGGCGGCGCTGGATGGAGCAGTCGCGCTCGAAGAGGTGCATAACGTTCCCCTCGGCATCGGCCAGGATCTGCACCTCGATGTGGCGCGGGCGGAGGACGGCCTGCTCCAGGAACATGGTGGGATCGCCGAACGCCGCATCGGCCTCGCGCATTGCGGACTGCAGGGCCTCCGGGAGGGCTTCCCGGGTATCCACCCTGCGCATGCCGCGGCCACCGCCGCCGGCGACGGCCTTGGCGAAGATGGGGAATCCGATGTCGTCGGCAGCCGCAATGAGTTCGTCCAGGTCCTTGGACGGCGCGCTGGACTTCAGGACCGGCACGCCGGCGTCGCGGGCAGCCTTCAGTGCTGCCACCTTGTTGCCCGCCAGTTCCAGGACCTCTGCGGGCGGCCCAACGAACGTGATGCCGGCAGCCTTGGCTGCCCTGGCGAGGTCCGGGTTCTCGGAAAGGAAGCCGTAGCCCGGGTAGATTGCGTCCGCTCCGGATTCCTTGGCTACCCGCACTACTTCGTCAACATCCAGGTATGCCCGGACGGGGTGGCCCTCTTCGCCAATCAGGTAGGCCTCGTCCGCTTTTTGGCGGTGGATCGAGTTCCTGTCCTCATGGGGGAATACGGCAACGGTCTTGGCGCCCAGCTCGTAGCCGGCGCGGAAGGCCCTGATCGCGATTTCGCCGCGGTTGGCCACCAGAACTTTGGAAAACATACTTCTCCTGCATCATTGCGGGTGGATCGGTGAGTGGTCACAGTGTCTAGGACCTACAAGGACAAACACAAATCTTTGTGGCCACCATCACAGATTTCCCCGTCATGTCCCGAACCCTTTTGCCGCCGCGGGCGGAAACCGCCCCGCAGCACAATCGGTGCCATGCCGACGCCCAATAAAGCAGGATTCGCCGACGCATCAACATATGATGAGTAGGGCGGCAGGACCGTCCGGCTTCGGCACTGCCGGAGCAAACATTACCCCCAACACGGCATCCGGCGTTAGGTTTTGGTCTCTCAAGTGCAAGTAGTCAGCATCAGCAGCCTCAAGGGTGGAGTCGGCAAGACTTCCGTCACCACAGGATTGGCGTCTGCGGCGCTGGCCGCAGGCATCAACACGCTGGTGGTGGACCTTGATCCCCATGCAGATGCCACTACTGCGTTGGGCGTACAGCCCGGCGACCAGCTGGATATCGGCCGCATGCTCAAGAGCCCCCGCCGTGCCAACCTGGCCGAAAACGTGGTCCGCAGCAGCTGGACGGCGCGCGCCCAGGCCAACGGCTCCGGCCCGGCAGTACTCGACGTCGCCGTCGGATCCGCCTACACGGGCATCTACGACCGTCCGGACCTGCGCCGCCGGGACCTCCGCAGGCTGTCCTCGGTGCTGGCCACCGGCGGCGATTACCAGCTTGTCCTGGTGGACTGCCCGCCGTCCCTCAACGGCCTGACCCGGATGGCGTGGACTGCCAGCGACAAGGTGGCGCTGGTAGCCGAGCCCGGCCTGTTCTCGGTGGCGGGTACCGAGCGGACCATGCGGGCCATCCAGCTTTTCCGGCAGGAGTTCGCCCCCAACCTCTCCCCCGCAGGCATCGTGGCAAACCGGGTGCGGTCAGGGTCCTCCGAACACACCTACCGGCTCGCTGAAATGGAATCCATGTTCGGCGACCTCCTCCTGAGCCCCCGGATCCCCGAGCAGGCCAACTGGCAGCAGATCCAGGGCGCCGCCCACCCCGTGCACCATTGGCCCGGCGACTCCGCAAAGTCTGCCGCGGCACTCTTCGATGACCTGCTGGCAAACGTGATGGCAGTGGGAAGCGGCCTGCGAAGCCGCGCCCGGTAGGGCACCGAGCCGCCAAATCCGGTTAAACGGATAAGGGGCCGTCCTCCAACCGGAGGACGGCCCCTTATCTGTTAAGCCTCAGCTGATTTTGCGTGCTGCGCGGCGCTTGCTCAGTTCGTCGTCCGGAAAGGACTGCTCGGCGGCGTGCTCACTGGGAAGTGATGCCAGGCTGCCTTCCACTTCACGCCACACCCGGCCCACGGCGATCCCGAAGACGCCCTGCCCGCCCTGCACAAGATCGATGACTTCATCGGCGGAGGTGCACTCGTAGACGCTCGCGCCGTCGCTCATCAGCGTGATCTGGGCAAGGTCCTCGACGCCGCGTTCCCGCAGGTGCTCCACGGCGCTGCGGATCTGCTGCAGGGAAACCCCCGTGTCCAGGAGGCGCTTGACCACTTTGAGGACAAGGATGTCGCGGAAGCCGTAGAGGCGCTGGGATCCTGACCCGGCAGCACCGCGGACCGCAGGCTCCACCAGGCCGGTGCGGGCCCAATAGTCGAGCTGGCGGTAGGTGATCCCGGCAGCCTTGCAGGCCGTGGGGCCCCGGTAACCGGCGTCCTCGTCCAGTACAGGAAGGTCCTCGGTAAACAGGAGGCCCTGGGCACCGCTCGCGGGCACAGCAACACCAGCCGTGGGCTGCTTCAGCCCGCCTGCTTCGCCTTTGGGACTCACCTGGATCCTCCTTGTCATGCGCTCCCGGGTAACTACTGCAGCAGCGGTGCATGAAGACCATGCATGTAATTTTCGCGGGGCGCACTTTCCAGTGTGACTTGCGAGGCTGCCGTAAGCAATGGGAACTTGATACTTCGACGTTAGGCCCGGCGGCCTGCAAGGTCAAAGACCCTGAGGGGTTTCACGAGGCGTGTCGAAAGATTCATCTTCAACTTTAACCTTAACGTGACTTTAGCCGTCGAAATCCTCGGGTTCCACATCGTCCAGGAACTCGCGGAACCGGCGCAGTTCACGCTCTTCGTCAACGGTGGGGCCGGGCTCGGTGTCCTCGCCCTCGTCGTGCTCTGTGATGCGCACGCCGGCCTCATCCATGACCGAGTCGGCGCACCAGATCCGGCACTTCGCGCGCAGGGCAACTGCAAGCGCGTCCGAGGCCCGCGAGCTCACCGTGGTGCCGTTCTCGAACTGGAGCTGGCCGTAGAAGATGTTGTCCTCCACTGCCACGATGTTGACGCTGACCACCGAATGCCCCAGCGCTTCCACCACGTCCACCAGGAGATCATGGGTCATGGGACGGGGCGGAACGACGCCCTGCTGGGCCAGAGCGATGGCGCTGGCTTCGGGAGTACCGATCCAGATGGGAACGTGCCGCTCACCGTGCATCTCCCGAAGCAGGACCAGCGGCTGGTTGGAAGGCAGTTCGATGCGAACGCCTACAATCTCGACTTCAATCATCAGATGTCCATGCGTGAGATATGGTCCTGCACCAGAGCCCGGTGCAGGGTGAGGCAGAGGTCGCTGATTTCGCGGGCGGCCTCGGCCGCGCGCGCCTGGGACGCGGCGTCCTTGCGTGACGCCAGCGGCGCCACGGCGCGTTCCACCAGGCCGAACTCCCGCTCGGCAGCCGCCTGGAAGGGGCGCAGGTGGCGGGGTTCAAGGCCGTGGCTTTCCAGCTGGACACAGGCCCGGGCCACCTGGAGGGCGTGCTCGTCGAATTGCCCGTTGGTGTGGCTGATCAGGCCGAAGCTCAGGAGGGACTGCAGCAGCGGCACGCTGGCGCCGGACTCAGTGCGGAGCTGTTCCTCGGTGAGCTTGCGCCCTCGGCTCTGCAGTTCCGCCGCCAGTTCGTCGGAGACGATACGGGGGGAAACAACGACGCCGGGCGGCAGGTTCTCCGGGCGTTCGCCCCTGTCGATCGCGTCAAGGTAGTCCTTGATGACCTTCAGGGGAAGGTACTGGTCCCGCTGCAGGGCCAGCACGAAGCGCAGCCGCTCGACGTCGCCATCGGAGTACTGCCGGTACCCGGCAGGCGTCCTGCGGGGGTTGATCAGCCCCTTTTCCTCCAGGAACCTGATTTTGGACGCAGTCATGCCGGGGAAGTCCTCGCTGAGCTGCGCGAGGACTTCCCCGATGTTGAGGACCTGGGGTCCCCGGCGTTCCGGTTGTGCCATTGCCACAGGCAGAGGTCCCCGGTTCAGCCGCGGCCTGCAGCGGTGGCAGGGCTCAGGTAGAAGGTGAGGCGGAACTTGCCGATCTGGACTTCGCTGCCGGACTTGAGCTCCACGCTGTCCACGCGGTCGTGGTTGACGTAGGTGCCGTTCAGGCTGTTCTTGTCCACCACTTCGAAGCTGCGTGCTGTGCGGCGGAACTCGACGTGGCGGCGGGAGACTGTGACATCGTCCAGGAAGATATCGGCGTCGGGGTGCCGGCCTGCCGTGGTGACATCGGAGTCGAGCAGGAACCGTGCACCGGCATTGGGGCCGCTGTGGGCGACCAGCAGCGCCGATCCAGCCGGCAGCGCCTCCACGGAGCTGCGTTCCTCGGACGAGAGCTTGGGTGCGATCGTGGGCTCATCCCTCACCGGAGTGAGGTGGATGGAGGTGGTCTCCGACTCCCTGGCCGCACCCGAGCCGTATTCCCCGTCGGCAGGGTTCTGTGTGTGGCCAGCCATGGACTCCTCCTCTTTCCGCTGCGGCCGTCAGGCCTGCGACCAACATATGTCCTCCGGGCCTGCCGCGCAGGTCCGGAACCGGCAGCCGATCCGGCCGCTGACGTGCGAAGACATTCTGGCTTCGCCCCGGGCCGGACCGGAAATTCCGGTTAGCTTTAGCCTACCTGCTGTTCGTACTCCGATGCACTGAGCAACGAGTCGACGGCGTCAGCTTCAGCAAGCTTGATCTCGATCAGCCAGCCGTCCCCGTAGGGATCGGTGTTGATCAGGGCGGAATCGGTGTCCAGGGATTCGTTCCGGCCCACAACTTCGCCGCTGACGGGAGCGTAGATGTCGCTGACGCTCTTGGTGGACTCCACCTCGCCTACAACTTCGTTTGCCGTAATCTTGGTGCCGACTTCCGGCATCTGGGCATAGACAACATCCCCGAGTGCGTCCTGGGCAAAGTCGGTGATGCCTACCCGGACCACGCCGTCGGCATTGGGGGCGGTGACCCACTCGTGCTCGGCGGTGTAGGACAGATCTTCGGGAATGTTGCTCATCAGGGGCCTTTCATCGGGTCGAACACCACTGTCAACGCGGCCCGGGAAACGGGCTGCGTTGAAAGTATAGGCACAACTGCCGGGGCGTTCGCCGGGGTTTCTGACAAGATGGGACGCATGAGCGCACGCACGGTCAGCGGCCACGCCAGGAACGGCGGGTGACGGATGCCTGAGCTCCCCGAGGTTTCCGGCCTGGCAGGCTACCTGGACGACCATCTGCAGGGAACCGTTGTTTCCAAAGTGCAGATCGTGTCCTTCGCCGTACTCAAGACAGCCGATCCTCCCTTCAGTGCCCTCGAAGGCAGGACCGTCACCGGTGTACGGCGCTTCGGAAAGTTCATCAGCATTGACACCGGCGGTATTTCCTTCGTCTTCCACTTGGCCAGGGCGGGCTGGGTCCGCTTCACGGACTCCCCCACCGACGCCCAGCTGAAAATGGGGAAGGGGCACATCGCCGCCCGCCTTGCCTTCACCGGCCCCGGTGGCCCGCGCGGGTTCGACCTCACCGAGGCAGGCACCAAGAAGAGCCTGGCGGTTTATGTGGTCCGGGATCCCCAGGAGGTGCCGGGCATCGCCACCCTGGGCCCGGACCCGTTCAGTGAGGCGTTCGACGCCGACATGCTGGCTGGGATCCTTGGCTCCAGTTCCCAGCAGATCAAGGGGCTCCTGCGCAGCCAGGGCGTGATAGCCGGCATCGGCAACGCCTACAGCGACGAAATCCTGCATGCCGCCCGTATCTCGCCGTTCGCCACCGCCAAATCCCTGGACCGGGGAACAGTCCAGGTGCTGTACGACGCCATCCATGACGTCCTGGGCACTGCGCTGGCGGAGGCCAGCGGCAAGCCGCCAAAGGATCTCAAGGACGTGAAACGGAGCCACATGCGCGTCCATGCCAGGGCGGGCCAGCCCTGCCCCGTGTGCGGAGACACGGTCCGCGAGGTCTCCTTTGCCGACACCTCCCTCCAGTACTGCCCCACCTGCCAGACAAAGGGAAAGATCCTGGCTGACCGCAGGACCTCGAAGTTCCTCAAGTAGGAAGACTCAAGGTCTCGGCACGGACTCTTTGCGGGGCGGTTCAGCGCCGATTAAACACCGGTTAAACAACAGGGGCCGCTTCCGGATTCCTCCGGAAGCGGCCCCTGCTGTTTCTTTGGTCGGGCTGACAGGATTTGAACCTGCGACCCCTTGACCCCCAGTCAAGTGCGCTACCAAGCTGCGCTACAGCCCGCTGGTTCTGCCGTTCTCCGCTGTGCTTGATCCCTGAATCTCTCCAAGAATTTCCACCAGCAGTCCGGCCGAACCACCTAGAAGAGCTTACACGATCCCGGAGCGTGCCAGTGACACTTTCCCGGATTCAGCCCTATGGTGTGTCGGAGACAACACCGGAACTAGCGCTTCTTGCCGCGCTTTTCCCGCACGCGCATGCTGACCTCGATGGGCGTGCCCTCGAAGCCAAACGTTTCCCGCAGCCGGCGGGTGATGAAGCGCCGGTATCCGGGGTCCAGGAAACCGGTGGTGAACAGGACGAACTTCGGCGGACGGCTGGATGCCTGCGTGCCGAAGAGGATGCGCGGCTGCTTTCCGCCGCGGACGGGGTGCGGGTGGGCGGCCACAAGCTCGCCAAGGAACGCGTTGAGGCGGCCGGTGGCAATGCGCTTGTCCCAGTTCTCCAACGCCAGGTCCAGGGCAGGAACCAGTCGGTCCTTGTGCCACCCGGTTTTGGCCGAGATGTTCACGCGGGGTGCCCATTCCACATGGGCCAGGTCCTGCTCGATTTCACGCTCGAGGTAGCGCCGGCGTTCGTCGTCGAGCAGGTCCCACTTGTTGAAGGCCAGCACCAGGGCGCGGCCCGACTCAATGGCAAGCTGCAGGATCCGGACGTCCTGCTCGCTGAGGACCTCGTCCACGGCAAGGAGCACGACGGCGACCTCCGCCTTTTCGAGCGCGGCCTGCGTACGGAGGGAGGCATAGTAGTCCGCACCTTGCGCCATGTGCTGGCGGCGGCGGATGCCTGCCGTGTCCACGAAGCGCCAGGTGCGGCCGCCGAGTTCGATGAACTCATCCACCGGATCGCGGGTGGTGCCGGCGGTGTTGTCCACCACCACCCGTTCAGTCCCGGCCAGTTTGTTCAGCAGGGAGGACTTGCCCACGTTGGGGCGGCCGATCAGGGCGATGCGGCGGGGCCCGCCGGAGCGTTCCAGGCCCTCGATGGTGGAGAATTCCGGAAGCACGTCCATCACGTGGTCCAGCAGGTCCGCCACGCCGCGGCCGTGCAGCGCCGAGACCGGGTAGGGCTCGCCAAAGCCCAGGCCCCACAGTGTGGCGGAGTCCGCCTCCTGGGCAAAGTCGTCCACCTTGTTGGCCACCATGATGACCGGCTTCTTGCTGCGGCGCAGCATCTTCATGACGCCCTCGTCGGTGGCGGTTGCGCCTACTGCGGAGTCCACCACGAAGAGCACTGCGTCCGCGAGCTCAACGGCCATCTCGGCCTGCTCGGCCACGCGGGCATGGATGCCGCGGGCGTCGTGTTCCCAGCCGCCGGTGTCCACCAGGGTGAAGTTGCGACCGTTCCAGTTGGCGGAATACATGACACGGTCGCGGGTGACTCCGGGGGTGTCCTCCACCACGGCTTCGCGGCGCCCAAGGATACGGTTCACCAGCGTGGACTTACCCACGTTGGGCCGGCCGATGATGGCCAGGACGGGATCGAGCTTGACGGGGCCGTCGAAGTCCTCGTCGCCGTATTCGCCGCTCAGCAGTGCGGCGTCTTCCTCGTCGAGGTCGTAGTCCTCCAGGCCCGCCCGGAGGGACGCCGCGCGGAGCTCTGCCTCGTCGTCGTCAATGGCAGCCAGCCGTTCGGCCACCTGGTCCGTGCCCGTGGGCGTGTATTCGTCTTCGCCGGCGCCGAAGTGGCCGGGAGTTTGAGTCGTATCGCTCATTGCACTGTCCTTAGTGGTCATCTGCCGGCGTCCCGGCTACTGCTGTTAAGTCTTGGCGGGCATCTGCGAAAGGCAGTAGCTGCCCGCTGAGTTGAATGGAGTCCTGGACGTGCCCTGCCAGCGCGGCGCGGATTTCCAGCGCCGCCCTGTCCATTGAAACACGCCCGCTTTCCCCTGCCCGGCGGGCAAGGGTGAGGGCATTTCCGAAGCTGACGTGGAAGCGCCTGCCCGGCCGGGGTACGGAATCGAGGTGCTCCGCTCCCCTGCGGGTGCCCAGGATGGCCACGGGGACCACCGGGGCACCGGAGTTCAGCGCCAGCCAGGCGACGCCGCCGTTGATGTCCGCCGCCGCCCCGCTCCCCCTGGTTCCTTCGGGGAGGATGCCAACACACCGGCCGGCGTCGAGCACTTCCTTGCACCGCTGCAGCGCGGTCCGGTCGCCGCGCCTGTCCACCGGCAGCTGGCCCGAAGCTGTCAGGACCTGGCCGAGGAAGCCCTTGAACATCTCCTGCTTGACCAGGATGTGCATGGGGCGCGGTGAGGCGCCGAACATGACCGGCCCGTCCAGGAAGCTGATGTGGTTGCCCGCAAAGATCACGGGTCCACCGGTAGGTACATTTTCCTTGCCCGTGACGGTTGTCCGGTACACCACGTGGTCGAGGATCCAGCCCACCGGCCTGCTCCACGCCATGGTAAGGCTGGAGGGAACACCCGGCCGGGAGGTGGTGGCGGCGCGTTCAGTCACGGTTGAGGACCTTTGTGACGATCACCAGGGCAGCGGCCACGGTCTGGTCGAAGTCGAGGTCCGACGAATCCAGCGTCACCACACCGGAGGCGGCTTTGGTGAAGTTCACCACGGAGGAGTCCTTGGCATCACGGTGGGTCACCTGGGCCGCCAGCTGCTCGGCGTTCTGGGTGCCGCCCAGCTGGATTCCACGCCGGCGCAGCCGCGCTTCCTCGCTGGCAGTCAGCAGCATCCGGACTTCCGCCCCGGGCGCGACGACGGTAGTGATGTCCCTGCCCTCCACCACCATGCGGCGGTGGTGCTTTTCGATCAGTTCCCGCTGCCGGCGGATCAGCTCAGTCCGGGCCCCCAGGGTGGTGGCTACGGCGCTGACGGCGGAGGAAATGGCCGGCTCGCGGATGGCGTCGGTCACGTCAACACCGTCCACCCGAACGTACTCCTCCAGCGGGCTGGTGCTCAGTTCCAGGACCAGGTCGCGTGCGGCCTGTTCCACTGCTGCGGCGTCGTCAAGGTCGATGCCCTCGTTGACGCAGAACCATGTGAGGGCTCGGTACATCGCGCCGGTGTCCAGGTACGCCAGCCTGAGCCTGCGGGCCACTTCCTTGCTGACGCTGGACTTGCCGGAGCCGGACGGGCCGTCAATGGCCACCACCAGCGGCCGGCCGATGCGCAGCGCAGGCATGGTATCGAGAAGTTCCTGTGTCATTACTGGAGTACCCGCCATCCGCGGTCGTTGAGTGCTTCGATCAGGTGGTCATGCTTGTTCGGCAACACGGAGATTTCCACCATACCTACGTTTTGCCCGGACGAGTGGTCCAGGCGGAGGTCCTCGAGGTTGACGCCGATCTCGCCGATTTCCGTGAGGAGCCGGGCGATCTGTCCGGGCTTGTCGTCCACCAGGACGGTCAGCCAGGAATACGCCTGCGGCGGCCCGCCGTGCTTGCCCGGAATACGTGCCTGGCCGGCGTTGCCTTCACTCATGAGCTGCGCGAGGTCCAGGCGTGCGCCCGGAGCCGTGGGATCCTCGAGCGTTCCGATCAGGCGGTTGAGGTCATCCCGGACGCCATAGAGGATTTCCACGACTTTCGCAGCGTTGCCGCCGAGGATCTGGACCCACAGGGACGGGTCACTCGCCGCTATCCGCGTGACGTCCCGCAGCCCGTTGCCGGCCAGGGACAGAGCATGCAGCGGCGTACCCTGGAGCCGGCTCGCCAGCAGCGAGGACATTACCTGGGGCAAGTGGGACACCAGGGCAACAGCTTCATCGTGCTCCTCGGCCGTGAACTGGGATACAACTGCGCCCAGGTCCGAGGCCAGGGAACGGGCCGTCTGGAGGGCGGCGCCAGAGGTTTCCCCTGAGGGGCACACCACCCACGGCATCGAAGTGAACAGCTCGCCCCGGGCAGCCACCGGGCCTGACTTTTCCCGCCCGGCCATGGGGTGGGTGCCGACGTACCGGGACAGGTCGACGCCGCGGCGCCGCAGGCTGTCCAGGATGCCCGCCTTGACGCTGGCAATATCCACCACAACAGAGCCGGGAAAATCCGAAAGGGCTTTTTCCACGACGTCGGCCGTCACGTCCGGCGGCGCAGCAATCACCACCAGCTGCGGAACATCGCTGCCCAGTTCCGGCAGCGGCCGGCCCGCACCGATGTCCACGGCCACCGCCTGGTTCGTGGGCGAGGGGTCGGACAGGAACACCGGAACGCCCCGTCCGCGCAGGCCCAGTCCAATGCTGGCGCCAAGCAGTCCGGTCCCGAGGACCACCACCGGACCATCCAGGTGCCCGCGGCCCTGGCTATGGAAGGCGGACATGCCTCAGAGCCCTACGGATGCCAGCAGATGCCCGACTTCCTGCTTGCCGAGGTTGCGGATGCTGCCCTGGCGCTGGTCACCCAGGCCGATGGGGCCCACCTTGACGCGGACCAGCCGCAGGACCGGGAAGCCGACGGCGTCGAACAGGCGGCGGACAATACGGTTCTTTCCCGAGTGCAGCACCACTTCGATCAACACGTGACCGGGGGTTGAGTCAACGAGCCGGAAGGAATCCACTGACGCAAAACCGTCCTCCAGTTCCACGCCTTCCTTGAGCTGGGCGCCGATACCCTGGGGGAAGGGACCGCGGACCTGCACCAGGTACGTCTTGGGCACTTCATAGGAGGGATGCGTCAGGCGGTTGGCCAGCTCGCCGTCGTTCGTCAGCAGGAGCAGCCCCTCGGTGGCGACGTCGAGGCGCCCCACATGGAACATCCGTTCGCCGGTGTTCTTGTTGCTCTTGAGGAAGTCGCTGATGCACGGACGGCCTTCGGGGTCCTCCATGGTGGAGACAACGCCCTTCGGCTTGTTGAAGACCATGTAGACGAGGTTCTCATCCAGCTGGATGCGCAGGCCATCCACGTGGATGACGGAGGTCTTGGGATCAACCCGGACACCGAGCTCGGTGACGACCTGTCCGTCCACTTCCACCCGGCCCTCGGCAATCATCTCCTCGCAGACGCGGCGGGAGGCTACGCCGGCCGAGGCCATGACCTTCTGCAGGCGGACGCCGTCGGCGTCGTGCAGTTCCGACTGGGGAACGTCGCCGCGCGGGCCCTTCTTCCGTGACGGCCTGCGCACCGGCCCCAGGTTCTGGCCGAAGCGTTCGCTTCCGAACGCACGGGAGGCTGCGGCACCGGGTGCGCCGGTGCGCGGCTTCGGCTTGAGGGCGCCTGGGGTGCCCGGCGCCTTCTTGGCTCCTGGCTTACGCGCTGCAGGCTTCCGCGAGGAAGGCCTGGCGGCCTTCGGATCTGCGGCGCCGCGGCCCTGCTGGGGGCCGTCCGACGCCAGATCCGGATCGATGAAGCGTTCCTCGCGCGGCTTGGGTGCGCGCTGCGGGCGGTCGCTGCCGAACCCGCCGCCCCGCTTCGAGGCTCCGCCGCGGAACCCGCCCGCTGACTTGCCACCCTGGGAGGTGTTGTGCTGTGTTGTCTTTCGTTCCGAACCGTTGCGTCCCGAACCGTTACGTGGTGAACCCTGGCGTCCCGCCTGTGTCATGACCCGTCCTTCAATTGTTTGGCCGGAAAGGTGTCCAGAGACAACCCTAACCAGCCGTGCAGAAATAATCTGCCCTGATAAATGTCCTTGCCCAGGCAGCTCGAAACTGCCTAGATCCCTTCAGCGTCGTAGTACTCCGCGATGCCGTCCAGGCCCGGAAGATGGGGAGACAACTGCGGCAGCTCGGCCACAGAACCGATGCCCATCCGTTCCAGGAAATACGATGTGGTCCGGTACAGCATGGCCCCGGATTCCGGATCCGTTCCCGAATCCTCGATCAACCCGCGCTGGGCGAGGGTCCGCACCACAGAGTCAACATTGACGCCTCGAATTGCGGAAACCCTGGCCCTGGAGACGGGCTGCCGGTACGCGATGACCGCGAGCGTTTCCAGGGCTGCCTGGGTAAGCCTGGCTGTCTGGCCCTCCAGCACATACTTGCCCACAATGTCGGCGAAGTCCGTGCGGGAGTAGATCCGCCAGCCACCGGCGATGTTCCGCAATTCAAAACCCCGGGGGCTGGAGCCGAAACCAACGTGGCTGGCTTGATCCATATCCGGGGCTTTAACAGTATAGCCGCTATACTCGCGCTGCAGTTCGGCCAGCAGCGCGCTGACCTTGTCCACGGTCAGGCCCAGGCCGGCTGCCAGCTCCTCCTCTGTGGCCGGCTGGTCGATGACCATCAGCACAGCCTCAACGGCAGCCTTGGCCCCGCCCGGGAGGTTTTCGAGGTCCTCCTCCCCCGGTTGCGTGTCTTCCGTGGCTTCCTTGGTCACAGCTGCTCCTCGAACTCTTCACTTAGGTTGTCTGCGGACCACTGCCGGCTGCCGGCGGTCCAGTGGACGGCAAGGTCCGCCAGCGGCGACACCTGGTCGAAGGACACCGCTTTGTCCCGGAACAGCTCCAGCAGCGCCAGGAACCGCGCAACCACCACAAGGGTGGACTCGGCGTCGGCGATGATGGCCCGGAACGTGAGCGGCGATTCCCGCTGGAGCCGCAGCCCAACGATTTCCGCCTGCTCCTTGACGCTGACATTGCCGCCATGGAGATGGGCCAGCCCCACTTCGGTGGGCTTCGGCGCCTTGGGCCGCAACGCAGTTTCCGCCAGCGCGGCAAACTGTTCCGGGGTGTGCTTCCACACGAGTTCCGGGAGCATGGCCGCGAAATGCTCCTCCAGGGCAACCTGCCGGGGAAAGCGCATGGCTTCCTGGTGCAGTGTGTCACCCAGGAGACCGGCCACATGCTTGAAGGCCTTGTACTGCAGGAGCCTGGCGAAGAGCAGGTCCCGGGCCTCGAGCAGTGCCATGTCCTCGTCGTCTTCCACCTCACCGGCGGGAAGGAGCCTGGCAGCTTTGATGTCCAGGAGCGTCGCGGCAATCACCAGGAACTCGCTGGCTTCATCCAGCGCCCACTCCCCGCCCAGTTTCTGCAGGTTGCGGATGTACTTGATGAATTCGTCTGTCACCGTGGCGAGGGCCACCTCGGTGATGTCCAGCTGGTGCTTGGCGATCAGTCCCAGCAGGAGGTCGAAGGGACCCGTGAAGTTGGCCAGCCGCACCTCGAAGCCGGGCTTGGATTCGGCCACGTCCTGGCTAGGGTGCGCCGCCGCGCGAAATCAGTTCTTTGGCCAGGCGCCGGTAGGCGTCCGCACCGATGTGGTTGCCGGCGTAGCTGGTGATCGGCTCCGCCGCCACCGTGGCGTCGGCGAACTTAATGGAACGCTTGATGACGGTCTCGAACACCTTGTCCCCGAAGGCTTCCACCAGCCGGGTGATGACTTCACGGCTGTGGAGGGTCCGGGCGTCGTACATTGTGGCGAGCACCCCGTCCACCTGCAGGCGCGGGTTGAGGCGGTCCTGCACCTTGTCGATGGTTTCCACCAGCAGGGCCACCGCACGAAGGGCGAAGAACTCGCAGATCAGCGGGATGATGACGCCGTGTGCCGCGGTGAGGGCGTTGACCGTCAGCAGGCCCAGGGAGGGCTGGCAGTCGATGAGGACGACGTCGTAATCGTCCTCGACCTTCTTCAGGGCCCGGTCCAGGACCTGCTCGCGTGCAACCTCGTTGACGAGCTGGACTTCGGCCGCTGAGAGGTCGATGTTGGCCGGCAGCAGGTCGACGTTCTCGACGCCGGTCTGGTGGATGGCGTCACGGATATTGACCTTGCGGTCCATCAGGACGTTGTAGACCGTAAGGTCCAGCTCGTGGGGGTTCACGCCGAGCCCTGCCGACAGCGCACCCTGGGGATCGAAATCGACCAGGAGCACCCGGCGGCCATACTCCGCCAGCGCTGCCGCGAGGTTGATGGTGGAGGTGGTCTTGCCGACGCCGCCTTTTTGGTTCACCATGGCGATCACACGCGCCGGACCGTGGGAGGACAGCGGTGCCGGTTCCGGGAACTCCCGGTATGGGCGTCCCGTGGGGCCCATCACCGCGTTGTCCAGGTCAAATTCCGTGCCCTCCAGAGTTGCCGAACCCTGTTCGCTGCTCACGTATCTATCCACACTTTCGATGACGGTGATTTCCTGCCGCTGGTTGCCAGCGCCGTTCCTTCTTCTTCCCAAGGTTACAGCGGCCGACACGGTATTCGGCGGAACTTGACTTTCCGCCCATGTTGAGCCTTGACCCTCTAGCTGAGGTCGAAGGTTGGTTTTGCAGGGGCCACGCAGCAGCCCCCGCGGCCAGTGCTGCGGGGGCTGCTGCGTGAAAACTGTTTGTGCGTGGCGGGCGCCTGGCGTGGTGCCTAAACGCCAGCCGGAACGCGCCGCTCCTCGGTTTCCGTGGCTGCCGGCGCCGCGTGGCCGGCGTGGCTGGCAATCATGGTCTGCTCGTCGAAGGGCAGTTCGCCGGAGAGTACCTGGTCAACCTGGCCCCGTTCGATCTCCTTCATCCAGGTGCCGATCAGGACGGTGGCTACGGCGTTGCCGGTGAAGTTGGTCAGGGCGCGGGCCTCGGACATGAACCTGTCGATTCCAACGATCATGCCCACGCCGCCCAGCAGTTCCGGCTTGTGTGCCTGCAGGCCTGCAGCAAGGGTGGCCAGGCCGGCGCCGGTGACACCGGCGGCACCCTTGGAAGCGATGATCATGAAGATCAGCAGCGAAACCTGGGCTCCCAGATCCAGCGGGGTTCCCATGGCGTTGGCCACGAAGAGGGAAGCCATGGTCAGGTAGATGGCGGTGCCGTCCAGGTTGAAGGAGTAGCCCGTGGGAACGGTAACGCCAACCACCGGCTTGGAGACACCGAGGTGCTCCATCTTTGCGATCAGGCGGGGCAGGGCAGCTTCGGAAGAGGACGTGGAGAAGATCAGCAGGTATTCACGGCCCAGGTACTTCATGAGCTTGAAGATGTTGACTCCGGACACAACCTTCAGCAGACCGCCCAGGATGATGACGATGAACAGTGCGCAGGTGATGTAGAAGGCGGCCATCAGGGTGAACATGCTGACGATGGCCTGGACGCCGGTGGCTCCGACAACGGCGGCGATGGCACCGAAGGCGCCCACGGGAGCCAGCCACATGATCATGATGAGGATGCGGAAGACGACGGCCTGGCCGTGGCCGATGGCCTTGAGTACCGGCGCACCCTGCGGGCCCATCTTCTGCAGGGCGAAACCTACAAGGAGCGCGGCAAAGAGCGTCGGAAGGACCGGAATGTCGCCCGGGATGATCCCCAGGAGGAAGGCTACGGTGCTGTCGACTTCTGCCTTCTTGGAAGGATCGTATGGCGCCAGCTTCAGGCCCTCGCCCGGGTGGATCAGGTTGCCAACAACCAGGCCGATGGCGAGCGCGAAGGTAGACATGAGCACGAAGTATCCCAGTGCCAGGCCACCGACCTTGCCCACTGTGGCGGCCTTTGCGATGGAGCCGATGCCCAGGACGATGGTGCAGAAGATGATGGGCGCAATCATCATCTTGATCAGCTTGATGAACCCGTCACCCAGTGGCTTCATGGACTTGCCGACCTCGGGGAACATCAGGCCCACGACGGCGCCGAGGATGACGGCGGCGATGACCGCAATGTAGAGGTAATGCGATTTGTCGATGCCCTTGCGCCGCGTCTTCACGGTGTCAAGCGACTCTCCTCGTTGAGAAGCCATGATGTGTCTCCTTATATGGATAATCTGATAGACGCTGCGGCGCATTCTCTGGGCTCTGCGCGTCCTCCGGTGTGATATCCATCATTGGGTACGCCGTGATCCAGCTCACCGTTGCGTTCATATTGGTCGCGGCACACATGCTTTCTAAGGATGGCGTCCGGAAACGGCGTCGGGAGGTACACGTGATCCACCCCTGGAGTATTGCCCGCAGGCTCTTCGTGGCAAACCTGCTGATTGTGGTGGTGTTTATCGCCGTCGTCGGTTCGGCCACGTTCGTTGATGCCCGTGACCGCACCTACGACGAGGCCGGCCACCGGATGGCGGGAATAGCCGCTGCCATTGCTGCCAGCCCGCTGGTGCTGGCGGCGGCCTCCAGCCCGGACCCGACCGCGTCGCTGCAGCCCTATGCCAGGGACGTTATGGCGGAGGCCGACGTCGACTTCGTCACCATCATGGCCACCGACCGCACCCGGTGGACGCATCCGCGGGTCGAGGAGATCGGCCGGCCGTATATCGGCTCCATCGACGCTGCACTGCAGGGCGGGCAGCTCACCGAAGTGACGGCGGGGACGCTGGGCCCGTCGGTGCGGACCATTGTTTCGGTCAAGGACCAGGCGGGCGAGGTGAAGGCGCTGGTGGCGGTGGGCGTTACGGTCCGCACGGTGGACGTCGCCTTCGCCGGACGCCTGCCGGCCCTGCTGTTGATTGGCCTTGCCCTGCTGGTGGGAGGTTCGCTGGCGTCCTGGTTCCTTGGCCGGTACCTTCGCCGGGTGACCCGGGGGTGGGGTCCTGAGCAGCTCTCGCAGCTGTTCGCCTACTACGAATCCGTCCTGCACTCGGTGCGCGAAGGCCTGATCCTGATTGATACGAAGGGCCGCGTGGTGATGTACAACGACCAGGCGGCGGAACTGCTGGGCCTCGAAGGTGCCGGGAGCAAGGACCCCACCCGGCCGCCGTCGCTGGCGGAACTGCCGCTCGAGGAGGAGCTCCGGGACCTCTTCGAGTCCGGCCGGCCGGCCAATGACGAGATCATCCTTACCGGTTCCCGGGTGCTGGTGGTCAACCAGGGACCGGCCAGGGCGCCGGGCTCCCCGGGAACCCGGGGCAGGGCACCCGTGTACGGTACGGTGGCAACCCTGCGGGACCGTACCGAAATTGAAGCACTGGGCACCGAACTGGAAACCATGCGGACCCTTTCCGGCGCCCTGCGCGCCCAGACCCATGAACACGCCAACCGGCTCCACACCATGGTCTCGCTCCTGGAGCTGGGCCGGACGCAGGAAGCCCTGGATTTCGCCACCCGGGACCTGGAGCTGAGCCAGCAGCTGACGGATGACATGGTCAGCTCCGTTGATGAACCTGTCCTGGGTGCACTCGTCATGGGCAAGGTGGCGGAAGCCCACGAACGCGGGGTCCAGCTTGATGTTGCCACGCTGGGTTCCGGTACGGTGGCGGGAGTGGCTGTGCAGGACCTGGTGACAATCCTGGGAAACCTCCTGGATAACGCCATCGACGCGGCAGCGGACGCTCCCCCGCCCCGGCGCGTGGAGCTGACGGTGGAGTCGGATGAGGAGGGGCTGGACATCGCCGTCCACGATTCCGGCGCCGCCCTGGACGCGCAGGCCGCGGACAACATCTTCCGCCACGGCTTCAGCACCAAGCCTTCCGGGCCCGGCGGCCGGGGCATCGGGCTGGCCCTGGTCCGGCAGGCAGTGCAGCGGCTGGGCGGTACCCTGACCATTAACGGACGGCGCGGAGCGAAATTCGAAGTATTCCTTCCCGCAGCAGAGTCCCCGCAAAAGGAGCACACACCGTGAGCAACATCCGGGTCCTCGTCGTTGAGGACGAGGCCATCGCATCGGCGGCACACGCAGCCTATATCGGGCGGCTGCCGGGCTTTGAGCTGGCCGGAAGCGCGCCCGACGGCCAGTCCGCCCTTCGGCTGCTCGGTGAGCTCTCGGCGGCGGGCAACCCGGTGGAGCTGGTCCTCCTGGACATGAACCTGCCGGACCTCCACGGCCTGGACATCGCCCGGCGGATGCGGGCGGCGGGCATCCTGGCGGACATCATTGCCATCACCGCCGTCCGGGAGCTGGCCATCGTGCGGAGCGCCGTAGCCATCGGGGTGGTGCAGTACCTGATCAAGCCGTTTACGTTCGCCACGTTCGCGGACAAGCTGGAAAGCTACCGGCAGTTCCGGCAGCAGCTCGCAGGCCCGCACGCCGGCTCCGGAAAGGCCGGAGCATCCCAAAGCGAAGTGGACCAGGCCTTCGCAAGCCTGCGGGCGCCGTCAGAGCTGCCTCTGCCCAAAGGCCTCTCCGCTTCCACGCTGGGCTCGGTGCAGGAGTTCGTCAGGCAACAAAGTGACGCCGTATCCGCCACGGAAGTCATGGACGCCCTCGGCATGTCCCGCGTCACCGCCCGCCGCTACCTCGAGTACCTGGCGGACGCCGGCACGGTCTCCAGGACTGCCCGCTACGGAACACCGGGCCGGCCGGAAAACGAATACCGCTGGAGCGGGCGCTGACCCAGCTGCTGACTCCAGCCGCTGGTAGCCTCCGCTGCTAGTTTCCGCTGCCGCCGCGACGGAGGCTCCCGATCAGCTGGTCAATCACCCCGGCGTCCTCGATCGTGGACGGCACCGTATACTCCTCGCCGTCGGCAATCTGCCGCAGGGTCTTGCGGAGGATCTTCCCGGAGCGGGTCTTGGGCAGGGCATCCACAACCGTCACGTGCTTGAAGTCCGCAACAGCGCCGATGTCCCGCCGGACCATCGCCACCAGGTCCTTGGCCAGGATCTCCCCGGACACCTCGACCCCGGACTTGAGCACAACGTAGCCGCTGGGCCGCTGGCCCTTCAGGGGGTCGGCCAGGCCGATCACCGCGCACTCGGCGACGGCCGGATGCTGCCCGATGACCTGTTCCATGGCGCCCGTTGACAGCCGGTGCCCGGCAACATTGATGATGTCATCGGTCCGCCCCATCACGAACACATAGCCGTCCGCGTCCCGGTAGCCGGAGTCGCCGGTGGCGTAGCACCCCTCAAAAGCCTGCAGGTAGGAGGAGATATACCGTTCGTCGTCGCCCCAGAGCGTGGCCAGGGTCCCGGGCGGCAGCGGCAACCCAAGCACGATATTCCCTTCCGTGCCGGGGGCCACTTCCACGCCCAGGCCGTCCACGATGCTGAGTCTGAATCCCGGCATGGGCACGCTGGGCGAACCTGCCTTGATGGGCAGTTCTTCCAGGCCGCGGGGATTGGCGCAGATGGCCCAGCCCGTCTCCGTCTGCCACCAGTGGTCCACCACAGGAACGCCAACCGACCGGGAGGCCCAATGGAAGGTGTCCGTGTCCAGCCGCTCCCCCGCCGTGAAGAGCGTGCGCAGGCTGGAGACGTCATAGTTCCGCAGCAGGGCTGCCTCAGGGTCGGCCTTCCGGATGGCCCGCAGCGCCGTGGGGGCGGTGAAGAGGACGTTGACTCCGTGTTCCTGGATCACGCGCCAAAACGCGCCGGCATCAGGCGTTCCAACCGGCTTGCCCTCATAGAGGACCGTGGTGGCACCGGCAAGCAGCGGGCCATAGACGATATAGGAGTGCCCCACCACCCAGCCGACATCCGACGCGGTCCACATAACGTCCCCCGGACCGGCGCCGTAGATGTTGTCCATGGTCCAGGCGAGCGCGACGGCGTGGCCTCCGTTGTCCCGCACCACGCCTTTGGGCGTCCCGGTGGTGCCTGAGGTGTAGAGGATGTACAGCGGGTCCGTGGCCGCGACGTCCACGGGCGCGGCAGGTTCCGCATCGGCCATTTCCGAGTCCCAGTCCTGCCAGCCATGGTCTGCCGCCGTGGCTGCGAAGCCCTCCCGGGCCCGGACGATCACGGGGAGGTCCGGCACTCCCGCCAGCTGGAGGGCTTCCGCGACGGCGGGGAGGTATTCAATCCGGCGGGTGGGCTCGATCCCCCCGGAGGCGGTGACCACCACGGCGGGGGCGGCGTCGCGGATGCGTGCCGCGAGTTCTTTCGGGGCAAACCCGCCGAAGACCACCGAATGGACGGCTCCGAGGCGCGCTGTTGCCAGCATGGCGATGGCGGCCTCGGGAATCATCGGCATGTAGATCACGACGCGGTCCCCCTTGCCCACCCCGCGGTTGCGGAGGGCGCCGGCAAAGCGTGCCACCAGCCGGGTGAGTTCCGTGTAGGTGAAGCGCTGGCGGGTGCCGAGCATGGCGGAATCGTAGATCAGCGCGTCCTGGTCCCCCCGGCCGGCTTCCACGTGGCGGTCCAGGGCGTTGTAGGAGGTGTTGAGGACCCCGTCCGGAAACCAGGTGTAAAGCGGAGCCCGGCTTGCGTCCAGCGCCTGCCGGGGCGGGACCGACCAGGACACTCTTGCGGCTGCCTTGAGCCAAAACTCCCCGGGTTTCCCCAGGCTTGCTTCATACGTTTCCCGATAGCTGCTGGTGACCATGAAAGTGCTTCCCATCCACGACGTTGTGTAGCGGCCATGGTAGCCGGGAGTCCGACGGTGAAACAAGGGCCTTGTATACATAAATGCGGCAAATCCGGCATTGAACAGCTCTTGGTTGGCATAATGAGGCCTTCTGTATACACTGAGGGAGTCCATTACCGAAGGAGGCAACGATGCGCGCCAGTGACAGGGCCTACGCCGCCCTACGCGACGACATCACCGAATGGCGCCTCCTTCCGGGCACGGTGCTTGCTGAAGTGGAACAGTCCGAACGCCTTGGCGTCTCACGCACTCCACTGCGGGAGGCGCTGAGCCGGCTTACCGCCGAAGGGCTGACGACGACGGCCGGCAGCCGCGGCGTCGTCGTCACCGACGTTTCGCTCGATGACATCGACGAACTCTTCGAGCTCCGCGAAACCCTCGAAAGCAAAGCCGCAGCGCTGGCAGCCGAACGCGCTGATCCCGGCGTTTTCCTCCAGCTCCACAAGGAGCTGCTCGAAGCCCCGGCCCTCATTGACGGCAGCGACCCCGGCCGGCACGCCTACTACGATCTTGCCGGGCGCCTCGACGCCGCCATCGATGCCGCCGTCTCCAACTCCTACCTGGCGCAGGCCATGCGCGGCCTGCGGGTGCACCTGGTGCGCGTGCGGCGCCTGGCAGCCGACGATGCGCAGCGGCTCACGGCCGCAGCAGCAGAGCACGCAGCCATCGCCGAAGCGATCGCCGCCCGCAACCCCAGGCTCGCCGAAGCCGCCACCATCCTCCACCTGCACCGAAGCCTTTCGCACGTCAAGAACACGCACACACCCCACCACAAGGAGCACCATGGTTAAGGAACACCACGTCCGGGTTTACAGGAGCGAGGAAAACCTGCCCCGCGAGGAACAGCTCGCCTACAAGATCGCCAAGGTTGCCACCGACCCCGTCGCGGTAACGCCCGAGGTGGCCGACATGGTGATCAACCGGGTCATCGACAACGCCTCGGTGGCCATAGCCTCCTTGAACCGCGGGCCGATTGTGGCTGCCCGAGCCCAGGCCCTGGCCCACGGCCCCAGCACCGGCGGCCAGGGCGCCAAAGTCTTCGGTATCGGTGAGCGCGTATCACCGGAATGGGCCGCCTGGGCCAACGGGGTTGCCGTGCGGGAACTGGATTACCACGACACCTTCCTGGCCGCTGACTACTCACATCCCGGCGACAACATCCCGCCGGTCCTGGCCGTTGCCCAGCACACCGGTTCCAACGGACAGGACCTCATCCGCGGCATCACCACCGGGTACGAAATCCAGGTGAACCTGGTCAAGGCAATCTGCCTGCACAAGCACAAGATCGACCATGTGGCGCACCTTGGCCCGTCGGCAGCCGCCGGCATCGGCACTCTGCTGGGGCTGGACGTCGAGACCATCTTCCAGTCCGTCGGCCAGGCCCTGCACACCACCACAGCAACCAGGCAGTCTCGCAAGGGCGAGATCTCCACCTGGAAGGCGCACGCCCCGGCGTTCGCCGGAAAGATGGCCGTCGAGGCCGCAGACCGTGCCATGCGCGGGCAGACCTCCCCTGTGCCCATCTACGAAGGTGAAGACGGCGTCATCGCCTGGATGCTGGACGGCCCGGATGCCTCCTACATGGTGCCGCTGCCGGAGGCCGGGGAAGCAAAGCGCGCCATCCTGGACACCTACACTAAGGAACACTCTGCCGAGTACCAGGCTCAGGCCTGGATCGACCTGGCCCGGAAACTGAACCGCGAACACCCCGAAGCCACGGACCCCGCCAACGTAAAGTCCGTGCTCATCAAAACGAGCCACCACACGCACTATGTCATTGGCTCCGGCGCCAACGATCCCCAGAAGTACTCACCCACCGCATCAAGGGAAACGCTGGACCACTCCATTCCCTACATCTTCACGGTGGCCCTGCAGGACGGCGCCTGGCACCACGTGGACTCCTACTCCCCCGAACGCGCCGGACGGCCGGACACGGTGGACCTGTGGCAGAAGGTCAGCACCGAGGAAGACCCCGAGTGGACCCGCCGCTACCACTCCCTGGACATTGCCGAGAAGGCCTTCGGCGGCTCCGTGGAGATCACCCTGGCGAACGGCACGGTCATCAAGGACAGCATCGCGGTTGCCGACGCCCACCCCCTCGGCGCCAGGCCCTTTGGCCGCGAGCAGTACATCAACAAGTTCCGCACCCTCGCCGCCGGGCTCGTGGATGAAGCCGAGATTGAAAGGTTCCTCGCCGCCGTCGAACGCCTGCCGGAACTCGCCGCCGGTGAGCTGGACCAGCTGAACATCACCGCCGCCCCCGGCGTTATCGACTTCGCCGCCGCACCCAAGGGACTGTTCTGATGCTGTATTCCAGGACCACACCGGAGCAGAAACGGATCCGGTTCCGGGAGCTCCTGGCCTCCGGAACCATCCAGCAGTTCCCCGGCGCGTTCAACCCCCTCTCCGCCCGGTTGATCGAGGAAAAGGGCTTCGCCGGGGTTTACATCTCCGGTGCAGTGCTGGCCAACGACCTCGGGCTGCCGGACATCGGACTGACCACCCTTACGGAAGTGGCCACCCGCGCGGGCCAGATCGCCCGCATGACGGACCTGCCCGCCATCGTGGATGCGGACACCGGCTTCGGCGAACCCATGAACGTTGCCCGCACCGTGCAGGAACTTGAGAACGCCGGCCTCGCCGGACTGCACATCGAGGACCAGTTCAACCCCAAGCGCTGCGGCCACCTCGACGGCAAGAACGTCGTGGACCTGGACACCGCCACCAAACGCATCCGCGCTGCCGCGGACGCCCGCCGTGACCCCAACTTCCTGATCATGGCCCGCACCGACATCCGTGCCACGGATGGACTGGCGGCGGCACAGGACCGGGCGAAAGCACTCGTGGACGCCGGCGCCGACGCGATTTTCCCCGAAGCGATGGCCACCCTGGACGAGTTCCAGGCCATCCGCGATGCCGTGGACGTGCCCATCCTGGCCAACATGACGGAGTTCGGAAAGAGCGACCTCTTCTCGGTGGACCAGCTGGCAGCCGTGGGCGTGAACATGGTGATTTATCCGGTCACCCTGCTCCGTAGTGCCATGGGCGCTGCTGAGCGTACGCTGGACTCGATCAAGGCTGAGGGAACGCAGGAGGCGCAGGTTGGCAGCATGCTGACCCGTGCGCGGCTGTACGAACTCGTGGACTACGAGGCCTACAACCGTTTTGACACCGGGGTCTTCAATTTCCAGGTCCCCGGAAAGCACTAAAGGACCACCGCCGGCCGCGGCCGGCATCCGAAAGGCGACAGGAACAAGGGAGTTTCAGCATGGCTGAACAGGACATTAAAAAAGGTCTCGCCGGCGTCGTAGTGGACTACACGTCCGTCTCGAAGGTCAACCCGGACACCAACTCGCTGCTGTACCGCGGCTACCCGGTCCAGGAGCTCGCGGCACGGTGCAGCTTTGAGGAAGTCGCGTATCTGCTCTGGAACGGGGAGCTGCCCACCGCGGACCAGCTGTCCGAATTCACTGCGCGGGAACGCGCCGGGCGGGCCCTGGACCCGGTGGTCAAGCAGGTAATCGATGCCTTGCCCATCAGCGCCCACCCGATGGATGTCTGCCGGACGGCAGCCTCCGTCATGGGTGCCAGGCATCCGTTGGCGGAGGACTCATCGCGGGAAGCCAACATGGCAAAGGCCGTGGACCTGTTCGCAGCGATGCCGGCCGTGGTGGCCTACGACCAGCGGCGCAGGCACGGGCAAACCGCCATTGCGCCCCGTGACGACCTGGGCTACTCGGCCAACTTCCTGTGGATGGCCTTCGGTGAGGAACAGGTGCCGGAAGTGGTGGAGGCCTTCAACGTTTCCATGATCCTTTACGCCGAACACAGTTTTAACGCCTCGACCTTCACGGCACGGGTCATCACCTCCACTCTTTCGGACCTGCATTCAGCGGTCACGGGAGCCATCGGGGCCCTGAAAGGCCCGCTGCATGGAGGTGCGAACGAGGCCGTTATGCATACCTTCGATGAGATCGGCATCCGGCCGGAGGAATCGCTGGAAGAAGCGGCAGCGCGCGCCAAGGCCTGGATGGAGGACGCCCTGGCCAACAAAAAGAAGGTGATGGGGTTCGGACACAGGGTATACAAGCACGGCGACTCCCGGGTGCCCACCATGAAGGCGGCCCTGGACAAGATGATTGCGCACTATGGCAGGCCGGAACTCCTGGGCCTGTACCAGGGACTCGAGACTGCCATGGACGAGGCCAAGGCTATCAAGCCCAACCTCGACTACCCGGCAGGGCCCACCTACCACCTGATGGGCTTCGACACCGAGACGTTCACTCCCCTGTTCGTCGCCAGCCGGATCACGGGCTGGACAGCGCACATCATGGAGCAGTTGGACTCGAACTCGCTGATCCGTCCGCTGAGCGAATACGTTGGCCCGGAGGAACGGCACCTGGCGTAACCCCCGCCCCTGCGGAAAGCACGACGACGGCCTGTGAGCCACGGCGGCGCGGTCACCTTCCAGGGTGGCCGCGCCGCCGTCGTTCTTCCCTCTGTGGAGTCCTGTCCTGAAGGCTTAGAACAGCAGGCTTTCGGAGGAGGCGACAGCCTCGTTGTCGTTGTCCATGGTCACAACGATGTTGACCTTCCCGCCTTCCAGCACCACCGGCAGCCAGTGGTCGGCATCCTGCCACATCCGCTCCACAGGCAGGGTGGCGGTATCAAACCAGGCGGGGGCGATCTCAACGCTTTCCGAGGGCTCTCCGTCCCAGCGCAGCGCTGTGAACAGCCGCGTGCGCATGTCCCACTCCGGCTTGGCAGGGAACACGAACCGGATGACCCCAGCGTCCCGAAGGTCCTCATGGCGGAGCCCGACGTCAGCTTCCTCCCGCACCTCGCGGATCGCGGCCTCCGCGTCGCTCTCGCCCGGTTCCACGTGGCCGCCGATGCCAACGATCTTTCCGCGCCCAAAGCCCGTCTTCTTCAGACCCAGCAGCACCTGGGGCACGCCGTCAACCTCGCGGAGCAGGAAACACAGGGCAACCGCGGCAGCCATGCTCAGCCCAGCGCCCGGGGATGCGCGGCGGCGTAGATCTCCCGCAGGGTATCGGCCGTGACCAGGGTGTACACCTGCGTGGTGGTCACCGAGGCGTGGCCCAGCAACTCCTGGACCACACGGACGTCCGCGCCGCCTTCGAGCAGGTGGGTGGCAAAGGAGTGCCGGAGGGTGTGGGGTGACACGTCCTTGGTGATGTTCGCCTTTTCGGCCGCCGCCTTCAGGATGGTCCAGGCGCTCTGCCGGCTGATCCGGCCGCCGCGGGCGTTCAGGAACAGCGCCGGGGTGCCTTTTCCCTTGGCTGCCAGCAGGGGCCGGCCCCGCACCAAATACGCTTCCAGGGCCCTGGCACCGTAGGAGCCAAGGGGCACCAGCCGTTCTTTGGAACCCTTGCCGAAGAGCCGCACGATGGCCGGGCCGGACGCCTCAGCATCCAATGAGATGTCATCAACGTCCAGGCCCACGGCTTCACTGATCCTCGCTCCGGTGGAGTACAGGAATTCCAGGAGGGCCCGGTCGCGCAGCCCCGTAGCCGTGTCCGTACCAGCCGCCTCGAGGATCCGCGTGACTTCGTCCACGCTGATGGCCTTCGGCAGCCGTTTGCCGGGCATGGGCGGGTGGACTTCGCTGGCGGGGTCCGTGGGCGTGAAGCCTTCCAAAGCCCAGAACTTGTGGAGTCCGCGGACGGCCACCACGGTCCTGGCGGCGGACCTGACGCCCAGCGTGGAACCGCCGTCGGACCCGTCAGCCAGCGCCCGGACGTATCCCGTAACGTGGTGGCGGGTGATGTCCTCCGGGCGCGTGCAGCCGGCGGCTGCCAGGTAGCGGGCATAACGGGTGAGATCCCGCCGGTAGGCGGAGAGGGTGTTGACAGCCAGTCCCCGCTCAACGCCCATGTGCTGCAGGTAGTCGGTGATGCCGCGGTCGATGGCCGTGGGCGGGGCGGCATCCTTGACCGGCTCTGCCCGTGCTGCCTCGGCGACAGCCGGGGTTGCGTTGGCGACAGCCGGCCCTGCGGCGGCCAGCTCTGTGGAGGGGAGAGGCACCATCAGCGCTGGCTGGGGTGCGCAGGCCAGGGTGCGTCCGCGGGACGGAGCCCCTCAAATCCGCTGGCGCGTGCGGCAGCGGCGGCCAGGATTCCGACGACGGCGGACGGGTTGTGGAGCCGGCCGGCCAGGACGGAGTCCACGGCGTCGTCCAGGCTGATCCAGTGGAACTCGATCTCGGCTTCCTCATCCGTCCGCTCGTGGCGTTCGTGATGGGGTATGTCGGCCAGGTCCCGGGCCAGGTAGATCCTGATGGCCTCGCTGGAAGAGCCCGGGGAATTGAAAAAGTCCGCCAGGACATTCCAGGTAGCCGCGGCGAGGTCCGCTTCCTCGGCCAGTTCGCGGGCGGCCCCCACCACGAAGTCCTCACCCTCAACGTCCAGCAGGCCGGCGGGGATCTCCCAAAGATCCATGCCCACCGGATGGCGGTACTGCCTGAGGAGGAGGATCTCGCCGGCAGCGTTCATCGGCAGGACGGCTACCGCACCGGGGTGGTCGATGTAGTCGCGGGTAAGTGCTTCTCCGGTTTCCTGAAGCTGGAAGCTGTCGCTGACCACGTCCCAGATCCGGCCTTCGTAGACCTTCTCGGTAGACAAAAGACGGCGCGGGCTCGGTGCATCCGAAACCTGCTTCGCAGCAGGGGTGGCTTCAGGTGTACCGGGCATCGCGCCGTCCTTTTTCTGTCGGAACTACTTAGCGGCTACCGTACCGGACTGCAGTGCCCCGGTTGCACCGGCATCCGCGGTGCCGGCCGTGTCGGAGCCCTTCTGGTGGTTCAGGGCTGCCTTGACCAGGCCTGCGAAGAGCGGGTGCGGCCGGGTGGGACGCGAGCTCAGCTCGGGGTGCGCCTGGGTGGCCACGTAGTACGGGTGGACGTCCGCGGGAAGCTCTACGAATTCAACGAGCTTGCCGTCCGGGGACGTGCCGGAGAAGACCAGGCCTTTGGCTGCGATCTGGTCGCGGTACTTGTTGTTGACCTCGTAGCGGTGGCGGTGGCGTTCGCTGACGGTGGTCTTGCCGTACGTTTCAGCGATGACGGATCCGGCGTCGAGCTTTGCTTCGTAGAGGCCCAGGCGCATGGTGCCGCCGAGGTCGCCGCCGCCTTCAACGAACTCCAGCTGCTCTTCCATGGTGGCAATGACGGGGTACTTCGAATCCGGCTCGAACTCGCTGGACGATGCGCCTTCGAGGCCCACCACGTTGCGGGCGTATTCGATGACCATGCACTGCAGGCCCAGGCAAAGTCCCAGGACCGGCAGCTTGGTTTCGCGGGCGAACTTCAGGGCGCCGAGCTTGCCCTCAAGTCCGCGGATGCCGAAGCCGCCGGGAACGCAGATGGCGTCGACGCCGTCGAGCGCCTTGATGGCGCCTTCGCGGGTTTCGCACTCGTCCGAGGGAACCCAGCGGATCTTAACCTTGGTGTCGTTGGCGAAGCCGCCGGCGCGCAGGGCCTCTGTCACGGACAGGTAGGCGTCGGGCAGGTCAATGTACTTGCCCACCAGCGCGATCTCAACCTCGTGCTTGGGGTTGTGTACGGCTTCGAGCAGCTTGTCCCAGCTGGTCCAGTCCACGTCCTTGAAGGGCAGGTCCAGGGCACGCACGATGTACGAGTCCAGGCCCTGCGTGTGGAGGGTCTTGGGGATGTCGTAGATGCTGGGGGCATCGGCGGCGTTCACCACGGCATCGATGTCGACATCGCACATCCGGCCGATCTTTTCCCGCATGGCTTCGGGCACTTCGCGGTCCGAGCGGATAACGATAGCCTCGGGCTGGATACCGATGGACCGCAGGGCTGCGACGGAGTGCTGGGTGGGCTTGGTCTTCAGCTCCTGGGACGGCCCGATGTACGGGACGAGGGAGACGTGGAGGAAAAACACGTTGGTGCGGCCAATGTCCTGGCGCACCTGGCGGGCCGATTCGAGGAACGGCTGGGATTCGATGTCGCCCACGGTGCCGCCGATTTCGGTGATGATGACGTCCGGGGCGTTCTTGCCCTCGGCCGGCAGGCGCATGCGGCGCTTGATCTCATCGGTGATGTGCGGGATGACCTGGACGGTGTCGCCGAGGTACTCGCCGCGGCGCTCCTTGGCGATGACTGTTGAGTACACCTGTCCCGTGGTCACGTTCGCTGAACCTTCCAGGTTTTCGTCCAGGAAGCGCTCGTAGTGTCCGATGTCCAGGTCCGTCTCGGCACCGTCGTCGGTGACGAAGACCTCGCCGTGCTGGAAGGGGTTCATGGTGCCCGGATCCACGTTCAGGTACGGATCGAGCTTCTGCATAGTCACAGACAGGCCGCGTGCGCGCAGCAGGTGACCGAGGCTTGATGCCGTCAGTCCCTTACCGAGCGAGGACGCCACACCACCGGTTACGAAGATGTGTTTGGTCGTCTTGGATGAGCCCGGGAACCGGGAATTTACACGGGAATTTGATCGCTGCACCACGGAATTCGAGCCTATCATCATTTGAGCCTTCCACGGATCGCCGGCAGTGTTCCCCAAACGTCCAAGTTTGCCCGTGTGCCGGCCGCCGTTCAAGGGGCAGCCTGCACACAAAGCCCGGCCGGAACCCGCCCGGGCCCGCTTTCAGGCCCGCTGGGGCAGCAGTTTCGCGTCGTCCAGCAGCTCCCGGGCGTGGGCCTGCGCAGACTCTGAATCCTCCTGTCCGGCCAGCATGCGGGCCAGTTCGCGGACCCTTTCGGGACCGTCGAGGAGGCGGACATCACTGGACGTGAACCCGGTGGCCGTTCCGCCGTCGGCTCCCCGGACGGAGGTCTTGGTGACGGTGATGTGCTGGTCCGCGAAGGCGGCTACCTGCGGCAGGTGGGTGACTACCAGCACCTGGACGTGGCGGGCCAGCATGGCGAGCCTGCGGCCGATTTCGACGGCGGCACGGCCACCCACGCCGGCGTCCACCTCGTCGAAGACGAACGTCGGGACCGGGTCCACGGCTGCCAGCACCACCTCGATGGCGAGCATGACGCGGGACAGTTCACCGCCGGAGGCGCCTTTGCCGAGGGGCCGGGCGGGGGCTCCGGAGTGCGGCTGCAGCAGGAAGCTGATTTCGTCCGCGCCGTGCGGCCCCAGCTGGCCACCGGGCTCGAGATTGATGACCAAAGTGGCATCAGCCATGGCCAGCGCCTTCAACTCCGCGCTGACCCGGGCTGACAGGTCCTTCGCGGCCTTGGCCCTGATCTTGCTGATGGCCGCAGCCTGCTTCGTCAGGTCGGCCTCCGCCTGGACCACTTCGGCGTCCAGCTTTTCGATCCGGGTGGAATCGTCCTGCAGTTCATCGAAGCGCACGCGGGCGTTCTCCGCCCAGACCAACACCTCGTCGATGGTGGGAGCGTATTTGCGGACCAGTTTGGCCAGCACGGCCCGGCGGTCCTCGATCTCCGCGAGCCGTTCGGGTCCTTCCGTATCCAGCCCGGCCTGGTAGCTGGCCAGCTCGGTGGCGATGTCGTTCAGCAAGAAGCCCACTTCGGCCAGGCGCGCGGCGGCAGACCCCAGCTCGGCATCATGCTCGGCCACATGCTCCAGCGTCCGCTTGGCAGCGTCAACCAGGGTGGTGGCGTCCCCCTCTTCACCGAAGTCCTCGGCGATGAGCGCCTGGTGGGCTGTGCTCGCGGCGATGCGAAGCTCCTCGACGTTGGCCAGCTTCACCGCTTCGGCTTTGAGGACTTCGTCCTCCCCCGGCTGCGGATCAACCTCATCGATTTCGGCGAGGGCGCTCTGCAGGGATTCGGCCTCACGCAGCCTGTCACGCGCAGCGCTGCGGAGGCTGTCCAGCTCGGCCTGGCTGGACTTCCAGTGATTGTATAGGGCCTGGTAGGCGGCCAGCGGACCGGCCAGCGATTCACCGGCGAACTTGTCCAGGGCGCCCCGCTGGGCGGCCGCTCCCTTGAGCCGGATCTGGTCCGACTGGCCGTGGACCACCACCAGGGTCTCGCCGATTTCGGCCAGGACGCCTACCGGCGCGGCCCTGCCGCCCAGGAAGGCACGGCTGCGGCCGTCGGAGCCAAGGCGACGGGCAAGGATCAGCTCCGCGCCGCCGTCGACCTCTTCCGTATCCGCCCCTGCCTCCACTGCCCTGGCAATCGCGGGATGGCCGGCGTCGAGCTTCAGCACTGCCTCGGCCGTGGCGCTCTTCGCGCCGCTCCTGACGGCTCCGGCATCCGAGCGCGCGCCCAGGAGCAGGCCGACGGCGGTGACCACCATGGTCTTGCCGGCGCCGGTCTCGCCGGTCACCACGCTCAGGCCCGGCCCGAGCGGCAGCGTTGCGTCGGTGATAACGCCAAGATCGCGGATTCTCAGTTCTTCAAGCATGGCTTCACTTTGCGGTGGTGGGATCGTTGTCATCGCCCGGCTGGTCCGACTGGGGCACCTGGAGCGGAGGCATGGGCCGCGGTGTCCGGACGATGGGTATGGGGCCGGTGTGGATGGCGTCCGCCTTGGGTACCGGTCCCCGCCAGCCGTGGATCGGCAGCTCGAACTTGCGGACCAGACGGGCCGAAAACGGCGTCTGGTGGGTGCGGGCCAGCCGCACGGGGGTGGCGGATTTTGTGACTTCCACCCGGGCGCCCGGCGGCAAATCCACGGAGCGCCTGCCATCACACCACAGGACGCCCTGGGCATCCGTCCGGCCCAGGACCTCCACGGCCAGCCTGGAACGGGGCGAGACCACCAGCGGCTTGGCGAAGAGCGCGTGGGCACTGATGGGAACGATGACCAGTGCCTCCACCTCGGGCCAGACCACGGGGCCGCCGGCCGAAAACCCATAGGCCGTGGAGCCGGTGGGGGTGGCCAGGACGATGCCGTCGCAGCCAAAGGACGTGAGGGGACGTTCGTCCACTTCGGTCACTACCTCGAGCATGCGTTCGCGGTTGGCCTTCTCGATGGCGGCCTCGTTCAGCGCCCACGTGTGCCAGATCTTCTGGCCGCGGACCCACACCTGGACATCAATGGTCATCCGCTCTTCCACGGTGTACTCGCGGCTGGCGATCCACTCGACGGTCTGGGCGAGGTCCGCCCGCTCGCTTTCGGCCAGGAAGCCCACATGGCCAAGGTTGACGCCCAGCAGCGGCACGTCCACTTCCCGGACCAGTTCAGCGGCGCGCAGGATGGTGCCGTCGCCGCCCAGGACCATCACCAGTTCAACGTCCGGCAGCTGGACATGGTCGTGGAGGACCTCCACGGGCTGGGCCAGGTGTCCGAAGAACCGTTCCATGTCTGCAAGTTCGGATTCCTGCATGACCGGCACGATCCCCGAGGCGTGCAGGAGGGCGCACGCCTCCCAGGCGGCCTTCAGCGAGTCCTCGCGGCCGGTATGGGCGAGGACCAGTACACGCCTGCTCATCAGGTTCCGCTCTCTAGTGGTTCGGCCAGATTCGTCCGAGCAAGGCAGCAGCCGCTGCCTCCCGCTCTTCGATCTTAGGCAAGTCTTGGCTGATCCTGCGTTTTATCCACAGGAAGTATTCGACGTTTCCGTCCTGGCCCGGCAGCGGACTAACCGCCAGGCCGCACAAGTCCAGTCCGGCGTCGAGCGCTGCCCTGGCCACTTTTTCCACCGCAAGGCGGCGTTCCCGCCCGGAGGTGACAACGCCTGTCCGTCCCAGCCTGTCCTTGCCGATCTCGAACTGCGGCTTCACCATCAGCACCAGGTCCCCGCCGGGGTCGGTACACAGTGCCAGCGGCTGGACCACCAGGGTGAGGGAGATGAAGGACAGGTCTGCCACGGTGAGTTCCGCGGTTCCCCCGATATCGGCGGGCGACATGTACCGGACGTTCAATCCCTCGTGGACGTCCACGCGGGGATCTTCCCGCAGCCGCTGCACCAGCTGGCCGTGCCCGACGTCGACCGCCACCACGTGTGCGGCACCGCGCCGCAGCAGGACGTCGGTGAAGCCGCCGGTGGAGGCACCGGCGTCCAGGCACCTTTTGCCGTCCGGTGTGATGCCGGGAAAAGCGTCAAGCGCGCCCGCAAGTTTGTGTCCGGCCCGGCTGACGTAGGTGTCCCGCTCGTCATGGTCGACGTCCAGGGGCCTGTCCTCGTCCACCTGGAGGGACGCCTTGGCCAGGACCTGTCCTGCTGAGGTGACTTTGCCTTCGGCAATCAAGGCGGCTGCGTGTGTCCGGGACCTTGCAAGCCCGCGGGCCACCAAAGCCTGGTCGAGGCGTACCGGCATCAGGCGGCACCGTCCGTCGGATCCACACTCATGGGCGCGCTGTTGCCGGGAACGCTGTTAAGCGCGGCCAGCAGTTCGTCGTGGAGTTCGTTGTAGACGTTTTCATGGTCGGACACCGGGACCTGCGGCAGTGCCTCCAGCCGGCCCAGCGCCTGTGCCACCACGGGATCCGCCACTCCCGCATCGCTGATGCCGGGCCAGTCCGGGGATGGCTGGGCTGCTGCATATTCCGGTTCGGTCAGCTCAGTCATTCCACCAGTCTAGTGATCCAGCCACACCAGCTCGGGCGCCTGGGGGGTGGAGGCGTCCGGCGTCGCCGCCCACCATGCTGCGCACGCGGCGCGCCAGGAGTCCAGGCTGTCTTGGCTGCCAATAATGCCCACCGCACCGTTGGCCACACGCGCCGTGGCCGCGCCACAGGCATACGTGCCGTCGTGGTGCGTCATTTCCGGATACGGCCGGTGCAGGTCCGCCAGGTTGCTGATGATGTAGTCCGGGCGTTCCGCGGCGCGGGCGGCCAGGATGGTCTGGCGGGTGTCGACGCCGGTCAGTACCGCCACGGTGGCGAAGCCGGCGTTGTTTCCGCCGAGGATATCGGTGTCCAGCCGGTCCCCCACCACCAGCGGGCGTTCTGCCCCGAGACGCTTGGCTGCGGAGTGGAAGAGCGGTGCCTCGGGTTTGCCGGCCACGCGGGGTGTCTGCCCTGTTGCGGCTGCCACGGCCGAGACCAGCGTTCCGTTTCCGGGCGCGATGCCGCGGGCCTGCGGTATGGACATGTCCGTGTTCGTGGCCACCCACAGGGCTCCGGCGTTGACCACGTACGTGGCTTCGGCCAGGTCTTTCCACCCGATCTCGGGGTTGAAGCCCTGGACCACCGCCACCGGGCCCTCGTCCTGGCTGTACACGGGCACCAGCCCAACGAGTTCGATCTCGGCGGCGAGGGCGGGGCTGCCCGTGATGAGGATCCGGGAGCCGGGTGCCAGCAGGGACGCAAGCAGATCCGCGGCGGCCTGTGAGGAGCTCACCACCTGGTTGTCTTCGGCGGGCGCCCCGAGCTCGCGGAGGTGGGCGGCAACCTGGCCCGGGGAGCGCGACGCGTTGTTGGTCACGTATCCCAGGCCTACGCCAATGCCGGCGAGCTGCTTCAGCGATTCAACGGCACCCTGAATTGCGTGCGGACCGGCGTAAACCACTCCGTCCAGGTCCGCCAGGAGTGCATCGAACAGGGAGATCAGGGGAACGTCGGTCATTCGTCAGTCTTCCCGGCGATCCTGCTGGTCCTGATACTCCGCAGAGGAGTCGTGTTCGTCGGCAGCGCCGCTTTCCGGGGCTTCAGGGGACTCCAGCTCGTCCCGTTCCACCGAATCCTCGTCCGACTCGGCGTCGTCGGAAACGAAGTAGTCCGCTTCCTGGTCATCGATGCTGGCGTCCTGCGGATGTGCGGCGTGCAGCTCGGCGTCCTGCAGGTCTGCAGCCTGCGCCGGCGCGACTGCGGCGCCGGCGTTGGGTGCGGCTTTGGGGGCAGCGTCGGATGCCTGTGATGCGCGGTCGAGCAGGCGGCGGCGCTCAGCTTCCTCCTTTGCCTCCTCCTCCTCGTCCCAGCCGAGGTCAATGATGTCGGGCTCTTCGTCTACGCCTTGGCCCAGCGCGTTTTCGGCAACCACGGCCTGCTTCCGCCACTTCTCGGCTTCAGCGTCGCGGCCCACGCCGGCGAGGGCGTCGGCGTACGCACGGAACAGCCGGGGGCTGTAGGAGAACGCCCGGTTGATGTCCAGCTGAGGGATCTCGAGTTCGGCTACCGCCGCGTCCAGCTGCCCCAGGTCGGTCCTGGCACCTGCTGCCACAATGGCGAGTTCCGCCTTGCCGGGCGCATCCAGGTCCTGGGCTTCCTCGGACCTGGCCACGTCAAGAGCGCGGTCAGGGCGTCCCAGTCCACGCTCGCAGTCAGCCATGACCGGAAGGTGGACGTTGGAACCGCTGATGCGGCGGTAGGTGCGGAATTCGCGGAGGGCTTCGCCGTAATGGCCTGCGGCATAGGCGGTCAGGCCTACGGCTTCGCGGACGGCGGCCAGCCTGCCGCCGCGGCGGCTTGCAGCGAGGGCGTGCTGGAAGGCGAGCTCCGGTTCTTCATCGATGAGCCGGCCGGCCATCACAAGGTGGCGGGCAACCCATTCCGCGCTCTTTGCTTCGAGCGTTTTGATCTGGTGCTGGGTGGCACGGTCGAGTTCCTTGCCGGTGACGTCCTCATCGATCTGCGGAGACCTCTCCCGGTCAGGACGGTTCGCGCTGCGGAGGTCGCGGACGTTGGGTTCGCGGACAGGGCGGTCTTCCGGGCGGTCCCGGCCAAAGGTACGGGGACCTGCATCTCCCCGGCTGGGGCCACGATCGAAACTGCGCGGTGCGCGGTCCTGGCGGTCGCCACGGCCGGGACGGTCGCTGCGGTCACCGAACGGCTTCCGGTTCTCTCCGCCGCCGAAGCCGCGGCGGTCACCCTCGCCGTCACGACGCGGACGATCGCCAAAGGGCTTCTGGTCACGATCGCCATACGGCTTGCGGTCACGGTCACCGAACGGCTTACGCTCCCCGCCGCCGCTGAAGGGCTTCCGGTCACGGTCGCCAAACGGCTTACGCTCCCCTCCACCGAAACCACGGCGGTCACCCTCACCGTCACGACGCGGACGATCGCCAAAGGGCTTCTGGTCACGATCGCCATACGGCTTGCGGTCACGGTCGCCAAACGGCTTACGCTCCCCGCCGCCGCTGAAACCACGACGGTCACCCTCACCGTCACGACGCGGACGATCGCCAAAGGGCTTCTGGTCACGATCGCCATACGGCTTGCGGTCACGGTCGCCAAACGGCTTACGCTCCCCTCCACCGAAACCACGACGGTCACCCTCACCGTCACGACGCGGACGATCACCAAAAGGCTTCCGATCCCGGTCACCGAAAGGCTTACGCTCACCGCCGCCGGAGGGACGTCCGGAGGACTCGCCGCCATCGCGGTTGCCGCGGGCGCGGAAGCCCCTGGGATCCCCGCCTGAATTGTTGTTGCCGCGGAATCCGCCGCGGTCATTTCCGCCGCGGTTGCCGCCGTTGTGCTCAGCCATGTGGATTCCTCCTGTTATGAGCCGACCACTGGCGCAACTGCAGCCGCTCGTATCCGTGTTTCGTTTCCTACGCAACCCGAAATCAAGCGCTTCGAAGTCCGTACATCTTCATCAATTCTAGAGGAGCCGCCCCGCAGAGCAGCACGGGTGAAGCCCAGGACGCCGCATCGTGGGAATATTCACACGCTCTCTCACTTGTTGCGGGGTTTGTCGGGATGCTCTCTCACTTGTTGCGGGGGGTGGGGGGGTATTGCTGGGAGAAGTGGGTGAGGATCGTCCGGGAAGCGGCATCTACTGAGAGAGGGTGCCCCGGGTGCCTGCATCAAGTGCGTGAGGGTCCGCCCGGTGCCTGCATCAAGTGCGAGAGGGTCCGTCCCGGGGGCCTGCGCAAGGTGGAAGGGGATGCCGGGAAGGGGTGCATTAGGTGCGAGAGGGTTTGGGTGGGTGTTAAATGTGGGAGGCCCCAACCGTGGTGGTTGGGGCCTCGACCCTTTTTTAGTGTGTGTCCGGCGGTGACCTACTCTCCCACACCCTCCCGGGTGCAGTACCATCGGCGCTGTGGGTCTTAGCTTCCGGGTTCGGAATGGGACCGGGCGTTTCCCCCACGCTATGACCGCCGTAACCCTGTTACCCGTCACCAACCCTGGGGGTGGTGTGGGAAATCTTTTGTGGTTACAACATTGTGGTGTTGTTATTCAGTTGTTGGTTCCTTGCCAGCAAACGGGTGGGTTTGTTGGTTGGGAACCACATAGTGGACGCAAGCAGTCTTGTTTATCTTTTTACCGCCCCCGGGTTGCAAACGCTTTTGAAGTTCGTTTGCGGGGGTGGTGTGTGGTGTAAGTTATCGGCCTATTAGTACCGGTCAGCTTCACGAGTCGTTAGTCCTCGCTTCCACAT
>NZ_BMKU01000016.1 GCF_014644495.1 Pseudarthrobacter polychromogenes
ACCGCTACTGCGCGCTCTGCCCACCGGCCCCCAAACACACGACGGGTGGACCCCAAAAGAGCGAATATTCATCCGGGGGGACACTCATGAAGAAAACACTCGCAGCACTCGCACTTGCCGGCTCACTTGCCCTTATTGGCTCACCGGCCGTTGCAGCCGAATACCCGGCTCTCCCGCCGCAGGCCGCCGTTTCTGACGGCGTTGTTGGCCCGGGCGAAAGCTTTGTCTTCCGCGGCCAGGGCTTCCTGGCCGGCGAACCGCTCATCATCCGCGTAACGCCCGGGCAGCCGCCGGCAGCAGGTGGCGCCAACATTGCAGGCGGTACGTCCTTCTCCGCCAAGATCCCTGTGTTCCTGGCACCGCAGGAACTCAGCGCAACCGCCGACGCTCAGGGCGCCTTCGCCCTGCCGATCTCCATCAGCGAAGCAGGCACCTACAGCCTGACCGCTGAAGGCACCCAGTCCGGCGTCGTCGTTGGCCCCGTCACGGTCACCGTGGCGGCTTCGCTGGCCAACACCGGTGGCAACGCCGGCGGCGCTCCGCTCGCCAACACGGGTGCAGGCCTTGCCAACACCGGCGCGGACTCCGGCCTGGTCCTGTGGACCCTGGTGGGCGCAGGCGCACTGGCTGCCGGCGCAACCTCGGTAGTGGTTGTCCGCCGCCGCGCCAAGGCTGAGGTAGCCGCATAACAGCACCACACAAACCACCGAAGAAGGTGGGTGTACTCCGGAAACGGAGAACACCCACCTTCTTCGCTTTAACGTCCCGACACCAGGGCCGCCCAACGGGGCGGCTGGGCTGTGATATCAATATGAGCTATGGGGAGACATTGGCGGAAAGCACCACGGCAATACGACTTCTCCTTTCCCCTCCCCAACCCCCAGGTGCTCCCCTACGTTCTTCTGGCGCTGCTGGCGGTTGCCGCCCTGGGTACCGCGGCGTTAGCCCTTCTGCGGACCTCCTGAAAGCCCTGTGAAGCAGCTCGAAAACTACCGGCTGTGGCGAATGGTCCTCATCGCCATGCTGGTCCCCCTGGCGTTTATTGCCTTCTGGCCGAGCCCCGTGGACCAGCCCGTGCAGGGCCAACTCGCCGCCGTCCTGAAATTCCTCCACCGCCACGGAATTCCCACGTGGTTCAATTACAAATTTGTGGAGGCGTCCGCTAACGTGGCACTTTTTATCCCCGTTGGAGCAGTAAGCTCGCTGGCTTTTCCCAGCTGGCCCTGGTGGAAAATCGGCGCATTTGGACTGCTCATTTCCGGGTGCATGGAACTCGGCCAGCTGCTGTTTCTTCACGACCGTTTTCCGAGCCCCGTGGACCTTGTGACAAACACGTCAGGCGCTGTCATTGGCGCTCTCCTGGCCACGGCAGCCACTAAAGAATTACAGGCCCGCCGCCTTCCGGGAGCGGACCTGTAAGAGGTCTTTAGCGTCGTCTAGTTGACGAAGCCCTTCATCCAGGTCTTCAGGTCCTCACCGAACTCCACACGCTCTGACGCGAGGGTGATCACGGCTTTGAGGTAGCTGAGTTTGTCCCCGGTGTCGAAGCGCCGGCCCTTGAACACCACGCCATACACGCCGGAGCCTTCGCCCTCACCAGCAGCAAGGGTCTGCAGCGCATCCGTCAGCTGGATCTCGTTGCCACGGCCCGGCTCAGTCTCCTCCAGGATGCCGAACACGGCCGGGTGCAGCACGTACCGGCCGATCACGGCCAGATTGGACGGCGCATCCCCCACTGCAGGCTTCTCCACCAGGCTGTTGACGCGGACGTAGTCCTCGCCGTCCACCGCGGTGATGTCCGCGCAGCCGTAGGCGCTGATCTGGGCCGGATCCACCTCAATCAGGGCGATCACCGAACCGCCGGTCTTCTGCTGCACCTCCATCATGGTGGTCAGCAGGTCCTCGGCCTCGTCAATGAGGTCATCACCCAGCAGCACGGCGAACGGCTCGTCCCCCACGTGCTGGCTGGCGCACAGCACCGCGTGGCCCAGGCCCTTGGCCTCGCCCTGGCGGACGTAGTGGATGGGACCCAGCTCGGAGGCGTACTGCACGGACTCCAGCTTGTCCTTGTCCCCCTTGAGCTCCAGGGCACGCTCCAGGCCCGGCTCGCGGTCAAAGTGGTCCTCGAGGGAGCGCTTGTTGCGCCCCGTAATCATCAGCAGGTCCGTGAGGCCGGACTTCACGGCTTCCTCCACCACGTACTGGATGGCCGGCCGGTCTACCACCGGCAGCATTTCCTTCGGCATTGCCTTGGTGGCGGGCAGGAAGCGAGTTCCCAATCCGGCAGCAGGAATGACGGCTTTGGTTATTGCTTTCCCCGTTGTCATAGCTGAACCTTACAAATCAGCGGCAGGCAAAGGCAATTTTCCACCTGTGAATTTCGGCTCGCGCTTTTCCTGGAAAGCCCCGAAACCCTCGGCATAATCGTCCGTTGTGCAGAGGCGTGCCTGCTCGGCGTTCTCCTCCTGCATGGCCTCCCACAGGCCCAGCCGCTGGTCGCGGATGTGCGCCACCAGCTCCTTGCTCGCCACGAACGCACCGGTGGCACCGGAAGCAACGCGGTTCACAATCCCCTGGGTGGTCTCCAGCAGCTGGTCCGCCGGCATGGCGCGGCTGAACATCCCCTGCGCCACGGCCTCGGCCCCGGAGATCAGGTCCGCGGTGTAGATCAGGTCCAGCGTCCGGTGCATGCCCAGCCGCTCGGTGAAGTACCAGTGCCCGCCCGAGTCCAGCGTGGCCCCCAGCTTGGCAAAGGGCGACCCGAACTTGGCGTTCTCCGCCACGTACACCACGTCCGTGGCCAGCAGCAGCCCCAGCCCCACGCCCAGGCAGGCACCGTGGGCGGCCGCGAACGTGGGGGCCGGGAAGGCCGCCATCTTCTTAAGCAGAGGCTCCACCAGCCCGCCCAGGTACGCGGCGGCGTCATCACTCTCCGGCGTCACGTTCTGGATGTCCCGGCCCGCGCAGAAGGCGCGGCCCTCTCCCCTCAGCAGCAGCGCCCGCACCTCACCGCGGGAGGCGGCGGCAGCAGCGTCGTCGTACGCCTGTGCTAAATCCTTCAACGCCTGCTCGTCCAGCGAGTTCAGCTTGTGCGGTGCATCCAGCACCACCTCGGCCACGGCGTTGTTGATGGAAAGCGAAATCATGGAACTCCTTGCATGGGACCGGGTGCTTAGACGTCGAAGTCGACCGTGACTTCCTTGCTGGTGGGGTGGCTCTGGCACGTCAGCACGTACCCCTTGTCCAGCTCATCCTGCTCCAGCGCATAGTTTTCGTCCATGGTCACGCTGCCGGTGACCACCTTGGCCCGGCATGTGCCGCACACTCCCCCGGCGCACGCGAACGGCACGTCCGGGCGGACCCGCAGCGCGGCGTTGAGGATGGACTCGCGGGCGTGGGTGGGGCTGGCCACCTCGCCCTGTAGGCCGTCCAGCTTGAACGTGATCTTGTACGTCTCCTTGGACTCGTCCACCAGCACGGGACGGCCGGCGTTGCCCTCCGGCTTGTCTGGCTTGCCGGAGGTGAACAGCTCGAACCGGACGTTCTCCGGCTTCACGCCGCGCTCTGCCAGGGTGTCCCGGCACAGCTGCACCAGCTCGAACGGCCCGCACAGGAACCACTCGTCCACATCGTCCGCGTGGATGGCGGTGCCCAGCAGCTGCTGCAGCTTCTCCGAATCGATCCTGCCGGAGAGCAGCGGCGCGATCCGCTGCTCGCGGGAGAGCACGTGGTGGATGGCCAGCCGCTGCGGGTACTTGTCCTTCAGGTCCGCGAGCTCCTCCAGGAACATCACATCCATGGCGGCCTTGTTGGCGTAGATGAGATCGAACCGGCACTCCGGGTTGGCGGCCAGCAGCGTCCGGGCGATCGCGATCACCGGGGTGATGCCGGAGCCGGCGGCGATGGCCACGAAGCTCGCTTCCCCCTGGGAGGCGACGTCCCCCGCCAGCTCCTCCGGGTTGTTCATGGAATTCATCCGGTTCTGCTCCACGGCCTGGCCGTCGCGGCCGTGCCGGGACACGAACGCGCCCATGGGGCTCATAACGTCCAGGGTGTCCCCGGCCTTCAGCTCGGCGTTGGCCCAGGTGGAGAACAGCCCGCCCAGGTCCTTCTTGATGGCCACCCGGATCTCGCTGGTGCCGTCCCCGAAGCTGCGCGGCTCTGCGCAGATGGAGTAGCTGCGGCGGATTTCCTTGGGCTCGCCGGACTCGTCCGGCAGCGTGGTGCGCAGCGCCACGTACTGGCCGGGCAGGTAGTCGAACTGGCCGGTGAGCTCCGCGGGCACGTGGAAGGACACCTCGATGGCGTCATCGGTGAGCCGTCGCACCTCCTTCACGGCCAGGGTGTGGAAGGACGGACGACGGCGGCCGGTGGCCTGCGCCTCCTCGGCGGCAGTCTGGCGGACAACAGGCATGGGGCTTCCTTACAGCACTTTGAAGTAGTCGAACGGTTCCTTGCAGTCCTGGCAGACGTACAGCGCCTTGCAGGAGGTGGAGCCGAAGCGGGTGAGTTCCTTGGTGTTCAGGCTGGCGCACTGCGGGCACTTGACGGCCATGGTGAGGCGGATGGGGCCGGCGTGCCGGGCTGCATGGCTTTTTCCGGTGGGCGGGGCGATGCCGTACTCCTGCAGCTTCTGCTTGCCGGCGTCCGTCATCCAGTCCGTGGTCCAGGCCGGGGAGAGCACCAAATCCACTTCCACGTCCGTGTATCCCTCTTTTTCAAAGGCGGTCTTGAGGTCATCGCGGATGGCGTCCATGGCCGGGCAGCCCGAGTACGTGGGGGTGATGGTGACCTTCACGTGGTCAGTCCCGTGTTCCTTCGTCACTGCGACGTCCCGCAGGATGCCCAGGTCCTCGATGCTCAGCACCGGGATCTCCGGGTCCACCACGGTGGCGGCGATGTCCCAGGCCTTCTGCCGCGGCGTCTGCGTCCGGGATTCAAAGTCCGAGATGTACATGGCCGCGGTCACCAGCTCGCTCCGGGGTGCTCGCGGGCCAGCACCTGCATCTCGGCCAGGATGTAGCCCAGGTGCTCCGAATGCTTCCCCTGCCGGCCGCCGCCGGGTGCTGCCGGGACGTCCGGCACCTCCAGCCCGGCCTCAGTGAGGACTTCACCCGTCAGCCGGTCAAAATCCTCTTTCAAAGAGGAAGGCGCGACGGCGATGCCCGCCTCGGCGAGCCGGCCTGTCAGGTCGTCGTCACGGAAGAGCTCCTCCACGTACGGCCACATGATGCGGAAACCGTGGATCATCCGCTTGCGGGATTCCTCGGTGCCGCCGGCCAGGCGCAGGACCCACTGGGCGGCGTGGTCCCGGTGGTAGTCCACTTCCTTCACGGCCTTGGCCGCGATGGCGGCCAGGGTGGCGTCCTTCGATTCGGTCAGCCGGCTGTAGAGCAGGAACTGGTAATAGCTGACGACGAACTGGCGGGCGATGGTGGCCGCGAAGTCCCCGTTGGGCTGCTCGAACAGCTGCACGCTGCGGAACTCATGCTCGCGGCGGAAATAGGCGAGGTCGTCCTCAGACCTGGCCGAACCGTCGTCGTTCGTCATGGCGCCGCCGGCGTAGCTGAGGAAGGAGCGGGCGTGGCCGAGTTCGTCCAAGGCGATGTTGCCCAGGGCGATGTCCTCCTCCAGCTCGGGGGCGCGGGAGATCCAGTGGCCCAGGCGCTGGGCGAGGATCAGGGCGTCGTCGCCCAGGCGCAGGGCGTACTCGGCGGTGTCTTCGGTTGGCTTCGCGAGGCCCGTGCGGACCTCCAGCGCGATGTCCTCGGGGCGGAGGGCGTTGCCGGGGGTGATTCTTGTTGCGGAGGCGTTGGCTTCGCTCACAGGTGCTTCACCCCTTCGCTCTTGGTGTAATACGTGGCGTGGCGGTAGTCCTTGCCCTGGGGGGACTCGAAGAACGCGCCCTTGGAATCGGGATCGCTGGCGGCGATGGCGTCCGCGGGGACAACCCAGATGGACACGCCCTCGTTGCGGCGGGTGTAGAGGTCCCGGGCGTTGCGCAGGGCCATGGCGGCATCCGGTGCGTGCAGGGAGCCGGCGTGGACGTGGCTCAGGCCGCGGCTGGACCGGACGAAGACCTCCCAGAGGCCCCAGGCGTGGTCTGTGTGTTCCTGCGGCGCCGGGGATGCCTTGGGGGCTTCGCGGTTGATCTCGGTGGCGGAGCTGGCGGGGGCTTCCGGGTTGCCGTGGGGGCTCATGCTGCGTATTCCTTCGTCTTCATTGACTGTTTCTGTGCATAGGCTGCCGCTGCCTCGCGGACCCAGGCGCCGCCGTCGTGCGCTTCCCTGCGGCGCTCAAGGCGCTGGGAGTTGCAGGGGCCGCGGCCGGCCAGGACCTCGTGGAACTCGTCCCAGTCCAGCGGGCCGTGCTCCCACTTCTTCGAGTCCTCGTTGAAGCGGATCTGGTCATCCGGGAGGGTGAGGCCCAGGACCCGGACCTGCTCCACCATCATGCCCACGAAGCGGCTGCGGAGCTCATCGTTGCTGAAGCGCTTGATGTTCCAGGCCATGGACTGCTTGGAGTTGGGGGAATCGTCATCCGGCGGGCCGAACATCATCAGGGCCGGGGCGTACCAGCGGTTCACGGCGTCCTGGGCCATCTGCTTCTGGGCGGGGGTGCCGTTGGAGAGCTCCAGGAGGATCTCGAAGCCCTGGCGCTGGTGGAAGGACTCCTCCTTGCAGATGCGGACCATGGCCCGGCCGTAGGGGCCGTAGGAGGCGCGGCACAGCGGGACCTGGTTGCAGATGGCGGCGCCGTCCACCAGCCAGCCGATGGCTCCCATGTCCGCCCAGGTGAGCGCGGGGTAGTTGAAGATGGACGAGTAGCGGGCCTTGCCGGCGATCAGCGCGTCCGTCATCTCGTCCCGGTTCTGGCCCAGGGACTCGGCGGCGGAGTAGAGGTACAGCCCGTGGCCGGCCTCGTCCTGGACCTTGGCCATGAGGATGGCCTTGCGCTTCAGGCTGGGGGCCCGGGAAATCCAGTTGGCTTCCGGCTGCATGCCGATGATCTCGGAGTGCGCGTGCTGGGAGATCTGGCGCAGGAGGGTCTTGCGGTAGGCCGCCGGCATCCAGTCCTTGGGCTCGATGCGGGAATCCTCGGCGATGACGCGGTCAAAGTTGGCCTGGCCGTCCGCCTCGGCCGTTTCGCTGGTTCCAGCGGTTAGCTCCGCCGGCACTGACTGCAAGTTCTGGGCTGCCATGGTTGCTCCTATGCAAAGACCGTCTGGGACGTGCGGAATTATTTACCGACCGTTCGTTCAGGATATGCGGAAGCCCGAGGGCCCGTCAAGGCCACCGCCCCTCCTGGCCCGCCCCTTGCGACGCTCTCTCACTTGATGCGGACTTTCCCCGGACGCTCTATCACTTGACGCGGACTTTCCCCGGACGCTCTCTCACCTACCTGCGGGTGGTGCGCGCCGCCGTCGTGCGTTCCTGCCTGGTCCGCTGCCTGCCCGCGCGACGCGCATATTCGCTTTCGACGCAGATGTTCGACTGCGCAGCCCAGATTGGCGGTGCGCTGGCGAATACACAGGTCGAGACCGGATATGCGGGTCGGCAGCACTTCTCCACATAGCGGCACCGCCCCCTACCGCCCGGGGGCATGCGGCTGACAACGTCGGTCCATGCCGGATCTTCCACCGCTTCTGCTGTCCCGCGACCGCCTCCTCCATGGACTGACCCCGGATGAGCTCGCCAAACGCGTGAAGGCCGGCACCCTGGTCCGCATCCGGCACGGCGTGTACACGGACGGAGGGGCCTGGCGCCGCCTCAAACCATGGGAGCAGTACCGCCTCCGTATCCAGGCAGCAGCCGAAACCCTGGAGAAGCCCACGGTCTTTGCCCGGCACTCGGCCGCGAGCGCGTGGGGTCTACCGACGATCGGCCAGCACCACCCGGTCCAGGCCCTCACGTTCAAGAACGACGGCGGCCGGTCCCGTGCCGGAGTCAGCCGCCACTACGCAGCGCCGGCTGGGCTGCAGGTGGCAGAGCAGGAGGGCCTGCTGGTCACCGGCCGCATCCGCACCGTTTTGGACCTGGCAGCGTCCATCCCGTTTGCCGAGGCTGTCGCGCCGATAGACCACGTGCTGCGGCCGGACAGGGCACGGCGCCTGCCTGCTTTGACCAAGGCTGACCTGGAAGCTGGCATCGGCTCGAACTATTCCGCGGCGGCGGGGCGGAGGATCCGTGCGGTTATCGCGTTTGCCGATCCGGCTTCGGGCTCGGCCGGGGAATCGTTGAGCCGGGCACTGATGCATTTGGCCGGCTTCGAGGCTCCGGTCCTGCAGCAGCCGATGTACGACCGGGACGGCCTGGCGGGCTACGCGGACTTCCACTGGAAGCGCTCCAAAGTTGTTGGTGAGTTCGACGGCGAGGAGAAGTACGTCAAACCCGAATACCTGAAGGGGATGACTTCATCGCAGGCCGTGGTGGCGGAGAAGAACCGCGAAAACCGGATCCGGGCTACAGGTTTTACCGTGGTGCGGTGGGACTGGGCCGACCTCATGGAGCCGGGCAGGCTGGAACGCATGCTGACGGCGGCCGGCGCGCCCCGCCGTCGGACGCGTTCTGCCGTTCTCGACGCGCAAACCCGGCCGTGACGCGCACATTCGCTGGCGCACGGGATATCTGGGCGTCATAAACGAATATGCGCAGCGGGGACCGGTTCGGGAGCCTGAGTCCGCCCGCAAGCGTGCTTGGGGACACGCGGTAACGCGGCAGTAACGGGCCGGGGGTTCTGCTTGCTGTGGTGGGAGGTGGTGGCGTGGCCAGGAAACATAAACCGTCAGCTAACCCTCCCTGGTACAAGCGCACCTCCACGTTCATCGTCGCCGCGGGTGCCCTGGCCGCCGCGATCCTGGGCGTGCTGAACCTCTGGGACAGGATCTTCCCTCCGCCCGACGACGACGTGGCACGGATCGAGTCGATCCACCTCATCAAGCGCACACCGCTGACCGGCTTTGCCCCGGAAGGGATCGGCGGGCTCCTGCCCCTGACCGCCGTCCCTGAGGCTGCCTCGGAGGGGCGGATTTACGACGACGGCGGGCTGGCCGGGGCGGGTTTCGTCCAGGCGGCGCCGCCGGCCGGACGGGACGTAGTGGCCACGCCCCAAGTCACGGGACTGGAACAGTTCACCATGCGTCCCCTGCCCACTGTCCGGCCGGTCCCGCGGCCCACCTTCCTGACGTTCACGCCGGAGCCGACGCCCCCTCCTACGCGTACGACGGCGGCGCCCAGTCCCACGCCCACCGGCACCTCCACCGGGACGGGCAGTCCGACCTACTCCTCCGGACCAACAATGACAAAGCTCAAGATCCCCAAGCCACTTACAGAGGACATCAGGGACGTCATAGCCGAGCAGAAGGTCCTCTCCATCTACGTGCCCGAGGCCGCGCAGCGCGCCATCCAGTATTTGAGCATCGAACCGGTGGACGAAACAGGTGAATCGCTTCCCCCAGCCGAACTTGCTGTAAGACTTGCCGCGGCGCTGGAAGAGGTGGAGTCGACCAGCGGCCCGCAGGGCGAGGATCCGCAGGGCTGGACGGTGGCCGTCAGGGTAGACCTCCAGGGACTCGCGGATGTCCCCCTGCTCCTGACCTGGTCACTGGACGGCCTGGATGTACCCCTCACCTGGCAGGCCGAAAAACTCGCCTACAGAGTGGTGGGAGCCACGCCCCACGACGCCGGCGTCGCCGAGATCTGGGTTCCGGACCTCAGACGTGCCGGCACCTACAACGTCAACATCAAACTCTCCTACGAAGCCACCGGAATCATTTCCGACTGGCGCCCGCTGGCACTGCCGGACACGGGAGTCACCCAGGGCGGCTGAGCCGTAACGCCGTGGCCCAGGCGCTACCGCCGTTCAGAGAGCCCGGAACGGGGCTGCAGGCGGCAGAGTTTCAAGGCCGTTTCCCGCAGGGTGCTTGGAAGGAAAGGTTTCGTCAGATAGGCGGCGGCTCCGGCCGCCAGCCCGGCGAGCACGTCATCTTCCTCTGCCCTGGACGTAAGGAACAGCAGCGGTGCCGGGCTCAGAGCACGCAGTTCGAGGCAGAGATCCTGCCCGTCCATATCCGGCAAACCCAAGTCCAGGGTGATCAGGGACAAGGTGGAGCCGGCCGCAGCGGCTGCGGCTTTACCCTCGGCCCCTGAGCCGACCGCCACTACTTTGAACCCGGCGCGGGTCAACACGGCGGTAATCAGTCCACGGACATCGGCGTCATCTTCAATGACCAGGCAGACGTGCTGTTCTTCCACTAAGCGCCCCCCGGCTCCTGTTAGTTGTGGCAAGTTTAAGGCTGGCCGGCCCGGACAGGCTCCACAGCGGAAATATCTCCTCCCCGGAACGGACTGTACAACAAGCTCAGCATTCGCGGACAATGACCACCGGCCTGTTCTGTACCCGGGTGAGTTTGTCTGCCACCGCACCCTCCATAGTCCTGCCGATTTTGGCGAGGAGACCTGGCCGGCCGTTCCCGACCATGAGCATGCTGGCGCCAGTGCTCACAGCAAGCCGCGCCAGCGCCGTGCTGACGTCGCCGTGCACTTCACGGAAGGACCATGCTGTTCCGTCAGGGCCCAGAAGAACGGTGATGCGTGAACGTACCTCGTTGGCGGGGAATAGCGCTTCCTCATTGACAACAGGATCGAGCGAAAGCGCCGTACGTATCCGCGGGGGTTCCCATTCGGTGAGAACACTGGACGGATCAACATAGGCACAAACAAGGTGGATGTCGAGAGCATCGGCCAGCTCTGCGCCCGTGCGTACGAGCGCCGGCGGCGCCGGCCACGGGACGCCGAGAATCAGCGGCCCTGCGTAAGCCATGACCACGCCCAAACCGGCGGAGAAGTGATTGGATGCATTCATGCTCCCTGACAGCACTCAGCATTCGTGCTCCCGCACGTTGCCCTCTCCGAATTCAAGCACGCCCGGGGCCACCGCGCCTTCAAAAGGTGAACCTTCCGGTCCGAGTTCACCGGATGTTCACCCCTCAAGGCTGCCGCAGTTGTTCACCATCCGTTCACTCCCGCAGAGTAACTTCAGCCGGTGAATGTTTCTGATCTGACTGAACCGGCAGGGAAGCAGGCAGCATACCTGCCCCAGTTGGCCGGCGCCGGCAGGGCTGCACCGCCGCGCACCCTTGTCCAGGTTTTTGAGGAAACGGCCCGGCAGTTCCCTGACGCTTCGGCCCTCGACGACGGCAGGGCCTCCCTGAGCTACGCCGACCTCCACACGGCAGCCAAGGCGTATGCCCGGCGCCTGCACCGGAACGGGATCGGGGCCGGCGACAAAGTCGGGATCCGCATCCCGTCAGGCACCAACGAATTGTATGTAGCCATCCTCGCCACACTGCTGGTGGGTGCAGCCTACGTTCCGGTGGACGCGGACGACCCCGAAGAGCGGGCGGCCCTGGTCTTCGAAGAAGCCGGGGTGGCGGCGGTCCTCCGAGCCGGTGAGATCATCACCCTTCCAGGCAGGAAAGGTCCGTTCCCGGCGCCCCGGCAGCCCGGGGCTGAGGATGACGCCTGGGTCATTTTCACCTCCGGCTCCACGGGCAAACCCAAGGGCGTTGCGGTGACTCACCGGTCAGCCGCGGCCTTCGTTGACGCCGAAGCCCGGCTGTTCCTTCCGGACAACCCGGTAAACTCCTCGGACCGCGTCCTGGCGGGGCTGTCGGTCGCCTTCGACGCATCCTGCGAGGAAATGTGGCTGGCATGGCGGAACGGCGCCTGCCTGGTGCCCGCCCCGCGGTCCCTGGTGCGGACCGGGATGGATCTGGGCCCGTGGCTGATCACGAACGGGATCACGGTGGTCTCCACCGTTCCCACCCTTGCCGGCCTGTGGCCGGCTGAGTCGCTGGAAGCCGTCAGGCTCCTGATTTTCGGCGGCGAGGCCTGCCCGCCCGAGCTGGCGGCCCGGCTGGCCGTGGACGAACGCGAGGTCTGGAACACCTACGGGCCCACCGAAGCCACAGTTGTGGCGTGCGCGGCACGGATGGACGGTTCCGGCCCGGTGCGGATCGGCCTGCCCCTGGACGGGTGGGACCTCGCTGTGGTGGACGCCGCCGGCGTTCCCGTGGACAAAGGGCAGACCGGGGAACTGATCATCGGCGGTGTTGGCCTGGCCCGCTACCTGGACCCGGCCAAGGACGCCGAAAAGTATGCGCCCATGGACACCCTGGGGTGGGACCGCGCCTACCGCAGCGGCGACCTTGTACGGTACGAGGCCGAAGGCCTGGTGTTTGTGGGCCGGGCCGATGAGCAGGTCAAACTCGGTGGGCGCCGGATCGAACTGGGCGAAATCGACGCCGCGCTGCAGTCCCTCCCCGGCATCCAGGGCGCGGCTGCCGCGGTCCAGACCACCGCTGCGGGAAACCAGATCCTCGTGGGGTACCTGGCGCCGGCGCCGGGGACTTCCCCGGATCTGGACGAGTCACGGCGCCTGCTGGGCGCCCAACTCCCCGCGGCGCTCGTGCCGCTGCTCGCCGTCGTCGACAGCCTCCCGGTGAAGACCAGCGGCAAGGTGGACCGCCACGCGTTGCCGTGGCCGCTGGCATCGGCGTCTGCAACCGAAACCGCGGAACTCGACCTGGACCCCCAATCAGCCTGGATCGCTGAACAGTGGGCGGCCGTCCTGGGGACTCCCCCTGACAGCCTGGATGCCGATTTCTTCGCCTACGGTGGCAGCAGCCTGGCCGCCGCCCGGCTGGTCTCCGCCCTCCGGGTGCGCTACCCCACCATCACCGTGGCTGATGTCTACGCCCGCCCCCGGCTTGGCGCACTGATTGAGCTCGCCCGGCTTTCCGCTCCCGACGGCGGCATGGCGGCTTCCGAGCGGATGGAACGTTCAGTGCGTCCCACCGCCCGGAAGTCACAGATTTTCCAGATACTGGCCGGGCTGCCGCTGCACGTGCTGGTGGCAATGCGCTGGCTGACGTACCTGATGGCCATCAACAACGTCCTCGCCGCGTGGGGTGTCCTGAACAATGCCCCCACCGTGTCCTGGTGGTGGGTGCTGGTGTCCTGGCTGGTGTTTGTGAATCCGCTGGGCCGCATGGCCATCTCCGTGGCGGCGGCCCGCCTCCTGCTCCGCGGTGTGGTTCCCGGCAGTTATCCGCGGTCCGGGAAGGTGCACCTGAGGCTGTGGCTGGCGGAACAGATCGCGGACCTGTCCGGGGCGGTCAGCCTGGCGGGCGCCCCCTGGGTTCCTTACTACGCCCGGGCATTGGGTGCCAAAGTGGGCAAGGACGTTGACCTGCATTCCGTCCCGCCCGTGACCGGCATGCTGAGCCTGGGGACGGGCTGCTCAATCGAACCCGAGGTGGACCTTTCGGGCTGGTGGATTGACGGCGATCTGGTCCATATCGGACATGTCCGGGTGGGCCCCGGGGCGACCGTCGGTTCGCGGAGCACCCTGATGCCCGGTGCGCGCATCGGCGCCGGGGCAGAGATTGCCCCGGGCTCGGCCGTCCTGGGCAAGGTAAAGGCGAACCAGCGGTTTGCCGGCTCGCCGGCCCAGCGCCTCGGCAAGGCACAGCAGGGCTGGCCGGCCCGGCCGCCGTCCGGGCTGAAGTCGGTGCTCGCGTTTGGCGCCTACGCGCTCGCCGCGGCAGCCCTGGCGCTCATCCCCTTCGTCTCGGCAGCCCTTGGCGCCCTTCCGGTGATCGCCGCCGTCCGGGGCCAGGAGTCCCTGTCCTCCTCGTGGCCGGTGCTGCTGTGGGCTGTCCCTGCCGCCGCCGTCGTCTGGTTCCTGTCCAACATGGCCCTGACGGCCGCCGTCGTCCGTTTGCTTGGCCTGGGACTTCGCGAAGGCCACTACCGCGTGCGCAGCTTTACCGGCTGGCGGGTGTGGGCCACCGAACGTGTCCTGGACATGGCCAGGGACCTGCTTTTCCCCCTCTATGCAAGCCTGTTCACGCCGGTGTGGCTGCGGCTGCTGGGGGCGAAAGTGGGCCGCAACGTTGAGGCGTCCACCGTACTCCTGCTGCCTTCCATGACGACCGTGGGCGACGGCGCTTTCCTGGCCGATGACACCATGATTGCCTCCTACGAGCTCGGCGGCGGCTGGATGAGGATCGCTCCAGCGAAGATCGGAAAACGGGCGTTCCTGGGGAATTCGGGCATGACCGGGGCGGGCCGCAGCGTGCCCAAGAACTCGCTGGTGGCTGTGCTGTCCGCGACGCCAGCGAAAGCGAAATCGGGGACGTCCTGGCTGGGCAGCCCGCCGGTGCGCCTCCGCCGCGCACGGATGGAGGCTGACCAGAGCCTGACCTATGACCCTCCCCTGAGGCTGAAGATCTACCGCTCCTGCTGGGAACTGTGCCGGGCCGTGCCTGTCATCCTCACCGCGGCCATCGCCGTCGCCCTCCTTGCGGTCCTGGACTGGGTAGCCGGCACCGCTGGCTACGCCGCCGCTGCCGTGCTCGGGGCGCCGGTGGTGCTGGCGGCCGGGGCTGTGGCCGCGGCAAGCTCGGTAGCGGCCAAGTGGCTCCTGGTGGGTAAGATCGATGCGCGGGAGCACCCCCTGTGGAGTTCGTTCATCTGGCGCAACGAGGTGGTGGATACGTTCATCGAGATGGTCACCGCGCCCTGGTTCGCGCGCGCTGCGGCCGGAACCCCTGCTCTGGTGTGGTGGCTGCGTGGCCTCGGTGCCAAGATCGGCTCCGGCGCCTGGTGCGAAAGCTACTGGCTGCCCGAGGCGGACCTGGTCACGCTGGGTGAAAACTCCACCGTCAACCGCGGCTGCGTCATCCAGACGCACCTCTTCCACGACCGGGTGATGAGCATCGACACCGTTACGCTTGAGGCCGGGGCAACCATGGGCCCGCACGGAGTCATCCTGCCCGCCGCCCGGATTGGTGCCGGCGGTACAGTGGGTCCGGCATCCCTTGTGATGCGTGGCGAGACCGTTCCGGCGGCCAGCTACTGGATCGGGAATCCGGTCAGCCCATGGACATCCCCGGCCGCCGCCGTTCCCGCCCGAGAGGCCCAGCCACAGTGACCGCACACCAGGAGCACGTACCCGGCGGGCAGCGGACAGCCGTCCCCCGCAGTCCGCTGCCGGACCCCTACACGCCGGGGCACGGATCCGCAGACTACGGGGTGTCCCGCTACGAGCTGTACCTCGATTACCGCGTCTCCACCAACAGGCTTTCCGGCCACGCCGCCATCACAGCACGCTCCCACGTGGAGCTGGCCACCATAACCCTGAACCTGGCGGGGCTGCGGGTGCTGAAGGTTCAGCTGGACGGGCAGCGCGTGCATAAATTCAGCCAGCGGGGACACCAGCTCTTTATCGTCCCCGCCCGCCCGGTGGCAGCCGGCAGCGACTTCAGCCTGGACATCCGCTACGAGGGCACCCCGGGTCCGCTGCGCGGTAACTGGGGCGAAGTGGGCTGGGAAGAGCTCACCGACGGGGTGCTTGTGGCCGGGCAGCCCACCGGCGCGCCGTCCTGGTTTCCCTGCAACGACCACCCCAGCCAGAAAGCCAGCTTTGGGTACACCATCACCACGGAGGCCAATTACAGGGTGGTCTGCAACGGGGTGCTGGTCTCTCGCCATGCCAAGGCCAGCCGTGAAACCTGGGTTTTTGAACAGTCCGAACCCATGGCCACCTACCTGGCTACGGTGCAGATCGGCCGCTACGACCTTCTTCCACTGGCCTTCCAGCCCTCTTTCCCGGCGCACCGGGCGGGCACCGCGGACGACGGCGGCCGGCGTCAGGTCCCGCAGTTCGTTGCGGCACCCCGGGCACTCATGGCCACCGCCACTGCCGCCCTCGCCCGGCAGGGGCAGATGATGGAGGCCTTCGAGACCTGCTTTGGCCCGTACCCGTTTGCCGGTTACACCGTGGTGGTGGCGGATGATGCCCTCGAGATCCCCCTGGAAGCCCAGTCGCTGTCCGTGTTCGGCCCCAACCATCTCACCCAGCAGTGGGAGGACCAGCGGCTTATTGCCCATGAGCTTGCCCATCAGTGGTTTGGAAACTCCCTGACCGCCACCGCCTGGGCCGACATCTGGCTGCACGAGGGATTCGCCTGCTACGCCGAGTGGATCTGGTCCGAGGCTTCCGGAAACACCACGGCGCAGCAGAGGGCACGCGCTGCCTGGCAGCTCCTCGCATCGCAGGCGCAGGACCTGATGGTGGGCGACCCCTCACCGGAGCTGATGTTCGATGACCGGGTGTACAAGCGCGGCGCCCTTGCCCTCCACGCCCTGCGGCGTGCCACCGGCGACGCGCTGTTCTTCGGGCTCCTGAGGACGTGGACAGACCGGTACCGCTTTGGCGGCGTCAGCACAGCCGATTTCATGGACACTGCCAACCAGGCGTGCGGCGAACTCCCCGGTTTCGACGCCCGCACAGTCCTGTCCCCCTGGCTCTATCAGTCCGCACTCCCCCCGCTCCCATGACGGCGGCAGCCCGGGGCCTCTCGCTGGCAGCGGTCCGGCTGTCCGACGTCGACCTGGGCCTGGCTCATGTCCTGGATGAGGCGGAGGTGGCCAGGGCTTCGACTTTCCGTTCCCCCGCCCTGCGGGACGCCTTCCTGGCCGGCCGCATAGCGTTGCGCCTCCACATCAGTGCGCTGACCGGAGACAGCCCCGAGTCGCTCGAAGAGCACTATCTCTGCCCCACCTGCAGCAGCGGACAGGGACACGGGATCCCCCGGTATCGGCTCCCTTCCCGTCCCGGCCTTCTTCGTGTCAGCCTCAGCAGGTCCGGGAGCTGGTGCGTGGTTGCCGCTGCCCTGGATGACCGGATCGCCGGTATTGGGGTGGACATCGAGAACGGGTCCGCAGCAGACTTTGAGGGATTCCCGTCGCTTGCGATGACGGCGAACGAGCGCGGCCAGCTGGAAAAAGTGCCCCCGGCGCTGAAAACCAGGTTCCAGACCCGGCTTTGGGTCCGCAAGGAAGCAGTCCTGAAGGCCCTCGGCACGGGACTGGCAAAAGCGCCATCCCTGGTTGATGTGTCCGGGCCAACCCCCTCCGGTCTTACTGGACCTCCCGGGCGGGCACTGTGGAGTCTTGAGGACCTCAGTCCCGCCGGTCTTGGTCTTCCGGGGGACTTCGCTGCCTCAATCGCTACCTTCGCGGAGATACCTCACGCCAGCCGCACGATGGAATACGGCCACCTGCCTGCCGGCGGCCCATAGGCAGGAAGCGTCCAATTCCCGGCTTGACGGTGGGAGAGGGAACACGGACAACGTCGAATTCTGACATGTCGATGAGCTGCCGGGAACCAGTCAACGTGTCCAGAATCCACAGCAACCCGCAATCCGGGATGGCGTCCACCACCGGCCCGCGATGGACCAGCCCGTCGCCGGAATACGCTTCCACGGCATCTCCCGAAACCAGTTCGTGGCAGGATCCGACAACAACGCCATCACCGTTTGTCATGCTGAGTGGCTGTCCCGGGCCGTGAGCATTTCTGCCAGCTGGCTTGGAGTGGCGCGGGCGGCCGCGAAGGCGAAGATAGCCAGCGGCGGGACCGCGACGAAGATTGCGACGAGGACCGCGATCACGGCCTCTGTGGTTGGCATATCCATTGCCCGTTCCTTCCACTTTGCCTTGCCTTGTCCTGTCTCCAGAATGGCGCCGCAAGGTGGACTGCAGGTGTCCCCCGGATGATCATTCCCTGATGTTTAGGGCTTGGTCTTTTCGCGGAAAGGGACAGCAATGCGCGGACCACGACGCCGGAAAAGCAGTGCGGCCCACCCTCCGGAGCCGGAGGGCGGGCCGCACTGATGAAAGAAGGCGCCAGGTATGCCGCTAGAAGCGGTTGCGCGGAGGCTGCGTCTGCTGGCCGGCGCGGAGCTGCTTTGCCTTACGGGCTTTCTGCACCTTGCTGATGATGGTGGGCAGGAAGAACAAGAACAGTCTTTTCATGACGGTGGTCCTTTCGTTGATGTTCCATGGTCCCGCTGCGGGATCATCCAGGCCCTGGGGGCACCGTCAGATCCCGGCATGTCGAGATAGTAAGCATGGTTACTAAATAGATCCTACGCACAGTGCCCGCCCAAAGCGCAAGGCTTCAGCCAGCCCCGAACTCCCAACTAGGTAGCGCTAAGTGTCGTTATGGGGCCCCAAAACGACACTTAGCGCTACCTAGTTGGGCCGGGGGCACCCATGGCGAGCGCCGCCGCCACACCCGCCCACCGCCGTCGTCCGCCAGTGCGGCACCGCGCCCGCTCGCCACCGGCCAGACCCCGCGGAAGTGTGGCTCAGCTCACACCCCTTTCTGCGTGAGGTTTGGCGGCCCGGCTGCGTCTTATCTGCACAGGCGCACAACAGCGCAGGTTCAACAAAGAGGAGTGATCGCTTTGACTACCCAGACGCAGACCCCCGCAACTGTCGCTGCCAAGACCCCGTCGCAGGCCGGCGCTGCCGCACCCGCCCAGCCCAAGGGCAAGGACGGCCGCGGCGCCACCACCGTTGACGACGGCGTGGTGGCAAAGATCGCCGGCATCGCCATCCAGGAGATCGACGGCGTCCACGCCCTCGGCGGCGGAGCAGCCCGTGCACTGGGCACGCTTCGGGAAAAAGTGGGACAGAAGGACCTGACCCAGGGCGTCAGCGTTGAAGTGGGGCAGACCCAGGTGGCCGTTGACGTCACCCTGGTGGTCGAATACCCGCACCCCCTCCAGGACGTGGCGGACCGCGCCCGGGACGCCGTGTACACGGCAATCGAAGACCTCGTGGGCATGGAGGTGACCGAGGTCAACATCACCATCACCGACATCCACGTCCCCTCCGACGATGCCGAGGAAGACGCCGACCAGGAGCCGAGGGTCGCGTGAGCCCGGCAGTAACAGGCACCGCCGCCGGGGCTGTCCTGGCCCTGGCAGCCCTGGCCTTCGGATTCTGGGGCTTCCTGCTCACCGCCCTGTTCATGGGGACCGGGGCAGTGCTGGGCCGGGCCGCCCAGGGCACGCTGGACGTCGGCGCAGTCATGGACGCCCTCCGTGGCAAGCGCTCCTCCCTATGACTCGGAGGGGCTACAACCGGATCTCGCCTGCGGCCCTCCGGCACACCCTGGAGACGGTTGCGGCTGATGCTTTCGGCGTCCCAGGGAAGAACGTTGAGGCAGATCTCCGGGATGACGGTGGCACATTGGGGGCCGCCATCTCGGTGATGCTTCCCCTTCCGCCGCTGCTGCCGCCGAGCCCCGGCGCGGGCACACCGGCAGCAGCGGGCACGCTGTTCGAGCAGACGCGGGCGGCGCGGGACACCATCCTGCGCCGGGGCGCCGACCTCAGCGGGTTAATGATGGGAACGGTGGACATCACGCTCACCGGCGCCCGGCAGCCGCACCGTCCCAGCAGGGTCGACGGCGGTCCCCACCAAGTGAGTCCGCGCCAGGAAAGGAGGCCGGCATGAACAACGAACGGCTCATCCGCCGCATGGTGCGGCGCGAAACCCATTCGTCCCGGGCAGCAGCCTCGGTCCTGGCCGCAACGGTCCTCCTGGCGTTATGCCTCTGGCTGGCCCTGGAAGCAGTCCTGATGATGGTTGGCGTTCCCGCGCTGCTGGCTTCCCCCGGGGACACAGGACGCTGGCTGGCGGGCCTCCCTGCCGCCACCATCCCGGTCTGGCTGGCTGCCGCCGGCGGAGGGATCGCGCTGCTTGGAGTGGTCCTCATGGTTGGGGGCATGGCCTCCGGGCGCCGGCCGCGCCGGGCCTTGGCCAGTGACCGCTGCGCCGTGGTGGTGGACGACGACGTGATCGCCTCCGCCGTCTCCCGCGCCGTGCAGCTCAGCTCCGGAGTCGCCCCGGGCCAGGTGACCACCACCGTGGCCGGACGCTCCGCCCGCGTCCAGGTGCGGCCGACGTCGGGCCTTGCCCTGGATGCCGGCGCCCTCACCGCCGCTGCCAGCAGCGAACTGGCGCGGTACGGACTGGCCACGCGCATCACCCCAGCGGTGCGCGTGGCCAGCAGTGGGGCGGTGGGGCAATGAGGAGAACCAACCGCACCCTCAACCGGACCCTACTGATCGTGTTTGGGCTCCTCTTGGTGGCCGTGGGTGCGCTGGTGGCGGCGGCCGGGTTCCTGCCCGCCGTGGCGGACGCCTGGGCTGCCACCGCATCCACGCTCCTGGGCCAGGCATCCGCCCTGCTGGGCAGCGCCCCGCTGCCGGGACCCGTCCGCAGCTGGTGGGCTGTTGCCTGGGTGGGCGGCCTCCTTCTAGCCGCGGCGCTGTGCGTCGCATGGATCGCGTCGCAGGGCGGCGGCCGGACCAGGAGGCTTGCGCAGGAGGACGACGGCGGCCGCGGCACCACGGTGGTGGACGTCGGGCTGGTCTCCGCGGCGGTAAAGAACGCCACGGCGGACAACCACCTGGTGGTTGCCACGGCAGTCTCCGCATGGGAACTCCCCCGCGCAACGGGGCTCCAGCTGCGGCTCCAGGCACGCCAGGGCGCCTCCCCCGGCGATCTTGCCGGGACGGCGGAGGAACTGGTGACTGGAATTGATGCCTGGTTGGGCGATCAGATCCCGGTCCTGGTCCGAATCACCAGCGGCGCCCGGACCGCCACGGCACGGCGGGGCAGGGTGAAGTAGCCCTTCCCGGCCGTTCCGGACACGTCTTCTGCACCACCTGCTGTGCTCCACGACGTTCGCTCCACCCCGCTCTCACCGAAAACTCGCCGCAGCCGCGGTGATGGACGAAAGGAAATGACCATGGGAATCGACCACAAGGCAAACAACGCAGTGACCAACCACGTGGGCGCCGCCAAGGAGGCCACGGGCAAGCTCACCGGCAACGAACGCCGGGAGCGGGACGGCCAGCAGGACCAGGCCGAAGCCAAGCTCAGGGATGCAGGGGAGAAGGTCAAGGACGCCGCCCGGAAGCTCAAGGACGGGTTCATCAAGAACTGATGCTCCCGCGCCGGGGAGGCCGGCCCGCATCCGCCGGCTCTCCCCAGCCGGCCTGCACAAGGCCAGTCCCCGGCAGCACCCACCCCAACACCCCGTCTCACGACGCCCGATGAAAGCAGAAGAAGTGAGTGGATCACCCGCGGCTCCGCACCAACTCGACCTCGTGCCGGACGCACTGCTGGCCGGCCGGGCAGCCGACGGCGATACAGCGGCTTTCGAGGCCCTCGCCCGGCGCCACGGTCCGCTCATGCGGGCCAGTGCCCGGCGGCTGACGGGCTCCACCGCGGATGCGGACGACATTGTCCAGGACGCGCTGATCCAGGCCTGGAACCAGCTGGACTCGCTCCGGGAGCCGGCGGCCGTCAAGGGCTGGCTGATGCGGATCACGGGCAGCCGCAGCATTGACCACCTGCGCAGGCGCCGCTACGACGCCGGGCTGGACGCCGTCGAAACCAACAGGGACAGCCGCAGGCCGGACGGCGCGGGCTCGTGGCCGGATCCTGAGGCGGCGGCGCTGGACGGGTCCCGGGTTGAGGCGCTGAAAGCGGCCCTGTCCCGGCTCCCGGAGGAGCAGCGCCGATGTTGGGTGCTCAAGGAGTTCAACGGCCAGAGCTATGAGGACATTGCGCGGACGCTGAACATCAGCACCGACAGTGTCCGCGGCAGGCTGGCACGCGCACGGATTGCCCTGGCGAGCACAATGGAGGAATGGCGATGAGCACCCCGAACGGCACGTTCGACTGCGGGCACGACCTCGCGGAACTCAGCAACTACCTGGACACAGGAGAACTGCAGGACCCGGCCCACCTGGACAGCTGCCCCGAGTGCCAGGCCGGCCTGGCGTCACTGCGGCGGCTGTCCGACCTGGGCAAGGAACTGCTCGACGCCGATGTTGCCGAGGCCGGCAAAGGCACCGACGGCTGGATGCAGAAGATCCTGGGCAACCTGGCCCTGGAGCTCCGGCCGGGCAGGAGCATCCCCCTGCGCGGCGGCCACCCCGACGACACCCTGTCGCAGACCGAGGGGGCCGTCTCGGCCCTCATCCGCTCCATCGCGGACACCCTCCCCGGCACCACGGCAGGGCGGTGCCGCCTTCACGGGGACGTCACCACGCCGGGAGCCGAGGTCACCGTGGAGGTCCACCTGGCCATCGTCTTCGGGCATCCGCTGGAGGAACGCGCCAGCAGCCTGCGCCGGCAGCTCGCCCGCGAACTGGCGGTGCAGACCGAACTCAACATCACCTCGATCGACATCACCATCACCGATGTCCTGGAGCCCCAGCCTGCGGGCCCGGGAACAGCCGCCGGACTGATGGATCAGACCCCTCCCCAGGAGAAGCCATGACTGAAGCCCTGGTCCCCCAGCCGGGACGCACGCAGGTGCCCGCCGGACTGGCGGCACAGCTGCAGGAAGCAGTCCTCGCCGTCGACGGCGTCAGCGCCACCTACCCGGCGCGTCCGCTCCGCCAGGTGATGGCGGCGGTGGCGAAGGAGCGTGTGCCGCACATCGACGTCGTACCTTCCGACGACGGGCTGCGCGTCACGGCGCGCATTGGCGTGGCAGCGGACAACGGGCCCGACGTTGCCCGGTCCGTCGCCGGCGCCATCCGCCGCCACCTCGCTCCCCAGCCGGTGCAGGTTCACGTGGTGATCGTGACGATGGTCCCGTCCGGAAACGGATAAGACCCTGGGGCAGCGCACCGGGCAGTCCAGCCGGCCGCCGGCCCCGAACCACCGGTGGCACCAACTGCAGACCAAAGCAAACCACAGCAAAGGACGAACAATGGCTGACCTCACCGCACTTGCCCTGATTTGCTCCCTCACCCCCTCCCCGGCGCCGTCCAGCAGCGAGCTCATGGCCCGCCACGTGCTGGACGAGCTGGCTACCCACGGCGTGAGCGGGACGTCGCTGCGGGTGGTGGACCACAACGTGATGCCGGGCGTCCAGGTGGACATGGGCGACGGCGACGCGTGGCCGGGCATCCGGGACAAGATCCTGGCGGCGGACATCCTGGTGATCGCCACGCCCATCTGGATGGGGCACCCCAGCAGCATCACGCAGCGGGTCATGGAACGGCTCGATGCGGACCTTGCGGAGACGGACAACGAGGGCCGGCCCATCATGTACGGGAAGGTTGCGGTGGTGGCCGTGGTGGGCAACGAGGACGGCGCCCACAAGACCGTGGCGGACACGCAGCAGGGCCTGAACGACGTCGGCTTCACCCTCCCTGCCCAGGGCGCCACGTACTGGGTGGGCGAGGCCATGCAGACCGTGGACTACAAGGACCTGAAGGCAGTGCCCGAGAAGGTCGCCTCCGCTACCGCCGGCGCTGCCCGGAACGCCGCGCACCTGGCCCGGTTCCTCCGCACGTCGCAGTATCCCGCCGGGTAAAGGGGCGACGGCGGGCTGCCGGGGGTGGGTGCCCGCCTGGGTTCGCTACGCCGGCCTAGCTGGCAGGCGGCTGCCCGCCGCCGCTCCCCAGGAACGCCCGGATCTCCTCCGCCATCCGCCGGGACTGGGTCCAGTGCAGATAGTGATGGCCCTGCAGTGGCACAATCTCGTGGCGGTCCACGTTCGCCAGCAGGTTCCGGGCCGACTCCGTCTTGGTGGCTGACGAGTCGTCGCTTTCATCGGCTATGAAGGCAAGGACCGGCAGGTCACTCGGGTATGTCACGCCCCTCAAGGCTGCCGCGTTGTTGGCTAACCGGGCTGTCTCGTCGGCCACGGCCGGGTTGCCGAAGTTCCAGCTCATCATCAGGCGCATGCGGTGCAGCTCATCGTCGGTGTAGGCGTCACTGTCCGGATCTAACAAGCCAGGGGCCACAAAGGTCACCGCGCGCACGATCCCGGTGACCGCGAGGGCCCGTTCCACGCTGAAGCCCGGCTCCGGTTCCGGAACCTGCCCCTCCCCGGGTTTCGGGATGGTCGCATCGATGCCAACCACCGCGGACACTTCCGCCCGGTACCGGTTGGCGTAGTCCAGCATGTAGAAGCCGGCAATGGAGTGCCCCGCCAGGACATACGGCTGCCTGACCTGGAGTTTGGCCAGGACTTCGTGCAGTTCGGAACTGATGTTTTCGTTGCTTCGCGGAGGCCCGTCCATGTCGCTGTAGCCGTATCCCAGGCCCTCCACCACCAGGACGTCTAAGCCGCCCAGCTCGCGGATCAGCGGGGCAAAGTCAAGGCCCGGAGCCGGGGTGCCCAGGCCGCTGAGAAGGACAATCGGCTGCCCCGCTCCCACGTTCCGGTACACGTTAAGGGCAGCGCCGCTTACCGGGACCCGTTCGCCGTAGGCAGGAATGCTCGACTTCTCCGCCCGCTCCAGGGCCGCGTTGACCGCCGTCGACACCAGCAGCAGCCCCAGCGCCACCAGCGCGGCGATGCCGAGCCGGCGCAACCAGCGCCGCGGCTTCTTTCGGGGCGCGGCATCCGCGATGTCCCGCGCCCCGGAAGCCCTTCTACCCAGGATGCGCACAGCCGCCCGGCATCAGGCAGGCTTGGCGAAGGTGGCTGCGCTCATGACCTCGTAGCCAACGAACGCCTCATCGCCCTCAACCCACGCGTCGTGGCCGGCCGGGATGGTGTACGCGTGGCCGGGGCTGACCGTGGCCCGCGATCCGTCCTCCATTTCCACGGTCAATGTTCCCGCGGCGCAGATCCCCACATGGTTCACCTGGCACGTGTCCGTGTGGACCACGGTCTTGACGGTCTCGGACCAGCGCCAGCCCGGCTCGAAGGTGAACCTGCCGAGCGTTGTGTCACCGAGGGTCACCACATCGACCTGGGTCTTGGGCGGGCGGCGCTTTTCATCGGGCTGGTCGAATGATTTGGCTTCCAGGGCGTTGACGGTCATTTCCTTCTCCTGACAGGAAAGGGTGTGGAAACTATGCATCCGGAGCGCCCAGACAGCCCCGGGTTTCGGTTGGCGGGCCTGCGGTGGGCCGCGGCCGCCAGCCACTGGCACCCAGCGCTATCAGCGTGCGCCCGCGGGTGGGCCGTGTCAATATGTCCTGCCACCGGCGATCACGGCTAGGCTTCCGGGATGGGACTCATCATCACACTGCTTATTATCTGGCTCGTTCTGTCCATCCTGGGCTTCGTTATCGAGGGGCTGCTGTGGCTGGCGCTGATCGGCCTGGTGCTGTTCGCGGCCACCGCCGTCTGGGGCTGGCTGAAGCGCAACACCAGGGCCTGACCCTGCCATACCCGCCCGGGGTGGGCAACGCCGTCGTGCGTTCCTGCCGTGCCCGCACAGGGTGACGCGCCGCCGTCGTGCGTTCCTGCCCGGTTACTTCCCGGGGCACCCTGACGGCGCGCCGCGCACGACGGCGTGTCCCGGCGTGGGAGGGCATGGTCCCCTGACCAACTGGGCAGGACCGCACGCAGCCCGCGCCGACCCTGCCCGCCCGGGTGAGGCGCCGCCGTCGTGCGTTCCTGCCCGGTTGCTTCCCGGGGCACCCTGACGGCGCGCCGCGCACGACGGCGTGTCCCGGCGTGGGAGGGCATGGCCCCCTGACCAACTGGGCAGGACCGCACGCAGCCCGCACCAATCTGGGCGAAGTGTGAGGTCCGTTGCATCTGGAGGGCGGCGGCATCCAGCGGTGGTACCGTGGCGCCTATGCACCTGAAGGCTTACCAGCGAAGCCCCCACCCTCAGCGCCGAAGGAAAAAACCCAGGGCCGTGCTGGCCGGGTACAGCCGGTCCCTGGCGGAACTCCAGGGCAAGCAGGTGTCCACCCTCCGACGGCTGGCCCACAAGCTGGTTCCACGGCACCCGGCGCAGCTGATCGCCCTGGGATTCGTCCTTGCCATCGCGGCAGGGACTGTGCTCCTGATGCTGCCGGCAGCCGCCACGGGACCACAGCCGGCGTCACTGCTGGAAGCCCTGTTCACCGCGACGTCCGCCGTATGCGTCACCGGGCTGATCACGGTGGACACCCCGGTGTTCTGGACAGGCTTCGGGCATGCGGTCATCCTGGTGCTGATCCAGATCGGCGGGTTCGGCGTGATGTCCTTCGGCGCGCTCCTGGGCGTGCTGACTGCCCGCCGACTGGGCCTGCGGTCCCGGATGCTGGCCGCCACGGAGACCAAGAGCACCGGCTTCGGCGACGTGCGCCGCGTCCTGATCGGCGTCCTGCTGATCACCGTCATTGTGGAGACCATCCTGGCGGTGCTCCTGATGCTCCGCTTCCTCCTGGGTTACGGCTACACGCCCGGCGAGGCCCTATGGCACGGGGTGTTCCACTCCGTGTCCGCCTTCAACAACGCAGGTTTTGCGCTGTACTCGGACAGCCTGATGGGGTTTGTGGGCGACCCGTGGGTGTGCCTGCCCATCGCGGGTGCGGTGATCATCGGCAGCCTGGGCTTTCCCGTGCTGTTCGAGCTCCGCCGCCAGTACCGCCGTCCCGTCTACTGGAGCATGCACACCAAAATCGTCCTGGCCGGCAGCGCCGTGCTCCTGGTTGGCGGGACCGTGTTCCTCACGGCCGCGGAATGGACCAACACCGCCACCCTGGGCGGACTGCCGCCCGAGGACCGCATCCTGGGCGGATTCTTCCAGTCCGTGATCACCCGCACCGCCGGCTTCAACAGCGTTGACATCGGCCAGATGCACCCCGTTTCCTGGCTGGGCATGGACATCCTGATGTTCATCGGCGGCGGCCCGGCCGGCACCGCAGGCGGCCTGAAAATCACCACCTTCGCCGTGCTCTTCTTCATCCTGGCCACGGAACTCCGGGGCGACACCGCGGTGAACATCTTTAACAAGCGCCTTTCCCGGGCCGTTCACCGCCAGGCCATCACCGTGGTGCTCCTGGCCATCGCCCTGGTGACGGCGTCCACCATGTTCCTGATGATGATCACCGACTTCGGCCAGGAACGGATCCTGTTCGAGGTGGTGTCCGCCTTTGCCACCGTGGGGCTGTCCACCGGCATTACGGCCGGAATGCCTCCCGCCGGGCAGGTGGTGCTGATCCTGCTCATGTTCATTGGCCGGCTTGGCCCCGTCACGCTCGGCACCGCGCTGGCCCTCAGGAAGCGCCCCATACTGTACGAAAACCCGAAGGAAAGGCCCCTCATTGGCTAAGGACATCTTCACCCGCAGGGGCGAGCGCGCCGCGCACCCCGATTCCGTGGCCGTTATTGGCCTGGGGCGCTTCGGCGGCTCCCTGGCCCTGGAACTGGAGGCCCAGGGTACCGAGGTGCTGGGGATCGACAACAACGAGGACATCGTGCAGTCCTACAACGGGCGGCTGGCCCATGTGGTCCGTGCCGACTCCACGAAGGAAGAAGTCCTGCGGCAGCTCTCCGTCCACGAGTTCGACCGGGCCGTGGTGGGCATCGGCTCGGACCTGGAGGCGAGCATCCTCACCACCTCCCGGCTGCTCACCTTCAAGCACCCGCAGATCTGGGCCAAGGCCATCAGCGAGCCGCACGCGGAAATCCTGGAACAACTTGGCGTGCAGCACGTCATCCGGCCCGAGCACGACATGGGCCGGCGGGTGGCGCACCTGGTCCGCGGGTCCATCCTGGACTACGTGGAATTCGAGGACGACTTCGTGATGGTCCGCACCCAGCCGCCGGCGGATGCCCGGGACCGGCCCCTGGGCGTGCTGGGCCTCCGGGACAAGTACGGGATCACCATCGTGGCGGTCAAACGGCCGGGCGGAACCTGGCAGCACACCACCGCCCAGACCGTGCTGTACGACGACGACCAGATCATCGTCCAGGGCACCAAGAACCTGGCGGAGCGGTTCAGCAGCCGCCCCTAGGCCGGCCCTGACGCACCACGGAGGTATGCGGCGCTCATCAGTAACGCCGCTAGTTCCCCGGCACGAATACGTTGATGTTGTCTCCATCGTCCTGCACCAGCGCATCAGGCTGTTGCCGGGAAACCACGTAGACCTCAACGTAATCCCCGGCCGAGCCGGCAAAGTTCAATGCCAGGAGGACATACATGGTGATCCGGTAATCAGCCGGGACCGTCAACAGTGCGGCAAGGAGGACACCTCCCCAGACAATGCAGGGCGCGAGTGCCACCACCACGGCAGTCCGCCGGGTGAGGTAGGCACGGTTCCCCGTTGTCAGGAAGGGGAAGCGCACCGCATAGGTGGGCCGGACCCTGGTCAGCAATTGCAGGACGACGCCGTGGGTCGCCTCGTGCGCGGCCATGTACGCCAGGCAGGCGAGCAGGGTCACCGGAACTGTGACCGCCGGACTCAAGCCTGACCCGAGCGGCAAGCCAAGAAGCAATGCAGCGGAAACTGCCAGGAGCGCCACCAGCACGAAGATTCCCTGCACTGCCGCCGGGAACTTTCCGTCCTTCTTGAGGTTGACGGTCCGGTGCGGCCGGTAATCCGGCGGGAGTTCCACTGTGTCCGACGGGATTTGACCGTGCATGCCGTCTCCATTCCCCCTGTGCACCGTAGCCGTTCGTCCCATACTGCCGGAGCAGCCGGCTCCGGACTAGTGCCCGGCGCCGAGCTTCCCGCCGAGGCGCTCGCGCATGGTGGTGCTGGCATCGTTCAGGCCGATGATCTTCACGTCCTTGCCGTGGTGCCGGTACTTCTCGGTAGTTGCGTCCAGGGCTGCGATGGTTGAGGCGTCCCAGAGGTGCGAGGCGTGCATGTCGATCACCACAAACTGCGGGTCCAGCGCGTACTCGAATTGGGTGTAGAGATCGTTGGACGAGGCGAAGAACAGCTCGCCGTTCACCGTGTAGGTGGCAGTTTCGTGGCCCTCCACGCCTGTAACCGTCCGTTCCACCGTCACGAAATGGGCCACCCGGCGGGCGAACATCACCATGGCAACGAGGACACCGACGCCGACGCCGATGGCCAGGTTGTGCGTGGCAACGGTGACCACGACGGTGGCCACCATGACCAGGGTTTCGCTCTTGGGCATCATCTTCAGCGTGCGCGGGTGGATGCTGTGCCAGTCGAACGTGGCCCAGGAAACGAAGATCATCACAGCAACCAGGGCGGCCATGGGAATGACGGAAACGACGCCGCCGAGCACCACCACCAGGATCAGCAGGAACACGCCGGCGAGGAAGGTGGAGATCCGGGTGCGGGCGCCGGAGGCTTTGACGTTGATCATGGTCTGGCCGATCATGGCGCAGCCGCCCATGCCGCCGGTGAAGCCGGTGATGATGTTGGCAACGCCCTGGCCCCAGGCCTCCCGGGTTTTGTGGGAGCGGGTGTCCGTGACGTCATCGACCAGCTTGGCGGTCATCAGGGACTCGAGGAGCCCGACGAACGCCATGGCCAGCGCGGACGGGAAAATCACCTGCAGAGTCTCCAGGCTGAACGGAACATTCGGGATGAACAGAGTCGGAAGCGATTCGGGCAGGTCGCCCTTGTCACCGACCGTAGGGACGGCGACGGCAGCCAGGACGGTAATGAGGGTGAGGACCACGATCGCGACCAGCGGGGCCGGGACGACGTTGGTGAGCTTGGGCAGGCCAAATACAATCACCAGGGCCAGGGCCACCAGCGGGTACACCAGCCAGGGAACGCCCAGCAGTTCGGGGACCTGGGACATGAAGATCAGGATGGCCAGGGCGTTGACGAAGCCCACCATCACAGAGCGCGGGATGAAGCGCATCAGCTTGGTTACCCCGGACAGGCCCAGGATGATCTGGAAGATTCCGGCCAGGATGACGGCGGCGATGAAGTAGTCCACGCCGTGGGACTTCACCAGCGGGGCGATCACCAGGGCGATAGCGCCAGTGGCGGCGGAGATCATGGCCGGGCGTCCGCCCACGAAGGCGATGGTGACGGCCATGGTGAAGGAGGCGAACAGGCCCAGGCGCGGATCCACGCCGGCGATGATCGAGAAGGCGATCGCTTCCGGGATCAGGGCCAGGGCAACAACCAGGCCCGCGAGGACCTCGATCTTGAGCCTTCTGGGAGATTTGAGGGTTTCCCGGACAGACTGAAGCTGTTCCGGAGTGTAGGCGGGGGCTTCCCCGGCGGTTTTGACGGCCATTGCTGGCTCCGTTCATGGTCAGGAGGACGCACATGGGCGCCCTCGCTCTTTCGAAGATTGAAGGGGCGCAGCCTCGCGCCGGGATACCGGGAGCGCGCTCAGGCGGCTCACCAACCGGAAACAACTCTACCCTAACGTGATGGTAGAGTTGAACGCGGACATTACGGAGGCCCAAGAAATGACAGCACGAACCGGTACTTCCACCATGCACATTGGCGAATTGGCGGAACGGACAGGTTTGTCCCTGCGCACCATCCGCCATTACGACGACGTGGGGCTGCTTCCAGCCACGGCCCGCACCGAGGGCGGCTTCCGGGTGTATTCAGAAGACGACGTCGAGCGCCTCATGGTGATCAAGCAGATGAAGCCCCTGGGGTTCTCGCTGGAGGAGATGGCCGACATCCTCGAGCTCTTCTCCTCGCAGGAAGCAGGGGCCGCCGGTAACGCGAAGGCCAAACTCGCCGCGTACCTGGAGAAGGCCGTGGCTGAGCGCGCCAAGATGGCCCGCAACCTGGCCCAGGCCGATCAACTCATCGAACGGCTCAGCGGCCGCGGCTGACAATCGACACTCTGCAGCACCGAACCGCCGCGGCCGGGCTGCCCTCGGCGCCCCCAATAAGCGCCAAGGAAAAACCCTGCCGTTGGACAGGGCCCGGTCAGCCCTCCCAGTGGTCGAAGCTGAACCCGCACGCGCACCGGTAGGTGAGCAGGCCGCCGTCGTTCTTTGCTGCCAGCCCTTCGCTCGGCGCTGCTACCAACTGCATGGGCTCGCCGCAGTGGACGTGCGTGGCCAGCATCCGCCGCAGCTGCGGGTCCTCCGCCCGCCCGGCACGGGCTCCGCCCCGGTTGCCGGCGCGTCGAACCGCCAGCGGAATCTGTGAATGTGTCATGGCCGCCACCCCCGCCTAGTCCAGTGAGGCGAGGAGGTCGGTGCAGGCCTGCTCGCAGCGGCGGCAAGCCTCAGCGCACACCTCGCAGTGGCGGTGCATGGACGCGTGCTGGCCGCACTCCTCCGCGCAGGCACGGCAGGCGATGCGGCATGCTTCCAGCACTGCCCGGGTGATCCCGACGTCGTAATTGCCGTGGCGGGAGAGGATCTTTCCGGTGGCGGCACAGATGTCGACGCAGTCGAGGTTGGTGCGGATGCACTTGGTGAGCTCGGCCACCATGTCCTCGTTCAGGCAGGCGTCGGCGCACGCGGTGCATGTTTGCGCGCAGTCGAAACACGCCTGGATGCATTCCACGAGCTTGGCTTTGTCGATGCCCGCCACATCCTTGGGGTAGGCGTCCAGCATGGACTGTACAGGTGTCATTGGTATCTCTTTCCAGGTCAATACAGCAGGTAGAGGTGTAGTGGAACGGCGAACCGTTCCTACGTCCTGCTGATGGAAAGATCCACCACCGTGAGCGCCGGCAGTTCCGGCTCCGGCGGCACGTCACTGGAATGGAGGCTGCCACCGGGCAGCCGCTGGATTAGCGACGGCGGATCCACGGCTCCGGTCCGCACCGGGACCGGTTCGCCGCGGGGCGCCTTACTCCGCTCGCCCTCTTTCTCGAGTCCCGCAGGCTCGGAGGGGCCGGCCTCGTGGATCGCCCGGCCGTACTGCGACGCTGAGGCTGAAGGCTCTGCCGGGCCGGCTTCGGCTATTGCCTGAAGCGGCTCTTCGCCAGCGGTTTGTCCGCCCGCTGACTGCACCGGGCTGTGCCCGGGAACCAGGGCGTACCGGCTGCCGGACGTGTAGGAGGCAGCACCGGCAATCAGCAGGACCAGGAGCAGCCATACGAAAACGCTCCGCAGCGCAACAAGGCGGCGAAGCAGTCCAAGCGCAGACGAACCCAGTGTGGCCATCACCACTTCCTGTAGAGGGCTTTTACTCAGCCTAGCTTCGTATTCCTGTTCCGCAGATCACATGAGTATTACTTTTGCGATGGAATCAGCCAGGTCCATCAGGTTGTTCCGTTCCGGGCTCGAATAGTGTGCGGACCCGATGGCGTTGCGCATCCGGCCCAGGTGGTCCATGAGCTCCGCCCGGTACTGGCCCGTCCGGTCGCACCACGCAAGCTCGTGGAGGAGCCGCAGGAGGCGGGCAGCGACGGCAGGGTCCGACGCGCCGTACTGCCGGGGCTGGTCCATGGCCAGGCTGAGGAAGTCCTGCATTCCGGGATGGGACAGCACCACCCTGACCCGCCCGTCGTCGTCGACAAGGTGCTCCGGTCCGGGGTTACGCTCCGCCAGCCTGCACAGGAGCGCCGAGAGGTGCCCGATGACGTGCACTGCCGTGGTGGGATCGTTGATGCCCGGGGAGAGCGCCCGGGCGGCAACATCCACGAGCTGCCGGAACCCGAATCCGACGTCCTGGACGTTGGTGCGTTCATACCCGGTTGCCACGGCGGCGTTGGTGTCCTTGGTGAGCTTCTCCCGGACTTCTGCGGTGAACGTTGTTCCCGGCGCCACGGGCCAGGCGGTGGCAAACGGGACGCCCTGCACCAGTGAGCTGCCCGGTTCCCGGTCAATGCGGAGAACGGCACCGGCATCTTTCGCAGCCTGCAGGAGTTCGCCCTGGACGTATGAGGTCAGGAAGCCGGAGGAACTGGCGCGGATGGGGAAGCTGCCCGACGCCGGAAAGGGCTGTGGCGGGGGTGCGGGCCGGTCCTGGGGAAAGACGCGGTCCATGGTTTCCTGGGTTTCCACGTTGACTCGGCGCATCATGGTTTCCACCCGGATTTCCCGCGTGAGGTGCGCCAGGAAGAGCACCAGCCCGACGACGCTGGCCATGGCGAGCGCGTAGGCCACCGTGACGGAGATTTCAGGTACGAAGGCGGTATTGCCGTTGCCCTCTTCCCGCACACTGCGCAGGACTGTCAGGGAGAAGGCGAAGGCGGCCAGGAAGAGCGCCAGCGTTCCGTGGACAAACCGGTCCGAGGTGAAGGTCCGCAGCAGCCTGGGCGAGAACTGGCTGCTGGCCAGCTGCAGGGTTACCACGGTGAGCGAGAACGTCAGCGAGGTCACCGTGATGAGCGAACCCGAAATGGCCTGCAGGACAGCCCGGGCAGCCTCCGGCCCGCCGCTGAAAAGGAAAACCGTGACGCTGTCCGGCAGCTCGCCGTCAACGCCCGAATCCAGCGCAGGCAGCGCTATGCCCAGGACGACGGCCAAGGCAACAGCCAATGCCGGAAGCGGCCAGAGCTGGGTCCGCAGGGCATCGAGCCAGTGTGCGCTGCGGGTCGTGGTGTTCACCTATTCCTCGGTTCCCTGGCCCGCGCCGCTGCGGGATGCCGCCGGTTCCCGCGAGGACTGGTCCGTTGCCGCGGCGGCGGACAGCTGGCCGTGGGAATCCCGGGCGGTGTCCTGCTCGGCTCTGGAAACATCCTCCGCCGTGATTTCATCGTCAGATTTTTCGTTCCATGCTTTGATCGCGGCCCAGATAACGGCCGCCAGGGGAACGGAGAGGATGGCGCCGATAATGCCCGCCAGGATGGTGCCGGCTGTGAGTGCCAGCAGGATGACGAGTGCGTGCACGCTGAGAGTGCGCCCCATGACCACCGGCTGCAGGAAGTTGCCTTCAAGCTGGTTGACAACAATGACGACAAGGATCACGATCAGGGCCGTGACAGGCCCGTTGGCCACCAGCGCCACGAGGGCAGCCAGCACGCCGGCGAGGGTGGCTCCCACCAGCGGGATGAAGGCGCCGATGAACACGATGGCGGCCAGCGGCAGGGCGAGCGGAACTCCGAGGATTACCAGGGCCAACCCGATGAAGACGGCATCGACGACGGCCACGATGGCCGTTCCCCGGACATACCCGCCAAGCACCGCGAGGCTGTCCTGCCCCACGCGCCTCGCTTTGACCAGCCGTGTGCCCTTGAAAGCGCGCAGGACGAACGCCCAGATGCGTTCTCCGTCCTTGAGGAAGAAGAAAAGGATCACGGCCATGAGCAGGGCACCGGTGATGAACGTCCCTGCCGCGCTGAGGCCGGTGACAACACCGGCGCCCGCCGTACTGCTGGTGACGAAGTCCAGCACGGCGTCACGTGCCTGCTGGATCTGTTGGTCATCGATGGGAATCGGGCCGTTCCGGACGAAGCCGTAGACCTGGTCGAATCCCTCCGTCGCGCTGCGTCCCAGTTCCCCCGCCTGGCCGATCACGGCGAAAACAATGGCCGTGACCAGTCCACCCAGGGCCAGCAGGAGCAAGAGGAAGGAGAAGCCGGTGGCGGCCGCGCTGGGCCAGCCTTTCCTTCTGAGCCAGTTCACCAGCGGTGCGATGGCAGCCGCCAGGATCAGTGCCAGCAGCAGGGGGATGACCACCAGCCGCACCTGGATGAGCCCGTAGACCAGGATGGCCGAAAGTGCCAGAAGCACCAGAATCTGGCCTGCCCTGATACTCACGCGGCCAAGACCGTCCTGCCACGGGTTTACCCGGTTTTGAGTCTGCATTCAGTTGTCTCCCTGGATCAGCAAGCGCTGGAGCTGCGAAAAAGTGGCATCGGCGACGCCGCGCAGGCTACCTAAACTTCTCACGAACTCTCCTGGCTGAAATAACGGACCGCCCCTGCCCGGACCTTCGGTTAAGGACAAAAGGTGCGGCTCCAATGGAACCGCACCCCGTGCTGATGGACCGGAAGGTCAGTCCTTCTTGAAAGCGTCCTTGACCTTTTCGCCGGCCTGCTTCAGGTCGCCCTTGGCCTGGTCGCCCTGGCCTTCGGCCTTCAAACGATCGTCGCCGGTCGCTTCGCCGGCAGCCTCTTTACCCTTGCCGCCAAGCTTCTCGGCTGCGTTACCAATCTTGTCGTCCAAACCCATGGTGTTTCTCCCTACGGTCGGCTCCCGCCGGCGTGCTGCCAGCGGCTTACCTACCCATCGTAACCACAAATCACTAAGGGTGCTGATCATTTTGCCCGGTGAGCTGCGGCACGCGCCCTTTCGACGCGTCAGCCGTGGGTGGGTTCGCCGGTGACGCGGTGGTCCGCATGGTTGATGGTTTCGCGGATCAGGCGCACCAGGTGCCCGTCGCGCAACGAATAGATCACGTGGCGGCCGTCCTTGCGCGTGTCCACCAATCCGCTGAGGCGGAGTTTGGCCAGGTGCTGGCTTGCCACCGTCCGCGGAACTCCGACGGCGGCCGTCAGCTCGGTCACGGTCTTGGGGCCCTGCGCCAGCTGCCAGAGCAGGTGCAGGCGCGTGGGCTCGGCCAGCATCCGGAGGGTGGCGGAGGCTGCCTCCAGCAGTTCCGGCCCCGGGGTTACCTGGTGGACCAGGGACGGGACATCAGCGGGCGCGGCTTCGGTGCGGGGCTGGCTGGCCACTGTCCTGCTCCTCCCCTGCACGGCCCATGGCCCCTGCGGCATCGTGCCGGGGCCAGGACAGGAATGCTCCTGCACTGCCTATCATCGCAACAATTGTCAGCCCCGCCGCGGCCCAGCCCAAACCGGCCATGGCTCCCACCCAGCCCGCCAGCGGATAGGCCAGGATGTAGCAGGCGTGCGAGAGCGAGAACTGCGCCGTGAAAACATACGGCCGGGTGTCCTCGGTGGAGGCTCCGCCCAGCAGTCTCGCCGACGGCGTAAGGATGGTGGAGTTCGCCGCACCCAGGAGGAACCAGAGGGTGAGCAGCAGCCACCATCCGCTGCCGGGCGTGGCCCACGGGATGGCGACGGCGCCGGCCATGACGAAGGGAACGACGGCGGCCCCGGCGAGCATCACCGTCCGGTCACCCAGGCGTTCAAGCAGCCACGGGGCGGACAGGGCAACGATCATGGACCCCACCCCAAAGCAGGCCAGCGCCAGGGCAAGGTCCGTGTCCGGCCGCTGCAGGACATCGCGGACATAGACCACCGTGTTCACCAGCACCAGGGCCGTGGGGGCCGCGACCACCAGGTTCAGTGCCAGCAGCGACCTGAGCCGCCGGTTCCGCCAGAAGATCCTGGCGCCGAGCGTGGTCCTGTGCCAGAGCGAGGCCTGCGGAGACGCCCCGGCGGGGACCCGCGGCAGGACGGCCATGGCCACCATGAGGGCGGAGAACAGGAACCCTGCCACGGTACCCAGGAACAAGTTGTTGTAGCTGACAACAGTGAGCAGCAGCGCGGCAAGGGCCGGGCTGGCCAGGGCCTCCATGTCGTACGCCAGCCGGGACAGGGACAACGCGCGCGTGTAGTCCCGTTCGTCCGGAAGGACGGCGGGGATCAGCGACTGGAACGCCGGGGTGAACGTGGCGGAGGCTGACTGCAGCAGGAAAATCACCACGTAGATCTGCCAGGTTTCGGTGATGAACGGCAGCGACAGGGCCATTGCCCCGCGCACCAGGTCGGCCCCGATGAGGACCGGTTTTTTCGGCCAGCGGGCCAGCAGCGCATTGATCACCGGCGCCAGGCCCACGTACGCAAGCATCTTGATGGTCAGCGCGGTACCGAGCACCGCCCCAGCATTGCCCGCAGCCAGGTCATAGGCCAGCAGCCCCAACGCGACCGTCAGCAGGCCCGTGCCGATCAGCGCCACGATTTGGGCAGCAAAGAGGCTCCGATACGTTGCGTTCCGCAGAACCGAAAACATCCAGCCCACTCCTTGAGTGCATATGTGCACGTATATGCACTCATTGTAGGCCTGGTCTGCCGTTGTGTCCTGCGCCGCTGGCCGGGCCCGTTAACGGCGGAAGGCGCCGCTCCGTGGCGGAGCGGCGCCTTCGTGGCTGTGGTGCAGGGGCCGTGGTGCAGGGGCCGTGGAGCCTTGGCTGCAGCCGGCGTGTCAGGCGCTGGTGGCGTCCTGGACCTCGCCTACCAGTTCCTCGATGATGTCCTCCAGGAAGAGGACACCGGTGGTGTTGCCCTTCGCGTCGAACACCCGCGCAACGTGCGCGCCGGTGCGGCGCATCGTGGCCAGTGCGTCCTCAAGCTCGCTGCCGCTGTAGGCGGAGGCAAGGCGGCGGATCCGCTTGCCCGGCACCCGCTGGGTGAACTTCTCCTGCGTGGTCAGGTCCATGACGTCCTTGAGGTGCAGGTACCCGGAGGGCTCGCCGTCGCCATTGGTGAGGATGTACCGGGAGAACCCGTGCCCGGCCACCGCGCGCTGGATGTCAGCCGGCGTGGCGGTCTCAGGCAGCAGCACCATCTCGGAGATGGGCACCTCAACGTCCGCCACGGTCTTGGCCGTGAACTCGAACGCGGCGCTCAGGGTTCCGGTGGTGTCCGTCAGCATGCCGTCGCGGGTGGACTGCTCCACGATGTTAGCCACCTCATCGAGGGTGTAGGCACTGGTGGCCTCGTCCTTGGGTTCCACCTTGAACAGGCGCAGGATGGAGTTCGCGATTCCGTTCAGCGTCCAGATCACCGGCCTGACCACGCGGGAGACCATCACCAGCGGCGGGGCCAGGATGAGGGCCGCCCGGGTTGGAACGGAGAAAGAGATGTTCTTGGGGACCATCTCCCCCAGCACCACGTGCAGGAAGGTGACCAGCAGCAGCGCCGTAATGAAGGCAATAATGCTGATCGCCTCGTAGGAGAGGGACGTGAGGCCCAGCGGAATTTCCAGCAGGTGGTGGATGGCAGGTTCGGAAACATTCAGGATCACCAGGGAACAGACCGTGATGCCCAACTGGCTGGTAGCCAGCATCAGCGTGGCATGCTCCATGGCCCACAGCGTGGTTTTTGCAGCTTTGCTGCCGGCCTCAGCCTTCGGCTCAATCTGCGAGCGGCGGGCCGAAATGACGGCGAACTCCGCACCGACGAAGAAGGCGTTGACCACCAGGAGCACCACCAGCCAGATGATGCCGGGAAGATATTCACTCATGGGTCAGCTCCTGCGTCAGGCCATCGATAATGCGGTCATGCGCACTCTTGGGTGCGTCCTCCGAAGCGTCAGGGGTGAAGCGGATCCGCTCCACATGCGTACCCAGGACGCGCTCCACCCGGAGCGTGCCGCCGTCGATCCCTACTTCATCGCCCAACTCAGGGATACGGTCCAGCTGATCCGTGACAAAGCCGGCCAGGGTGTCGTACTCCTCGCCGTCGGGCACGGTGATGCCCGTCCGGTCCAGGAGTTCGTCGGGCCGCAGGGACGCGTCAAAGGTGATGGACCGCCCTGTCCGGACCACGCCGGTGCGGGCACGGTCATGTTCGTCTTCGAGCTCGCCGACGATCTCCTCCACCAGGTCCTCCAGCGTCACGATGCCGGCGGTGCCGCCGTGCTCATCGGAGACGATGGCCACCTGCAGGCCCTGCTTCCGCAGCAGGACCAGGAGGGTATCCACGCCCATGGACTCGGGCACACGCAACGGCTCAATCATGAGTTCCGAGGCCAGTACGCGTGAGCGGTCGGCCAGGTCCACGGCGAAGGCCTGCTTCACGTGGAGCACGCCCTGCACGTCGTCACGGTCCTCCCCAATGACGGGGAAGCGGGAGTAGCCGGTGGTGGTGGCAAGCGCCACGATGTCTTCGGCCGTGTCATCGGCGTTGACTGCCGTCATGCGCACGCGGGGAGTCATGACGTCCGCGGCGGAGTGCTCCGAGAACCGGAGGGTCCGGTGCAGCAGAACCGCATGGTCAGCGTCCAGGAGGCCCTCAAGGGCTGACCGGCGGACCAGCGAGCTGAGTTCCTCGGCGCTGCGGGCGCCGGAGAGTTCTTCCTTCGGCTCAATGCCGAAGGACCGGATGATCTTGTTGGCAGTGTTGTTGAACAGCAGGATCACGGGCTTGAACACGGCAGTGAAGAGAGCCTGGAACGGGACCACGAACTTGGCCGTGGCCAGGGGCAGCGCCAGGGCGAAGTTCTTGGGGACCAGCTCGCCGATCACCATGGAAAAGACAGTGGCGATAAAAATGCCCACGACAGCGCCGATGCCAGGCACAACAGCCTCTGGAAGCCCGGTCGAGAGCAGCGGGCCGCGCAGCATCGAGCTGATCGCCGGTTCGAACGTGTAACCCGTGAGCAGCGTTGTCAGGGTGATGCCCAGCTGCGCACTTGAGAGGTGGGTCGAGGTGATCTTCAGCGCCTTGATGGTGGGCTTGAGGCGCTTTTCCCCGCGGGCCTGGCGGGCTTCGAGGTCATTGCGGTCCAGATTGACCAGCGCGAACTCGGAAGCAACAAAAAAACCGGTACCGACCGTCAGGACGAGGCCAATACCGAGCATGATCCATTCATACATTCAGGCGCCCCTCTCCCGTGGTGGCCGGCGAACCGGTCAGAAGGCGGAGGGGCTTGGGCATATGTGAAGGAGGGTCATCCATAATGCATTCCATCTTACCGGCACGGTCCCCGCCGGACCGGGCCTGTACGCCCACAGCAGAGACGCAAAAGAGTCCTGCGGCCGTTCCGCGTCGGCACAGGCAAGCCAGCACGAGTGCAATTCCGCAGTTCAGCAGTTCCTCGGGGCCGCTCCGCAAACCTCCCGCATAGTCACAGAAAAAACACCGCATTGAAACATTTCAGCAACCTGGCCACGGCATGCTGTCTCTTACGGGGACACAACAGCAGGAGGCGCATCATGGAGGCACAGGGAGTTCTCACCGGCCAGCTCAGGGTCGGCGACCAGATCGAAGCATGGCACAACGGCAAACTTTTCCACCGGGGGCGGGTGATGGACGTCGTCCCGGCCCTGGAACTGTTCTGGATCCTGGACGCGCGGACCGGCACGCGGAAGCTGCTGGACCCGGAGGCGCTGGAAATCCGGCACGTGGAGGAACAGGCCAAGCCGCTGGCCCCGGCCTGATTCCCGCCAGCACGGGGACCATCGCCCTCAGTGCCGCCGCCGCGCACGGCAGAAGCGGCCGGAGGTGTACATAAAATGAATCCATTGCGGCACCGCTGCGGCAGTACGGGCGCCATCCGCCCGCAACCACCACTAAGGAGCACACCGTGATTGGATTCATCGTTGCCGGCCTGATCATTGGGGCACTTGCCCGCCTGATCAAGCCGGGCAAGCAGAACCTGGGCCTGCTGGCCACCCTCCTGCTGGGCCTCGTTGGCTCGGTCATCGGCGGAGTGGTCGCATCATTGCTGGGCACCGGCGATATCTTCGAGCTGAACTTCGTGGGCTTCATCGTGGCTGTCATCGCCGCGGTGCTGCTGGTGGGAACAGCCGAGGCTGTTGTGGGACGCAGGAACTCAGTGCGCCGCTAGGCGCGCTGTCTGCGGCTCAACCAAACGCGGGGCCGCTCCGCACCCATCCGATGATTCGGGAGGGTGCGGAGCGGGCCCCGCGTTGCTGTTGGTGGAGGTGGTGTCAGGTCCGGTCCTGGTACACGTCCGGGATGCCGTCCTGGTCCGCGTCCACTTTCTCCCGCTCTTCCTCTGCGCGGTACTGCCGGTTCCTTGTAGTCAGTACCGCCGCGGCCAGCAGCGCCGCGAGCACTGACGCGGCCAGGATGCCCACCTTGGCGTGGTCATCGTGCAGGCTCCCCTGCCCGAAGCTGAGCTCGGCCACCAGCAGTGACACCGTGAACCCGATGCCGGCCAGGAGGGCCACGCCAAAGACGTCGATCCACTTGAAGGACTTGTCCAGCTCCGCCCGGGTGACCTTGGTCAGCAGCCAGGTGACACCCAGGATGCCGATCGGCTTGCCCACCACCAGGCCCACGATGATGCCCAGCGCAACCGGGTCCGCAAGGGCCGAACCCAGCCCCTCCCAGCCGCCAACGGCCACGCCGGCGGAGAAGAACGCGAAGATGGGAACCGCCACGCCCGCAGAGATGGGCCGGAAGCGGTGTTCGAAGATTTCCGCCAGGCCGGGCCCGGCGTCCGGACCGCCCGCGGCCTGGGAGCGCAGGACGGGGACGGCGAAGCCCAGCAGCACGCCGGCCACGGTGGCGTGGATGCCGGACGCGTGGACAAGGGCCCAGGTGATCACGCCAAGCGGCAGCAGGATGACCCAGGCTGCGGAGGCTTTCATCCCGAAGAAGTGGCGGTATTTGTGCGCCAGGAAGGCGTAGAGGGCCAGTGGGATGAGGGAAAGGAGCAGCGGCGTGACGTCCAGGTCGCTTGTGTAGAAGAACGCGATGATGCTGATCGCAATCAGGTCATCCACCACGGCCAGGGTCAGCAGGAAGATCCGCAGGGCGCTGGGAAGGTGGGAGCCGATGATGGCCAGGACCGCCACCGCGAACGCGATGTCCGTGGCCGTGGGGATGGCCCAACCGCGCAGGGTCTCGGGGCTGGTGAGGTTGATGACAACGTAAATCAGGGCCGGTACCACCACGCCGCCCACGGCGGCTGCAACGGGCACGATCGATTTGCTGATCTGGCGCAGGTCCCCTGCCACGAACTCGCGCTTGAGTTCCAGGCCCACCAGGAAGAAGAAGATGGCCAGCAGCCCGTCCGCCGCCCACGCACCGAGGCTGAGCTCAAGGTGCCAGGGCTCGTAACCGAACTTGAAGTCCCGGAGGGCAAAGTAGCTGTCCGACGCCGGCGAGTTGGCCCAGATGAGGGCGATGACCGCGGCGGCCACCAGCAGGGCGCCGCCGACTGTCTCCTTGCGGAGAATCTCCCCGATGCGGAGCGCCTCGGCGTAACTGCCCCTGGAAAGAACGGTGGATTTCCCCTGCCCGGGCGGGGGTGTTGAGGGCGTGGTCTGGTTCATTGAGTCTCCTGGCATTTGGGGTCTACAAGACTATGCCGACCAGACTTCCCGGCGCACCTTCCGTCCATCCTACAGGGGGCGATTCCCTCGAGTTTCGTTATTGCTGCCACCAATGGCCTGTGTCCCAGTTCACTTTTTTCCCATCCGTAACAGCAGTGACACCGAATCACTCTTGTCCCTCACCTGGGACGACAACGTTACTTGTATGAGGAGACTGCTTTCCGATGAACAAGACACTCCGCTTCCTTGCCGTACCTACCCTGGCTTTGGGCGCCCTTGCGCTTTCAGGCGCCCCCGCCATGGCCCACGACGGGGCCGACCACTACCAGTCCACCCTGGGCCAGATCAACGGCAGCTCGGCCTCCGGCACCATCACCGTTGATGTCACGGGCAACCAGGCCCACGCCGTCCTCAAGGTCTCAGGCCTGGCCGCGACGTTCATGGACGCCCCCTACCCCCACGTCCAGCACATCCACGGCGGCGCCCAGGGTGTCTGCCCGGCCCCTTCCGCCGACAAGGACGGTGACCAGGTTGTCTCCACCACCGAAGGCGCACCGGGCTACGGCGGCATCGTCACCACCCTGTCCACCAGCGGCGATACCAGCCCTGCCGCCGGGCTTGACCTCAAGGTGGCCGGCCAGGGCGCAAGCTACACTGTGGACCGCACCTTCGAGCTGAACGCCGAAACAAAGGCCGCCCTGGAAGCAGGAACCGCCGTGGTTGTGGTCCACGGCCTTGACCCGGCAACGTTGAGCCCGGCCGGCGCGGCGGCCAAGAGCGATCTTGTCCCCGAACTCCCCCTGGCCGCCACGTCCCCCGCCCTGTGCGGAACCCTGGCCGCCGGACAGATGAAGATGCCCGCAGGCGGTGCCGACACCGGCCTTGCCCAGGAAACCGGCACCGACACCGGCGCCCTGGCTCTCGGTTGCGGCCTGGCCCTGGCCGCTCTCGCCGGCGGCGCTTACGTTGTTCGCCGCCGCAGCGCCGGATCCGCGGCCTAAGCCTGGGCTGACTGGATCATCACTGTGACAACCCTGAACTCCGGCCGCTGCGGGGGCCCCTGGGCCACCACGGCGGCCGGGCTTCTGCTCCTGCTGGCTTTGGGCGGCTGCGGCACCGCAGATTCCGGAGCGCCCGACGCCGGTGCCCCAGCTTCCGCTTCCGGCGCACCTTCCGCGGCGGCTTCCGCGGCACCCACCCCGGCCGCGGCCAGTCCGGCGATGCCGGCACCGGCCCTTTCCTCTCCGGCGCCTGCAGCAACACAGCCGGCAGTCCTGTCCCGGTCCGAGCCGGTGGTCCTGGAAATTCCCGCCATCGGCGTGCGGACCGATCTGCTCAAGCTGGGCCTGCGGGAGAACGGTTCGCTTGAGGTACCGCAGGACTCCGGAAGCGGCGCTCCGGCCAGCTGGTACAACGGTTCTCCCACCCCCGGCGAACGTGGACCGTCCGTCATGCTGGGCCACGTCAACTCTCCCAGCGGCCGTGGCGGTGTGTTCGCGGACCTCCGCAAGCTCACCCCGGGAGCCGAGATCAACGTCTCGCGAACCGACGGCAGCATCGCTGTATTCACCGTTGACCGCGGAGCCCTCTACAGCAAGAACGACTTCCCCACCCTGGAGGTCTACGGAAACACGGCAGGGCCCGAACTCCGGCTGATCACCTGCGACGGTTACGACCCCGCCACAGGGCTCTTCGATGACAACTACGTCATCTACGCCAAGCTCAACGCCTGACCTGCTTCCCGCCAACGCCCCATCGCACCAACGCCTAATCCCTCAGTAACCGAACAAACGGCCGCGAACCCGCACAGGGGTGCGGCCAGGACGGACGAGTCATGACCCACCGCGCCCCGCTGCTTGCTTCGCTTGCTGTCTCAGCCCTGCTGCTCTCCGGCTGCGCTGCTGCGGCGGGGTCCGTGGGAACGGCCCAGGCGCCGTCGTCGGACGCTTCCGCCCCGGCCGCGCCCGCTGCCGCAGCGCCTTCCATGCAGGGCGGCCACGCGGGACATCATGGCGGCGGCTCCCCCTCCCCGCGCGCTGCCGTCAGTGAACCCAGCGAAGCAGCGAAGATGGTGTGCGGTGATCAGCCGATGGACAGGCTAACGGCGATCCTGGACCTGGAGCAGGATCCGCACACCGTAAACAGCTGGGCGGACAGCACCTTCACGTGCACGTACCACCTGGACGAGGGTGCCCTTGAAATTTCCGTCCGGGAAGCATCGGACAAGGCGGCGGCACTGACGTACTTTGACGCCATGCAAGCGCTGGCGGTGGACGCGACGCCGATCGAAGGGCTCGCCAGCCTCGGCTTTCCCGCCTATGAAACCGCGGACGGATCGGCAGTGTTCCAGAAGGACAGCTTTGTGCTGCAGGTTGACGCCTCCGGCCTGCCGGAGGCCATGGGTCCGGATGGCATCAGCCGCAATGCGCTGGCCTACCAGTTGTCCACCACCATTCTGGCGTGCTGGGTGGAGCACCACTAACTGACGCTAGACAGCCCGCTTCCGTTGCGCCGCATTCCCCCGGCCTTCCATCTCAATGGCCTTCACTGCCGCCTGCAGGTACTTGCGCGACTCCGCCGAGTTGGCCAGCTGCACCAGCTCGGCGGCCACCACAACGAGCTTGACGTTGCGGTGGCTGCTGGTACTCACGAGCATCTGGAAAGCGTCCTCCGAGCCCATGTTCAGCTGGCCCATGAGGATGCCGCGGGCCTGGTCTATGACGGTCCGGGTGGACGTGGCTCCAATAACGGCGTCACGGGCGGTCTGCTCGGTTTCACGTTGAAGCGTTGAAGTGAGGTCGATCATGACGCCTTCAAGGGCGGAGACCCTCCCGCCCTCCACAAGGGCGTCACCGGTTGTCAGGACCCGCCGGGTCCGGCCCTGCGCATCGATGATGCGGTGGTACATGCAGAAATAGCCGCCGGTCCGGACAACCTGCGCCACAATTTCCTCGCATTTGGGCCTGTCCTCCGGATGCTTGTGGGAGAAGAGCAGCTCCAAGGTGGGGACAACCTCGCCCCGCCGGTAGCCGTGCAGCTGGAACATGGCCTCCGACCAGTGCAGCTTTCCCGTGGCCACGTCCGCGTGGAACGTCCCGGCAACGCACTGGTTATCCCCCAGCGCGCTGGAATAGGTATAAGGGCCGGTCAGCTCTGACACAGGGCCACCTCCATGTAGCGTCCAACACGTCCCCGGCCGTTGGCACAGTCCGCACTTGTTCCATTATGGCCGGGCAAGGCCCCCGGGCGTAAGGGACTATGGCCACTACCAAGGCGCCGGTACCCTCCGGGCGGCTCCGGCCTTGACGGACATACCCCCTAGGGGTATATTCAAGGTGTTGTCAGTGAAGTGGTATGTCCAGGCCGGTGCCCCGCACCGCCGTCACAGCCGTTCAACCCCAGCGCCTGCCCAGCAAGGAATCGTCCTTCACCAAGGAATGGAACTGACATGTTTGATAGCGAGAACCGCACCGAGCTCCCCCTGGCCTCCAGCGCCGGCTGCAGCTGCTGCTCCCCCGCAGGCCACGCGCAGAAGGCGCCGGCCGCCGTCGTACATTCCGACGCCGCTGCCCCCTCCCAGCGAACCTTCTCCGTCGAGGGCCTCACCTGCGGGCACTGCGTCCGGACGGTGGAGAAGGCCGTCTCCGCCCTTGACGGCGTCGAGTCGGCCTCCGTTGACCTGGTAGCCGGCGGCCGTTCCGGCCTGACCGTTGCCGGCTCCGTTTCAGACGCGGCGGTCCGCCAGGCCGTCACCTCGGCCGGGTACTCCCTGGCTGCCAACTGATTTTCCGCAACGGGGCTGTTGCCCCGGGTTGCGGCGCCCTCCAAGGAGGAACCGATGCAGGACCACCAGCACCACCATCACGACGACGAGCGCCCCTCACGCGGCACCCTCACCGAAACGGCGGCTGCTTCAGGCAGCGGGCACGATGGCCACGGCCACGCCGCGCGCCCTGACGACGACCATGCTATCCACACGCACGGGCAGCACGCCGGACACAGCACCGCCATGTTCAAGAACAGGTTCTGGCTGACGCTGGCCCTGTCCATCCCCGTGGTCTATTTCAGCCCCATGGTGGGGCACCTCCTTGGCTACATGGCCCCCATGTTCCCCGGGTCAACCTGGATCCCGCCCGTCCTGGGCACGGTGATCTTCCTCTACGGCGGCCAGCCATTCCTCAAGGGCGGCCTGCAGGAGCTGAAGGACCGCCGGCCGGGCATGATGCTGCTGATCGCCATGGCCATCACGGTGGCGTTCGCCGCGTCCTGGGTCACCAGCCTGGGGCTGGGCGGCTTCGACCTGGACTTCTGGTGGGAGCTCGCGCTGTTGGTGGCCATTATGCTTTTGGGCCACTGGATCGAGATGCGGGCCCTGGGTTCGGCGCAGGGGGCCCTGGATGCCCTCGCTGCGCTGCTGCCTGATGAAGCCGAACGCATCACGGACACCGGCACCGAAACCGTTCCCGTCTCCGAACTCCAGCAAGGCGACCTGGTCCTGGTCCGTTCCGGCGCCCGGATGCCTGCGGACGGAACGGTGGTGGAGGGGCAGGCCGAGGTCGACGAATCGATGATCACCGGCGAATCCAAAACCGTGCCGCGCGGCCCGGGCGACACCGTGGTGGCCGGAACCGTCGCCACGGACACCAGCGTCCGCGTCCGGGTGACGGCCGTGGGCGACGACACCGCCCTGGCCGGCATCCAGCGGCTGGTGGCCGAGGCACAGTCGTCCTCCTCCCGGGCCCAGGCCCTGGCCGACCGCGCCGCAGCCTTCCTGTTCTACTTTGCCGCCGGCGCGGGTGTCCTCACCTTCATCGCCTGGACCCTGCTGGGCAGCATCCCGGAGGCCGTCACCCGCACCGTGACCGTCCTGGTCATCGCCTGCCCCCACGCCCTGGGCCTGGCCATCCCGCTGGTCATCGCCATCTCCACCGAGCAGGCCGCCCGGGCCGGGGTGCTGATCAAGAACCGGATGGCGCTGGAGCGCATGCGCACCATCGACGTGGTCCTTTTCGACAAGACCGGCACGCTCACCACGGGCGCACCCGAACTGAAGGATGTGGCCGCCGTCGAGGGAGTGGACGCTGATGAGCTGCTGGCCCTGGCCGCCGCTGTTGAGTCGGACAGCGAGCACCCCGTGGCCCGTGCCATCGTCCGCGCGGCCCGGGAACGCAACCTCACCCTTCCTGCCGCCACCGGATCCACCTCACTGACCGGCCGGGGCGTGCGGGCCTCGGTGGACGGACGCACCGTGCACGTGGGCGGGCCCGCGCTCCTGCGCGAGCTGGGCGCCGTCGAACCTTCCGCCCTGGCCCGGTCCACCCGGGCGTGGATGGACCGCGGCGCTGCCGTCCTGCATGTCATTGACGACGACGGCCGCGTGCTGGGGGCGGTCAGCCTGGAGGACGCGGTGCGGGCTGAGTCGCGCCAGGCTGTGGCGGCCCTGCAGCACCGCGGGGTGAAGGTGGGCATGATCACCGGCGACGCCCGGCAGGTGGCCCAGGCCGTGGCCGAGGACCTGAACATTGACGAGGTGTTCGCCGAAGTGCTGCCCGCGGACAAGGACAAGAAGGTTGCCGAACTGCAGGCGCGCGGGCTGAAGGTGGCCATGGTGGGCGACGGCGTCAACGATTCGCCGGCGCTGGCCCGCGCCGAGGTGGGCATCGCCATCGGGGCCGGCACCGACGTGGCCATGGAGTCCGCAGGGGTGGTGCTGGCCGGAAATGATCCGCGCGCGGTGCTGTCCATGGTGGACCTCTCCCGGGCGAGCTACCGCAAGATGTGGCAGAACCTGGTGTGGGCCACCGGCTACAACGTCCTGGCCGTGCCGCTGGCCGCCGGTGTCCTGGCGTTCGCCGGGGTGGTGCTCTCGCCGGCTGCCGGAGCCGTCCTGATGTCCGTGTCCACCATTGTGGTGGCCCTGAACGCCCAGCTGCTGCGGCGGGTGAAACTCAACCCGTCCGAGGTACGTTGAAGGTACTGAACCCGGTCCGTTCCATCCCAGTCTGATTCAATCCAGTCCAGTCCAGCCTGATCCAATCCAGTCCAGCCCCGTCCACTGAAGGAGGAGGAACCAGCATGACCGCACGCGCCAGCGTCCTGCAGGCAGCCCTCCTCCGCGCTGGGCTGCTGGCTGTGGTTATGGCCGTCGTGGCCGGAATCTTCGGCATGCACGTCATGACCGCGGACCATTCCTCGCACGCGGCCCACGCGGACGTTGCCCTCGCTGCCGGGGACTCCGCCGTCGGGCATTCTCCCGGTGGGCACTCCGCGGCGGAACACTCCGCCGTCGGACATTCAGCCGGGCACACCGCCGTCGGATATTCCCATGCTGGACACGCAGCGATCCTGACGGATGCGGTAGGCGCGGCCTTCACCGCCTCCGCATCCTGCAGCGCAGGGTGCCCGGATGTGCGGGAAGAAGGCGCGTCCTGCACCCCGCTGGCGAAGACCGGATCGCTCGCGGCCGCCCCGCCCCCGGCAAGCCCCACCGCACTACTTGCACCGGTTTTTGGCACCCACTGGGCCGCCGGTTACTCCTTCGTCCCGCCAAGCAAGACGCCCTGCGAACTGTCCATCAGCCGAACGTAAACGGACTGCGCCGCGTGGCCTCCCACGCCTCCACAGGCCCAGTTCACCTACTTTCCTGAAGGACCATCACACAATGAACAGCAAGATCAAAGCCCTGTCCGTCGCCGCTGCGCTGGCAGCCTCACTTGGCCTGGCCGGGTGCGCCACCGATGCCGGAAGCTCCGGCGGAAGCACCATGCCCATGAACCACGGCAGCTCCGGCCCCGCGTCCAGCATGATGCCCGATGCCAGTGCCGGCCATAACCCGGCGGACATCGCCTTTTCCCAGATGATGATCCCGCACCACGCGCAGGCCGTGGAGATGAGCGACATGATCCTGGCGAAACCGGACATGCCCGCGGACGTCACCGCCCTGGCCACCAAGATCAAGGACGCGCAGGCGCCGGAGATCGACACCATGACCGGGTGGCTTGAGGACTGGAACGTGCCCGCCATGATGTCTGACCACTCCGGGCACGGCATGACCGGCATGGTTGATTCAGCGGGCATGGAGAAGCTGAAGGACGCCCAGGGAACGGACGCCGTCCGGCTCTTCCTGGAGCACATGATCGGACACCATGAAGGCGCGATCGACATGGCGCAGCAGGAAATCTCCGCCGGCAAGCACCCCGAAAGCATCCAGCTGGCCCGCGACATCATCACCGCCCAGGAGGCGGAGATCGCGGAGATGAAGGAGATGCTCGCCGGGCTCTAACCCTCCCCCACGACGCTCTCTCACTTGATGCACCAAATCGATGGACGCTCTATCACTTACGGCACCAAATCGATGGACGCTCTCTCACTTTCCTCAAGAAAGTGATAGAGCGTCCATCCGGAAACGGCGTTAAGTGAGAGAGCGTCCGGCTGGCCGGCGGCGCCTGTATCCAGGCGCCGCCGGCTTCACATGTTCGGGGCGAATTCCGACGCCGATAAACCGTGCGGTGAAGCGGCGCAGCAGCGGTGAGGCGATCCGGATCAGCACAACCACCCAGCGCGGGGCGAAGCTGTGGCCCGTGGCTGCCCTGGAGATGGCCTTATGCCCGTTGCGCTGGATCAGCTGCATGACTTTCACCGGCATCTCGCGGCGCCGCTGCACGGCCGCGAGCTTCTCCACCGGGGCCGCTCCGGCAGCCAGGTCACCCGAGATGGCGTTGAACAGTGCCACGGCGTCCTGGATGGCGAAGTTCACGCCGACGCCGAACACCGGGGACATTGCGTGGGCGGCATCACCGATCGCCATGAATCCGGGCCGGTACCAGCGCCGGAGCCGGTTGATCTGGACAGAGAGAAGTTTAACCTGCTCCCAGTCCTGCAGGGTGCCAACCACCGGCTGCAGCACGGGAGCCGCGCGCGTCAGCCGTTCACGGAGCGAGCCCAGCCCTGCAGCCCGGAGTTCGTCGAGTCCCCCTTTCTGGATGGCCATGCCCGACTGGTACCTGTCGCCCCGGTCAAGCGTGAGGACCATTCCGCGGGAGGAGATGTACCCGAGGGTTACGGGCGGCGGCGCGGGCGGTTTGGGAAGGTTGAACCACAGCACGTCGATGGGCACGCCGAACTCATCCGGAACCAGTCCGGCTGCAGAGCGCAGCACGGACGCCCGCCCGTCCGCGGCCACCGTCAGCGTGGCACGGATCTCGCGTCCGCCGTCGGGCGTTGCAACCCGCACGCCCCGCACCTGGTCCTGCTCCATGATCAGCGCGGTGGCCTCCGTATTCATGAGCAGCTCGAAGGTGGGGAAGGCTGCCGCCTCGCGGGCCAGGAAGTTCAGGAAGTCCCACTGCGGGGCCAGGACCAGGAAGTTGTCGGGGCCCCGGAGGGTGCGGAAGTCGGCCATGGTGATGCGCTGCCCTTCCACAACGGCGTCCAAGGTGGGCAGCCGAGTGAGAGGCAGCTGCAGGAATTTCTCCCGGAGCCCGAGCTCGCCAAGCAGGGTCACGGTGGACGGATGCACCGTGTCGCCGCGGAAGTCGCGGAGGAAGTCCGCGTGCTTCTCCAGCACGGTGACTTTCAGGCCGGCGCGCGCCAGCAGGTAGCCGAGCACCATGCCGGCCGGGCCGCCGCCGGCAATAACGCAGTCGCGTCCGGGCTGGTCTCCTGGACTCATCGTGCCACTCCTCCGTATTGGTGCCTGCCTCCATGGTGGACGCAGTGCCGCAGGAATGGTAGTAACGCGCACCGTTTCGCCGCAGGGAGTGAGAGAGCGTCCAGGGAAAAGCAGCGTCAAGTGAGAGAGCGTCCGGCGAAAAGCTGCGGTAAGTGAGAGAGCGTGCGGGTGTTGCGTGTTAAGTTGAAACGTGCGGGCCGGACGGTCCGCGCACCGGCTGGAAAGAGAAAATCCCCTTGGACACATCCGCACCAGTACGAATCCTCACCGTCTGCACCGGCAACATCTGCCGCTCTCCGGTGGCCGAGAGGCTGCTGCAGGCAGGCCTCAACCAGGCGGTGCCGGGCGGTTTCGTGGTCACCAGCGCCGGGACGCGCGCTATGGTGGGCGAGCCCATGCAGCCCATCTCAGCGGATATTGTGCGCACCTTCGGCGGGGACCCGGACAACTTCGCGGCCCGCCAGCTGACCCCGGCGATCCTGCGCGGCGTGGACCTGGTGCTCACCATGACCACCGGACACCGCGGCGAAGTGCTCCAGCTGGACGCCTCTCTCCTCAAGCGCACCTTCACCATCCGCGAGTTCGCCCGCATGCTCGACGTCCTGGACCAGCGCGCGGCAGCAACTGACGGGGGCGCGCCCCCTGCAGGAACGGCCGACGACGGCGACCGGCTGGCTGCCAACACAGCCTTCTGGAAGAGCCTGGCAGCGAGGGCCGCGGGGGTCCGGCATTTGTCCTTGCCTCCCGATGCAGGGGACAACGACATCATCGACCCCTACCGCCGGTCACCCGAGGTGTACCGGCAGATGGAGGACGAGCTGGCTCCGGCCATCGTCTCCATCCTCCGTCACGCGCGCCTGAACGTTCCCGCCTGAGCCGGCTTCCGCCGTCGTCATTTAACCTGTGGTTTTCTCTGCGGTTTTTCTGCGGATTCCCCCGATGTAATGAATTTTTGCCGATGCTAATTTTCCCAAATGGGCATCCAGCTGCACGATCCAAGCACCCAGCCGGCCGACGCACCCGAGCCGGCCAAACGCGGCAGGCGCCACCGGTTGCGGACCATCCTGCTGGTGCTCCTGGCCGTGGCAATCATCGTTCCTGCCTCCCTCGGGGCCTACCTGTACAGCCTGGGACAGATCTACGAGTCCGAGATCACCACCATCGACTCTCCCTGGCCGGCGGAATCTCTCCGGCCCCAGCGCCAGCAGCCGGGCACGGCCGCGGGAGAAGCAGCACCGGGTGAAGCCGGCGGACCGGCCGGAAGCCAGCCCGGCGGCGGAACGGCGGAGGGCAGCCAAATAGCCATGGCCGACGGCATGCTGAACATCCTGGTGATGGGCAGCGACAGCCGCGGCGCCACCACGGAAGAGGCCCTGTCCGGCGGCAACTCCAACCAGCGCGCCGACACCCTCATGCTGGTCCACGTCCCCGCGGACAGGTCCAAGATCTTCACCGTTTCCCTGATGCGGGACCTGTGGGTGGACATTCCGGGCAACGGCCAGGCCAAGATCAACGCAGCCCTCACGTACGGCGGCGTCCCGCTGATGGTGCAGACGGTGGAATCCCTGTTCAACCAGCGGATCGACCATGTGGCCATGATCGACTTCGAAGGATTCGTGGGCATGACCGACGCCCTGGGCGGGGTGGAAGTGAACGTCACCCAGCCTTTCGTGTCGCCGCACAGCAGCAAGAAGTACGCCAAGGGGCCCACGGTCCTGGACGGCAAGGGTGCACTGGACTTCGTCCGCGAACGCTACGCCTATGCGGACGGCGACTACCAGCGGGTGCGCAACCAGCAGGCCTTCCTGCAGGCGCTGCTGGCCAAGAACCTCAGCCGGGACACGCTCCTCAACCCCGTGAAGATCCACAACGTCATCAGCGCCATGGCACCCTTCGTCAGCGCGGACAGCGGCCTGAACGCCGGAACGCTGGCACGGCTGGGGCTGGAGCTCCGGAACGTCCGGTCCGACGACATGGAGATGTTCACCCTCCCAACGCTCGGGACGGGAACGTCGGCGGACGGCCAGTCCATCGTGATCCCGGACCGCAACGCCATTGCGGGGCTCTCGCGGGCCCTGGCAGATGACAGTTTGGACAAGTTTGTAGCCAGCAGGGGCCTTGCGGGCTGACACTGATCCCACCTACCCACAACGAGGTGAGACATCGTGAGCACGCCTGGCGGTCCTGATTCATCCGGTTCGTCCGGTCCTGGTTCGTCCGGGTCCGGTTCGTCCGGGTCCGGTTCGTCCGGTCCCGGGGGTACCGGCCCAACCGATCCATCCGCGTCCGGTCCACACGGCGGCAGCTGGGTGGCGCACGGCCGCCGGCGCTGGATCGCGGCGCTGCTGGCGCTCGCCCTGGTGGCTGTAGCCGTTGTCGCCGTCATCAGCCTCAACCGTCCCGCCCCCGAGGCCCAGCCCGCCGCAACGCAAAGCGAAGCGCCGTCCCCGTCGCCGTCGCCGTCGGAGACACCGTCCCCCTCGGAAACCCCTTCTGAGGCGCCTCCGCCTGCCCCTGCTCCCCCGCCGCCTCCGGAGCCCATTCCGGAGCTGCCGGCCGCGCCCATGAACGTGCTGGTCATCGGCAGTGACATACGCGGCAACGCGAAGGACGCGGCGGCACACACGGCAGCAACGGGCGAAGCGATGGACCAGCGCTCGGACGCCCTGATGCTCGTCCACGTCCCGGCCGACCGCAGGACCCTGTACATCGTGTCCATCAACCGGGATACCTGGGTGGACATTCCGGGCTTCGGCGGGGCGAAGATCAACGCCGGCCTGCAGTACGGCGGCATCGACATGACCACCCAGACGGTGCAGCAGCTGTTCGGAATCACCATCGACCACACCCTGATGCTGGACTTTGGCGGCCTCAAGGTCCTGGTGGACGGGCTGGGCGGGATCGACGTCAACGTTCCCATTCCCTTCCAGTCCACGCACGACACCGGGCACGTCTTCGGCCCCGGAGTCAACCACCTGAATGGACAGGCGGCGCTCGAGTTTTCCCGCGAGCGGTACGCCTTCGCGGACGGCGACTTCCAGCGGGTCCGCAACCAGCAGATCCTGCTCAAGGCCGTCCTGGCCCGGCTGACCACAGGCGGCGGCCTCAATGACGTCAACGCCGTCCGCGGGCTGGTGGACTTCGCTTCCTGCTGCCTCACCGTGAACAAGGGTTTCGACCCGGTCCAGGCCGCCATCCTGGCCTACAGCCTGCGGAACCTGGACGCCAACGCCATCGGCACCATGACCCTGCCAACCGCCGGATCCGGGTTCGTGGCCGGCCAGTCCGTGCTGTTTCCGGATTACGGGGCCATCAACGCCGTGGGGGCAGCCCTGCGGGAGGGCCGGATCGGCGAGTTCGCCGTTCCGTAAGGGGTGTTCGGCGCGGCGTCTCTGCGGTCACCCGCGCGATGAGCGGCCCTGCCCCGCAGGAACGGTGCTGGGCAGCACCGCGAATGCGGCCCAGGGCCGTCCATGCCGGAGGGGTGTTCCCGCTGTTCATCACCGAATCACCCCGTGTTCACCCGAGTGCCAGAGTCCATGCGCCCGGCGGCGGCAGCGTGGGGGCATGACTTCCACTTCACCGGCCGACGTATCGCGCCGCACCATCGTCAAAGGATCCGTCCTCGCCGCCGCACTGGCCGCCGTGCCCGCCGCAGCCCAGGCCGGTACCGGCCAGGCTGCCCCGCGCCATGCCCCCGCCGGCATCGCGCTGGTCCGGAACCGGCTCACCCTGCCCAGCGGCATCGCCACCGGAGACGTCACGCCGGACTCGGCCGTGATGTGGTCGCGGGCGTCGGGGACAGGGCGGATGACGGCAATCCTGCGGGCCGTTGACGACGGCGGCGAGGTGCTGCGCGGCCGCGGCGCCTTCGAACGCGTCCTGCGGGGACCCCGGGCCACCCAGGCGTCCGACTTCACCGCCAAGATCCACGCCGGCAACCTGCCGTCCAACACCCGCTTCGCGCTGGAGATCAGCTTCGAGGACGACGGCGGCGCGTCCGGTGAGAGCGTGCGCGGCACCTTCCGCACCGCTCCGGACGCCGGGACGTACAACGGCCGGGGCCGCAACGGCGACTCGCACAAGGGAGGCGACGTGCCGTCGTCGTCCGCCCAAAGCTTTGTGTGGACCGGCGACACTGCCGGCCAGGGCTGGGGCATTAACGAGGAGATCGGCGGCATGCGCGGCTACCGGGCCATGCACCAGACCCGGCCGGACTTCTTTATCCACTCGGGAGACACCGTGTACGCGGACGGTCCGCTCACGGAAACGGTGGTGGAGAAGGACGGGCAGGTGTGGCGGAACCTGGTCACCGAGGAGGTGTCCAAGGTGGCCGAAACCCTCACCGAGTTCCGCGGCCGGCACCGGTACAACTCGATGGACGCCAACATGCGCGCCATGTTTGCCGACGTCCCGGTGATCGCCAACTGGGACGACCACGAAACCACCAACAACTGGTACCCCGGCGAAATCCTGGAGGACCCCCGCTACACCGTCCGGGACGTCAACACCCTCGCAGCCCGCGGCCGGCAGGCGTGGCAGGAGAACATGCCCATCGCCGAGTCCGCGGCGCTGTGGCGGCCGGGAACGTTTGACGACGCCGGCCAGTACCAGCCCGCCCGCATCTACCGGAAGATCAGCCGCGGCCCGCAGCTGGACATTTTCTGCCTGGACATGCGCACCTTCAAGTCGCCCAATACGGACGGCAAGGAGGCCTACGCTACGAACATTTTGGGACAGGAGCAGGTGGACTGGCTGATCCGCGAGGTCTCGAAGTCGAAGGCAACGTGGAAGGTGATCGCTGCGGACCTACCGCTGGGGATCATCGTGCCCGACGGCGCCGTGAACCAGGAAAGCCTGGCCAACCGTGATCCCGGCGCACCGCTGGGCCGCGAGCTCGAGATTGCCGGGGTACTGAGCGCCTTCAAGCGGAACCGGGTGAAGAACGTTGTGTGGCTGACCGCGGACGTGCACTACTGCGCCGCCCACCACTACTCCCCCGAGCGGGCGGCGTTTACCGACTTCGACCCGTTCTGGGAGTTCGTGGCCGGGCCCATCGCCGCGGGGTCTTTCGGCCCGAACGCCATGGACGGCACGTTCGGGCCCGAGGTGGTGTTCTCGAAGGCCGGGCGCTTCCCCGGGGAATCACCGCGCGACGGCGAGAACCAGTTCTTCGGGCACGTCCAGTTGGATTCCGACACCTTCACGGTGAGCCTGCGGAACGCCAACGGTGCCACGGTGTTCTCGAAGGTGCTGACGCCGGAGCGGTAGGGCGGTCCGGCGTTACCGCGGGTCCGGAAGGCGCCTGTCCATCTGCTGGCCGGTCACGATCAGGGCAGCCGTGACAGCCACCACCGCACCAAAATAGGTGAGCGTCCCGGAGATGCCGAAGCTGATGTCGAAGGTCCCCCGAAGGACCAGATAGGCGGCGAGTGTCACGATGACAACAAGCCCGGCAAGGGTTCCCACCCGGGCGCCCCCGGACGTGGTTGTGCCTGCGGCGAATGAGGCGGCGTACTCGCGCGGCTGCCCGAAGGCCGCAACCCCGCTTTCGCCGCTCTCAGCCAGGTGGCTGCTGACTTCCTGCAGCGTGTTCCGGACCATGTCTTCACCGTGTTTCCGATGGCGCAGTTCATAGGCCAGGGTTTTCAGGTATTCCTCTGTGGACATCACTTTCAGCCGTTCCTCTCGTGGAGCAGGTTCTTGATGAGATCTGCGAATTGGTTCCAGTCCGTGCTTGCGTCCTGCAGTCGCTGCTGCCCCTTGGGAGTGAGGGAGTAGAACTTCTTACCCGGGCCGGCGTCCCCTTGGCGCCATTCGGAACTGACAAATCCATCCGTTTCCAGCCGGTTCAGCGCCGGGTAGACCGTCCCGCCGCTCAGTCCGTCAAAACCGGCAGCCTTCAGTGCCTGGATGATCTGGTACCCGTAGGCCTCGCCGCTTCCGGCGACCGCCTGCAGGATGCAGGTGGGGAGCACAGCCCTGACCCAGTCGCTGGGCCACCGTTTGTCTGGGGTCATAACTAGATAGTGTCATGGGTTAGATTGTGACACAACCTATTCGGCGCACAGCCTGACGCCGTTGCACTGCCGCCAGCCGTCGTCGTCCGTTATTTTCCCTGGCCCATGGGTACGCCGCTGGTAGTGTTCCTGCATTCGGCAAGGCACGCGAACGGAGTGATTCTTTGTGAACGACGACGGACTGACAGAGGCTGTGCAGGAAGCCGGGGCGGTGGAGCTGCTGCTGATCCGCCACGGTGAAAGCGAAGGGAACGTGGCTGCCACCGATGCGCGGATGGCCGGGGCGGAAGTCATCGCTGTACCTGCCCGGGATGCCGACGTGAACCTCTCGGGCACCGGCCAGGAACAGGCCAAGGCGCTCGGCGCGGCGCTGGCCCGCATCGCCGAGGAATTCCGGCCGGACGCCGTGGTCTCCTCCCCCTACGCGAGGGCCTTCCAGACGGCCGAGATCGCGGTGGAGGCTGCAGGCTGGCCGGTGAAGGTCCAGCTGGATGAACGGCTCCGGGACCGGGAACTGGGCATTCTGGACAGGCTGACCCGGCTCGGGGTGGAAAAGCGCTACCCGGAAGAGGCCGAGCGCCGGGAGTGGCTGGGCAAGATGTACTACCGGCCGCCGGGCGGTGAATCCTGGGCAGACGTGGCACTCCGTCTGCGCTCCGTCCTGGACGAACTGAACAACCTCGGCAGCGGGCACCGGGTGATGCTGGTGTGCCACGACGCCCTGATCATGCTGTTCCGGTACGTGCTGGAGGGGATGACCGAGAAGGAGCTCCTGGACCTGGCCGCCAGCACCTCCGTACTCAACGCCTCCATTACCCGCTTCGTGCGGCCTGCCGGCGAGGGCCCCTGGACCCTTGAAAGCTTCAACGTGGCCGACCACCTGGCCGAGCACGGCGTCACCGTCACCGAACACGGAGGGGATTCCAGTGTCCATCCGAAGTGATTCCGGTTCGCCAACCCTTGTGACGCCGTCACTGCTGCGCGGCTGGCCGCTGCCGGCGCCCGGGGAGGACAAGTATTCGCGCGGCTCGGTCCTGGTGATCGGCGGTGCGCGGGCCACGCCGGGGGCGGCGCTGCTCGCCGGCGCGGCCGCACTGCGCGCCGGTGCCGGGAAGCTCACCCTGGCCGTGGCGGAATCCGTGGCCGTCCACGTGGGCGTGGCACTGCCTGAGTGCGGGGCCATGGGGCTGCCCGAAACCTCCAGCGGGTCCGTCACGGGTGAGGGGCTGGACCTGATTTCGTCGTACCTGGACAGCGCTGACGCCATCCTGGTGGGCCCTGGCCTGGACGATCCGGACCTCACCGAGGACCTGCTTCGGGCCCTCCTAGGGCGGGAGGCCGCCGCTGGGGAGAAGAACGACGGCGGAGGTCCCGCCGTCGTTCTCGATGCCTTCGCTTTGGGTGCCTTGGTGAACGTGGCGGACCGGTGTGACCCGTGGAAGGGCCGCCTGATCCTCACGCCCAACCCCAAGGAGGCGGAGATCCTGCTGGGCCGGGACCTGAAGGACCTACCGGCGGATGTCGCGGAAATCGCCGACAGGTACCAGGCCGTGGTGAGCTGCCAGGGGCTCATTGCCCGCCCGTCCGGCCCGGACGCCCCCGAGGAATCAGAGCTGTGGAAGATCACCACCGGTTACGGCGGGCTGGGCACCTCCGGAAGCGGCGACGTTCTGGCGGGGGCCACCGCCGGCCTCCGCGCCCGGGGAACCACGGGCCCGCAGGCCGCCTGTTGGGGAACACACCTCCATGCCGCTGCCGCGGACCGGCTGGCCAGCAGGCTGGGCCCCCTGGGATTCCTGGCCCGTGAACTGGCCGACGAGCTGCCCGCCCTGATGCTGGAGCTCAACACCTGATTCGGGGCCTCGACCGTGCCTAGGACTCCGGGCATGGGACGACCCCCGGCCGAAACCGGGGGCCACCGTATCGGGAAGTTCAGGCGCAACCTGCCGATGCGCGGGAAGCGCTGTGGCGTGCTCAGAATGGCCATCCGCCCTGAAGAGGCAGTACACAATCAGTGCCCGACGTCCCGATCCTGTGTTGAAACTAGGCGGCGATTTCCTGCTTTGCCCCCTTCGTCTCAATTTCGATCTTCCGCGGCTTGGCCTTTTCGGCGACAGGAATCCGCAGTGTCAGGACACCGGCGTCGTACGTAGCCTTCACATTTTCAGCATCCAGGGTGTCCCCGAGGATCAGCTGGCGGCTGAACACGCCGCGCGGCCGCTCGGAGGCGATCAGCTCGGTGTCCTTGCCCGAAGGATCAGGCCGCTCGGCCTTGACCGTGAGGACGTTCCGTTCCACATCCAGATCCACTGAATCCACATCGACGCCGGGCAGATCAAAGGCGACTACAAATTCCTGGTCCTCACGCCATGCGTCCATCGGCATGGCTGCCGGACGCGCTGCGGTGCCGAGGACCTGCTGGGCCAGCCTGTCCAGCTCGCGGAACGGATCGGTTCGCATCAACATGGCTTCCCTCCTCGTAAGAGACGGTCCAACACTTTTTGCTATCAGCCGATCTGTATTGGCTGATATAGATTTTTTATCACTGGAGAGGCAGGTCCGCAAGCGTCTGGCGGGAGATTTTTTGGACTTTTTCTGGGTGCAGGAAGGCGCGTCGGAAGGCGGGAGAAGGGGCCTTCCACGTGGTATGGAAGGCCCCTTCAGAAAGACTGTTGTGGGGTTGAATGCGGCGATGTTCCCGCGGTGCCGGCCTAGTCCCGCGTGGGATCCGGGCGCAGCGGCGCGGGTCCGGGGTCCGGTACGGGCAGCGGGCCTGGAGGTTCGGGAGCAGGGAACGGATTGGGGGCCGGCGGGCCGGGATGCCCGGGGTGGGCCGGATCCGGCTGGGTGGGGCCCGGTTCCGGCGGGAACGGCTCGGGCTCGTGCACTGGCGGGATGGTCATGAACTTCCCCTCTCACGCTGGGCGGATGTGCCTTGGCGTGAACAGGATACGCCTGCCACCTCAAGCCGACCAGCGTCCTCGGGTGAGAGAGCGTCCCGGGGAAAACGGCGTCAAGTGAGAGAGCGTCCGGGGAAAACCCGCGTCAAGTGAGAGAGCGTCCGGGGTGGGAGGAGAGGGGTTTGGCGGTGTAATCCCCCGGTAGCGAACGGCGGCAAAATTGTCGGGGCGGCTCTATATATTGAAGGCATGACCCAGACCCCGCTGCAGGACTCCGCCGCCACCGCCGTTCCCACCCCGCCGGCGGCCAAGAAAATCCCGTCCGAACGCCTCCACCACGGGGACACCTTCGTGGACAATTACGAGTGGCTGCGGGACAAGGAATCCGCCGAGGTGGTGGCGCACCTGAAGGCCGAGAATGCCTACCAGGAAGCAGTCACCGCCCACCAGGAGCCGCTGCGGGAGGCCATCTTCCAGGAGATCAAGGGCCGCACGCAGGAAACCGACCTCTCCGTACCGCACCGCAAGGACGGCTGGTGGTACTTCAGCCGCTCGGCCGAGGGCAAGGAGTACGGCATCCAGTGCCGGGTCAGGGCCGCGGACACCGGGGACAAGATCGCCGACTGGACCCCTCCGGCGGTGCAGCCGGGCGTCGGGATCCCCGGCGAGGAAGTCCTCCTGGACGGCAACACCGAGGCCGAGGGCAAGCCGTTCTTCTCGGTAGGCGGATCGGCGGTAACGGTAGACGGCAACCTCTACGCCTACGCGGTGGATAACTCGGGAGATGAGCGTTTCACCCTCCGCATCAAGGACCTCCGCACCGGAGAACTGCTGCCTGACGTCATCGAGAACATCTTTTACGGCGTCGCTTTTTCACCGGACGGCACCCGGATTTTCTACACCGTGGTGGACGACTCCTGGCGCCCCTACCAGGTGAAGGCGCACACCCTGGGAACGCCCGTGGCCGAGGACGTCGTCATCTACCAGGAGGACGACGCCGCCATGTGGCTGGGCGTCGAGCTTTCTTCCGACCGCCGGTACCTGGTGCTGGGCATCGGATGCTCGGAATACAGCGAGACGCGCCTGCTCCGTTTTGACGACCCCGCCCAGGAACTGACCACCGTCATCTCCCGCAACGACCGGGTGCTCTACGAGGCAGAGCCGTTCCTCCTCACCGGCCCGGACGGCACCGCCAGCGAACGCATTTTGCTCACGCACAACCGCGGCGCCATCAATTCCATGGTGTCCCTGGCGGACCCGGCCGAGCTCGCCAGGCCGCTGTCCGAGCAGGACTGGGTCACCGTCGTCGGGCATTCCGACGACGTCCGCGTCAACGGGGCCGGCGTCACCTCCACGCACCTCATCGTGTCCATCCGCAAGGACACCATCGAACGGGTACAAGTCATTGGGCTGCATGGGCTGGGTACTCCGGCGCAGGAAGCACCGGTTGAACCCGCCTTCGACGAAGAGCTGTACACCGCGGGCGTGGGCGGCTCGGACTACGAGGCACCCGTGATCCGGCTGGGCTACACGTCCTACTTCACGCCGTCGCGCATCTATGACTTTGTGCTGCCCACCCCCGAGGTGCCGGCAGGGGAACTGCTCCTGCGGAAGGAAAGCCCGGTCCTTGGCGGCTACGACGGCAATGACTACGTGGCCACCCGCGAATGGGCCACCGCATCCGACGGCACCCGGATCCCGCTGTCAGTGCTGCGGCACAAGGCAGTCAAGCAGGATTCGACGGCGGCGGGCCTGGTGTACGGCTACGGCTCGTACGAGATGAGCATGGACCCGGGCTTCGGCATTGCACGGCTCTCGTTGCTGGACCGCGGCGTGGTGTTCGTGATCGCCCACATCCGCGGCGGCGGCGAGCTTGGGCGGCACTGGTACGAGAACGGCAAGAAGCTCACCAAGAAGAACACGTTCACCGACTTCGTGGACGCCACCGACTGGCTGGCAGCCTCGGGCTGGGTGGACCCGGCACGGATTGCCGCGCTGGGCGGTTCGGCCGGCGGCCTGCTGATGGGTGCCGTGGCGAACATGGCACCGGAGAAGTACGCCGCCATCGTGGCCCAGGTGCCGTTCGTGGACCCGCTGACCAGCATCCTGGACCCGGAGCTGCCGCTGTCCGCCCTGGAGTGGGAGGAATGGGGCAACCCCATCACGGATCCCGGTGTCTACGAGTACATGAAGTCCTACTCCCCCTACGAGAACGTGCGCCCGGCCGCCTACCCGAAGATTGCCGCCGTCACGTCCTTCAACGACACCCGGGTCCTCTACGTTGAGCCGGCCAAGTGGGTGCAGGAGCTGCGGAACAAGACCACCGGAACCGAGCCGATCGTCATGAAGATCGAAATGGACGGCGGACACGGGGGCGCCTCCGGCCGTTACGTGCAGTGGCGCGAGCGCGCCTGGGACTACGCGTTCATCGCCGATTCCCTTGGGGCCACGGAGCTGCTGCCGGGTGCCGGCCTGAAGTAGGCCGGGCGTACGCCATCGATTGCTCCGATACTGCCGTTTAGACCCCTGAGAACGGCGTTTTCGGAGCAATCGATGGGGAAATCTGGCAGCTCAGGTCTGTGGATGCTCCACCAGCCACTCCGCCAGGGTTTCGAGGTTGGCGCGGACGGTGCGGCCCTGGGCCCGTTCAACGAGCGGGTCGGCCAGCTTGCCGAATACGCCGCCCAGGCCACTCGCGGCGTCGATCCGCTGGGTGAGGCGGGTGCCGCCGTCGGCCGGTTCAAGGGTAAAGGTGATGGTGAACTCCAGCTTGCCCTCGACGGAGCGGGACACCATGCGCCGGGGCGGATCGAACTCGGTAACCTCGACGGTCCAGTCGAACTGCCTGCCCATTACTTTGCTGGTGCCGCGTCCGCGGGTGCCGACGCCCAGGGGCCCGTCCCCCACCTGTTCCGAGGAGGTGACGGAGGAATCGAAGACCGCGACGTTCTGGAACTTCGACACGAAGTCAAAGACCTCCTGCGGCGGCCGGGCAATAACAACACTTTCTTCTACAACAGGCATGGGAGCCTCCTTCACAGGGCACCTGATGCCGGCTCGGCTCTGCCGGCACGATAGGCAGGCACAGCGCCAGAGTGGACCTTCGGCAGGCCGGTGTCAATGCCCTGCCGGAAGGGCCGGCACCGCCTGCGAATTAAGCCGCGCGCGTGCGGTCCCACAGGCCTGACCAGCGGTAACGCTCATGACGCCCTCGGTACCCATAAATGCTAATCAGGCTTACTATTGTCTGGCTGGCTGCCCGCTGGGGGCAGGACAACCAGCGCCGCATGTGGAGGTTTTGCGTGAGCATGGAACAGGAAATGCGTCCCCTGACCGACGACGAACTGATGTCAGAGCAGGCAACGGCCCTGCCGGACAAGGAAGTTGCCTCTGTCCTGGACCTGAATGCCGACCTGGACCTGGGTATCGACGCGGCAGCGCCCATCGACCTTGCTGTGGCAGCGAACGCCAACGTCGCAGCACCGATTGACGCCGCAGCCTCCGCCAACATTCTTTCCTACGGCTCGGACGCCCAGGCACTCGCCGATCAGGGCGTCATGATTGAGCAGGGCATCGTGGCCGACGCGAATGCGGAGTCCACCCAGGACAGCACCATCGACCAGGGCAATGACACGGTGGACGGCGGAACATCGGAGAGCAGCGGCGCGGGCACGGTGGACGGCGGAAGCCCGGTTGCGGGAACCACCACAGGAACGGCCGACGGCGGCGCCCTCCTCCCCGATGGCACCCTTCCGGACGGAACACTGCCCGACGGCACCCTGCCCGATGTCGGCGCGGTGCCCGTGGATCCCGCAGCGGCACTGGACGGCGACCTGCTCAACGTCAACGTGGACCTTGCTGCGGACGCGGACATCGCGGCGCCGATCAACGGCGCCGTGGCCGCCAATGCGAACGTCGCGGCCCCGATCGACGCGGCCGTGGCCGCGAACATCGGTTCCATCGACAGCCAGGCCTACGCCGTGGCCGAGCAGGATGCCATCATCAGCCAGCACATCGAGGGCCAGGCCAACGCCTCCGCTGACCAGCAGTCCAACCTCGAACAGTAAGCACAGATGACCCAAACCAGCGGCGGGCCGCGCCCCCAGGCGGGCCCGCCGTCGTCCCCTGCCCTGGAGGCTGAGCACCACCCGCAGGTCCCCCGGCTCGCCGACGGCGTCCAACTGATCGGCGAGTCCGAAGGATCAGGCTACCGGGAGCCGCCCTCCCTGGTCCGCCGCGCCGACGGACAAACCCTCCAGCTGACGCCGCTGCTCTATTTTGTGCTGGAAGCAATAGACGGAACGCGCAGCCTTCCCGAGATTGCAGAGCATGCCAGTGCCGGCTCCGGCAGGCTCATCAGCGCTGACAACGTGCGCACCCTGATTGATTCCCAGCTCCTGCCGCTGGGCCTGCTCCGGCTGGCCGACGGATCCCAGCCGGAAGTGAAGAAGGCCGATCCACTGCTGGGGATGCGTTTCCGTTACACCGTGACCGATCCGGTGCGGACAGGCAAAATCACGGCTCCATTCGCTGCACTTTTCAACCCCCTGATCGTGGTGGCCGTAACCGCAGCCTTCCTGGCAGCGTGCTGGTGGGTGTTGATGGTGAAGGGACTGGGGTCGGCCACCCACGAAGCGTTTGAGAATCCCCTCCTGCTCCTGCTGATCTTCGCCATCACCATCCTGTCTGCAGGCTTCCATGAGTTCGGGCACGCCGCCGCAGCACGGAAGGGAGGTGCCGTCCCCGGCTCGATGGGCGCGGGCCTCTACCTGGTCTGGCCGGCATTCTTCACAGATGTCACCGACTCCTACCGGCTGGGCCGCGGCGGGCGGCTCCGGACGGACCTCGGCGGCCTCTATTTCAACGCCATCGTTGCCGTGGCAATCATGGGACTCTGGTGGGTAACGGGCTTCGACGCACTGCTGCTGGTTGTGGTGACCCAGATCCTCCAAATGGTCCGCCAGCTGCTGCCCCTGGTCAGGTTCGACGGCTACCACATCCTGGCGGACGCCACCGGGGTGCCCGACCTCTTCCAGCGCATCAAACCTGTCCTGCTGGGCCTGCTGCCGTGGCGCTGGGGACGGCCGGAAAACAAGGTCCTCAAACCGTGGGCCCGCGCGGTGGTGACGCTCTGGGTCCTGGTCACCGTGCCCCTGCTGCTGTTCAGCCTGGCCATGATGGTGATTTCGCTGCCACGGCTGCTGGCCACCGCGTGGAGCAGCGCCGCCCGGCAGCAGGGCCTGCTGGCAGAGAGCCTTTCGGCCGGAGATCTGGGCGGGGCCGCGGTACGCTTCCTCGCCATTGTTGCCGTGGCACTGCCCATGCTGGGCATGCTGTACATCCTGCTGCGCCTGGTGCGCCAACTGGTCACAGGGCTCTGGCACAAGACCCGCGGCAGGGCCGTCCAACGAACCGCCGCCTTGACAGTGGTGGGTGCCCTCCTTGCCGGCCTCGCCTGGGCATGGTGGCCCGACGGCGGAACCTACCGCCCCGTCCAGCCCTACGAACGTGGCACCCTTGCAGATGCCACCACCTCAATTCTTCCGGTCGGCGACACCGCCTTGAGGGAAGGGCGCAGCGGACGCACCGTGGCTCTTTGGCCAACCGGCACACCTACCCCCACGCGGGATAGTCCCCAGCTGAGTATGGTGCTGGTTCCCGTTGCGGGCGCTCCCGGCACTGAACGTGCTTCATCCAGGTCCACCACGGCCCCTGGCAGTTCTCCCTCCTGGGTGTTCCCGTTCGACCGGCCCGCGGCGCCTAGCCCGGACGGCAATCAGGCCCTCGCCGTCAATACCAGCGACGGTTCGGTCAGCTACAGTGTGGCCTTCGCACTGGTATGGGCTGAGGACGGCGAGCCGGTGGACGCACGTAACGAGGCCTATGCTTTTGCCAGCTGTACAGGCTGCGCGGCGGTGGCGGTCGGTTTCCAGGTGGTCCTTGTTGTGGGACAAACGGACGTCATTATTCCGGAGAACCTGTCAGCTGCCGCCAACTACAACTGCCTGGACTGCCTTACCTATGCACTGGCCAGCCAGCTGGTACTAACCTTGGACGGCCCACTGGCTGAGGACAGCATGGCCCAACTGACAGCACTGTGGGAAGAGATCGCCGCCTACGGGAGGAACGTCCAGAACGTGCCCCTCTCAGAGATCCAAGCCGCTCTTGCTTCCTACAAGGACCAGATCACCGCCATCATCAAGGCCGATCCCAACGCTTCGGCGGGGCCGCACCCCGGCCAGACGGCTTCGCCCAGCCCGACTTCCGCCTCCACCACGCAGGCCGAGCCGGAGCCGACTGTTCCGGCCGCTGAAGCATCTGCTCCTGCTCCGGCAGGAACCGAGGCAGCAACCGCGCCGCCGGCCCCGGCCGGCGGAGCCAGCCCGGCGCCGTCGTCCACTCCGCTTCAAACCGCTCAGCCGACGGCGGGCACAGGTCCCACTGCCCCTGCTGCGGAACCGCTCCCCACAACAGATCCGGGCTAGGCCCGCCGATTATTTCTCCACTCAATGGTCTATAACAGCGCTTTTTACTTAGGTGAGCCTTAGCTAATACCATCGTCGGATGACCACGCAGCTTGATTTCGCGCGGGTACCTTTCGCTGCCGATCTTTCGAGCTACGGAAACAGGCCTGCCATCATCACCGACGGACTGACCCTCGCCTACGGCGAACTCGCCGACCGGGTGGACAGCTTCGCCCGAAGGCTCGGCACCGAGCGCCGCCTGATCGCGCTCGCCGCCTCCAACGACGTCGAATCCGTCGTCGCCTATTTGGCAGCCCTCGCCTCCGGCCACCCGCTGATCCTCCTCCCGGAGGACAAGCCCGCGGCCCTTGAGTCCCTGGTGGCCGCCTACGATCCCGATGTGGTGGTGCGCTCGGCCGACGGGCAGTGCGTCCTGGACGAACGCCGCCCGGGGACCCGGCACACCCTGCATCCGGACCTTGCCCTGCTCCTCAGCACCTCCGGGTCCACGGGCTCCCCCAAGCTGGTCAGGCTTTCCCACGCCAACCTCCAGGCCAACGCCGAATCCATCGCCACCTACCTGCAGATCACCCGGGACGACCGGGCCGCCACCACACTGCCCATGTCCTACTGCTACGGGCTCTCAGTGATCAACAGCCACCTGCTGCGTGGCGCAGGCCTGGTCCTCACTGGGCTGTCCGTGGTGGATCCGTGCTTCTGGGAGCTGTTCCGGCGGGAAGGGGCCACCGCCTTCGCCGCCGTTCCCTACACCTTCGAACTGCTGGAGCGCGTGGGCTTCGCGGACATGGACCTGCCCAGCCTGCGCTACATCACCCAGGCCGGCGGCCGGCTTGCCCCGGACTCCGTACGGCACTACGCCGATCTGGGCCGGGAGAGGGGCTGGGACCTGTTCGTCATGTACGGCCAGACGGAGGCCACCGCCCGCATGGCCTACCTGCCGCCGGACCTGGCAACCGACCATCCCGGGGCCATCGGAGTTCCCGTTCCCGGCGGAGCGTTCCGGCTCGAGCCAGTCCCGGGACTTGCCGACGGCGAACTGGTGTATTGCGGCCCGAACGTGATGCTGGGCTATGCAGAGAGCCCCGGCGACCTGGCGCTGGGCCGCACGGTCACCGAACTGCGCACGGGCGACCTCGCACGAAAGACCAGTGCCGGGCTCTACGAGGTGACGGGACGGCGGAGCCGGTTCGTCAAGATCGTTGGGCTGCGCGTGGACCTGGGCCAGGTGGAACGCCTCCTCGCCGACCTCGGCGTGGACGCTGCCAGCGCCGGGACGGACCAGCGGCTCGTCGTCGCCGTCGAAGGGGACCACGACACCCACCTGCTCACCAAGGTCCTGGCACAGGGGCTGGGACTGCCGCGGGCCGCCGTCGACCTCCATGCCGTGGAGGAGCTCCCGCGCCTGGGCACGGGCAAAGTGGACTATCCGGCCGTGGCTGCCCTGTCCTCCCGCCCGGCCACAGCCGCTGAGCCCATGGCGGACGCTTCCGGTGCCGCAACAACGCAGGACACCGCCACCCAGCAGGACACCGTCAGGCGGATCTTCGAGGACACACTGGAACTGACGGACATTTCCGACGACGACACGTTTGTTTCGCTCGGCGGCGACTCCCTCTCCTTCGTGGCCGCTTCAGTCCGGCTCGAGCAGGTGTTGGGGCACCTGCCGCCGGACTGGCACGTGACGCCGGTCCGGGACCTCAAACCGCGGCCGGACAGGAACAAGAACGGGCACCCGGATCGGCTCCCGGACGGGCGCCAGGGTGAAAAACCGGCCCGCCCGTGGACCGCGCGCGTGCTGGCCCCGATGGACACCAGCCTCGTCCTCCGCGCCGTGGGGATCTTCCTCATTGCCAGCACCCACATCGGCCTCTTCAGCTGGCAGGGCATGGCGCACGTATTGTTCGCGGCGGCGGGATTCAACTTCGCCCGCTTCCAGCTCTCCGGCGAGAGGCTGCCCCGCCTGCGGCGCCAGCTCACCAGCGTAGCCCGGATCGCGGTGCCCAGCATGGTGTTCATAGCCTTCGCCTACCTGGTCACCGACCGGTACAGCCTGGTTAACATCGTGCTCCTGAACGCCGTCCTGGGCCCCGAGCAGGTGACCACGCAGTATCACTTCTGGTTCATCGAGGTGATGGTTTACATCCTGCTGGCAATGACGGCCCTGCTCAGCATCCCCTGGCTCCACCGTGCGGAACGCCGGTTCCCGTTCGTCTTCCCGCTGGTCCTGTTCGGCGCAGGCCTGCTCACCCGCTTTGAGCTTGTGGAGCCGGGCATTCCCCATACCGTCCCGGCCCTGTGGCTGTTCGCCCTGGGCTGGGCGATGGCCCGCTCCCGCACCATTGCCCAGCGCTGCGTTGTCACCGCCCTCACGGTCCTTACCGTCCCGGGGTTCTTCGAGAACCCCTACCGGGACCTCACCGTGATGGCCGGGATCCTGATGCTCGCCTGGCTGCCCACCCTCCCGGTGCCCCGCGCCATGAGCCGCCTGGCGGTCCTGCTGGCCAGCGCCTCTATGCATATCTACCTTGTGCACTGGCTGGTCTACCCCCTGCTCACCGGCATCAGCGTTCCCCTGGCCGTGGCAGCCTCGCTGGCTGCCGGGGTGGCCTACTGGGCCCTGTGCAACAGGGCTGCCGGGGCGGCAACCCGCTACCTGGCACGGAGGTGAGGTGACGACGGCGGCCGCCTCCCGCCGTCGTCCGCCCACCTTTGATGGCGGGCAGTACCCGGAAAAGCTAACCGTGCTTACTATTGTGGAGAATCCGTACTCCCACCGGTGACCGCCACGGCCCGGACCCCACCAAAGGAGCAGTCATGCCGCTACGCAAGGGAACGTCCGTCGAATGGAACACGTCGCAGGGCATGACCCACGGAAAGATCGTTGAGAAGAAGACCAGCGACTTTGAGCTGGACGGACACACGCACCGGGCCAGCGAGGACGAGCCGCAGTACGTTGTGGAATCCGCCAAGACCGGCGCCCGGGCCGCGCACAAGGCTTCCGCCCTGACCGAAAAGAAGTAGCGCCGTGGCCGCCCAGCATGAAGTGGTGATCATCGGAGGGGGCAACGCCGGCGTATCCCTGGCAGCCCGCCTGGAACGCTACGGGGTCAAGGACGTGGCCGTCATCGAGCCCAGGGACCACCACCTCTACCAGCCGCTGTTCTCCCATATTGCCGGCGGCCGGGCCCAGGCCCAGGAAGCCGTCCGCTCCCAGGAGTCGGTGATGCCGCAGGGCGTGACGTGGATCCGTGACGGCGCCGTGGGCGTGGACACCGACACAAATACCGTCAGCCTGGCCTCGGGCTCCTCCGTGTCCTATGGGCAGCTGGTGGTGTGCCCCGGCCTGCAGTACGACTGGGACGAGGTGCCGGGCCTGGCAGCGGCCGTGCATTCGCTGCACGGGGCGTCGCATTACGAGTTCGAGCTGGCACCCAAGGCCTGGACCCTGCTGAGCGGGCTCACGTCCGGGACCGCCGTCTTCACCATGCCCGCCGGCCCCATCAAATGCGGCGGCGCCAGCCAGAAGCCCATGTACCTTGCCTGCGACTACTGGCGTGAGCAAGGCGTGCTGGACCAGATCCGCGTGGTGATGGTCCAGCCCTATCCCACAGTGTTCGGAGTGCCCGAGATTGACCGGGAACTGGACCGCAAGATTGCGGAGTACGGCATTGAACTGCGGACCAACAGCGAACTGGTTTACGTGGACGCGGCGGGCCGGAACGCCACCATTCGCGACATCTCCACGGGCGCGGAGGACACCATCCACTACGACGTTCTGAACGCTGTTCCGCCGCAGTCGGCACCGGACTGGTTGAAGGCCACGGACCTGCCTGCTGCCGGGGACACTGGCGGGTTTGTGGAAGTGGACCGCCAGACGCTCAGGCACATCCGGTTCCCGAACGTGTGGTCCTTGGGGGACGCGGCCGGGACCACCAACTCAAAATCCGGTGGCGCCCTCCGGAAGCAGACCAAGGTGCTGGCCCAGAACCTGGTCGCCGCCCGGAAGGGGAAGCCGCTGCGCGCAAAGTACAACGGCTACTCCGTGTGCCCGTTCACGGTGTCGCGGGACACCGTGGTGTTCGCCGAGTTCGACGACCGCTACCGGCCCATGCCCACCATTCCCCGGGTCCCCACGTGGAACGAGAGCAGGCTGTCCTGGGTGGTGGACCGGGACATCTTTCCCCAGGTCTACTGGAACCTGATCCTCAAGGGCCGGGCGTAAGTGAGAGAGCGCCCCGGGAAAACCGCCCTTAAGTGAGAGAGCGTCCCGGGAACCCCATCGAGTGCTCCGATAATGCCGTTTTGGGCGCCGAAAACGGCACCTACGGAGCAACCGATGAGGAGACGACGGCGGCCGTCGCCTCCGCGATGGCGCGTTCCTCGTCGGTGGGAACCACCAGGACGGGGATGGCGGACCCGGCCGTGGAAATGACGCGCGGTTCCTTGGACCGCTCGGCGTTCAGGCCGGCGTCGAGCTCTACGCCCAGGGCACCCAGCCGGTCCGCCACCAGCGCCCGGAACTGGTGGGAGTTCTCGCCGATGCCGGCAGTGAACACCAGGGCCTTCGCCCCGCCCACGGCCACGTGGTAGCCGCCGATGTACTTGGCCAGCCGGTAGGACGTGACGGCGAGCGCCGTGGCAGCCCTGGAGTCGCCGGACTCGGACGCCTCCACCACCGAGCGCATGTCATTGTTGCCGGCCAGGCCCTTCAGCCCGGATTCGCGGTTGAGCATGGTGTCCAGGTCCTCCGGGGTCCAGCCTGCCCGGCCCAGGAACACCAGGATGGACGGGTCAAGGTCGCCCGAGCGGGTCCCCATCACCAGGCCCTCGAGCGGCGTGAAGCCCATGGACGTGTCCACGGAGTTGCCGCCGCGGATGGCCGTGACGGAGGCGCCGTTGCCCAGGTGGGCGATGACGCCGTCGAACTCTTCAACGGGCAGGTCCAGCAGCGCGGCGGCGCGCCGGGTCACGTACTCGTGGGACGTGCCGTGGAAGCCGTAGCGGCGGATGCCGTGGTTGGTGTACAGCTCGTCCGGGACGGCGTAGCGCCAGGCGTGCTCGGGCAGCGTGCGGTGGAACGCGGTGTCGAACACGGCAACCTGGGGCATGTCCGGCCACTTCTTGGTGATGGCCCGGATCCCCAGGACGTTGGCGGGGTTGTGCAGCGGCGCCAGCGGGTTCAGGCGCTCGATGGCGCGGGTGATCTCGTTATCGATCAGTACAGGCTCCGCGAAGCGCTCCCCGCCGTGCACCACCCGGTGCCCCACCGCGGCCAGCTCCAGGCCGCCAAGTTCCTGGTGGATGGCGGCATCCACCTGCTCTAGCGCCTCAGCGTGGTCCCGCGGGCCCTCGATTTCGCCGTCCCCGTCACCGCCGTTGCCCATGCCGATCTTCTCGATCAGCCCCTCGGTCAGGACGCTCCCGGCGGCGACGTCGCGCACCTGGTACTTGAGCGAGGACGAGCCGGAGTTGATGACGAGCACGAGCATGTGGGGCCTCCTAAGCCTTGCTTCTGCGGTTCAAACCCCACTATAGGCGGGCCGGGGCACGGGTTTCTTGCGGACAGGCGAGGCTGGGGCCTAGAGTCGGCACACGAGCTGGACCACGCCCGAGAGGACACTTCCATGACGAACGAGCCGAATTCGATCGACGAGAACGACCCCACCAACACTGGATCCAGCAGCACAGCGCCCCTGGATCCGCAGGCGGATTTGGATACCGGTTCCGGGAAGAAGGACCCCACTGTGGTGGAAGGCGCCACCCCTGCCCTGGACGACACCGGCGCCGTGAAAGCTGAGGAAACCGGCGAGGCACCCGAAGCCCCGGAAAACACCGAGGATCTGGACCTCACCCCGCAGGGACTGTCCGATGAGCCTGCCAAGCAGGAGGATCCGGCCAGCATGGCGAAGCCGGACAACAGCTGACGCAGCGCTGAGTACCTGAATACAAAGGGCGACGGCGGCACCCACGGAGGGTGCCGCCGTCGCCCTTTGTGTTGGCTCGCTTGGCTGTCGCCTGGGGAAGCTGGTCCTAGGACGCAGGCCCTAGGAAGCGGGGGCCTGTGCCTGGATGGCCGTGATTGCCACGGTGTTCACGATGTCCTCCACGGTGCAGCCGCGGGAGAGGTCGTTGACCGGCTTCCGCAGCCCCTGCAGGACGGGCCCGACGGCCACGGCTCCGGAGCTCTGCTGCACCGCCTTGTACGTGTTGTTGCCGGTGTTCAGGTCCGGGAAGATGAACACCGTGGCCTGCCCGGCAACGGACGAGCCCGGCATCTTGGACTCCGCGATGGAGGCGTCCACGGCGGCGTCGTACTGGATGGGCCCCTCGACGGCGAGGTCAGGGCGGCGCTGGCGGACCAGCTCGGTGGCCTGCCGCACCTCGTCCACCGCTTCACCCGAGCCGGAACCGCCGGTGGAGTAGGAGAGCATGGCCACCCGCGGCTCCACCCCGAACTGCGCCGCGGTTTCCGCCGACGCCAGTGCGATGTCCGCCAGCTGCTCCACGTTCGGGTCCGGGTTCACGGCGCAGTCGCCGTACACCAGCACCCGGTCCGGCATCAGCATCAGGAACACGGAGGACACGATCTTGACGCCCTCGCGCGTCTTCACGAACTCCAGGGCGGGCCGGATGGTGTGGGCGGTGGTGTGGGCCGCCCCGGACACCATGCCGTCCACCACGCCGAGCTGGACCATCATGGTGCCGAAGTAGCTGACGTCCTGCATGATCTCCAGCGCCTTCGCCAGGTCCACGCCCTTGTGCGCCCGCAGTTCCGCGTACTTTTCGGCGAACTTCTGGCGCAAGTCGGAGGTGGCCGGGTCAACGATGTTGATGCCGGACAGGTCGATGCCGCGGGCGGCCGCCAGTTCGCGGACCTCCGATTCGGGGCCGAGTACGGTGAGGTCGCAGACGTCACGGCGGTGCAGGATCTCGGCTGCCCGGAGGATCCGCACGTCGGTTCCCTCCGGCAGCACCACATGCCGGCGCTGCGACCTGGCACGTTCGATGAGGTCATGCAGGAAGCGCAGCGGGGTCATCCGCTCCGCCCGGGGCAGGTGGAGGCGCTCCATCAGTTCGGTCTCGTCCACCCGGCGGGACCAGAGGCCCAGGGCGGAAGCGACCTTGCGGCGGTGTCCGGACCAGATCTCGCTGCGGACCTCGGAAACGCGGCGGGCCGTGGTGTAGGTGTCCTCCGTGGCGGCAAACACGGGGAACGGGGCCTGCGCCAGGAGCGGGTAGATGTTGGCGTCGGGCGCGAGACCGCCGGTGAGGATGAGCGCGGAGGCCACCGGGAACTCCGGCGAGAAGGACGCCGCCAGGCACGCCACCATCACATCGGCCCGGTCGCCGGGGACGATCACCAGGGCGCCCTCATCCAGCACGTTCAGGAAGTTGCCCACGTTCATGGCGGCCACCTTGATGTCCTTGACGTCGCGTTCCATGTCCGGCCGCCCGGCGATCTGGCGGACGCCCAGCGCCGCAGCAACCTCGCCGGTGGTGGGACGCGCGATCGCCTCCAGCTCGGGCAGGATGTACACGGGCCGCTTTGAGGCGCCGGGCTTCACGGCGGCGGCGATCGCGTCCAGGTCCTCCGGATCTGCACGGTTCACCATGATGGCCAGCAGGGAGCACCTTTCAGCGGCGAGTTCCTTCCGGGCAACCTCGACGGCGGACGCAGCCTCGGCGACGGTCCGCCCCTTGGCGCCCACCACCGCCACGATGGGGGCGGCCAGGTTGTTGGCCAGACGGGCGTTGAGGTCGAATTCGACGGCGGAGTCCTGGCCCACCAGGTCCGTTCCCTCCACGATCACCACATCGCAGTGCCGCGAGATCTCGGCGAAGATTTCCACGCAGCGGGCGTCGATCTCAGCCCGGTTTCCATCGGCCAGCAGGGACCGGACTTCCTCGTGGGTGAGTCCGCCGCGGCAGCGCTCGTCCTCCAGCGCGAAACGGGACTTCATCAGCGCGACCATCGGATCGGCCGCGGCGTCCGGGCCATGAACCACGGGCTTAAAGAAGCCGATCCTGTCCGCATGCCGGTGGAGGGTGTCCGCCAGACCCAGGGCCACAAGTGACTTGCCCGATCCGGGAGTGGTTGCGCTGACGTAGATGCCTTTGGCCATGGTCCGCCCTTTGCTATGCTGGTGCCGGTCACTCCATCCTTGCACCTCCCTCCCCGCGAGATGGCACTTCACAGCAATGTCCGCCGCTGGGAGTGCCGTCAAGTGTCACCTCGCGGGGACGTGCGGGCCGCCAACGTACATACCAGCCCGGTTTTGGGTCGCCCCGCCCCGGGGGTAGCCGCCAAAAAGCGGGTCTGACGCCGGAAAACCGGGCTGGAACGGCGGCCGCAGACGCCCCAGCCCTTGACATCGGACCCCTCCATGGGATTACCTAATGAACATTCGGTAAATAAAGCTGGAGGCAATGACGCATGGCTGAAACCACCCTTTCCGGGCCCACACACCAGATCCTGGAGAACGACTATGCCTCCGAGTGGATGGGCATCGAAGTCCTCGCCATCAGCGACGGCCACGCAACCATCCGGATGACCCTCCGGCAGGAAATGCTCAACGGCTTCGGCATGGCCCACGGCGGAATGATCTTCGCCTTCGGGGACACCGCGTTCGCCCTCGCCTGCAACCCCGCCGTCCAGGCACCCGGCGAGGAAAACAGCATCACCGTGGCCTCCGGCGTCGACATCAATTTCCTCAAGCCGGCGTTCCGCGGCCAGGTGCTGACCGCAGTGGCGGACCGCCGCTCCAGCGCCGGACGCAGCGGCCTGTACGACATCCAGATTTTCGCCACGGATGCTGCACCCTCCCCAACAGGCCAGCCCGCACAGGCCCTGCCAGGCCCAGTCCAGCCCAATTCAGTCCAGCCCAGTTCAGCCCAGCCCGGCGAGCTCATTGCCGAGTTCCGCGGACGCAGCCGCACCATCCCCAAGAAGTAGGAAAATCATGACCCTGCATGCCCCCGAAACCCCCGCCGCTGCCGCAGCAACGGCCGCAGGCACTAACGTCATCCTGGACCGCGAGGAGACCATGTCCCGCGACGAGCTCGAGGCCCTGCAACTGAGCCGCCTGCAGCACACCGTGGCCTACGCCTATGAGCGCGTGCCGCTGTACAAGCGCAAGTTCGACGACGCCGGCATCCACCCGAACGACCTCCGGGAACTCAGCGACCTGGGCAACTTCCCCTTCACTACCAAGGACGACCTCCGCGAGGAATACCCGTTCGGGATGTTCGCCGTCCCGCAGCACGAAGTAGCCCGCGTGCACGCCAGCTCGGGCACCACGGGCCGGCCCACGGTGGTCGGGTACACCAAGAAGGACCTGGCGGACTGGGCCAAGCTCGTGGCACGCAGCTTCCGCGCGTCAGGCATCCGCCCGGGCATGAAAGTCCACAACGCGTATGGGTATGGCCTGTTCACCGGCGGCCTGGGCGCGCACGCCGGCGCCGAAGCCCTCGGCTGCACAGTCATCCCCATCTCCGGCGGGCAGACCGAACGCCAGATCCAGCTGATCCAGGACTTCAAGCCGGACGCCATCCTGGCCACCCCCACCTACCTGCTCACCATCGCGGACGCCATGGCGCACATGGGCATCGACCCCGCCTCCACCTCGCTGAAGTATGCTGTGCTGGGCGCCGAGCCGTGGACGGAGGAGATGCGGCACGAACTTGAGGTCACCATGAACCTCAAGGCCTGCGACATCTACGGCCTGTCCGAGGTCATGGGACCCGGTGTGGCCGGCGAGGCCGTGGAGACCCAGGACGGCAGCCACATCTGGGAGGACCACTTCCGGCCGGAAATCATCGACGCCTTCAACCCGGTGGTGGGCAAGGAGAACGTGCTGCGCGACGGCGAGCACGGCGAACTGGTGTTCACGTCCCTCACCAAGGAAGCGCTGCCCATCATCCGGTACCGCACCAAGGACCTCACGCGCCTGCTCCCCGGCACGGCCCGCCCCGCACACCGCCGGATGGGACGCATCACCGGCCGCAGCGATGACATGATCATCCTCCGCGGCGTGAACGTCTTCCCGTCCCAGATCGAGGAGATCGCCCTCCGCATCCCCGAGCTTAGCCCGCACTTCCAACTTGAGCTCACCCGGCCCGAGGGCCAGCGGATGGACCAGATGACGGTGAAGATCGAGCGCCGGGAGACCGTCACCATCGAGCAGGTTTCGACGGCGGCGCGCACCTTGAAGGAGCAGATCAAGATCCATGTGGGTTCTTCCTGCACGGTTGACGTTGTGGACCCCGGCTCCCTGGAGCGGTCCAACGGCAAGCTGCGACGCATCTACGACATGCGCCCCAAGGCGTAGGCCATCCAGCGGTGGCGCAGGCTCCGGGCTGCGCCACCCGACCGACCGTTCATGAGAAACTAGCCACTATGCCCAGCAGCACTGATACAGCCAGCACAGCCAAGCGCGGCCGCCCCGGATACGACCAGCAGTCGGTGCTGCGCATCGCCGTCGACGTCTTCAACCGGCACGGCTACGACGCAACGTCCATGGGCATCCTCGCGGACAACCTGGGCATCTCCAAGTCCGCCATCTACCACCACGTGCCGTCAAAGGGCGACCTCCTGAAGCTCGCCCTGGAGCACGCGCTCGGCGGGCTCGAGGGCATCCTGCAAGAACCTGCAGCAACGTCCGGCGCGGCCGATGCCCGCCTCGAGTTCGTGCTCCGGCAGACCGTGGCCGTCCTGGTGGAGCGGCTGCCGTTCGTCACGCTGCTCCTGCGGCTGCGCGGGAATACGGAGATCGAGCGGGACGCCCTGGAGCGCCGCCGCGCCTTCGACCACAAGGTGGCCGCCCTGATATCCGCAGCCCGCGACGAAGGCTCGCTGCGCCAGGACATCGATCCGCGGACCGTCACCAGGCTGCTGTTCGGCATGATCAACTCGATCGTGGAATGGTACAAGCCGGGCGGCTCCCTCTCCCCCGAGCGGCTCGCCGACGACGTGATCACCATGGCGTTCGACGGGCTGCACTCCACCCAGCACTAAGGCAGATACTAAGGGTGCTTGGTATTTTCTCTGATCCCCGGCTACGGTGGTAGAAACCAGCCAGGAACCGGAGGAGGCCGTCCATGAATACCGTCACCCGCCGGGCCCTTCCGCGGGCCGACCTCCTCCGGACCGCCGCGGGAGCTGCACTGCTCACGGCGTCCCTGGCCCTCACCGCCTGCACCGGCTCCACGCCTCCCCCGGAACCCAGCGGCTCCTCCAGCCCCGGGTCCGCGTCAACCGCTACGCCCAACAGCACATCGGCGCCGGCCCCCGCGCCGGCTGCAGAAGGCGATATCCCCCAGCTGGTGGAGAACCTCGCCCCGTCCGTGGTCACCATCTTCACGGACGGCGGCCTGGGCAGCGGCGTGGTCTACTCCGAGGACGGCCTGATCCTCACGAACGAGCACGTGGTCCGGGGCAACACCCGCGTGGAGGTGGCCTTCGCCGACGGCCAGCGGGTGGAGGGAACCGTCAGGGCAACGGACCCCGTAACTGACCTCGCCCTGGTGCAGGCCAACCGCACCGGCCTGCCCAAACCCGTCTACCAGACCAACCTCCCCCGCGTGGGCGAGGGTGCCGTGGTGCTCGGCTCGCCGCTCGGCTTCGAGAACACAGCCACCGCCGGGATCATCTCCGGGCTGCACCGGTCCATTCCCGGCTCCGCCTCCAACAGCCTCTCCCTGGTGGACCTGATCCAGACCGATGCCCCCATCAGCCCAGGCAACTCCGGCGGGGCGGTCATCAACATGCGCGGCGAAATCATCGGCATCAGCGAGGCCTACATTCCCCCGTCGGCCGGTGCCGTGGCCCTCGGATTCGCGATCCCCGCCGCCACCGCCGTGGAGGTCGCCGAGGAACTGCTGGCGGACGGCACTGCCGAGCACGCCTACCTGGGCCTCACGCCGGGGGAACTGACCCCGCAGATCGCCGGCCAGCTGGGCATCAACGCTCGCACCGGCGTTGTGGTCCTGGCAGTGGACGACGACGGCCCGGCCGCACGCGCCGGCATCCGCCCGGGTGACGTCCTGGAGTCCCTGGAGGGCGTGGACCTCACCGCTCCGGAGAAGCTCCTGGCGGAACTCCGGAACCGCAACCCCGGCGATACCGTAGGCTTCAAGGTCAAGCGGCAGGACCAGAGCCTTGACCTCAAGGCGGACCTCATCGCGCGGCCCACAAGTAACACCCGATAGGAAGGTAAGAAAATGAGCCACCCCAAAGACGAAGCAGACGCCGGATACATCATTCCGGACCCCTCAAAGATCCGTGAGGACGTCCCCGGCGACGCCGGCGATGAGGCCAACGTGATCCGCTTCAGCGAAGAGCAGGCACTGATCGAGGAACAGTCCCACGGCATCCGCCCGGACACCTACAGCGTTCCCTCCGGCGGCCCCACCATGGCTGAGGCCCGGGGCAACATGGACCTCTCGGACCAGAGTGAAAGCGGGCACGGCACCGGCCGTGAGGATGACAGCAGCGACGACAGCCTGCACGGCGGCGCCGAGTCCTGATTTCACGGCAGCCGGCACGGCCGGCTGCTAACACAGCAGGCGGCCAGCACGGCGAAGGGGCGTCCCGGTATTCCGGGGCGCCCTTTCCTGTTTCACCGGTGTGTGGCTAGAGTTCGTACTCGGCCTGGACGCCGAGCTTTTCGTGGACACACAGGATGTTGTGCTCGCTGTCCATGAACCACGCGCACTTCTCCGAGTCGGTGGTGCAGATGTGGTTCTCTGTCTTCAGGTTGGGCAGGTCGTAGTCCTGGAACGCGACACCCCTGGCTTCCATATCGCGGACCGTTCTTTCGATATCCGTGACCTCGAAGCTCAGGGCGGTGTGATCGGAGTGCTTGCCGTCCGAGACCGGCATTAACTGCAGCATGGGGCCGCCGTCGCTGCCGAGCAATTCGCTTCCGTCGTCTGTCATGCCGCGGTGCGGGAGTCCGAGCTTTTCGGTGTAGAACCTTCGGGCGCGCGCTGCATCATCGACTGGCAGGACGGTTGTGGCTGTGTTCATTCTTAGGTTCATGTGGCCACCTCCTACGGGCAGAATTTTACGCTTCCGCCCGCCAAAAAGATCCGCCCACCTCCCCTCCCGGCCCAGCCGCACGCTCTCTCACTTACCGCAGGAAATCCCCACACCCTCTCTCAGTTGATGCGGATAAATCGACAACGCTCTATCACTTACCAGGGGACAGTGATAGAGCGTTGGCGAGAATCATGCAGGAAGTGAGAGTGTCCCTATGTTTTTCGTCAAGCTGCTGTTGGTGTTTGGGCTTGGTAGAGGCTGCCGTCGCGGA
>NZ_BMKU01000017.1 GCF_014644495.1 Pseudarthrobacter polychromogenes
ACCGCTACTGCGCGCTCTGCCCACCGGCCCCCAAACACACGACGGGTGGACCCCAAAAGAGCGAATATTCACATAAGGGGCAGCGTGGAGCAGACGGTCTTGTGTCCTGCCCTCCACCGGACAGAGCTAAGAGGAGATGGTTCGCCGATCGAAGCGTCAGTTTGAAGTACACAGACGCGGGTCCGTCTGCGGGGATCTTCAAGGTGCGGGGCCCTAGACGATGGCGGAAAGGATCCATTGGTGTAACGAAGGAAAGCTGGGCATTTGATCGGGTAGGTCGAGGCTTGACCTAGCACCCGCGAACCGGAGTCACGCCCTCCAGTTCAGTGGCTTTTGGATCCTAGACGAAGACTGTTATGGGGATAACCTTAAATGCCGCCGCATCCTCCTTAAGCCCAAGGTCAAGGTTTATGTATTCGGCTACTCTCTCGTCAGCCCTGAGTTTCTCCTGTAACTCGTCCAATGCGTTGTCTTTTAGCCGGCTGAGAATTTTGTTGCGGTCCATTAGGGTGTACCCGTAGTTCATGACTCGGATGACTTTGCCGAGGACGCGGAACTCGCCGTCAACTAGCTTGTCTGTATCGCCGCCGCTAAACATCGCGCGGTCGCATACGGTCACAGCGTGGACGTTGAGTGATTCCGCGCCAGGGGCAGGAACGACCTTGCCGTAAAACTCTAGAGAAGTGCCGTTCCTGAATTCACGCTGGGCAGCTTCAAAAATCGCTGCCGCTTGATTGCTGCTGAGAGTGGCCTCATTATTTGCGTGCTGGAGCTCTTCCGGAGTCATTTCGGGGCTTATGGCCTCTTTGAGATTGCTGGCATACGCGTACTTCTGAACAATGTCTGCCGTCAGTACGTCGAGCACGCTTACGATAAAATTTGGCTCAAAAGTGGCCCGGTATTCCACAAAATCTCCAGGTTTTAAACCTTGGTAGGCTGCAGGATCGTCTACGACCGTCACCAAGTCCTTCTCGCGGAGTGCTTGTCTAACGCCATGAAGAAGGTAGGCGTGGTCAAACGTCATCGTTGTTGCGCTGCCAGTTGCCGACTTGGACTGACGGGAACCTTCTCCTGAGCCCTTCAGATTGACAATTCCTGGGATGCTGCCGCCAACGTCCGCGATTCCCTTGAGGCCGTCAGTCACGTCGGACTGGTCGTTAGTTTGCATTTGGGTGGGCCTGCCACCAATGAATTGCTGGTAAAGCCCTTCCACGAAGGGTGTGTTCTGGTATATCACGATGGTGTAGAGGTCTAGGTCATCTACTTCTAGCGGGTGCTCGCGCTTTTCGGCCATGTGGGAAGGATACCGGTGGGACCCTCAAGGTTGCACTGTTAGGTTCCGGGCATGAAGCGCGGAAGGATTCTCATGGTCCTAGACGCCGTAATCGTGGCATTGGTCGCTCTTGAGCCTAAATCTGTGTGCGGTTGAAGTGCGGACGCGCGATTGGCTTAAGGTTATTGCCGTCCGGGAGAACGCTGAATAGGACTCGCATCCCATCGCACAACCGGAGCAGAATATACCTCGTTGCAAACGATGGCCTGTATATATGGTAGCCCTTAGTCTCTTCCAGTGTGGTTTCCAGGCCGTTGGCTTTGGCAAGGTCCGCCTCGGCTTCTGGGGCCTCGCGACGATACCACGCCGCGGCATTTTCCTCGGTCTTCTAGATGTTCTTTTGCCCGACGTATCCTAAAGTCGGTGTAGTCGCTGAATAGGAAGATCGCCCTAGTCGTCATCATCAGCCGTTGGCCTCAGCGCATGCCAGCGCTGCCGCTCCACCCCGCCGTAGCACACGGACACACAGCGCAACGTTCCGGCCCCCACACGTAACCTGTTTAGATGCCTCGTTTTGTGCTTGATATTGAGTCCGTTCCCCGCCCTGCCCGCGCGCAGGAGCTTCTGGACGCCGTGAACCACCGCGTCGTCATTGCCGACGGCGCCATGGGCACCATGCTGCAGGGCCGGGACCTGTCGCTCGAGGAAGACTTCCAGGGCCTCGAAGGCTGCAACGAAATCCTGAACGACACCCGCCCGGACGTCCTCGCGGACATCCACGACGCCTACTTCGCCACGGGCATCGACGCCGTCGAAACCAACACCTTCGGCGCCAACTGGTCCAACCTCTCGGACTACGGCATCGACGACCGGATCGAAGAGCTCGCACGCAAGGGCGCCGAGATCGCCCGCGAACGCGCGGAAGCGGCAGAAAAAGCTGACGGCCGCATGCGCTGGGTCCTCGGTTCCATGGGCCCGGGCACCAAGCTCCCCAGCCTCGGCCACACCACCTACGACTACCTCAAGCAGACCTTCGCCCTGCAAGCCGAGGGCCTCATCGACGGGGGAGCGGACGCCTTCCTCATCGAAACCAGCCAGGACCTCCTGCAGACCAAAGCCGCCGTCAACGGCTGCAAGCAGGCCATCGTCACCCGCGGCGTCCGGCTCCCCATCTTCGTCGAGGTGACCGTCGAAACCACTGGAACCATGCTGATGGGCTCCGAAATCGGCGCCGCGCTCACCGCGCTCGAGCCGCTCGGCGTCGACGCCATCGGCCTGAACTGCGCCACCGGCCCGGACGAGATGAGCGAGCACCTGCGCCACCTCTCCAAGCAGTCCTCCGTCGCCATCGCCTGCATGCCCAACGCCGGCCTGCCGGTCCTCGGCCCCAACGGCGCGCACTACCCGCTCTCACCCACCGAACTCGCCACCGCCCACGAGCAGTTCGTGCGGGAATTCGGCCTGGGACTGGTGGGCGGCTGCTGCGGTACGACGCCGGAGCACATGGCCGCCGTCGTCGAACGCCTTGCGCCCTTCCGCAACGCAGCCAAAGGCACCAACACGGTCGCCACCGGGGACGGCAAGACACAGCCCGCCCGCACCCCCACTGAGAGGGAAGCAGGCATCGCCTCCCTCTACCACCACGTGCCGTTCGACCAGGATTCCGCCTACCTCGCCATCGGTGAGCGCACCAACGCCAACGGTTCCAAGGCGTTCCGCCAGGCCATGCTCGAGGAGCGCTGGGACGACTGCGTGGACATCGCCCGCGAGCAGGTCCGCGTCGGCGCGCACCTGCTGGACGTCTGCATCGACTACGTGGGGCGCGACGGCGTCGCGGACATCAAGGAGATCGTCTCGCGTTTTGCGTCGGCCTCCACGCTCCCGCTGGTCATCGACTCCACGGAACCGCCCGTACTGCAGGCCGGGCTCGAACTCATCGGTGGCCGCCCGGTGGTCAACTCCGTCAACTACGAGGACGGCGACGGCCCCAACAGCCGCTTCGCGCGCATCATGCCGCTGGTGAAGGAACACGGCACCGCCGTGATCGCCCTGACCATCAACGAAGAGGGCCAGGCCCGCACCACCGAGGGCAAGGTGGCCATCGCCTCCCGCCTCGTCGACGCCCTGGTGGGCGAATGGGGGATGCGCGTCGAGGACATCATCGTGGACGCCCTGACCTTCCCCATCGCCACCGGCCAGGAAGAAACCCGCCGGGACGGCATCGAAACCATCGAGGCCATCCGCCAGATCACCGCGAAGTACCCCGGCATCAACACCACGCTCGGCGTCTCCAACGTGTCCTTCGGCCTGAACCCCGCGGCGCGCGTCGTCCTGAACTCGGTGTTCCTGCACGAGGCCGCGCAGGCGGGCCTGACCAGCGGCATCATCGACGCCGCCAAGATCGTGCCGCTCGCTTCCCTGCCGGAAGAACAGCGCAAGGTGGCGCTGGACCTCGTCTGGGACCGCCGCGAATACGACGCCGACGGCAACACCACCTACGACCCCCTGGCCGTCATGCTGGACATGTTCGCCGGCGTCGACACCGCAGCGCTCAAGGACCAGCGCGCGGCTGAACTCGCGGCGCTGCCCACCGGCCAGCGCCTGGAACGGCGCATCATCGACGGCGAAGGCAAGGGCCTCGAGGAGGACCTCGACCTGGCGCGCAGCGAGGGCATGACCCCGCTCGGCATCATCAACGACCACCTACTCGAGGGCATGAAGGTGGTGGGCGAACGCTTCGGCGCCGGCGAGATGCAGCTGCCGTTCGTGCTGCAGTCCGCCGAGGTGATGAAGAACGCCGTCGCGCTGCTCGAGCCGCACATGGAGAAGTCGGACTCCTCCGGCAAGGGCACCATGGTCATCGCCACCGTGCGCGGCGACGTGCACGACATCGGCAAGAACCTGGTGGACATCATCCTCACCAACAACGGCTACAAGGTCATCAACATCGGCATCAAGCAGGGCATCGCCGAGATCATGGCCGCGGCCGAGGAGCACAACGCCGACGTGATCGGCATGTCCGGGCTGCTGGTGAAGTCCACCGTGGTGATGAAGGAGAACCTCGCCGAGCTGCAGTCCCGCGGCCTCGCGAAGAAGTGGCCCATCATCCTCGGCGGCGCAGCCCTGACCCGCGCCTACGTGGAGCAGGACCTGGCGGAGCAGTTTGACGGCGTGGTGCGCTACGCCAAGGACGCCTTCGAGGGCCTCGCCCTTATGGAACCATTGGTGAAGGTGGCCCGCGGCGCGTCCCCGGACGACGTCGGCCTGCCGCCTTTGAAGAAGCGCATCCACAAGGGCGGTGCGAAGTTCACGGTCACCGAGCCGGAAGCGATGCCCGGCCGGTCCGACGTCGTCTCCGACAACCCCGTGCCCGCGCCGCCGTTCTGGGGCACGCGCATTGTGCGCGGCGTCGCGCTGCACGACTACGCGGCTTTCCTCGACGAGCGTGCCACGTTCATGGGGCAGTGGGGGCTCAAGCCCGGCCGCGGCGAGGACGGCGCCTCCTACGAGGACCTGGTGGAACGCGAGGGCCGGCCGCGCCTGCGCTACTGGCTGGACCGCATCCTCGCCGAGGGCATGCTGGACGCGTCCGTCGCGTACGGCTACTTCCCGGTGGTTTCCGAGGGGGAGCAGGTGGTGGTGCTGCACCACGGGGAGGACCGCGACGGCGTCCTGGGCACCGCGGGACTGCTCGCCCCCGACGGTGGTTCAGGCGGCCCGATCGGCACCGACCGTCTGCGGTTCGATTTCCCGCGCCAGCGCCGCGACCGGCACCTGTGCCTGGCCGACTTCGTGAAGTCCCGCGAGTCGGGGCAGATCGACGTGCTGCCGGTACAGCTGGTTACCGCCGGCTCGAAGATCGAGGAGTTCACCTCCAAGATGTTCGCCGCCAACCAGTACCGCGACTACTACGAGCTCAATGGCCTGGTCATGCAGCTTACCGAGGCGCTGGCGGAGTTCTGGCATGCGCGCATCCGTAAGGAGCTGGGCTTCGCGGCCGAGGAGCCCAAGGACACGGCCGGGTATTTCAAACTGGAATACCGCGGTGCGCGGTTCTCCCTGGGCTACCCCGCGTGCCCGGACATGGAGGACCGCCGCAAGGTGACGGAGCTGCTGAAGCCCGAGCGGATGGGCGTGGTCCTCAGCGACGAGCTGATGCTGCACCCCGAACAGTCCACCGACGCGTTCGTGTTCCACCATCCGGAGGCGAAGTACTTCAAGGTGTGAGCCTGGGGTGGCCCAGGGGTGGGCTGCCCACACTCAGGCTGTCATGCCGCAACCTGCTGCCGTTTTTTCGAACCGGCGGAAAGCCTCTTGACTATCAGGTAGGGAACCCAGCACAGAGGCTGGAAAAGGACTGTTGCAATGAAGAATGCTGCCGCGACATTCTGATCGGCGTCAGACAGGCCGGTGCTGGCAACTACTGTCATGAACCCCGTCAGGAGCGCGCCGCCGGAGTAGATGAAGATATACGGCCAGCGAAGGTAGCTGCGCAGGAAGAAGAAGAACAGCAGGCCGAAGAGCAGAACCGCTGCGAAGCTGATGATGAGGCTGGCCCGTTCCGCGGGGCGGCCGGCCCAAGCAAGCTGTTGCAAGAAGACTGTCATGCCCAGCCAGACGAAGACCAGCATTTGGATGATCCACGCCGTGACGGGGTGGCGCGCCCGGGCACGCTTCAGCGCCGGATCCCGGGCCTCCTCGGCGTCGCGTTCCACCTGCTCTACAGCCGACCACCGGGCGCGGAGATCCTGCTCGTCGGCCTGCCAGCCGCGGGCAAACCGGTACGGGACGAGTTTGCCAAGGTCGCCGAGAAGCCGGAGCCTCTCAGCATCGTCCAGTATCTGCTTGTCGTGCCGATACAGGACTTGAGGAGTGTAGAGAAGCGGGATGCCTTCGCCGCTCAGGTGCCTGAGCCACATATCGACTCCCTGATCCTGGTGGGACGGGAAGGGGATACTCAGCAGTTCATTCCGGCCGCCGGAGCGGTAGCGGACGTACAGGATGGGCGCGGTTTCGGATACGCGGCCTGCATATCGGTTGTAAGTTTCCCGCACGATGCAAAAGGACGCCACTGCTGACGTGATCTGGTCGAGGCGTACAGAGCGCCGGGTCGGAGCGGTGTTCCTGTCGAACCGGACGCCCTTCTCCAGCGGATTAGGCCACTCCACGGACTCCACCCGGTCTTCAAACAGCGTGTACTCGGGTAGCTGCCGGTACCGCAGCCGAAGTTTACGGCCAGCGGATACCAGCCGGGCAACCATCCACAGGCCCAAGGGCACCGCGGCCAGCGTTACGAGGAGCCAGGCGCTCGGGTACATCATCACCAGCACCAACGGGGTGACAGCCAGTCCGACGCCGATAAGGACACCCGTGCCCAGGATCAGGGCGTAGGCGGTCATCCAGAAAAGGTCCGGCTTGCGCACCGGGTTGAAGTGGACAAGGCGTGGCTGTTCCATTGATTCCTTTATCGCGAAGGACGAGGGAACCGGGCGCCCCTTCAGCATCCTACGGGGCCTTCAGGGCGGCGCCATTTCACCGAGTGACTGACTCTGTTTGGTGCAGCAGGGCAAGCTCTGCGCGTGTTGGGAGTCCCTCCCAGTCCCCGTAGGCGAGGCAGGCGAACGCTCCGGTTTTGGCGGCGAGCTCGAGCCGGTCCGAAGGGGCTTTCCCGGCCATCAGGTCCGCTAAGTAGCCAGCGACAAATGCATCGCCGGCCCCGACGGTGTCCACGGGTTCGATCGCTACAGCGGGCTGGCGGTAGATCTCGCCGTCAATGGACCCCACGGCACCTTTGCTTCCCAGTTTGATGATCGCTTGTGAAGGGCCGAGTTCGGCCAGGCGTTGGGCCAGGTCGGTGGGCTCGTGTGCAGGTCCGATGGCAAGCGCCGCCTCCTCGTCGCCGGCGAAGACGATGTCGGTGAGGGGAATCAGCTCCTGGTAGGCGCATCGAGCGTCCTCTGTGGTCCAGAGGTTCGCCCGGTAGTTAAGATCGAACGAGACGGTCACCCCTTGTGACCGGGCGATGTCGATGGCCTCGCGGATAGTCGCAGCTGCAGTGGCTGAAAGCGCGGGCGTGATGCCGCTGACGTGGAGAACCGCGGCTCCCGAAATGAGCGAAGCATCCAGGTCCTCCGGCATCAGCTTTGAACCGGCACTGCCCGCGCGGTAGTAGCTCACCTTTTGCGTGGCCATCGTTCGCCGTTCCTTGAGCATGAGCCCTGTCGGCGCTGACAAATCCTCGATGCTTCGGACCGTGACACCCTCGGCACGAATTTCGCGCCGGACGAGCTGGCCGAGGGAATCGGCCCCTGTCCGGCCGCACCACACCGCGTTGCCGCCGAGCCGCTGGACACCGATGGCCACGTTGGATTCGGAACCGCCGATGCCGAGGCCCATCGAGGAGACGTGGGCCAGTGGCCCGGGATGCTGGGCGGTGAGGAGGGCCATAGTCTCCCCGATTGTCACCAGATAAGGTGCCGCTACCGCCGTGCTCACAGCGCTGCCCTGGCTTCGTCGACGACGTTCCGCAGGCGGCGCGCGCGCTCTGTGAGCTTGCGCAAGTCTCCACCCTTGAAGGCATCGCCGAGCAGCGGTCCGCCCAGGCTGACGGCGAGTGCTCCCGCCGCCACCCATTCGGCGGCGTCGTCGATGCTTACCCCTCCCGAGGGGACTACTTCTATGCCCGGAAACGGTCCCCGCAGCATGGACACGTATCCGGGACCGACGACCGACGCGGGGAAAACCTTGACCGCCGTCGCCCCTGCCCTCCACCCCTTGAACAGTTCCGTGGGAGTCAGCCCACCCGGGTAGACAGCGACGCCGCGTTGAACTGCTGCCGAAATAATGGCGCCGTCGGTCACGGGAGTGACAAGGTAGGTTGCTCCGGCTTCGATGGCCTGAACCGCTTCGTCGACCGTGGTTACAGTGCCCACACCGAATTCGGCCGCGCTGCCGAACCGATCCTGCAGCAGGGGGAGTTCCTCAAAGACCCCGGGGGTGCTCAGGGTCAGTTCGATGCTGGCCACCCCGCCGTGGACCAGTGCTTCCACAACGGGGGCATAGGCACGTGCATGGGAAGCACGCAGGACCGCTATGGTTCCGGTGTCCCGCACTATCTGCGAAGCGGAAGTGCGTTCGACGACGGCTGGTGGCTGTTCTGGTGGAGGCACGGCTTATTCCTTCAACTGGTGCGCTGGTGTGGACGTTGGTTAATGCGGCAACAAAGGTGCCGTGACATCACCGGCCCAGCCATCCGCCGTCGACGGGAAGGACTATTCCGTTGACATAGTCTGACGCGGCGGAGGCGAGAAAGACGGTGGCACCACCCAGGTCTTCCGGCTGCCCCCACCTCGCGGCGGGAATGCGCCCCAGAATCGCCCGTTCACGATCCGGGTCTTCCTGCAATGCCTGCGTGTTGTCAGTGGCAATGTAGCCGGGTGCTATCGCATTGACGTTGACGCCGCGCACTGCCCACTCGTTGGCGAGGGCCTTTGTCAGACCCGCGATGCCGGACTTTGACGCAGTGTAGCCGGGGACGTTGATGCCGCCCTGGAAACTGAGGAGAGATGCGGTGAAGATGATCTTCCCGCTGCCCCTGGCGAGCATCTGCTGTCCGACGTCCCGGCTCAGGATGAACTGGCTGGAAAGGTTCACTTGGATGACCTGGTCCCACATGTCGTCCGGGTGCTCGGCCGCAGGCGTCCGGGCAATCGTGCCTCCGTTGTTGACCAGGATGTCTATGGGCCCCGCAGCAACCAGGTTGGCGGCGAGTTCGCGCACCGCGGCGCGATCTGCGAAGTCCGCGCTCATTGCCGTGAACTGGCGCCCAAGCGACGTGACGCGTTGTTCGATCGCGCTGCCTTCGGCTTCGAGGTTAGCGGAGACCCCGATGATGTCGGCTCCGGCTTCGGCGAGGGCTACGGCCATCGCCATGCCGATGCCTCTCCGGGCTCCGGTAACGACGGCGGTCTTTCCGGTCAGGTCAAACAACCCCGGAGTTCTCACGAGGCCGCCGCCCGGCAGTCGACCAGGACCTTCATGGCTCCGCCGCTTTCAAGGGCAAGGAACCCTTGCTCAACATCCTCAAGGGACACAACCCGAGAGATCATCTGGCGGGCGGGGATGGCACCGTCAGCCACGAGGCGAACAGCTTCCTCGAAATCCTCCCGCTGGTAGAGGCGGGCACCGAACATCTCCAGTTCCCGCCAGAAGAACCGGTGGAGGTCAATCTCCTTCGGCTTGGGGTGGATTGCAACCATGACGAGCCGTCCCCTGGTGGTCAGAACCTCAACCGCGGAGCTGACCCCTGCCGCTGCCCCGGAAACTTCGAAGGCCACGTCCGCTCCTGCCCCGTCTGTCTCCCGCAGGACATAGTCCACGAGGTTCTCTTCGCGCGGATCGACTGTGGTGATGCCGAATCCCTTTGCTGTTTCCCTCCTGCCTGGATCGGGCTCTGCCAGCACCACACGGGCGCCCTGCCGGAGGGCTACGGAGGCAATGAGCTGACCCACGGGCCCGCCGCCGATCACAACGACGAAGTCTGACGCGGTCAGTCCTGAACGACGGACGTCGTGCACTGCGACCGCAGTCGGTTCAATGAGCGCTGCTTCATCGAGAGCGAGTCCCTCGGGCAGGGCAACGAGGACCTCGGCCGGGACGTTCCAGGTGCTCTGCATCGAGCCCTCGGAGTCGATGCCGATGAAGTTCAACTTGTGGCAGATATGGCTGTTCCCCTTGCGGCAGGCATGGCATGAACCACAGGAGAGGGTGGGCATGACCGTGACGGGTTGACCGACTGCCCATCCTGAAACCCCATCGCCTATTGCTGCGATGGTGCCTGACATCTCGTGGCCGATTACCGCAGGCGTGGCTACCCGCGCATCCATGTCTCCGTGGAAAATATGCAGGTCTGTGCCGCACAAGCCTGTGTAGGCAACGGCAATCTGCACCTGCCCGGCCTCAGGGGGCCCAAGGGTGGGAACCGCCGTCGTGAAGGTCCGTTCGCCGGTGTACATGGCAGCTGTCATGGTGTCGCTCCTGGTGGAAGATCTGGTTTCTGGCTGGCTTGGGGTGGATCACTTTGCCGGTTATTGCGCCGTCACCTGTTGGTGCTGCTCGCCAAGCCTTTCGACGCCGATGGTCATGGTGTCCCCGGGGCGGAGGTACGGGAACCGCCCCGAGAGTGCTACGCCCTGGGGCGTGCCGGTGTTCACGATGTCCCCTGGATCGAGGGCCATGTACTGGGAAAGGTCGCGGATGATTTCCGCGACGCTGAAGACCATGTCTGCGGTGGTGGAGTTTTGCCTTTCCTCGCCGTTCACGCAGGAGTACAGCCGCAATTGCTGGGGGTCCGGTACATCGGCGGCGGGGACCAGCGCCGGGCCGAGCGGGTTGAAGGTGGGGGCGCATTTGCCCTTTGACCATTGTCCGCCGGAGTGCTGGAGCTGAAAGTCCCGCTCGGACACGTCGTTGCTGATGGTGTACCCGGCGATGCAATCCAGCGCCTCCTCGTGGCTGCGCAAGTAGGAGGCACGCTTGCCGATGACCACCGCAAGCTCCACTTCCCAGTCGACCTTCTGCGTGCCGGGTGGGAGAACGACGTTGTCGTCGGGGCCGACGACGGTGTTCGGGTGCTTGAAGAAGATGATGGGCGCGGCGGGTGGTGTGCCGCCGGTTTCGGCGGCATGCGCGGCGTAGTTCATACCGACGCAGATGACCGCACCGATCCCAGTGACCGGAGGACCCACCCGCATGCTTCTGGCGTCTGCCAGCTCAGGCAGGGAGCCGGCTTGAAGGGCAGCGCGCGCCTGTTCGATCAAGCCGGCGCCGATGGCGGGGCCGGTGATGTCCGCTGTTATCTCCCGCAAATCGTAGTAGGCGTCTCCTTCGCGGACAGCCGGTATTTCCTGGCCAGCCTCGCCCAGTCTCATCAATTCCATTGGCGTTCTCCTAGCTCAAGTGGGTTCAGGTGGTGGTTCAGGTGGACGGACGCAGGAGGAGGCTGTGCATGCCGCCGTCGACCGCAAGAGAGACCCCGGAAGTGGACGCGTTTGTGGGATCTGCCAGGAACAGCACGGAGGCGGCGACTTCGTCCGGGGACACCAGGCGTCCGTGGGGTTGCCGGGCCTCCAGTGCCCGGCGTTCTGCCTCCGGATCGTCCGCTGCGCCCAGCAGACGGCCGACCCAGGGTGTATCCGCTGTGCCGGGATGGACGCAGTTGACCCGGATTCCCTCACGCAGGTGGTCCGCGGCCATGGCGCGTGTGAGGGCATCTACTGCTCCCTTGCTTGCCGAGTAGAGGGCGCGCTGCGGAAGCCCGTGCGTCGCCGCGATGGATCCGATGTTGACGATCGCTGCGGCTTTTGAGCGTTTCAGGTGCGGCAGCGCGGCCGCTGATACGCGCACCATGCCCACCACGTTTACGTTCAGCACGCGCAGCCAGTCCTCATCATCGTTGTCGGCCACGGTGCCGGTGGCCCCGATGCCTGCATTGTTAATGACGACGTCGATGCCGCCGAACGTGCGCGCTACGGCTTCCACGGCGGCGTCGACGGAGCCGCGGTTGCCAACGTCGCACTGCTGGCCCAATACGCCGTCGGAAAGGCCGGCGGGTTCGAGGTCAAGGACGGCGACGCGCGCTCCCTCGTCCAGGAGCGCGGCGGTGACGGCGGCACCGATGCCGGACGCCCCACCGGTGACAATGGCGCGGACGCCTGAAAATGAGCCCATAAAGCACCCCTAAAAGGTAATGAGTGAAGGCGGACTGTCAGCAGAGCTGGGCCGGTGGCGGCACCCGCAAACCCCTGCCGCCGTCCTGCGAAAATGCCTCAGCAAAGCGGTGGTAGGCCCCGATCAGATGGGCGCGCATGGCGGCTTCGGCTGCATCGGTGTCGCAGGCCGCAATCGCATTCACAATGCTGCGGTGCTCGTCCACCGTTTGCTTCCCCCTGTCGTCCGCCCGGTGAAGGCGGAAGAGGTGCAGGTGGCAGTGCGTGGCACGGTAGGCGTGCAGTGCAAACTGGTTGCTGCTGGCGCTGAGGATACTGTCATGGAAGTGGGTATCGTGCGCCACGAGGAGGTGCCTGACGCTGGTTGCGTTCTCCGTCCCGGCTTCGAAGGTCGAGAGTGATTTTTGCAGCATCCGGGCCGGGTTGCTTAACCGGTTCAGTGCGGCCACCCCGGCCGCCCACGGTTCCACCATCAGCCGGAATTCGAACAGCTCGCGGAGTTCAGCCATGTCCAGCAGCTGCGTTGTCCGGTAACCCTTGCCAGGAGTCTTGATGATGAGGTTGTCGCCCTCGAGTTGGCTCAGCGCCTCCCGCACGGGTGTTTGGGACACTCCAAACTCCCGGGCGAGGGCATCGATGTTCACCTTCTCGTCGGGCGGCAGTTGAAGGTCAAGGATTCTGGCACGCAACATTGCGTAGACGTCCACGGCAGGCCGCGCCCGGGATCCGGGGTCGGAGGATTGCTCAGCCATGGTGTGCCGGCAGGTGTGCTCGGGCGGCGGGATTGTTCATCTTCAATACATACTCCAGCAGGTTGCCGATGCCGTAACTCCACGGTTCGAGTTTCTCCGTTGGTTTCACCGTGTTGGTGAGCGTTCCGAGGCGGCTGCTGCTGATCTGCACGATGTCACCGGTTTCGTGGGTGAAACCCATGCCAGGCGCCTTTCGGTCCTCGTTCGGGGCAAAAAGGGTTCCGGTGAACAGTGCGAAGCCGTCCGGGTACTGGTGGTGCGGGCCGAAGGCCGCGCCCACGAGTTCCTCGAAGGGGCGGCTCAGCCGCTGCACGCTGTTGGTGCCGGTGAGGGTGTATCCGTCGGTTCCACGTACTGTCAGCCGGATCGTCTCCTGGCGGGCGTCGTCCAGGGTGTAGGAATCGTTGAACAGGCGGATGAAGGGGCCCAGCGCGGCTGAGCCGTTGTTGTCCTTGGCCATACCAAGCAGGAGTGCGCTCCGCCCCTCGACATCGCGCAGGTTGACGTCGTTGCCCAACGTGCAGCCGCGCACGCGCCCCTCCCTGTCCACCACCAGCACCAGTTCAGGTTCGGGGTTGTTCCAGGAGGAAAAGGAGGGAATGCCGATGTCCTCGCCGCATCCTACCGCCGAGAGAACAGGGGCTTTCGTGAACACCTCCGGGTCCGGCCCGATGCCAACCTCGAGATACTGGGACCAGAAGCCCGCCCGGACCAGCACTTCCTTTACCCGTGCGGCCTCCTCGGAGCCCGGACGCACCCCTGCCAGGCTTCCACCGATGGACTCCAGAACCTGTGCGCGCATCTGCTCCGCCAGTGTCAGGTCACCGGCACAACGTTCTTCGATGACCCGCTCGATCATGCTGTCCACGAAGGTCACGCCGCAGGCTTTCACAGCCTGCAGGTCCACCGGTGAGAGAAGATGGGGTTCGTCCTGGCTTCTTCCCCCGTTCAGGACGCTCTCCAGGTCCCAGCTGCGGGCCCCGTCATGCCGCGCATCCTCCAGCACGCCGTGAAGGTCGTCGTGATTGAGCAGCGCGGACACGGTGTGCGCATGGTCGAAGAGATCGAGCAGTACGCCTTCGTGGAACAGGACGGGGCGGGGACCCTGGGTTTCCGGGTCCCACAGGCGGCCAATGAGCAGGGCGGCCGAGGCGTCCTGGGGAAGAATTGCTTCCGGTTCTAAACGTGTCATCGGGGTTCTCCTGCAGGTTCAAGGCTTCCGTCCACCCGGCGGGCTATGCCCCAGGGGTTCGCCTCCTGGAGCGCCGGCGGAAGTACGGGGTCGGGAACGTTCTGATAGGCGACCGGGCGCATGAAACGCCTGATCGCGGCCGTGCCCACCGAGGTTGTGCCCGGTGCCGTCGTGGCCGGGTAGGGCCCGCCGTGATGCTGCGCGTAGGAGACCGTGACGCCGGTGGGCCAGCCGTTCCAGAGCACCCTGCCGGCGATACCCGTAAGGGTGGAGAGCAGCTCACCGGACGGATCGCCGTCGTCTGCTTGAACGGTGGCCGTCAGCTGGCCCTCCATCTGCGCAGCAAGCGCTGGCAGGTCGGCAACGTCGTTGTACCGGACCACCACGGTTGCCGGACCGAACATCTCACGGTGGAGCACTTCAGGATCTGACGCGACGGTTCGTGCATCGACCAGCAGGACTGTGGGTGCGGGCACCTCATCATCAGAGCCCGGAACGAGGGCCTGGACGCCGTCGATCGAAGCGACCTCTCCGCGCGCCTTGCCGAACGACTCCCTGAGACCGGGAGTGAGGAGCTTGGTCAGCGGAACCTTTTTGAGTGCGGCGTCCAAAGTGCTGAGCAGCTGTTCCTCGGAGGCGGAAGCCGGGACAAAGAGCAAGCCAGGTTTCGTGCAGAACTGTCCCATGCCCGCCGTGAAGGATTCCGCGTAGCCGGTGAGGATCTCTTCAGCACGGGCGTTCCAGGCCTTGGGCAGCACGAAGACCGGGTTGATGCTGCCCAGCTCCCCGTAGAAGGGGATCGGCACGGGGCGGGCACTGGCGCGGTTGAAGAGCGCCCGGCCCCCGGCCGTGGAGCCCGTGAATCCGATGGCCTTGACGAGCGGGTGATCCACCAGGGCCTCAGCTGCAGAGCGGCCGTCCACCAGCGCGAACAGCCCCGAAGGGGCGCCGGCTTCGGCCAACGCTTCGGCCACGATTTCCCCCGTCCTCACCGCGAGTTTCTGGTGCCCGGAGTGGCACTTGTGCAGGACAGCGCACCCGGCAGCGAGAGCCGAGGCGCTGTCCCCACCCATGACACTGAACGCAAAGGGGAAGTTGGAAGCCCCGAAGACGCCCACCACGCCCAGCGGCACGTTGACCCTGCGGATATCCGGGCGGGGGCCCATGCCCCAGTCCGGATCGGCGTGGTCCACGGTGGCATCGAAGGCGATGCCGGTGCGCACCTCGTCGGCGAACAGGTCCAGCTGGAAAGCTGACCGTCTCAGCTCTCCCTGAAGCCTGGCCTCGGCGAGGTTCGTATCAGCGGCCGCCAACGCCACCAGTTCGTCCGCGTTGGCACGAAGGGCATCGGCGATTGCATTGAGCCGGGCAGCGCGTGTCGCAGGCGACTCATCGGCAATGGTCAGGAACGCCGCGTGGGCTTCCCGCGCGGCTTGGTCCACCTGTTCGGGAGTGGTGGCGATGGTCAGGGTGGTCATGTGCATGGGAGATCCTTCCGGAAGCTCAGCGGGCATTCAGTTCCTGCCAGACGGCACCGTCCGGGTAGGACCAGCGTGAGGTGGACTCGGGCAGCATCCTGGCGCCGACACCGGGCAGCTTAGGTGCCTGGTAGCGCCCGTTGGAGACTACTGCCGGTTCGGTGAAGTGCTCGTGGAGGTGGTCCACGAACTCGATGACGCGGTCCTCCATGGTGCCGGTAATGGCTGCATAGTCGAAGAAGGAGAAATGCTGCACCAGCTCGCACAGCCCGACGCCGCCGGCATGCGGGCACACGGGAGTCTCGAAGCGGGCCGCCAGCAGCAGGTTGGCGATGTTCTCGTTGACGCCGGCCACGCGGGTGGAATCAATCTGCATGATGTCGATTGCCCCCGCCTGGAGCATCTGCTTGAAGATGATGCGGTTGTGGACGGCTTCGCCCGTTACCACCTTGATGGGGTGGACAGCCTTGCGGATGGCGGCGTGGGCCAGGATGTCGTCCGTGCTGGTGGGTTCCTCGATCCAGTATGGCTCGAAGTCCTGAAGCTGGTTGACCCAGTCGATGGCCTCCTGCTCCTCCCAGCGCTGGTTGGCGTCGATGGCGATGCGGACGTCCGGCCCTACCGCCTCGCGCGCCAGGGACAGGCGCCGTCGGTCGTCCTCGATACTGCCGGCGACCTTCAGCTTGATCATGCCGAAGCCGTCGGCCACCGCCTCCTTGGACAGGCGCACAAGCTTCTCGTCGCTGTAACCGAGCCAGCCTGGAGTGGTGGTGTAGGCCGGGTAACCGTGTTCCTTGAGTTCGGCGATGCGCGCTTCCTTGCCCACCTGGCCCTTTTTGAGGATGTCCGCGGCGTCTTCGGGGGTGAGGGCGTTGCGGATGTGGGTGAAGTCCACTGCGCTAATGATTTCTTCCACAGGCATTTCGCTCAGCAGCAGCCACAGCGGCTTCTGCTCCCGCCGTGCCCGGATGTCCCACAGCGCGTTGATGAGCCCGCCGGCCGCCATGTGGGACACTCCCTTTTCGGGGCCGAGCCAGCGCATCTGCGAGTCGTGGATGAGCCGCCGGGAAGAGTCTCCAAGGTTGTTGACGAGTTCGTCGGTGTCCCGTCCCACGAGGAGTTCACCGTAACTGTCCATCGCGGCAGTGATGATCTCGTTGCCGCGGCCGCAGGTGAACACGAGACCGTTGCCGCTCTCGCCGTCGTCAGTGGTGATCTCGACATAGGCTGCCGAATAGTCCGGGTCAACGTTGACGGCATCTGAGCCGTCAAGTTCGAGTGAGGTGGGAAAGCGGACGTCCGTAGTGCGGACGGATTGAATTTTTGACATGAGTGTTTTCCTTGCAGGTCAGCGGTTTAGAGGAAGCCGAGCAGTACGGGGAGGCCAAGCGTGACGGCGGGAACGAAGGTGATGAACAGCAGGGTGGTGACCATGGGGACGAAGAACGGCAGTATTCCCTTGATAACGACCGGTACCGGTGCCTTGGTAACACTGGAAAGGACGAACAACACCAGCCCCACAGGTGGGGTGATCAGTCCAATCAGCAGGTTGAAGATGACCATGATTCCGAAGTGGACAGGGTCGATCCCGAAGGTCTCTGCCACGGGCAGGAGGACGGGGACCAGGATCAGGATCGCAGCCGTCGGCTCCAACACGCAGCCAACGAGAAGAAGCAGCACGTTGACGAGGATCAGGAAAACGATCGGCTGGTTGGTGATATCCAGGATCAGGTTTGCAGCCACCTGCGGAGCCTGTTCCCTGGCCAGCACCCAGCCGAAGAGTGCCGCCGCGGCGACGATCAGGAGCACCGAGCCCGAGGTCTCGACAGTAGTCAGCAGCGTGCGGTACGCCTTCCGCCACGTGAGTGCCTTGTAGACAACGGCGAGGACTGCGATGTAGACGACGCCGATTCCGCTGGCCTCGGTCGGGGTAAAGATGCCGCTCAGGATGCCGCCCAGGATGACCACTGCGGAACCGAGCGCCGGAACCGCACCGAGGGCCGTCTTGCCACGGGTGGCCCACGTCGCTTTGGGCAGGCGGAGCTCGTTCTTCTTCCGCATGAGCAGCCACACGGTAGCGCATAGTGCGCCGACGAGGATCAACGCGGGGACGATCCCTGCCATGAAGAGGGCACCGACGGACACTCCAGCCGTGACCGCGTAGATGACTGCTGGAATGCTCGGCGGGATCATGGGTGCAATCAGGCTCGAAGCGCCTGTGACACCGAGCGCGAACTCCTGCTTGTAGCCGCGCTTGACCATGGCCGGCACCTGGACCCGGCCCATCGCAGCGGCGTCGGCGATAGCGGCGCCGCTCATCCACGAGAAGCCGAAGCTGGTGGCGACGTTGACGTAGCCCAGGCTGCCCCGGAGGTGGCCGATGGCTGCCACCGCGGCGTCGTAGAGCTTGTCCGTAACACCGGACACATTGGCCAGGTTGCCCAACAGAATGAACATTGGAACGGCGAGGATTGAGAAGCTGTCGACACCGGAGACCGTCTGCTGGACGGCTGTGCCGAGACGCACGGACGGGTCCATGAGGACATAGCCGAGGGACGGAATGAGCAGTGCAATTGAGACAGGGACGCGGAGGGCGAGCAGCAGCAGAAGGCTGATCACCATGATGAGGAGTGTCATATTGGTTCCTAGACCGCTTCCCGTTCGAGGTTTTCCATCGCATCAGGCACTAGTTCGGGATGGCGGATGTTGAGGTACATGTGCACCAGGGCGTGGAAGCAGATCAGCGCGAATCCTGCTACGGCCGAGCTGTAGACAAGGCTCATGGGCAGTGACGTCGCGGGGGCCTGAAGGCGCGCCGCGCCGGCTGCGAATTCTGCCCCCGCGAATGCCATCATTCCCGAGGCGATGATCACCATGGCCAAAGCGAAGGTATCCAGGACGATGGTCCCCTTACGCCCCAGTTTGCTGGCGAGGAGGTCCACTGCGATGTGGATGCGGCGCGCCATGACGAAACCGGCGGAGACGAACGTGAACCACAGCAGGGCGAACCGTGCAAGCTCTTCAGTCCAGGTGAAGGGCGTATTGAAGACGTATCGGCTCACCACCTGAAGAATGATCAGGCCGAGCGTGCCCACGAGGAACGTGCACGCCGCGACCCTCTCCGTGACCACCAGGTACCGGTAGGGGGCGTTCCGTTGTTCAGCGAAATCAGGGTCATCGGGTTCCTGCGGGACCCGCAGCCCCGTCGCAATGTTGTTTTCAGTGTCCCGGTACGTTTGCCCACCGACAGCTTCAGTCATCGGGCGGACTTGATCTGGTTGTAGAGGTCACCCCAAGGCTGCTGCCGCATGGCTTCGCCTGCAGCGGCGGCGAAGGACTCGCGGTCCACATCCTCATTGACCTGGATGCCGCTGCCGGTCTTCCATTCCTCGAGGATGGACTGCTCCTGCTCCTCGACGCAGGTGCGCGTGGCCTCTGCACCGGCCTGCATCGCTTCCTCGAGTGCAGTGCGTTCTTCATCCGAGAGGCCCTCATAGACCGCCCGTCCGGTGTTCAGCTGAACGCCCTGGATCATGTGGCCGGTGAGGTTGATGTAGTCCTGCACCTCGTTGAATTTGGCGGTGGCGATGGTGGGAATGGGGTTTTCCTGGGCGTCGATAACGCCCTGCTGCAGGGCGAGATACACCTCGTCGAGCGCCATCGGGGTTGCGGTTCCGCCCATCGCGCTGACGTTAGCCAGGTAGAGGGGTGCGTTGGGGGTGCGAATCTTGAGTCCGGCAAAGTCCGCCGCGGTGCTGATCTTTTTGTTCGCCGTCACGTGGCGGGTCCCGTAGTACCAGCTGGAAAGTACCTTGATGTCCGAGGACTCATAGAGGTCGTCGAAAACGGCTTTCATCTGCTCGCCGTTTGCAGTCTCCACGAAGTGGTCCACGTCCTGGAACAGGTACGCCGCATCGAGGACGGCTGCGTTCTGCTCCCAGACGCCCAGGAAGGACGGGCCCGCCACGGCCATGTCGAGGCTGCCCGAGGCGACCTGTTCGAGCAACTCGGATTCGTTGCCCAGCTGCGCGGACGGAAAACTCTGGACCTGCAGGCCGCTTCCCTGCAATTCCTTCTTGATGGTGGCGACGCCGCACTCTTCCACGGGATGGCCGGCGTCATAAACGTGGGCCAGGCGCAGGGTTTTCGCGTTAGCGTCAACGGACTCGACTTTGCTGCGGTCCACCGGTGTACCGACGCTGCAACCGGACAGCAGCAGAGCCGCCGCGGCGGCAACGCTTAGTACGAGCTTCCCTTTGCCACGGGGAGCTGCCACGTTGCTGATGGGGTTAGTTTCAAGCTTCATTGCTGAATCCTTCCGAAAAACGAGTTGGTCGTTAGGTTGTTGAGTGGGTTTTGAGGGGCGAGAGGGACAGCTCCTGGGCCAGGACGTCCAGTTGGCTGGCGGTCGATGCCGGCAAGGGGACGGCTTCCGCGGCGTCTGCTTGGCGACGACGCTCCGGGTCTCCCGGCGCATCGACAGGCTGGCCACCCGGACCCGACGAACGCACGCGGTCCTGCAGTGTTGCCACGCGCGATGCCGTATGGGCGCTTCCCCCGAAGGCAGCAGTATCAAGGCCGATGACCAGATGGCCGTTGTTCATGCGGGATGCTGGATTGGACCAGATATCGATGGTTTCAAACGCATAAGTTGCGTCAGTCAGGGACGCTGCGAAGGCTTCGAGCAGGACGGCAACTGCTGAGCCCTTGTGCCCGCCGAAGGGGATCATCGATCCCTTTTCCGCCTCGAAAGGGTCAGTGGTTGGGTTTCCGTGGGCGTCAACGGCCCAGCCCTCCGGAAGTTGGGTGCCTTCGTTCTTCGCAGCGATCACCTTGCCGTAGGCACCGTTACTGGTGGCCAGGTCAGCGGTAAGTGGCCATCCTGAAGAGCTGGGAACACCGAGCGTCAGCGGGTTTGTACCGAGGACCTTTGATGTTCCCCCATGAGGTGCGACTACCGGTCCCGTCGACGAGGTAATAAAGGACATAAAGCCTGCCTCGGCGAGCAGATCGCTCCAGAAGGCGCCGGCCCCGAAATGGCTGCTGTTGTGAACGGCGACAGCGGCGATGCCCTGCGCGCGGCCGACGCTGATGACCCGTTCCACGGCAGCCTGCATTGCTACCTGCCCCAGCGCAGCATCGGCGTCGAGTACTGCCACGCTGCCTTCATCCTTGGAGAACTTCAGGCTGGGCCGCGGATTAATTCCTCCGAGCCGCAGCGCTTCGCAATACAAGGGAAGGCGGAGCAGTCCGTGGGAGTAGATGCCGCGCTGATCCGCCTGCACAAGGGAGCGGGCCGTGAGGTCCGCGTCCGTGAGTGGAACATCGCGGGCAGCCAACGCTTCTGTGGCGAAGCGAACAAGGTCCGGCTGTGGGAAGAGTTGCTGGGTACTCATCGTCGAACGCCCTTCATATAGGAATCTCTAGAATCCTATATGTATTGTGGGGCAGGCCACAAGTGCCTCCAGGATTCAGCCAGTTCAGGTTGTTCCGAGGACCAAGGCAAGGAGCCGTGCGTCCGCTTGGAGTTGCCGTTGTGAAAGGCTGCAGTCATGGACAACTCACCGCGGGACCATGACCTCGTTCTCTTCGGAGTGACGGGCTTCGTTGGCCGACTGATTGCCGGCTACGTTGCGGAACATGCACCGGCCGGTATGCGGGTCGGACTCGCGGGCCGGTCGAGGTCCAGGCTCGCGGCGGTTCGGTCGCAGTTGCCGGCCGCCGCGCACGGTTGGGCCCTCATCGAAGCCGACTCGGAGGACGCGGACTCAATCGCCGCCCTAGCCGCGGGCACACGCGTGCTCTTCACAACCGTCGGTCCATACGCGAAACACGGACTACCCGTCGTCGAGGCCTGCGCACGGGCCGGCACCCACTACGCCGACCTTGCCGGTGAGGTGTCCTTCATCCGGGAGGCTATCGACCGCTACGACGATCTGGCCAAGATGAACGGGGCCCGGATCGTGCACTCGTGCGGCTACGACTCCGTGCCGTCCGACCTCGCCGTGCTGCTGCTTCATCAGGCGGCAGAAGCCGATGCCGCTGGCGGTTTAGCCGAGGTCCAGCTCATTGCGACGGCCAAGGCCGGCATCAGCGGAGGCACGCTCGAGTCGATGCGCGGGCAGCTCGACGCAATGCGATCAAACACCGCCCTGAGGTCACTGGTTGCGGACCCCTACGCCCTGAGCCCCGACCGTACACGGGAGCCGACTACGCCACAGCCGCCTGACGCCGGCCCCGTGCACCGTTCCGGTGACGGCACCTGGACTGCGCCGTTCATCATGGCCCCGTTCAACACCCGAATAGTGCGCCGCAGCAACGCACTGCAGGGCTGGGCCTACGGCCGCTCCCTTCAGTACGGCGAGGTGATGGGGGTGGCACCCGGACCGGCAGGAGCGGTCGCCGCCAGGGCAATGGCACTCGGGCTCCGGTCATTCATGGGCGCCATGGCGTTCCCACCCAGCCGGAGGGTGCTCGATCGCTTTCTTCCGGCACCAGGCACGGGCCCGAGCACCGGCACGCAGCGCGCGGGCTGGTTCCACTCACAGGTGACCGCCCGGACCGGAGCCGGTCAGCGCTACCAGGCCATTGCTGCTGGCCCCGGTGATCCCGGCTATGCCGCCACCGCCGTGATGGCAGGGGAGAGTGCACTTGCTCTTGCCCTCGACGGTGACAGGCTGCCCGCCGCTAAAGGGTCGCTGACACCGGCCACTGCACTCGGCAACGTGCTCATACAGCGGCTCCGTGCCGCCGGCCACACCTACCAGGTAACCAAACTGGCCTGAACCCAGGTCCTGCAGCTCGCCTGTCACGAGCGGGTGTCGAGGTACTGCAGAATCGCCCGGGCCGTTTCCTCCGGAGCGCTGAGGTGGGGGCAGTGCCCGGTGGCCTGAAGCTGCACCAGGGTGCTGTGTTCCAGATTCTTGTGCAGGTAGGCGCCCACTTCCGGCGGGGCAAGCCGATCGTCCGAGCACTGCAGAATCAGGCAGTTGGTGCGCACCTTTCTCAGTTCAGGCCGGGTATCGGAGAAAAAGGTTACCCCGGCGAAATGCCGTGCGATGGTCGGATCTGTCCGGCAGAAACTGGCCCGCAGGTCCTCCGCTAATTCCGGCTCCTGCGGGTTGCCCATGACCATGGGCGCCAAGGCTGCGGCCCAGGCGAAATAGTTGCTGTCCAGGGATGCCAGCAGGCCCTCGATGTCTTCCCGCGAGAACCCGCCCACGTAACCGTCGTACGGGTCATCCGTATGACGGGGTGAAGGAGCAAGCAGGACCAGGTGGGAGAAACGGTTGGGGTCCTGCACGGCGGCGGACACGGCGATCATCGTGCTGACACTGTGGCCCACCAGGATGACGTCCTCCAGCTCAAGGGCGGCGCAGATCTCCAGCAGGTCCGAGGCGTACCCGTTGAGGGTCCCGTACTTCTCCCAGTCATAGGCGCTGATATCCGAGTGTCCTGCACCCACATGGTCGAAAAGCACCAGCCGGTAATGATCAGCGAAATAGGGCAGGAGCTTCCGCCACATCGCCTGATCGCAGCCAAAACCGTGGGCAAACATCATCACGGGCCCATCATCCCGGCCGGATATGGTGACGTTGTTCCGGCCGATTACGGCAGCAGCTGCTTCGCTCACGTCCTCACTGACCCTCCGTCGGGTGGCGTCCTGTCCCAGACTATCCACGGGGAATAGCGAATCCTAGGAATCCTCCCACTATGACCTTCGTGGTGAGATAGCCAGGCTCTTTACTCGGCTACCAAGTCGGACGGCAACTGGGCTTCAGGTCCGGCCTCGCCACCCATTGCAGCGACCAGCCGTTCACGAGCGCGCCCCAAATGGACGTCGAGCAGCCCGGCGGCTTCGTCGCCCCGGCCTTGCTCAATCAGTTCCAGCAGCCTCTGGTGCTCCGCCTGGATCAGGGCGGTGTCGAGGAGGTGCAGCGACTGTACACGGGACATGCACAGACGGACTTCCCCAACGAGCGACCGGTACATCTTGCTGATGCGCGTATTGCCCACAGCATCGATCAGGCTGGTGTGGAACCTCATGTCCGGTTCCACCACGTCCAGCGGCGCACCGCTCTTCACGGCGGCAATGTCCTTGTTCGCCTGCACGGCACCGGCCGGAACGGTCCGGCCGGAGGCAAGCCGTCGGAGCACTTCGCTTTCCAGGTAGGCCCTGGCCAGGTAGATGTCCCGGACCGACTCCGGTCCCAGATCCACCACGCGTGCCGTCTTATGCGTTCCCCTGTCCAGCAGCCCTTCGGCCACGAGCTTTTCAATGGAGGCTTTGGCGGTGGGGCGGGCCACCTCGTAGGAGGAAGCGACGTCCGTCTCGGTGAGCGCCTCCCCGGAACCGAGTTCACCGGAGAAGACGCGGCTCCGCAGATCTGCGGCGATCGCCTCCACGATGGAGACTGCTGCAATGCGACCGGGCACGTGCGTTCCCTCCCAAGGTTCTTTCCGAGTTACTTCATCTTGCCAGACAGAACAACATCGATACTTGACCAACATGTGTACTTGTTAGACAATCGAAGGGCGCCACGGTGTTGTGACGCCTCACACAATCTGGAGACACATGTTTCAGCAGATCCTCGACCCCATCGCCGGGTCCCTCGTGATTTCAGCCCTTTGCGCGGCTCTTCCCCTCGTCCTGCTTTTCGTCCTCCTTGGCGTCTTCAAGGTCAAAGCACCTTTCGCCGCCCTGGCCGGCCTGGTTCTGTCACTGGTGCTGGCCATCGTCGGCTGGCAGATGCCGGTCAACCAGGCCCTGAGCGCCACGGCAGCCGGCATCTTCTACGGGCTGTTCCCCATCCTGTGGATCCTGGTGAACGCGCTCTGGATCTACCGGCTCACCGTGGCCACGCCGTGGTTCGAGGTTCTGGGACGCACCATCCGTTCCATCTCCAACGACCTGCGGATCCTGGCCATCCTCATCGCCTTCTGCTTCGGTGCGCTGCTTGAGTCGCTGGCCGGCTTCGGCGCACCCGTGGCAATTTCCGCCGCCATGCTGATGGCCGCTGGCATGAAACCCCTGAAGTCCGCGATTGTCTCGCTGCTGGCCAACACCGCTCCCGTGGCGTTCGGCGCCATGGCGGCACCCATCATTGCCCTCAACGGCGTCACCGGCCTGCCGCTGAATGAGCTGTCCGCCATGGCCGGACGCCAGACGCCGTTCATCGCACTGATCGTCCCGCTGCTGCTGGTGTTCATCGTGGACGGCCGCCGCGGCGTCAAGCAGACCTGGCCCGTGGCACTGGTGGCAGGCGCCGCCTTCGGCCTGGCCCAGTTCGTCACCTCCAACTACTTCGCCGTGGAACTCACGGACGTCGTCGCCGCCGTCGTCACCGTGGCCGCAGTCCTGCTCATGCTGAAGGTCTGGCAGCCGAAGGAAACCGTTGGCATGGGCGGTGCCGTGGAGGCTGCTGCCGTCCCCGCCGTCGTCAGCGCCGGCGGAACGGGCGGCTCCTCGGCACAAGAAGGTACGGCACAGGAAGGTACGGCACAGGAAGGTACGACGGCGGCACGCGGCAGCGGCGGCAGCGCCCCGCCTGCAGACCCCGCCATCCCCACGGACAACTCCCGGCCCGAGCCGCGCCAGATCTGGATGGCGATCGCGCCCTACCTGATCATCATTGCGGTGTTCTCCGTGGCCCAGATCCCGATCGTCAAGGCCTGGCTGACCCAGGTTGGCAGCGTCACGTTCGCCTGGCCCGGCCTGGACATCACGGACTCGGCCGGCAAGCCGGTGGCGGCCACCAAGTTCAAGCTGGACCACCTCAAGGCCACCGGCACCCTGCTGCTGTTCTCCGGCCTGCTCACCATGCTGCTCTACAAAATCAGTGCATCCCAGGGCCTGCGCATCTACCGCGACACCGTGGTGCAGCTGCGCTGGACCATCGTCACCGTCACCGCCGTGCTGGGCCTCTCCTTCGTGATGAACCTGTCCGGCCAGACCACCACTTTGGGCTTCGCCCTGGCCTCCGCCGGCGGCTTCTTCGCCCTGCTCTCGCCGCTGATCGGCTGGATCGGCGTGGCACTCACCGGCTCGGACACCTCCTCCAACTCGCTGTTCGGGCAGATGCAGGCCACCGCAGCGGAGCAGACCGGACTTTCACCCGTGCTGATGGCTGCGTCCAACTCCTCCGCCGGCGTGATGGGCAAGATGTTGTCCCTGCAGAACCTGGCCGTGGCCTCGGCTGCGGTGGGTCTTGACGGTGCCGAGGGAACCCTGTTCCGCAAGCTCATCGGCTGGAGCCTGGGCCTCCTGGCCCTCATCACGGTCCTGATCTTCCTGCAGTCAACGCCCGTCCTCGGCTGGATGGTTCCCTGATATGGCACCGCTGGACCTCGCAGCCCTCCGCTCCGCCGTCACCGATCCCGCCCACGTCAAAACCCGGGCCATCGACCTGCACGCAAACGCCCACGACGCCTCCCACTTCCTGCTGATCCCGCAGGCCGTGGTCACCGCCGGAAGCGCAGTCGACGTGGGCGGGCTGCTCCGCGCGAGTGCCGCCCAGGGCGTGCCGCTCACGTTCCGCTCCGGCGGGACCAGCCTCAGCGGACAGGCCGTCACCGACGGCGTGCTGGTGGATGTGCGGCGCAATTTCCGGGACGTTGAAGTGCTCGACGGCGGTGCGCGCGTCCGGGTGCAGCCCGGCGTCACGGTGCGGGCGCTGAATGCCCGGCTGGCACCCTACGGCCGGAAGTTCGGGCCCGATCCGGCCAGCGAGGCCGCGTGCACCATCGGCGGTGTGGTGGCGAACAACTCGTCCGGCATGAACTGCGGCACCGTGGACAACGCCTACCGTACGCTCGAGTCCCTCACCGTCGTGCTCCCGTCCGGGACAGTCATTGACACCGGCGCCCCGGACGCGGACACCAGGCTGCGCGCGCTGGAGCCGGAGCTTTACCAGGGGCTGGCGGAACTCGCGGCCAGGGTGCGCGGGAACAGTGAGTCCGTGCGCAGGATCCGGCAGCAGTTCGCCATGAAGAACACCATGGGCTACGGCCTCAACACGCTGCTGGACTTCAGCAGCCCGGTGGACATCATGGCCCACCTGATCGTCGGCAGCGAGGGAACCCTGGGCTTCGTGGCCGAGGCCGTCTTCCGCACCATCCCGCGGCTGCAGCACGCCGCCACGGGACTGCTCGTCTTCCCGGACCTGCAGGCGGCCAACGCCGCCCTGCCCGCGCTGGTGGACACCGGTGCGGCCACGGTGGAGCTCATGGACGCGCTGTCCCTCAAGGTGGGCCAGGCGCTGAAGGGGACTCCCGCCGTCGTACGTGACCTGGTGGTGCGGGACCACGCTGCCCTGCTGGTTGAATACTCGGCCGAAGCGCAGGACCAGCTCGCGGAGCTGCAGCAGGGCGGTGAAAGCATCCTCAAGGAGCTGAGCCTCTCCGCCGAAGCCCACTTCACGGGTGACGCCAAAGAACGTGCGGGGCTCTGGCACCTGCGCAAGGGCCTGTATGCCTCGGTGGCGGGCGCCCGGCCGCAGGGGACCACCGCCCTGCTGGAGGACATCGTGGTCCCGGTTCCCGTGCTCGGCCGCACTTGCCAGGACCTCATCGGGCTGTTCGACAAGTACAGCTACAGCAACAGCGTGATCTTCGGCCACGCCAAGGACGGCAACGTCCACTTCATGCTCACGGACGGGTTCACCACCGCCGAGGAGCTGGACAGGTACAGCTCGTTCACCGAGGACATGGTGGACCTGGTGCTGGGGGAGGGCGGCTCACTCAAAGCCGAGCACGGCACCGGACGGGTGATGGCGCCCTATGTGCGGCGGCAGTACGGGGATGAGCTGTACGGCGTGATGCTCAGGATCAAGGAGCTTTTCGATCCGCGCGGGATCCTCAACCCCGGCGTCATCCTGGACGACGATCCCGAGGCGCACCTCCGGCATATCAAAACGGCACCGCCGGTGGCCGAAGAGGTGGACCGCTGCGTTTCCTGCGGCTACTGCGAACCGGTGTGCCCCAGCAAGGACCTCACGCTGACGCCGCGGCAGCGCATCGTCACCCTGCGTGCCATCGAGGCCGCGCGCCTGGCCGGCGACACGGCGCTGGTGGAGCAGCTGGAGAAGGACTACGACTACGAATCGGTGCAGACCTGCGCCGTGGACGGCATGTGCCAGACGGCCTGTCCGGTGGAGATCAACACCGGACTCCTGGTCAAGCGGATCAGGCGTTCCGACGCCGGTTCCGTTGCCAACGGCGCCTGGAACGCGGCTGCCAAGCACTGGGAAGGGGTGACTCGCGGCGCTTCGCTGGCGCTCACCGTGGTCAACAAGCTGCCGGCCGCCGCGCTGGTCCCGCCCAACAAGGCCGCCAGGGTGGTCCTGGGCACGGACACCGTTCCGCTGTACTCGGCGGAGCTGCCGGGCGGCGGTTCCGTGCGGAAACGTCCGACGCCGGACCGGGCACCGGACGCCGTCTACTTCCCCGCATGCGTGGGGACCATGTTCGGGCCGGCTGGTGCGGACCAGTCCGGCACGCCCGGGCCGGGAGTCCAGTACAGCTTCGAGCAGCTGTGCGAACGGGCCGCGATCACCCTGCTGGTGCCGCAGGGCATCGATGGCCTGTGCTGCGGCACCCCCTGGTCATCCAAGGGCATGGTGGCCGGCCAGGCGACCATGCAGGAGAAGACCCTGGCCGCGCTGCGGGAAGCCACCCGGGACGGCGAACTGGCCATCATCTGCGACGCGTCGTCCTGCACGGAGGGCCTGCGCCAGGCCGTGGAATCGGATGTTCCCCTGGTGGGGCAGCGTCCCCTGCGGATTGTGGACGCGGTGGATTTCGCGGCCGAACGCATCCTGCCCAGGCTCCCGGACCACAAGAAGCTGGATTCGCTGGCACTGCACCCCACCTGCTCGTCTACGCGCATGGGGATCAATGCGTCCCTGGATGCGGTGGCCGGTGCAGTGGCGGAGAAGGTGGACGTCCCCGCGAACTGGGGCTGCTGTGCCTTCGCGGGGGACCGAGGCATGCTCCACCCGGAGCTCACGGAGTCGGCCACGTGGAAGCAGGGGGAGGAGGTCGCGGAGCTGGGCGCGTCAGCCCATGCGTCCTGCAACCGCACCTGTGAGCTCGGGATGACCAGGGCAACCGGGGCTGAGTACCGGCACGTGCTGGAGCTGCTGGAGGAAGTGACGCGGCCCGGGGAAGGCGTTGTAACGATCCCTGAATTTCGCAGCTCAACGGGTGCGTAGGATGTCTTTCCTGGGCAGGACAAACCGCCCCGACCTTGAGGTCCGCGAGCAGCGCCTTGTGTTTCCCGCAGCGTGCGGGTGAGCTGCCGGTGTGCTCAGACCCTAAGGTGCAGCCGGTCCCTGGCCGGGTCGGATTGTTGCTGCGCGGCGCGCCCGCCGGCGCCTCCACCCGCGCTGGAGACCGGCTTCACCCGCCGGAATGCGGCGAGAATGGCCCGCCCCACCACAACGATGCCAACGATGGTGGTGACGGCTCGCAGGGTGTCCCAGCCCGCCGTCGACGTCACCAGCGAGTACAGCAGGAAGCTGCTCAGATTGGTGGCCAGCGGCGCGCCGGGCACGTAGGAGATGCCGGTGCCGGCCCCCACCGCGAACGGCCAGAACCACAGGTTGGTCAGCAGGCCGAACAGGTAGGACGCCACGGCACCGTAGCCGCACAGCATCCACAGTTCTGCCTTGCCGCGCACCCGGCGGGGGAGCAGTCCGGCCCCGGCTCCCACCCACGCGCAGGCGAAGATCTGGAACGGTGTCCACGGCCCGATGCCGCCCCACAAGGCACTTGAGAGGGCGATGGTTGCGGCGCCGAGGAGCATGCCGAACCGGGCACCGAACGCCCGGCCCGCCAGGATCAGCAGGATAAAGACAGCCTCCACACCCCCGACGCCGGTGCTCGCCAACCGCACCGCCGAACCGACCGCTGCCAGGACGCCGAGCAGCGCCACCGTGTGAGCGGAGCGGACCGAGCCGTCCAGGGACACGACGACGGCGACGACGGCGAGCGGCGCGATGGCCAGCGCCGCGTAGGGGAGGGCGGCGGCTGCGTCCTGCGGGAGGGCCGCGGCGAGTAGCGGCCAGCAGAAGGCGGCGAGGGCCAGGAGGTTTGCCGCGCCGAGGATAGCGAGTTCGGCGCCGCGCGGCAGCCGGATGCGTTGGGGCTTTCGTTCTGCGCTGTGGGTCTCTGGTTCGCTGCCCCTCGGTTCCGGTCCGGCGGCTGCAACCCGGGGGAGCGGGAGGGGCAGCTCGGGTTCTTCGGCCGGTGCCGCTTCGGATGAAGGTGCGACGCCGTCACGCATTGGCAGGATCCGGGCACCGAGGCCGTGGGCAAAGTCGTGGTCATGGGTGGCGATCAGGACCGCCGCGCCGGAGTCCGCCGCCGCACGCAGTGCCGCCGCGACTGCCGCCCGTGCCGAAGGATCGAGCCCGCGGGTGGGCTCATCGATCAGGAGCACCTGGGGATCGTCCATGGTCTGCAGCGCGATGGCCAGGATCCTGCGCTCGCCGGCAGAGAGGTCCCGCGGATGTTCGTGGCCGATGGGGATCGTGACGTCGCCCCGCAGCCGGGCCAGTCGCGACGCGGCAAAGCCGGGTGCGGGCTGTCCGCCGTTCTTTCGGCGGGCAAGGCGACGCTCGGCCGCGCGCAGCTCGCCCGCCACAGAATCCCTGGTGAAGAGATCGTCAGAGGCGTCCGGCACCAAGGCGACGCGGCCGCCGTCGAGCATGGTCGCACCACCCGTTCCTTCACCCAGAGCCAGGGCAACCAGGAGGGAGGACTTCCCGGCTCCGTTCGGGCCCACCAGGGCCACCAGTTCACCGCTGTGCAGGGTGAGGGATGCATCGCGCACCAGGGTGTTGCCCTTGCGGTGGACGGCGAGGTTAGTCGCCGTCAGCACCGGAGCGATGTCAGCTGGCGGAGAAGGGATCTGCTGAGCCTCGGCAGGCTGCGAAGTTGACGGGGCGGCAGCCGGAACCCCTGCAGTTGGAATCAATGTGCCGTCGTCTATTGTCCACCACGAGTCGGCAACGGGGACGAGCGCTGACGCTCTGTGCTCGGCCACGATGACGCAAACGCCGGCGTCGCGGGCGAGGTCGTGGAGTACGGCGATGACGTGCCCGCGTGCGGAGGTGTCGAGGTCGGCCAGGGGCTCGTCCACCAGGAGCAGGCCCGGATCTTCCACCACCGCGGCGGCGACGGCCACGAGCGTTGCCTCGCCCGCGGAGAGGGTGCTGACGTTCCGGTCCAGCAGCGCCGAAACCCCTATGCGTTCGGCGACCTCCAGCACCCGGGCCTTGGCGGCCCCGGACGCCACGCCGCGCAGTTCCAGTGCCAGGGAGATTTCATCCCGGACCTTGGTGGTGGCGAAGGCTGCGCGGGGATTCTGCAGGACGACGCCGACGACGCGGGCGGTATGCCGCGGCGGGGTGGCGGCTCGGTCCATGCCGGCAACGCGCACGGTCCCGGAAATGTCGCCCCCATCAACGTGCGAGAGGAGGCCGGCAATGCCCCGCAGGATGGTGGATTTGCCGGAGCCCGTGGGTCCGGTGATGACCGTGAGGGACCCGCTCCGCGGCGCAAAGTCCGGGACGCTGACCTGCGCGTCGCGGATGCGGAACTGGGCGTCGCGCACCAGAAGCGGGCCGCCGTCGTCGTTCTTGGAACGGTGCTCCGCCCGGCTCCCGAAGCCGCGCAGCTCCAGGGCGGCGGCAACCCTGCCCGCGTGCTCAAGGGTGTGCTCGAGGATGGGCACCAGGGCGCGGGGTCCAAAGCGTTCGCCCCGCAAGCGGAACGCCAGGCGCACGGAGGTCACGGCGTCGGACAGCGCGGGGAGCGCCGCCCAGGCCACCACAAGCATCCGGCCGATGCCCTGCATGGGGCCGCGGCGGGCCAGATGCACAAACCCGCGGGCCACGTCCACAAAGGCGTTGAGCAGGCCGAAACCCAGGAACATCGCGGCAATCGGCAGGGCGGACAGGACCGCCGCCCACAGTCCGGGTCCGCTTACCGGGCCGAGGAAAACCACATGGGCGTACGGGGCAGGCAGGCGCATCGCCGGCAGGTCCAGCAGGACCGGCTCGCCGATGCCCGCCCCGTTGAAAAGGATGCGGTAGATGACCCGCGCCACGATGAAGACGACGGCGAGAGCCGCCGCTGCGCGTAATGGCGCGGGCCGGAAGGTCATGCCGCGGGGGCGGCCGGTTCGCCGTCGACCGTGAAGAGGAGTTCCAGGCTCTCGCCGGGGCTCACCTTCAGGGTGGCGAGGCCTTCCTGGGCGTAGGCCCACTCACCGGAGGCCGGTTTGACCCAGAGCGCCCAGTAGGCGAAAGCGGCGGGCATGCTGCCGCATTCTTCGCGGTACGTGCCCTCCTTGTGGGTGATGTCGAAGTCCGCGGCGGGCACACCGTTCACCCGGCACACCAGTTCGGTGGGGTACTGCGTGGTGCCCTCGGTTTCCACGTCCGCCTCTTCGAGGATCTCGGCAGCCACCGTGGGCTCGTCCACGGGCACGCACACGGTGGTGTCGGCGGCTTCCTGCTTCAGGGCGCCCGAGTCGACGATGACCTTCACGCCATCGCAGGGAGCGTCGGCGGCGCTGGAGGTCGCGGCCGACGGCGACGGCGCGGAGGAGGTTGGCTGGGTGGCGGCCGGCGCGGAACAGGCGGCGAGGGAAAACAGGAGACCGGCGGCGGCGAGGGAGCTCGCGGCGGCGGTGCGCATCTTAGTCAAAGTCACCTGTTAAGGGTAGGGCGTTGCCCGGCAGGATCCGGAGGCGGCCGCGTTTTGTGACGCCATCCGTCGACAGGAACGACGGCGGGGAGTCCCGCCGTCGTTCCTGTATCTGCAGTGTGTCGGGGTGCTAGATCACGACGAACAGGAGCCAGGCCAGCAAGGGTGCTGCGACGATCATGGACATTCCCCAGATCATCATGCCGCGGAAGGTTTGTTCGCGCTTTTCTTCCTCAGTGTTGGCGACGACGAGTGCGCCGCCGGTGGAGAAGGGGCTGGAATCGACGGCTGACGCTGCGATGCAGAGGGCGATGACGAAGCCCAGGACACCAACGGAACCGGTGGTGAGCAGTGGTGCTGCCAGGGGGACGAGCACAACGAACATGGCGTTGGTGGAGGCGAAGGCCGATACCACCCCTGCCACGACCAGCATCATGAGCGCTGCCAGCAGGGGGGTGCCGATCCCGGCGACGGAGTTGGCGAGTTCTTTGATGACGCCTGCGGTTTCGAGCATGCTGATGTAGGTGACGATTCCGCCGATGAGGAGGATGACGTTCCAGCCGATGTGCCCGAGGGCTTCCTTGGAGTGCTGCGGGTAGAGGGCCGAAAGTGTCACCGCGGCGGCAAGGGCGAGGAATCCGACGTCGAGCTTGAAGCCCAGGGCGCCGACAAGGATGCTGGCCATGAGCACTACGGTGACTATTTTTTGGCCGGTCCAGGTAGCGGTTTTTGTGATGGTTGCGGTCCCGCCGCCGAGGTAGGAGGTGGTGGGGTCCGCGGTCTCCTCTTCGCGTCCGCGGCGCATCAGTTCGGGTCCTCCGAGGAGGATGAACGCGACGGCGTTGATGACCACGTTGGCGATGAAGGTCCAGAGGAAGAGCTGGCCGGCGTCGACTGAGATGCCGACTTTGTCCAGGACGCCGTCCACGATGTTGTAGTAGACGGCGATGGGGGAGAATCCGCCGGCGTTGGTGCCGTTGATGATGCACAGGCCCACGAGCAGCGGGTTGATCCTGTAGCGCTGGGCGAAGGCAAGGCCCACGGGGATGAGGATGGCGTTGGTGGCTGCGGAGAGCGCGCCGGATCCGGTGATGATGGCGGCGAGGATGAAGAATACCCAGGGGACCAGGGCAACCCGTCCCCGCACGGCACCCACAGCGCCTCCGACGATCTGGTCGATGGTGCCGTTGGCCCGGGCCATGCCGAAGAGGTAGGTCACGCCCAAGAGTGTGATGAGGAGACTGCCTGGGAATCCGGAGGCGATTCCGGAGGCTGTCTGGCCGAAATACAGGACGCCGAGGAGGAAGGCGACAACCAGGGCGACGGCGCCCATGTTGATTTTCCGCCACATTGAGAGGCCGAAGATGAGGACAAGGCCGGATACGGCCACGAGTTCTTGCATGGCTTAGTTGATCTCCACTTGGTATCGGAATGAGGACGCCAGCCCATGGGACTCGCGGTACTCGGCGACGTCGCCGGTGTGGGTGCGCGCGGTGCGGTTGATTTTGACGAGGGGGTCCCCGCTTATGCAGTTCAGGAGTACGGCCTGGCCGTCGGTTGCCTGGGTGACCGAAAGTTCCTCGGTTGCCGAGCCGATGATGAGCCCGATCCGCTTTTCGTATTCCGGATACAGCAGGCTGCCCAGCTCATCGAGGCTAATCTCAGCGATTGGCTGAAATTGCGGCAGTGGGAGCCAGATGTTCTCGATCAGGAAAGGGGTGTCCTGCCACAAACGAAGACGGTGCAGGTGCAAGACCGCAGAATGTTCCTTGACGTTCAGGGCAGCGGCGACGTGGGCGGGCGCGTTCTGCGTGTTCCGCTCGAGGATGCGGCTTCCGGGAGTCTGCCCGGTCCCTCCCTGCATCCGGAAGAAACGGAAGAGCGAGTGCTGGAAGGTGGCGCGGCGCACGTACGTGCCGCGGCCCTGATGGCGTTCCAGAATCCCGTCAGCGGCGAGTTCGGCAAGGACACGCCTCAGCGTGCCTACGGAGATGGCGTAGGCCTCCGCCAGCGCGGACTCGGGCGGCAGGGGTGTGGTGCTTCCCCATTCGTTGGCCCGGACGCGCCGGATCAGGTCGTCTTTGACCCGTGCATGAAGAGGCAGCCGCTGATCGGTCTGAGCCAAAGCCGGGGAGCTGGAAGCTTGTGTCATGCCTCACAGCGTAGAACAAATTCCTTTATAGGTCTAGTCCTATAAAGGTTTAATGGTTTCCGGTAGGGTAAATGCATGAATGAACTGCCCGCCGCGTGGATTGACACCCACGCCCACATTTTTGAGCCTGGATTGCCTACTGTTGCAGGTGCGCGCTACGTGCCGACCTATGCCGCTCCCCTGAGCCGGTACCTGGCCGTCCTGGCCGCCAACGGTGTGGCACGAGGCGTTCTGGTTCAACCCAGCTTCCTCGGTTCCGACAACAGCTACCTCTTGGCAGCACTGGCTTCAGCTCCGGCTGCACTCCGGGGAGTGGTTGTAGTTTCGCCGGACCGGGTGGATGCCGATCTTTCCCCCAGCCGAGTGCGTGACTTGGACGCTGCCGGGGTCCGGGGGGTCCGCCTGAATCTCATCGGACAGCCCCTGCCGGACCTCTATCTCCCTGAATGGGAAGCCGCGGGCCAATCAATGGCCAGGCATGGCTGGCATTTGGAAGTTCAGGCCTCGGGGACGCAATGGTCCGCCCTGGCGGCCGCGCTCAGTAACTGGCCCTCGAAGATCGTCATCGACCATCTCGGTCTGCCTCACGCCCAGAACCCCGGGGCTATCCACGCTGTACTGCAGCTTTTCAGCCAGGCCCACGTCTGGGTCAAGGTGTCAGGGCCCTACCGGTCCTCACCGCAGGAGGCCGCCGACATGTTCGCCAGGCTGGTAAGGAATGGCTCAACGGACCGGCTGGTTTTCGGCAGTGACTGGCCCTTTACGCGGCACGAAGACCAGGCCTACGGCAGCATTCTTGAATGGGGCCGGACGCTGGCAGGTGAGGAGCTTTTTGACCGGATGATGACAACTAACGCCCAAACACTCTTCGGGTGGGCTGATCCCACCACTTGCCGCCGCGCTGAACCGGCGCTCCAAGGCCCCCGCGACTGATAGGGCAGGCGGGGCGGCAACGGCTGCAGGAGAGCAGCATCCAACCGACGCGGACGACGTCGAAGTGTCCAATGTGCCGGAAGTCGCATGCGCGCTCACCATCGGCGAACGCGCAGCATCCGTCCGCCTTGGAGAAACCCACGCGCTGACCACGTCCCTGCTGCGGCACTTGATGCGCTACAGGCCGGCGCCATCGGCTGGCAGCACGTGCGCATGCCTGACCGCTGTGCCGCCTGACATTCCGCGCTGTCTTTTCGGTCTCCGCGGCGCCCACACGAGTGCTTCCTACAGGCGGAGCTCCATAAAGACGCTGTTGGGGTCCAGGACGTAGCCAGCGAACGGAGGGCACTCAGTGAAACCATTGCGGGCGTACAGGCGGCGAGCGGAAGCGAAGTAGTCCTCGGTTCCTGTCTCAAGGTAGAGACGCTCGAGGTTCCGGGCGCGGGCATCGTCGAGGATATGGCGGAGCATGAGGGTGGCTACGCCCCGTCCGCGGGCGCTTGCCGTGGTGCGCATCGACTTGATCTCGCCGTGCACCGGCCTGCCGGAAGCGGAATCCAGGAGCTTGAGTGCGCCGCATCCCAGCAGCCCGCCGTCCTCGCGGGCGGTCCAGAACGTAATCGACGGCACGGACAGCGCGGAGTGGTCCAGGGCATGGACGCTTTCGGCCGGGGACGTGGCGAACATATCCGCCAGGTGTTCGCTGAGGAGCTGATGGACGTCGCCGCGTGCGGGGTCGTCCCGGTCAATGGAAATCATCGGCTCTAATGTACCGGCTGAGCGGCGGACTCCGTGACGCCACCAACCACGTTCGGTTCGCGGCAGGGCCTCTCTCGTTGAGTGACCAGTTCGCGAGTACCCATGGGGGCTCTGGCAGAACCAGCCTCAGCAGGGACTCCCGTTGGCCGTTCCGGCCGTGGTGTGCTCGAAAGGACAACGAAGTCCAACCACATACGTAACCGACAATCCCAAGGATGAAGACGATGAGCACGGACTGCAACGGAAACAACACCACGACTCAGGGAATCCAGGCTGGCGTGTCGCGCCGCAACATCATCAAGCTGACAGGTGCAGGCGCGGCGGCCATCGGGCTCTCCAGCGCGGCAGGAGCCGGGCCGGCCTTCGCAGCACCGACTGTTTCGCGCAAAGACCTCGAACCGGGCGACACCTCCAACGGCGCGGACAACTTCTACACCAGCAACCAGGTCACGGTGAAGAAGATCTCGTTCAAGAACAAGTACGAGATGAAGGTCGTCGGCAACCTCTTCGTCCCCAACAACCTGGACCGGGGGGCCACCCACCCGGCACTGGTGGTAGGCCACCCGATGGGCGCCGTGAAGGAACAGAGCGCCAACCTCTACGCCACCAAGATGGCGGAGCAGGGCTACGTGACGCTCTCCTTCGACCTCTCGTTCTGGGGAGAGAGCGCCGGCAAGCCCGGCAACTCGGTTTCGCCTGACATCTATGCCGAGGACTTCAGCGCCGCCGTCGACTACCTGCGGGCGCAGGCCTTCGTTGCCAAGGAGCGCGTCGGGGCCATCGGGATCTGCGGCAGCGGCAGCTTCGTGATCAGCGCGGCAAAGATCGATCCGAGGATCAAGGCGATCGCCACGGTGAGCATGTACGACATGGGCGCCGCCAACCGCGACGGACTCAACAAATCCGTGACCCTGGAACAGCGCAAGGCCTTCATCGCCACGGCAGCTGCCCAACGCGACGTCGAGTTCGCCGGCGGCGCGATGGAGTACACCGGCGGCACACCGGATGAGCTCACGGCAGAGTCCACCGCTGTGGACCGGGAGTTTTACGACTTCTACCGGACCGCCCGCGGCTACCACCCGAACACCACCACGCACCCGGCCCTGGCCACCAACACCAAGTTCATGAACTTCCATCCGTTTACCGATCTGGACCTGGTCTCACCGCGGCCGCTGCTGTTCATCGCCGGTGACCAGGCGCACTCAAGGGAGTTCAGCGAAGAGGCCTACCGGCTCGCCACCGGACCCAAGGAACTCTTCTGGGTTCCCGGAGCCGGCCACGTGGACCTTTACGACCGCACCGGCCTGATCCCCTTCGACAAGCTCACGGACTTCTTCCGTACCCAGCTCTAGGAAGGGGGCTGCGGGGGAGGGGTACTGGAAGGGACTCCCTCACCTGCAAAGCTTGGCCTAGCGTGGAAAGCATGGACAACCGAGCAGAAGTACGCGAATTCCTCGTTTCGCGACGCGCCCAGGTTTCACCCCAGCAGGTTGGCTTGCCTGCCGGGGCGAACCGGCGCGTGAAGGGTTTACGCCGCAGCGAAGTAGCAATCCTTGCCGGTTTGAGCGTTGAGTACTACACGCGCCTGGAGCGCGGCGCGATCAGCGGCGCCTCTGGCCAGGTGCTGGAAAGCATCGCCAGGGCTTTGCGCCTGGACGACGCCGAGCGGGCCCACCTGTTCAACCTCGCCAGCGCGGCCAGCCCGGCTGCCCGGCCGCCGCGGCGCCGGACGTCCAAGTCCTACGTGCCGCATCAGAGCCTGCAGTGGGCGCTTGATGCGATCACGGCCGGTCCCGCGTTCGTTCGTAACGGCCGGATGGATTTGCTGGCGGTCAATCCCTTGGCCCGGGCGTTTTACAAGGACTGCTATGACATGCCCGGCCAGTCACCGAACATCGCCCGGTTCACGTTCCTGGACGAACGTGCCCAGCAGTTCTACCCGGACTGGGATGCCTTCGCCGAGGTGACCGTTTCCATCCTGCGGACGGAGGCTGGCCGGGACCCCCATAACAAGGAACTCCACGACCTCATTGGCGAGCTGGGAACCCGCAGCGACGAGTTCCGCCGACGCTGGGGTGCACACAATGTCCGCCATCACGGCACCGGGTTCAAGACCTTCAACCACCCGGTTGTGGGCGAAATGACTCTCGCTTTCGAGGGGCTGGAGATGGCCGCCGAACCCGGGCTGACTCTCACCATCTACACCGCGGAGCCGGGGTCGGCGTCGGCTGAGCGCATGCAGCTGCTCGCCTCATGGGCGGCCAGCGAGTATGGACATTCCGTCCGGGCTGCATCCGAAAAGACCGGGACGGACGGCTGAGGGGCGCCGGCCACCAGGAACGAAAGAACGGCCGACGGCGGGCCTCACCGCGGGGGTCGCGTAGGGGTCCCTCCCAGTACCCCTCACAACAGGGGCTCCTGCACTTCTCTGCCAGCTGCTTTGCTGGAAGGGACCAAATTTTCGTGAGTGGAACGGACCATCTGCAATGCACCTGAAGACATTGGCCCTGGCTGCGATGTGCGTACTGGCGTTGCCCCTGGCCGGATGCAGTACCCCTTCGAACGGTCCGGCCTCCACCACTGAACCGCCGTCCTCCACTACTGAGCCGCCGTCCTCCCCGCTGGAAACTTCGACGGCGGCCGGCGGGTCGTCGTCGCAGCCTTCACCGGTCCCGTCCTCAGCGGCTGCTGCAGACAGCACCCCGATCACCATCGACGTCGGTGGCGAGACCGTGACAGGGACCCTTTCCAGCAACGCCACTGCACGCTCCCTGATCGGGCAGCTTCCCTTGACGCTCTCCTTCAGGGACTACGGCGGGCAGGAAAAGATCGCAGAGCTGCCGGAGGCGCTTTCGCTCGACGGCGTTCCCGCCGGCGACAGCGCAGAACCACTGGCCATCGGCTACTACGCGCCCGATCAGGCCCTGGTCCTCTATTACGAGGGCGTCGGGTACTCCCGCGGAATTGTGCGGATCGGATCGTTCGATGACCTCGCGGCGATCCGGGACCAAACAGGCTCTTTTACCGCCAGGCTGGCTCCCGCTAACTGAGCGGGATGACACGGCTGCTCCGAAATCTTCCACAAAAGAACGGAACCGTTTTGACTCGAGCAACCCTTGAGGATGGCGCCCGCGAAGCGCCCATCGACGCCCTGCCCTCCGAAAACATCAGCATTACTGAAGAAACAAAGGATTGGGCCCCGGCAAGCGATCCTGCCGTACCTGCCGGACGCTTCCCTTGGGCGGCCCTGCTGGTCATGGCCTTGATGGGATTCCTCCTGATTGCCACCGAGACCATGCCCGCCGGCCTGTTGCCCCAGATCGCTTCTGGACTCGCCGTCACCGAGGGAACCGCGGGGCAGTTTGTCAGTGCCTACGCTTTGGGAACAGTCGTTGCGGCCATGCCCGCCATCGCGTTGACCCGTGGCCTGCGCCGGAAGCCTGTTTTCGTCGTCGGGATTCTCGGCTTTCTAGCCGCGAACCTCATCACGGCATTCTCCACGGACATTGCCCTCTCCCTGGGAGCCCGGCTCCTGGCCGGTGCGTTCTCCGGACTGCTGTGGGGGATGACTGCCGGCTATGCCCGGCGTATCACCGCTCCGCACCAGGCCGGCCGCGCCTTGTCCGTGGCGTCTGTTGGAACCCCGGTGGGCCTGGCAGTGGGGACGCCCTTCGGCTCCTGGCTGGGTACGACGTTCGACTGGCGCTGGTCTTTCGGCGTGCTGGCAGTCCTCACGGTGGCCACCCTCCTGCTGGCGGTCTTCCTGGTCCCGGACGCGCCCGGACAACGGCCCGGGTCACGCGCATCCCTGGCACGGGTCTTCGCCATCCCGGGCGTGGCGGTTGTCCTCGGCGTCATCGTCAGCTGGATGCTTGGGCACAACATCATGTACACCTACATTGGCTCCTACCTCCGCGGGGCAAGCCTTGATCTCCCGGTGGACATCGCGCTCATGACGTTCGGTGCGGCCGCGATTGCGGGGATCGCCATCACCGGCGCGGTGATCGATAAGGGCCTCCGGCGCCTGGTCCTGCTCAGCCTCGGAAGCTTCCTGGTGGCCGGTGCGATCTTCATCGTTGGCCACGCGTCCTTGGCGGCAGTCCTCGCCGCGATCGTCCTGTGGGGCATCGCCTTCGGCGGCGCGGCGGCACAGCTGCAAACGGCCATCAGCGCTGCAAGCGGGGAAAACGCCGATGTTGCCAACTCAATGCTCGGCGTCGCGTTCAACCTGGCGATTTTCGCCGCGGGTGTGGCGGGCGCCGTGGTGATCAGCAGCCTTGACGGGATGGTCCTGCCGGCCGCCCTGGTGGGACTTGCCGCCGTCGCGCTTGTTATCTCTGTTGCGGGACGCCGCACGGCATTTCCCAGGTAGCCAGCAAAGCGGCGCTTGCCGCAGCATTACTGCCAACAAACATCCTCAAACGCATCAGGAGAAAGCCTTGAAAGCCACCCGCACGCCAGTCCTGTTTGCACTCACCATCGGAGCGGGCCTGCTGCTCTCGTCCTGCACCACTACGCCGCCCGCAGCACCCCCAACCCCGGCCTCAACGCCGGTTCCGTCCCCGTCCCCCTCCTCAGCAGGGACATCGGCGACGGCGGGAAATGCCACCCCGACGGGCACACCCCAGGCCGTGGCCACCGGGCTGGAGGCTCCCTGGTCCGTGGTGTTCCGCAACGGCACCCCGCTGGTCAGTGAGCGGGACAGCGGGCGGATCCTCGAGCTCAGCCCTGACGGCACCACGCGCGCCATCGGAGACATTCCCGGCGTGGCGGCTGTGGGGGAAGGCGGGCTGCTGGGCCTGGCCGTGGACAGCCAGGGCCGCCTGTACGTGTATTCCACCGGGACGGACGGAAACAGGCTCCAGCGCTTCGACGTCACCGGAGAACCGGGATCCTTGGCGCTGGGACAGGCCGAAATGCTCCTCGACGGCATTGGCTCCGCGAGCTATCACGACGGCGGCCGGATCGCCTTCGGGCCCGATGGCATGCTCTACGTCGCGATTGGCGATGCGGGCCGGCGCGACAGTTCACAGGACCTCGAATCCCTGAACGGGAAGATCCTGAGAATGACCCCCGACGGCGGCGTCCCCGCCGACAATCCCTTCCCGGACTCGCTCGTCTACAGCTACGGGCACCGCAACCCCCAGGGCCTGGCCTGGGCGGAGGACGGCACCATGTTCGCCACCGAGTTCGGGCAGAACACCTGGGACGAGCTGAACATCATCACCGCGGGCGCCAACTACGGCTGGCCGACCGTTGAAGGGATAGCCACCACAGGGGACTTCACCGACCCCGTTCAGCAGTGGGAGCCCACCGAGGCCAGCCCCAGCGGAATGACCCACATTGACGGGACGCTGTTCATCGCCAACCTGCGCGGACAGGTCCTCCGGGCCGTTCCCGTAGCCGATCCATCCACCTCGACCACCTACTACGACGGCGAATTCGGCCGCATCCGCGATGTCACGGAGGCTCCGGACGGGAAGCTCTGGTTGGTCACCAACAACACCGATGGCCGGGGCAGGCCCGGTCCTGGTGACGACCGAATCCTCAGCGTGGAGCTGACCCGGCAGTAGTCGAGATGCCCACGCTGCCGGGCGAATCGGCAGCCCTACAAACGGGACACCAGGCGGGTCAACGCCCCACCAGGCCCATGTGAAGGTCGTTGTAGCGGTTTCCCTGCACTCCGATTCGGCTGGCAAGGGCATTAAGATCGGCGACTTCATCGGCGGACAGCGCGACGGTGGACGCCGCTGCGTTCTCCTTCACGCGCTCGCGGCGACGGGTTCCGGGGATCGGCACAATCCACGGCTGCTGTGCCAGGAGCCAAGCCAGTGCGATTTGCCCGGGGGTGCAGGTCTTAGCGACGGCGAGTTCCGCCACGTACTGCACCAGTGCCTGGTTGGCGGCGCGGTTCTCGGGGGTGAAGCGCGGGATGGTGCCGCGGATGTCGCCTTCGGCGAATTGCGTGGATGTATCGACGGTTCCGGTGAGGAAGCCCTTGCCGAGGGGGCTGAAGGGCACGAACCCGATCCCCAGCTCAGCCAGGGCGGGCAGTACCTCCGGCTCCGGGTCCCGTGTCCACAGGGAGTACTCGCTCTGGACGGCTGTCACCGGAAAAACGGCGTGGGCTGCCCGGATGGTCGCGGCGGAGGCCTCTGACAGCCCAAAGTGGCGGACCTTGCCAGCCTCAACGAGCTCACCCACAGCACCGGCAACCTCCTCAATCGGCACGTTGAGGTCGACGCGGTGCTGGTAAAAAAGGTCGAGGGTGTCTACGCGCAGCCGGCGCAGGGACTGCTCCGCGACGCGCTTGATCCGGTCCGGCGAACTGTCCAGCCCCACGGACCTGCCGTTCTCGATCCGCCACCCGAACTTGGTCGCTATGACGACCTCGTCGCGGACCGGGGCGAGTGCTTCGCCGACGAGTTCCTCATTGACGAAGGGGCCGTATACCTCCGCTGTGTCGAAGAAATTGATTCCTGTCCCGACGGCGTCGCGCAGTACGCCAATCATTGCTTGGCGGTCCCCGGGGTTGGGTCCGTAGCCCTGGGACATGCCCATGCAGCCAAGGCCAACGGCCGAAACCCGCAGCCCCTGTCCGAGTGTTCGCGTATGCATGAAGTCTCCCTTGTTTATCTGCTGGCACGTTTGTGCACGGTCTTCCTCCAGTCAACGGCCTATTGGACGGTTGAGGGAGTGTCTGGTGGAACGGGTACTGGCAGGGCCTGCCTCACCCTCTCCCTGCCATGTCCCTCGCAGTTCACTTGCCAGCAACCCGCCGGCCCCGAAGCGTTCTCCCGCAACCAGCAGTCTTTTCACGCCACCTTTTGCCCGGCAGCCAAACAGCCGGGCGGACATTCCAGCTGTACGTAGGAGTACTCCGTGTTCGTGAAAAGCACCCTCGCCGCTGTCGTTGTCCTCGCCTCCCTGGCGGGAACAGCGGCAGCTCCGGCCAAAGCCGAGGCAGCCAAGCCGGCTCCCGTCGTCGTCGGCCAGCCCCTCGCCCAGGCCCATGCGCACAACGACTACGAGCATGAACGTCCCCTGTTCGACGCGCTCGAGCACGGCTTCACCAGCGTCGAAGCGGACGTGTGGCTGGTGGACGGCGAGCTGCTGGTGGCCCATGACCTGGAGGATGTCCAGCCCGGCGTCACGCTCGAAAGCCTCTACCTTGATCCGCTCCAGGACCTGGTCCGCAGCCAGCCCGGCCACGGCGTTTACCCGCACTGGGACGGCAGCCTGCAGCTGCTGATCGACATCAAGAGCGAAGGCGAAGCCACCTACGCCGCCATCGAGCAGGAACTGGCCGAGCACCGCGACATCATGAGCCGCTACACCAACGGCACCGCCAAGACCGGCCCCGTCACCGCCGTGATCAGCGGCAACCGCCCGCTCGCCACCATGCAGGCACAGGAGAAGCGGTTCAGCTTCTACGACGGCCGCTCAGCCGACCTCACCACCGGCAAAGCCGCCGCCCTCATGCCGCTGGTCAGCGACAACTGGACCAAACTCTTCACCTGGCAGGGCGTCGGCCCCATGCCGGAAGCCGAGCGCACCAAGCTGACGGCCTACGTGGCCGAGGCCCACGCCAACGGCTACCGCGTCCGCTTCTGGGCCACCCCGGACCAGCCCGGCGCAGCCCGGGACGCCATCTGGACCGAACTCGCCGACGCCAGCGTGGACCACATCAACACCGACGACCTTCCCGCGCTGCAGCAGTTCCTCACCGCCCGCGCCGCCTAGGCCCTTTCCAACAGAAACAGGAACACACCCATGCCTTCAAAGACCATCAAAACGACGACGGCGGCAGCCGTCCTGGCGCTGGGCCTCCTTGCGTCCCAGCCCGCCCACGCGGTTAACAATTCCTCCAACGGCGAGGCGTTCACCTTCGGCGTCATCGGCGACATCCCCTACGGCGACGCTGAAATCGCCAAGTTCCCTGCCCGCATCCAGGACATCAACGCCGATAAGGACCTGAAGTTTGTCACCCACGTTGGCGACATCAAGAACGGCTCCTCGGTCTGCTCGGACGAGTACTTCAGCACCATCCGCACCCAGTTCGACACGTTCACACACCCGCTGGTCTTCACCCCGGGCGACAACGAGTGGGTGGACTGCCACCGCACCAACAACGGCGCCTACAACCCGCTGGAACGGCTGGACAAACTCCGGGAGGTCTTCTTCAACGAACCCGGCAAGACCCTGGGCGCCACCATGCCGGTCAAGACCCAGGAGGAGCGTGGGCTGCCCGAAAACGTCCGCTTCACCCAGAACCGGGTGGCCTTCTCCGTGCTGAACATCCAGGGCAGCAATAACTCCCTGCAGCCATGGACCGGCCTCGGCGAAACCACGGCCACGCCGGAGCAACTCGCCGAAGTGGACGCCCGGACGGACGCCGCACTGGACCAGATACGCGGCACGTTCGCCGATGCCGAGCGCCGCAACGACCGCGCCGTGGTGCTCATGACGCAGGCCGACATGTTCGACCCCTCGCTGCTCGCCGCGGCCACCGTGAACCCGGAGATCATGTCCGGGTTCCGCGAGATCGTGGCGGCCATCATCGAGGAGACCAACAGCTTCGATGCGCCGGTGTACTTGATCAACGGCGACAGCCACGTTTTCGCCGAGAACCAGCCGCTCGCCGCCGGCTCACCCTGGCTGGAGGTCTATGGTCAGACTGCCGCGGACAACCTGCAGCGCATCACTGTTGACGGTTCCGCCAACGCCACGAACTATGTGCGCTTCTCCGTCGCGGGCAACAGCGACCCCGGCGCGGACGTCCTGAGCTGGGAAAAGGTCCCCTTCAGGTCCTAGGCATTAACGGAAGCGGACGACGGCGGTGCTTTCCCGCCGTCGTCTTCTGTGGGGGAGGCGGGGATTTCACCCCCGCCTCCCTTGCGTTGGCCTCGTCCTGCGCCCGTCTGTCGGGGTGCTGTTGCGGAAGGCATGCAGGCCGGAGCTCACGCAAAACCGGAACTTTATCCGGCGGTAGATGAAGTGGTTGGCCGGGTGAAATTACCGGCGGGAGTGATTTGTCAGCGGATGTTGCAGGGCCGTCTCCCGGAGAAGCTGCAAACGCAGGGTACGCGCTGTTTCCATGTGCTGACGTGCGATTCTTGCGGCGGCGTCGCTGTCCTGCTGTTCGATGGCGTGTACCAGGGTTTCGTGCTCGTCCAAGGACTCAGTCCAGCGGTTTCCTGTTGAAAGTGTGGACCGGGGAGCGTGAATCAGGTGCGTCGACAACCTATTCAAGAGGTCCGTGAGGACGGGATTGTGCGCGCAATTCCAGATGGCAGCATGGAACTCCAGGTTGGTGGTGATCCTGGTGTGGTCATCCGGTTCCTGCAGTTGCCGGTCGCGCTGCAGCAGCGCTTCAAGCCGCATCAGGTCCGGGAACTGCCTTGACCGTGCTGCCTGGCGCGCAGCTTCCTCTTCGAGAAGGATGCGCATGTCGTAAATTTGGATGACCTGCTGCGGGTCCACCTGGGGTACCTGCAGGCCCCTGTCGACGCGCTCAAGCAGCCGTTCCTGCTGGAGGCGGGACAGCGCCTCCCGGACGGGGGTCCGGGAGACGCCGAAACGTTGGGCAAGCGATGTTTCCCGAATAGCAGTACCAGGCTGGTGGACTCCGGACAGGATTTCGCTCCGCAGGGTCTGGAAGATGCTTTCTCCGTCGATGCGGGCGGTTGCTGTGTCCGTCACGTGGCTGGTCCTTGAGGCATTGGAATGGCTACTGCTGGGCGCTTCTCTTATAGGGAACTTTACGCGAGAACGCCGGCCCGTCGTCCGAAAACACATCCCGCAGCAAGCCCGCTGCCTCCCGGGTAATTGGCGCTGAAGAGGCCGCCGAGCATTTCGCCCGCCACGTACAGGCCTTCGATGTGCTTTCCCTCGCTGTCGAGAACCCGGCCGTGGGTGTCGGATTTGATGCCGCCAAACGTAAACGTAATTCCGCACGTGACACCGTAGGCGTAAAAGGGGCCAGTTTCGATCGGGGCAGCCCAGTTGCTTTTTGCCGGCTCTGTGGCGGCGGCGCGACCATCCTTGATATTGGGATCGAAGGTGATGCCGCGGTCGATTGAGTTGTTGAAGTCACTCACGGTCTTTGACAGTTTTTCGGGGTCGATGCCGATCTTGGTTGCCAGTTCTTCCAGGGTGTCCGCAACTTCCACGGAGATGCCTGGCATGTCGTACTCTTCGGTCCGCAGCATGGGACGGAGGTTTGCATCAAAGATTTGGTAGGCAACGGATCCGGGCTGCTTCAGGATTTCCTTGCCGTACTTGGCGTAGGTGTAGTTCCGGAAGTCTGCGCCCTCGTCCAGGAAACGCTTGCCTTCGGTGTTCACGATGATTCCGAACGGGTAGCTCTGACGGGTAAGCCTGTTGGTAAGTTCCCGGTTGCTCTCGTTCGTGGCGGTAAAGGCGTCCCACTGCACACTGTGGCACGTGCTCCAGTCGCCGCCCTTGGCGGCACCGACCTGTAGCGCAGCAGCGATCATGTCACCCGTGTTATTCGGGGTGCCCCTGACCTTGGCGTTTTCCCAGCCTTCCCCAAGGTACTCCCTGCGCAGTTGGGGATCAGCTTCGAAACCTCCTGCCGTGAGAATGACTGATTCGGCGCGCAATGACAGTTCACCCAAGGGCGAATTTGTGACGACGCCGGTAACGCGTCCGTTCTCGACAATGAGGTTCTGCGCTGCGTGGCCGTAGCGGACATCAATCCCCAGCTCGGCCGCTACCCGGGTGTGGTCTGCGATCAGTCCCTCGCCTCCGCCCACGTTGCCCACGTGCAGGCCGCCCCAGAAGAGGAAGGAGCCGTCCGGGCGTTCGAAGGCCTGGCGTTCGTACATCAGGCGGTACTTCAGGCCCAGGCTGTTGAGCCAGCGAAGCGTTGGCTGGGATTCCTCGACCAGAACCTTCGTCAGTTCGGGGTCGTTTCGGCCTTCGGTGACCTTGGCCAGGTCAGCGGCGTATTCGTCTGCCGAGTAGGGCGGAACTTCGGTGCACCGGTGCCGCTCATCCGGCTCCACCCAGTCCAGGAGATCAGCGAGCCCATTGTGGGCGATCCGGGTTGCACCGGCGGTGTAAAAGCTGTTCCCGCCCGCCATGTCCTCGTTGCCCTTTTCGAGCAGAATGACTTTCCGCCCCCGGACAGCGGCTGCGTGCGCTGCCGTGAATCCGGCGTTTCCGCCGCCCACCACGATCACGTCGACTTTGTCCGTGCTCGCGGGCGTGGCTTCATTACCAATAGACATTCGTAAGTCCTTTCAGTGGATCAGTGAATCCAACTGTATACAAACGTATGCAACTGCGCAATAGGCGTAATTGCTGGTGAGGACTTGCCGGTGACAGTCATCACATGTATAACTGTACTTCATTGTGTACAAAGGTATTCCGACGAATACGTGCCAGTCCTCTGCGCGGCTTCCACAGCTGAGGCGGCTCACGGCACACTACTTTTCGCACCGCCCAACAACGTCGTTACGGAACGAGAGATATGAAAAAGCCCCTACGCAATGCTTTGTTCGGCGCCGCCGTAGCCGTGATCGCTGCGCTTGCGTTCATCAATGCCGGCACCGCCAGCGAAACCAGCACCGCAAAGAACAAACTGGCCCTGATCGCCCCTGCTGCACCTGGTGGTGGCTGGGACGGATTTGCCCGTGAAGGGCAGCAGGCGCTCAAGAGCGGCGGCGTCGTCAACAACGTCCAGGTGGTCAACGTCCCGGGAGCCGGCGGAACAATTGGCCTGAGCCAGTTCGTGCAGACGCCGGGGCGCGAAGATGCGCTCCTGGTGACTGGCGGCGTGATGGTGGGGGCCATCGAGCTCGGCGACAACCCGGAGTCCATGGCGGACGTTGTCCCCATTGCCAGGATGGCCGATGATTACGCGGCCCTGGTAGTCCCTGCGGACTCGAAGTTCCAGACGCTCAATGACTTCCTGGAAGCTTGGAAAAAGGATCCGGGGGCAACCTCGATCGGCGGCGGGTCCTTGGGCTCGATCGACCATCTCCTTAGCGCCATGGTGGCCAAGACCGTGGGCATCGATCCCAAGGACGTGAACTACATCGCCTACTCCGGAGGTGGTGAGGCGCTCACTTCCCTGCTGTCCCACACCACCGCCGCCGGCATGTCCGGCTACAACGAGGTCCGGGACCAGATCGAGGCCGGAACCGTTCGCGCCCTGGCCATCTCTTCGGACGAGCGGCTCGAGGGCGTAGATGTTCCCACGTTCAAGGAACAAGGTGTTGAGGCGTCAATGTCCAACTGGCGGGGATTCGTAGCGGCACCCGGAACCACGGACGAAACGAAGGCGGCTTTCATCGAGATCGTCGCCGAGATGCGCAGCACGGCCCACTGGCAGGGAGCCCTCAAGCGCAACAGCTGGACGGACACCTTTTCAACCGGCGAAGAATTCGAGCAGTTCATCAAAGACGAAGTTGCAACGGCCCAAGAAATCGTAAAGGACCTCGGCCTATGAGCATCACCCAGCACCAGCCAGAAGCAGGATCCGCCAAGGAGACGCGGAGCAACCCCAGGCCCGGCTTCGGAACGGGCCGCAGCGAATTCATTGTCGTCGCCGTACTCTACGCCCTGGCCATCTTCCTCACCGTAGGCACGGTCACGATGAAAGTGCAGGGCAAGTCGGCACCCGGCCCGCAGTTCTTCCCCATCCTGGTCTGCATCGTCCTCTACCTGGTGGCTACCCTGCTGGCCATCCAGATCCTCCGCTCACCGAAAGTACCTGACCATTCCATCCACCCCGGACACGGCCAGTTCTCCGCCGACATGCTGCACGACCTGGGCCACCTGGGCAAGGAGGAAGACGCTGCCTTTAGCGACGGACCATCGCGGACACCCGCCAGAACCTGGAAGACCTACACGGACTGGCGGACCGTCGGCCTGATGCTGGCCGGCGTCGTGGCCTTTGTCCTGGTTTTGAACCCGCTCGGCTGGATCATGAGTGCCGCGATGCTGTTCTGGGTTGTTGCCCACGCCCTCGGCAGCCGCCGCCCGTACTTCGATGCCGGCGTGGGCCTGCTCTTTTCCTCAATAACTCAACTGGCCTTCGGCGCCGGACTGGGCCTCAGCCTGCCCTCCGGCTTCATAGGAGGGATACTCTGATGGAACAACTCGAACTCCTTATGGGCGGCTTCGCCAACGCCCTGACCCCCATTAACCTCCTGTGGGTGCTGATCGGCGCCGTCCTGGGCACCGCCGTCGGTGTCCTTCCCGGACTCGGTTCAGCAATGGCAGTCGCACTCCTGCTGCCCGTCACCTTTTCACTGGAACCCACAGCGGCGTTCATCATGTTCGCCGGCATCTACTTCGGCGGACTTTTCGGTGACTCCACCTCTGGCATCCTGCTCAACACCCCTGGCAACTCCTCTGCCATGGCTTCCACCTTCGAAGGTCACCGCATGGCCAAAAGCGGACAGGCCGCCAAGGCCTTGGCAACCTGCGCCATCGGAGCCTTCATCGGAGGCCTGATAGCCACCACCCTCGTGGTGTTCTTCGCCCCAACCCTGGTCAAGATGGCCACCGTCTTCGGCCCAGCCGAATACTTCGCCCTCGCAGTCTTCGCATTCCTGGCCATCTCAGCCGTCGTTTCCGAGTCCGTGATCCGCGGCATCGCAGCCCTGGGCATCGGCCTCGCCCTGGCCCTGGTCGGCATTGACGGCCCCAGCGGCACCTCCCGGTTCACCCTTGGCATGCCCCAGCTCTTCGACGGCATCTCCGTCATCGTCATCACTGTCGGTCTCCTGGCGCTCGGCGAGGTCTTCCACATTGCATCCCGCATACACCGCGACCCCGCCGCCACCCAGATCGAAGCCAAGGGCAGGGCCCGCTTGAACCTGGCGGACTTCAGGAAAGCCCTTCCCGCCTGGCTCCGGGGAACCGCGTTCGGTGCCCCGTTCGGCCTGATACCCGCCGGCGGTGCAGAAGTCCCCACCTTTCTGGCCTACGGCACCGAAAAACAGCTGGCGAAACGCCGCAACGACCCCGAATTCGGCACGACCGGCTCCATCCGCGGCCTCGCCGCACCGGAGGCGGCAGCGAACGCCACCGCAGGTACAGCCATGGGCGCCCTCCTGGCGCTTGGACTGCCAACGTCGGCCACCGCAGCGATCATGCTGGCTGCGTTCCAGCAATACGGAATGCAGCCCGGACCTCTGTTGTTCGAACGAAGCGGCGACCTGGTGTGGGCCCTGCTGGCCTCACTCTTCATCGGCCTGGTAATCCTGGTGATGATCAACATGCCGTTCGCCTCCGTCTGGGCCAAACTCCTGAGCATCCCCAAGCACTACCTCTACGCCGGCATCACAGTCTTCTCAATGCTCGGCGTCTACGCAGTAAGCTCAGCAATCCTGGACCTGTGGCTCCTCATCGCCATCGGCCTTATTGGATTCATGATGCGCCGCTACAACATTCCGCTGGCACCCGTACTGATCGCAGTGATCCTGGGGCCCATGGCAGAAACCGAACTGCGCCGCGCCCTGGCAGTATCCGAAGGGGATCTCGGCATCCTGGTTGGCAGTCCCATCACCGTCACCCTCTATGCGGTCCTGGCCGCCGCCCTGGTCCTCAGCGCCATCCAGCATCTCCGCCACCGGCGGGCCAACCGCCAGGCAGTGTTGGTTCCATAGCGAGTGGCTCCGTAGGTCCCGGCCGCTGCAACGGCCCAACAGCGAAGTCAATGCCTGCGAATCCCGAAGCTCTGGACACAGGCAGCCGCCGGACTTATCGTGCAGGAGTGGCGGCTGCCTGACTGGCAGGATGGCAAGCTCTGCCGGTCCGCTGTTGCGGCCGTCCGTCATGAGGAGGCAGCAGATGGAACACGTAGAAGCGACCGTTGAAGTAGCAGTACCGGTGCGGACCGCATACAACCAGTGGACCCAGTTCGAATCCTTTCCGCAGTTCATGTCCGGTGTGGAATCCGTAACTCAGCTGACTGACGCCACCAACCACTGGGTCACCAAGGTTAGCGGCGTACAGCGGGAGTTTGATACCGAAATAGTTGACCAGGAGCCTGACGACCGGATCGCCTGGCGCAGCACCGACGGCAAGTCCCATGCCGGCATCATCAGGTTCACGCCGCTGGATGCCAACCATACGAAGGTCAAAGTCCATTTCGAATGGGCGCCGGAAACCGCCGCTGAAAAAGCGGGCGCCGCATTGCAGATCGACGAGATGCAGGTTAAGGCCGACCTGCGGAAGTTCAAGGAATTCATCGAATCGCGCGGCACCGAAACCGGTGCCTGGCGAGGTGAAGTCAAGGACAGCGGCCCCGCCGGGCAGCTCTAACAAACAGAAAGCGGACGACGGCGGGTGCCTCCCGCCGTCGCAGCCAGTCATGCGACAGCACACAGTGGAAACATCCGACGATGGCCATCAAACTCAGCAAGAGACCGCTTCCGGACCCTGCCTTCCAGGCGGTGGTCCATGCCTTGGCGATTTCCCCGCGCAAGGGCCGAGCGTGGAAAAGCACAGTGCACAGCGCGGTGAATGAACTGGCCCTGCTTGACGCCCACCGGCCTCCCGCAGAGCGCTACGCCGGAATTTCCGTTCCCGTGCTTGTGCTCTACGGCTCCGACAGCGACGAATTTTATGCGGTGATAGCCCAGGCCATCTCCGCCCAGTTGTTCGACGGCCGCTGCACGGCGGTGCCTGGAGCGGATCACGGTGCGCTGGACAGGGCGCCCCGGACGCTGATTTTCCATCTTTCGGAGTTCTTCGCCCACGGGTAGTAGTACTGGCATTTCGTCAGCCATCAAGAAGCTGTCGCATGGCATCGCCGATCTGATCCGTTTCCGCCCCGCGGATTCCGGGCCGTCCGGCGATGTGCCCAAGGTTGGATTGGAGCGGGCGGAATTCTGCGCCGGGGATCATATCGGCTTCGATCCTGCTGTCCGCTTCGGGGAAATAGAGGTCGGAGGTGCTGGGCATAACGATGCAGCGCGCCCGGATCCGCCCCAGTGCCGCCTCGAACCCGCCCCGTGCTGACGACCCGACGTCGGCCCGCTGCCACGTGCCCAGTCCCGTCAGCAGGTTGTTGGCATCCATGTGTTCGTGATCGTCCGCCCAGTCGTCCAGCACATGGTCAACGTCGCGGTAGCCGAGTTCCCGGTAAATTCCCTTTCGGAAGAACTCCTGGGAGTACGCCCAGCCGGCATACACCGTCCCAAAGGCCCGCAGGCCGCGGACAGGCGGGGAACTGTACCGGCCGCCGTCGTACGCCTGGTCAGCGGCCAGCGCCGCTTTCACACCCTCCAGGAACACGAAGTTGTGCGGTGAGCACCGGGCTGCCCCGGCAATCGGAAGGATGCCGTAGACCATCCCTGGGTAACGGACAGCCCATTCGTACGCCTGCAGGGCACCCATGGACCAGCCGGCGACCATGCGGATGTGGCGGACCCCAAGAGCAGTGAGCAGGCGATGCTGTGCGATGACGTTGTCCGCGATGTCGACATCCGGAAAAGCCGCACCCCTGATCCCGGGGGAGGCGTTGGAGGGGGAGGTGGAGAGTCCGTTGCCGAACATGTTGACGGCGACAATGAACCAGCGTTCCGGGTCCAGCATCCTGCCCGGGCCGATCCAGGGTTCGTAGCTTGCGTGCGTGCCGGTGTAGTAAGAGGGGAGGAGTACGCAATTGTCCCGTGCCTCGTTGAGTTCCCCGTAGGTCTTATAGGCGAGCTTGGCGTCCGGCAGGTCCGGGCCGGAGACCAGCCCGAACCTGCCGAGTGCGAATTCCTGGTGCACGGGACCCCTTAGAAGAACTTCAGGTACCGCTTGGTCTCCCATTCGGAGACGTGGGCCTGGTATTCGTCCCACTCCTGCCCCTTGTAATCGATGTAGGCGTTGTACATCGACTCGCCGAACACATCGCGGGACAGGCTGTCCGCCGCAAACTCCTCGACGGCCTCGCCAAGGCTCCGGGGGAGCAGGCCCAGGCCGTTCTTCAGGATCTCTGCTTCCGTGTAGTTGTACATGTTCTCGGTGTGCGGCGCCCCGGGATCGAGGTTCTCGCGGATGCCTTCCAGCCCTGCCGCGAGGATGATGGCAGCACCGAGATAGGGGTTGCAGCTGATGTCCGCTGCGCGGCACTCCACTCGGCCGCCCGCCAGGGGCACGCGGATCATGTTGGTGCGGTTGTTGTTGCCATAGCTGACGAACACAGGCGCCCACGTGGAGCCGGACATGCTGCCCTTGCGGACCAGGCGCTTGTAGCTGTTGACGGTGGGGGCGATGACGGCGCAGATGGCGGGTGCGTGCTTCAGGACGCCGGCGATGAACTTGTACCCCAGTTCCGAGATGCCGCAGCCGCGGGGGTCGTCGTCGGTCTCGAAAAGGTTGACGCCGGTTTCCGCGTCGGCAAGGGACATGTTGAAGTGGGCGCCGGAGCCGCTCCGGTCGGCGAAGGGCTTCGGCATGAACGTGGCGAAGTACCCGTGCTTGCGGACCATCTCGTTGGCCATGAGCCGGAAGAACACTGCACGGTCCGCCATCGTGAGGGCATCCGAGTACTTGAAGTCGATCTCGAACTGTCCCTGGGCGTCCTCATGGTCGAAGGAGTAGACGCCCCAGCCCATGTCGTTCATTGCCTCGACCATCTCGGTGAGCCAGTCGAAGTTGTCCAGCGCTGCCGGGGCGGTGTAGCAGGGCTTGCTGAGGTTGTCCCGGTCGCTGACCTCAACAGGGCCCCCGGGGGTGTCCTTCAGGACGAAGAACTCGGTCTCGATACCCAGATTGAAGGTGAATCCCAGCTCCTTGGCGGCTTCAAGCTGCCGCTTCAGGATGTTCCGTGAGGCCGCCTCGAAGGGCTTGCCCTCGGTGTAGAGGTCGCTGGCGAAGTAGGCCACCTCCTTGCGCCAGGGCAGCTGTACGGCGCTGTCCAGGTCGGGAATGGCCGAGAGCTCCTCGTCGCTGATGTCCTGGGGGAGGCCATCCAGTGCGGCGCCGGTGAACAGTTCCGAGCCGGCGGCCATCTGCGGCAGGTGCGAGAGCGGAACGAACTTCGTCTTGATGTTGCCGTGCAGGTCGACGAAGCTCGACATTGCGTATTTGACCCCAGCTTCCCGGAGCTTCTGCTGCACTGTCTCAACTGCGGCCTGTGCTGATTCCACACTCATGGTGTCTCCTTGTTCGTTCGCTTCGGCATCCTGGCCGACGCCTTTTCGATAAGTTATTGAAAGTCTGTCCACCGGCAATTTCGATAGAGTGTCGAAATTGTTTCACGCCCGTAAATCATTCGCAGATAAGCTCTGGGGTAGGTTCAGGAAAAGCGGGAGCAGGGGTATGAGATGACAAAGGATGCTGCACCATCGGCTGCAGGCCGGCCGCGGCTGAGCGGCGCCCCCACGGGTTCCCCGCGGCAGGACATCATCCGTGAGGCCACCGCGCTGTTCGTGGCAAAAGGGTACGCGGAAACCACCATGAGTGAAATTGCCCGCAGTGCCGGGCTGCGGCAGTCCTCGCTCTACTACTGGTTTGCCCGCAAGGAGCACATCCTCCAGGCCCTGCTCGAGGAAAACCGCAGCTCCCTGGCCCTGGCTGCGTCGCTGGAGGGGCGGTCCGGTCCGGCCGCACCCCGGCTGTATGCCGTCCTGCACGCCGATGCCATGCAGTTGTGCTCGGCGCCCCTGGATTTCTACGAGTTCGAGCGGGTGGCGCGGTCCCAGCCCCAGAACTTCGGCGCATTCTTTGACGACTACGCCGCGCTGCACGGGCTGACGGCATCAATTGTCCGGCAGGGTGTCGAGTCGGGCGAGTTCCAGGCTGTTGAGTCCGAAGATGCCGCCACGGCCGCGCTGGGTCTGAACGAGGGCCTCCAGCGTCACTATCGCCAGCCATTGCCGGGCCTGCGCTCGTATTCCGCAGAACAGGTCTCCGGGCTCAGCGCAGACACCACCCTCGCCCGGCTGCTGGCGGCCCCTGGCAAGTTGGCCGCTGTCCGGGCGGAGGCTGCGGATCTTACTGCCGGGTGGAACCCTTCTGCCGAAAGTTAATCCATCCGAAACGAATTCGATATGGCATCGAAAACGTCGGCTCCAAGAATTTAGATAGCGTATCGAAACGCTGGTGCCCCGCTCCCCGGGCGGCGTGCCCGTCACCTAGCCTTGGAGATTCGTATGGACACTGCCACTATCGCCGGCAATACGGCGTGGGTGCTCACCGCCGTCATTGCAGTCGCGCTGATGTTGCCCGGCCTGGCGCTCTTCTACGGCGGAATGGTCAGCCGCAAGACTGCCATGAACATGATGCTCATGGTGTTCGGCTCCTTCTGCGTCGTTGGCGTTCTCTGGATCGCCTTCGGCTACTCCGCCGTCTTCGGAAATTCCATCGGCGGGCTGGGCCTGCTGGGTAACCCGCTGGAGTTCGCCGGGCTGGGCCAGCTTCTGACCGCCCCTGACGACGCCGCCCTGCCGCCCCTCGCGCTGGCGGCTCTGCACCTGATGTTCGCGGGGCTGACAGCCGGCATCGTGGCAGGAGCGGCGGCAGACCGGATGAAGTTTGGCGCCTGGCTGGCTTTCGCCGGGATCTGGGCGAGCCTGGTCTATTTCCCGGTGGCGCACTGGGTGTTCGCGTTCGACTCGGCGGACGGCTCGGTCCGGGGCGGCTGGATCGCCAACACTTTGGGCGCCATTGACTACGCCGGCAGCACGGCCATCCACGTGAACTCAGGTGTGGCCGCGCTGGCCCTGGCTCTTGTGCTCGGCAAGCGCCGCACGTGGCCCGTGCAGCCCAAGGCCCACAGCCTGCCTCTGACCCTCCTGGGCGTCGGGCTCCTCTTCACGGGATGGATTGGATTCGACGGTAGCGGGCTGGGCGCTGCGGACAACAATGCCGCCGTGGCAGTCTTCAACACCGTCGCCGCCACCTGCGCGGGCGTCGTCGTCTGGCTCCTCGTAGAGAAGATCCGGGACGGCCACCCCACCACCCTTGGTGCCTCCTCAGGCGCCATCGCCGCCCTCGTGGCCATCACGCCGTCGTGCGGTGCCGTCACCCCGCTCGCTGCCCTGGCCATTGGCGGAGCCGCCGGCGCAGTCTGCTACTTCGCCGTTGCACTCAAGTACAAGCTCGGTTTCGACGATGCCCTCGACGTCACGGCACTGCACTTCATTGGCGGTGTGGTGGGCGGCCTCCTGATCGGCATCCTCTCCACTCCGGAGGCACCCAGCGGCGGGGCAGGGCTGCTCTACGGAGGGGGCTTCGAGCTCCTCGGCCGCCAGGCCCTGGCCATCCTGGCAGTCTTCGCCTACACCTTCTCGGTCACGTGGGTGATCGCAAAGGTCCTTGACCTGACCATGGGCATCCGGGTTGCGGCGCCGGTGGAGGCGAAAGGACTCGACATCAGCCTCCACGCCGAGAACGCCTACGAAAACGGTGAAGACAAGGCTCACGCCCCGCGCGGCCACGCCGAACAGCTGCACCATCTGGTGGGCCAAGCAGCGGTTGAGGAGAAGCCGGCGCCAACCGCCCGCTAAAACCTGTGGGGGACCGGCGGATCAGCCCGCTGTCAGATCCGCGGGACGCACTCGCCGGTCCCCAACAATGCCGGGCCGGCGCGGTCGCCGGCGCCGAAGTCCAGCTGCCCGCTGTTCTCTTCGTACATCAGCTGGGTGGGGTCGTTGACGTGGTCCAGCCCGACGACATGCGCCAGCTCATGCATGATGACAGCCCGAACCAGGGCCGGCCCGTCGGGATAGGCGAGCGTTTCCGCGAGGCCCGGTGCGTCGAGGAGGACCTGGCCGCTGACGTACACGTAGGGCTCGCCTGGCACCTGGATCGACGAACTGCCGCCGGTCCCCGCAACCCTCCCTTCCAGTTCCGGCGCTTCGCCCGGTGTGGACCACGCAACCAGGATCGGCGCCCACTTCTTGCCGTACCGGTCAGGCTGGTATGCGTCGCGGTCTAATGACGGCGCCTCGGAGGTAGGCCCGTCGTAGACGAACTGCAGTCCGGTAGCAGCAGAAACCGCGGCTACGGACTCCTGGATGAGCTGCTCCGTACCCGGTGGTGCCATATCCGGGCGGACCACGTAATGGACCGGGCGGCACGGGTCGTAGGCCACAAATGGTCGGTCAGGGTCAGGAGACTCCTGCAGGACGAACGCGGTAGACCCGGTGGTGGCAGGCGGGACGCCGAGCGGAGACGAAGCAGCTTCGATCCCCGGTGGAGGCACATCTGATCCGGGCAGGTGGGGCAGTGCAGCGGACAGGACAAACCGGTCGAAAAGTGTGGGAGTGAAGTAAAGCCCGATAACGAGCGCGAGGCCCAGGACCGTTGCTGACCGCGACCTCCACTTGCGGGTCCCTGCTTGTTTGATCCTGCGGTAGCCGCGTCTTTTCCCTGCCTTTGGTGCAGTGACTCTACGCCAGGGCTCGGGATCCTGCAGCTTCCCGAGGGCCTCATCGATCGCCCACTGGGGGATGCGCCCGCTCGGCGAACGCCGGACGCCCGGGATGTTCCGTCCACCAACAAGCGTGCCTGGAAAATCCTTCTTGCCGAAATCCGGTACCACCGGCTGCCCCCTTGTGCCCCCAAACCCATCCCTGAGATAGGTTTGCTCAGCATAATGGCTGGTTCCAGCCCCCGCCACAGGTGGGTTGGAGCGTTGCAGAGCATGGTAGTTTTGCGCCGCTACTCCTGTCCCAGTTGGACTGATCGCTTCCCTGTTGGGGGACAGCCGGCTAACCGCAGTCCTTGAGCCTCAAGTGCAGCCTCCAGAATGCGGACCGCTTTTGGACCGACCCCGTGCATAGCGAGTAATTCGCTGCGACTGCAGGCGGCCACCTGGACCAGCGAGCTGACGCCGGCCGCGAGCAGGGCGCTGTTTGCTGGGCGTCCGATCGGGGGTAGGTCACCGATTTGTGCAGGAGTATCCCGGGTGCTCATGTAGGCATGCTACCTCCGCGCCCAGGGCGTTTCACTCCAACAAACCCCCGTGGATGATTCCGGCCCATCTCCCTTTCTTTTAATCCTCCGCAGGAAAATTCCTGTCTGCATGATGCCTGCAGTCACGTTTAACCTGGGGTGGGACTGCGGCTTTATTTGGGAATTCCAGAGGGCGTGAAACTGCGGGGGCAAGGCTCATTTTTGGAAAGGTGGCACAAAATTTTGGTGCGGCTCGGCGCGCAGCTGTGAGCGCTGTGACGCCCGGAAACGCGCGGTTTGCGAAGGACTGGCGAAAAAAATAAAAGTAGGTATTGTACTGGGTAACGCAAAGCACAGAAAGGCGTGATTCCGATGTCCGGAAAATCCCCCAAAAGCGGCGCAGTAAAAAAGGCCGGCAAGACAATTCTCGAAAAGCGTGCCGATAAAAGGGCTAAAAATGAGAACAGCGAACTGAATTTCGCAAAGCCGCGCAAGAACCAGCGCTAACAAGCCCGCGGGCAGCCGGGACCGGAACTCCTAGCCCGCCCGGCTGCCCGCGCTCCACCCGTCTGCACCCCCCCGTGCTCAGTTCCAAGGACACGCCATGAACTTCTCCTGCAACGCCCTGGTGGTTCCGGCCCGGCTGGCCCACCCGGTGCACCTCAGACCCCTGGTTCTGGACGCCACAGCACTTCAGCGAGTGGCTGCCGGAAACATCGGGTACATCGCCGGCCGCGGCTGGCGCGCCTACCTGAACAATGACGGAAGCCGGTCCTTTCCCAACCTGCGGGCGGAAGTCCTCATCCGCGAAGCCGGCGTCGAGCCGGATGACACCATCCACGGAACGGCGCTCTTCCTGGGGTACGTCAACCCTGGCGAAGAGACGGACGCGCCCCACCACCTCATCAGCCTCGCTGAGCAACTGTTCGACATGCCGCTGGCTGCGTAAACGTTGCAGGAGGCAAGGCGCGACGGCGGGAGGTCCCGCCGTCGTCCTTTCCCACCTTTTGCTATACGCGCTCGCTGGTGAAGGCCGTTAGCGCCGTCAGTTTCGCCTCGCCAATGGGCTCTTCCGGCAGCAGCGGAATGAGGGCAACCCTGTCCGCGATTGCCCGCACTTTCGTGATCTGGTCCGCCTCATGGGCGGCGCGGGCCCGGAGGAACGGCGAGCGCGGGTGGGCGGCGGCGATGGAGTTGTTGATGACCCAGGCCCAGGGATGGATCCCGGCCCGTTCCAGGTCCTCCTTGAGTTCCTCCGCCTCCAGCACGGGCGTGGTCTCGGCCAGCGTCACCAGGATGACCTTTGTTCCCACCGGATCCTGGAGGCGCATCAGCGGCGTCACGAATCCCATCGAGTCCCCCACCTGCCGGGAAATCTCCCGGTGGTACGAACCCGTGGCATCCAGCAGCAGCAGCGTATGCCCGGTGGGTGCGGTGTCCATCACCACGAAATGCCGCCGGGACTCCTGGACAACCCGGGAGAACTGCCGGAACACCGCAACCTCGTCCGTGCAGGGCGACATCAGGTCCTCCGCCAGCGCCGCCCGGCCTTCGTCGTCCAGGCTCCGGCCCTTGGTGTCCATCACGTGGGCACGGTATTCCTGGATGGCCGCCGCCGGATCGATGCGGGAGACGGTCAGCCCCGCGACAGAACCGTGCAGCGTTTCGGAAAGGTGCGCCGCCGGATCGGTGGTGGTGAGGTGGACCGCGTGCCCCCTCCTGGCCAAGGCAACCGCAATGGCCGCAGCAACCGTCGTCTTGCCCACGCCGCCCTTGCCCATGCACATCACCAGCCCGTGTCCGTCGGCCTCAATGCCGTCCACCAGCGCAGCGAGCGGTGCGTCCTCGATGTCAATGGCCGACGACGGGCCCTCCTCAGCATCCGCGCCCGCCGTGGGAGCAACCAGGGATTCGAGCGCCGGTATACCCACCATGTTGCCGGGCTTGAGCTCGAGGACGTCGCGGGGGAGCTCCGCGACCACCCCGGGAATGGCCTCCATGGCCGCGGCTTCCCGGGCACGCAAGGCCTTCGCCAGCTCCTCCTCGCCGGCGGCCTCGGGCAGGACGCCGTTTACCACCAGGTACCCGCCGCGGATGCCGATCTGGTTGAGCTCAAGGTAGGTGCGCTCCACCTCCTTCAGGGACGACGGCTGCGCCCGGGTCACCAGCACAAGGCGGGTGCGCAGGGGATCGGCGAGTGCCTCAACCGCCCTGGCATACACCTCCTTGTGCTTGTCCAGCCCGGACAGCGGACCCAGGCAGGACGGTTCCCCCGCGCCCGTGGCAAGGAAATCCGTCCACGAGCCGGGCAGCTGCAGCAGGCGGATGGTGTGGCCCGTCGGGGCCGTATCAAAGATGATGTGGCTGTACTCCGCATAGGCGGCATCGTCCCCGAGGAGACTGGTGAACTCGTCGAAGGAGGCCACCTCCGTGGTGCAGGAACCCGAGAGGCTCTCCGCAACGCCGGCCAGCTCGGTCTCCGGCAGGACTCCCCGGACGGGGGCGAGGATCCGCTCCCGGTAAGCCTCCGCTGCCTGCTCCGGGTCGATTTCCAGGGCAGAGAGGCCCGGCACCTCCGGAATTGCGGTGACGGTGTTTCCAACGGCCAGGCCGAAGACCTGACCGATGTTGGACGCGGGGTCGGTGCTGACCAGCAGCACCTTCCGGCCGGCCCGGGCAAGCGAGAGCGCGGACGCGCACGCCACGGAGGTCTTGCCCACCCCGCCTTTTCCGGTAAAGAACAGGAAGCGCGGCGGGTTGTGGAGGAACTTCATGCAAGCCAGTCTTTCAACACGAGGGGGACGGCCCCAGAGCCGAACGTCCCTGTGCTGAACATACGCGGTACCCAACACACGCGGTGCCCGACACACCCGGCGCCCAGCCCACCCGGCGCCACACCCGCCGTCGTCCGTTTAAGCGTGTCCGTTCTCCAGCAGCCCGCCGCTCGCCCAGCGCCGCACCGCGGCCTTTTCGCCGGCGTCGAACTCCAGCAGGGCCACCCGGCAGAGTTCCTCCACGTTGGCCGTCCACGCCGCCGCCAGTTCCGCCGCGGTCGCCCTGTCATTGAACTGGAAATTGGCGTAGGCGAGCCCCTGCAGGACGAAACTGACCGCGTTGCGGGAGACCGGCTGGCCGGCGCTGACGCAGTCGTCCCGCACCTGCCGGGAGAGTTCGGTACGGTTGAGCGCCGGCTGGTCCCGAAGCCGGGCTGCCATGGCCGTGAAGATCTGCCGGAATTGCGCGGCGGAAAGTGCAGGCACATCCGTCACCCGCGTGACCTGCTCCTCCACGCGCGGCTGGAGGTCCGCAGGCAGCGGAAGATCCTCGCTGGAGAACCGCTTGGCGTCCCACACCCAGCCGCCCTGCGCGGCCGAATATTCCACGTCCTTGGCGATCTGGGAAACCCACGTTCCGAACTTTCCGAACCCGCCCCAGTCCGTCTTCAAGGAAGGTTCCGCCGTAAGCGCCCGGTGCGCCACCATGGCCCCCACCACCGGCCCAGGCGCGGAGCGCACAAAATCCAGCACTTCGCGGACGGCGGGGGAGCTGGCTTTGGTTTTTGCCTTGGCAGCGGCAGGGGCCTGCGGCAGCTTCGGGGACGCCACGGCGTGGATGGGTTCGGCGGTGGTGCCGTGGAGGATCGCCACGAAGTCGTGCGACTCCACCACATGGTCCGCCATCTCCCGGTAGGCGAAGGCCACGGCGCCGGCAGCGATCACGGTGGTCATCCGGTCTGCGGCACGGAACCGCTGGATCAGGGACGTGAAGTCGGCATCGGCCGAGGCGATGAAGAACTCCTCGATCCCGCCGCTGCCGGACAGCGCGTCCATCGCGTCCAGCACCAGGTTGATGTCCGTGCTGCTCTTGCCCCGTTGCGTCAGCGACGGGCAGTCGATCACCCGGAAACCGGCGCGGGTCCAGTAGGTCCGGTACTTCGAGTACACCATCGGGTTCAGGTAGCAGTTGCGGATCAGGAAGCGGCGGGCACCCTCCCCGGACCCGCCGGCTGACAACGCATCCGCCCAATGCTTGGGGTCCTCGGCAAACCGCTTCGCCGCCAGCGGGTCCAGGGCCTGCAGGCCGGTGAACACGTTGTCGAAATCAACAAACATCGCGGCCCGGATGCCGGGCCGGCGGGAGGGGGAGAGTGCCTCGTTCATTGGCCCAGTGTGCCAGCATCGCGGCGGGGCGGGCAGCCCCTCCGGGTGCGACACGCAAGCGGAGGACGGGAGGTTCCGCCGTCGTCCGCTTCCCTCTTGGCTGAGGTGCTTAGGTGCTCGGCCGCTTAGGTGCTTAGGTTCCAGTGGACCCGGATGGCCTCCGCAATGGGTGCCTCCTTCACGTCGACCCGGAAAGCGACGGGCGCGGTTCCTGTTTCCTCGATGACGGCGTCACGGTAGACGCGGCCGCAGGAGGGGCAGAGGGTGTAAAGGTCCTCGTCCGCGGGCCACTCCGCCAGCTCCGGCGGGGCAGGGGAATCTCCTGAGTGGACGGGGATGCCCTGCGCGTTGGCCTGGATCAGGCCGTCCTTGCTGACGGTGTTCCCGCAGACGCAGGTAATGGTGGTGACGTCATGGCCAGCCACATCGGCGGTTTCGGTGTCCATGGCGGCCTCCGCGGCGCTGGAAGGGACGTTGTGATACCAGCTTAAACCTGCGTCCGTGGGGGAAACAGGTACTTTGGCCGTAGCGGGTGCCGCTGTGCGGGCGCACCATGGTGCCATGAACGCGGAAACACCCCAAGCGGTTGAACTGAGCCTTCCCCAAGCCTTCCTCCTCCTGGCCACCGATGACAAAGACGGCAAACCCGAAGTTCCGGTGTTCGCACTCAGGACCACGCTGGCAGGGGCAATCCTGGCCGAGCTGGACCTGGTCGGTGCCATCGAGCTGCAGGGCAAGCACGTCCGGGCTACGGGTGCCACACCTGACACGGAGCTCCAGCACGAGCTGGAGCTCATCCGCGGCAAGTCGCGGCCGCACAGCGCCAGGCGCTGGGTCTCCATGCTGGAAGGCCGTGCCCAGACGCAGCGCATCTACGAGCAGATGGCGTCGGCGGGCATCGTGGAACACGTCGGCGAGAAGCACCTGGGCCGTTTCCGGGCCGCGCGGTATCCGGAAAAGGACCATGCCCCCGAGGCCGCGCTGCTGGAAAAGATCCGGACAGCACTCAGGGCTGCGCCGTCCAACCTGCAGCCGCCGGATACCGGCGCGGCTGAGGACGGGGAAGCTGAGGGCGCAGCTGCTGGCACAGGGCCGGAAGCCGCAGGGCCGGAGGCCGCGAAGCCCGGGACTACGAAGCCCGGAACCACGGCGCCCGAGGCCAGGACCATAGCGCTGATCGCCCTGATGCAGGCGGCGGGGCTGCTCGGCAAGCTCTTCCCGGAAGCGGACCGGGTCCGGGCCAGCGAGCTGGCCAAGGACTACTGGCCGTCCCGCGCTGTGGAGGATGAACTCCGCATGATCAGGCTGGCGGAGGAGGAAGCCGCAACCCTGTAGGCGGCACCCCTTTAGTCAGTGCACAACGCAAGCGGACGACGGCGGGACGTGCCGCCGTCGTCCGCCCACCATTGCTGGTTCACGCCAGCGTGAAGCCGGCCTTCTTTAGGCCGCGGAAGCTGGCGTCAATGTGCACCACGTCGCGGCCGGTCCGCTGCAGGAGACTGGCGGCCACGGCGGAGCGGTAACCGGAGCCGCAGTGCACCCACAGCCGGCCGGCGGGTACCTCGTCCATGCGCCGGAGCAGCTCGTGGAGCGGGATGTTCACCGCCTCCTGGATGTGTGACTCGTTGAACTCGTCGGTGCGGCGGACATCGAGGATGGGATCATCCTTGGGCTTCTGCAGCACCTCTTGCCAGCCGACGCTGTCATACGAGGAGGTTGCCGCCTGCGGTGCGAGGTCCGCTGGGCCGGCGCCGATGGCCGCGTCCGGGTTGTCGATGCCGATGCGGGACAGGTCCCGGATGGCGTTCTCCACATCCTGGCGTTCACCCACCAGCGTCAGCTGTTCGTCCCAGGGCAGGACCCAGCCCAGGAAGGCGGTGAACTGGGTGCCGTCCCCGTACTCGAAGCTGAGGCTGCCGCTCAGGTGGGTGCTGGCAAAGGCCACCCGGTTCCTCAGGTCCACCACCCACTCGCCCCGCTCCAGCCGGGACACCAGCTCATCCTGGTCCAGCGAGTCGGGCAGGTCCAGGTCCGGCGCGGTGGGGCCGGCCATGTTGATGGGGGCCATATGGGCGTAATAGGACGGATAGGCCGTGAGGTTGTGGATCAGCTCACGGACAAAATGGTCCTCGTCCGGGTCCGTCAGGGCATGGTTTTCCTGCAGCTGCTCGCCGATGGTGGAGGATTCCGCCCCGCTGGCCGGGCCAGAGGAGCAGAAGGAACCGAAACCGTGGGTGGGGTAGAGCCCGGCGTCCCCACCCGCTTCATCCACCAGCCGCCGGACCGACCTGTACTGGTGGTGGGTGAGCGGCACGGTGTCTTCCTCGCTGACCAGGTCGGTGCGGCCCACGGAACCGTAGAGCAGGCTTCCTCCGGAGAACACAGCCTGCCGGTCACCGTCCGTCACGATGTAGGAGAGGTGGTGGTGGGTGTGCCCCGGCGTGGCCACGGCTTTGAGGACCATCCGTCCCACTTGCACCGTTTCCCCGTCCGAGATCGGCTGGCGGCCGTACGGGACGTCGTCCGCGGCGTTGACCAGGTAGGCGGCGTTGTGGTCCTGGGCCAGCTGGAGCCCGCCGGTGACGTAGTCGTTGTGGATGTGGGTCTCGGCCACGTGCGTGATCCGCACACCTGCGTCCGAGACGGCCTTTTCCACCCTGTCCGTGTCCCGCTGGGGATCGATGACCACTCCCACCGCGCCGTCATGCACCAGGTAGGTGCGGTCGCCCAGCTGCGGCGTTTCGATCGTGATGACTTCCATGCCGGGTTCCTCCTCGAACGGGTGTCAGCCTGATCGTCACGTTACCGCCGGGCCACCACCGGCCGGTAGACCCGTCCGGGACCCCTCAAACGGAAGCGGACGACGGCGGGAGGTCCCGCCGTCGTCCTCTTGCCCCAGGCGGCTCCCGCGTGAGGGGAAGGCCTGCTAGCCCTCGATGGTGACACCGCGCCAGAACGCGATCCGGTCCTCGATCTGCTTGGCGCGGGGCTTTGGCTCAGGGTAGAACCAGGCCGCATCCACGTTGACCTTCCCGTCCACTTCCAGCGTGTGGTAGCTGGCCCGGCCTTTCCAGGGGCAGACGGAATACAGGTCACTGTCCCTCAAGTAGCCGGCGTTGACGGCGTCGCGGGGGAAGTAGTGGTTGCCCTCCACCACCACGGTGTCCGTGGATTCAGCTATGACTTTTCCGTTCCAGATAGCCCTGACCATGGGGGTTCCGTTCTGTTGGGTGCCGCGCAGCTGGCGGCGGACGTGTCGTAGGTATCCCAACGCCGCGCCCGTCCGGCTTGTTCCCCCAGGCTGGGTTCATTCCCTGGCCTCGGGGGAGGGCGGTCCCGGGAGCGCCCGACGGCGCGACGCGGCCGGCAGCCCGACTAGACTCGCCTGCATGGGGGACAACAGCACATCTGGAGAACAGCAGCCACGGAAACCGGCCCGGATCCCGGGTGTGGTCCTGCCGATCGCGGGGCTCCTCGTCCTGCTTGTGGGATTTTTGGTGGCCTGGCTCAACAGGAACACTTATATCGGCTGGTTCGCCTACGCGCCGCTGAGCAACCAGCCCTTCTCCGGCACCGGCATGGCGTTTCTTAGCCCGGGGACGCAGGCGGGCCTGGCCATCGCCGTCGTGGGCCTGCTGCTGCTCGCATTCTGGGCCGGATACCGGCTCGGCAGGAGGAACGGCGCCGAGAGCCGGTAGGGCACCAGCCTGCGGGGCAAAGCTGGAGGCGGCGGGACGTGCCCTCCGCCTCCGTCCCCGGATTACGCGTGGGGGTCAGCCCCCGTAGACGGCGATGAAGCGGCCAACAACGCCGCCCTTGCGCAGCTTGTCGATGGCGCCGGGGATGTCTGCCTGGGTAATCAGGTTCATCGGCGGATTCAGCTGGCCTGACTTCATCAGGGCGTAGAGGTTCTCGAGGTCCTCCTTGGTGCCCGATTTGGAGCCCTTGATGGACAGTTGCTTGATGATCAGCGGGTAGGTGTTGATGGTCGCCTCGAGGCGTCCCATGCCCACCTGGACCAGCGTGCCAAATTCGGCGAGGGTCTCAAGGGCCGCAGCGGTCGTGGTGCCAAAACCGGCGTAGTCCACGATCAGGTCGAGGTCCTTGTCCTTGAATGCGTCGATGGAGGCGGCGACTCCGGCAAGGCCGATCTCGTCGGCCAGCTTTTGGGTTTCGGGATTCACTTCCGCGCCGTACACCTCGGCACCTGCCAGTACGGCGACGCGGGCGCCGATGTAGCCCAGGCCGCCGAGCCCGATCACGCCAACCTTCATCCCGGCCTTGGCTCCGCCGACGGCCATGATGGCGTGGTATGCCGTGAGCCCGGCATCTGTTGCCATGGCGCCAAGCTCAAAGGAAACCTCATCCGGCAGCCTGACCAGGTTGTCGTCCGTGGCAAGCAGCTTGGGGCCAAAGCCGCCGTCCCACTTTCCGTAGCCGATTGCGTCGCCATCACCCATGACGGGGGAGAGGCCTACCCTGTCGCCGACCTTCCAGTGCTCCATGCCTTCGCCCACTTCGGTAATTACTCCCGCGTTTTCGTGGCCCATGGTGCGGGGGAGTTCCGGGAAGAGGGGCATCCATCCGGCGTCGTCAATCGCTGTGACATCGGAGTGGCACACCCCGGCGGCCTTGACGTTGACAACCACCTGGCCGGGACCGGCGGCGGGCTCTGCGACCTCGTTGAGCTGGAGTGGATTGTTGGTGCCGGTGAACTGCCATGCCTTCATGGGACGTCTCCTTTGCGTTCATGGATAAATTCATGCATATGCATGCATGTGGCTAACCTTACGCCTGCTTATGGCAACCGGATGCCGATTGTGGCAAGGCTCACGGGCGGGTCATATTGCTGGGACTTTCGTTGCGGGCGCTGCCTTGCGGGTTGGCGGGATGGACGGCGCGGGCGCGTCCCGCCGTCGTGATGCCGTCTTTTGCGGTGGCAAGTTGCATCCGCCACGGCAACACGATATTCTGTGAGCCGTGTCACCCACCAGTGGCACATGCTTATGATCTGCGGCGGGAGAGTCCTGCCGGTACGTTCTGCAGGCGCCGTAGGAGCAAATCCTCCCCAGGAATCTCTCAGGCCCACGTACCGCCGCGGCAAGGCAACTCTGGAAAGCAGTCCGGGCAACCGGGCTCACCGACGGTGCAAGTGGCGCCCCGCTGAACAGCAGGGCAACGCAAAACTCTCAGGTCCAATACAGAGCGGGGAGGAACCCGAATCAACGTGGTGCTAAGGCGCCACCTGAATTATGGAGTTCCTCTCATGACGGTTCAATCGTCCCCAACCACCTTCGCTGACCGCCATATCGGCGCGCGCCGCCAGACCGATATCGACACCATGCTCAAGGCCGTCGGCTACGACAGCCTCGATGGCCTCGTGGACAGCGCGGTTCCGGATTCCATCCGCCAGGACAAGCCGCTCACCCTTGAGGGCGCCCTCAGCGAAGTCCAGGTCCTCGCCGAGCTCCGCAAGCTGGCCGGCAAGAACAAGATGGCCGTGCAGATGATCGGCCAGGGCTACTTCGACACTGTTACCCCGCCGGTAATCCGCCGCAACATCCTTGAAGCCCCCGCCTGGTACACCGCCTACACCCCGTACCAGCCGGAGATTTCCCAGGGCCGGCTTGAGGCGCTGCTCAACTTCCAGACCATGGTCCAGGACCTCACCGCGCTCCCGGTGGCCAACGCCTCCCTCCTCGACGAGGCCACCGCCGTGGCCGAAGCCGTGCTCTTGATGCGCCGCGCCAACAAGTCCAAGACGGCGAAGGACGGCAAGACCGTCCTGGACGCCGACCTTCTCCCGCAGACCATCGCCATCGTGCTGGGCCGCGCCGAGGCACTTGGCTTCGAGGTGGAGGTCGCGGACCTCACGGGCGGACTGCCCGAAGGCGACATCAACGGCGTAGTCCTGCAGCAGCCCGGCGTCTCCGGCCGGGTCTGGGACCAGTCCGGTGTGATCGCCGAGGCCAAGGAACGCGGCGCACTGGTCACGGTCGCCGCCGACCTCCTGGCCCTCACCCTGATCACCCCTCCGGGCGAGCAGGGTGCGGACATCGCCGTCGGCTCCACCCAGCGTTTCGGCGTGCCGTTGTTCTTTGGCGGACCGCACGCCGCCTATATGGCCGTCCGCGAAGGCATGGAACGCACCCTGCCCGGCCGCATCGTGGGCGTGTCCAAGGACAACGCCGGCGTCCCGGCCTACCGCCTGGCCCTGCAGACCCGCGAGCAGCACATCCGCCGCGAGAAGGCCACGTCCAACATCTGCACCGCGCAGGCACTGCTGGCCATCGTCTCCTCCTTCTACGCCGTCTACCACGGCCCTGACGGCCTGAAGGCCATCGCCGAAACCGTCCACCACAACGCCCGCGCCCTGGCAGCGACGCTGAAGACAGCTGGCCGCGAACTGGTGTCCGAGTCCTTCTTCGACACCCTCACCGTCCGCGTGCCCGGCAAGGCTGCCAAGGTGATCACGGCCGCCGAGGCCCGCGGCATCAACCTGCGCCTCATCGACGCGGACACGGTTGGCGTGTCCGTTGATGAAACCACGACGCCGGAGGTCCTCTCCGCGGTGGCGGTCGCCTTTGGCGCCGGTCCGGTTGTTTCCGGCGAGGGCTTTGAGCTGCCGGAGTCCGTGCTGCGCACCTCCACCTACCTGCAGCACCCGGTGTTCAATACGCACCGCTCCGAGACCCAGCTGCTGCGTTACATCCGCCGCCTCTCCGACCGTGACCTGGCGCTGGACCGCACCATGATCCCGCTGGGTTCGTGCACCATGAAGCTGAACGCCACGGCCGAGATGGAAGCCATCTCCTGGCCGGAGTTCGCCTCCATCCACCCGTTCGCTCCGGACTCCCAGACCGAAGGCTGGCGCGAGCTCATTGCCGGGCTCGAAGCCGACCTCGCCGAGATCACCGGGTACGACCAGGTGTCCATCCAGCCCAACGCCGGCTCCCAGGGTGAACTGGCCGGCCTGCTGGCAATCCGCGGCTACCACCACTCCCGCGGCGACCAGCAGCGCAACGTCTGCCTGATCCCCGCTTCTGCTCACGGCACCAACGCCGCGTCCGCTGTCCTGGCGGGCATGAAGGTTGTTGTGGTGGCCACCGCTGCCGACGGCACCATCGACCACACCGACCTTGCCGCGAAGATCGAAGCCCACAAGGACGTCCTTTCGGCGATCATGATCACCTACCCGTCCACGCACGGCGTGTACGACTCCGATGTCCGCGAGGTCTGCGACGCGATCCACGCCGCCGGCGGCCAGGTGTACGTTGACGGCGCCAACCTGAACGCCCTCGTTGGCCTGGCGCAGCCGGGCAAGTTCGGTGGCGACGTGTCGCACCTGAACCTGCACAAGACCTTCTGCATCCCGCACGGCGGCGGCGGACCCGGCGTCGGACCCGTTGCTGCCAAGGCACACCTGGCACCCTTCATGCCCGGTGATGCAAACAAGGCCGCCCATGAAGCCGGGCATGGCGTTGCGATTTCCGCTTCGCGCTTTGGCTCAGCTGGTGTGCTCCCGATTTCCTGGGCCTACGTGAAGCTGATGGGCGGCCAGGGCCTGACCGAGGCCACCAAGTCGGCGCTGCTGGCAGCCAACTACGTCGCAGCACGGCTGAACGAGTACTTCCCCGTCCTCTACACCGGTGAAACCGGGCTGGTGGCGCACGAGTGCATCCTGGACCTGCGCGACCTGACGGCCCAGACCGGCGTGACCGCGGAGGACGTGGCCAAACGGCTCATCGACTTCGGCTTCCACGCCCCCACGCTCTCCTTCCCGGTAGCGGGCACCCTGATGGTTGAACCCACCGAGTCCGAGGACCTCGCGGAGATCGACCGCTTCATCGAAGCCATGATCACCATCCGCAAGGAAATCGACCAGGTTGCCAACGGCGACTTCACCGTGACCAACAGCCCGCTGCGCAACGCACCCCACACGGCCGCCGCCGTCGTCTCTTCCGACTGGGACCGGACGTACCCGCGCGAGCAGGCAGCCTTCCCCTTGTCCTCCCTGCGGCAGGACAAGTACTTCCCGCCCGTTGGCCGCATCGACGGTGCAGCGGGAGACCGCAACCTGGTGTGCTCCTGCCCTCCGCTTTCCGAGTTTGAAAACTAAGGATTTCCTGATGACTGAGAACTACACAGCTCTGTATGAGCAGCACAAACTGGCCGGCGCCTCCTTCACCGATTTCGGCGGCTGGCAGATGCCCCTGAAGTACAGCTCCGAACTGGCCGAGCACCACGCCGTCCGCAACGCCGCCGGCCTGTTCGACCTCTCCCACATGGGCGAAGTCTGGGTCACCGGCCCCGACGCCGCAGCCTTCCTGGACTACGCCCTCGCGGGGAAGCTGTCCGCCGTTGCAGTTGGCAAGGCCAAGTACTCGCTGATCTGCCAGGAGGACGGCGGCATCATCGATGACCTCATCTCCTACCGGCGAGGCGAACAGAAGTACCTGGTGGTTCCCAACGCCGGCAACGCAGCGGTGGTCGCCGCCGCACTCGCCGAGCGGGCCGCGGGCTTCGACGTTGTTGTTGACGACGTCTCCGCCGAGATCTCCCTCATCGCCGTGCAGGGCCCGAACGCCGAGGCCATCCTCCTGACGTTGGTCCCTGCCGAGCAGCACTCCCTGGTGACTGAGCTGAAATACTACGCGGCCGTTGAAGTAGGCATTACCGTCAACGGCGCTGTCCAGGACCTGCTCCTGGCCCGCACCGGGTACACCGGCGAGGACGGCTTCGAGATCTACGTCCCGAACGGGGACGCCGCAGGCCTGTGGGAAGCGCTGCTGGAAGCCGGCGACGGCCATGGGCTCATCCCCGCCGGCCTCGCCTGCCGCGACTCGCTCCGCCTGGAAGCCGGCATGCCCCTCTACGGCAACGAGCTTTCCCGCGAGGGGAACCCCTACGCCGCAGGACTGGGCCCGGTTGTCTCGCTCAAGAAGGAGTCCGACTTTGTTGGCAAGGCTGTGCTGGCCGAACTCAAGGCTCTCGGCGCAGGCTCCACGTCCGGCCGGAAGCTGGTGGGCCTCAAGGGCCTGGGCCGCCGCGCCGGCCGCAGCCACTATCCGGTCCTCAAGGACGGCAACGTCGTGGGCGAGGTGACCTCCGGCCAGCCTTCACCCACCCTCGGCTACCCGATCGCCCTGGCCTACGTCGACGTCGAACACTCAGAACCCGGCACCGCCCTGGACATCGACCTCCGCGGCAAGCCCGAGCCCTTCGAAGTAGTAGCCCTCCCGTTCTACAAGCGCCAGAAGTAACCAAAACATCACCCTGCACTTTTCGTAGTGCTGGGCCCACGCCGTCAGGGTTCCCTGGCCGAGCTTGCGAGGCTAGGGAGACGGTGGGGAGCATGCTGCCGGAGGCCGGACCCAAAGGGGCCGGACGCTCTCTCATTTGATGTCGGTTTTACCCCGACGCTCTCTCACTTGATGAGCGGTTTGACCCGACGCTCTCTCATTTGATGCGCGGTCTGGCCCGACGCTCTCTCACTTTTCACACACCAGATTGAAGGAAACACACCATGGCAAAAGTTGTTGCTGAACTGAAGTACTCCGCCGAGCACGAATGGGTTGCTGCTGACGGCTCCGGACCCGCCAACATCGGCATCTCCGCGGTAGCCGCCGAAGCCCTGGGCGACATCGTCTACGTGGACCTGCCCGAGGTCGGCTCCACCGTGACCGCGGGGGAAACCTGCGGCGAGGTGGAATCCACCAAGTCCGTCTCCGACCTCTACGCCCCCGTTACCGGCGAGGTTGCGGAGATCAACGACGACGTCGTCTCCGACCCCGCGCTGATCAACAACGATCCCTACGGCGCCGGCTGGCTCTTCAAGGTGGCCGTCACCGAGGAAGGCCCGCTCATGTCCGCTGAAGAGTACGCGGCAGCCAACGGCGGCGAGCTGTGAGCCCCGCGGCCGCAGGCGCCGGCACAGTGGCTGCCGCATTCGAGCAGGTGGTCTCGCCGTCCCTGGACGCGGACCTCTCCGTGCTGGACCCGGAGATCGCGGCAAAGATCGACGACGAGCTGACCCGCCAGCGCGACGGCCTGGAGATGATCGCTTCCGAGAACCACACGGCCGCCGCCGTCATGCAGGCGCAGGGCTCGGTGCTCACCAACAAGTACGCCGAGGGCTACCCGGGCAAGCGCTACTACGGCGGCTGCGAGCACGTTGACGTCATCGAACAGCTCGCCATCGACCGCATCAAGGCACTGTTCGGCGCAGGGTTCGCCAACGTGCAGCCGCACTCCGGCGCCCAGGCAAACGCCTCGGTGATGCACGCACTGATCAAGCCGGGCGACACCGTCATGGGCCTGAACCTTGCCCACGGCGGGCACCTCACGCACGGCATGAAGATCAACTTCTCCGGCAAGCTCTACAACGTGGTCCCGTACGGCGTCCGCGAGGACACCCACACGGTGGACATGGCCGAGGTGGAGCGCCTGGCCCGGGAAACAAGGCCTGCCCTGATCGTGGCCGGCTGGTCCGCCTACGCCCGGCAGCTGGACTTCGCCGAGTTCCGCCGGATCGCCGATTCCGTGGGTGCATACCTGATGGTGGACATGGCGCACTTCGCCGGACTCGTGGCCGCCGGTCTCCACCCGTCACCGGTGCCGCACGCCCACGTCACCACCTCCACCACGCACAAGACCCTCGCCGGTCCCCGTGGCGGCATCATCCTGACGAACGACGCCGACATCGCCAAGAAGGTCAACTCCGCTGTGTTTCCGGGCCAGCAGGGCGGCCCGCTGGAACACGTCATTGCGGGCAAGGCCGTGGCGTTCAAGATCGCCGCGTCCGCCGAGTTCAAGGAACGCCAGGAACGCGTCCTGGCCGGTGCCCGGATCCTGGCCGAGCGCCTGGTCCAGCCCGACGTCACCGCCAAAGGGATTAGCGTGGTCTCCGGTGGCACCGACGTGCACCTGGTCCTCGTTGACCTGCGCAACTGTGAGCTGAACGGCCAGCAGGCTGAGGACCGGCTCGCGGAAATCGACATCACCGTCAACCGCAACGCCGTCCCCTTCGACCCGCGCCCGCCCATGGTCACCTCCGGCCTGCGCATCGGCACCCCGGCGCTCGCCACCCGCGGCTTCGGCGAGGCCGCCTTCCGCGAGGTTGCGGACATCATTGCCAAAGCATTGACGGCCGACGCCGGAACGGACCTTTCGGGGCTGCGTCACCGCGTCGATGCCCTCGCCGCCGCCCACCCGCTCTACCCGGGCATCGCGAACCTCGCGTAGTCTTTGGAGTTTTTGTCCAGGTATGCAGGGTGTGGGGGTGTTTAGGTCTGCATATCTGGACAAAAACTCTTGATCCGGGCACGTTCGTTTTTAGTTAGGAAAACCCGTCATGGCTGTTGGCGTTTTTGATCTTTTTTCTATTGGGATCGGGCCTTCGTCGTCTCATACTGTGGGGCCGATGCGGGCTGCTGCTGTGTTCGCCGGGGAGTTGAAGGGCTCCGGGGTGTTGGCGGGGGTGGCGTCGTTGCGGGTGGATCTGTATGGGTCGTTGGCGGCGACGGGTCATGGGCACGGGACGATGACTGCCATTTTGTTGGGGTTGGAGGGGTTCCATCCGGAGCTGATCCTGCCCGATGAGGTGGAGGAGCGGCTGGCCACGATCGCGGAGACCGGGATGCTGCAGCTGGCCGGTGCGGTGGCTTTGCCGTACGGGGTGAAGGATATGGTGCTGCGGCCGTTGACGGTCCTGCCGCGGCACACGAACGGGATGACGTTTACGGTCTCCGACGCCGACGGCAACGTCCTGCACAGCGCCACGTTTTTCTCGGTGGGTGGCGGGTTCATTGTCCGTGAGGGTGAGGAGGACGCGGCGCTGCAGGAGTTGGAGGAGTCCAAGAAGGAGCTGCCGCTGCCGTTCCGGACCGCGGCGGAGTTGCTGGAGCATTGCCGGGAGACCGGGCTGGGGATCAGTGAGGTGATGCGGGTCAACGAGGAGGACAGCCGCACCCCGGAGGAGATCCGGGCGGGCCTGCTGCACATCTACTCGGTGATGGAGGGGTGTGTGGCCACGTCCCTGAAGCGTGAGGGGGTGTTGCCGGGCGGGTTGAAGGTCCGGCGGCGGGCCCCTGACTGGTATGACCGGTTGCGGAAGGAAAGCGCCCGGCCCGCCGGTGACCGCCAGGACGGGGCGGGGGAGTTCCATGATCCGAAGTATTGGCAGGAGTGGGTTAACTTGGTCGCCTTGGCGGTGAATGAGGAGAACGCGTCCGGGGGCCGGGTGGTGACGGCGCCGACGAACGGTGCGGCGGGGATTATTCCGGCGGTGCTGTATTACGCGCTGCATTTCGCGCCGGGGATGGAGAACGCCTCCCAGCAGGACCGGGATGATGTGGTGGTCAGGTTCCTGCTCGCCGCCGGCGCTGTGGGGGTGCTGTATAAGGAGCAGGCGTCCATTTCGGGTGCTGAGGTGGGGTGCCAGGGCGAGGTGGGGTCGGCGTCGTCGATGGCTGCTGCGGGCCTGGCTGAGGTGATGGGCGGGTCCCCGGCGCAGGTGGAGAACGCGGCGGAGATCGCGATGGAGCACAACCTGGGGTTGACGTGTGATCCGATCGGCGGGCTGGTCCAGGTTCCGTGTATCGAGCGGAACGCGATCGCGGCGGCGAAGGCGATCAACGCCGCGAAGATGGCGCTCTGGGGCGACGGCTCCCACCGCGTCTCGCTGGATGAGGTCATCGTGACCATGCGCGAGACCGGTAAGGACATGAGCTCCAAATACAAGGAAACGGCCATGGGCGGCCTCGCCGTCAACGTCGTCGAATGCTGAAGGAAGTACAACAAATGACATTGGCACCTGAAGGCCGGAAGCTTTTGCGCGTTGAACAGCGCAATTCTGCTGTTCCGGTGGAGCGT
>NZ_BMKU01000018.1 GCF_014644495.1 Pseudarthrobacter polychromogenes
TAGCATTAGGTATCGAACATATATTCGACAAAGGGCGTGTCATGAGCATCTCGATGGGTCAATCTGTGCTAAGCGAAGTGCCCCCTACCAGCTCACGAGGAGGGAAAAGCGCGGGCATCAAAAACGCGCATTACCGGCATAACCGGTGGCGTCCGGAGGCTCGGCGATGAGCAAGCCTGCCCTCATGCGGCAGATGCCGCAGATCGCCCACGTGGACGTCAACTGCTTCTACGCCTCGGCGGAACGTGCCTTCGATCCTTCACTGGAGGGCAGGCCGCTCGTGGTGCTGTCCAACAATGACGGCTGCGCCGTGACCCGCTCCCCCGAAGCGAAAGCCCTAGGCATTGCCACCGGCGAGCCATGGTTCAAACTCGCGCCCCGCGCGAAGGAATGGGGGCTGGTGGCCAAGTCCAGCAACTACGAGCTCTACGGGGACATCAGCGCCCGGGTCATGGAGCTGCTCGGCAGGTACTCGGCGTGGCTGGAGGTTTACAGCATCGACGAGGCCTTCCTCGGGGTGAAAGGTGAGCCGGAGCAGCTGCTGGCTCTGGGCAGGACCATGAAGAACGCCGTCCGCCGCAACGTCGGCGTGCCGGTATGTGTTGGAATCGCACCCACCAAAACGCTGGCCAAGTTGTGCAACAAGTGGGCCAAGAACAACCCCGCGTTTGGCGGGGTATGCCACTGGGACAGCGTTCCTGCTGCCGTGCGGGAGCAACTGCTGGCACGCCTGTCCGTCGAGGAAATCTGGGGCATCGCCGGCCGCCTGGCCGGGCGCCTGAACGCAATCGGCATCCACACCGTCCTGGACCTCGCCCGCGCCGACCCTGTGGCCATCCGGGACAAGTTCTCGGTGGTGATGATGCGCACCGTCCTGGAGCTCAACGGGACACCCTGCATCCCCATGGAGGAGGAACGCCTGGGCCGGGACCAGCTGATCTTCTCGCGTTCCTTCGCCACCCCGGTCACCACCGCTGCCGGGCTGCGGCAGGTCCTCAGCATCTACGGCCAGAATGCGAGCGCGCGGCTGGCCAAACATGGGCTGCAGGCGAAAGTCCTCACGGCATTCGCCGGCACCTCACCCTTCAGCGGACAGGAACAGTCCTATCCGTCGGTGTGCGTCCCGCTGCCGATGCCCACAGCGGACCCGCTCCTGCTCACCAAGGCGGCGCACGCCCTGCTGCCCAACATCCGCGAAGGCATCCGGTACGCCAAAGTGGGGCTCATGCTCACGGACCTGCGGCCCAGCGGCAACCAATCCCCGCTGGAACTGTTCGAGAACCGGCACGAGGAACGCCGCATCGGCACCCTCCTGGAAGACGTGAGCAGCCGCTTCGGACGCGGCTCCATTGGCCTGGGCCACGGCGGGATCAAAACGGGCCTGGACTGGACCATGAAACGGAACATGCGCTCGCCCCGCTACACCACCCACTGGGACGAACTCCCGCTCGTCAAAGCCGCCTAAACGGATGTTGCCTACGCCGCCCGGGCGCCCAGCGCCGTAGGTTAGACCCGAGCTTCGGCGAGGTCCTTGAGTTTGGCGAGGGCCACGGGCCAAGTGTCATTCAGCATGGCCGCCCACTCGTCCACGCTGTCAAGCTCCACCTCGACCCTCGTCACCCCGTCAGCTTCGGTGAATGAATAGTTTTCGTGGGCTCCGATGAATTTCTTCGCCGCATCGCTTGTCCTGTCCTCCACACCATCGACGATCTGGCCGAGATATCGCAGGGAGACGAACTCATGCGGCCGGCAGTCCTCAACTGTTGCGATCATCCCTCCCACGGACCCCTCACCGTCCGGGCCGAGGAATCGAATCTCGCTGCCCGTGTTCCAGTCGCCCTCATAGAAGGAACCTGTCTCGCTGAAGGCACTCGTCCATTCCCGGTACGTGGCGTCATCGAGCATCGTTGCCCAGACCGTTTGGGCGGGAGCCTTGATATTCACCTCAAATTTCAGCTTTTCCATGCCTGATCGTACGTCCGCTTCGGCACCCGGAAACAGGCCCGAGTGACCGGCAACCTATGGGGACTCATTGCACAGGGGCGCTCCTTCGGGCGCACTGGAAAAAGACGTCCCGCGACGTTTCTTGTCGCTGTGCTACGCCTTGTTGAGCCCACGCGACCTCCCGTGAACGCCCGCTACGGGAATGATTGTGGCGCTGCCGGGCGCTCCGTAATCTCGTCTCAGCATCCGCCCCAGCAAAGGAACTCCAGTGTCAGATCCGTCCAGCCAAAGCCCCAAGAAGCCGCAGGACCAGCAAAGCTCCACCCGCATCGTGGCCGGCCAGTCCGCCGCTCCCAAGCGGCCGCTAGGGCTGAAGGTAGGCATCGCCGTCGGTATCCTTGCCCTCATTGGCGGGGGCGCCGCCGTCGCCTCCGCCGTGAACGGCGGGACCCCCGCGGCAGTGCAGGAGACCGCCCCCGCCGGCAACCCCGCCGCGGAACTCAAGCTTGGATACTTCGGCAACGTCACCCACGCACCCGCCCTGGTGGGGGTCAGCCAGGGGTACATCGCGGAGGAGCTCGGCGGCACCAGGCTCAGCACCCAGGTGTTCAACGCGGGCCCGGCCGCGATCGAGGCCCTGAACGCCGGTGCCATCGATGCCACGTACATCGGCCCGAATCCCGCCATCAACTCGTTCGTGAAGAGCGGCGGCGAGTCGGTGAACATCATCGCCGGCGCTGCCGCCGGCGGCGCCCAGCTGGTGGTGAAGCCGGAGATCAGCTCCGCCGCGGACCTGAGGGGCAAAACCCTTGCCTCCCCGCAGCTCGGCGGGACGCAGGACGTGGCCCTCCGCGCCTGGCTGGCCTCCCAGGGCTACAAGACCAACGTTGACGGCAGCGGCGACGTGGCTATCAACCCGACCGAGAACGCCCAGACGCTGAAGCTCTTCCAGGACGGAAAGCTCGACGGCGCGTGGCTGCCTGAGCCGTGGGCCTCACGCCTGGTGCTCACTGCCGGAGCCAAGGTCCTGGTGGACGAAAAGGACCTGTGGGACGGCTCGCTGTCCGGCAAACCGGGCGAGTTCCCCACCACCATCCTGATCGTCAACCAGAAGTTCGCCGCCGACCACCCGGACACTGTGAAAGCGCTGCTCAAGGGCCACGTGAAGTCAGTCGAGTGGCTGAACAGTGCGGCCGATGGCGAAAAGGCCAGCGTCATCAACGCTGCCCTCAAGGAAGCCGCGGGCGCCGAGCTGAAGGCCGACGTCATCGACCGCTCGCTGAAGAACATTGTGTTCACCGTGGACCCGCTGGCCGGAACCTACGAAAAGCTCCTGGCCGACGGCGTCGCTGCCGGCACCACCAAGCAGGCCGACATCAATGGCATCTTCAACCTCACCGCCCTCAATGAGGTAACGGGCGAGAAGACCTCGGCTGCCGGGCTGGGGAAGGAGTAAACGCCAAGCCCCACCAGTTCTGCCTACTCCCCCAGGACCGCGTCCAGCTCCGCCCGCGTGGGCGGGTTGGCGCCGGGCCGGGAAACTGTCACCGCGGCGGCCCGGGCAGCATGTGCCAGGAGTTCCGCCAACCCCTCGGCGGGCAGTTCGCGAAGGTCCTTCCGGTTCTGGGCACCGTCCAGGCCGCGGTCCACCAGGCCTGAGAGCAGCGCCGCCATAAATGAGTCCCCTGCCCCCACGGTGTCCGCCACCTCAACCCGGGGTGCCGGCACCTTGGCTTCACCGGCGTGGCACACTCCCCAGGGCCCGTCGGCACCGCGCGTGACCACCACCATGGCCGGCCCTTCGGTTCCGCCCAGGGACAACCAGCGGCGCGCCGCATCCAGCACGTCCATGTCCGGGTACAGCCAGGCCAGGTCCTCATCGGAGGCCTTGACCACGTCCGCCAGGGTCACGAACTTTTCCGTGTGCCGGCGCGCGTAGTCCACGTCAGTGATGATGCTGGGCCGGCAGTTGGGGTCGAAGCTGATGGTGGCGTGCGGGTGGGCGTATTCGACGGCGGCCAGCACGTCCGTCGCGCCGGGCGCCAGCATGGTGGCGATGGAGCCGGTGTGCAGCAGGGTGGTGCCCTGCAGCATGAAGGCGAGCCGGTCGGCGATGCCGGGAAGCTCCCAGGTGAGGTCGAACGTGTAGGTGGCGGCGCCGTCGTCGTCAATGAGGGCGGTGGCCACGCTGGTGGGCAGGTCATCGGGGCCCATTGGAATCATGACGGAGCTGGCGCGCAGGTGCGCGGCCACCGAATCGCCGTAGGCGTCGCGGCCGTACCGGCCGATGAACTGCACCGGGTGGTCGAGGCGGGCCAGGCCCACCGCCACGTTCAGCGGGCTGCCGCCCACGTGGGCCTCAATTCCCGAGGCGCGCTGGACAACGTCAACAAGGCCTTCGCCAATAACAGTGAGCATGGTCATACTCTGCCAGAAGGAGGGCAGCTGACGCTGTCCGTGACGACAGCCGCGGTGCCAGGGGCCAGCCAGCCAGCCAGCGGGTCAGTGCAGGGCGCCGTCGGGTTGCGTGGTCCGCCAGGCATGGAAGGGCACGGCCAGGCCCGCCCTGGTCGGGGCGCAGATAAAGGGGCCAGCGTGGGCTTCCTCCGCAGGATCGAGCGGAACCACCCGGACCAGCTGCAGGGCCCCGTCCCCTGCCTGAGCCCGGATGGTCAGTGCGTCGCCGCTGCGGCTGATCCGGACGAGGACCCGGCTTCCCTTCCAGGCCGGAACCGGAGCCAGGGACCAGTCGGACATCCCGTCGGTGACCACCGCCCCCACCTGGCAGGCGCCGTCGGCGAATTCGACGCCGGCCTTGACCCACCGCTCGGCGGAAACGCGCACGAAGATCCCGGCCTGGTCGAACTGCTCCGAGAAGCCTGCGGTGAATTCCACCTCCACCGCGGAATCTGGCGGGAACGGAGCCAGAAGCGCGTGCTCGCTCTCATGGATAAAGCCATACGACGTAATCCGCCAGGCGTCGCTGCCCTCTTTGGCAGTGACCAGCAGATCCGTGCCCTGCTCGACGGCGGAAACGGGCGGGTGGGTCCAGGCGCCTTGCGACCAGGGAATGTCCATGGCCGCCACTGTACTGCAGGACGGCGGACCGCTTTTGCTTCTGCTGCGCTCAGCCCAGCAGCTCCCGGACGAGTTCCCGGCAGGTTTCGTAGGCCGGGGCATGGGGATCGATCAAAGCGAAGTGGTCCCCGGGCACCGTCACGAGCCGCGTCGGCACCGGCCCGGGCCCGCTCGCCTCCACATAGGAGGTGGACATCGCCAGCGGCACGTCCTCGTCCTCCGTGGCATGGACGGCGTGGACGGGAATGTCCAGGGGCAGCGCGGCCATGGGGTCCGCGTACCGGTACCGGCCGGGGAATTCCGACGACGGCCCGCCCAGGAAGTTGGCCACGGCACCATCGCTGAGGTTCAGCTTTTCCGCTTCGGCCAGATCCAGGACGCCGGACTGGCTCACCACCCCGGTGAGGCGGACGCCGTCGTCCTTCACTGCAGCCTCGCGGTGCTCGGCTTCCAACTCCAGCCGGGGCAGCCGGTCGCGGCCCGCCGCCCACACCGCGAGATGCCCTCCGGCGGAGTGGCCCAGCGCCACCACCTTGGCCAGCTCCAGGGCATGGGGACCCGCCAACTCCTGCAGTTTGTCGATGCCCGCCAGGATGTCCCGGAACGTACGCGGCCAGCCGCCGCCATTCCCTGCCCGGCGGTACTCCAGGTTCCAGGCCGCCATCCCGTGCGCCGCGAGGTCCCCAGCCAGCGGCTCCCCCAGCTCTGTCCCGTACTTTGACCGCCAGTAGCCTCCATGGATCACCACCACCACACCCCGGTGGGCACCGCCGTCGGGCAGGTCAGGGAGGAACAGCTCACCCCACTGGCTGGGGTCCTCACCGTAGTAATGCCTATGCCGCTGCACCATGTGCCGAGCGTACCGCCAGCCAATGACAAAGCCCGTTGCCGTGCCATCCGCGCACTGCCATTCTGGGTGAATCCGCACTCCAGAACCCAATGAAGGGACAGGAAAATGCCTCTGTATTTGTCAAGGTTCAGCTACACACCGGAGACCTGGGGCCGGCTGATCAACAACCCCGAAGACCGGCGGAAAGCCGCGCAGGCGTACATCGAATCGGTAGGCGGAAAGCTGCACGGATTCTGGTATGCCTTCGGCAGCCATGACGGCTACAACCTGTGGGAAGCGCCGGACAACGTCTCCATGGCAGCGGTGGCACTGGCCATCAGCGGAGGCGGTGCGCTGAGCACGTTCGAAACCACGGTGCTGATGAGTGTGGAGGAGACCATGGAAGCCCTGCAGAAAGCCGGTGAGATTAGGTACCGACCTCCCGGCTCCTGAATTCCCGGGCGCTGCCGGACCCATGTGCCCTTCTGCGGCTAGGCTCGGAAATTACATTGCCGCCAAAGGGGACCACAATGACCAGCACCACCGAGCCGGGGACCACGCCGGCAGCAACCGGCCGAAAGCTTGCAGTACCGGCGGATCTTTACCACCTGCCGGTACTGGTGACCTGCGGACCGGGCCGGGCAACGCAGGCCTCCCATTCCCCGGTGGACGGCAGCCTGGTGGGCGCAGTCCCCGTCTGCACGCCGGATGACGTGGCGGCCGCCGTCGAAAGTGCCCGGGCAGCCCAGCGGGAGTGGGCCGCCGTTCCCCTCCGCGAGCGCCGCGCCGTCGTCGGGCGCTTCCATGCGCTGCTGCTCCAGCGGGATGCGGAGATCCTGGACCTGGTCCAGGCGGAGAGCGGCAAGTCGCGGCTCAATGCCTTCGAGGAGCTCGCGGACGCCGCCCTGACCGCCGCCTACTACCGGCGCACGGCCGGACGATTCCTCCGTCCCGCCCGCCGCACGGGAGCGGCGCCGGGCCTGACACGGACGGTGGAGTACCGGATCCCCAAGGGCGTGGTGGGCATCATCAGCCCGTGGAACTATCCCCTGACCCTCGCCGTCTCGGATGCGATCCCCGCCCTGCTGGCCGGCAACGCCTGTGTCCTCAAGCCCGACTCCCAGACCCCGTTCACGGCACTGCTCGCCCTGGAGCTGCTGCGGGAGGCCGGGCTTCCGCAGGACCTGTTCCAGATCGTGACCGGGGACGGGCCGTCGCTGGGCCCCGCGCTGATCAACGGCGCAGACTTCCTCATGTTCACGGGATCCTCGGAGACAGGGAAGGTGGTGGCACAGCAGTGCGCGGAGCGGCTGATCGGCTTCTCGGGTGAGCTCGGCGGGAAGAATGCCACGCTGGTCCTCGCCGACGCGGACCTGGACAAGGCGGCCAGGGGTGCCGCGCAGGGCTGCTTCTCCAACTCCGGCCAGCTGTGCATCAGCATGGAACGCATCTACGTCCACCGCGCGGTCTTCGACGACTTCCTGGCAACCTTTACTGAACAGGTGGAGGGAATCCGGTTGGGTGCCGGCCCGGGCTGGGACATCGATATGGGCTCGCTGACGGGCCAACGGCAGCTGGACCGGGTCAGCGCGCATGTGGAGGACGCGCGGGCGAAGGGAGCCCGCGTCATCACGGGCGGGCGCCCCCGGCCGGACCTTGGCCCGTTCTTCTATGAACCCACCATCCTCACCGGCGTCACCGGGGAGATGGTGGTGGCGCGGGAGGAGACGTTCGGGCCCGTGGTGGCCGTCTACCAGGTGGAGGACAACGACGAAGCGGTGGCCCTCGCCAACGACTCCCATTACGGACTCAACGCCAGCGTGTGGTCCGCACGGCACGGCCGGGAGGTGGGGCGGCGCCTGCTCGCCGGCACGGTCAACGTCAACGACGGCTACTCCGCGGCGTGGGCGTCCCACGATGCCCCCATGGGCGGGATGAAGGATTCCGGCGTGGGGCGGCGCCACGGCAAGGAGGGCATCCTCAAGTACACGGAAGCCCAGACAATCGCGAGCCAGCGGCTGGTTCCCGTGGGCCCTCCGCCAGGTATGACGAACGTGCGGTATACCAGGCTGGTCAAGGGCGCGCTCACGCTGATGGGGCGGCTGCGCTGATGGGCGCCGGAACAGCGCTTGCCGGCAGCACCGTGCTCATCACCGGCGGCGGCAGCGGGCTGGGCCGCCGCTTGGCCCTGGCGGCTGCCCGGCGGGGCGCCCGGGTGGTCATCTGGGATGTTTCGGCCGACGGCGGCAGGAACGTCCGCGATGAAATCCGCAGCGCCGGCGGCGTGGCGGAGACGCAGCCCGTGAACGTGGCGGACAGGGAGGCCGTGCAGGCGGCGGCCGCTGTTGCGGGTCCGGTGGACGTGCTGATCAACAACGCAGGCGTGGTCACGGGCAAGCTGCTCCTGGATGCCGCCGACGAGGATATTGAGCGGACCTTCGACGTCAATGTCCTGGCACTGTACTGGGTGACGCGGGCGTTCCTCCCCGGCATGGCCGCCCGCGGCCGCGGCACCGTGGTGACTGTTGCCAGCGCGGCCGGGCTGGTGGGCGTCGCCAGGCAGACCGATTATTCGGCCAGCAAGTTCGCGGCGTTCGGCTTCAACGAGTCACTGCGGGCCGAGCTGCGGGCGGGCAGGACCGGCGTCGGCACCCTGGTGGTCTGCCCGTATTACATCGATACGGGCATGTTCGACGGCGTGCGGACCAGGTTCCCGCGGCTCCTCCCCATCCTGAAAGAGGAGGCGGTGGCGGCCAAGGTGCTGGACGCCGTCGAAAGCGGGCGGCAGAAGCTGGTCCTCCCGCCGTTGGTGAACCTGGTCCCGGCGGCCCGGCTGCTTCCGGTGGGGGCCTTCGACCGGCTCATGGACACCCTGCGCATCAACCGGACCATGGACCGTTTCACCGGGCGCCCCGCCGAAGTTCCGGGGGCACCCGGCGTCAAGCACGACGACGGGAGCTACTCAGCGGGTTAGACGCTCCGGGGCTTCATCGAGTGCTCCGTACCTGCCCTTTTGAGGTGTGAAAACGGCAGGTACGGAGCACTCAATCCGCTTTAACAGCCAGCACCCGCTGCACGTCAGCCGCCCCAGGGTACGCAGCCTGCGTCCCCTTCCGGGTTGTGGCCAGGGCGGCAGCCACGGACGCGAACTCCGCGGCCCCGGCGAGCGCGTCGCCGGCGGCCAGCCGGACGGCAACGGCACCGGTGAAGGCGTCGCCCGCGCCGGTGGTGTCCACGGCCTGGACCGTGGTGGGCGCAATCCGGACCACCTTGGAACCCTCAGGAGCAGCAGAGTCCAGCACCACTGAGCCCTGCGAACCGAGGGTCACCAGCACCTGCCGGATCCCCCGCTCCGCAAAGCGCAGGCGCACCCTGTCCCACTCGGAATCAGCAGCACCGGGGCCCGGAACGGCGGCACCGTCGCCAAGGAACAGCGCGGCCTCATGCGCGTTGACCAGCAGGACGTCGGTGAGTGCGGTCAGCTCCTCCGGCACCTCGCCGTACGGCGAGAGATTGAGCAGGACTGTTGCGCCGGCGTCGTGCCCTGCCTGTGCGGCGGCCAGCACCGTGTCCAGGCCCACCTCCAGGCAAAGGCAGACGACGGCGGCCGCCTCCAGGACGTCCGAGGCCTCCGCCACGTCCGCCGGAGAGAGGGTGCCGTTGGCGCCGGCCGAGATGATGATGTTGTTCTCGCCGCCGGCATCGACCGCGATGACCGCCACGCCCGTGGGTTCGGTCGCTGTGCGGACGTGCCCCACGTCCACCCCGGCGCGGGCGGCGGAGGAGAGCAGCATGGCGCCGTTGGGGTCCTCGCCCACCGCGCCCACCAGGCTGACGCTCCCGCCCAGCCGGCTGGCGGCAACGGCCTGGTTGGCGCTCTTCCCGCCCGGGTTCACGGCGAATCCGTTGCCGTGAACCGTCTCACCGGGGAGCGGGAGGCGTTCGCAGTAGATGGTGAGGTCGGCGTTCAGGGAGCCGACGACGACGATCCTGCCTGCCTGGTCGACGGCGGCGGCGCTCACTCGGCAACCTCCGCTTCAACCGGCTTGGGGATCAGGAGCGAGGCGGCGAACGCGGCGATGGTGAGTGCGAGGCCGACCACCACGACGGTCAGGTAGGACGCCTTGGCATCGCCGAGGGCCGTCGTCGCCACCAGGACAGCGGGCAGCACCAGGAAGCTGAGCCCGGCGCCCAGGTTGAAGGCGCCCGCGTTCATGCCCGGCAGGAAGCCCGGGTTGCCGGCGGGTGAAAGGACAACACCGAGTCCGTTGAGCATGATGTTGACCGTACCGGCGTACATGATGCCCAGCAACACCGTGCCGGCGATCATCAGGGGCAGGCTGTCCAGGCCGAAGAACGCGATGATGGCCAGCGCCGCGATGCTGCCCAGGAGGCCGATGCGGAGCACCTTGGTGTACCCGAGCACGGGGGCGAGCCTGCCGCTGAGGGGCCCACCGCCCAGCCGAGCAGTGCATAGGGCGTGAGGATGATGAGCGACATCTCGGTGGGCCCGATGCCGAAACCGGGGTCGGCAGCCTGGACGTACGCGGGGACAATGCCGTTGATGACGGCGAAAACGCCGGTCATGGTCAGCGTGGTGGTGAGCAGCGGCGCCCAGGTGGAGCGCTGGCGCAGGTGCACGGTTTCCACCATCGGCTGGCTGGCCCGCTTTTCGGTCCGCCAGAACAGGGAGAACGCGGCGGCGGACACCAGCACCAGCGTGAGGCTCAGCATCAGGGTGCCGGAGGAGAAGGCGCCCACCAGCTTGGAGCCTTCGTTCAGGGCGGTGAGCAGCGCGCCCACGGCGACCACGATGAAGAACACACCCAGCCAGTCCATCCGGGTGCCGGCCCCCGGCTTGCTTTCACCGGCCAGGACAGCGATGAGCGCGGTGGCAACCAGTGCCAGGACCACCATGAGCCAGAAGATGCTGCGGAAGCCGAAGTGCTCGGCGAAGTAGCCGCCCACAAAGGAGTCCACGCCTGCCACGCCGCCGTTGACGGCCGTGATCAGGCCCATGAGGGTGCCGTATTTCCGCGGGTTGCTGACCGCGGAGCGCAGCATGATCAGGCAGAGCGGGACGGTGGGGCCGCTGACGCCCTGGATGATGCGGCCCACGAAGAGCCAGGTGACGTCCGGGGCGAGGGCTGCGATGACGGACCCCACGGCCATCAGGAGCATCATGCCCATGAGGATCTTCTTGCGGCCCACGATGTCGCTCAGGCGGGGCAGGAACAGGGAGAACAGGGCGGCCGCGGTGAAGAACCAGGTCTGGGAGAGGCCGATGACGGCCTGGTCCGTGTTGAGCTCCTCGCCCATGGTCACCAGGGCGGGGCTGAGCATGGAGGCGTTGAGCTGGAAGGCCACGCAGGCTGCCAGCAGGGCGACCATCAGGGCGGTGACGTTGCCCTTGGCGGTCCGGGTTTCGAGGACGGTGGCGGTCATTTACTTGACCCCTCCCGCGGTGAGGCCGGTACGTTCCCGGCGGTCGACGTCGGCCGTGTCCGTTGTGGTGCGCGCGGCACCGGTGAGCGGATCACCGATGGTGACCAGGGCCTCGGTGACCAGGTTCCAGAACTTTTCGTGGTCCAGGTCCACGGCGACGCTGGTGTGGCAGTCCGCCGGCGCGGGCGCCCGGAAGTCCGCCACCGTCATGCCGAGCGTCAGGGTGCCCTGCAGCTCAATGTCCACCGGCACCTTGCGGGTGGCGACGATGCTGGGGTCGATCACGTAGGCCACGGCGCAGGGGTCGTGCACCGGCGGGTGGTCGAAGCCCTGGGCGTCCTTGTAGGTGTGGGCGAAGAAGTCCATCAGCTCGGTGACGAATTTCGCGGGCCGGGTGCCGATCGCTGCGATCTTCTCCACGACGTCCGGGGTGGCGAGCGCCTGGTGGGTCAGGTCCAGGCCCACCATCACCACGGGCCACTTTTCGTTGAAGACGATGTGCGCGGCCTCGGGGTCGATGATGATGTTGAACTCGGCCACGGCGCTCCAGTTGCCCACGTGGTAGCCGCCGCCCATGAGGACAACTTCCTTCACGCGCTCCACGATGCGCGGTTCCTTGCGGGCTGCGAGGGCGATGTTGGTCAGGCCGGCGGTGGGCACCAGGGTGACGGTGCCGGGCTCGTGCGCCATGACGGTATCGATGATGAGGTCCACGGCGTGGCGGGGATCCAGGTCAATGTCCGACGGCGGAAGTTCCGGGCCGTCCATGCCGCTGTCCCCGTGGATGTCCGGAGCGGTTTCGATGCTCCGCACCAGGGGGCGTCCGCAGCCGGCGGCGAAGGGCACACCGGTGATGCCGGCGATGGTGCCGACGGCCAGGGCGTTGCGGGTGACCTTTTCCAGGGTCTGGTTTCCCACCACTGTTGTGACGGCCAGCAGGTCGATGTCCGGGTTGCCGTGGGCGAGCAGCAGCGCCACAGCGTCGTCATGCCCGGGGTCGCAGTCAAGAATGATCTTCTTGCGGGCGGGGGATTGCCGTTCAGGGGAAGGGGCAGTGGGTTCCACGATGATCTCCACGTCGTTGGGGCCCGCGCCAGATGTATCAACAGGTGCGCGGGGAAGCTGAAGCGTTCAGGAGAGATCATGGCAGTGTTGCGTGGCCCACGTCAAACGCTTGACGTTGACGCAGGTCAAGCGCTTGATGCCAGTGCCTGCCTGGAGGGGTACTGGATGGTGTGGCGTGTCTACGGGGCCAGGCTAGTGGCGCTTTTCCTTGCCGGGGTGCGCGGCTTCGGGGTGGGCCTGGGCCTCGTGCTGTTCGTACCTTTGGCGGGCTTCCTGGAGGTGCTGTTCAAGCTTCTCCTCCGCCTCCCGCCGGCGCTGCCCAATGGTCCGGATCTCCTGGGTGGTCGGCGCAACGTGGGCGTGCTGGCGGGGGCCAAGGTCCCGCGCTGTTGCATGGCTGGTATCGCTCATACGGGCATCGTCCCACCAGAGCCCCCGGTCCGGAAGGCCTGTATGGCCCCCATTTGTCGGGGCATTGGGGATCACCCATTTTCCTGTCCGGCGGCCGCCTCCGCGGCGCGGAATTGCCGTGCCATGTGTGGCCATGAAGGACAGCCCGCAGGCCCGGCGCCTACTACGATCGAGGTATGGAATCCGCGGAACAGCTGCAGCAGCCCGCGCGTTCGCGGCGGATTACGGCGGCGATGGTGGCCGCCCGGGCAGGGGTTTCCACGGCCACGGTCTCGCTGGTGGCCAACGGCAAGACCGCCGGCCGGGTCTCGGAGGACAACATTTCCAGGGTCCGGGGGGCAATTGCCGAGCTTGGCTACGTGGTGGACGGCATCGGCAGTTCGCTGGCCAAGGGCGTGAGCTCGATCGTGATCCTGGTGGCGCCGGACATCTCCAACCCGTTCTTCGCCAAGGTGATCGCCGGGGTGCGGGATTCGCTGGGCCCGCAGTACCAGCTGCTGCTGTCCGTCACGGAGGCCGGCGAGTCCCCCCGGGCCGACGACGTGCGGCGGCTCATGTCCCTGCGTCCGGCAGGGCTCCTGGTGGACGCACCCAGCGCAGGCTTCCTTGAGGACCTCGCGTCGCCGTCGCCCGTTGTGCTGCTGGACGCGCCCGGGCTGGAGGCCTACGCGCCGTCGGTGAACCTGGACGTGGCAAGCGGCGCGCGGGAACTCGCGGCGCACCTGGCGGACGCCGGGCACCGCGAGGTGGCGTACGTGGACAGCGTCACGGGCACGGAAACCTTTGCGCTCCGGCGGAAATCATTCCTGGAGGAGGCGGCTGCCCGCGGCATCACCGTCGGGGCGGAACGCATTATCAGCACCACCATCGACGTCGGCACGGCGGCTTCAGCCTTCGCCGCCGCTTGGCCGGAATGGCAGCGGGAGGGGGTGACCGCCGTCGTCTGCGGCACCGACACGCACGCCTACGGGGTGCTGCAGGAGGCCCGCGTGGCCGGTGTGCGGATTCCGGAGGAGCTGGCGGTGGCCGGCTTCGACGACCTTCCGTATTCGGCCACCAGCAATCCGGGCCTCACCAGCGTCCACCTGCCGGCCACTCCCCTGGGCCTGAAAGCCGGGGAACAGCTGCGCCGCCTCATGGAAGGCCAGGTGCTCGAACAGGCCGGGGTGACACTGGAGAGTTCACTGGTGGTGCGCGGATCCACGGCCGCAGCGGAACGCTGAGGGTGCCCGCCGCCGTCGTTCTGTCAGTGCCCGGCCGTAAGCTGGAACCATGCCGAGTCATTGGGACAGCCTGGACGCGAGCCTGCGCGAATCCGTGGAACAGAACGTGGAGATCTACGAGCGCGTCCGCCCTGCCCTGAAACTGGTCACCCGGGACGTCCTGCTGACCCTGCGGGACATGCTGAAGGACTCTGAGGTCACGCCGCTGTTTGTCACCGGGCGCACCAAAACGGTGGAATCGTTCAAAGAGAAGATTTCACGGATCGAGGAACCCCTGGAACCGGGCGGACCCCCAGTGCTGAAGTTCCCGGACCCGTTCCGGACCCTCAATGACATGGTGGGGATCCGGGTGATCACCAAGCTCCCGGCCGAGAACGCGGTGGTGGCCAACATCATCAAGCACCAGCGCCAGCTCTTCGACTGCCGCGGGGACCGGGAAAAGGACATCGGCTCCATCGAATCCGGCACCTACGGGTATTCCAGCCGGCACCTGATCCTGCGCACCATCCAGAACGAGGCCGTCAAGGAGTACCAGCAGGTTTTCAACCCGGACGCCGTGCCCAACGGCAGCTACTTCTTTGAGTGCCAGATCCGGACGATCTTTGCCCACGCGTGGAGCGAGATCGAGCATGACATCCGGTTCAAGGCCGAAGACCCCCGCGCCTGGACCCCGCACTTCGACCGGCAGTTCACCGCCACGGCCGCCATGCTGGAGACGGTGGAGACAGCTTTCGCAGACCTCCACGAGCGCTACGAGGAAGTCCGCAGTTTCTGGGACGCCGACGGCGAAGGAGCCGCGCCGCTGACGCCCAACCGCATCCGGGACGTCTGGCGGACGCTGCTCCCCCACGTGGACCGCAAGGTGGACGACGACTGGGGCTGGGCCGCCGAACTCCTGGCCGCGCACGGCCTCAACCAGACCATGCAGTTGGCCGGGCTGCTCAGTGCCAACCGCATCACCGAGGTCCGGAAGGCCCTGGACCACCGCTACTCCCCCGGCCCCGACCGGCTGCTCGATGACCTGCTGCTGTGGCAGTACGGCACCAAGCACATCGACCTCACCGCGGAAGCATCGGACACCGTCCCGCACCCGCGGCGCGACAGCCTGATGCGGCGGCTGCGGCAGATCGAGCGGTACCGGCTCACCAAGAAGTAGGCTCCTGCCGTGAGTTCCGCCACCTTATTTTGATGCACTCAAAATAAGCCGTAATGTTGGCGGCAGGCCACCGAAGCCCTGTCCGGGCTGTATGCGGGTGAACAGTTCCCCGAGCGCCAACGCGCCGGCTCCCCGCACTGCATCGAACCCCACCCCCATTGCCCCCTGCGGACACCTGCACGGCTGTCGCACGTGGAAACGGCAGGGACCCGGACTGGCAGCCACCCCTCCCCACACGCATCAGGAGAACATCATGACCCAGATCCTCGAACGCCCCGTCATCATCGAAGCAGCCCCGGGCACCACCGCCGGCACACCCCGCGGCGGCAGCTACATCACCCTGCCCGGAAGCCCGGCCGGCTTAAGCCGCACGGAGGCAGGCTACATCTCACTGCCCGGCGGCGGCACCCGCACCTTGAGCAAAGCCCAGGGCAGTTACGTAACCCTGCACACGGCACCCCTGGGAGCGACCGAAATCAGCTACACGCGCCGGGGCTAACCTCAGCTGGCGCATCGCCGGTCTTGACTGGAGCCTGGGCTGACCCAGCCGCCTTCCCCGGCTCAGGCCGCGGGCGGTGCGGTGGAGTCACGGACAATCAGGTGGGTGGCGAGCTCCACGCGGTGCGAATCCAGGACCTCCCCCCGCGCCTGGCGCAGCACAGACCGAAGCGCTGCGCGCCCCATCTCCTCCAGCGGCTGGGCTACGGAGCTCAACGAGGGCACCGACTCCTCGCCCTGGTTCGTGCCGTCAAAGCCGATCAGGCTCAGGTCCTCGGGAACCCGGATACCGTGCCGGGCGGCCTCACCAAGAATGCCCAGGGCGATGGTGTCACTGCCGGCGAAGATCGCCGTCGGGAGCTTGTCCAGCTCGAGTAGCGCCCTCAAGCCCTTGACACCGCTTTCCCGGCGGAACCTGCCGCCGGAGTAGATGTACTGCGGGTCCACCGGCACGCCGTGCGCCATGAGTGCGGCCATGTAGCCGTGCAGCCTCGCCTGGTTGCACTCAGCCTTCTCGATGCCGCCGATGTACGCGATGCGGCGGTGCCCAAGCTCCAGCAGGTGTTCCGTGGCAGCCTTGCCGCCGGCCCAGTTGGTGGCCCCTATGCTGACCACGTCAGCGGAGGGCGGGTTCAGCGGGTCAATCACGACGACGGGAATCTGGCGGCGCCGGAAAGGGTGCAGTTGCGTCTCGCTGAAGGCTGAGGTCACCACGATCATTCCGGCCCTGCCCTCGTCCACCATGCGCTGGGCGCGGCCCTCGGGGCTGCGCCGGCCCTGGCTCGCCGGACCGGTAACGCTGACCATGATTTCGACGTCGGCATCGGCGGCGGACTGCAGCACGCCGTTGAGGACCTGGATGGTGTAGGCGGAATCAAGAACATCGATGACCACTTCAACTACCGTGCCGGTCTCCCCGGCGGAACGGCGCTGCAGCGGGGACTGGTATCCCGCCTGCTGCAGCACGGCCAGGACGCGTTCCCGGGTGTCCGGCGATACATCCTCGCGGCCATTCACCACCTTAGAGACGGTGGGCACTGAGACGCCGGCCTGCTGGGCAACGGAGGCAAGCGTCGGCTTGGCCCGTTCCGGGATCTTCGTTGCCATTCTGTTGAGACCTTTCGAAAAGTTTCGTTGACTCATTGTTCAGTTTTGCGCTGTCACGGTCAAGGGGCGGGCCAAGACCTTCGAAACAAACCTCCATAATTAGGCCTTGACCTTTGCTACTCCGGGCCTTTAGTTTAGACCGTGACCGAAATCACCTAATCGAAACATTTCGAAATTGTTGGTGGAGCTCACGCCCAAACATTTGCAACGAAGCAATTTCAGATGGAGAAGCAATGAAGCAATCCCAGACCTCCCGCCGCTCATTCCTCGCCCTTGCCGCCCTCACCCCCTTCGCCGCCATGACGGCCACTGCCTGCGGGACGTCGGGACCGGGCACCTCCAGCAGCGGCGGGGGCGCCAGCATGTGGTACCTCTCCGGCGAACCCAACCAGACCACCATGCAGAAGGCCGTGGACGCGTTCACCTCCGCGAACCCGGACGACAAGATCGCCGTGACCTACTTCCAGAACGACGCTTACAAAACCAAGATCAAGACTGCCATCGGCGCCGGCCAGGCACCCACCATCATCTACGGCTGGGGCGGCGGCACCCTGAAGACTTACGCCGAGGCCAACCAGGTGGACGATCTCACCGGCTGGTTTGACGAGAACCCGGACCTGAAGGAGAAGTTCTTCCCGGCGTCGTTCGGTGCGGCCACGGTCAACGGAAAGATCTACGCACTGCCCAACCAGTACGTCGCCCCGATCGTCCTGTTCTACAACAAGGAACTGTTCGAAAAGGCGGGGGCCCAGCCGCCCAAGACCTGGGATGACGTGATGTCCCTGGTCAAGACCTTCAACGACATGGGCGTGGCACCCTTCTCCCTGGGCGGCCAGTCCAGGTGGACCTCCATGATGTGGCTGGAATACCTGCTGGACCGCATCGGCGGCGCCGAAGTGTTCACCGCCATCTTTGAGGGCAAGCCGGACTCCTGGATGGATCCCGCCGTCATCGAAACCGGAACCAAGATCCAGGAGCTCGTCTCCGCGGACGGATTCATCAAGGGCTTCTCGTCCATCGCGGCGGACTCCAATGCGGACCAGGCCCTGCTGTTCACGGGCAAGGCAGCCATGATGCTGCACGGTTCCTGGACCTACGGCGCCATGAAGAAGGGCGGCCAGAACTTCGTCCAGGACGGGAAGCTGGGGTTCGTCCAGTTCCCAACGGTTGCCGGCGGCAAGGGCGATCCGAAGAACGGCGTGGGAAACCCTGCCCAGTACATGTCGATCTCTTCCAAGGCCACCGACGCGGAAAAGGAGACGGCGAAGAAGTTCTTCAAGGACGGCATCCTGACCGAGACGGTCATCGATACCTACATCAACTCCGGCTCCGTCCCGATCGTCAACGGCATCGAGGACAAGCTCAACACCTCCGAGGACAAGGACTTCCTGAACTTTGTCTACGACCTGGCCAAGAACGCCCCCAACTTCCAGCAGTCGTGGGACCAGGCCCTGAGCCCCACCGCGGCTGAAGCCCTGCTGAACAACATCGACCAGCTGTTCCTGAAGTCGATCACGCCGCAGCAGTTCGCCGAGAACATGAATGCAACCCTCGGAAAATGAGTAACGCCGTCTCCACCGCCCGCAAACCTGCTGTCCGGGCCGCCCGCTCCAAGGGGGACCCCGGCCACAGCGGCCAACGAAACGCCACCCTCGCCTGGCTGACAGTGCCTGCCCTGTTCTTCTTCTTGACGTTCGCCGTGGTGCCGCTGGCCGGTGTCCTCATCCTGAGCTTCGCCAGCTGGGACGGCATCGGCGCCATCGGGTCGGCAGGGCTGGGCAACTGGTTCTCCGTGCTCGCGGACCCGGGGCTGTACAACGCCCTGGGACTGACGTTCCTGATCATGATCGCCTCCTGGCTGGTCCAGACCCCCATCAGCCTCCTTTTGGGTGTCTTCACCGCGGGAAGCCAGCGCTACCGGGCCGCCCTGGCCGTGCTGTACTTCCTGCCGCTGCTGCTTTCATCGGCAGCAGTCGCCATCGCGTTCAAGGCCCTGCTGGACCCGAACTTCGGCCTGGCAACCGGGCTGGGGCTGCCCTTCCTGGCGCAGGACTGGCTGGGTGTCCCCCATCTGGCGCTGGGGCTGGTCATCTTTGTGATCGCCTGGCAGTTCGTGCCGTTCCACACGCTTATCTACCAGGGCGGTGTGCGGCAGATTCCCAGGTCGCTCTACGAGGCAGCGGAAATCGACGGGGCGGGAACCATCAAGCAGTTCTTCCACATCACCCTCCCCCAGCTGAAGTACACCATCATCACCTCCTCCACCCTGATGGTGGTGGGGTCCCTGACGTACTTCGACCTGATCTTCGTCCTCACCGGCGGCGGCCCGGGCAACTCCACCCGGATCCTGGCCCTGGACATGTACCTGCGGGGCTTCCGGGCCAACCTCATGGGCCCTGCCAGCGTCATCGCCGTCATCCTCGTACTCATCGGCCTTGCACTCGCCCTGTTCCTCCAGCGCCTTGGAGGCAAGGACAAGCAGGGCAGCCAATTGGAAGGTATGTAGGGTGAGCACAGTCCTGAAAAGCAGCACTGAGGAAGTTCCCGCCGGCCCCCGGGCCAACGCCGCCGCGCCAAAGCGGGGGCTGGGATCCCGGATGCGGAAGCTGAACGTCCCGGCAGGCCTTGCCGGCTGGATCTGGCTGGCCATCATCATCATTCCGGTGTACTACGTGGTCATCACCAGCCTGAAGACCCAGGAAGGGTACTTCGGCCAGAATCCGCTGGCACTTCCCACGTCCCCGACGCTGGAAAACTACCAGATGGTCCTCGAAGCGGATTTCGCGCAGTACTTCATGAACAGCACCATCGTCACGCTGGGTGCCGTCATCCCCACGGTGCTGATCTCCTTCATGGCCGCCTTCGCGATTGTCCGGGGCAAGGGCAGGTTCCTCAAGCTGGTCAACGGCATGTTCCTGATGGGACTGGCCATTCCGCTGCAGGCCACGATCATCCCGATCTACCTGATGATTATTCGGCTCAACCTGTACGACAGCCTGCTGGCGCTCATGCTTCCCTCCATTGCCTTTGCCATCCCGCTGACTGTGCTGATCCTGTCCAACTTCATCCGCGACGTTCCCAACGAGCTGTTCGAGTCGATGCGGCTGGACGGCTGCAGCGAATGGCAGACCATGTGGCGGCTTGCCCTCCCGCTGACCCGCCCCGCAATCGTGACGGTCGCCATCTACAACGGCCTGCACGTCTGGAACGGCTTCCTGCTCCCGCTGGTCCTGACCCAGAGCCCGGGTCTGCGCGTCCTGCCCCTGGCGCTGTGGACGTTCCAGGGCGAATACAGCGTCAACATCCCGGCCGTGCTTGCCTCGGTGGTGCTCAGCACCCTGCCCATCCTGGTGCTCTACGTGATCGGCCGGCGCCAGCTGCTCGCAGGCCTCACCGCCGGTTTCAGCAAGTAACAACCAGATTTTCACGAAAGGACGGACACATGACCCCCGCACAGCCCCTCCGCGTCGGCATGGTGGGTTACGCCTTCATGGGCGCAGCACACTCCCACGCCTGGCGCACCGCACCACGGTTTTTCGACCTGCCGCTGCAGCCCCGGCTGACCGCCGTCGCCGGCCGGAACGCCGATGCCGCTAGGGCAGCCGCGGACAAGCTGGGCTGGGATTCGGTGGAAACGGACTGGCGCCGCCTGATCGAGCGCGACGACATCGACCTGATCGACATCTGCACGCCTGGCGATACCCACGCCGAGATCGCGATCGCCGCCCTCAAGGCCGGGAAGCACGTGCTGTGCGAGAAGCCGCTGGCGAACTCCGTGGAGGAAGCCGAGCGGATGACCCTCGCTGCGGAGACCGCGGCCAAGCAAGGTGTCATGTCCATGTGCGGCTTCAGCTACCGCCGCACCCCTGCACTGGCGCTGGCCAAGCGGTTCGTGGAGCAGGGCAGGCTGGGCGAGATCCGGCACGTCCGGGCGCAGTACCTGCAGGACTGGCTCTCCGACGCCAACGCCCCCATGACCTGGCGGCTGGACAAGAGCAAGTCCGGGTCCGGCTCCCTCGGCGACATCGGGGCTCACAGCATCGACGCCGCGCAGTGGGTCACCGGCCAAAGCATCACCGGCGTCTCGGCGCTGCTCGAGACGTTTGTCCCGGAGCGTCCCCTTGCCGGCGACCTTGTGGGCCTGGGCGGCCACGGCGACCTCAGCGGCGACGCGCCCCGCGGGAAAGTCACCGTGGATGACGCAGCCATCTTCAGCGCAAAGTTCGACGGCGGCGCTGGCGCGGGCGCGATCGGCGTCTTTGAAGCCACGCGGTACGCGCTGGGCCGGAAGAACGCCATGCGTTTGGAACTGAACGGCACCAAAGGCTCCCTCGCCTTCGATTTCGAGGACATGAACGTCCTGTCCTTCTACGATGCGGCGGAGTCCCCGGACGCCGGTTTCCGGAAAATCTTCGTCACCGAACCCGAGCACCCGTACGTCGGCAACTGGTGGCCCACCGGCCACGGCCTGGGCTACGAGCACGGCTTCACCCACCAGGTGGTGGACCTGGTCACCGCAATCGGTGAGGGCCGCCAGCCGGAGCCGTCCTTCGCGGACGCCCTGCAGGTCCAGCGGGTTTTGGCCGCCGTGGAGGCCAGCGCCGCCAATTCCAGCCAGTGGCAGAAGGTCTAGGAACGTGAACACGGGAACAGGAGAAGAAGCAGCCATGACACGACCAATCACGCTTTTTACCGGCCAGTGGGCCGACCTGCCGTTCGAGGAGGTGGCCCGGCTCGCCGGCGAGTGGGGCTTCGACGGGCTGGAAATTGCCTGCTGGGGCGACCACTTGGACCCCCGCCGGGCCGCGGAGGACGACAACTACCTCCAGGGCCGGCTGGACATCCTGGAGAAGAACAACCTCAAGGTCTTCGCGATCGCGAACCACCTCACCGGGCAGGCAGTCTGCGATGACCCCATCGACGAACGCCACCAGGGCATCCTGTCGGCGGAGATCTGGGGCGACGGCGAACCGGAAGGAGTGCGCCGCCGGGCAGCAGAGTCCATGAAGGACACCGCCCGGGCAGCCGCCCGCTTGGGCGTCAAGACCGTCACAGGGTTCACCGGGTCCTCCATCTGGAAGGCCGTGGCGATGTTTCCGCCCGCCCCGGAGGCAATGATCGACGCCGGCTACCAGGACTTTGCGGACCGGTGGAACCCCATCCTGGACGTCTTCGAGGAGGTGGGTGTCCGGTTCGCCCTGGAGGTCCATCCGTCCGAGATCGCCTACGACTACTGGACCGCCAAGCGCACCCTGGAGGCCATCGGGCACCGCAAGAGCTTCGGACTTAACTTCGACCCGTCCCACTTCATCTGGCAGGACCTGGATCCGGTGATGTTCCTCCAGGACTTCGCGGACCACATCCTCCACGTGCACGTCAAGGAATCGGTCCGCCAGCTCGATGGCCGCAACGGGCGCCTGGGCTCCCACCTGGCCTGGGCGGACCCCCGGCGCGGCTGGGACTTCGTCACCGCCGGGCACGGGGACGTCCAGTGGAACCGGATCTTCCGGACCCTGAACGCCATCGGCTACAGCGGGCCCACCAGCATCGAGTGGGAGGACGCCGGCATGGACCGGCTCGTCGGCGCACCGCAGGCCCTGGCCATGGTCAAGGAACTTGCCCGGATCGCCCCGCCGGCAGCAGCTTTCGACGCCGCCTTCTCCAGCCGCTGACCCAGACCTTCCGGCCCAGACTTTCCGGCACAGGCCGGCAGCCAAACAAAAGGAAACCCCCGACATGACAGAACGCAAGAACGCCCTGGTGGTCCGCGGCGGCTGGGACGGCCACCAGCCGTACGAGGCCACGGAACTCTTCATCCCCTACCTCAAGGACAACGGCTACGACGTCCGCGTCGAGGAATCCCCCAAGGTCTATGCAGACGCCGAATACATGGCAGGCGTGGACCTGATCATGCAGTGCATGACCATGACCACCATTGAAAAGGACGAGTTCGCCGGGCTGCGGGCCGCCGTCGAAAACGGCACCGGCCTGGCCGGCTGGCACGGCGGCATCGCCGATTCGTACCGCAACAACTCTGACTACCTGCACCTGATCGGCGGGCAGTTCGCCTGCCACCCCGGCAAGCACCCGGACGAGTGCGTCGGCGAGCAGTCGGACAACTACGTTCCCTACACGGTGAACATGCTCCCGGCCGCCGCGGAGCACCCCATCACCAAAGGTATCTCCGACTTCGACCTGGTCACCGAGCAGTACTGGGTGCTCTCCGACGATTACATCGACGTCCTGGCCACCACCACCCAGAAGGTCCGGGAGTGGGACCCCTGGAACCGCGAAGTCACCTCCCCCGCCATCTGGACCCGCCAGTGGGGCAAAGGCCGCATCTTCGTCGCCACCCCCGGCCACCGGGTCGACATCCTCCAGGACATCAACGTCCGCACCATCATCGAAAGGGGCCTGCTGTGGGCAAGCCGTTGAAAGTCGGAATCATTGGCTGCGGAGCCATCATCGCGCAGTACCTGGCGAACTTCCGCAAACTCGGACAGATCGACCTGGTGGCCGTGGCGGACCTGGACCCCGCACGTGCCCAGGCGGTGGCGGATGATTACGAAGGTGTCCGCGCCCTCTCCGTGGAGGAACTCCTCGCCGCGGACGACGTCGAACTGGTCCTGAACCTGACCATCCCCGCCGCCCATGCCGAGGTGGCGCTGAAGGCTATCGCGGCAGGCAAGAGCGTGTACGGCGAGAAGCCCCTTGCTGCCACCACTGCGGAAGCACGCCAGATGCTGGACGCCGCGCGGGAGGCGGGAGTCGCCGTCGGCTGCGCTCCTGACACGGTGCTCGGCACCGGCATCCAGACCGCCCGCAAGGCGATTGACGACGGACTGATCGGCGCACCCATCTCGGCGAGCGCCACCATGGTGACCCCGGGCCATGAGCGGTGGCACCCAAACCCGGACTTCTACTACCAGCCCGGCGGCGGGCCCCTCCTGGACATGGGCCCGTACTACGTGACCGCACTCGTCACCCTGCTGGGCCCGGTGGTCTCGGTCATCGGCGCAGCAAGCCACACCCGCAACGAACGCACCATCGGCTCCGGACCCCGCCAGGGCGAGAAGGTCCCCGTCGACATCGATTCCCATGTGACCGGTGTCCTGGTGCACGCCTCCGGCGCGCTCTCCACCCTGTTCATGAGCTTCGACGCCGTGAAGTCCAAGTCCCCCAACATCGAGATCCACGGGGAACGCGGGTCCCTGGTGGTGCCGGACCCGAACCACTTCGACGGCGACGTCCAGCTGTTCTCCCTCGGCGCCGAGGACTGGGAAACCCTTCCCGTGTCCGCCGGCTACGTGGACTCCGGGCGCGGCTTCGGCATCGCGGACTTGGCGTCCACCCCCGCCGGCGCCGAGCCCCGCGCCGGCGGAGTTATGGCCTACCACGCCCTCGAGGTGATGGAATCGGTCCTCGAGTCAGCCCAGAGCGGCACGGCGGTAGCGATCAACAGCACCGTGGAGCGGCCGGCGGGCGTTGAGCTGACCGTCCTGGCCGGGGAACTGGACCGGCTCCAGGCCCAGGAAGCGTCGTAGGCATGGCTTACACCGCCGACAACTGGCCCATCACCTCCGCCATGCTGCCCTTCCCTGGCACCAGCGCGCAGGGAACCCACATCAACGACGCCGATGCCTCCGTGTGGGCGGCGGCGTTGACCGAGGTGAAAGAGGCCGGGTTCGCCAACGCGGACCTGACGGACAGCTGGGTCCGCCCCGGCGACCTCAGCCCGGACCGGCTCGCCGAGTTCAGGCAGACGGCGCAGGACGTGGGCATCGGCACCCCTGCCGTCTCCGCCATCCGCCGCAGCGTCATTGACGGGCGGAACTGGGAAGCCAACCTGGCGTACAGCCACCGGACCATTGACGCGGCGGCGGAGCTGGGCTGCGAGGTTGTTTCCTTTGGCCTCCACCAGGCCATTACGCCGGAGCAGCAGAAACAGCTCTGGTTCTGGACTGTTGAAGGCCACAAGGACCCGGAGGGAGACCGGGAAACCTGGGGCAATGCGGTTTCCCGCCTCCGGGAACTCGGCCGGCACGCCGCCGAGGTGGGCCTCCTGCTCTCACTCGAAATGTATGAGGACACCTACCTGGGCACCGCAGATTCCTCCGTGCGCCTTGTCCAGGACATTGGGCTTCCCAACGTGGGCCTCAACCCGGACCTGGGAAACCTGATCCGGCTGCACCGGCCGGTGGAGGACTGGCGGGAGCTCGTGGCCAAGACCCTGCCGTACGCCAACTTCTGGCACATGAAGAACTACCTCCGCGACGAGGACGCGGCCCGTGACATGTATGTGGCCATGCCCGCCCCCATGGAAAGCGGCCTCATCAACTACCGGGAGGCCTTCAAGGTGGCCCTGGCCGCCGGCTTCCAGGGGATCCTGTGCACAGAACACTACGGCGGGGACGGGCTGAGCGTTTCGGCCAGCAACCAGGACTACCTCCGCCGGCATGTCCTCCCCAAGACCGATGGATACGCCCTGGGCAGCAGCCAGGTGGCCCAGGGCCGGCAGCAGCCGGCGCAGCCCGCCCGCGTGTAACCGCTGCACCACCGCCTGTCCCAACCCAAGGATTCGATGAGGAAACCATGACCCAGATCTTTGACAACCCCGCAGACTTTGCGGAGGAGGCACTGGACGGCCTGGTGGCAGCCAACCGCGGCTACGTGGCCAGGGTGGACGGCGGCGTTGTCCGCTCCACCGAGGTGCCCGCCGGCCAGGTGGCCGTGGTGGTGGGCGGCGGCTCCGGCCATTACCCGGCCTTCGCCGGCCTGGTGGGTCCCGGCCTCGCCGCAGGCGCCGTGTGCGGCAACATCTTCACGTCGCCGTCCGCCGGGCAGGCGTACCGGGTGGCCAAGGCGGCCAACGCCGGCGGCGGAGTGCTGTTCAGCTACGGCAATTACGCCGGGGACGTGATCCACTTCGGCGAGGCGCAGCAGCGCCTCAACGCCGAAGGCATCGAGACCCGCACCGTTTTGGTCACGGATGACATCGCCAGCGCCCCGCTGGACCAGATCGAGAAACGCCGCGGAATCGCCGGGGACCTGACGGTCTTCAAGATCGCCGGCGCCGCAGCCGAAGCGGGACTGGACCTGGACGGCGTCGAACGGCTTGCCGTGCTGGCCAACCACCGCACGCGGTCCCTCGGCGTGGCGTTCGACGGCTGCACCCTGCCGGGCGCTGCCGAACCGCTGTTCCACGTGCCGGCCGGCGGGATGTCGCTCGGGCTGGGCATCCATGGCGAACCCGGAATCTCGGACCACCCCATGCCCACGGCGTCCGAACTGGCCGAACTGCTGGTTTCCGGCCTGCTCCGGGACAAGCCCGATGATGCCGGGAACCGTGTGGTGGCCATCCTTAACGGACTGGGCCGGGTGAAGTACGAGGAACTGTTCCTGCTGTTCGGCAAGATCGACAAGCTCCTCACCGCCGCCGGCCTGACCATCGTGGAGCCGGAATGTGGCGAGCTGGTCACCAGCCTGGACATGTCCGGCCTGTCCCTCACGCTGCTGTGGCTGGACGACGAACTGGAGCGCTACTGGACAGCCCCGGCCGACTCCCCCGGGTACCGCAAGGGCAGTATGGCGCCGCGGGCACGCCGGGAAGTGGCCGCACCGGAGGGTGCCCTGGCCGCCGAGGGGGAAGATACGACGGCGGTAGCAGCCGGGCTGGGCAGGCTGGCAGCCGCCGTGCTCGCCCAGGCGAGGGACGCCGTCGTCGACCATGAACGCGAACTGGGCAGGCTGGATGCCATTGCCGGCGACGGCGACCATGGCGTCGGCATGCGCCGGGGCGTGGACGCTGCGGTGGCGGCGGCCGGTGAAGCTGTTGGCGCGGGACTTTCGGTCCGCCGCGTCCTTACCGCGGCAGGCGAAGCGTGGAGTGAGCGCGCCGGCGGCACGTCGGGGGCGCTCTGGGGATCCGCCCTGGCGGCGGCCGGGCGGGCCCTCGGCAACAAGGACTCGTACAGCGGCGGGGACGCGGCGGCCGCAGTGACCGCCTTCGCGGACGCCGTCACCACCCTGGGCAAGGCTGATGTGGGCGACAAGACCATGGTGGATGCACTGCTTCCCTTCCGGAACGCCTTCGTTGCGGCGTTCGACGGCGGCACGCCAGTGACCGGGGCGTTGGCCTCCGCGGTGACCGCCGCCCGGCAGGCGGCCGACGCCACCGCATCCCTGCGCCCGCTGAAGGGGAGGGCGCGGCCGCTGGCCGAAAAGAGCCTGGGCCACCCGGATCCGGGAGCGGTGTCCTTTGCGCTGATCGCCACCCGGGTCTCTGATTACTTCGAGTCTTCGCCACCCCTGTCCTCTCCCAGGGCGGCCGCTGTGGCTGCCGGACAAGGGGCCCAGGCATGAGCGCCGGCGCTGCGGCGGGATGGCGCATCGTCATCGGCAATGACGAGGCCGGCGTCGAATACAAGGAAGCGCTGAAGGCGCTGCTGGAAGCGGACAGCCGCGTTGCGTCCGTTGTGGACGTGGGCGTAGGGGCCGGTGACACCACCGCTTACCCTCATGTCGCCGTCGACGCCGCCCGCAAGGTGGCCCATGGCGAGGCGGACCGCGCCCTGCTGATCTGCGGCACGGGCTTGGGCGTGGCGATCGCCGCCAACAAAGTACCGGGAATCCGGGCGGTCACCGCGCACGACGGGTACTCGGTGGAGCGCTCGGTGCTGAGCAACAACGCGCAGGTCCTCACCATGGGCCAGCGCGTCATCGGCCTGGAACTGGCCAAGAAACTGGTGGGCGAATGGCTCGGCTACCGGTTTGACGAGACTTCGGCCTCCGCCGCGAAGGTGGACGCCATCTGTTCCTATGAACCCGAACCCACGAAAGCAGTCTGATCATGACCGAGAATTCATCCCACCCCACCATCGGTTCCAGCTCTGGCACTCCCGGCGCCCGGAAGATCGCCATCGTGGGCTCCGGCTACATGGGCGGCGGGATCGCGCAGGTCCTGGCGCTGGGCGGTGCGCGCGTGGCTCTTTCCGACGTGTCCGCCGAGGTGGCCCAGGGAAACTTCGACAGGCTCCTGGTTGAATCCGACCAGTTCGTGGCCGATGGGCTATTTCCTGCCGGTTCCACCGAGATCCTGAAGCAGAACTTGTGGGCCGCGAAGGACATCGAGGAGGCCGTGGCTGATGCGGACTTCATTGAGGAGGCGGTGCCCGAGGTCCTGGCCATCAAGCACCAGACGCTGGCCCGCATCAGTGCAGCGGCCCGGCCGGACGCCATCATCGGCTCCAACACCTCCACCATTTCCATTGCCGAGCTGTCCGGGCCGGTTACCAACCCGGAACGGTTCCTGGGCGTGCATTTCTCGAACCCGTCGCCCTTCATTCCCGGCGTGGAGATCATCCCGCACGCCGGCACGTCCGTTTCCACTGTGGGGGCGGTCCGTGAACTCGTCCACGCCGCCGGCAAGCAGACCGCCGTGGTCAAGGACGTCACGGGGTTTGTGCTGAACCGCCTGCAGTACGCGCTGTTCCACGAGGCGGCGCAGCTGGTGGAGCAGGGCATTGCGACGGCGGATGACGTGGACACCCTGGTCCGGACCACGTTCGGCTTCCGGCTGCCGTTCTTCGGTCCGTTTGCCATCGCGGACATGGCCGGGCTGGACGTGTACAACTTCTGCTACAAGTCCCTGCAGAAAGAGTTCCCGGAACGGTTCGCCACCCCTGCGATCCTGTCCGACCTGGTGGAGGCCGGGAAGCTCGGCACCAAAACCGGCGCCGGCTTCCTCAACGTCCCCGCGGAGCGCACCCCCGAGCTGATCGCGTACCGCAACAAAGCGTATGTGGCCATGCAGAAGCTGCTTGATGAGCTGGGACCGGCGCCTATTGGGTGAGGGTGGGGCACCGTTGCTAACTGGTCTTAGTGTGGTTCGATTCAGAATTTAAGTCGATCCACACCCGTAAGAGCTGAGTGGGTAGTCAGCCGTCGAAGAGGGAGAGATTCTATGGCCGACGAAAGTTACGAAGAGCCTCATCCCTCTCCCGGTTCGGTCTACGAAACCGACCAGGAAGTCATCGAAGAGGCCGTGCGGATGCTGCGTGAACTGGATGACACTCCCCTGCATCAGATGACCCCGCTGTTCTATCAACACGGGTACGAGGAACTGCGTATGTTGACGAGTGAGCTGCTTCGCATCCTGGGAAGTGCTCCCAGGGATTAGCGGCAGGGTCGGGGCCAGTCCGCGGCTCAAAAATGAACCAACCGTCAAGCTGCGAGGCCTCAGGGGAACGGCTCACTCCGGCTTTGCGTGACGCAGGTACTGGTAGACGGTCTCCCTGCTTATTCCGTACTTACGGGCAAGCAGAGCTTTCGGAACACCGCTGCCGGCGCGCTGGACCACCTCCCCTGCTCGTTCCGGTGTGAGCGACCTCTTGCGCCCTGTGTGGGCGCCGCGCTGCTTGGCAAGTGCAGTACCTTCCCGCTGGCGTTCCCTGATGAGTGAGCGTTCGAATTCAGCGAAGGCACCCATAACAGAAAGCATGAGGCTGGCCATATGTGAGTCCTCGCCCGTAAATACCAAGCCTTCTTTGACGAACTCCGCCCGCACACCTCTGTATGTCAGCCCTTTCACCAGAGCCCGCAGATCGTCTGGGTTTCGAGCGAGCCTGTCCATGCTGTGGACCACCACTGTGTCCCCGTCGCGTGTAAACCGAAGCAGTTCGGCGAGCTCTGGCCTCGCAGTGTCCCTGCCGGAGGCCTTGTCAGTGAAAACCCGGTCGAGAAACTGCCCCTCGAGCTGGCGCTTCTCGTTCTGATCCAAGGTGCTCACGCGCACATACCCGATCCGCTGCCCAGCCACGGTTCCCTCCGACTATCGTTCTGTCAGGTTGACTTGTAGGCCCGTCCCAAAAGAAAGTCAAGACCTTCCCCATTCTGATTGTCAGATTGAGGTGTAGTCCAAGTGAATTCGTCAGCTAGTCCTTTACCTTGAACGCCTAAGCTCGCGGTTCAACTAGGAGAAGAAACATGCTCTCTGTGGATTCGATTTTTAGGGCTCCCCGCTCCCGGGCAACGAACACAACGCCTGGCTCCAAGGCGTATCGCGTGCGGCTGTTCGGATATGAGATCCACCCGCGGCCTGAGGCGCAGTAGAACAAAGTTCGTGCACTGACGCTGATCGTTTCATCTTTAATGCCAGGGGAGATGCTGGCTTCAGACACCGAATATGCGAGTCGCTGATCCTCGAGAGTAACCTCGTCGGTGGAGCCCCTGCGGTCGGCTCTGGTGGAGTGGTACATCGCATTTCTCCTTTTTCTGACAAGGTTCTTTCTTGGTCCCCGGGCAAACCAGGCCATACTGCTTGCTGCCCCGCGATGGGTCATTGAGGTTGCGCGTGGTGGGCAGTGGGCCTGGGCGCGGCATCCGTCCCCTTGAACTTTGTTCAAGCAGGGGGAACGCTGGCATCGGGTGCCTCGGTGAGGAGTTTCGGGGGAGTGTCCTCCCAGCCGTCCCCAAGTCCTATGAGCAGTTGCCGGAGCAGGCGGGCTAGTTGGTCCTGCTCGAAGGGGTTGAGGGCCGCCAGCAGGAAGCGCTCGTTGTCAACGTGGTCACTAAGTGCGCCGTCTAGAACGACCCTGCCTTTGGGGGTCAGCGTGACAATCACACTGCGCCGGTCCAGTGGGTCAATCTCTCGTTCGATGAGCCCTTTGTCGGTAAGCCGGTTCAGCCGGTTCGTGATCGCGCCGGATGTAACCATGGCGCCCTCAAGCAGTTGCGCGACGGTCATCCGAAACGGATCACCCGATCGCCTGAGGGTCGCAAGGACATCGAACTCGCCGGGCTGCAATCCATGCATAGCGAGGGCTCGAGCGATGCTCTTGTCCAAGAGCGCGGAAGTGCGGCTAATGCGCCCGACCACCCCCATGGGGGAGACATCTACATCTGGGCGCTGTTCTCCCCACTGAGCCAACAATCGATCCACCGCGTCCCTCATGAAGACTCCTATCGCATTAATCGCATGTTCATCTCCCCCACACTTGCTATCTTAACATGAAATAGTTCAATGTTAAGAGAAATCATCAGCCTGCACAGTCTGTTTATCTTGATAGGAATCTCGCCATGGCGACGCTCGAAATCAACCCATCCCTTTTCGCTGGATTGCCGGTGCGGCTGTCCCCTGAGGTCGCCGAAGCCCTCCACTCCGGCCAGCCCGTCGTCGCGCTTGAGTCGAACGTGATCTCACACGGCCTGCCCCGACCCCTGAACCTCGACGCGGCACGCGACGTGGAAGATGCCGTGCGCCAAAACGGGGCAGTGCCCGCCACCTCTGCAGTCATTGCTGGGCAGTGCGTCATCGGTCTCAGCTCCGACGAGCTCGATCAGATCGGCACAGCCGAAGGCGTCAGGAAGGCCAGCAGCCGTGGCCTGGGAGCCTGTCTGGCCTCAGGTGAAGTTGGTGCGACGACGATCGCCGCGACCATGGTGCTTGCCCATGCTGCAGGCATCCGAACGGTGGCTTCCGCCGGGCTCGGCGGCGTTCACCGCGATGTCGACCAGTCCTTCGACATATCCTCGGACCTGGTTCAGCTCACCCGGTCAAAGGTGATGCTCGTGTGTGCCGGAGCAAAGACCATCCTGGATCTACCGAAGACTCTGGAGTATATGGAGACCCAGTGCATTCCTGTTATCGCCTACCGCAGTGATGACTTCCCTGCCTTCTACGTCACCTCCAGCGGGCTGCGTTGCCCGATTCGCATCGACGATGCTGTGGAGCTCGCGAATGCCGCTCGCTTCCATTGGTCGGTGCCAGGTGCGGGGTCTCTGGTGATTACTCATCCGATCGCAACCGACCACGCGCTGGATAGGGAGACGGTCGAAAATGCTATCCAGCAGGGTTTGGCCGAGGCACAGAGCCTGCAGGTCACTGGAGCGGCGGTGACTAAGTTCCTGATGCGGGCAGTGGACAGGGCAACTGACGGTGCCTCGTCAACAGCCAACGCCGCTGTCCTCGCAAGTACCGCCGGCGTTGCGTCCGAAATTGCGCGCGCATGGTCCCAGATGAGGGTAGGAGCCGCACTGTGACCGCCTCGATCCTGGAAACTAACGTCGAGGCTGTGTTGTTCGACCTCGATGGGACCCTGATGGACACGCCCCGCGCGATCGCCGAGCAGCTTGTGGCGGCCGTGCAGCAGGTCACCGGGCGCCGGCCGGCCGTGGTTGAGGCCCAGGAGCTGGTGGGCCGTCCCTTGCCGGTACTCTGTGCAATGCTGGCCAGGCTTGAGCCGCACTCCGCCCTGGTCGGCGAGGTTGTCGAGGTATATCGCCGCCTGTACCGGACTGAAGTTGTCCCGGCGGCAGCAAGCCTGGTCTTCCCCGGTGTCCTCGAAGGCCTGGCCCGTCTGCGCAAGCATGGAGTCACTCTGGCCGTGGTGACCAGCAAGCAGAGTGACAGTGCGCGGCTCATACTCGAAGCTTCCGGGATGGCCGCCTATTTCACCACCGTGGTCGGTGTCGATGACACCGTGCTGCCCAAGCCGCATCCCGATCCGGCGCTGCTGGCGCTCGAGCGCCTCGGCGTTGACTCCCGTGCAGCTGTTTTTGTCGGGGACACTGCCCATGACATTGGCACTGCTGGGGCAGTGCCAATGCGTGCGATCGCAGTCACCTACGGTGTCGGAACCGCGTCGGGCCTACAGGCACTGCAGCCCCACGGGATCGCTTCGGAATTTGGCGCAGTGGTCGATCTGATCCTCTCATTCACTCCTCACGAGCTTAGGCAAAACTGATGCAGAAACTTCAACCGCCCAGCAGCTCCAACCGGGCGCTGCCGCCCAATGCGTTCCCGCTGCGTCGTACGCCCGGACTGCTCGCGCTGCACGCAGCCGCCCGGAATCGCGAGGCAAGCCACGCCGAGTTTGTGACCGCGACCCGGCGTATCATGCGCCTGCTGTTAGAGGAATCCCTCGCCTACCTGTGCTACGAGGACCGCCTCGTAACCACCCCGACCGGGTTCCCATTCACTGGCGCGGCGCTAGTCCAGCACGAGCTGTTTGCTGTTTCTGTTCCGCGGGCAGGGGACGCCCTCGAGGCAGAACTCCGAGACATCCACCCGGGCACACGGTTCGGAAAGGTCCTCATCCAGCGAGACACGGTGACCAAGTTGCCGCGGATGTTTTACCAGAAGCTACCCGCACAAATCGCCGGCCAGCAGGTCCTACTCTTGGATCCCATGATGGCTACCGCCGGAACCGCCAACATGGCAGTGAAGGTGCTGCAGGATGCGGGCGTGGCCGAGGCTGACATCCTGCTCGTCAACGTTCTAACCTGCCCTTCGGCGCTGGAGAAGCTGTATGAGCGTCACCCCATGGTGCGTGTCGTCACCAGCTACATCGATGACGCTCTGACCGAGCAGGCCTTCATGCGCCCGGGTATCGGCGATTTCGGTGACCGCTTCTACGGAACGACGCCTTGAAAACCGCGGTGGACACCGGGCCTGCAGTCGACACGCCGCCGCCCCGGACGCTGTCGCTGACACTGGCTGCCGCGTTCGCGCCGATCGTCTGGGGTTCTACGTACCTGGTGACCACCGAACTCCTCCCGCCCGACCGGCCCATGACTGCCAGCGTGTTGCGCGCCCTGCCCGCGGGCCTGCTGCTCCTGCTTCTGGCACCAGGGCTCCCGCCGTTGGGCTGGCGGTGGAAGACGGCAGTTCTGGGCATCTTGAACATCGGCGCGTTCTTCCCGCTTCTGTTCCTGGCAGCGTACCGGCTTCCAGGAGGGCTGGCAGCCGTTGTCGGGTCGATCCAGCCGCTGGTGATCCTCGGGATCTGTTTGGTCCTGGGTTGGGGCCGTCCGAGGGTGGCGCAGGTGCTGTGGTCGCTGGTGGCACTGGCGGGAGTCTCGCTGGTGACGCTCAGCGGAGAGAGCACAGTGGACACCCTCGGTGTGGCCGCAGCAGCTGCCGGAGCCTTCAGCATGGCCATGGGCCTGCTCCTCACCCGGCGATGGGGAATGGCCCCTGACATGCACCCGCTGACGTCCACTGCCTGGCAACTGATCGTGGGAGGCACGGTCATCATCCCCTTGATCCCGCTGGTCGACAGTGGTAGCTGGCAGCTCGACGGGCCGGCAGTGCTCGGATACACCTGGTTGTCGGTCATCGGAGGTGCACTGGCCTACGCGCTGTGGTTCCGCGGAGCTCGCGCGCTACCATCGGCCAATCTGGCCTTGCTAGGCATCCTCAGCCCGCTGACCGCTGCAATGTTGGGCTGGGTCGCACTCGGCCAGTCGCTCTCGCCCCTGCAGTGCGTGGGTTTCGCCCTCGCTCTCCTCGGCTCCCTGCTTGGCCAGCTCAAGCGAACCACGGCGCAACCGAACCACAGCTAGCTCCATCCACTTCCCAGCGCACAGCCCTACCCTTCTCTCCCGCGTCCAACTACCTCTGGAGATTCGATGACCTCTGTCACCGCCCCTAAAACGCTCACGGAAATGCTTCGCCAGTACGCCGCCGTCCAGCCCCAGGCCGTCGCGTCGATTGATGTCGATGGGCAGCTCTCTTTCGCGGAGCTGTGGGAAGGGGCCGGGCGCGCCGCAGCCGCCCTTGCCGCAACTGGCGTGGATCCACACGACAGTATCGGGCTGTTCATGGCTCCCTCGAACCGATTGCTGATCGCCACTTGGGCGATCCTTCGTGCCGACGCGTCCTATCTTCCCCTGGCTGTTGACTACCCGGAGGAGCGTATCTCCTACATGATCGCGGACTCGAAGATCCGCCACGTGGTAGTCGACGCGGAGAGCCACGACTTGGTCGAGCATCTGGTTCCTGAGCATGTTCAAGTGATACGGATCGAGCAGCTTGTCCAGGAGGCGCCGGGGCTTGCTTCTTCAACCTGCACTGAAGATAGACCCGCGTACGTCATCTACACCTCCGGCAGTACGGGGCGCCCGAAGGGTGTTGTGATCCAACACCCGGCGATTGTGAACCAGATGCGCTTCCTGGCCGAGTCGGCCGGCCTGCTTCCCGGGGAGCGGATTCTACTGAAGACACCGATCAGCTTCGACGCGGCCCAGTGGGAGCTGCTGGCAAATGCGGCGGGAGCAACCGTCATCGTTGGACCCCACGGCGTGCACCGCGATGCCGACTTGATCTGCGATTTGGTGCTTGAACACAGGGTGAACCTGCTGCAGGCCGTTCCCACCCTGTGGACCGCGCTGCTGGAGGTGCGGAAACTGTCGCAGTGCAGCTCGTTGAAGGGACTATTCAGCGGTGGGGAGGTCTTGCCGAGCCATCTGGCCAGCGAGCTGCTCGCCGTCATCCCCCAGGCCCAGCTTGTGAATTTCTACGGCCCCACCGAGACCACCATCAACGCCACATGGCTCCGCCTTACCGCAGAGGAGATCCCCGACGCTCCGGCAGTAAGCATCGGCTCGGCGGTGCCGGGGTGCCGGGTGCATATCCTCGATGCAAATCTTCTTCCGGTCCCCGACGGGCAGATCGGCGAGCTGTGCATCAGCGGCTCCCAGCTTGCCGCCGGTTACCTGCACCGGCCAGAACTCACCGCCGAGCGGTTCGTCGAAGTTGCCATCGACAGTCAACAGGTGCGCGTCTACCGCAGTGGGGACCTCGCGGGAATCGGGGAGTCCGGCGACTTGGAGTTTCACGGCCGCAGCGACGACCAGGTGAAGGTCAACGGCCACCGCGTCGAGACCGACGAGGTACGCCTGGCTATCGAGGACCACCATTGGGTCCGCCAAGCTGCTGTGGTGCCCTGGCGCAGCGCCGATGACGGAACGACGCGTCTGGGTGCTTTTCTGGAGCTGGACCCAACAGAGGCGGCGCTCATGGACCAGGGGGCGGCCGGGGAGCACCACCGCTCTAAGGCTAGCCACGTACAGGTTAAGGCGCAGCTGGCCGGACTCGGGGTGCGCAGCGTCAGTGGCGATCCCCGGGACATCGTCGTTTTGCCCGGGCGAGAAGGTTCGCCCGGGCAATTCCGGGCAGCCTTCGCCCGGAAGACCTATCGATTCTACGAGGGCGGCCCAATCAGCGCCGAGGACCTGGCCGCGTTGGGAGAGTCGCTCAATCAGCCGTGGACTGTGCAGCCTCGATGTGGTGCGGTGACCGTCACTGAGATCGCGGATATCCTGCGCTGGATGGGTCCGTTCCAGAGCAGCGAGAGGCTTCTGCCCAAGTACGCCTACGCCTCGCCTGGGGCGCTCAATGCCACCCAAATCTACCTTGAGACCACGGGCATCCCCGGCCTGGACGCAGGGCTCTACTACTATCATCCGATCGAGCACGAGCTGATCCGCATCGGCCAGCAGAGCGCTGGTCTGAGCGGCCCGGGTATCCGGCTGCATCTGGTTGGTTTGCCGCGAGTGATTGAGTCCGTGTACTCGACGAATGTGGTGGAAGTCCTTTACATGGAGGCAGGCCACATGGCTGGGGTACTCGACCGGGCGGTGGCTGCGCACGGACTCTACCTGCACGCCCGTAACCGTGTCGACGTGCCGGAGCTGGGTCTAGCGGAGGAATGGGTGGGCAGCGCGGTCTTCGACCTGATGGAGGGCCCCGCCGCTGACGTTGGAAAACACCCAGTGGATCTGACTCTTCAGGTTCACGGCAAAGTCACCGGAGCCCGACAGGGCACCCACCGAATAAAAGACCGGACCCTGCACCGGCTCAGCGACCACGTAATAGAGCGCCGCCAGGTGATCGCCATAAACCAAGGCACTTACGATCGATCCTCCTTCGGCGTGACCCTCTCCTGCCCGCGTGGGCAGGGCTGGAATGGCTTCCTTCAGCTGGGCCGCGCCCTGCAAAAGCTGGAGATGAACGACCTGGGCATCGGGCTGATGTCCTCCGGGTACGCCTCTCTTTCAGGGTCCGACCTGCCCTCGGCGGTCCGCTACGACGAAATCGCCCGGACCTGGGGCCAGGACCAAAGCAGACTCTCTTACTTCGCTGTGGGCGGCACCGTATCGGCGGAACAGGTCAGGTCCACCGGCATGAAGGAGGACTCCGTGCACCTCCGCGGCCCCGAAGAAATCGTCAAGGATGATTTGCGAAGGACCCTTCCCCACTACATGGTTCCTTCACGTGTGGAGGTGATCGACAGGCTTCCCATGTCGAGCAGCGGCAAGGTAGACCGGACGCGGCTTATCCAGCACCTCGAGAACGATCAGGGGCACCGGCGAGCAATCGTTCCCGCTGCCTCCCCACTGGAAGCCACCTGCTTGAAGGTGTGGTCGCGGGTGCTCGGCCAGGAGGTACTCTCAGTGTCGGATGACTTCTTCGACATTGGAGGCAACTCGCTCACCGCCGTGAAGCTCATCAACGCACTCAACGAACACTTCGGATCCAGCCTTCCGGTCCAGTCAATCTTCGAGGCTCCCACCGCGCGGGAACTCGCCGGGCGGATCGGCCAGCGTTCTCCCGTGGGCGCGTCACGTCTGGTACTACTCGCTGCGGGCTCCGGGGCACCGATCTTCCTCTGGCCGGGGCTGGGAGGGTATCCCATGAGTCTGCGGGCACTTGCCGCCGGCATCTCCCAAGGACGCCCGGTTTACGGTATTCAGGCCCACGGACTCAACCTCGGGGAGCACCCCTACATAACCCTGGAAGAGACGGTCGCAGCCGACGGGGAAACGATTTTGGCCGCGGTCCAAGATGAAGGTGTCACCCTGATGGGCTACTCCTTCGGAGCCCGGATGGCGACTGAGGTAGCCCTTTGGCTGGAAAGGCATGGACTCGCCACCGACCGTCTAATCCTGATCGCTCCCGGATCACCGGAGATCGAGGGGGTGCCCGATATACCTCGGGAAGAATCGCCCACCTTCGCCGACTCGTACTTCCGCATGGTTCTCATGTCAGTGTTTACCGGGAGTTTGGAGGGTCTGGCCAGCGATTTGCTACTGGCGAAAGTTCGCAACCGACAGCAGTTCATTGAGCTTCTTGCCGCGCGAGTCCCGACCCTCGACGAGGCCCTGGCGTCCCGGATCATCGATGTAGTAACTGCCACGTACAAATTCCGCTCCATACCCGCCAGCAACATCGAACGGTTGCTGCCACAGACACAGCTCTTAATTGCAACCGGTGACGGGCCGTCCTTCGCATCCCCGTACCGTTGCCCCCTGGAGGATCGGGGGGCGGTTGTCGAGCTGGAAGCCAACCACTATCAAATCCTGCGTGAACCAGCGGTTGCCCTCACGGTCAGCTTCATTATGAATCTACAGGAACAGCCGGCGTGATCCGGAGTCTGCATCGTTCCGACGGCGGCAGGGACTTGCTCATACACGTTTACTGGGCCCATCGTCGAGATGCCGACACAGGATTGGAGGGAATTCTTAACCAACAGGAACGGCTGCGGCTGAACTCAATCAAGTGCACGGATACCGCCGTCAGCTTCCTTATGGGGCGATCGCTGCTGCGCCGAACAGTGGGACATCTCCTAGGCTGCGCTCCTGAACATGTCCGGGTGGAGCTCTCCGCAGGAACACGGGGGAAGCCGCTGCTTCCGGGAACCGACTGGGAGGTCTCGCTGTCGCACTCCGGGCCCTGGGTCGGACTGGCGATCACCAAGGGGACCGCTATCGGTTTGGACATTGAAGTCGTCAACGAGGATTGGGATCCATTGCCGGTGACGCCTATGGTTCTCACGCCAGATGAGCAACGGGAGCTCCTGGACATCGAGTCCTCCGACCGGCCCTGGTTATTCACCCGCCTCTGGACGAGAAAGGAAGCGGTGATGAAGGCCATAGGCAAAGGGCTATCCCCGGAGCTCAGCCGGACCCAAGTCAGCACCCCATACGGAACGCCTGTCGTCTGCGCCTTGCCGCCCAGCCTTCAAAGTCAGCCACCGATCCGTCTGGTTGACCTGCAGGATCGGCCCGGAGCGCTCTCTAGTCTCGCGGCTCTCACCTCTGGCTTGGTGCAAGTCCGCGAACACGACGGCACAGCCCTGATCCGCCTCAAGCCACTGGCAGGTAACGTCACTCGGCTTTAAGCTCTCACTGCATTCGTTTGAACTGCATGAACACCCAAAAGCAACGTGCAACGGGTTCTTGTCCGTTGTCAGTGAATCTGGCAGTGTTCACGTAGGAAAATGCCAGTTCCTCTGACTGTATCCGCTGCGTTTTACTGTCACTCGATCTGGCATTTCCGTTCGCGTGGGGTTGTATCGTTTCCGGCTGTTCGGTTCTATAGCCATTCAGTCCCGTAGCTGGCGTGATTGCATAGCGCGTGTTCGACCCGGGCTGCTGCTCGGGAACGGCGGTGAAGGCTTGTGGGGGCGAGTATTGAAGCGATTTCCTGGGCGACCAGGCCGCGGCGGCGATCGGATGGGATTTCGGGGTGTTTTATCAGGGAGAGAAATCTTGGTTGTGTGATCAGACGGGCGATCCGCAGTGTCTCGGGGTAGAGGAGCATCTCACGGTCGTCCCTGCCGATGCGTTCTGCACGCTCTTCTAGGGTCTGCAGCGTGATGCCGGCTGCGGCGCAGTCTCTGGCAACCCTCATAGGTGGCGTGTTTACATGTACTCCGCGCGGAACGAGGACTCGTCGGAAGTGTCGTTCTGCAGTGATCAGCTCCGGCAGCAACCGAACGTTGAATTGGTCGGGGCCGATCCACTGGCGGTGCCGTGCGCAGACCCATCCGGTTCGGGGAAGGTGGGCCATCACTTGTTCCCCGCGGGAGCATCGGAGACATAGTGGTCGGAGCAACACGGGTTCCCCGGCGACTACCGTGGGTTGGGTGAAGGCCCTCGGATGGAGTCCGCCTAACTGCCGCCAGACCTTGATCCGGTCGGGGTGAGACCGCACGAGTGAGGCCGGCATGATTCCGGATTCCCTGAGCGCTTGGTCGATATGGGCCATGGCCGTCCCGTTGCGTCGAGCGTGTCGGGCGGCGTAGCTGTCGAGGGTTTCGCCGCTGGATAGCCGTGTTTGAACGGGGAGTTGGCGGATGCTCACGTAGCCGCTCTGAGCGCCTGCCTGGCAGGCCGTGTTTGGTTCGTGGTTCTGGTCCTGTGGTGCTCCTCGGCGGCGTAGTCGGTTGCCGTTGCGTCGAGGCGTCGACGGTCGATCTTTTCTTCGCCGTCGAGAATTGCCCCGAGTGCCGCGTCGACCAGGAGTGCCCGCAACGCGCCGATGCTCCCGCCCGTGCGGTCCCATAGGTAACTGGCGTCCGCGGCGAGGGACTCGGGCGTGTGGGCGGCAAGGGGGAGGAGGTCTTCGATGCCGAGCACCAGCGCTGTCCAGGCCTCACGGGCCAGTGCTGAGCCGATTCCGTAAGGGCTCATTTTGTGGAGGATCATCCGGGCTTTGACTTGACGGCCCATTTCGCCGGCGAACAGCTCTGTTGCGGGCAGGTCGATTCCCGCATAGACGAAGGTTGCATCGAGCCGGTCCGCGAACTGTTTAAGCGTGCTGGCCGCCTCTGCTCCGGATTGCCTGTTTGTCCTGAGGTTGTGCACCTCGTCGACGATCACCAGCGACGTGCCCAAGGTCCGCATCACGGTCACCACCTGCTCGGTAATTTCTGGGGTGGTTGCCTGACGGCGCAGGGGGAGTCCGAGCCAGAGCGCGAAAGACTGCATGAGCATTTTCGGGGTCGTGGCGGGAGGAACCATGGAGTAGACCACCGGGGCGAATGCTGTGTCCTCGACGTATCCGAGGCGCCGACGCTCCGACTTCTCGTGTCGTTTGCCCAGCAGCAGAGCCGTCGTGGACTTCCCCATGCCTGCAGCTCCCGAGATCGCTAGACCTCGCCGGGCCGTGGCGGTACTGGCAGCGTTTCGAGCGAGGAGTATCCGGGCCTGCCGGGACAAAGCCTGCGTGTCCGTGGTTTCAAGAACAGTGTCGGCAGCGAGCCAGGCAAAACGTGCCAGGTCGTATTCGGCCTTTGCCTCATGGGAAAGGGCCGCGAGCTCTTGGGTGGTCAGTCTTTCGGGCTCAATGGGAGAGCAGGCAACGTACTGGCGCCAAGCGTCGAGTGAGTCCGGGGCTGCCACTGTTCAGTCCTCCAACAGGTCGATGCGTCGTGCTTTTCTTCGTGGCCGGATGCTGGCCGCTTCGATCGGCGTGACCGGGTCCTGGCCATCTCCGCCGGTCGGCGTGGGGGCTTCCATCTGCTGTTCGGGCACTGCAGGGACGGTGGCGGCAGCACGTCCTGCGGCCTGCCTTTCCGTGCGACTTGCTGGGGCGGTCATGATTCTGTTGACATTGGCCAGGAGTTCGTTGCCCGGCACTTGGCCGCGACGGCCGATGGCCTTCTTAGCCGCGGTGAGCACGTCCAAGGAGAACGGGCCGACGAGCTGACGGGCCAGAGTCCACTCCGCTTCAATCCAGCGCCCTTTCCTGTGGTCCCTGACGTAGATCGAACGGAGCCGATACGGGTCGTAGCGAATTTCCCAGCGCCCATTGGCGGGTAAAGGAAGCCCGGACGGGACGCCCCGGTATTCATGCAGAGAGTCGGCATCGTAGGTGAGGCCTTCAAAATTGATCCCATAAGGCTGGATGGTTCGCCACTCCAGCGGAAGGAGTGCGATGTAGTCCTCCCGGGTGAGGGTAACCGGGATCTGCGGGGCTACGCCGGCTAAAGACGCGAACGCCTCGTTTGGCGTGAGGTCCTTCTTTGGCATCGCTGGATGGCGCAGGCCAGTGTGGGGGCGGTTCTGCCAAACGGCAGCGAGCCACCAGTCCAAAAGGTTCTGCACCTCTGCGAGGGTGAACGCGGCCTCGGCTGCAGGGTCCTTGCCCCGTCGGACGACGTTCGGGCCCGTGTAACCGGCTAGATATTGGGTGAAACCTGAGTTCACCCCGGCAAAGAACCGCTCGATGTGGGGTTTGTCGGTCGGAGTGCGCGGGGCGGCCTTTGTGAGGCTGATCTGGAGGCGTTCGCACGCGGCGGTAAACGTCGACCCGATAAAGACTTTGCCTCGGTCCACGGTGATGGACTCGGGCACGATGATCGGCTTGGCCGCTATGGACGCGTGAACGTCCTCGTTCCCTGGAAGCATTCCTTGCGGCAGAACGGAGCGGGAGTAGGACAGGGAGGCATCCCAGCCCGGCTGCATTGGCAAAGGCGTCATAGCCCTGGCCAGCAGGATTGCGGCGTCGACCCCCTTGGTCGCCACGGGCCGCAGGATCGCCGCCAACGGCGTTCGGGTCGCCACGTCCAAGGCCACGGTCAGATCCGCCCGGCTCGTCGTGCCGTCCGGGCACAGGACCATGACATCCAGCGGGGTGGAGTCGATCTCGACGAGTTCTCCGGGGCGGGACGGAGCCTGCCGTCCCCACGATCTGTCGGGCCGGTTGGCCTGCGTCCTGCGTGTTGTCGCGTCGCCGAATGGGTGGCGGGAACGTTCGATCCTTCTGAGAATGCGGTACATAGTGGTTTCCGAAGGCACCGTAAGGCCCTGCTGGGCAGCGAGCACGCGCACCCTGTTGACGGCCCTCGACCGGGTGCCGGTGGAGAGGTTCCTCTGACCGGATACCTCCGCTTCCAGCAACGCTACGACCCTCGGGTCAGTGCGGCCCGACATACTGGCCGGACGAATCAGACGGCCATCAACCAGCCCGGCAACACCGTCCTTGCGGTAGGCGGCGATATGCCGGAACAACGTGCGCTCTCCCATCGGAGTGCCGGTGGCCGCGAGTTCTGCCAGCTTCGCGGCGATCCTGTCCTGGAGGCGGTTTCTGAGATCGTAATCAGGTGTCGGCACGGTTCCCGCCGCTGCCTCCGGCGGAATACCGTAGACCACCTCGTGCACATGCCGGTGCAACCACTGAGCCCGATCCCGTGCATCCGTATCGAGAGTCTCCAACACAGCTGCACCCTCCAGCGACGGAAACCCTCCCGGGGAGTCGGGAAGATACGAATCATCCGCCAGGAGCTCTGCGACCGGCACACGCCGGATGCGGTTTGTTGCCAGGTTTTTCAACGCAAGCTCCGTACCGTCCTGGGCGACAACCTGCCACGACGCACTGTCGAACTGGAGGAAATCGAACAGCCTGACCGACCTCACGATGCCTCCTCGACCAGCACATAAGCCAGATACCCCTGGCTCGATGCGATCGGGGATTCCAACGACAACGGACGGCCCAGGTCCACGTCGAGCAGACCCCTGTAAGCCAGGTGCAGCACGTTCGCCTGAACCACAGAAGGGTCTGTCTTCAATTGTCGGGCGGCGCAACGCACGCCCGTGGCCATCGACGCCCCAGCCCTAAACGCTTCCCGAATGGCCAGGAGGCTCGCGGCGCTGGGAGCAAAACGGTCCTGACGGTATCCAGAGAGCCACCGGAGGTTCGCCGCGCGGGGCTCCGCCATCCCGCTGAAGACCTCATAGTCCCACCCGACGGCCTGACACATCCTGGCGGTCATCTCGAACTGGCGCTCCGCGGAACTGAGACGATCCGGATGCCGTACATCCACAACACGCCCGCCGCCGTCTCTAAGCCTGACAAAGAAGTCAGGCACATGGCCGCGGGCAGCCTCGGTGCCATGAGGCCAGAGCACGGCAAATGGCTGAGACACGATGCCGATCACATCGGTGTCGTGATCCGCCAGCATCAGGAAATCCCGCTCCAGCAGACTCTCGCACCCCACATGCGCGCCCACCGTGCTGGACCACCACGAGCCCTCATAATTCCGTTTGCCCGGCCACGCAAAGAACGACCGCACAGGCAAAGCCGACTCAAACGGCAAACCCGACAGCTCTGCGGACACCAGTTCATCCCGCAGACCATCGCGGAAACGCGCCAGAATGCGAGCCGAATCCGTAAGATTCACCGGCAAAGACCTCAAAGCACCAAGCAAAGTCACGCTGCCACATTAACTGACACAATCACCGTCAACCCGTAAGCTGCCGTGTCTTCTGACAAAACTGCCAACTCAACTGACAACGGACAGTTCTATCATCTACTTCTATTCGTCCCACTTTTAGGGCCGATAGGGAAGATTCCGTCAAGCTAGGGCAGAAGGGGCTCTGCAGAAGGGCTAGCGTTGCGGATGTTCAACTGGTGCCGTAGCCACGACGCATGTTAGAACCCTCGTTCCGGTTCAGGCGGGGTCGATAGAGATGTTACCCCGGTGTCGGGCGGATCTTCCCGCTTCGGACAGCCGAAGTAAAGACACCAGCGGTGATTAACAGACCAAGGACGAGCGACGAATAGCTCGCAACGTCTGGCTCTAATTTCAAGATGTCTTGCAGTGGCCACGCCAAAGCAGCGCCGGAAACAAGTGCGAAGACCGAGCCGACTGCGACCAGGATACGCCAGCGCACTCGCTGCGCTGGCCAAGCGAACGCAAGAAGAACGAAGAGTACAACACAGGCAGTGATGGTGTTTATTGGTTCCCACGAACCGTCCTCAGTCCATGGGGTAACCGCGACCACCAGGACGGCGATTAGGAGTGCGCCCGGATCCACCTTGCCGAGGTCCAAATGACTGTTCTTCGCGTCGGCCGGCACGGCTGTACAACCCGGATCGCTCTCGTCTTTGCCCATGTAGAAAACATACGCTTTGAGACCCCTCCTGTTCATGTCGACACTGTTGTCCTAGCAGGAAGGACTCGGAGGCGGGGTGAAACCTTGAGGCCAACGAGTGTCCTCGTTGTAGCAGACGCCGGAAAATGATGAGTTTTCTAGGCTACTGCCCGAAAGGTCGGCGCTAGAGAAGTCAGCACCCGAGAAATTCGCCCATTCAGCGGTGACCTTCACTTCTGACCTTAAAGGTCTGGGAAAAGCGCCACGAAATGTTGGCAGCAAACAGTCGTGTTACAGGCACTCCCCCGGCTATTTTCAAACGCCGATAACGCACCTTATGTAAAGTGGAAGGCTGCGTATTGCATCAGATGCATCATTTTTGGCATCCTTGCAGGGTTGCAGCCGGCCGGGTCCGGCCGGCCACAGGACGGCTGTCAGCCTTCGCACTCGATGCAGTAGGACTGGCCATTGCCTTTGCGAGCCAGCTGGGGCCGGTGCCGGACCAGGAAGCAGGATGAGCAGGTGAACTCATCCGCACCCTGCGGGACGACCTGGACGATGAGTTCCTCGGAGACGATTTCCCCGCCGGGGGTCAGTCCTTCGTCGAGGGCATCGGCCTCGTCCAGCTCGGCGACGACGCTGCGGGCATCAGGGGCGTTCGCAGACTGCAAAACCTCCAAGGAACGCTCCTGGGATTCCTTGACGTCCGAAGGGACTTCGTCATAGTCGGCTGCCACATGGCGGACCTGAACTCTTCAATCTCGCTATTGTTCCTGACCAGAGAGCGACCTACACCACCGTTAAGTTATTCCCGCCCAGCGATACAGTAGCCGCCCTTCGGGTCAGGGCTATTCTTCCGCAGCCCAGCAGGACTTGACCTGTCCACTGTGTGAGCCGACACTCGTTCTCACACACCGAGGATTGGAGGCCGCCGTGAACGGTCAGCGCATTGGCTACGTGCGGGTCAGCACCCTTGATCAGAATGAGCTGCGCCAGCTCGAGGGCCAGGTCCTGGACCGGGTCTTCACGGACAAGGCCTCCGGCAGGGACACCGCACGGCCGCAGCTGACCGAACTGCTCCGGTTCGTCCGCGACGGCGACACGGTTGTTCGCCCTCGTCCAGGGCCTCACCCGGCGAGGCGTGCGGGTGGAGTTCATCAAAGAGCAGCTCGTCTTCACAGGTGAGGACTCCCCCATGGCCAACCTCATGCTTTCGGTCATGGGTGCCTTCGCTGAATTCGAGCGGTCCCTGATCAGGGAGCGGCAGCGCGAAGGCATCGCCCTGGCCCAGCAACGCGGCGTGTACAAGGGACGGAAGAAGACCCTGACCCCGGAACGGGCGGCCGAGCTGGTCCAGCGCGCCGGCAGCGGCATCCCGAAAGTCGTCCTCGCCCGTGATTACGGAATCAGCAGGGAAACGGTCTACCAGTATCTCCGCCACGCCAGACTGGAATGAACCCCTTCCACTCCCCGGGCCAAAACCATTTCTGGCTGCCGTCCGTCAGGGCGTTGCCGGAAACCGCATCGCTCCCAGCCAATCTCAAGGTTTACCCTGGAGTGTTGACTCCGGAACTTCGGCCAACCGCTATTTGGACGGAGTTTCGCTACTTTTCACGCCCTTCGGCCGGCCGGAAAAATCATCACTACCGCCCGCGCGGCACCGGACTGTTCACTTCCAAGGGTTGAAAGCCGCACCGGAACCGGTTGTTTCGGCCACCCATTCGGAATGTCCCGCCAAGTGCCGCAGCGGCATAGTGCGTCACCTCTAAATAGTGTCCTCTTCTGCCGAGGCGGTAATTACGTCCGCGTCCTTCCACGACTCGTTGACTTTGGGGCCGGTAAGGCCGCTCTGGACTTGGAATAGTTCTTTTGTCATTCCCTGACTCTGAGCCAGTGCAGCTGCACTAGCGCGTTGGAGACGTTCCTCATCTGAGGTCGGATCGGCAAAGAATTTGGCGTCACGCAGCAAGGCCTTGATGCTGTCTGCAGCGACGCCAACTGCTTCTCCGATTTTCTTCCTGGTCAAGCCTGAGGACTGTAGTTCCAGAGCACGGCGACAGCGTTCTAACCGGTCCTGCCGCGCAGCGGCATTGGCCGCATTCCGACCCCCGACGTTTCCACTATTTTTCGTTGGTGCCGCTGGTAGGAGCGGTTTGACGATTGGCGACCACGCCCAAGACGTGATTTCCGACGTTAAAGCCGGGAGCCAAGGTGCGAATACCCGGGGCAGTGTGAGAAGGTCGCGTTCCGTTAGCTCAATTAGTGTTAGCCCCTGTCGTTCAGCAAGCTCACGCTTTTCTCGCATTCGCGCAGCGTACGCTGGATCACTTGGCAACCCCCAGAGCTCCACGAAGGTGCCATCAGCCAGAATCCAATCCGCCCTTCGTCTCCCCCGAGGGTTAAGATCTGGGTCCACCGGGTAGAGTGGCTCGCGGTCGTGCTGGATGCCAAACTGATGCAGGAAATCGCAAACGGCCTTTTCGCCTAGTGAGAGACACTTATGACCATCTCGCGCGCGAACGAGGGTGCCTCTACTCAAGCGCAAGCCGTTCTGCGTCAAGCCGGCTTTTTCTAAGAGTAGTGTCCATGGGAACTTGCCGCGCTTGATCGTGAACCTTAGCAGCAAGAGCTTATCTATAGTCTCAGGTGGCACGGGAACCCGTGAATCAATGTGCAGAGCCGCCAACTGTCCTTCCAGCATCGGCTCGTTGCTGAATTCGAGTTCTGCGAGCATTTTGAGCGCCTCAGCTGCTCTGGGCCGGTTCTCGAAGACGCCCTCGCTAGCGAACTCTAAGCATTGGTGGCAATAGGTCACCGGCGCCGTGCAGACGGTCGTCGTGAACATCCAAGCATTCTGACCGCATAGCCTGCACGACCCTGAGTTGTCGGCCAAAGTGAGTTCTCCGAACAAGTATTGCCGTTGCTGTACAAATGACTCATTAGGTCGGAAGTGATCCTTTTTCTCGTTTAGGGCACCCTGCCTAATCCGGAAGCACTTTGCCTCAATCGTGTCCTTCGTTATCAGCCGTTCCAAGCCAGTTGCCTCAACCGCATCCCAAAGGGTGCGCATCAGCGATGCGGCAACCTCTTCTTGCTTGCTCTGAAGTTTCTTCCGCCGGCCGTAATCCCTTAGTTCGTCGAAGGCAACCTCATCGTCAAGTCTCCAAGGCCTTTTGGGCAGCCCAACTTCGACTACTTGAAGACCTAGGCGCGCCGCGAAGCAAAGCGATGGCCCGACCAACCGGCTGTCTTCGACCCACAACTTCCGCGTCTTGGGGTTGTATCGGCCCATGGGTGCCACCGGTGGGAACAGGTATACCTCGGTCTGAATGTCTATCTGAAGGTTCGGAACCCTGGTGACAGGCCACGCCGCTTCCAGCGGGATCGCCGTCCTACCCTTTGGTCGGGCTAGCCGAAGGCCTGAAGTGGAAAGCAGCCTCAAAACAGCGTCTCTGTCACGTTCATCTTCGAGGAGCAAATAGCCTTGGTCGATATGGCCCACTAGTCGGCGGGTCAGCCTATCCTCAACCTCGATTCGGCGACCCGCCCTGCCGAAGCGAGTCGTCAGGCGTAGTCCTTCTACAGCTATCGGCTCGTATGTGAAGACCTGCACGGCCGCCAGGGCCCGGTCCGTCTCGAGCGATTTCTTTTTATGAATTCTCGTGTCGTCGTACCCCATGAACTCGTCAATTGCTCTTGCCAACTCCGCCGGTTCGGGGAGGTCAAGTTCCAGCCCGTCTCGGGTAGCAATCCCAGTGCAGCTCATCTCCACACCGCCCAAGGCCTTCGAGAGATCGGCAAGCCGCCTCATGCCTATCTCATTCAGCTGACTGTCATAGAAGTACCCGAAAAATCTACTGTCCCTGTCCCCACCAAACTGAGCTGGCGCTGCTATGGCGATGGCGTTCGGGTTGTAGCTATTGTCGGGCCGATGGATCAGAGCGAGTTCCAGGAGGATGCGCTCATTATGGTGCAAGGGGCGGCCAACTGACCACTCTATGAACCGTCGAATCTTATCGCCAGTATCGTTCCACTTGCAGAAGTACCAGCCCACCCCTCCAGGCGGCAAAACTGCCCTGCCGGAAACAAGACGGATTGCATACGACGAGTCCCCCATTCGCCACCCCCTGTTCCCACTTATGATCAGCAAAACGCTGTGGCAGGCACCGTGCCTATTCGTTTAGACGCTAATGCAGCAGCTGACCCAATTGTCAGGTTTTTCCCAGTCAAGTGCGGAAAATTTGTGGACGGTATCCGATGAAGTTCTGCCAGGACACGATGAGAGCGGTCATCAAGCTCGGAAGTCTGCCACCACCGAAGTCCCGCATTTCGTCATTTATCGCGGAAAGCCGACGATATGTAAGTCAAAGGCGGAGAAGGGGCTTTTCGCCGCTGGAATGGCGCCTTGTCTACTACTGCCGGCGGTGCAGTGGCCTACTGAAAAACCACCCAGAAATGACGAAGGTCCGGTCGCATGGCGCTAGGGCGTGTCTCCTAAATCGAGGGATGGCTGGCTGGAATGCTTAAGGTGTGTCGCGAACTTCTGTCTTG
>NZ_BMKU01000019.1 GCF_014644495.1 Pseudarthrobacter polychromogenes
CAGTAGCCCAATTGGCAGAGGCAGCGGACTTAAAATCCGCGTGTTGTGGGTTCGAGTCCCACCTGGGGTACAAAAGCAAGACCCCCGATTTCCCTTGAGTTCTAGGGAAATCGGGGGTCTTTTTGGTTTGTCCGGCTACTGTGCCGTTTCATCCTTTGGTGGTCTATTCGGTGGCCTATACGTCCTGACGCCCGCAAGCTGCGTCGTGCTCAGCAGATCAATGGTCCCGTCCGGCCAGGCGATCTCCCAGACTTCGCCGTCCCCCACGACGACGCTGTCCACGATCCTGCCCAGCTCCACGCCGTCCCCTCGGACCACATACCGGCCGCAGCTGACGTCCTGCCCCGGCTTGCATCCACCATCTCCGCAGCCTGGACAGCCGACGACCGCCCGTACCCTGTTCCCCACTAAAACGCCCCCTCAAAACTTGTTACACCTGACCCCAACGTTCTAGCAGCGGGGTCTGACAATAGGAGAGCCCCGGCAGGACAAAGTCCTGTCGGGGCCCGTTTCTAAAGCTTGACTATTCAATTGTCTCGTTAATTGCCTACGCCTTCCGACGTGCGCGGAAGTCCGCCATGGAGAGGACCGCGGCTTGCGGCTGCGGCTCTGGCTCGGCGGGCGTGGCCCATAGTGCGTCTCCGACTTTCTTGGCAGCGTCTACCTTCATGACGTCGAGGACGTGCTGATAGCGCTTGAGCATGGAGGCGACGGACCAGCCCATCATGTCCATCACCACGCGGCCGTCCACGCCCATCAGGAGCAGCAGGGTGGCGGCGGTGTGCCGGGCATCGTGGACGCGGACGGCAGGCACTCCGGCTGCCTTGAGGAAGTCCTTCCACGCCTGCCAGTCCTTGGACGCCTGGTAAGCGTTGCCGGAACGTTGACAGAAGACCAGCTCCAGCGTCTCGCCGCTGGCAGCCGTGAAGCCTCGCCAGCGCGGGCCCTCCTCGGCGCGAATGCGGATCTGGGCTTCCTTGTGGCGGCGCAGTACGTCCACCAGCTGCTCCGGCAGCGACAGGGTGCGCTTGCCAGCGTCGGATTTTGGAGTGCCAACGAAGCGGCCGCCGGAGTGGCGATGCTTGCAGTGGTCGGCCCGGCGGCCGCACGGGCGTTCATCCTTGGGCTTGGCCTCGGCCTCGGGGCAGCCATGCTTCCACGGCAGCGAGTACAGCTCGCGATGGACATGAAGCACTCCGGCGTCAAGGTCGATCTTGTCCCATGCCAGGGCCAACGCTTCGCCTTGCCGCAGGCCCAGCGCGAGGGCGACCAGCCAGCGGGCGCCGTCGGGCGCGTCCTCGGCGGCGGCGCGGAGCTTCCGGGCATCGTCCGGGGTGAGGATGTCGGGCTCGTATTCGGCGGGCTGTGGCGCGTCCATTCGCTGGGCAGGATTGAATCCCACGCGGCCGCGGCGCATGGCGACGGTCAGGGCGCGGGAGAGGATGCGGTGCAGCTGCGCGACGGTGGACTCGGAACGGTTGAGGTCCCGGAGTGGCTTGTAGAGCTGCTCAAGGTGTTCGGGCGTGAGCTTGTCCAGGCGCACCTTTGCGACGGGAGAAGTGTCCACCCAAGTCCGGATGTAGGAGCGGTACCCGACGAGGGTACGCGGACGGCAGCCCTTGCCGCCGGTCACTTTGATGGGCGCAATGTTGTCCACCCAGTGGTGCATCCACTCGCCCAAGGTCGGAGCCCGGCCGTTGGTGAGGATCCCGTCGTCTTTGGCTTTGATGACGGCGCGGAGGTTGGCTGAGCATTCGGTCTTCGTGGCCCCGTATACGACCTTGCGGTCCCGCTTGCCGTTTGCGTCCGTGCCGATGGTCAGCTCGGCCCGCCATCTTCCGTCCGGAAGGAGACGCGGAGCGGTCCCTTCGCCCTTTGGTCGACGTGCGGTGGCCATGTCTAGTGCTCGCCGAGGTGCTGGATTGCAGCAGCCCAAAGGCTCCCGGGATCTTCGCCGAGGGCCTTGCAGATGTTCTCGATGTCGTTGACGGTGAAGGGCGATTCATCGCGGAGCCGACTAGCAATGTAGTTCTGCGAAACCCCTGTCAGGTTCGCCAGTTGCATGCCGCTGACGCGGTGCCTTCCCATGGCGGCTCGTACCTCTGAGGAGACGGCGCGCGCCAGCGCACCAGATTCTGGTCGTTTTTTCGGCATAGACATACAAACTACCCCGCTCGTGAGTTAAACGCTCGCTGTACGCACGATTAGCGCGTTTCAGGTTGACCTAAACCACGATAGCGGAAGCTAGAGCGTTTGTCGCTCTGTAAGAGCATTCTGTGACAAACCTGCGCAGAACTTGCGTTTCTAACCGAGCAGGGTTAGCGTCTCAATTACGCAATCCACTGGATTGTCAATCCCCCGCAGTACTCGACTTGGACCGGAGAACTACTTGGAAACCACCCCAACCACCGAAAACGGCTCCGGCACCGCGCCGGCAACCGACGCAGAGCCCACCGCTGCGCAGCGTATCGCCACCGAAATCAGGGGCATCATGGCGGCTCGGAAACTGGGCTCGATCGACCTGGCCAACTACCTGCAGGTCCACCGCTCCACCGCTAACCGCCGCATCAATGGCGAGAGCGATCTGACTATCAACGAAATCGAGGCCATCGCCGGATGGCTGGACGTGCCGATCACGCGGCTTATCGCCCCGGCCGTGGGCGCTGGCTACTTCAGCGAATAAAAAATCCCCCGCCTAGCAGCAACTAGGCGAGGGACCAGAAGTACTTCAAACCTCACTCAGGAGTTTACCTTGTCTACCTCCACAGAAACACTTCCCGCCTCGGCATTGCCGCTCTTCACGGTGGCCGACGCAGCAAAGGCTTTCGGCGTCACCCCCAACTACTTCTACGAGCGGATCCGCGACGGGCGCGTGACCACCGTCGACATCGGAACCGAGCTGAAGCCCAAGCTCCGCATCCGGAACGACACCCTGCAGGCGCTCATCGAGCAGCACACCACCCACGCCGTGAGTGATGCCGCATGAGCGGCCAGGAACGGGCGCCCCGCGGGCTGTACTTCAAAGCCGAAGACCGCCCCGAGCTGAAGGCCAAGCCCAAGAACCCCAAGGTCCCGGACCAGTACGGCATCGAGTGCAGCCAGCGCATGCGCAAGCTCGCCAAAGTACTCGAAGACGCCCGCAACGTGGTCAAGGCCGTTGACGCCCTGCCATCCATGGACGACGCCGGACTGACCATCCACGGCATCGAATACATCAGCACCCGCATCGAGTTCCTCGCGGACTCCTTCCAGATCCTCTCGGACGACGTCGAAGCCGCCGGAGGACGGTGGGAACGCGCTAACCCTCCAGCGCTCGCCGATGATCAGGCCGCGATCCGCCCGGGCTTCGGAATCCAGATCACCTCGCACGCAAATCCGGAGGACGTTGCCGCGGTTATTAACGCTCGCCGGATGTCGCCCAAGCTCTGGGGTAAGGCGCTGTGAGCGGCCGGACGAAGGCCCGCGCTTACATCCAGCCCAAGGGCACGCGGCACTACAAGGACCCGGCCGAGCTGGACTACCGGAACAACCGGGAGCTGACTGCCCAGCTGGTCGCCTTCGCGAAGACAAAGTGGTTCGCCGCCAAGCGCGTCGAGGTGGACCTCAACACCAAGGAAATCCTGATCGACGGCCGGGCCGCCGCGAACTTCGCGATCTACCTGCCCCACGAAAAGGAATACGAACCATCCGAGGCGCTGGTCCCATGACCGCCAGGCAGCGCCGGGTCCTCCGCCTCTGGCTCCCGGCCATCATGCTCGGCGCCGTCCTCTACGCAGTGCCAGGACTCACCGGCACTCTCAACGGGCCCGCGTTCCTCGGCCTCCTCCTCATCCTCACCGGCACATCCGCCGTCGTCCTCGAAGCAAGGTAAAAATGACCATCACACCAGCCCCCGCGACCGAGCAAGAATGGCTCGGAAATGCCACAGGGCCCGCCCGCAGCGGCGCCATGGACAACATGGCAAGCGACTACCTGCAGCAGGCCACCGATTACCAGAACAACGGCAACCGCACCGCAGCGCTCGCCGCTGCTCAGTCCGCCCTTATCGCTCTCGTGGCTGCCGACGCCATCGACGCAGGCAGGGGAGTGGCCCTGTGAGCTTGACGATGACCGATATGTTCTGCGGCGCCGGCGGATCAAGTACCGGGGCAACGATGCTCCCGGGCATCTCTGTGAAGACTGCACTCAACCACTGGCAGAAGGCGCTCGACTCCCACAACGCCAACCACCCCGACACCATCCACGTCCAGGCCGACATCAAAGAGACGGACCCCCGCTACATCGGCCACAGCGACATCCTTTGGGCATCCCCGGAATGCACCAACCACTCGGTAGCCAAGGGCAAGAAGCGCATCACCAACCAGCCGGACCTCTTCGGCGACACTCTGCCCGACGAAGCCGCCGATCGCTCCCGCGCCACCATGTGGGACGTACCCCGCTTCGCCGAGGTCCACCACTACCGCGCCATCATCACCGAGAACGTCGTCGACGCCGCCAAGTGGGTCATGTTCGAAGCCTGGCTGATGGCCATGAAGTCCCTCGGCTACGAGCACCGCATCCAGTACCTCAACAGCATGCACGCCCAGCACGGCGGCCTGCCCGCACCGCAGTCCCGCGACCGCATGTATGTCCTCTTCTGGAAAAAGGGCAACAAGGCTCCCGACGTCGAGAAGTACTTCCGGCCCAAGGCCTACTGCTCCGGCTGCGACCAGATCGTGGAGGCCATGCAGGTCTTCAAGAAAGCCGAGCAGTGGGGCCGCTACCGCGCCCAGTACGTCTACCGTTGCCCCAGCTCGTCCTGCCGCAACCAGATCGTCGAGCCCGGCTGGCTGCCCGCCTCCCACGCCATCGACTGGAGTCTCCGCGGCGAACGCATCGGAGACCGCACGCGGCCCCTCGCTGACAAGACGCTGGCCCGGATCCGGGCGGGGCTCGCCAAGTACGGCGCCGAGCCCGTAAGCATCGACTCTGTCCGCGGCTCGCAGATCATCAGCCCCGTAAACCACGAGCCCTTCCAGACCCAGACGACTGCCTACACGCGCTCGCTGCTCGTGCCGATGGAAGGACGCGAGGGCAAGCAGGCGCAGCTGGCCGGCGACCCTATGCGGACGCAGACGACCCGCAACGAAACAGGACTCTTGGTTCCCCCGCTGCTGATGAGAAATAACTCGAGTCGGGGTTCCGGCGCGGAGATGTCGACTCCCACCGATGAGGTTATGCGGACGCTGACCACCGCGGGTCACCAGTCGCTGATCACGCCGCCAGGGCACCACATGCTCATGGAGTACTACGGCAACGGGCAGATGCACCAGACGTCCAAAGCCATCCCCACCATCACCACGCACGACCGCTTCGCCATGATCACCACCCTTCGCGGGCAGAACGCGCCCAAGGATGTCGGGCAGCCACTGGACACCTTCGCTGCCAACGGGCTGCACCACGGACTGGCCGAGTGGACCGTGCCCGAGGTGGACGACTGCGAGTTCCGGATGCTGGAGCCCCACGAGATCAAAGCAGGCATGGCCTTCCCGAAGGAATACATCATGCTCGGCAACAAGCGCGAGCAGGTCAAGATGGCCGGCAACGCCGTCACCCCGCCCGCCGCCCGCGACCTGGTCGCCTGCATGGCCGAAACCCTGCAGGCCTACTGATGAGCGAGACAGAAGCCCCCGCCAGGGTGGCCGCGCCGCACGACTGCGAAGGCGAAGCCTGCACCTTCTGCGAATGGTCGAACCCCACGCTGCTCGACATCCCCGAGGAGGACTGATGACCGGAGAGCACAAGCCCAACGAGGCCGAGCTGCTGGCCGCGCTCGCGGAAGACCTCTTCGTCGGCTGCGACGTCGGCAGGATCAAGGACGCCAAGGTCCGAGAGATCGCCGGATGCAAGAACCGCGCCGCCGTCGCCGCCCGGATCCACTGCTGCCGCCACCCCGAAGGCGACGTCGTCCTCATCTGCGCCACTTGCCTGGCCACCATGCAAACCCAGTTCGCCCGGGCCCTACGGCACGCGGTCGAAACCCAAGACGAGGTGATGTGCCCCGAGCACAGCTGCCACCGCATCTTCACCACCCCAGAAGACTTCATCTACGCCACGGAGGCCCTCCTATGAGCAAGCAATGCCCCACCTGCAACCGCCCCACCCGGAAGAAAGGCCAGACGGCCGAAGACTTCCCGGGCACCGTCGTCGAGTACAAGGCGGACGGCACCTGCCCCCGCTGCGACATGGTCGCCAAAGGCTGGAAACCGAAGACCCTCAGCGACCCCCGCCCCAAGGCCCCGTCCACCGCCGAAGCCGTAGCGCTTCGCATACGCCTCGGCCGCGAAGCCCGAGGCATCCCCGAAGACGGAACCACCAAGCTCCGAATCGCCAACACCAGAGGACGGACCCGCCGTGTACCCCAACTCATCTGACACCCCCAGCGCTCGCGGGCAGGAGCTCGTACCCTTCAAGCCCCAGGATGACGTGCTGGAAGGCGTCATCGTTGACGGACAGATACCCCGGTTCACACCCGGCGGACGCAGCAGGCCAGCAAGGGGCTACTACTACGAGCCACTCGACATGGACGCCTTCGCCCGCGGAATGCAGTCCTTCGCCGTGAAGCTCGCGGAGGGATTCGAGGCAATGACCGTCGGGCTCGTGAAGTTCGCCGAAGCCGCCAGGGAGGCCGGACTGGTCCCCGAGGAACCGCCGACGGATCCCCGGGCCCGGGCGCTGTGGATGAAGCAGCACCGGAACCACGGCCCGGAGCAGCCCAAGAACTGGCGCAAGCGCTGAATGGCCGAGCAGACCCTGGCCGCCACTGATTGCAAGGAATGCGGCCACCCCGTCGGGCATCACGACGCGGGGGAGTGCTGGACCAACCCGGACGATACCGAGTCCGTCGAAAACACCTGCGGATGCCGCTGGTACGAACCGATCGAACACCCGAAGCAGGAGACACCCGAATGCACCTGATCATCGCCCCGTCCGCCCCGCAGCGTCGCCGTGCTGCCCGCTGGACTCTCCGCCGCCGTCTGGTCTGCCTCGTCACCGAGCAGCTCACCCCGGGCCGCCACCGCCGGACGGCATAAGTGGAGGCCGTCACGGATCCGGCAACGCAGCCGGACCCCCACCCGGTCCTGACATCCAAGCTCGTGCGGCTAGCGGTAGCCGACCCGCACCTTTACCAGATCATCACCAGCCCAAAGGAAGGCCAGAAGTGAGCCCAGTACGTGTCCAGCGGCAGCGCCGCAAGGGATTCAAGATGCCGGACGGCGCCGTATACGTCGGCCGCGGCACCCGATTCGGGAACCCGTGGAAGGTGGAGCGGTTCACGCCCGTCCCGGGAGACACCAAGGAATACGCCGCCGTGCTCCGTGGATACCGCGGCGTGGACCACGTCCACCCCTTCGACCACTACCGGGAAGCAGCCCAGCGGGCAGTCGCCGGATACCACGTCCACCTGACGCGCGGCGAGGGCCCTACGGCGGATGAGATCGCCACTCTCAAGGGCAAGGACCTCGCGTGCTGGTGCGCCCCGGGCATGCCCTGCCATGCCGACATCCTGCTCAAGCTTGCCAACCCCGAGCAGCACGACGAGGGCGGCGTGCTGCCCTCCGGGCTCTCGCAGGTCGCGAACGAGACCGGCCAGCCCGAGGCGATCCTTGCTCCCCAGCAGTGGGCGGAGGTGGCCAAGTGAAGCGCCGCCGGACGCCGGCCCCCATCAGCGGGACCGTAACGACGCTGACCGTGGGCGACCGCCAAGTCTTCCGGGTCGCTGTCCTGGCGCCGTTCTTTGCCATCTACCAGATAGGCGACCAGCCCGAGCGGCGGACGCTGAGGCCCCGGAAGGCCATGCGGCTGGCGAAGGAAGCCGCCGAAGCAGCCATCCGGGAGGCGAAAGGCGAATGACCTCCTCGCAGCCCACCCAAGCACCCGCGCAGCCCCAGACCCGCATCGAGTGGACCGGCCGCATTGAGGTCCACCAACCGATCAAGCCGAAGGAGACGAAGTGATCCGCTGGTTCCGCCGTAAGCGGCCCGACCCCGCGCCGCCGCCCCGCCCCCGCATCAGTCCGGAGGACCGGATGTACGCCCGCTGGTGGGGATTCACCCCGCAGCAGTGGGCGGACCTCCCACCGGACGTCCAAGTCGAGAAGCGGGACACCGTCATCTGGGCACCAAACCGCACCGCATCGAACCCATCGAGGGGGAACCAATGAGCTTCACCGTAAACGGCGAGTACCTGGCCAAGGCCCTGCAGGCCGTAGCCGCCCATGCCTACAAGAGCGATGATGTCCCGCACCTCTCCACGCTGCTCTTCAACGTCAACGAGTCCGAGGAGCTGCTGATCACCGCCTCGAACGGATCCACCACCGGGGTGGCATTCGTCGACCTCTGGGACTCTGACGGCACCCTGGACGCCTTCGCCATCAGCCTCAAGGATGTGGGCGCCATCCTCAAGGTCTTCCCGGGAAAGGTGGCCGGCGTCGACGAGGTCTCCATCCGCTTCGAGACGGAAGCCGCCACGGACTTCTCCAACATCATCAGCCGCGATGACGAGGCGGCCCGAGCCGTCCGGGCCAGCAAGATCCGCATCACCGACGTCTCAGGCATGATTCCGGGCAAGTCCTTGACCCTCAAGCAGGCATGGATCGGGGACCGCGACGTCGAGCAGCTCTGGCACCACATCGCCGTCCGCACCCGCCGCCTCGGCACCGTGCCCCGCCGCACCGCCGTCAGCTCCCAGAACGTGGCACTCTTCAAGACCGCAGCCGCCGTCTACAAGGAACCCCTCATCTTCGAGATGGGCGACTCCACCGGCACCCTCATCGTCCGATGCGGCGAGCACTTCATCGGCCTGCTCACACCCACCCACCTCGACGACGACGTAACCGCCCTCTACGACAAGTTCCGCAGCGAGTGGAAAGACCGGCTGCCCGCACGCCTCGCAGCCGTACAGGACGCATGATCGGTGGCCTGGGGAAAATTCGGCGACAACGCGGCAACATACCCGCCGCTTATGAAAGTCGCCTATCTGGGAGATGACGACCGCTACCTCAACGAGGTGGCAGGCTTCGTCTTCCGTTGCGCCCTTCAGGCCGCCGGTCACACCACGGACTACGTCATCGACTTTGGCACCGCCCAGATGATCGGCGGCCCGAACTACCGCAACTGCATCGACCTTGCCGAACGCGCCGGACTGTTTGAACCGTGGGAACTAGACGGAGCCCCCGCATGGAAGCTCATCGAGGACCCCCAGTTCATCCACCTCCGCCTCAAATCCGAAATCGAATGGGACCGCCAACAAGCCAACGACTCCAAGAACACCAAGCTCACCTCAGCAGTCCGCCACCGCGACGGCGACACCTGCCGATACTGCCAGCAAGTGGTCTACTTCGGCGCTCGCTCCGGCGCTCGCCGAGGGACCTATGACCACCGGACCCAGACCGGCGAGCCCGGGACCGTCGAGACCCTGGTAGTCGCTTGCGGCAGCTGCAACAGCGGCCGTAAGGACTACGAGGACCGCGAGATTCGTTACCCGCTGCTCCCGCCACCGCCCAAGCCCTACTACAGCGAAAGCACAGCCGCTTGGTTGGCCAAGTACGGATACGACGTCAAACCATCAGAACCACCGCGCCCCGGGCAACCCCGCCCGGACGCCCCGCAGACTCCGCAACGGACGCAACCCCCGGCGGAGACTCCCGAAGCTCTGGGAACGGCAACGGAAGCAGCAACCGGCCGCCCATCGAGCCCCACGGCCCCGCACGGCGCCGAGGATCGGTTACCGGCTCCTGATGCTCACGACGGCCCGGAAAGGCCCGCAGAAGAGCTTCTGGCAGAACCGCCAGCGGACATGCCCAAAAAGTCTGGACTTTCCGGGACGGGGCGGGGCGGGACGGGTCGGGCAGGTAAGGGAAGGGAGGCCAGCTCTCAAGCTGGCCACCCCTCCCCTCGAAACAAACCCAAGCGATCCCGCAGAGGACGCCCAAGAACCAGAGGGGGAAAGTGATGCTCAAGTACGCATCCCGCTTCCAGATCACAGACCAGGACATGCACCTCAGCGAACTGCAGCAGGAAGGCCGAGAGCGAGTCCACGAGATGGCCCTCCGTGATGGCCTAATTCCTTGCGGAGCCACAGCATGGGCCGTCGTCGAAACCGAGGAAGGCCCGGAGCTCCTCGGAGTCACTCCCGTGCAGCATGCCGTCGAGGCCGTGGCGGTGAAGCGTGCCGGATAAGCCGTGGAGAGTACCGGTTGCTGACCACCGCCGCATCGTCATCTGCGACTGGACCGAGAAGCAGCTGCAGGACCAGATCATCGCCATGGCCAAAGCGCTGGGATGGCTGGTGTACCACACCCATGACAGCCGCCGGTCCGAACCCGGGTTCCCGGATCTCACACTGGTCCACCCCAAGCAGGGACGAGTCCTCTTCTGGGAGCTGAAAGCCGAGAAGGGGCGCGTCTCGCCCGCGCAAAAGATCTGGCTGGCCGCCCTGAATGCGGCCGGCATCAACGCCATCATCATCCGCCCGTCCGATTGGGCCGACGGAGTAGTCGAGAAAGAGCTGAGGGGAACAGCCGTTGCGTGAACTGACAGAAGACCAGCGCCAGGAACTGCGAATGAATCCGCGAGCGCTGGCCGAGTCCGGGCTGTCCGAGGCGGACAAGCTTCGGTTGCTGGAGCGGCGGTATCCGATGGTGGTGGCCGGAGTAGTTTCTCGAGTCCCGTATTCGACGGCGAAGGGCCACGCCAGTTACGGGGATGGCTTCTGCGTATCGGAGCATTGCCGGGACATCGTGAACATCCACGACGAGCCGCTGGTGCTGGCGGAGCGCGGCTCGTGGCTGTGCACGAACTGCACCGAACGGTTGCGGAAGCTGCTCATTCTGATTGAGTCCTCGTGGGGAATGCTGGAGGCCCTGCTCTATCCGGGTGCTCCGAAGGGCGGCGAGCGCGTCTCGTCGACCAACACCGGGTCTCCGGCTCCGCTGGATGTGGCCGTGGCTGACGTGATGGGCTCGGCGCGGGATTGGGTCTGGTCGCAGGTGGAGCACTTCATTGAGGACATGCCTGGCAAGCGTCTCCCGGCGGACCAGTCCACTCCTTCCCTTGCTGGCTGGCTCGGCCGGTATCACGTCCAGTACTTCGCATCCCATCCGGAGCGGTCCCTGCCGGAGGCGGTCCTGCCGGAGCTGGACGACCTGATCCGGTCGATTCGGGCCCAGATCTACCCGACAGGGCAGCGCCGTCTGGACATCCCGGTGACGTGTGCCCAGCACCGGGTGAATGACCGTGGCCAGTTCGTGAAGTGCGGCGGCCAGCTCTTCGCCTACGTCCGGGACAGTGCGGACGGCCGCGGGTCCGAGGTCATCTGCGCAGCGGACGAGGCGCACACCATCCAGGAATACGAGTGGCTCGGCATGCTGAAGGCCAAGCAGAAGCAGGGGGAACGATGAGCGGGACCCATAAGGCCCTCACGGTGAAGCAGCCGTGGGCCTACGCAATCATCCAGCTCGGCAAGGACGTCGAGAACCGAAGCCAGCGGACGAGGTACCGCGGGCCCGTGCTGATCCACGCCGGGAAGGCATGGGCGAAGGAAGCCCCGGAGGCCATCTTCAAGATCACCGGCATCCTGCCCATCGCTTCGCTGGACCACGGCATGGTCATCGGCCAGGCGCACATCGTCGGGTGCCACCATGCCGACGACTGCCGGACCACTCTGGAGGCCGCCCAAGTCGGGGTCATCCGCGAGGAGTACTGCTCGGCGTGGGCGATGTCCGGCTTCTGGCACTGGGAGCTGTCCAACCAGCAGTACTTCGAAGACACCTTTCCGGCCAAGGGCAAGCTCGGCCTCTGGAGCATCGACCCGGACGACCTGCCGCCGGCCGCCCTGGCGGGTGATTGATGGCCCGAATTTGGCCGTCCGAGCAGTGCCTGCACGGACAGCACACCAAGTGCCCGGGCACCAACTCCCAGGGCGAGAAGTGCCCTTGCACCCACCACCCAGACCAACAACGAAGGACCTCAAGATGACAACACCCAAAGGGGCCATCGCGGCCATCCTGGACCAGCACATCACGGAGTATGACGCCGCTAAGCGCCAGTGGCAGTGCCGCTGCGGTGTACCTCTCAACGAAGACACCCCGTCCATCGACCACCGGGCCCACGTCGTCCAGCAGCTGGTCGACGTCATCGACAGCGCACAGTCCACCACCGCACAGGTACTTGACAGCATCAAAGCCCGGCTCCAAGCCGCCGTCCCGGATCCGCGCACCGAGTGGGCGGAGTTGACCGACCCCGGGGACCGGACGACGGCGCCCGCGTGGATCGTGGACGCGGACGACATCGAGATCCGGCTCCCGTCCACCTACAAAGCAGGCAGAATAGCCGCCCTGATCGCTAACGCTCCCACGGACATCGCCCGCCTCGTGGCCGCCGTCGAAGCCGTGGAGGGGCGCTGCAGGGACTTGGACCAGCTCGCGGATGGCGACAGGCACTACTCCAGGCTCTTCAGGGCCGCTCTGGCCGAAGCGCTCGGGAGCGAAGGATGAGCCGGACCGCAACCGGGCTGGCCTTCATCGACACCGAGACCACGGGCTTGGGCCCGGATGCCCAAGCATGGGAAATCGGGCTGATCCTCCGAAAGGGCTTCGAGCCCAGGGGACAGGATCAGAAGCTGCTCATTCAGATTGAGGGCTTCGACGAGAGCGACTTCGAGCCCGAGGCCCTAGCCGTGAGTGGATTCGCCGACCGCTATGGAAAGACCGAGGAGGCAATCGATATGCCTTTACCGTGGGCGGCGAGCCGACTGGTCAGCCTGCTCGCCGACAAGCATCTAGTGGCAGCCAATCCCGCATACGACGCCTCGATCATTGAGCGGCTGCTGCGGGCCTGCCGACATAAGCCGCCGTGGCACTTTCGGCTGGTGGACGTCGAGGCGCTGGCCATGGGCGCCAAGAGGTGGTGGAAGCCCCGCGGGCTCCAGGCCACCGCGACCGGGCTGGGCATCAGCTTTGACCAGCAAGACATGCACACGGCCATGGGCGATGCCGACCTCGTCCAGCGGATCCACGACCACCTGATCTGGAGCGAACCATGAGCAACGAACACGCCGAGCTGGCCCGGCTGATAATGGGCCGAACCACGACCGCTGCGGTAAACGAGATACTTGCCGCCGGCTACCGAAAGCAGCCCCAACCAAGCATCACGATCACGCCGTGCGACCCGGAGGCATACGCCCGGGGGCATAACGCCGGATTCGAGGAGGCCATAACGCAGGGGCTCGCGGACGATCCGACACTTGCAGACGACTGGTTCCAATCCAAGCGCAGGGAGGCCAAGGCCGAAGCCCTCCGGGAAGCGGCGGCGGAGCTGTCCGGGCTGCAGTACGTCCGTCCCAACGCGGAAGGGCGAGCCGAGTACGAGGGCATGTTGGCAATCCGCAGGGGCAATACGGATGCTTGGCTCAAGGCTCGTGCTGAATGGGTCGAGAGGGAGTCATGATTTGCGAGGTGTGCGGGGTGGATCACTCGACGACGTGGGCCGACCTGTCTCACGGCATCATCCGGCTGTTGCTTCACGCTCAGGAGCGCATGACTTGGATGGAGTGGCCGATCAATGGGGACATGATCGCCCGGCAACGAGCGGGCATCCTTGGCCCGTCGTTGCTCTTCTCTTGGGCGGACCCGGAAGAGATCGACTGGGAAGCAGTCGAGTCCGAGGCCCGGCCTGGCGTCTGGATCTCAGTGCCGGACCGCGAGGGCTGAATGACGGCCCAGTACTTGACGGTCGAGGAGGTGGTGAAGCTGACCGGGTGGAAGCGGGGGTATGTGGTGAAGCGGGCCAGCCTTGACCAGTGGGGGAGGCTCGGGACGCGGCCGCAGAAGTACCGAATGGACGACGTCCTGTCCTCGGCCAAGGACACTCCCGACACGCGGATCCGTTCACACTTGCTCGCAAGACATGCTTGACAGAGGTAACGTTAGCGCTTGATGGTGGCGGACTATATCCAATGACCACCCGGCCCCGAGGATCGCAAGGACCTCGGGGCTTTGTCATGTCCCGGACTTGGGGGTGGATGTGATGTGAGCGAAGGCGTAACCATCCCCGCATGGACTGGACGACGTCGGGCCGAAGCACTGGCTTTCGTGAAGGCGCTGGGCCGTCGGAACAAGTCGGTCTGCTGCATCTGCAAGCAGGGCATCGACTACGACCTGACCTATCCGCACCCGCAGTCCTGCAGTGTCCAGCACGTCAAGTCCCGCTTCAACTACCCGCACCTGACGTGGGAGAAGAGCAACTGGGAGCCCGCCCACCTCGACTGCAACAAGGCAGCCGGCATCCAAGGTGAGCAGGGCCTCGGCACGACGTCGGAGGACTGGTGAGCCGAACCGTCGTCATCCTCTGCGGCCCGCCCGGTGCAGGCAAGACCACCGCGGCCCGGCAGTCCGGCCTCACGGTGTTCGACCGAGACGACCCACACTGGCAAGGCGAGAAGCACTTCACCGACGAGCTGCTCAAGCTCGCTGCTGACCCCCATGCCCAAGCCGTCGTCATCCGATCGGGAGCGACGAGCTACGCCAGGGCGAGAGCAGCCGAGCTGGTCAAGGCAACTCACGTCATGCTCGTCATGGCCGACAAGCACGAGCTGGTCGCACGCATCAAGCGCCGCGGCCGACCTGATGCTGTCCGGACCATCGCCGGAGTCGACACCTGGTTCCAACGCTTCGAACGCCAAGACCGAGTGAAGGACTTCACCGGCTGGGCAGCCATCCAAGAGCCCGACCTCGGCGTCAGCTCCGAGGACTGGTGACCGGCACCGGGGTCGAAAAAAATCCAGCTCGCGCGGCGCCCGGCCCCTCCGCGCCGGCAGCGGCCTCTCCCCCCGGAAGTTTCCCCCTTGAAATCCCTCAAAATCGTTGAATTGGCGGGGAAAACGGACCCATCCAGCCCCTCGAACGAAGGACTCGAAATTGCGAGTTTTGGACCCCGAAACACACACCCGAGAGAGCATCTCTGACTTCCTCGTCGCCAACGGCGTCGACCCCAACCGAGTCCCGCTGCAGCAGTTCATCTACGACGGCCGCAAACGCGAGATCCGAGTCGACCGCTTTATGGAGGTGGACGGAGTCCTGCAGCTGACGCCGGACAAGACCGAGCTGCTGGTTGTCCCGTGCCGCTATCGGGTGCTGCGGGGTCACGAGCCCGCCAAGTACATCCGCGCGAGGAGCAACTGACGTGGCCAAGGAACCGACAATTAGTCCCAGGTGCCTGCAGGAAATCGTCACCTCAGCCCAGAGAGGCAGCAAGGTGGGCCTCTACGCCCAGAGCCTCGTCGTCGCCCAGAGCTACCTGGACGACATCAAGGCCATCTGGGACGAGGAGCAGGTGCAAAAGGTCTCCCGGGTCCATGGCAAGTACGCCATCGACTTCCGCTCCGGTGGCCTCATCACCTTCCACTCCACCCGCTCGATACCCCGGGCGCGTTCCTATGACCGCCTCTACGTGCCGGGCGACGTCCGCCACGACGTCATGCTGGAGCTGGAGCCCCTCATCGCGACCAGCAACGAGCGAGCCATCGTCGGATACCTCTAGTCCACAGAGGAGGCGGCATGCACGACCGCCCCAAGCTGCGCCTGCTGCACGGCGACGGCGAGAGCATCCGCGGCATCGCCCGCGAGCAGGGAGCCTCCCGCAACGCCGTCCGCCGAGCACTGGCACCAGGCGCTCGCGATCACTACCACCGAGCCTCAGCTTCAGCAGATGCCGAGCCAGCCGTCCGCGACGTCCTCGCCGACTACCCACTAATGAGCGTGGCTGACATCGCCGTCCTGATCGACTGGCGCCACGCCCGCCGGACACTGTCGGATCTCGTCGCCAAGCTCCGGCCCGAGTACATCGAGAACAGCGGCGACGTCGACGCGCTGCCCGTGGGCAGCATCAGCGCCGGCCTGCTCACAATCACCGAAATCAGCTACGGCACGATGCAACTAGGGGAGGTCAAGCTGTGACGAAGCCCGTAAGCCCAGAAGACCTCATCCAGCCACCCGCCCACCTGCCCAAGGCTGTCGCCGACGTTTGGCGCGAGATCGTTGCCAGCAATGACCTCGTGGCCAACGTCGACCGAACGGCACTGGAAACCTACTGCACGCTGATGGCACGCCTCCGCGAAGCCCGCCGCAGAGTGGAAGACGAGGGCATGGTGGTCAAGGACCCCCGCGGCCGCGTAATCCCTCACCCAGCGCTCGCCGTTGAGCGGGCCACAGCCGAGCAGGTCCGGGCATGGGGAGATCGCTTCGCGCCGCTGGTGAAGCCAGCTCGCAAGCGCGGGTACATGGCCGATGCCACCGCCATATCCATCGCCGATCACCCGCACCTGTCCGGACCGAAGTACGCCGGAGCGGTCGCAGCGGTCAAGACGCTGGCATGGATGATCGACGAGGCCCAGCGGGACAGCATGGAGGCCCTTCAGAAAGCCATGGTCACCACGGTCCCCAACTACCTCAAGGCCTGCTCAGAGCTGCAGATCACGCCCGCCTCGCTCCCGGCCGGAGCAGCGAAGACCAAGGGCGGCAGCGCTGAGCCGGCGCCGAAGGAAGGGGAGGCGTCCAATGTCTCTAGCTTCCAAGATCGCGCCAGGTCACGCCGCTCCGGCTAGCGGGCCCAACGCCGTCGACCCCGGCGATTATTACCGTTCCATCTGCCACGTCCCGGACCCACCGCAGACCGGCAAAAAGCCGAAGATCTACGGCTACGCCGAGCCCCGGATCTGCACCCCGCCCCTCCGGCCGCTGACGCCGGAGACCACGCTCGGATATGACGTCATCGACTTCGCCGAGAACGCGCTGCACCTCAAGCTGTACCCGTGGCAGAAGGTGCTGCTGTGCCGCATGCTGGAGCTGCTCCCGGACGGTTCACTGCGTTTCCGTACCGCCGTCGTCCTGATCGCCCGCCAGAACGGCAAGAGCACGCTCTCACAGGTGCTCGCGCTCTGGTTCATGATCGTCTGGGGCTGGCCGCTGGTTCTGGGCACAGCGCAGGACCTCGAAACCGCCGAGGAAGTCTGGCAGGGCGCCGTCGATCTCGTCGAAGAAGACGACGAGCTTTCCAAGCTCATGCAGCGCGTCGTGAAAGTCAACGGCAAAAAAGCGCTGGAGCTGAAGAGCAAGCCGCACCACGAGAAGACCTCCCACCGGTACAAGGTCAAGGCGGCCAACCGCCGCGCCGGCCGTGGCTTCACCGGCAACCTGATCATGCTCGACGAGCTGCGAGAGCATCAGAACTGGGAAGCCTGGGGCGCCATCACGAAGACGACGATGGCGCAGGCCGAGGCGCTCATCCTGGCGCTCTCGAACGCTGGCGATATGGCGTCCATCGTCCTGAAGTACCTGCGGAAGATGGCTCACGAGGCCATCGGTGATCCCGACGGCATCTGTGAAGAGATCGGTGCGGCTGGGCCGACGGCACTGGACGTCGCGGACCTTACCGAGGACGAGGACTTCGACGAAGACGACCTGGAGGACTTCGAGCAGGACGAGGAAACGCTCTTCCTCGCCGAGTGGTCCGCCGCCCCGGGATGCGATAAGAGGGACCGGCAGGGCTGGGCGCAGGCGAATCCCTCGCTGAACTGGAACCCCGGCTTCACCGAGCGGACCATCGCCTCTGCCTGCAAGACGGATCCCGAGTGGGTCTTCCGTACTGAGGTGCTCTGCCAGTGGTCCGAGGGAACGCTGAGCGGGCCCTTCCCGCCAGGCTCTTGGGACAAGGGCAAGAATGCCATGGTCACGCTGGACGACGGAAGCCAGGGCATAGCCCCCGAGGACCGCATCGTCCCCGGCTCCGAAGTTTGGGCCGGTGTTGATCAGTCCCACGACCGCTCCATGACGTACGTGGCATTTGGCGGCTACCGGGCCGACGGCCTGCCGCAGATCGAAATCGCGACGGCGCGTCACGGCTCGGACTGGGTCAAGGGCTACCTGATGGACGACAAGCGCCGCGGCAGGATCAAGGGACTGGCCGGCCAGTCCAAGGGTGCCCCGATCTCGCCGCTGCTGGTCAGTCTCGCCGAGGACGAAGAGTTCACCATCCCCGTCGTTGAGTGGTCCGGCAGTGACCTCACCGCGGGCTGGGCGGACGTATTCGACTCAGTCCGCGACGAGAAGGTCCGCCACAACCCGCAGCCCGTGCTGGACACCGCAGCGGCCACAGCCGTCCTGAAGATCTTCAGCGGCGGCGCAGCCATCCCGGACCATCGGGCATCTCCGGCGGAAGTCGCGCCGCTCATGGCATTCATCGCTGCCAAGTGGCTGATGGGCCGCAAGCAAGTCGAACCACCACCACCGCCGCCTCCGCCGGAAGCGGTCCGATCCGATGACATCGCCTCATACGCAGACGACGACGTTGCCCAGATGGGCTTCTGATGAAAGGAGCTTGGAGTGACGGTTCCCGTACAGGAGCAGGGCTACGCCAACGGCGCCACCGCATGGTGGACGGAGATCGGGAACGAGGAAACCCCCGAGCTTCAGTGGCCCAAGAACATCGACGTCTACGACAGGATGCGGCGGCAGGACGCCCAGGTCATTTCGGTGATCCGGGCCGTAACGCTGCCCATCCGGCGCACTAAGTGGCGTATCGATCCCAACGGCGCCCGGCCCGAAGTCGCCCGCCAGGTGGCCGATGACTTGGGCCTGCCGCTGGTGGGTGACGAGAACGAGCCCGTCATCAGGACCCGGGATCGGTTCTCGTGGTCTGAACACTTGCGGCTGTCGCTGCTGATGCTGCCCTTTGGCCACTCGATCTTTGAGCAGGTCTACAGGATTGACGAGGCGGGTATGGCCCGCCTCCGAAAGCTGGCATGGCGGCCGCCGAAGACCATCTCACGCATCGATGTCGCGTCCGACGGCGGGCTGGTGGCCATCCACCAGCACGGCAACGAGAAGCCCATGGGCGTCGAACGGCTGGCCGTGTACGTGAACGAGCGTGAAGGCGGCAACTGGCTGGGCCAGTCGCTGCTCCGCCCGGCGTACAAATATTGGCTGCTCAAGGATCGCATGCTCCGCGTCCAGGCGCAGACGAACGACCGCAACGGCATGGGCATCCCGGTCTACACGGCATCGGAGCTGCCCGAATCGGTTACCGGCGAGGACCGCACCAAGCGGGAAGCGGACGAAGTAGCTGCAGGGCTCAAGCTGGCCAAGGGTCTGCGCTCTGGTGACAACTCCGGAGCGTCTATCCCCAACGGCGCGGAGCTGGATGTCAAGGGTGTAACTGGAACTCTGCCGGACGCGGACAAGCCCATCCGCTACTACGACGAGCAGATTGCCCGGGCCGTGCTGGCGCACTTCCTCAACCTCGGAACCGAGACAGGATCCTGGGCGCTCGGCTCGACGTTCGCCGACTTCTTCACGCTGTCGCTCCAGACGGTGGCCATGCAGATCGCAGACACCACCACTCAGCACGTCATCGAGGACCTCGTCGACATCAACTGGGGGCCAAGCGAACCGGCTCCACGGCTGGTGTTCGAAGAGATCGGATCCAGACACCCCGCAACGGCAGAAGCTATCCGGGCACTCGTCGACTGCGGCGCCATCAAGCCGGACCAGAAGCTCGACGACCACCTCAGGACGGTCTACGGCCTGCCCGCGGCAGACCCTGCAACCGCCCGCGAACCACTGCCCAGAACAACCCCCGCAACGGAGATGAAATGAACCCGAACATGCTCAAGCCCTCGGCAGAGGGGGCGCCGTGGTACCGGATGGAGGCCACCGGGGAACGCACGGCCGAGGTCTACATCTACGACGCGATCGATAGCTGGTGGGGAGTCAGCGCCAACCGCTTCGTCAAGGATCTCGCAGCGCTCGACGTCGACACCATCCACCTTCGGGTCAATTCCCCCGGCGGTTCGGTCTACGACGGCGTGGCCATCATGAACGCCATCCGCCGCCACCCAGCCAACGTCATCGCGACGGTGGACGGGCTGGCTGCCTCCGCTGCTTCCTTCATCATCCAGGCGGCAGACGAGGTCATCATGGGCCGCGGAACCGAGCTGATGATCCACGACGCTTCCACCATCTGCTGGGGAGACGCCCGGGACATGGTCGACGCGGCCGCCCACCTGAACCGCATCTCCGGCACCATCGCCGAGCTGTACGCCGAACGCGCCGGAGGAACGGCAGAAGAATGGCGCGAGGCCATGCTGGCGGAGACCTGGTACACCGCAGACGAAGCGGTCGCCGCTGGACTCGCCGACCGGGTCGATGGCAAGGACCCCAAGTCGGACGAAGAGGCAACCAACCGCTTCGATCTCTCGATCTTCGCCCACGCCGGCCGCCGCAACGCACCGGCCCCGACGGTCAACACCAGCCACCAACGCCGCCCGGGCCTAAGCCTGGCCAACGGCTCCGCGCTGGCCACCGTCAACAAACTGGTCACCGCGACCACCACAGAACCTCCGGCCGAGCCGAAGGAAACCACCCACCCCCAAGAGAAAGGAACCGACACCATGTCGGAAGCACTGAAGCAGGGGCTCCGTGAGCGGCTCGGCATCCCGGCCGACTCCGTCCTCGACGAGGACGGCCTCCTGTCCGCACTGGACGAGGCGCTCGCCGAGCAGGACCCCGCACCGGCAGCAGCACCCGCTGCAGCCGCCCCGGGCACAGTAGTGCTGGACGAAGCCCAGTACCGCGAACTGCAGGCATCTGCTGCGGACGGCCGTGCCGCCCGCGAGCAGCAGCTGCAGGACCGCCGCGAGGCACTGGTCACTGCCGCCGTCAATGACGGCCGCATCGCCCCGTCCCGCCGTGAGCACTGGCTCAACTCCCTTGCCGCTGATCCGGGCATGGAAGAAACCTTGGCCAGCCTCGAAAAGGGCCTCGTGCCCGTCGCCTCCGTGGGCTACACGGGCGGAGTGGATGAGTCCTCCGAGGAGGACACGATCTACTCCAAGATCTTCGTACGAGAGGACTCCTGATCATGGGCCAGTACCTGCCCCTCTTCCGCCCGGGCCAGACCGTCACCTTCGACGTGACGGCTGCTGTAACCGGTGGCCACCCCGTAGAAGTTGGTACCGCGGACCGTTCCGTGGCTCCGGCGGCCGCGGGTTCCAACAAGTACGTCGGCATTGCCGGTCACGACGCTGCCGTGGGCGACAAGGTCACCGTCGAGGTTGGCAAGCCGGTCCACGAGCTGATCGCGGCCGGGGCCATTGCTCTCGGCGCCAAGCTCGAAACCGCGGGAGCCGGCCGAGTCCGGACCCTCGCCGCCGGAACCAACATCGGCATCGCTCTCACCGCTGCGGCCGATGGGGCCGCTGTCCAGGTCCTTCAGGCCTGAGAAAGGACCACCCGTAATGAAGACGTACCCCTTCACCCCGAGCCAGCTGTCCCAGGCGTCCGCCACGGACCTGCTGGCCTTCATCAAGTCGCCCACCCTGGTGGCCCGCCGTCTCGGCGAGATCCTGACCGCCCAGCAGTTCATCGGCCTGTTCCTCCTGCAGGGCCGCTACGGCATGCAGGGCGGCGCGATCGCGGTTCCTTCCAACGAGAAGATCCGCACCGATCGCGGCGCCGAGACGGTGGCCCCCGGCGCCGAGTACAAGCTCACGCCGCTGAGCGCTGAGCAGTACGAGGTCTACACGGCCGCGAAGGAAGGCATCGCCACGGAGGTCACGGACGAGGAGATCGGCCGCAGCCTGCGGCAGCCGATCGAGGACGCCCTGACCTTCCTGCAGACCGAGCTGGTGTTCAGCGCCAACGAGCTTGCTCTCGGCGTCATCCAGTCCTCGATCACGCAGACTGTGGCTGCTGGCGGGGCTTGGACCAACGGCAAGCAGATCCTGAAAGACGCTCTCCGCGTCCAGGCAGCTGCCCGCCGCCTCAAGCTGGGCTACTCGCTCGACACCGTGGTGCTCAACAGCGAGCAGTACGCGACGACCATCCCGGAGCTGCTGGACGTCCTCCCGGACAGCGACAACACCGCTCTCACGGGTGACTTCCCGACCATCGCCGGTCTGACCTGGGTATCCAGCGACGACGACGAGTTCTCCGACCCCACCTTCGTGGACCGCCGCCGCCTCGGCGGTATCGCCCGCGAGACGATCCCGTCCCCCGAGTACCGGCAGGTAGGCGGGGACACCGGGGTCGAGGTCGCGACCATCCGCGAGCCGAAGGCGGACAAGACGCGGATCCAGGCCCGCAACCCGCACGTGCCGGTGGTAACCAACCCGCTGGCCGGCTTCGTACTCACCGGAACGGGGGCATAACCCATGGCAACGACCTACCGGGCAGCATCGACTGTCGTGAAGGTATCCATTGGCCCGGCCAGCGGCAACCGTGTCGCCCGCTTCATCAAGCGCGGCGGCATCATCCCCGAGGGCGTGGAGCAGGCAAGCCTGGATCTTCTCGAATCGCGCGGGCTCATCGAGAAGGTGACCGCGGCCGAGACCAGCGATGCCGACGCCGAGGCCGCGGCTGCCGCAGCAGAGAAGGCCAAGGCGGACGCAGATGCAAAAGCCAAGGCCGACGCCAAAGCCAAGGCAGATGCCGAGGCCAAGGCAGCGGCTGCAGCAAAGACGGCTGGCAAGTAGCGGAGGAGGCACGCCATGGCTGAACCACTAGCCGAAGTAGCGGATCTGGAGAAGGCATGGCGTGCCCTCACTGTGGAGGAGAGGCCGAGGGCCGAGTACTACCTCGGCTTCTCCTCCCGCCTTATCCGCCGCCGCTGGAGCAACGTTGATGCCCGCCTGGCCGCCGGGGACCTCGCCACAGAGGACGTCGCCGACGTCGTCGTGCACATGGTCCTCGGCATCATCGACGGCGCCCCTGTCCGCGGAGCCAAGTCCTGGTCCGAAACCCGGGGCCCGCTCTCGCAGTCGGTCACGCTGGAAAGCGGCAAGTCCGACCTCATCACCCTTCAGGACTGGATGATCGAGGTGTTCGTGCCGAAGCAGGCCGCGGTCCCCGTCGGATCATTTCCACCCTCCGGACAGTATGAGCCGGTCTTCCACTGGAAGGAGGGCAGCTACTGATGGGAACTTTCTTCCGGAGCAGCTTCCTGCCGGACGAGTGGACGGTGGACGTTATCGTGGTCCGTGCCGGTGGACGGGACAGTCGGGGCAACCCCATCGCGGGGCAGGAAATACCCCTGAGCGACTGCCAGATCACCCCGCGGTCCACGTCTGAACCCGTGGACCGCTCGGACCTCGTGGACTCCTCAGCGGTCCTAATACGGGACGGCTTCACCTTCCTACACACTGACCGGATCCGCGTGCCGGCCGGTCAGCTGATGGCGGGGGAATGGTCAATCGAGGGCCGCCCGGGCGAATGGCCGGGCAGCTCCGAAGTCGCACTGAAGAGGGCATAGTGGCCGGGTCACGAAACAACCACTACAAGCCCCTCAACGGCGCCCTCAGCACCATCGGCAAATCCCCGAAGATGGGCGCCCTGGCGCTCGCCATCGGGGAGCGGCTGGCTGGCAATGCCAACGCCGTGGGCGACTCGACTTACGAGGCGCACGCGGCCAAGGTCACTTCAGGCTGGGCGAACGAGAAACGCGCTGGTGCTGTGGTCCGGGAAGTGAAGCCGCACTGGCGGGACTGGCAGGACGCGGTCCTCGTTCGTGTGACTGCGGCGATGAGGGTTAGGGGGCGCAAGTGATCGACGGATTGGTGTTTCCGGATACCAAGGTGGCGCTCTTGGAACTCATCGACGGGGCCACGCACATGGACGAGACGGTGCGGGCGGTCACGTGGCTGCAGGCTGGGGACTACGGGGCGCCGGCTGGGCCGTACCCGGTGGCGCACATCCAAGGCAGGCCAGGCGGTACCACGGGCTTCGTGGACCGTGTGGACCGCCGCTTGATCGAGGTCTATGCCCCGGGTGAGCTGGCGCTGGACGTCCTCGAATCCATCGTGGCATCTATTTGCGGGACGGGCATCGAGACGCCTTCCGGATACCTGGACAAGATCGAGGTGGACGAAAACCCGGAGGACGTACCGTACCAGTCCGACACTTTGAACAAGGCCGCGGCTACCGTCCTGGTCACCACGCGGCCGATCAACTAACCCCATCCGGGGATTCATCACAGAACCATGAGCCCTTGAAAGGGGTTATTTGCCATGTCTCCTACATTCGCTACCCAGATGGCTGAGGCCGACTCCCGCGCCCTCATCCGCAAGATCCAGCGGGCTATCGGGTTCCTTGCCCCGCTCACAGTGGAGCTGCCCACCACGCTCTACAACGCCGGCTCCCTCATCGACCTGAAGACCGCCGGGTTCCTCCCCGTAGGTATCGTCTCCCCGGATGGCTGGAACTTCAGCCGCGAGATCGAGAAGGAAGACGTGGACGCCTTGGGCTACGCGTCCCCCGTCCGCTCGGACGTTACCCGGGTGCCCCGCTCCGTGTCCTTCACGCCCCTGGAAAAGGGCCGGAAGCACATGCTCGAACTCACCTACGGCACCGACCTGTCCGGCGTCACGCAGGCCGCCAACGGCGAGATTGTGTTCGACGAGCCCGACGTCCCCATCAACGCCGAGTACCGACTCCTGGTGCTGGGCGATGACGGCCCCGCTACCGAGAACTGGATTCTCGGCAAGGGCTTCGGCCGCGTGAAGCTCTCCGGCACCGCTGAAGAGGTCTGGGGCCGTGAGGGCACTGTCTCCTCGCAGATCACTCTCGACGTCTTCACCGACGACGAGCTTGGCACCCCCGTCCGCCACTTCATCGCCGGTACCGGCGCCGTGAAGTACAAGGACGTCCTCGGCTTCACCCAGGCTCCGGTAGGCCCGTAGCCCCCACTGACCGCTGGGGCGCCGTCTCCGGGTGTGCGGCGCCCCAGCACCCTCCCAACACCCGAATAGCCCAAAGGAGTCACCATGGCCCCCCGCTTCGAAAAGGACGACGCCGTCGTCGAAACCTCGAACCCCCGCGAAATCACACAGCTCCGCGCTGAAGGCTTCACCGAGCACAAAGCTCGGACGAAGGAGGTCCGCGCCTCCGATGCTGCCGCCGCAGCACCGTCAGCGGACCAAGCAGCGCAAGACGCTGCGGCGCCGGCCAAGCCCGGCAAGTAACCCAACCAACACCTCAACACCCGGAGGAAACACCCATGGCAACAAAAGACAAGCCCACCGTCCACGCGTCCCTATCCGCTCTCAAGAGTGAAATCGAAAAGCCGGAGCCCTACGCGATTGCGCTGAGCAACTCGAAGATCATCACGTTCCCGGACCTCAACGCGCTTGAGTCGGAGGAGTCCGACGAGCTGCTGGAAAAGCTCGAATCCGGCCGGAATAACTGGAGCGTGCTGAACGAGTGGCTCTCACCTGAAGACGCGAAGGCGCTAAAGGAAGAGAAGCTCACCCGCGCTGAGCTGGTCCACGTCATGCGGGCTGCTTCCAAGTACTACCAGGAGCACTACGGCACCGCGGGGGAAGGCATCGCCTCCGCGAGCTGATCACGCGTTACCGCCCCCAGGTCCGCGCAGACCTCCTTAGCGAGTACCGCGTGGACCTGGCGGAGTGGTACGCGGCAGGACGGTGGGTGGGGCTGCTCGATCTTATCGACGGCCTGCCCGCTGCCAGCCGGCTCAACGAGGCAATCGTGAACGACCCCGAGGCGGCGGCCGTCATCGCGAAGATGCCCAAGCCATCCACGCCCTGGTCACCCCGCGTGGCCGAATTTGACCTCAAGGCCCACCTGCTGCGGGAGCTGCTCCACGCAGTCCAGCACAACGGCCAGATTGCCATCGGCGCTGCAGGCGGCCGGCCTGGCGAGGTCAAGCCCTTCCCCGTGCCACGTACCGAGGTAGACCGTGCCATCGCGGCCCTCGAACGACAGTGGGCGGAATCCTTCGTAACCCAGTTCGGATTTGATGCCACAGACATCTGAATAGAGATTGAGGTACCCCATGCCCGTCGTCGGCATCGCTGAAGTACTCGTAGAGCCGGTGTTCACCGGCACCCAAGCGAAAATCTCCAAGGTGTTCGGCCCGGCGGCAGAGAAGGCAGCCCGCTCCGCTGGTTCCAAGATGGGTAAGGGAATGGCCTCGGCGTTCTCGGAAGAGACCGCCGGGCTTGAGGCCGAGGTGGCCCGGCTGGGCAAGGCAGTAGCCAACGCCGAAAAGGACATCTCCTCGGCCAAGGGCAAGATGGCGACGGCATCCGCTGCCGAGTCCAAAGCACTGGGGGAGCTTCGCGTTGCGGAGCTGAAGCTGCAGGAGACCCGGGAGAGCTCCCGCGCCAAGGCCTCTCAGATCGCGGCGGCTGAGGAACGCCTGGAAGTCATCCGGCAGCGGGCGGCAGCCGCGACAACGAGCCGGGAGTCCGCCGAGCACTCGCTCGCACGGGCCACGGACAATCTCAGCGCAGCCCAGCGCGGTTCAGCGCAGGCCGCGTCAAACCTCGAAACCCACATGAAGCGTGTAGGCGACGAGGCCGAGAAGACCAACACGAAGATGGGCCGCCTCGGCGCCATGCTGAGCAGCGCCTTCGGAGGCAGCCCCCTGGCTGGGCTCGTGTCCAGCATGCGCCATGACGGCGACAGCGTCCGAGAGGAAGTGCGTAAGCTCGGCGCTGACGTCTCCAAGGAAGGCGCCCGCAGTGGGCGGGCCTTCACACAGGGATTTGTTTCCCTGATGGGCGGGCTCTCCGCAATCACACCAGCGGCCGGTGCCGCTGGTGCATCCGTCCTCAGTGCCTCCGGAAGCGTGCTTACCTTGGCGGCCTCCCTTGGGTCTCTTGGCGGGGTCGCTGCCCTCGTGCCAGCCGGGCTTATGTCCATCGGCGCCGGAGCGGGCGTACTGGTCGCAGCCTTCTCCGGCGTCGGTGAAGCCCTGAAGACCTCAACCGAGGCCTCCGGCCAAGTCGTCGGCAACGCCCGGCTCAACGCCATGGCAATGGAAGACGCAGCCCGGAACATCACCCGTGCCGAGCAGAACGCCGCAGAGCAGCAGATGCAGGCCGCACGCCGGGTCGAGGACGCCAAAAAGAACCTCGCCAGCGTAGTCCAGCAGAACGCGGCCCAGCAGGCAGCTGCCGTCCGCCGGGTAGCTGAAGCCGAGAAGGACATCGAGCGAACCAACAGGCGCGTCACCGAATCCCAGCAGGAACTGAACGACGCCCGTGCGGAGGCCGTGCGGCGCGTACAGGATCTGTCGCGCTCGCTGGATCGGGCGAATCTGTCCGAACGTGAAGCTGCCCTTCGCTATGAGGAGGCGCTCGCAGCGTTCAACTCCGGCGTTGCGTCGGGCGCCTCGGAGTCTTCGCACGCCATGCGGCGGCTCCGGCTCGACCTCGACCAGGCAGCACTCGGTCTTGAGACAGCAAAGGAAGAGGCGGAAGCACTCCGGCAGGAGCAGGCGCAGGCGGCGCAGGAAGGCGTCCAGGGCAACAAGCAGGTCATCCGGGCGGAGCAGTCCCTTGCTGACGCTAGGGAAGCAGCGGGCAAGGCTGTGCAGGCCCGTGAGGACGCTGTGCAGGAAGCGGCGGCCACGGAGCGCGAAGGCGCGGAGCGGGTAATGGAGGCTCAGCAAGCAATTGCTGATGCGACAGCTGAGGCGGCACGCACCCAGCGGGACTCCGCCGAGAGCGTGGCAGACGCCCACCGGGCACTGGAGCGGGTCCAGCTGCAGCAGGCGGAAGCCGCTTCGGCTGGAGCCCAGAAGTCTGCCGAGGCGATGGGCAAGCTCACCCCCGCCGCTCAGGAGGCCGTGCGCTCGCTGATGGCCGTAAAGGAGCAGCTAGGCGGCATCCGGAGGATTGCGCAGGAGAACTTCTTTTCGGGCTTCTCCGGTCCGCTGCTGTCCCTTGCAAACGCGGTCATGCCGCAGCTTGCCACCGGGGTGGGGGCTATCTCTTCCGCCTTTGGTGCTGGCGCCCAAATCTTCATGCGGGCTCTGGAGCGGTCCTTCGGAAACGGAGTTCTCGAGTCCCTGCTGATGGGCGTGGCAGATAGCGTCGGCATCCTGAATAAGGGCATCGACCCCATGGTCGAGTCCTTCGCCACACTGGGCACCGTCGGCATGCAGTACATGCCCCGGCTTGCCCAGTTCATCGCCGACATTGCTACCCGATTCAACGACTTCATCCAAACCGCCGCTGCTGATGGGCGGCTGAAAGCATGGATCGACGGCGGCATCCAGTCGCTGAAGGACCTGTGGTCCATCGTCGAGTCCGTCTCAGGGATCTTCGGATCCTTGAACAAGGCGGCCGAGGCCGGCGGCTTTGCCACGACGCTCGGCGGGCTGGCATCCGGACTACGGGACGTCGAAGCCGTGATGCAGGGGCCGGTCTTCCAGACCACGATGTCCACCATTTTCAAGGGCGCGGCAGAAGGTGCCGAGGGGCTGCGAGCAGCTCTTGGCCCCATCGGTGACGCCTTCACCCGTGGAGCACCAGCGCTCGCCGAGTTCCTGCGGCTGGGAGGGGAAATCGCCGGAACCTTTATCGGCGGCATCTTCACGGCGTTCTCGGACCCGACCTTCGGCGCCGGGCTAACAACCTTCCTGGAGGGCCTGCAAGCCGGTGTCGAGGCCATGGCACCACACATGCCAGGGCTAGCGGCTGCCTTCGGAAACCTGCTCTCAGCCGTAGGTCCGATTGTCGCCGTATTCGGGCCGGCGCTGGTGCAGGTGCTGACGTTCGTGGCCGACGGCATCGCCAATGTGATTACCTTCCTCTCGCCGTTCCTGACAGCGGTGGCTGGCAGCCCTGTCGCGCTTGGCATCCTGATCGGTGTCCTCGGTGCTGCTGCCGCGGCTGCGGGGGTCATGGCGGCGGCGATGGTGGTTAGTCGCATCATCGTCGTGGGCGCGTGGGCCTTCATGGCGGCGCAGTCCATGATCCATGGCGCCCGGATGGCGTTGGCGTGGGTCATCGCGTTCTGGCCAATTGCCTTGGTGATCGCCGCTGTCGTAGGACTCGCGGCAATCATCATCGCAAACTGGGACACGATCAGTGGCTGGACTCGCGATATGTGGGTCAAGCACATCCTGCCGACTCTGGCGAACCTAACAAAGTTCATCACGGAGGACGTGCCGAACGCCTTCGAGCAGGGTGTCAAATGGATCGGCGAGGCGTGGGGCAAGCTGCAGGAGCTGGCTAAGGTCCCGGTCAAGTTCGTGGTCGATACGGTCATCAACAAGGGCCTGATCGACGGGCTGAACGGGATTGGCAACTTCCTAGGCCTGCCCGATATTCCGCATGTGAAGCTCCCCCAGGGGTTCGCTAACGGCGGGTACACGGGCGACGGCGGGAAGTACCAGCCGGCGGGCGTGGTCCACGCTGGTGAGTTCGTCTTCACCAAAGAGGAGACCAGCAGGGCTGGCGTAAGCAACCTGTTCGCGCTGGCCAAGTCACTGCGGGGCTACGCCACGGGTGGCCTCGTGCACCCGGTGCGGGCAAGCACGGTCTCGCAGCCGTTCCACCGCGGACACAACGGCATCGACTTCGCTGCCCCGACCGGCACGCCCATTGTGGCGGCCGGGCCGGGCCGTGTGTCGTCCGCTGGATGGTCCTCCTACGGCGGCGGCAATGAGATCCACATCGACCATCCGAACGGCCTGCAGACCTGGTACGCCCACCTCAACTCCTTCGCGGTGAAGATGGGCGAGTCGGTCAGGGCTGGAACGCGGATTGGCACGGTGGGATCGACAGGTAACAGCACCGGCCCTCACCTGCATTACATGGTGATGAAGGGCGGCTGGCCCAACTACGTCAACCCGGCGGACTACCTGTCCGGCGGCGGCGAGGCTGGCTCCGGCGGCTGGAACCCAATTGCCGACATCGTCGGTGGGCTGGTCGCCAGCTTCAAGTCCGCTTTCCCGGCGGCCGGGTTCATCGCGGACCTGGCCATCGGGGCGGGCAAGAAGATCCTGGACGGCGCTGTGGAATTTGTCACCGGTCAAGGTGGCAAGGACGACGGCATCGGGTCTACAGGGCTTCCGTACCTGCACGACAACGGGGGAGTGCTGAACCCCGGCCTCTCGGCGATCCTGAACCGCACCCGCAAGCCGGAGGCGATTTACAACTTCGAGCAGAACCGGGCTCTGCAGTCACTAGCGGCCCGCGGCGCGGAGCTGGCAGGCGGAGGGGGCGGCCGCGGCGATGTCATCTTCAAGGGCAACGTCGGGTGGGATCCGCACGAGGTAGCTCATCAAATCGAGACGAAGCGCCGGGACACATTCGCGGCCTTCGGAATCTAGGGGGTTCACATGGGCATTGCCTTCGCGGTGCCGTACCGGCCACCGGCAGCACCGGGCCGGGCGTATCGGGGTCTGGACCTCACATGGACGGGCTGGGACGGCAGCGAATGGCCTCTGACTCGCCCGGCCTCAGGATTGTTCCTGAGACCGGGCGTTAGGGGCCTGCACCTGCCTGAGTTTGAGAGGCAGTCCAGCTCGTCGCCTATGGTCGCCGGTTCCCGCCATCTGGGAACCGTGACCAAGGACCGCGACGTCTTCTGGCCCCTCTACCTCTACAATGACTCCGGCTCGGATGGGTTCGTGGCGAGGGACCGCCTCTTCTGGGGCAGCCTCGATCCGGACATGGAGGGAACGTGGACCGCCAAGGTTCCCGGTAGGGGGCAGCGCACTCTGGCGCTCCGCCTGTCGGGATCCGACGACGACATGCAGCACGATCCGATCCAGCGGGGCTGGGCGCAGTACGCCATCAATCTGCTGGCGGACAAGCCGCTGTGGGTGGGCGAAACAATCCGTAGGTCATGGAGCCAGAGCGACCTGCGGAATTACTACGTCACTGAGGAAGACCGGATCACGTACGGCTACCCGCCCGACGTAATCCACTACCTCTCATCGGGCGGCAAGCTCGGCACCGCAGCCATCACCAATGATGGCGACGTGCCGGCCTACGCAGTGTGGACAGTAATCGGCCACACCACCGACGTCTCCTTCGGCGTCGGAGGCAGGCAGATCAAAGTCCCATTCGAAATCCCGGCCGGATACGCGGTCCAATTCGACACTGACCCCACCGATGGCCAAGTGCTCTGGTACGGCGAATGGGACAACGTCGCCAAGGCCATCAAGTCCCCCGTGGACCGAACCAAGGAAATGGACCCGACGTCGGCCGTCAGCGTCTCCATCCCCCGGGGGCAGAACCGCCCGCTCACCATCACGATGACAGGGACCGGAACGGTAATGGCTGAGGTGCGGAACAAGTATCGGAGGGCGTGGTAAATGGACCCGGAGATCCCCTACGAGATCCTCGTTTACGACAGGGCCTTCGACTTCGTGGGCTGGGTGGGGCGGCCTCTGGACGTCAAGCCCGTAATCCGGCACAACGTCAAGTCCACCGCCACCTTCCGGATAGACGCCGACCATAAACGCGCTGCAGATCTGAAGGCGCCAGGCGCTCGCGTGATGATCTACAAGCACGGTCGCTTCGAGATGTCGGGGCCGGTCAGGCGTGTTGGCGGACCGTTCACCCTCGGGCCGGACCTGACCTTCACCGTTGAGAGCGACTTCCGGGTGGTCAACAACTGGCTCGGCTGGCCCGTGCCGGGGGCTCCCATCAACGGCGGGCAGACCGTCGAGTACCGGACCATCACCGGCCCCGCCGAGACCGTAGTGAAAACGGTGATGGCTGAGAACGCTGCACGGCTGGGGTACCCGCTCACTGTGGCGGTGGACCAAGGCCGCGGCGCCGTCGGAACCTACAGCTTCCGATTCCACCCCATCTATGACCGGCTGTTCCCAGCAGTCGACCAGGCGGGAATCGGAGTCACCGTCCGGATGGAAGGCAAGGCACTGCTGCTCGACTGCTACGAGCCTCGCGACTACGAGCACCGCCTCTCACCCGAGGACGGGACAGTGGTGGGTGGCACGTTCTCACTCACCGCGCCCAGCACCACACGAGTAGTGGTCGGCGGCCAGGGCGAAGGCGTCCTACGCGAGTTCCGCGCATTCTCGGATCCCGCACGGGAAACCGACTGGAACGACATCATCGAGACCCTGCAGGACGCCCGGGACACGGCAGAAGGCGATATCTACCAAGCACGAGCGGACGAGGCGCTCGCCGCGGGAGCTGCCATGGCAGGCCTCTCCCTGGAGCTGTCCGAAACCAAGCACTTCCGCTACGGCGGCGAGGGACTCCGCGTGGGCGACAGGGTGACCGCCGAGATTGACGGCCAGCTCTTCACCGACGTCCTGCGTGAGGTCCACCTCTCGTGGGACAAGACCGGAGACGTAGCAACCCCGGTGCTGGGAGAACGCAGCGATGACACCGATACGCGACTAGCGAAGAAACTCCGCGCTCTGGAGCGCGGCGACACAGACAGGATGGCCCGCTGATGCCTTTGATTAGCACGTACTACGACGGCCCGGTAACTGAGTCAGACCGCGCCCAGAACCCCGCGGGCCGGATCGAGTATGGCGTCTACGGGAATGAGGACTTCAGGGTCACGGCGCATCCCTCTATCCCTTACGCGGTGCTGGTGAAAAAGGGACGGGCACACGGCCACGGCGTCACAGACGAAGCAGAGATTGACCAAGTGGTGAACTGCCCGCCATTGGCGTCCGGGGTCCGCTGGGACCTCATCGTAATTCGCCGCAACTGGCAGCCAGAGCTTGGAGGCCCATCGACGTTTGCAGTCATCGACGTCGGAACTAATCCGGTCATCCCGGATGCACCTACACGCAAGGTAGGGCCAGGCGTAGAGGATGACCAGCCCATCGCCCTCGTGAGATGGCAGGGCGGCACGTCCGCACCCATGGAGATCCGCGACCTAAGGGTGTGGTCCAACAACGGGGGCATGTTCGCCGTGGATCCGCTCGCGCGACAATACCTCAACAAGATCGGTACGAAGGTCAAGATCGCTGGCGAGGTCTGGTCATACGAGCGGCTCTCGGCCACTGAAGCAGACTGGGTCAACGAGGACGGCTCGGGCCCTTGGGTTGAGCTAACCCTTGAACAAGGCTGGGCCAACAACGGAGCCAGCCGTGCAAGGGCCCGAACCATGGGCCGAGGATCATTCATCCAAGTCCAAGCCGACGTACGCTACACCGGCTCAACGATCTACGAAGGCTGGATCATCGCGAAGTTCCCCGGCGGCATGATCCCCAAGGAACATACCTTCGTGCCAGGGACCACGAACGGCTATCGCTCCGGCGCGGTCTATTCCGTGTACGCAGGCGGAATCGCCGTCGGTCCATTCCCTCTCGGAACTGTCTGCCAGCTAGGCGGGGTCGGGGTCCTGAAATGAACAAGCGCGAAACCTTGATACGGGCACTCGGGCGACTGACCAGAGTGGACTGGGCCTTCCTCCACTTCAAGGCTGCCATCGGGATCATGCTGATGATCCCGCTAAGCCAGCTCGGCTCCATACAGAACGCGACAACCGCATGGTTCATCGTCGCCTGGCTGGCCGTCACGCTTATCGGATTCTGGGTCAGCGTTGTGGGGCTGGTGCTTTCGGCCCAGCAACACGAGACCCGCCGCCGCGGCTTTCGGGTGGAGATGACCGGGCTATCTCTCATGCTCGCCGGACCGCTTGTCTTCATCGGCGTCCAAGCCGGCATCTGGATAGATACCGGCCAAGACAAGGGAACGGCCATTGCTCTCTGCTACGTCATCGCCTCGGCCATCCTGGCACGCATGGTGATGATCAAGAGCGCAGCCAAATCCCGGACAGTGATCTACCGGTACCTGGAGAAGACGGAGGACCCGGGTGACTGAGGCCGATCTGCCCATGCCATTGCCACTGCTGCTGGGGCTAGTGGGCTTGGCAAGTGCAGTCATAACCGCAGCGCTCTCGGCCCTAAGCAAAAAGTGGCGGACCCCGGCCGACGACCGGGAGGACCGCAAGATCGGGATCGAGGCGGACGAACGGCTCCTCGCCCGGTTCGAGAAGCTCTTGGAGGAGCGGGACAAACGCATCGACGGGCTCGTCGCCGAGGTCAAGGAAGTACGCGCGATCGCGGAAAAGGCAGCCAACGCCAACCGCATCCTCATCGACTGGATCTATGCCGCGGTCCGAGTCGTCCGAGAGCTAGGCGGAATCGACCTCCTGCCCGAGCCACCCGAGGGAGTAGTGATCGCAGACCACCCCTCGAACCTGTCCCGTAACAAGGACTAACACCAACCACCCCTGAAAGGCCCCGGAAAACTCCGGGGCCTTTCTCATGCCCGGAAGGGGAACCGCCATGTCTTACACCCGACCAGTAGCAGACGCCATCACCCAAGGATTCGGCGAAGGCAAACAACTCAGCTGGCAGCTCGGCACCGGCCACCTCGGCACGGATTTCGGCTGCAACATCGGCACCGACGTCAGGACAGTAGCCCCCGGCACCATCCTCTGGAGCAACTGGGGAACGGCGCTCGCCGATCGGAGCTGGGAAGCCCGTTGGTACCTCGTACCGCAGAACGCCGGCATCGTCGTCGTGATCGACCACGGCACCCACATCAGCATCTACGGCCACCTCAACGACTCCTACTTCGAGCCCGGCGACTGGGTGGACGCGGGGACCGTCATCGGCCGCTCGGGCAGCACCGGCCTCAGCACGGGCCCCCACCTCCATCTGGAGATGATCCCGAAGCCGGTCAACTACCAGGACGGCATGTACGGCCGCCGAGACCCCATCGCCGTCATTGCAGCCAACGCCCTCCAGCAGCAGGTACAGCAGCCAGCTGCACCCGCCGTCAGCAGCACCCTGGTCGGCATTGACATCAGCAACCACCAGCGCGGCATCTCCGTCGGGGCAACCGGCGCCCAGTTCGCCATCGTGAAGGCCTCCGAAGGCGTCGGCTGGGCAGACCCCCAGCTCGCTGCGAACGTGGCCTCCGTCCGCTCCGCAGGCATCCCGCTCGGCTTCTACCACTTCTCGCGGTTCTTCGCCCAGTCGGGCAACACCCCCGAGGCGGAAGCGGACAGCTTCCTGCAGATCATCGCCCCGCACCTCAGCGACGGCGACCTCGTGGTGCTGGATCTCGAAAGCGACAACCAGTCACCCGACGTCGCCAAGGTCTTCCTCGACCGGGTATCGGCCGCCACAGGCCGGAAGTGCCTGCTCTACATCAACCTCAGCACCACCCAAGCAGGCGGCTGGGACGCAGTGAAGAGCACGTACCCGCTGTGGCTCGCCTGGTACCCCACCAGCTCCCCGGTCGCATGGTCTCCGGTCGCCAGCCTCCCAAACCTTCCCGGGTGGACGGTGGCCATGTGGCAGCACGCCCAGTCGGGCAGGCTCGCAGGGTGGGACGGAGACCTCGACGTCAACGTCTTCTACGGCGATAGTGCAGCGTGGGCCGAGCTGGCCGGCGGGCGCGGGTTCTACCCGGTAGCACCGGCATCCACAAGCGTCCCCGCGGCGCCCGTCGTCCGCTCGGATCTGCTCATCGTGGAAGCAGGGGACACGTTCTCCGGCATCGCCGCCGCGTGGGGCTTCGACCTCGGCGCATTCAAGGCAGCGAACCCCGGTCTCAACTATGACCGGATCTTCCCCGGCGATCTGCTCAAGGTTCCGGCCGGGACCGCCGCTCCTCGGCAGGTGATTGGTGCGCCTGCTCAGTGCATCGTCGATCCCGGCGACACTCTGTCCGGTATCGCAGCACAGTTCGGCGTGGACCTCGACGGACTCATCGCGCTGAACGGCATTGCCAACCCGGACCGGATCTTCCCGGGGCAGGTCCTGAACCTTCCAGGCGGCGGGGCGGCGGCCCCGGTTCCGGCGGCAGTTAGCCAGTGCATCGTCGATCCCGGCGACACGCTTTCCGGGATCGCGGTCCAGTACGGAGTCCCTCTGGATCAGATCCTCCGGGCCAACCCCGGCATCAACCCGGACCTGATCCACCCCGGTCAGGTCATCAACCTCGGATAGGAGACCCAGAATGGGCAAGTACGAAGCCGCCACGGACAAGCCATGGTGGGCGCTGCACACCGACGCACTGGTCCGGGCTTGGCGCACCCTCTACACCGGCTTCATCCTCGATGCCCTCGTCCTCATCGGCGGGGGCATCGCCAACCTCATGCTTGAGCACGAGGTCACCACTGAGGCTTTCTGGATCAGCCTGCTGATCCTCGTCACCAAGTCCTTCCTGACCGCGCTGGGATCCTACCTGCTCCGGCTGAAGGTAACGCCCAAGAACCTAAAGGAGGCGGCCACAGGTGACTGACTACCTCTACGACCTGGACATCTGCTTTGACCCGGACAACCCCAACAACATTGTCCGCGGGGGTCTCATCGAGATCTATGACGCCAACGATTTGGAGGGCACCGCTCTCCTCGCGCTGAAGGACACCTCTGGGAACCCGATCCCAAACCCCATGATGTCCAACGAATACGGCGTCATCGGCCGCCGCATCGCCCCAGTGCCCCAGTGCCTGTGGAAGTCCGGACAATTCTCCGGTGTCTTCAACTCCTACAAAGGCCTTCGGGATGAAGCTATTGCGGCAAGGGCAGCAGCCGAAGAGGCCCGCAACTTCGCCGAAGCAGCCGGCACCGGAGCGGCCGAGGCAGCTACGGCCCAGTTGGAGACAGCGAAGACTGCGGCAACCGGCGCCGCCGCATCAGCTGCAACGGCGCTCGCCGAAGCAGCGGCGGCAAGGACAGCTGCTGAAAACGCCGCCGCCGCAGCAAGTGGCGGAGGCGTGGCGATCAAGCCAACGGACCCAGATGTACTCATCGTCAGCACGAAAAACGACGGAACCGTGGTCATCAAACCATCCGATTCCGATGTACTAACCATCACAACCTAAGGAGCCCGCCAGTATGGCAACTCGTGATGTACCCACCCTTGATAGCTCCGGCCGGATGTATGCCAAGCACCTGCCTCAGCGAGTCGCTGAGGCAACCCAGTTTCAGGGTTACATCGACCCGCTGAACCGGGACGTACTCCAGCTTTCGTATTACGACACCAACGCTGCAGACCTCGTCGGGGATACGGTACTCGCCGACATCCCCGCCGTGGACCCTGCCCAAGCAGTCCTGACGTCACTGCGCACGGTGGTGCTAAAGGACGGCAAGGTACCGGCGGCAGTCCTGCCGGCGGTAACCGGCGGCACTGGCGGTTCAGTCTCCGGGACGTCGCGTAAGGATCTCGTCCTCGGAGCGGGGTTCACCAAGCCATCGTGGGGTCGCCAGCCGAGTTTCACTGTGCTCCTCGGCGAGGCGCACCTCGCCGGGCACTTAGCCCCCGGGACATCAGATTTCATCGTGGGGGCTGTGATCGCCACAGGCGGCACTTGGGCGGCGGGTATCAAAGCCATAGCCGCCACTGATACCGGCCGCGTCCTTCTGCGGTCCACCGCCACCACACTCGAAATCGACTCGATCCTCACGGGCTCGGCCCCGGCGTGGTTGTCTCTGGACGGGGTGATTGTGTGATCGTTTCGGCGACCTACCTGCCTGGGGCGGGTACCACCAAGGGGATCGATGACCCATCACCAATCCTCGCTTGGCGCCTCAGCTCGACGGTCCCAGGCGACAAACAGACCGCCTTCGAACTGCAGGTTGGGACCACGCTGGACGGATCGGACTTTTTCATTACCGGAAAGCAGCTTGGCACGGCTCAGGAGTTCGAGCTGACCAAACCTCTCACCTCAGCCACCCAGTACTACTGGCGGGTGCGGGTATGGGACGAGACAGACACGGTGTCGGCGTGGGCCCATGGAACGTTCGATACCGGGCTGTGGTCCGTGGCGGACTGGAAGGGCGCTAAGTGGATCGGCAAGGCTGGCACTCAGGCCCCGCAGCTACGCAAAGCGTTCACCACGACGAAGGCTGTTGCCTGGGCACGCCTCTACGTTGGCGCCGGGGGATACGCCGAGGCGAACGTCAACGGCATCCGGGTATCGAATGCTTTGGAGCCCGGCTTCACCAACTACGACAAGCGCGTCCAGTACGTCGCCCACGACGTTACCGCCCTCATGAACACCACGGACCATGTTGTCTCCCTGACATTGGGGCGCGGCTTCTTCGGCTGCACTACTGCTACCGACTGGGGGTGGAACAACACGCCATGGTGGGGTCATCCCCGCGCCATTGTCCGTCTGTTCATCCGCTATTCCGACGGCACCAGCGAGAGCATTGTTTCCGACGCATCGTGGAAGGCATCCACCGGGCCCACGACCGCGGATTCCGTTTACCTCGGGGACTACTACGATGCCCGGCTGGAGACCAGCGGGTGGAAGGCGGCCGGGTTCGACGACTCGGCATGGACCGCAGCTGAGCTGCTCACGGCGCCCAAGGGCGCCTTGGTGGCCCAGATGCAACAGCCGATCCGGGCAGGCGCGGACATCACCCCAGTAAGCGTTGTGCAGCGTGACGCCGACACCTGGCGCTACACCTTCCCCAACGTACATGTCGGCTGGGTGCGCCTCTCAGCCACCGCCACCGCCGGAGACCTGTTCACCATTGAGTACGCGGAGAACCTGAATGCGGACGGCTCGCTGAAGATCACTGCCTCCGAAATCGAAGGCACCATCAACACCGACAAGTACACTGCGGCAGGCGGCGCCTTCACTTGGGAGCCGCGGTTCTCGTACAAGAGCTTCAACTACGTGGACATCACAGGGCCGGTACAGCCGGACACGGTGGTCGGAGTGCCGGTCTGGACGGACTACGAGGAGACGGGGACCTTCACGTGTGCCAACGCCACGCTGAACCAGATGCACAATATGTCCCGGCAGTCCTTCCGGATCAACTCGCACGGGTTCATCACCGACACGCCGCACACCGAGCGGAACGGCTGGCTCGGCGATGCGAACGTCATGGCTACCTCCGCGATCTACAGCCTGGACATGCACAGCTTGTTCAAGAAATGGCTCACGGACATGGCAGACAACCTCGACAAGGACGGCCTGCTCACTGTCATTGTGCCCACCAGTTACCGCTTCATGGGCGGCACGAGGGCCCCGGAGTGGTGCGCTGCCTTCCTGCTGATCGCGTGGAAGCTGTATTCCTTCACCGGGGACGTCAGCTTCATCAGCCAGAATTTCGAGCGGATGCGGGCCTACGTTGACTACTGGGTAAAGAACCCGGCCATCAACGCATGGGACTCCGCCTTCGGGGACTGGTCCAGCCCGTCGGGGAACTACAACGACGGCGGCAAGGACATGGTCGGAACCACGTTCGTGATTCAGTCCGCCAGGGCTCTGGCGGACATGGCTGATGTGTTGGGCAAACCGGATGTGGCGGCCATCTACCGCGACCGGGCGGCGGGAATCATCACCGCGCTGAATGCGAGGAACATGGATCCCGCAACCGGCGTCTACAAGCCCGGCCCGGACTACACGGGAGCAATGAAGCAGACGCCCACGGTGCTGGCACTCAAGCACGGGTACGTGCCGGCAGGAATCCGGGCGTCGGCGGCCGCAGCGCTGGAAGCCAACGTCCGGGTGACCAACACGAATCACCTCACTACGGGGATCCTCGGGGAGGAACATCTCCTCGGGGTGCTCTGCGAGGAAGGGTTCACGGACACCGCCTATGCGGTCGCTTCCCAGACCACCTTTCCGGCATGGGGATACTGGGCTTCACTCGGCGCTACAACCACGTGGAACGGGTGGGGATCCAAGAACGGGCAACGCACGCTGTCCCACCACATGCACGGGGCCTACCTCGCATGGCTCTACCAGTACCTGGCCGGCATCAAGGTCACTTCCCGTTCAACGGTGGAGATAAAGCCCTACCGCCCCGCGGCGCTGCCCTCTGTCTCCGCCTCGGTGAAAACACCGAGGGGGACGGTAGCGGTGGCGTGGGACGCGACGGCCATCACCATCACCATCCCGCCCGGAATGACCGCCACCTACAACAACACGACAATCCAGTCCGGCACCACCGTCATCAACTTCTAAGGAAAGAGAGAACACCATGGCTTACAACCTCCCCACCAACGTCACCCCCGGCTCCGGCGGACACACCGCTCTGCACAACCAGACCAACGTCGCAGTCAACGACCTCGACACCCGTACCGCCGGGCTGGAGGCAAACTCGCCGGCATCTATCTTCATCCCGGCCACGGCCTTCGTGATCGTCTCCGGCGCCCCCACGCTGACCGGCGCGGCCCCCGTGGCATACCCCCGCTGGCTGCTGGACCCAGCGGCCACCGAGATCGTCAACACAGTCATGCACCCGCCACTGGGATGGAACACCGCCAAGGCTCGCCTGTACTGGTCTGCCGAGTCCACCCAGGCCGGAAACGCCATGATCCAGTTCCGGGCCCTGCCGGTGAAGGTGAATGGCGAACTGCTGAACACTGGCGAAGGCACCCAGTCGCTGACCCTGGACGCGCCGGACCAGTCAGTGCTTGCAGTCAACGATTTCGCAAATCCGATCAACCTTGCGACTGTCGATCCGGCCAACCGTCCACTGCTCCAGTTCAGCATCCGCCGCATCGGCGGTGACGCGCTGGACACCTTCCCGGCCGACATCAGCTTCATCGGACTCTCGCTGATCAAGGTCTCCTAGCCGGAGCCACGGGGCATGGGCTCAGAGCACGGACCGGACGATGTCCTCGTGCTTCTGGGCCCATGCCCGCACATCATGCTCCACGGCCCATCGGCGCACAGCGGCACTGCGCTCCGGGCTAATGGACTCGAGAAGGGCCTCCGCCCAATCCTTCGCCGTAGCGTCAGAGGGGAGAACGAACCCGCCGCTCGCAGAGACGGCGCTCAACGCACCGGACTGCCCGTCCGTAACGATGGGAACGCCGTGGGCAGCAGACTCGACCATCGTTGTCGTGGGGTAGCCCTCGCTGGCCCCCGTGGACGTAAAGGCCATGACATCGGACGCGCGGTAGAGCCGGCCAGTGTCGGAAACATGGCCAAGGACGCGGACGCCAGTCACGCTGGAAGCATCCTGCACGACGGCCGAGTGCAGGGGGCCATCCCCGGCAATCAACGTAACGCCTGGCCACGCAGCCGCCAGTTGCACGGCGAACCGGGGCCGCTTACTCTCGGCCAGTCGGCCAATCCACAAAAGCACCGGCAGCCCGTCTGGGATTCCCAAAGACTCACGGGCTGCAACTTTCTCAACGTCGGAAGCCGGCTGAAGTGCCGACGTGTCAACCGCGTTCTCAATCACTTCAATGCGAGGCCCTGGCCCCACAACCCGCCGCACGTCATCGGCGACATCGGCCGAAACGCAGATGATCACAGCCACGCGCTTCGCCGCCTCCCGGTAACCGGCGGCCAGCAGGGCGCCCTTAGGTCCCCGCAGGAATCGACCGTGCTCCGTCCACACCACAGGCGCTCGCCGCGCGAGCAGGTCCGTGAAACCGATCTGTTCGCGCTTGTATTGCACATGGAAATAATCCGGTGACAGGTCCTCGATGGCTTCCTTCAACTTGCGGCGCTCGCCGCTGAGCTTGAGCAGGCCGGTGGCCATCGTCTTGCCGCCCCACTTGGGGCTGAGGGTCAGGGGGATCCGGTCCAGTCCGGCGTCATCCCATGTGGGGATGCCGCCCACCATGATGGGGGAGTGGCCGTCCTGGGCAAAGGTCCGGTAAAGCCTGGTCAGGTAGGCTTCCGCGCCGCCGGGAACGGTGGAGTGAGAAACGATTGCGGGTGTGAGCATGTGGCCAATCTTAGGGGCAGCTGTCGTAGTCATTTTCCGAACCTCTGTTGTGCGGCCTGCTTGCTGATGCCTATCACCTTTCCGATCTCCGTCCACGAGGCACCCTCGTTGCGTGCCAGTTGCACGTATCCGTGGAGCCGGGCTTCCTCCTGTTTGATCGCTTTGAGGGGCCACCCGATGGCCTCCAGCGCTTCCTGTTTTTTGTCTTTTGCCATGCGTCAACTGTAGGTTGACGCCCCTCCGGTCGTCAAGTTTATCTTGACGCCAATGGTGGCCTATCTGGTGGCCTATATTCCAAATGACCCCGCACGTAGACGCATGTAGACGCACGTAAGTTCCGCGTGATTCCGGGGGTTTTGCACCTAGCCGCACCACCCCGCACGTCCTGACGTCGGACTTAAAATCCGCGTGTTGTGGGTTCGAGTCCCACCTGGGGTACTAGGCATCGTGAACAAGGCCAGGA
>NZ_BMKU01000020.1 GCF_014644495.1 Pseudarthrobacter polychromogenes
GGCATGGTCAACATCCTTCCACGAGCACAAGCTCGCTAGGTCAAGGAGTCAACAAAACCGGGGGCAGTCCCCCCCCATACGCTTTCTCGCTCAGTTTCCTAATCCTAGTCCTGAGCCAGAGCCCTCCTCGTCAAGCTTTCCAAAACTAGGCGAATCGTAACGCGGCCACTACTCGAAACCTTGAATACAACGGGTGGGATAAGGCTCATGAAGGTAAGACTCCACCAGTGGGAGAACCAATCTCTGCGCTCCCCCCGTACATCTACCGAAGCTTGGCACCGTGCCCCTCGAGTGGACTGCCGGGACAACACGACCTACTCGCGGCCCTAGCACACTGCCAGATCGGGCAACTCCGCTAACGTTGGATGAGCGAAACCGGGAGTCCGGTTCAGGAGTGTGGGGGCGGTAATGCGGTGCATTCCGGAACAGCCGGAGTTCGGTGAGGGACAGCTGGCGGAAAAGGCTGTCTGGAGTGCCCTGAAGGACAGTCTCCCCGATGATTGCGCCCTGGCCCACTCGGTCCACGTCCGCGATGGCCGTAATGAATACGAGATTGACCTGCTGGTCCTTTGGCCGAATGTGGGTATGGCAACGATCGAGGTCAAGGGCGGCCAGATCACTATTGCCGAAGGACAGTGGTACCAGTCCGACCGGAACCAGAAGCGCAAGATCAAGAGCCCCGTCGCGCAGTCTCAGAGCTCGCTGCACGCCCTCAAAGACTGGCTTGAAACCCAACTCGGTTCCCGCATCAGCAGCCGCTGCGCCTACATGGTCAGCCTGGCCTATACCGACGTGCCTACCGACTGGATCATGGCAGGCTGCCCCCGCTCACTCATCCTCGACAGGACTGACAGCAAATCCCCCGCCGAACTCGTCCGCATGGCCATTGAGAACGAAGGCGGCGGCGCCGCCCCACTTGCCCCGGCTTTCCTCGAGCGCATCGTCCGCAAGCTCGGCGGAAACCTGGACACCGGCGTCGAAGCTTCCACCACCTTCGAGGAGGATGAGGCGGCACAGGAGCAACTCACCGAGCGGCAAGCGACGCTGCTCCAGGCCACCCGGTCACTCCCCCGCATCCGCTTCACCGGAGGCGCCGGCAGCGGAAAGACGTGGCTCGCCGTCGAAAAAGCCCGCATGCTCAGCAAGCAGGGCAAGCGCGTCGGCCTCTTCTGCTACAACAAGGGCCTGGGGCTGTACCTCCAGGACCGGGTGGCGGCCTGGCGGCAGGCAAAGCCTGTGTTCACCGGGGAATTCCACGAATATGTTCGAGGGCTCGGCGTTCCCGACGGGTCGGGGCAGGATTACTTCGACGTCGAGATGCCCCGCCTCCTGAAGGATCTGGCAGTCGGAATGGCGCCGCAAAAGCGGCTGGACGCTGTCATCGTCGATGAAGCGCAGGACTTCGCTCCTCTCTGGTGGGACGCGCTGCTCGCCTGCACCACCGATCCCGACTCTGGTGAGGTGTACGCCTTTATGGATGACCGGCAGGACGTCTACCAGCGGTGGGAAGGCGCGACGGCGGACCTCACCAATGGTCCGATGGCCACCTTGGTACCCATCCACATCGACGACAACCTGCGCAACACCCTTAGAATCGCCGACACATTCAAACCCTTCGCCGGTGACTACTTCAAGCCCCGCGGCAGCACCGGCCTGCCGGTGCGGTTCGTGGACTGCCCCACGGAAGATGCGCTTGATGTCGCAGAGGACTGCCTGAATACGCTGATCGACGAGGGCTGGGCGAATAACCAAATTGCCCTCCTCACCACCAAGGACCGGCACCCGATCCACCTCGACTACTTCGAGCGCGGCGCCACGGAGGAGTACTGGCGGGACTTCCACGCCAATGAGGGTGAGTTCTACGGCCATGTGCTGGGCTTCAAGGGCCTGGAACGGTCTGTCGTTGTCCTTTGCGTCAACGGATTCAAGGACGTGGGCCGGGCCCGAGAACAGCTCTACGTCGGACTGTCCCGTGCCCGTAGCCTGCTGGTGGTTGTGGGTGATTCGGGGTTGCTGGAGGAGGCAGGCGGGCGCGAGCTCAAGCTCGCGCTGTCGCGCAGCCAGGCGTGGAAGCCGGTGCCAAACGGCCGATAGTGACGGTGCTCACCCGCGAATCTGTCACTGGACATCACACAACAGCCAGCCAGGGCGACTTTGAATCGTCAACACGACACGGCGGCGGTCGATACGGTCATGCATTCTGATGTCCGTAATGGTGTAGCTACCATCGCTAGTAAAGGCTTTCATTTTCAGAGGGGACAAAGCGTGACCGGTGATAATCAGGACCTCGTGCCAGTGTGGGCGCTCTCTACGGAGCCGGTCAGCGTGACAAATGTGCTGGGCGAGGGAGAGATGACTCCGCCTCGACTCGCAGAACTAAGGACCGCCCTCGCAGCACTTGCCGCCTCGCCCGTTGCGACACTTGAGGCACATCCCATAACCACCCCACGTGATCGAAAGGGCGCTATTGCGCTGGGATCGGCCAGTCCCCTCGCACAACAGCTAGCTCAGCTCGTCTCTCAGACCACAAAAACGGCCCCCTCAAAGCTGAACATCGGAGCCAGCGGTGAGGTTCTCTACCGGATGGTTGTGCCGGCAAAGGTTGCCGCTCAGGTAGGAAGCGGACTCGTGCAGCCCATGGCTTCGAAGGCGATGGCGGGAGGCATCCACAGCGCTCTTCGCAGCTCGAGCGGCATTGCAGCACAGGCCACTTTTGTTCCAGTTGCCGGTCAGGCAGCAGTCGCGGGGGCAGCCACGGGATCGGCCGCAACCGCTGGTGTCGCGGTCGCTAGTGCGGGGGCGCTGACAGTTGCTGCGCCCCTCGTACTGATGGCGGTTGCCGTGGGCGTGAGCGCCCACGCCGAACACCAGCGACAGCAAGCGATTGAGCGGATTACTGACCTGCTGGAGCAGCTACACGACGATAAGCTAGAGCAGGAACGCAGCGAGCTTGGCGCTTGCCGTGACGCCATCGATAAAGCGACCTCCGTCCTTCTCGATCGGGGTCGGGTGGGCCTTTCCCTGGGCTTAGATTCCTCGTCTTATGCAATTAGCGTGGTCATCCACGCAACAGAACGCAGACTCAGTAAATGGCAGGATGCGCTGGCGGCGATCCCTGAGGGGCCGGTCGAGCTGGATCAGCTGACGAAGTCATTTCCCGGTATTAACGAGGAAGGCGGAACGTTTCGGGCCCACCTCGAGATCGCTCGGCTTGCTATTGCCCTGAAACGTCGCGTGCTGGTCCTCCAGGCGGTCGAGCACGCTCAACAGGACAGGGAGAACCCATTCAAGAGTTTCATCGGTGCACTACGTGACGACGAGCACCGTATCAATGAGTTGGAAGCTGGTATCAACGCGGTTCTTTCCCGGCTGTCGAATATAGAACTGAGGCGGGGAGGCGGTTTCCTAAACCTCATGGTCACTCAGGGAGAAGTGGACAACCTGCTAAAGGCGGCATACCGCCTGCGTGATTTTGGAACTGGCCTGAACGGAGGCAGCGGACAAGCTGACGTTGCAATAGAAATTGAACGGAACAAGGACGGATCGATCGTGGTGTTCCCGGCGGTCGCCGCCTAATGCACACAAGCACTCGGTCGAATCACTTCTGCTAGGCGGCGGGCACTACGACGAACATCTTCGTATGTATGGATGTGGACGCAGAGCTCGTTGAGGCTTAGTAATCACAAAGCCTTGTTGTGTTACTCGAAACCCTCGTACACTCTCCGTTTCGTGTTGTAACTTGCCTGTCATCTCGTAGGCACAAGATTTTCCGCCCGTCCGGCCTGCAAAAGATACACTTGCAGCTCCACGCCCGTAGGCTCTCGTAGCGGGCCCCGCGGGAACAGCGGGAAAAACTGCCGCGCCCGGTCGTTAATGCTCTTCCTGTTCCGGTCTGACTGATAGACGTGCTGAGCCCTTCTAGGACCGAGCTCTTGCTTTCCTAAGAGCCGGCCGATATCAGCGTGCGCGCTTCGTTGCTCTTGTGACAGCACGCTCGTGGCGACGAAGTTAACTCCCCCCGTCTTCACCAAGCCAAGGTATTTCATCGACGACGCTCAGCCATGCCCGGTAGGCCGCGTGCTTCCACCCGTTTATCCGATCAGCAGCAGCCGACTCCACGGCATCGGAGAGCACATCGTTCACATCATCCATTGTCCCAGCACGAAGGACTTTCTGAATCCCGAAAATAGCAGATCTGAACTCAGACGCTGCACAGACTGCGTACCGCTCGGCCAAGTTGCAGGAATCAAACGTAGCCACTACCGCGTTCTGCTGTTCATTGGACCAGCGGCCAGGGTGGCCCACAAAAAACTCTACGCTTTCAGGCAGACGTGGGTCGGAAACTTTAGCTTCGAGCCACAGTTCTTGGTCGATCCAACCGTCTAAATACAGGTTGACGCCGCCGGAGCTCTCCGTGCTTTTTGACAAGTTGCACGCGCTACAAGAGGGAACAAGATTCAGCGGCGTAACAGCGAGCCGTGGATGGGAAGATTTGGGGAGGCAATGGTCAAGAGTGTCAGCGATGGCGAGGTGACATATAGGGCATACTCGTCGTGGCGCTAATAAAATCAGACGATCATAAATTGGTCGAGCGGCAACAGCCTTGAGCAACCGGTTATCGTAAAGCCAGATCATATCTTTCTTCAGACCCTTAGTGAAAGGTTTTGAAGTGAAAGCTCGGTGCTCGCCAAGTGAACACGCATCTTCGAAATCTTTAACCTCTTCGAGCAGCCCCTGCTCGTATGATAAAAATCGCGGCTTGGCATCAAGTTTCCTGATGCCGCTCATGCAGGCTTGCAGAGTTACTACGGAATCATCGGCAGGCTTTTCAAGCAGAATCATTTATGCGACTGCCTGTCCTTGCTGATCATCAAAACTCGGAGGACTGACTTGGCCTCTTGCCCCAGACTCCCCTGAAATTCCGCAACCGCGAGATCATACGTAGAGCTCCTCGAAGCCACCTCTGCCAGCATTTCGTGATAGCCAGTTTGCTCAATCTCTAACATGAAAACCTCGCGGTTTAGAACCCCGAGGTTTTCCCCGAACGTCTCCAAACTCGGTCGATCAACGCGAAGCTCGGCCCCTGAGGCGCTGATCTTCCACACGCAACTACGGGGGACCTCTTGAAGAATCACGGGAGAATGCGTAGCTAGCACTGCCACGCCATTCCTATCCGCTAGCAGCCAAGATAAGGCACGTGTAAAGGCCGCGATCAAAGGAGGGTGTAGATGAGACTCTGGTTCATCTATTAACACCAAGGTCTTCTCTTCCACCAAATCGACAAGGCTTACGAGCGTGAGCAAGACAATTTTGTGTCCTGAGCTTAGGATGTCGAAGTTCAGCCGCTCTTTAATTCCATTTAGATCGGAGATTTGCATACCGGCCAGCCCCGGGTCGCGTTCTATGAAGCGAAAAACTTGAGTAAGTCTTTCCCGCTTGCCTTTTACGAGACACGCATTCAATCGTTGACTGAATACGCTTTTAAGTTCCTGAGGAGACATGCGGCGATCCTCCTCAGGGTGCTGGAGCCCCACATATTGGACACGCTTACGCGGGTCATTGGACACTGCTTGCATCTCATCGGAAAAGATATCGAAGGCACTAAAGCTAATCGACACAAGGCTAGTCAGTTGCTTGTGCATTGCAATGGAATTGTCCGAACGCCCAGAACCGTCCACGTCCGTTCTGCTCATTGACGCAGCAAGCCCCTTTAGCGCACGGGTTTTGCCCGCTCCGTTCGATCCAATTAGGACATGGACGTTCGTCGGCGGGTACGAGTCTGGATGAACCTCGAACTCTAAGTCTAAAACCGGCCTTTTTCGTGAGCGATCTTCCGGCCAACTATACCTAAGGCTGAAGAATTCCTTAGATACTCCTCCCTGGATGATCCGTCGGTACTGGTCTGTCACGACGGCGGTAGTTATAGATCGAAAAAGTGAGTTAGTAAAGACCTCCTCTTCGCCAAACTTGCTAATCGCTTCATCGTGAAACGTAACGTCGCGAATACTTATGAGCAGAGCACTCGCTCTTTCCCGACCAAGAATCTTGATCAAGTTTTCGTAGTACTCTCTATCCTGCCCGACCGAGAAATATTCATTCCCCAGGGCACTAAAATTATCGTCTATTTCCGTGAATAGGGTTCCAAAGACGCCCGGCTTCAACTTCATCCCCGCGCGACCGATCTTGACGTAACCAATCATGATTAGCTCGCCGCTTTTATCTCGGACGTACAACGAAAACTGAGTACCGAAGCCGTAATCATTCCATCTGTCACGAACAAGGTAGGCGGTATCGAAAGCGCCCAGAGGAATTTCAGACTCTTTTTTGCAAACCCGAAACTTCCACTTCATATGGCACGCCTTTTCTGCTGCTACGGATGTCTGGCTAAATGTGTAAACCATTACTCGAGTCTTGTGTGGTGCCAAAGTAGCATGATTGCGCGACATCTAAGGCGGCGGCGCTGAACATACGACTACAGAAGAACCCGGTCTACTGTCCGCGCCTCAGCTCCCGAAAACTATCAGTGTAGTGTCCGACCGCCCGGTGCCTCCGTTACTCCATCGCGCAACGCAGAGCCATGCCGTGGGGCCGTGTGAACTTATTGACACCGCTGACAACTCTGGCAAGTGCATCGGGTCCGCAGTCGATCAGTATGTCTCTAGTGCGTAGGTCCACGCCAGTAGGCACATCGAACCCGCGCTGTTGAGCAGGACCGGAAGGACCTTCTCGGGGAAAGCCAGCTCCAGCACCACCGTGACAACGCCGAAAGCGACGCTGGCCAGGACCGCAACCCACAGGGCCCGAGCCTTCGACACGGAAGCCATGGCAATCCCTGCAAAACCGCTCGGGGCGAAATCAGCACCCATGAAGCTAGCCAGGTCCGGCGACTGCACGCCCGGCAGCCAGCCGAAAAGCAGGGCGGCACCAATCAGCAGAAAATCCGACAATCGCCGCCACCTTCTACAGCGCAAACCAAAACTCGAACTCACCGAAATTCTTCGCGCTGGTCAGGTTCACCGCGGTGAGCACCACGATGAACACAAAGGCCATCCGCCACACAAGCAGGGCCGGGAAGATCGCGGCCAACAGCCCAGCCGCGCTCACTGCCTCGGCCGCGATCACCACCACCATCTGCATCCACCACAGCCAGAGCCCCCCCTGGCGCAAGCTACCGGCCCGTACGCCTTCGCGGGTGTAGACGGAGAAGACCCCGCTGTCCGGATTGGCCGAAGCCATCCCAGCGAGCGCTTACATCACCGAGCGAACTGCATACTGCCCTAATCAGGACTAAGCAACCGCCAGAACATTCCGATTCGACAACGGGCACTGCCGAATACCAGTGAGCTGTAGCGGATTGGGGAACGCGCTGCATCAAGCAGATGTTCTCGCGGCCACCAAGGACTACAGCCGCCGCTGCCGGAACATGGGGAACGACTCCCGCACCCGCTCCAACGTCTCCAGCGAAACCTCCACCGTTCGCACGCCAGGCTCCAGCCCAAGGTCCGCTTCCACAACACCCATCGGGTCTACGAGCACACTCCGCCCCACGGACACCGGCGGCGACTGGCACACCCCCGCCACATAGACGCTGTTCTCGATCGCGCGCGCCGCGTTCAGCGACAGCCACTGCTCCGTCTTGTGCTCGCCCGGCACCCAGGACGAGCAGACCAGCAGGACCTGCGCGCCGGCGTCGGCCAGCGACCTGGCCAGCTCCGGGAACCGCAGGTCGTAGCAGGTCATCAGCCCGAACCGCACTCCCCCGTGCTCGAACATCACCGGATCGGTGGACGGGCCGGGCTTGATGAACGTGGACTCCCCGAAGCCCTGCGCGTCGAAAAGGTGGATCTTCCGGTAGGAAGCCAGCCGGCCGCCGTCGGGCCCGAACGCCACCAGGGTGTTGTACGCCCGGCCCGGCTCGTCCGACGTTTCCACCACGCCCGCCACGAGCGCGATCCGGTGGCGGCGGGCAATGCAGGCGAGCTCCCGGCAGACGGTACCGTCCAGCGGCTCGGCCACCGCGGGGAACGTTGCGTCCACCTTCTTCTTCTCGTAGGTGGCGTACTCCGGAAAGGCGGCCAGCACGGCGCCGTCGCGCGCTGCCTCGGCGGCGAACCGGTCGATCGCGGCGAGGTTTGCCCGGATGTCGGCGCCCGACGCCAGCTGCCCCAGCGCAATCCTCACGACTGTTCCTTCCCTCAACCAACAGGCCAAGCTACCAAAGCTGTAGGGCTCAGGCGGCGGCCTCGACCGTCGCCTTCTCCGTGGCCGTCATCTCCGGCGGCGACGCCTTGAACCCGCGGGTGATCAGGGCCAGGACCAGCACGCCCAGCACCAGCCAGGACACCCCCAGCGTAATGGCGTTGCTGTCCAGCCGGGAGAGCAGGTAGGCGCAGATGAGGGCGCCGATCACCGGGACCACCACGTAGGACACCGGGTTCAGCTGCTGCCCGGCCCGGCGCTGGCGCACATAGTGGAACACCACCGAGGCGTTCACCAGCGTGAAGGCGGTGAAGGCACCGAAGTTGATGAACGACGTCGAGGTGGCCTCGTCCAGGAAGATCGCGATCAGGCCCACGATGCCGGTGACCACCAGGTTCGCCACCGGGGTGTGGAACTTCTCGCTGAGCCGGCCGAAGACCGCCTTGGGCAGGACGGAGTCGCGGCCCATGGCGTACAGCAGGCGGGAGGCGCTGGCCTGTGCGGCGAGGCCGGAGGCGAACTGCGCCACCACCAGGCCGGCCAGGAACACGGCGCCGAACAGCTGCCCGCCGATCTGCAGGGCGATGGAGCTGGCCGCGGAGGCCGCGTCCTCGAACACGCCGCCGGGGTGGACCAGCTGGGTCACGTAGGACACCGCCACGAAGATGCCGCCGCCGATCAGGGCCACGAGCATGATGGCGCGCGGCACGGTGCGGCGCGGGTTGATGGTTTCCTCGGTGAGGGTGGTGACGGCGTCGAACCCCAGGAACGAGTACGCGGCGATGGCCGCGCCGGCGGAGATGGTGGCGAAGCTGGCCGTGTCATTGAAGAACGGCTGCCCGCTGGCCAGTCCCCCCGTTCCGTTGGCGGAGACCACGCTGCCGATGGCCAGCGCCACGAAGAACACGAGGACCAGCAGCTGGAACGCCATCAGCACGTAGTTGGCCTTGTCCGCCACCTTGATGCCCAGGATGTTCAGCAGCGTGGTGATGACGATGAAGCCCACGATCCAGACGCCGATGGGGATGCCGGGGAACTGGGCGCTGAGGTAGGAGCCGCCGATCAGCCAGATGACCATGGGCAGGAAGAGGTAGTCCAGCAGCACGGCCCAGCCCACCAGGAACCCGACCCGGGGATCGATGGAGCGGCGGACGTAGGTGTAGGCGGAGCCGGCCACGGGGTAGGCGACGGCCATCCGGCCGTAGCTGTGCGCGGTGAACAGCATGGCCACCAGCGCCACCAGGTACGCGGCGGGCGCGGCGCCGCCGGTGGTCTCGGCGATGATGCCGAAGATCCCCAGGACGATGATCGGGGTCAGGTACGCCAGCCCGAACAGGACCAGCGAGGGCAGCTTCAGCGTGCGGGTGAGGGTTGTTGGCACGGTGTTTCCTTACGGTTTGTAGGACGGCGGTGTCCAGGTGGCCGGGTTGATCCGGCCTTGGTAGACGGAAAGTTCGACGGCGGGCTCCCCCTCGCGGAACTGCGACCAGGGGCGGTTGAGGTTCTCCGTGCCGTGCGTGCGGACGCGGTCGACGGCGGCCAGGTCCAGTTCCGCGGTGAGCAGCTGCGGCTGATCGTCCGGTGCTTCTGTAAGGGTGTTGCCCTCCGGGTCCACGATGATGCTTTTGCCCTGGCCGGTGGGGCCGGCGCAGTTGACGCTGACCATAAACACCTGGTTGACGATGGCGTTGGCCTTGGCGAGGATCAGTTCCTGTTTGCGGTCCGGGGTGGTGGTCTTGACGACGTTGAGGATCACGTCGGCGCCCATCCAGGCGAGCTGGCGGGACACCTCCGGGTACCAGGCGTCATAGCAGATGTTCAGGCCCACCCTGCCGATGCCGGGCAGGTCCACGGTGGTGAACCGGTCGCCGGGATCGTACGGCTCGAACGGGCGCCAGGGGAAGATCTTCCGGTAGTAGCCGGCCAGCTCCCCCTCCGGGGACAGGACCAGCTGGGTGTTGAACAGCTGCCCTTCCGGGCCACGTTCACAGACGCTGCCGGGGACCAGCCAGATGTTGAGGTCTTTGGCGAGCTGCTTGAGTTCTTTGACCCGCGGCCCGTCGAGTGGTTCGGCGGAGGCCTGGAGCATTTCGGTTCTTTGCAGGTCCGGGTCTTCGTCGCCGAAAAGGTGGAGCTCGGGGAAGACGACCAGCTTGCTGTGCGGCTGGGCTTCGAGGGCTTTCTTGACCTCGTCCGCGAAGGCCGAGACGGGTTCGCCGATGAGCCGCGGCCGGGCCTGGGCGGCGATGAGGGGAAGGGTGCGTTGCATGGGTTTGTCTCCGCGTTGGGGTGTGATCCGGGTTATATTAGATCAGAATGAACCAATAAAGGAAGGGGGGCGGCGTGGGCCGTAAAGTAGCGGATATGACCCGTCAGCTGGAGGACACCGCCGAGCCCCCGCGCATCGGCGCCGGCAGGATGCCCGGGACGGACCGGCGCAGCGCGATGGACGCCGTGCGGATGCGGATCGGGATGGCGATTTCGCTTGGTTTACTGAAGCCGGGCGAGCGGCTGCCGGACCAGGAGGACGTGGCCCTGGGTCTTTCGGTCAGCCCGATCACCGCACGCCGCGCATTGGCGAGCCTGGCGGAGCAGGGGGTGGTGGTGCGTCGTCGCGGCCGGGCCGGCGGGACGTTTGTGGCGGATTCGCCGCCGTCGGATGTGTTGGCGGAGCTCTCGGCGTCGCCGGCGGAGTCCCAGGCGGTGAACAGGCTGGTGGACCGGCGGCTGCTGTTTGAGTGCGCGGTGACGCACTATGCGGCGGTCAACGCCACTCCCGACCAGCTGGATGAGCTGGAGCGGCTGACGCGTGAGATGGCCGAGGCAACCGACTGGTCCGCGTACCATCAGGCCGACGAGCGGTTCCACCAACTGGTGGGGACGGCATCAGCAATGGGCACTGCCGTCGAGGTGTATCAGGAAACGCTCGTCGAGCTCTACGACTACTTCATCCCCTACCCCATCGAAAAGCTGCACAAGTCCAACCATGACCACATCGCGCTCGTGGCAGCCCTCCGCGCCGGCAAGGTTGAGGAGGCCGTGGAGGTCTCTCGGAAACACGTGGACATCCTGCACCGGACAATGTTTATGGGCCTGGCGGGTGGTGGCACCCAAGCCGCCGCGGATGACTAAACTGCCTAGTTCACTAGGCCGTTCCTTGTATTGCAAAGCTCCCTTGGTAAGGCAGGATGTCCACGTGGACGACTATTCAGTCAGCGCTGAAGAAGCTGCAGCCATTCTCGGGATCAGCGCGAAGACGCTACGGCAAACGCTGCGTAACCAACGCCCTGCAGGTGCTCGACAGGTTCCTCCCCAACATGGAGGCAATTGGTTCCTCAAGCCGAGCTACGTCGAGCAACTCGCAACGCAACGCGGACGGCGTATTCCTAATCTCTCGGCACTTTCAAGTGACCGAGTAACTTCAGCCCATCTGCCTGGAGTCGAAAGGCCTAGTCCCAAGCCTGCCGTCGCCCGTGCAGTAGCCGACCCAACTCATGGCACCTGGTCGCAATGGATTCCCTTTAGTGATGCCCTCAAAGTGGCTCCGCGCTTTCCTGGCGTATACATGTTCCGCATCGCGGCGGAACCTCATCGCGGCCCTGTGTACGTCGGTATGGCTGGAGAACGGAAGGGCAACGGACTCCGTGGCCGGCTGACAATCTATGCAAGCGGCAAGGGAGCCGGCTCCGGCTTGGGAGAACATGCTTTTGATAGGGCATTGGAAGATCCGACGTGGCTCCAAGCACGGCTGGACGAAGCACTTGCAGGCACTCCCATGAGGGCGAAGGCGGCTGCGCGTTCAGCAATTGACCATGCAGGACTGGAAGTTCGCTGGCAGACGTTCGAGACTAGAGCCCAGGCCCTTCAGGTGGAAGCTCAACTAATCAACGAATACAGGCATCAGCTCTGGAACCGCTGACTTATCGCTGCCTTCAGCCAATAAAGACGGCGACGCTGATGCACCCTCTGCGGTTAGATCATCGACAAGGCGATTTACTGGCTCCCCATGCGCTTTATAGCGGCTGCCCAGGAATTTCAGAGGGCTTTTACTTCACTGGATTTGAACTGAAGCAGACCTTGCCGGCGATAGTTCTTAAATGGTCATGAAGCGGTACTTTGGAACTCACATTCGTTCGACTGCCGCTCTAACGCGTTCAACATACTGCTGGCATTGAAGTTTGAAATGCCGTTCAAATTGACTGAACTGGCCCACGGCTTCGCCCGGCAGCGTGAAGTACTGACCACGTTCAAGAACGGTCGTGCCCTCGTCCGCGTCATACAAGAAGTCGCGGCTTCGGGCGGATGAATCTGGATCCCCGATGGTACGGGTCACTGCTAGTTCGTATGGAATCACGTGCTCCACCTCGATAGCAGCAAGGTGCTCGATTCCGTCCCGGATATAGATAAAAACTTGGATTTCACCTGCTCCTTCAACACCCGGGGCGCTAAAGCCCCTCACCACCTGAGGATCGACAAGAACACTGCTTTCAGCAGGTTTGATGAAGTTCCAGACCTCTTGTCGTGTGGCGTTTATATTGGTGGACGCGGACACATAATGGACAGATGCGGCAACTGGTGCAGGCGCTGGCTGTCGGCGATCAAACCAAGGGCTCATGGAGTGAGCATTACAGCGAAACTACTTTCCCGCAAACCACAGCATCGCGGCCAGTGCTACCACCTTTGGAGGAAGCGAAATGAGGGCTCTGCTACCTCGCCAGAGTGAAATAGCGGGAACTCGGGCCTGAGCGGACTACATTGAGGCTGTTCTCCCACCGGGGAATTAGATCGACGGTGGTGTCGTTCAGAAACATTAGCTGCGGCTTCAACATGATCCCGTGACTCCGGAGGGTCGCCGCACCACTACCGCTCAGCCGGACGAGAGCTTAGAGTCCCTACCACCATCAAAATTAACTCTTGTGGGCGGTTCGTGGCCCCTAGGGCACCATGATCACGGGCCTCTTGGATATGCTCCGCTAGGCGAGATCCCGCGTAGATGAGAAACGGCGTCTGATTACCAGACGCCCGCAATTTGTCCAGCAACGTGTAACCGGCTCGACGGTCTGGCGGGCGGCCCATATCGGAGATTATTAAGTCGTATGACTGCTGCCGCAGTAGCGCAAGGGCTTGATCCGTCGATTCTGCCAAATCTATCCTGACTTCCAAGGCTTCCAGCGCCTGGCGCTCATAGACGTTGTTTTCAGGTCGGTCATCCACCCAGAGGACAACTGAACCTTCTAGATGCTTCTGAGTGCGTTCATCCGGAAGCGCCTGAGCAAGCGCATCGGCAACTCGAGCTGGGCTTGTTGCTGCCTCAGGCGTCTGCCCCGCAGCCTGCTTGGCTGTTGCGGCACCAAGAGCCACCGCAGCTTCTACTTGCTTGCGCTGAAATGAAGCCTCCAACCCGGCCGCTTTGAGGGTCACGTCATCAGACTTCAAGAGCTTACGGAACTCGGACTTGAACATAATGAGAAGAACGAGCACAAGCACCGGCCAAAGTACCGCACCCAGCAAGGCAGCTACGGAGCTCAATACGCCGCTCATCTGTTCGGGTGTCATATGGCCTCCAAAGAAGGAATAGCAGTAGGGGCCCCGGTTAAGCCAAGGTAGCTCACGAATCAATTCGAATTAGAGCACATACTTACAACACGTTTCCGGCTGTGGCAATGGGCTGCCTGTTGAAGGCCACCTTCACGGTCTGTAAGGGAGCAACTTAAGCATTGGAGGGCGTCACCGACGCGCGTAGCGAAGCCACACCTTAACACTCACATCTGTGAAGGCCCGCACCCCGTTAGGGGCGCAAGCTGGGCAACTCCCCAGAAAAACCCCTAACCACCTAATTAATCAAACTTTTCGGCCGCCGTGCTCCAACCCTCTTAGGTTTGGCGCACAATATTGGCAGCGGCAAAATACGCGTTAGAAACCTTTTGTAGGGGTACCTCAATGAAATCTTCATCGTTGAAGACAGCAGCAGTAGTCACTCTTCTTACTGCAAGCTTTGGGCTAACCAGTTGTGGGAACGGTAACAGCAAGGCCGGGAGTGATGTAGCGGCACCTTCGGCGGAAGCAGTGACGCCAGCGACTCAGACTCCTGCCAAAGACGCCGCCAAGAAATCGACCCGCGGCAACATAGTCATGGCACCCGGCGATGTTGGAACCGTTAGCTCAACAACTAGCGATGGTAAAGAGGTGGACGCAACCAAGTTCACAGTGAACTCGATTGCCCCAGGGACTTGCGATCAGCAGTACGCTCAACCCCCAGAGAACGGTCACATCGTTTTTGTTGATGTCACCATCGAGACACTGCCGGAACTGGCTGAAACTCCGTTCCCAACCTTCGGCTTGTCTGCCTACGATTTCAAGTTCGTGTCCAACAATGGGACGACATTTAATGGAAGCCTTTCTACGATAGCAAGCGGATATGGCTGTATCGACGATGCCCGCACACTGCCGTCTGCCGGGATTGGACCCGGGGAGAAGGCCACCGGCATCGTCGTTTTAGACGTTCCCGAACCAGCCGGAATCCTCATCATGAAATCGATGTTCGGCAGTGGCTTTGAGTACACGTTCTAGTTACATATGAACGGCTCGGCCTATAAGCGGGTCCGGCATCAGTCGGGAGTGATGAACTGACTCGTGCCCGGGCAGATTGTAAGTTGTCCTCACGAGACCCGTGGCTTATGGCGCTGCATACCGTCACGAGCCAGGGATGGCCACCAACGCGTGTTCGGCAGAACGACCGCCCGCCCTCCATCCCATGACGTGAACGCGGGCAATGCATTGCGAGTGCAGGCCGCAAGCGGGCCGAGGGGGCGCCGGGCAAAGCCGGCGCTCCCCTCGGACGTGAACCCGCCAAGGGGGCTCACGCCGTGGTTCAGTCGATAAGCACCGGCTGCTTCTCACCGTCCGAAGACTTCACACTCTGCGCAGCGTCCCGTTTCCGGTGGTTCAGCCAGTTAGCCACAGCCAGCAGCGCCACGAGTCCGAACGTGCTCAGCAGCTGGGGACGGGAATCCTCACCGATGAAGCCCACGGTGAAGATCGCCGCGAGGATGACCAGGCCGAAAACTGTGAGCCACGGGAAGCCCGGCATCCGCAGCGGAAGCTCCGTCCCCTCGCGGTCGGCGCGGAGGCGCAGCGCGAGCTGGGCGAGGAGCGCGGATGTCCACACCAGCAGGCAGGTTGATCCCACGATATTGAGCAGGACGCCAAGGACCATCTCGGGGAACGCCAGTTCCAGCACCACCGTGACAACACCGAAGGCGACGCTGGCCAGCACGGCAATAACCGGAACCCTGGCCTTGGACACGGAAGCAAGCAACCGTGGTGCTTCTCCCCGCTCCGCGAGGGAGTACGCCATCCGCGAGGCACCGTAAAGGTTGGCGTTGAGCGCGGACAGCAGCGCTGCGACGGCCACCAGGGTGATGGCAGTGGCCGCACCGGGCATGCCGGCCGCGTCCAGCACCGCGGCGAACGGGCTCTTCAGCCCCTCCGAACCGACAGGAACCACAGCAGCAATAATGAAAATCGCACCGATGTAGAACACCAGGATGCGCCACAGCACGGTGCGGACTGCCTTCTTTACGCTCCGGGCCGGCTCAGCGGTCTCAGCTGCCGCCACGGACACAATCTCGGTGCCGCCGAACGCGAACGCCACCACAAACAGTGCCGTGGCTATACCGGCGAAACCGCTCGGCGCGAAGCCCTCGCCCATGAAGTTGGCCAGGCCCGGCGACTGCACGCCCGGTACCAAGCCGAAGAGCAGTGCGAAGCCCACCAGCAGGAACGCGACGATGGCCGCCACCTTCAGCAGGGCGAACCAGAACTCGAACTCGCCGAAGTTCTTCACGCTGGTCAGGTTCACGGCGGTGAGCACCACAATGAACACGAAGGCCATCAGCCACACCGGCAGCGCGGGGAAGATGGTGGCCAACAGGCCGGCCGCCCCGAGCGCCTCGGCCGCGATGACCACCACCAGCTGGATCCACCACAGCCAGCCCACCGTGGCGCCGGCCACGGGACCGTAGGCCTTGGCGGTATATACGGAGAAGGCGCCGCTATCCGGGTTGGCGGCTGCCATCTCGCCGAGCGCCCACATCACCAGGATGATGAGCGTGCCGGCCACGAGGTAAGAGAGCAGCACCGCCGGGCCGGCCGCCTGGATGCCGGCACCGGAGCCGATGAAGAGGCCGGCGCCGATGGCGCTGCCGAGACCCATCATCGTGAGCTGGCGCGGTTTGAGGGCCGCGCCGAGGGCGCGGGCAGACGTCTTTGTCTGGAGTTCCATGAGGATTCCTCTGATGTGTTGGTGGAACAGGTTGGGGTTGAGGATCAGTTAAGTTTCAGGCCGCGTGGGCTTCAAGAAGCCGGAGCACGCGGTCGTTGGAGGTGGGGTCGGCAACGGTGATCCGCACGCCGTCCCCCTGGTACGCCCGGACCATGATGCCCGCGACATTGAACGCCTCCACCAGCGTCGCCAGGAGGACCTCATCGGCACGGATCCACAGGAAGTTGCCCTGGCTCGGCTGCAGCTTCCAGCCCTGGGCTTCAAGCTCCGCGGCAATCCGGACCCGCTCCTGCTTGACGGCGGCCACCCGCTCTGCCATCTCCTCCCCGGCATCCAGCGACGCGACGGCCGCCTTCTGCGCCAGCGCGCTCACGGCGAAGGGCAGGGCGGTCCGGCGCAGCCCCTCGGCGATGGCCGGTGCGGCCAGTGCGTAGCCTACGCGCAGGCCGGCGAGTCCGTACGCCTTGGAGAAGGTGCGCAGAATGCAGACGTTCGGGTACTGGCGGTAGAGCGCCAGGGAGTCGGGGCCACTGCCCGCTTCGGCATATTCCACGTAAGCCTCATCGATCACCACCAGGATGTCCGAGCGGACAGCGCGCAGGAAGGCCTCAATGCGGTCGTGGCTGATCGGCACGCCGGTGGGGTTGTTGGGCGTGCACAGCAGAATGACCTTGGTCCGCTCGGTGACAGCCGCGGCCATGGCACTGAGGTCGTGGCCCTCAAGGTGGTCCAGCGGGATGCGGACCGGCCGGGCGCCCGCCAGCTCCACCAGGATGGGGTAGGCCTCGAAAGAACGCCACGCGAAAATCACTTCGTCCCCGGCGTCGCACAGTCCGGTGATGATTTGCTGGAGGACGCCCACGCTGCCGGGCCCCACCGCCACCTCATTGGGAGTGACGCCCAGGTGCCGGGCAATCCGTTCGCGGAGTTCGACGGCGGCCATGTCCGGGTAGCGGTTCATCTTGCCCGCCGCCTCGGCCACCGCAGTGATGGCTGCGGGCAGCGGCTCGTAATGGCTTTCGTTGCTGGCGAGGGCTGCAATGTCCGCGCCGGCGCTGCGCCGGCCCGGGACGTAGGACGGAAGGCCGGTGACGGCGCCACGCAGGGCGGGCAGCACGGTGGCGGGAGCGGCCAGGAGTTGTTCAGCAGTCATGAGGACTGACTATGGAAGTGACCCGGCCCACATTGCAAGATACGCTCTAGCCAGTGGGACTTCTGCTCAACTACTGGTACTTGTGGTGAAAATATGACCATCGCGAACTCACGCACCCTCGATTCGCTCGACGGCCGCATCATCCTTGCCCTCGACAAGGACCCCGAAGCCAGCGCCCTGGCACTCTCCCGGACACTCGGCGTCGCACGCAACACCGTCCACGCCCGGCTGGCAAGGCTGGAGCGCAGCGGCGCCCTCCGCTCCTTTAGCCGCAGGCTGGACCCCGCCGCACTCGGCTACGAACTGATGGCCTTCCTCTCGCTGGAAATCAGCCAGACGCGGTTCGGCTCGGTGGAAAGCGGGCTCGCCGCCATCCCGGAGGTCATCGAGGTGCACGCCACCACCGGGGACGCCGACCTCATGGCCAAGGTAGTGGCCCGCGGCACCGCCGACCTCTACCGCATCACCAACCAGATCCTGGAGATCGACGGGATCCAGCGGACCAGCACCGCCATCTCCGTCATGGAACTCATGCCGCCACGCTACGACGGGCTCATCAGCCGGCTGTCCGAACAGGAATCCCGCACGTCGGAGTAAGCGCCCCACAGGCACACCATAAGCAGCGAACGCCGTTGCTCGGAGCCGCATTTCCAAGTCGGTGGGGCGCGCCCTGATAGACCGGTTCCTGCTTGCGTATACCGTTCTATGGGGACCAAAGGCCGCGACCCATTGTGGCCGTTCCACGCCACTGAATTCCGAAGGCGTTTCGCCGTCGAACAAAACCGGAGACTGAATCGTCATGAACTTTTTCAAAGCAGCCATGAAGTTTTTCAAAGTAAAGGTTCTGCTTTGGCATGTCCTGCTGATCATCCTGCTGATTGTCGCGGGAACGGGCGCCGTTTTCGTATCCGGTGGACTCAACGCTCTCGCGCTCGGTTCTCTGTTCACCAGTAATTCGAACGAACGCGATTCGCAGGTAGTTCAGGCCGTCTCGCGCGTGCAGGAGGTCGCCTTGCTCAGCCTTCACATCGAGGGTGTTGCGAGGCAGGAAAGCAATGGAGAGATTCTCGGCATGGTCGTGCCCGCGAGCGAGAAAACGACGCTGCTCCAGTACAAGTTTGATGCAAAATTAGGCATCGACGGGTCACAGGTGAAGATCGAACCCAATGGCACGGAGTCGTTTCGGGTGACTATCCCTAAATTCCTCGGCATAGGCTTTGACCGTCCCTTCTTCGAGACCCCCCTGGAGAGTAGCGGCGCGCTTAGCTGGTTGACACCGCCAGCCGTTCAAACTCAGATGATCAACAACATTCTCAGCGATGAGAACAAGCAAAATTTCATCACCCAGAACGAAGCAGCACTGAAGGAACAGGCGAAGGCGTTCTACTCGGGAATCATCGAAAGCGTCGATCCCGAAGTTACCGTCGAATTTGAGTTCGCAGGGTAGAGGCTTGCAGGGCCGCACTCTCCGCATGAACCCGAGTGTAACCACGGCTGCTATACCACCGCATCACCAACCAGATTCTTGAGATCGACGGGATCCAGCGGACAAGCACCGCCATCTCCGTCATGGAACTCATGCCGCCCCGCTACGACGGCCTCATCAGCCGGCTGTCAGAACAGGAGTCCCGCACAGCGGACTAAGTGCGGTTGGCGCACCCTGGCTGGGCATTTTTTCACTTTATAAGAATTCTGCTGCCAAAAGTCCCAACAGTATTCGCGGGTATTGCAAACGTGAGATGCAGGCCACACGCTTCCTGCATGACTATTCTCACCGTCTCCGGCCGCGTGGCTCAGGTTCTCAGCAGCTATGTCAGGGACGTCTTCGGCGTCATGGGCAACGGCAACGTCTACTTCCTGGACGCCGCGGAGAAGCAGGGCCTCCGCTTCACGCCCGTCCGGCATGAAGGCGCCGCCATCGCCGCGGCCGACGCCTACTACCGCGCCTCGGGACGGCTCGCCGCGGGCACCACCACCTACGGCCCCGGCTACACCAACGCGCTCACCGCCCTCGCGGAGGCCGTCCAGGCGCAGATCCCCGTTGTGCTGGTCACCGGCGACGCCCCCACCAGCGGTGCCCGGCCGCAGGACGTGGACCAGGCGGCCATCGCCGCGGGCCTCGGCGCGGCCACCTTCACCGTCACCCGGGATGCCGCCGGCGCCATCACCCGGCAGGCGGTGGAGTACGCACTCACCCGGCGCACCGCCGTCGTGCTTGCCATCCCCTACGACCTCGCGGCTCTCGAGGCTGCGGACGAGGCCCTTCCCGAGACGCACGCACCGAAGGTGACGGACGACGTCGACGGCGGCCTTGGGCAGGCAGCCCGCCTGCTCGCCGGTGCCAGGCGGCCGCTGATCCTCGCCGGCCGCGGTGCGCACCTCGCCTGTGCCGGCCCGGAGCTCCGCGAGCTCGCCGACCGGCTCGGCGCACTGACCGCCGGAACCGCCTTGGCGCTCAACCTCCTCAATGGCGAGGGGTACCTGGGCGTGGCCGGCGGTTTCGGCACCGACACCGCGGCCGGGCTCATGGGCGAGGCGGACGTGGTCCTGGTGGCCGGGGCGAGCCTGAGCCCCTTCACCATGCGGTTCGGGCACCTGCTCGGCCCGGACAGCACGGTCATCCAGATCGACGCCGGACTGCAGCCGACGCACCCGCGGGTGGACCTTTTTGTCAGCGCGGACGCGAAGACCGCTGCCGGACGCCTCCTGTTATTGCTGGATGGCGAGGCTGCGGCGGAAGGCTGGCGCGCGGAAGCGTCCCGGCGCCTGGCTGAAGGACCGGCCCACCACCCTGGATCTGAGGTGACCCCGGACGGGCGGCTGGACCCGCGCTCCCTCGCCACGGCGTTAGATGCCGTGCTGCCGGAGCGCCGCACGGTGGTCCAGGACGGCGGGCACTTCATCGGCTGGGCCCCCATGTACTGGAACATCCCGCGGCCGCAGGACCTGGTGATGGTGGGGACCGCCTTCCAGTCCATCGGGCTGGGCCTCGCGAGCGCCGTCGGGGCAGCCCGTGCCGTGGAGGACGGCCGCACCCTGGTGCTGGCCTCCGGCGACGGCGGTTTCCTGATGGGCCTGGCGGACCTCGAATCGCTCGTCGGTGCGGCTCGCAGCGCGATTGTGGTGATCTACAACGACGCCGCCTACGGGGCCGAGATCCACCAGTACGGCTCCCAGGGCCTGACCGAGAAGCCCATGCTGATCCCCGAGGTGGACTTCAGCGGTGTTGCCCGCGCTTTGGGTGCAGAGTCGGCGATCATCCGCTCGCTTTCAGACTTGTCCGCGCTGCAGGACTGGATCGATGCCGGCGCCAAGGGAACCTTCGTGGCCGACTGCCGGATCACCTCCAGCGTCCGCGCCCCGTGGCTGAGCGAGTGGATGCAGGCCTCGCAGGCAGCGAAGGCCGCTGTGGCGGGGTAAACCCTGGTGCCGCGGCGGAGCAGGCCAGGGATTTCGTCCCCCTGCCTCGCGGACGGGACCGGGAATACAATGAGCCATGCCCGCGACCGGCCGGACCGTTTCCGCCGCGGTGCTGCTCGCCATAGGGGCAGGACTGGCGCTGCTGGCCGTGCTGGTCCACTACGGTTTCATGGCAATGTACGGCGATGTCACCGGATCCGCGTTCGAGGGGCTCACGTGGGGGTTGGCAGCCGGACCGTCCGGGCTGGCGCTCGGCGTGGTCCTGGTGGTTGCCCTGATCGGCCTCATGCTCTCGACAAAACCGTGGATGCGGCTGACTGCCGTGGCCATCCCGGTCCTCATGCTGCTCGGGATGTTCGTTGTCACCCCCTTGGCGCTGGGGCAGAAGATGGCGAACCAGTTTGTTTCCGCTCCGCAATGCGTGACCCAGGGCACCGGCGAGCCCATGGCCACCGCAGACCGTGAGGCCCAGGAGGTGTTCGATTCCATCGAGCACATCGGCCAATTCAAGGGTGGCGGCATGAGCGGTGTGGCCGGCTGTACCCGCTGGTTTGTGCTCCCGGGAGGCGTCGATGTGTTGCAGCACTATCGGACAGCGCTGCCCGCGGCCGGCTGGGACGTGGTGGAGGACGACGGGCGCCACCTGCGGGCGCACCTTGATGGCCGGGCGTTCGATGTGATGCCCTGTCCCGGAGGCGGTGTCATCTGGGCCGGAAGCGAGGACCAACGCTCATACGGACAGGGAAGGCCTGAACTGGCGGGCGCTGAAATTTGTCCCCACGACCTCTGACCACAACAGTTCGGGCCGGCCGCTTCAGGGAAGTGGAAGAGGAGCCCCGCCTACACCGCCGTGCGACGGGTGAAGACCAGATGCACCACCCCGCTCGGGGACGGAGTCGCTTCAATGTCAAAGCGTTCTTCGAGGCCCTCGAGTCCGTCCCAGAGCCGTTCACCCCGGCCCAGCAGGATCGGCACGAGGACACAATGCATGTGGTCGATCAGGCCGGCCTCGAGGAACTGCCGCACCGTACTGGCGCCGCCGCCGATCCTGACGTCCATGCCGGGCGCCAGGGCACGGGCCCGTTCCAGGGCGGAGGCAGGGTCCGCGTCAACAAAATGGAAGGTTGTCCCGCCGTCCATTTCGAGGACCGGCCGGGGGTGGTGTGTCAGGACCACCACAGGAGTGTGGAACACAGGGTTATCGCCCCACCACCCCTTCCAGTCCTCGTCTTCCCAGGGACCGCGCTGAGGACCGAACTTGTTGCGCCCCATGATTTCGACGCCGACACCGGGTCCCCACTGGCTGGCGAAAGCCTCGTCCGTACCGAAGGATCCTTCCGATTCCCCATGGATGCCGATCGCGCGGAAGGTCCGCGTCTCGAAGGCCCACTCCATCAGCCGCGTGCCTGCGTGGCCGAAGGGAGCGTCCAGCTGCTGGCCCTCGCCGGTGCCGAAACCATCGAGGGAGACCGAGAAATTATGAACGCGGACAAGGGACATGGCGCCTCTCCTGAAGTGGTCGTTGGCTGTCACTGTAGGGCGGCCGGCGCCCACCGCTCAAGGGCTAATGCAGGACTCTTTGGTGCTGCTGATCCCGGGGCCGATACCCTGTTCCTCATGAGCACCCGAGACACCCCGGCACGGATCGGGGACCTGCCTCCCCTGGGCCGACCGGCCAACAGCGCCCTGCTGCAGGCAGGCATCACGACGCTGGCGCAGGTGGCGTCGCACGGTCCTGGTGAGCTGCTCGCCCTGCATGGCGTGGGGCCCAGAGCAATTCGACTCCTCGAAGCCGCGCTGCAAGAGCGCGGACTCGAGTTCACCGACCCTTCCTAGCGGACAAACGGACGTAACAGCCCCCCGCGGCTGAGCCCCCGGGCCGCTGTACCGGTGGCACCCAACCCGTGCGCCGCCGTCGTGCGCCCAAACACAGAAAGCCCCGGCACGTACGTACGTCGCGCCAGGGCTCCCGTGTCCGCTCTGCAGCGGGACTTTTCAGTCCTTGGGTTCGTCGGCCGCTGCCTCACCGTCTTTCGTGACTGGTTTGTCGTGGACCTTTTTCGGGATCTTGCCCTCAACGTCAGCGGGGACGGGCGGGTCCTTCTCTTCATCAGTAGACATAGGCCAAGCCTAGGGCTGCACCCCGGCTGCCGCCGCCCGGACGCAAAACTGACGGCCACCCCATCATCCGGGTGGCCGCCAGTTTCAGTGCCTGCTGGTGTTACTGCTCAGCTTCCGCGGCGGCAGCCGCCTTGACTGCGTCCTTCTCGGCCCGGAGCGCCTCAGCGTCGTGCTGTTCCTCGGCCTTTTCCTGGTGGATGACCACTGCGAAGAGCTTCTCCATCTCCTTGGCCACACCGGCAGCCGACGCCGGATTCTGGCCGGTCACCAGCCGCTCGTCAACCACAACCTTTTCCTCAAAGACACCCGCGGAGACGTGGGTGGCGCCCTGCTCCTCAAGCCGGTCTGCAAGGAAGAACGGAATGACCTTGTCCTTGCCTGCAGCAACTTCCTCGTCATTGGTGAAGGCGGCCATTTTGCGGCCCTCCACGAGGCGCAGCCCGTTCTCCAGCTCCACGTTCAGCAGGCCTGCCGGTCCATGGCAGACCGCGCCCACCAGACCGCCGTTGTTGTAGACGCTGGCCACCAGGTTCTGCAGGCCTTCGCTGTCCGGGAAGTCCCACATGGTGCCGTGTCCGCCCACGAGATAGACGGCGTCGTACTGCTCCGGATCAACAACGTCCACGCGGGCCGTGTTGTAGAGGCCGGCGCGGGTGGTCTCATCCTCCGTGAAGGCGACCTGGATGGGATCTTTCGTGTCCACCTCATCGCGCGGCGGCTGGCCGCCCTGGATGGACGCAAAGTCGACGAAATGCCCGGAATCCTTGAACACCTTCCAGGGATGTGCAGCCTCGGCCACGTTGTAGCCGGTCTTCTCTCCCGTATCGCCGATCTCGGAAACGCTGGTCAAAACCATGAGGATTTTCTTCATGAAATGCTCCTTTCGTCCGCCTCCCACCCTACGCCCAGCCCGTTCCGCGGCCTTGGGATGTCGCGGGCACGGAGATCAGGGCTGGCCTGCAGGGACAAGCCGGTATGCGAACCGGCTGTCCAGGCCCCCGGGTCCCATCGTGAGGTCCGCCCCTTCAGTGGGCAGCACCACCGGTGCCTTGAACACGCTCCCGCCGCAAGGGACCTGCACGGGGGCGAGGACTTCCGCTCCCTTCCAGGTGGAAACGGACAGCTCGGCTACCGGCAGTCCGGCACAGACCAGGTGCAGTTCATACTGGCCCGGCGGGGCCGACAGGCCGGCGGTGGTGGTGGTGGTGTTCCCGCGGCTGGTTCCCCGCAGTTCGCCGGGCAAACCTGGTTGTAGCTGCTGTGCTGCCCAGTCTGAAAGGTCTTCGAGCTCCGATGCCCTGCGGTCAAGGTTGACCTGCACCTTGACGCCCGTTGCGGCGGGCCTGCCCGTGGGCGGCACGGCGCTGATGGTGAGGGGCCCGCCGTCGTGCCTGACAAAGCGGTCCAGCGTGGAGGTGCACTCGAAGCTGGACGCTTCCGGGACGCCGTCGGCTTTCACAACGGTGAGCTTGGCCCCGTAAACCCCTGCGCAGGCGCCGGTGACCAGGTAGTCTCCGGGCGCAAGTTCAAGGGACAGCTTCCCCGCGGGTTCAGCCTCCGACGGCATGCCGGGGTCCGTAGGGGAAGCGTCGAGCAAACGCGTGACCTCGTTGACGTTGTCCGTGAAGGAAGCGGCCGACGGCGTTGCGGCCGGCGGCGACGACGGTACCGGCGGCTCGTCCTGACCGCTGTATTCACACCCCGCCAGCGGCATGGCCAGAACGGCCGCAGCCATGAACACTCCTATGCGCCGAGCCGGCGTCCCCCCATAAGACATGACCCCGAGTCTACGGTCTCGCGCCCGCGCCGCGGCACGGATTCCCATGCCTGCTCCGCTGCCCGTACCTCTCCCCGTGCGGTTCGCCACTTTGCGCGGGGATCCGGAATAGCGAAGCGCCGCCATGCCGTTGTGGCAGTCATGAAGGCAATTACTTACAAAACTTACGGAAATCCGGACGTCCTCGAATTCGGCGATCAGCCAATGCCAAAAGTGGGGCCCGGCATGGTCCTGGTCAAAGTCAAGGCTGCCGCTGTGAACCCGGTGGACTGGAAGATCATGGCCGGCGGACTCGACGCCGTCATGGACCTGGAGTTCCCCGCCATCCCCGGCTGGGATGTGGCAGGGGTAGTGGAGTCGGTGGGCATCGATGCCCGGCAGTTCCAGCCCGGCGACGAGGTCATCTCCTATGGCCGCAAGGACTACGTCCACGGCGGAAGCTTTGCCGAGTACATCGCGCTGCCGGAGCGGCTCCTGGCCCGTAAGCCGGCCTCGCTCGGGTGGAACGAATCGGCAGGGCTGCCGCTGGCCGGACTGACCGCCTACCAGGTCCTCAACCGGCTGGGCCTGAAAGCGGGCGAAACCGTCCTGATCCACGGCGGTTCCGGAGGCGTGGGCTCCCTGGGCATCCAGATCGCGGTGGCCCTCGGCGCGAGCGTTATTGCCACAGCTTCGGAGAAGAACCACGAATTCCTCCGCTCCCTGGGAGCCGAGCCGGTTGCCTACGGGGACGGGCTCGCGGAGCGCGTACGGGCACTGCGCCCGGACGGCGTGGACGTTGTTGCCGACTTTGTGGGCGGGAATCTCGACGCCACGCTGGCGGTGCTGGCCGAGGGAGGCCGGCACGCCTCGATCGCAGACAGTGAGGTGGAACAGCACGGGGGCGACTGGATGTGGGTCAATCCCGTGGGAACCGACCTTCAGGAACTCGCCGATCTGGTGGACAGTCGGGATATCCGTGTGGAAGTTGCCGAGGTCTTCCCGCTGGACAAGGCCGCGGACGCCTTCCGCTCGAACATGGAGGGGCACACGCGCGGCAAGATTGTGGTTGCCGTGGACCAGAGTTCCTGAGTCCAGCGACACCTATGGAGCCGCCGTCGTAAATGTACGACGGCGGCCCGCTGGCCGGGTGCCGTGCTGCTGGACACCCTGAACTCCAGCGGGAGGGTACGGTATCTGCCTACCTAATACCCCCTCCTGCCTCCCCTATCTGCTTCCGCTGCGGTTCAGGATGTGGCGAGCAGACATAAAGTGTTCCCTCCGGGAGGTGAAGAAACGGCCTCCGTGTCGCCGACATCACCCCGAGGACACCACTATGCGTCTGCAACGCCTTTTCATTGCTCTGCTACTCGCCGCAGCCGCCACTGTGGCGCTCCCCGTCCCCGCCCAGGCAGCCGATCTCGGAAAGCCGGGGCCATCGTACGCAGGCGACGGCGTGAGAAACCCTACTGCTGACAAAGCGCAGAGCAAGCTCTGGTTCCAGGATGGGAGCTGGTGGGGGCTGTTATGGAGCGCGTCCGCAAATGCGACGAAGATCCACCGGCTCGACGTCGCGACCCAGGCGTGGCAGGAGACGGCAACGGTTGTTGATGCACGGGCGAGTGCGCGCGGTGACGCGCTGTGGGACGCAAAGGACGGCAAGCTCTACGTCGTGTCCGGCACGACTGTGGAATCGGAGTGGAGCTCCCCACCTTCCCAGGAAGCGGTGACTTCAGGGTCCGCACAACTTCACCGCTTCAGCTACAACGCCTCGACGAAGACCTACTCACGGGACGCCGGTTTCCCCGTCACCCTTCACAGTGGGAGTACGGAATCGATTACGGTGGCCAAAGACTCCGTCGGCAAGCTGTGGGTCACCTACACGGTCGTCTCGGCGGACAACAGCAACCGTGTCTATGTCAACCACTCGACGACGAGCGACACAGCATGGGGAACTCCGTTCGTCCTGCCGACAACAAACGCCCAGGTGCACCACGACGATATCTCTGCAGTCACGTCGTTCCAGGGCGACAAGATCGGAATCATGTGGAGCAACCAGCGGGCGGAGCACAGGAAGTTCTACCTGGCCATCCACCAGGACGGTCAGCCGGAGAACTCGTGGCAGACAGAGGTGGCCTACGGGGGCGGAAACAACTGCACCGGGGGATGTGCGAACGACCACCTGAACCTCAGGCAACTGACAAGTGACGGCAGCGGCCGCCTCTACGCAGCAATCAAGACAGCCCACCGGAACGTCGGTCAAACGTTTGCGGCGCTCCTGGTGCGCGACGGTAGGTCCCAATGGACCAGCGCGCAGTTCGGCGCTGTGGAGGATGAGCACACCCGGCCCATGGTCATGATTGACGAGGAGCATCGTCAGGTCTGGATGTTTGCGGTCGCACCGGAGGAGGGCGGCACCGTCTACTACAAGAAGTCGCCGCTGGACAACGTTTCCTTCCCTCCCGGCGCCGGAACGCCCATCATCAGCAGCAGTACCGACACGGACATCAACGACCCCACATCAACGAAACAAAACGTCAACGGTCAGACAGGCCTGGTGGTGTTGGCGGCCGCGAGCACCCCCAACGCCCGGTACTGGCACGCCCACATAGATCTTGGGGACACACCGCCGGGTGGTGGGGATACGACGGCGCCGACGGTGACAACTGTGTCCCCGAACGACCAGGCGACCGGGGTGGCGGTAAACACGAATGTGACCGGGACCTTCTCCAAGGCGATGGACGCCACCACAATCAACGGCACCACCGTGACGCTGAAGAACGCTGCCGGAGCTGCCGTGACGGCCGGGGTGACCTACGACGCCACCAACCGAGTAGTCACCCTGGACCCGAACGCAGACCTGGCCGCCTCCACGGCCTACACCGCGTCCATCACCACCGGGGC
>NZ_BMKU01000021.1 GCF_014644495.1 Pseudarthrobacter polychromogenes
TATGAAACAATCAACCGGACCGCACTCACAGCGGCCTAAGACCCCGAGTCAACAAAAGCCGGGGCAGTCCCGGGCATGAGTTTGGATCGGTGGGATTACGATCGGTGGCAGAAGGAACTCGACACCGTTCTGATACGGGGGCGGTCGGCGAAGGAGCCCGTCGTTCTCTTCGTGAATCGCGAACTTTTGCATCAGAATTTCCCCTTCTTCGACTCACCGGTTGAGTCTTTGGCCCAGACTGTTGCCGAGAATTTACGGTCGGCGTCCACCCGACACGTGTTCAATCCGATCCGCCAGCGTTTGGACAGGTGGCAGGAAGCGGCTCTGGGTGGTACCCCACCGGTACTTCCCCTAATAGCGCTAACTGTCATGGCGGCGGCCGATATGGGCTCAGACGATAAGGGCGGCCCTTTGATGTACTACGGACGTCTACAGGAAATCTTGGGTCAGCCTTTCAATGCAACCCAACTTGCTAATTCCTATGACGATGTCGCGTACATCTGGCGCGCTTTGCATCGATGGATTGGAGATCAGGAATGGCTTGGCACCAGCACGATTCTTGAGGATGACCACTTTTCCCGTATAGGATACGCCCGCTCTCAGGCGGTAATGTCCAAGCAGGACGCGCTGAATCTGACCGATTTTTTCTATAAGCTCGGTAGCACCAAGCTAAACATGCTCAAAGAAGCGCAACTCTTGGACGAGTTGGCCCGCTGGAATCGGAAGTATAAGCGCCTTTCCAAAGCGATGTCACGGAGCTTGGAAGGGGACACCAAGGGATCGGCGAGAGCTGTCTTGGCGTCGGTTCTTTCAATTCTGGTTAGAAACTGGGATGGGAAGGCAAAGGTACATCACGCCCAAAGCACTTTTTATGTACAGATGCGTCTAGATCTCGACGAATGGAAATCGCGATGGGTAATTGCTCGACGCCAAGGCATTGATCATTTTGAGGCCGTGGATGGTGGAGGATCCAGGGTTCGTCTTAGTGCCAGTGGTGTTGGGAACTTTTATACGTCATCTGGTTTGCCCGAGTCCGTGCCGGAGTCAATTGACATCAGTCGTACCTGGTCGAATGGAGAAGGTCGTGTCCTGCTAAGGCCTCGTAAGGTTTGGATATTCGCCCTAGACCCAGTGTCTGGAGACTGGGTTTCGACCCATGGGGCGGATCCTTATCAAGAGATGGTCTTACTTGTAAGGGACGATCAAGCGGAAGCTTTATCAGCCCTCCTCGATGATGCAGGTGTCCAGGGCTATAAACGGATTGGAGGACCCCGCCAGATTGTTCGAGGCTGGGATCTTTTCATTCGTGTCGTGATATCAGATTACTCTAGTGATACGCGACTGGGGGACTGGATTGGCTTGGGGCAAGCCTCAGTTGAAGAGCCTGCCGAGAGGCCAAGGCTGGTGAATGGGCTCCGAATACGCACGCATTCAGGGGTAGATGTATACCTCGCTGGAGGTGAACCCGATTTGGTTGTTCCAGCGACCCTATTCGGAGCGTATTCGCTTTCTTTAGATGATTCACCCGAAATCGAACTCCGTGCAAATGGAAGTGCGCTTCCTCTCCATAAATTAGTTGGGGGGCACGCCGGACATCACATATTACTTGTTAATGATTCTGACATTCTGGAGTTTGAAACAGTAAGCCCCGATGACTATAACCTCTCATCTCGAGTAGGCGACTGCCTCGAGTCACGTCAGGAGGAAAGCCTCCCGACCCTCGCCCCACGGCAGGATTGGAAGGTTTTTTCTCGAAGTGCTGATTATTTTATTGTTCATAAGCTCGGAACAATTACTGAGGTCACGGCTCCAGCCACGCCCCATTGGCTTGAACGTGCAGGCTATGCGAACGGATCCCGATTTGACTACATCATTCCTCCAGACGGCATCTGGCTGATCACTTTGCGAAGGGGATTTGTTCGCTCAGTTGAAAAATTGCGCCATGAAGATATCGAGGTGAGGCACAAAGTGGCGGAATCCTCACGCGGGAAGTGGAAGATGTTGTTGGAGGACAATGGGCTCGCCTCTCGAAACGCAGAATGGCTCAATGTCCTCTATCAGGCTAGACAAACTTTGAGGTTGTAATGGGCAGGGCGGAAACCTTCCTTTTTTGGCTGACCGCTCAGTGTCGGGGAAGCTACGGGCTACTAATACGGACGATATCGAGCTACTTCGGAGAGCAACTCGGCCCGGACGTGCCTAGCGGCGCACGACGTGCAGTACAGCAGCTGCAGCATCTTGGATACATCTCTGTGGATTGGTCTACGAGTCATTGGGAAATCAAGAAGCCGAGGATGCACTTGCTTCCGGGAGGGATGGCACTCGCACTACTTCGAGGCGGGCGTAGCGCCACTACTCTCGGCGACCTAGAAGACAAGGGACTGTTCCCCAAAGGGATTTCAGCAAGTGGTACCGAAGACGGCCTAGAACACCTGCCGCAAACGATTCTGGTCGAGTTCGATGATTTCGATGAGATAGCAAACATCTGTAATTCACTGGGGATATCCTTCGAGCTCTCATATATCGAACGGCTCGCTTCAAGCCTTCCACGCATAGGAAATTTCCTGACGGCGGCCGGTCCTTCTGACTCGGGAGCGCCGGTTCAGAAATTTGATCCCGCGTCGTATCAGTACAGGGATGTACCTTATGTACGTGGCGATGGCTTATATCGACAACAAGGGCTGGGCCGCACTCGATACTGGATACGAATGAACGACATTTGGTACCACACAAACCGTCCAGAGGGTCAATGGTTCGTTGCAGCAGGCGCTGTACCTCGACTATTGGCTTGGGCATCCGAGAGTGACTCAGCGGCGGGAGCGCTTCAGGTTCCATCCGCCCTTATATTCCCAGCTCAACACGTTGAGCTTTTGTCGGCTTGTTCAGGCGTACTTCCGGAGAACGCTACGGGGCGGAAATCAATTTTCCAAAATATACCCCGGACTGGCTTTGAGGCTATACGTTATTCACTAACGTCCAATTCAATAGACACTTATTCTATTCGTCAGGAGAAATCTGATGTCATCTAGCAAGGGCATTGACGCCTACGATTCTTTCGTATCGCTCAAGGATGCACTCCTGAGCTACTACGACACGCCCTTTGCACTCGCAAACGAATCACTCATGGAAGAACGTCGGACGCTCTTAGACCGTGACGGTGGACTGTACCGCGAGCCACTGCTTGAACTAAGGGCAGCGTACGAGACCACCGGTCGGGAAGTAAAAGAATCGGCTGCTATGGCCGGCTTGACCGTCGACGAAGCTGCCTTTCTGACTAGTGGCCTCTTGGAACCAGGCCTCCAGCTGTATACGCACCAAGAGAGCTCCCTGATTTCAGCACTGAATGACCGAAGAAACATCGTACTGACGCCTGGCACGGGTTCGGGAAAGACCGAAGCCTTCCTGCTTCCCCTTATTGGACAGCTTCTTCGCGAGTCACGGGAGTGGAAGGAGCCGGGTCCGGAAGCGGGTAGATGGTGGGAAAAGTCAACATCGAGCTATTCGCCTACGCGTCCAAGAAGCGCAGGACGAACGCCAGCAGTTCGAGCCCTGATCCTCTACCCAATGAATGCCCTAGTTGACGACCAGCTTGTCAGACTGCGCCGCGCTCTCGATAGTAGTGCTGCCCACGAATGGCTGGACAAGCACCGTAAGGGCCACCGCTTTTATTTCGGTCGGTACACAGGGGCTACTCCTGTGACTGGGACCCAGGACAAAAAGCAAGTGGAGCTACTGCGTGGACTCATGGCCGACGCAGCGTCACTTTATGAAGCGGCTCGACTGGCCGGCGGAGGGCGTGAGTTCTTTGTTCCTCGACTGGATGGCGGAGAAATGTTCAGCCGGTGGGACATGATTGATTCGCCGCCTGACCTGCTCATCACCAACTACTCCATGCTGAATGTGATGATGCTCCGGGAAACGGAAAGTTCCTTCTTCGCCTCTACCCGGGCTTGGCTCGAGGAGCACGAAGACAACGTGTTCACCATAGTCTTGGACGAAATGCATTCCTATAGGGGAACCGCGGGAACTGAGGTGGCGTACCTCCTGCGAAACCTGAAGAAGCGACTTGGACTAGATGTTTCACCGCATAAGCTACGTGTTATTGCCGCGTCTGCTTCCCTGGAGCCTGAACGCGATACCGCTTATCTGTCCGACTTTTTTGCCTTACCAACGAACTCCTTTGCCTTCCTAGGTGGTTCGGTGCAGAGATCCAAGAGCACCCGCCAAGACACCACGAAACTTGTGGATGCACTAATCTCTGGCGAGGTTGAACCAGACGTTGCACTTGCAGCCACTCTGGAAGACGCGTTCTACGACTCTTCCAATTCCGATATAGCGCCGCAGGTCCGAACCATTGAAGACCTAGGGTCTAGGCTGTTTCCGACATCTGCCCCTGTGCCGGCAACGAAAGCCACGAAGGGGCTTCTACAGCTGGCCCGGAGCCGCTCCGATATTCCTTGGCCCAAGTTGCGCGCCCACTTGTTTTTCCGCAATATTCCAGGGATGTGGGCGTGCAGCGACCCGAACTGTCGGGAGATACCCGACACCCGATCACAGCCTGCCAGCATAGGGAGACTCCATGCTGTCGCGACTCCGCGCTGCGGATGCGGCGCCCGGGTGCTGGAACTCCTATACTGCCAAAGCTGTGGCGACGTCCTGCTTGGGGGCTATACCACTGCCGGTACGCCTCAGAAAAGGGCGCTAGACCTTGCTCTTCTATCGGACATTCCTGATGTATCCATGGTTCCCGACAACGTATCGTTGGACCGAACTGCAAATAATTACGTAGTTTATTGGCCGAATTCTCGTTCACCGGAAACCATCGAAAAGGATGCTAATCCCGATAACGGGAGGGTCTCCTATAGTTTCGCGCCTGTCGTTCTAAATCCCGCCGCAGGACGTATTAAGTCAACTGATCAGAGCCACAGTGGATGGGCCTTTAGGGCAGTTGCAAACAAACCGCAGGAGCGTTCTCCGGAATCTATTCAGCCATTTCCGGTAAGTTGTCCTGCCTGCGGTGATGATTGGCGGATTAATTTTGATTCTACCGGTCGAATAAAGGCCACGGACGCGCGTGCTATGCGTTCCTCTGTCCGGACGATGCGAACAGGTTTTGAAAAGGTAAATCAGGTTTTGATTACAGAGTTGATGCGTCAACTTGATGAATCGAATCGAAAGTGCATTGTTTTTGCCGATAGCCGACAGGACTCTGCCAAGCTTGCGTCCGGGATTGCACTCAACCACTACCAAGATAGTGTGCGAGCCCTCCTGTATACGTCCCTCAATTCACATGGTCAGGGCCTCCCCGATATATCCCGAGTCCGGGCTTTCTTTTCCGGCGACCAATCGGAGACAAACCGCATTGCCGCTAGTGCATTGAAGAATGAAAACCCGACATTATTGGCACGACTACAGAACGTGTGGTTTGGTCTCTCGAACGAGTCCGAGCAAGAAGTGATAGGGGAGCTCACCGCCGCGCCCTCTGTTTCAGAGTTGGCCCAGCGTGTAAGGGAGGAATTCCTCAGAAGGGGAATGAATCCGGGTGGGCCAGGGGTGGATATGGCTGGGACGGCTGAAGCGGGCGAGGGAAATCGAGAAGTACCGTGGACTAAGATCTACGACTTCAGCGTTCCAGTTCCGGAAGTAAGATCGGTCCTCTCCCCATCGCTGGAGCTCTTATTCAGAAAGATAGAAACATCGCTCGTCTATAACGTAGAGGAGTCCCTTGTTTCAGGAGCCGGTCGCGACTTTGAATCGATAGGACTCGGCTGGCTTGCCACGGCCCGGCAGGGGGAAGCGGACGCTACTATCGACCTCTACGCTGCAATAGCTCAGTCGAGCCTGCGTATCCTGGCGGAGAAAAAGAGATTTGTGGGCCTTCGCCAAGAACTCGAGCAGCCGCCAGCGGTCTTGAAGAAATTCTGGGCAAGAGTCTGTGAGCGACACAATCTGGATAAGGATGAGCTGAAGGACAGAGTACTAGCCACATGGGGCGAAGCAGTTAAGACCTACTTGATAGAGCCCTCGCAGGTGTATGTGCGACGAGCTAATGCTTCAGTCTTCCGGTGTGGAAGATGCCGCCGTCTTCACATGGTCGTCGGGGTGGGTTTATGCACCAGATGCGGGAACTTACTTCCCGACCAGGCGGAAGATGTTTCTGCCAATCTCGACTATTACGCTCGCCGCGCTACCGCTGAAGAGGGTGCCTTCAGATTGAATTGCGCTGAGCTGACCGGGCAGACGGATAGAGGTGACGCCCAGTTGCGGCAGGCTCGCTTCCAGAAGGTATTCCTCGGGAACCGCGATGTTCCCCTGGCTGATGAGGTCGACATTCTCTCCGTAACTACGACTATGGAAGCTGGCGTCGACATCGGCGCCCTCGACGCCGTGGTCATGGGAAACATGCCACCCACCCGCTTTAACTACCAACAGAGGGTTGGACGTGCAGGTAGGCGCGGGTCTCCGATGGCGGTTGCCCTAACAGTTTGTCGTCCGAGAAGCCATGACGACCACTATTTCGCCAACCCTAGGGAAATAACTTCGGCGCCAACTCCAGCCCCGTATCTCGCCCTAGATAGCGTGACCATTGCAAGGAGAGCACTTTCCTCTGAAGTGCTAAGGATGGGTTTCCATGCGAACGCAGAGTCTATTGAACAGGAGGAGCTGGCCACGACAGTCAACACGCATGGCCGCTTCGGATTGGCACAAGATTGGCCGGCGGTACGTCCTTTGATCATGGATTGGATTTCTGCGAACGGTCCTGCCATCACACATGCGGCGGAAGCACTTCTTGACGCAACACCACAGGCATCCAATGCAGAAAGTTTCGCCAAGCTAACTGTTGACTGGCTCATTTCTAGGATTGATTCTGTTGCTGCTGATACAAAGGGGCATGACGAGCTTAGCCAGCGACTTGCCGAGTCTGGAGTTCTTCCTATGTTCGGATTTCCATCTCAGGCTAAGAATCTATTTCTGAAACAACCCGAAAGCAGGTATCCGTGGCCTCCTAAGGCAACAATCGACCGGGATGCAGTGTTGGCAGTATCATCATTTGCGCCTGGCAGTGAATTGATCAAGGACGGCTGGATATACAGGGCAGAGGGAGTAGCCAATTACATACCGACTTTCCCTCGCCCAAGTCTCGAGGCGGATCCACTGGGTGCTCCCCGTATCATCCGAACATGCCGCCGATGCGCCTTCTTGCGTGAGAGCCCTGTACCGCTGGAGCAAGATTTGCCTTGCCCCCAGTGCACTGCTGAACCCGGCATTGCAAAATTCATAGATTTGCGGCAACCCGCCGGCTTTACGGCAAGCAGGGAGCGGCGGCCTTTCGACGGCAACTTTTCGTGGGTTCCCAGCGCTACTCCTGTACGGGCTATGGTTGATCTGCACGAACTTACGCGAGGTTCATACGGGGACTTTGCCACTTATAGGGGTGAGGCTTTCAAATACGTCATCAATGACAACGGAGGCCGAGAATTCGAATTTGTGCGACTGGCCGAAGGTAAGAAATTTGTAGAGCGTTCTCATTTCACATCTAGCATCACTGAAGACATCTCAGACAATCTCGTGCGGGTCGCACTCGGCGCAATTCAACCAACTGATTTCCTTTTTGTTGGGCCAAGGGCTCCGAAATTTGCGAACGGGTGGCGACTCGATCTTACGTCTGAAGGCCAGCAACTCAACGGCCAAGTCGACCGGATAGAAGGTCGGCGTGCTGCTTGGTACTCGTATGCTTTCCTCTTGCGTAAGACTGCTGCCCTTCATCTTGATGTTCAGCCTAACGAGCTTATCGCTGGCCTATTTTCGACAGTGCAGAACGGAATTCCGACATCTTATGCATTTATCGCAGACGATCTTGAAAATGGCGCCGGTTTCGCTACAAGCCTGGGCGATCCGAAAAACTTTGAAAGATTCAACATCGCGATAGACCAAATTCTGGCTAGACTTGCGGAACCGGCGCACGCCAGAGACTGCAGGGGTGCTTGCTATGGGTGCCTGCGGGATTACCAAAATATGGCGTTCCATCCCCTTCTTGACTGGCGCCTTGCCCGTGACGTTCAGCACCTCTTGTCCGGTGCAGCCGTCACCGTAGATCGTGAGCGTCAGCGGACCTTGTTGGAACAGTGGCGGCTTGCTAATGATGGTGACTTGCATGAGATGGAGGCCGGTCCGGTACTGGCCAGCAGCCATCCAGCTCGAGGCAACTTCATTATCCTGCCCCACCATCCTCTCGAGGGGGTCACTAACGAATGTGTGACAGAAAGGATCTGCGAGCTGACGCTAGAGGCGGAAGAGAAGTTTCCTCAACATACCCCTGTGTTCATTGACGATTTTTCCCTGGATCGCACGCCGGCCATCGCTTTGGAGTTGATGCAAAACCTTGCCGAGTCCGGGACGCCGTGACCAGCTCGAGAACTTGGGTGGGCGCGACCAGCATTCATCGATTGATGTTTTGCTTGGCCTCAGGCGTGGCGGCCGTCTCGACGTCAGCACCCAGATCCCCGGTGTCGTTAGCCACGGATATTGGTTCGATTGCCCACCGAGCCTTGGAACACTGGACGCGGCAACGGTTATGGGTTGAAGACGAAGATGGGAGCCTTCTAAGGCACGAATACGAAACTGAAGGTTTGCGGTCCGGCATCAAAGTGAACGAAGAGCCCGGCGGCCGTTTGTTAGGCATGAGGGTTAGGAACTTAGGACGATCCCTCCGGGAGAGACTTTCCGCTGTGGCGCCAAACCAGATCTTTCCGGAAGAGGCGGTGGAAGATTCTTTTTCGGCCATCCGCGGGGTCATCGATCTCCTTATTCTCGAGGAGCAAACAGTGCACGTGTATGACTACAAGACCGGAAGAAGTGCTGTCTCTGAGGCTAAGCTTGCTTCGGATTCTGTCCGGACTCAAATGACCGCCTACGGTGTAGTTGCGTCACGCTTATACCCAGATCGTCGGCTACATATGGCTGTTGTTAGCCCAACGCAGGGGATTGTAGAGGTGCCCTTTGACGAAGAGTACGGCAGACAGATCGTGGACCGTGTCCAAGAGTTCTTGCTTCTGCCTGAAGAAGGACGTCAGCACCTAGCGGAACCTGGTTCCTCCTACTGCTACTACTGCCCGCGGAGGCTCCGCTGCGAACCGCAGTGGCAGGCCGCCCTGGCGGCCGGCTGGCCAGACGTTGTTGCCGGAGAGGTGGTCGACAACAGCGTTAGTGATAATGGCCGCCTCCTATTTGCGGTAAAGACGGCTCAGGGTTTGTCGTGGGTACTTGATGCTTCCCCCGAACGAACAAAGGGGATCGGAGGAGCGTCAAACTCCTACTTACATGGCGTCCGGTTGCACCGCGTTCATAACGAAAACGGCGTTGACGTGCACTACCGGGCGACGGCTGATAGCGAGCTCATGCTCTCGCCCCAGCCTTTCCTGCCTCATGATTAGGACGATGAGGGCTCTTGGCAACAACTGCTGTGATGGAGCCATACCTTCAGTTCTTTCAACATGGGATCCCGTAATGCTACGTCCGTCATAGAGCTACGAATATGCGGACTGGGGCTACCTTTGCGTTCCGCTGCCTGATCGGCTCCCTCCTGATCTTGGACACCTGCCCTAAGTCTTGAAGGTCGTAGTTGATACTCTGCGCCGGCGAGGGACTCGAGTCGCTGCGTGAAATGCTGTAGCGGCGATGTATCTTTTCAAGGTGGGGGAATCGAAGCCTTGGAACGACAACGAGACAAGTGCGCTCGTCGAAGCTTATTTTGCAATGCTTGCATGCGAAAGGGACGGCAAAGCCTACTCAAAGATTGCCCACAACCGGCACGTCCAATCGCTTACCGGGCGGAGCAAGGGCTCCATTGAGTTCAAATTCTGCAATATCAGCCATGTCCTCGCGGAGGCCGGCTTGCAGTTTGTTCTTGGGTACAAACCGCGAAGCCATGTGCAGGAGGCGCTACGCGCGGCCGTGCTTGATGCGGCGAGTCTCCACGTTCAGCGAAGCTCGAGAGATGTTGTATCTCCGGCATCTTCCGGTCGAGAACCACCGTCGTCCGACATGACGCCTATAGGTTCTCAGCTGTCCTCAGCCTTCCCAGAGAGAGGTCCAATGTTCGCTTCAACCACAGATATGAATAGTGGCAATCCTTGGGGTGGTCTGGCGGGGTTATGGGATCGGGCAACAGGAGGAACCGATGTGGCCGCACGCCCGGACCACGCGGTGGACTCATCGTGGCCATCCGCGCTGCGTCCGGCAGGAGTGCAAGAGGCTTGCGAGTGGTTGAAGTCCGGAGTATCTGATGGGCGTCCTCCTCGTTTTTTATTTCTGGTGGGAGGGCCAGGGGCAGGCAAATCGCACGCTACAGCGCAAGTGGTTGATGGCATGCGACTGACGAGCGAGCTCGAAGAGGGATTGGCACACCGAACCTATGAGTATCAGGGCACACTTTCTGACCTGGTCGTCGTAAACGATGCCACTATCAACTTGGAAGTCTCGAACCGGGCACCACTAATATCTGACATCGACCGGGTTGCAGGAGCGGGATTTAGTGAGTCCCCTCCTGCCCGTTCACGCCACTTGATGGCGTGTGTAAATCGAGGCGTCCTGGTGGAGGAGATGTCCGAGTCACGGAAACGCGTTTCAATGGACTGGACAGCGGGCGACGTATTGGTGCGGTGGCTATATGGCTCCCCTTCGACCGGACCAATAGAGTCGTCGTGGCAATTGGCCGGTGTAACTGGTCAGGATTTCGTCCGATCTGCCAGGCTCAGCTACATGGGTGAGCACGTTGCCAACGTTTTGGCAGTGTTTGTCGATGAATGCTCGCTTTTTGAGGAGCGTCCCTCCATCAGCATCCACCCCGATTCCAGCGTGTCCGCTGAGGAGTATCGGATTGCGCCCCTGGCGCAGCGTTCACAGCTGGAAGTGACCCGCACTCCAGCAGCCCACCTGTTGGTCAATGTCTTGAAGGCTTTAGGAGAGACAACAGGTGATCCACGAACTCATAGAGTGGAGGACGTTGTCGACCCCCTGAGGGCAAACCTGCAGTCACTCCGCTCACCCGTGATTCGTGCAGGGATGTTGTCGATCGCCAGAACTGCCGAGTTAATGTCGGCGACTCGTATGACTTACCGGGAACTTTGGGGGTTCTTGACTCGCGCTTTAGTAGGTGACGCGCCTTCCCGGATGCCCCGTGAAGGCCTGAGCCAGTTTGTTTTGGCGAATCAGCCATCGGGTGGCGGGGCGGAGGAAGATTTTAAAAGAATGCGAATTCTGTCGGCCCTGAGGTTCAACCAAAGCATTTTTGGTGCGGGAGAGCGGACAAGTGCACAGGAGGGCTCAATGCGGGATCCCGTCCTGAAGCTCCTTGTCCCGGCCGACCCAGTGAGAGATGCCATACCAGGTTCACATCCCGACGCGCCGGATGAAGGCTGGGCTACTCCTATTTCTGATGCTTTCGCCGTTCACGCCTCGGACGGTACACCGCTACAGAGCCTGATTGATTCGGCTCAGGGAAATAGTCCATTCCATGCCGTCGTGACAGACTTTGATAGGCGCCTCGACGAGGCCTTTGGCCGGTTGCTCAGGTCGCAAATTACGGAAGAAAAGCGTTTGGAAGCAACTGGTTGGTACGGCGCTTACCTAACGCGCTTATATGCCGTGGCCCATGGGATCAGCGCGTTTCGCCGAGAGGTCGACATGCTAATCAGAACTTGGGTGCAGTCGCCACACCTACCGGACGACTTGAAGTCTCCCTTGCGGACGCTGATACGACCGAAGCGGAATCCAGCTGGATACGGCTCGTCCCTTCTGCCGTTGTTTGACAGCCGGACAGAACCGATAACCGGAAGAACCACGACGCCGAAGCTTGCCGTCCGTGTCAAGGAACCAGAACTGTCTACCGACCGCCAAGGCCAGGGGGATCAAATCCTTCTAGTCATCGCGACGGACGGCACGACTATGAGCAGAGTGTCCTTGGACTTTCCCCTGATACGCGAAGCTATGGCATGCGTAGATGATCATGTCGGCCTGACTGACCTAGTTGATGTCACCGCGCCGCGTTTGGAACGCATTCGTGCATCTCGGCTGCAGTCCTCTCACCTACACGGGGCCGAGTTTTGCCTTGCCGACGGCGACCATGAAGTCCAAATAACCCAGCGGTACACGAAGGAGTCGTGATGGACAGGGTGGCCGAAGCACAACATCTCCTGCTTCCGTTCAACCGGCCCGAGTACTTTTCGGTGCCTGAGGCGCTGCTCTCGTCGCTCGCCTGGCGCGCCTACGAGATCGCGTCAGAGGCTGATGTACGTAAACCTGTCGGGCTGATGTACAAGGCCGACGCCAAGGAGACACAGTATCTTTCGCTCAGGCCGACCAAGCCCGGAGGTGCTGCCGCCGAATCGCTTGGATATGAGCTGAAGAGACGAGCATTGAACACCGCTGCTTCGGACCTTCTCTTAGGCGAGGCAGTCGCGTCCAGCGTCATGGGCATCCGAATCGAAAAAACAGGAAACCAACCCGCCAGCCCTATGACACCGGCACTTGCACTGATGCAGGATCCCCGTGGTGTCTTAGTGAAAAAGGGCCCACCCGACTTTGGTGCCATCATCGAAAGCCTTTTCACGGTTGGCCATGGGCCAGATGGGCCGGCGGCATCAGCCACGCAGCTATGGCTGCGCGCGGCGGATCAGCGGCTGACCCTAGACCCACTATTGGACGTAATTGATGCTTCCATGATGTCGACAGTCTTCGACGGTCGATGCAGCCGGCGCGCGTCATCCCCCATCTCCGAAGAGAGCGTCGACTGGTGCGGCTTCTATCCTGAGACTCCCTACGAGTGGTTTGCGAAGTCGTGGGTGGCGCTCACCTCAAAAGAATGGGTCGAGGTTCTTCCAGCGCGGGTCTGGGTCGATTGGGCAACAACGGTCCTGCGGCTTGCTATGGGATTAGGATTCCTTTGGGAATATGCGTGGTATGAAGCGCTGGGGACTGCGATCATCCAGAATTCCGTTCCCGACACATTTGAAGAGCTGCGGGCGACGGTCAGGGCGCCGCTGCCTTGGCAATCGAGTCGATCCTCCGTTTCTGTCCGCGACGTTGGTTCCACCATCAAATGGCGTATTTCGCGGGGTGAAAGAATTAGGAAAAGCCTCAAGGAACGGTTGAACGAACTCGGGGGACATCAGGATGCCATGGATTTCCTGCGCGATGCCGCGGCAAGTGAAGATTTTAGGCGCTCCTTGGCGGCCGAAGTCGCAGAAAAAAAGGAAGCAGGAAAACTTGTTTGGGAAACCGTAAAGTACGGCCTGCAGGTCCGCGAATCGAGTGGACCTTATACAGACTATTACGGAATCCTCAAGACCCGTGGGCGCAGGTATCTCGTAATCGATCCCGGTACTGAATGGATTGCAGTTGTTGCCAGCCTCACCTGTGGTAAGCCACGGTCCCAGTGCAATGTCGGAGAGGTCTTACGCGACCTGACCATATTAGGAATGCGGCCCGAGCTCGGTGACCTCGTGTCGCTGCTTGAGCGGGCTGGGATGGCGCGCGGCAGCGCAGACGCTGACCATGCCGTTATTGTCGAGAGCGCTTTTTAGGAGAATCATGGCGTCGATTTCACTGGGCAAAGTTTTGGGACGTGCCCTTGCAACAACAAATGGCCTCGTACATGTCCATTTGCCAGAGGGAATTGGAAGCGATATAGCAGAAGAGATTGTTCGTTCCGCTAACACTGCACGGCCGACCACACCCCCATTTGCCCTTCTGGTAACGACAGGGAGAGCATCCCTAGACGATGCAAATTGTCCCCGTGTGAATCCCCAGCGCACGATCCAGTACCGCCAGGGTGACCATTTGGCAGTCGTCTATGGCCGACAGCCCGACCTTTCATCGTTCGTCCAAGTCTTCCGAGAGGTCTTCGGGCAAAGCTTTCCAGAACAGGCCGATGGCCCAGTGGCGATCCACCAACTAGCAAACCAACTGGTTGATGAACTTGTAGGAGAGTTGGGCCTCCAAGAACTGGATGACAGCCAACGGGAACAGTGCTCGGAGGTATTATTTTCGTGCCTTTCCACCCTCTCGAGGGTACATTCGCGGGCGTCGGACAGCGGGCGGAGCTGGAATGCAGTCTGGTTCGCGCATGCCGACCGCGGTATAGCCAACCTGTTGGTGATACTGAAGCACTTAGCGGTAACTGGCTCGTCGCTTGAGCTAAAGGATGCTCTGGCTCGGTTTGCGTACGCTTGCTTCGCGCTACCCAGGCCCACCACGGCCGGGGCACGATCGTTCCTGACCTCAACGTCGGCCGCAGTCGCGCTCGGGGACTGTCTTTCCGAGTATTGGGGCGACGAGGAAACCTTCAGAATGAGCACGGCCCAGCTGGCTACTCGTCCAGAAGTAAAAGCGGCCGGTGGAAAGCATGCACTCGAGAATTTTGTGGTCGACGACCTTGACGACGAGGGGTCCCGGGAAGGTAGCCCATGGTTGGGGCTGGCAAATGTCATTGGAAGTACTCCAGAAAACATCGAGCGCTATTCGGAATTGACGGAGCCACAGTTTAGGAGTCCGGCCCGCGAGGACACCGACTCCCTGCCGATTGATATTACGTTCGCCAGGGGAGGGTCGCTTATTCTTGACCCTGAACTGCCGGAGAGCCCCTTCCTGATTCCTTTGTCTTCAGATGGATCTGCTGGTGGGCGTCAGCTTCAATCCGAAGTTCTGGCCATTAGGATTCCGACTTTAGAGCGAGTCAGGTCTGACATTGCGCGCTCCTCGCAACTGACAATCAGAATCCTGCCTGCAAACATCGCAAACTGGGTTGGCACCGTGGAGCTGGCAGGAGACGGAAGCCTGCTTGCAGTTGGGCGGTTCGTCAAACCCCGAGGTAACGGGCGCAGCGCCGCGCCGTTCCGGCTTGTCGCGCTAAAAGTCTCTCTGGCAACGAATGATCCACTGGCGCCATGGGTTCGGAGCGACCTTACAGCCAAAGGTTATATTTTTTCTGGAATGCAGACCTTCCTAGCTGCGGCTCCATTCAAGAAATCAGGTGCACTCGGCAAAGTCACATACCTCGGCCCAATGGACTGGACTCCGTCCTCCAACCCAAATGAGCTCGAACAAGATTTCGCCGAGGAACTTCCGGATGTGCCTGGCGGCTACCAAGCAATGCTTTGGCATCCTGGCGCCTCGGAGCAACCGCTTTTGGACGGTGTGGCACTCAAGGTTCATCCCGTGCTGGAGGGGCTCTTCCCTTTGCGCTTCGCGCCCACGGGAGACAACGAATTCGTAGCCGATGAATCAACCTTCCGTGTAAGGCCAGTAGCAGCAGGAGGAGGCCATCAATCCGCGCTTTTGGCCGCTGCAGTGAAGCAGCAAGTCGTCCCTGACAGGCCTAAACCAGCGACGGAAGAATCAGTCCGGGGGCAAGCTGAAGCGTTCTATGCCAGCCGGCTCGTCGCAGGGGACCACGCCATCGTTGGCGCCCTTGGCCACATAATGATGCCTAGCAACGAGTCAACGCGTGTTGCTGACGCTCGTCCGCAGGACTTCGGTGCAACTCTCATGCCGGATTCCGCGCGAAGGGCTTTGGACGGCGTGAGTTACTTTGAGTTAGATCAAGACTTTGTCAATGGCGTTGAAGCGGAGAGGTTCCGAGCAGCATTTTTGGCCCTGAACCCGGCTGGCCTTCTACTCCGTCAGGACGTGCGGGGTGAGGGAGTTGATTTCGAATGGCCATCGCGTACCTCTTGGCGTTCCCTTTGGGGCTCTGCGGAGTTGCACGAATACTTAGAAGCCTATAGCCACCTTGTTGACGCTGCCCGGGCAACCGGTAAGGACGAACACGTATTTTGGGCGGCTTATCCAATGTCGGTCAGCGTCTGGGATGTAAGGGGGGACGAAGGATGCCAATCGGTGCTACTGAGCCCACTGCATCCACTCAGGCTAGCGTGGCTAGCCGGTGCCGAGCACATACTCTTTGAAGCTGAAAATTCCGTGCAACATGCCGGCTCTATCGAAGGCTGGAACATCCCACTTGTTGGTCCTGGAGAATCTAGCTCCGCACGAATGCTTGCCGTGCCCACAGACTCAGGTGAGGACCAAATATTCCTGGGCTGGTCCATGATGCTTCCCCCAGGGAAATCACGGCCCCGGAGGCTAACTCCGCCAGACAGGATTGGAAATGCAGTCACCCCGGGAACGGCAGTAAGCGGACTTAACGCAACAGCCGTAGACGCAGCTTTGAGGTCCTTCCGCAAAATGCATCCGCATATAACGACACTAACAGTTGACTTGCATGCTCAGGACCGCCAAATCCGCCTCAGCGAGATCGATGATTCCGTTCTTGCTGTAGCAGAAGAATGGGGCAACGACGACGCAGGCCGCCTGATGGGTGGCGTCAGGGTGCTCGATTCTGTGAAGCGCGAAGGCCCTGTCCCCAAGGATGCAGTGACCAGAATGGTTCGTGAGAATCGTGACATGCTCTTGACTTGGTCGCGGTACGTCCCGCGTCCAGACTCAAAAGTCTGGTGCAACATACGACTACTGCAGGACTCGGGGACAACTGTGCGGGTGGGCGACGGGGGTCAAGCCTACGGCGTGCTAGGAAACGTGCCACTTCGCCGGTTTGAAAGTAATTTGAACCGGCTGACGGAAAGGCGTCTCAGCCTGAGCCAGCCGGCAGTTCCAGGCCATATGGGATGGGCGCCGTTCAGCCGCGCCCTTCAGGCATGCGAGTCGGACCAATCCGCACCTATCGTCGAGGCGGGTATGTTGCGCCGGGACGTAGCCGACGTCACGGCTGACTGGACAGTAATGGGGGAGTCGTTCCTTAGCCCGGCCATCATGGCCGAGCTGATGGACGCCCACGGTGAAGGTGCGCGCATGCTTTGGGAATGGCGCCCGCCCGTATTCGAGCGCTCAGCAGATGTTCCGTTCATGGAACGTCGACCTTTTGTATCCATAGCCAAAGTTCCGGATAGTTTCGGCCATCAACTTGAGAAACTGCTGGCAAAGGCAACTGGGCAAGAAGATACGTCTGCCCTCAAGTCGTCAGTCATGTCCAAACTCGGCAGCCGTGGAGTTGGTTTATCCTCCCTACTGTCTATGGGCGGAACCCATGTAGCGGGGGCTCTCGGATTTTTCCTGACATTTGGCCTTTTCGATAGGGCGCCTTCTGTAACAACCCACCGCTTCGTTGTTCCAATCGATGCTGCCGACTACTTCCTGCGCACCCTCTCAGGGCAGGCCAACCATGGCCAGCATCAGCGCAGGGCTGACTTGCTTTTCATAGAACTCGATGACGAAGAAATCGTTCTTTCACCCGTAGAAATAAAGTGCTACGGCCTGAAAGGTGAATCGGTCGGCTCCACGCTCCCGGGCCCGGGCTCCGCGCTACTAAAGGAACCTCTCGCGCAACTCGAAGCCAGTTACCGGCTGCTGGCAGGCATAGAGCTCCGGGCTGCGGAAGTCTTCGGGGCGGACAGGGTTATCTGGATGAATAGCCTGGCGACATTGGTGGAGACAGCCGCACGCCTTAATCACATCCTTGCCGGTTCACCCGACGAGTTCGCAGGACGCTTGTCGGCCTTGGTTGACGGTCGAATGAAAGTTCGAGTTGGTAGGCCCATTCTCACGTATTTTCAACATGGCGCTACCACGTCCACAGGCGATGCGTTCTACTCTGGCAGCGTAGGTACGGAAGAGTTCCCCGCTGCCGCATTACTTGCGGATACCGCTGCAGTCTTTGAAGCGCTGGGCACAGACAGTGCGTGCGGGATTATCGAAGGCTGGCGCGATCTGGTCAACTGGTCGGCTGCCGAACTCCCTGAAGAAGAAAGTCCGGTCGGAAAAAGTCCGGTCGATCCGGATAACAGCTCCGAGGGAACCCACAGAGGCGGCGCGGCGGACTCCGCGCCATTGCAAGCCCCGGGCAACGGCCGGCCCGAGCCTTCGGGATGGCGGGCGGTTGAAGCTGAGAGCCAACGCGGGACGAAGGACATAGATTCGGGTGAGGTAGAAGGTGACCAAGTGCGGTCCGCCGCCGGAATAGCTGAAGATGGTGTGCGGATCAAGGTCGGCAAGCTCCTGGGTTCCTTAGGCGCAGCGGAAGTGGATTTCTGGCCGAGCACCACGAGCCTTAACCAAATGAACGTGGGAATCGTCGGGGACTTGGGGACGGGTAAGACGGAATTAGTAAAGGCTTTGATAGCCCAAATTCGAGAGCAGGCTTTCGAAAAGCAGCGTTCTGAGTCCACATCGATGCTGATTTTCGACTACAAGGGCGACTTCCAGAAGGAAGAGTTCGTAAATCGTGTTAGCGGTGTTGTCCTGGAACCCCATCAAATACCAGTGAACATCTTCATGCCTGTTACCGGTGAACACTCAAAGCTGCCTTATCAACAAGCGGCAGCCTTTGTAGACGTTCTCCGGAAGATATACCGGGGCGTAGGTCCTGTCCAAGCTAGCCTCTTGAACGAGGCCGTCAGGGAACTGTATGAGCAGAATGACAATAGGCCACCAACACTGGCGGAAGTTAGGGCTGTCTATCTGGAGAAGTCAGGCAATCCGGATTCAGTGTCGTCCATACTCGATAGCTTCGTCCTTAGCCAGATATTTAGTGCCGATAGGGAAAATCTAAAGCCGTTTGGGGAGCTGCTCGAAGGCAAGGTGCTGATTGTTGCACTGAACCGGCTCGGTCAAGATCAAAGCGCCAAGAACGCCCTAGTCGCCCTTTTCCTGAACCTGTACTACGACAACATGCTAAGGACACCGAAGCCGCCGTTCCAGGGAGACCCGCCTCATCAGCTCCGATACCTAAAGTCGTTCCTCTTGGTCGACGAGGCAGTGAACATCATGAGGTACGACTTCCAGGTCCTGATGGACTTGATGCTTCAGGGCCGTCAGTTCGGATACGGGGTGATGCTGGCCTCGCAATACCTTTCCCACTTCAAGGAAGGCCGCGAGAACTACGGGCAGCCATTGCGAACATGGTTCATCCATAAAGTGCCGTCCGTAACTGGACGAGAGCTCGCCTCTCTAGGACTGCCGGACCTTTCCCCCGATGTACCAAGGCGAATCGCCGACTTGCGCCAGCACGAGGTGTTTTACAAGTCCCTGGGGTGTGACGAGGGGCGGTTCATTCGCGTCGTACCGTACTACGAGCGGTACGGGCTCTAAGGCAGGGGGTACCGCGGGGTTACCGAGGAATAGGGCCTCGCTCTGGCACAATGTATCAGTGATGAAGTTCGTGGACCTGTTCTCGGGTTGTGGTGGTCTCTCGTTGGGCATGGAACGGGCGGGGGGCGAGCTGGTCGCGGCCGTTGAAAAGTCAGATATGGCTGCTCGAACTTTCTTCCACAACTATGTTTCCGATGCCTCCGATGTGCGTATCTGGCAGCAGTACCTGCAGCGCAGTCTCCGGCGTCAGTTGGAAGGCAAAGTCATAGTCAGTGAGTTGGCTAATGTCCTTTCGGCGGATGAGCTCATGGAGCAATTCAAGAAACAGGATCTCGATGCAGTTGTTGGCGGTCCCCCTTGCCAAGGCTTTTCCCTGGCTGGTCGAAGGCTAAAGGACGACATACGGAACCGACTTGCTTGGGAATATCTCGATTTCGTGGAACGCACCGAGCCTAAAGCAGTTGTGATTGAGAACGTTGTCGGTATGAGCCACAGCTTCGTCAAGGGCGAGGAGTCCTCCTTTTCCCAGCTTCAAACCGCGCTGACGAACACCGGCGCGGGCTACATTGTCCAGGCCGTGCGCGTTAATGCAGTCCATTACGGGGCCCCCCAGTTCCGCCCCAGACTCATGCTGATAGCTTTGCGGGTTGACATCGCAAAAAAGCTACGAGTAGGGGTGACCACCGGGATCTGGAAGTCCGATTTTGCGGATTTGGCACATGATGTCCCTGCCCTGGCGCCTGCTCCCACAACGCTGTCGGGTCGCGCATTCACCATACGTGATGCGATTTCCGATCTCGGGGGGTGGGAGGGTGAAAATCGTGGTAGGAACAGGGAATATCTGGCTGGGCTGAAGCAGGCGGAGGACGCTGTACGCACCAAACAACGGTTAGTCTCAGACCAGCCGTTCAATCAGACGCCTAGACGGCACACAGACACCGTTATCACTAGATTCTCTTTTTACCGGATGCTGCATCGTAACGGCGTTGACCAGCGGCTGCTGAGCCAGATGAGCTCAGTGGACCCAGAGGGGCAGATGACAATTGCCAAACGTGCATTGGCTAGCGTCGAATTTCCCCTGGATCTTCAGTGTTCGGCGCGGCCCCGAGCAGAAAGAACTATCCGGTCCTTGGACGAGCTGGTGGAACTTGCTGTTGAACTTGTGACGCGGAAGCACAGCCAAAAGGTGCTCAGCGCGAGTGAGCCAAGCCGGACGGTCGTCACCCTTCCGGACGACTATGTCCATCCGATGCAGTCCAGAATCTTCACGGTCCGAGAGCTTGCACGCTTTCAAGGTTTTCCCGATAGCTTCGAATTTCTCGGACGGGAAACCACCGGTGCGCATCGGCGAAAGCTTGAAGTGCCCCAGTACACGCAGGTCGGTAACGCCGTTTCTCCGTGGCAATCTTATGCTGTGGGTAACCTACTCTCCACGCTGTTAGCTGAGTATCAGGGACTCCGGGCACCAAAGGCAGTCGTTTCTCCAGAATCATGACGCGGCTTTATAACAGGCTGCAGGAGTCGCCGGGCGAGGCTTTTGGCCGTAGGCGTGCTCCTAACTCAGGAGGCGTGGGGGCTAGACCTAACTAACATGTAAGCATGGCGGACTTCATGAGCCCCGAGCAACGCAGTGCCCACATGGCGAAGATCCGGTCAAAGGACACCAAGCCAGAGATTATTCTTCGGCGATTGTTGCATCGCGAAGGGCTACGGTATCGGCTTCATGACCGCCGGTTGCCTGGGAAGCCGGATTTGGTTTTTGCCGGGCGTAGGAAAGTTGTCTTTGTTAACGGATGCTTTTGGCACGGGCATGACTGTCCGGTGGGTTCACGCCTGCCCAAAAGCAACAGGGAATTTTGGTTAGATAAACGACGTCGAAACCATGAACGTGACGCCTTGCAGCGCACTCAGTTAGTCCAGCAGGGTTGGAGCTACTTGGATGTCTGGGAATGTGAAATCTTGGCGGGCGGTGACTTAGTGCGCCACGTCAAAATATTCTTGGAGAGCTGATGGCAGTGGGCGCCGATCGGGAGCTGAGCCCATACTTCCCGATTCACAATGCACACGAGGCGGGTCTGATAGGCGACGACAAGGACAGGGCCATTTGGGTTCACCTCAGGGGACAGACACATTGGGCAAACCTCAAAGACTTCAGGGAGCGGGCGCGTCAACCCCAAAAGGAATAGTGCCGCTTGCAGCTAGAGGGCAGCTTTCCTAGGTATACTCCAGAAATGGGGAATATTGGGAACCTATTTTTGGTGAATCAAAGCGGAAATCATCTATCAATGCGTCGTCTGAGAAAGGGTACGTTCGGTACGTTGAGTTGTGCTGGTTGGTATCAGTTCCCTAGTGGAGCTTAGCAATGGCTGCATGGCTAATCTTAGCGGCGGGGGATAAGCGTGCGCACGGTGGTAATGGCGGATATGATGACGTTCCTTCAGAACATTACTCTTGGGATTCAACTGTTCCCCGCCATGCACTCCCAAAGCCCGGCGACATCGTGGTCCTCTGGAACAAGGTCGTTCTTTTGGGGGCATCAAGGATTGAATCAATAGAAGTGGAGGAGCGCCTAAATGCTTATTTCCATTGCCCTCGTTGTGCAGGGCAAACGTTCAAGGGCCGTTCAACTCTATCCCCTAAATGGCGCTGCAACACGTGCTTCCACGAATTTGATCACCCAGACCAGAGCCAAAAGACCGTAACGGCCTATCGCTCTAACCACGCTGGAGGCTGGCTAGACTTGCAGGGACTTCTAACGGCGAGCGCCTTGCGAGCTTTCTGTAAGAATCCCAAGGAGCAACTTAGCTTGCGCTACCTCAAGTGGGAGGAATTTCAGGAAGCAGTGGAGCGGGTTTCCTTGGGAACCGGCATCCAGCAACTCTCGGACCGGGTAGCTGATACTGACAGCGATCAACTACCAGGAGGCTTTAAGGATGTAACCATCCGGGCGCGTGTAGGGCAGGCAGCATTTCGCGCTAAGTTGCTATCCCTTTACGGGGAGAACTGTGCTATGTCTGGACCAAGCATTCATGCGAGTCTTGAAGCTGCTCATCTTGTACAATATTCGAATCACGGCGTGCATAACTTCAACGCCGGACTCCTATTGCGCCGGGACCTGCATTCATTATTTGACCGCAAACTCCTGTCAGTAAATCCATCAACTTGGTGTGTCGAATTATCTCCCCACCTGTTCCATGTGCAGGGCTATGTTGAGCTCCAAGGCAAGGAGTTAGGTGTACCCAAGAAGCCTAAAATTGCAGCCATTATGGCTTTGCACTACCAAGAGTTTCGAAAAGCGGCCCTGGAATAAATAAATCCATGCAGGGCCACGTTTTGTCTGAGCGCATGACGGCCAGATATCGTGAGCACGCCAAGCGTTTAAGCGGTCCATCGCCGCGAAAACCCTTCAACCGTCGGGCCACAGGCTCAACCAAGGCTACGACATCGGCCAGCCACCTCAACCTGTACCCCCGTGTGCCGGAACTTCTGCACCTTCTCGGGGTCGGCGCCGTCGTCCGCCACCAGATCCATGGGAGTGCAAAGCCGACTCAGGCGTGGAAGGGCTGGAGCCGAGTTTGGACGAGTCCGCCCAGCACATGGACAACACTCCCGCGCCGGGCCATGGGCTGAGCCTAGTTTTGATGTGATCGGCTTCGCAGGTGCCGTCCCCGGCGCCCGGGGACACGCGGTCGATGGTCATCCGCTCCAGCGCCGCCTCCGTCAGGGGCCCGACGAAGCTCTGGCTCAGGCTCCGGAGGCGGCCGCCCAGACCGTTCACCTCGGTGCCCTCGGAATGGTCAACTCCTGCATGGGTATTGATGCCTGGCGTGATCACGGACAACTTCTCGAGCCCACGCAGTTCGTAGTCCAGGACACCAGTCATCCAAAAAGCTAGCGCTTTGCTTTCGCTTCTTCACGTCTTACCGTCACTTATGAGTATTTGAAGGTCTGGAGGCCACTGGATATTGCCCTTCGGGGCCATTGATATTGCCGGTGGGGGCCAG
>NZ_BMKU01000022.1 GCF_014644495.1 Pseudarthrobacter polychromogenes
TATGAAACAATCAACCGGACCGCACTCACAGCGGCCTAAGACCCCGAGTCAACAAAAGCCGGGGCAGTCCCAAGCATGGTCCCATGGTGGGCGCGCACTTTGTGCTGCTCCTGATTATCTGGCCGGTGGCGTACTTCCTGGCGCAAGGAAAGTAAGCCCCTCGTCCTGGCTAGCCCTCCTGGTTAATGTCTTTCGACTGGTCATGAGTAGCAAGCTAAACTGACCCGTGGTCTCGATCCCCGAAGCGCATAAGGGAATCGCTGGCGTCAAAATCTAATTTGGGGGTAATAGTGACCACTGCAACTAGCATGCGATCTCGCTCGAGGCAGCGGTTTAAGTCTTTGGATGGACTCAGAGGTGTTGCGGCCCTGATCGTGGTGGTTTACCACATCGCCCTTACCAGCCCTGGTGTGGCCGCCATTTACCTACATCCCACGAGCGCTGCGCCGTCGAATGCTTTAGAGCAATTGTTGTTTTATTCGCCCCTGCATCTACTTTGGGCCGGCCGAGAGGCGGTGCTCGTATTCTTCGTCTTGAGTGGTTTCGTCCTTGCGCTGCCGGCCTTTCGGGGCCGGGAAGCAAATTGGAGCGCCTATTACCCGAGACGCGTAGTGCGACTGTACTTGCCCGCGATTGCCAGTCTGATTTTTGCCTTCTTCACGGTCCTGCTGATCCCTAGAGTCGAAGATCCCGCTGCCAGCGAGTGGGTCAATGACCACGCGTCCCCAAACGGTCTGATGCAAGTACTTCTCGGGTCATCACTGATGGGTGGAGCAGGCGCCCTGAACACGCCCCTATGGTCCTTGCGCTGGGAGGTTCTGTTCTCCCTTCTGCTGCCCCTCTACCTGATGACCGCCAGAAAGCACCAGCACCTACTTTGGGCTAAGGCATTATTCCTTGTCCTGGCTATCTGCGTCGGCAGCCAGACAGGAGTGCTCGCAGGAGCGCTAACTTATCTTCCAGTCTTCGGACTAGGCGTTCTTATGGCTGCGCGTGCAGAAGATCTAAAAGTTCTGTCCGAGCGACTCAGCGCACTAGTTTGGGCAGCAATATGTATCTTGACCCTCACCCTACTGACCGTCCAGTGGAACCTCGGCGCGATCGTCGAAGACGTAACTCCCTATAGGGCAATTTCAACTGGGCTCACCTCGATAGGCGCCTGTCTGGCTGTATTCATCTGCGCGTACTTCCGCCCAGCCGTAAGGGCTTTTGAATCGACGGTCATCCGGCTGTTGGGGTTGATCTCCTTTAGCCTCTACCTTGTTCACGAGCCGATCGTGATCGGCGCCGTTACACTCCTAGGCGGCAACCCGCCGCTCTGGTTCACCTATGTGACGGTAGTCCCTGTCTCCATTGCCGTTGCTGTTGCCTTCTACTGGCTCATTGAAAATCCCAGCCACGTTCTATGCCAGAAGATCGGTCGGAAGAAAGAAGCGGTCAGGTCATGAAAAAATTCAGGTCCCTATACGCTTGGATCTCCGCGAAGCTCTGGGCGACCGAGCTCGACATGGATTGTGAGCACCAGCTGGTCGGCGCATGTCAAGACTGTATTGACATTCATACAGCAGACCGCTTCGCCTAAGACCCAACCTTCCGAAGAGGGAATATGCTTCACGACAACAACGGCTTTCGTAGGCTATTTGGGATTTTGGGCGCGTGGCCGCTCTTGAGCTTGTCGGTTCCGGTCGCAACCATGCTGGCGGCGTTACTGCTCCCTGTCAAGTCAGTAGCGAAGTGCCCTAACTTGCTCAGATGGTTACTTACTGCTGTCGTAGTCGGCGTCTTCGGCCTACTAGTCAGCGCGGTTTATAACGGTACTGCACTGTCACTTACATCTGTCAGCGCCTTCTTAGTGGTCGGGCTTCTGGTCTTCGGGTTTGCAAAATCCACACGTGATGTAGCCACTGCCACGCAGGTCATCGCGTGGCTTTCCGCGGCGTCCGTTGTGACGTACGTGCTGTTCAATCCCAATCCCCTGCAGTCAGCAACTATCGAGGGAATGTGGAAGTACGGCATTGCCGTGCACGTAAGCGTCTTGCTCCTCGTTTTTACCGTGACCAGAGTCCGTCGACCATTTTGGACGTTGGCGGCGCTGTTAGGACTCGCCGCCGTTAGCCTCGGCCTGGGATTCCGATCGCATGCAATCATTTGCTTGGGCGTGGCTGTGCTGATTCTGGCCAAGGGTTGGACCGGAAAGCCATTACGAGGCGGCGGTTTGGTGGTCGCCGTTGCTGGGCTTGGAGCGATGGCCATATGGGTTCCGGAACTCATCGAGTCCGGATTCTTCGGCCAGGAGTTGCGGATGCGATCCTTGCGTCAAACCGAAGGTGGGGCGCCAGCTCTTCTGGGTGGCCGCACTGAACCCCCACTCTCAATTGCCGCCATCGCAGAGCGTCCTTGGACCGGGTTTGGAAATTCGCAAGCGATCACACAGGACACAATCGGCGCGGGAATGAACCTTGCCAATGCCTTTGGCATGCAGAACCCCGCAGCATATCTGCCGTTCTGGATACGCAGCGGAGGCGTCGTCTCCTTGCACTCCATCCTTTTCGGTTCCTGGGTTGACGGTGGAGTCCTAGCTGCTGTTCTGCCCATCCTGCTGATCGGAGTGTTCGCACTTGCGATTTGGAAAGCGCAGGGACACCTTGCCCCCATAGTCTCCCTGGTCTGCGCTCAGGCCATCTGGGACCTTGTCTTCTCGCCGTGGGCCTCGAACCGGACATCCGTCATCGCCGCCTCTGCCGTCCTCGCCATGTGGGCGATTGTCGAAGCACGCAACAGCGGGGGACCCGGCATGCAGGATGGCGAGCTTCCGCCCTCCGGGGCAGCTAAACCACGTCTACTTGCGGGTGGTAGACGGTGATCGAGTCGCCGTTGCGGAGTTTGGTCAAGTGCAGCTCAACCTCCACATAAGGGGTGCCTACAGGGACCTTCATTTGCGCGTATGTCGGGATCAGCGACAGCCCCGTGTTAGTTCCTGCGGGAACCGTGTCAGGGCCATAGCCGCCATCAACGTCACGTCATTCTGTGACTTGAAGTTGATGTAGCTGACCCGCTGCGAGTCTGCCCCGGTCACAGAGATGTCCCCAATAGCGTCTGCGAAGAACATTTTTCCGGCGTCCTCGGGGCCAACGTACACGCGGAACTTTCATGTAACCCGTGTTGGTGCCTGTCGCCGTTGCTGGTGCAGCCCACGTCACGGCCGACAGTGATTGGTGCCAGACTGGTCCGCGAGGACTTCGGCGCCCTTCACCAGGGCATCGCCCGCTGACACGCTGGCTGTCAGCGTCGGGAGGGCCGCTGTCTGGGTGCGTGAAGGAACCAGTGACGCGCCGAAGTGCGGGCAGTGGACGTTGCTAGCAGCGCCCAGACCACGGAAGATCCCGCGCCGGCTACCCCGGCGCCCGTAGGCTTCGTTCACATACCGCTTGAGCGGGAAGCCCGCCAAGCGCCTAGCGAACGAGGCAGACCATGGCCCCTGCGTGCCCCAGCTGAACGTAGGCTTATTGAAGATGAACGCATCTAGCGACGTTTTATCTTCATAATCAGAACCACCATTCCACGGCTCAAAGAGTGTGCGCGCCAGCGATCACGAACCGAACGCCGTTAAAGATAGTTCGCATAGCAATGCCTGTGTGCTGGAAGTGACCCTCGGCGCCAGTCCATGTGGTGTTGCCAGACACGCCATTGCCATAGGTTTCAACATGACCGCCGGTCATGACAAAGAACGCATTGCCCTTGTAGGCCACTTTGTTGTAATCCAAGGAACTGTTCATCAGGTACATGTCCACGTGCCCGCCGATGACCTCGATTGCACTGTCATTCTCGGCGAGCGTGCTGTCCTCGAACGCGAGCCGCTCACCTTGAGAGCTGGTCAATCCGGCTGGAATCAGGAACCCGGTTCCGCATTTGTTGATAAAGGTTGAGCGGAACGTGTTGCCCCATGCCCGGTTGGCCTGCTTGACGCCCACCCCGAAGCCTTCGATAGTGACGTTACTGAAGGGATGTCCGGCGACGTAGCTGCCCGTAGTGAGCGCGTCCGGCTGGTTGAGCTGGATGCCGATGGTCGTTGCCTTGCCCGGCCCCGTAAGGATCAGGCCCTGGATGGCGGGCTGCCCCTGCGACGGGACCGAAGCCCCGCCCTCAAGCTGGATAGCTACACCGGAACCGGTGTACGTGAGTCGGGAGCGGTCGCCCTTGAGCGTGGCCTTGCGGGCATTCAGGATCAGGGGGGATGAGGTGCGGTAATTCTTATTGCGCCTCAATAGGAACTCAGCCTGCGTCGTTCCACCAGCAGAGTTGGTGTTAAACGCGGACTGGATGTCCGCAGTATCGTCGGTGACCCCATCACCCTTGGCGCCGAAACGCTCAAGGTCAATCGGGCCTCATTGACGCTCACGGAGGAGGTCTTTACTTTGTCATCAATCGTGGCAGAAAGTTCCGTTGCCGTCTTCGATGCAGGCTCCGCAACGATTGCCGCCAATGGAGGCGCCATCGGCCGCCCGGCCGGGCCCTGTTCACCCTTCATCGCAGTGAAGGGGGGGCTGACCAGGCCCGCTGCGGCGGCTCCGCACTCTGGTGTGGCTGATGGGGCCGTGGCCGCCGTCGAGCTTTTCGGCCTTGTGGACCTCATAGCCCTGCCCGGCTGGGCGGACCAGCGGTAGCTCCTGGCGGTATCACCAGAGGCAGCTTGATGACGTTCATCTTTGCCGGCTCCTATGCCAGCTTCGCCCTCAACCCGCGGCAGCCATGGCCCGGCGTTGTGCTGCTCGCTGTTGCCGCCCGGCGCTGATACTCGGCTGCGTCTTCACGGGGGACATCCGCCCGCTGCCCCAGGCCGCAATAGTCGCCATCCCCGCCACCGTCCTCCTCTGGCTGGCGAGAAAGTCTGCGTGCCCCAGCCCTGGGCAGGAAATCTGAGCCGGCGCTACCTGCTGCTAGCCCTGGCGGGACTTTCTCTCTGGCTCTCCTACGCCTTGCACGCTATCCAGATTCCCCGGCTTCATCCCAAACCAGGCACAACATGTTGGGATGCCGCACCCTGGCTATTCAGCAGGCGGGGTCCCGTCAAAATCGATGTGACTTGATCAAACCTTGAGGTTGTGTTTTGTAGCATTGCCGCATGGGTAGATATGGGGGCTCGTACTACGTTCGACAGTCGCGCCGGGAGCTGCGGCAGCAGAAAATAAGGGTACTTTCCTATTTTTCGCTGTCTGCTTTTGCGGTCGCGACGATTGTGGTAGTGCTGATTGCACTGCAGCGGTAAGTTCCGCACGCAGGGAGCTTCCGTTGACGTGACTTGTCAATAAGACAGTCACGTGGTTAGGTCATGGCTGATGGGGATCACTGTGACCGATGGAGGCTGTTATGGCTGTATCCGAATTTGCCTTGGCGCTCTCTGCGCTCTTGGGCACCCTGCTGGTTCCTTTTTTTCTGCTCTACCAGATGCTGCGGCTCAAGCGTCGCGCTGTCCGGATCACCGCTCCCGCGGCCGCCCCACGAGGTAACCGCCGCTAGTCATGCCGTACGTAGATATTAACCCACATAAAGGCCGTCCCAAGTGGCAGGGCTACGCCGTCTTAACCATTCTGCTGATCCTCACCGCGGCCGTTGTGGCTGCCGCACTAACCTGAATCTGACCGGTCACCAGCGCCCACCCCCTAGACTTACTGTTTGAACCAGTGCCGCAGAACCTTTTGCCGAAACGTCCTGGGGGACACACATGCCCGATCCGGCGGATCAGAACGCACGCGCCCATGCAGAGGATGCAGGGCATACGCAGCCGCGCCGACGCCGCGACCTTCGTCGCGCCGACGGGGAGCTGACGGATGTCCGGACAGGAACCATGCCAGCAGTAACACCGAACTTTTCCAAGGCTCCTGAAGCCGGACAGGCGGCAACCCGCCGCACTTCCTGGGCGGAAGCGGCTGCCGCGGCTGACGCTTCAAAGCCTTCCGCGCCCGTTCCTGCTCCCACCAGGGCACCGGCCTCTACGCCGGTCCCGCAGCAGGATGCTCAGGACACCATTACCTCCATACCCGGTGCGCCTGCTGCGGAAGTGCCCCCGGCGCCGTCGTCCGCCCCTGCTGAAACCCCCGCCTTCCGCCGGACCCGGCCCACCACAGCGGACGTCATCGCTGATACCCCTATGCCGGACTTCATCAGCTCGCCGGGACTGTTTGTGAAGGAGCAGAAACCGCGGCCCGTGGGCGGCGTCCGCGGCGCAATCTTCAACATGACCGGCGGTGCCTGGAACCTGGGCCCGGGCCCCAAGCAGCGCCAAGAAGAAGAACTGGGACGCCGCATTTCCCGCCAGCTGCAGGGCAGCTACAACACCGCGGTGCTGAGCCTCAAGGGTGGCATCGGCAAGACCTCCACCACCGTGGGCGTTGGCCTGACCTTGGCCGAGTACCGCGGCGATGCGCCCTGCGCCATCGATGCTAATCCGGACTCCGGCGATCTGGTGGAGCGAGCACTGGGGGAGGGCATCTACCAGCAGTCCAGCCCGCGCACCATCACGGATCTGCTGGAGAACATCGAGTCCATAGATTCGTTGACGGCTTTGTCCCGCTACATGCACCACGCAGGCCGGCTGCACCTCATCGCGGGAGAGCAGGACCCGGAGGTCTCCGACTCATTGACTGCGGAAGAGTACCTGCGGATCCGCAAGCTCATCTCCGCCTACTACTCCGTGGCGCTGACCGACTGTGGCACGGGCGTGACCCACAATGCCATGAGCGGGATTCTGCAGTCTGCGGACAATCTGGTCATCGCCGCCGGCTACGCAGTCAGCGGCGCAAAGCGTGCCCGCAGCACCCTGCAGTGGCTGGCCAGCCACGGCTACGAGGACTTGGCCCGGAACGCGATTGTGGTGATCACGGACAAGGACGAAGTGTCATCACGGGTGGATAAGGATGCCATCGAGGAACACTTGGCAGGCATATGCCGCGAGCTAATTGCAGTCCCGCATGATCGCGGTGTGGCTGATGGTGATCTCGTCACGCTCGACGTACTGAGGCCAGACACCCGACGTGCTTACAAGGAGATCGCTGCGGCGATCGTGGACGGATATCGGTAGCGGACCTACCGCGTATCGAGATCTTCAAACACCAGGAACGTCTGCGTATCCAGCACGCCTGGCATGGACTGCAGCTGGTCGAAGATGACCCGGCGCAGGTCGATGTTGTCCACGGCGCGGACCAGCAGGATCACGTCGAAGTCGCCGCCCACCAGGGCAACGTGGTGCACCTCGGGGATGGCGCCCAGCTGGTCGCGGAGTTCGCGCCAGGCGTCCTGTTTCAGCTTCAGGGTCACGTAGGCGGAGGACCGCAGCCCTGCCTTGATCGGGTCCACCAGCGCCGTGAACCTGGACAGCACGCCCTCGCCCGTCAGCCTGGCGATGCGCGTGTAGGCGTGCGCCCGGGAGATGTGGACGTTCTCGGCCACCTGCGTGACGGACATGCGGCCGTCCCGGGTCAGCTCCGCAATGATCCTGCGGTCGATGTCGTCCAACGGGACAGGTTCAGTCCCGGCATCCCTTGCTGCCACGTTGCCCGAGGCCTCCGTCAGTAAGCTGTCTCACCATTTGCAATTCGTCTCCCAGTGTAGGGCGAATGGCACAGCTTTTGAGCGGCGCGGGCAGCGGCGGGGTACGAAACCCGGCCAGAGGCGCAGCTACGAGGACGTGTGGCTCTCCGCCTCCTGCAGCTGGGCCGCCCTGCGGATAAAGTCGCAGTCGCTGGAGGACAGGCTGATTTCACCGTGCCTGTCCTGCTCCAGCTCGGTGCCGGTGGCCTTGGCAATTGCTGCCACCACCGTCCGGGGAAGGATCCTGCAGCCGGGGTTCTCCACCAGCCACTGCCGCGTCTGTGGCTCCAGCCGGTCCCACAACTTCTCAATGCCCATTACAGCTGCCCCGCTCTTCGCAATTTCCGCATGCATGATTCGGCGCCCCCGAGGTGCGGGCGGCGCATGGTTCTCCGGTCCGCGGCAGCCGCAGGAAAGTCTGGCCGCTGGAAAATGATTCAGGGGCGGAGGGAACCGCACTGTCCCCGCCGCATCCATCGCCGCACCACGCGCCCCCAAACACGGGAAAACCCTGCCACCTGGTACGGAGTCTTCGCCCTGCCTGATGCATGGAAAAGATCCCTTGTGATGCAACGGAGAGACCTTTCCGTCCATCGCGTCCCCTTGAGTGTGGTCCGCGCCCCGGCAGGGGTCAAGGGCCTTCCGTCCCTAGCCCATCAGCCAATTTGCCCACCGCACATATCCGTAACCTGGCTCACACTGCCAAATCGTCTTCCAAAAGCGATGTTATTGGGCAGCTTCTCCACGATTCCGTCAGGTGCTGGATACGAAACCGGCCACAGGACGATACTGGGAAGGAATAGTGGCAACAGAAGGACGGAACAATGACGATCTCCGCAGACCACACCGCGCACCCGGACCAAGCCAGCCAGGTACCCGCCGAGGATGCCCTCGCCGAGGCCGCCAAGAAGTTCGGCATCACCGCCGAGGACTACATGCTCCCCGCCCGGCACCAGATCGAGATGGTGGACCCGGGCGGTCGGCTCAAGCCGCAAGGTGAGCAGGGCACCGAACCCGGCCACGAATACCCTTTGCCCGGCGATGACGAACTGCTGGCCGCGTACGAACAGCTCGTCGTCGGACGTCGCGTCAATGACCAGAACTCCGCCCTGGTCCGGCAGGGCCGCATGGCCGTCTACCCCTCCAGCCACGGCCAAGAGGCCTGCCAGGTGGCCGCCGCCCTGTGCCTCTCCAAGGGCGACTGGCACGGCGGGTTCGATCCCCTCAAGCAGGACTGGATCGCCGCTGAGCCCTTGCGTGTCCCAAATCACCAACCGACCCGTCAAGCCGCCGATCTGCCGTAACTAGTTGCGCACCACAATTTGTGGTTCCAGCGCATCAAATCCGCGTGGAACGGTGTGACCCCAATTGTCATCTCGCTCCTGTTCAATGCGAATATTTAGAAGGTCCCGCGCTGTCGATGAATCGGCCAGTCCAAGGTAGACGATGTATCGGCCCGGAGGAAGTTCATCGTTCCCCAGCTGCGAGAGCCCACAATTGAAGGCGGTGGAATCGTCGCTAACGTCACAGAGCTCTGAAACAGAGAACCCTGGCCCGCCGATGTCATCAGTTTCTTTATTGGGGCTCTGGCGCGTAGCCGTCCAGAGTTGTGTTCCGCTGGGAAGAGGATGCGAGAGCCGGCCTTTTATGGTGACACCCAGGTCGTCGGCCGCGATGGTATCGGGTAGGTCGTCGACGAGGACAACTGAACTTGCTGTCATTGCCTCGGTGGCCTCTGCGAGAGGGGCAGGCGACTCGTCGCCCCCAGGGAATACTTTGGGGGCAAAAGCGGTGACGAGCGCGGCAAGAATGGCCGCAGCCGCTGTGATGTACGCGGCAACCACGTGCCCGTTCGTACCTCTTGGTTCATTGTGATCAGGCACGTCTGATGGGGTTTTGCTCGGCGTCACTTGCTGCTCCGGTCTCCCGTAGGTATGTAGGGCTACCATAGGTCCCCCGGTCTTTCTTGAACGCGTATTTCTCTCTGATGACGTGTCGAATAACCTTCCGCGCGATGCAACTGCCCATGCGCATGTGTGCGCGGATATTACGGTAGGGACGTTGCCCCACGTGGCCGGCAGGAAGTTACTGCCCAAGTGATCCCACTGCCGGGTTTCGGGCATGTTTCGTACGCCTCTCCGCGGCCCCGTCAATCCAAGTAGTGGGGTAGCAAAAAGACGGGTACACAAAAAGTTGTAGCGTCAAATGTCCACTCCGTACACTATTAGAAGCACCCTGAGCTTCCGGTCTCGAAGCGCACCGAGGGTGCTTCTGTATGTTCCGCAACTCCTCACGGAGTTCCACGGCAAGGGAGAGGCTTCTCATGAGCGTCTCCTTTCGCCCTGCCTTCCTGCTGAACATCGGCGTCGCGTGAGCTGGGACGAACTCGCCGTCAGAGGAGCCCTTGGACTGGTGGTCTTTGCGCTCCTCTTTGCCCTCGCACATTTCCGATGGAACGGACGCAAAAAGCATGACCCTGGAGAACAACAACGGGACGAAACGGGCCTGGACTGACGGACTCACAACAATCCTCCTGATGGCGGTCCTCACCGCGGCCATCTCGGTTGTTGCCGTTATGGACGGTTCCCGCCTGGTGTGGGCGGAGCTCCTGGTGGTGGCTTTTGTGCTGGCGGCATCCCTGCGGGCGGGTGCAGCAGGCGGCCTGGTGGTGGGCCTGGCAGGAGCGGCGGCGCACATCGGACTCCACAGCGTGGACGGCGACTGGGGCCGTGGCAGTACGGCGTTCGCCGTCGTGGCGGTCTGCGCCTTCATCACCTACGGGTGGCTGTTTGGACTCACTGCCGCCTACCTGCGCCGCCAGCAGGCGGCCGGGTCCCAGCAGCCCGCGGCGGCGGGAGCCGGCGCGTCCCAGGGGCTGCTGTCAGCCGCCGAAGGCCGGGCCCTCCTGGACATGGAAGCTGAGCAGGCCCGCCGGACCGGCGAGCACCTGGCCCTTGTCACGGTCCACGTGACGGTCCGGGACGGCATCGCCCCTAAACAGGCCGCCCACGCCTTCCGTGCTGCGGCAAGGACCTTCGAAGCCTCCGCTGCCGGACGGATGCACCCTGTACTCCTGGCCGACAATCTGCTGGCCATGGTGGTGCCCGGCGGAGATCCATCCACTGTCCTCCGCTTCGAACAGGCGGTTGTAGCCGCCATGGCCGGGGCCACCTATGCGGACCGCGCGGCCGGCACCCGCCCCCTGGCGTCAACTGCCCTGCGCCTCGAAGGCAACATCCTTGTCCTCACGGAATCCCCGGCGAAGGCGGAGTCACTCTTCAGCGTCCCCGGCCTGCGGCTGGACGAGGCCGCCCGCCGTCGTTCCGCAGTTCCGGCCAGGACAGCAGCCTGATGTCGGCCAGCGAAGTGGGGCTGCTGGTCCTTGCCGCCGTCACCCTTGCCCTCATCATCTACTGGAAGTACACGGCGTCAGTCCACCACCGCAGGCTGGAACAGCTGGACGTTCGCATCCACGTCAACGGCATCCGCGGCAAATCCTCCGTCACCCGGCTGGTGGCAGGGGTCCTCCGCGAAGGCGGATTCATTACCGTGGCCAAAACCACCGGATCCGCCGCACGGGTCATCGGAACCACCGGTGAGGAGACGCCCATCCGGCGCCTCGGCGCAGCCACCATCATCGAACAGGTGGACATTGTCCGCGACCACGTCCGGCACGGCGTGGAAGCCCTGGTCATCGAATGCATGGCCGTACGGCCCCAATACCAGCAGTACGCCCAGGACTACATGGTGCGATCGGACATCACCATCATCACCAACGTCCGTGAAGACCACCAGGAAGAGATGGGCGAGACCCTCGAGGAGATCGCCGACTCCATGGCCCGGACCATTCCGTCCAACGGCGTCCTCATCACCGCCGAGGACCGGGACGGAATCCGCGAACGGCTTCGCAGGACAGCCGAGGAGCGCGGCAGCTCAACGCTCTATGCAGACGCCTCCATTGTGCGGGACGAGGACATGCGCGGGTTCGGGCACATCGAGTTCAAGTCCAACGTTGCCGTGGGCCTCGCCGTTGCCGAATACCTGGGCATCAGCCGCGACAAAGCGATCACCGGCATGTGGAAAACCGTCCCCGACGTCGGCGTGGTGCGGCTGAAGACCTACGACGTCCTGGGCAAGAAAATCACCTGGGTGCCGATGTTCGCCGCCAACGACCGCGAAAGCGTCATCCTCGCCCTGAAACAGCTCCAGACCACCCACGCCGAGTCGTCCTCCGTGATCGGTATCCTCAACAACCGCCAGGACCGGGGCAGGCGCGCGGAGCTCTTCGGGGCCATGGTCCCCAACGACCTCAGCGGCTACCTGGACAAAGTGGTGACCATGGGCGCCTACGAGGACGCCGTCACGTCCATGATGACCGCCGGCGGGTTCCCCCGCGAACGGATCCTCAACCTCGGCGACACCGTCCGCCCCAGCCTGGACCAGATGCTGGAAGCGATCGCAGGACTGGTGGAAGGCGACCACGGGGTGCTGATCGGAATGGTCAACATCCACACCGAGCAAGCGGAAATGCTGATCCACTACTTCAGCGAATGCGATGGCGACGACGGCGTCGACGAGCTTGCCGCCTCGCGGGAGCCCCACCGGGCACCGCTGGCGATGCTCCGGCTGCGGGCCGCTCAGCACGCCATTGCCTCGGCGGCGCCCAGGAGCCGCAACGTTGCGTGAGTACCTGCATTCGCCCGAACTGATCCGGCTGGCAATTGTCCTGGGCGTGGTGGTCAGCATGATCTTCTACGAGAAGGTCCAGCTGACCACCGGCGGCGCCATCGTCCCGGCATACCTGGCCATCTCGCTGCCCCACCCGCTGCTCATCATCTCCACCGTGGCCGCAGGGCTGGCAGCCTGGTGCGTCACCCACGTGTGGCTTCCCAAACGCAAGATTTTGTACGGGCGCCGCAAATTCGACGTCGAACTGCTGGTGGGCCTGGGCTTTGTGGGCATCGGGACCCTGGCGGCCGGGATGCTGGGAAGTTTCTCGCCCATGCTGCTGTCCCTCTCCGGAATCGGCTTCCTGATCCCGGGCATCATCGCCCACGACATGGGCAGGCAGGGCCCCAAACGGACCCTCCAGGCCATCGCCGCCACCACCGCCATCCTTGCCCTCATTGTCTACGTCATGGAGGAAGTCCTCCTGCTCATTGACGCCGTCCCGCAGGGCGACTCCGCCCAGCTCGCCTCCGTGCTGGGGTACCCCCGCGAATTCATCATTGTGGGAGTGGTGGCCAGCGTGGCCCTGGGCATGCTCATCTTCGAGAAACTGGACCTCCGCTCCGGCGGCTTCGTCACCGGCGGGTACCTCGCCCTGGTGGGCCCGCGGTGGACCGAGCTGGCGTTCGCCCTTGCCAGCGCGCTGCTCACCTACGTCATTGTGGTGCACCTGCTCATGCCCCGGCTCCTGCTCTTCGGCCGGCGGAAACTGGCCACCATGATCCTGGTTGCTGCCCTGGTGACCTGGTCCGGTGAAGTGGCCGTCATGCACCTGACGGACGAGTCCTTCGTCCCCTGGCGGGGACTGACAGTGGTCACCCTGATGGTTCCGGCGCTCCTCGCCAACGACGCCCAGCGGCAGGGATGGGAAAAAACCCTCTGGGGCTCGGCGCTTGCCGGCGTGGGCGCCTACGGGCTCACCAACCTGGCCGCCGCCGCGGCCGTCCTGCTGGGATGGTTCCAGTGACGCCCGCGCGGCCAGGCCGACGTCGTCCCTCACTTGAACGGGGCACCGCGCCACGGCGCCGGCCCGGCATCCTGCCCAAGGTCCTGGCCGCCGCTTTTGCGGCCGTCCTGCTGGGTGCGGCCATTCCGCTCACCTCCTATGTCGCGGGACAACTCCCGGCCGGACAACTCCAGGCCGGACAGCCACAGGGCGGGACGGCAGGCCCGGGGCAGGGGACGGGCCTGGTGACGGATGAAACCGGGCAGCCGATCGCCGGCGCCGAGGTGGCCAGCGCTGCCGGGGAGACAGTCCGGACGGGCGCGGACGGAACGTTTCCCGTGGACCGGACCGCCGTGTACACGGCCAGGAAGGCCGGACACCTGAGCCGTGCCGCCGCCGGGACCGCCGGTGCTCCGCTCCGGCTGGTGCTGCGCGCGGAAGAAGGGGCAGTCTCCCTGCGCTTCGGCGGTGACGCCATGTTCGGGCGCCGCTTTTACGAGGCACCTCCGGGACAGGACCCGCACCTGAATCCCGGCGCATCCGTGGAAGACCACACCAGCCTGCTGGCCGGGGTGGCCCCGCTGCTGAGCGACAGCGACATCGCCATAGTGAACCTCGAATCGCCCCTGGTCCAAAACCCCTATTTCAGCGGCACCGAACGGCCGGCCGAATTCCATCCCACCAAGGACATCGCCTTCGCCAGCGCCCTGGAATCAGCCGAAGCGCTGAAGGGGTCCGGTGTGGACCTGGTGACGCTGGGAAATAATCACGCAGCCGATGCGCTGGGACCCGGCATCACCAGCACCATCCAGGCGCTGGACGAGGCGGGCGTCCTGCACACCGGCGCCGGACTGACGGAGGACGAGGCCTGGAAGCCGGCTGTCATCACGGTCCGCGGACGCTCCCTCGCCTTCATCAGCTGCACCACCGTGGACGGCAAGCCGGGACAGATTCCGTACGTGGCCGGACCTGACACCCCCGGCGCAGCGGAGTGTTCCACCAAGAGGCTGCAGGCCGCCGTCCGCGACGCGAAAGCGTCCGCTGACGTGGTGACCGTCATGATGCACGGCGACGTGGAGTACCAGCGGGCCCAGTCGCCCGTCATCCGGAAACTCACCCAGGCGGCCCAGGACGCCGGCGCCCGGGTGGTGGTCAACGGGCATCCCCACGTGGTGGGCGGCCTGGCATCAACCCAGGACGGGCTTGCCGCCGAAAGCATGGGAAACCTGCTGTTCGACCAGACACTGTGGTCCACCCTGCTGAGCTACCTGCTGCGTGTGGAGATCACACCGGACGGCACACCCGTGGCCAGCACCGACGCCCTGTCCCTGCAGGATTTCATACCCCTGCCGGCTGTAGGGGACCTGGCGGATTCCAGCGCACGGATCGCTGCCGGAACCGTGCAGGGGTCAGCCCAGCTGGGGCAGCACGGCGCCACCGTAAGTCCGGGCACTCCTGGACCGGGGACGGCGTCCACGCATCCGGTGCCCGCCGGGGTTCAGCGGATCGCGCCGGGATGGTGGGTTTCCGGGCCGGGACAGCAGGTCCGCGTGGGCCAGGACCTGATCTGGGGAACCGGCACCTTCACGGACCGGAACGCGCCCATGGTGGCCCAGCCCTCAGCACTGTGGACCCTCGGCCAGTTCGCCAAGATCTCCTCCGCCGGGGCCTGCGGCGACGGCTTGGGACTGCAGCTGCTGCGCAGCCCCGTCAGCCTCGAGGACGTGTACGTCAGCACCAGCCACCGGCAGCAGATCACGCCCGGGAGCAGCCTCACCCTGCTGGCCGAAGTCCGCGGCGCCTCCCAGGGCGGCAGCATAGAACTCAGCTGGTATGAGGGAAACAAGGGGCCGAGCGCAGGAGGCGTCCAAGTGCCCATTCCCGAATCACCGGCGGACTCAACGTGCGAGCTGGTGCGGATCGACGCCGTGGCCCCGCCGGGCATCACCGCAGCGCAGCCCTATGTGCGGCTGGCGCCGCCAACCAGCCAGACGCTCTCATCCAGCCTCTACGTGGACAACATCCGGCTGATTGAATGGGCAGCCCCCGGCGCGGCCGGCCGGCTTTACGACTCAGTGGAAGGGGGACCCGACGTTTCAGCTGAATTCACGCTGGATCCGGCAGCGGGACCCGACGCGCACGGACCGCTGCCTGCAATCCGCTGATCCGCAGGCCGCATGTCCGCCCGCCGAACGGAAGCCTGTTCGGTATCTTCAGGTCATGTTGCATATCTTCGCGCGCCTGGGGGGCGCCCTGGCAGTCTTCGGACTGCTGATCCCAACAACCACGTCCTTTTTCACGTCATCCGAGGAGTTCGTCGTCACAGAGAAATCCGGAACAAACAAAACGGAGGTATACGACAACACCGGGGGATGGGTAGCCACCTTCACCAACGGTGCGCGGACCGTGGCGCTCGCCGGCCCACAGCGGACCTTCTCCGAGCCCTCCGCCAGCGCGGCCGTGGTCTCCACGGTTCATGTCAGACTGCTGCCCCAGCCGTTCGCGGGCACGGTTGACCAGTCATGGCTGCGCGCTGCGGCTTCCGATACGTCTCCGGATCTGCTGGACATGGCGATGCAGTACATTACCGGGGCGCCGGCACTGTATGACCCGGCAGGGCTGCGGATTGCGGGCGACGCCGGATACGGCGCGGCTTCAGCTGACGGAACACTCCAGGAAGGTGCCGACTTCAACGACTATCTGGGTATCAGGTGGGACTACGCCGGAAAGTCGGACGCCCCGGAAACCAGCGAGCTGAAGGCCCTGGACTGCTCCGGGTATATCCGGATGCTGTTTGGCTACCGTGCCGGCATGCCCATGACGCTCAACCCGGCACCCGGGCTGTTGCCACGGCGCTCCTTCCAGATGTTCGAGGATGCCCCCGGCGTGGTGGTAAGCAAGAGCACGGCCCAGGTGAAAACGTTCGACGGGATGCAGCCCGGAGACCTGGTGTTCTTTGACGCGGAAGCGGACAGCGCCGGACAGATTGACCACGTGGGCATATTCCTGGGCACCGACACCAACGGAAAGCATCGTTTTATCTCCAGCCGGAAGTCTTCCAACGGGCCCACCCTGGCGGACGTCGCTGCACGCTCCGTCCTCGACGGCACAGGCTATTACGCCAAGGCTTTCCGGGGTGTGCGCCGCCTGTAAAACGGGCTTCCGCCGTGCCGCGGGCTGGAAGGCCCAGCCCGCGGCTATGCGGCAAGACTGCATCGAAGATGGCACCTGGATGACCGACATCCGGCCGTCCCGGCATCCCTGCCCGCCAATTTGTCCACCGCAGATATCGGTAACCTGGCTCACACTGCCGAATCGTCTTCCGGAAGCGGCGTTTTTGTGCAGCTTCTCCACGATTCCGTCAGGTGCTGGATACGAAACCGGCCACAGGACGATACTGGGAAGGAATAGTGGCAACAGAAGGACGGAACAATGACGATCTCCGCAGACCACACCGCGCACCCGGACACAACCAGCCAGGCGCCTGCCGAGGACGCCCTCGCCGAGGCCGCCAAGAAGTTCGGTATCACGGCTGAGGACTACATGCTCCCCGCCCGGCACCAGATCGAGATGGTGGACCCGGACGGCCGGCTGAAGCCCCAGGGTGAGCAGGGCACCGAACTCGGCCACGAATACCCCTTGCCCGGCGATGACGAACTGCTGGCCGCATACGAGCAGCTCGTCGTCGGACGCCGCGTCAATGACCAGAACTCCGCGCTGGTCCGGCAGGGCCGCATGGCCGTCTACCCGTCCAGCCACGGCCAGGAGGCCTGCCAGGTGGCCGCCGCCCTGTGCCTCTCCAAAGGCGACTGGATGTTCCCCACCTACCGCGACGCCGTCGCCGTGATGACCCGCGGCGTGGACCCCGTGCAGGTGATGACCATCTTCCGCGGCGACTGGCACGGCGGGTTCGATCCCCTCCAGCACAAGGTGGGCATCCAGTGCACCCCGCTCACCACCCAGCTGCTGCACGCCGTGGGCGTGGCCCACGCCGCCAAACTCCGCGGCGAGGACACCGTGGTGCTGGCCATGTGCGGCGACGGCGCCACATCCGAAGGCGACTTCCACGAGGCCCTGAACTTCGCCGCCGTCTTCCACCTGCCCGTCATCTTCTTCGTCCAGAACAACAAGTACGCCATCTCCGTGCCGCTGGCACACCAGTCCGTGGCGCCGTCGCTCGCGCACAAGGCCGTGGGCTACGGAATGGCCGGCGAACGCGTGGACGGCAACGACGTCGTGGCGCTCCTCGCCGTCCTGGACCGCGCCGTTGCGCTGTGCCGGGGCGGCTCCGGCCCCCTGCTAGTGGAAGCCAACACCTACCGCATGCAGGCCCACACCAATGCCGACGACGACACGCGCTACCGGGAAAGCTCCGAGGTTGCCGAGTGGCGGGCGAAGGACCCGGTGAACCGGATGCGCACCTACCTGACGGACCGCGGCCTGCTGGACGACGACGGCGAGGCACGGATACGCGAGAAGGCGGAAGCGGTTGCCACGCAGCTTCGCGACGGGCTCAGCGAGGACGTGCCCGTGGACCCGCAGGAGCTCTTCCGCCACGTCTTCGAAAAGACCACGCCGCAGCTGCGGGAACAGTCCGCCCTGCTCGCCGACGAACTCGCGCGCGACGCAGCATCAACGTCTGATTCGAAGGAGGCCGGCAAGTGAGCCCCACCATCACCACCTCGTCCGAGGCCAACGGCAACGTTTCCGCCGCCACCGCCCGGGCTGCCGCCTCCGCCGCCGCTTTGTCCGAGGCTGCGGGCCCCCAGCCGGTCACCATGGCCAAGGCGTTGAACACTGCTTTGGCCGACGCGATGCACGCCGACCCCTCCGTTCTGGTGTTCGGCGAGGACGTCGGGATGCTGGGCGGGGTCTTCCGCATCACCGACGGGCTCACCGCCACGTTCGGCGAGCAGCGCTGCTTCGACACCCCGCTGGCCGAGTCCGGCATTGTGGGCATGGCCGTGGGCATGGCCATCAACGGGATGCGCCCGGTGATCGAGATGCAGTTCGACGCGTTCGCCTACCCGGCGTTCGAGCAGATCGTCAGCCACGTGGCCAAGATGCACAACCGCACCAAGGGCGCCGTGAAGCTGCCCATGGTGATCCGGGTTCCCTACGGCGGCGGCATCGGGGGAGTGGAGCACCACTGCGACTCCTCCGAGTCCTACTACGCCCACACCGCCGGCCTGAAGGTGTTCACCCCGGCCACCGTGGCGGACGGGTACCGGATGCTCCGCGAAGCCATTGACTCGGACGATCCCGTCATCTTCATGGAGCCCAAGAAGCTCTACTGGTCCAAGGACCTGGTGGACCTGGCCGAGCTGCGGACCGCCCACTCCGCTGCTGCTTCGGCGGGGCAGTCCTCTGAGGGGCGCGCCGCCGTCGCCCGCCCCGGAACCGACGCAACCCTCATCGCCTACGGCCCGTCCGTCCCCACCGCGCTCGCCGCGGCCGAGGCCGCCGCGCTGGAAGGGCGCTCGCTGGAAGTCATCGACGTGCGCACCCTTGTGCCGTTCGACGACGAGACAGTGTGCGAGTCCGTACGCAAGACCGGCCGGGCCGTAGTGATCGCCGAAGCCCACGGCTTCGCGTCCGTGTCCTCCGAGATCGTGGCCCGGGTCCAGGAGCGCTGCTTCCACCACCTGGCCGCCCCCATCCGCCGCGTCACCGGGTTCGACATCCCCTACCCGGCGCCCAAGCTTGAGAAGTACTACCTGCCCGGCGTGGACCGCATCCTCGACGCCGTTGACGACCTTCAGTGGGAGAACTGACCATGAGTGAAACACGCGTGTTTTTGTTGCCGGACCTGGGCGAAGGCCTCACCGAAGCCGAACTGGTGTCCTGGCACGTTGCCGTGGGGGACACGATCTCCGTGGACCAGCCCATCGCCGAGGTGGAGACCGCCAAGTCCACCGTGGAGGTGCCGTCCCCGTATGCCGGGATTGTGGCCGAGCTGCACGGGCAGCCGGGGGAGACCCTCGATGTGGGGAAGCCGCTGATCTCGGTGACGCCTGTTTCTGTTGGCGGGCCTGCCGCGGATGCCGGGGCTGATGCTGCCGCCCCCGCTGAGCCGGAGACCGAGCCTGCCGAAACCGAGCTGGGCGAAGCCTTGGACGAGCCGGCCGGCACCCCCGCCCAGGCCGAAGCGGAGAAGTACCGCGAAGAGGAGAAGGCCGGGTCCGGCAACGTGCTCATTGGGTACGGAACCCCCGGCGGCCACGGCGTTGCCCGGCGCACCCGGGCGCGGAAGGCTCCTGCGGCTACCGTCTCCGGGTCCGTCAGCACCCTTCCGTTGGAGGATGGAGCGGCCGACGGCGGCGCTGCCGAGGGTGCCGACGTGGATCTTTCGCTCCTCCGCACCAGGGTCCCCGGCCGGCTCGGCGCCGTCATCTCCCCGCTGGTCCGGCGCATGGCCCGCGAGCACGGCGTGGACCTCGGCGAACTCCCCGGCTCCGGCGAGGGCGGCCTGATTATGCGCCGCGACGTGGAAGCCGCCATCAACACTCCAGTAGCTGAGCCTGTCAAGACCAAGCCCGCCGAACCCCAGCCTGCCGCAAGCCCGGTGCTTGAGCCTGCCGCAGCCAAGCCTGCCGAAACCCAGGGCACCGACGCCCGGACCGCCCTGCCCATCTCGTCCCGGACCCCGGTCAAGGGCGTCCGCAAGGCCGTTGCCACCAATATGGCCCGCAGCCGCTCGGAGATCCCCGAGGCAACGGTCTGGGTGGACGTGGACGCCACCGGGCTGATGGAACTGCGTGAAGGGCTCAAAGCCGGCAACGACCAGGTGCCCGGCCTGCTCGCGTTCATCGCACGTTTTGTCACAGCCGGGCTAAAAAAGTACCCGGAGCTGAACACACGCATCGAAACCGCGGAGGACGGCTCGCAGGAGATTGTCTCGTTTGGCGGGGTCAACCTCGGCATCGCCGCCCAGACCGACCGCGGCCTGGTGGTCCCCTCCGTCCGCGCCGCCGAAAAGCTGACCGCCCGCGAACTGGACGCCGAGATCCGCCGGCTCACCGACGTCGCACGCCAGGGCAAGGCGACCCCCACGGAACTGGGCAGCGGCACGTTCACGCTCAACAACTACGGCGTGTTCGGAGTGGACGGGTCCGCTGCGATCATCAACCACCCGGAGGTGGCCATCCTGGGCGTGGGCCGGATCATCGACAAGCCGTGGGTGGTCAACGGAGAGCTGGCCGTCCGCAAGGTCACCGAGCTGACCCTGACGTTCGACCACCGCGTCTGCGACGGCGGCACAGCGGCCGGCTTCCTCCGCTGCGTAGCGGACGCCATAGAAAACCCCAAAGCCCTCCTCGCCGACCTCTAGGTCGACAGAGTCGGGACCGTGGTGCGTGCGGCCACGTGGGGCGTTTTGTAAGAAGGGAAATATTGTGCTCAAAAGTTTGCCCGCAGGGACCACCAAGGTATGAGAGTGGAACACAGGTAGAACTGCGTGATGCATTGCCTAGGGCACAGCTGTTTCGCGGTTGCCCACCAGCGGTGCACGCTTTGGATTGGGTTGTGGCCTGGTTTTGCCCCTAACATCACCGTGTTCAAGTACAGGTTCAAATAGGGCTATACTCTGCCAGTCTGTGTTTTGCAGGCATTAGTTATAGGCGCATAAGTGTCTGCAAAATGTTGGGGATCTTGCATTGATAATTCCAAGACGAAATGTCTTTTGGTCTGCTCTACTCAGTCTCATCGTTCTTGCTCCATTGTCCATGGGAGCTGTTCCTGCTTCGGCCGCGCTGCAGGATACGAGTGCGCCTGTTCTGGTGGATTTTTCTTTGTCGCCTGAGGTGGTGGACGTTGGCGCGGGTCCGCAGGAAGTGACGATGAGTGCCCATGCCACGGATGACCAGTCTGGTGTCGCGTCGGTTTTTGTGGCGCTTGAGAGTGACGAGTCGGCTCAGAATGCTTATGCCACTTTGTATCTCAGCAGTGGCACGCCGAAGGACGGTATTTTTGTGGGGAGTGTAACTCTTCCGCAGGGTGCTGCGAGTGGGACGTGGACACCACGAATGGCCTTTCTCAAGGATGCGGTGGGAAATGACTCTGGTTCTGTTGCCTTCCGGGACATCACCCCGCCCAAACTGACCGTATTTTCCGCGCTGCAGGATACGAGTGCGCCTGTTCTGGTGGATTTTTCTTTGTCGCCTGAGGTGGTGGACGTTGGCGCGGGTCCGCAGGAAGTGACGATGAGTGCCCATGCCACGGATGACCAGTCTGGTGTCGCGTCGGTTTTTGTGGCGCTTGAGAGTGACGAGTCGGCTCAGAATGCTTATGCCACTTTGTATCTCAGCAGTGGCACGCCGAAGGACGGTATTTTTGTGGGGAGTGTAACTCTTCCGCAGGGTGCTGCGAGTGGGACGTGGACACCTCGAATGGCCTTTCTCAAGGATGCGGTGGGAAATGACTCTGGTTCTGTTGCCTTCCGGGACATCACCCCGCCCAAACTGACCGTATCGTTGGATATTAAAAAAATAGCCCCACCCGAAGTGGTCTTCTATGATGGGCCGGGCTCAGATGGTGATCGCTTCGAAGTTCCCGACGAGCCCGGTGTCGATTACTTTATCAATTCGCTACCAGTAGAACCCGGAACATATCCAGGAGTGGGCCTTGTAACCGTATCGGCAGCTGCTGCAGTGGGATTTGCCCTAGCCGAGGGCGCGATCACCAGTTGGACACACACGTTCGAATCTGATTTGGCGACCATGTGGCGTCCGGTGTCGTTGGTGGAGTTTGCTCGGTCGTCGGGTGATGTGTTGCAGGTGGGCGACGTTGTGA
>NZ_BMKU01000023.1 GCF_014644495.1 Pseudarthrobacter polychromogenes
GACCGGGAGGCACTAAAGACCGAACTGGGCCAAAAACTCTCACTGGCCCTGGACTCCTCCAGCAGCGACGGACTCGACTTCGCCTCCAGCGAGAACACCACCACCACCAACCGGCCCAAACTCATCCTCACCCTGACCTCCCCCTAGGGGATCGTGGCTGAGCGAGTGGAAACGGCTCCTCACCAGTGATCCCGAGTGCCATACTGAGCCATGGTTTTAGGGATGACCCGGGGTGGAACAGCGCTGAGGTACGCCGCGGTCTCGGTCCTGCTGATCGCGGCCCAGGTGGGCAGCATGTGGTTTCGCTCAGCCGGTGTCTACCAGGGAGACGCGAACGTTCCGCTCAGGGAATTCCCGGAGGATCTGGACGTCTTCTTCGTTCTGACCTTCGCCCCCACGGTCGTCGGCCTCAAATATCTTGCCTACGACGCAGCCGTGAGGGCATTTACCAAGGACTACAGGACGCCTGCACTGCTCGTCTGCTTCGGCGCCGGCTACGCGGCCGCCTTCGCGATGGACGTTGCCTGCCTGTTTGCGGCGTCGAGGCCCGTGTCCGATTCGGGGCTCGCCATCCTGGGCACAATCCTGCAAAGCCCGCTGGCCCTCGTCGCAGCCGGGGGCGTTATCGCCGCGACTGTCCTCTTGAAGGACAGGCCCCCGTACACCGGGGCCACACGCTCCTCCGGCCCCTAAGGCAGCCGCCGTCGTAAACTTACGACGGCGGCTGCCGGCTCGTCTGCCAGGCTCCCCTACTGTCCCGGCGCCCTACTGTCCCGGCGCGCGGTAGGTCGGCGTCTTCTTGGCGGCTTCGTCCAGATCCTCCACCGTCAGGAGCGGCTTCAGGCGGACGTTGACGTTCCCGCTCGAATTGATCAGCAGCGACAGGGCAGCGGCACTTGCATCGTCCGGCGCCTCGAAAACTCCAAGGACGTCGTAGTAACCAAAGGCGTAGTAAAAGCTCTCCAGCGTTCCGCCTACGGACGTGAGGGCCTCCACCAGCGCCTCACGCCGTCTGGTGCCGCCTTCCTGCATGAGCCCCTTGATTCCCTGGCCAACGTAGGTCGCTTCAAACAGATACTTCGGCATGATGTTTCCTCCTGTATTTTGCGGTGCAGGAGCGGCCCAGATCCGGCCCTTCATTCCGTGGTAGCGGGGTGCCTGACCCCGCTACGGCAGAAACTATTCCTCCGCCTGCAGGCAGTCAATAGGCCGGGGAATACCCGCTGGTTCCGGGGCCGGCGCACCCAAGCGGCGTGCCGCCGTCGTACTCCCCTTCAAGAACCCGGCGTACCCTGAAGCCATGGAATCCGAGGTCCGGAACCTGACCCTGCGCACCGGCATCACGGTGCCGTGCCTGATCCAGGGAGATGCTGGCGCGGCACCGCTGCTCCTGCTGCATGCGTGGGGCGAATCCCACCGCTGCTTCGACCGCTTGCTGCCCGGGCTGGCCGGCTTCCGGGTCTACGCACCGGACCTCCGCGGCCAGGGCGAGGCGGACAAACCCGGGGACGGCTACTCCCTGGCGGAGCAAGCCGAGGACGCGGCGGCCATCCTGGACGCAGCCGGCGTGGAGACGGCGTTTGTCCTCGGTTCCTCCAGCGGCGGTTACGTGGCCCAGCAGCTCGCGGCATCGCATCCCGGGCGGGTGGCCGGGTTGGTCCTGGTGGGGTCGCCGCTGAGCCTGCAGAGGCGGCCGGCCTTCGCCGAGGAGGTGGACCGGCTGGCCGACCCCATCAATGAGGACTGGGTCCGGTCGTCGCTTTCCTGGTTCACCCTGCACCAGCCTGTTCCGGGCTGGTACCTGGAGGAGCGGGTGCGCGACGGCATCCGGATGCCTGCCCACGTGTGGAAGAAGATCCTGGCCGGGCTGACCGCTGCCGCTCCGCCCACCGAAGCCGGCGCCATCCGGACGCCTACGCTGATCCTCTACGGCGGCCAGGATGACCTGCTGCCACGGCAGGACCAGGAGGTTCTGGTCTCGCGGATTCCGGGTGCCGTGCTGACGGTGTATCCCGACGCCGGGCACCTGGTCCTGTGGGAGTGCCCGGACCGGGTGGCGTCGGATGCCGCGGCGTTCCTGCACGCGCTGGAAAAGACCCCGGCCGGCCCCAACGATTCCGGGCCCTTCTATCACGGCACCAAGGCCGATGTGCGGCCCGGGGACCTGCTGGTTCCCGGCTACGCCTCCAATTACGGGGGACGGAACGCCGCGAACCACATCTACTTCACGGCCACAATGGACGCGGCCACCTGGGGCGCCGAACTCAGCGCGGGCGAGGGACCCGGCAGGATCTACCGGGTGGAGCCCACCGGCCCGTTCCAGGACGACCCCAACCTCACCGACAAGAAGTTCCCCGGCAACCCCACCCGGTCCTACCGCACCCGCGAACCCCTCCGCGTGCTCGGGGAGGTTCCGGAGTGGCAGCCGCACTCCCCCGAGGCGTTGCAGCACATGCGCAGCCACCTGGAAGAACTGAAGCGGCAGGGCGTCGAGGCCATCGACTAACCGGGCGGGCAAGGCCACTTGGCCCTACCCGTATCCGGCAACGCGGCACAGACTGAACAGGTAGGCATCAGGGCCTCACGCCCGCGGGTCCTGCACGAAACGCTCACCAAGCCGCGGGCTCTGAGGAACGTTCTAAAATGCCGATCGCCAAAGGGCGCCACCCCCAGCGCACCCGGGCCGCACAATCCGGGAGCCCGCGGCGGGACGCCGTCCGGCGGGTCCTCCTGGCTGCCGGGCCGCTGTCTTCGCTGCTCTACGTGGTGGCCACGGACGGGCTGGCGGCATCCCGATGGGAGGGGTACCGCCGCACGGAGCAGATGGTGAGCGAACTGTTCGCGGTGGGATCCCCCGGCCGGGACATCCTGGTCACGTTCACATGGCTCTATACAGCCCTGTTCGTCGCTTTCGGAGCAGGTGTGTGGAACTCCGTCCGCGGGAACCGCGCCCTGCGCACCGCGGGCGGCCTGCTCATCGCGTACGGGCTGTGGAACATCATGGGCGCCCTGTACCCGCTGACGCTGGGAGACGATGCGTCCGTTCCCATGCATATCTTCGCCACGAACATCCAGCTCGCACTGATGGTGGCCGCGATGTGCTTCGTGGCGGCGGGGTTCCATGGCCGGATGCGGTGGTATTCGATCCTCTCGCTCGCCGCCTCCGCGCTCATGGGCATGGTGGCGTTCATGGCAGCTCCCGGGCCGAACCTGGTGCTAGGCATCGGCGAGCGAATCAGCATCGGGGCGTTCCTGCTGTGGGTGGCAGTCCTCGCGGCGGCGCTGTGGAGGAGTGCGCAGGACGAGCCAGCCGAGGAACGTCGCCAACCATCCGCTCGTTGAGGTGTTATGGGAAAGCGTGCTGCCATCGTGGCAGGATTGTTCGCGGCTGCAATTGCGGTGGCTGTGGGGCTCTACCTGTTCCAGCCTTGGCGGATCTTCACCAGCTCCACCGTGACCGAGGACATTCCAGCCGCTGCCCCGGCCGCTGTCCCGTCCCAGGAATCGACGGCGGAACCCAGCGCCCCCGCTGCATCCGCCACGCCCGCCGCACCGGCCCCACCGGCCGCACCCGCCGCTCCGCGTGAACTGGCAACAGGCCAGCTCATCAGCCACGAACATGCCAGCTCCGGAACGGTGAGAATTCTTGAGCTCGCGGACGGGAGCCGGATCCTCCGGCTCGAAGGCCTTGACACTTCTGATGGGCCGGACTTGAAGGTGTGGCTGAGCGATGCCCCGGTCATTGAGGGAGTGGCAGGCTGGCACGTCTTCGACGACGGCGCCTACCTGGATCTGGGCGCGCTCAAAGCCAACAAAGGCGATCAGAACTACGAAATCCCGGCCGCAGCTGTTCTGGGCGACTACACCTCGGTCAGCATCTGGTGCGCGCGTTTCGCTGTGTCCTTCGCCGCTGCCGAGCTGAACACGTAGTCCGTGCTCCGGCCCGCAACGTCCGTCCCTGGGGCGCGCACACCGCTGACGTAACGTTCGACGGCGAAGTGACCGCCGCCGTCGGGCCCGGCGCGTGCCGTCCGTTTCGCGATCATGGGTTAGAGCAGAGCGGTGACGACGGGGATGCTGGTGGTGAGTCCGAGCGCAATGAAGACCACGCCGGAGATGCAGTGGATCCATTGGGTAACCGCGGGCCGGTTGAGCCAGGTTCCGGCGGTGTGTGCACCGAGAGCGACGACGGCGAGGTAGCTGCCAATGACGGCTGCCACGGTGCCGCCAACCACGGCGACGACGTAAAGGGGACCCGCGCCGGTGGGGCTGAACTGCGGTATGAGGGCGAGGAAGAACAACCCGGTCTTGGGGTTCGTGAGGCAACACAACACCCCTGCACCGAACGCCGACCACCTCGTTGGGATACCCCCTCCTGGCTGAAGGTCACCGGCAGGGGTATCAGCGGAGGCATCACCTGGGCCTACGGCGAGGAGGGTGCTGGCGCGTGGCCCCTGCGCTCCGGCCACAGATCCTGCTGCCACCGATTTCCTCGCTGCCATGCGGGTGCGGGTGTGGGTGGTGAGGGCGCGGTAGCCGAGGTAGAAGAGGTAGGCACCTCCCAGGACGCGAAGGGTGTGGAAGGCCACGGGCGAGTCCTGGAGGAAGGCTGCAACACCCGCAGCAACCAGGCCCGCCCACACGAAGATCCCTGACGCGGAGCCGACGGCGACGAAGATCCCTGCGCTCCGTCTGCGCAATGCGTACTGGAGGGTCAGCAGCGTGTCCGGCCCTGGGGTGATGGCGAGGATTACGGCTACTCCCAGCAGGGCGAGGTAGTTCGATGTGTCCACGGGAACGGCCTTTCGGGCGGGTCGGGCAGGGATGGCGGCGGAGCGCCGGGCCTCAGGAGGGGGTGCGGCGCGGAGGCCCACTTTAATCCGTTGCCCCGCACCCTTCCCTTCACTTTGGCACGGGAACATCGTGAGGGACCAGCAAGTATTTCCGTCGAATCATCAGGCATCGGCATACAATCGGCACATGCTGGATCCCCATAAGCTCATCATTCTGCGGGCGGTCATCGCTGCCGGTTCCGTTCAGGGCGCGGCCGCAGGCCTGCACCTCACTCCCGCCACGGTGAGCCAGCACTTGCAGGCCCTGGCCAGGCAGACCGGGCTGGTGCTGTTCGAGAAGAGTGGCCGGGGCATCGAGGCCACGCCGGCTGCCCTCCATCTGGCGGAGGAAAGCAGCCAGGCGCTTGCTGACCTGGAACGCCTCGAACGTACGGTGGCAGACCTCAGGGCAGGCCGGGCCGAGCGCATCACATTTGCTTGTTTCGCGTCCGTCGCCCAGGCGTGGATGCCGCATGTGGTGGGCGTGCTGCGAACCGCCTCTCCTGAAACTGTGGTGGAGATCAGCATCAACGAGCTCCACCCGGGCGGAGGACGGCACCAGCCTGACATTGACATCCGGAACGAGGCGCTCGATGCGGACCCGCTCACCATTGAGGGCTATCAGCGGCATGTCCTGGACGAGGAGGAACTGCGGCTGGTCCTCCCCCTGAACCACCCCCTGTGCTCGCAGGACGCAGTGGCCCTGATCCAGCTGCGGGACGAAGCATGGATCGACCACGACATTCACGACGGCCCGACCGGCCGCATCATCACCCGGGCCTGCACAACGGCAGGGTTCACTCCACGGTACGTAGCCCGGCTCGATGACCACCATGCCGCGATCAGCCTTACCGCTGCCGGCCTGGGAGTGACTGTCCTTCCCGGGATCGCGCTGTCAGGACTCCCCGGGAACCTCACCGACCGCCCCCTTACCGGTCCCACAGTGAGCCGCCGCATCGTGGCCTTCACCCGCGCACACCCCGTCCGGGCCCGCCTCATCCACACCGCACTCACAGCACTCCGGGAAGCCGCTGCTCCGAAAATGGTCCACGCGCAGCCGGGAAAGTAGGGCACTTCTGCCCTGTGCACCACGCGGCGAGGGGACTAGCCTGATCCGCATCAGTGCCCACCGCCGTCGAGGAGCCGTCATGCCCGGGTTTGTGCAGATCATCGAGTTCAGGACCTCACGTATCAAGGAAATCGAAGAGCTCGGCCGACCCTCAAGAACCGAGGGAAGCACTGCGCCCACGTTCCGCCGCATTGTTGCCACGGCGGACAGGGACCACCCGGGGACCTACTTCACCATCGTGGACTTCGATTCCTTCGACTCGGCAATGGAGAATTCCGGCCGGCCGGAAACCTCGGAGTTCGCTGCCAAGATGGCGAAGCTTTGCGACGGGCCCGTGATCTTCCACAACCTGGATGTCATGTGGGAGGACACCGGAGACGGTGCGGGCAACGGCTAGGGGCAGGACATGGCTTCAGGAAGCACTGAGCAGGGCAGCGCCGGGCCGGACCTGGTTGTTGATCTCGGCAACATGGCATCAGCGTCGCTTGCCACCGTGGGCGGCAAGGCCCTCAACCTGGGCCGGCTTGTGACCGCGGGCTTCCCGGTTCCGCCGGGGTTCTGCCTGACGACAGCGGCCTACCGGATGGCCGCACCCACCGATCTGGACGCCATTGCCGCCCGACTGGACGGCGCCGGGATCGATGGGACTGGGGCGCGAAGCGTCGAAGAGGCGGAAAGGCCCGACGGCGGCCGCGGACTTGCAAACGACGACCGGGACAGCCTCGCGCGGCAGGCACGCGACGTGATCTTGGCAGGGCCGGTGCCGCCCGACGTCGACGCAGCCATCCGCGAGGCCTATGCCGCGATGGGCAGCGGCCCGGTGGCGGTGCGCTCCTCCGCCACCGCCGAAGACCTCCCCTTCGCCAGCTTCGCAGGGCAGCAGGACTCCTTCATGGACGTGGACGGAGCCGATGCCGTCGTCGAGGCCGTCCGGCGCTGCTGGGCCTCCCTTTGGACGGACCGGGCGGTGGCCTACCGAACCACGAACGGGATCAGCCACCGCGAGGTGGGCCTCGCCGTCGTCATTCAGCGCATGGTGGACGCCGCCACGGCCGGCGTGCTGTTCACCGCCAATCCGGTGACGGGCACCCGGACCCAGACGGTCATCGATGCCAGCGCGGGGCCGGGACAGGCGGTGGTGTCCGGCGCCGTGAACCCGGACCACTTCGTGGTGGAGACGGCGTCGGGCCGGATCCTGCAGCAGCCAAAGGACACACGGCCCAGCCTGGCGGACGCACAGCTTCGCGAACTCACCTCCCTCGGGGACGACGCCCAGCGGCTGTTCGGCGCGCCGCAGGATGTGGAATGGGTGATCGACGGCGGCGGCAAGGCCTGGCTGACCCAGTCGCGGCCCGTCACCACGCTCTACCCGCTGCCGGAGGAGGACCCGTTCACCGGGCAAGCCGGCACGGACGGCGCTGCCGCCGGCACAGATACCCGCGTGTATCTGTGCGGAACACTGATGCAGGGCCTGACCCGCCCGCTCACCCCAATGGGCCTCCACGTGCTGGCCCTCATGCGCGGCAACAACAACGGGCCGTGGAAAACCCTGAACCCGGGCCTGCGGATGTACGTGGACCTGACACCCATCCTCCGCAACAAATCCGGCCGCGAGGTCCTGGCCAGGATGCTCCCGCTCGCGGACGGACGGTCAGCAGCGATCCTCCCTGGGCTCCTGGAGGATCCGCGGTTCAGCGTTGCCCGGCCGCCCCGCAAAAAATCCGGCCGCAAGGGCGGCACCGCCCCTGCCCGGAAGCAGCCCAATGGCGCCGAAGGCACCCAGGGCCTGGGCGTCTTCCTGGGGATCATTCCGGGCATGGTCCGCGCCCTGCTGTGGCCGGACCGGGAACTGCGGAGGGCGTGGCGGTACCAGGACCGCCTCGCATCCCGGCTGGCCCTCCCCCTGCCGGCCACTGCGGCCAGCCGGCTCCAGCACACCGAGGACATCCTGGCCACGTCGGTCAACAGGCTGATCCAGGCCTCGCTGCCGGCACCGGCCATGGGATACCTGATGCTGGCGGCGGCCCGCAGGCTGCTGCGCGGAATAGCCGAGCCGCGGGAACTTGAGGCTGTGCTGCGCGGGCTTCCCCACAATGTGACCACCATTATGGACCTGGAGCTCTGGCACCTGGCGGTGTCCCTGGGCGGGGATCCGGAGGCCCGCCGGGCGTTCACGGAACTGAATCCCGGGGAGCTTGCCGGCCGCTACCGGTCGGGCACGCTGCCCGCTCCGGCCCAGTCCGGGCTGGAGGCGTTCCTGTCAAAGTACGGCCACCGGGCCGTGGCGGAGATCGACCTGGGGATGCCCAGATGGTCCGAGGAACCGGACCACATCCTCGGAATGGTCTCCAACTATCTCCGCGTGGAGGATCCCGAACAGGCGCCCGACCGCCAGTTCGCCAGGGCAGCCGGGCACGCCGAGGCCCGGATCAGCGAGCTGGTGGAACGTGCCGGGACGAAGAGCCGGCTGCGGGGGCGCCTGGTGGCGTTGTGCCTGCGCCGCACACGCCAGCTCGCCGGCCTGCGGGAACTGCCCAAGTTCTGCATTGTGCTGGTACTGGCGGAGATGCACCGGCAGCTGGCGGAGGTGGGCGCCGAACTGGTGAAGAACGGAACCATCGGCGACGCCGGTGACGTGTTCTTCCTGGACTTCGACGAACTGCGTGTGGGCCTTCGCGGCGCGGACCTGAAGGGAATCGTCACCCGCCGCCGTCGGCTGTACGACGTAGAACTGCGGCGCCGGCGCATTCCGCGCCTCCTGCTTTCGGACGGCACCGACGTGGAAGCCGCCATGATGGCGGCGGCCGCCGCCCTGCCGCAACAGGCTGCCGCGGACCGCCTAACGGGGACACCCGCTTCCGCGGGCACCGCCACCGGGAAGGTCAGGGTGATCATGGACCCCGTGGGTGCCCGCCTGGAACCCGGCGAAATCCTGGTGGCACCCTCCACGGACCCCGGGTGGACGCCGCTCTTCATGACGGCAGGGGCCTTGGTGATGGAGATGGGCGGCGTCGTCTCGCACGGGGCCGTGGTGGCACGCGAATACGGCATCCCCGCGGTGGTGGGTGTTGCCGATGCCACCACGCGGCTGCACGACGGCCAGAGCATCACGGTGGACGGTGCGGCCGGAACCGTGACCTGGTGATGCCGGGAGAACTGGCCGCTGAGCCGAGTTTGCTGAAGGTGCCTCCTGCCAAAGCCGGACGCGTAATGATGGGGACGTGCTGGGGTCCGTTGACGGATAAACCAAAAGGCGAGGCCCTCGGACCTCGCCTTTCGGTTTATACATCTTTGCCTTTGTCCGCGCTCACCAACGGTTATTGCAGTTGGAGCACCAGTCTTGGTGGGGTCGTCGTCTCTCTTGAGCCGAAGTCGGCCCCGTCGCTGCTGGTGGCGTTCATGCCAAGCGACAGGATCCCGGCCAGCTCGCCCTGCAGAGCTGACGCAGCCAGTGTCACTTCGTAGTTGGTGTTGGCCGTGACCGGTCCAAGACTGCCCAACACGCTGCTGCCCAGGGCCGGCCTTGTGCTGTACGTAAGGCCGCCCTCAGTCCACGTGTCGTCCGTAACCAACCTCACGTTCTGCGTACCCACCGAGCCGCTGGTCGTCGCCCGCAGTTGAAGCTTCGCACTTACGATCGTTTTCCCTGCGAGTGCCGACAAGTCGAACTTCAGGTAGGCATTTTCCACGGGGCTGTTGTCCACGGCGAGCTTCGGCGCCGTCCCATAGTTCGTCGTCGCCGCACCACTGGACACATAGGTGTCCGCTGTCGCCGTCAACGTCACCGTGTCCGAGGGCGTAGTAGCCGCGGCTGTAGTGAATGTCCACGTCTTCGCCACCACTGTGTTGCCGGCGGAGTCTTTCGCTCCGCTGACTCTCGCCGTGTATTGCGTACCAGGTTTGAGATTGGCTGTGGGATCCAAGGTGGCAGTGTTGTTGCTGAGGGTGACGACTGCATCCACAGGAGTGGTTGACGTTCCCTCGGCCAGCGTGAACGTCGTGTTGTTGACCGTCGTCGAGTCCATGGCCTCCGAAAATGTAGCCGTGACGTTTCCGCTGACCGCTGCGTCTGGTGCATTCTCTGCAGGAGTCACCGAGGCAACCGTGGGTGCGGTGGTATCCCCGGGTGGCGTCCCCGTGCCCGATCCCAGTTGAAGCACCAGCCGTGGTGGGGCCGTCGTCTCTCTTGAGCCGAAGTCGGCCCCGTCGCTGCTGGTGGCGTTGATGCCAAGCGACAGGATGCCGCCCAGCTCGCCCTGCAGGGCTGACGCACTCAGGGTCACTTCATAGTTCGTGTTCGATGTGACCGGTCCGAGGCTGCCCAGCACGCTGCTGCCCAGGGCCGGCCTTGTGCTGTACGTGAGGCCGCCCTCAGTCCACGTGTCGTCCGCAACCAGCCTCACGTTCTGTGTTCCCACTGAGCCGCTGGTCGTTGCACGCAGTTGAAGCTTCGCACTTACGACCGTCTTTCCTGCAAGTGCAGACAAATCGAACTTCAGGTAGGCATTTTCCACCGGGCTGTTGTCCACTGCGAGCTTGGGCGCCGTCCCATAGTTCGTCGTCGCCGCCCCGCTGGACACATAGGTGTCCGCTGTGGCCGTCAACGTCACGGATTGCGGCGCCGAGGTGTCGATGACCCACGTTCGCTCCGCAGGAGTTGGGTCCGCGTTGCCAGCCGCGTCGGTCGCCCGCACTGCGAAGACGTGCGAGCCAACTGTGAGGTCAGCGTATGTCTTCGGCGACGTACATCCCTCGAAGGCAGCCCCATCCAGGGCGCACTCGAAGGTCGCGGGCTCCGTTGCAGTGAAGGTGAACTCAGCTGAAGTGCTGCTGCTGGTACCAGAGGGACCACCTGTTATCGATGTATCGGGCGGTGTGGTGTCCGGTCCTGGGTCTCCTCCTCCACCGTCTGCGCCTATTTGACGCGGGTCAAAAGTGGTGTCCACAAGCAGCTTTGGGCTGAAAGCATCGGCAATTTGCTGCCAGGAGACGAGCTTGTGGTTTTGGTTGCCACTGTTGCCGTTGCCAGCATCTGTGTTGTTGTGGTCCTGGCTTGTGAAGAGTCCAGCGGGAAAGGTCGGTCCAAGTGGGAAGTTGGTGACATCAATCCCGTCCTGACCACTCACACCGTCGATGCCGCCTCCAGTCACGATCTTGAAGGAGCCGACGAAAGCGTTGTCATTGCGGTTGTAGACGACGAAGTTGGATCCGCCCTGGCTCGACACAATCAAATACCCGGTCCCCTGCCGGCCATAATAAATCGCGGTGTTCTTGATGTTGTCCACTATTCGTCCGCCGGTTGCCACAGTGCGGTCCACGAGTGTCCGGGTTGAACCGTCCCCCGGCTCAGCTCCGTACCGCCACACGCCGACTTCCTCCTCGGATACATAGAGACGTTGAAGCTCGTCATCTGCCGAAATGCCTTCGGAGCTGTCGCCGTTGTCGAAGGAACGCACGGCAGTACCGCGAACAGATCCGTTGGAGCCGTCCAGCTCGAACTGGCTTATCACGTTGGTGTTGAAGTCATGCACGAAGGCGTAATACTTCCCGGAGACCGGGGAGTGATACATTCCGAAGCCGCGAGGCCTGCCCGGTGTGGTGATGCGCCCCACCTCTGTCAACGACCGATCCGCGACGTTGACTTTGTAGAATCGAACGCCGGTGGACCCCTCATTCCTCTCCGTCACGCCGACGAGGGCGATGCGCTCACTGCCCAGCGGGAAGTTGTACCGGAGGTCGACGTTGTTCATACTGCCGTGCAGGTAGAAATGTAGCTGGCGCCCAGACAGGTCGTAGACCCCCACGCCCCCGGTACTTAATTTGTCCGTACCAATCACCACGCTTTGCGACGGATCCGTGGGGTGTATCCAGATCGCGGTGTCGTCTGCCGCATCGCTGGAGCTTGGAACGGGTGCTGTCTCTGCCACCGGAGCCACGAGGACGTCCGCCGCATGCGCTTGCGGGGCGATGAGTATGTTGAGGCTTGTGAGGGCGGCAGCTAAAACCGCAACAAGCAAAAGCCGAAGCAGCCTGGGGCCGTGGCGTAATGATCCGCCAGCCGCCTGCGTGCGTCGAACGCTGAGAGTAGGAGCCATGGATTTCCGATCCGTTGGCCGGCGCGCTGCACGAAGGCACCGTAGGGGCTGACGAGCAGGTGCGTGCCCACCTGTTTCGCCCCCAGCGGACTATCACCTTCCTACAAAAGGATCTGAACCACAAGGGAAATGCGACGCTATTCGTGCCATGTCGGGGTCTTCTGGGCTAAAGGGATAGACGGGACTTGAGGGGAACCGTCACGCGACGCCGTCGGCTACGACGTGGAACTGCGGCACCGGCGCATTCCGCGCCTTCTGCTCTCGGACGGCACGGGCGTTCGGCCGCCGGACTGGCGATGGCGGGCAGGGGCATTGTTGGGACATGATCTGAAGATGCGCCGATCCGGAAAGACCCTGTCCTGGTGGGTTCCGCCAGCTCTGCGTGGTTACAGGATGGAGTGGCTGCGCCATGACCTGCTGGCCGGCACCGCGCTTTTCGCGATCCTGGTCCCCGCGGGCATGGCGTACGCCCAGGCCGCCGGCCTGCCACCGGTGACCGGCCTGTACGCGACGGTGGTACCCCTGGTTGTCTACGCGATTGTTGGGCCGTCGCGCGTGCTGGTGCTGGGGCCGGATTCCTCGCTTGCCCCGATGATCGTTGCGGCCCTCATCCCTTTCGCCGCAGCCAACGACGCGGAATCCGTGGCGCTGGCGGGGCTCCTGGCCATCCTGATCGGCGTCATTCTGCTGTGTGGTTCGGCCCTGCGGCTGGGAATCGTCACGGGACTCCTGTCCAAGCCCATCCGGCTCGGCTACCTCAACGGCATCGCCTTGCTGGTGGCCGTGTCCCAGATTCCCACCCTTCTGGGGATCTCCGTGGAAGGCGGCACGCCCTGGGACAGACTCATCGCCGCGGTGCCGAAGGTACTCGCCGGGGAGACCAACATGGCGGCACTGCTGATTGGCCTGGCCTCGCTGGCGCTCATCCTGGTTCCCCGCTCGCTGAAATGGAAAATACCGGGCGTGCTGATTGCAGTGGTTGCGTCATGCATCGCCGTGGCCCTGCTGGAACTCCAGGGGCGCGTCCGGGTGACGGGCGCCCTTCCGCAGGGGCTCCCCGCGCCTGCCCTTGGCGGCATTGGCTGGGCCGACGTCCTGGCGTTGTTGCCCGCGGCCGCGGCCATCGCCCTCATCGTCTTTGTTGATACCGGAACCCTGTCCCAGTCCCTGGCCGCGGCGGAGGACAAAAGAGTCTCCGGCAACCATGAAATGGCTGCCCTGGGTGCGGCCAACGCGGCCAGCGGCCTGATGGGCGGCTTCCCGATCTCGGCCAGCACGTCCCGCACGCCCGTGGCCGTGGAGTCCGGGGCCAAAACCCAGGTCACGGGGGTGGTGGGCGCCGTCCTGGTGCTCGGCTTTATGCTCCTGGCGCCCGGCACCACCGAGTTCCTGCCGGCCGCCACCCTTGCCGCCATTGTCATCGCCGCAGCCGCAGCGCTGGCCGACCCTGCAGGTGTGCGGCGTCTCATCGGCATGAGCCGCAGTGAGTCGCTGGTGATGCTCGCGGCGTTCCTCGGGGTCACTATCCTGGGGGTCCTTACGGGCATCGCCGTTGCCGTTGGCCTGGCAATCCTGGACTTCCTGCGGCGGGCCTGGGAGCCCTACCGAGCTGAACTGGTGGACGTGCCCGGGGTGCCGGGATACCACGACGTGAGCCGCCATCCGGAAGGCGAACGCGTCCCCGGCATGCTGATCCTGCGCTTCGACGCACCACTGTTCTTCGGCAACGGAGCGCTGCTGGGGTCCTTCGTGCGCAACAAACTGGACCAGGCACCTGCCGGCACCGAACGCGTGGTGCTGGCGGCCGAGCCCGTGACCGGAATCGACACCACCGCACTGGACGAGCTGGTGCAGCTTGACGAATGGCTGGAACGGCACGGCGTGGACCTGGTGTTCGCGGAACTCAAGGGACCGGTCAAGGACAGGCTCCTGCAGTACGGCATGGCCGCCCGCTTCTCGCCCGGACACTTCTACCCGACGGTGGGCGAGGCAGTGCGGGCGTTCCAGCGGCGCTGACAGCAGAGTTCCCTAGCCGAACAGCGCCGCCACCCGGGTCAGGGTCTGGTAAATCCCGTACGCCAGCGGGACACCCACCAGCGCCCAGGCGACTGCGAGTTTGCCGGTGGACATGGTGGCGGGCGCCTTCGCGCCGGTGTTGTGTGCGGTGCTCATCTCAGGCCTCCATGGCAGGTTCGTGTGCCCGTCCGCGGTCCGGGCGGGGTTCGTGGAATCGTGCGTCCACCGGCTTGACCATCAGGTTGGCCAGGAAGCCGATCACCAGCAGCACCACCATGGTCAGCAGCGCCGGCTGGTAGGACACGGCGTTCAGCTGGCCGGGCTTGCCCTGGGCGTCCAGGAACGCGTTGACGATCAGCGGCCCGGCCACGCCCGCGGCGGACCAGGCGGTCAGCAGCCGGCCGTGGATGGCGCCCACCTGGTAGGTCCCGAAGAGGTCCCGCAGGTAGGCCGGCACGGTGGCGAAACCGCCGCCGTAGAAGGAGATGATGACGAACGCCAGCGCCACGTAGAGCACCGTGGTGGTGGAACCGGCCAGCGCCAGCACCGTGTAGAGCACGGCGCCGACGCCCAGGTACACCATGTAGATGCGCTTGCGGCCGGTGATGTCCGAGGTGGCGGACCAGGCAAAGCGTCCGGCCATGTTGCCGATGGACAGAAGCCCCACGAAGCCTGCGGCGACGGCGGCACTCACTAGGGAGACGCCGTCGGACTGGCGGAAGAAGTCCTGGATCATCGGCGCGGCCTGTTCCAGGATGCCGATGCCCGCTGTCACGTTGCAGAACAGCGCGACCCACACCAGCCAGAACTGCCTGGTCTTGACGGCGTTCTTGGCCGAGACGTTCTCCGTGGTGACCAGCTTGGCGGCCTTGACTTTGGCGGGATCGAACCCGGCCGGCTTCCAGCCGTCCGCGGGGACTTTGATGGTGAAGGCGCCGAACAGCATGTAGGCGAGGTAGACGACGGCGAGCGTCAGGAAGAGCCTTCCCACGGCATCGCCGCTGGCCACCCAGTCCGTGGCGCCGGAGTTGGGATCGTACATTTTGAGCAGCGCGGTGGAGACGGGGCTGGCGATCAGCGCGCCGCCGCCGAAGCCCATGATGGCCATGCCGGTGGCCAGGCCCGGGCGGTCCGGGAACCACTTGATCAGGGTGGACACCGGTGAGATGTAGCCGATGCCCAGGCCGATGCCGCCCACCACGCCGTAGCCGAGATACACGAGCCACAGCTGCTGAGTGAAGATGCCGAGCGAGCCGATCAGGAAGCCGCCCGCCCAGAACATGGCGGACGTGAACATGGCCTTGCGCGGGCCGTTCCGGTCCACCCAGGTGCCCATGATGGCGGCGGACAGGCCCAGCATCACGATGGCGATGGAGAAGATCACGCCGATCTCGGTCAGGCTGGCGCCGAAATGCTTGACCAGTGCCGTCTTGTACACGCTCGTGGCGTAGGCCTGGCCGATGCAGAGGTGGACGGCGAGCGCCGCGGGCGGCACCAGCCAGCGGTTGAATCCCGGCGGGGCAACGGTTCGTTCTCGGTCCAGCCAGCCCATGGTGCTCCCTTTGCTCGTCAAAGACGTCAGTGTCCTCTAGCTGCCGCGGCGCATACCCCTCCAGAGGCGAAAGTCCCTCTTATGCCGCTGCGGCCTCCGGCAATCATGGTGCAGATACTAAGCAAACGTATCTTTTGTGCGCCGAGCGGTAGGAAACGCGCGGCGAACGGCACCTTGCCTATCGCTTATGGCAATCGGGAAGCGTACGTTGGGCGTATACGCCGTACGAACAGGGTGCTTGCTGGGCACCGTTATTCCGGCCGCCAACGTCAAGGCCTGGCCATTCCCGCCGCGGGCTGCATCAGCCCATCAGGCGCCGCCGAGTACAGCACAGAGAAGCGAACCCATGACAACTGCAACCGTTCCGCGTTCCCGCCCCAACCCAAAGACCAGGTGGCTGGTGCCCGCCTCCCTGATCTTCCTCAGCCTGGTCCCGATCATCGCCGGAGGCGTCCGCCTGACCGACCTCACCGGAGGCCAGGTAACCCCGGACAACGCCAGGTTCTTCGACTCCCCCATTCCCGTGCTGATCCATATTCCTACCGTCACCCTCTACTTGGTGCTCGGAGCGTTCCAGTTCGTTCCCCCGCTGCGCCGCGGCAAAGGCGGCAGGCCTAGGGTGTGTCTCCTTATTGGCGTAGCCAGATGACGACGGCGTACAGGACGACGCCGGCTCGATAGGTCA
>NZ_BMKU01000024.1 GCF_014644495.1 Pseudarthrobacter polychromogenes
CAAGACAGAAGTTCGCGACACACCTTAAGCATTCCAGCCAGCCATCCCTCGATTTAGGAGACACGCCCTAGTCCAGAAGTGCCGAGACCGCCGGGCCGAGCCGGATCTTGCCCACTGGCCGGCCGCCGCCCATGACGGGATCAACCACCCTCTCCAGGACGCCGGCAACAGCGGGGATGTCCACCGCGCCGGCCGCAGCCAGGAGGGTCAGGGCCACCAGTGAGGTGGCACGCACGTTCCCGTCCAGGACCTTCACGGCCACGGAGACTCCCTGCGCTGTGGCCATGGCCAGCACGCCCTCAGCTCCGATCTTGGCAATAATCTCCAGCTCATCCATCACCAGAGTGTTGGCCTCGCCAATGCCTTGGACCGCCCAGGGGTAGTCCAGCATGGAGGTGGCGATGGTGGCGGCGCGGGCGCTGAAGCTTTGGTCGCCCGGTGCTTTTGACAGCTGCGAGTACCCCCGGGCAAGTCCCTTGAGGGATACCGCTGCCACGGGTGCGCCGCAGCCGTCGATACCCAGGTGGGCAATCTTCTCGCCCGTGTATTCCTCAACTACGGTGCGGACCCGCTGCTGCAGCGGATGGTTGGGCTCCAGGTAGCTGTGTATGTCCCACCCGTTCTCTGTGCAGGCCCACAGAAAAGCCGCGTGCTTGCCGGAGCAGTTGAACGCCAGGCGCGACTTCCCCTTTTCGGAGCGCACCAGCCAGTTCCGGGCCGTCTCATCCTGCGGCCACGCCTCCGGGCACTGCAGCTGGTCCTCACGGACTCCAGCGGCCTTGAGCATTCCCGCCACCACGTCCATATGGTCCAGTGACCCGGTGTGGCTTCCGCAGGCTACAGCTACCTGGGCGCCCCGCAGCGGGACGCCGGACTGCATGGACGCCAAAGCCTGGAAAGGCTTGAGCGTGGACCTGGCCAGGATGGGCGTGTTGATGTCGCCCAGCTCAGTAACCACGGATCCGTCCGCTGCCAGGAGGACGGCGGACCCGATGTGGCGGGATTCCACAAAACCGCTGCGTTCGACGACGGCCAGTTCCACGGCGGAGTCCACGGTAAAGGTGGCATGGGGGTTGTGGGGCATGGTGCCAGTCTATGGGTCGCCCCCCGGAATGCCTCGCTATTCCACGGTGACCATCACGGACTGCCACCCGGACGCGCCGTCGGGAACAGGGTCGGCGCGCTGGTCCGTCTGTACCTCGCCGGAGCCGTCGGTGGCCCGGACCTTGATGTAGTGCTGCCCGGGAGTGGCGTCCCACTGGTAGGACCATTGCCGCCAGGTGACCAGCGACGCCTCCGTGGAAAGCTCGGCTTCCATCCAGTCGCCGTCGTCCACCTGGATTTCCACCTTGGTGATCCCCCGGGTCTGTGCCCAGGCGGTGCCGCCCACGGCAACCTTCCCGGCAGGTACCTTGGCGAAGGACTTGGGAACGTCCACCCGCGCCATGGTCTTGATGGGGCCGCGTTCGGACCAGCCCCGTTCCGTCCAGTACGCCTTGCTGTCGGCGAACCGGGTGACCTCCAGGTCCACCACCCACTTGGTGGCGGACACGAATCCGTACAGGCCGGGGACCACCATCCGCACCGGGTAACCGTGCTCCAGCGGGAGCGGCTCGCCGTTCATGCCGATGGCCAGCATTGCGTCCCGGTCGTCCTGCAGCACTTCCAGGGGCGTTGAGGCGCTGAAGCCGTCGATGGAGGTGGAGAGCACCATGTCCGCGCCATCCTTGGGCCGAGCGCGCTTGAGTACTTCGCGGAGGGGGAACCCCAGCCATTTGGCGTTGCCGGCGAGGTTGCCGCCCACGGGGTTGGACACGCAGGTGAGCGTCACATGGGACTCGATCAGGTCGGCGTCGAGCAGGTCCTGGAAGGTGAGCCGGATTTCCTCCTCAACCATGCCGTGGACGCGGAGCTCCCAGTCCGCCACGTCGATTTCCGGCACGCTGAGTGCGGTGTCGATGCGGTAAAAATCGCCGTTCGGAGTCACCCATGGCTGCACCCCGGGCACCGGAGACTGGACGCCGGCGGGAACGGCAGGCGCCGCCTTGGCGGGCGAGGGCAGCTGCAGGGCATCCCGCGCCTGGAGGATATTGCTGCGTGCGGCGCCCAGCATCCGGCCTCCTGTTGCGGCCAGGCCGGCTGCGGCTGCGGTGATTCCGGCCGCCGCGAAAAAGCGGCGGCGGCTGGTGGCGGAGCGGGGCGAGGTGCCCGGCGCGGCCACCACGTCAGGGTAGTCAGCGACGGCGCTTCCGGCCGGCGCTTCCGGCCACGCCTTGGTTGCCGGCAGCTTCTTGACCAGGAACCGCAGCACCAGGAGGCCGGCCAGGGTTCCGGCCACTGACGGCAGCGCTTCAAATGCCCCCACGCCGGCGCGGGTCACAACGCTGGCCACGATGACGGCGCCCATGAACAGGACGCCAAGGACACCCAGCGCCCATTTGCGGTAGGCCACCACCCCCAGCACGCAAGCCAGCACTGCAATGGTCAGGCCCATGCCCACGAAGAGCGCAACTTTGTCATTGGTGCCGAACGTGGCGATGGCGAAGTCCTTCAGCCAGGAGGGCGTGAAGTCGATGAAGGTTGATCCCAGGGCGATCACCGGCGTTGCGCGGGCGGTGAAGAAGGCCCCGAGCAGTTCGGCCACGGCAAGGACGACGGCGGCCGCCACCACACCTGCCAGCGCCGCCATTGCAGTGGGTCCCCGGAACCAGTTCTTCAGTTTCTCCATGAACCGTATTCGGAGCGAACAGGGTCCGGGATTGTGTCCTTGGCCCCGCAGGGCATCGACGGTGACACAGCTTAGGAGCCTGCAGGGTGCACAAAGTACCCTTGGAGACTGTGAAGGTACTCGTCATTGGCCCCGGAGGCCGCGAACACGCCATTGTCCGCTCCCTGCTCGCCGACCCCAACGTGTCCGAGGTCCATGCAGCTCCCGGCAACGCCGGTATCAGCAAACTGGTCCCCACCCACAAAATTGACGGCAACGATCCCGACGCCGTCGCCGCGCTGGCCACCAGGCTGACGGTGGACCTGGTGGTGGTTGGGCCCGAGGCTCCGCTGGCCGCGGGTGTGTCCGATGCCGTCCGTGCGGCCGGTATCCCCGTGTTCGGTCCCAGCAAGGCCGCAGCCCAGCTGGAGGCGTCCAAGGCCTTCGCCAAGGAAATCATGGCCGAAGCGGGAGTGCCCACGGCCATGGCCATGGTGGCCACGAACGCGGAGGAGGCCGAATCGGCCCTGGATACCTTCGGTGCACCCTACGTGGTGAAGGATGACGGGCTCGCCGCAGGCAAGGGCGTGGTGGTCACCAAGGACCGCGGGGAGGCCCTGGCCCATGCGCAGTCCTGCTTCGATGCCGGCGGCTCCGTGGTGATCGAGGAGTTCCTGGACGGTCCCGAGGTTTCGCTGTTCGTCCTTTGCGACGGCCACAACACCGTGGCACTTTCACCCGCCCAGGACTTCAAGCGGATTTTCGACAACGACGAGGGCCCCAACACCGGCGGAATGGGTGCCTACACTCCGCTCGAGTGGGCGCCGGAAGGCCTCGTCCAGGAAGTCATTGAGCGCGTGGCCCAGCCCACCGTCAACGAGATGGCCCGGCGCGGCACCCCGTTCGTCGGCGTGCTGTTCGTGGGGCTGGCCCTCACCTCGCGCGGCACCCGCGTCATCGAGTTCAATGTCCGCTTTGGTGATCCGGAAACACAGGCCGTGCTGGCACGGCTCAAGACCCCGCTCGGCGCCCTGCTGCTGGCAGCCGCCAAGGGCGAACTGGACAAGGCAGAAGAGCTGCGGTGGGCCAAGGAAACTGCCGTCGCCGTCGTCGTCGCGTCCGAAAACTATCCTGACACTCCCCGCACAGGGGACCGCATCCGCGGGCTCAAGAAGGTGGAGGAGCTCGACGGCGTCCACGTCATCCACGCCGGCACGGCCTTCGACGAGGACGGCAAAGTGGTGTCCGCCGGCGGGCGTGTGCTCGCCGTCGTCGCCCTCGGCAGCGACCTCGTGGACGCGCGTGAAAAAGCGTACGACGGCGTGGAGCTGGTCCAGCTTGAAGGCTCGCAGTTCCGCACCGACATTGGCGGAAAAGCCGCCCGCGGGGAAATAAAGGTCCCGTCCACCGCCAGCGCATCCCTCCACGGGACCAAGACGAAGGCCTGACATGAGCAACGATCCAGCACCCCGCGGTTTCAACACCAAGACCCTCGACCTTCCCGGCTGGACGCACGTCTACTCCGGCAAGGTAAGGGACCTCTACGAGCCGGCAGACGAGGCTATCCTGCAGCGTATGGGCCAGGACTGCGTACTGGTGGTGGCCAGCGACCGGATCAGCGCCTTTGACCACGTCCTGTCCTCCTTGATTCCGGACAAGGGACGCATCCTCACCCAGCTCAGCCTGTGGTGGTTCGACCAGCTGGACGTGGACCACCACGTCCTGGGCTCCACGGTGGAAGACGGCGTCCCGGCCGAGGTGGAAGGCCGGGCCATGATCTGCAAGAAGCTGGACATGTTCCCGGTGGAGTGCATCGCCCGCGGCTACCTCACAGGCTCCGGCCTGCAGGAGTACAAGGCCTCGGGGACCGTGTGCAGCATTCCGCTGCCGGAGGGCCTGGTTGACGGGTCGCGGCTGGACCACGCCATCTTCACGCCGTCGGCCAAGGCCGAGGTGGGCGAGCACGACGAGAACATCACGTACGACGCCGTGGCGGCAATGGTGGGCGACGATATCGCCGGACGCTTGAGCGAGCTGACGCTCAAGATCTACAACGCCGCTGAGCAAGTTACCCGTGAGCGTGGCATCATCCTGGCCGATACGAAGGTCGAATTTGGCTATGACCCGGTCACGGGGCTCATCACCCTGGGGGATGAGGTGCTGACGCCGGATTCCTCGCGCTTCTGGGATGCCGCCACCTACCAGCCGGGCCAGGCACAGCCGTCCTACGACAAACAGTATGTGCGCGATTGGCTGACGTCTGCTGAATCAGGCTGGGACAGGTCCTCGGATACGGCGCCACCGGCGCTGCCCCACGAGGTTGTTGACCGTACCCGCGGCCGCTACGTCGAGGCCTACGAAAAACTGACGGGGAAAACCTTCGCCTGACGGAGCCCCAGCTGCTCCCGGCGGATGGTGCTTTACCTAGCTGGCTTTGGCAGCGGCCGCGGCGCGCTGCTGGGCCAGTTTTATTTCCAGGACCGCGTCCATTGCCTGCTGGACGCGGTCAGCCGCTCCTGCCGCACTGAAGGCCTTCTGGGCTTCCTCGAGGTGCACCAGGGCTTCCTCGGATTCGCCTGCGGCCTTGAGGGACTTGCCCAGCAGCAGCGAGACTTCACCGGCGGTGTGCTTTGCCAGGTGGGCGCGCTCCGCATGGATCTCGCGGAGCTTCTCGACGGCGGCAACAATGTCCCCGGTCAGGTACAGCCAGCGGGCGCGGATGAAGGCGACCTCCAACTGGTCGGACTTGTTGCCACCCACGATGGACAGGGCCAGTTCGGCCCGTTCGATCGATGACAGTGTCTCGGGCTCAACGATCCCTGAGGACAGGCGAACGGCCGCAGAGGCCTTGTTGAACCGTGCCCACAGTTCGATGTCGTTGGCGGGGGAGAGCAGCCGGGCTGCCCGTTCGTGGTGCTTGATGCCTTCCTGGTAGTCGTGCCGCATGAAGGCCACGTTGCCGATCACCCAGGCCACTTCGCCGGCGAGCTGGGACATGGAGTGCTCATCCACGTGGTCGATCATCGCCTGGCAGTATTTCCAGGCTTCGTCGAGCCGGCCGCTTTCGGCCAGTGCGCCGATCAGTGCCCGGTGGGCGCCGATGATGAGGGTGGAACCCTTCGGCAGCTGCGAACACAGCCGCACGGCCTCCATGGCGTGGTCCACGGCTGCGCTCAGCTGGCCCTGGCCCTGGGCGATGCCGGCGAGCATCTGGCGGGCCCGTACAGCGAGGCCTGCTGATTCCGTGGCCATGGGGTGCTCCAGCAGGTGCTGCATAATGCGCTGGCATTCCTGCCAGTTGCCCTGCTTGATGAGGCACTCCGCCTGCATGTACGTCATGTTCCACCAGGCGCTCGTGTTCCTGCCTTCGAGGGCTATTTTGGCAGCCGTGGCGGCGTGGCTGGCCGCAAGCTGGTAGTCCCTCAGGTCCCAGGCCTGCCGGGCGTACAACCCGGCGAGGACGTATTCGGCATCGCTCACCGAGATGGGCTGGCTCCAGGCCTCAAGTGCTTTGGGTGCCAGTTCCAGCCTGCGTGCAAGTTCCTCGATGACCTCCGCCGTAGGTTCCCTGCGGCCGGTCTCAAGTAGTGAAATATAGCTGGGGGAATACAGGTCCTTTCCCAGTTCCGCCTGTGTCAGCCCCCGTTCGAGACGCTCCGCACGGAGCTTCTCCCCGAATCCGTTGCCCACGGGATTTCCTCCTTTTCCGGACGGTCTTCGTACAAAATGCTTGACAGTCCCTGTGGAAAACATTTTACAATGTATGTCAACAAGGACAGTGCTGGCTTTGTAACGAATCCGACTCGTATTGAGGAACCCATTTATGTTGAAGAAGATCGCAACCGCGGCCGTACTGGCAGGCGCACTTGCTTTTTCTGCTGCGGCTCCAGCTGTCCTGTCTGCCGGTTCCATCGCGGACTCCACCAGTATTTCGGCAAAAGTTGGAAACTGGCCTGACCCGATGTCCAAGAAGACCAAGGACAAGGGCGCAGATACCTCGTACACCACGTACGTAGGCAACTGGCCCGACCCGATGTAATAGCTTCCTCACACACGGAGGCGAGGACGGCCCCGGAGCGCAAGCTTCGGGGCCGTTCCTTTTAAGTAGAAAGAGGGCCTCCGCAAGGAGACCCTCTTCCATTTTGGTCGGGATGACAGGATTTGAACCTGCGACCTCTTCGTCCCGAACGAAGCGCGCTACCAAGCTGCGCTACATCCCGATCCGCTGCAAAAGCAACTTTACAAGAATAGCCGATGCCGGGTCCCGATGCGAAATCCCGGACGAAAGTCAGACCAACGAATCCTTCCAGGCGCCGTGGAGGTCCGCAAAGCGGCCGCCGCCGCCAATGAGTTCGGCCGGGCTCCCGTCCTCCACGATCCGGCCGTCGTGCACCACCAGCACCCTGTCAGCGGTTTCCACCGTGGACAGGCGGTGGGCAATGATGAGCGCCGTCCTGCGGGCCGCTTCCGTGCCCGCCAGGAGCCGCGCCAGGCCCTGCTGCACCAGCCTCTCGGACGGGATGTCCAGGGAGGACGTTGCCTCGTCCAGGATCAGCACGGCCGGACGGGCCAGGAACGCCCGGGCAAAACTGATGAGCTGCCGCTGCCCGGACGAGACGCGTCCGCCGCGTTTATTAACGTCGGTGTCGTAGCCTTCGGGCAGTTCCATGATGAAGTCGTGGGCGCCCACGGCTTTGGCCGCTTCCTCGATCTCCGCCCGGGAAGCCTCCGGGCGGCCCAGGGCGATGTTGTCCGCCACCGAGCCACTGAACAGGAATGCCTCCTGGGTGACCATCACGATGTTGCGGCGCAGGTCCGTGGTGCCCAGGTGGCGGACGTCGACGCCGTCGAGCGTGAGGGAACCGGCGGAGACGTCGTAGAAGCGTGCTATCAGCTTCGCCAAGGTGGACTTGCCGGCACCCGTCTGTCCTACCAGGGCAACTGTCTGGCCCGCGGGAATGTGCAGGTCCATAGTGGGGACAATCAGCGGGCCCGCGCCGTAGCGGAACTCCACGCCGTTGAAGTCGATGGCTCCCTGGGCCTGCTTCAGTGCGACCGGGTTCTTGGGCGGGCGGACCGTCGGCACCTCTTCCAGGAGCCCCGACACCTTCTCGAGCGCGGCTTGCGCACTCTGGAAGGAGTTGTAGAACATGGCCATCTGGTCCACCGGCTGGAAGAACCGCTTGGTGGAGAGGATGAGTGCCAGCAGCACCCCGACCTCCAGGTCGCCGCCTAGGACGCGGAAGCCGCCGAAGAGCAGGACCACAGCCACACAGACGTTGCCGATCAGGACCAGCCCCGGCTGGAAGATGCCGTTGAGGTTGATGGAGCGCACGGTGACCCGCCGGTAGTCCTCAGCGAGCTGGCCGTAACGGCCGGAGTTTTCCTGCTCCTTGCGGAAGGCCTTGACGGCGCGGATGCCGGTCATGGTTTCCACGAAGTGCACAATCAGCCGGGCAGACACCACGCGGGATTCGCGGAAGGCGATCTGGGAGTGCTTCTGGTACCAGCGGGCCAGGAAGAACATGGGCACGCCGGCGGCCAGCACCAGCAGCCCGCTCCGCCAGTCCAGGGCAAACACGGTGATGGCGGTGAAGACCATGAACAGCATGCCTGACGCCAGTGAGCTGACGCCGGAGTCCAGGAGTTCGCGGAGGGCTTCCAGGTCCGAGGTCTGCCGGGCGATGATCCGGCCCGACGTGTACTTTTCGTGGAACTCGAGGCTCAGGCCCTGGGTCTGGCGGAAGACCCGCAGGCGGAGGTCCAGCAGCATGGCCTGGCTGAGCTTCGCAGTGGAGGTGACGTACAAAGCCGTGAGCCCCGCCGTCGCAATGGCAGCAAGGAGGTAGGCGGCACCGGTGAACACCAGGGGTGCGTTGTCCCCGGCCTGCAGGGCAGGCAGGGCGCGGTCGATGCCAAAGGCGATCAGCGCCGGACCGGCAACCCTTGCCGCCTGTGAGAGGACCACCATGGCAATGGTCAGCCAGAACCGGAGCCGCACCGGCCGGATCAGTGACCGCAGGAGCGCCAGTGACCGCCGTCGGACGGCCCTGCTGTCACTCTTGCTGAGGTGCGCGTTGTCTTCATTGGCAGTGCCGAAGGAGGCGGTGCTCATCGGGTGACCTCCGCTTCCTGGATGGCTGCTTCTTCCTTGAGGTCCGAGAGCTCCGTGTCCAGGCCCCGGGGTTCCTGGTCCAGGCTCGCAATGACGTAGCGGTAATGGTCGTTGCCCGCCAGCAGTTCCGTGTGGGTTCCGACGGCGGTGATCCGGCCTTCCTCAAGCAGCGCCACCCGGTCCGCGAGGGCCACGGTGGACGGCCTGTGCGCGACGATCAGGGTGGTGGTGTCCTTCAGGACGGCACGGAGCCGGGTCTCCACCAGTTCCTCCGTGTGGACGTCAAGGGCGGAGAGCGGGTCATCCAGCACGAGCACGCGGGGGCGGGCCGCGATGGCACGGGCCAGGGCGATCCGCTGGCGCTGGCCCCCGGACAGGCTCAGGCCTTCCTCGCCGATCAGGGTGTCCAGGCCCTCCGGCAGGGAGTACGCGAAGTGTGCCTGGGCCACATCCAGTGCTTCCTCCAGGACGGCGTCGCTGCGGACCGGGGCGCCGAGCAGCACATTGTCCCGGACGGAGTTGGAGAACAGGGTGGTGTCCTCGAACGCCACCGCCACGATGCGGCGCAGTTCCTCCACGTCGAAGTCCCGCAGGTCCACGCCGTCGATGCTGATGGATCCGTCGGTGACGTCGTACAGCCGGGGCACCAGCTGGAGCAGCGCGCTCTTGCCGCTGCCCGTGATCCCAACGAGGGCCATCGTTTCACCGGGACGGACGTCCAGGTCAACGTCTTTCAGGATGGGCTTGTCCGGAGCATCCTCAAAGGCGAAGGTGGCCTTCCGGAGACTGAGTGCGCCGGCGAGCTGGCGCGGCAGGCGCGGTTCCGGGGGACTGGTGATGGTGTTGGCGGAATCCATGACTTCGTAGTGGCGGTCGACGGCGGTCTTGGCAGTGAGTGCCATGGCCAGCAGCATGCCGGAGAATTCAACAGGTGAGGCGATGACGGCCGCCGTGGCAAAGAACGCCACCAACGCACCGATGCTCAGTTGCCCGCTGGCGCAGAGCATGATGCCCACCACCAGGCCCGCGCCGAGGGCAAGTTCCGGCAAGAGCGTGACCACCATGGTGAACATGGCCTGGTGGCGCGCTTTGTCGATCTCTGTTTGGCGCAGCTCTTCGGCTTGTTCCTCGAAGTTTTCGAGTGCTTCCCGGCTGCGTCCAAAGGCCTTGAGCACACGGATGCCGTGTACCGATTCCTCAACCGTGGTGGCCAGGTCGCCGGCCTGGTCCTGGCTGCGGCGGGCCACTTTGCTGAAGCGGGTGCGGAACCGGAAGCTGTACGCCATGATGGGCAGGGCCGCGGCCAGGAAAATCAGGGCCAGCTGCCAGCTCATGGCGAACATAACGGCAATACCGATGATGACGGTGAGCGTGGTGACCACCAGCATGATGGCGCCAAACGCCATCCAGCGGCGCAGGAAGTTGAGGTCCGTCATGGCGCGGGACAGGAGCTGGCCTGAGCCCCAGCGGTCGTGGAAGGAGACCGTGAGCTCCTGCAGGTGGTCGTAGAGGGAAACCCGCATTCGGGTTTCCACTGTGGTGGCGGGATTGATCACGAACTGGCGGCGGAGTGCCACCAGTCCCGCCTCAGCTATGCCCAGGACCAGGATGATGCCGGCCGAAACCCAGATGGCTTCGCTGGCGCCGCCCGGCTTCAGCGACTCGTTGACCAGCACCCGCAGGACCTGGGGGATCGCCAGCGCAACGATACTGGCCAGCAGCGCGCACACGAGTCCCAGCAGCAGCCGTGGAATGATGGGCCGGACGTGGGGATAGAGGCGACTGATCGATCGAAAAAATGAAGATTGCTTGGCCATGCCCGCTTCTCAAGCTCTAAAACGAATGTAGTTTCCCTTAGCAACTACCCTATGCCATGGACGTGAGGCGGTTCACAGGAATTTCGGCGTGATACAGAGCTTGCCCAGTTATTGCGTTCTGCAATGCAGCATGATGCTGCACGCGCGGCAGGATCAGCTGGGTGAGGTGAGGGTCAGCAGGACTGCCTCGGGCTTGCAGGCGATCCTTACCGGGGCGAAGCGGGAGGTGCCGATGCCGCCGGACACGTTGACCGGCGTCGTACTTCCGTTGCTCTGCCAGTCATTAAGCCCTTTTGCCCGCCACGTGGGAAGGTCGCAGTTGGCCACCAGCGCGCCGTAGCCCGGGACGCAGATCTGGCCCCCGTGCGTGTGGCCGGCCAGCAGGAGGTCCGCGCCGTCCTCGGTGAAGTGGTCCAGCACCCGCTGGTAGGGCGCGTGGATGACGGCCACTTTGAGGTGGTCTGCGGCGTCCTGGTTTACGGTTCCACGGGGCCAGCCGGCGTACTTTTCGCGCTTCAGGTGGGGATCGTCCACGCCGGAGAAGTCGAAGCGGATGCCGTTCAGCACCAAGGACTGGTGGCGGTTGGTCAGGTCCACCCACCCGGCCATGCCGAAACCTGAGCGCAGCCGGGGCCAGTCCAGCATTTTGGGCTTGGGCTTCACCTTGGAGGGCCCCAGCAGGTACAGGGCAGGATTCTTCGGGCTCGGCGCAAAGTAGTCGTTGGAGCCTGGAACGAAGACCCCGGGGAAGTCCATCAGGGGCCGCAGGGCAGCCAGGAGGGGGTCCACGGCTTTGGGGTGGCTAAGGTTGTCGCCGGTGTTGGCCACCAGGTCCGGCTTGAGATCGGCCAGCGACTGAAGCCAGGCAGCCTTCTTTTTCTGGCCGGTAATGAAGTGGATATCGCTCAGGTGGAGGATGCGGAACGGGTTGTGTCCCGGCGGCAGGATGGCCAGGGTTTCCTCGCGGAGGACGAACTGGTCCTTCTCCCACAGGCCATACCCGAAGGCGGCTGCCCCGGCGGCGGCGCCGGCCCCTGCAGTGACGGCAAGGCCGCGTCCGAGGGTCCGGGCGCGGCCGGCAAACGTGTTGGTCGCTAGCATCGGCGGCTAGCCGTTTCCGTTTCCGTTGCCATTCCCGTTGCCGCTGTTGGTCGGCTGCGGAGCAGGCTCGGGGGCGGCCGGTGCTGAAGGCTCAGGAGCGGGCGCCGGAGCTTGGGTGGCCGGAGCCTGGGGTGCCTGAGTTGCGCGCGGCGCCGTGGTAGCCGGTGTGCGTGTGTTGCCGCCACCGTTGATCATGGAGCTGGGCGGGGCGGGGAAGGGCTCGGTGCCGTAGGCGGGCGCAATCCGGGACATGAAGTTCGAGAACATTGGCCCGGCAATCATGTAACCGTCAATACCCGGGTAGAACTTTCCGTTCACGGTGATGTTCTGGCCGGAACGGTCCTGGGCACCAAGCGCGTCACCAAACCAGGCGGCCGTGGCAAGGCCTGTGGTGTGGCCGACAACCCAGGTGGAGCCGTTATTGTTCGAGGTACCGGTCTTGGCACCGATGGGGAAGCTGGTCCGGGTGGAGATGCGGGGCTGGATCAGGGAGCCGGAGCCTCGGTTCAGCACTTCCTGGAGGGCGTAGTTCACGCCGCGGGCAACCTCGGGCTTGACCGCATCCCGGCAGCTGCTGGACTGGGCCGGTAGGGTGCCCCCGGTCTGGTCAGTGACGGCGGTGATGGCGATGGGCTCGCAGTACTTTCCGTCATTGGCGAAGGTGGCGAAGGCGCTGGCCATGGTCAGCGGAGCCGTCTGGGTGGACCCCAGCAGGTTGCCCAGCGTGGACATGTTGATCTTCGGGTTGGGCTCGCCGTCAGCCGGGAGTCCGCCATGAAGGCCAGTTGCGTCAACAATTTTCTGGATTCCGCAGAAGTCGAGCTGTGCCGCCGACGCAAAGGTGACGGTGTTGATGGAGTTGTACAGGCCTTCGAGGACGGACAGCGGCCGGTACCACTGGGGTTCCGCGTTCTGCAGGTCGTCAGCGGCGCCGAGTGACTTTTCCGCGGTGTTGTACGCGCCCGTCACCTGGCCACAGGAGTTGCGCCACCTGAAGTTGAGCGGGTAGCGGCGCTGGGCGGCATTGACCACGGTATTCATGGATTTGCCCTCCTCAAGCCACTGGGCGAACGTGAACGGCTTCATGGTGGAGCCGGGCTGCGCGCCGCCCAGGCCGTTGAGGTCGTTGCCGTCCTTGTCCAGCTTGTCCACGTTGAAGTTCACCTGCGAGTCGAAGGCGCCTTCGGCCGGCAGGAAGGAAGTGTTCTGGGCCATCGAGACGATCTTGCCGGAGTTGGGCTGCACGGACACCATGGCAGCTCCCCACTTGTCCGGGTTGGCGCCGGCGGAGGCGTTGACCTGCTCCTGGGCTGCTGCCTGAGCGTTCGGGTCGAGCGTTGTGGTGATGGTGAGGCCGCCACCGTAAATGAGGCGAAGGCGTTCTTCACGGTCTGCACCATATGCCGGGTTGTTCTCCAACAGATGCAGCACGTAGTCGCAGAAGTACGGGGCGGTGGACGCGTAGGCGCAGCCTTGCCGGGCGGGCGTGACGTTGGTTTCCACGGGCGTGGCGACGGCGGCGTCGTAGTCTGCCTGCGTGATCTTGCCCTGGTCCAGCATCAGGCTCAGCACCAGGTCACGGCGCTGCTTGGCGTTCTCCGGGTTGGCGATGGGGTCGAACGCGGACGGGCTGTTGACCAGGCCGGCCAGCAGCGCAGCCTGCGGAAGGGTGAGGTCCTTGGCGGTGGTGCTGAAAAAGAACCTGGACGCGGCTTCAATGCCGTAGGCGTCACGGTTGAAGAACACGATGTTCAGGTAGCCCTCAAGGATCTGCTCCTTGCTGAACTCCTTCTCCAAGGCAATGGCGAGCTTCATCTCGCGGAGCTTGTCGCCCACACCCTTGTTCACGCCATTGAGCTTGATGTCCTCGTCCCTGCCCTCGGCGGCGAGGTTTGAGTTGAGGACGTTGTTGACGTACTGCTGGGTGATGGTGGACGCGCCCTGCCGGTTTCCGCGCGCGGTGCTGACCAGCGCACGCAGGATACCCGTGGTGTCCACACCGCCGTGCTCGTAGAACCGGCTGTCCTCGACGGCGATGACGGCTTCCTTCATGAACGGCGAAATCTGGTCCAGGGCAACCTTGGTGCGGTTCTCCTTGTAGACGCTCGCGATCTCGCTGCCGTCCGCAGCCAGGATCCTGGTGGTCTGGTTGGGCGGGTCAACCTTCAGCTCATCCGGGAGGGTGTCAAAGAACTCGATCGAACCGCTTGCTGCGCTGCCTGAAACGGCCGCCGCGGGAACCAGCAGGCCTGCTACCAGGACACCACAGATCGCACTCACGCCAAGGAAAACGAGGATTTTTCCGAGGGTGGTGGCAGTGTCGAATAATGGGTTCGTACGAGTCGCCATGTTTTCCACTTTACCGGCAAGGACTAGTCTTTCTCTCATGACCAAATGGGAGTACGCGACGATTCCGCTCATTATTCACGCCACAAAGCAGATTCTTGACCAGTGGGGAGACGACGGCTGGGAGCTGGTCCAGGTTGTCACCGGACCTGACGGAAACGGCCTGGTTGCCTACCTTAAGAGGGAGAAGCAGTAGCATGAGCACCTCCGCACAGGCCCAGCCCGGCGCGGCTGACGCCCCGGTTTCCGCTGTTGAGCAGCGGCTCGCAGACCTCGGGCTTACCCTTCCGGAAGTGGCTGCGCCCGTGGCCGCTTACGTCCCTGCAGTGGTCTCCGGCAGCCACGTGTACACGTCCGGACAGCTTCCCTTTATTAACGGCAAACTCCCGGCAACAGGCAAAGTGTCGGCAGGGACCGAAGGTTACGCCGACGAGCCCACCGTTTCACCCGAGGACGCACAGCGGTTCGCAGCCATTTGCGCCGTCAACGCCCTGGCGGCCGTCAAGAGCGTCATCGGCGACCTTGACCGGATCACCCGCATCGTCAAGGTTGTGGGATTCGTCTCGTCCGATCCTTCCTTCACCGGCCAGCCCGGTGTCATCAACGGAGCCTCGGAACTGCTGGGACGCGTTCTGGGCGACGCTGGCCAGCACGCACGTTCCGCCGTCGGCGTCTCTGTGCTGCCTCTCGACTCTCCCGTCGAGGTCGAACTGATCGCCGAATTTAGCTAGGACCGGTCGTTTCCCTTGCCTCACCTCGCCCGACGGCTCTTCGCCCTTCCCCAGGACCTTGAAGGGGCGGCTCAGAGCTGGCTCGAACATGGCGAACGGACCCCGCGGGCAGCACGCCTTGCATCCTCGGTAGTGCTGCTGCGGGACTCCCCAACCGGCCTGGAAACCTGGCTGGCCTACCGGCCGGGCTCCTCGCCGCTGGGCGTCCTGGCGTTTCCCGGCGGTTCGCTGGACGCGGCCGACGACGATCCCGTCCCCTGGCTGGGCCCGTCACCACAGCATTGGGCTGAGCAGATGGGAACGGACGACGTCGGGCTGGCGCGCCGCCACGTGCTGGGCGCCATCCGCGAGCTCTTCGAGGAAACCGGCCTGCTGCTGGCCGGGCCTGACATGGCCGGCACGGTTGAAGCGACCTCAACCCCGGAATGGATGCGCGCACGCGTTGCCGTTGCCGAGCAGGAAAAGACGTTCCCAGAGGTTTTGGCCAAGCGGGGGCTGTCCGTCCGGACGGACCTGCTCAAGTCCCTGGTCAACTGGCGCAGTCCCGATTTCGCCCACCGCCGGTTCGACACCCGCTACTTTGCGGCCACCGTCCCCCTGAACCAGCAGCCCACCCTGCTGGAGGGCAAAGGTATGTGGGGCCGGTGGGTCAATGCCGCGGATGTCATCGCCGAACGCCACACCACGGCCCTGGGCGACGAAGTGGGCCAAGAAAATACTGTTGGCCGTACCCTGGGGGAGCTCCTGGTCCCCGGCTCCGAGATCATGCTCGAAAAGATGGCCGCGGCCAATGGCTGCATCGCCTACCTCAGCTACAAGCGCAAGGCCCACGTGTACCAGCCGGTTCTGGTTGAAGAGGACGGCAAGCTGATGCTTGAGGTGGAGGCCGCCAAAACAACTGCCGACGACCCCCAGCGCGAACGCTAGATTCGTCTGAGCAGGGAGTATGGGCGGCTGGGAAGGGTCCCGGCGGTCCAGTCTTGAGCGGGTGATTCCAGCGGAATCCGGCCGCGGCCGTCGCGGATCACCAGGACCACCGTGCCGGCTGTGGCGGCCAAGGCCGCCAGTCCCAGCAGGATCAACAGGACACCCATAGCCACTGACATCGCCATGCACCTCGTGCCTTAATTCTACCGCCGCCCCACCGGACGCTCTCTCACTTAACGCGGGTTTCAGCGTGACGTTCTCTCACTTAACACAGCTTTTGGTGTGACGCTCTCTCACTCGGACTGCCACGGTGAGCGAGGGTTTACAGAAAAGCTGCAGGAGATGAGAGTGTCCCTATGTTTTTCGTCAAGCTGCTGTTGGTGTTTGGGCTTGGTAGAGGCTGCCGTCGCGGAG
>NZ_BMKU01000025.1 GCF_014644495.1 Pseudarthrobacter polychromogenes
TGGTCAACATCCTTCCACGAGCACAAGCTCGCTAGGTCAAGGAGTCAACAAAACCGGGGGCAGTCCCATACGACGTCCCTGCCGGGGAGCGCGCCCTATATCAATGACCATCGCTAGGTCAGACCCGACAACAGGCCGGTGTTCATCAACGGCCCCTCAATGACGAGCACATAGTTGTTTGTACCGACTGCAAGCCACTCTTGCGCCATCAATTCTTCGCATCTCCGGACGCCCAAGGCTACAACAGGCCCTGATTGTTAATACAAAGCAAGCACCCCAGCGGCTTGTCCCGCAAGACTCTCGCGTGTAGCTGGGGAGCCCCACTTCACGGACACTTGCGCCTACTATGTGCCCATGGGGACAAAACAACACCTAGCCTTTTGCAAAGACTGCGCCAAGACAACAAATCACGTGACTTTCTATGAAAAAACGATGCTGGTCGAACCCAGGTTGCGAGCGTTGAGTGTTTCGAGCATTCACCGATGTCGTTCAACGTAACCACTCAGCCTGTCCCCCTAGAGCACAACAGCCGTTTCCAAGCGCGATAGCCGATAAGCAAAGATATATATCGGCCGACAATAGAAAGCCTCCACACGCCGACGTGCGACTCGCTCGGCCGACTTGTGCTCGAAGGAGAACTTCTTAAAAATCGGGCCAGCTCGAAGGTACATCGAGATGGCTTCCGTCTAGGAGGTTTTGCCGAATACTCGATTCGCCGCTACGCGTATGACCCAAAGAACCCGGTGCGGCCGGCGGAGTACATGGGCAACGAGTTTGCTCGCTGTTACTACTTGCCCAATGCGTAGCTGAATCTTCGAAATCTCCACCGGCTTCAGCTGAATATCAAAATATTGGTTAACCAACTCTGGGGCGGCGCGAATACCGCGCAACTCGTTACCAATGTTCAATCCATGAACCATTTGCAACCACATCGGGGGAGCGACAACTTGCCGGATGGGCCCGTATTCTGAAATACGGTCGTGGCGACCTACGTACACACCCTTCAACGGGGAACTGGAACGTTTTTCAATGAGCGAGATAAATGGACCGGAAGGATCCGAGCGGTGAAACACTTCACCTTTGTCTGATAGTTGTAGTCCGGATTGGAAGTTGATAAATTGGTGATCTTCATGTCCGAACTGCGCCTGAACAGCATCTATGAAGTCCCGAGCGATGGCATCGTCGTTGTCCATTCTGGTTGTTATGACCCAAGGAGCCCTTGCCCTATTGGCCACAGCTGCGGCTGCCTTCTCAGGCGTCAACGTCCCTTCAATCCATATCGGCTCAAAAGCACCGTCGGAGAGACGTTCAACCTCTTTTTCAAACCAGTCATCGCGCTCAGCATCGAAGTAGATCAGCCACCGAAAGCCCTTATTGGTCTGACTCATTACCGAATGCCTGCATAGGCTTTCGAAGTATCGAATCCGGTGACGCAACCATTCTTCCGAAGCACGCTCACCCAAACGAGTGTTGAATCTTGTCAGCAAGAAATGATCAAACTGCACACCCTCGGGCGCAGGGGATTCCACTGGATATTCCTTCTTTCATAGTTTCGCGGTGCACGATATCCTGCCGACAATCTTGTGGCGAAAGCGAAGGCAGCAAACTTCGTTAGGGTCTCAAGCTTGTACCCACGAACTTTCTTTAGCGAAAATCGCAGTCATGACGTGGATACCGATAGCTTGGCGAACTGTCTTCCAAGTCTTCACCCTTGCTAACATGCAACTCGTCGATCAGCAAGCTAAAGATGACTTCCCAGGATGAGTTCACTGTGGCTGACACTACCGGCCGAAACTGCGGAGCCAGCGCAGATGTTGTATCCCTCCGAGCTAACCACCCTCAATAATCTACCCGCAGGCCACAATGCAGAGATCACTGTCAGTGATGACACCACGAATGCACGGCGTTCTCTGCATGACTCGGAAGTGACACCTAGGCTATTGTTCTGCTGCAATGCTGCGAGTCTGGGCGATGGCTGGACACATTGCTGCAAAGAACAAGGACGATCGATTGCTTCGTCCATGCAGCAAACCAACCACAGGAATGTGATATTCAACACGCATCCAAGTTCTCTTGTAACAACAGACCAATCTCTGGTTCCCGCACGTTTCAGACTGGAGCCACCAAGGACTACAGGCAAAGCGACGGAGCGATTACCCTCCGTTTCACTTCAGGTTGCCTATGACTCGTTGCCACTAGAGCGCGAAAACCAGCATCAGGGCAGCCCGCCAGCGAACGTGTCGCTGTAAAGCGAAACAACCGAAGCAGGACCACGTGGAAAGCCCGGGATCCAGGAAACTAGTGACCGCTATGCCTGGATACCGACACCTAGGTGAATAATCCTGGTGGACGACGTCCATCACGGGCGAAAAATACTGTCTGGCTGGCGGTTAGAATGGCATCACGCGACACTCTTGCTGCACACCGTTGATGGCCGACGGAAGATTCAGCAATGAACACAGGGGGCATAGCTTGGATCTTCGCGATTATATTCGCATTCTGCAGCGCAACTGGATGGTTGTTTTGTGCGCAACGCTGATCGGGCTGTTGGCGGGAGGACTGACCACCGTACTCGTGAAGCCGACCTACACCTCTGAAACGCAGCTTTTTGTCGCAATACAAAACTCAGGCACTGTACAGGAACTCCAGCAGGGCAATACATTCAGCCAAGCCAGAGTGCAGTCCTACGTAAAAACCGCGACCACCCCCGTCGTGCTGCAGCCGGCAATTGACAGCCTCGGCTTGAGCTTATCGTCTCTCGAACTTTCTGAGCGCGTCTCAGCGTCAGCAGACCTAAACACTGTCCTCATAAGCATTGCCGTGTCCGATGCTTCTCCTGTGCAGGCTGCGGCCCTCGCTCAGGCTGTGGGCGACAGCCTAATCCGCGCGGTTGAGAAGTTGGAAAGCCCGAAAAGCGGAGGAACATCGCCGGTCAGCCTTTCCGTGATCACGCCTGCGTCGGTCCCGTCTTCACCGTCCGCGCCTAACACCAAGCTAAATATCCTCTTCGGGTTCCTCATCGGAGCCGCAGGCGGCGTTGGTCTTGCCCTGGTAAGGACAACGCTCGATAACAGAGTCAGAGGCGAAGCCGACTTGCGCCTCGTGACCGATTCGCCATTGCTTGGTGGCATCGCTTTCGACAACGATGCAACGAAAAAGCCACTTCTGACGCAAGCTCCGCATCAGAGCCCTCGAGCGGAGGCCTTCCGACAGATCAGGACCAACCTGCAATTTGCCAATGTGTCAGGGACTGCACGAACAGTACTGGTGACCTCGTCGCTGCCAGGCGAAGGGAAGAGTACAACAGCCGCCAATATAGCCATTGCTCTAGCCGAAGCCGGTCAGGCGGTCTGTCTCGTTGACGCTGACCTACGTCGCCCGATGATAAATGAATATCTTGGTCTCGATAGGAACGCAGGTTTGACCACTGCACTCGTTGGCGCGGCTCCGGTTAACGACCTCCTCCAGCCTTGGGGCGACGACCACCTTTATGTGCTTTCCTCAGGTCAGATTCCACCCAACCCAAGTGAGCTTCTGGGATCGGAGGCTATGAAAGATCTGATCCTGGAACTTGAACAGCAATTCGACATTGTCATTATCGATGCTCCTCCCCTACTGCCCGTTACTGACGCAGCCGTACTCTCACAGCATGTCGGCGGCGTCGTGGTCGTCGTTGGATCGCACAAGATCAAACGACAAGATCTCGAGAAGTCCATCCGTGCGCTGGACATGGTCGAGGCGAACTTGCTCGGCGTTATCCTCAACCGCCTCCCGTCCAAGGGGCCGGATGCATACACCTACAGCTATTACACCAATAAAGAAGACAATGCTGAGTCCAGGAATGCAAAACGTTATGGTAAAGCGGGACTGCGGAATAAGGCCCGCATTCGGAATACGGGTCGCGACGACTCCGATGAACGTCCCGCTGCTTTGTTCCCGGCCTCGCAGGTGGATCAAAAGTCCTAAAGTCCTGCCCGCGAAGGCAACCCAGTCTAGTTTATGCGGCTAGGGGGTTCATATTGGAGATTAAGGTATCCCCCGCTTGACGTGGCTATCGCTATGGAAACCTCGTTCGAGCATATTCTTGTTAATCGCCAAGTCTACAAGTGACTTCCACTCACTCGCGTTTACGCAAGAGCCCACACGGTTGGCATGGCATTATGGGCATAAAAACCATCTTCAACAAGATAATTGATGTCGCAAAATAGGCGTCGGAACTTCAGTCCATCAGGAGCAACAAATGTGTGAGAAGAAGAGCTTGTTTTATTCGCATGAGCCAGCAAGCCGACCAGGATGGGGACCTTACAGATGACAGGCCTTCTCGTACATGAATGGATATCGCCAGCAGGCGGGTCAGAAAACGTTCTCGAAGCCTTTGCGGAGACATTTCCCACTGCCGACATTCGGTGTCTATGGAACGATAGCAATACCAGATTTACTGACAGGCATGTGGAAGAAACATGGCTGGCACGTACACCGCTTCGGAAATCGAAGGCATTTGCCCTCCCCTTTATGCCCGCCACTTGGTCTTATGCGCCCAAAAAGGACTATGAATGGACTCTGACAAGTTCACACCTTTTTGCGCATCACGCGCGGGTTAGAAACGGGCAGGACGCATCTCGGAAATTTTCCTACGTACATACACCTGCACGCTACCTGTGGAATGCGGACCTTGACGCGCGAGGGGCAAATCCACTAGTCCAGGCTGTAGCGCCTCTCTTCAAATGCATTGATAAACATGCATCTAAGTCTACCTATGAATTCGGCGCAAATAGCGAGTTCGTGCGCAAGAGAATACAAGAAAACTGGGGTCGAGACGCCCGGGTTATATACCCTCCTGTGAACGTGGCACAGATACAAAGTGTCGCGAATTGGACCGAAGAGATCACGGGTGAGGAACGCCGTGTATTAGATAGCCTCCCGGATCAGTTCATTCTTGGCGCCTCACGCTTTGTGCCGTACAAACGCCTCGAACTTGTCATCGAGACGGGCATGGCAACTTCAATGCCAGTTGTCATCGCCGGCTCAGGTCCCCATCTTCAGGCCCTGTCCGAATATGCAGAAAAGTCGACTGTACCGGTGATGATCGTGGAAAGACCATCGGACGAGTTGCTATATGCTCTGTATCAAAGGGCATTGGTCTTCGTCTTCCCGGCAATTGAGGACTTTGGGATTATGCCTGTTGAGGCCATGGCGTGTGGCACTCCCGTGGTTGTAAATGCAGTTGGCGGCGCAAGGGAAAGTGTCAATGCGCCAGTTGCTGGCGCCGTCGTCGAAGAGTTCACTGGTCGGACGATCTCCAATGCCGTTTCGTTTGAAGCGGGACTGTCGAGCGATGCCGTCGCCGATAACGCACGTAGATTTTCGCGGGAGCGGTTCAAATCTGAAATAGACACCTGGATTAGGCAAGGGACGGCAAAATGACCTCGAGTCCGCGGCGACCGGTAGCCCCGAATATTCTCGTTCTCGGAACAGCAGATTGGGACCAGGCCATTGCCACAAACCAGCACTATATGGTCCGGGAACTACTCCACGCCTACCCATTGACATACAGCGAGTCCTTCGGTTTACGCAAGCCAGAATTTCATCGACGTGACATAAACCGCATGGCCAAAAGATTGCTTGGCCGCAAAAAACAGGCTTCGCCATCGGAAATGGCGGGTAGACCACGGCCGGACGGTTTAAGTGTTATTTCCCCTCTTGTCGCACCTATCCACACAGGTATCTTCCGGGCCTTCAACCGATATAGAGTTCATCGCATTTTTCGCCAGTGGGCCAAGTCTAAAGAACCTCGAATCCTCTGGACTTATACACCTCTGACGTATGGCCTAGAGAAATACGCTCAAGCCACCGTTTACCACTGCGTTGATCTCTTGGGCGAGTTTCCTGGAGTTTCTTCTTCCATGGTTTCCGTGGCCGAGGACCGCTTGGCTCAGAACACAAACGTTGCAATTGGAAGCAGCCAGGTCGTGGAACAGCATCTCGTCGAACGCGGTTTCAAGCGCGTAGTTCATTGGCCGAACGTTGCTGATGTCGAGACCATTCTCGAACAACGTCTACCTGATTCGGCTCGGATCAAAAATCGCGTTGTCTTCGCTGGCAACTTAAGCAAGGCAAAGATTGACTTCACTCTTTTTCATGACGTTATTTCTGCAGGTTTCGAGCTTCATTTGGCTGGCCCCATTGCCGAGGGGGGCGGCGATGCTACCCTGGAAATCGAAGAACTGGTTGGTAGAGGTGCTGTCTATCACGGGCTTATGCCGCTTGAAGAATTGTCGCGGCTCTACTGGACCTGCAGCGTCGGCCTTATCCCTTATCAATTAACGCCATACACGCGCGGGGTAAATCCTCTAAAGACATTTGAGTATCTAGCGGCTGGAATGGCTGTAGTCTCCACCGCAGTTCCAGCGGTTCAAGAGATAAAGGGTCACGTATCAATTGTCACAGGACCGCGCGACTGTGTTGCTCGTATAGCGTCGCTAGTAGAGTCCGCTGAGTCCAACAACGTGGAGACGAGAATTGGGATTGCGAAGAAAAATAGTTGGCAGGAGCGCGGAAAAATCGCTCGTGCCCTTGTTGAGCGGACTCTTGATGGGTTGAGTGATGTCATTCTTGAAAAGGATGTCGTCCATCCAGATGTTCATTCTTGACCGGTTTCTCACGTTGTCGCCATTCTTGAAAGGTACAGGTTGAATCTCTCTGCCGAGCCAGACTCACAGCCGCTCATCATTGTAGAGCCCAATTACAAGGGGCATCGAATGATGTATTGCCGAATCCTGGCGGAGTGCGCACTCTCCATGTCAAGGAGGGTGATACTTGCGACAAGCTCTGAGACTTTTGATGCCCAAGAGTTTGATGCTCACATAGGTGTGCTTGCTGAAAAGCTAGAATTCATAGATTTGGGATCACTGACATTAGGACGCCCGGGCTGGGATTATCAGAGGAAGTTGCTGAAACAGATTGACGCGGTAGCGGTCGATTATCCCACGGCCGACATTGTTGTGCTCGAAGGGGATAAATTAGTAGTCCCATTGGCGCTCCATCGCAAGTCGTATTCACGCATGACCGTGCTTGTTATGCGTGCACCCGCGCCAGGGATGTCTGGTTTCCTTTCCGGACTCAACAACTTACTCAAGCGCGTTGGCATTGCAATATCGCGAAAGAGAAGCGTGAACATCAAGGTCCTAGCTCCAGCCATGAGAGCCACTCCCCCGTACTCGTTCCGGGGCTACCCCGCGGTCCCAGACCCCGTGGAATTGACTGCTACGAGTGAGTCGATCGAGACATATCGTTCGGAAATGAAACTTGATCGGGCACGGGTGTGGGTGGGTGTATTTGGGAACATTACGCCGCGAAAGAATTTAGATTTGGTGGCCGAAGCGATCATGAAATGTGGTGGGAAGGATTTTGGGCTGTTAGTCGCAGGTAAAATCGGAAACGACGAACGCAATAGGTGCGACTCCAGTCTCCAGCGCTTGAAAAAAGCCGGCGGCGCCGTCGTTTTCGATACCCGGCTACTCACTGACCGTGAACTCGACTCCGCAATCGCAGCGGTCGACGTAGTGGCAATCGCGCATTCTTCAGAAGGACCTAGCGGAATCTTGGGGAAAGCTGCGGCTTCAGGAGTGTCGGTGGCCGCAGCCGGCGCCCTTAGTCTAAAGGAAGACATCGAAAGGCTTGACGCAGGGGCGTGGTCGCCGTTATCCTCGCAAGCTTTTGCCAAAGCCTTGCAGCAAGCTAACAGCAGAAGTTTTGTGGATAGCGTTGAGCTGGCTGATGGGCCAGCATTTGCTTCGGCCTTGTTGGGTAGCAATATGAGTGTTCCGTGAGTTTCGTCCTCAAGCTATGGAAACAGAGGAAGTTTGGCTCTGCGCTGGCTTTCCGAATTGCCGCGAGACTCATTGCTTCCATCGGGCAGGCAGCGTTTTTGCTCCTACTGGCAAGGGAGATAGGGCCTGCCGACTTTGGCGTTGTTGCGATCGTGCTGTCCATCGGCTACATGGTCATGGCCGTCACAAGTTTCGGAACTAGCACTCGTGTCCTTCGGCTAGCGGCCGAAACAGAGCCGACAATAATAGCGACCAAGCTATTGTACCTACGACTCCTTGGCACACTAGTAACGGCCACCACTTGCTTAGCCGTGGCCTACGGCTATAAAGATGCAGCCTTTATAGCCGTTTTCATGATAGCCAGTGACCAGGCAGCAGATTATGCTCAAGCCTATCTGGCTGGGACTAATAGGCAGATATTTTCCTCATTTGTAGTTATAGGCCAACGCATTATTCCGTTAGGCGCATTGTGGGTATCTAACGCTGCGGGTCTCGCTTCTCCGCAAGTCGTTATGATGAGTTTCGCAGCTACACTTGCTATAAGTATCGTCATTCCCTTCAGGGAACGCTGCAAGGGATTGCGGGAAGTCGGATTTTTAGCGGAACTGCGTGCGTCCTCGGGTTATTGGATGAGTAGTATCGCTCCGAACATCAGCCAATTACAAGTGCCTGCCCTCGGGATGGTGCTTGAAGCAGCTACTGTTGGCCTCTTTGCAGTGGCTGCGCGATTAACAAATCCTTTCACCATCATGGTGAGCGCACTCCAAACTGTGCTGATGCCCGAGCTTTCTCGGCGGCGGGGTACTGCGTCTTTTCACACGCTTTACAGGGCGTCCGTCGCAGCGTCTCTGGTGTACGGGGGCTTGCTTGCTTTTTCAGCTTGGTTCCTCGCTGACATAGTCATCTCACTCCTAGGATCTGAATATACGAGCGCACGAATGCTTATTGTGGGAATGATTATCGCCTCGGGTCTGTCTTCGATCTCTCAAGCACTCCAGTCAAAGCTCCTTGTGGAAGGCAGGGGAGGAGACGTCGCGTGGAGTATAGGTGTTGGCAGCACCGTTGGGCTTGCTTGCCTTATGATCATTGCAGTTTCGGCAGGAGAAGCCTCGATTTGGCTAGCCCCTATTCTGGCTCAAGCAGTCATCGCCGTGGGGCTAGCATGGCGGGCTAACACCAGTCTGCCGTGGGTCGGGCGGCACACTCGGCGGTAACCGGGGCCGCATCCACGTTGTGGGGGTCTCGTGTTGCGCAGCTGACGCGGACATATTCAAGTCCAAATCGTTCACGCCGGTATTATGAATCTAATCCTTCTCGCACAGCTGACCAGCTGCGCGATCTTTACTTTATCTGGGGGTAACATGACCAAGCGCGCACTTATTACCGGCATAACAGGGCAGGACGGTTCCTATCTGGCGGAACTGCTTCTTAAAAAAGGGTACGAGGTGCACGGCCTTATTCGGCGTGCCTCGACCTTCAACACAGCCAGGATCGACCACATGTACGTCGATCCGCACGACCCGAAGGCAAAGCTGTTCCTCCACTATGGAGATCTTTCCGACGGAGCGCGCCTCGTGACGCTCTTAGCCGACATCAAGCCGGACGAGGTTTACAACCTGGCTGCGCAGTCTCACGTTCGTGTTTCGTTTGACGAGCCAGAGCACACTGGGAACACTACGGGAGTAGGAACCATTCGCCTGCTCGAAGCAGTGCGCATGTCTGGCATTGATACCAAGTTCTACCAAGCTTCTTCCTCAGAAATGTTTGGAGCAACTCCGCCTCCTCAGAACGAGGAGACTCCGTTCTACCCGCGCTCTCCATATGGCGCGGCCAAGGTCTACAGCTACTGGATCACGAAAAACTATCGCGAAGCATATGGGATGTTCGCGGTCAACGGAATTTTGTTCAACCATGAATCGCCGCGTCGGGGCGAGACATTTGTGACCCGGAAAATCACGCGTGCCGTAGCCGCAATTAAGGCAGGTAAGCAAGATCTGCTCTACATGGGTAATCTCGATGCAGTACGCGACTGGGGATACGCCGCTGAATACGTAGAGGGAATGTGGCGCATGCTTCAGGCGGACGAACCTGATGACTTTGTGCTCGCTACAGGCGGCAATTACACTGTGCGGGACTTTCTCCAGATCGCCTTTGAACACGCCGGCCTCAATTGGGAAGATCACGTAAGGTTCGACGAGCGCTACTTGCGACCAACGGAAGTTGACGCTCTTGTTGGAGACGCATCAAAGGCTCAGGAAAAGCTTGGGTGGAAGGCTACAGTCCACACGCCCGAGCTCGCTCGAATTATGGTAGACGCGGACATGGAGGCACTTAAGCACGCGGGCAATCACTGGATCGATACCGTGGATCTGGCGAGCTGGAAATGAGCGATTCCATAGACTTCCTGCCTGGACGCCTTGACCGTGCTGCTCCCTTCTATGTTGCAGGCCACCGGGGCTTGGTTGGTTCGGCAATCTGGCGAAATCTTGAGGCTGAGGGGTTTCAAAACCTCGTTGGCCGGAGTTCGTCTCATCTCGACCTGAAAAATCGTGACGACGTATTTGCGTTTTTCGCCGAGACCAAACCTCGCTACGTCGTGCTCGCGGCAGCCAAGGTAGGTGGCATACTGGCCAACAACACCTATCCCGTTGATTTTCTTAGTGAAAATCTTCAGATTCAGGTAAACGTTTTGGATGCAGCGAGAAAGCACGGCGTTGAGCGCTTGCTTTTCCTTGGATCCTCCTGCATCTACCCGAAGTTTGCTGAACAGCCGATCAGGGAAGACTCACTTCTAACCGGCCACCTTGAGCCAACCAATGATGCTTACGCCATCGCCAAGATTGCCGGAATCGTGCAAATTCAAGCTGTCCGCCGGCAGTACGGCCTGCCCTGGATTTCTGCGATGCCGACAAACCTCTATGGACCTGGGGACAACTTCTCCCCAACGGGATCGCACGTGCTTCCGGCTCTTATACGGAGGTACGACGAGGCGGTTCGGGCAGGTGCCACTTCGGTTACCAACTGGGGCACTGGTTCGCCTCGGCGAGAGTTCCTTCATGTGGACGATATGGCTGCCGCTTGCCTCCATCTCTTGGAGCATTATGACGGTCCATCACAAGTTAACGTGGGCACGGGTTCAGACGTGAGCATCAAAGAACTGGCATCAATTGTTGCTGACGCAGTCGGATACAACGGGGACATGACCTGGGACACCAGCAAGCCTGACGGGACACCGCAAAAGCTACTAGACGTATCACTTCTCGCGAAGGCCGGCTGGACGGCGAGCATACCCTTGGTTGAAGGCGTTCGCCGGACCGTTGAGTGGTATAAGTCGAATGCCACAGACCTTCGGGAATAAGCGTCAGATAGTGGGGGACTGGCAAGTGGATACGGCGACATCAAAAGTACGGAAGCAAACAACGCCGAACAATCGGTGGCGCAGCCGTTACACCATGCGTTTGCGATTAATTGACGCTGGCATTGTCATTTGGGCGGTTGCGGGTGCTTATGGCATTCGATTCGGATTCTGGGACCTGGGCGACGGCCAGGTGAAAGAGGCTGAATACGTCCAGTTGTCTATCGCTCTCGTCATCGGCTGGTGGCTAATGCTAGAACTTTGGGGTTCACGGGAAGCTCGGGTACTCGGTTCTGGCACGGAAGAGTACAAACGCGTCATAGCGAGCTCCGCGTGGCTATTCGGCGTCGTTGCGGTCGTTTCGTACGCGCTTCGTATTGACACGGCAAGGGGATTTGTAGGGCTGGCCTTTCCGGCGGGTGCCTTGGGGCTCATCATCGGCCGATGGCTCGTCCGGCAACACCTAAGTCTTGAACGAAAAAGAGGACTGAGTAGTTTGAAAGTTCTCATCATCGGCGGTCGATATTCAGCTGCACACCTAGTGACTTCGCTCCTGACAGCACCATCGGCCGGTTATCGACCTGTTGCCGCCCATCTGCCTGGGGCACCTGCCACCGGGGAGTTCACGGACGTTGGCGTTCCTGTACTGGGTGTCGAAGCTGATTTTGAGTCAATATTGAACTCAATTCTCAAGTCGGATGTAGACGCAGTTGCCGTATCTGCGGGCGTCAATATGCACCCGAAGGATCTCCGAAGTCTGGGCTGGGAATTGGCCGCGCGGGATGTCGCCATGATTTTGGCTCCAGCACTGACAGATGTAGCCGGGCCACGCATTCACACCCAGCCGGTCGCAGGCCTTCCTCTCATCCATGTCTCCACGCCGAAGCTCACAGGTGGCAAGAAAGTTGCTAAAAGGTCATTCGACCTCATCGTTGCCGGACTGCTCGTCGCCCTCCTTTCCCCGCTTTTTCTGCTGTTAGCCCTTATGGTAAAACTCACTGATGGTGGTCCCATCCTCTATAAGCAAGAGCGAGTAGGATTCCGTGGAACGACATTTCAGATGCTGAAATTCCGTTCAATGAAAGTTGGGGCCGATGCCCAACTACAGGCGCTGCTGGCAGCCCAAGGCTCCTCGGCTACTCCGCTGTTCAAAGTCGATAACGATCCCCGTATTACATCACTCGGCAGACTGCTGCGAAAATTCTCGCTTGACGAGCTGCCTCAGTTGCTCAACGTTCTTGGTGGCAGCATGAGTCTGGTAGGGCCTCGTCCGCAACGAGAAGGGGAAGTTGCGCTCTACGATGATGCGGCTCACCGCCGCTTGTACGTAAGCCCGGGAATGAGCGGACTTTGGCAAGTTAGCGGTCGTTCCAATCTGAGCTGGGAAGAAAGCATCCGATTGGACCTCTATTACGTCGAAAATTGGTCGCTAATGGGTGACCTGATAATTCTGTTTAAAACATTCAAGGCAGTATTTGCCAGCACAGGCGCGGTCTGACCAGGGCCCGACAGGCTCTTGTAAAACGCTCATCCTGGTAGGGGAAGGTACTAATGCGTATTTCAGTAATTGGTTGCGGCTATCTTGGGGCGGTGCACGCGGCATGCATGGCCAAACTGGGTCATGACGTCGTCGGCATCGATGTCGACGAGCACAAGATTGCGGAATTGTCAGCGGCTCGCGCTCCATTTTACGAACCGGGGCTTGAGGATCTGCTGCGAGAGGTGCAAGGCACTGGACGTCTCACTTTTACCACAGATATGGCTACTGCCCGCGGCAGTGACGTTCATTTCATTTGTGTGGGGACTCCCCAAAAAAAGGAAGAAAACGCTGCTGACCTGACATACGTTGACGCTGCTACACAGGCGCTTCTCCCCTACCTGTCCGCGGGAGATATCGTAGTGGGCAAGTCAACCGTTCCGGTAGGAACCGCAACACGTCTACGAGCGATGATCGAGAATTCGGGGGCAGACACTGAGCTGCTCTGGAATCCAGAGTTTCTACGTGAAGGCCATGCAGTCTCGGACACCCTGAATCCGGACCGTCTCGTCTACGGCGTATTTGACGGATCCGAAGATCAAAGAGCAGTACAAATATTGGATGGAGTCTACGCCTCTTCCCTAGCGGCCGGCACTCAACGTCTTGTGACTGATCTCCCAACCGCTGAACTCGTTAAGACTGCTGCCAACTCATTCTTGGCTACGAAGATTTCCTTCATAAATGCCATGGCGGAGCTTTGCGAAGCCGCCGGCGCTGACGTAACGCTTCTGGCTGATGCCATTGGCATGGATGATCGCATCGGAAGGAAGTTCCTGAACGCAGGTATAGGATTCGGCGGGGGCTGTCTGCCGAAAGACATTCGCGCCTTTATGGCTCGTGCTGGCGAACTTGGCGCCGACCAAGCGCTCACCTTCTTACGCGAGGTAGATGCGATAAATATGCGACGTAGGACCCGCGTGGTTGAACTGACTCGTGAGCTTTGCGGAGGGTCGCTCATGGGGCAGCGCATCACCGTGCTTGGCGCCGCCTTCAAACCGGAAAGCGATGATGTGCGGGACTCCCCAGCACTGAGTATTGCAGCACAGCTCCAGTTGCAAGGTGCTGTGGTTACAGTGACAGATCCTAAAGCGTTGGCCAATGCTGCTCGCAGATTCCCTGAATTGCACTACGAAGAAGACACGGAAAGGGCTTTGGCAAATGCCGATGCCCTTCTACTCCTAACCGAATGGTCCGAGTATAGGGACATTGACCCTTACGACATGGCAGTGCATGTGGCAGCTCCCAAGATCCTTGATGGCAGAAATGTATTAGACCCTGCCAAGTGGCGTGCTGCGGGCTGGACCTACCGCGGACTCGGCCGCCCCTGACGATGAATCATCCGAATTCTAACGAGGCTCCTCTTAAGGAGCCCAGACGAACAAGCCGAAGGAAACCTAGGCGGGCCACTCGAGTTGCGCTGATATTCATCGTCCTTGTTGCACTTCTTGCTGCTGGCTGTGTCTGGGTTGCCCTGAAAGCAAATTCCGTTAGGACGGAGTTGGAAGCCGCCGCTAACCTGGTTTCCCAGCTAAAGCAAGAGATTGAGGTCTCGGATGCAGATTCCGCAAGTAGCACTGTCTCCGAACTCCGTCAGCATGCCTCAGCTGCCCGTGAAGCGTCCGAAGATCCTCTATGGACGCTCTTCGCGGGACTGCCCTGGGTAGGTCCAAATCTTGGCGCCCTTGCGGAAGTTGCGCGATCCGCTGACGACGTGGCGGGCTTGGGACTGACCCCGCTAGTAAATGTATACGGCTCCCTGGACTGGAATAGTCTGCTGCCCAGCAATGGGGGAACAAGCCTGGAGACACTTAAGAGTGCGGCTCCAAGCGTCGCCGCCTCTGCCTACGCCGTCCAGGCTTCCTCGGACAGGTTGGCAGCAATTGATAGTGATGCACTGCTCCCCCAAATTGCGGACCCTTTAACGGAGGCGGCTGAGCAGCTCAAACAAGCTACAGGGGCTCTAAATTCTGCCGCCGATGCATCTATGATCGCTCCCGGGATGCTAGGTACGGACGGACCTAGGAATTACCTTCTCATGATTCAAAACAATGCCGAGGTCCGCGCTTCGGGCGGCATACCAGGTGCTCTTGCCGTTCTTGGATTTGATCGTGGAAAGCTTTCGCTCGGCGATCAGAGTAGTGCCGGGGACATCGGCATCATGTCTCCGACCTTGCCTGTCGATCCACAGCAACAACAGATCTATTCCACGCGGCTTGGCAAGTACATGCAGGATGTGAACCTGACTCCTGACTTTCCCACGGCCGCAGCCACGGCTCAGGCTATGTGGGAGAAGAGAACCGGGCAACACGTCGATGGAGTCATCTCTATTGATCCGCTGGTCTTAAGTTACATACTGCAAGCTACTGGACCGGTGCCACTTGACGGCCTGGAATTGGCCGCCGCTGAAGCAGCCGGCCTCCCAACCGAGCTGGCTGGCAGCAATGTCGTAAGCACTGTGCTCTCCGATGTCTACGCAAAGATCCCGCAGCCCAAGATGCAGGATGCCTATTTTGCGGGCGTTGCAAAGAAAATTTTTGCGGCGCTGTCAAACGGCACGGGAGAGGGCAAAGCGATCATCAGTGGGATAAGCAAAGGGACGGAAGAGGGGCGCATACTAGTTTGGTCCGGAAATACCTCCGAGCAATCAGTGCTCGCAAAATACCCGCTTAGTGGCTCCATAGCTGGGCCCAGCGTTCCGGCGGCTCAGTTCGGTGTCTACTTCAATGACGGCACTGGCGCCAAAATGGACTACTACGTCAAACGCAGCGTTCAGTTGATCAAGGAATGCCCAAAGGACGGCTACGAACAAACTACGGTCCGAATTACCAGCACGAACACTGCACCAACCGACGCAGCAACTTCACTGCCGGCGTACGTAACTGGGGCCGGCAACTTCGGAGTTCCTCCGGGATCGGTTCAGACGAATATCGTTGCGTATGGGCCAGTTCAGGCGCATGTCGAAACTGCAAAGGTTGACGGGCAGAAGACTGAATTCGCCCCGTACTTCCACAGCAACCGGCCGGTGGGGGTCCTAGCCATTCGTCTGGCACCTGGTGAAAGCCGCACAGTCGATTTCGCCTTCGGGAAGATTGTCCAACACACAGAACCTAACGTTGTTGTCACGCCAACTGTGCAGGATGTAAAAGATGTGACACTGCCCACAGAAACCGTTGCGTGCGGCTAGAAGAGTGGCCTGCGCGTTAACACTATGTAAACCGACTGGATTGACATTGCTCACAAACAGGAGCAGATGGTAGCGTCTGTGTTGGGATCATTATCCGTAGTTCCGCATAGGTCTCGTGTGGAGAGGAAAATTTCCTCAAATCGGGTACACCAAAAACTTAAACGTCTCCGGGTGAGTATTTGAAGGTCTGGAGGCCACTGGATATTGCCCTTCGGGGCCATTGATATTGCCGGTGGGGGCC
>NZ_BMKU01000026.1 GCF_014644495.1 Pseudarthrobacter polychromogenes
ACACACCCGGCACCACCACAACCACTTCACAGGCCATGAATCGCTCCGGAGCAACTTCACAAACTTACCGGATCATTCACTCAAAAGCAAATCCGTGTTTCAGGATTTCCATCTGAGGAGAACCGCTCCCAACCTCTTCAGGAGCGCTCTAAAGCCCTACCAGAATTGGTGTTGATTTTTGGGGTTTTGGCCGCCGTGGTTACCAGCTCTTCGCTGTCTCCCTCGCGGCGACTTAGAAAACAATACACCTGCTCCTGCGCCACCGCAAATCCCCCTGCCAGAAGGGTCCGATCCCCGCCATTCCGCGGCGAAACGGCCCATTGGCACCCCTGGGGGGCCGTCCGCCGTCGTACTTCATTTCTGTGTGCTGCAGCACAGTTCCAACGCCGGCCCCCAGTCTCGCATGAGGCCCGAGGCGCAACCACCCAAACGGCGCCATCGCAAAGGTCCGTTAAACCCAGAAGAGCCGGCAACCGTAAGGTTGCCGGCTCTTCTCAAGCAGCTGGTAGCAGCGGTGCTGGATTACCAGGAAGACTTGGTGATGCCCGGAAGTTCGCCCTTGTGGGCCATGTCGCGGAAACGGACACGTGAGATGCCGAACTTCTGGAAGGTACCGCGGGGACGGCCGTCGATGATGTCGCGGTTACGCAGACGGATCGGGGACGCGTTGCGGGGCAGCTTCTGCAGGCCCAGGCGGGCTGCTTCGCGTGCTTCGTCGGTTGCGTTTTCGTCAACCAGGGTCTTCTTCAGCTCGAGGCGCTTTGCAGCGTAACGCTCAACGATGACCTTGCGCTGCTCGTTGCGAGCAATCTTGGACTTCTTAGCCATGTTTAGCGCTCCTCTCGGAATTCGACGTGCTGGCGGATCTTGGGGTCGTACTTCTTCAGGACCATGCGGTCCGGATCGTTACGACGGTTCTTGCGGGTTACGTAGGTGTAACCCGTGCCCGCAGTCGACTTGAGCTTGATGATCGGACGTACGTCCTTGTCCTTAGCCACTAGAGCTTCACCCCACGAGCCAGGATCTGGGCGACGACTACGTCGATGCCGCGTACGTCGATGGTCTTGATGCCACGTGCAGAGACCTGCAGCGTGACGTTACGGCGCAGGGACGGAACCCAGTAGCGCTTCTTCTGAATGTTCGGATCGAACCGGCGCTTGTTGCGGCGGTGCGAGTGCGAAATGCTGTGCCCAAAGCCCGGCTCGGCTCCGGTCACTTGGCAGTGTGCTGCCATGACTTCTCCTCAAGAATTGAAAGTAATGATCCGCATATCTGCTGCTGGACCATGCTGCTAAGGGCGACCCAAAAATGAAGAAGGGCAACGGTTAGTCACGCAATTTGAGCCCCTAACTACCGGCCACCCTGGAGAAATTACCGGGCAACCGGAGCAATTGCGCACGCTCCGCGCACTTAGCGCCTACCAAGTCTACGAGTTCACGCAATTAAAGACCAATCCGGCGCCGGAGGGTGTATAAGCGGGCCCGGGGTTAGAGGCGAATTAGCTCTGGGTATTTCGGCGTCAAGCCGTCCCCGGAGGACTTGCCGGTAACCCTGCGGACAACCCAGGGACCGGCATACTCGCGGAACCAGCGGGCGTTGGCGCGGAGGGCGTCCACACCGCTGAGTTCGGGCACGGGGGTCATGGGCGGGATGTCAATGGAGTGATCGTGTTCCAGGACGTCCAGCACGCGCTTAGCCATATTGGCGTGGCCTGCCGCGGACATGTGCATCCGGTCCTGCGCCCACATGCCCCAGTCGTAGTACTCGCTGAAGCGCCAGTAGTCCACCAGGAGCGCGCCGTGGTCTCCCGCAATGCCGCGGACCAGTTCGTTGTAGATCGCCGTGCGCCCACGCATGGTGCTGAACACCTTCGAGCCGCGGGCGTCGAAGCCTGTGAACATGACCACGGTGGCGCCGGTGGCGCGCATTTTGGCGATGGCGTCGTCGTACTCCACCAGAAGGTCGTCAATATCGATCCTGGGGCGGAGGATGTCATTGGCGCCGGCGTAGATGGTCACCAGGGTGGGGTTAAGTTCGACGGCGGCGTCCACCTGCTCAGCCAGGATATGGCGCAGTTTCCTGCCGCGGATGGCGAGGTTGGCGTAACCGAAGCCCGGGTCAGCGGCGCCCAACTGCTCGGCCACGCGGTCCGCCCAGCCGCGGACACCGTTGGGGCGGGTGGGATCGTCGTCGCCCACGCCTTCCGTAAAGGAGTCTCCGAGGGCGACAAACCGGGAAGTAAAGTCCATCCGGTTAGTTTGCCACCCGTTGCCGGGAGCAACCAACCAGCTGACGTGTGGTCTAGTTTTCCCGCAGGATCCAGTGGTCCGTGTCCAGCCGGCCAACCACCTTTTCGCCGATCCTCGCCAGATCCAGGACATCCTGCTCAGTGAGGGCATCCAGGAACAGGTCACGAACGTCCTCGACGTGCCCGGGCGCGAGCCCCACGATGGTGGCCATTCCTTCTTCGGTCAGATGGGCGGTGGTGACGCGGGCATCATGGGGATGCGGCCGCCGCTCCACCCAGCCGCGCTTCTGCAGTTTGGTCACTACGTGCGACAGCCGGGAAAGGGACGCGCTGCTGCGGGCGGCGAGCTCGCTCATGGGCAGGAACCGGTCTTCCGCCTCGGAGAGCATCGCCAGGACGGTGTAGTCGAAGAGCGAGAGCTTCCCCGCGGCGTGGAGTTTGGTGTCCAGTGCTGCCGGCAGCAGGGTGTTGATACTTACCAGGGCCAGCCAGGCACGGCGTTCGTCGGCGTTGAGCCAGCGCGGTTCGGTCATGTCCCTCATTCTACGAGAGCAGCGTGGTTGATTCTTCAACTAGGTCCCGCGGCGGCCGGTAGGCTGGGGCCATGTATGTTGTCTCCCTGAGCTACCGGGTTCCGCAGGACATCGTGGACTTCCATAACGCCGGCCACATTGCCTGGCTGCAGAAGGCTTTCGACGACGGCGTTTTCATTGCGGCCGGCCGCAAAGTGCCCAGGACCGGGGGTCTGCTGCTCTCCCAGGCGGATCGCGCTGTCCTTGATGCCTGCCTGGAGCAGGATCCGTTCTATACGAATGGCGTGGCGGACTTCGAGGTCATGGAGTTCCACGCGGCCAGGGTGGCCCCGGGTTACGAGATCCTGCTGGACAGCTAGTACTCACGCGGGCCGTTGGATGCGCCCGCCAGCTTTTTCAGTCCGCCCTTCCGCGGCACCCTGACCGGCTCCGGCCAGCGCGGGCCCAGCTCGTCCCCCAGGGTGACGCCGCGCAGCTTGCGGCCGAAGAGCGGCAGGACCCAGTCGCGGATCCAGCGCCGCTGCTGCCGCTCCCATTCCCGCAGGCTGTGCCGGGCCGGCGGTTCCCAGTCCTTGGGCCGGATCTTGTGCGGCACCCCCAACTGGTCCAGCACTTGCCCCGCCAGGTACTTGTGCCCTGCCTTGGACATGTGGAGCCTGTCGGAGTCCCACATCCGCCGGTCATGGAACGCATCCAGGCACCAATAGTCCACCAGCACCGCCCCGTACTTCCCGGCGATGGCCCGGACGTGCTGGTTGTAGTAGGTGTTGCGTTTCCTGAGCGGCTCCAGCAGTGCGGACACCTTGACGTCAAACCCCGTGAAAAGCACCACCGTTGCCCCCGTTTCCGCCAGTGCAGCCACGAGCTTTTCGTAGTCATCCATGAGCGCGGCCATGTCCGTTTTCACGTCCAGGATGTCGTTTCCGCCTGCGTACAGCGTGACCAGCGAGGGCCGCATCCGCAGCGCCGGTTCCAGTTGCTCGCTGACGATATGCCGGAGCCGCTTGCTGCGGATGGCAAGGTTCGCATAGCGCCACCCGGGCTGGGCCTCGGCAAGCTTCTCCGCCACCCGGTCTGCCCACCCACGGACACCATTGGGCAACCGCTCGTCCCGGTCCCCGACCCCCTCCGTGAAAGAGTCCCCCAGGGCGACAAAAACCCGCCTCCCGGAGTCAGGGAGCAAAGGTTGAGCACGCACCAGCCCAAGGTAGCCACCACAGAAGAAGGAAGAACGACGCCGGGATGAACAGTAAGTGCGAGAGCGTCCGCCCAAAACCCGCATCGAGTGCGAGAGCGTCCCCGAAAAACCGGCAGGATCTGATGGAGCGTTGCCGGGGGCTGCAGCGCAGTGAAACTTACCCTTCGGCCTTGCCCTGCCGCCAGTACCCCATGAACGCCACCTGCTTCCGGTCGATCCCGACGTCCCGGACAAGGTACCGGCGCATGTCCTTGATAACGGCGGCTTCGCCGGCGATCCAGGCGTAGAAGGGCATGGCGCCGGCCGGCATGCCCGGGTTCTTGGTGGCCTGGATCTCGGAAGTCTCCATCCGCGCCGGAGTCTCCCAAAGGATGTCCACGTCCACGTTGACGTCCTCCGGCTCGGGGCCGGCGCCGCCGTCGGCCGCTTTGATCCCCACCCAGCCGGGGAGGGGCACGGCCTTGCGCACGGCCGCCTGGAGCAGCTCGCCGTGCGGCCGTGACCGCCCGATGGACGCCCCGCGCGCCAGCCAGGTGATGTCGACGCCGGCGGGTGAAGTCAGTTCCCTGAAGTCACCGGCTTCAGGGACCTCCAGGAACGCGTGCCCGGTCATGTACTCCGGCAGGCTTTCCAAAATGGCGGAGATGGCGGGGACGGATGTTTCGTCACCGGCCAGCAGGATGCGCTGCGCCAGCCCGGGCCGCCATTCGATGCCTGAGTAGGTTTCGGCTGTGACACAGTGGGCTGCCCTGTTGTTGGGGCCGATGATGGTGATTGCGTCACCGGGCCGGGCGTTGAGGGCCCAGTTCGCGGCCGGCCCGCCATTTCCAGAGTCGTCAAAGTGCATCACGAAGTCCACGTCGATCTCCGGGTACACCGCATCCAGGCGGGCCTGGCGGACAGTGTAGGTGCGCATGGAACCCCGCACGGCAGGATCCATGGCCAGCCATTCCCGGTACCAGCCGGCCTGGCTCATTTCGAAAACGGGGAGGGGCAGCGGGCTGCCGTCCGCCGCGAGGGACGGGATCATGAGCTTGATCCGGAGGTCCAGGGTGTCGCCGTGGACGCCGAAATCCCGCAGCGAGTATCCGCCGAACGTGATCCTGCGGAAATTGGGGCTGAGCTCCTGGACCGAGGTGACGGTAACTTCGAACGCCAGGGTCATGGGCTCCGTGGAGGCGATGTCGCGGGTTTTCATGAAACGAGCTCCAGTTCGTTGGCGGGGACGTGGTGGCGGCCGATGGGAATGATCAGGGGGGTGCCGGAGACGGGATCCGGGATGACGCGCGATTCGAGGCCGAAAACGCTGCGGACCAGCCCTTCCGAGACCACGTCCAGAGGGCTGCCCACTGCCACCACGGCGCCGTCCTTCATGGCGATCACGGTGTCCGCGTACCGGGCGGCCAGGTTCAGGTCATGCAGGACGATGGCCACGGTGGTGCCGCGCTGGCGGTTCAGGTCCGTCACGAGGTCCAGGACCTCCACCTGGTGCGCGAGGTCCAGGTAGGTGGTGGGTTCGTCCAGGAGGAGTACGTCGGTCTCCTGCGCAAGGGCCATGGCGATCCAGACGCGCTGCCGCTGCCCGCCGGAGAGTTCGTCGACATTCCGGTCGGCGAGGGCAAGCGTCTCCGTGGCTTCGAGCGCGCGCTGCACGGCAGTTTCATCCCGCTCGCTCCAGCTGCGGAAGAAGCCCTGGTGGGGGTAGCGGCCGCGGCCCACCAGGTCCCGGACCGTGATGCCGTCCGGGGCGGTGGGATGCTGCGGCAGGAGCCCCAGGGTGCGGGCCAGTTCCCGGGCGGGAAGGGAGTGGATGTCCTTGCCGTCCAGGGTCACGGCACCGGCAGCCGGCTTGAGGAGCCGGGACAGTCCGCGGAGGAGCGTGGACTTCCCGCAGGCGTTGGCGCCCACGATCATGGTTACCTTCCCCTCCGGAATCTCGGCACTGAGGCCGTCCACCACGCAGCGCTGGTCATATTTCAGCGTCAGGTCCTTGGCGTTGAGAACTGCCACCTCAGGCATCCTTTCGGTTGGCCGTGACCAGGAGCCACAGCAGGAACGGGGCACCGAGCGCACCGGTGATAACGCCCACCGGCAGAACGGTGCCGTCCAGCAGCAGGGGGGCCACGTTGGCGGCCACGTAGTCGGCCGCCAGGACAATCACGGCGCCCACAAGGGCCGACGCCGGGAGGCTGGCTTTACCGGTGAAGCGCCGGGCGATGGGACCGGCCAGGAAGGCGACGAACGAGACCGGGCCGGCTGCCGCCGTCGCCACCGCTGCCAGCGCGACGGCGGTGATCACCAGTGCCAGCCGGGTGGCACCCACCCTGATCCCCAGTCCGGCGGCGGCGTCGGGGCCGAGCTCCAGGATGCGCAGCGGGCCGGCGATGGCAACCACGGCGGGGAGCAGGACGGCGAGGGCCAGGGCAAGGACGCCCGCGCGGTCCCAGCTGGCGGAGTTCAGGGAACCGTTGAGCCAGACCAGGGCGTCCGCCGCGGTGCGGATGTCCGCGCGGGTCATCAGGAAGTTGACCACTGCGTGCAGTGCTGCGGCGATGCCCACCCCGGCAAGGATGAGCCGGTTCCCGGCAGCATCGCCGCGGCCGGTTCCGCGCAGGGTGCCGCCGCTGGAAATGGCGTAGATGATGGCTGCCACACCCAGCGCACCGCCCAGGGCCGCCCCGGAAACCGCTGCGCCGGATGCTCCGAAGACCACGATGGCAGTCACCGCCGCAGCGCTGGCCCCGTAGCTGATGCCGATGACGTCGGGACTGGCCAGCGGGTTGCGGAGCATGGTCTGGAACAGGGCGCCCGCCAAACCGAACGCGACCCCGATCATGGTTCCGATGACGGCCCGCGGCAGCTTGTTCTCCATCACGATGAAGCTGGCGCCGGGGATCTTTTCACCGCCGGTCAGGTGGGCGATGAGGATCCTGAAGAAGTCCGGAATGGTCACCGTGTAGCTGCCGAGCAGGACGGACACGGCGAACAGGACCACGACGACGGTGGCCAGGAGGGCGGTCCGGTTCAGGCCCCGAAATGGCAGAAAACGAGGGTATTTGCGCGGCGGACCGCCGTCAAATGCCGTCTCGCGGGGGTTGCTGATGGTCACAGGCCGGCCCCCTTGCCCCGGCGGATCAGCCAGACGAAGACGGGTGCTCCGACGAGGGCGGTCATGATGCCGGCCGGGACTTCGCCGGGCAGGAGCACCACGCGGCCGATGATGTCCGCGCCGAGGAGCAGTGCCGGGGCAAGGACCAGGGAGAAGGGCAGGATCCAGCGGTAGTCCGGGCCGGTGAGGAAACGGACGGCGTGGGGGATGACCAGGCCCACGAAGGCGATGGGCCCGGCAAGCGCGGTGGCCGATCCGCACAGCAGCACAATGCCGAGCGCGGTGACGGCGCGGGACAGGCCTACCCGCTGGCCCAGGCCCCGGGCGATGTCGTCGCCCAAGGCCAGGCTGTTGAGGATGCGGCCGGTCAGAAGCACAATGAGGGCACCGGCGGCCAGGAAGGGCAGTCCGGAGAACACCACGGACCAGTCGCGCCCGGCGATTCCGCCCACCTGCCAGAAGCGGAAGCGGTCCAGGGTGTCCTGGCTGGAGACCAGGATGACGTTCATCAGGGAGTAGAGGCCCGCATTCAATGCGGCGCCCGCCAAGGCGAGCTTCACCGGGGTGGCCCCGTCCCTGCCGAGCGAGGCAATGAGGTACACCACGACGGCGGCGGCAGCGGCCCCCACGAAGGCGAACCAGATGTAGCCGGAGAGCGAGCCGACGCCGAAGACGTAGATGCCGGTCACCACGGCGAGGGCGGCACCGGCGTTGACGCCCATGATGCCGGGGTCGGCCAGCGGGTTGCGGGCCACACCCTGCATTGCTGCGCCGGCAAGGCCCAGCGCGCCGCCCGCCAGCAGGCCAAGGACGGTGCGGGGGATGCGGGCGTGTACCACGGCATGGTCGCCGTTGGCTGGATCAAACGCGGTGAGCGCCTGCCAAACGGTGGCCAGGGGAAGGCCCCGCGCACCGATAGCGAGGGAGGCCCCGGCAAGCAGGGCAAGTACGACGACGGCGGCCAGCAGCCAGGCGGCGCGCGGCCCCCCGAACGCGCGGCCGCGGGTCCCGCCGGCAGGTGCCCGACCCGGCACCAAAGTACCGGGACCGGGCCCACGGCGCGCCGCCGTCGTCGTACTCTCCGTCATGGAACTGGGCCTACTTCACCGCATCCGCTGCGCCCGCCAGCTGCGGCAGGAACGTGTCCAGCGACCACGGCAGGCTCAGCGGGGAGGACGCGGAGATGGACAGGGTCAGGGTGTTGTCCGAGTCGGCAACCAGGGCGCCGTTCTTGATGGCGGGGATCTGACCGAGCAGGGGGTCGGACTTGATGGAATCAGTGGTGGCGGCGTCCGGAACCCAGGTCACGAAGATATCGGACTCGAGCTCGTTGGCCTTTTCAGCGGACCAGGGGATGAAGAATTCCTTGGAGCCCTTGGAATTTTCCTCCACCACGGGCGCCAGCTCCATGCCGATTTCGGAGAGGAAGCGGGGACGGTTGTCATTGGCGGTGTAGACGTTGACGCCGTCAGCCGATGCCGGCTCCAGGTTGCCATAGATGAAGCTCTTGCCGGTGATCTGCGGGTACTCGGCAACCTTTTCCTTGATGGTGGCCTCGGTGTCGGAGACCAGCTTGGCGGCTTCGGCCTCCTTGCCGAGGGCCTTGCCAATGATGGAGGTGGAGTCCTGCCAGGAGGTCCCATAGGCCAGTTCAGGGTGGGCCACCACCGGCGCGATTTCGGTGAGCTTCTTGTAGTCCTCCTCGGTGAGGCCCGAGTACGCGGCAAGGATGACGTCCGGGGTGAGCTTGGCGATCTCGGTGAAGTTGATGCCGTCCGCCTCGGAGTACTGCACCGGGGCTTTGTCCGAGCCGAATCCGGCGCCGAGCTCTTCGAGCGCCGCGTCCTTCCACGGGGTGGACCCCTGCTCGTTGCCGCCCCATTCGTTCTTGGGCACGCCCACCGGCACAACACCGAGGGCAATGGCGACGTCGTCATTGACCCAGGAGACAGTGGCCACCCGCGTGGGCTGCTCCTCGATGATGGTTTCGCCGTAGACGTGCTCGATGGTGACGGGGAACTGCGAGCTGCTGGAGCTGGAAGCGCTGGTGTCGGCGGTGGAGGACGCGGGCCCGGTGGAGCAGGCGGACAGGGTGAGCGCCGCTGCGGCCAGGACGGCCGTGGCCTTGCCGGCTGATGTGAACAGCGTGCGGCGCGTGGCGCTGGGCCCGGGGAAGAGGGGGGAAGTCACGGAACTCCTTAAGTCATGAAGCGAACTTAAGTAAGGCTAGCCTACCCTCCGGTTCATTACGCAACGTTTCCGTGCCTTATTCCTTTTCGTGACGAAGGACACAGCCCTGCCCTCGCCCACCCTCTCTCACTTAACGCAGGAAATCCCCAAACGCTCTATCTGCGGTGAGAGAGCGTTCGGGGAAATGGTGCATTTAGTGAGAGTGTCCCTATGTTTTTCGTCAAGCTGCTGTTGGTGTTTGGGCTTGGTAGAGGCTGCCGTCGCGGA
>NZ_BMKU01000027.1 GCF_014644495.1 Pseudarthrobacter polychromogenes
CCGGCCTATCAACCCAGTGGTCTGGCTGGGGGCCTCTCACACACGAGGTGTATGGAAATCTCATCTTGAAGCGAGCTTCCCGCTTAGATGCTTTCAGCGGTTATCCCATCCGAACGTAGCTAATCAGCGGTGCACTTGGCAGTACAACTGACACACCAGAGGTTCGTCCGTCCCGGTCCTCTCGTACTAAGGACAGCCCTTCTCAAATTTCCTGCGCGCGCAGCGGATAGGGACCGAACTGTCTCACGACGTTCTAAACCCAGCTCGCGTACCGCTTTAATGGGCGAACAGCCCAACCCTTGGGACCTACTCCAGCCCCAGGATGCGACGAGCCGACATCGAGGTGCCAAACCATGCCGTCGATATGGACTCTTGGGCAAGATCAGCCTGTTATCCCCGAGGTACCTTTTATCCGTTGAGCGACGGCCATTCCACAATGTACCGCCGGATCACTAGTCCCGACTTTCGTCCCTGCTCGAGATGTCTCTCTCACAGTCAAGCTCCCTTGTGCACTTACACTCGACACCTGATTGCCAACCAGGCTGAGGGAACCTTTGGGCGCCTCCGTTACTTTTTAGGAGGCAACCGCCCCAGTTAAACTACCCATCAGGCACTGTCCCTGACCCGGATTACGGGCCGAAGTTAGATGTCCAAAGTGACCAGAGTGGTATTTCAACGATGACTCCACCCGAACTGGCGTCCGGGCTTCAACGTCTCCCACCTATCCTACACAAGCCACTCCGAACACCAATACCAAACTATAGTAAAGGTCTCGGGGTCTTTCCGTCCTGCTGCGCGTAACGAGCATCTTTACTCGTACTGCAATTTCGCCGAGTTTATGGTTGAGACAGCGGGGAAGTCGTTACTCCATTCGTGCAGGTCGGAACTTACCCGACAAGGAATTTCGCTACCTTAGGATGGTTATAGTTACCACCGCCGTTTACTGGGGCTTAAATTCTCAGCTTCGCCTTGCGGCTAACCGGTCCTCTTAACCTTCCAGCACCGGGCAGGAGTCAGTCCGTATACATCGTCTTGCGACTTCGCACGGACCTGTGTTTTTAGTAAACAGTCGCTTCCCCCTGGTCTCTGCGGCCCCGATCCCCTCCACACCGCAAGGGTGTATCAAGGTTGGGGCCCCCCTTCTCCCGAAGTTACGGGGGCATTTTGCCGAGTTCCTTAACCATAATTCTCTCGATCGCCTTAGTATTCTCTACCTGATCACCTGTGTCGGTTTGGGGTACGGGCGGCTAAAACCTCGCGTCGATGCTTTTCTCGGCAGCATAGGATCACCAAATCCCCCCAAACGGGGGTCCCATCAGATCTCAGGCATCATGAACAGCGGATTTGCCTACCGTTCGCCCTACATCCTTAGACCGGGACAACCATCGCCCGGCTTGGCTACCTTCCTGCGTCACACCTGTTAATACGCTTGCCTCCCAGGATCAGGTCCTGCGCTCCACCAAAACCCTCACACCACAAGGGCGATCGGGCAGGTCTCGGGCAGTTAGTATCCCCTGTTCAGCATGGGCGGTTTTTCGCCGGTACGGGAATATCAACCCGTTGTCCATCGACTACGCCTGTCGGCCTCGCCTTAGGTCCCGACTTACCCAGGGCAGATTAGCTTGACCCTGGAACCCTTGATCATTCGGCGGACGGGTTTCTCACCCGTCTTTCGCTACTCATGCCTGCATTCTCACTCGTGTAGGCTCCACCGCTGGTTTACACCGCGACTTCACCGCCCACACGACGCTCCCCTACCCATCCAGACGCCTGAACCACAAGGGCTTAGCTAATATCTGAATGCCACAACTTCGGCGGTGTACTTGAGCCCCGCTACATTGTCGGCGCGGAATCACTTGACCAGTGAGCTATTACGCACTCTTTTAAGGATGGCTGCTTCTAAGCCAACCTCCTGGTTGTCTTCGCAACTCCACATCCTTTCCCACTTAGCACACGCTTAGGGGCCTTAGTTGGTGGTCTGGGCTGTTTCCCTCTCGACTATGAAGCTTATCCCCCACAGTCTCACTGCTGCGCTCTCACTTACCGGCATTCGGAGTTTGGCTGACGTCAGTAACCTTGTAGGGCCCATTAGCCATCCAGTAGCTCTACCTCCAGCAAGAAACACGCAACGCTGCACCTAAATGCATTTCGGGGAGAACCAGCTATCACGAAGTTTGATTGGCCTTTCACCCCTACCCACAGCTCATCCCCTCCATTTTCAACTGAAGTGGGTTCGGTCCTCCACGACGTCTTACCGTCGCTTCAACCTGGCCATGGGTAGATCACTTCGCTTCGGGTCTAGATCACGCCACTGCAACGCCCTATTCAGACTCGCTTTCGCTACGGCTGCCCCACACGGGTTAACCTCGCGACGTAACACTAACTCGCAGGCTCATTCTTCAAAAGGCACGCCGTCACCAGAATCAGACTGGCTCCGACGGATTGTAAGCACACGGTTTCAGGTACTGTTTCACTCCCCTCCCGGGGTACTTTTCACCTTTCCCTCACGGTACTGGTCCGCTATCGGTCATTAGGGAGTATTTAGGCTTATCAGGTGGTCCTGACAGATTCGCACGGGATTTCTCGGGCCCCGTACTACTTGGGATACTCATCCAGGCGGTACACAACATTACGGTTACGGGGCTAACACCCTCTCTGGCCGGCCTTTCAAGACCGCTCACCTATGCCTGCACATCACACCCCACCAGCCCGGCAGAACTGGTATGGAAAGTCCCACAACCCCGACCATGCAACGCCCGCCGGCTATCACACATGGAACGGTTTAGCCTGATCCGCGTTCGCTCGCCACTACTAACGGAATCACTATTGTTTTCTCTTCCTGCGGGTACTGAGATGTTTCACTTCCCCGCGTTCCCTCCACGCACCCTATGTGTTCAGATGCGGGTCACCAGGCAACTCGCGCCCCTGGCGGGGTTTCCCCATTCGGACACCCTGGGATCACAGTCCGGTTATCGACTCCCCCAGGCTTATCGCAGATTCCTACGTCCTTCTTCGGCTCCTAATGCCAAGGCATCCACCGTGTGCTCTTAAAAACTTGACCACAAAAGATCAAAAACGCTAATTTTCGAGAGAACCACAGAAACCAACCACACCCAACAACACCACCCCAAAAAGGATGACACCATCACGCGCAGCCAGATCCAGGTTCATATTCTTGGAAATTGCTTCTTATAAAAGATGCTCGCGTCCACTATGTAGTTCTCAAACAACAACCCCGTACCACACACCCCACACACGC
>NZ_BMKU01000028.1 GCF_014644495.1 Pseudarthrobacter polychromogenes
CATGCAGGTCTTGGTTGCCCTGATGGACATCTTCGACTGCAGAGCGGACGACTTGATTCAACGCGTGGAGCTGGGCAAGCCCGCAGCCCTGACAGGGACGGAGGAGACTGAAGCCAGCGCAGCCTCTGCCGACTTCCTTCGTCAACAAGGCTTCAGGCCGAAGAGGGCGAAAATCATCCCCTCGCAATGACGCCACGCATCGACCGCTGTCTGTCCTGCGGGAAGGACAAGCCATGCTTGTTCGCCGGAACGGCCAAAGCACGCTGTCACCACTGCTCGAAAAAGAAAGAGGCGTGCAGTGTCTGCCGCCGGAACGGGCTGGTCGGGACCCGCACGAAGGCCGGTGAACCTATATGCAAAATCTGTGCACGCACTCGGGAGCCCTGCTCTGACTGCGGCAAGAGCAGGTACGTGGCAGGACGCGCAGAGGGCGCACCACTATGCGACTACTGCTATCGCTCCAACCCGGCATCGTTCCGGAACTGCCGAGCCTGCGACACCAAGACAAGGCTGCTCCGGGGTCTATGCACGCCGTGCACCGCAGCCGAGTACCTATCCGAACTATTCACCGCGCAGTTGCTTCGCGACTCCCTTGAAGTGCAGTCCCTTCACGCTGCTCTTCTCGCCGCCGACCCGGCACGTGTAGTGACGGCTTTCCAGAGAACGGGCTCCGTCGAGCTCCTGCGCACATTATTGAACCAAGAGGAAACCAGGACACACGCGTTCCTGGACGCCGCCGGCCCGGACCAAGCCACCCGAGCAGTGCGCTCGATCCTCGTGGAACACTCCCTCCTTCCGGCGCGCGACAACAACCTGGCCAGATTCAAACACTGGATCGTCACAGCCGCGCAGGACATCAAGGATCCGGCAGAACGACAGGCTTTCAACCAATTCGCCCGCTGGCGCCACCTGCGGGAGCTGCGCCAGCGACCACAGCCTCTCAGTACCAATCTGGTCAGCAGCCGCCGGCGAGAACTCCGAATCGTCATTGAACTCCTGACCTGGTCCGCTAAGAGGGGCCGGTCCTTGGCCCTACTGACCCAGGCAGACATCGATGAATGGCTCGCCACCGGGCACGGTGAGCGGCACCGTGTGAAGGCCTTCCTGGCCTGGGCGCAAAAGAACAACAACTGCCAAAAGCTCCACATCCCACGCCGACAACGCACGGGCCTCCTCGTAACCGGCCTCGATTCCCGGACGCGGCTGAAAATCCTCGAGGGGCTTCTAGAAGGCAATGCCTCCGCCCACCCTGCCACGGCCTTCGCTGCAGCCATGACCCTTCTCTACGGGGCCCGGCCGCACCAGCTAACCGCGTTACAGGTCACCGACATCTTGACCCGGGCCGATGACACCTATGTGCGACTCGGAGCAGACCCCTTGCTGCTGCCGTCCCGCGTGGGTGAACTGGCACGCAAGGTTCTGCTTGATCGAAGCGCGCCTCGATTGTTCGGTACTGTCAGCGACGCTCAATGGCTGTTCCCTGGGTCACGGCCAGGACAACCCCTGACCGCCGCAGCACTAATAAAGCGCCTGCGGGCCGCGGGCGTTCAGCCAGCAACCGCTCGCACCGGAGCCTTAGGCGAACTGGCGCAGGACGTTCCACCTGTGGTCTTGGCCCGTTTGACCGGCATAAGTGTCGCCAACGCCATTCGGTGGTCCGAGGCCGTATCGGCATCCAACGCCCGTTACGGGTCGCTGGGCCAGCTCACCTCAAGTTCCCGGAGCTGAAAGTCAGTCAGCCTCCAAGGGTGCGGAGCTTGGCTGCGGTAAATTCCTCGTCAGATAGTGCGCCCTTGGCATGGAGCTCTGCAAGGAGCGCTAGTTCTGCCGCCACGGACCTTTTGCGTCGCATCGTGCCAAGCACTGTCCGGGGGCCGCTCTTTCCGATTTTCGTCGACGCTGGTTCCGCTGCCTGCCTGCGTGATGGGCTCTTGACGGCGAAGGCGATGAGCAGAGTCATCGCGAGGACGCCCAAGGCGATTCCCAATGGGGCTCGGAAAGGTTCCGTCGAGTTCGCCACGATTGCGATAACCGCTCCAGCTGCAACTGCACACGAGCCGGCCACACGAAGCCATCTCCGGCTGATGCTGAGGGCGAATATAACTCCGTCAGACTGTGTCGAAACCGCGTGTTGATTCATCTGCTGAGGATAGTCCTGCGGACATTCATTGAACATCCCTGGTGGTCACTGATGCCTCAGAACCCCTGACGGAGTCAATACGTCTGTGCTCGGGTCGGTCTATTGTCTGGCGGCTCTTATTGCACTCACGAGCCCCAGCGCGAAGTAAGAGACGGCGACCACGCTTAGGACTGCCAAGATCCATGGAGCATCTCTTTTGTCAGAGCCAGGGCC
>NZ_BMKU01000029.1 GCF_014644495.1 Pseudarthrobacter polychromogenes
CGGCCGGGGGTGTGGGGGCCACCGGCTCCCACCGACGTTTTCTTACTGCTTCATGGTGGTGTGCTGGCGCATGTTGTGGTTGCCGGTATCGACCCAGATGGTGTTGTGCACGATGCGGTCCATGATGGCATCGGCGTGGACTCCGGAGCCGAGCCGTTGGTGCCAGTCTTTTTTGGCGTACTGGGTGCAGAACACGGTCGATGCTGTGTCGTACCGGCGTTCAAGCAGTTCCAGCAGCATGCTGCGCATGCCCTCGTCGGGGTGGTCGAGGAGCCATTCGTCGATCACGAGCAGGGTGAAGGCCGCGTACTTGTTCAGGAATTTGGTTTGTCCCTGTGGCTTGTCCTTCGCCAGCGCCCAGGCTTCCTCGAGGTCGGGCATGCGGACGTAGTGGGCACGGATCCTGTGCTGGCAGGCCTGTTTGGCCAGGGCGCACCCCAGGTAGGACTTCCCGGATCCAGTGAATCCCTGAAAGACGACGTTCTGCTGCCGTTCGATGAATGAGCACGTGCCGAGTGAGGCGATGACGTTCCGGTCCAGGCCGCGCTCGTCCACGAGGTCGAGCCGGCGCAGATCCGCGCCCGGGTAGCGCAGTCCGGCCCGCCGGATCAGTCCCTCGACCTTGGCGTGGTTGAACCCGGAGTGGGCCTCGTCGACGACCAGACGGAGCCGTTCCTCGAAGGCCATGCCGAGCACGAGCGTCTCGTCCTGGGCCTCGAGCGCTTCCAGCATCGGGGCGGCACCCATCTCACGGAGCTTGCGTTTGGTTTCGATATCGATCCCGCTCACTTGGCACCCCCTGCGTAGTATTCGGCGCCGCGCACGTATCCGCCGTGTTCGGCGGGTTCATCCCGTGGTGGTCTGAGCCCGGCGGCTTTGTCCTGCTCTGTGGCCAGGATCGGCTGCAGGTGGGCATAACGCGGAGACCGCACGTGGCCTGCCAACGCGAGTCGGCAGGCTGCCTCGAGGCGTTCGGCGGAGTATCGGCGGGAGAGCCTCAGCACTGCCAGTGCCGCGTCCAGGCCCTGCTCGTCGACCGGGACGGACTCGAAGATCCGGTTGACCACGGTTACCGCTGCCGGGCCGAGCCGTCCGGCCCACTCCCGCACCCGGGGCGCATCCCATTGCCGGTACTTCTCGCCGGCGGGCAGGTCGGCGTCGTTGGTGCGGTATTCATTGGCCGCGCCCTCGGGCAGCAGCAGGTGGCTGGTCAGCCGTTCGGTGCCCCGGTAGGCCTGAAGCACCCGGTCGGTGATCCGCAGGTCCACCGTGGTGCCGATATGGGCGAAAGGCACGGAGTAGTAGTTCCTCTCCCAGACGACGTGCCCGTTCCGGCCCACCCGGCGCCCGTAGGCCCACCTGCTGATCTCGTAGGCAGTCGCCGGCAACCCCGTCAGCAGCGGCTGCTCTTCGGCTGCGAACACGCTGGCCCTGGACCCGGGCCGCTTCTGGAACGGCTCCGCGTTGTAGGCCGCCACGCGCTCGATGATGGCGGCTCTGAGCTCCGGCAACGAGGTGAATGGCCGTTGACGCAGCCCGGCGATGATCCAGGTAGCCACGTGGGCGACCGTGTTTTCCACGCTGGCCTTATCCTTCGGCGCTCTGACACGTCCGGGCAGCACCGCCGCCGAATAGTGCGCCGCCATCTCGCGGTAAGCGTCGTTGAGCACGACCTCGCCCTCACGCGGGTGCTTGATGACACCGGTCTTCAGATTGTCCGGCACGATCCGCGGCACCGAGCCTGTGAAGGCCTCGAACATCGCCACATGGGCCCGCAGCCAGGTGTCCTGCTTCATGTCCAGGGCAGGTTCAACGAACGCATACCGACTGAAAGGCAGGCAACCCACAAACAGATACACAGTCCTGGCCTTGCCCGTGGCCGGATCGGTCAGCTGCATCGTCGGCCCCGACCAGTCGACTTCCACCGTCTGGCCGGCCTTGTGTCCGACCCTCGATGCCACTCCCGTTACCAGCACGTGCCGCTGGTAGGTCCTGCAGAACCGGTCATAGCCCATCACCGGCGCACCGGCAGCGGCGCATGAATCGGCATACTCGCCGTGGAGCAGCTTCAGCGTCACCCCGACCCGGGCCATTTCCCGGTGGACCTGGTCCCAGTCCGGCTGCGCGAACACGCTTTGATGCTCACCGCGCCCAGGGAACAACC
>NZ_BMKU01000030.1 GCF_014644495.1 Pseudarthrobacter polychromogenes
GTCCCAATCGCCAGTCCCACCTTCGACAGCTCCCTCCCACAAGGGGTTAGGCCACCGGCTTCGGGTGTTACCAACTTTCGTGACTTGACGGGCGGTGTGTACAAGGCCCGGGAACGTATTCACCGCAGCGTTGCTGATCTGCGATTACTAGCGACTCCGACTTCATGGGGTCGAGTTGCAGACCCCAATCCGAACTGAGACCGGCTTTTTGGGATTAGCTCCACCTCACAGTATCGCAACCCTTTGTACCGGCCATTGTAGCATGCGTGAAGCCCAAGACATAAGGGGCATGATGATTTGACGTCGTCCCCACCTTCCTCCGAGTTGACCCCGGCAGTCTCCTATGAGTCCCCACCATCACGTGCTGGCAACATAGAACGAGGGTTGCGCTCGTTGCGGGACTTAACCCAACATCTCACGACACGAGCTGACGACAACCATGCACCACCTGTAAACCGACCGCAAGCGGGGCACCTGTCTCCAGGTATTACCGGTTCATGTCAAGCCTTGGTAAGGTTCTTCGCGTTGCATCGAATTAATCCGCATGCTCCGCCGCTTGTGCGGGCCCCCGTCAATTCCTTTGAGTTTTAGCCTTGCGGCCGTACTCCCCAGGCGGGGCACTTAATGCGTTAGCTACGGCGCGGAAAACGTGGAATGTCCCCCACACCTAGTGCCCAACGTTTACGGCATGGACTACCAGGGTATCTAATCCTGTTCGCTCCCCATGCTTTCGCTCCTCAGCGTCAGTTAATGCCCAGAGACCTGCCTTCGCCATCGGTGTTCCTCCTGATATCTGCGCATTTCACCGCTACACCAGGAATTCCAGTCTCCCCTACATCACTCTAGTCTGCCCGTACCCACCGCAGATCCGGAGTTGAGCCCCGGACTTTCACGGCAGACGCGACAAACCGCCTACGAGCTCTTTACGCCCAATAATTCCGGATAACGCTTGCGCCCTACGTATTACCGCGGCTGCTGGCACGTAGTTAGCCGGCGCTTCTTCTGCAGGTACCGTCACTTTCGCTTCTTCCCTACTGAAAGAGGTTTACAACCCGAAGGCCGTCATCCCTCACGCGGCGTCGCTGCATCAGGCTTGCGCCCATTGTGCAATATTCCCCACTGCTGCCTCCCGTAGGAGTCTGGGCCGTGTCTCAGTCCCAGTGTGGCCGGTCACCCTCTCAGGCCGGCTACCCGTCGTCGCCTTGGTAAGCCATTACCTCACCAACAAGCTGATAGGCCGCGAGTCCATCCAAAACCACAATAAAGCTTTCCACCCCCCACCATGCGATGAGGAGTCATATCCGGTATTAGACCCAGTTTCCCAGGCT
>NZ_BMKU01000031.1 GCF_014644495.1 Pseudarthrobacter polychromogenes
TTCGATTGGCGTGAGTTTTCCCAGCCGTCTTTGCCGTCGCCGGCGGTGGTAGGTTCTTTCGATCCAGGTTGTGATGGCCAGTCGGAGGTCCTGCCTGGTGAGCCACCGCTGACGGTCCAGGACGTTCTTTTGCAGCAGCGAGAAGAACGATTCCATCGCGGCGTTGTCCGCGCACGCACCGACCCTGCCCATCGATCCGGTAAGCCCGTGGTGCCGGAGCGATTCGACGAAGCGGCGGGACCGGAACTGGGACCCGCGATCCGAGTGGACCACGGTCGCTGCCGGGCGGCGTGCCCGCACCGCGCTCTCCAATGCAGCGACGGCCAGCGAGGACTTCATCCGGGAGTCCATCGAGTACCCGACGATCCTTCCGGAATAGACGTCCTTCACCGCGCAGAGGTAGAGCTTCCCCTCTGCAGTGGGGTGCTCGGTAATGTCCGTCAGCCACAGCTCGTTCGGCGCCGCGGCGGTGAAATCCCGCTCGACCAGGTCGTCGTGAACCGGCGGCCCGGGTCTGCGGTTCAGGCCACGCTTCTTCGAGAACACCGACCAGATGCCGTGGTCCCTGCACAGGCGCTGGACCCTGTTCTCACCCGCCGTGATGCCCTTCTCCGGGAGTTCGTCGGCGATGAAACGGTACCCGAACGCAGGGTCCTCGGCATGGATGTCCAGGGCGGCGTTGACGAGGTGCGCATCGATCCAGTCGCGTTCCGTCACCGGACTGGCTCGCCATCGGTAATAGCCTTGCTTGCTGAACTTCAACACCCTGCAGGTCACCGCCACGGGAACACCGTCGGCGGCAAGATCCGTGACCAGCGGGTAGATCATTTTGGGTTGATGTCCCTGGCCAGATAGGCCGCGGCTCGGCGCAGAATCTCGTTCTCCTGCTCCAAGAGGCGGTTCCGCTTCTTCAACTCCCGCATCTCGGCCGACTCCGTCGCCGCCGGACCGGCCCCGGATTCTTTACGGTCGGCGATGGCAATCCAGCGCTTGAGCGTCGTGACCGAAAGCCCGAAATCCTTCGCAATCTGCGCCAGCGGCGCCTCGCCCCTGCGGGCCACATCTATAACATCCTGGCGGAACTCCGCCCCATAAGCCGTG
>NZ_BMKU01000032.1 GCF_014644495.1 Pseudarthrobacter polychromogenes
GTGCGAGTTTGTCGTAGCGGGTGGCGATGCCGCGCCATTGTTTGAAGAGACTGAAGGATCTCTCCACAGTGTTGCGGCCTTTGTAGGTCTCGGCGTCGAAGTTCACGGGGCGTCCGCCGCGTGAACCGCGGCGTTTGCGGTGTCCTATTTGGTCGGAGGGTTCGGGGATGACGGCTTTGATGCCCCGTCCTCGCAGCAGTGCCCGGTTTGCCCTGGACGAGTAAGCCTTGTCGCCCATCACGGCATCAGGCCGGGTCCTGGCGCGGCCCCCGCCGAGGCGGGGAACCCGCACCGCCCCCATAACGACCGGAAACATGGGCGCATCGCCGCCCTGCCCGGGGCCAAGAATCATTGCCAATGGTCGGCCTTTGCCGTCGCAGGCGTGGTGGATCTTAGTGCTCAGCCCGCCGCGGGAGCGGCCGATGGCGTGATCAGGCGGTTCAGCAAACAGTTTCTTGTAATTCGGGAGTTCCCCCTGTGGCACGGGGAAGGTTCGTCCCGTGCTGGTGGGCTCGATTGATGGTCGAGTCCACAGAAACCGTCCAGTCGATCACTCCGGCGGCGTCCGCTTCGGCCAGAAGCTGACCGTGGACCCGGTCCCACGTTCCGTCAGACGCGTAACGGCGGTGCCGCTTCCACACCGTCTGCCACGGACCGAACTCCGCAGGAAGGTCCCGCCAGGCAATCCCACACCGGTACCGGTAAATGATGCCTTCCACGACTTTGCGATTGCCCCGGAACGGACGTCCACGCCTCCCGTCAGAGCTCGGCAACAACGGCTCGATCCGGGACCACTGATCATCACT
>NZ_BMKU01000033.1 GCF_014644495.1 Pseudarthrobacter polychromogenes
CCTGGTCTCGGTCAAGCGGCTGGCCCCGTCGACGATTCGCACGTATCAGCATCCGATTCGAATGTTCTGCAAGTACCTGTGCTCGGCTCATTACGGTTGGGTTGAGGAGTGCCTGAACCGGTTCGGCACGCACCCAGTCCAGGTGTGCCACGAATGGAACTCCGTAGCTCACCTGCAGGAGTACGAGGGCCGGCCTGGACGCAGGCCCCTGACGCGTAAAGAGGTGCAGATGCTCTTGGATCGTGCCGACGGCGTGGTCGAGGATTGTCTCGCTGCTCGCAGGAAAGGTGCGTTACCGGCTTACCGGGATGCGACACTCCTCAAAGTTCTTTACGCGTGGGGGCTGCGCATTTCGGAGGCGGTGAGCCTGGACGTGACGGACTTTTATGCCAACGCTCATGCTCCCGAACTGGGCCGGTACGGGATGCTGCAGGTTCGCAACGGGAAGTCGTCCGCAGGTGGAGCGCCGAAGCGGCGCTCTGTCGTATCACTGCTGCCCTGGGCCGTCGAAGCGGTGGAGGACTACGTAGAGAACGTCTGGCCGGGGGTTCGAGCAGGGCAGTCAAACGCTCTGTGGCTTTCCGAGCGAGGTACTAGGATGCGAT